>NZ_JBBOCD010000003.1:0-2227 GCF_038002245.1 Paenibacillus sp. FSL R7-0128 | reverse complement strand
TTTGGATAAGCCCTCGACCGATTAGTATTGGTCAGCTCCATGCATTGCTGCACTTCCACCTCCAACCTATCTACCTCGTCGTCTTCAAGGGGTCTTACATACTGGGAAATCTCATCTTGAGGGGGGCTTCACGCTTAGATGCTTTCAGCGCTTATCCCGTCCGTACGTAGCTACTCAGCCATGCTCCTGGCGGAACAACTGATGCACCAGCGGTACGTCCATCCCGGTCCTCTCGTACTAAGGACAGCTCCTCTCAAATTTCCTGCGCCCACGACAGATAGGGACCGAACTGTCTCACGACGTTCTGAACCCAGCTCGCGTACCGCTTTAATGGGCGAACAGCCCAACCCTTGGGACCTACTTCAGCCCCAGGATGCGATGAGCCGACATCGAGGTGCCAAACCTCCCCGTCGATGTGGACTCTTGGGGGAGATAAGCCTGTTATCCCCAGGGTAGCTTTTATCCGTTGAGCGATGGCCCTTCCATGCGGTACCACCGGATCACTAAGTCCGACTTTCGTCCCTGCTCGACTTGTAGGTCTCGCAGTCAAGCTCCCTTATGCCTTTGCACTCTGCGAATGATTTCCAACCATTCTGAGGGAACCTTTGAACGCCTCCGTTACTCTTTAGGAGGCGACCGCCCCAGTCAAACTGCCCGCCTGACACGGTCCCCGTACCCGATAAGGGCACTAGGTTAGAACCTAGATACGATCAGGGTGGTATCCCAACGGCGCCTCCGCAGAAGCTTGCGCTCCTGCCTCCACGGCTCCCACCTATCCTGTACAGATCGTACCCAAATTCAATATCAAGCTGCAGTAAAGCTCCATGGGGTCTTTCCGTCTTGTCGCGGGTAACCTGCATCTTCACAGGTATTAAAATTTCACCGGATCTCTCGTTGAGACAGCGCCCAAGTCGTTACGCCATTCGTGCGGGTCAGAATTTACCTGACAAGGAATTTCGCTACCTTAGGACCGTTATAGTTACGGCCGCCGTTTACTGGGGCTTCGGTTCACAGCTTCGGGTTTAACCCCTAACCGCTCCCCTTAACCTTCCAGCACCGGGCAGGCGTCAGCCCGTATACTTCGCCTTGCGGCTTCGCACAGACCTGTGTTTTTGCTAAACAGTCGCTTGGGCCTTTTCACTGCGGCCCCCTCGGGCTATTCACCCTACCGAGGCACCCCTTCTCCCGAAGTTACGGGGTCATTTTGCCGAGTTCCTTAACGAGAGTTCTTCCGCGCGCCTTAGAATTCTCTTCTCGCCTACCTGTGTCGGTTTGCGGTACGGGCACCTTCTCCTGACTAGAGGCTTTTCTTGGCAGTGTGAGATCATGACCTTCGCTACTATAATTTTCGCTCCCCATCACAGCCCAGCCTTAACGATGTGCGGATTTGCCTGCACACCAGCCTCACTGCTTAGACGGACATCCATCAGTCCGCGTCACTACCCTCCTGCGTCACCCCATCGCTCATAGCGGATTACGGTGGTACAGTAATTTCAAACTGTTGTCCTTCGACTACGCCTGTCGGCCTCGCCTTAGGTCCCGACTTACCCTGAGCGGACGAGCCTTCCTCAGGAAACCTTGGGCTTTCGGCGGATCAGATTCTCACTGATCTTTTCGTTACTCATACCGGCATTCTCACTTGTATGCTGTCCAGCGCTCCTTACGGTACACCTTCAACCCACATACAACGCTCCCCTACCCCAGATGCAAAGCATCTAGCCATAGCTTCGGTGGTGTGTTTAGCCCCGTTACATTTTCGGCGCAGAGTCACTCGACCAGTGAGCTATTACGCACTCTTTCAATGGTGGCTGCTTCTAAGCCAACATCCTGGTTGTCTGTGCAACTCCACATCCTTTCCCACTTAACACACACTTGGGGACCTTAGCTGATGGTCTGGGCTGTTTCCCTTTTGACAATGGATCTTAGCACTCACTGTCTGACTCCCGGCAAGAAGTAAATGGCATTCGGAGTTTGACTGAGCTTGGTAACCCTTGCGGGCCCCGCACCCAATCAGTGCTCTACCTCCACCACTCCATTCACCGAGGCTAGCCCTAAAGCTATTTCGGGGAGAACCAGCTATCTCCGAGTTCGATTGGAATTTCTCCGCTACCCCCACCTCATCCCCGCATTTTTCAACATGCGTGGGTTCGGGCCTCCAGTGCGTGTTACCGCACCTTCACCCTGGACAGGGGTAGATCACACGGTTTCGGGTCTACGTCCACATACT
>NZ_JBBOCD010000002.1:0-45967 GCF_038002245.1 Paenibacillus sp. FSL R7-0128 | reverse complement strand
AAATAATTCGCAGATTCGTTTCGGATTCAGTTTTCAGGCGATCAAGCCTGGCAGGATGTTAAACCGATGGTTTGATATTTTCTGTAGCGATTTCGAGAAGCGTAGGCTTCGAAAAATCACGTTTGGTGGCGATAGCGGAGGGGTTCCACACGTACCCATCCCGAACACGACCGTTAAGCCCTCCAGCGCCGATGGTACTTGGACCGAAGGGTCCTGGGAGAGTAGGACGTTGCCAAGCACACATGACCACTGTTGAGAAATCAACAGTGGTCTTTTTGTATATCCGGTGGTGCAGCCGAAATTTGTTCTATTGTCCACTGGAGACGGACTTTAGTCCAAGAATTCGCTTACCGGAGGGCGGATTGCCTAATCCCTTCACAGAGCGGTGTAATATTCTTGACAGGCCAAATGCCCTTTGCTAAGATGGACAATAATATATTTTTGGACAAGCCTCTCAAACCTTAACAGAAGACACAATTATGTATAACTCCCAGGCCTCTACTGTTGTCTATCGGGTATGGACTTGACGCAGGAGTTTCTTTATTCATAAGTTGGCGGGCGGGTAGAGAAAAGAATTTAGAGGAGGAATGACCCAGGTGTGGGAAGATAAGTTTGGTAAAGAGGGATTCACTTTTGATGATGTGCTGCTGGTTCCGCGTAAATCCGAGGTATTGCCTAAGGAAGTGGACTTAACCACTGTACTCAGCAAGAATGTGAAGCTGAATATCCCTTTGATGAGTGCAGGTATGGACACAGTCACAGAAGCCGCTATGGCGATTGCTATCGCCCGTGAGGGCGGGATCGGCATCATTCATAAGAATATGTCCGTGGAGCAGCAGGCAGAAGAGGTGGACCGTGTGAAGCGCTCAGAGAGCGGGGTTATTACCAATCCATTCTCACTTACGCCGGACCACTGGGTATCCGATGCTGAAGTTCTGATGGGCAAATACCGCATTTCGGGTGTGCCTATCGTAAATGAAGAGGGCAAGCTTGTCGGTATTCTGACGAACCGCGACTTGCGTTTCATCCATGATTTCAATATTCAGATCAAAGAAGTGATGACTCATGAGAATCTCGTTACAGCTGCTGTAGGAACCACTCTTCAGGAAGCGAAAGGCATTCTGCAGCGCCACAAGATTGAGAAGCTGCCACTGGTAGACGAGCATAATATTCTCAAAGGTCTCATTACTATTAAAGATATAGAGAAAGCTATCCAGTTCCCCAACGGTGCCAAGGATGCTCACGGACGTCTGCTGGTTGGAGCGGCAATCGGGATTTCCAAGGACACGCTGGAACGGACTGAAGCACTGGTAAAAGCCGGCGTGGACCTGATTACCGTGGATTCCGCACATGGCCATCACATCAATATTATCGATGCAGTGCGTAAGCTGCGCGAGACTTATCCTGACCTAACCATCGTAGCCGGTAATGTGGCTACAGGCGAAGCTACCCGGGAATTGATTGAAGCAGGAGCCTCCGTAATCAAGGTGGGTATTGGTCCAGGCTCTATCTGTACTACCCGCGTAATTGCCGGTATAGGTGTTCCGCAGGTTACCGCGATCTACGATTGTGCGACAGTAGCCCGTGAATACGGCATTCCGGTGATTGCAGACGGAGGAATTAAGTACTCTGGAGAGATTACCAAGGCCATCGCTGCCGGTGCTGCTGCAGTCATGATGGGAAGCCTGTTCGCCGGTACGGAAGAGAGCCCGGGAGAGTCGGAAATCTACCAGGGACGTAAATACAAGGTATACCGCGGCATGGGCAGCATGAGCGCCATGAAGCAGGGCAGTAAAGACCGTTACTTCCAGGATGATGATAAGAAGCTGGTACCGGAAGGCATTGAGGGCCGAGTCGCTTTTAAAGGGCCATTGTCTGACACGGTTCATCAATTGATTGGCGGACTGCGTTCCGGTATGGGCTATTGCGGAACGAAGACATTAGAAGAGCTGCGCAATGATACCTCGTTCATCCGTATCACTGGAGCAGGCCTGCGTGAGAGTCATCCTCATGATGTACAGATCACCAAGGAAGCTCCGAACTATTCTCTATAAGCCGGGAAGAATCGCCTATTTTGTTGACAGGCAGGACTAATTTAGTCCTGCCTGTCTTTTTTTGCAGATACCCCTGTGTTAGAATAGAACAAGCACTGATTTGAGGATTAAAGGAGAGTTAATCATTGAAGGCCAAGCGAAAACTAAGCAGTAAGCAAATTGTGATTAAGACAGCGACAGTAGGTCTGCTTTTAAATATGTTGGCATTTCCTGCGGCTTCTGCAATGGCGGAGGCAGTAAATAAACCGGCTACAACCGAGGCGGGAACCAAAGCGGCGGCTACCCCTGCCAAGACAGCAGTAGCCAAAATCCCAACCGTGGAGTCTCTCGGACTGAAGCTGAAATCGGCAGTATTGATTGAGCCTACAACGGGTGAGGTTCTGCTCTCGCTTAATGCGGATCAGCCTATGCCTCCGGCGAGTATGACGAAGATGATGACAGAATACCTTGTAACTGAAGCGGTGAATAGCGGCAAGATTTCCTGGGATCAAAAGGTCATTATACAGGAGAATGCGTCCAAGCAGATCGGGTCTCGGATTTTTCTGGCAGCGGGCGATGAACATACGGTTAAAGAACTCTACATAGCGATGGCGGTAGGCTCTGCCAATGATGCTACAGTTGCTTTGGCTGAACTGGTAGCTGGCTCGGAGCAGCAGTTTGTGACCCAGATGAATGAGACCGCACAGAAGATGGGCATGAAGACGGCTTATTTCATTAATTCCACCGGTCTGGACCGGAAGGACATGCCTGCTAAATACCGGCCTGAAGAGGACCGTGAGACGGTAATGTCTGCGATGGATGCAGCGATTCTGGCCAAATATATTGTCACCGATCATCCGGAGTTTACAGATTTTACGACAATTCAATCGTATAAATTCCGCGAGCGTGATTCGAAGCCGATGATTAACTACAACTGGATGCTGGAAGCCAACAAGAATATCCCCAATTTCAAGGCATACGCTTATCCGGGCCTGGACGGACTGAAGACAGGACATACCACTAACGCCGGTAACTGCTTCACGGGTACTGCGGTGCGTGACGGCATGCGTCTAATCAGCGTAGTTATGGGAGCGGACTCTGAGGCCCACCGTTTCACCGAAACGAAGAAGGTGCTGGATTTTGGCTTCAATAATTTCGAGATTAAGCAGGTAGTTGCGCCTAAGGCCGTGATTGACGGCACTGAGACTGTGCCTGTGCTGAAGGGCAAGAATAAAGAGGTATCCGTAGTAACGGATGCTGGTGTAACATTCATGGTCCCTAAGGGTACTGTATCGCCGCAGATCAAGACCACTGTGGTCACGAATGATCCGGCTACGCTGGTCGCACCAATTGCCGGAGCCAGCAAGGTAGGTAAGGTCACGTACTCCTATAAAATTGAAGGAATGAATCAGACGCAAGAGAAGACGGTGAACCTGATTACTGCCGAGGAAGCGGAGAAGGCGGGCTGGTTCAAGCTGCTGCTGAGAGCCATCGGTGATTTTTTCGGTGATCTGTTCAAAGGAATTAAAAATCTGTTCTAACCTTAACAGGTGCATAGGTACTAGCTTCACGACAAAATCCCAGTAAATAGGTTGTATATATTACAGCCTTGCGGTAAAATAACATGTTAGATTAGGTTAGATCTAACGGGAGGCGTAGATATGGAAACAGGAACTTCGCGAGTCAAAAGAGGCATGGCAGAAATGCAAAAAGGCGGCGTCATTATGGACGTCATGAATGCAGAACAGGCGAAAATTGCTGAGGCCGCGGGCGCAGTTGCTGTTATGGCCCTGGAGCGTGTACCTTCCGATATCCGCGCAGCGGGTGGTGTCGCACGTATGGCTGATCCTACTATTGTAGAAGAGGTTATCAAGGTAGTGAGTATCCCTGTAATGGCCAAAGCGCGGATCGGTCACTATGTGGAAGCCAAGGTTCTCGAATCTCTGGGTGTAGACTATCTCGATGAGAGTGAAGTGCTAACTCCTGCCGATGAAGTGTTCCATATCAACAAACGCGAATTCACGGTTCCTTTTGTATGCGGAGCCAAGGATCTTGGAGAAGCACTGCGCCGGATTAGCGAAGGGGCCTCCATGATCCGCACCAAGGGTGAGCCGGGAACCGGCAACATCGTGGAAGCTGTCCGCCATATGCGCCATATCAACAGCCAGATCCGCAAGGTGACCGGCCTCTCGCTTGATGAGCTATATCATGAAGCTAAGACGCTGGGTGTTCCGTATGAGCTGCTGCTGGAGGTTCACGAGCTGGGCAAGCTGCCTGTCGTTAATTTCGCTGCCGGTGGTGTAGCTACGCCTGCCGATGCCGCGCTCATGATGCATCTGGGTGCTGATGGGGTGTTTGTCGGCTCCGGGATTTTCAAATCGGACAATCCTGAGAAGTTCGCCCGTGCCATCGTCGAAGCGACAACCCACTTCACGGACTACAAGCTGATTGCTGAAGTATCCAAGAATCTGGGCGCTCCGATGAAGGGGATTGATATCGCCACGTTGTCCCCGGCTGAACGCATGTCGGAACGCGGCCGATAATAGAGAGAAGGCTTCCGGATGAGAATTGGAGTGTTAGCGCTTCAAGGCGCTGTTACAGAGCATATTGTCAGTATTGAGAAGACCGGCGCGCAGGGCCTGCCTATTAAGCGTGTAGAGGAGTTAGACGGGGTAGATGGTCTGATCATTCCCGGCGGTGAGAGTACGACGATTGGCAAATTGATGCGCAAATATGGCTTTATTGAGGCTGTTCGTGAGTTCGCGGGTCAAGGGAAGCCTATTTTCGGCACATGCGCCGGGATGATCGTGCTGGCGAAGCGGATTGCCGGAGACGAGGCCGGTCATCTGGAGCTGATGGATATTACCGTGGCCAGGAATGCCTTTGGCCGCCAGCGGGAAAGCTTTGAATGTGATCTCGAGGTTAAGGGGATTGCTGAGCCTGTGCGGGCGGTATTTATCCGCGCTCCGCTTATTGAAGAGGTAGGTCCTGATGTTGAGGTGCTTACGCTCTATAAGGATGAGATTGTAACCGCGCGCCAGGGGAATCTGCTGGCCTGCTCGTTTCACCCGGAATTGACTGATGATTACAGGCTGCATCAATATTTTGCCGACATGGTAGAGGACCGTATTGCAGCCAATCTATAGAACCGCATATAAGGACACTTTGACTCTTTCAAAGCTGCAAACAAAACAGCATTTTGAAAGAGTTTGGGCTGTTTTCAGGAGGGAAACTTTGTGTTAGATGTTAAAGTATTGCGCAGCGATTATGCAAGAGTAGAAGAGGCACTGAATAAAAGAGGAAAGTCGCTGGATTTGATTGCCGGCTTCCCGGCTCTGGATCAGCGCCGCCGTGAGCTGCTTCAGGAGACAGAAGGGCTCAAGAACCGCCGGAACACTGTATCCGGAGACGTAGCCAAGAAGAAGAAGAACAAGGAACCGGCTGATGATCTGATCGCAGAAATGCGTACGGTATCTGACCGGATTAAGGAATTAGATGATGAGGTGCGTGAGCTTGAGGTCAAAATTGACGAGCTGACGATGAGCATCCCGAATATTCCGCATGAATCGGTGCCGGTAGGTACCTCCGAGGCAGACAATGTCGAAGTGCGCCGCTGGTCAGAGCCTACAGAGCTTGGTTTCACTCCGAAATCCCACTGGGAGCTGGCGCAGCAGCTGGATATCATTGATTTTGAGGCAGCGGCGAAGGTTACGGGTTCCCGGTTTGTCTTCTATAAAGGACTGGGTGCCAGATTGGAACGTGCCCTGATCAATTTCATGATGGACCTGCACAGCGGGGAACATAAATATGAAGAGATGCTGCCGCCTTATATTGTTAATAAGGACAGCCTCTATGGAACGGGACAGCTGCCGAAATTCGAAGAGGATCTGTTCAAGCTGCGGGATACAGAGTATTATCTGATTCCTACGGCGGAAGTGCCTGTGACGAACTATTACCGTGAAGAGATTATGACAGCTGGCGATCTGCCGAAGTATCATGTGGCCTATAGCTCTTGCTTCCGCTCGGAAGCCGGTTCTGCGGGACGCGATACCCGTGGTCTAATCCGTCAGCATCAGTTCAACAAGGTGGAATTGGTGAAGCTGGCCAGCCCGGAGAGCTCCTATGAGGAGCTGGAGAAGATGACAGCCGATGCTGAGCGCGTCCTGCAGCTTCTGGGACTGCCCTACCGCGTCCTGCTGCTCTGTACGGCAGATATGGGCTTCACCTCTGCCAAGACGTATGACCTTGAGGTGTGGCTGCCTGAGAGCGGCATGTACCGCGAGATCTCCTCATGCTCCAATACCGAGGACTTCCAGGCGCGCCGGGCCAATATCCGTTACCGCAAGGAGCCGAAGGCGAAGCCTGAATTCGTGCATACGCTGAATGGCTCTGCGCTGGCTGTAGGGCGTACGGTAGCAGCTATTCTGGAGAATTACCAGCAGGAGGACGGAAGTGTGCTGATTCCGGAATGCCTGCAGCCGTATATGCGTAATGTGAAATCCATTTCTGCAAAAACAGCTCAATAATAATAGTTGCATATTATTTGTGGGGCGTGGTATAATTCCTAATGCATGTGAAATTTCAGTGCATTGGAGAGGTACCGAAGCGGTCATAACGGGGCGGTCTTGAAAACCGTTAGGGTGCAAGCCCACATGGGTTCGAATCCCATCCTCTCCGCCATTCCTTTACATCTAAATAAGTGCAGATAGAAGCCGTTCTCTCAGGAGGACGGTTTTTTTGTTTGAAATATAAGAATTTATATTTTTCACGCTATAAATTATCCTTCTATTTCTCGCCAAAACGGTACCGTCCTTTAAAAGGACGGCAATGCCGTTTCCACTTGCCAAGGCCTCTTTTTCACAGAAGCGGTTCCAACGGGAATAAAAAGCCGTCTTTCTCCGCAATGTATTAGAGAAGGAGGCTGATAATAAAGATGGACCGACAATTGCAAGTAGATCAGCAGAGTCTGGTGTCTGCCTGGCAGGAGCGGCTGCCGGAACTGATGGAGAGTGGGGATAGCTTCAGTGTGCAGGGAGATGCGGCGAACCAGAACAGTCTGCTCATCCATTTCAATGCAGCGGGACGGCAGGGGTATTCTCTGGATTTCCGCTGCACCTATGTGGATAGCCGCGAGGTTGCTGTAGATTTGCTTGACGCCGAACAGGCCGGGGTACACGCGGATGAGCAACTGGATGCTGTTCAGCTTTTGGCGCAGCAGTATACGAGACAGATTCATGAGTGCGCACAGGCCCTTCAGGGCTTAACTAATCCATAGGAGGTAATCGAAGTGAGTAAACCCAAGAGCATGCCTGTACCCGGCGTACAGCAGGACAACCAGGGGCCCCGCAAGGAGCACCATTCTTCAGGTCCGGCGCCGTTATCCGGGTCTAAAAAGGTGAAGCAGGCCAACCATGTGGACCATAATAATCCGCAGGGTTAAACACATTTAACAATGAAAATGAAGAGAAATGTTTCTCATAATTGCCAAATGGTTTATCATTAGGGAGGGGAAAGAAACTTTTTACATGGGAGAGGAGAAAAATAATGAACAAAAAGTGGGGGTTATCCGCTGCCGCGTTACTGTTAACTGCTGCAGTAATTCTGCCGGGATGTGCAAAGAAAGAGGAGCCGAAGGAGGCTCTGACTTCAGCTGCGGCCAAAGCTACAGCTATGACATCTTACGAAATGAAGAGTAAGGTGGTCATTAACGATCTGACGATAGACACCGGTACTAATGAGGCTGACGCTTCGACGGGTCAGATTCTAAGCATGCTTAAGAATGCAGAGCTTACGATTGATGGAGTCTATCAGGCTGAGCCGATGCAGACAGAGCTTACAACGGTTCTGAATCTGAAGGGGGATATGGCTATGTCCTTCACGGTTCCGATGGTTATGTCCGGACAGAAGCTGTACGTCAAAGTGCCTTCGATTCCGTTCCTGCCGATTCCTGAGACGATTGTCAATAAATTCGTAGAGGTGGATCTGAAGAAGCTGGCCGAAGAGCAGGGAACAGAATTCAATCCTGCGCAGATGGATGCACAGAAAGTGCAGAAGCTGTCGAATGAAGTGATGAATACGCTGCTGGGCGAGTACGATGAAGCGAAATACTTCAACAATATCAAACCTAAGGATGCCGGCCTGCCTGAAGGCGTAGATGCCAAGCAGGTGGTTCAGTTCCAGGTAACCAATGATAATGTCAAAGAGGCGCTTACGATCCTCGTGAACAACGCATTGCCTAAGATCATGGATATTTTGAGTAAGGATGAATATAAAGATCTGCTGCAGGTTGACTCCGCTGATCTGGCCAAAGCCAAGGAAGAGCTGCAATCCAGCGAAGCACGTGCCGAGTTTGATAAGAGCCTGGCTGATCTGAATAAATATCTTACCATTAACCAGTTCCACCTGAACACTGCGGTTAATAAAGATGACTATCCGGTATACCAGGATATGCTCATGGACATCAAGGTTAATGATCCTGACAAGGGTGAGAACGTTACCTTATCTATGAATGCAAGCAACCAATACAGTAAGATCAATGAGAAGCAGACCTTCAAGATTGGCATTCCGCAAGGCGATGATGTCATTACTCTGGAAGAGCTGCAGCAGCAATTCGGAGGCATGGGTACGGGTACTTATTAATACCATAGTTCCGCACGCCAAAAACCCGTATGAGCAAATTGCGCTCATACGGGTTTTTGTGTGGACATATGAAGGTTAAGGGGATTCCTGTCCCTCTGGCAGGAATTCCTCAGCCAGAATGGCGTAGGTGCGGTGATCCTGCCATTCGCCGTTGATCCGGATGAAGCGGCGCGCGAGTCCTTCGGCCTGGAAGCCGTTCTTCTCCAGCACTCTGCGTGAACCGGTATTATGGGGCAGGATGGCAGCCTGTACCCGGTGAAGCCCCAGAGAGCGGAAGGCATACCCGAGGATCAGGTGTACGGCGGCACTGGTATAGCCTTGCCCCTGCTGCTCATGATCGATCAGATAGCCGATATCGCAGAATTGTCCGACTCCCCGCACTACATTGGAGATCGTAATCTGGCCGATCAGCTCCCCGCTGAGCAGATAAATCCCGAACATATACGCGCTGTCCTGCTGCGCATCCAGAATACGCTGGGTAATCAGCTGCCGCTGGCTCTCCAGGGTGAAGTAGTCTTCACTGCGCAGCGGTTCGAATTGCTGGTGAGCGATGCGGTTACGCAGACGGAGGCTAAGCAGCTCCTCAGCATCCGTAAGCTCCAGCAGCGAGAGATAGATCCCCTGTGCGTTGTTATACAGCTTGTACGACATCTGGCATTCTCCTTATGAGCATAATATAAGTGTTAATGGGCGTTCTAGAGCTTCGCAGGCCGCTTCCGCAGCTTGCGGAAGAAGGAGGTCAGAAGCTCCGCGCATTCCTCCTGCAGCACGCCCTGGATGACCTCTGTACGGTGATTAAAGCGAGATTCCTCCAGCAGGTTCATCAAGGTCCCTGCACAGCCGGCCTTGGGGTCTGGAGTGCCATACACGGTGAGCGGCACCCTGGACTGCACCATCGCTCCTGCACACATAGGACAAGGCTCCAGGGTAACATAGAGCTGGCAATCGAGCAAACGCCAGGAGCCCAGGGCTGTACTGGCTTCCCGGATCGCTACCATCTCCGCATGGGCAGTGGAGTCAAGCGTCGTCTCACGCAGATTATACCCGCGGCCTATAATTTGGCCTTCGTGGACGACCACGGCACCAATCGGCACTTCGCCCAAGGCCTCGGCCTTGCGGGCTTCTCCTATCGCTTCTGTCATCCAATGTTCATGAATGGCCCGCTCCTCCGCCGGCAGTTCTTCAAGCCTGGTATTCAAATGCATCTTCCCTTCTTCTATGCCCATTGTACAACGAACAAATATTCGTTCTTAACAAATTGTGGACAACTCTGTGGATAACGACCGACTTATACACAAATTTGTGCACATCGCGATTTGGCAAAATGTTTATATGTGCATAACCTGTGGATGGTTTCTTACCTATTGTAGTGAAACTGCCCCGATAATTCAATATCTGCCAGCACCCGGCTGTGGGGAAAGGCCTTTTCAAATGGGAGGGCAAAAGGTATGATTATGTTGAATGCCCGCTAGGATTTACCAGCGGATAAGAGGTGAACAATACGCTTGTCCATAAAAACGAAATTATCAGCGATTATATTTGGCTCGGTGCTCTTAATCTTGATGCTTAATCTTTCGCTCAATCTTTATGCTGCCCGGAATAATCTGCGGAATGAGAGTGTAAGCAACATGAAGATCACTGCGAAGCAGGTTGCAGTATCGGTGGAGCAGAGCGGCTACAGCTCGAATTACGTGCAGGATAAAATTGCCCAGAACCTGCGCTTGACCGCCATTCTGGCGTCCTATGAGCTGGACCCGGATATCAGGAATATTACCAATCAACAATTGAAGGCGCTATCCACCAAGCTGGGGGTGTCGAATATCTCGCTGCTGGTGAAGACTGCGGATGATATTATCGTAGCCAAATCTTCAGATCCTGCAGAGATTGGACTTTCGACCAGAGGCATGGGTTTTTGGTATGTGGCTTTTCTGGAGCTGTTTGCAGGCCAGCGGGTATCTGTCGATCAGGGGCAATCCCTGGAGAATTTCTGGTCCGGGCCGTTTGAATATTCAACCTCCAATCCGGAGTATATTGATAAATGGGGCTATTATTATGACGGGGCCCGCAATTATATCATAGATCCGTTCGTCCGGAGCACAGCGGTAAGCGATTATGTCAAAATTATGAGTCCCGATGAGATCATCCAGGAATCCAAAGCTGTAAATCCCGGAATTCTGGAGATTACGGGAATCAATCCGAAGACCTTCGGGGCCTCAAGCATGCTGCCTGATGGTACAGATCCCAAGAACACGAAGCTGCGGAACCGCCCTATTCAGTACGGAACCTATTCCTACGGCAATATTGCAGAGGACAAGGCGGCAATCCGTGAAGCATTGAACAAGGGCGAGCCGGTAACGCTGGATACGAAGGCATTGGGTAAAAGAGTGCTCAAAAGCTTCATTCCGATTGAGCGGCCGGGAGCGGCGGATTATGTGATCAGTGTAGTCATGGACTACCAGGCGATCTCCTCAGTCATCCGCGAGCAGCTGTTCAATAATATCACCACCTCGGTACTGCTGCTTATTATCTTTCTCTTGGCGAGTTATGTCCTGGCCGGTGTTGTTACACGCCCGATTCAGGATATACTGGCTAAGGTCAATGATGTGGCCAAGGGCAAGTTCGAGCCCCCGCTTAATGTATCCAGCCGCGATGAGCTTGGACAGCTGGCCCAGCGCATCAATGCGATGACCTCACATCTGCTGCAGCACACGAACCGGCTGGGGCAGACACTGGAGGAGAACCGTGCGGTTAAGGAGCATCTGGAGTCGGTCATTAACGGCACTTCGGATGCCATCCACACGGTGGATATGGAAGGGCGGATCATCAGTACGAACAGAGCGTTCGAGGATCTCTATGGATGGGGCGCTGCGGATGCTCTGGTCAAGCCGCCTTATCTGGTTCCGGCCACTGTGCAGCAGCAGGAGAGTATACGATTGCAGCAGCTTAAGGACGGGGCATCTCTGCCGCCTGTGGAGACCGTCAGGCTGAAGCGTGACGGTTCCCTGGTAGAGGTCAGCGTCAGCAGCTCGGTTATCCGGGATGAAGAGGGCCAGCCGCAGTCGGTTGTCCATGTATCCCGTGACATGACCGAGCGCAACCGGATCGAGGAGCTGCTCAGACGCTCGGAGAAGCTGACTACAGTCGGCCAGCTTGCCGCAGGCGTTGCCCATGAGATCCGTAATCCCTTGACCACCTTGCGGGGCTTCCTGCAGCTTCAGCAGGAGAAGAAGGTTCTCGTTCCGCTGCATATTGATCTGATGCTCTCGGAGCTGGACCGGATCAATATGATTGTCAGTGAGTTCCTGATTCTGGCGAAGCCGCAGGCTGTTCATTTCCAGCAAAGGGATCTGCGGCATATTGTCGGCGATGTCATCTCCCTGCTGGACAGTCAGGCCCACCTGTTCGGCATTGAATTCACCACACATTTCTCGGGAGTACCCGCCATGGTGCACTGTGAGGAGAATCAGCTGAAGCAGGTATTTATCAATGTAATCAAAAATGCGATCGAAGCGATGCCGGACGGGGGAACGATTACCGTGGAGCAGCAGGAGCAGGATGATTCTGTGGTTGTTGTGATCACGGATGAGGGCGGAGGCGTCCCTGAGGATATGCTGCCCAAGCTGGGAGAGCCGTTCTTTACGAACAAAGAGTCCGGAACCGGTCTCGGCTTGATGGTCAGCCAGCGGATCATTCAGGCTCATAAGGGCAGCCTGGAGATTAGAAGCGAGTATGGCCGGGGGGCACAGGTAATTATCAAGCTGCCTGAAGCGAAGGAGCCAGTACCGCCGGCCGTTATGAATATAGAACGGAGTGAAGACGAACATGAGAATCAATAAATTCATCAGTGAGACAGGCTATTGTTCACGCCGTGAAGCAGACAAGCTGGTCGAGGGAGGGCGGGTCACCATCAACGGGGAGCCCGCTATGCTGGGCAGCCAAGCCGAGGCCGGAGATATTGTCCTGATTGACGGACAGCCGCTTCAGACGGGCAGCAGGATCGTGTATATCGCGCTTCATAAGCCGGTTGGCATTACCTCTACTACAGAAGCGCATATTCAAGGCAATATTGTCGATTTCATAGGGCATGAGGAGCGGATTTTCCCGATCGGGCGGCTCGACAAGGATTCAGAGGGATTGATTCTGCTGACCAATGACGGTGACATTGTTAACAAAATTTTACGCGCAGAAGGCAAGCATGAGAAGGAATATGTGGTCACTGTAGATCGGCCCGTCACGCCTTCTTTTCTGACCGGTATGTCCACCGGCGTGAAAATTCTGGGCAGTAAGACACTTCCCTGTGAAATTACGCGTATTAGTGAGCGGGTATTCCGTATCGTTCTGACTGAGGGCAAGAACCGGCAAATCCGCCGCATGTGCAGTGCCTTCGGTTATGAAGTCCGGCGGCTGCAGCGCATCCGGGTAATGAATATCCGCCTTGGCGCACTGAAGACTGGAGAATGGCGGGAGCTGTCCCAGGAAGAGAAGCAAGAGCTGGGGGCTATGCTGAACTATCAGCTGCAATAAGATTATAATGCCCATACCTATAATAAGAGCTGCTCCGATAGACCCCTGGTAGGGCCGTTCGAAGCAGCTCTTATTTGTTTCCTTACTATCAGGGAGCTGTTACATTAGAGACATCCGTTGTCTCCGCAGCAGCGTCCTTATATTTACGCAGGATGGATACTTCTACCCGGCGGTTCTTGGCCCGCCCGGCAGCCGTAGCATTGCTAGCGATGGGATGATATTCGCCAGAGCCGGTCGGGCTGAACTTCGTCGGGTCCAGGTTGGGATTCAGCAGCAGAATCTTCATGAACTCAAGGGCACGATCTACACTAAGATCCCAGTTCGAGGAGTACGTGCTGTTGGAGATCGGAACATTATCGGTATGCCCCTGCACCAATACTTCATAATCAGGGAATTGCTGCAGCATAGTTGAGATCGACTTGGCCAACTGGCGGGATTCATCTTTCACTACAGCCTGTCCCGAAGCGAAGAGGGCATTGTCGCTAATCGTGATCATCAGCTGGGACTGATTCAGCTTGGTGCTAAGCAAGTCAGTCATTCCGTTGTTCTTGATGTACTGGTCGAACTGCTTCTTCAGCTTCTCCAGATCCTCCTGCTCCTTGGCACGGAGCTTGGACAGATCGGAGGTGCCGGTGTTCTTGGAGATCACGCTGTTCATTTTATCCTGCTTGCCCTGGTCCAGCTGGGTGCTGGTCGGAGAATCCGACCGGTACTCCAGGACGCCGCCGCCGCCGCTGAGCGCTGAATTGAAGGCTTCAGCCATTTGCTGGAACTTCACGGCGTCCGTAGCGCTCATGGCGTACATAACAAGGAACAGAGCAACCAGCAAGGTCATCAGGTCGGAATAGGGAAGCAGCCAGGATTCATCGGCGTGCTCTTCATGTTCCTCATGCCTAGTCTTTTTGCTCACTGGAAGCCCCCTCCTTCTCGCTCAGCTTGGCACGCTCGGACGGAGTCAGGAAGACGGACAGCTTCTGGTTAATAGCTATGGTAGACACCCCGGACTGGATGGAGAGCAGACCCTCCACCATCATCAGGCGGACTTCAATCTCGCGTTTGGATATCCGCTTCAGCTTGTTGGCCATAGGGTGCCACATGACATAACCGGTGAATATCCCGAGCAGGGTTGCAATGAAGGCACCGGCAATCGCGTGGGCCAGGACGTCCATATTACTCATATCACCCAAGGCGGCAATCAGCCCGATAACAGCCCCGAGTACCCCTAGTGTAGGGGCATACATCCCGGCTTGGGAGAAGATCAAGGCTCCGGCTTTATGTCTGTCTTCAGTGGCATGAATATCTTCCATTAATACATCACGGACGAACTCCTGATCATTGCCGTCAATAATCATCCGCATGCCGTTTCGGAGGAAATTATCTTCAATTTCATCGACATTGGACTCCAGAGCCAGCAGCCCTTCGCGGCGGGTAATGGATGCCCATTCCATGAACATGGTAATCAGTTCGGGCTTACCGACCATCTTTTTCTTCGTAAACAGGATCTTCAACAGCTTAGGGAAATTCTTGACTTCCGACATCGGAAAGGCCATGAAGATGGAGGCAGCCGTGCCAAGAAAAATAATGACATAGGCAGCGGGGTTGTTCAAGCTTGCAAGTGGAGCATGCTTGAGTATCATCCCCCAGATTACTGCGATCAGACCAAACACCAGGCCTAGAATTGTTGAGATTTCCATTTATGCACCTCGTCCATGAGAATTAAGAAGTGATCGACTAACCGCGTAATTCGTCCTTGAACCGCGGGAGAACACTCTGTTCGTAACCAAATCACGTATATTCTTCTTTATCGACATCATTCCCTTTTTTGTGAAGTGATTTTTTCGGCTATAATAGATAAGGTAGGTTATTATTCATCAGCGAAGAAAACGGAGTGATTGATGTGGGAGTTAAGCATGGCAGGGATTACGGTGAAATTCTGGTTGAACTGACAGGAGCCGTTGGACGGATTACAGACGGGTACATTTTTTTTGAAATGGAGCCTGAAGAGTGGACGAATCTGCCGGAGGAATCGAGGCAGGAGGTCTGGGAGGCGCTTGCGGAAGACCTGTTCTACGCACTGGGCAACGAGCCGGTCATTCAGGTGGGCAGCGGAGTTGTGATGTACGATAAAGAAACACACCGCATTAATATTCTGCTGGGCGATGAGGATCTGGCTTCGGTCGTTCTTGTATAAAGCAGGGGAAAAATGCGGCAGCGGGTTTGTCCCGGGCATCCGGCCATGTTAAAATTGGAAGTGGAGTACTAATTGCCGGGATGTCAGAATACATTTAATCAAAAATCTTTGGCCTGGCACATCCCTTGGACTTTCAGAAGCTGAGGGATGTTTTATTTGAAGGAGAAGAGCAGGCTGAAGGAACCGTTAACTTAGCAAGGGAGGAAACGAATTGCAATTAACTGAGGAACAACTGCAGGAGCAGATCGGCAAGCTTGAGGGCTGGAAGCTGGAGAGGGATAGGCTGGTGCGCAAATATATGTTCAGTGAATATATGAAGGGAATTGCCTTTGTGGATGAGGTAGCGACAATTTCGGAGGCCTTTGACCATCACCCGCATATCACCATTGATTACAAGACGGTTGTTCTGCGGCTGGCTGCAGATGTGGAGAAGCTTGATCTCCGCCAGGCGCATGAATTTAATGAGGCATTCGAGAAGACCCGCTAGAGGACAAGGCCCCTATGGAGACAACAGGAATATCTAATTAATAGAAATGCCCGTGCAAGGATCGTTCGTTATCCTCGTCACGGGCATTATACATTTAAAATGAGGAGCATGGTGTGAGTACAGGTTGCGGATTATTTCTTCTCGGCCAGCCATAGGGCTACATTCGCAATCTCTTCAGGGGCCAGCCTGTCTTTGAAGGGAGGCATCTGTCCGCGGCCCTTGGTGACTATGCTGAAGATCTGAGCTGCGTCATGCGAAGCGCCTTCCTGCTGCAGGCTGGGTCCCGCCCCGCCCTGAAGCTGGTCTCCGTGGCAGGAGATACAATTGGCCTTCACTGTGGCTTCTGCGCCCGCAGCGTCCAGCACAACCTCCGGCATGGTCGGCTTGTTCTGCTCCGCCACCTCGGATTTACCGGGTAGGGTAAACATTAAGATTACTGCAAAGGCACAGGCGGCAAAAAACAAACCGCTCATGATCCATTTCTGCATCTGCATCCGTCCCTCCATGTAAGCTGCTGTCTCCATTATAGCGGATGGTGAAGCGTTATCATAGTATGTGTGTCAAAAAAATGAACACAAATGATCCATTTTTTGCAAAACTCTCTTGTCTCCGGTGCTATTCCTCATAGACCATGCAATAAAAAGGCTTATTACCGGTCGGAGTGCGGCGTTCATAGGTATCCGTTATGGTGAACCCGCATTTCTGGTAGGCGCGGATGGCGCGCTGGTTCCAGGTCAGCACCTCCAGGTCGATCTCACATTCCGGGTAACGCGACCGTGCTGCCTGCACAATAGCCTTCATGAACAGATGCCCCATTCCATGGCCGCACAGCTCGGGCCGCATTCCGACACCAAGCCGGACTACCCCCTCCATCGGAAAGAGCTGGGCGAAGCCGCACAGATCCCCCTCTCCATTCACAACCGATACATATTGCCTACTTCGCAGCTGCGGGTCTCCGAACTCCACGCCCAGCGCCTGCATCTGCTCCCAGGACATCCAGCCGTAAATATTATACGGCGGCTTGTAGCTCCACTCACAGATCTCAGCGGCATGCTGCGGCTCCATAGGCACCACGTAAAAGGTTAGCGGGGAGCTAATCATTAGGCGAGGCCTCCTTCCAGGGGAAATAAATTCAATATAATTATATACAAAAACAGCGAGTTTCGACGCAATTTCCGTGCGGAAATCCAGAAACTTGACAAACGCCAAAATATATTTTCCGAAAGCGCAGAATCAGTGTTTTACAAATATAGAGAGGGGTAAGTAATTTTATAGACAAAAAAAGCCCTTCTCCAAGATTTCGGCAAAAATCTCGGAAAAGAGCGTTAGGTTACAAAGGATTATTGTACATCATCGTTGTCTTGGGAATCCGAAGCTACAGTCTTGTAGGCATCTGTACTCATGATTCGCTTGGCGCCAACGTAGCGGTTGACGTAATAGCTGTCACTCAGCGAACTGATGGTTACACCACGTGAGGAAGAGGCATGGGCGAATTCGCCGTCACCAACATAAATACCTACATGGGATATGCCCTTACCGCTTGTATTGAAGAATACAAGATCGCCCGGTCTCATCTCGTCACGGGACACGGCAGAGCCCATCTGATACTGGGAGCCGGATTGATGGGGCAGGTTAATGCCGATCTTATCAAAAACATACATTGTAAATCCGGAGCAATCAAACCCGTTAGTTGATGTACCGCCGGACACGTATTTGGTTCCGATGGCTTTGTCGATCACTTTATCCATTTTGGAATCCGCGAAAGCGCTTCCTGCTCCGATGGTGAAGATAATGGACAAGCTTAGTACTGCGGCTGCTAGCTTCTTCTTCAAAAGTAAATACCCCTTCCAATGCCTACGAGGTTAGCTTAAGGGTTCGGTTGAAGGTCCCCTATGACCCCTCTTAGAATAGGAGGTCAATTCACCCAAAGTGGTTCCCCCGTTTCCCTAATTCATTAGGGAACTCGGCACGACTGTTGATTAGGATTAGCGGTTCATTCAATACATGACAAAACCTTTGTTAAAATCGATTCAATAATTACAAAAATGTTACTAAAAACTCACTGCGATAATTGTAACAAAGACTTCGGCGCTTGGCAATCACTTATAACATATTAATGCATCTTTTTTGCTGTTTTTTAGAGTTATAGCCCTTTCCAAAGACTCATATCTATGCGCAGGGGTTAATTTATATGATTATTTCTTTGTTTTTGCAAAAAAATGCTGTTTCAAGGCTGCGAATTCGGTGTAAAAGGTAGAATAAGGAAAAGGAAAAACCCGGAAATGATTACGGCAATAATCATCCCGAGCTCGTATAAGTTACATTTAGTTGTTAGAGGCTGAAATATTCGGGGTATGCTTCAAGGGGTCAATCGTAAGCGACAGCTTGGTAGGCTGTTGTGCTCATTACTCGTTTGGCGCCAACGTAGCGGTTGGCCCAGTAGGACTGGCTCATCGAACTGATGGTTACACCACGTGAACTTGAGGACTGTGCGAACTTCCCGTTTCCAACATAAATACCGACATGGGACACTCCGTTACCCAGGGTATTGAAGAACACGAGATCACCGGAACGCAGATTGCTCTTGGATACACTTGTTCCAACTTTGAACTGTGCTTTGGAGGTACGGGGCAAGGTAAGCCCGACATTCTTGAACACATACTTGGTAAATCCGGAACAGTCGAAGCCGCTGGTGGTTGTGCCCCCGGTTTTATACGACGTTCCAATGGTTTTTGAAATCACAGTATCCATTTTGGAATCTGCGAAGGCACTGCCCGCTCCGAGTGTGAATACCATCACAAGACCCAGCGCTGCTGCGGTGCATTTTTTCTTGAAATTCTGACTAATCAAAAGATGTACTCCTTCCAGGGCCTGCGAGGTTAGCTTAAGGATTCGGTAGAAGGTTCCCCTATGACCCCTCTAAAGCGAGATCAATTCACCCAAAATATGGTTCCCCCACTTCCCGGTGCAGGGAATTCGGCGTTTTATGCACCAGAACAGTGACTTATCGGTATTGCTTAAATTGCAAGAGTTACGGAATATTTTGCTTGAAAGATTACAACTTTGTTACTACTGGTACAGCCATCATTGTATCAGAGGATTTCCCCTTTTGCAAATGCTTTTGTCCTCCGTTCAAGCAAAAAAGAGTCCTGCTCCCTGATAAGGGGCTGTGACTCTCTTTAGTATGCCGCTTCAGCAGCTTATTATTGTGGAAATGATTTACTGGACCAAAGGTGGTACTGGGCAGCGATTCCCCACATATCGAACAGCGTGGAGGGCAGCGGAGCTGCCTGGCGGAGCATAAGGGCCGGCAATCCGGGATAGAACAGAGCAGAGGCGCTGCAGAGCAGAATTACGGCCAGGCTTCCCGCCCCCAGAACGATGGATATACCGATCGAAGGCAGCAGCATCTTCAGGCAGATCAGCAGTGAGGAGAACATGCCGGTACCGGCGGTATAGCCGAATTGCATATAGAGCAGAAGCTTGCGGACAAGGAAGAGATAGAGCAGCCAGCCCAGCACATAAGGCACCAGCTTCAGCAGAAGCTGGACATCGAGAACACCGCTGAGCAGATGACGGTACATACGCGGAAGCAGCCAATAGAGCGGCAGGAGGGTTAGCGCCCATTCGATGAGGCTGAACACCAGCACCGGCAGCCCATATTTTCTCATTCCGGGAAAAAAGAACAGTCCCCGCGCTCCGTCGCGCTCCTGGTGAAGCTCGTGCAGCAGCCCTGCACGGATAAAGGGAGTCACCAGCAGCCTTAGCACTGTCAGCGCAAGCAGCATCCACAGCCAGTGCTGGACGGCGGGGTCGGTGTGCAGCGCGGTCTGCCCCTCGATATAATACAGCAGCCTGCCTATTCCGCTGCCGCCGGCATTCGCATCCGGGTAGCGGAGCAGGACGGGGACAACCGCGCTTTTAATGAATTTGTACAGGAAATATCCCCAGAACAGCCGGTAGATAAATAGCAGAATCAATATATAGAATTGCTCTTTCATGCTGATCCAACCGCGGGCAATTGAACTTTTCACCATTCCTTCACCTCACCAGACAAGAGTTCCGAGCAGGGTTTCAAGCAGAGTTGATGCACTAAGCGTCCAGCGGGAGAGTGTACGAGGCTCAAGCTCCGCCATTCTGAAATTATTAAGATGCCTGCTCTCCAGCAGAATGGAATGCCCCGGATCGATCTCTGCGGAGACCAGCGGCGCTTTATACGCTAACTCAAAGGAAGTAGCCTTACCCTCGCCATTCCAGTATTGCTGCACTGTGTACCCGTCTGCGAAGGTGAATTTCACGGGAACATCGGGGTACAGGCTGCCCTTATTGCTTACATCAACCACAGCGCTGTAGCGGCTCCCCCCGCCGTCACTGTTGTCCTGTCTGACGGTGAGCCTGATATCGTCGACTGCGAAGTCGGGTGCACCCCCGCTATAGACATACCGCTCAAAATAAGTCTGCCAGGATTGCTTGGTCACTTTCTCCACAACCTTCTGGAAGTCGGCGGTGGACGGATGCTGGAAGCGGTATTTGCGGGCATAGGCGGCGAGGATGGCATCCATATTCTTGGTCCCGGCGATGCGTTCGATATCCTTCAGCACCAGCTTGCCCCGGATGTATACATTGCGAGTGTAGGCGTCATCACCGGTGTATTTCCAGGTCTCCAGCTTAAGCGGCTGTGAAGAGGAGACCAGGCTGGACTGCAGCGGGAGGCTTGAGACCACACCGTATTCCTGTTCCATCAGCCGGTCTTCGGCATAAGAGGTGAAGCTCTCATCCAGCCAGGCTTCTTCGAATTCATTGCTAGCCACCAGGCCGTAGAAATATTGGTGCCCGATCTCGTGGATGATCGTGCGCTCCAGGGAGGTGCCCGGTGAAGTGTCCGTGGCGCCGAATGCGGTAATCAGGGTCGGATACTCCATTCCTCCGGCCCCGTTGCCGGACTCCGGCGGGACAACAATCGATAAGGTGGAGTAGGGATAAGGGCCGTACCACTTGCTGAATGCCATCAGTGCAGCCTCAGCCGCCTGGAAGTAACGCTCCTGGAGATGCTTATGCAGCGGGTCCAGATAGAGCTTAATCTTCACCCCGGGCACCTGCGGCGCGGAGAAGGCCTTCTCGGCAACCACGAAATCAGGCGATGCCGCCCAGGCGAAGTCGTGGACGTCATCTGCATAGAACTGATAGATCTTGCGCCCCTTCACCACCTTGGCGTCTCTCACCGGAAACCCGGTTGCGGCGACCTTATACTCGGGCGGGACAGAAATCGATACATTGTAAATTCCAAAATCACTGTAGAACTCGGAGTTGCCGTGGTATTGATGCAGGTTCCAGCCTTCTTCCTTGAGTCCTCTTCTGCCGGCAGGCTCATAGACGCTAAGCTTCGGAAACCACTGGCCGGCCATCACGAAGTCGTCAGCGGTTCCCATCCGGGCAAAAATTTTAGGCAGCTTGACCTCGAATTTAAGCCTTACTGTAACGCTCTCACCGCCGTTCACCGGCTGCGGCAGATGGACCTTGAGCAGTGTTCTGTCATTGACATTGCCGTCATCCGGCTGCACATATTGGGTGCGCTGCATCAGCGAAATGCCCTCGGAGGTCCGCAAATCTGTCAGGGTAATGCTCCCGTAACCCCCTGCAGGCATGGTGTCACCGCGAAGCGTGCCCCCGGACTCCTTCATGAAGGTAGTGCCGGCGGATGAGAATGCATTGGGATACAGATGAAAGTAGAGCTCCTGGACCGGCTTTGCGCCCGGATGGGTCCAGGTCAGCGTCTCGGAGGCGACCAGGGTCTCCGCACCCGGCAGGAGCTCCACATCCATGTGATATTCAACCACGCGCTGGCTTAAAGCCTCTGTCTCCGATGTGTAGATCGTATCTGAGAGATCGGACTGCACGGGCTGCTGCCGGGGGATAATGGCGGGGGACTTGGCCTCTTTTGGAACAGAGGCAGTCCATACGGCAGGGCTATGCCCTGACAGAAACCATATTCCGCCTCCAAGCAAGGTGAGGACAGCCAGGACTGCGAAGATGAGGGTATACCTTAATGAATGTGGCTTCATACTATGATTCCTCCCGTGACAAGCATCTACGGGATGTATATGTTTGCAATCGCCGCATTATTAGCTAAAATTAAATAATTAGTGAATGGAAAGGATGTGCACATGTGGATAACGTACAACCGGAGGGCAAAAAACAAATTGCCTTGAATATTGTGAACGCCAGAGCCAAGCATAAAGGCTTCGGTGCAGGCTCGATTGATCTGAACAATGTATCGCCTGTCATTATTGATCAGGGCATCGCCGTTATTGATATAGGTGCCATGCATGCCAAGAGCAAAGTGGAGAAGGGAATTAAATTCTCTATGAACCGTGAGGATGTTCCGGCGGGAAGACAGGTATGGGTCGTATGGGTCGCCGTTGACCGTACCCCGGAGGGACAGTTCTACGGCGGAATTACCGCCTGTGAGATGTGGATTGACACCGAAGCGCGGCGCGGCTGGAAGATTCTTGCGGATCATGTCAATAAGCTGGATGCGGCCTTGAAGCGCAAGCTTATTCTGGATGGACTTGGAAGTGCTGAGCGGGCAGCGCTGAAATCCCTGCTGATGGCCCATAATGAAGAGTGGTGGGCCGCTTCGCCTGAGGAGCTGAAAGCTGCGCTATCGGAATAGAATATCAGGTTATATGCTTCGCCCAAAAATTAAGGCTTGGCCCCAACGGGGCCAAGCCTTATCTGATGTCTAAACAGGGATGAATGGATAACGGTTACTGCGGATCTGTTCTGCCGGGAGTGTTCAGCTTGCGCTTGAGCTGGCTGACTCTGGCTTGGCTGATGCCGAGAACCTCGGCAAGCTCCTTCTGGTTGGCATAGGGATGATCTTCGATCGCTTTCATAAGACGCAGACTCATTTCTTCGGTCTTGCTTCTCCGTCCCCCGCGGGCTGGCTCGGGATGCTCTTCTGCTGAACTAGGGGAGGCATGGATGGGTTCTGATCCGCGGTCGGGGTCACTAAGCTCCTTCAGACAGGTGTTGCAAATGAACTGATCCTTATAGTAGGTCACATGATCAAGACTTCTGCAAAAGGTGCATTCTGTGGAGGTGTACTTTCGGAGGACGATGATATCCTCATCCAGTATAAAAAATTCGATAGGATCCCCAATGTCAATATTACGTGTCATGCGGATTTCTACGGGAACCACAATTCTTCCGAGACTGTCTAAGCTTCGGATCATGCCTGTATCTTTCATCCCATGTCCCTCATTTACATCTTTATATTTTTTGTAGATATATATGATTATAGCAGTAATTGTAAGTTTAGAGAACGGGGGAAGCGTATACAAATAGGGGGATTTATTGTCATTTTATAGGAGTGTTTATCATTTTTTGGCGCCTGAGGGTGCGGAGATCAAAATATAGAAGAAAAACCTCTCCGCCTGGAAAGTTCCAAGGGAGAGGCTGATTAGGGTTCTCTTATTAATACCCAATATACCACAGCCGAAACAGCAGTATAGGCCTTTAGACCAGCCTGTGGGGCTGTGCCTGCGGATCGCTGACCGAGACATAAGGATTGCCCTTCAGATAGAAGCGCCAGGGGCGCCCGGCATACTCTTCCGCATAAGGAATATTGATGCGCGGGGCCTCGACAATATCCAGGGACTCCGGGTCATCCCCCTGCTCGATGCTCAGCGGGCCTTCCGGCAGATCGAACCTGGTATTGTTAAGACTCTTGTCAATCCGCAGCGCCCGGCACAGCTTGCCCGGCCCGCCCGAGAGATCCGAGGGCTTCCTCACGGCAACTCCCCTGTATGCCTTCATAAGCTCGGCATCTCTCTCCGTAAGCGGTTCTACTGCCCGGATCAGAACGGCATGAGGCTCGTCCTGTGCAGCAGTTACGACATTCAGGCAATGGTACATGCCGTAGATCAGGTATACATACACTGCGCCTCCGGCGCTGAACATGACCTCTGTACGGGCGGTCCGGCGGCTGCCATACGCATGGCTGCCTTTATCCTCAGCGCCTCCATAGCTCTCTGTCTCCACAATACGGCAGCGGATGTCCCCGTCTTCTGTGCGGCGGACGAGATGCTGGCCAAGAAGGCGCGGTGCTGCTTCAACTGCCGGGAGCTTGTAGAGCTCAGGCTGGAGCAGCTGTGGCGCGTCCGGCTCAAGGCCGGCGGAGTGATTCGGCTTCATGAATGGATGACACACCTTCCTGCGGCGGAGTTAGGCGGGCGTACGCCTCTGCCAGTCTCCCCATCGTATCGCAGACAGCGGGGAGCGGCAATCCCCGGTTAGTTCATCCACCAGCGCTTGATATTATTCCATAGGGAATGCTCTTCCTTGACCGGATCGGCAGGGCCGGAAGGATCGGAGCTTCCGGAAGCACCGGGTTCACCGGAGCTATGCTGGTCACAATATGCGGTAGGCTCTGTGCCGCTGATGAAGGTCTCCAGCTTTTTCTCCGGACAGTCTGCTGTAGCCAGCATGCCGGACAGCGGATCGACATATACGCTGACCACGCCATCGGGAATGGGAAAAATCTTCGGCGGCACATTCTCCAGTGCTTTTTCCGTGAATCCGGCAAAGATCGGTGCTGCCCGCCTGCCGTCGGTGGTCGCAATATCGCGGCCCTTATCGTATCCGACCCAGACGGCGGTTGAGAGCTCAGGCGTGAAGCCTACCATCCATCCGTCGGTATCTGTAGTGCCGGTCTTGCCGGCAACCGGACGCTTGATCATCGAGGCCACCCGGTTCCCGGTGCCTCCGCTCTCGAAGACCCCCTCCATCAGCCGGGTTAACACGTAAGCCGCTGCCGGCTCAACCACGGGCTGACCCTCTGGCTGCGGAGCTTCATATAGAAGATGTCCGCCCGCATCCGTGATCTTCAGGACCGCAGTGACCGGCTGCTTCACTCCGCCATTCGCAATCACTGCGAAGGCTGCGGCCATCTCCAGCGGGCTGACAGGCGAGGTTCCAAGCGCCAGAGAAGGAACGCTCTGCAGCGGGCTGTTAATCCCCATGGCGGCCGCCATGGCGGCGACCTTATCTGCCCCGATCTTCATAATAGTATTCACTGCATAGATATTGTCGGACGCAGCAATGGCCTGCCGCATATTAATCTCTCCCAGATATTTATCCCCGAAATTCCGGGGCTGGTACGTCTTGCGGTTGTTATCATAATGGAACAGCGTCGGCTGGCTGTTGAAGACGGACAAGCCGGTCATTTCTTTGGTCGACAGCGCCGCCAAATACATAATCGGCTTAAAGGAAGAGCCGGGCTGGCGCGTCTTCGCCAGCGCATGGTTGAAGGAGCTGGTCCGGTAATTCGTGCCCCCGACCATAGCCTTCACATAGCCGGTGCGGGGATCAACAGAGACGAGGGCCGTCTCCAGCTCGCTGCTGTGGTCCATCCCTTGATCCACCGCCGCTTCCGCAGCCTGCTGCATATCCGGGTCAAGCGTTGTATAGACATTCAGCCCGCCCCGGTCCAGCTCGTCACTGCTGATATGCAGGCTGTCGATCACCTGACTGCGCACATAATCGCGGAAATAGGGTGCAGCCACCGTGGTATCCTTTTGACCCTGCGGGCTCAGCTTCAGCTGCTCCTTAGCGGCCTCCTGTGCCTGCGACTCCGTAATATCCCCCGTCTCGACCATGGCAGCCAGGATAATGCCTTGACGCTTCAAGGCGCTGTCCAGATGATTATAAGGAGAATAATAGGTGGGTCCCTTGGGCACTCCGGCCAGCAGGGCGCTCTCCGCCAGATCCAGATCTGCGGCAGCTTTGCCGAAATACATCCGGGCCGCAGCCTCGATTCCGTAAGCGCCGTGTCCGTAGTAGATTTCATTTAAATACATATTCAGAATTTCATCCTTAGAGTATTTCATTTCCAGCTGCAGAGTGTATAGCGCTTCCTTGGCCTTGCGGGTCCAGGTCTTCTCATGGGTCAGGTACAGATTGCGCGCGAGCTGCTGGGTTAAGGTGCTGGCCCCTTGCGTGCGTCTGCCCGCCTCCAGATTGGCGAGCACCGCTCTCCCCATGCCTTTCAGATCAAAGCCGATATGATTATAGAATTTCCGGTCCTCCACAGCCAGCGTGGCCTTGATGAGCAGCGGGGAGATCCGGTTAAGCTCAACAGGCTCGCGGCTGCGGCCGTCTGTAGTGAAGGTGGTCATCACATTGCCCCGTGCGTCAAGCAGTCTGGAGCGGACATCATCCCCGAGCGGGGGGAGCGGCTTCTGATATAGGTATCCAAGCAGAGCGCCGGCTGCCAGGAGGAAGAGCAGGGCGGAGACGGCCAGCAGCCGAAAGAGCAGGCGGAAGCGGCGTTTGCGGACTTTGGGTGTGGCAGAATCGCGCGTCATGGTATCAGGCTCCTTCGAATTCAAGCAGTGACACAGGCTGGCCCCGTGAGGGCTGCCGCGGCTTGTATTCCTCATTATGGGAAAGGATGAGAGGAGATATTCACCATTGGCAGAGAAAGCGGAACTTGCCCGACCCGGCGGGGAACTTGGGAGTGTCCTTTAAAAGGACGGCAAAGCCGTTTCTACTTGTGAACGGTTATGGTAAAATTTTAGATACTTATGAAAATGCATGTAACTATCATGCCCGGGAGGACTGCCGCCATGGCTTTTCGCGTATCTGCTGTACAATATCATCTGCACACCATCTCCTCCTTCGGGGAGTTTGCTGCCGAGTGTGAGCACTATATCAAGACGGCCGGCGAGTACGGCGCCGAATTTATTCTCTTCCCTGAATTTCTTACGACACAGCTGATGTCGATCGGAGGCGAGGACGGGGAGGCGCTGGGGATTGAGGATCTGCCGCAGTTCACGGATCGTTACCTGGAGATGTTCTCCGGGTACGCGAGGAAGTATGCGGTACACATTATTGGGGGGACCCATGTGCTGCGGCGCAGCGGCAAGCTGTATAATGTAGCCCATCTTTTTTACCCGGACGGAAGAATTGCCGAGCAGGCCAAGCTGCATATTACCCCTGCTGAGGTAGAGGGCTGGAATATGGGGGCGGGTGAGGAGCTTCAGGTATTCCAGACAGATCATGGGACCATTGCCATGCTGACCTGCTATGACATTGAATTCCCTGAGATTGTGCGCATGGCCCGGGCCAAGGGCGCAGATGTGATCTTCTGCCCGTCCTGCACGGATGACCGCCACGGCTTCCACCGGGTACGGTATACAAGCCACGCGCGGGCTATCGAGAATCAAGTCTACGTGGTGCTGACCGGGACCGTAGGCTCCTTACCTACCGTTGATCTGATGCGGGCCAACTTCGGCCAGGCGGCGATTATCACACCCAATGACATTCCGTTCCCTCCGCAGGGTCTGCTGGCCGAAGGAGAGATCAACAACGATATGATCATCACCGCCGATCTGGATCTGGAGCTGCTGTACCGCGTCCGGGAACACGGATCTGTAACGACGTGGCGTGACCGCCGCACCGATCTGTACACCGACTGGACGTAAGGGGGAGACAAACGGATGTATTATAAGAAGTTCTACGCTCTGGACGGCAAGACGCCGGTGCCTGCGGTGATCCGTTCCTATACGGAAGCTGACTTCACCGAGCTGATCACGATTCAGTCCGAGGCGTTCCCGCCGCCTTATCCTGCGGAGCTGTGGTGGAACCGGGAGCAGCTGCTGAATCACGTGACACTTTTTCCGGAAGGGGCCTTATGTGTAGAGGTGGCCGGGGAGCTGGCCGGATCGGTTACCGGATTCCTGATGAATTTTGACCCGGAGGCGCAGGCGCATCATCATACGTGGTCAGAGGTTACGGCAGACGGTTATCTCACTACGCATCAGCCGGGCGGGAACACGCTGTATATCGCGGATTTGTGTGTCCGTCCCGGATACCGCAAGCTGGGTCTGGGCAAGGAGCTGGTCCAGTCGTTATACCATGTGGTCGTGGAACAGAAGCTGGAGCGGCTGCTGGGAGCGGGCCGGATGCCGGGCTATCACCGGGTGGCCGGGCAGATGACAGCGGAAGAGTATCTGGCCGGGGTTATCGCCGGAAGCTGGTCTGATCCGGTGATTACTTTTCTGCTGCGGTGCGGCCGGTCTCCCGTTCGTGTGGTCGCAGGTTATCTGGAGGACGAGGAATCAGGGAATTACGCAGCGCTGATGGAATGGCGGAATCCTTTTCAATAAATGAATACAGCCTATCACTTGGAGGAGATCCCTTGACTATGGATTATAGAAGAATTACAGATATTGCCGACCCGTTGTTCAGAGAGGTGCATCAGCTGCTGTCGGATGTATTTCCGCCCGAGGAAGTGCTGGAGTACAGCTTGTGGAAGGAGCCGCTTGCCGATCCGGGAATACGCGTGTTCGCTGCGGTGCATGAAGGGAAGGTTGTAGGCACTACGGAATACCGTTACTATGCCGACTGGAATGTAGCGATGACCGATTTCACCATCATTGGACGGGAAGGGCTGGGCATTGGCCGTTTTCTGGCGCGTCAACGCTTGAAGGACCTGGAGAAGCTGGCGGCTGAGAATCACACGGAGCTGCTGGGGATGTTCGCTGAGATCTATGATCCGTACCGTGTGGGATATGATTTTGGCGGAATTAAGCCGATGGACCCGTACGTCCGCCGTGAAGTTCTGTCGCATTTGGGCTATAAAAGAATAGATATTCCCTATGTCCACCCTTCCTGGCAGGGAGATGGCGAGGCCGTGTCCGGTCTGGACCTCTGCTTCATGCCCGGAGATGAGGAGCTGGAGAGCCTCGCGGCGCCGCTGGTGGCCGATTTCCTGACCCGTTATTACGCCGTGCTGGAGGGCAAGCCGGAAGCCTGGACATCGATGATCAGCCAGCTTCGCGGCAGGGAGAGAGTGGCGTTATTGCCGCTGTGAGGGCCAAGGCAGATGAAAAAGCGATTGAATTGCCCTCCTGATCTGGATATAGTGTACAATGGGAAAGCGAATATGACCTCTATGATTACAAGTACGAATAAGCGGGGAACATGTGATGACTGAAGGACCGCAAGGCAAATACGGCGTTTCGGTAACGCTGGAGAGTGTGCAGGGCACAGAGCGTAGTGTGGTACATGCTGCAGGAGAGGCTATTGCCAAGGGGCAGGCGCTGTACATCATTTATGAAGAGCAGCAGACCGCGCCCGAAGGCGCAGCAGTTGCGGTACGCAACACACTGAAGATTTCAGAGGGCAGAATCAAGCTGATCCGCCATGGCGCTGTCCAGTCGGAGCAGTCCTTTGAGCTGGGGCAACCGCTGCCCGGATTCTACCGCTCGCCTTATACACAGTTCAATCTCACCACAGACACGAAGACACTGGACATCAAGCGCGAAGGAAGATCGCTTGCCGTTTCATGGGAATATGATCTCTACGTATACGGGGAAATATCAGGACAGTTCGCTATAAGTTTGAATATACAGGAGGAACCACAATCATGACACAATCTTTAAATCCGCTCCAGCTTGCCCATGAACGGGTGAAGGAGGCCATCGCCGATGCGGTCGTAGCCGCAGGTCTGGTGTCCCGCGAAGAGCTGCCGGCCATTGTGCTGGAAGTACCGAAGGACAAGGCCCATGGAGATATGGCTACGAATGCTGCGATGCAGCTGACCAAGATAGCTAAGCGTAACCCCCGGCAGATCGCCGAGGCGATTATAGAGCATCTGGATACGGGCCGCGCTTCTATCGAGAAGGCGGAGATTGCCGGACCGGGCTTCATTAACTTCACTTTGTCCAAAAGCTATCTCTACCCCGTGATCGCACTTGTGGCCGAGCAGGGTGACGGTTATGGCCGTGTGAACATAGGCCAGCGCAAGCGTGTAGAAATGGAGTTCGTCAGCGCGAACCCTACCGGGAGCCTTCATCTGGGACATGCCCGCGGGGCTGCGGTCGGCGATGCCCTGTGCAACGTGCTGGATTATGCCGGCTACAACGTGACCCGGGAATACTACATTAATGATGCCGGCAACCAGGTCGCCAATCTGTGCAAATCCATCGAGACCCGGTACCTGCAGGAGCTGGGCCAGCCGGCCGAGATGCCGGAGGACGGTTATCATGGAGAGGACATCAAGGGCTTCGCCAAGGAGCTGGTGGCGGAGAAGGGCGATTCCCTGCTGGCTATGACACCGGGCGACCGGGCGGCATTCTTCCGTACCTACGGGCTTGCCAAGGAGCTGGACAAAATCAAACGCGACCTCAGCCGGTTCCGGGTTAACTTCGATATCTGGTTCAGTGAAACCTCCCTCTATGAGAACGGAGAAGTGCTGCGTTCACTGGATGAGCTCCGCGAGCGCGGAGAAGTCTATGAGAAGGAAGGCGCCACCTGGCTTGCGACCACCAAATACGGCGATGATAAAGACCGTGTGCTGATCAAGAACGATGGCACGTATACGTACCTCACACCGGATATCGCCTATCACAGCGACAAATACGGCCGCGGCTACGACACGATGATCAACATCTGGGGAGCCGACCACCACGGCTACATCCCACGGATGAAGGCGGCCATGGCGGCGCTCGGCAATGATCCCGAGAAGCTCGTAGTGCTGATCGCCCAGATGGTCAGCCTGTTCCAGGACGGCGAGAAGGTCAAGATGTCCAAGCGTACCGGCAAAGCCGTCACGATGGAAGACCTGATGGAGGAAGTCGGAATCGACGCAATCCGTTACTTCTTCACCATGCGCAGCATGGATTCGCATCTGGACTTTGACATGGATCTGGCGATTTCGACATCCAATGAGAACCCTGTATTCTATGTACAATACGCACATGCGCGGATTTGCAGCATATTCCGCCAAGCGGAGGAGCAGGGGATTGTAGTGCCGGATGCAGCCCAGATTGATTACAGCAAGCTGACTGCCGTACATGAATATGATCTGCTCCGCAAAATCGGTGAACTGCCTGCAGAGATTACCATTGCCGCCGAAGGCTATGCGCCGCACCGCCTGGTCCGTTATGTATACGACCTGGCTTCGCTGTTCCACAGCTACTACAAGGCAGAGCGCGTAATCACTGAGGATGCTGCTCAGACGGTAGCCCGCCTTGCCCTGCTGGGCGCTGCACGGACGGCCATTGCCAATGTCCTGCGGCTGGTTGGTGTTACCGCACCGGACCGGATGTAACTATACTTGGAAAGCGCCGCCCCTATTTTCTGGGGGCGGCGCTTTTTGATCTCATTATGCCACTGTACCTTACGCCTTTGCCGCCGCAGCGGCCTTCGCTCCGCTGCTGCTTCCGCCGCTGCCACCGGCTCCGCTGCCTGCGGCGCTAGCGGCGCTGCCGCTGCCGCGCCGGGCCCGGATGCCTACGCGCAGCAGCCGCAGCGCATCGGCCGCGCCGCCGCCCAGCGATGCGCGGCGCTGGCCCTTACGCAGCCGCACCGGCGAGGCGGTGCGGCGCAAGAGCAGCTTCAGCTCGCGGGGCGACAGCCCCGGCCGCAGCGCGAGCAGCAGGGCCGCGGCACCGGTGACATGCGAGGTCGCCATGGAGGTGCCGCTCATTTCCTTGTACCCCTCCCGCAGCCAGCAGGAGGGGATGCCCTCGCCCGGACCGTACACATCGATGTACGGTCCGCGGTTGCTGAAGGCTGCGACGCGCTGCCTTCTGTCAAGGGCGCCTACGGCAATCGTCTCCGGATAGCGCGCGGGGTAATCCCCGCCGCGCTTGCCGTCGTTGCCGGCGGAAGCGATGATGGCAATCCCGGCCCGGTAGGCCTTGATCACCACATCATGCAGAGCCTTGCTCCGGTTCCTCATCCCGAAGCTCATGTTAATGATATCGATTTTGTTCTGTACGCACCAATCGATGCCAAGGACAATATCCGACACATAAGCGGAGCCGTTGTGGTCGAAGGCCTTGACCGGATAGAGCAGCGCCCGGGGGGCTACGCCCATCATGTTGCGCGCGCCCCCGGCCGCCGCCAGGGTGCCGGCAATATGCGTGCCGTGGCCGTTGTCATCCAGCGGCATCATGCCGCGGTTCAGCAGGTTGACCCCGGAGGCCAGAGAATGCCGGAGATCGGGGTGGCGGAAATCGACGCCCGTATCGATGACGCCGATCTTCACATGGACGCCGGTCGATCTGGACCAGGCCTGCGGAGCACGGATGGCCCTGATCCCCCAGGGCATCAGGGCGGAACCGCTTTTGTCCGCCAGGGGCGAGTGAACCTTAATCCGGTGGTCTTCTTCTATACTGAGGGAATCTGCATAACGGTCCATCAGCCGCTCTGCTCCGGCGGCGGGCACGAAAAAAGCCCGGATCAGCGTAGAGACCTGAACCTGCCGCAGGCCAGGCTTTTTACTCTTCAGAGATTTCCACTGCGACAAGGCGCCGGCATACATGCGGGGGTCGTTGAAGGTCACAATGTGCCGTGGTGCACTTTTGGAGGCAGCCTTCATTTCTTCAAGCAGCATCTGCCAAAATCCGTAATAATCCATAGGTTACGCCGTCCCCTCCTCGGTGCCGTGCTGCCATATTGTATGAAAGGGGGATGGCGTCCGAATGGGAACTTGCCCTTTTTTAACGAAATAGGCTGCCCATCGTGTCAAAAGGCTGGAGTTTACATAAAATAAACAGAGGGAACCGCGAGGCGCCCTGCAACATCCCGTAAGGAGCCGATCCTTGGCGTGGATACAGTCATGCGCGGAGGGGTAACCCCTCCGCCTTTTTGGAATGAAAAGCCCGTCCATGCTCATCCCATTTATTGCCCTGTCCAGGCGGACAAGCCTTCTTCCAGCGGCAGGACCGCAGAATCTGTTTCCCTGATCTTGCTGCAATAGACTTGCAATTTACCCGCAAATAGGTTTTACTTAGTTTTGTTAATGGATATCATGAATGAAGCATGATTGAATGTGAACAATGCGTGAGAGGAAGTGTCCTTTAGTGAGTACGCCACTCAATTTAAAGCTGGACCCTGAGAAAGTAAAAGAAATGCCGATGGTAGACCTGGCCTTCCTGGTGCTTAAGGCAGCCAATACGCCTTACTACTACCGTGATCTGATGGTGGAGGTTGCCAAGCTGCGCGGGTTGACCGATCAAGAGAGCCAAGATACGATCGCCCAGCTATATACCGAGATTAATATTGACGGACGTTTTGCCTGTGTCGGAACCAACCTGTGGGGGTTGAAGCGCTGGTACCCGCTCGAACGCTCCGATGACCCTGTCGGCAACACCAAGCGTGTGCGGATTATCAACGACGAAGACGACGATCTGGAAGATGACGACTTCACTGATGAAGAAGAGAATTATGCTGCCGAGGAAGAGGATTTCGATGCGATTGACGAAGATCGCGACGACCTCTATTCTGACGACGACAGCGAAGAGGAAGTTGACGAAGATGTGGTCATCGATGAAGACGACATTGACGAAGACGAATCGGATGATGAAGATTCCGAAGACGGCGAAGAAGACGATGCCGACGATGAGGACGAGGAAGATAAATTTTAGAACAGTCTTTGCAGCGCGCAATTCCTCCCTTGACAGGGGCGGGACGCTCAGAGTAAACTATTGCATGGGCTTATAATGAAAGTTAATATTGTTTTCTAAAATAAAAAGTGCCCCGGGTCTACGGGTGTCACTTTTTTGTTTTTTTACAAGATAAGAAGGAATAGGCTTCGCTTAATTTGTATGCCAAGAAGCTGCGGTTTTCCGCGATTTCCAGGCTGCCGGCCTTGAATTTTGGCGGGTGGAAGCAACTTTCGGGTTCCCCGGTTGGATGATGGAAAAAAGGGATACGATAAGGGGCAAGCGTCCCCTGAATTTCTGGACTTTATTTAGGAGGGTTTTACAGTGACAAAGTATATTTTCGTAACGGGTGGCGTTGTGTCTTCCCTTGGCAAAGGCATTACCGCTGCTTCGCTGGGCAGACTGCTCAAGAACAGAGGGCTCAAGGTAACGATCCAGAAATTCGATCCTTACATTAACGTGGACCCGGGAACAATGAGTCCTTATCAGCACGGGGAAGTATTCGTGACCGATGACGGCGCGGAGACCGACCTCGACCTTGGGCATTACGAGCGGTTTATTGACATTAACCTGTCCAAGAACAGCAACGTAACCACAGGCAAAATCTATTCCTCGGTCATCAGCAAAGAACGCCGCGGGGAATACTTAGGGGGAACCGTACAGGTTATCCCGCATATTACGAACGAAATCAAGGAACGCGTCTTCCGTGCAGGCCGTGAGACCGGCTCCGATGTAGTGATTACCGAAATCGGCGGCACCGTGGGCGACATCGAGAGTCTACCGTTCATGGAAGCCATCCGTCAGATCAAGAGCGACATCGGCCGGGAGAATGTCATGTACATTCACGTAACCCTGATTCCTTATATCAAAGCAGCCGGAGAAGTGAAAACAAAGCCGACCCAGCACAGTGTCAAGGAGCTGCGCAGCATCGGGATTCAGCCCAATGTGATCGTATGCCGTACGGAATATCCGCTCACCGACGATATGAAAGCCAAGCTGGCTCTGTTCTGTGATATTGATGCGAACGCCGTTGTGGAATGCCGCGATGCCTCGACGCTCTATGAAGTGCCGCTGAATCTGCGCGACGAAGGTCTGGATGAGATCGTCGTCAATCATTTGAAGCTGACCACTCCTGCACCGGATATGCGCGAATGGGAGAGCATGCTGGAGCGGATTCAGAAGCTGGAGCGTACCGTTGAGATTGCCATCGTCGGCAAGTATGTGGCGCTGCACGATGCTTACCTGAGCGTGGTTGAATCCTTGTCCCATGCCGGGTTTGCCTCCAATGCCGAAGTGAAGCTCCGGTGGGTTGATGCAGAGCTGGTGACGGATGAGAATGTGGACGAGCTGCTGGGCGGCATCGGAGGTATTCTGGTTCCAGGCGGCTTCGGTGACCGGGGAATCGAAGGTAAGATTTCGGCCATCCGCTATGCGCGGGAGCAGTCCATTCCGTTCTTCGGCATTTGCCTGGGAATGCAGGTGTCTGTCATCGAGTACGGCCGTTCCATGCTGGGACTGGCAGGAGCGAACAGCTCCGAGATCGATCCTGCGACTCCGCATCCGCTGATTGACCTTTTGCCAGAGCAGAAGGATATCGAAGATATGGGCGGCACGATGCGCCTCGGCCTGTATCCTTGCAAGCTTTTGCCGGATTCCCTGGCTATGTCCTGCTATGACGATGAGCTGGTCTACGAACGTCACCGTCACCGGTATGAATTCAATAATGCGTACCGTGATGAGATGGAGAAGGCAGGTCTGGTTATTTCGGGAACCTCGCCTGACGGACGTCTGGTGGAGATTGTGGAGCTGCCGGGTCATCCGTGGTTCCTGTCCGTGCAGTTCCATCCGGAATTCACTTCCCGTCCGAATCGTCCGCAGCCGCTGTTCCGTGAATTTGTCAAAGCCTCGCTTACACATTCCGAGCAAATGTAACTATAGAATGAATAGGCCAGACAGGCCTGTGAGGAGCTCCCGGTACGGGGGCTTTCTTTTTGACAAAACACCCTTTGCACAATAGCTCCCGGAATGCAAGGGGACTGTATTCCCGCTTTTTCGCCGGAATTCCTCCTTTATATGGCATAGATTTACGCATTTTAGCCAATTAGCAGGATTTTGGCTGCAAAGCACGAATAATAGGTTTCGTATAGACTAAGTTGAAGCGGGGCCGTTAGCTGTTGAGAGGGCGCGGTATGGACAATCTGCCTTAAACTCTGGGAGGGTAACGTATGGAAAAGAAAAAAGTGTTAATCGTCGACGATCAGAATGGAATCCGGATTCTTCTCATGGAAGTATTCAATAGTGAAGGTTATGCCACCTTTCAGGCAGCTAACGGGAAATTGGCGCTGGACATTGTCAGGAACGAATCGCCGGATATGGTTTTGCTGGATATGAAAATTCCGGGGATGGACGGACTCGAGATTCTCAAGCATCTGAAGGAGCTTAATCCGGCGATCAAGGTCATTATGATGACGGCCTACGGAGAGCTGGACATGATTAAGGAAGCGACCAAACTGGGAGCCCTGATGCATTTTACCAAGCCGTTTGATATCGATGAGATGCGTGTTGCCGTCAATATGCACCTGCACAACAAATCAGTAGATCAATGCAGCTAGCTTAGAAATTATAGTTTGGGGACATCCTGTTATGGATACGCTAAAATGAGCAAATGGTCCGCCGGCAAAGGGTTGGCTGAATATCGTCCCACCGGGACATTTTTTTGTGTATCCTATTTAGTATTTAACACAGGATGTGCTATAATAGGCCTGTATGTGATGTCGGCTTATATAAGCAACCCAATATTTTAGGAGGATTGAAACCATGCCATTAGTATCTATGACAGACATGTTGACCAAAGCACTTGAAGGAAAATATGCAGTTGGCCAGTTCAACATCAATAACCTGGAGTGGACGCAAGCGATTCTTGGTGCAGCAGAAGAAGAGAAGTCACCGGTAATCCTTGGCGTATCCGAAGGCGCAGCTCGTCACATGGGCGGCTTTTACACAGTAGTTAAGATGGTTGAAGGTCTTATTCATGACATGAAAATCACCGTTCCTGTAGCCATCCACTTGGACCACGGTTCAAGCTTTGACAAATGTAAAGAAGCTATCGATGCCGGATTTACTTCCGTAATGATCGACGGCTCCCACCACCCGATTGATCATAACATTGAGATGACCAAGAAGGTTGTTGATTATGCTCACGCTAAAGGTGTTTCTGTAGAAGCAGAAGTTGGTACTGTAGGCGGACAGGAAGATGACGTTATCGGCGGCATCCAATACGCTGACCTTAACGAATGCGTACGCATTGTTAAAGAAACAGGCATCGACACTCTGGCTCCTGCACTGGGTTCCGTACACGGTCCTTACCTGGGCGAACCAAACCTTGGATTCAAGGAAATGGAAGAAATCCGCGATGCAGTTAACCTTCCGCTTGTACTTCACGGCGGTACTGGAATCCCGGTACATGACATTCAGAAATCCATCTCCCTGGGTACTTCCAAGATCAACGTTAACACTGAGAACCAAATCGCGTTCGCTAAGGTTGTCCGCGAAGTTCTTGCTGCTAAGCCGGATGCTTACGATCCGCGTACATTCATCGCACCGGGCCGCGATGCTATCAAGCAGACTGTTATCGGCAAAATCCGCGAATTCGGATCCAGCAACAAAGCCTAATTACCCTGCCGCATAACGTTTTTCCGCACAAGCTATTTCGTTTTCCTCAGAAACGGGTGCCGTCCTTCAGGTAAGGGCGGCGCAGCCGTTTCTTCTTCTAATCACCAATCACAAGCAGTCCTTATGTCACCTTAAGCCACAACTGGTATTGCCACAACAAGCTGCAATACACGTAGGGGGAACCAGATAAATTTATGGAAAAATTAATGATTGGCGGCGGACGTCCGCTAGAGGGCGTTGTTACCATCAGCGGAGCAAAGAATAGCGCCATTGCGCTTATTCCTGCAGCCATTTTGGCGGAGTCTGAAGTTGTGCTGGATAATTTGCCTGCGCTTAGTGATGTTGCCGTTTACTCCGAGATTCTGGAGGAGCTTGGCGCGAGCGTGTCATGGACAGGCAGCCAAATGAGAATTAATCCCTCCCGTATCGTATCCATTCCCATGCCTAACGGACCGGTGAAGAAGCTCCGGGCCTCTTATTATATGATGGGCGCACTTTTGGGCCGGTTTAAGGAAGCGACCATTGGATTACCCGGCGGCTGTAATTTTGAGCCCCGTCCGATTGACCAGCATATCAAAGGCTTTGAGGCGCTTGGTGCGACTGTTACCAATGACCATGGCTCGATTCACCTGTATGCCAAAGAACTGCGCGGTGCCAAGATCTATCTGGATGTATCCAGTGTCGGCGCCACTATTAACATTATGCTCGCGGCCTCCCGTGCCAAAGGCTCTACAATTATTGAAAATGCGGCTAAAGAGCCTGAGATTATAGATGTAGCTACCCTGCTCAACTCCATGGGCGCTGTTATTAAGGGCGCCGGTACCGAAACAATCCGGATTGAAGGCGTAGACGAAATGCACGGTTGCCGACATTCGATTATTCCTGACCGTATTCAGGCTGGAACTTACATGATTGCCGCAGCGGCTACGCGGGGCAATGTCTTAATTGATAACGTGATTCCCAAGCATCTGGAGGCGCTCACTGCCAAGCTGCTGGAAATGGGAGTTGACATAGAAGAACTGGATGAGAGTATCCGGGTGATCGGCAAGGCCAAGTACCAGCACGCGGATGTCAAGGCGCTGATCTATCCCGGTTTCGCGACCGATCTGCAATCTCCAATGACGAGCATGCTGACTCAGGCTGAAGGCGTTAGCGTCCTGAGCGATTTCGTCTACAGTAACCGGTTCAAGCATGTTCCTGAATTGGTCCGCATGGGCGCTAAGATTCGTGTAGAGGGACGTTCCGCTATCATTGAAGGGGGCCGGCTCAATGCAGCCAAGGTGAAGGCTGCCGACCTCCGTGCAGGCGCAGCGCTGGTGATTGCCGGTCTTACTGTTGAAGAAGGTATCACCGAAGTGACAGGTGTAGAGTATATTGACCGCGGTTATGACAACCTCGTAAGTAATCTTCGCAGTCTGGGAGCCGATGTCTGGCGCGAGAACGAATAATGAGAATACCCGGATTGGCAAGGGCAGAAATTGGCTGCTTAAATGCATATCTCCTTCCAATTCGGGTAATCCTATCCTAATAAGCATTTTCATAGACTCATAGTTTAGAACTCATCATACACAAATTGAATAGGTGGTTATAGCACATGGATCTTCAAATTTCCGATCTGGAAGAAATGAAGCTTACCGATCTGTATAAGCTCGCCAAGAAATACCAGATTCCTTATTACGGAACGCTTAAGAAGCGGGAGTTAATCTTCGCTATTCTTAGAGCACAGGCAGAGCAGAGCGGTCTAATGTTTATGGAAGGCGTGCTTGAGATTCTGCCGGAAGGCTATGGCTTCCTTCGGCCGATTAACTACTTGCCGAGTGCGGAGGATATCTATATCTCTGCATCGCAGATCCGCAAGTTCGACCTTAGAAGCGGTGACCTGGTCTCCGGGAAATGCCGGACGCCGAAGGAGAACGAACGCTATTTCGGACTCTTGCAGGTGAATGCCGTCAACGGCGAGAACCCGGCAACTGCAGCTGAACGGTTACATTTTCCGGCGCTTACGCCGCTTTATCCGCAAGATAAGCTGCCGCTCGAAACATCCCCAACTCATTTATCGACCCGTATCATGGATTTGCTTGCTCCTGTAGGTCTGGGGCAGCGCGGTTTGATTGTAGCACCTCCCAAAGCAGGGAAGACGCTCCTCCTCAAAGAAATTGCCAACAGTATCTCTACGAACAATCCCGAGATTGCACTGTTTGTTCTGCTGATCGATGAACGTCCCGAGGAAGTAACGGATATGCAGCGTTCGGTAAAAGGTGAGGTAGTGGCTTCGACATTTGATGAGCTGCCGGAGAATCATATTAAAGTGGCAGAGCTTGTGCTTCAGCGCGCGCTGCGTCTGGTAGAGCACAAGAAGGATGTCGTTATTCTGCTGGATAGCATTACCCGTCTTGCCCGTGCCTACAATCTCGTAGTTCCGCCATCCGGCCGGACACTTAGCGGAGGGATTGATCCTGCCGCGTTCCATCGGCCTAAGCGTTTCTTCGGTTCCGCACGTAACGTGGAGGAGGGCGGCAGCTTAACTATTCTTGCCACCGCACTGATTGATACCGGCTCACGGATGGATGATATTATTTATGAGGAATTCAAGGGTACAGGGAACATGGAGCTCCATCTGGACCGTAAGCTGGCTGAACGCCGGATCTTCCCGGCAATTGATATCCGCCGTTCGGGTACGCGCCGTGAAGAAGTATTGCTTAGCAAGGAAGAGCTGGATACCATCTGGTCGATCCGTAAAAATATGAATGAATCCTATGACTTCGTAGAAGGATTCCTGAAGAAGCTGCGTGACAGCAAGACGAATGCGGAGTTCCTGGCCTCCTTCGATGTGGCTGGAGGCAAGGATTCCTCGTCAGCAAGCGGTACGGCCAGCAAAGGCGGTACCTCGAACAGCGGCTCGTCCGCCCGCCGCACCACGCGTCCCAAGGCGCCTTCTGTGCCGACTACCTGAGAATAGATAACAAGAGGAGAATAACATGTATTTGGTATATGCCGACGAACAAGGAAACGTATATGATCATCCCGAGCTGTATGCCCTGGCCCGCAGTGGCGATATGATCGTTGAGATACTGGAGGAAGAGCTGGTTCCGCTGCCTGAGGGGGCCACGCTGGTCGGGCTCCCGAGCACCCGGGCGATTGGGATGAATCCGGAGACCGGCGAGATGCTGCCCCTGCCGGCAGGTTCGCAGGCTGTTGGAGCCTTGCTGCCGCAGGGATACACCCGTCTGTGCCTTCCCGGTTACGTCAAGACAGACAAGACCTACAAGCTTCCGCTCTTCGGATATTCCGCTGTAGTATGGAAGGACGGCGGATTCTATGTGGCGGCTGATCTTACGGATGATCCGGAGCAGTGGAACCCGCTTAACTGCGACCGGGACGATGTGAGGACTGGTGTGGGCGAACTGACTGCCAAATACCCGGAGAACCGTCTGTATAATCACTTGTCCAACTGCGCGCTGGAATATGAATGCTTAACCTCGTCCAATACCTTCCTCGGCCGCTGGGAAGGCGCTGTTCCGGTCTCATACTCCTGCAACGCCGGCTGCTTCGGTTGTATCTCTGAACAGCCCGATGACAGCGGGTTTGTGTCCCCGCAGACACGGATGAGCTTCCGTCCGGCAGTGAACGAAGTATCGCAAGTGATGCTGGAGCACCTGAAGACGCCGGAATCCATTGTCAGCTTTGGACAGGGCTGTGAAGGTGAGCCTTCTACGCAGGCGAAGCTGATTATTGAATCTATCCGTGAAGTCCGGTCCATTACGGATATGGGCTATATCAATATTAACACCAATGCCGGCTTAAGCGATCATATCCGCGGCATTGTCGATGCCGGTCTTGATCTGATGCGGGTTAGTACCATCAGTGCGCTGGATGACCATTATAACGCCTATTACAAGCCTCGCGGGTATACGCTGGCTAACGTGGAGAAGTCGCTGAAGTACGCTGCCTCACAAGGCGTATACACCTCCATTAACTATTTGATTTTCCCGGGGGTTACAGACCGTGAGGAAGAGATTGAAGCGATGGTGGAGTTCGTCAGACGTACAGATCTTAAGCTCATTCAGATGCGTAATCTCAATATTGACCCGGAGAGCTATCTGGAGCTTATTCCCCCTGCACGGGGTGAGATCCTTGGAATGAAGACCATGCTGGAGATCTTCCGTGAGGAGCTCCCGGAGGTTGTGATTGGTTCCTTTACCCATGTCCCCCCTGCTGAGCTGGCCCGTGCCAAGCAGCGCAGAGTGCAGCTTTAGGCCTTAGGTTTTTAAGAACGGCTGGCCTATTGCAGGGCCTGGGCCTTGCATGCTAGAATGTAGCTTGCGTAATCATATAACTCTAGGCCCGCATGAGGCTTAGGGCGTGAGAGGTGAGATTTCATATGCAAACAACCATTCAACCCAAGTACAATGTAACGAAGGTAACCTGCGCTTGCGGCAACACGTTTGAAGCCGGCTCGACAGTACAGGAGCTTCGCGTCGAAATTTGCTCAAGCTGTCACCCGTTCTTCACCGGTAAGCAGAAGTTCCTGGATGCCGGCGGCCGTGTGGACAGATTCAAGAAGAAATACGGTGTCTAATATTGCATAGTTGATTTTTGCCTGTCCGTAAGCTATACTTATCTTCGCCGTGCTAGACGGGGAGGTAGCGGTGCCCTGTAACTCGCAATCCGCTGTAGCGAGGTTGAATTCCTGTTAGAGGTGCTGTCGATGTGAGGCCTTGGTTCCTATGGGCTGTGTTGACGGTTGGGTCCTCCGCAATGAGTGCTTGTGAACCTGGTCAGGTCCGGAAGGAAGCAGCCATAAGCGAGTTTGCTCTTGTGCCGGAGGGTGGCCTAGCCCGAGCAGTTTTGTAGGGTTACCGCTTGGATCGCAGCCATCAATAACAGGTGCACGGTTTAAATAAGGATGATGATAGCGTCTTTGCTACAAGCAAAGATGCTTTTTGTTTTTCTAGGTATCCTAGGTAATAAGATATTATTCCCGCTCTGACAAATATCCTTACCTTTCGGACGGTGAGCCGCTTCTGCTTGGTCAAAGACTTGGGAATATAGTATAATAAATTAGCGACAAATGCCGGAAAGCGGCAGCCTGAGAGAGGGTAATGCATAGTGGAACATATCGCGCTGTACCGTGCCTGGCGGCCGCAGTCGTTTCAAGATATGGTAGGGCAGCAGCATATTATCCAGACGCTGCAGAATGCGATCCGTGAACAGCGGGTTTCGCATGCCTATCTGTTCAGCGGACCGCGGGGGACCGGTAAGACGAGTGCGGCCAAGGTATTGGCCAAGGCAGTCAATTGCGAGCGGGGCCCGGGTCCTGAGCCCTGCAATGAGTGTCCGTCCTGCCTGCGGATTACGGCAGGCAACATCATGGACGTTCAGGAGATCGATGCGGCATCCAACCGGGGCGTTGAAGAGATTCGCGATCTGCGGGATAAGGTGAAATATGCACCTACCGAAGTACGCCGTAAAGTGTATATTATTGATGAAGTGCATATGCTGACAACAGAGGCATTCAATGCTCTGCTGAAGACGCTTGAAGAGCCTCCGCAGCATGTGATGTTTATACTGGCGACTACCGAACCGCACAAGCTGCCGGCTACGATTATCTCGCGTTGCCAGCGGTTTGACTTCCGCCGGGTCTCACTGGAGGAACAGACGGGCCGCCTGACCGAGATTTGCCAGAAGGAAGGCATTACAGCAGATGCAGATGCGCTCCAGTATATCGCCCGCCTGTCTGACGGGGGAATGCGGGATGCGCTCAGCATCCTGGATCAGATCTCATCCTTTACAGATGGGAATGTGACCTATCAGCAGGTGCTGGGAATGACCGGGGGCATCCCCTCCGAGCAGTTCGCGCGTCTGGCGAATGCTATTCTTGAGAGTGACATGGGGCAGCTGCTGGAGCTTGTGGAGCAGATGATGCATGAGGGTAAGAGCGCAGATAAGTGCCTGGAGAATCTTCTGTATTATTTCCGCGATTTACTGATGATCAAGATGGTGCCTGGAGCGGATCAGCTAACGGACCGCGTGCTGAATCCGGCAGATTTCCGCGATATGGCTAAGGCCTTTACCCGCGACCGCTTATTCCTGATTGTGGAGACGCTGAGCCGTTATCTGGGAGAGATGAAGTATGCTACACATCCGCAGACCATATTCGAGGTAGCGCTGATGAAGCTGTGCAGCGGTCCGCAGGATGCTGCTGCTCCCTCTGTAGGCGATCCGGCAGTGAATGCAGCCGCACCTGCAGCTGCAAATGGTTCTCCGCAGGTACAGTCCGTTGAGCTGGATCAGCTCAGAGCGCAGATTGCCGCGCTGGAGAAGAAGCTGGAGCAGGCTATTCAAGCCGGCGGAGTTGCCGGCGGCGGGCGTGAGCAGGCAGCGCAGCGTACTGCCCCGCCAAGCGCTCCGCGCGTATCCTCGGCCTCTAAGCTTCCCCCGCAGCTGGATAAGTTTATTGCGGGTAAGGACAGTCCTGATTTTAGCGCGGTCTATAAGCAGTGGAGTCTTGTTCTTCAGGGTGTGAAGGAAGAGAAGGTCACGGTACATGCGTGGTTTGTGGACGGTGAGCCGGTGGCGGTGATGGAAGATGCCGTGCTGGTTGCTTTTAAGAATACCATTCACCGGGATACTACCGAGAAGCCTGCGAACCGGCAGGTCATCGAGAACGTAATGAATGCCAAGCTGGGTAAGCCATTCCGGCTGGTAACTATGATGATGCGTGACTGGAATGAAGCTGCGACGAAATCTGCGGCTTCGGCCGGAACAGAGGAGCTGCGTCTGGAGCATGAGCACGAGAGCGGCGAAGGCAAGTCCGAACCATGGATTGATGAGGCGATCCAGCTCTTTGGAGAAGACCTTGTTGTCATAAAAGAATAAGGATTCAGCTATCAGCGCGAAGATGCGCATCCCAAAGGAGAGATGATCTATGAATAATATGAACCAAATGATGAAGCAGGTTAAAAAAATGCAGGAGCAGATGCTCAAAGCCCAGGAAGAGCTGGGCAGTAAGACGATTGAAGGTTCATCCGGCGGCGGCGTGGTTACCGTTCAGGTGAACGGACACAAGAAATTGCTGTCCATTCAGATCAAACCGGAGGTTGTAGATCCGGAGGATATCGAAATGCTGCAGGATCTGGTGATCACTGCTGTTAATGATGCTCTTACCCAGGCAGAAGAGTTGGCGAACAACGATATGGGTAAATTCACAGGCGGAATGAAGATTCCTGGCTTGTTCTAGGCTTACTCCACTCCCTGCCAAAGGAGAACCGATACTTTGTATTATCCAGAACCGCTAGCCAAGCTAATAGAAGCTTTTACACGTTTGCCCGGGATTGGCCCGAAGACAGCTGCCCGGCTGGCCTTTCATGTGTTGAACATGAAGGAGGACGAGGTGATTGATTTCGCCAAAGCCCTGGTCAGCGTCAAGCGTAATCTTCATTATTGCTCGGTCTGCTGCAACATAACGGATACCGACCCGTGCCGGATCTGCCAGGACAAAACCCGCGATGCTTCGGTAATCTGTGTGGTTCAGGACTCGAAGGATCTGGTGGCTATCGAACGAACCAAGGAATTTGACGGCTATTATCATGTGCTCCAGGGTGCAATTTCGCCGATGGAAGGCATAGGGCCGGATGATATAAGGCTGAAGGAGCTGCTGACCAGACTCAGCGATGAGCGGGTGAAGGAGCTGATTATGGCTACCAACCCCAACATTGAAGGGGAAGCCACTGCCATGTATATCTCGCGTCTTGTCCGTCCCTTTGAGATCAAGATCACCAGGATAGCCCATGGCTTGCCTGTAGGCGGCGATCTTGAGTATGCGGACGAGGTAACCCTGTCGAAGGCGCTGGAAGGCCGTCGTGAGCTGTTCTGAGTGTTGTGCTGTTGTATTATAAGTGTAGGGAGCCCTCGGGCTCCTTTTTTGATTTTCGGAAGAAGCGCTCATATTCTGCTAAAAGTTCTGCTAAGCCCCTTCTCCCGGTTCTAAGTTTGTCCCTATTCCGATATGTATGAGATTAACGGGTGTGAATCACCGGTTGTATCTGCAGTTATTCATATATCTTAGGAGGGATTGCAATGGGTTGGTGGAGTACCAAGTGGTTGAGCGGGAATACGGATAAGGAAAAGGCAGTGCAGACGGAAGAGGAATGGGGGACAGTATACCAGGAGGTACGTAAAGCGCAGTCTGAATGGGAGCGGGCTTACCTGATGTTTGATGAGGCGCTAGGCCAGGATCAGATTGACTATGCAATCTATATCCTGGAGGCGGCTGAGCGCAAATATCAGATACACCTTAAGGATGCCAAGCGGCTGGGGCTTAACCGGAGCCAGCTGCAAGTATGAACAGAATGAGTCAGCGAGGAGGAGAACAATGCTAAGAACTGTTGCGATGGGTGTGCTGATTATATCTACAGCGCTGCTGGTCCTGATTGTATTCAGGAAAAGACTGGGCTGGGCTTGGTTGAGTGTATTTGGAACCCATCTTATATTGGCGGCGCTCGGGATTTATATCGTTAATTTCTCAGGAGTTGTAAGCGATCTGCACATTCCGCTTAACCCTACAACCATAGGTGCTGTAACCATTCTTGGGCTGCCGGGAGTGGCGCTGTTATTGGGATTAAAATTAACTTTGTTTTAGAGGTTGACGAAGGCTCCTGATTCATGATACATTAAGTCTCGGCCCTTTGGACAGGAGATCTTCGGATCACTTGCTGGAAGCTAAAGCGAAAAAAGAAATTAAAAAAACGCTTGACTGAAACAAGGGTGCTGTGATATATTATAAAGGTCGCTGCTGAGACAAACATCAACGACAAAAGATGAGACATTGATCTTTGAAAACTGAACAACGAGTGAGTGGGAAATCACTTCGGTGAGATCCAAATTAGAGAATATAACAATTCTCGTCAGATGTTTCAAAATGAGCAATCGCTCTTTCTAAATACCAATTTGGAGAGTTTGA
>NZ_JBBOCD010000001.1:4800000-7822995 GCF_038002245.1 Paenibacillus sp. FSL R7-0128 | reverse complement strand
TCAAACTCTCCAAATTGGTATTTAGAAAGAGCGATTGCTCATTTTGAAACATCTGACGAGAATTTACATTCTCATTTTTGGATCTCGCCGAAGCGATCTCCGATACTCACTCGTTGTTCAGTTTTCAAAGATCAAGCTCGTTGTTAGTGTCGATGTTGTCTTCACCAGCAACTCTTATAATATATCACATCCAGCCGATCAATGCAAGCTCTTTTTTTCAACTTCTTGTTCGAGCGAGGCGTTGATGTTTCGCGGCCAGAAATAGAATATATCACGGATAGACATTCATTGCAAGCATTATTTCTAAATCATTTGACCAGAGTATTCAATCCCCGATGCCAAGAGAACTGCCTGAGCAGCTCCCTTGGTTATCCGGGTCTGGAATCAGAGAAATACTCAGTCTTTATTACGCATATGCGGGAACAGCAGCACGTCACGGATAGATGCTGAATTGGTCAGCAGCATGATCAGACGGTCTACCCCGATGCCCAGTCCGCCTGTTGGCGGCATGCCGTACTCCAGAGCACGGATGAAATCATCATCCATCTCATGGGCTTCATCATTGCCCTGCTCTTTCTCGTGAATCTGTGCTTCGAAGCGCTGACGCTGGTCAATCGGATCATTCAGCTCGCTGAACGCATTGGCATGCTCGCGGGCCACAATGAACAGCTCGAACCGGTCGGTGAAGCGCGGGTCCTCTTCATTCTTTTTGGCAAGCGGTGAGATCTCTACAGGATGTCCCATTACGAATGTCGGCTGAATCAGCGTCTCTTCAACAAACTGCTCGAAGAACGCATTCAGGATATGTCCAAAGGTCATGTGCTTCTCTACCGGTACCCGGTGTTCCTTAGCCAGAGCCTGTGCTTCTTCATCCGTCATCTGAACACCGAAGTCTACTCCGGTTACTTCCTTAACGGCATCCACCATAGTAACGCGGCGCCAGCCTGGAGACAGATCCACTTCCTGTCCTTGATAATTAATTACCTGGGAGCCCAGCACCTCGCTGGCAATATGAGCGATCAGACTCTCTGTCAGATGCATAATGTCCTTGTAATCCGCATACGCTTCATACAGCTCGATCATTGTGAATTCCGGATTATGGCGTGTTGAAATACCCTCATTACGGTATACACGGCCAATCTCATAGACTTTCTCCAGACCGCCGACGATTAGACGCTTCAGGTGCAATTCGATGGCAATCCGCATATACAGCTGCATATCCAGCGTGTTGTGGTGTGTAATAAACGGACGGGCCGCTGCTCCGCCAGCGATGGCATGCAGGGTCGGAGTCTCCACCTCTAAATAGCCCAGCGAGTCCAGATAACGGCGCATCGATTGGATAATCCGTGAACGCATGATGAAGGTCTGCTGTACCTCAGGGTTAATGATCAGGTCCACATAACGCTGACGATAGCGGAGTTCTACATCCTTCAGACCATGATACTTCTCGGGAAGCGGAAGCAAGGACTTGGACAGCACCTCAAGGTTATCCACTTTAATAGAGGTTTCGCCGGTCTTTGTCTTGAACAGGGTTCCCCGGATACCGACGATATCGCCAAGATCAAGGATCGTGAAGGCTGCATATTGCGACTCAGGGATACTGTCCTGGCGCACATAGATCTGGATTTTGCCGCTAAGGTCCTGGATGTGAGAAAAGCTTGCCTTGCCCATGACCCGTTTCGCCATAATGCGTCCGGCCACACTAACCTCCAGCGCCAGCTCGTCCAGCTCTTCCTTGGTTTGCCCGTCGTATTTGGCCAGAAGATCGCCTGCAGCAGCGGTACGCTCATATTTCTTGCCAAACGGGTCGATCCCGAGTGCGCGGAGCTCGTCCAGCTTGCCCCGGCGGATCTGCAGCAATTCACTTAATTCATTCTCTGTAGCTTCGACGTTGTTGATTTCTTCCGTCATGTTCTTCATCCTCTCTTACTCACTATACAAAAGAAGAAACGGCTCCGCCCCGATCTAGAGGACAGTCCGTTCCGGTACAAAATATAAGCTGTATGTGTTCACCCATATTTTACGGCTGGTATTCATATCTTTTGAAAAAAGCTTCCCTAAGGAAGCTTTCGGAACCGTCTTACTTCATTTTGATATCAAGAATTTTATATTGAATGACGCCTGCAGGGACACTAACATCCACAATCGTACCAATCTTCTTGCCGATGATCGCTCTGCCTACAGGGCTCTCATTGGAAATTTTGTTGTTCAGCGGATCGGATTCGGCAGTACCCACGATGGTGTACTCCATAATGTCGCCATACTCCATATCTTCAACGTTCACCGTTACTCCGATGCTTACCACATCTGTCACGATCTCATCGCTATTAATAATACGGGCATTGCGGAGCATCTTCTCCAAAGTAAGAACCCGTCCTTCAATGAAGGCCTGTTCATTCTTCGCGTCTTCATATTCCGAGTTCTCACTGATATCTCCGTAGCCGATGGCCACTTTGATACGTTCCGCTACTTCGCGGCGTTTAACGGATTTGAGGAACTCCAGTTCTTCTTCCAGACGCTTAAGTCCGTCCGGTGTAAGGATGACTTCTTTATCGCTCATCTTAACCGATTCTCCTGTCGTATACATTTATTGAAAACACCATACTATATGCGAATCCGGAGGGATCAGAACCCTCCTTCACCATTGCTCCTGCTGTAACGGCGATTTTATACTGTGAAATTATATTGGAACCGCTACAAAATGTCAATGACGCCCCATATAATGTTTAGCAATAACCAATAAAGCACACAGGAACGGGGCTTAGTCCCAGGAATACGTGAGGCTCATACGGCAAAAAGCTCGCTATCCACGCTGTTCTGCTCCTCATCCTGCTTAAGCTGACCGACAAAATCATTCAAAATCCGCACCATCTCGTCACGTTTCGTTTCTTCCATAATAACGTCCTTCACGCGTGCCGCCGCCTTAAAGCCCTTCAAATACCAGGCCAGATGCTTGCGCATCTCGCGGACAGCCACAGCTTCACCCTTAAGAGCAATCAGGCGGTCCATATGAAGAATGGCTACCTTAATCTTCTCTTCAGCGCCAGGCTCAGGCATCAGAACACCGGTATCCAAATATTGAATCGTCCGGTACAGCATCCACGGATTGCCCAGTGCGCCACGCCCGATCATTACACCGTCACAGCCGGTCTGGTCCAGCATCGCCCGCGCATCCTCCGGCGTATTCACATCGCCATTGCCGATTACCGGGATCGATACTGCCTCTTTAGCCATACGGATATAATTCCAGTCGGCACGTCCCGTATAGAGCTGCTCGCGGGTCCGCCCATGTACGCTGACCGCCGCTCCGCCGGCCCGTTCCACCGCACGTGCATTCTCTTCAACGAAGATATGCTCGCTGTCCCAGCCGATCCGCATTTTCACGGTGACCGGTTTGTCCACGGCCTCCACTACTGCGGATACCATCTCATAGATTTTGTCCGGATTCAGCAGCCAGCGTGCTCCGGCATCGCATTTGGTCACCTTGGGCACCGGGCAGCCCATATTAATGTCGATGATATCGGCATTCGTCTCTTTATCGACAATTCTCGCCGCATCCACCAGCGATTCCCGGTCACCGCCAAAAATCTGCAGGCTCAGCGGTTTCTCGCGCTCATCGACAAAGAGCATCTCACGCGTACGCTGGTTGCCATGTACGATCGCCTTGCCGCTGACCATCTCCGCACAGACCAGGCCAGTCCCGAATTCTTTGGCAATCAGACGAAATGCCGGGTTACATACGCCAGCCATAGGCGCCAGCACGACCTGATTCTTCAATTCAATATCACCAATCTTCAGCATGGCCCAATCACTTCCCTACCTCAATTTGTAACGTTCAGCCCGGTCTTAGGGTGCCGGATGAGCCAATTCCTCTACCGTCACTTCCAGAAAATCCGCAATTTTATTTAAAATTTGATCTTCCAAACGTCTGTTGCCCCGCTCCACTGCGCCAAGCACAGCAAGTGATATTCCGACAGAATCCGCCAGTTCCTGCTGCGTGTAGCCCTTCAGCTTCCGGAACGCTCTGACCCGCATTCCCATACGTTTGTTGTCCACAGGCGAATTCCTGCCTTTCCGTCTATGTCTTGCAGCGCTGTTGTAATTAATCTGCGGAAACCGGAAGACTCTTCGTTCTGCGATAGGATATCACTCAGCGGCAGAAGGACAAACGCCCGCTCCAGCATCCTCGGATGAGGCAGCGTCAGATCCGGCGTGTCCAGGGTCAACCCCTCTACCCACAGCAAATCCAAATCTACCGTTCTCGGTCCATACCGCACATCCCGGACCCGGCCTAACTGGGTCTCCGTGTCCAGCATCACATGAAGCAGCTCCTCCGGTGCTAGTGTGGTGCGCAGAACAGCCGCCATGTTAAGAAACTGAGGCTGATCCAGATATCCGACAGGCTCCGTCTCGTAGACCCGGGAGGTGCGCATAACTTCAATCTTGTCGTGATGCTCCAGCCGGTGCAGGGCTTCTCTCAAGGTGCCTTGACGGTCACCCAGGTTAGCCCCTAAAGCAATATAAGCCTCTGATGCCTCAGAGGTAGAAGGTATGTTCATCAGTCTGTCTCACTTTCTCGTCCGGCGCAATTCTACAGTGACTCCCTGGAAATGAATATCAAAAGGAGGATGCGGCTTGGTCACCTGGACCGTTACTGCATTGATAACAGTATAAGTGTCCAGTAACCCGGATGCAATATGTTCCGCCAAAGCTTCTATCAGCTTGAAGGACTGGGTTTCGACAATTTTTTTGACTACAACATGAACTTCAGCATAATTCACAGTCTGCTCCAGATCATCGCTGAGCCCTGCTCCCTGCAAATCAAGCTCCAGCTCAAGGTCGATATAATAACGCTGGCCGAGCTTCCGCTCCTCTTCAAACACGCCATGGTAACCGTAGTACTCCATGCGGTGCAGCTTCATTTTATCCATTAAGGGTACCTGCCTTCTCTTGAAGAATATAGTCTATACGCAGAGCACAGGTGAACCTGCATATAACATGGCGTCACACATCTCTACGGTACGTTTCATTGCCGCAATATCATGAACCCGCACAAGCTGACAGCCCTGGGCAATCCCGAAGGCGACAGTAGCTGCGGTCCCCTCCAGGACATCATCTGCGGGCAGACCTAGGGCGGTACGAATGAATTTTTTGCGCGAAGTGGCCAGCAGCACCGGATATCCCAGCTTCGTCAGTGCGCCGAGGCCGGTCATGACCTGAAGATTCTCTTCATAGTCCTTGGCGAAGCCGATTCCCGGGTCCAAAATAATATTGTCCGGCTTCACTCCGGCTGCCAGCGCCAGGTGAATGCTCTCGCTCAGGTCATCCGTCATATCGCTGATCAAGTCCTTATACTCACGGTCATGGCGGTTATGCATCAGAATGATCGGACAGTCTGCCTGCGCAGCAACCGCCGCCATCTGCGGATCGGCCTTGGCTCCCCATACATCATTGATGATATGCGCACCGGCCTGAATCGCCTGACGGGCGACTTCCGCCTTATAGGTATCTATAGAGAGGGGGAGATGCGGGGCGGCCTGATGGATACGCTCAATGACAGGAAGTACACGGGCCAATTCCTCTTCAGTACTTACCGGCTGGTGACCCGGACGCGTGGATTCCCCGCCTATATCGATAATATCGGCACCCTCTGCCGCCATTTGCAATGCATGCTCTACCGCTCTATCCCGCTCTGTCCACAGGCCCCCATCTGAAAAAGAGTCCGGCGTCACATTGAGTATGCCCATAATTAGCGTGCGCTTGCCCAATTTCAGCTCGCTGCTTCCGCAGCGGTAAGTCCGCTCATAGATCATTGGCTTCATATCAGCATATCCGTCCTTTCTCTGTACAGCCTCATAAGTGCAGCCGTCTGCTCTCCACAACGCCCGCTGCCTATGGTTACCCGCCGGTCTCCATTCCATAATGTGCTTACCGGTACGATCTCTTGCACAGAATTGGTGAGGAAGATTTCATCCGCAGCCGCAAGCTGTTCCCAGCGGTAAAAGCCTTGTTCAGGCTGATGGCTGGCCGCTGCCAGCTCAAGCACCATTTCCCGGGTAATTCCCGGAAGAATCCCGGTGGAGATATCGGGGGTATAGAGCCGCTTATTGGAGATAAAAAAAATATTACTCACAATCCCTTCGGCGACCTCGCCCTGTGCGGTCAGCATCAGTCCCTCGGCTCCTCGCTCTGCGGACGGATAACCGGACAATTCACGTTTTGCCAGAATATTGTTCATATAGTGCAGCGATTTAAGCCTTACCGCACCCTCCGGGGTATTACGCCGGTGGTTCAGAAGCTGAAGTTCTTTGCCTTCCGTGTATAAGCCGGTTGGTGTGACCGGCAGGGCTTTGATATAGAGCAGATGATTAGGCTGCTTATAGGCTGCGGATGGCAGACCCAGAATATCCTCACCGGCCGTAACGGTGTAGCGGATATACGCCTCACTAAGCTCATTCTTGTCCATTACAAGCCGAATCCATTCCCGCAGCTCCTGTACGTCCGGCTCAAAGGGAATGCCCAGCTGGCGGCAGCCCTCTGCCATTCTGCTCAGATGGCGCTCCAGCAGGAAGGGCTGTCCCCCATACGTACGGAAGGTCTCGAACAGACCCATGCCGTACAAAAAGCCGTGATCCAGAGCGGAGACCACGGCGTCTTTGGCGTCGACTGCTTTGTTGTTAAGTCCTATATATTTCATGCCGGTTCTCCGGCTCTCCGTTTCAGGAAATTGCGCAGCATGGTATGGCCATGATTCGTAATAATCGACTCGGGATGGAACTGCACCCCTTCAATCGGGTATTCCTTATGCCGCAGGGCCATAATCTCGCCTTCAGCGGTCTCGGCGGTAATCTCCAGGCAATCCGGCAGACTCTCTCGTTCCACGATCAGTGAATGATAGCGTGTCGCCGTGAAAGGAGACTCCAGCCCCTCAAATACGGAGGTACCGTTATGGTGGATCGGTGAGGTTTTACCATGCATAAGGCGCTCTGCGCGGATGACATTACCGCCAAAAGCCTGTCCGATCGCCTGGTGTCCGAGACATACGCCGAATATGGGGATGATGCCTTTGAAATGCTGCAGCAGCGCAAGGCTGATGCCTGCCTCATTCGGTGTGCAGGGTCCCGGGGAGATCAGAATATGATCGGGGGCTAATGCTTCTATCTCCTCAATGCTGATCTCATCGTTGCGCGCTACCTTAACTTCTTCCCCCAGCTCACCCAGATACTGCACCAGGTTATACGTAAAGGAATCATAATTATCGATGACCAAGATCATATTGCGCTTCCTCCTTCGGCGCCGAGGGCAGCCCGCTCTTCCTGCTCGCGTTCACTGCAGAGAATGGCTTTTACTACCGCTTTGGCTTTGTTGTGGCATTCCCGGTACTCACGGTAAGGGTCTGAATCGATCACAATTCCCGCACCTGTCTGAATGTAGCCGATTCCGTCCTTCACTGCGAGCGTACGTATGATTATATTTAATTCCATATTGCCGTTATAGTCAATCCAGCCCATAGATCCAGTATATGGCCCCCGGCGGACCGGCTCCAGCTCTTCGATGATCTCCATGGTGCGCACCTTGGGCGCGCCCGTGATGGTGCCGCCGGGGAACAAGGCGGCGATGACATCGTACGCATCCCTGCCGGGTGCGACGATTCCCTCTACCTGCGAGACGAGATGCATGACATGCGAGTATCGCTCTACGGTCAGCAGCTCCGGCACGCTGACCGTTCCGTAGGCGGCGACACGGCCGATGTCGCTGCGCTCCAGATCGACAAGCATAATATGCTCGGCGATCTCCTTCTCGCTCCCGCGCAGCTCCGCCTCCATGGCGGCGTCCTCCGCGGGAGTATGGCCCCGCCGCCGGGTGCCGGCAATGGGGCGGGCGCTGACCTTGTCCCCGTGCAGCTTGACGAGCAGCTCCGGCGATGCGCTGGAGAGCGCGAAGCCGGGCGTGCGGAGCAGCCCCATGTACGGGGACGGGTTGAGTCTACGGAGCCATTCGTAGACGTCCTCGGGTGTAGACTTGAGCTGCGCCTGCTGGCGCAGCGAGAGGTTCACTTGGAATACATCTCCGGCACGGATGTATTCCTGGACCTTCAGCACAGCCTGCTGGAAGGGTGCGGCTGAGAAATCCGAGCTCATACCGGGCCACTCGCCGGTGATCTCGCCCTCGCTCTCCACCCTGCGTGTAAGCCCGGCGTACCTTGCAGCGGCTGCTTCTTCCGGCTCTGCCGGTGCGTAGAGAAGGCTCCACTGCTCCAGCATGCGCTCCGCACGGTGCACAGCAGCCTCATACAGACTCCTTAGCCCATCCAGGTTACCGGATACAGTATCCGGCACAGAGATATGAACTGCACAGTAGAGCTGGTGCTCCTGCTCATCGTAGATCCACACTTCTTCCAGTCTCATGAACAGATAATCCGGAAACTCAGGGTTGTTCCTGGCAAGCGACGGCAGCTTCTCCAGGGAACGGGCCACATCATAGCCAAGAAATCCGATACAGCCGCCGGTGAACGGCGGCAGACCGTCAAGCGGCAGGCGGGGAGACGTATATTCGCTCATCCATCCCTGCAGCACTTGCAGCGGCTGGCCTTCCGTTACGGCAGACTCTATATGCCCCGAAGCCTTGGCTCCGGGAGTATAGCTCTCCGCAACGGCTCCCCGGCCTTCGATGATCGAGACAGGGCTCAGGCCCAGATAGGTATAGCGCCCGCCCTTGCCGCTCTCCAGGACAACCGAATAGGGGGAAGCCTGTTCCCAGGCCTGCTTCCAGCTGCGGGGCAAGCCTTGGTTGTCCTGCCGTTTCCTCAGGATCAGGGGAAGGACGCTCCAGGCCTCATCTGCCTCTGCCCACTGCTCCCAGTCCTGCCAAGCCGTTAAGATCTCCACAACCATTCTCCCGTCTCATCGATAGTTTATTGCCTGTCAGTATACTGTACATAGGGTTACTTTGAAAAGCCCGCAATTCTTATAAATGCTTATTATCCGAAAAAAGAGCCTGCGGTATCCCTGTGAAAGCGGATAGGGCAGGCTCTTCGTAAGAGCTGAATTCTCAGCAATTATACTTCAAAGTTATAGAGCGGAGTGCTCAGGTAACGTTCGCCGTTGCTTGGGATGATAACAACAATTTTCTTGCCTGCGCCAAGTTCCTTCGCTACCTTCAGTGCAGCAAATACAGCCGCACCGGAGGAAATACCGGACAGCACGCCTTCTTCCTTGGCTACGCGGCGGGCAGTTTCGAACGCTTCATCATTCTCAACATGAATAATCTCATCATAGATATCCTGGTTCAGAATTTCCGGCACGAAGTTAGCGCCGATACCCTGAATCTTGTGCGGGCCCGGTTTGCCTCCAGCCAGAATCGGTGAAGCCGCAGGTTCTACCGCGTAGATCTTCACGCCCGGATATTGACTCTTCAGCACTTCACCCGCACCGCTGATCGTTCCACCTGTGCCGACACCGGCAATGAATGCATCCAGCGGGCCGCCTACGGATTCGATCGCTTCAACGATCTCCGGTCCAGTGGTCTCGCGATGGATCTTCACGTTAGCCTTGTTCTTGAACTGCTCCGCAAGGAAATAATCCGGATTCTCGCTCAGAATCTGCTCGGCCTTCTTGACCGCACCGTTCATTCCTTCTGATCCCGGAGTCAATACGAGCTCAGCGCCGTAAGCGCGCAGCAGGTTGCGGCGTTCAAGGCTCATCGTTTCCGGCATAACAATAATGGCCTTGTAGCCTTTGGCAGCTGCCACAAGCGCCAGGCCGATCCCTGTATTACCGCTGGTCGCTTCTACAATCGTGCCACCCGGCTTCAACAGGCCCTCTTTCTCAGCCTCTTCTACGATGCTGATGGCAATACGGTCTTTCACACTGGAGCCTGGATTCTGGTATTCCAGCTTCAGGAAGATCTCTGCCGAGCCTTCCGGAACAATCCGGTTCAGGCGGACGAGCGGTGTGCCACCGATCAAATCTGTTACACTGTTGACGACTTTAGCCATGAGTAAAAACCTCCTTGGAATGATAAATGAATTAGGGTGCGGAACTTATGACAAATGCTATCAGCATATATTACCGTAGCTCCCGGTTCACAATGCCTGGGTAACTAACAGTTGTAATTGTACCGCTTAATATTTCCGACTAAATCAGTAGGTTTTATATTTAATTTCATATTATCAATCTTGCAGGCTGTTGTCAATATATATTGCTGTATCATATTTGGCCCGTAATTCACGCTCTACCTGCTGCAAGGGCGCTGCCTGCTCCAGTCTCAGCTGCTGGCTGATCATCCGCCGCAGTTCCTCCTGATCCGGCTTCACAGGATCAATCAGCTTCTCCAGACGGATCACAGCATACCCCCCGTCAACCTGCAGCGGTCCTGCGATATCCCCATTCTCCAGCCCGGCTGCTGTCTCCAGCAGCTCCTCAGGCCAGAACGGGTCCCTCTCCTCGACCGTTCCGATACTGCCGCCATGCTGGCGGCTCTCCTCGTCGATCGAGACCTCACGGGCCAGCACTGCAAAATCCTCACCCCGCTCCAGGCGGTCCATCACTGTACTGGCCTCGTTATAGGTGGAGGTCTGGATGATAGAGAGCTGCATTTGCTTGCGGGGCATGAATCTCTCGCTATTTTGCTTCAGATAATCATCAATTTCCGCATCACTGACCGCAATGCCGGCCGTTGCTATGGCCTGGAGCGTCAGCCGGTATGCCGTCTCCTCACGCAGCTCCTGACGGGATAGTCCAAGCTCATACTGCATCTGCTGATAATATTGCTCCTCCGAGCTGTAACCGGACATTCCCCGCTTCAGTTCCCGTTCAATCTCATCATCCGTGACCATAATTCCCAGCGCTGCGGCTTCCTTGCCCACCACGATATGATTCAGCATGCCCAGCAGTACTTCTTCCCCGTGCTTCTTCTGAAGCTCCTCTATCCATTCCTGTTCCGTGACCGGCTGTCCTCCGGCAGCAGCGACATCCGAGGCTTCTCCTTCAGCCGTCTCTGCCTTCAGCAGTGCCATGGCACGCAGGCTCCAGAATAATAGCCCTCCCAGCACCAGCGTTGCCACAGCAAGTAATATAACGGCATTGCGCAGCGCGCGCTCCTGTCTTGTCACCATTTCATAGCCCTATGACTTCGCTTGATCGAGGATTACCTGCAGTTCATCCTTGTTAAATACATAGCTCTCATTGCAATAATGGCAGACAACTTCTGCCGTATCATCTTCTTCGATCAGCCGTTCCAGCTCGTGCTCACCCAGACTAACCAGAGTCTGCTCAATCCGTTCCCGTGAGCACTGACATACAAATCGGACCTCCAGCTCATCCAGGATCACAGCATCCGGCAGCAGCAGCCGCAGCATTTCCTCAGGCTCAAGCCCCTGATCCAGCACGGACGTAACCGAAGGCATGGCTCCAACCGCTTGCTCAACCTCGGTAATCTCCTCATCGGTCAGGCCAGGCAGCAGCTGAATAATAAAGCCTCCGGCAACTCTGACTGAATTATCGGTCTCCACCAGCACTCCAAGTCCTACAGCAGCAGGCGTTTGCTCCGAGAGGGCAAAATAATAGGTGAAATCCTCACCCAGCTCTCCTGAAACGATAGGCACACTGCCGCGATACGGCTCCTTCATCCCCAGATCCTTGCTGATATCAATGAAGCCTTCCGTGCCTACCGCCCCTGCAACATCCAGCTTGCCCATGCTGTTGCTTGGCAGATGAACATGCGGATTGCGCACATAGCCGCGAACTTCTCCCAGGGCATTGGATTCAGCTGTAATCTGCCCGAGCGGACCGTTTCCTTTGACCATAATCGCGAGCTTCTCCTGCCCCTTGAGCATGGCCCCCATTATAGCTGCGGCAGTAACCGTACGTCCAAGCGCTGCCGTAGCCGTCGGATACGTATCATGTCTGCGCCGCAATTCATCGACAAGCTCTGTGGTACGGACAGCGAACGCTCTGACTCTTCCGCTCATCGCCGTCCCCCGGACCAGCCGGTCCTTCTTATTATCCATTGGGTGCCTACTCCTCCTATCTCTCTCTTCTGTATAGGTTCATCTTTATGATTATTTGTTACGGTTGTAAATAATGCGCAATCCTTCAAGCGTCAGCATCGGATTCACCTCATCGATACATTCTGTCTCACTGGCAATCAGTGAGGCCAGCCCTCCGGTAGCAATAACCTTGAGAACGGGAGCATTCATCTCCTGCTTGATGCGTCTGACGATACCCTCAACCTGACCGGCATAGCCAAAAATGATCCCTGCCTGCATCGCATGTACGGTATTGCGCCCGATTACCTTCTTGGGCTTCTCCAGCTCAATCCGGGGCAGCTTGGATGCCCGCAGATAGAGGGCCTCCGTGGAAATGCCCAGACCCGGCACGATAGCACCGCCCAGATAGTTGGCCCCGGCATCAATGCAGTCGAAGGTGGTTGCCGTGCCGAAATCAACGACGACAAGCGGACATTTATACTGCTCAATCGCCGCAACCGCGTTCACAATCCGGTCCGCCCCCACTTCGCGCGGGTTCTCATAACGCAGATTAAGCCCGGTTTTGATACCAGGCCCCACAAGGAGCGGGTCCTTGCCGATGAATTTGACACACATCTCTACGATGACCTGCACGAGCGGCGGAACAACCGAGGAGATGATGACCCCCTCGACATCCCTGAACGAGAGATTCGACATGCTGAACAGATTATGAATCATCACACCATATTCATCGACAGTGGACCCGCGGGCAGTGCTCAGCCGGAAATGGTGCAGCAGCTCACTGCCCCGGTAGACGCCCAGCACGATGTTCGTATTGCCGATATCGACGACAAGTATCATCAGAGGGCTCCCTCCTTCTTGCCATTCAGATCCAGGCTGATATCGAGACTCGCGAAGGAATACGTCAGCCGTCCTACCGAAATCACATCCACACCCGATTCAGCAATGCCCCGGACCGTCTCTAGAGATACATTGCCCGATGCCTCGATGGTGACATGCTTCGCCTTGGTCCGGATTCTTCTCACGGCTTCAGCCATCTGCTCAGGAGACATGTTATCGAGCATAATAATATCCGCTCCGGCCGCCAGCGCTTCCTCTACCTGCTCCAGACTCTCCGTCTCTACTTCAATGGTCATGGTGTGCGGGATATTGGCACGGGCACGCCCTACTGCCTGACGGATGCCGCCGGCCCCCTTGATATGATTGTCCTTAATCATTACCGCATCATACAGACCGTAACGGTGGTTGGCTCCGCCGCCTATGCGGACTGCATATTTCTCCAGCATCCGGTGACCCGGTGTGGTCTTGCGGGTATCCACCAGGCGGGTCGGCAGCCCTTGAAGCTTCTCTACAAAAGAAGCCGTGCGCGAGGCCACACCGGATAAACGCTGCATCAAGTTGAGGGCAAGCCGTTCACCGGTCAGGATGGCATGAGTGCTGCCTTCTACCTCAGCAATCACAGTGCCCTTGGAGACAGCTTGTCCTTCCTGGACCAGCGCCGTGAATACGAGCCCAGGATCAACAACTTCGAATACCAGCTCGGCCACGGGGATTCCACAAATAATCCCGTCTTCCTTGGCATGGATGATTCCCTTGGACTCATGCCCGGCAGGAATGGTTGTTCGGGTAGTAATATCGCCCGAGCCGACATCCTCCTGCAGCCAGCCCTTAATAGCCTTAAGCAGATCTTCATTGTATCCGTTAAACATCATCACTTAATTCCTCCACTATTCCAAGTTCGCGAATCTGGAGCAGATGCTTCTGCCACTGTGCGTCACTGCGCAGCGGATAATCCTCACGATAATGCGCACCGCGGCTCTCCTCCCGTGCCAGGGCCGATTCAGTGATCAGCAGACAGCATGTAAGCATATTGGCGAACTCGTATTCTTCCCGTGTTGTCAGCTTGGTATTAAAAATCGGCAGTTGGCGCTTTATCTCATCCAAGCCTTTGTTCAGCATTTCCCGGTTCCGCCGCAGTCCGGCGTACCGCACCATAGCCTTTTGCAGCTTCAACCGCCGTTCTACAATTGCCTGTGCAGGAGCTTCTACCCTTGCCTGATGATAGGCTGAGGGTAGGTTATCCCGGTCAAGCGGTGGAAGCTGGCGGATTCGTTCAATGATCCGGCGGCCGAACACAACAGCTTCCGACAAGGAGTTGCTGGCCAGCCGGTTGGCACCTTGCACACCAGTAGATGATACCTCACCGCAGGCAAACAGGCGGGCAACCGTGCTCTCTCCGCTCAGGTCGGTCTTCACGCCCCCCATCATATAATGCGCAGCAGGAGCCACCGGAATCCAGTCACTTGTAATATCCAGCCCGTAGCTCATGCAGGTTGCATAAATGGTCGGGAAGCGGTGTTTAACCATATCCGCCGGTTCATGCGTAATATCCAGATAGACAAAGGTGGATTTGGTCAATTCCATCTCGCTTACAATGGCGCGGGCAACAATATCCCGCGGGGCCAGCTCCTGCAGCTCATGATAACGTTCCATGAACCGCTCACCGTTAATGTTCCGCAGCACAGCGCCTTCTCCCCGCACAGCCTCCGAGATCAGGAAGCGCGGAGCGCCAGGATAGCTGAGTGCTGTCGGATGAAACTGAATGAACTCCATATCCCGGATATGGGCACCGGCACGATAAGCAATGGCTACCCCGTCTCCGGTGGCCACCTCAGGATTGGTCGTGTAACGGTATAGCTGTCCTGCTCCGCCGGAGCATAGGATTGTTGCATCTGCCTGCAGGAATAAACGCCCGCCGTCAGGCCGCTGTACAAGCGCTCCCAGACACTCTCCGTCCTCCGTAATCAGGTCAACGACATAATGGTCATCCCAGGTCTCAATATTCTCATGCCGGGCAGCCTGTTCAGCGAGTGCGCGGACAATCTCATATCCTGTAGCATCCCCATTTGCATGTAAAATACGGCGGTGGCTATGTGCCCCCTCCTGGGTTAAGGCAAGTACACCATTCTCCTTATCGAAAATCGTGCCAAGCCGGATCAGTTCTCGGACGCCTTCGGGCCCTTCATTGACCAGCACATCCACAGCCGCAGAGGAGTTCAGTCCCGCGCCGGCCATCAGGGTATCCTGACGGTGATACGCCGGCGAATCATCCTCCGAAATGACGGCCGCAATTCCGCCCTGGGCATACCGTGTGTTGCTCTCCATTACGGTCTTCTTCGTAATCATAATAACCTTCCGGTCTTCGCTGGCCTTGATCGCTGTGAATAACCCGGCAATACCGGAACCAATGACCAGGCAGTCTGTCTTAACTACAGGAAGTCCCTGAAGATCAAAATCAACCAAATATTGTGGAATCATGACCGCTTTTCACCTGTTTCAACGAAAGAGTAGCGCATGCTACCGGACTTGTAGCATGCGCTCTAAGGATGTTCTGGCTTTGTCGGCGACTGCAGGCGGTACATAGATCTGCGGCTTCATCGTCTCCAGGCATTTGACCAGCTTTTTCAAATTATTTACCTTCATATTAGGACATACCAGGAATTTGGTGGCAAAATGAAACTCCTTATCCGGGCTGTCCAGCCGCAGCTGATACCCGGTTCCATCCTCAGTACCCACAATAAACTGCCGGCGGTCCGATTTCCGGCAATATTCCAGAATTGAGGTAGTGCTGCCCACATAGTCCCCCATTGCCACGACTTCCGGGCGGCATTCGGGGTGTACAACAAATTCAGCTTCCGGGTATTTGGCTCTCATCTCCATGACATCCTTGACGGTAAGCATGTCATGAGTATTGCAATAGCCCTCCCAGATAATCAGCTTCTTGCCGGTCTGATCCTGCACATATTGACCCAGATTCTTATCGGGCACCCAGATGATTTCTTCAGCATCGAGTGATTCGATCACCTTCACCGCATTCGCTGAGGTGCAGCAAATATCTGTCTCCGCCTTGATCTCTGCAGAGGAATTGATATAGGTTACTACCTTCGCATTGGGATGCTGCGCCTTCAGCTTACGCAGCCCATCCACATTGACCATGTCAGCCATCGGGCAACCAGCACGTTCATCAGGAATCAGGACCGTCTTGTTCGGCGCCAGAATCTTGGCGCTTTCCCCCATGAAATGAACGCCGCAGAATACAATTACATCTGCCTCTGTCTCCGCCGCCTTCTGGGCCAGCAAAAACGAGTCTCCCCGGAAATCGGCAACTTCCTGAATTTCATCACGCTGATAATAATGAGCCAGAATAATAGCATTCCGTTCCTTCTTAAGCTGTTCGAGGCGCACACGAAGTTCACGATTCTGTTCCTGCTTGCGCTCAAGCGCCAGAGCTTCCACGGTCAGTCTCCCCCTTATGTCTTCATGGCTTAACGCCAATACATTTCTTATAAATGATAAATTTAATATTTATTCACTAATGTACACAACGTTCCACCCCCTGTCAATCTAAGCGGGCGCTCTGTTTCAGAGAGAAACCGGAGGACAAGTTGCCGTGTGAAACATATACATTCTTATATTTTAAAAGAAAAGCCCGGAGAACCAGTGGTTCTCCGGGCTAGATTACATAATTTGCTGCGATACAGCTTAGACCAGGCTTCCGCCGCCCTTATTCCCGTCATCCGGTCCGTTGCCCTCTTCTGGGTCCGGCTTGTTCGGAATATCCTTGGACAGGTCTAATGGGGATTCCTCGCCAGTTTTGCCTTGAATCCGGACACGCACATCACCGATGGAATCAATGATCGGCTCGCCCGCTTCATTGGTAATGGCCTCGCCTTCTTCTGGCTTGCCATCCTCGCTCAGGTAGCCTTGCTCAATCAATTCTGTGATCTGATCAAGCTCCAGCGTTTCCTTCTCAAGCAGGGTGTTGGCAATCAGGTGCATTTCTTTGGAATGCTTGGTCAGCAGCTCTCTGCAGCGCTCATAGCTGCTGCGGATAAGGTTCTGCATTTCCTGATCAATCTCATAAGCAATGGAGTCACTGTAATTCTGTTCATGTCCGATATCCCGGCCCAGGAAGACTTGGCCTTGGGTTGCACCGAACTGCAAGGGCCCAAGCTTATCGCTCATTCCGTATTCCATAATCATCGCACGCACAATGCGCGTAGCCTGCTGGAAGTCACTGTAAGCGCCTGTGCCGATTTCGCCAATGAACATTTCTTCAGCAACGCGTCCACCAAGCAATCCGGTAACCTTATCCAGAAGTTCTTGCTTGGTTACGATCATCCGGTCTTCCTTAGGAAGCATAATAACATATCCGCCGGCACGGCCGCGCGGGATAATGGTAACCTTGTGAACCACATCAGCATGCTCAAGGAAGTAGCCGGCAATGGTATGGCCTGCTTCGTGATATGCGACAATCCGTTTCTCACGGTCACTGATGACGCGGCTGCGCTTCTCGGTACCGACGATGACACGGTCAATCGCTTCATCCACTTCACGCATCGTAATGTCCTTGCGGTTACGGCGTGCAGCAAGCAATGCCGCTTCGTTCAGCAGGTTCTCCAGATCGGCACCGGTGAAGCCGGTAGTACGCTTGGCGATAACGTCAAGTCTTACATCCTTGGTCAGCGGTTTGTTGCGGGAGTGAACCTTCAGTACAGCTTCACGGCCCTTCACATCTGGGCGGTCAACCGTAATCTGACGGTCGAAACGGCCCGGACGGAGCAGCGCCGGGTCAAGAATATCTGCGCGGTTGGTAGCCGCGACAATGATAATGCCTTCGTTGCCGCCAAAGCCGTCCATTTCAACGAGCAATTGGTTAAGGGTCTGTTCCCGTTCGTCATGTCCGCCGCCAAGTCCTGCGCCGCGCTGACGTCCCACAGCATCGATCTCATCGATAAAGATAATACAAGGAGCGTTCTTCTTCGCGTTCTCGAACAAGTCACGTACGCGGGATGCGCCGACACCGACGAACATTTCCACGAAGTCGGAACCGGAGATGCTGAAGAACGGAACGCCTGCTTCCCCTGCAACTGCACGGGCCAGCAAGGTTTTACCTGTTCCCGGAGGACCTACAAGGAGTACCCCCTTCGGAATCCGGGCACCCACCGCTGCGAATTTGCGGGGGTCCTTGAGGAATTCAACAACCTCAACCAGCTCTTGCTTCTCTTCGTCAGCTCCTGCAACATCCTCGAAGCTGATCTTCTTCTTCTCTTCATTATATAACCGGGCCTTGCTCTTGCCGAAGTTCATCACCTTGCCGCCGCCGCCCTGTGCATTATTGAACAGGAAGAAGAACAGGATGAACATGATAACCAGTGGAATCATGGAAGAGAGGAATGTCAGCCAGATGCTGTCACCTTCCATTTTCTTTTGGCTAAGTTCTATGCCGTTCTTATCGCTGGCAGCCACAAGCTCGTTAAGGGCCTCGTCTGTAGGAGGAACATAAGTGGAGAAATTCTTCGATTTAGCCTCGGGTGGCAGCTCTTTATATTCGCCAGTAACCAGAAATGCATTCCCCTCAAACTGAACCGTCATGCTCTTCACATTATTGTTCGAGATCTCCTGCCGCAACTCATCATATCTAGGGAGATCGGCGGATTCATTTCCATTGCTTACAAACTGGACTATGCCCACCACGACTAAAAATAAAATCAAATAAAAACCAGAATTCCGGATGAACCGATTCATCCCCTACCTCCTCTCGCAACGCTCAAGTTATTGTACCATAGCCTGACCGGACTCCTCAAATTGTCAGGAAATCCAGAAAAGTGATCCGTAGATCTAAGGCTGTCGGGTAGTTCATTTGGTATAAATCTCAGGCTTCAGTACACCTACATAAGGGAGGTTCCGGTACAACTCGGCATAGTCCAGTCCATAGCCTACAAGGAATGCATCAGGAATCACAAAGCCGGTATACTGGGCTTCAAGATTCACAGCACGGCCCGAGGGCTTGTCGAACAGAGTGACTACATTGACAGAAGCGGCATTGCGCCCCTGCAGCATGTCAATCAGATAGCTGAGTGTAAGGCCACTGTCGATAATATCCTCGACAATCAGAACATCACGGCCTTCAACCGATGTGTCCAAATCCTTGATGATTTTGACTACGCCGGATGATTTGGTTGTACCGCCATAGCTGGATACCGCCATGAAGTCCATTTCAACGGGTACTGTAATCACTTTAACCAGATCCGCCATAAAAATAAACGCACCTTTGAGTACACAAATCACTAAAGGTGTGCGGTCTGCATATTCCTTGCTCAGCTGGGCGCCAAGCTCCCTGATTCTTTGTTGAATTTCTTCTTCGCTGATCAAGATTTCCTGAATATCATTCTGCAACTTGCGAACCTCCTAAGATATACTTATGAAAGACTTACTTCGGCCATTACGATTCTTCGCCCTGTTCCATGTCTTCCAGGGTCAGGAGCAGAACTGAGGCCGTGTGCCGCCCAACTGCGGCATGCACCGAGCGCCTTACGCCCGGAATCCAGACGATATTGCCGAGTGCATCACATACGAGGGGAATTGCAGGCCGTTCGGAAGAAGGTATTTTATCATCAATGTAAATATCTTTTACCTTTTTGCTTCCGTTTAATCCCATAACCCTTATGGTATCTCCAGGCAACCGGGAACGAATGGTGAGCGGCAGGACAAGATCGTCCCCGTCAAACCAAGCCGAGTTCTTCCCGTAATCCTCCTCCTGTGCAGAAAAAACTTCCCCCGCAAGCCCCCTCATCGTCATAACCTTTCCTATCTCCATCAGCTTAATCCGGGGATGAGTCAAAGACAGCCGGTATGTATAGCTTACCTGCCGGGTCAAGGGCTTGGACGAGAACACAATGGTATCATATTGCCGCACGCAGACATAACCGCCACCCATATCCAGCGTCCAGACGGTAGGGTATTCCTGCAGCGTTCCCCGGCGTACTGCTTCAATCTTGGAAAAATCCATGAATGATGAATCCGCCGACAGATAATTTAATATTAGTTTAATCAAACGCCGTTGTAAAGCGGAGGGTATGGCCGCAAAGGCAGCTCTTTTCAAGGTGTATTTTCCATGCTCGGTGAAAACCAGCTCATCAAAGCATTTTGCCGCATTCGCCTCCATATATTCATCTTCCGCCGAGGCAATTTCAGCCAGCTGCAGAAGCGATTGTCTCACTCTCGGATTATGCTGCTCCAGCATAGGGAGCAGCTCCAGCCTGACTGCATTCCGCTTGTACTGCGTCAGGAGGTTGGTCGCATCCTCCGCATAAGCCAGGCCCTCCTCCCGGCAAAAGCCGACAAGAGCCGTTTTGTTAATACGCAGGAAGGGGCGGATGAGTTCCACCTTTTTTTCGGTCCGTTTCCAGCGCATGCCGGCAAGGCCCGAAGGCCCGCTCCCCCGCAGCAGCCGCATAAGCACCGTCTCGGCCTGATCGTCTGCATGATGGGCCAGCGCCACCGAACGCGCCTGATAACGGTGTGCGGTAGCAATCAGGAACTGGTAACGCTTCTCCCGTGCAGCCCCTTCCGGGCCAAGCCCGCTCTCCTTAATGATGGACGGAATATTGAATTCGCCCAGCTCGAAGGGAATACCCAGCTCTGCCGCGAGGGCCCGGACCAGCTCTGCTTCCTCAACCGACTCGGCTCTGAACCCGTGATTGACATGGGCGCAGATCAGCGTCAGCGGCATCCGGGTCAGGGATATCTCATGCAGAATACGCAAAAGAGCCACAGAGTCCGGCCCTCCGGAAACTGCGACTACAATGGTGTCATGAGGCGCCCACAGCTCATATTCAGCCGCAGCCTCCATTACGGATTCCACCAGTTCCTTCCTGTGCTCCATAGGGGCTTCCTTTCCTGCCATCCCTTACACGGCCTGCTCCGGCGGTCAGCATCTTGTGGATTATGTACGATTTCAGATCTCAGAAACGGAACACCCAGTATAGCGTGAATGCCAGCAGAAATAAAGACAGCGCGAACGCATTTTTGAGCCAGCGCGGGGTCGCCATCGTCTCGTGTCCGGTCTTCCGTCCTCTGTAGATGTGGCTTCTCCAGATCTCTGCTGCCTGAGCGGAACCGGGAAAACCGCCTTTGAGCGCGAGGCATAGCCAGGAGGACAGCTTCTTATCCGGCAGCTCCCGGGCCAGCTTCATCAGCTCCTCTACGCTCCTTGTCTGCGGCAGCTGCTGGGCGGCAGACTTCAGCCCTTGTTCATTAAGCAGACGCAGGCACAGGACGGCAAAAGCAAACAGGTCATAGCTCTGGTCGCCTGTCCGGCTGCCGGCATTCCAGAATCCGCGGTCATGCCATTCGGTGAACTGCTTCACGCTCCGTCCGATTGGGCTTGCCCCTCCGTAATCAATCAGCTCGGCTTCCCCGTAGCTGGATACCATGACATTCTCCGGCTTCAGGTCCCCGAACACGAAGCCGCACTCATGCAGCGTCTGCAGCTTCTCCAGAATCGTCATTCCGACAAGCCCCAGCCAGGAGGCACCGTTCCTGGACAGGAAATGGTGCAGCGGCCTGCCTTCCACATAACGCATTACATAAAAGGGAGTATGGTCCCGGTCCTTGAAATCATCCGATTCCAGCAGGTAGGAGGATAGCGGCGATTCCTTGCGGGCCCGGTGCTCGCTGCGCTTACGGCAGGACTGCAGGGAGGTCAGCACGTTAATCTCAGACTGCAGCTCCAGTGTATCGTATCCGATCTTGAGCGCATACCGCTCCCGTCTGCCTTCCCGCTGCACCAGATATACGGTTCCGTTTGCCCCCTTCCCCAGCACACGCTCCACGACATAACGGTTCCCCCGCCATTTGCCGGTAATCACTGTGCCTGCCGGATAGGATGGATTAGACGACATACCCATCAATCATCCCTTCTCTTGCCCCGTCATCTTCCCCTGGAAGATAATTACGATGTTCTTCCAGTTTATCATAACGGTAATGTTCCAGCACCTTGAAAATAGCCGGTCCGGTCGGCGTAGCCCCCCGCATCTTCAGTCTGGAAAAAAGGGAGCGGACCTCGGACACATTCCGGGTCCAGTCGATATCCAGCATGGCATCCTCACTGCCGGAGCGTCCGGGAAAATGGAACACGGCAATCTCGCTGCGCCCTTCCCGGGCCTCCAGACTGAGCGCCAGATCACGGATAGCATCCTCCACCGCGCCAAGCTTCGGCTTCATGCTCGCGCTTGCGTCAATTAAAAGCGCAATGCGCAGTGGCGAGGTCTCCGTCAGCTCATCGACCACGGTAACCACCTGCGAACGCTGCTGCGGAGGCAGCTCCGCCAGCGAGCCGTCGCCGAGAATTTTTTGCACCTCTTTATTAACTGCCTGCTGAATGGTCTGAACCACCGTCTTGCGTGTCATCATCTGAATGGTCTGGGCCAGCTGCGGGGTTCCCACGATCCGGCTGATCCCGCCTCCTGCTTTGGCAATATCGGCAATCTCCCGGCTGCCCAGCTCACCGATGGTTCCATAATCCACGACCCCTACAACATTGACCGTGATGCCCTCCTGACGGGCGTGTGCTGCCGCCAGCACCGGACTCTCCCCCACATTCGAACAACCGTCCGTGATCAGCAGAATTTGCTTCATGACCGTTCCTCCCTTCCTTGTCTAGTTACTAGCATTGCCAAGGTTGAGAGATTTCAAACGCCGCCTAACGCTGAAAGATTAGATCTGAATGAGCTCGTAAAAAAGAGTCTCTGCGAGAATTTTGGGCCTTCGATCGCTGTTGTCTTCCGATTTCTTGATTTATTGTACCGCAGCTCGCGGTTGAAATCGGAAGACAAAGGCGAACGCTTCGCTTCTACGGCTCCAAAATTCTCTCCATTCCGTTTATTTTACGATAAACCTTCAACCTCAACTTTCGTCCGCTAACCAGCAGCGGTTGAAAAGGAGAGGAGCAGGGGCTGGCGAGTGACTGGAATGCACTCGCCGAATAATTTAAAGACAAAACCCGGCCTTTCAGCGCTCACTTTGCTTTCGGCTCGCTCAAATCCAATAATCCTGCCTTAAATGCAACATTCCTTCCATCAATCCACTCAAATAACGAAATTGTTGACCAAAAGGCAGGAATCCTCCTCCCTAAAGCAGATTAGTGTAAAAAATCTTGCAATTCATGCAGCAATCCACTCCAACACCCAAGTATCTTCAGCGTCAGGTTGCATTTCGTACAACATTTTCAGCTTAATCAAACTTAAACTCAAGTGATACCCACCAATCGTATCGCAACTGCGTTAGCTAACCGTACGCGGGCGCTCCATCCGGCCTACGCCGGGCATATGCAGGCTGGACCATTCCGGGTGGTAATGATCCACACGGCTGACTACGATGGTCATATCATCATGGACCTCATTGCCCTGATAGCGGATTACCTTATCCAGCAGCTCGTCCGCCATATCCTGCGGGTCATCGCCCTCCAGCTCCTGAATCAGGCGTTTCATCCATATCTCCTTATTAACGGCATATCCGGGCGCATCGTAAATACCATCGGTCATCATAATGAGAATATCACCGGGGCGAAGCTGCATGGTGACCAGATCCACTTCGATATCTTTGATGATGCCGATCGGCAGATTGCTGGCCGTCACAGGGATCACCTCGCTGCCCCGCCGGATGAAGCTCGGAGCGGAAGCAATCTTCATGAAGATGGTCTGCGCCGAATACTGGTCGATCAGCGCCATATCTACTGTCGCATAGAATTCATCCGGGGAGCGCAGCAGCAGAATGGAGTTAACGGATTTCACCGCCAGCTTCTCATCCATTCCCGATTGCAGCAGCTTCTCCAGCATAGATAACGCAGCGCTGCTCTCCATCCGGGCCCGCTCCCCGTTGCCCATTCCGTCACTGATGGAGACGGCAAAGGTACCGTTACCCAGCTCCACCGTACTAAAGCTGTCCCCCGACAACATATCGCCTCCCATGGCGGCGGCAGCTACGCCGGAGCTAATCTCGTAAGCCTTGGCCGAGCCAAAGGTCACCATCGACAGGCCCTCGCGGGGATGGACGGCGGTCTCACTGATCACTGCGATATTCTCCTCCAGAATATCCGAGAGCAGCGGGGCGATCATTTTGCGGCATTCATCGAAGCCCCGGGTGTAGGCATGCACGACTTCAATCTCTACCCGGCCGGGATCGAGACTCAGAATCTCAATGCTGTGAATGGAGAGGCCCAGCTTCTCCAGCGCCTCCCGGATCTGGCTCTCCTGCCGGTACATCGCCTGCCCTTCCCGCTTAATCTCCTTCGCCAGGTCCTCCATGACCTGCGAGACGCCTGATAATTGCTCGGCCACAAATTGGCGACTGTCGTATATTTGCCGCTTCCAGCGCATATCATGCTGGTATAGCTCATATTGGCCCTTCATCACCTCAAGAACCTCCCCCGTCCTGCCGCAGATCCGGCTCCACTCCGGCGGCAGCTGGGCAGCGGTAATGTCCGGGCACTCCTCGACCGTGGTCATCATGTCCGTCATATACCTGTAGGTCTGATAGAACTTGGCATCCCAGCAGTGGGTCCGCCGGATGCATCCGGCGCAGGCTCCCTCTGTTACCGTATTCATAAAGTCCTCCATCTCACGGTCGCTTTTGCCCGCCTCTGCGGCCCGGGGAATCTGCCCGAAGCTGCTGGAGAGCTGCTGGAATACCTGCGAGAACTGGGTCACCCGGTCTGCTGTAATATCCCGGACCCTCCGGGCATATTCATGCTGGGAACGGCTGTGATCGGCTGTGCCTGGTACATATTTGGCAATGGCAGTAATCATCCCCTTAGGTGTTAGAAGAAACAATACTACAGCTGCACAGGTCTCCCAGGTAGAATTCATGACATCGCCCGGTCCCATGAAGTATACGGATAGAATCGTTGATCCCAGCAGCATCCCGATGGAGACCGCCCCTTTGCGTCCGGACTGCATCATGCCTGCCAGCATCCCGGAAAAGGCCAGCAGGCTCATTTGATAGATGGCTCCGATATCGGCCAGGCTGAGAATTAGTCCGGTCACTACACCAACCGCAGCACCAAGCGGCGCTCCTCCGGCCAGGGCAAAGATCAGAATCAGAAACCGCGATAAAACATGCTCCAGCGATAGACCGTTGATGGTCCAGCCGACAAGGCCGGTCATGACGGAAGCCAGCAAGATGATCAGACAGAGTACCTCCTCATTGCGGAGTGCCCTGCTTTTCTGCTTATAGGTGAATAAAGGAAGCGCCTGCAGGAATACAAGCGTCAGCACGAATCCGAGTATGGCATCAATGGCCGCCATCATCAGCGGATACCACGTGAGCGAAGGACCGATAACGACCTGGAACAGTCCCACCATAAACGAAGCTACGAACACCATCAGAGGGGCATAAGACAGATCCACCCGCTGGAAGTTCTCCAGCCCTTTGTAGATCAGATAAAAAATAATCAGCTCTGCCGCTACCACGATGGCACCCGGAAATGGGGTGAAGAGACTGCCGAGCACGATGGCTGCGGCCACAGGCAGCATGGAATCCCTGCGCATAAATACAATGACGGCGAAATAAGCAGCAGCAAACGGGGTAAGCTCATCCAGGATCATAGCCCGTCCCAGCAAAAAGCCCATTAGGCTAAGCAGCAGCACCCACTTCTTGACCGCGATGAACTGGATAACCGGCAGCTTGGGGCCCCACACCTTCAAGCGTGTACCTAAGGCTTCTTTCTGATTTTTGTCTTTGCTTCCTGCTCTTGTCCACTCCGGCAAATTCACCACATTGCTTTTACTCATTCCCTGCACCACCCGTTTATGAATTTTATGGTTCTCATTATATAGCGGGGGTCTTAAGAAAGTTTGTCAGAAACGGAGAGCAATCTGTAAAAAATTTCCGACAAAAAAGCCTGTCCCGACATTCTGTGGAAAAGCCCCCCAATCCCATACGGGGTAAAAGATCGGCTGCGGACTGCCGCAGTCAGACTGCCGGTTGCAGGTAGTGGCCGCGCGGACATTCGTCAGCGATTGCCCTAGAGTTATGTGAGAATGGCATAGATGCTGTCGGCAATTTGTTCAAAGCCCGACAAAAATAGCCGGGAGCTTGGGCGCGCGGTATAGAGCTGGGGCGGGCTGGGCTGCTCATACTCTGCGTTGCAAGCAAGTTGTAGTCGGTTTTCCGATTACATTTGCTCCGTACACCTCTCCATTGCCGATTGTAATCGGTTTTCCGATTACATTTGGTTCACGCGCCTCCATGCTGCCGATTGTAGTCGGTTTTCCGATTACATTTGGTCCGTACGCCTCCACGTTGCCGATTGTAGTCGGTTTTCCGATTACATTTGGTTCACGCGCCTCCAAGCTGCCGATGGTGTTCGGTTTTTGGCCTACATTCGGCCTGCGGGCACAAACACAAAAAAACCGCGAGGGGCGCAACACCCCTGCGGTTATTTATGATGTGCAAGACTCAGATTATACGCGCTTGGCTCCACGGCCGCCGCGCTTTCCTTCTGTGTTCTTCTTGATCGAAGATATCCGTTCTTCGCTGTCTTTCAGGAAGCGTGACATTTTATCCTCGAATGAAGGTTTACCGGCTGCAGGCTTGAATGGACGCCCACCCCGTTCACGATTGAATCCACCGCCGCCTCCGCCACTGCCGCCACCACCGCCGAAACGGTCTCCACCGCTTGGACGTTCAGGTCTTGGAGCTCTGGGGGGACGTACTTCCGATGCCGGCTTATCAACGGCTTGCTTAATGGAAAGTCCGATCTTGCCGTCCTTGTCAACATTGATCACCTTAACGGTTACTACATCCGCAATCTTCAAATGATCGTTAACATCCTTGACGTAGTTATCGGCGATCTCCGAGATGTGAACGAGACCTGTGACACCTCCTGACAGATCCACAAATGCTCCGAAATGCGTGATGCCTGTCACCTTGCCCTCTAACTTGGTGCCCACTTCAATTGCCATAGAATAAAATGATCCTCCCTTAAAAATATACAGACGAATATAATGTCCATCCTGTCTGCGGTGATTTGATTATACAGTAAAGAGCAAAGCAAGGCAACACAGCGTAAGCCTCTTTTCGCCTGCTTTTATTGCCCGGATTGCTCGGTACGGATAGGGGATTCCCCTGCAGGATACATATTGTACCATTTACGCGCTAATTGTCCGATATACTCATCGTCATTCAGCCGCGAGACCTCATATTTCAATTGATTCATCGTGGCTGTTACACTCTCACTGTTCTCTTTCTTACGGGCGAGCTGTTCGCTTTTGTCGGCGATTACTGCGCTCTGGGCAAAGAAAGTGAATCCGGCCCAGCCGAAGAAAACAGCCATCACAAGAATCCATATAAACTTTCTTCTCTTCGCGCCTGCGGCCGAAGCACTCTGATTCGTATTCTTCTCTTCCGCAGAGAATCTGTTCATTCAGCTTACCTCCAGTTCCAGGGTTCAAGGTCAGCGCTTCCGCCACCCTGATATCCACTCGGTGATCCTCACGATCCGGGCGCTATGAACGAACCGGGATGCATACGGAGAGGCCCACCTTACAGGAAGTACCCAGATTGGCTTGGTTAGACGCAGCAGCAGCTTAAAAATATAAAGAAGGACCCGGCCGAGCAGCAGTACTATTCCCTTAACCAGGCGCCACAGCCAGAGAATCGGACCTCCGATGACTATGGTAATGAACCGCCATAGCATCCTGCATACATACTGAACTGACTGAATTAACCTTACCACAAAACGCTGCACTGTAATACTGAAGATCAAAAAATAGATCCATACACCTAGAAAGAGGCCAAGAACGACATAAAACCTCAATTGTCCCTGGTTTCCGGCATAAAGCATGCGAAAGACCAGCAGGGCAGCCCCTATCCAATACAGCAAATCCAGCAGCGCATTCAGCCAATTGGGAAATCTCAGCTTCTGCGACAGCACCCGGTAGCTGTCATAGGCCAGTCCCATGGCAATGCCGGACAGAATCATATAGAGCAGGGTGATCCATTGAACGGAGGGATTCATTTAAACAGCTTGCGGAGAATCCCTTTATTTTTGCCTTGCGCCCCGGGGTCCAGATAAATCAGGGAATGAACATTGCCTTCAAGGGACAGCATTCCATTCTCCAGACTTAAATTCTTGATATGTAAATGAGTCCCCCGAATGGTCAATTGGCCGAGCTCTGTACTTAGCAGAAACTCCTCGTTGTCAAAGCTCTCCACATTCTGCACACCTGTCAGCTCAATCTGCTTACGGCTGCGCATGTGCAGATCATGCTGTTTGTTGACTTTAGTTGGCTCCATCATAGCATGTACCCCTCCTTCTTGGTTCTAATCTATGAAGGAAGGACAGGGTATAGAACAGGTGAAAACAACAAAATAACCCCACAAAGTGGGGCTTTAGCTTAGATGATGACTCAGGTACTTTGCGGGGACCCCAAAACATATAAATTCTTATCTTTTAAAAAAGAGGCATCCCGCTCCGCCGTCTTCCGGCTTCAGGAATACCTCTTAACCTTATGCTGCAATCATTTGCTACCAGTCGAGTCCCGTGCTTTTGGCAACCGGCTCTTCACGGAGCAGGGTATACATTCCGGCGGCCTCGTCCTTGCGGGTGGTTTCCACCAGCTTTTCCACTTTGACCGTCACAAGCTTTTGGCCGAACTGCACGGTAATCTCGTCACCGATCTTCACCGTGCTGCTCGGTTTGGACTCCCGTCCATTGATCAACACCCGGCCCTGTTCGGACACATCCTTGGCCACGGTGCGGCGCTTGATCAGACGGGAGACCTTCAGGAACTTGTCCAGACGCATTAGTTAACGGCTTCTTTGAGCTTGTTGCCTGCCTTGAAGGCCGGCACTGTGGATTCAGGAATTTCGATAGGTGTGCCCGATTGCGGGTTACGGCCGGTGCGGCCGGAACGTTTGCGCGTTTCAAAAGTACCGAAGCCGATCAGCTGTACTTTATCTCCGCTTGCGAGAGCTTCTGTAATTTCGCCCAGCATTCCGTTAAGTACGGTTTCTACGTCTTTTTTGGATAGTCCGCTTTTCTCGGAAATGTTGTTTACCAGATCTGTCTTGTTCATAATTTGAAGTTCCTCCTAGGATACAAAAAATAAATGAAAATCAGGTTTACCGGAAAATCACGGCAAATCGTCATTTCGTCTTTATGATATTCTGGATTCCGCCCTCAATTCCTGCCACGATCCGCCGTTTTTTTTGAAAAAGTAACATCTTGCGTAGGATATGGGGGTTATAGCACTATAACATTATAAACCTCTCAATGCATTTTAAATCAGAGATTCGCGCCAATAGTCACAGCATTGCCGTGAAACGCGCGGGATATACGCCGAAGACTATAATTCTAAAATCTATTGCTTCCGCTCTTCTGCCTTGGCTTCCTGCCAGAGGGCCTCCATCTCTTCCAGCGGGCTGTCCTCCAGCCGGACCCCCCGATCCCGCAGACGCTGCTCAATATACTCGAAGCGGGCTACGAACTTGCGGTTGGTGCGGGTCAGCGCTTCTTCCGGATCGGCTCCGATGAAGCGGGCCACATTGGTGGCTGCGAACAGCAGGTCGCCCAGCTCCAGCATCTGCTCCCCGGCGGACTGTCCCGTCTCAATCGCTTCCTGAAGCTCGTCAACCTCCTCGCGGATCTTGGCCAGCACATCACTGGTGTTATCCCAGTCGAAGCCGACGCGGGACGCCTTCTTCTGCAGCTTATACGCCTTCATCAGAGCCGGCAGATCCCTCGGAACCCCGCTGAGTGCGGACAGGGCTTCGGGCTTCACGCCTTTGCGCCGCTTCTCCTCGGCCTTCATCCCTTCCCAGTTCTGCAGCGCCTCCTCGGCATTGCCCGCCGCCTGATCGCCGAAGACATGCGGGTGGCGGAACAGCAGCTTCTCATTCAGCCCCTCAATGACATCGTAGACACTGAAGGTTCCCAGCTCCTCTTCCATCTGGGAGTGCAGCATAATCTGGAGCAGCAGGTCGCCCAGCTCTTCCCTCATATGGTCCGGATCATCCTCGTCAATCGTCTCCAGCACCTCATAGGTCTCTTCGATCAGATTTTTGCGCAAGGATTCATGCGTCTGCTCACGGTCCCAAGGACAGCCCTCGGGGCTCCGCAGAATATCGACAATCTCATGCAGCCGGGCAAAGGTGCGGTTACGCGCTTCATCCGCACGGTTCGCCGGAACATACACCAGCGACAGGTTACCATAGCCGTCCTGCCGGTCCAGCTCGTACAGCGGCACCCGGAGAATCTGCTCCTCGCCCTCCACGCCAAGCGCATGTGCGGCAATGACCTCATACTCGGGCGGGTACAGCTCCATCAGGCAAAGCTTGGTCTCAGACGCGGTGAAGCTGTCATAGACCTGCCCGATCAGGGTGTGCAGCTCCGGGTGAAGCTGGGAGCTGCGGATACCGGAGGCATCCAGCAGCTGGAAGCCTTCAATCGGATCAAAGCCCAGTCGGACAAACGCTTCATCCAGGAAGCTCTCGCCGCCGAGGATATTCAGCTCAATGCCCGCCTCCGGGCAGCGCCCGCGCAGCAGGGAGACGGCGGATTCGGCCACCATGGGATGCCCCGGCACGGCATAGACGATCTCCGTGCCCTGCGGAGCGGCCGCAGCCTTCTCGATCAGCGTTGCCGTAATGGCTTCATAGACCTCAGGGAAGGACGACAGCGACTCATACAGCCCGTCGAAGGACTCCCAGGCTATCTCCATCTCCGCCAGTGCAGCCATGACAGGATGCTCTGCGGTCCGCACGTATACGGCCGAGGCCGCCTTCAGCTTCTTGATAATGCCCAGCGTCAGCCGGTCCGGGTTCCCGGAGCCCAGGCCGACGATCGTTAATGTTGCGCTCATGCCAGTCTACTCCTTCCAGGCAGCCGCCTGCTGCTATTCGCGAAAGGCGGCTGCGCTATGTATCTATTGAGCTGCGCCTTATGGGAACAGGCGCAGCTTCTTCAGCTTGTCCGCTAAGCGCGGGCCGAAGCCCGGAAGCTGGCGCAGCTCGCTCTCGCTGAGCAGCCGCAGCGCCACTGCGCCGAGTGCGAAGACGGCGCAGCCTGCGAGCACGCCGAGCAGGCTCTGCGCCAGGGCCGCGGTCCGCCCGCCGCCGAAGCCGGCGGCGTCTGCCGCCCTGGCTGCGCCGTGGCTCACGGCCGCGGCGGCCAGCCCCAGGCCCGCGAGCAGCGCCGCGGGCTTCAGCAGAACATCTGCGGCGCGCAGCCGCAGATGTCCCTGCCGGTAGAGCAGCAGCACGTTCAGCGCTGCTGCGAAGAGATGTGCGGCCACGCCAGCGATGGCCGCACCGGTAATGCCCTGCTGCGGGACGAGCAGCAGGTTGAGGGCCGCCTTAAGCGCAGCGGCGGCCAGCAGGGTCAGCGCCGGCGCGCGCACGGCGCCCAGGCCTTGCAGCAGCGCGGCGGAGATGATGCTGACCGTGCCGCCCGCGGCGGTGAAGGCCAGCCAGGTCATCGCGCCGCTGCCGGCGGCGTCCCCGTACAGAGCCGTGTTCACCGGCTCTGCAAGCACGGCCAGGCCTACGGAGGCGGCCAGCCCGAGGAGCCAGAACCAGCGCAGCGACAGCGTGATGCGCGTGCGGATCAAGGCCTCATCCCGCTGGTACTTCGCTTCGGCCAGTGCCGGGATGAAGACGACCGAGAGCGAGGTCGCCAGCATCGTTACGATCTGCACGAGCGGCAGCCCGCGGTTATAGATGCCGAACTGGGCCATCGCCGCCGTCTCGCTGCTCCCGGTCCCCGCCAGCAAACGGGGAACTGTGAAGACATCGACCAGTCCGATTAACGGAACAGCCAGCGCACCAAGCATCACCGGGAGGCCATAGGCTAACAGCTCGCGGGCAGGAATGCCCTGCTTATCCCTTCGTACGGCCGATGCCGTTCTGTTCTGAAGCGGAGCTTGAGGCAGCCTATCCTGCAAGCCCCGGCGGTGGCTGCGCCAATACAGCAGCATCACGCCGAGACCGGCGATCCCGCCCCCGGCTGGACCCAGCATCGCACCGGCAGCAATTCCTGCCGCATCTGCGCCAGCGCCCGTCAGATACAGCAGAAGCGCGATCATGACCGCCACGCGTACCGACTGCTCGACCACCTGCGACACGGCGGTCGGCATCATATTATGCAGTCCCTGGAAGTAGCCGCGCAGCGCCGCCATCAGCGGCACCACCGCCAGCCCCCAGGCACTGCTGCGCAGCGCCGGGACTATATGGGAGCTGCCGACCCATACCGCAATGAGCGGAGCCCCGGCGTAGACCAGAATGCCGAGCAGAAGGCCGCTGGCCGCTGTAATTCCGGCGGATAGCAACAGGACCCGCCGCCCCCTCTGCGCTTCCTGTGCCGCCGAAGCCTCGGCCACGAACCGCGAGATGGCGGCAGGCAGCCCGAGCATCGCCACCGTAACCAGAATGGTATACAGCGGATAGACCGTATTGTAGATACCGAACGCGGCGTCACCGCCCAGATTCTGCAGCGGTATCTTCTGAAGCGTACCGATCAGTTTCGAGAAAATAGCTGCCGCGCTAAGAATAAAAGCGCCCTGCAGCAGCTTCGAGCCTTGCGAATTGGATGTCATCGTTTACCTGCTTCTACAGCCATAACTGCCATAATATAGAGCTTACTTTAACCTAAGCAAATGAATTTCTATATTATAACTTATCTAAGAGTAGAAGTGTAAATGACCATGCGTCTATTCCTTAGCTTGCCGATTCACAGCAAAAACCCGCCATTCCCTACGGTCATAATAACCTAAGGAAAAGCGGGACTCTCCAGCACCAGCTGATTACTGCTCCATTTGCTTGCCCAGGAAGGCTGCGGCTGTCTCCGCCATTTTCACTTCCATCTGGGCCATCTTGACCGAATCATCCTTATTCAGCAGCACTACGCAGCCGATGGGATCTCCTCCGGAGATAATAGGCGCTGCCACATACGTGGATAACAGCTCCGTGTGGTCCTTGCTGATGTCATAGCTGCCTGCATTATTCTCAAGCATCGTTTTACGGCTTTCCATTACCTTTTCCAGCAGCACACCCACTTGCTTCTCCAGATAATCCTTCTTGGAGCCGCCGGCGAGCGCGATGAACGTGTCCCGGTCCGTAATCATGGTAATATGCCCTGTTCCTTCATACAGCGACTCTGCATATTCCTTGGCGAAATCGCCCAATTCACCAATCGGTGAATATTTTTTCAATATAACCTCACCATCGCGGTCAACAAAAATTTCCAGAGGATCGCCCTCACGAATCCGTAAGGTGCGTCTGATCTCTTTGGGGATAACAACTCGTCCGAGGTCATCAATACGTCTTACAATACCAGTAGCTTTCATTTCAAATGTTGCCCCGCTTTCCTTAAGAAGTATGGTCCAACTACTGTCCATTATGGGAATGGTTAATCCCGGTGATTTATCGTAATATCTGACCATAGTATTCATCTCTTCCCAGTTCCTTATACATCCCTCAGCCCGCATATAATTGTTCATGGAGAATGAGAACGCCCCGGCCCGGCATCATTCCAGTTATGATCACAAATAGTCATTTCTATACCGCCGCAGTATTTTCCCCATTTTGTTCTATTGTGGCAAAAAAAACCGCCCGGATGCATGGCGCATCAGGCGGCTTGTCCAGCCTAAATTTATTTAGCGGCTTCTGTAGCAGCCGGTGTATCTGTAGCGGCTGGCGTGTCACTGCCCGCAGCCGGAGCCGGTGTAGCTGTGGCTCCCGCGCTGCCTGCAGCAGCTGAGCTCTTCGGCAGATTGATTTTAATCTCCAGACTGTCCAGTTCCTTCTCCAGGAAGGTCTCCAGGCTGGCAGAAGCGGCAGAGTTCTTCACAGCCTTCAGCTGGTCGGCAGTCAGCGTATCGAAGGTAGTGTCCTTGCGGGCTTCCACCTTGATAATGTGATATCCGTAGGTAGTCTTGACCGGCTCACTGATCGTATTCAGCGGAAGAGAGTGGGCCGCAGCCTTGAACTCTGCTACATAATCTACCAGTGCCTTGTCCTTGTATTCACCGCCGGTTTCCTTCGTGCCGGTATCATCCGAGTATTCCTTGGCCACGGCTGCAAAGTCCGCCCCGCCATCCAGCTTCGCCTTCACTTCCTGGGCGCGCTTCAGCGCATCGGCATCCGTCCGCTCTTTGCCGGCGCTATCGGTCAGGCCAACCAGGACATGGCGCAGAGTAGCCACACTATAATCAGCCTTGGTGGCTTCATAATGGGTCTTGACCTGCTCGTCCGTTAATTTCAGCAGCATGTCCTGATATACGGTAAGTACGCGCTGCATATAGGAACGCAGGTCCGACTCGCTCAGATCCTGTTCCTTCAGCGTGCTCTTGTACTTATCGCCCAGCGCAGTCTTGATAGAGCCGATCTGAGTATCGACTTCTTTCTCCGCAGCCTTCTTCGCTTCATCCGTGGCCTTGTCCGCCAAGTATTCGAACGCGACCTCCTGCTTCAGGATGGACTCCTTGAACATATCAATCTCCAGATACTGCGCCTGCTCGGGGGACAGGAATTTCATTACGCGGGTATCCAGATTGAATTCCTTCTGGGTAATGGTGCCGCCCTTATACGTCGCCACCGCAGTATCATCACTTTTATTGCTGCAGGCAGCAAGCATGGAGAAGGACAGGGCTGCGGTCAGCGAGACCACCAGTACCTTCCAGGATTTTTTATTTAACGACATTGTGTAATTCTCCCTTCGATTTTAAAGACTGTTTGGCTGCCGCGAGGAATTGCTCCAGCACATCCAGCAGCTCCTTGTCACCTAAATCCTTCGCTTTGATCCGGATCGTTGCCTTGGCATCCTTATCAAATTGTACACGCCTTTCGAAGCTATTACCAACTTTGGCGAGCTTTGCCGTATCAAACGCCCCCAGGCTGCCCTCGTGGAAATTAAGCAGGGCATCATCCCCGCGCCGGACCATGGATTCCATGCCGTACAGCTTGCCATACACCTTCAACCGGGCCACAGAGAGCAGATTAATAACGGCTTCCGGCAATTCGCCGAACCGGTCCAGCAGCTCATCCTCAAGCTCGGAGGCATCTTCGAAGGAAGCCACAGCAGCAACCTTTTTATAGATTTCTATTTTTTGGATACTGTCGTAAATATACTCGGAAGGAAGATACGCGTCAATCGACAAATCAATGACCGTATTCCCCTGCTTCAGCGAAGTATCCTCCTCGCCAAGCACACTCACCTTGCGTTTGCGGATTTCCTCCGCCAGCATTTGCGAATACAGGTCGAAGCCGACCGAGGCAATGAAGCCGTGCTGCTCCGCCCCCAGCAGATTGCCTGCTCCCCGGATGGAGAGATCGCGCATAGCAATTTTGAAGCCTGACCCGAGCTCGGTGAATTCCTTGATGGACTGCAGGCGCTTCTCAGCCACCTCTGTCAGCACTTTATCGCGCTGGTAGGTGAAGTAGGCATAAGCAATCCGGTTGGAACGGCCGACGCGTCCGCGCAGCTGATAGAGCTGGGACAGGCCCATTTTGTCAGCATCATGAACAATCAGTGTATTTACATTAGGAATATCGACACCGGTCTCTATAATACTGGTGCTGACCAGCACATCATACTCTCCGTCCAGGAAGTCGAGAATCGTCTTCTCAAGCTCCGATTCCGACATCTGGCCATGCCCGATACCCACTCTTGCCTCCGGCACCAGCATGGAGATCTGCGCCGCCATTTCCTGAATCCCCTGTACACGGTTGTACAGATAGTAGACCTGCCCGCCACGGGCCAGCTCGCGCTCCACTGCTTCCCGGGTCAGCGTCTGGCTATGCTCCACCACATACGTCTGTACGGGAAAGCGGTTCTCCGGTGGTGTCTCAATAACTGACAAGTCGCGCACCCCGAGCATCGACATATGCAGCGTGCGGGGAATCGGTGTGGCTGTCAGAGTCAATACATCGACATTGGTCTTCAGCCGCTTCAGCTTCTCCTTGTGGGTCACGCCGAAACGCTGCTCTTCATCGACAATCAGAAGGCCGAGGTCCTTGAAGACCAGATCCTGTGACAGCAGCCGGTGTGTGCCGATAATAACATCCACTGTCCCCTGGCGTACTCCCTTGATCGTCTCATTCTGCTCCTTGCGGCTGCGGAACCGGCTCAATACCTGAATATTCAGCGGATAATTGGCGAAGCGCTCACGGAAGGTCTCGTAGTGCTGCTGCGCCAGAATCGTCGTCGGCACGAGCACAGCCACCTGCTTGCCCTCTATAGCAGATTTAAAAGCAGCCCGGATCGCCACCTCTGTCTTGCCATAGCCTACATCGCCGCAGAGCAGCCGGTCCATCGGACGGTTCTGCTCCATATCCTTCTTGATCTCTTCGATCGCCCGCAGCTGGTCACGGGTCTCCTCATAAGGGAACATCTCTTCGAATTCGCGTTGCTCCTGCGTATCCTTCTCGAAGCCATAGCCAAGTGCGCTCTGGCGCTCTGCGTACAGCTTGATCAGATCATCGGCGATATCCTGAACCGAGCTCCGCACCTTGCTGGTAACCCGGGTCCATTCATTGCCGCCCAGCTTATAGACCTTCGGCTCCTTATCTTCCGAGCCGACATATTTCTGAATCAGGTCAATCTGTTCAATCGGAACAGAGAGCTTGTCGCCTCCTGCATAGAGGATGTGCATATAGTCGCGGTGAATACCGCTGACCTCAAGCGTCCCGATGCCCATATATTTACCGATCCCGTGATTCTGGTGAACCACATAATCCCCGATCTTCAGCTCGGTATAGCTCTTAATCCGTTCGGCATTATCAATACCCTTCGAGACCTTCCGCGCCTTGCGCTGCTTCTGCGAGAACATCTCACCCTCAGTGATCACTGCGAGATGAATCGAAGGAAGCTCGAAGCCGGAGCCCAGGTTGCCCTGCAGGATCGTCGGCTCCTCAATGCCATAGTCATCCAGTACCCGGCGGATACGCTCCATCCGCTCCTCGCCGTTCGCCAGCATGATCACCTTCACGCCGGACTTGTGCCAACGCTCCATCTCGGATTTCAGCACATTCATCTGGCCATGGAAGTCCTGCATTCCGCGGCTGATGAAGCCTAAGATATTCTGTGGCTGAATATGTGGAACCTGACGCAGAAATATCGACATAAACAGGCTCTGGAACGGACGCTGGTACATAATAACCTCGCTGTCGACAGAGAGCTGCAGCTCAGGCAGCGTCTTGCCGTTCTGCAGCAAGTGCAGATTCCATTCCGACTCATCCCGCTCCAGCTGCTTGGCGGTCTCCAGAAGTCTGGCCGGCTCATCCAGGACAAGCAAGGTATCCTGGGCCATATAATCATACAGATGAATACGTTCAGGGTAGAGCAGACTGATATATTTATAGACTTCCGGGAAATAGGTACCCTGCCGCAGCATCTCCAGCTCCCGGCCCATCTCCTCACGCAGACGCAGCTTGGCCTGACGGTCACTCATCTTCTCAAGCTGCCGCTCCAGCATTGCAGACGCAGCGGTAGAAGCCGCATCCTGGCGGAGCTGATCGAATATAATCTCCTTGGCCGGTGTAATCTTCACACTGCGGACCTTATCGATGGAGCGCTGATCCATAGGGTCGAAGGTACGGATGGAGTCTACTTCATCATCAAACAGCTCCACCCGGTAAGCCAGTGGAGAGGTCATGGGATAGAAGTCGATAATACCGCCGCGTACACTAAGCTCACCGCGGTTCTCTACCCGCTCCACCCGCTCATAGCCCATCTCAATCATGGACATGAGGAAGTCATCCAGTGGCAAGGTTCCGTCCTGCGAAACCGTAAGCTGGGCTTCAGCCATGACATGCGGAGCGGGGAGCAGCCTCCGAACGCCGGAGTAGGGAACAACTACAATTCCCCGGAAGCCCTGGGCGCAGCGCGTCAGTACATCAATCCGCTGAGCCAGCGTCTCCGGGCTTGAGACAGCGGCCTCAGCCGCCACCAGCTCATTGGCCGGATAGAGCAGCACCCGCTCCGGGGAAAGCGCTTCCTGCAAATCATCAGCCATCTTCTGGGCTGAGAACATATTATGGGTCACAACCAAGAGCGGACGCTGCGTCTCCTCATGCAGGGCAGCCAGCATGATTTGTCTGGCCGAGCCGGACAGACCGGAGATAAGCTGTTCCTTCATCCCTGCTGCGATGCCACGGGTGACAGACTGGAAATCAGTATCCTTGGAAAAAGCTTCTATAAGACCTTGTAACAACAGGTGCACCTCTCTTACTAAACAGGCTGACAGCGGCAATGCCGCTGTCACCTATTATAATTGGAATCGAAAACAAGCCTCAGCGGATAAGGCCAAGGCTTGCGGATGACGATAGAGACAGGCGCTTCCACCTTACTGAAGCGGACTGGCCAGCAGGCTGAGCTCGGGGTTGTTATCCAGCGCCTGCTTGCAGTAATCGCAGGTCACCTTCACCGTAATCTCGCCTTCTGAATCATACGCTATTATATCTCTGCGCTCCGCAGGGGTCAAGGATTGCAGCCCCAGCTGCATCTCTGTAATATCGCTTCTGCCAATGCTTCCCAAGAACGTCCGGCAGTGCCTGCATACATAGTGTATTGCCATCTATATGCCTCCTGAAGGTAGTATATACCTTCAGTATGCCCCGCCCGGGAGGGCTTTAGCCGCAGGGCCCTGAACCCTATGCCTTGTATTTCATCCGTTAAATTTGGCCATGGTCTGTTCAAAGGTATGCTGCAGGCTGAATTCCACAGCATCGCAAGTATCACTTATCATGCTCTCAAGCCTTGCTCCATCCTTCTTGGCGAAGGTAGATAGTACGTAGTCAACTATAGCAAAACCCGGCTCCGGACGGGATATGCCCATCCGCACCCGGTTAAAGCTCTGGGTGCCCGTGTGCTGAATGATGGACTTGATGCCATTGTGCCCGCCGGCACTGCCCTGATAACGCAGCCTGATCTTACCCAGCTCCGTATCCAGGTCATCATAGACCACAATCATATCTTCCAGCTGGACCTTATAATAATCCATATAAGCCCGTACCGCTTCCCCGGACAGATTCATGAAGGTCATCGGCTTGATCAGCACCGTCTTCACACCGCCGATCATCCCTTCACCGATTACCGATTTGCATTTATTCTGGTTAAAGGCAATTCCGTGTCTGGACGCAAGCTCATCGAGGGCCATGAAGCCGACATTATGCTTGGTCTTCGCGTATTGCGTTCCGGGATTCCCGAGTCCAACAATCCATTTCATATTTAAGGTTTTTCCTTTCCGCCCGGTACTCTCAGCAGAAGAGTTCCGTTTTTGGTACAATAAGTTTATACTCCGGAGACAGGTGATGAACATGCCACATCAGGGCGATATCTTAACACTGCAGCGCCATTTCCAGTACCATATTCAATATGCTGTGCCTGTTGAAGTCTATAGGGGGAACGCGCACGTAGACATCGGTGTGATTACAGCGGTTGACGAAGGCTTCGTAGAGCTGCAGGGTACGCTGTACAACCGCAGCCTCTTCACCTTCATCTCCCGTCCGGGATATTGAAGCTTATACGAGCCTAAGTCCCTGCCGCTGCATCACGCCGATAAGGGTTACACCTTCCGCTTGACGAAAGGTGTAACCCTTTTTCTGCTGATCTGCCTGCGGCCTATTCGATTTCGAACAGCTTACTGATCGACAGCTCTTCATGCACGCGAATGATAGCTTCACCCATAAGCGGGGCTACGGACAGTACCTTGAGCTTGGAGGTCGGGTTGCTGCTGCGAATTGGAATGGTATCCGTCACGATAATTTCTTTGATCGGAGAGTTTTCCAGACGTTCATGCGCCGGACCGGATAATACAGGATGCGTACAGCAGGCGTAGACTTCTTTCACGCCGCCTTCCATCAGGGCATTGGCTCCAAGAACGATCGTTCCTGCCGTATCGATGATATCATCGATCAGGATCGCCGTTTTGCCTTCAATATTACCGATAATGTTCATAACCTCACTGACGTTCGGTTCAGGACGGCGCTTGTCGATAATCGCCAGCGGAGCGTTAAGGAAGTCAGCCAGCTTTCTGGCACGCACCACGCCCCCATGGTCAGGAGAGACGACCACCGGGTTCTGAATTTGCTTCGAACGGAAATATTGAGCCAGAATCGGAACACCCAGCAGATGATCCACAGGAATGTCGAAGAAGCCTTGAATCTGCATCGCATGAAGGTCCATAGTAATGACGCGATGTGCACCCGCCTTCTCAATCAGGTTCGCTACCAGCTTGGCCGTAATCGGATCACGGGAACGGGCCTTACGGTCTTGACGGGCATACCCGTAGTAAGGAATCACGACATTGATGCTCTTCGCGGAGGCACGCTTAAGCGCATCTACCATCACCAGAAGCTCCATCAGATTGTCGTTCACCGGTCCGCAGGTGGACTGTACGATATAGACATGACAGCCCCGGACACTCTCCGACAGCTTAACCTGAATCTCTCCGTCACTGAAGCTGGTCGTATGGGACTCGCCCATCGGAATGCCGATATAATCAGCAATCTGGCTGGCCAGCTTAGGATTGGAGTTGCAGGTGAAAATCTTGAGTTTGGAATCACAATAAGTCATAAAATATAAACCCTCCGTGACGGAATTTAACTGGCCAAAGCACCGGCGCGGATGTGCAAGAAGTCCGTCCGGCGCTCTAAGCCTACAGCTGCTTTCTGCTTACACGCTTTACGATGGACTATGCTGGTCTTTCTTCGCCTTGGCCCGGGAGCGGATCTTCTCTGCATAACCCGGCTTATTCTCCTGCCTTGCTCTGGCAATCGCCAGATCGTTCTCCGAAACCGGACGCGTAATAGTGGAACCGGCGACAATGAATGCGCCCTTGCCCACTGTAACCGGAGCAACAAGGTTCACGTTGCTGCCGATAAAGGCATCATCGCCAATCTCGGTTCTGAACTTATTATATCCGTCATAATTAACGGTGATGGCGCCGCAGCCGATATTGACATTCTTACCGACCTCAGCATCACCGACATAGCTTAAATGAGATACCTTGGAGCCGTCGCCGATTGTAGCATTCTTGATCTCTACGAAGTCGCCGACCTTAACACCCTCACCTAGAACGGTGCCGGGACGTAAATACGCAAAAGGCCCAACGGAAGCCCGTGTGCCGACCTGAGCCTGATTCAGCACGGAATGCTTCACAGCCGCTCCGTCCATAATCACGCAGTCTTCAATTTCACTTGCCGGACCAATCACACAATCTTCGCCGATCACTGTCTTGCCCTTGAGTACCGTGCCCGGATACAGCACCGTATCTGCTCCAATGACAACATCTGCTCCGATGTAGGTTGAAGCCGGATCGATGATAGTGACTCCGCCGAGCATATGCCCCCGGTTGATGCGCTGACGCATATAGCCTTCGGCTTCAGACAACGCCAGTCGGTCATTCACACCAATGGACTCTGCTGCATCATGGGCCTGATAGCCCAGAACGATATCGCCCTGCGCCCGGAGTATGCCGATAACATCCGTCAAATAATATTCCTGCTGGTTGTTGGTATTCGTAACCTTCTCGAGAGCAGCAAAGAGCTTCGCGTTATCAAAACAATACGTCCCTGTATTAATCTCGTTAACCGCAGCTTCACTCTCTGTGCAATCCTTCTGTTCCACAATCTTCAGCACTCCGCCGTCTTCGCCGCGGATAATCCGTCCATATCCGGCAGGCTGCTCCATAACAGCAGTAAGGACAGTTGCAGCAGCATTCTGCGCTTCATGCAGCGCCATCATGCCTTCGAGTGTCTCGCTCATGACAAGCGGCGTATCTCCGCAGATGACAATGGTGGTTCCTTCTTCGCTGCCCAGAAGATCCTTGGCCTGCTTGACGGCATGGCCGGTTCCAAGCTGGACATCCTGCAGCACATATTCGGCATTCTCGCCTAAGTATGCCTTCACCTTCTCGGCGCCGTGGCCTACAACAACTACATTATGCTGGCATCCGGTCGCCTTCACTGTATCAAGCACGTGCCCTACCATCGGTTTACCGCAGACAGGGTGCAGTACCTTGTATAATTTAGATTTCATGCGCTTGCCTTGGCCTGCAGCAAGTACAACAGCCATTCTTTTCAAGAATGCCAACCTCCCACTTCTTGAACTCACTACTGAATATATCTCATTCCGGGCAAAAAGAAAAGAGAACCATGCAGGCATGGTTCCCTTTTCTTCGAACCCCAATAAAATCCCCCCACAATGTGGGGCTTTGGCTCCGAGGCTGACCCAGGTACTCTGCGGGGACCCCGAAACATATAAAACGGTATGGCCTATTGCCGCCCTGGGGAGGCAGCAACTCTCAGAGAGTCAGCGGTTCACCGCTTAAGCTCCCTCTTCAATAACTTCCTCTTCTTCCGTAGCGGCACGTTCGTACTCGGCCAGAACCGCAGATTGAATCTTCTCGCGCGTTCCCGAAGAAATCGGGTGTGCGATATCGCGGAATTCTCCGTCAGGTGTACGCTTGCTGGGCATTGCAACAAACATCCCGTTATTCCCGTCGATGACGCGAATGTCATGAACAACAAACTCGTTATCGATTGTAATGGATGCGATTGCTTTCATTCTCCCCTCAGAGTTGACGCGGCGGAGTCTGACATCCGTAATTTGCATGTGTGTGTTCACCACCTTTTTCCATCAGAGACTTGGTGTATAATTCCACACAGCAAAGCGAATTCCTTCTTTTTCATTCCAAATAATGCCTGATTAAGAAGATTATTTTTGCAGAATCGTCGATTTCGACAGATTTCGTGCAGTTATCTTAAGAATCCTCATAATTTCGACATTATGCCCGTCTTTTCAGAACCGGCAGTATCCCTCGTTCAGGAGGAGAAATAGTTGCCCGGAAACGCCGAAATACGCCGCACCTTGGAGTCCACCTCTGTCAGCTTCACCAGCGACACGTAGTCATGCAGCAGGCGTTCTTCATTCTCCACGTCGCCGGACTCTACGAGTACGCCCACACCTGCGACCTCTGCATTGAACTCACCCAACAGATCGACCATTCCGCGTACGGTGCCGCCCGCCTTCATGAAGTCATCGACAATCAGCACCCGGGATTTCTCGCGCAGTGCCCGTCTGGACAGGGACATCGTATGGATGCTCTTATGGGAGCCCGACACATAGTTGATGCTTACAGCCGAGCCCTCCGTTACCTGATGGTCACGTCGGACCAGCACGACAGGCAGCCCCAGCTGCGCAGCCGTTGCGTACGCCAGCGGAATCCCCTTGGTCTCCACCGTCATGACGACATCAATCTCCACGCCGTAGAAGGCGGTGGCAATGATCTTGCCGGCCTGCTCCATCAGGGACGGGAGGCCGAGCAGATCCGACATATACAGATAACCGCCGGGCAGTATCCGGTCGCTCTGCTCAAGCTGCCCGCACAGACGGTTCACGAAGGCAAGCGCCATATCCATAGGCATGCGCGGAATATAACGCACTCCGCCCGCTGCCCCGGCCAGTGTCTGCAGCTCGCCCATTCCTTCGCCTTCAAATACCTCTTTTATAATAGCCAGGTCCTCGCTGACCGATGACTTCGCCGCACCGTACCGCTCTGCAAAAGTGGACAGAGGCAGCAGATCATGCGGCTTCTCCAGTAAAAATTGGGTCATGTCAACTAACCGTTGGCTTCGTTTAAGTTTTTTCACGGAATGCTCCTCGCCTTATAAGCTGAATTTAAGAATAATGCATGCTTGATTCTTAAATTCACTTTATACAAAACCGAATATTACTATGAATAATATCATTATTGTACGGATTTGCACAAGCGGAAACCGCTTTGCCTCCGTTATCAGAGGATGGTCCCGCTCCGCTTAGCTCAGCGAACGCACTGCATAGACTTCCTTGCAGAATCCGCGCAGCCCGTTATAGATTCTCGCCACCTTGGAGTGCTTGGAGACAAGGCCAAATACGGTCGGACCGCTCCCCGACATCAGCACGCCGTCCGCCCCCAGCTTCAGCATCGCTTCCTTGAGCTGCTGCACCTCAGGGTGCAGCTTCAGAGTCACATCCTCCAGCACGTTGCCAAGGCCCTCACAGACGGCTGAGAAGTCACCGGCCTCCAGAGCCTGCTGCATGCGGAGCGCGGACGGATGCACCGCTATGTTGCCGGCGCGCACGCGTCCGTATACCTCAGCCGTCGATACATTGATCGGCGGCTTCGCCAGGATGACCCACATTTGCGGAGGATTCGCGATTGGGGTCAGCCGTTCGCCCCTGCCCGTAGCCAGGGCAGTGCCTCCTGTGACGCAGAACGGGACGTCTGAGCCCAGCTCAGCGCCCAGCTCCTGCAGCTCCTGCACCGGGATGCCCAGGCGCCAGAGCCGGTTCAGGCCGCGCAGCGTAGCCGCGGCATCGCTGCTGCCGCCGGCGAGGCCGGCAGCGACCGGAATTCTTTTGTCCAGATGGATATGTACTCCGCTTCTGACGTTATACCGGTCCTTGATCAGCCTTGCCGCCTGGAAGGCCAGATTCTTCTCATCCAGCGGAATATATCCGGCCTGGCTTGAGATAATAATCGAATCCCGCTTCAGCTCCGACAGCTCCAGACGGTCCGCCAGATCGACCATTGTCATTATCATTTCCACTTCATGAAATCCGTCAGCCCGCTTATGCAGCACATCCAGCATCAGATTAATTTTTGCCGGTGCCTTCTCATACATTTTCAAGGCGTTCACCCACCCTCAGCTTTTCCCGTACAAAACAACTTAACATATTATATGAGAAACTGACAGTGAAGTCCATTAAATATACATTCGGTTCTAGGAAGCAGAAAAGGTACCGCCCGCAGGCGATACCCGGTGCGGCATGACACCGCTATAGCCGCTTACAATTTCCGCGCAGCAGCCTGCTCTGCCAGCTGAATCGCCCGTTTCACCATATTCCCGGCATCGACTGCCCGGATTCCGCCCCAGCCCTCCTGCTCAACCGTTTCGTAGAACCCAAGCTCCTTGGCCAGCTCCGTCTTCAATTCCTCCGACATCATGCTTCGTCTTCTGCGGCTCATTACGAATGCCTCCCTTGTGTGCTGCTCTATGATGAACGTACTGCCTATGTAGTATGCAGCCGGGAGGCCAGTGTCATGCAGCATAATTCAGGAAGACCCCCTACATGCAAAATAACCCCACAAAGTGGGGCTTTAGCGTAGGTGATGACTCAGGTACTTTGCGGGGACCCCAAAACATAAAAATTCTATCAAAAAACAGCCCCCCCGCAGGGAGACTGTCATGACGCTAAGCTTTGATATACATAATCCGCATCTGCCCATCGTCTTCGGTAACTGTGATTTCCACAGATTCAGTAAGTATATCGGCATAGCTATAGGAGACACGCTTGAAGGTCTGCTGCTCCTGATCGAGTTTGACAATAAATACAGAAGGGTACGTTTCTTCCAGGACACCGGTGCGTTCAACGGTCTTCCGACGGCCACCGTTAGCCCGCAACGTGATCTTATGACCGACGTGAGCTTCAAGACTGCGTTTAATTTCTAACAGCGCGTTATTAGCCATTACCTGACGACCACCTCTTTCCTTGTCCATTATACAACTTCTATAACCACTTGTCAAATTAAATAAATAATTATAGATGATGAGAAAAAAGTTGTCAACGGAATTTTTTTAGACGGGGAAATTCCTGACTTAAGCACCTTGTTATCAGTAATAATGACTGGCTGCTCCCTGACCCATCTTGTGTCATAAGCGGCTTCCGTGGCAGCAAAATAGGATAAGCACGAATGCTTACCCTATTCCTTCCGCTGTTCAGTTATCACTTACCCGGTTATAGCACCGAAGGCGCTACCTTCAGCGTAGCCAGGTTCTGCAGCTGAGGCATTCCGATCCGGAAGCTGCCCCGCGTCTCTATTCCGCCCATCCCCTGATTGCCGCTGATCGTATGACTCAGTACATCGCTTAAGTTCACCGTATCCCGGATAGAGGTAAAAGAGGCCTTGGCCGCAATATACACCGGGTCCAGGGCATGAATGAGTATTCTGCCCGGGGAGCTGGCGAAGTTGGCACCATTGCCCAGGAGAGCCTCGAAGTGCGACTGGCAGGCTCCGGCTACGATCGTCAAAGCATCGAAATTCCGCTCATATTCACGGGCCACCCGGATGGCTGCCACAAAATTCTGTGAATTCTTATAGCTGCTCAGACTGTACAGATCATAATTCTGCTGTTGCTTAAGTACTCCATCATGGCCGGTAATCACTACGATATCGGGACGCACACGGGGCAGCAGACGGTACAGCGTCTCCGCCATTTTGGATTCGTTGACATGATGTCCCTCCGCCGGTATGCGCAGCTGCTCGTAGAGACTCAGGCTCTTCTTCAGATAGAGTGCATCACCATCCAAATGCAGGACCTTACCCGGCACTTCAAAATAAGCCGCTTCCTTCGGAGATGGGCCCCAGGTTCCCGTGGACCCCGACACGCTCTCTCCGCTTCGCTGGCTCTGCACCTGCCGGTCTTTACGCAACCAGGTTAGAGATTCTGTTGCCTTGATCTGCGCACGCGCTCCCCGCTCGGTAACCCGTGTAGGAGGCACCTGCACCAGATCCTCCAGCGGGGAATCCGCCAGCAGACGGAACTCCGTGCCTTTAATGACTGCTCTATTCTGCAATATATTGTCTACCCGGAAGGTCACATCGCCGCCATAGGATTTACGAATGACCAAGTCTCCTAGATTCATCACAACACCACCTCTACCCCATGTTATGGGCAAAGGCCCCGGTTGGTTCATCCGCCGGGAGGGTTTTCTGTATTCTATGCGATGCCTGCAGCCAGAAGAACCGCACTGAGCCGCGCATACTCTTCAATGCTAAGCGTCTCGCCGCGCCGCGAGGGTTCAATGCCGGCTTCGGAGAGCAGCGCCTCCAGGCGCTCCCGCCCTTCTTCCGGGAAGTAGCGGGCCTTAAGATTATTGGCAATCGTCTTGCGCCGCTGGGTAAAGGACGCCTGTACCACACCAAAGAAATGCTTCTCGTCCGCTACCTCCACCGGAGGGCGTTCTCTGACCTTCAGCCGGATCACAGCCGATTCCACGTTAGGCTGCGGGATGAACACCGTACGCGGCACCATACAGACCAGCTCAGGCTCGCTGTAATACTGGACGGCAATACTCAGGCTGCCATACTCCTTGCCGCCCGGAGACGCCGCCATACGCTCGGCAACCTCCTTCTGGATCATGACCACGATATTATCCAGCGGCAGCTTCTCCTCCAGCAGCTTCATGAGGATGGGTGTAGTCACATAATACGGCAGGTTAGCTACGACACTAACCCGGTCCCTCCCCGCGAAATCCTCAGCGAACAGCTCCTGCAGATTCACCTTCAGCACATCGTCATTACGGATCTTTACATGGGGATATGGCGACAGGACATCCCTAAGAATCGGGATCAGCCTGCGGTCAATCTCTACCGCAGTGACGGCCCCGGCCGTCAACGCCAGCCGTTCCGTCAGTGCTCCGATCCCCGGCCCAATCTCAAGCGCACCGGCTGTGCTGTCCAGACCGGCGGCATCCACGATTTTGTCCAGAATATTCTGATCGATCAGAAAGTTCTGGCCCAGGCTTTTTTTGAAGGAGAATCCGTAACGCTGAATTATCGCTTTGGTTCTTGTTGGGGACGAGATATTCTCGATACCGCTCATGAAGTAATGCCTCCCTGATCAATTTGGGCGAGGGCCTGCGCGAATTCTTCGCGGGTAATGCCGAACATCGCCAGACGTTTGTACAGTTGCTTGCCATTGCAATAACCGATACCGAGCAGATTGCCAAGCTGCATTCTGCGCTCAGCCGCCCGGGGATGCACCATCAGCCCTGCGGCCATAAGCTCATCCAGCCCAATGATGGGCGGCGCCCCCTCGAAGGAGGTATGTACATGCTCCAGCGCATGGCGGATAGCCTCAGGCGAAGCATTCTCTATTCCGATATCTCCTTTGCGGGTTGCATCCTTCTCCGGGATGAAGGCATGCTTGCAGCCCGGCACCTTGGCCGCGACGATTTTGCGGATTCGCTCTCCGGCATGATCCGGGTCGGTAAGAATGATTACACCCCGGCGCTCCATGGCCAGCTTGATCTTGGCAATGACCCTGTTATCCACTGCCGAACCCCCGGTTTCAATCGTATCGGCCTCAACCGCCCGCTTAACGGCAACGGTATCACTTTTCCCTTCAACCACAATTAGCTCTTTAATCATAAATATTTTTACTCCTTACTCCAGAACGCAAAAAGAAGAGGATTCGCTCCCCTTCTTTTTGGCTAAAGAATGTATAAGTGATGAGCGGCAGCTCTCTAAAATTTCGTAAGTGCTTCCCTCACTATATCGTATTAACCGCTAATTTGCAAAAGACTTTACATTTAGTTCAGCTCCGGCTTTACAGGTCCGATCACATAGAGTGTGCGCGACTTGCGGCCGAAATTACGGGCATGGCTCAGTGAATCGTAATAGACATCCACCTTGTTGCCTTTGATGGCACCGCCAGTATCCTCTGCTCGGCGAAACCCTAATCCTTCAATGTACACCCACCAGCCAATCGGTATAACACTAGGATCTACAGCTATAGTGCGGCCTTCCGTTACGCGTGTGCCGGAGGCAGTACGTGTTCCAATACCCGGTTCCTGAGACGAATATGCAGTCATGGATACGTTTTTGATCATTCTTTTGTACTCGAAATCCACACCAGCCTTACTGGTAACATTGCTGGCCTTTGCGCTGGCTTTAGATGACTTGGAGGTTGTTACAGGTTTGGAAACTTTGGCAGTAACTACGACGGGCTTAGGAAGCGGCTTGGTTCCAATGGCAATGATTTTGTCCTTGGTAACCGTCTGTACTTCCTTGCCGATCATGCGCATGGATGCCAGCTCGCCATCTTGATAGATCTTCTCGATGTGCTGGACCATTACGCCAGGCTTACCTGCCTGTGCCACTCTTACGGTTCCCTTGGTCAATGAGGGGTCTGCTGTCTTAATGACCCGGAAAGGCAAATTAGTTGTCCGTTGAACCACATGCTTGTTAATCCGGACAATTTTGATTTCCATGTCTGCAGATACTGCGGTTTCTAGCGAAGGGTAAATCTTGTCTAAGCCTTCCAGGCTGTAGCCCAGCTTGTCGATGGCCTGACCAATGGTATCCTCGGTCGTAAATAACGTCTCGGTCTTTCCGTCTACGGTAAGAGCGAACTTCTGCGCAGTGTTAATCACGATACGGTCGCCGTCTTTTATTTCATCACTAAGGCCAATAGATAATTCATCATGCGCCTGCAGCGAAATCTGTTCCTTAGCCAGCACATCACTGAACAGCGTTTCCCGCGTCTCCAGTGTCTGTACCTGTCCGTCTATTACTAGGGTAATTTCTTTTTTGCTCTGACCGTGTACGTACAGCAGTATTAACAGTGCGATAACAATCGATGCCACACCGGCAAGTAAAACTACGCGGGGATTCACTTGCTTCAACCGTAATGCGAAAGACCTGCTGGATGATTGCGAATCATGGGATACCTCTGGTTGGAATACGCCCACTCTCTCCATCCTCCTTACATAGCCCCGTCGTCCAAGTTAGTTCAAGGTGACTGTATCACTTCTGACGAAACTAGGTTTGAGTTTGCAACAGGATACGCCCGCACTTGCTTCAGCGTTTCCTGCTCATGGATCGCCTGCTCGGCATAGTTACTCCGGAGATCTGTTATATAACAGTATGCCGGGAGCATTCTCATTATTCAAAACAAAAGAAGCCTAAAAAGAGCTCATAGAGGACTCTTTCGTGGCTTCCCGGTGTCGAATACGTCGGAATGCTTATGCACGAGGTTTCCTCTCTTACTTGCGCTTACGGGGTTAGCTGTCGGGTTCGGACATAAGAGAGACGCCCTATCTCAGGTCACCCGCTCACGGCGGTTGCCCTCAAATTCACCCCAAAGACCACGTAAAGAAATCAAATAATGCCTGCGGCAATTCTGTGCCAGTACTCTTGTACGTTCATGCGGCAGCGCATTATTGGTTCCCCCGTTCTCCATACGGAGACTCAGCGAGACGATCCATGAAATTAGTGACTGTCACAGTTACAACAGCTCACTGCACTGAAAAGATGATATCCTGTTTTGATACATGTTGTAAAGGACGATTCAACCACGTTTACGTAAAAAAATGATTAAAATATTGTAATAATCGGCCGTTTTTCCGTCATAAAAGTTTAATATATCCGCTATACTTCATTTTTCACCGCTTTTACTCCTGTTTTCAGAGTATCCCAAATCGTTCCAGTGCGTTCGCATACGTAATTTCCGCCAATTCCTGTAATTCAATCCCTTTTATTGCCGCGGCCGCCTCCGCTACCAGCCTCACATGAGCGGTCTCATTTCGCTTGCCCCGGAAGGGGTGCGGAGTCAGATATGGGGAGTCAGTTTCGATCAGCAGCCGGTCCAGCGGAGTCTGGGCAAGCACCTCTTTGGGCACCCGGGCATTCTTGAACGTAATCGGTCCTCCAAAAGAAAGATGGAAGCCCAAATCAAGACACATCTTGGCACTTTCCCAGCTCCCGGAGAAGGAGTGCATTACGCCGCCAACCTCGCCCGCCTTCTCCTCACGGAGTATGCGGATCACATCTTCATGAGCATCACGGTTATGAATACAGATCGGCATCTTCAGCTCTCGGGCCAGCCCGATCTGCTTGCGGAATACTTCATGCTGCACATCCTTAGGAGAGGTATCCCAGTAGTAATCCAGTCCAATCTCGCCGATGGCAACCACCTTGGGATGAGCGCATAAGGAGGCGATCCACTCCAGGTCTCCGTCCTTCATCGTGATGGCATCCTGGGGATGCCAGCCAACGGCTGCATAAATATAATCATATTTCTCGGCAAGCTGCATGGTAGTCGGTATCGTATCCCGGTTAAAACCGATGTTGATCATCTTGCTGACGCCGGCTTCCAGCGCCCTGGCAATGACCTCTTCGCGGTCTTCGTCGAATTGTGGAGCATCCAGATGGGTATGGGTGTCGAATAACTGCATTACATTACATCCTTTCGGCCTGTTATTGTATCTATAATTCCAAGCTTGATCTGCTTATTTGGCAAAAATCTCTGCGATGGACGGCGGCAGCTGTGGAAGGGCTTTCTGCAGTCTGTCCTGCGGAAAATACAGATGGTATCTGCCGCGGTGAATACCACTGATAGAGCGAACAATATCCGAGACCTCGGAGATTTCCCTTAGCCGGTCATGCTTGTCCAGAAGCAGGATCTGCTTGCTGTCAAAGCCGTCTCCCGGACGGAACACATCATAGGGAAGATCGGTGGGATAATCAATTTCCAGATCATAATCGGGCCGGAGTCCCGCACCGGCGAAGCTGCGGCGAATTTCGTCAATCGTGTCAGAATCCAAATGCTCCATCTCCACATATTTATACAGTTTACGATGGATAAACCGGCTGCACAAGTCGCTCAGAATGTCATCCTCCTCCAGCGTCCACTGCATGAAGGCAGTCTGCATCAAGGCTTCATCCAGCAGCAGGTACTGCCCTACCGTTACCTCTCCGCTGAACAGATCACTTAAGGGCTCGATCATGAAGCGGAAGGCATGCTGCTGCTGCACCAGCTCCTTGGCCCGGCGGAGAATCTGCCTGAGAATAATCTCAGAGCTGCGGGTTACCGGGTGGAAATAGACCTGCCAGTACATCTGGTACCGTGACATCAGGTAATCCTCAATCGCATGCATCCCCGATTCCTTCACAACCACCCGGCCGTCATAAGGACGCAGCATCCGCAGAATCCGGTCGATGTCGATGGTTCCATAATTCACCCCTGTATAGTATGCATCCCGGAGCAGATAATCCATCCGGTCAGCATCCAGCGGTCCCGACACCAAATTGACAACAATTTCATGCTCATAGGTTTTGGAGATGACCGAGGCTACTTTAACAGGGAAATCTTCAGCCACATCACGCAGAATAGCCGTAATCTCTGTATCCTCCAGAATGATACGGCAGGTCCAGTCTTCATGATCCATTTCGAAAGCTTCTTCTATAGAATGGGAGAATGGGCCATGCCCCAAATCATGCAGCAGTGCCGCACACAGGGTAAGCAGTCTCTCCTCCGGCATCCAGTCCTTATAGCCGCTCCGTTCAAACTGGGAAATAATTCTCCGCGTAATCTCATATACCCCCAGAGAATGGGAGAACCGGCTGTGTTCCGCCCCGTGAAAGGTCAAATAGGAGGTGCCCAGCTGCCGGATGCGCCGCAGACGCTGAAATTCCCTAGTGTTGATCAATCTCCAGATAATAGTGTCCTGTACGTGGATGTAGTTGTGAACCGGGTCCTTAAATACCTTCTCTTCTGACAGCGGTTGCTTCATGAAATCATCTCCTTTTCTTGTTTTATATAATATATTGTCGCTATTTGTCGAATATTAGCGATTCATATACTGCCAAATCGACAAACATCTTCATAAGCTTTTTAAGAGTGATTTGCCCGATCAAACGCGGAATAAATGTGGTCTCAAAAGATTTCTTAAAATTAGCCTGAAAAAAGGTTGACTGTTTTGGGAATGGTTGGTATTATAAATATCATAAAACAGTGAAGAATGTCGAATAATGACGCTTTTGAACATTGAGAGGAGCAACGATTGTAATGATGAAATCAACAGGAATTGTACGTAAGGTAGATGAGCTTGGACGGGTCGTTATTCCAATTGAATTGCGTCGCACCCTGGGCATTGGAGAAAAAGATGCGCTCGAAATTTACGTGGACGGTGAGCGGATCATGCTTAAGAAATACGAGCCTGCTTGCATTTTCTGCGGCAATGCTGAGAATGTAACTTACTTCAAAGGTAAAATTGTTTGTCATGAATGCATTTCGGCTATCCCTACCCCTGTGACAAACTAAAATAAATAGGGTATAATAGGAACTAATCCAATTGTTAATTCTAACCTTTTTATATCTCCTTGGCCTCCCGTTCGCGCGGGAGGTATTTTTTTGCGCTATTTTCGGGGACTTTCCCCGGATGCCCCTTTTTCCTACCCTGTCTGCTTCCTAAACCTCACATCTAATTCTTAAACCTCTGATTCTTACCCTCCCAAACCCTCCCTGCAGGGAGGGCCCCAAGGGCCCCGGCCCTCTGGACACCCGGAAGCTTGGCGGATCTCTGCAACAGGCGCGGAAGGAAGCTGGGGTTGGCGGTGGACCGGCCCTCCTCGGCCTCCCTGCGGTGATTCCTCAGGCCTTGCCAGTCGAAGGGTTTCGCCACAGGCAGGCTGCCTGTGTCGGCTGCGCCGGGTGCTCTCGTGCGACTGATCTGCGTAGACCCGCTCTCTCTGCGAGAATCGCTTAACCATAGAGTGATTAGCGACTTGGGTGCTGGATGGTTACTGGCTTTTCCTATACATATAAATGTATAAACTACAACTATAACTAATAAAAGGAATATTACAATCCATATAAGTGTATAGAATACATTTATTTCATTGGATGCTCAGATGAATAAAACCATTTTTAGGTTTTCACTGGAATTCGAATAACTTCAGCACAGCAGTGTTCTAACTCCGCTCCAGGAGTTCATTATAAATATCGCGCTTGGACAAGCCGCGGTCAGACGCTGCCTTTTTCATGGCATCCTTACGCGTTAAACCAGAAGACTCATAGTGGGCTACATGCTCCCCGGTACTAAGCTGACGCCACCAGGAAGACTCGGCCAGCTCGGCCTCCTCTTTACTCTCTCCCTCAAGGATAATTACGTACTCTCCAAGCGGAGGATGCTCCTCCAGCCATCTACTGCATTCTTCAATCGTTCCGCGCAGGAACTCCTCATATCGCTTAGTCAGCTCACGCGCCAGTGTGATCCGGCGGTTGCCGAAGGCCTCCTGCAAATGAACAAGGGTCTTGGCAACTCGGTGCGGCGATTCATAGAAGAGCAGTGTCCCTTGGGCAGAACGCAGAGATGCCAGAACGGCCCTTATGTCCTTGCGCTCTCTAGGCAGGAAGCCGACGAACGTGAAGCTGGCGGTAGGCAGCCCTGAGGCAATCAAAGCCGACAAGGCGGCATTCGCTCCTGGCACCGGAATCACCGGAATCTGATGGCTGACAGCCAGAGCTACCAGATCGGCACCAGGGTCGGAAATCGCCGGCAGACCGGCATCGCTGACGAGTGCCAGATTTTTACCTTCTATTATATAGCGTATCAGCTCCGGCCCACTGGCGGCCTTGTTATGCTCATGGTAACTGAACAGCATGGACGGTGTAATTTCAAAATGGCTCAGCAGCTTACGCGTCTGTCTCGTATCCTCAGCGGCGATAATATCGCATTCCTTCAGCATGCGTACTGCACGATATGTCATATCTTCCAGATTGCCGATCGGCGTAGCCACCAGATACAGACTTCCGCATCCTTCGGGCTTCGCTCCGTCATGATTATTTTGAAAGCTGCTTTGGCATTGTATGGTCATTGGCTCGTATCCTCTTTGTTTCCGTAATAAATATCCATAATCTCGGGGCAATATTGATTGTCCTCATTATATACGATTAAAGGCGGTTGTAAACGCACCTCCGGCTTCCCGTCACGCGCGGCCTCGATCAGAACCATATTCGCTTCCAGATGGGCGCGGGGATGTACAAAGCGGATCAGCTTCGGTTCCAGCCGGTGCTTCCGCATCAGACTGATAATATCCACGAGGCGCTGCGGCTTATGCACCATGCTGACTTTGCCTCCGGTACGGACCAGCCGGACACAGGCCTGAATGACCTCCTCCAGGGTACAACCAATTTCATGGCGGGCCATCGCCTGATGGGAATTTAGCTTCAGATCGCTCCCGTTCAGCGGCATATAAGGGGGATTCACCGTGATCGCATCGTATACGCCATAGCCCGCTGTAAGATGAAGCTCCCGCAAATCGCCCTCATGAATCTGTACCCGCTCCTCCAGACCGTTAAGCGATACACTGCGCCGGGCCATGTCTGCCAGACGGGGCTGAATCTCGATTCCTTCAATAGAAGCCTTCGTCCGTGTAGTCAGGAGCATAGGAATTACTCCGTTACCCGTACACAGGTCAAGCACCCGTCCGCGCGGCGGTACACTGGCGAACCGTGCCAGCAGTACGGCATCCATCGAGAAGCTGAACACTTCGTCACTCTGGATAATTCTCAGATCATGGGTGAGCAGGTCATCGACCCGTTCTGCTTCATGTAAGGGTACAGGTGTATTGTTCATTGAATGGGTCATTGTAATGTAATCTCCTAAAAGTTTTTGTTGAGCGTATGCTTCGGAAGCATAGCCTTACATTCAAAAAAACCGTAGGCGACAATCTCCTACGGCTGGATATCCTCATTTATTAAGAAAAGAAAGGCAGAACAGACAATCCCCTTCCGTCCGCAAATGCCCAAAGTAGACATTGCAGATGTGGAAGCCTTCGTGATACAGCCGGGCCAGATTATCGTAGCCTTCCCCGACAACCTCCTCTTTCCCTTCGGCAGCAAGTATAGCCTCCGCCTCCGCAGACAGTGCGGCCTTATCTACAGGTGCTTCCCTTTTCAATATGATACGAAGTTGCTCGTTCTCCAGACTCAGCTTCTGATTCGCTTCCATCAGCTCTTTGACCGTCTGCTTCCAATCGCCCAGAGTGGTGCGCATTTCATCCATCTGCGCTTCCATCTCCTGCATGTGTGCAAATATATTTTTCTTCTCCAAGTTTCCACCCCGAAAGTAACCTTATAATGGTTTACTTGACGACAACATCATCCATTGGAAGTTCTTTAACTTTGCCCACTTCAAACAGCTGCACATGAACCGTGCGGCTGCCGGCATTGATACCGACTACCTTGCCGTCACCCAGTGAAGTAACGACCATTTTGCCTACAGCCGGCATTTCTTCCTTCGTGCTCTCATAATTATCATGCTCAAACTTCAGACAACACATCAGCCGTCCGCATAATCCCGAGATCTTGGTCGGGTTAAGCGACAGATTCTGATCCTTCGCCATCTTGATGGACACCGGCTCGAAATCACCAAGCCAGGAGGAGCAGCAGAGCACCCGTCCGCATGGGCCTAATCCGCCCAGCATCTTGGCTTCATCCCGCACACCAATCTGCCGGAGCTCAATGCGGGTACGGAAAATACTGGCCAGGTCCTTCACCAGCTCGCGGAAATCCACGCGGCCCTCGGCCGTAAAGTAGAAAATAATCTTGTTGCGGTCAAACGTAAACTCCACATCCACCAGCTTCATTTTGAGGCCATGATCGCGGATTTTATTTAAACAGGTGGTAAAAGCATCCTTCGCTGCACCCTTGTTCTCTTCCACCACGCGCGCGTCGGTTTCACCGGCAATGCGCATGACTTTCTTGAGCGGCAGTACAACGTCAGCTTCCTGCACCTCTTTTTTGCCAACGACAACCTTACCGTATTCGACCCCTCTTGCAGTCTCGACAATCACGCATTGATCGCGTTCAATCGGGAAATCAAGCGGATCGAAATAATATATTTTACCCGCTTTTTTGAAGCGGACACCTACTACGCTGTACAAAAATTAACCCCCTTGTTTGACGGTAAAGGAACCCTTAAGCAAGACTGCTTCCCTGATGATCCATGCTTGTCCTTCCTCGTCCGCTATACCCGGTCTTTCCAGGTGCTGAGGATTATATCCCGGAGGATCTATTATAAATAACCCGAGCCTCTAGCTTTCCAGCCGGATTAAAAACTGCTCCAGACACAGCTGGGCATTGGCATTGGAACGCAGCTTCCGCTTGCTCTCCGCCGCGTATTCCATATAAGCCACCCACTGCTGCGTACTCCTCTGACGGGCAGCCCTCGAAATAAAGTCTAACTGATCTATGAAAACGATACTTTCGTGCTTTCGGTACAGGAAGTAGAGCATATCTTTGAACCATAAGTGGAACATGCTGAATAGAGTGTCCAAATGTTCACCAAGTCCGGTCTTGAACAGCTTCGAACCCGCGGTTGCTACCGCAGTGCTGCCCTTGCCCAGAGACTCCTTCGCTAATTGTAACACTAGATTTCTCATTTCTGCAAACCAATTCTGTGCCAAAAGTTCCCTGCAGCCGTCAAGACCGGCAGTCAGCGACACCGCGCACCGTGCCAGCGGCACCGGAACCCCTTCACCGGACAGCGCCTGAAGCATAATATCCGGATGGAGCGGGCTAAACGGAATGCGCTGGGTTCTGGACTGGATCGTCGGGAGCAGGGAACTGCTGTTATCGGAGATCAGAATGCCTACCGCAGGGGCCGGCGGCTCCTCCAGGAATTTCAGCAGACTATTCGCGGCTTGCACCGTCATTTTGTCCGCTCCTTCTATAATATAAACCTTCGGGTTAATTCCTTCCGAGCGGTAGGAAAAAACACGCTGAAGTTCACGAATCTGATCGATCTTAATGCTCGCCCCATCGGGGCGCAGCAGCGTTAAATCAGGATGATTGCCATGCTCCACCTTGCGGCATTCCAGGCACTCTCCGCAGGCATCATCTTTGCTGGCGGTACAGAATATCGCCTGGGCGAACGTCAAAGCCATCTTCACCTGCCCGCTGCCTGCCGGACCCGTGAACAGATAGGCATGGCTGACCGCATCCTTGCGTAAGGCATTCTGAAGCAGCCGCTTGGCGTCCTCCTGGCCTAATAGTTCATGAAAAGACATATATTCCTCCAAGTTGTCAGAAAGAAAGGTTAATCAGCAGCCCGCGGATCTCTCCAACCCGTCCCAGGAGATCGATCCGGCCCTGCTCGCTGTCCAGCAGATCATCTGCCATATTCAGCAGAGCGGCATCAACCTCTTCGAGCAGCTTGTAGCGTTTGCCGCGGCCCCGCCGGTCCCAGCCCTTGGTATCCTTCAGGATCACTCCGCGGCGGGCCGTCTCCTCCAGGAACCGTTTGATCAGGTTCCGGTAGATGGATAGCTCACGCACAGTCATGGATTTGGAGAGCCGGTCGCCTTGCAGCTGGATATCTTTAATCTGACGGTTCAACTCATCTATAGTTTTCTGCTGGCTTTGCTGTTGAAATACATCGTTGAAGTTTTTTTGCTGGACCGGACGCCTCTCAGCCTCTGTGGTCAGCATTTCGCTTTTTAAGGGCCTGTAGCCCGGGTTGATCTTCATTATGCTCAATAATGCTCGAAACGATCGACGGGAAGTACGAATACGGTAGCTCCGCCCACCTGCACTTCAACAGGAAGCGGCAAATAGGAATCTGTCGTGCCGCTCATCGGCGTGACCGGAGTGACCAGTTGCTCGCGTACTTTACAGCTGTTACGGATTACACTGAGTACAGCGTCTACCTGAATATCATCTACCCCAATCAAAAAGGTAGTGTTACCCGCACGGAGAAATCCGCCTGTACTGGCCAGCTTGGTGGCACGGAAGTTCGCCTTCACCAGTTCACTGGATAGCCGGTTGCTGTCTTTATCCTGGATAATTGCAATGATCAAATTCATCTTCGTATCCCCTCCTAATTAGTTATGTTCACAGGCTATCCGCACAACATCGATTCAATCTGCGGAGAAGCCCTGTTCAATCATTATACCTCTATTGTTTATTTGACAAAACACCTTAGAAATCCTTTAATATCCTGTCCTTCAGTACACGTACAATATCCTGCTCCACCATATGGATGGGACGACCCGCATCAAGCACCACAATCCGCTGCGGATCAGAGCTGGTTACCAGTTCATAGCCCGCCCGCACCTTCTGATGAAACTCCAGGCTCTCCAGATCCAGCCGGTTCACTTCCCGGTTCTGGTTGGCGGCAATCCGCGACAGGCCCACCTCAGGATCTACATCCAGGTAAAAGGTAAGATCGGGCATTCTCCCGCCAGTCGCAAACCGGTTAATCCCCCTCACCTCTTCGATGCCCAGCCCTCTGGCGTACCCTTGATAGACCAGACTGCTGTCTACAAAACGGTCGCAGAGCACGGTAATTCCCTCCTGCAAGGCAGGCTCGACCACCTCCGCCAGATGCTGGCTTCTTGCCGCCGCATACAGGAGTGCCTCTGTCCGGGCATCCATAGCCGTATGCGCCGGGTCGAGGATAATAGAGCGGATCTTCTCGGCAATCTCAATCCCTCCCGGTTCGCGGGTGATTAAATAGGGCATGGAATGGTTCTGCAGATAAGCAGCCACCCTGCCGAGTACGGTTGTTTTGCCGGAGCCGTCGCCTCCCTCCAGTGTAATGAAGAATCCTTCTCGCTTCACTTATGCTTCTCCGCCCTTCTGAATGTTGTATACCATAATATGCTGTAAGGCCGGATCAGCACAGGCCTGAAATTTCGCCCCGCCTATTCTCAGACGGATCAGCCTGTCACAGACAGACGCTGTAATGCTCTCTCCGGGATATAAGAGCGGGATGCCTGGCGGATAGGGAATAACCATCTCCGCCGCAATCCTGCCCGCGCTTGCCTCAAGCTCTACACTCTCTGTCTCCCCGGCAGCCACCGGCCGGATAGAGAACGCGACCGGAGCCGAGACTGCCAGAATGTCGAAATTGTTCCACGTGGAAATGTGACCGGAGAAGGTTAATTCCCCTTCTCTGCTATTATATGACGCTGCCTGGGCTGCGGTCCGTGCGCTGGAGAAGGATTCTCCGCCTTGGGGAGCGGGAGCTGCGGCAGTGTCTGAGTAAGTAGACTGGCCAGGACCGGAACCAGCGGTAAGATCTAGGCCGGAGACAGGTTCAAGATCAGAGATATGATCAGATCCAGCAGTAGGTTCAGGGCCAGTGACATGATCAGCGCCAGTGGTAGGTTCAAGGTCTGAGGGAGCTGCGCTCCCGCCTGTCTGCGGCGCTGCCAAGGAGGTCTGCGCTGCAATGTCCTGCAGCGCTGTCAGCAGCTCCGCTGCCTCTTCAGCCTTCGAGCCGAGGCTGAAGGCCAGAACCACGTGCCGGTCGTCGCTCATCTCCGGCACGATTCCCCTCTCTTCGAGCCTGCGCTGCAGCTCGAAGCCCCCCAGGACCCCCGCGGCGTCATATATGACCGCCTTGAAGGGGTCCTGGGTCACGTACGCCGCCCCGCGCAGCGGCGGCGTATTCACTCCTGCGGCGCCCGCCTCGCCGCAGACAGGCTGCTGCGGCTGTGCCGGCTGCAGCAGCCCGAAGCGCGGCAGCGCCGCCAGGCCGCGCCGCAGGACATCCACGGCGGCGAGCCCCGCCGTGAAGGCACCGGCGCCCTGGCTGTGCAGCAGGCGCCGGGCCAGATCGAGCGAAGCCATCACGGGGTAGGATGGGCTGGAGCTCTGCACCATGGCCAGGCGCTGCCGCAGCAGCGCGCGGTCCAGCCATGGCCCTTGCACATGCAGCATGGCGCCCATCGTCAGCGCCGTCAGCATCTTATGCGTGGACTGCACCACGCCGTCCGCGCCCCCGGCAAGCGCCCCGGCCGGAAGCGCGGGGTGCTGCCCGTAATGCGCCCCGTGCGCCTCATCCACCAGCAGCGGCACGCAGCAAGCGTGACAGGCCTGCGCGAGGGGCGCTAGGTCACTGCCCATGCCGTAGTAATTCGGCATGGTGACTAGGACCCCGGCAGCCTCCGGGTAAGCGGCCAGCGCCGCCTGCACCGTCTCAGCAGACGGTGCCACCGCAAGACCGCTGCCCGGGTCGATCTTCGGCTCCAGGAAGACTGCACGCGCTCCCGCCAGCATCAGTCCATGGATCACGGACTTGTGGACGTTGCGCTGCAGAATAAGCAAACTTCCGGGCTCAGAACAGACCGTCAGGATCAGAGCCAGATTACCCGCGGTGCTTCCGCCCACCAGCATATAACTGTCCTCCGCGCCGTAACAATCGGCTGCCAGCTCCTGGGCCTCCCTTATTACCCCTTCCGGATGATGAAGGTCATCCGTTCCGGTAATCTCCGTCACATCGTAACGCATCACTTCCGTGAGATACCCCGCACTCTCTGCACTGACAGTACTCCGGTAAGCTTCCCCGTTCTTGTGACCCGGCACATGATAAGATATATTACCCTTATGTCTATATTGTTCCAGCATTTCGTATACAGGTGCCCTGCCAGGCTGTAGCTTGTCCATAGATTCTTCCTCCCCTGGGGGTTACCTTCTATTTTAACGTAAATGCACCCAAACGCCTATCACTTCCGCAAAGGATTGCACGCAATAAAACGGCTCCCCTCACCCGGTCAGGGCGGAGAAGCCGTTAAGAAGAACCTTGTATTTGCAGCCAACGCGACACAGATTCACCGCCCGCTCTTTATATGTTGCTTGTTACAGGTACTGCAATTCGAACATTAAGCATGCATACGCAGATTGATCTTCTTCATCCGGTTAATGAAAAAGTTGTACTTCACATCCTCAGCCTCCGTACGCACCATCTCACTCTCACAGTCTTCACAGATGAAGTGCGAGACAATCACAATGCCTTCTTCCTTTTCTTGCCCGCAGATAATGCAGGCCTGCCCGGTTTGCTGTTCCATTTTCATCCCACCTTGACTCTTTTAAGAACAGTATGGTACACCTTCTATCATTTTAAACCTTTTCATAGTTTTTTCCTAATCCTTCATAGCCTAAAATATATATATTCGCCCGCTGCCCATTCGGTGAATCTGAGCCCGTTGTTTAATAAAACGCAGGAGCAGGCCGATAATAATAACAAGAGAACTTGCGAGGAGGTCCGAATTCCAGGTATGGAACCAAACACCAAAGGTGCCGCTACATTCTATCAATACAAGCTTATCAAAAAAATTACTATTACAGCATTCCTGCTGCGGGTCTATATCACCCTGCCCTTTATATGCCTTGTGCTCGAAAGTGTCTTTCTCTCCTGGCTTAGCGTTCTGTTCATGATTATAGCCGGACCTGTCATGCTGTGGATTCAGTATGTCATCTCACGCTCTGTGCTGCTGATTAGCGGACACCCTATCGCCAAGCGCTGGAGATTATCCCTGCGCCTGCCCTGGCCCGGTTACATGCCCGATCAATATATCAATTACGGCATCTTCCGTACCGTACAGCTGCATAACCTCTGGATCGGTCTTTGTATAGCCGCACTCTTCATCGTCTGGGCTCCGCCCGCCTTCACGGCTTCGCTGGCAGTATGCCACCTGTGGTTGCTGCTCCCCCGTCTGTATGCGCTGCTGCGCTTCAACAGTGTAGCCAAAGACGGGATGCTCAAGTTCAATGCAGCAGACGCCTCTTATTACGCCCAGTAATCACAACCAGATATACATAGCGCTGTATTTAAACGGCCAAGCATGCACGCATAAAAAATCGCCATCCATAACCGGACGGCGATTTTTTATCTGTTCTTCAAGCCTTTGGTTGTAACCTTCTTTTCCTTCGGAATCATCACGATGAAATAGTCATCATGAACGGTCAGGTGTACAATAAGTCCTTCTTTCTGAAAAACACGGGAGCTCCCGGAATCGTCTGCTTTCTGTTCCTGCTCTTCCCAGCCCCACGCTTTAATAGCTGCAAGATAAGGCTCGGGCACGCCTTTCTTCTCCTTCAACCCCGGCAAAGAATACCGTACATAGTCCATGGCTACATTTGTAGTTGTTCTGTCGGGTGAGCTTGCCTCTTTGGGAACGGGGAAATCTTCCTCATTAAGTGCACCGTTAAAAGTATCCCAAGCCGGCTCCTTCGTTCCGCAACCCGCCAGCATTACTCCGACTATACAAAGAATAACTAATATCCACAAAGGTTGAGTTCGCTTCATACCTTAAATCCTCCTTACCTCTACCATGCATCTAAAGACGCAAGAAAATTCCAGGATAGAATTTATACGTAGTTCATTCGTATTAAGGCTTTTGCTTATTTATTGCACTTTTCCATTATACTTGGAACCATCGCCTCGTCGGTAACAAAAATGTCACTCGTTTGTAAGCGTTTTTATAATAAAATACCGCACCCCTTCCCGCTTTTTATATATGCGGGTATACAAAAAAGCCATTGTCGAATTGTCGACAATGGCTCATGTGTGCTTGGCAACGTCCTACTCTCCCAGGACCCTTCGGTCCAAGTACCATCGGCGCTGGAGGGCTTAACGGTCGTGTTCGGGATGGGTACGTGTGGAACCCCTCCGCTATCGCCACCAAACGTGATTTTTCGAAGCCTACGCTTCTCGAAATCGCTACAGAAAATATCAAACCATCGGTTTAACATCCTGCCAGGCTTGATCGCCTGAAAACTGAATCCGAAACGAATCTGCGAATTATTTTTTGGATAAGCCCTCGACCGATTAGTATTGGTCAGCTCCATGCATTGCTGCACTTCCACCTCCAACCTATCTACCTCGTCGTCTTCAAGGGGTCTTACATACTGGGAAATCTCATCTTGAGGGGGCTTCACGCTTAGATGCTTTCAGCGCTTATCCCGTCCGTACGTAGCTACTCAGCCATGCTCCTGGCGGAACAACTGATGCACCAGCGGTACGTCCATCCCGGTCCTCTCGTACTAAGGACAGCTCCTCTCAAATTTCCTGCGCCCACGACAGATAGGGACCGAACTGTCTCACGACGTTCTGAACCCAGCTCGCGTACCGCTTTAATGGGCGAACAGCCCAACCCTTGGGACCTACTTCAGCCCCAGGATGCGATGAGCCGACATCGAGGTGCCAAACCTCCCCGTCGATGTGGACTCTTGGGGGAGATAAGCCTGTTATCCCCAGGGTAGCTTTTATCCGTTGAGCGATGGCCCTTCCATGCGGTACCACCGGATCACTAAGTCCGACTTTCGTCCCTGCTCGACTTGTAGGTCTCGCAGTCAAGCTCCCTTATGCCTTTGCACTCTGCGAATGATTTCCAACCATTCTGAGGGAACCTTTGAACGCCTCCGTTACTCTTTAGGAGGCGACCGCCCCAGTCAAACTGCCCGCCTGACACGGTCCCCGTACCCGATGAGGGCACTAGGTTAGAACCTAGATACGATCAGGGTGGTATCCCAACGGCGCCTCCGCAGAAGCTTGCGCTCCTGCCTCCACGGCTCCCACCTATCCTGTACAGATCGTACCCAAATTCAATATCAAGCTGCAGTAAAGCTCCATGGGGTCTTTCCGTCTTGTCGCGGGTAACCTGCATCTTCACAGGTATTAAAATTTCACCGGATCTCTCGTTGAGACAGCGCCCAAGTCGTTACGCCATTCGTGCGGGTCAGAATTTACCTGACAAGGAATTTCGCTACCTTAGGACCGTTATAGTTACGGCCGCCGTTTACTGGGGCTTCGGTTCACAGCTTCGGATTGCTCCTAACCGCTCCCCTTAACCTTCCAGCACCGGGCAGGCGTCAGCCCGTATACTTCGCCTTGCGGCTTCGCACAGACCTGTGTTTTTGCTAAACAGTCGCTTGGGCCTTTTCACTGCGGCCCCCTCGGGCTATTCACCCTACCGAGGCACCCCTTCTCCCGAAGTTACGGGGTCATTTTGCCGAGTTCCTTAACGAGAGTTCTTCCGCGCGCCTTAGAATTCTCTTCTCGCCTACCTGTGTCGGTTTGCGGTACGGGCACCTTCTCCTGGCTAGAGGCTTTTCTTGGCAGTGTGAGATCATGACCTTCGCTACTATAATTTTCGCTCCCCATCACAGCCCAGCCTTAACGATGTGCGGATTTGCCTGCACACCAGCCTCACTGCTTAGACGGACATCCATCAGTCCGCGTCACTACCCTCCTGCGTCACCCCATCGCTCATAGCGGATTACGGTGGTACAGTAATTTCAAACTGTTGTCCTTCGACTACGCCTGTCGGCCTCGCCTTAGGTCCCGACTTACCCTGAGCGGACGAGCCTTCCTCAGGAAACCTTGGGCTTTCGGCGGATCAGATTCTCACTGATCTTTTCGTTACTCATACCGGCATTCTCACTTGTATGCTGTCCAGCGCTCCTTACGGTACACCTTCAACCCACATACAACGCTCCCCTACCCCAGATGCAACGCATCTAGCCATAGCTTCGGTGGTGTGTTTAGCCCCGTTACATTTTCGGCGCAGAGTCACTCGACCAGTGAGCTATTACGCACTCTTTCAATGGTGGCTGCTTCTAAGCCAACATCCTGGTTGTCTGTGCAACTCCACATCCTTTCCCACTTAACACACACTTGGGGACCTTAGCTGATGGTCTGGGCTGTTTCCCTTTTGACAATGGATCTTAGCACTCACTGTCTGACTCCCGGCAAGAAGTAAATGGCATTCGGAGTTTGACTGAGCTTGGTAACCCTTGCGGGCCCCGCACCCAATCAGTGCTCTACCTCCACCACTCCATTCACCGAGGCTAGCCCTAAAGCTATTTCGGGGAGAACCAGCTATCTCCGAGTTCGATTGGAATTTCTCCGCTACCCCCACCTCATCCCCGCATTTTTCAACATGCGTGGGTTCGGGCCTCCAGTGCGTGTTACCGCACCTTCACCCTGGACAGGGGTAGATCACACGGTTTCGGGTCTACGTCCACATACTTAGTCGCCCTATTCAGACTCGCTTTCGCTGCGGCTCCGGCTTCTCACCTTAACCTTGCATATTAAACGTAACTCGCCGGTTCATTCTACAAAAGGCACGCCATCACCCATAAAGAGGGCTCTGACTTTTTGTAAGCACACGGTTTCAGGTTCTATTTCACTCCCCTTCCGGGGTGCTTTTCACCTTTCCCTCACGGTACTGTTTCACTATCGGTCGCCAGGTAGTATTTAGCCTTAGCAGATGGTCCTGCTGGATTCATACGGGGTTTCACGTGCCCCGCACTACTCGGGATCCGTCTCGGAGAGAACACAGTTTGGGCTACAGGGCTTTTACCTCTATCGCGGGCCTTTCCAGACCTCTTCGCCTACCATATTCCTTTGTAACTCCATGTGAGACGTCCCACAACCCCAAGAGGCAAGCCCCTTGGTTTAGGCTGTTCCGCGTTCGCTCGCCGCTACTGACGGAATCACTATTGTTTTCTCTTCCTCAGGGTACTTAGATGTTTCAGTTCCCCTGGTCTGCCTCTGCATTTCCTATGTATTCAGAAATGAGTAACTGCGAATTACCACAGCTGGGTTTCCCCATTCGGACACCCCCGGATCAAAGCTTGCTTACAGCTCCCCGAGGCAGTTTCGTTGTTCGCCACGTCCTTCGTCGGCTCCTGGCGCCTAGGCATCCTCCGTGTGCTCTTAGTAGCTTAACCAATGTGTTTTCCCTAAGGAAAATCGCTAGCATCGCCATTAATTCAAAACTTGTTTACACAAGTTCAGCTTAAAGGAATGTTCTAAAACGCAAATTCGTTTCGGTATCCAGTTTTCAAGGATCAAGTTTCTTACTTGAGAGCTTAAACTCTCAAAACTGACCAACGAGTGAGTATTCGAACCCAAGGGTTCTATTGTGGAAGCAAAGCTTCCGATTTGAATGTCTTCATTGCAGAAGACGATTCTCCATAGAAAGGAGGTGATCCAGCCGCACCTTCCGATACGGCTACCTTGTTACGACTTCACCCCAATCATCTACCCCACCTTCGGCGGCTGGCTCCCTTGCGGGTTACCCCACCGACTTCGGGTGTTGTAAACTCTCGTGGTGTGACGGGCGGTGTGTACAAGACCCGGGAACGTATTCACCGCGGCATGCTGATCCGCGATTACTAGCAATTCCGACTTCATGCAGGCGAGTTGCAGCCTGCAATCCGAACTGAGACCGGCTTTGCTGGGATTGGCTCCACCTCGCGGCTTCGCTTCCCGTTGTACCGGCCATTGTAGTACGTGTGTAGCCCAGGTCATAAGGGGCATGATGATTTGACGTCATCCCCACCTTCCTCCGGTTTGTCACCGGCAGTCACTCTAGAGTGCCCAGCTTCACCTGCTGGCAACTAAAGTCAAGGGTTGCGCTCGTTGCGGGACTTAACCCAACATCTCACGACACGAGCTGACGACAACCATGCACCACCTGTCTCAACTTTCCCCGAAGGGCACCTGATGCATCTCTGCTTCGTTAGTTGGATGTCAAGACCTGGTAAGGTTCTTCGCGTTGCTTCGAATTAAACCACATACTCCACTGCTTGTGCGGGTCCCCGTCAATTCCTTTGAGTTTCAGTCTTGCGACCGTACTCCCCAGGCGGAGTGCTTACTGTGTTAACTTCGGCACCAAGGGTATCGAAACCCCTAACACCTAGCACTCATCGTTTACGGCGTGGACTACCAGGGTATCTAATCCTGTTTGCTCCCCACGCTTTCGCGCCTCAGCGTCAGTTACAGCCCAGAAAGTCGCCTTCGCCACTGGTGTTCCTCCACATATCTACGCATTTCACCGCTACACGTGGAATTCCACTTTCCTCTTCTGTACTCAAGTCACCCAGTTTCCAGTGCGACCTCAGGTTGAGCCCAAGGTTTAAACACCAGACTTAAATAACCGCCTGCGCGCGCTTTACGCCCAATAATTCCGGACAACGCTTGCCCCCTACGTATTACCGCGGCTGCTGGCACGTAGTTAGCCGGGGCTTTCTTCTCAGGTACCGTCACTCCGGCAGCAGTTACTCTACCGGACGTTCTTCCCTGGCAACAGAGCTTTACGATCCGAAAACCTTCATCACTCACGCGGCATTGCTCCGTCAGGCTTGCGCCCATTGCGGAAGATTCCCTACTGCTGCCTCCCGTAGGAGTCTGGGCCGTGTCTCAGTCCCAGTGTGGCCGTTCACCCTCTCAGGTCGGCTACGCATCGTCGCCTTGGTGAGCCGTTACCCCACCAACTAGCTAATGCGCCGCAGGCCCATCCCCAAGCAGCAGATTGCTCCGCCTTTCATTCTTCTCTCAGGAGAAAAAAGAAATTATCCGGTATTAGCTACCGTTTCCGGTAGTTATCCCAGGCTTGAGGGCAGGTTGCCTACGTGTTACTCACCCGTCCGCCGCTAAGTCTGAAAGGAAGCAAGCTTCCTTTCAGACTCCGCTCGACTTGCATGTATTAGGCATGCCGCCAGCGTTCGTCCTGAGCCAGGATCAAACTCTCCAAATTGGTATTTAGAAAGAGCGATTGCTCATTTTGAAACATCTGACGAGAATTTACATTCTCATTTTTGGATCTCGCCGAAGCGGTCTCCGATACTCACTCGTTGTTCAGTTTTCAAAGATCAAGCTCGTTGTTAGCGACGATGTTGTCGTCACCAGCAACTCTTATAATATATCACATCCAGCCGATCAATGCAAGCTCTTTTTTTATCTTCTTGTTCGAGCCAGGACTTGATGTTTCGCGGCCAGAAATAGAATATATCACGGATAGACATTCATTGCAAGCATTATTTCTAAATCATTATCTAAAGCTACGCTTCCCCTAACCGGCCCTAACCCGGCAAGCAAGTTAGCATAGCTCTACTCCTCTGTCCGCGTGCTTAAGCAATAATTTCTTGAATATGAAGCTCCCGTTCATTGATCAGATTAACGATGTTTCCTTCAACCTGAACCATGGGTCTTGTCGGGTTGTTACGATCGGTAAAGATGATTTCCCCATGACGCCCATCGCTGAGCCGTATCCGTGTACCGTTATATAGGTCTGTCGTCTTTTGAATGAAGGTCTGTACGATTACCGGATCGAGCTTTCCGAAGCTCTCCTTCTGCAGCTGCTCCAATACCAGATAAGGCGACTGTGCCTTTCTGTAGGCTTTTCCCAGCGTCATGGCATGAAAGATATCGGCGACTGCCACAATCTTGGCGTAGAAATGAATCTGGCTGCCATCCAGCCTAAGTGGATACCCTGAACCATCTATCTTCTCATGGTGCTGCAGGGCGGCGAGTCTAACCCCTTCGTTAATGGCTGTAACATTGCGCAGCAGCTGATAACCGTATGTAGTGTGCCTGCGTACCTCGTCAATCTCTGCACCGCTTAGAGGGGTTGGCTTCTGCAGCAGCGCTTCGTCTACCTTAATGTTACCTATATCGTGCAGCAAGCCGGCAAAAGCAGCCTGCATCCAGTCCTTCTGCGGATATCCGCACCACTGGGCAATTCGATAGGAGGTCAGGGCAGACAAGACCGCATTATGATAGTTATATTCCTGGTCAATCAGCACACGCGGCGCAAACTTTAAGACATGATAATCCTTCAAATGGGTAATCAGCAGCTCCAGTTGACTCCGCAGTTCGAAGATCGGAAGAGCCGCTGCGGCCGCTGCACGGTAGCTTTGCTTGATAAGCACCAGCATTTTCTCATACTCATCGTGAAGCGGAGAATTACTCTTGGCCAGCACCGACTCATTAATCAGAGCACCCGCCTTAGCCGCTTGCTGCTTCACTGCCGGTTTAGCGCTCTCTGCCGATTTGTCTTCCCCTTGTGCCCCTTCAATCTCAACCTGTCCGATCAAAAAAGCCTGCAAAATCTCAATATCCCGGGGGAGAATGATTTTGCCCTTCCCGAACAATACTCCTCCTAAAGGAGTAATTACATCCTTTATAATCTTTGAACCCGCTTTAATCTCTCCAACGGATATGTTTGGCATTAGCCCAAGCCCCTTTATGTCGGTGACACCTATGATGCTCTAATTATAGTATGGAACCCGGGAAGCGGCTAGATAGAGAATTCCCCGTTCATCAGTTAATAGAATATAAAAAAAGAGCATGGATTTCTATACATCAGAAACCCATGCTCTCCTGCCATCCTTATTCGAGGCTATCGTCTTCGTTCACGGCATCCGCTTCAGACTGGCTAGCTTCCATCTCGCCTTCGTCTTCTACAGGAACTCCTTGAATGTCTTCGCCATCCTCATGCTCAGACAGCTCTTCATCCTCTTTGTCCGCTCTGCACAGTGTAGCTACAGCATCATCCTCACGGATATTAATCAGCTTAACGCCCTGCGCATAACGGCCCATGGTGGATATTCCGTCCATGCTGGTACGTATCAGGGTACCGCTGGTCGTAATAATCATCAGATCCTCGTCCTGCTTGACGACCTTCAGCCCGACAACCGGCCCGTTCTTATCCGTAAGGTTAATGGTCTTGATGCCTTTACCGCCGCGGGTCTGGGACCGGTAGTCAGCAGCAGGTGTCCGCTTACCATAGCCCTTGGTGGTTACGATCAGCACCTCAAGCTCCTGGTCTACGCAGTCCATGCCAATAACATGGTCATTGGAATCAAGCGTGATTCCCTTAACCCCGGTAGCGCTGCGGCCCATGGAACGCACATCATTCTCCGAGAAGGTAATCGACATTCCGCGTGCAGTACCGATAATCAGATTCTGCTCACCGTCTGTCAGCTTCACCTCAATCAGTGAATCCTCCTCACGGAGATTGATTGCAATCAGGCCACCCTTACGGATGTTGTTGTAATCTTCCAGAGGCGTCTTCTTCACAATTCCCTCGCGGGTAGCGAAGAACAGGTACTTGTCACTGTCCGCTTCTTCCACCTGGATGACCGCACTGATCTTCTCGCCCTGCTCGATTTGAATCAGGTTGATGATCGGCGTTCCCCGGGCAGTCCGTCCAAGCTCCGGAATTTCATAGGCCTTAATCCGGTACACCTTACCCTTATCAGTGAAGAACATCAGGTAGTTATGGGAGTTGCTCACGAAGAGATGCTCCACAAAGTCCTGGTCCTTGGTGTCCATCCCGATGACACCGCGTCCGCCGCGCTTCTGGCTGCGGTAGGTGTTGACCGGAAGACGTTTGATGTAACCGGTGTGGGTAATCGTGATAACAACCTCTTCACGCGGAATCAGATCCTCGTCAAGGATGCTTTCTTCCCCAACGGTAATTTCTGTACGGCGGTCATCGGAGTACTTATCCCGGATCTCCTGCAGCTCATTGCTGATAATATCCAGCACAAGATGCTCATTGGCCAGAATCTCACGGTATTCGGCAATTTTGGCCAAAAGCTCGTTATATTCGTTTTCGATCTTCTCGCGTTCCAGACCGGTCAGACGCTGCATCCGCATATCGAGGATCGCCTGGGCCTGCTCTACGCTTAGACTGAAGGTCTCCATCAGACCTTCCCGGGCAATGTCGGTAGTGCGTGAGGCGCGGATCAGGGCAATGACCTCATCCAGATGATCCAGGGCAATACGCAGACCTTCCAGAATATGCGCCCGTGCTTCCGCCTTCTTAAGGTCGAAGATCGTCCGGCGGCGGATGACTTCGATCTGATGCTGCAGATAGTGATATAGCACATCGCGCAGATTCAGAGTCTTCGGTTCATTGTTGACAATAGCCAGCATGTTGATCCCGAAGGTGGACTGCATAGAAGTATGCTTGTAGAGATTGTTGAGTACCACACTCGGATTCACATCCCGTCTCATTTCAACCACTACGCGCATTCCATTACGGTCAGACTCATCACGCAGATCCGTAATTCCCTCGATGCGCTTCTCACGCACCAGCTCCGCAATCTTCTCCACGAGCCGGGCTTTGTTGACCTGGTAAGGAAGCTCATGCACAATAATCCGGGCCTTGCCGTTATTCTCTTCAATTGTCGCCTTGGCACGCATGGTAACCGATCCGCGTCCAGTGCGGTAGGCCTGACGGATGCCTTCACGGCCCAGAATATATCCGGCCGTCGGGAAATCCGGGCCTTGAATATATTCCATAAGCTCCATAGGCGTAATATCAGGATTCTTGATCATCGCCTGCACACCGTCAATAACCTCACCGAGGTTATGCGGAGGAATGTTGGTTGCCATCCCCACCGCAATCCCGCCTACACCATTGACCAGCAGATTGGGATAACGCGCCGGCAAGACTACAGGCTCGTTCTCTTCACCGTCATAGTTGGGCGCGAAGTCAACGGTCTCCTTGTTCAGGTCACGGAGCATTTCTCCGGCAATTTTGGACAAACGTGCTTCTGTATAACGCATTGCAGCCGCCATGTCTCCGTCTATGGAACCGAAGTTACCATGACCGTCTACAAGCATATAGCGCATGGAGAAGTCCTGTGCCATACGTACCATTGTTTCATAGACTGCTGAGTCACCGTGTGGGTGATACTTACCGATAACCTCACCGACGATTCTCGCTGACTTCTTATGTGGCTTATCCGAGGACATACCAAGTTCCGACATTGCAAACAAAATGCGTCGGTGAACAGGCTTAAGTCCATCCCGCACATCCGGCAAAGCCCGGCTTACAATGATGCTCATTGCGTAATCCATAAAGGATTCGCGCATTTCCACGCCAATGTCCCGATCTTTGACTTGCGGGTTATTTTGTTCAGCCATGAGTTGGTGGACCTCCTTCAGTTAAAAACCGCTACCCTATATTATATTACTTTCACAAAACCAGCACAATTAAACATGATAGCCTGTTATCGTCTATATTGATTTTCTTTTAGTACGGATAAGGGTATACGCCCTCTCCGCTGCTGTCTTCAGTACATAGACTGTAGAGACAAGAGAATTGGCTTCATGCCCCTGTTTTCGTCCCAAAAAGCATAATCTCATATCCTTATATTATAACATTATTTTGCTTTCTTGTCCTGAAAATTCGCTATGCGTAAAGAAACGGAGGCAGAACATGAAGATTCAACGCGTGTCCAGCAAATGGGCAAAAACGAAAGTCATTCTGCAAAACCGTCAGCTCTCGGTCTATATTCCGGAAACGCGCAAATACGGCCTGGAGGATCTGAAAGAAATGCTGCATCTGCATGGCACGGTATATATAAAGCCCGACCGCGGAACCTATGGCAGCGGAGTGATGAGAGCCGAGCAGAGGGTTGTACACTTAAGTCCCAGCGGGCAGCAGCCGGAGACCGGTGAACCGGAGACAGCAGCTGCAGGCATTGAAGCAGAAGTACCGGCAGAGCCGAAGCTGATGTATATTCTCAGGTATGCGAAGGACGCCGAGGTCTTTAATAGCCCTGAAGAGCTTCATGCCGCACTGGTGCCCCGGATTAAAGACCGCAGCTATCTGGTCCAGCAGGGCATTGATCTGCTGCAGCATCAGGAGCGCCCCTTCGACCTGCGGGTGCTTACCCAAAAGAATCCCCAGGGCAGCTGGGAGACTACAGGCATGCTTGGCCGGGTCGCCGCACCGCAGAAGGTGATCACGAATTATCACAGCGGGGGCAGTGTTTTTCCGGTAGGTGCCTTGTTCAAGGAGCATATGACCTCTGACGAAATGTCTGCAACTACCCAGCAGCTCAAATCGCTGGGCGTCCGAATCGGCGCGCAGCTCGAAACGGCTTATCCAGGCCTTAAGGAGCTGGGGCTTGATGTCGCCATAGACCAGCATCACGATCTATGGCTGCTTGAAGTAAACACCTTACCCTCCATCATTGTCTTCAAATTATTCCCGAACAAAGCTATTTACCGCAAAATCCACCGTTACGCTGTGGCCTATGGACGGTTGAAGCCTAACCGGAAGTCCGTGACCAGCCGCCGTAAGCGAATATCGAACTTCTAGCTCTATGTATTCAAACGGCAGACTATATAACCTCTGTATTACTAAAAAACCTCCGGCTTCATCCGCAAGGGATAATCCGGAGGTTCGCTATGTGCGGCTTAAATATCCAGGTTCTTAACCGATTGCGCATGCTCCTGAATGAATTCACGGCGCGGTTCGACATTGTCACCCATCAGGGTATCAAAGATGCTGTCCGCCAGCATGGCATCCTCAATGGTCACCTGCAGCATGGTGCGGCTCTCAGGGTCCATCGTCGTGTCCCACAGCTGAGCGGCGTTCATCTCACCCAGACCTTTGTAGCGCTGAACATTAACCTTCACGTTCTCACCAAAGGCAGCAATGATCTCATCGCGCTCCTTCTCGGTCTGTGCATAGCGCACAACCTTGTTGCGCTCGATCTTGAAGAGCGGCGGCTGGGCGATATAGATATACCCTGCGTCAACAATCTTCCGCATGTAGCGGTAGAAGAAGGTCAGCAGCAGTGTTCGGATATGGGCGCCGTCGACGTCCGCATCCGTCATAATGACAACCTTGTGGTAACGCGCCTTCGAGAGGTCGAAATCATCGCTAATCCCGGTTCCGAGTGCGGTGATAATCGCCCGGATTTCCGCATTGGACAAGATCCGGTCCAGCCGGGCCTTCTCGACGTTCAGAATCTTACCGCGCAGCGGCAGGATCGCCTGAAAATGACGGTCCCGGCCTTGCTTGGCTGATCCGCCTGCCGAGTCACCTTCGACGATGTACAGCTCACTGATCGACGCATCCTTGGAGGAGCAGTCCGCCAGCTTGCCCGGCAGGGCGCTGACTTCAAGCGCACTTTTGCGGCGGGTCAGCTCACGGGCCTTTTTGGCCGCTTCACGGGCACGGGAAGCCTGCAATGACTTCTCCAGCACCTTGCGTGAGACGGCAGGATTCTCTTCCAGGAACTCCTGCAGCTTCTCGCCGAACAGTGATTCTACAATCCCGCGGACTTCACTGTTGCCGAGCTTGGTCTTGGTTTGGCCTTCGAACTGCGGCTCAGGGATTTTGACGGAAATAATCGCCGTCAGACCTTCACGGACATCATCACCGGTCAGATTCTGGCTGCTATCCTTGATCACGCCGGCCTTGCGTGCGTAATCATTAATGATCCGCGTCAAAGCGCTCTTGAAGCCGGATTCATGCGTTCCGCCCTCGTGGGTATTGATATTGTTGGCGAATGAATAGATATTCTCTGTATATGAATCGTTATATTGGAGAGCTACTTCAACCGCGATCATATCCCGTGAGCCTTCCACGTAGATCGGATCCTCATGAAGAGCTTCTTTTTTCTCGTTAAGGTATTTCACATACTCCACAATACCGCCTTCATACTTGAACGTATTGTTGACTCCGGTCCGTTCATCCAGCAGTGACAGCTCAATGCCCTTGTTCAGGAAGGCCAGCTCTCGGATACGGGTAAGGAGCGTGGAGTATTCAAAAGTAGTGGTTTCGGTAAAAATATCCGGGTCCGGGTGGAAGGTGGTGGTGGTCCCCGTCTCCTCTGTATCCCCGATCACTCTGATGTCATATTGCGGCACGCCGCGGTTGTACTCCTGCTGGTAGACATGCCCGTCACGCTTGACGGTCACTACTACCTTCTCGGACAAAGCGTTAACCACAGAGATCCCCACGCCGTGAAGACCGCCGGACACCTTGTAACCCCCGCCGCCGAACTTACCGCCTGCATGCAGGACAGTCATGACCACTTCAAGCGTGGACTTCTTCAGCTTGACGTTCTCACCGACAGGAATTCCCCGCCCGTTGTCAATAACAGTCACACTATTATTTTCAGTAATTATGACTTGAATCCGGTCGCAAAAACCTGCCAGCGCCTCATCGATACTATTATCGACAACCTCCCAGACCAAATGATGCAGACCTTTGGAGCTGGTGGAGCCAATGTACATGCCGGGACGTTTCCGAACTGCTTCCAGCCCTTCCAGTACCTGAATCTGGCTCTCATCATATGTCGGTTGATTCATTGACATGCCTTCACCTACTTCTTTCAGATTATCTCTTGTAACTTACGAAACCTATATTTCTAACAAGATCTTGGCTCTTTTTTTGAGAGTGGAGGAGGAGATCGGGGAGTAGTAGACAGTATTCCTGGTCACGACAATAGACTTCGCTTCCTCTTCACCAATGCGTTCCAGCTTCTTATCCTGCTGGGAATGAGTCATAAACTGCTTCGATACCTTGGAGGACTTCTCAATCGATATATCAAATATAGCAATCAGCTCTGAGGATCGAATAATTTTTTCTCCGCCCAAATGAATATACATGGTCTTCCTCCGCTCTTTATAACCCCACTTTGCCGCCATGAACATGATACAGGATTGCACCCTTTAGTTTATCAGCGTTCAGTCCCTCAACACCGGTGGCAGTGATGAAGGTCTGCACCTTGCTCTGAAAGGTTTCGATAAGCTGGGTCTGACGATAGGGATCAAGTTCGGACAAAACATCATCAAGAAGCAGCACAGGGTATTCTCCGATCTCCTCATGGATCAGTTCAATTTCCGCCAGCTTGAGCGATAAAGCTGCCGTACGTTGCTGCCCTTGGGAACCGTAGACCTGAGCTTCTCTTCCGTTGATAAAAAAGGACAGGTCATCCCGATGGGGACCCGTCAGCGTCATGCCGCGCCTGATTTCCTGATCTCTTGTTTGTGATAACTTTAACATAAATTTGTCCAATAAGACAGCTTCATCTTCCTCTTCACGCTCACCAAAGGAGGGGACATAGAGCAGCTTGAGCTCTTCTCCGCCGTTTGTGATGCCCCGGTGGATGCTTTCTGCCCATATCTGCAGCTTCTTTATGAATTGTTTCCTTTTTTTAACGATTTTAACACCATGTTCTACAAGTTGGGCATCCCAGATGTCCAGAAGCTCCCGGCCGCCAGCCTCCTTGCCCCATAACTGCTTCAGCAAATTGCCCCGCTGGAGGAGGATTTTCTGGTACTGCTGCAGATGAAACAGGTAGCTCGGCTGAACCTGGCCAATCTCCATGTCAAGGAACCGGCGCCGGATGCCCGGGGTGCCTTTAACAATCTCCAGATCCTCCGGAGCAAACATTACAACGTTCAGCGAGCCTACGAATTCACTGAGCCGCCGTTGCTCCAGTCCGTTAATTCTGGCCTTCTTGCCCTGCGGGGACAGGGTCAGCTCCAGCTTAAGATCTCCGTATTTGCGCTCTACTTCAGCAACAATCTGTGCGGAGCCCGCCGGGGCATCGAAGGAGATCAGCTCCTTGTCCTTGGAGGTCCGGTGGCTTTTGGTCATCGCAAGGACAAACAAAGCCTCCATGAGATTGGTTTTGCCCTGGGCGTTCTGTCCGAGAATGAGATTCACATCGCCCAGATGCTCAAGACGCAGCAGCCCATAGTTGCGGTAATCCTGCAGTCCGATATTTTTGACAAACAAGAGCCTGTTCCTCCTTAGGGTTACTCCTCCTTGACGCCGCCGCCCTCAACTTCAAAGACGCCGTTATCCTGTACCTCGATTGTATCACCCGGGTAGAGCTTCCGGCCACGCCGTTCTTCTACCTCACCGTTCACCTGCACATGCCCTTCCTGCAGCAGTGCCTTAGCCATTCCCCCTGTGGATACACAATCGGAGAGCTTCAGGAACTGGTCGAGCTTAATATATCCACTGTGGATAACTATTTTTTTCATGTTTTTGATCCTCTCAGCCACTTATCCACATGTTCATGAACAGGGCGTTAATTAGTTGTCCGGTACGGCAGAATCACATACAGGCTGCGGCTCTCATCGAGCGGTCTGAGAATAATCGGGCTCATCATGCCGGTGAAGGCGATCACGAGCTGCTCACTCTCCACCACCTTCAGCACATCGAGCATATATTTGGAGTTGAAGGAGATGCGCAGCGGCTCGCCTTTGAAATCGATAACTTCCAGCTCTTCACGGACCTTCCCCAGCTCGGAGGAACTGGAAGAGATCTCCACATCACCGTTTTCCAGGGTCTGCATCCGGACGATGTTCGTTTTCTCTTCGCGGGACAGCAAATAAGCACGGTCAATCGATTCGCTTAATTTTTTTGTGTCCAAAGTTAGTTCTGTTTTGTAGGTGGTTGGAATAATTCTAGAAGTATCCGGATAAATGCCATCCAGAATCCGCGAATAGAACAGCACTTTGTCGATTTTGAACAGCACCTGGTTATCGGCGACGACAATATCCACCAGCATATTCTGATCAGGGATAATTTTGCTCAGCTCGTTCAGCGTTTTGCCGGCAATGACAATATTCGCGAACTGGATATTCTCTGTGCCTTCCAGGTGTGCAGCTCTGGTTGCGAGCCGGTGGCGGTCGGTAGCCGTGAACTTGAATTCATTGTCGGCCAGATTCCACAGAATGCCTGTCAGGATCGGTGTGGTCTCTTGGGTGGAGATGGAGAAGGCAGTCTGCTTGATCATATTCTTCAGCAAATCACCGGGCATGGAGATGGTTTCATTCTCTTCAATGCTTGGCAGAACAGGGAATTCTTCAGGATCGAGGCCCACAATCTGAATCTCCGTAGAGCCGGAGGAGATGTAGGTCTGGAAGCCTTCCTTGACTTCCATGTGAATTTCTTTGGAGGGAAGCTTCTTGATAATCTCTACGAAAAATTTGGCGGGAAGCACTACGCTGCCCGGCTGCTCTACCTTGACGATCGTCTGGCTGTCATTCTCGGCAGGGATGAAGGACTGAATGGAAATATCCGTATCACTTGCAGTCAGTGTAACGCCCTGATGGCTAACCTCAAACTTAATACCGGTCAGAATAGGGATAGTTGTTCTGCTGGAGATTGCCTTGGAGACATGGCCGATGGATTCGTTAAGCTCGTTTTTGAGAATGCTGATTTTCATGATTTCACTCCTAGCTGAAAAATTGGGAAATGGGTGTACGTAAATGCTCTTTGAAACCTGCTCTTAGAAGATGAATTATTATAGTTATTTAATAGTATTAGTAGTAGGGGCTCCGTTTATGTGGATAAGTGGCTAAACAGCATAAAATTAAGCCTACCCACATGTGTATAGATTGTGTATAGGCTCTTTGTTCCTCTTAGGAAGGATTTTTAATTTTCTCCGAAAGATTATTTACCACTTTATAGAGCTCCTGGTCCACCTTTAATTGCTGCGTAATCTTCTCATGGGCATGGATAACGGTCGTATGATCGCGTCCTCCGAAGGCCTCGCCGATCTTAGGAAGCGAATAATCCGTCAGCTCGCGGGAGAGATACATGGCAATCTGCCTTGGAAAAGCCACAGCCTTCGTGCGTTTCCGCGCTTTGAAGTCCTCCATGCGCAAATTGTAGTATTCACCGACTTTTTGCTGAATATCGTTAATGGTGATCATCTTCGGACGGCTCGAAGGGATGATATCCTTCAGCGCTTCGGCTGCCAGATGTGTCGTCACATCCTGGTTCGTCAGGGAAGAATAAGCCACTACACGGATCAGCGCGCCTTCAAGCTCCCGGATATTCGTGTCGATCTGGTTGGCAATGTACATCATGGCTTCGTTCGGGATATCCAGGTTCTCCGCCTTGGCCTTCTTGCGTAGAATGGCAATCCGCGTCTCAAGATCGGGGGGCTGGATATCTGTGATCAGTCCCCATTCGAACCGGGAACGCAGCCGTTCTTCCAGAGTAGGAATTTCCTTGGGAGGCCGGTCGCTAGAGATGATAATTTGCTTGCGTTCTTCGTGAAGAGCATTGAACGTATGGAAAAATTCCTCCTGCGTGGACTCCTTGCCGGCCAGGAATTGGATGTCGTCAATCAGCAAAATGTCAACATTGCGGTACTTGTTGCGGAAGCTTTCGCCGCGGTTATCACGGATGGAGTTGATGAATTCATTCGTGAATTTCTCGGAGGAGATGTAAATCACCTTGTTGTTGGGGTTATGCTCCAGCACATAATGGCCGATCGCATGCATAAGGTGAGTCTTTCCGAGACCTACGCCTCCATACAGAAACAGAGGGTTATAGGCTTTGGCCGGCGCTTCGGCTACAGCAAGGGAGGCTGCATGCGCAAAACGGTTGCCTGAGCCGATCACGAATGTGTCGAAGGTGTATTTGGGATTGAGCAAATGTGTCTGTGCCTCTTCGCGCGAAACAACGGGAGTGGGCGCACTTTGCTGAACCACAGGCTCAGAGGGCTTGTTCTCCTCAATGACAAATTTGACTTCCACTTGCTGTCCGGTAACTTCATATACCGTTGCTCCTACCAGTTTGGTATAGCGACTTTCCAGCCATTCTACGGCAAAGGTTGTAGGCGCCGAGATGATAAGAGCCTGGGAATTGAATGTCATGGCCTTGGTGGCCTTGAACCAGGTATCGAAGCTCGGCTTGCTTAGTTTGGTTTGAATAATCGATAATATTTGCTGCCATAATTCGGAAGTATGGCTGTCCACAGACTGTCACTCCTTTAAATCTTCCAAATGTGGCATCAGCCATGAAGTGGAAATGTCGAAGAAAATGGGTTGGCGATTAATCTTATCCCCAGTATGCAACTTCAAGAGACAAAAAAATATGGATAAATTTGAATTGTTCACAACTTTATCCACAGCTTGTTGATAATTTATTGAACAAACAAATCTATTCACATTCAAAAGTAATACTATCATAGCAAAACGCCCCTTATTTTTCAATGAGCGACGCCATTTTATCCACAAATTCAATCACTTGTGTATAATTTTTAGGCACACCACTACATATTGTTGATAATTTGTTTACCGTTCGACAATTTCCGCGACTGCGGCAATTTTTTTATACACAGGTTGTGCTCACCTGTGAGCAAAATCCGCCCGGAATTAATCACAGGTGGATAACTGGACAAGCCTGTGGATTATTATTTTGGATGTATTCCTTTGTGGATAAGCGGTTAGGGTTAGGATTAGTGAAGAAGCGGGACACGCTGGGGATAAGATTCCGGATTCCGGCTGGTCCCAAAAAACGGGGGCAAAAGTGGAGCAGCCGGAAAAAGAGGGAGAAAGAGACATGGTTGACTTTTGGCGCATTAATGTGTTTAAATATATAAAGGTGTTTTCTGTGAGGATATGTCTCCAAATTAAATTGATAATACTTGTAGATACTGTCCCTACTTTAAGGACGGCTTAGTCCGTTTCTGCTTATATGACAGTAATTATGTTCCTGTAAGGGAGGTGCAATACATGAGACCGACGTTCAGACCAAATGTGAGTAAACGCAAAAAGGTGCATGGTTTCCGCAAAAGAATGAGCACGAAAAACGGCCGCAAAGTGCTGGCAGCCCGCCGCTTGAAAGGCAGAAAAGTTTTGAGTGCGTAAGATAGGCCACTTTGGGACCACTGCTGTGGTCCTTTTTTACGCTTTATTTGCAGAATGCATCAGCTGTTTTTATTTCTCTACTATATATAGCGCAGAATGGGATGATGCTCAGTGAGCAGAAACCCACGCATTACTTCTGCTGCTGCAACAATAAACGATAGGCTCTGCAGGGGATGTTAACGCTACTGCGGGGCTTTTTTTAAAGATATAAGAATTCAATTTCACTAGATTGTAGCTTCCACAAGCTGTCTATGTTTGTTGGCAGGGGATCTCCAGGGCCGGCGCAGTAACTGTTTATGGTCTCCCTTGAATGACAATACTAATTAGAAGATGAAATTCCGGAGCCTGGAGCAATTCCGGTATTTGAATAGGAGATTTCCGTGCACAAAAGTTTACGATTACGAAACCGTGCCGACTTCAGCCGCGTATACCGCCATGGGAAGTCATTTGCGAATCATCAGTATGTGGTGTATTGGTTCCCCAGAAGAGAAGTGGAACGATTCCGGGTGGGCATATCCGTCAGCAAGAAGGTCGGGAATGCCGTAGTCCGCAACCGGATGAGAAGGCTGGTCAAGGAGATTGTCCGTCACCACGAGGCGGAAATTGCCGGCAATTTGGATATCGTTTTCATTGTCCGAAAAGGAGCGCTCTCCAAGGATTACGCCGAACTGGAGAAAAGCGTGCTGCATGTGCTGCGCAAAGCCAAGCTGCTCAAGGCTTTACGCAAGTAAAAGAGCCTGAAGAGGGCTTGTTTATTTGTATCCATAATTATGTTATGATTTACGGTGCAATGGAATGTTTATGAGAGGGGTTTTGAAGTGTCTCTAATGAAGACTAAGCGAGGAAAAATGTTTCTTCTCCTCGGGTTAATGGTTCTAATGATTGCTGTTCTGTCGGGATGCTCTCCGTCTGCGACAACAGTGACGCACACTACGGAGGATTTGAAAAATGGAGGCTTCTGGCAGAGTAATGTTGTGTATTATTTCGCCATTGCCCTGGATACTTTTGCGAAATGGTTCAATGGCCAGTATGGCCTAGCCGTTCTTGTAATGGTTATCATTGTCCGCACGCTGATTCTTCCGCTTACGATTAAGCAGGTGAAGAGCTCACGTGCCATGCAGGCAATTCAGCCGGAACTTGAGAAGATTAAGAAAAAATATAAAGATGAGCCCGAAAAGGTACAGCAGGAGACAATGCGCCTGTTCCAAGAGAACAAGGTCAATCCGATGGCGGGCTGTCTGCCGCTGATCGTGCAAATGCCAATCTTCATTGCCCTATACAACTCGATCTACTACAATCCGGATCTTAGATTACATGACTTCCTGTGGCTGCAGCTCGGCAAACCCGATCACCTGTTCATCCTGCCGCTCCTTGCCGCTGCTACGACATTTATCCAGACCCGTATGATGACCAAAATGAACCCGGTACAACAGCAGGGTCCAATGCAGTTCATGATGATGGTATATCCCGTTCTGATCTTCATCATGTCCTACAACTTCCCGTCTGCACTTCCGCTGTACTGGTTCTATAGCAATCTGTACACCATCATTCAGAACTACTTCTTGTACCGCAACAATGATAAGCACAAAGCAGCACTTGCCGCTGCCAGCGCTACGGTGAGTGCAGGCAACAGCAAGGCTAAGGATGTTAACCTGACGAAGAGCAAGAACAGCAACTCTAACGCCCGCAAAGATGTAACTCCTGCTGCTAAAGGAAACGGAAGCAATGGGAAGAAGGGGGTCAAAAAGTCAAAATGAGCAAAGTCGTCGCGACAGGGAAAACCATTGAAGAAGCTGTAGAACGGGGACTTAATCAGCTTGGAGTTCACAAGGACCGGGTAACGGTCAACGTACTTGAACAGCCGTCAAAAGGATTCCTTGGATTGATCGGTGCGAAGGGTGCCAAGGTGGAATTGACCTTAATCCCGGAAGCCGCACCGGCATCAGCGGCGAGTGCTCCGCTACTGTCTCAGCAGACAACAAGAGAGAGCAATACAGAGGCGATCAGCGGTGTACCGCGCCAGGATTCCGGACACCCGGTAGAAGAAGCATACGGTCAGGCCGTTCATTTCATTGAAGATGTCGCCAAGAGCATGGGGCTTGAGGTGGAAGTTGAAATCGTTCATGCCAAGGAATCTACTGTTCTGCAAATTTCCGGTCCGGAGCTTGGGCTGCTGATTGGCAGAAGAGGACAAACTCTCGATGCTTTGCAGTATTTGGCTAATATTGTGGCCAACCGGTATTCTGACAGCTTCATCCGGCTCGTGCTGGATGCAGAGAACTTCCGGGAGCGCCGCAAGAAGACACTGGAGGAGCTGGCTGACCGTCTGGCCGGGCGTGTGGTGAGGACCCGCAAAGAGGTGGTCCTTGAGCCCATGTCGCCGCAGGAACGCAAGATCATCCATTCCAGATTACAGGATCACAAGCAGGTGAACACCCTCAGCAAGGGTGAAGAGCCGAACCGCCGCGTCGTTATAACTTTGAAGTAGAACCATATGCCGCAATGACTCCTTGACCTATGCGAGGAGTCATTGTTTTTTTGAAGAGACCAAAACCAGAGGTGAATTACAAACATGCTTAGTGATACTATTGCCGCTGTATCGACAGCCTTGGGCGAGGGCGGTATTGCCATCATCCGGGTTAGCGGACCGCAGGCAATCCCCCAAGTGGCCCCTTTGTTCAAAAGCCGTATCCCCCTTACGGAAGCTGATTCTCATACGGTGCATTATGGACATATCGTAAGTCTGCAGGACGGGGAACAGCTGGAAGAGGTACTGGTAACCGTCATGAAGGGACCACGCTCCTTTACCACGGAGGATGTGGTGGAGATCAGCGCTCATGGCGGTGTAATCTCTGTAAGAAGAGTAATGGATCTGCTGCTGCAGCAGGACATCCGGCTGGCCGAGCCGGGAGAGTTCACAAAGCGTGCCTTTTTGGGCGGACGGATTGATCTCTCGCAGGCCGAGGCCGTAATTGATCTGATTCGTTCCAAGTCGGACCGGGCCTTCTCGGTTGCCCTCAAGCAGGTTAGCGGCTCGTTATCCGCACGTATTCATGAGCTTCGGCACACGCTAATTGAGACACTGGCCCATATAGAAGTGAATATTGATTACCCCGAGCATGATGTGGAATCCTTAACTGCCGATTTCATCAAGGATAAGAGTCAAGAGGTTATGCAAGGCATAGATAAGCTGCTTCGAACCGCCAATGAAGGAAAGATTCTGCGCGAAGGGATTACGACAGCTATTGTGGGCAGGCCCAATGTCGGGAAGTCCTCACTGCTGAACGCGCTTGCCCGCGACAACAAGGCGATTGTGACCGACATTCCGGGAACAACGCGTGATGTGATAGAAGAGTATGTAACGATTAATAATATCCCGCTGAAGCTGCTGGATACTGCTGGTATCCGTGAGACGATGGATGTGGTGGAGAGAATCGGTGTGGAACGTTCGAAGGCGGCTTTCAGCGATGCGGATCTGATTCTGCTGGTGCTGAATGCCAATGAGGAGCTTCATGAGGATGAACTGGCACTGATGGAACAAATCCACGGTAGACAAGCGCTGGTCATCATGAATAAAATGGACTTACCGTCCCGTCTGGACACGGAGAAGCTGCGCTCCTTTTTCGCTGAAGCGAGTATTGTACCGATGTCGGTGCTGGAAGAGGAAGGACTCGATAGATTGGAAGAGGCGATCTCCGCACTATTCTTCGGAGGCAAGCTGGAATCTGGCGATCTGACTTATGTAAGCAATGTAAGGCATATAGCCTTGCTTAAGAAGGCACATAAATCACTACAGGATGCCTATGAAGCAGCGGAGATGCTGATTCCTATAGATATGATACAGATTGATGTACGTCTGGCCTGGGAGCAGCTCGGGGAGATTATTGGAGATACGGCGGCGGATTCGCTGCTGGACCAGATCTTCTCGCAATTCTGCTTGGGCAAATAAGAAGGGGGAACCGTTATGAATTATGATGGAGGCAGCTATGATGTTATCGTCATCGGCGCCGGTCATGCCGGCTGCGAAGCAGCTCTGGCTGCTGCACGGATGGGCTGCCGCACACTGATGATCACAATTAACCTGGATATGGTGGCCTTCATGCCATGTAATCCATCGATTGGCGGACCCGCCAAGGGCCATGTGGTGCGTGAAATTGATGCACTCGGCGGAGAAATGGGCCGCAATATAGACAAGACCTTCATTCAACTGCGAATGCTTAATACAGGCAAGGGGCCTGCGGTTCATGCTCTGCGTGCACAAGCCGACAAGTTCCTCTATCAGCACGCAATGAAAGAAACGATGGAAAAGACTCCTAACCTGACTCTGCGCCAGGGGATGGTGGAGGAGCTGATCGTCGAAGACGGACGCTGCGCCGGAGTGGTGACGAAGACAGGGACGGTGTATCACAGCAAGACCGTTATTCTGACAACGGGAACCTACCTGCGCGGCAAAGTGATCATGGGTGAGCTGACATATGAGAGCGGACCAAATAATCAGCAGCCGTCCGTACGCCTGTCCGAGAATCTGCGCGAACTGGGGTTCGATTTGGTCCGCTTCAAGACCGGAACGCCGCCGCGTGTCCACAAGGATTCGATTGATTTCTCCAAGACAGAAATCCAGCCGGGCGATGAGAAGCTGAAATTCTTCTCTTTTGAAACCAAATCCTCGGATAATGAGCAGTTGCCTTGCTGGCTGACCTACACCTCCCCGGTTACTCACCAGATCATTAATGACAATCTGCACCGGGCGCCGATGTTCACGGGTATTATTGAAGGAACGGGTCCGCGTTATTGCCCTTCCATTGAAGATAAGGTTGTCCGGTTCAGTGATAAATCACAGCATCAGATCTTCCTGGAGCCGGAAGGTAAAAACACATCGGAATACTATGTACAGGGTCTGTCGACAAGTCTTCCTGAGGATGTGCAATTGGCGGTCCTGCGGTCTATTCCCGGTATGGAGAAGGTAGAGATGATGCGCAACGGCTATGCCATTGAATATGATGCCATGGTTCCGACGCAGCTCTGGCCGTCTCTGGAAACCAAACGTCTGCCGGGACTATTCACTGCGGGACAAATCAACGGTACCTCCGGCTATGAAGAAGCGGCAGGGCAGGGGGTTATTGCCGGTATCAATGCAGCGCGTAAAGTACAGGAGAAAGAGCCGGTCGTGCTGGATCGTTCACAGGGTTATATTGGCGTTCTGATCGATGATCTTGTCACTAAGGGAACGAATGAGCCTTATCGCCTGCTGACTTCCCGTGCGGAATACCGGCTGCTGCTCCGTCATGATAATGCGGATCTCCGCCTGACGCCAATCGGCTATGATATTGGGCTGATTACAGAGCAGCGCTATGAAGCCTTCCTTGATAAGAAGGGCCGGGTCGACCGTGAGATTATCCGTCTGCAGGAGACAAAGGTCAAACCGGTTCAAGTGAATGAAGCGCTAGCCAGTTATGGATCTGCACCGATTGTTGACGGAAGCAATCTGCTGACCTTAATGCGCCGCCCTGAGCTAGCCTACAGCTTCGTGGATCTGATCTCTCCTTCTCCAGAAGAGCTGGATGAAGAGATGAAGGAGCAGGTGGAGATTCAGATTAAGTATGCCGGCTATATTGAGAAACAGCTTCTGCATGTGGAGAAGCTTCAGAAGATGGAGAAGAAGAAGATTCCAGACGACATCAACTATAATGAGATTCATGGACTGGCAATGGAGGCCCGGCAAAAGCTGACCAAAATCGCTCCCATCTCCATTGGGCAGGCTTCGCGTATCGGAGGCGTTACCCCGGCAGATATCTCGATTCTGCTGGTCTATCTGGAGCACTATAACCGTGTAACAGCGGCGAAAGGATAACCTATGGATACAACGGTAGCTGAGTTCACCGACCTGCTCAAGGAGCATGGGCTGGAACTCTCAATGAAGCAGCTTGAACAATTTGAACTCTATTATCAGGAGCTGGTCTCCTGGAATGAGAAGATGAATCTAACCGGGATCACAGAGCGGAGCCAGGTATATACCAAGCACTTCTATGATTCTTTATCTTTAGCCTTCTACGTGAATATGCAGGAGACGAAGAGTCTTGCTGATATTGGTTCAGGGGCAGGGTTCCCTGGTATTCCGCTAAAAATATGCTTCCCGGATCTTAAGCTGACGATTGTGGATTCACTTAGCAAACGGATCACCTTCCTGCAGCATGTCTGTGATACCCTGGGGTTGAAGGGTGTACAGCTCATTCACGGCCGGGCAGAGGATGTGGCCAGACAGTTTGTTCACCGGGATGCTTATGATGTAGTTACTGCCCGTGCGGTGGCCCGTTTATCGCTTCTGAATGAATTCTGTCTGCCATTCACCCGCAAGGACGGCATCTTCGCTGCCATGAAGGGGAGCGATCCGACGGAGGAACTCCAAGAAGCCAAGCGCAGCTTCAAGGAGCTGCGTGCTGAACTGCACAAGGTAGAATCCTTCAGTCTGCCGGTGGAAGAATCTTCCCGGCATATCATTCTTGTACGTAAGACTGGGGCCACACCGTCCAAGTATCCGCGCAAGCCCGGCGTACCTGCGAAGTCGCCGCTCATCTAATTGTTTCACGTGAAACAACATTTGACAGTCTTCTGTTATAGTGGACCAAGCTCATCTTTGATGAGCTTGGTCTTTTTATTTGTGCGGAAAGCTGCTCTAGTTCAGGCTGGTGTGCAGGAAAAATAGGTCATTATGGAGAATAGGATTATTAGCAGAAAAGTGATAGAATAATATAGTAAGACTTTTAATAGATAAGATCAGAATGAATGCCAGGCCGTCTTTTAAGAGAAGTGGCTTAGAATGACTTAGGGTTACTTTTCTTACGCTGTACGATAAGCTTTTCGCATGAAAGGTTAAGATGATCGTACTATAACGAAATTAGGTGGTTATGAACGGAATGAAAGAACAATTCACCAAGCTTTTTGGATTTACCGAGCGGAGCAGCGGAGAAGAGATCAAACAAATCCCGGTTCATGAGGTCATCAGCAGTCCGTATCAGCCACGGACTATTTTCGATGATGAGAAGATCGACGAGTTGTGTCAGACTATCAAAACTCATGGCGTGATCCAGCCGATCGTTGTGCGTATGCGTGATTCCCAGTATGAGATTATTGCAGGCGAAAGACGCTGGCGGGCAGTTAAAAAGCTGGGCATGGACACCATTCCGGCACTTGTCCGCGAATTCAATGATTCACAGGCTGCATCGATCGCACTGATAGAGAACTTGCAGCGTGAGGGCTTAACCTCTATTGAAGAGGCGATCGCGTATCAGAAGCTGATTGACTTGCATCAATTGACCCAGGAGAGTCTGGCTCAGCGGCTTGGCAAAAGCCAATCCACCATTGCCAACAAAATCCGCTTGCTGAATTTGCCTGAACAGGTCAAAACTGCTTTAATGGAAAGGAAAATCACCGAGCGTCATGCACGCTCGCTCTTGTCGCTGGACACTGAGGAGATGCAGCTTAAGGTTCTGGCTGAGGTTATTTCCAAGGAATTGAATGTAAAACAAACAGAAGCACGTATCGCCTTCTACAAGGCCGTTACCCAGACCAAAAAATCAAAACGGACCTCCTATACCAAAGATGTCCGTCTCGCTCTTAATACAATTCGTCAATCTATAGACATGGTGACCGGCTCAGGAATGGAGATTAAGACCTCCGAGAATGACCGCGGAGATCATTATGAGATTGTGATCCAAATTCCAAAACGATAATGGCAACAAAAGCTGAAGGCGGCCCTGAGGTGTTGGCCGCCTTTTCTATGACTAGCTCCGAACGTTATCACATATACACTCTAAGGATAAGTTGTTGTCTATTTGCTTATTTACCTACATCTCCGCAAACGTGATGCCGTAGATCCAGATTATTATGCTGTTAACAGCTAAGAACTACAAGATGATTCTTTCTAAACAATTCGAGGTGAAATAAGTGTCCAAGATTATTGCCATAGCAAATCAAAAAGGCGGGGTAGGTAAAACAACAACCTCTGTGAACCTGGGTGCCAGCATGGCTACTCTGGGGAAGAGAGTGCTGCTTGTTGATATTGATCCGCAAGGCAACACTACGAGCGGCGTTGGCGTCAACAAAGCGGATGTAGAGAATTGCATTTACGATATTCTTATTAATGAAGTGGATCCGCAGGATACAATACAGGAGACCCGGATTGAGGGCCTTCATATTATTCCGGCAACCATTCAGCTGGCAGGAGCAGAGATCGAGCTGGTCTCTACGATATCGCGGGAACTGAAGCTGAAGAAGGCACTGAATGCAGTGAAGGCGAATTATGATTACATCATCATAGATTGCCCGCCATCATTAGGGATTCTTACCATTAACTCTCTAACGGCTGCTGACTCAGTGATTATCCCTATACAATGCGAATATTATGCGCTTGAAGGATTAAGCCAGCTGCTCAACACTGTAAGACTGGTTCAGAAGAATCTTAATCCGCATCTCAAAATAGAGGGAGTATTGCTCACGATGCTGGATGCCCGGACGAACCTCGGGATTCAGGTTATCGAAGAAGTGAAAAAATATTTCCAAGAAAAGGTATACAGAACGATTATCCCGCGTAATGTACGCCTAAGCGAAGCCCCTTCACATGGACAGTCAATTATTACCTACGATTCCCGTTCCAAGGGAGCGGAAGTATATTTAGAGTTGGCAAAGGAAGTGATCTCTTATGAGTAAGCGTTTGGGGAAAGGCTTGGATGCATTAATACCTTCTCTGTCAATCAATGAAGACGATAAGGTAGTAGAGATTCCGTTGACGCAGCTTAGAGCCAATCCTTATCAGCCGCGCAAGGATTTCAATGAAGAGGCCATTCAGGAGCTTGCAGAATCCATAAGACAGCATGGTGTGATCCAGCCGATCATTGTTCGCAGTGTGTTGAAAGGGTATGAGATTATTGCCGGGGAACGCAGATTCAGGGCCTCGCAATATTGCGGCAAAGCTACGATTCCGGCAGTGGTCCGCAGCCTCAGTGATCAGCAGGTGATGGAGATTGCCCTGATCGAGAACCTGCAGCGTGAGAATCTTAACGCGATGGAAATAGCGGTTGCTTATCAAGGACTGATGGATCAATTCTCACTAACTCAGGAAGAGCTTTCTCTTAAAGTCGGAAAGTCCAGATCGCATATCGCCAACTTTTTGCGGCTGCTTAGCTTACCGGAAGAAGTGAAGGATTATGTTTCACGTGGAACAATTTCGATGGGGCATGCCCGGGCAATTGTGGCTCTGAAAGATCCGGAGGTCATCAAGCAATTGGCTGCCCAGTGTGTGGAGCTTCAGTGGAGTGTTAGAGAACTGGAAGAGGTAGTGAAGAATCTCGACCGCAAACCGGCTAATGGAATTAAGGCCAAGGTTGTGAAACGTGATCCTTATATTGATAATGTAGAGGAAGTATTACGGGAGCGATTCAAGACAACAGTCAAAATTAAACAAGGCAAGGAAAAAGGGAAAATCGAATTAAACTATTACAGTGCCCAAGACCTGGAAAGATTGCTGGAGCTGCTGGGGAACTGATTTGGATATTTGTACCGAAGACATATCCTGAGATATCCTTAATACGGATATGGAGGGGTATGTTTTTTAAATCGAAAAGAGGGAGGGTGGAAGATGGAGAGGCTGGTATATCTCGATCACGCAGCTACTTCGTGGCCCAAGCCGCCGGAGGTGGCTGCAGCTATGGTGGAGGCCTTGGAAAAGTCAGGGGCCAATGCTGGGCGGGGCAACCACTCACTGGCTATCGGGACGGGGCGGGTATTAGTTCGTGCACGAATGCTGCTGGCAGAGTTGTTTGGTATAGCGAATGCTCAGGATATTGCGTTCACCCATAACACAACTATGGGGCTAAATATGGCTATTAAGGGTACACTTCAACCAGGGGATCATGTCGTTTCAACGATGACAGAGCATAACTCAGTGCGCAGACCGTTGGAGTATTTGCGCCAGAGCATCGGGATTGAAGTGGATTATATACAGGTGGACCGCGAGGGCCAAATCAATCTTCACGAGCTTCAGCGTTCTCTGCGTCCTAACACCCGGATGGTGATCTGCAATCACAGTTCCAATCTGCTGGGAAGTATTCTGCCGATTGGGGATATCGGTGACATAGTGAAATCGCATGGGGCTGTGTTCCTGGTAGATGCCGCTCAAAGTGCAGGGGCGCTTAATATTGATGTGGCGTCTATGAATATTGATCTGCTGGCATTTCCGGGACATAAAGGGCTGCTCGGTCCGCAAGGAACCGGGGGGCTGTATATCTCTCCTGGGCTGGATTTGGAACCGCTGATGCATGGAGGGACTGGCAGTCAGTCGGAGAACAGCGAGCAGCCAAGTGTTCGCCCGGACCGTTATGAGGCAGGGACACAGAATGCCGTCGGAATAGCTGGTCTGCTGGCTGGCGTGAAGGCGGTTAAGGCGCTGGGAGTGGAACAGATTCATATGCAGGAATGGAAGTTGACACAGCTGTTGATGGAGGGCTTGGCTGCTATTCCGGGCATGCGGATTCTGGGCCCGGCACCGGGCGCTCCACGCAGCGGAATTGTGGCTTTTGTTGTAGAGGGGCAGGAGTCGGCGCATATTGCCCACCGGCTGGACCGCGAATACCAGATTGCCGTGCGGGCAGGAATGCACTGTACACCGCTGGCCCATCAAGCAGCGGATACTCTGGCTAGCGGAGCGGTAAGGGCGAGTGTGGGAGTGAGTTCCACGGAAGCGGATGTTCAGCGGCTGCTGTTAGCTATGGACGAAATGTACGGCGTATCGCGTTCAAGCTAATAAGTGGATAAGGATTCAGGTGGATTATACAGGTCGGTGTCGTTACAGCGTAGGAATTCTTATTTTTGTATAAAGGATGATTCAACATGTCGGAGTTAAATGAAATCATAAGCGAGTATTTATCGGCGTTCATCATGGGCTTTGCCGGGGTAATCATACTGATGGCCATTATGATGATCGTCCAGGGTGCCAGGCTTCGCAGAATGCGGAGCCGGTACGAAGCCATGATGGGCGGGAATGGCATAGAGGATCTGGAGAATCTGCTGGTCAACCTGAAGAATCAGGGGGATATGCTGGAGGAGGTCCAGCTGGAGCAGAAGACGCTGCTTGAAGCGGCACATACCAAAATGCGCGGCATGAAGTCGAAGGTGGCCATGAAGCGCTATAATGCTTTTGGAGAACGCGGTAATGACCTGAGTTTCTCGCTTGCCATTCTGGATGACAACCACAGCGGGATTGTGCTGAGCAGTCTGCACAACCGCGAGAACTCATATATCTATGCTAAGCCGATTGAACAGGGAGAGACCCCGTATGCTCTGTCACCGGAGGAGAAGGAAGTTATTGCTCTCGCGTTGCAGCAGATCTAGCATGCAGGTTCCACTGCTTCAAGGCAGAGTAGAGGCTGGATGAAATAATATCCGACAAGCGCATCACCAGGCTTAATCTGGTGTTCTGCAATACGAAATATTCCATGAATCCTCCCACATTAACGATGCCGGTCAAATGGATATCGCCAACGGGGGGAAGCTGCTTGTTGACCCCTGCGCCAGGACGCAGCGGACCTTCAACCACCTGAATGCAGCCGACGCTGGTGGACTGGCCGAGACAGGCGTCAATGGCGATGATGAACGGGTTGGCATGCTTTTGGTACACAAGGCTAACTGTCTCTTCCAGGTTAATGGCATGTACCGGCTCCTCCAGCGTTCCGTAGAGATGGAACAGCGGGCTGTGAAAGCGGGCCAGTGTCGTGCCGACCAGGGGGCCAAGAGAATCGCCGGTCGAGCGGTCCGTGCCCACGCAGATAATGACAATGGGCGTATCCGGACGGGTGCGCGAAAAGTGGAACAGCAGACGGTGGGTAATGGCAGAATAGATATTGGGGTCGGCATGTGATATTTTTAAACAGGATGGTTCTTGCAGCGGTGGAGCTTTGGAAGAGAAATTCATATAATCGTCCTTTCTGAGGCGGCGACTGCAAATCACGGAAAATCAGCTGAAAAAGCAATCAGGCTGCCAGGCTGCTGATTATGCAAGGCTTACGTCCGCGGGAGCGTGTTCTGATGATCCTAGTATATGGATGGAAGTGGTTTTTTATACTATGGCGGCAATAGATAGGACCAATAGCCCAGAGGAGGCGTGGAGTGTGGAGGAGGAACTGCTGCTAGCGTTTGATTCGACCCAGCAGGCGCTGCGCGCCGAGATGCTGCTTGAATATGCGGAGATTGAAATCGATATCTTCCCTACGCCCAAGGAGATCACCGCCGGCTGTGCGATGTCGATCCAATTCTACCGGAGTGCGTTGGATGAGGTAAGGGTCCTGGTCGAAGAGCAGAACGTAGAGATCCGGGGGATCTTCGCCAAGGCCATTGAGGGTGCAGGGTATGTGGAAATAACGGAGAAGGAGGGGTTCGATGATTAACAGCTTACTGGCGGCCGACGGCGTTGACGGTGTTGTTAATGATGCCGTCCGCTTCAAAGATAAATTATGGGACTGGTTCACCAATACTGATATGTGGGCCGCGGTCCTGTTTTCGGGAATCAGAATTCTCATAATTTTCATTCTGACCCGGGTGATTATCAAGGTGGTCTCCAATGTGATTGACCGGTCGCTTGAGCGGGAGACGAGGGGGAGGGCATTAGTCAATAACCGGCGCTTCTCCACGGTCGGCGGACTGATGAAGAATGTGGTTACCTTCTTCTGTAACTTCACCATGATTCTGCTGGTTCTGTCGGAGTTCAACTTCGATCTGAAGCCGCTGCTCGCCGGAGCAGGGGTAGTCGGGCTGGCTATAGGGTTCGGCGCACAAAGTTTGGTCAAAGATGTGATTACGGGCTTCTTTATTATTTTTGAGGACCAGTTTGCAGTCGGGGATGTTATCCAGAGCGGAACCTATAAGGGAACGGTAGAGATGATTGGCCTGAGGACGACCAGACTGTTAAGTGCTACGGGCGAGGTACACATCATTCCTAACGGCACGATTGTTAATGTGACGAATTATTCGCTGGCGAATGCACTGGCTGTAGTAGATGTTCCGGTTAAAATCGAACGCGGGCTCGAAGCCACCCTGGCACTGATCGGCGAGGCGCTTCAGGGCATCGAGGAACGCAGCTCCAGTGTCATTGCCTACCCTAATATTCTGGGAATCCAGTCGATGAGCACCTCAGAGTATGTCATCCGCATAGCGGCGAATTGCCTGCCTAATGCCAGAGACGCTGCCGAGCGGCAGATTCAGAATGATATCAAGCATGCTCTGGAGAAGCAGAGCGCCCTGGAGGCTGCTAAGGCCGAGCAGGAGGCGCGTGAGCAGGCGGAGAGGGAGGCAAGAGAGGCTGAGGCGGCCCGTGAGCAGGAACGCATAGAGGAAGCCCGTAGAGCCCGTGAGGAGCAAGAGGCCAGCCCAAGAAGGCAGGTAGCTGCTGCGCAAGAGGCAGAGGAGGGGGAAGAGTAATGGAACGCAAGGTATTCGGGCTGGGTGATATTGTGCAGATGAAGAAGCAGCATCCCTGCGGAAGTAACGAGATGGAGATTATCCGTATGGGGATGGATATCCGGATTAAGTGCACCGGCTGTCAGCACAGTGTCCTCATTCCCCGCGCCAAATTCGAAAAGAATCTGAAGAAGGTCCTGCATTCAGCGGATAGTGGAGCGGAGAATAATTAAGCTGGCGCAGGAAGCGAAACGCAAATGAATAACGCTTGCAATTGTGCGATTAGCATGATATGATAATTCTTGCTGCGGAGAGGTACCCAAGAGGCCCAAGGGGGCTGACTCGAAATCAGTTAGGCGTGTCAAAGCGTGCGTGGGTTCGAATCCCACCCTCTCCGCCACTTCAGCAATTATATTCTTAATTTATGAGACCTCCGTTCTGATACGGGGGCTTTTTTGTGTCTGTATACGCAAAAAGAGAGACCTTCGCAGGTCTCTCTTCCAGAGGCAGTACATCAATGACGTTCGGAAATCTCTGTCTATAGCTACTACTGTGATTGGGTAATGCCAAAGCTGTTACTCCTTTTTACAGAGCCAGCTTCACTCTCCCCGGGTACGATAGCTGCTGAATTCAGAATCCCTGTGATCGTGTTCGTCTGCGACGTTCAACGGAACCACACCTCTCTTTTGTACTGCCTGGGTCTAGTATGCGCAGCCTTCAAGGTTTTATACCTGGCTGCTGAAATTAATGGACACGGGCCTTCTCGACTTTTTTCCACTTGCGGTTCTGGTTGCTGGTCTCCGGGAAGGTGTCGCCTTTCTCCATTGTAATCCGCTTCGGATTCTGAATCTCCGTGTGGAAGCTCCGCGCTTCGCCTACCTCGGTGTAAACGCCCGGGTTGGGGGCTTTGTCGCCCTTTTCATACTCCGTCTGTTCGCCCATTGGTGAATAACCTCCTGTAATCGAATGATGAAGCTGTTATATTGTGGCCTTGACGATGAGGGATTACTCAGAGGTTCTTACGGAATCCGCCAACATTTTTTGGGGGTCCAGCATCTGGTACGTATTAATAAAACTTGCAATCCTCTGCTGGGTTTGGTATATTGATTTGGTGCGAGTCTATGTTTGTGCTCGTTCCTTGCTCCTGACCTGATCAGGGGCCGCAGACCATAAGGAGGTGAAAATTATGCGCAAATATGAAGTCATGTACATTATTCGTCCTGACATTGAACAAGAAGCCGTTCAAGCAGCAGTCGAAAAATTCCAAGGCATCATCTCCAACGGCGGAGAAATTACAAAGCACGATGTGCAAGGTAAACGCCGTCTTGCGTATGAGATCAAGAAACATCGTGATGGCGTTTTTGTTTTGGTTAACTTCAATGCAGAACCTGCAGTAGTTACTGAGCTTGAGCGTATCATGAAGATTTCTGACGAAGTAATTCGTTATCTCATTACGAACGACGTTGCCTAAGATATTGACAAGCTTTGTAACGAATCGCGCTATTAAGGAGGGGACCTAATTGTTGAACCGTATCATTCTGATCGGTCGGTTGACCCGTGACCCGGAACTTCGTTATACTCCTGCTGGTGTTGCCGTAACACAGTTTACGCTTGCCGTAGACCGTAACTTTACGGGCCAGAACGGTGAACGCGAGGCGGACTTTATCCCGGTAGTAACCTGGAGACAGCTGGCTGAGACCTGTGCCAATTATTTGCGCAAAGGAAGACTGGCAGCCGTGGAAGGACGCATCCAAGTACGGAATTACGAGAATAACGAAGGCAAACGTGTATACGTTACTGAAGTTATTGCCGATAATGTCCGTTTCCTGGAATCCGCGCAGAGCCGTGAAGGCGGAAATGCATCAAGTGGTGGAAGTATGCCTGAAGAGCCAGCCTTCGGTGGCGGCGGTAACGGCGGGAACAGTGCTCGCGGAAATGGCAACAACAATAATTTCTCGCGTAACAACAATACCCAAGATCCTTTTTCGGGCGATGGAAAACCGATCGATATATCGGACGATGATTTGCCATTTTAATAAGGAAGGACTGAACTGAACATGGCTTTCAAACCAAGAGAAGGTGCGGACAACGACAAAAGACCGGCACGTCGTGGTGGACGCAACAAGCGTAAAAAAGTGTGCTATTTCACTGTGAACAAGATTACTCACATTGATTATAAAGACACTGAGCTTCTTAAGAAGTTCATCAGCGAACGCGGAAAGATCTTGCCGCGTCGTGTAACGGGTACAAGTGCAAAATACCAACGCGCTCTGACTATTGCTGTAAAGCGCTCGCGTCAAATCGCGCTGCTGCCTTACACAACAGAATAGGACGTTTTATGAAGCAGCCGGCTTAGCCGGCTGCTTTTTGTATGGGATAACCCATAATTGACAAACGGATTCCAGGTGTAGTAAATTACAGGTATCCTATAACTAAAGGGGAAATTTTGATGTTGGTGAGCGTTCTTAACTAAGCAATTTCATATCGTTCCGGCTGTTAGCCGCCGCATGCTCTGATTTTGCCGGGGGCATGTCTTGTTGGAGTCTGTCCTGATGACATCTCTGACTGAGTAGACTGCGGGCTGCTGGAATGAATGATTTAGTTAAGAACACACGCGAAGCGTCATGATGGCCTCTTGATCCGGCTATTGTTCTCTTTGTGATTAACCGTGCTCTTGCAGCACGGTTTTTTCTGTTTTTAGTCGTCTTCCCGTAAGGGGCGGGACTCTGAAGCCAAAGAGAAGCAGCAGCAGCAAAAAGAGGGCGAAGACTGCCGTGGTGGCGGTTCTTTGCCCTCTTTTTGCGTTATGCGCAGTGGATTGGGATAAGAAATATACTTGTATACAAGGAGGAACTCAAGTTGAATCTGCAAAGTCTGCACACATTGGAATATGAGACGATTAAGCAGGAATTGCTGCGTTATGCGGTATCTTATGAGGGAAGAAGGGTTGTCAGAGAGCTTCAGCCAATGATCTACCTGCCGGCGATACACCGGGCGCTTGAGGAGGCGCAAGAAGCGAAGGAGCTGCTGGAGCGCGGAGCCAGTGTGCCGATTCCCTCGCTGGAGGGCATTGAATGGGTGCTGTCACTGCTCGGGACCGGCTATATGTACAATGAGCAGGATTTCACCGCAGTCTCGCTGTTTCTGAACAGCTGCGGACAGCTCAGGAAATACATGGCCGCCAAGGAGCAGATAGCGCCGCGCATCGCCGCTTACGGGGCATCCCTTCAGGAGCTGAATGGGGTTCGGGACGAGATAGAACGGTGTATCCGGCTGGGCGTCATTGATGACCACGCCAGCAAAGGACTGGAACGGGTCCGCAAACGGCTGGCAGTCGCCAAGGAGCGCCTGCACCGGAAGCTGGAGAGTATTATGAACCGCCACAAATCCATTTTACAGGAAAGTCTGGTCAGTATGCGCGGCGGGCGGTATGTCATTCCGGTGAAACGGGAGTATCACAAGCAAATTAGGGGCTCGGTGCTGGACCAGTCCACCAGCGGGCAGACGGTATTCGTGGAGCCGGATGAGGTGGCCTCGTTACAGGGAGAAATCGAGCTCCTGACTGCTGACGAGGCTCGTGAGGAAGGAATAATCCTGAGCATGCTGACAGGGCTGTTAGAGCAGGAACAGGCCGCTATCCGGCTGAATATTGAGGTGACGGGCATGTATGACTTTATTTTCGCCAAAGGGAAGGTTGCCCGGGTAATGGATGCGGGGCCGGTTGCTCTGAACGAACGCGGTTATGTAAGGATGAATGGAGGCCGTCACCCCCTGCTGAAGGATATGGTGCCGGTCAGTCTGGAGCTCGGTCAAGGGTATAAATCGCTGATCGTGACCGGGCCGAATACAGGCGGCAAGACGGTTGTGCTCAAAACCCTGGGCCTGCTCGTATTAATGGCGCAGTCCGGCCTGCTGGTACCGGTTGATCCCGGCAGTGACTTCGCGGTCTTCACCAATGTAATGAGCGTTATCGGAGACGGACAGAGCCTGACACAGTCCCTAAGCACCTTCTCGGCACAGATGAAGAGTATTGAAGGAATGCTCTATGATGCCGGCAGAGGCGTGCTGCTGCTGATTGATGAGCTGGCTGCCGGCACAGACCCTGGTGAAGGGTTCGCGCTGTCCATCGCGATTCTGGAGGAGTTGAACCGAAAGGGGGCTAATATCGTGGTAACGACCCACTTCAATGAGCTGAAGGCCTTCGCGGCGGCAACGGCAGGCTTCGAGAATGCACGGATGGAGTTCGATAAGAACACGCTGCAGCCGCTGTATAAGCTAACGATTGGCGAAGCTGGAGAGAGCTACGCGCTGCAGATCGCCGAGAAGCTGGGTATTGTCCATTCCGTTATCGAGCGGGCCAAACAGCTTGTGACAGAGCAGCAGGGACACAGAGGCGGCCACAGCCCTTGGAAGGACGCTATCAGAGCTGCTGAGAGAGCTAAAGCAGCGCAGAATGAAATAACTGCAAAAGCGGATAGAACGGCTGAAGGACAGCAGGGAAACGTTGCATCACAGGAGGCGCATACTCCAGTACCTGAATTTGCGATAGGAGATGCTGTCTATGTCAGCTCTTTAGGGCGGACGGGAATTGTCTATGAGAAGAAGGACAGCCGGGGGAGGGTCGGAGTGATGATCCAGAAGCAGAAGCTGAGTATTAACCACAAACGGCTGAAGCCTTATCTGTCCAAGGAGGAGCTGTACCCCGAGGATTATGATTTTGATATTATTTTTGAGAGCAAGGAGACCCGGAAGAAGCGTAAGCTGATGCGGAAAAAGCATGTAGAGGGCCTGAGCATCATCCATCCGGGAGAGGAAAATTAAGGCGCTGCTATAGCTGAAGTCTGCCCGTCAGGGCAGGCTTTTTTCTACATCGGAAGGGTTCTGGGCTGCCCCGAAATAAATTAAAGACTTCACTTTACAGTGAATATTGTATATCCTCTATAATGTGGAATAATTATTTGTCCATAATCTGCATAATAGGCATTACAGTAAAATCTAGTGTAGAAACCGCTTACATTACTGTGTGATCCAACCCGGGAGGGAAGAAATATATGTCAAACCGACTCATCGGCAGACTGATGCTACCGCTTGCGCTCTTGGTGGCATTGTCGGCATGCAGCGGGCCAAGCCCGGCCGTCAAGAATGTTGTGGCGCGCCTTAGCCAAACAGCCGATGAACCCATTACAGGCGGGACTGTGACCTTCGGCTACCCGTCCGCTTTTCAAGGGATCTTTGAACCGGCATTCTTCGAAGGAGAAGATGATTCCAATGTGCTGGAGTTCACCACTGAGGCCATGTTCACTGTGAAGGATGATTTGTCCACCGCTCCTAATATCGCCAGCTGGCAGGAGTCCGAGGATCATACGGTGTTCACATTCACCATTAAGCCCGGGGTCCGCTGGCATAACGGGGATGAGCTGACCGTGGAGGATTGGAAGTTTGCTCTGGAGACTATCGCCAGCCCGGAGTATACGGGTTCCAGATACTATAGCGTTGAGATGATCAAGGGCGCAGAAGCGTACCACCAGGGCCAGGCGAAGGAAATTACAGGGCTTAAGGTGATGGACCCGTATACGCTGCGCATTACAATGAATTCAGCACGGGTGAACGTGATTGATAATCTGTGGGCCTACCCGATGAACAAGCGGTACTTCGCGGGAGTGGCAGTTAAGGATATGCTGGACAGCGATCAGGTGCGCAAGCGGCCAATTGGCACGGGTCCGTTCATGGTAACCAGCATTGTGCCGGGCCAGACGGTGGAAATGAAACGGTTCGATAATTATTACAAGGGCGGAGCGCTTCTGGACGGGATTACTTATAAGGCGATCGACAGCAAGGATATTACCTCTCTGCTTGAAGCAGGAACTGTCGATATGGCGGCTTTGCCGCGTGATGCCTATGAGGCCGCAGGGCAATTGGATAACGTAGAGATTAGGGTCACACCAGGAATGTCGTTTGAATATATCGGGTTCAAGTTTGGACACTGGGATGAGACAGACGGTCAGGTGGTAATGGATAATCCCAAGTTCAAGGATAAACGACTGCGTAAGGCAATGTATTATGCACTTGACCGGCAAGGGATTCTAGATAAATATTCCTATGGCCTTGGGACGCTTATCGAGACACCTATCCCCAGCTCCAGCTGGGCCAAGATCGCGGATGAGGAGATCGACACCTATCCCTATTCTCCGGAAAAGGCTGGGAAGCTGCTGGATGAGGCCGGGTATCTGGATCTAGACGGGGATGGACTCCGCGAAGATCCCGGCGGCAAGAAGCTCGTTATTCACTATGATGCGATGAGCGGCAGCAAGACAGCTGAGGCCCGGACGGCAGCCATTCTCCAGAATTGGCGTGATGTCGGGCTGGATGTGCGGCTCAGCGGAGGAAGCCTCAAGGAGCTGAATACCTTTTATGAAGCTGTGGAGTCGGATGATCCGGCAGTGGAGCTGTTCAACGGCGTGTGGGGACTGGCCAGCGACCCTGATCCTTCGGGCTTATGGCGCGCTACCGATTCGTGGAATTACCCCCGGTGGACGTCGAAGCGCAGTGAGGACCTGATCCGGGAAGGGGTTAGCCTGAAGGCGTATGATAAGGACTTCCGGAAGGAAATCTACTATGAATGGCAGAAGCTGATCAATGATGAGGTTCCAATGATCTTTTTTGCTGAACGCTCGGATATTACTGCGGTGAATAAGCGCCTGCAAGGGGTAACAATGAACGCTTTAAGCAATATCATCAATCCGCAGAGCTGGTGGATTAAGGATACTGAATAGGCTAAGAGGATGGTCTGATCTGCTGTGTTAAGTGGCTGAACAGACTGTCTTTTTTTATTTTTTTTGGCTGAAAAAGAATCAAAACGCCGTTTGCTGCGTCATATACTTTATGGAATATAAGCGGCCTAAGTGTCAAAGTTGTCGTTATTTGTTGTTTCTTTTTAGTGGTGAAGTGATTACAATAGAAATATTGTTTATGTGTCAAAGCCGTTTTCCAGGTTTATTCTACAATTAGAACGACCCGAATCCCGGAAAGGGGGAATAATACCATCTGAAGCAGGGCGGCGTACAGCAGCTAGAACAGCCCACTCATGACTGCCTTGGAAGCCCAGGCGGCCATTGTAAATAGATTACGTTCATAATATGTACATTCCACCATAAAGAAGGAATCAAAAATGATGAATAAGCTTAAAAAAATAAAAAAAAGATACATTGCGCTCATTCTGGTACTGGTGATTGCAGCCGGAGGGTTTCTGTTCCAGAAGCCGCTGGCTGTGCTGGCATTCGACCTCTTTTTATCCGATCAGGTGGAGCAGAAGCTGACGGATGCATCCTATGTGCCTCTGGAGAATAACACCAGCAAGACACCGACTTCCGTTAAGGCTGAACCCGTGGCACTCAAAAGCGACCCGTTCTCTCTGATGCTTCTTGGTACAGATCAGCGGAAGAATGAAACCGCACGCTCAGATACCATGATGTATGCGGTGATCCGGCCGGAGGATTATAAAATTCTGCTGATCTCCGTTCCCCGGGATACCTACACGGAAATTATCGGATACAAGGACAATAAGAAGGATAAAATTACACATGCGTATGCATTCGGCGGGCAGCAAATGTCTAAGGACACACTGGAAGCGCTCCTCGGCCATGATATTCAATATTATGCCACCATCAACTTTCAGGGGCTGAAGGATGCTGTCGATGCCATTGGCGGTGTGCCGCTCCCGATCAAGAAGGATATTGTCAACAAAGGCAAAGACCATGAGAAATTCACCATTAAGGCCAATAAGTCGAATTATAGCGGCGAAGAGGCACTTAACTATACCCGTTACCGTGAGGATAGCGACTTCAACCGGACCAAACGTCAACAGGTCTTTATTGATGTCGTAGCGAATAAAATGTTATCGATCAGCCAGATCGGCAATATTCCTGAGCTCCTGGATATCATGGGCGACAACTTCAAAACGGATATTCAGCCCTCGATGATCATCAGTCTCGCCAAGAAGTTCATGGGCGGCAAGGACATGGATATCTCCAGCTTCACGGTGATGGGGGAAGGCAAACGGATGGACGGGGTCTACTACGATATAGTGAACGAAGAGGATCTGAATAAAGCCAAGGCGCTGATCGACAATTGGATGAACCCCAGCACACCGGTTGACCAGCTGATTGAGCCAGGCAAGGCCGGCAATGCGCTTGAGCCTTCGGCCACACCTGCAGTACAATAAGGATCAGAACCGATTTTCTTGACCCGTTATAAAAACAGCAGCCATTCCCTCAAGGTTAATGGCTGCTGTTTACTGTCTTCATGCTATAATGGAATGGAACTTATTGCTGAGGGCAGACGTATAACTACGGTGGGCTTTAGTGCAAGGAAGGTAAAGTAGCATTCCTTCGGAATTCTTTGAGGAGGATTAAGAGATGAACATTGCGTTTTTTTTACTTCCGAAGCAGGAGGTCGCATGTGTTACCATGGATTCGACGCTGCGGCAGACCCTGGAACGGATGGAGTTTCACCGCTATACAGCAGTGCCGATCCTGAACCGCAACGGAGAATATGCGGGAACGGTTACAGAAGGTGATTTGCTCTGGTATATGAAGGAGTCGGGCGGCGCGGTCACCTTTGAGAATGCTTCCAAATTTCTGCTTAAGGATGTCCCGCTGCGGATGAACAATCTGGCGGTCTCGATTGATGCGGATATGGAAGATCTGATTAATTTGGCCAAGGTCCAGAACTTTGTACCGGTGGTCGACGACATGAAGCGGTTCATCGGCATTGTACGCCGGAGCCAGATTATTGAATACTGCGAGAAATTTGTCTCACGGCAATCGCTCGAATCGTTATAAGGTACCAAGGCCTGTATTTCCGGCGAAGCGGAATGCGGGCCTTTTTTAAAAGATGGAAGGCGGTATTCAGGGGCGGCAGGCGTCCGTGTGGCTCGGAAATTTTTATGCTATAATGGAGAATAATGCTTTTTGCCGGAGGTAGAGAGACAGTGCCCAATGTGCCGAAGGATCTGGATGTGGCCAAACGCGCCAAGGTAATTGAGTGGTTAAAGACGGAAGTTATTGATCAAGTCTCAAGGTTATTCAAAGCGCTGTGGGAAGGCAGTACCACGCGTGTCGGCGACAGTCTGGCCAGCCTGATTATGAGCTCGTACATCTTGGGGCGCAGACTCGGTATTCCTTATCGCGAGCTGGATGATTTACTGCTGGAGAAGCTGCGAAAGCATAGGCAGGAGGGCCATCAGCTCGAAGAATGGTACCAGGATATATCTGCATTAGAAGAACATATGCGTAAGAGGTGAATACTGTTGAAATTTCGCTGGACATCTGTGGCTTGGAGCGTAGCTTATCTGTTGCTGCTGTTATCCCTGTCAACCCCGCTGCTAATTATTACAACATTCTTTATGATTATTCCGGCCATAGTGCTCTTTACGACCCTTAACACCAAGCAGTTCATTCTGCATCTGTTACCGGTTCTGCTGATTGTGGGCCTGATTACCCCGATGTATATCCTGATTGCGGCTTATTTCTTAATCCCGGCCCTTGTGATGGGACGATGGTACAAGAAGCGTGCTTCAGCGATTTCTACACTAATTGCCGGTATGGTCGCTATACTAGCTGAATTCCTGCTGATCCTGCTGATCAGTACGACGTTCCTTAAGTTCAATTTGTACGACTACGTCTATGATGTTCTGAAGACCTATGCAGACTGGCTGGCAAGTATGGGGGCAAGCAATCCGCTGCTGTCCGAGATCGCCCTCTCCTCTGATCAGATTGGCCAGATGAGCTGGCTGACGATCCAAGCGATACCGATGACGCTGATCCTCAGTGCGTTCGTGATTGCGGTCATTACCCATTCCATTGTCCGCCCTATTCTGAACAGTATGGAATATGCGGTGCCTAAGCTGAAGCCGGCGCGGGAATGGAGACTGGCCAGATCGTTCATCTGGTATTATCTGCTTGGCGTCGTAATCAGCCTGCTGTTCGGCGGTGCCGACAGCGGCTTCATGCTAATGGTCTCGGCCAATCTGCTGCCGCTGCTGCAGATTGCGTTCAAGATCCAGACCATCGGCTTCCTCTTCTTCCTGGTGCATGAACGGAAGTGGAGCAAGATCATCGCTCTTCTGCTGGCAATCCCTGTTATTGCTCTGCCGGGATTCTGGATTATTGGTGTGGTGGACCTGGCGTTTCCGCTGCGGGAGCTTGTGAAGAAATCGAAACGATAGGGTGAGGGCTCATGCCAAAATTTCTGCAAAGACGCTGGCACGGCTATCATACCGTGTGGGCGTTCTTACTGCTGCTGGTCCTGATTATAGTAGTCAGTATCTATAACTGGGTCCTCGGAGTTTCCAGTCTCTTCCTGGCCGGCACATTGTGTTTCACCATGCTGCAGGCCGAGCTGTCGTTCCGCCGCAACCTTGTAGATTATATCAACGGCCTGTCCTTCCGCATCAAGCGGGTGGAGGGGGAGGCTGTAAGCATGCTTCCGCTCGGGATTATCCTGTACAGTGAGAGCCGGGCGGTGGAATGGCATAACCGGAATGCCGGCCAGATCTTCTCCCGCAAGTCGCTTGTGGGTGAAGATATGCAGGAGCTGATGCCGGAGGTTATGGCTTCTCTGCAGAATCTGCCGTCCAAGCGGGAACCGGTTAAGGAAGGGGTATTGAAGGAGCAGCGCCATGAGCTTACGGTGGATGACCGCTATTATGAGGTTGTAGTGATTCCAAGCGAACGGCTGCTGTATTTATTCGATATTACCGAGCTTGTGGTGCTGCGTGAGCGGTATGAGGAAGAGAAGCTGGCGATTGGAATTGTCATGATGGATAATCTGGATGAGGCCGCCCAGGGGATGGATGATCAGCAGCGTACTTCGCTAATCGCCAAGGTTGCCAGTGAGATTACCGAGTGGAGCAAGCAATTCGAGGTATATCTGCGCAGGTTGTCTTCCGAGCGGTACCTGATGCTGCTGAACCACCGCAGCCTTCAGGCCCTGGAGGAGAGCAGGTTCGTGGTGCTGGATGAGGTCCGTGAGATGACGGCAGACCTCAAGGTGCCGATGACGCTGAGCATAGGCCTTGCCTACGGCTCGGAATCGGCCAGTGAGCTGGGAGCGCTTGCCCAGTCGAGTCTGGACATGGCGCTCGGCAGAGGCGGGGACCAGGCCGCTGTGAAGGCGGGCCAGCGGCTCTCCTTCTACGGCGGCAAGACCAATGCCGCCGAGAAACGCACCCGCGTCCGGGCGCGGGTAATCGCCCACGCCCTGCGGGATCTGATGCAGGAGAGCGACCGGGTGCTGATTATGGGGCACCGGATACCGGATATTGACGCGGTGGGAGCGGCGATTGGCCTGCTTAAGGCGGCACAGATGTACAATGTGGAAGCCAGCATTGTGATGGAGACGCCGAATCCTTCGATTACCCGGATGTTGGAGGAGATCCGCAAGGATGAGGCGCTCTACAAGACCTTCATCACGCCAGAGCAGGCTCTCCAGATGATGACGGAGCATACGCTGCTCATTGTTGTGGATACACACAAGGCTTCCATGACTATGGAGCCGAGGCTGGTGCAGGTTGCCAGCCGGATTGTGGTGGTTGACCATCACCGCCGGGGTGAGGAGTTCATCAATGACGCTGTGCTCGTGTATCTGGAGCCGTATGCGTCATCGACCTGTGAGCTGGTGACGGAGCTGCTGCAGTACATTCATGACAAGATTAAGCTCAGCCCGCTGGAGGCCACGATGCTGCTGGCCGGGATCACGGTCGATACGAAGCATTTCGCGCTGCATACAGGCTCGCGGACCTTCGAGGCCGCCGGATTCCTGCGCCGGGTCGGGGCGGATACGATTCTCATTCAGCGTATGCTGAAGGAGGATCTGCAGGAGTACATCTCGAAGGCGGAGATTATCAAGCATGCGCGCATGGTGTATGACCAGATAGCACTGGTGGTCACACAGCCCGGGATGAAGATCCCGCAGCTGCTGATCGCCCAGACGGCGGATACGCTGCTTGGGATGACGAATGTGGTGGCGTCCTTCGTCATCAGTGAACGTCCTGACGGCCTGATCGGCATCAGCGCCCGTTCTCTGGGTCGGATGAATGTGCAGGTAGTCATGGAGAAGCTGGGCGGCGGCGGACATCTGTCCAACGCGGCTGTACAGCTTGAAGGAACAACCAAAGAAGCGGAAGCCAGACTGCTCGCAGTGCTGGCCGAAATTGAAGCGAAAGAGGGGTTATTTGAATGAAGGTCATATTCTTGAAGGATGTTAAGGGTCAAGGCAAGAAGGGGCAGGTTAAAGAGGTGTCGGAGGGCTATGCAGCCAATTTCCTGCTGCCGCGCGGGCTGGTTCGTCCGGCTACAGACGGTAATGTGAAGACACTGGAGAACCAGGCGGCAGCCGAACAGCGCCGCAAGGACCAGGAGAAGGAGGAAGCGGTACAGCTGGGCAAGAAGCTGGATGAGCTGACCCTGACTCTAAAGGCCAAAGCAGGCGAAGGCGGCCGTCTCTTCGGCGCTATTACCAGCAAGCAGATCGGCGAGACACTGGCAGCTACTCAGGGCATCGTCATCGACAAGCGCAAAATTGAGCTGAGCGATTCGATCCGCCATGTAGGCACATTCCAGGCAACAGTTAAGCTGCATACTGAAGTAAAGGCTAACCTCACGGTTCAGGTAACGGAGGAGTAGGATGGGTGGAGATCTCTTTTTCGATCGGGTTCCCCCGCAGAATCTGGAGGCAGAACAGGCCGTACTGGGTGCAGTTCTACTGTCGGATGAGGCGCTAATTACCGCGATGGAGCGGGTGAATACCGAAGACTTCTACGACAAACCGCATCAGATGATATTTGAGGCGATGGTGCAGCTCGGAGAAGAGAGCCAGCCGATTGACCTGATTACATTGACATCCCGGCTCCAGGATAAGGGGGAGCTTGAGGATATCGGCGGTGTCAGCTATCTGGCGAAGCTGGCGCATGCGGTGCCGACTGCGGCCAACGTCGATTATTACGCCCAGATTATTGAGGAGAAGGCGATGCTGCGGCGGCTGATCCGCACAGCCACGCAGATTGTCAGCGAAGGCTATACCGGCGGCGAAGACGTAGGCATTATGCTGAGTGACGCCGAGCGGCGAATCCTGGAGATCTCGAACCGCCGCAGCGGCAGCGGGTTCATTGCCATCCGCGATGTGCTCATGCAGGTATTCGACCGGGTCGAGCTGCTCCATCAGAATAAAGGCGGAACCTCGGGGATTCCAACCGGGTTCGTTGACCTGGACCATATGACGAACGGCTTTCAGCGCAATGACTTGATTATTGTGGCGGCCCGTCCTTCCGTCGGGAAGACGGCCTTCGCTCTGAATATCGCGCAGAATGTGGCGGTGCGGGCGAAGGAGACGGTAGCCATCTTCAGTCTGGAAATGTCGGCGCCCCAGCTGGTTCAGCGTATGATCTGCGCAGAGGCCAATCTGGACGCCAATATTATGCGTACCGGTGATTTCAAGAGCGATGATGACTGGTCCAAGCTCACGATGGGCATCCAGTCGCTGTCCGAGTCCGAAATCTACATCGACGACACTCCGGGCATCACAGTTACCGATATCCGGGCGAAATGCCGCCGGCTCAAGAAGGAAAAGGGACTCGGAATGATTGTCATCGACTACCTGCAGCTGATCCAGGGCCGGGGCAAGGCCGGCGAGAACCGCCAGCAGGAGGTATCGGAAATCTCCCGTACCCTGAAGCAGATCGCCCGTGAGCTTGACGTTCCGGTTATTGCCTTGTCCCAGCTCAGCCGCGGTGTGGAGCAGCGCCAGGACAAACGGCCGATGATGAGTGACCTTCGTGAATCAGGCTCTATCGAGCAGGATGCCGATATCGTAGCGTTCCTGTACCGTGATGATTATTACAATCAGGATACCGAGAAGAAGAACATTATCGAAATTATTATTGCCAAGCAGCGTAACGGTCCGGTAGGGACGGTGGAGCTTGTGTTCCTCAAGAACTTCAACAAGTTCGTCAACTACGAGCGGGCCCATGCAGAACCGTTTGCAGGTTAGGCAAACTTCGCACAATACACGAACGATCGCACATTTCAGTCTGTGATCGTTCGTTTTTATTTGACTTTAAAAAGTGCCGCTGTTACACTGATTATTGTGCTTTGGCGGCCTGCCCGCCTGGTGTCCGGAGGGCTGCGTACAAGATGAAGCGCGTACAGAGCCCCTATGATAAGCGGAAAAATAATGGTGCTTGCTAGCACCTACGGAGGAATGTACATGTCAACGGTAGTCGTCGTGGGAACACAATGGGGAGACGAAGGCAAAGGCAAGATCACGGATTTTCTGGCGGAAAGTGCAGATGTGGTCGCCCGGTATCAAGGGGGTAACAATGCCGGTCACACGATTCTGATTGACGGAAAGAAGTTCAAGCTGAGCTTGATTCCATCTGGTGTATTTTATAAAGAGAAGACTTGTGTTATCGGCAACGGAATGGTCATTAACCCGGAAGCGCTGATCCAAGAAATTAATTATATTCATGACAATGGCTTCGATACGAAGAACTTGGTAATCAGCGATCGAGCGCATGTCATTATGCCTTATCATATGGTGCTGGATGCGCTTGAGGAAGACCGCAAAGGCCCGAACAAAATCGGCACAACACGCAAGGGGATCGGCCCGTGCTACATGGATAAGGCTGCCCGTAACGGCATCCGGATTGCTGATCTGATGGACGCTGAGGAATTCGAGCTGAGACTTCGTCCATTGATGGAAGAGAAGAATCAGGTGATCACTCAGGTATACGGCGCTGAGCCGCTGAATGTGGAAGAGATTCTGACCAAATATCTGGAGTATGCAGAAGTGCTGCGCGGCTATGTAACCGATACTTCGGTGGTACTGAATGATGCGATTGATGCGGATTCCCGGGTGCTGTTCGAAGGCGCGCAGGGCGTGATGCTCGATATCGACCAAGGAACTTATCCGTTCGTTACTTCATCGAATCCTTCGGCTGGCGGCGTCTGCATCGGTTCGGGCGTGGGCCCGTCCAAGATCAAGCAGGTTATCGGTGTGGCGAAGTCTTATACTACCCGCGTAGGAGACGGCCCGTTCCCTACAGAGCTGAACGATGCGACCGGTGATTATATCCGCGAGACCGGGCATGAGTACGGAACCGTAACCGGACGCGCCCGCCGCGTAGGCTGGTTCGACAGTGTGGTTGTGCGTCACGCCCGCCGCGTCAGCGGAATCACCGGCCTATCGCTGAACTCGCTGGATGTCCTGAGCGGTCTTGAGACTGTGAAGATCTGCACCGGCTACAAGTACCGTGGAGATATTATCACACATTACCCGGCAAGCCTGAAAATGCTGGCAGAGTGTGAAGCGGTCTACGAGGAGCTTCCAGGCTGGAGCGAAGACATCACTGGGGCGAAGACGCTGGAGGATCTGCCGGCCAACACACGCAAATACGTGGAACGTGTATCGGAGCTGACGGGGATTCCAATCTCGATCTTCTCTGTGGGCCGCAACCGTGAACAGACTAATCAAGTACTGCCAATCTATATCTAGGCTGAAGCAGAACTAAATAGATACGTATAGGAGCAGGGGCCTCGGTGAGGCTCCTGTTTTTGTTTTGTCAGGATTATTGTTCAGCAGGTAATCAGCTTTAATGTGCTTCGGGGACGTTTCCCGGACGTTGTTCTAGTCAATACTGTGAGAATGGGATCATAGCGAACCGATTCTTCTGAGGTTGAATAGAGCAGGGTGTAAGGGAGTGATGTTGGTGAAAATAGTGAAGCGTGCGCTGAGCATCTGCCTGATTGTGGTGCTGGCGAGCGGCCTGTCCATGCTGACAACGGCCTATGTGGTGAATACGTATATCCAGTCGGTGCTGGCCAGCTTCGATATCAAGCTGGACGGGCCGGGGCCGGGAATCGGCGGCTTCGTGAAGAGTCTGACCGGTATGGGAGGCAGCGGGGCTGCCCCCAAGGAGAATTCCAAAGCGGCCTCAAACGAGACTAAAAACTCCACCAAGGAGGCTGATTCAAGCAAGACGGAGGTAGAGAAGAAGGACAACAGTGGCGGAAAAGCCGGGAATCTTCAAGAGAAATCGGTAGACGAGACGGTGCCGGATAATGCACTGCCTGTGATGGGACAAGCCGCTTCGGGAGAAGAACAGAGTGAGCAGGGGCTGGACCAGAATCTGGTGATGACGCCGGAGGCTATGAATGATCTAAAGGAGAACCTGCCCGCTAATGCGAAATCCAATATCTTCAATATTCTGATGAATAAGCTTCCCCAGGAGGAGATGATCAAGATCTCCGCTGCCCTGGAAGGCGGCTTGACAGAGAGCGAAGTAACGGAACTGCAGGGTATCATTGCGAAGTACGTAGATGAGGATGAATATAAGGCGCTGATGAAAATGCTTACACCAGATAGCGGAGGGACGAATCAGAATTAAAAATTGTCATTTTTTGGACACGAATTCGCCGTTTAAAACGCATATTTTGGGAATAAACCCGCGAAATTGGCGGGTTTTGCTATGGGAGCAAAGTTGAAATTTTTCTTCAGGCTATGGTACAGTAAAAAAGGACTAATAAGGGTTAATATTTTGTAACCTTTATCGTATGCGTCATACAGTCATATTCGTACTCATGCAAATCGGATGCACGAAGCATATACATTCTTGTTTTTACAGCCGAAAGGGAGAGTTTCATGAAAGGATTTAAGTTTATACGCCAGATGGGGAACCTGCGGAACCGTGCAGAAGCATCCGCAGGATCTGGTGCTGCAGGTGAACAAGGTAAGGATGCAATAACTTCGGGTGAACCCCGTGTCTTTCAGCCGGAGATGAAATCCCGCCGCCGGCGTTCATGGATACTGGCTTCTGCCGGTCTGGTTCTGCTGACCACCTTCCTGGTGGGGGCACAGAAGAAGCAGGTAGCAGCGAATACAGTAACCTATTACAAAGTGCTGGTGAACGGTGAGGAGATTGGAGCGCTGAACCAGCAGGCGGATTTGAACAAGCTGTTCGAGGAGAAGAGACGGGAATATCAGCTCAAGTATCCTGACTCTGTGATGGTGCTACAGACCGGCGGTATTACGACCGAGGCCCAGCGGGCTTACAAGCCGGAGATTAACAGCGAGGCTACACTGGACAAGCTGGATGGTATGCTCAAGGCTTATGCCGTAGGCGTACAACTGGCTGTGGACGGGGAACCACTCGGGATTGTGAAGGATCAGGAGACGGCGGCGGCGGTGCTTCAGGCCGTTAAGTCGCATTACGCTCCGCAGAAGGCGGCAGCTCCGGGTGCGAAGCTGAAGAAGACAGCGGCCAAGGCGGGAGCTGCTGGTTCAGCCGCCAATGATCAGGTGGAGTCAGTCAAGATCCGGGAGAAAGTTAATATTGTTCCGGTGAAGGCAGATCCCAATAAGGTGCTTAGTGTAGAAGAGGCAGTGAAGGTGCTGACCGAAGGCAGGGAGGCGCCGCTGCGCTATGCGGTTCAAGAAGGCGACACAGTCTCCGCTATTGCTTCCCGGTTCAATATCACTCAGGCGGAGATTTTCCGCAATAATCCCGAGGTGAAGGAGCTTAGTCTGCAGATTGGGGATGAATTGCAGCTAACGGTGCCACAGCCTGACCTAACGGTCGTGACCGTAGAACAGGTAACCGAAGAGGTGGTCACGGAGCCTGAGGTTATTATCCGCAAGAGTGACCAGCTGCCGGCAGGCAAGCGGAAGGTAGTCCGCCCCGGACAAACCGGGCTCAAAACGATGAAGTACAGGCTGACCAAAGAGAACGGACAGGTGGTTCAGGAGGAATGGCTGGGCCAGAGCGTAGTGAAGGCTTCTCTGCCTGAAGTAGTCTATTCCGGCACCAAGGTTGTAGGTGAAGGAACAGGAATGTTCGCCTGGCCGGTTAGCGGAGCGATGATCTCCAGCAGCTACGGCGAGCGTTGGGGACGCACACACAAGGGAGTCGATCTGGTATCGGGCAACCGCACGATCAAGGCTGCGGATGCTGGGACGGTCAGCTTCGCTGGTGTGCAGAACGGGTACGGCAATGTGGTGATCGTTAACCATAACAACGGATACGTTACGTACTATGGGCATTTAAGCAGTATTTCGGTCTCTACCGGACAGAAGCTGGGACAGGGCAGCCCCATCGGAATTATGGGCAGCACCGGGCGCTCGACGGGGACGCATCTGCATTTCGAGATCCGCAAGAACGGGACGGCCATCAATCCAATGAAATACCTGAAGTAATGGATAAGAGCTAGACCACCATTCTATAATTCTTCTCTGCCGTCCGGATCATTTCGGGCGGTTTTTATTTCTCTTTGAACTGGCATCTTATATAGATGTGACGCTAAGGCAGGTATGTTAAAATAAAGGAATCAGGGTTTCGAGTATCGTTAGAAAGGTGAAGCTGAGCATATGCAAATGGGAACGATTCTTGTAGTGGATGATGAACAACCTATTGCTGATATATTGAAATTCAATCTGGAAAAAGAGGGCTACGAGGTCATCTGCGCCTTCGACGGCAACAGTGCGGTGGAGCTGGCTCTGTCCAAACGCCCCGATCTGATGCTGCTGGATCTCATGCTGCCCGGCAAGGACGGAATGGATGTCTGCCGTGAGGTGCGCTCTGCCCATCTGGATATTCCTATCATTATGCTTACCGCCAAGGATGGGGAGATTGATAAAGTGCTGGGTCTGGAGCTTGGTGCGGATGATTATGTGACCAAGCCGTTCAGTACCCGTGAGCTGCTGGCCAGGGTTAAGGCCCAAATGCGGCGCCAGCATAAGCCGTCCCCGTCGGAAGCGCCGAGTGAGACAGTGGAGAGCAAGCAGGGGGTCTATCATTTCGGATTATTCATTGATACGGATATGTACATGGTCTACAAGGATAGTGAGCCGCTGGATCTGACACATCGTGAATATGAGCTGCTCTATTATATGATCCGCCATGCGGGCAAGGTAATGACCCGGGAGCATCTGCTGCAGGCTGTGTGGGGGTTCGAATATTTCGGCGATGTGCGGACGGTGGATGTGACCATCCGCCGGCTCAGAGAAAAAATTGAGGAGAATCCCAGCAAGCCGGAGTATATTCATACCCGGCGCGGACTCGGTTATTTGATGCATAGCCCCAAAAACGGAGGGTTGTAATGAAGGCACTGTCCTTTTTCCGGACGATTCAGGCCAGGCTTATCGTAATCTACGTGCTGCTGATTCTGATTGCGATGCAGCTGATCGGCGTATACTTTGTCAGCTCGATGAAGAACTCGCTGACGGATAACTTCACCAAGGATCTGAAGGCCCGCGCCGAGATGCTCTCGATCCTCACCGCTGACAAATTCGGCAGTGAGACAGGAACAGCCGATGAGGAATCGGCGGTAGAGAGCCTGCGCGGCATGGTGAACAATCTGTATATCAACGGTGCGGAAATTCAGGTGCTGGATGCGAGCGGCAAGATTATTACCACCTCGATCCCTTCACAGAATGACTATGTCGGCCAGCGGAACACGCAGACCGTGGTCAGCCGCGCCTTGCAGGGGATCAGCGATAATGAGGAATATATCATCGCTGATGATAATGTGCGCAAGAAGGTAGTGGCGAAGCCGGTAATTTCCGGTGATAAGGTGGTAGGCGCCATCTATATAGCTGCCGATATGAAAGACTTATATGCCACCATGAGCCGGATTAACAGTGTGTTCCTCTCAGGGCTGCTGCTGGCGCTGGCGTTGACGGCCGTACTGGGTGTCATTCTGGCCCATACGATCACACATCCGATTAAGGAGATGACCAAGCATGCCACGGCTGTGGCTGAAGGGCGCTTCAACCGGAAGGTACCTGTGTTCGGCAATGATGAGATTGGCCAGCTGAGCCAGGCCTTCAACTATATGACGGACCGGCTGCGCGAGGCGCTGCTGCAGAACGAAGAGGAGAAGGAGAAGCTGTCGTCCATTCTCGCCAATATGAGTGACGGTGTCGTAGCCACAGACGAGAGCGGCGCGGTGATTCTGATGAATACGCGCGCTGCCCTGATGCTAGGTGCGGAAGGACCGCTTCCGGCAGGAGCCTCGCTTGGCGGGCTGTTGGGTCTGGAGCCTGAGCAGTCTGTCTCGGTGACCCAGGGCGTTCCCCAGTCGGCTATGCTCCATCTGTCTCCTATGGTCGGCGAGGATCCCAATATTGTGCGGGTGACCTTCACCCCGATTCACCGCCGCGAAGGCGGACGGATCGCCGGGACGATTGCAGTGCTGCAGGATGTTACGGAGCAGGAGAATCTGGAGGAGTCCCGCCGGGAGTTCGTGGCGAATGTGTCGCATGAGCTGCGGACGCCGCTTACGACGATCAAGAGCTATGCGGAGGCGCTGGATGACGGAGCACTTGAAGATCCGCAGCTCGCCGTGCGGTTCGTCGGCGTTATCCGCAATGAGACGGAGCGCATGATCCGGCTGGTTACGGATCTGCTGCATCTGTCGCGGCTGGATTCTAAGGAATCCAGCCTGCGCATTCAGCAGACGGATATCACCGAGATGCTGGAGGATGTGGCGGACCGCTTCTCCTTCCAGATCCGCCAGAAGCGGATTCACATCAGCACCAGGGTGCGTAAGGATGTCGCTACAGCCTGGCTGGACCGCGACCAGATTGATCAGGTGCTGGGCAATCTGGTCTCCAATGCCCTCAAGTATACGCCAGAGGGCGGGACAATCCAGCTGGAGGCGCATAAGAGCGAGGACGGCATGCTGGCCGTGTCTGTCCGCGACTCCGGTATAGGGATTCCGAAGAAGGATATTGAGCGCATCTTTGAACGCTTCTACCGGGTGGATAAGGCACGCTCGCGGAACATGGGCGGAACAGGTCTGGGGCTGTCCATTGCCCGGGAAATTGTCAAAGCCCACGGCGGCTCCATCTCCCTGCAATCGGAGCTGAATGAGGGCTCGCTGGTCACATTCACACTGCCTTTGATGAAGCAAAGGGGGAGTGAGGCGTGAAGGAGAGAATCAAGTCTTGGATGCTGGTTCTGCTTATACTCGGAAGTCTCGTGGAGAGCTATTACCTGATCTACAGGCTGCCCGGCAGTGATTCGGCAGTGTTGTCGAAGACCTTATATGTGAAGACGGATAATATGGGACTGAAGGAAAAGGTGGAGAACCTGCTCTACCCCGATAAAATGATTATTCATATGGGCGGGGACAAGCATACACTGTTCTACCCCAGCTCCACCTTCTATAATCTGATTATGAACCGCCTGAAGGGACGCAGCTTCGAGAGCTTCCAGCGGCGGTCCGTACAGGATTTCGACTGGGACAAGATCCGCAGCGAGAATCCGGGCATTGAGCTGTCGTTCGGGGCAGGCATTCCGGTAACGCTGCTGCAGCGGGTCATGCAGATCTCGCCGGATTCGCTGTTCGAGGGGGAGAGCATTGACCGGATCTGGATCTACAATATCAAAAATGACTCCAAAGCCCATGTCATCTTCTTCAGCACACGCGGGGATATTGTGTACGAGGCGGCCAAGGCCGATCTTACGGTTCAGGATGTGCAGCAGCATGTGGACTTCGGCAAGAATCTGACTCTGTATACAGCCGTGAACGGTGAGTATTATGTCCCTGAGGCGGATGTTCCGCTGGTTAAAGTCGTGATGCCTGCGGGTATGTATACCATTGAGCAAATGCAGAGCAATCTGTTTTTCGATGCAGGCAATACAAGATACATTCCTGAGAAGGACGGTTCCAAAATTTACACGGACAGCAAACGCAGTCTGCAGGTGGACCAGGAGCAGAACTGGATGAGTTATAGCGACCCGGCTGCACTGCCGGATGGCGACAGCACACCGGCAAAGGATGCGCTGGAGGCGGTGGAATTCGTCAATAACCATGGCGGCTGGAACGGAACCTACAGGCTGGCTGCTACGGAGGAGGGCCGGCAGGACCGCAAGGTTTCTTTTCAACAATATTATGGCGCTTATCCGTCCGGCTCCTATCCGATCATGAGCAATCCGCAGCTTCAGTATGGCGTAATTCATCTGGAGCTCCAGCAGGGAACGGTCTCTTCCTATGAGCGCTCCCTGATGTATACGAATGAGGAGAAGTCTGAGAAGACCATTGTCGAGCTGCCCGGCGGCGAACTGCTGAAGCAGCGGCTGGCGCAGATCGGCAGCTCCTTGCGGATTATTGAGCTTACGCCTGCTTATATGCCTGCGCTGGCCGGGGAGAAGCTGCAGCTTCATCCCGTCTGGCGGGTTACGCTTAGCGATGGCAGTGAGCTTACATTGAATTAGGGCGGAGTTAAGCCAAGCGGACAGAATACCGATTCGAGGAGGGACGTTATGGACTGGGGAAGGGCCAAGAGTGTATTGATATATGCCTTTCTGGTGCTGAATCTGCTGCTGTGCTATCAGCTATGGATCGATGTGCGCGATCAGGTCAGTGCGGGACTTGACTTCACTTCCCTGTCCGCAGAGACTCAGGCGGTGATGGAGGAGAAGAACATCCGGCTGCTATGCCCGATTCCGGCTGCTACTCCGCAGCTGCCTGATATCACGTACCGTTATTCGGCCGAAGAGCAGAATGAACTGCCTGTGAAGCTTAAGGAGCCGATCGACAGCAAGCTGATGTACTCCTCGTTCTCGGAGCTGAGCAATCTGCTGAAGAGCCAGATTCCCGACATTGCCAATTACCGGTTCGATTCACAGGAGAGTGAGGTCGGCAAGTTCGTCCTGCATCCGCTGGTGGATAACAAGTGGTCTCTCTTCAGAGTGCGGCTGGAGCTGATTAACAGTGACCAGAAGATTGTGGCTTACCGCTGGCCGAAGATTGAGATCGCAGCAAGCCGGAGCGAGGATCTGCAGAAGGTGCTCCCGGCTTCGCAGGCGCTTAGCAGTCTGATCGAGAAGTATTTTCCTGCGGGTTCTGCAGTGAAGGAGATTGAGTTGGGCTATTACGGCGAGCTGTTCAACTCCGAGAGCCAGGTGGCTTCGCCGATGTGGCGGTTCATGCTGGAGGACGGCAGTGCTTATTATATGGATGCGATCAGTGCGGACATTATCAGTCCGAAGACAACAGAGTAGAAGGAGCAGGAGAGATATGGGGATTTCATTTACAGTACTGTCCAGCGGTTCTACCGGGAATGTGACAGTGGTGCGTAACGGCGAGACCACACTTATGATCGACGCGGGTCTGAGCGCGAAGCGCATTGACGAACTGCTGGCCATGCGCGAACTGACGGGAGCGGAGCTGGACGGAATTCTTGTGACCCACGAGCATTCGGATCATATTAAAGGGCTGGGCGCGATGGCCCGCAAGTATAATCTTCCGATCTATGCGAATTCGAACACCTGGGGAGCGATTGAGAAGGGGATTGGCAAGATTGAGGAGCATAACCGGGTCATTATGGAGACCGGGCAGCACCGGGATTTCGGCAGTATGCGGGTGGAATCCTTCGCCATCTCCCACGATGCCGCAGAGCCGGTAGCTTACAATTTCTATGACGGCAAGGAGAAGCTGTGTGTTGCGACAGACCTCGGGTATGTCAGCGACAAGGTGAGAACGGCCATATCGGATGCCGATGTGCTGGTGCTGGAGTCGAATCATGATATCGAAATGCTGCGGATGGGGCGTTATCCCTGGAATACGAAGCGGCGGATTCTCGGCGATCTGGGGCATCTGTCCAATGAGGCGGCAGGTGCAGCGCTCAGCGAGATTCTGAGCGGGCGGACCAAGCGCGCCTATCTGGCACATCTGAGCAGAGACCATAATATGATGGATCTGGCGAAGATGTCCGTGCGCGGGGCGATGGAGGACAGGGGCTGCTTTTACAAAGACAGTGAGTTCAGGCTCTGCGACACCTACTATGACCGGCCTACGCCATGGGATAAGGTGAGCCAGTCATAAGACGGTCAACCTCGGTAATCTTGTGCTCCAGCTCCTGGCGGGAGAATAGCCCTTTATCAATTAACAGCTCAATCATTGCATGCTGTACAAGAATCAGCTGATAATGTTCATCCTTAAGGTCCCCCAGCTTGCCAATGAATTGCACCAGATCTTTACTTGTTGAAAAAGACTCCATAGTCCGGCCCTCCTTGTGAAATGGATAGTAATGAAGCTGTGAATAATTTACATTTATTTAACATAGAAAACATGTGGGCAGCGCGGCTGCCTGTGATACAATCATATAGAGCGTTCTAATCCTATTGTAGTCTTTTAAGTTGCAAAATATTCCGGATACAAGCTGTTAAACTTTTTAGTAGCTTATTAGAATAATAGACATCCCTTGCGCTTAGAACCCACTGGAATGTGGTGAATAAATCAAGTGAAACCTTTTAGTACTTCATGAAGTCTAAGAGATATAGCGGTTAAGCTCGGGCGTGGTTGCTTGGCGTTCAGGTCGTGAATGCGGTGGCAATAGAGGGGAGAGAGTGTAACATGGGATTATTTGATGATGATTTCTATTCAACCAAGGTGTCACGGCGCAAAAGCGGCAAATCTAAATCAACCGGCGGATATGCTGACGGCAAGTGGGCTGTCCGCAAATCGAAGCGGTCGCTGGCAACTTGGCAGATCTCGCTGATCAGCTCTGTCTGCAGTGCTGTAGCGGCTGTGCTGCTGTTCAGTCTGGTAACGGGACAATTCGCCGCTGAGAGAGCTCAGGCTCCGGTGGTTATTGATAAGGTGGCTGCGAGCAGCGCAGATCCGTATGACCGGATTATTCAGGCTGCTGCACATATCCGCCCTGCGGTAGTGAGCATCATTAATCATAAACAAGATAATAAGGAACTTAATATTCTCGATGAATCCGCGCTAGGCTCGGGAGTTATCTATAAGAAGGATGACAATAAGGCATTTATCATCACGAATAATCATGTCATTGAGGGTGCCGGCAAGCTGGAAGTGGTTACAGTAGACGGCGTGACACACAAGGCGGAGCTGGTAGGTGCCGACAAGGTGAGCGATATTGCTGTGCTCTCCATTGACGGCAAGGGAATCGACCGGATTGCTGAGATCGGGGATTCCTCCAAGCTGCGTCTGGGTGAGACTGTCATTGCCATCGGCAACCCGCTGGGGCTTGGAGATACACTGACTTCCGGCATTGTCAGCTACACAGAGCGGACGATTCCAGTGTCACTGAACCAGGATGGCGTGTACGATTGGGAGCAGGAAGTGATCCAGACGGATGCGGCCATTAACGAGGGCAACAGCGGGGGCGCACTAGTGGATCTGGACGGCAAGGTGATTGGTATCAATACGATGAAGATCTCCGATACGGGGGTAGAGGGACTGGGCTTTGCGATTCCCTCCAATCACGTGGTGGATACAGCCAATGAGCTTACCTCCAAAGGCCGGATAGCCCGGTCATACCTGGGCGTCTATTCAGTGGATCTGAATAATCCTTATGTACCGCTGGCCGATGACCAGCGTAAGGAGCTCAATCTTCCGTCTCTAGTGACCGATGGGGTTGTGGTTCTGGATGCTGTGGGACCGGCGAAGGAAGCGGGTCTGCAGCTTAACGATGTGATTACCAAGTTCAACGATAAGCCGATTACCTCCACGCTGTCGCTGCGCAAATATCTGTACGATCATACCAAGATCGGCGATAAGCTGAAGATTACCTTCTACCGCAATGGTGAAGTGAAGCAGACCACAGTCCAGCTTCTTGAGAAGCCAGAGGAATAAAATTGGAAATGGCCGTATATAATAATGAGGCAGTCACGATTACGGAAACAGTTCAAGCCGTCCTTTTCAGGAAAAAAAGAAGAGGGCGGGGCTGTTTCAAGAATAAATAAATGGGGTAATTGGTAGCAATGGGTATAAATATTACAATTTATTATGACTGGTAGCCCTTACATTGGGAAGTAGTCCTTATAAGGGAAAAAACGGAGGAATTAGGATAGAACAGCTTGCCTTTGTTATTAAGGTGTGGTAACATGAAATTGTTCTTACATTGATACCTTATTCTCGCATTGAAAAGGGCTGTCAACCAAAGCTACAACCTTTCTCAATGTGTGAATTTTTTCTTTGTCTGAAGATAAAAAGAACATATTAATTTAAATTTGTGGAGGTAACACACATGCAAACAGGTACAGTTAAATGGTTCAACGCAGAAAAAGGATTCGGTTTCATCGAAGTTGAAGGCGGAAGCGACGTATTCGTTCACTTCAGCGCAATCACTGGCGACGGCTTCAAAACTTTGGACGAAGGCCAACGCGTTGAATTCAACGTTGTTCAAGGCAACCGCGGACCACAAGCCGAAAACGTTGTAAAACTGTAATTAATAGAAGGTACCGTCCCCGCTTGTGAAAGTTGGGACGGTCTTTTTTTATCATCACTTGCTTGCAACATAAAGGAAGGGAGGAACGGCAATGAACTACCGGAAAAAGCCTTTGGAGGAAGTACCGGAAGAAAATACCGCAATTTGGGCCTGTACCAACGAGGATTGCAATGGATGGATGAGGGATAATTTCGCATTTGAACATGCGCCTTCCTGCCGTCTCTGTCATTCCCCAATGGTTCGTAGCATGAAGATGCTGCCGCAATTGCTTAATTCAAATGGCGATCTCAAATCGCTTAAGAAAGGTATTTCCATTACCTAGACCAATACCTTTATGAGTCAAGACAACTATATATGCAGGACACCTTCAAGACGGTGAAACCGTCTTATTTTTTTTGCTTTTAAATGCAAAATTGTGATATTTGTCACAAATTTATTGTTTTTTATGCCTAAACGGGGCGTATAATGTGATAATTATCACACTTTGAGTGATGGGAATTTGACAAAATAGACATAACGAAATGGGGAGAAGGAAGGGGAGAAATATGGATACAGTACTGCTGTCGCGTATACAATTTGCGTCGACGACAATTTTTCATTATTTCTTTGTGCCAGTATCGATCGGACTTGCGCTCATAATTGCCATTATGGAGACCATGTACGTAAGAAAGGGCAATGAAGAGTACAAAAGAATGGCGCAATTCTGGGGGAAGCTATTCCTGATTAACTTCGCAGTAGGTGTAGTAACAGGGATCTTGCAGGAGTTCCAGTTCGGGATGAACTGGTCGGATTATTCGCGCTTCGTCGGTGATGTGTTCGGGGCTCCGCTTGCGATTGAAGCCTTGTTGGCCTTCTTCCTGGAGTCCACGTTCATCGGAATCTGGATCTTCGGCTGGGATAAGGTATCCAAGCGGATTCATCTGTTATCCATCTGGCTGGTCGCCTTCGGAACGATGCTGTCGGCATTCTGGATTCTGCTGGCTAACTCGTTCATGCAGCATCCGGTCGGCTTCCAGATTAACAATGGCCGCGCGGAGATGAATGACATCTTCGCACTGATTACAAACGGCCAGCTGCTGGTGGAATTTCCGCATACAGTGCTTGCCGCTTACGCTACGGGCGCCTTCCTGGTAACAGGGATCAGTGCATACAAATTGCTTAAGAAGCAGGACGTTGCCTTTTTCCGAAAATCATTCGAGATTGCAGCAATTGTAGGGGTTATCTCATCCTTCGGCGTTGCGGTTGCAGGACATGCACAGGCTCAATATCTGGTAGAGACACAGCCAATGAAGATGGCCGCATCCGAAGCGCTGTGGGGTGAGAGCGGCGACCCGGCACCTTGGACGGTGTTTGCCAATATCGATGTGAAGAACCAGACCAACAGCAATGAAGTTCAGGTTCCGTATCTGCTGAGCTTCCTGTCCTACAGTAAATTCTCCGGTGAAGTGAAGGGGATGCTGGAGCTGCAGCAGGAGTATGAAGTGGCCTATGGGCCAGGAGATTATATTCCGCCGGTCAAAACAACCTTCTGGAGCTTCCGGATCATGGTGGCTGCAGGCTCGCTGATGATACTGTTTGGGGTATACGCGATCTACCTCATGTGGCGTAAAAAGATGGACAGACCCAATACCTGGTTCATGCGCTTCATGTTCTGGGGACTGCTGCTTCCGCCGATTGCCAACACGGCCGGCTGGATTATGACAGAGATCGGGCGTCAGCCATGGACTGTATTCGGACTTATGACTACAGAAGACAGTGTATCACCTAATATTACCAGCGGACAGGTACTGTTCTCGGTGATTTCTTTTACCGCGATCTATGCCATATTGGGTGCAGTGCTAGTCGGCCTGTTCGTCAAAGTGATCAAAAAAGGTCCTTATGCTATGGATAACGAACACGGTGAATCCCACGATCCGTATAACAAGGAGGGATCAACTCATGCTTTCTCTTAATGAATTATGGTTTCTGCTGATTGCGGTGCTGTTCGTCGGGTTCTTCTTCCTGGAAGGCTTCGACTTCGGTGTAGGGATGGAGACGCAGATTCTGGCCAAGAATGATACGGAGCGACGGATACTGATCAATTCGATCGGTCCGTTCTGGGATGCAAATGAGGTATGGCTGATTACGGGTGCCGGTGCCATGTTCGCGGCCTTCCCGCATTGGTATGCTACGCTGTTCAGCGGTTTCTATATTCCGTTTGTATTTGCTCTGCTGGCGCTAATCGCCCGTGGTGTCGCCTTCGAATTCAGAGGCAAGCGCGATTCCAAGGCTTGGCAGAAAACATGGGATGTCTGCATCTTCTTCGGCAGCTTCCTACCGCCGTTCCTGCTCGCCGTGGTATTCGCCAGCTTCATCAAGGGCTTGCCGATCGACAAGGATATGCAGATGTATGCCGGATTCTTCGATATCGTCAATGCTTATACAGTGGTTGCAGGGATTACGGTTGTCCTGCTGTGTCTGGTGCACGGGCTGATGTTCACTACGCTCCGCACGCTTGGAGATCTGCAGGAACGGGCGCGTAAGCTGGCCCAGAAGCTGCTGATTCCACTGGCGGCGCTCTTGGTAGCCTTCGTTGTGATGACATATACTATGACGGATATCTTCGATAAACGCGGAACGTTGCTATGGATTGTAGTCGTTCTCGCTGTAGCCGCTTATCTGCTGGCCGGATATTTCATGACTAAGAAGAAGGACGGCTATGCCTTCGGGATGACTGGTGCTGTGATGGCGCTGTCTGTTGCATCGATCTTCATCGGACTGTTCCCGCGGGTGATGATCAGCTCGCTGGATCAGGCATTCAACCTGACGATTACGAATTCGGCCTCCGGCCAATATTCGCTGAAGGTGATGACGATTGTAGCGCTGACCCTGCTGCCGTTCGTGCTGGGCTATCAAATCTGGAGTTATTTCATCTTCCACAAACGGGTTCATGAGAAGGAGCATCTTGAATACTAATGGATAAAAATTTGCTTGGGTACAAAGGAGTTAAGCCTGTATTTCTGCTGGTTGGCTTCCTGACCCTGGTGCAAAGCTTCTCCATTCTTCTGCTGGCGAAGTCGCTGGCAGAAGCTGTCTCTGCGCTGTTTGCGGGAGAACCGCTGAAGGAACAAGGGGCTAGAGCGCTCTTGTTCCTTCTTGCGTTTCTTGTGCGTCATGCCTGCGCTATGCTGATGAGCCGGGCGGCGTACCGCTTCGCGGAAGCGACCGGCAGCAGCATGCGGAGACAGATGATGGACAAGCTGTTCCAGCTGGGACCACGGCTGGCTGGCGACCGGGGAACCGGAAATATGGTCACATTAGTGCTTGAAGGAGTAACGAAGTTCCGCACATACCTGGAGCTGATTATTCCGCGGATGGTCGGTATGGCGGTAACACCCGCTCTGCTGCTTATCTATGTATTCACCCTGGATACGTCCAGCGGTGTCATTCTTACCTTAACGATGCCGATCATTATTGTATTCATGATCCTGATCGGGATGACGGCCCGCAAGCAGATGGACCGTCAGCTGAAGTCCTACCGTACCTTATCGAATCACTTCGTGGATTCACTGCGCGGTCTGGAGACGCTGAAATATCTTGGACGCAGCCGCAGCCACAGTGAGAGTATTGCTAAGGTCAGTGACCGCTACCGTTCAGCAACCATGCGTACGCTGCGAGTCGCCTTCCTGTCATCGTTCGCACTGGACTTCTTCACCATGCTGTCTGTCGCTTCGGTAGCGGTAAGTCTCGGTCTGCGTCTGGTCAATGAGCAGATGACGCTGGTTACCGGACTGACGATCCTGATTCTCGCGCCGGAATATTTCCTGCCGGTGCGGCTGGTGGGTGCAGATTTCCATGCCACACTGGACGGCAAGGAGGCCGGAGAAGCGATGAAGAGCATCATTGACCGTGAGACGGTCCAGGCGAAGCTGCTGGAGCCGGGTGGGCAGGGAGCGGTGAAGGGCGATGGAGGAGAGCTGCCGGGAGGCGTTTTCACGTGGAACAATGATAGTGAACTTCGGCTTCATGCGGTGGGCGTACAATATGAAGCTGACGGTGTATCCTCGCTCGAAGGGGTGAATCTCGACTTCAGGGGATATGCCAGAATCGGTATTATCGGGGAGAGCGGGGCAGGCAAGTCTACGCTTGTAGATATTCTGGGCGGCTTCCTTCATCCAACCTCCGGAAGCCTTACGATCAATGGAAGCTTGGTCAGTGCGCTGACCGATGAGGGGTGGCGGAAGCAGACGGCTTATATTCCGCAGCGCCCGTATATCTTCAGCGGCACTCTGGCTGATAATGTCCGGTTCTATTATCCTGAGGCTTCGCAGGAAGCGGTAGCTGCCGCGCTGGAGTCGGCAGGTTTATCGAAGCTGGTGTCCTCGCTGCCGGAGGGATTGAACGAAATGATCGGCGGCGGCGGCCGTTCGCTCAGCGGCGGACAGGAGCAGCGTGTGGCTCTGGCCCGCGCTCTGCTGAGCAGCCGCCCCATCATGCTGCTGGATGAGCCGACGGCCCATCTGGACATTGAGACGGAATATGAGCTGAAGGAGACGATGCTGCCGCTGTTCGAGGGTAAGCTGGTATTCCTGGCTACACACCGCCTGCATTGGATGATCGACATGGATCTGATTGTCGTTATGCAGCAGGGACGGGTGGCTGAAATAGGCACACACGACGAGCTGACTGCGCGGAGGGGTGCTTATTATGAGCTTATTCAAAGTCAATTGGAGGGAATCCATTGAAACGTGAAGGATGGTTTGCTCCCTATTACTCTGCCTACTTCTGGCGGTTCGTGTTAATTATCTTGCTGGGCGCGCTGACGATCTTCTCAGCGTCTTCGCTGATGTATACCTCCGGCTTCCTGATCTCGAAGGCCTCGATTCCGCCGGAAAATATACTGATGATCTATGTCCCCATTGTTGGTGTGCGTACCTTCGGGACCAGCCGGGCTGTCATCCACTATGTGGAACGGCTGGTGGGACATGACACGATTCTGCGCATTCTGTCGAAGATGCGGGTCCGGCTGTACCATATGCTGGAGCCACAGGCGCTGTTCTTGTCCTCACGCTTCCGTACCGGGGATATTCTCGGTATGCTTGCCGATGATATTGAATATTTGCAGAATGTGTATCTTCGGACGGTCTTTCCGAGTATTATCGCGCTATTAATCTATGCAGCGGCGATGATTGCGCTCGGGACGTTCGATGTGGCCTTTGCTCTGCTTATGGGACTCTACATGCTGGTGCTGGTAGTCGTATTACCGCTGATCTCCCTCTTGTTGACCCAGAAGCGTCAGCGTCAGGTGAAGCAGGAGCGGAACCGGCTGTATCAAAAGCTGACCGATGCTGTGCTGGGCTTAAGTGACTGGGTCATCAGCGGGCGGCAGAGCCAGTTCGTCGATACGTACGAAGCGGACGAGCAGGCGGTTGCCCGCATAGACGGTTCGCTGCGGCGCTGGGCACGGCTGCGTATGTTCATCGGGCAGGCCGTTGTCGGCCTGGCTGTGTTGTCTTTGTTATACTGGGCGGCTGGACAGTATGCTGAAGGGGCGATTGCCGGAACGCTGATTGCGGCGTTCGTGCTGGTGGTCTTCCCGGTGGCAGATGCCTTCCTGCCCGTATCCGAGGCTGTGGAGAAAATTCCGCAATACCGGAATTCACTGGAGCGGCTGGAGGGCGTGGAAGCCGCAGCGGGAGATACCCCGCTTAGCGCGGGAACTGCTGCTGGGAGTGCCGGAGCGGAAGCTCAGGCTGCCGCTGCGCTGCAGGCGGCTAAGGCCAGCGGACAGGTTCAGATTGAACTGAAGTCGGCGGGCTACCGCTATGCGGCAGGTGACGACTTCTCTGTTCAGCAATTGGACCTTGCGCTGCCGCAGGGGCGGAAGGTTGCAGTGATCGGCCGCAGCGGAGCCGGTAAATCGACACTGCTCAAGCTGGTGCAGGGCGTGATTGCGCCCACCATCGGCTCCGTGACGATTAACGGTATCGATGCTGCGGCTTACGGTGAGCGGATTCCGCAGCTCATCGCGGTGCTGAACCAGAGCCCGCATCTGTTCGACACCACGGTGGCGAACAATATCCGGCTCGGGGACCCGGGGGCTTCGGAGGCAGAGGTCCAGCAGGCGGCAGCCCTGGCGAAGCTGGATACGCTGATCTCTTCGCTGCCGGAGGGCTATGATACTCCGGTACGCGAGGCGGGGCAGCGCTTCTCCGGCGGAGAGCGCCAGCGGATGGCCTTGGCCCGTATTCTGCTGCAGAATACGCCGGTGGTTGTGCTGGATGAGCCAACCGTTGGCCTCGACCCGCGCACGGAGCGCGAGCTGCTGGCCACGATGTTCGAGGCAATGGCCGGCAAGACGCTGATCTGGGTCACGCATCATCTGGTGGGCGCCGAGCAGATGGACGAGGTCATTTTCATGGAGAACGGCCAAGTGGAGATGCGCGGCACCCATGCCGAGCTGATGGAGCGGCAGCCGCGTTACCGCAAGCTCTATGAGCTGGACCGCCCGGGTCAATATCTGAATGGGGCAGATGGTGTGTAGAGGCTAGGATTAGAGCCGAGGTAAGTGTGTGAGTACAAAGGTAAAAGCTCTTCCTGTCCCGCTGGGGGCAGGAAGAGCTTTTTTTGCACGTGCGCCCAATGTAATCGGAAAACCGATCACATTGGGCGAGTGCTGGGTGTTCGGGCGGGATGTAATCGGAAAACCGATCACATTGGGCGAGTGCTGGGGTGTGCGGGTCGGATGTAATCGGAAAACCGATCACATTGGGCGAGTGCTGGGGTGTGCGGGTCGGATGTAATCGGAAAACCGATCACATTGGGCGAAAGTGCTGGGTGTTCGGGCCGGATGTAATCGTGTCCATGTCCGGTGAATAGGACAAACCCGGGAAATTAAGGTACACTTAACTGGATGATCCTGTCAGGATCAATTAGAACGGGGTGGAAGCATATGATAACGGAGGGCTCCTGTGATTATAAATAAGGAGAGATTAATCAATGGTATCAACAACGTGCGAATTAACATGGAATCTGGACCGGATCTATCCCTCGTTCGAGTCGGAGGGATTTCAGCAGGACCGCCGGCAGGTGGAGAGCCTTGCCGGGGAGCTGAATACATGGTCGGCCTCGCAGCCCGTTAGCGGGCAGGCTCCTGCAGAACTGATGGAAGAGTTCCTTAAACAATATAATGCGTATCAACAGCTATATTTGCGTCTGTTCAGCTACGCGGAGCTGCGATTCAGTGCGGACAGCCAGTGTGAGGAAGCCGTCAATCTGATGGACGAGCTGGAAGAAGTGACCAGCGGGGCGGGGGAAGCTCTGGTCCGCTTCAGCAAATGGCTGGCAGGGGTAAGCGCGGATGAACTGGAGCGGAGTCTCCGTTTCAGCGCTTATCTGGAGCAGCATAGCTTCTATCTGCGCGGATTACAGGGGAAATCGCAGCATATGCTCAGCGCAGAAGGCGAAGCGGTGATTGCCCGGATGCAGAACACCGGCTCGAAGGCGTGGGAACGGCTGTACATGCAGACGCTGTCTACACTGCGGACCGATCTGGAGCTGGCCGGAGTGACCCGCAGTGTGACACTGGCGGAGCTGCGGAATCTGGTCTACGACCCCGATTCTGCGGTACGGCGGGCGGCGGCTGAAGCAGAGCATGAGGCTTGCCGCAGCGTAGCGGAGCAGAGTGCCGCCTGTATCAATGCTGTCTCCGGTGAGGCGGCAGCCATCTATGAGCTGAGGGGCTATGCTTCCCCGCTGCATAAGGTGCTGGAAGCAGCGCGGATGGATGAGGAGACGCTGGAGGTGATGCTTCAGGCCATCCGGGAGAGCCTGCCGGTCTTCCGGGAGTATTATGCCGAGAAGGCTGGGCGGCTGGGGCATTCGGGGGGACAGCTGCCGTTCTGGGATGTTTTTGCGCCCATTGGCACGGAGTCTTCAATCCGCGTCACCTATGCTGAGGCCCAGGCGATGATTATCGCGGGGTTCAGCAGATTCAGCCCCGAGCTGGGCGGGTTTGCCCGCAAGATGTTCGGGGAGCGCTGGATTGATGCCGAGCCGCGCAGCGGGAAAGGCAATTTCGGGATGTGTGTCGATATCGTCCCGATTGGAGAGAGCCGGATCATAACAAGCTTCCACGGCCAATATATAGATGTGAGTGTGCTGGCTCACGAGATTGGGCATGCATACCATACCAGCCGCCTCGCAGGACATACGATGGTCAACATGGATTATCCGGTGCCGATTGCGGAGACGGCGTCGATTTTTTGCGAGAGTCTGATTCATGTTGAACTCTTGAACTCGCTGCCTGCGGAGGAAGCGGATGCGATCCTGGAACGTAGTCTCTCGGATGCGGGGTATTATATTGTCGATTTCTATGCCAGGTACTGCTTCGAGAGCGCGCTCTATGCCCGCCGGTTATCCGGTCCCCTCCCATTAGAGGAACTAAACGCACTGATGCTGGAGTCGATGGCTGCCGCTTACGGGGATAGTGTGCTGCCCGGGTCCATTCATCCTTACCAGTGGATTAGCAAGGCCGGGTATTATATGGCAGGCAATGAGTTCCTGAACTTCCCGTATTCCTTCGGGCTGCTGTTCTCCAAGGGGCTGTATGCCCAGTACCAAAAGCAGGGGCAGGCGTTCGTGAGCCGCTATGAACAGTTCCTCTCAGCGACCAGTACCCGGAGTATCGCAGACGCTGCGAAGCTGATGGATATTGATGTGCATTCCCTGGATTTCTGGCAGGAGGCGCTCGGATTCATTGCCGGGGATGTCCGGAAGTTTGCGGGGCGGGAATAAGAGTGTATTTTGCGCTGCGTGAGGTTCCTTTTTGCAGGGAAGTGTGGTAGAACAGTAGTATAAGTCTACGCCGCAGCGGCACAGAAAGGGATGCTTGATTGAATGTATGTAGTCTGTAAGGAACACGTAGAGCTGGCCATCGACAAATTTGTGGACGAGTACGAGGATGCACCAGATGTAGTCGATCTGAAGGAGACGGAGTTCTCGGACTGGGACCCGCCGGCGAAATGTGCGGAATGTGAACGAAATGCGGAATATCTGGTCGTCTGAGGACGGCCGGAATAAGAAACACCCTGTGGCCGTGAAGGCTGCAGGGTGTTTTGGCGTGCGGTGTATGCGTGAATGGTGCAGTTGCGGATTTAGCAGTCTGCGGCTTTCGCCATCTCGGCCAGCGGGCTGCGCTGACTGCTCCGCAGGTAGATGAAGGCGGAGCCGATCGCCACGATTGCTGCAACTGACAATCCCCAGTAGATGTTGGAGTAAGCGGCCTGAAGCGGCAGGCTGCGCTGCCATTCCAGGGCGCTGGCGGCCATCGCGACGCTGAAGGCACCGCTGAAGAACTGCAGCAGCTGGAAGAGCCCCATCCCGGAGCCGATCTGCGAAGCAGGCAGGATACGCGAGATTTCATTCGATACACTGCTCGACAGTACAGTGAATGACAGGCTCATAATCATGTAGACGAGCATGACGGCGATCCAGGATTGTCCGGCGAATAGGGCGAACAATACGGTGGCGGCCAGAACGAGCAGCGGTGCGAAGCGCAGAATTCCGGTGTTGCCGTAGCGGTCGATCATCCGTCCGACCAGGCGGGAGACGAAAATGGCCAGCAGTGAGCCCGGGAAGATGACAAGCCCGGCATGGCTGGCGCTGAAGCCGAAGCGGTGAGTCAGAATCTGCGGCAGCAGGAACAGGGTAGCGAAGCTGCACAGGTAGGAGGCAACCCCGATCAGCGCCAGTACCAGATATGGCCGGTTGCTGAACAGCGCTGGCAGCACGAATGGATCAGGGGTCGTGCGGATACGCCCTACAAATAAGGCAATCGCGGCGATGCCGGCGATCAGCGCGATCCACAGTCCGCTGGTCAGGAACAGGAGCAGACCGGTGGTACCCACGCCGAGGAAGATCCCGCCCAGAACGTCGAATGAGCCGCGAGCCGGAACTTCCTTGGGCAGCAGGATCAGGAACAGCGGCACCAGCAGCAGAATAGCTGCAGTGACTGCGAACAGCCAGGTCCAGCCGAGGTATTCCACAATGGAGCCGCCGGCTACCGGACCCAGACCCAGTCCCAGGGAGACGGCCGACATAATCGTCGCCATGGCTTTGCCGCGCCGGGCCTGCGGAATGTAGCGGGTGAACAGGACAAGGGACAGCGACATCACGGCGCCTGCCCCCGAGGCTTGCAGAATACGCACAATCAGCAGGAAAATGAAGCTGGTGCTGAAGAATCCGGCCACAGCAGCAAGCCCTAAGGTGAGCAGCCCGATAACCAGCAGCCGGCGGATCGGCAGGAAGTCCGAGAGCCGGCTGTATGTGATTGAGGCAATAGAGAACATGATGGAATACCCGGTTACAATCCAGGAGGCGGACGCTGCGGTGATGCCGAAGGTCTCGGTTACATCAGGCAGGGCCAGATTGAACATCGCTGTGTTCATAATAACGAGGACGACAGCAACGCTGAATAGCAGAGTTAACAGTCCTTCCCGTGGAAGAGCCGCTTGCGGAGCAGCCATTGAATGCTCTTGATCGCCCTCAGAAGCAGGTGATGAGGTCATGAGAAAGCCACTCCTTCATTCTTTTATTGTATTGTTCGATTACTTACGAACTATTGAAATATAGCATGCGCTAATGTAAAATGCAATTAGGAAATCATCGTGAAAAGAAGTACTATTATATACTCTGAAGGAGTCTTATTCATGAAGCAGCTCCATCATCCGGACCGCAAGGACATTCAGCTCGCCTCGGTGCTCTATGCGCTTAGCGACCCGATCCGTCTATATGTAGTGTCGGAGATCTGTAACCACGGCCCGCAGTCCTGCAACAGCTTCAAGGTGCCGATTGCCAAGTCCACGCTGACCCACCATGCCCGGACGCTGCGCGAAGCGGGTGTCATTCATACCCGGGTGCAGGGTACCCAGCGCATTCTGTCCCTGCGGACGGAAGATCTGGACGAGCGGTTCCCCGGACTGCTGGATTCCGTATTGCAGGCTTACGTCAGACCCGGGCCGGATGAGGGATTCGGGGAGCCGGAAGAGGAAGGGCAAGAGCAGGGATAACAATCATATACCGTATGACATCATCGCCACTCCAGATTCTGGGGTGGTTTTTTGAAAATATAAGAATGTATATGTTTCACGCTATACATTATCCTTCTATTTCTCGCCGAAACGGTACCGTCCTTTAAAAGGACGGCAAAGCCGTTTCCACTTGTATGTACAGAGCATACAACCGTTACCATTGACAGAATTGTGTCAGGTGAAGTAACATTTTAAATTGTAATGATAATCATTCTCGATTAGAAAAGAGGAAGTCAACGCTATGTTCGCATCTAAAGGTAAGAGGCTGCTGCAAGGCCTGCTCGTATTATTGGTTATATCCATGGTCGCTGCAGGCTGTTCATCGAATACTACGGAGAAATCATCGGCTGCCGGAGACGCACAAGCTGCGAAGACCCTTACAATGGCGTGGCCCCGGGATATCGGACCGATGAATCCGCATTTATATAATCCGTCCCAGCTGTTAGCCCAGTCTATGATCTATGAGCCGCTGGTCAGTTATCAGGACGGGAAGCTTGTTCCGGCTCTGGCTGAATCCTGGACACTGTCGCAGGATGGCAAGGTATACACGTTCAAGATCCGCAGCAACGTCAAGTTCTCGGACGGAACGGCTTTTACCGCACAGCTGGTGAAGAAGAATATGGATGCGGTCTTACATAATAAGAAGCTGCACACATGGCTGGGCATGATCCCGCTGATTGAGAAGACAGAAGCGGTTGATGACACTACGTTCCGGCTCACGCTGACAGAGTCGTATTATCCGGCACTGTACGATCTTGCGGTGGTGCGGCCGGTACGCTTCCTTGGCGAGGCGGGCTTCCCCGAGGATGGCGATACGTCCAAGGGCATTCGTAGCCCGATTGGAACCGGACCTTGGGTGCTAAGCGAGTATAAGAAGGATGAATCGGCAACCTTTACACCGAATCCTTACTATTGGGGCGAGAAGCCGAAGGTGGACAAGGTGGTGGTGAAGGTGATCCCGGATGCGGAGACCCGTGTGCTGTCTTTTGAAAAAGGGGATCTGGACCTGATCTACGGCGAAGGTCTCATCAGCTATGACGCTTACAAGGAGCTTGAGAGCACCGGGAAGTACGTCACTAAGCTGTCTGAGCCGATCGCAACCCGCAATCTGGTGCTGAATACCATGAACGCGAAGCTCGCTGATCTTAAGGTCCGTCAGGCACTTAGCATGGGCTTCAATAAGGAAGCGATGGTCGAAGGGGTGACGCTGGGGCTGGAGGAGAAGGCGGACAATATCCTGCCTCCGAATCTGCCTTATGCCAATATCAAGGTGAGCCCGGTAAAATATGATGTGGAGCAGGCGAATGCGCTGCTGAATGAAGCGGGCTGGAAGCTGCCTTCAGGTGGGGGCGTGCGGGAGAAGGATGGACAGAAGCTTGAGCTGGAGCTGATGTATGATAAGGCGGATCTGACGATGAAGTCCATGGCGGAGACTCTGCAAGCTGAATGGGCGGGGATCGGTGTGAATCTGAAAATCACCGGCGTCGAGCTGACCGTCTACATCCAGCGCAGAAAGGCCAATGAGTTCGACATGAATTTCTACTCGACGTTTGGTGCGCCGTATGACCCGCATTCCTTCATGACTGCCGTTGTACAGCCGGGCTACGGGGTCTCGGATACTCTGGCGGCCTTGCCGATGAAGGCTGAGATCGACAAGAAGATTAAGGAAGGTATGGCTATCACAGATGACAAAGCCCGTACCGGGCTGTTCGGCTCTGTGCTCACTACGCTGCAGGAGCAGTCTTCGATCCTTCCGATCTCCTACATCAAGCAGATGGCAGTGTACCGGGACAATGTGGCTGAATTCAAGTTCCCGTCCAACCGGGATGAATACCCGCTTCATGGTATTGAGAAGAAGTAGTAGTCACGCAGGAGGGTTCTAAGTGGGCGTATATATCGGAAAAAGAGTGCTGGCGATCATCCCCATCATTCTGTTCTCCTCATTGCTGATGTTCGTGATGATCCGGGTAGGGCCGGTGGACCCGGCTGAAGCCTATCTGGCTGCGGCGCATATCCAGCCGGATGATGAAGTGCTGGCCGCCAAGCGGCATGAATTCGGGCTGGACCAGCCGCTGCTGACGCAATATGTTCAATCGGTGGGCCGGCTGCTCCGGCTGGATTTCGGCCATTCCTACCTGTCCAATATGCCCGTATGGGGAGAGGTTGCCCAGAAGCTGCCCGCAACGCTTCAGCTTGCGTCCGCCAGTATCGTGCTGGCGCTGGTGGTTAGCATCCCGCTTGGGGTGCTAGCGGCGATTTACAAAAACCGGCTGTTAGATCATGTGATCCGGGTATTCGCCTATATCGGCGCCTGTGTTCCGGTCTTCTGGATCGGCTATCTGCTGATGTTCTTCATCTCGGTTAAGCTGGAATGGCTGCCTGTGGAGGGCAGAGGGTCTGTGCAGCACCTGATTCTTCCGTCTATTACCCTGGCACTCTGGCTGATTGCCATCTACGCGCGCCTGCTGCGGACGACCGTCCTGGAGGAGCTGAAGGAGGCTTATGTCCGGTATGCCCGGGCAAGAGGGATTAAGGAACGTGTGATTCTGTATAAATACGTGCTGAGAATTGCCATAGCACCGCTTATTACAGGACTGGGCATCAATCTGGGGAAGCTGCTGACAGGGGCGATTATCGTAGAGCAGGTATTCTCCTGGCCGGGCTTCGGCCGGTACTTCATTGAAGCGATCATTAACCGTGACATTCCGGTGATTCAATGCTATGTCATGCTCTCGGTCTGTGTGATTGCCGGGAGCAATCTGATAGCCGATCTGCTGCAGCTGTTCCTGGACCCGCGAATTGCGCGTAAAGGGAGGGCCAGCCAAGGATGAATAACTTAAGCAGCCGTTTAAAAGGCAAGAGAGTGATCATGATCTGCGGCAGCCTGCTGATCCTGTTTGGTCTTGCTGGCCTGTTGGCCCCGTGGATCTCACCGCATGACCCGATACGGGTGAACCTGGCAGCGAAGCTCAGTCCGCCCTCGTGGGAATATCTCCTGGGGACAGATCAGCTGGGCCGGGACAATCTATCCAGGCTGCTGTATGGAACACGGATCTCGCTGGGCTTTGCCTCGCTTATTTTTGCCGCTTCCTTAGGGGTGGGATTGCTCGCAGGAGTGGTTTCGGGGTACAGCGGCGGGTGGCTGGATGCTGCGCTGATGCGGTTGTGCGATGGCATTATGTCTTTTCCCAGTATGATTCTGGTCTTCGGTCTGATCGGGATCCTGGGGCCGGGCCTGTCTCAATTGGTTATTGCTCTGATGCTGGTGCAGTGGGTGTACTTCGCCCGGATGTTCCGGAATATGATTGTCAGCTTGAAGGAGCGGAATTTCATCACGGCAGCGCGGATCAGCGGCTCTTCCCCCTGGCAGATCATGAGCAGGCACCTTATTCCCAATATTCTGCCGTCGATTGTGGTGATTGGGACGCTTGAGATGGGCTGGGCGATTATGGATATCTCGGCGATGTCCTTCCTGGGCCTGGGCGTCCAGGCGCCTACACCGGAATGGGGGGCGATGCTGAACGAAGGGAAATCCTTCATCCGCAATCATCCCGAGCTGATGCTCTATCCGGGCCTGATGATTATTATGGTTGTAGCTTCGTTTAATCTGCTGGGCGAGGCGCTGTCTGAACGGTACGGGATCAAACGAGGCTCCTGAAAGAAGGAATGAGCGAATCATGGAACAAGCGGAATATGTGCTGCAGGTGAAGGATCTGAAGGTATCTGTGGAGACAGCGGCAGGATATTTGCCCCTCATAGAGGATGTTAGCCTGGAGCTGAAGCCGGGGCGTGTGCTGGGTCTTGTGGGAGGCAGCGGCAGCGGAAAAACCGTAACATCGCTGGCGCTCCTCCAGATGCTGGACCGGCAGACGAGTGTGATCGAAGGCAGTATCCGGCTGCATACCCGTGAGCTGAACGGACTTCCGGAGAAGGACATGCGCAGGCTTCGCGGCAGTAGTCTTGCCCTGATTATGCAGAATCCGATGACAGCCTTCTCTCCGGTGTACACCATCGGCGTGCAATTTGTGGAATCGATCCGTACACATGTGAAGCTGGGAAAAAAAGAAGCCAGAGCCTGCGCGATCCGCTCCCTGGCTGATGTGAATCTGCCCGATCCCGCAGCGCTGCTGGGAAAGTATCCGTATGAGCTGAGCGGCGGGATGCTCCAGCGGGTGATGCTGGCGCTCACCCTGTGTCTGAAGCCCTCCGTGATCATTGCCGATGAGCCTACTACGGCTCTGGATGTGACCAATCAGCTCCAGGTGCTGCGGCAGCTGGACCGGATGCGGCAGGAGCATGGAACCGCTATTCTGCTGATCTCCCATGATCTCGGCGTCATTGCGGAGCTGGCTGATGAAGTTGCGGTTATGCAGCACGGGCGGATTGTTGAGACCGCCGATGTATTCGAATTATTCGATCATCCCCGGCATGAATACACCCGGGAGCTGCTGGCAGCAAGGCCGCTGCTTCAGCTTAGTCCGCAGTTAGGGGGCCAGCTATGACTGGAATAGCGGCAGAATACATGCTTGAGGTCAGGGAAGTTACCCATACCTATGCTGCATCCCGCCGGTGGAGGCGTCCTGCGAAGCAGGATAATGTGTTGTCCGGCGTGTCTCTTCATATAGAGGAGGGAACCTGCCTGGGGCTGCTGGGATCAAGCGGAGCCGGTAAAAGCACACTGGGCCGGGTTATTCTCGGGCTGGAGCCGCCCCGCGCGGGCCAGGTGCTGATTCAGGGCCAGGATCTGTATAAGCTGAGCCCGCAGGCGCGCAGGACCATCCGCCGCGATCTGCAGGTGGTCTTCCAGGATTGTTATTCTGCCGTGAACCCCCGGATGACAGCAGAGCAGATTATTGGTGAGCCGCTGTCCAATTACGAATCCTTGAGCGTTCAGGAGCAGAAGCGGGCGGTAGGTGAGCTGCTGGAGTGTGTTGGACTAAGTGCGGCGGACATGCAGAAGCAGCCCTACCAGTTCAGCGGAGGACAGCTGCAGCGGATCAATATCGCCAGAGCGATTGCGCTGAAGCCTAAGCTCATTGTATTGGATGAGGCGGTTAGTAGTTTAGATATGATTAACCAGGCGAATATTTTGCGGCTGCTTGGGGAGCTGCGGGTTGCGTTCGGTCTGTCATATCTGTTCATCACCCATGATATTAAGGCCGCCTGTATGATCTCAGACGCACTGGCTGTCATGGATCAGGGCAAGATAGTGGAATATAACGACAGCAAGGAGCAGTTCCTGCAGTCCTCTCATCCTGCGGTTCGGGGCTTACTCGATTCCATGCTTGCGGAGCATCCGCGGAACCGGCACAGGGAGCTGCCCAGGAACGCTGTACAATAACGGTAAACATCCCGTGAGCAATGGAGCAATAGAGGAGACTACACTCTCGCCGAAACGGTACTGCCCTTTTATAGGACGGTACCGTTTTCGCTTTATATGTTTTGGGGCCCCCGCAAAGTACCTGAGTCATCATCGAAGCTAAAGCCTCACTTTGTGGGGTTATTTTATGGATCAAGCTTCTTATAGGACTCATTTGCTTCCGCTAGTACCTCCGCTCCGCCCGCCGCCAGGAACTCCTCGACGAACTCCCCGAATTCCTCAAGCGGACGCTCCCCGGTGATGAAGGCAATATACGCCTGGTCTCTTAGGTTAATTAGCCCAGCGCTGTTCCTGATCAGAGAGGGCGTAGCCACCTCCAAGGCATTATAGATGCCGTCGTGATCCAGCCCCAGGGTTGCCGCCCATTGCTCGCTCCGTCCGGCAGGAAGGATGGGCAGGGTCATGCCGATCCCCGCGCCGATCGTATTCTGGTAGCTGAACTTATGGTTATACGGCGGCAGCAGGATGATATCCTTCTTGTCCGTTCCGGCCCAGTCCCAGTGTGTCCCCTGAATACCATACTGCAGAGATGCCGCCTCATCGGGGTCAGGATTTGCGCTGACGTAGTCCAGCAGCTGGAGGATCTTCTCCAGCTTGCCCGGCTCCTGGGTAGCATCCGCGCCAATGGCGGTGAAGCTCATCAGCATATCGTAGGCTTTGGAGCCGCGTCTGCCGTCCGGACCGCTAACCGGCCGCCCGAAAGCGATCTTGGCCTGCGGATGCTTCGCGGTTAACTCCTTGACGTTAAACATTGCTTCTACCGGAACCAGTCTGGCTGCCTTCTGGTCATCCAGTCTCCAGTCTGTATAATCCCCTGCCTGTGTCCAGTGATAATAATTGCCCATGGAGGTCATGCCGATCCGTCCGTTAATGAAGGCGTGCGACAGATGCTTGTAGCCTCCGCTATTCTCCCCGGTGATGAACTCGGGATCAATGACCCCGTCCCGGTACCATTTGCGGAGATAACGCAGCGCTTCCTGCATATCCGGCTCAAGAGCGCCAATAACCAGTCCCTGATCCTTCCGGCTGAAGTAGAGCTGATCCGTGAAGACCATCTGCCCGAAGGCGCCGAAGACAACATTCATGCCCTCCTGCGACAAGCCGTAGGTGTCCCGGATACCGTTGCCGTCGGGGTCTTCGTTCGCAGCCGCATAGATGAATTTCTCGAAATCGGCCAAGGTATCCGGCACCTTAAGGCCGAGCTTGTCCAGCCAATCCTGCCGGTAGACCACGGGGACCCGATAGATATTGGTAGGATTAATGACCGGAATGCCGTAATAGGCCCCGTTAATGCGGCCATATTGCTGATAGGCGGGTGCATTCTCGCGGATGGCCTTAAGAATATTGGGAGCGTAGGTGTTCAGCAGTTCCTCAGGAATAGGGGCGAGCACGCCCTGCTGCTGGTACTTCAGCAGATCCTGGGTCTGCCGGACCCGGAACAGGTCGGGAATGCTGCCTTGCACCAGCCTCTGGTCGAGCAGGGATTCATATTTGTTATTCGGCAGATTCCAGAAGTCCAGATCTACCTTGAACTTCTGCTCCAGCTCCCGCACCATTACGGCATCCTCCGCAACCGGCAGATTCTGATGCATGGTCCAGGAGATTTTGAGCTTCGGGGCAGAGGAAGCGGGAACAACAGAATCAGCAGAATCAGAAGCGGAAGCGGATGGATCCAGCAGCTCTTGTCCAGGCGCAGACGAGAGGGAAGCTGGCTGCCCGCTGCAGCCGCAGATCAGCCCCAGGAGGGGCAAGAGCATTATTCTTTTATACATATACATAAGGCACCCTCCTTATCCCAAGCTAATCTCCGCCTGCGGCGGCAGTGTATTCACGGTTCGCAAATAATTCCCCGGCGTACAGCCATAGATCTCCTTGAAGCGCTTGATGAAGTAGGGAGTCGTTCCATAACCGACCGTACCGGCAATCTGTTCGATCGACATGTTGTTGTTCTCAATCAGCCGCCGGGCCTCTTCCATCCGTATGCCGGTAATATAGTCGGTGTAGGTGATCCCCAGCTCTTCCTTGAACAGCTTGCTTAGATACTTGGGACTGATGAAGACCTTGGCGGATACGGCATCCAGCGATAGATCCCCGGACAGATGCGCCCCGATATAGGCTTTGGCCGCTTCAATGGTCGAGAGTGCGCGGTCACTGTTCCGCTTCTGCGTCTCCATAATGAAGATGCCGATGGAAGCGGCGAACCACTCCTGCAAATGCCGGATATCCGGCAGGGCAATATATTCGTTATACAGATCCAGAGGCCCGTGGGCGGAAGGGGTGTAGCGGATGCTTTTCAGATAATCCGAGTACATAAATACGGTGTTCGCCAGCACGAAGTGGCAATAATCCGCCGGGTAGCTGCCTTCCCGCATGACGGCTATCAGCTGCTCCAGCGCGGCCAGAGTCTCATCCAGCTGCCGGTTCTGCAGCTTGTCCTTGAATCTCATCAGCACAGGCTGCGGAATCTCGTCAAGACTCTGTTCCCTCTTCAGCAGCTCCCGGTCCTTCAAGACCCTGCTCTCTGGCAGAAAATAAGCATATTTCATTAAGGTCTGCGCTTCAGCGTAGCTGGTGTGAAGAAGGCTGATGGCATCCACCCAGCAGCCCTGCGAGAGCTGAATATTCAGCTGGAACTGCTGCTCCGCCGCTGCTGTAATCCGGTCCGAGAGCTGTTCGAGCAGCGTCCCGGAGGCTTCGTGCGCGCTGATAATGACAACCGTCTGCTTGTCCGGCAGCTCCTCGGCCAGAATGCGGATTCCGTGAAGCCGGATCGCCTCAAGCGTCCCGGTCATCCCGCTCATGGCTGCCTGCAAGCCACTTAGACTCATGCGGGCGTAAGCTCCACGGGTGTTGAGGAGCAGGCAGCAGTAATGACGGTGCTCCAGAGAGAGTCCCAGAAATTGCGGATCTATGGTTACGCTGCCTTGGGCAGGGCTGTCCTGAAGGAGATTCAGGATCATGTTCTGCCGGATATGCGGACTGCTGGCCTCAAGCGTCCCCTCCAGTGTGGTCACTTTGTCGTTCAGACGGTTGAAGGCGGAATCGATAATTCCGAATTCGTTAAGGGCTGGTCCCCGCACTCCTGGCACCTCAGGCCCCGGGCCGTAGAGGTCCTTAATAGTGCGAAGCAGCCGCTTAAGCGGACTGTAATTCAATTTGGCCAGAATGCCGGACAGACAGATTCCTACCAATAGAGCAAGCAGACACAGGGAGAGGATGACCCTCTGGACAACGAGCCATTTCTCATAGAACAGGTTCGCCGGAGCCGCACTGAAGAGCTTCCACCCGGTGGTCGGCAGGTCCTGATAGGAGATGACGTAGGTGCTGCCCCCGATCTCCTGGCTCATGTTCCCGGATGTCTCAGGAGAGGCTAGTGCATTCGAGATACTGGCAGCATAGGTGTCAGCCTGAGCTGCAGCATCCGGATTCGATCCGGCTACAATCCCGCCAGTGGGTGTAGCAATGAAGCTGCTCTGATAGCGGGCAGGCATCATATTCTGCAGAATGGCGCGCAGCGCACTCTCCTTCAGATCAATGGCAATCAGCAGCTCACTGGCTGCCCCGGGGGACTGGAACGGATAGCTGTGCACATAGGTGATCAGCTGGCTGCCGCTGCCGCCGGGGATGCTGGAGACGATATCGTCCGGCACGAACCGGGCCTCTGTCCAGAGGCTGTTACGGGAATTAAGGTTCATGCCGTTCACCCAATCCATCCAGTAGGCGGCACCCGCCTGCTGATCCGCACGGAATTTCAGCCCATACAGCGAGGACAGCAGGAGATGCTGCCTGGGAGCATATAGATGTACGGCTTGTATCAGGTCCGAATGATTGGATACCTGCATGTTCAGCGACTCCTGGAGACTGCTCACCTTGCTGAGATTCGCTGGAAGTGAAGCATCTGGCAGCATACGGAGCGCAGCCCGCTGGTTCAGTGAGACTTCCAGATAGATCTGCTGCACCCGCTGAAGCACGGAGGCTTCAAGGGTACGGGCGGTATTGTCAAGGATGAGCCGGTTGCGGCCCTGAAGCTCTTCCTTATAATGGTTCGAGAAATACAGATAGAAGGCAGAGCAGAGTAAGAGGACAATGACTAACACAACAGAGATGTATGAAGCGGCTAGGGCGGCAAAGGCAGAGTTCCATTTTCGCAAGATGTATTCTCCTCCCAGGCGGATTATACACTAGCCCCTCACCAATCTGTTCGGGATTCATGTTAAATCCATGTTAAATGGCCGGAAAAAAGCTGAATTGTTCCCAAAATCATAGAATTGCGAAATTGTGTTATTGAGCGGCGGTGGAGGCAGGTGCTATATTGAGTCCGATTCAGGCAATCAAAATAACAAGATAGGGGCTGACACATTGAACTTGAAGTCGAAAAGAAAGCTGTTGTCTGTTACGGCAGGTCTGGTACTCCTCACGAATTCTATCGCGGTACATCCTGCAGAGGCGGCCACGGGTAATTCATTAACTGAGCTGCCAGCTGCTCCGGCTTGGGGACATTTCGTAGATACTTATAAGAATAACACACCTGTGAATATGGCGGTGTATTCCAACCCCTCGATCGGTGTTCTCTCCGGCTTCCTGGATCTCTGGACACCGGGTGTCACTTGGGATACCGGGACGAAGCTGAATAGCAGAGTGTTGGATTACAACATTCAATATGTGGCGGATCTGTCTAAGACCCGTACTCCGGCAGAGGAGGAGGCAGCGTATTACGATGACCGGCGGAACCAGACTTATGGAGCGGCTGACGGCCTTGGACCTTTGTCTGAGTTGTACCGTTCGATGTCAGGAACTTACACGACCATTAACAGCATCCCAGATGATGCGACTTCCGTGAAATACAATGATGGCAATGACAGTAACAAGGCGGGTGATTCCAATTCCCAGCTTGGCAAAATGGTAGACCTGATCGGAATCATCCGCGGCAATTATGCTTCAACCAGCCAGGCCAAGAACTTCTACAGCTACAAGCGTCCGTTCCGCTGGAAGGATACCTCTGTCATCGTACCGACACTGGTGCCGGCGATGAGCAAGACGCCTGCCACAGACGGCGGCTTCCCGAGCGGACATACCAACGCTTCCTATCTGGCAGCCCTGGCTCTGGCATATTCTGTACCTGAGCGCTTCCAGGAGCTGATGACCCGGGCCTCGGAGATGGGCAACAACCGTGTCGTCGCCGGGATGCACTCACCGCTGGATGTTATGGGCGGACGAGTGACAGCCATGGCCTTCGCAGCAGGTGCGCTGACAGACCCGGACAATATGGCATTGAAGCAGGCGGCCTATACTCAGGCTCATGAAGTGCTGCTCACACAGACGGGTACCGCAGAAGACCGGTTCACGGATTATGCGAAGAATAAGGCCCAGTATACCCAGCGGCTGACCTACGGCTTCCCGCAGATTCACTCCACGACTGAGCCTGCTGTTGCTCCTAAGGGAGCAGAGGTCTTGCTGGAGACCCGCCTGCCTTACTTGACTGCGGATCAGCGTAGAGCAGTTCTCGTAACAACGGCACTCCCATCCGGTTATCCACTGTTGGATGATCCCGAAGGCTGGGGACGATTGAACCTGTTCGCCGCTGCCGACGGGTACGGTGCATTTGCTGAGCATGTAACGGTAGCTATGGACGCTGCGAAAGGCGGCTTCCACGCCGCAGACCGCTGGCGCAATGATATCTCCGGGACGGGCGGACTGACCAAGGAGGGTACAGGCACGCTTAAGCTGGCGGGCAGCAACACGTATTCCGGTGGTACTGAAGTGAACGCGGGTGTTCTGGAAGGAGACTCGGCAACAGCCTTCGGCAAAGGGAATGTGACGAATACCGGCGGTTCTGTAGTTGAGAACGTCTACGGTAAAATGGTGATCGGCGGCAGCTTCACCCAGGCCTCCGAAGGTACGCTTGTACTGGGCCTTACTGGAGCAAACGATATCCTTGAGGTTGAGGGCGCGGTGAAGGCTGACGGGAAGCTGAAGGTGAACTTCGCGAACAGCTACGTTCCAGGCAGCGGCCTGATTCCGCTCATTACGCATGGCGTCAGCCAGCGCAGCGGGCAGTTTGCTTCCGTGCAGGTTGAAGGATTGCCAAGCAAATATAACGCCCAGGTCGTCTACCTGAGCGATCAGATTGCGCTTAGTATTACAGATACGACAAGCGGCGGAACTGGCGGCGGCAATCCGGGCGGAACGCCAGGTACTCCGGCTGGAAATACCGGAACGGTACCAGGGACCACCACCGGCACAACACCAGGGAACGGCAGCACTCCTACTGAGCCAGAGAAACAGCCACAGGGTGGAGTTAATCCGTTCCAATCCGGAGTGGTGAGCCGCGAGACAGTATACAAGACCGTGACTGAAGCTATTGCGGCTTCGAAGAATGAGAGCATCAGCTTCAAGGATACCGCAGGCCACTGGGGCAGCAGCACCATCGCTACAGCCGTGAAGCTGCAGATCATCAGCGGCTATGCGGACGGCTCCTTCCGTCCGGATGCACCGGTGACCAGAGCCGAATTCGCAGCGATGATCGCCCGCTCCTTCGGGATAGGCACTACATCGGCGGCCTCTAAATTTGGGGATACAGCCTCCAATTGGGCGGCTGGCTATATCGGTGCCTTGGCGGACAAAGGCATCTTAACCGGCTACGCAGACGGCAGCTTCAAGCCAGGGGCGACCATTACCCGAGCTGAGATGGTCACGATTATCGGCCGTGTGCTGAATCTCGGTGTGCTTCAGACTGGCACCCCGGCGAGCTTCACCGATGTCAGCAGCAGCTACTGGGCAGCTGACGCCATCCGCCAGGCCGCTTCGGCTAATCTGGTGAAGGGCATCTCTGCTTCAGCATTCGCGCCAAAGAGTCAGGCTACCCGCGCCGAAGCGGTGGCCGTGATCATCCGCGCGCTGGAGAGCGACAGCTCGGTTAAGGCTTTGATTACGGGCTTGTAGGCAGCGGGGTTGTTAACTGCAAGTGAGTGAGAGGTAGGCTGTAAGTAAGAATTCTTATGGACAGAAAGCAGGAAGTACAAGCCGCTGGCTTGTGCTTCTTGCTATGGTTACGGCCACTTAGCCACTTTGGGTGCCGTTTCGCGTTCAATCGTTACAATGTGGGCATATTTGACAAATTCAATCTACAAGTGTAATGTATAGAACAGAGCTTGTATTTACACTTGTAGATTGTAAGACGCCGCGATGGAATGGAGCTGTTATGATGAGTACAACGCCGAAGATTTCGGAAGCTGAATGGGAAATTATGAAGATTATCTGGGAGCATCATCCGCTCACCTCGGAACAAATCACCCGGCTCCTGCCTGCATCTGTGGAATGGAGCGAGCAGACGGTGCGCACCTTCGTCACCCGGCTGCTTAAGAAGAACGCGATAGCGTATGAGAAATCCGGCCGGAGCTATCTCTATTATCCGCTGGTGTCAGAGAATGAGTGTGTCCGGGCCGAGAGCCGCTCCTTCCTGAAGCGCGTATTTGGCGGGGCTACGCAGTTAATGGTGACCAGCTTCCTGGAGGATGTCGAGCTGTCCAAGCAGGAGATTGAACAACTCGAACAGCTGCTCAAGGAGAAGAAGTCGCAGGGTACCAGCGGCAACTCAGGTAAGCAGGAATGAATATGGTCTACGGATGGTTTGCCGGTATCGCAGAACAGACACTGGCGGCAAGCATGGTGATTCTGGCTGTGTTGTTCATTCAATATGTTCTGCGAAGATTCATCAACGCCCGGGTGCGTTACCTCCTGTGGCTGCTTGTTATCGCCCGGCTGTTATTGCCTGCTGTACCGGACAGCCCTGTCAGCATGCTGCATATTCTGGGCAATAGTAAACATTTGTTAACAACTATCCTGGACAAGGGGCCGGACACCGGAGCTTCTAAGGGTGAGTATCAGGAGCTTCCGCCGGGAGGGGGAGATCAGGTTACATATCCGGCTAATAACACCGCTCTGAATGTACAGGGGCAGACAGACACAGCCCGGCAGGAGGATGGAGCGGCAACGGTTAACCGCAGCTCTGCGGGGGCCGCAGGCTACCCGCTCTGGATGAAGATAGGCACTGTGATCTGGCTGCTGGGCGTCATGCTTATGTTGCTGAATGGACTCCTGTACATCCGGCGGATGCACCGCGAACGCAGACGGCTTAGACGGGTGAGTGCCCCAGAGATTCTTAAGGTGGTTCTTACCACCAGACGCCAGTTTGGAATAAGGAGAGCGATACCTGTTTATACCGGAGGTTCGGCTAACAACCCCTATCTGTCAGGATTAATGCGTCCATGGATTTTTGTCCCTGAGCAAGCTCTGCGGGAACTGGATGCTTCCCGGCTGCGGCACATCCTCGCGCATGAGCTTGCCCACTACAAGCGGAGGGATATGCTGTGGAACCTGCTAGGGAGCCTAGCCGCAACGATACATTGGTTCAATCCCCTGATGTGGCTGGCGATCCGGCGGATGAAGATCGATCGGGAGGTTGCGTGCGACGCCTATGTGCTGGAGGTATTGGGAGAAGAGGAGGCAATTGATTACGGGCTTACTCTGGTAGAGTTCCTGAAGCGCTTCTCACGAGTCCGGGAGCGGAGGGGGCATCTTTATTTCTCTAACCCGCACCAGCGGCAACAGATCAGGAGAAGAATCAGTATGATTCAATCCTTCAAAAAAGGCTCCTACCGCATCTCCGCAGCAGCTGTAATTCTGGTCGCTCTGCTCAGCGTCGTGACGCTAACAGGTGTCTCTGGGGAGCCCGGTGACTCTGCTGTCACGGAACCTGAGGCCAATTCCGCTGGCACGCATGCAGAAGTCGTTGCTGCTAGGGAACGCGTAGAAACGGCAACGGAGCAAGGGCAGACACTGGTGCCGTTAACGAGCATAGATGAACAACAGACGGAGTATGCCATCAGGCATAATCTTCTGGTGCCGATGAATGCGGAGATTGAGCAAGACGGTTATCAGGTCACAGTGACAGGCTTCATGGCAGACAAGAACCAATTCCTTATCTTCTATACTGCGAAAGTGGACGGCGGTAGGTCACTATTCTCCGGTGATCCTCGTTTTGTAGAATGCATCATTACGGATGGTATTACCGGCAAGGTGATCAACGGCCGGACCCATGCGCTGGTCAGCAGCAGCAGCCCGGAGCCGCATATTGCATATGCGGTTGCCAGACTTAAGTTCGCGACTCCTTTGACGGACCTGCCCTCAAAGATTAAGGTGGAGTTCCATTTGCGCACACTGGCAGCCAACGAGTCCAACATGCAGGAGTCTCCGGCACTCCAGACAACCTTTGATGTGAGGGCAAATTACTGGAAGCAAGAGACGCATACCATCACATCGCCAGAAACGCTTAATGTAGCGGGACACAAGATCAGAGTGAAATTACAATTGACACCGTTAACAACCATCGCCACTTTTTATTCAGATGAACCTTTGTTTAAGAATAAGGAATTTATTAAATCATTCCATGAGAAGTACGGTTCTCCATTCCTGTGGTGGAGCAAGACTGGAACGGGAGACTATAGGCAGAAGCCAGGCACTTCATCAATTACGTTCACAGACTATGAAATGAAGATGGTTACAGAAAGCTATTATTTGTTGGATAAGCTGCAATCTCTGCGGCTGGAATTCATGAAGAGTCCGGCGAAACTTACTGGAATGAAGGATCTTGAGCATACATACCAGATGACCTTTGATGTCCCCGGACAGGATCAGAGCTGATCCGGATGAAACAACCAACTTGTATTGAAGGAGAGTGCAACAATGTTTAGAATGAAGTGGAATGAACTGGGGATCTCACATACGGCGCAGATGCAGCCTATACAGGAACAAAAGCAAGGGTCAGCGCCAAATAAACGGCGGTCCTCCAGGAACCGGCTATCTACCGCCATCGTCGCAGTCATGACAACCGCAGCGCTGGTGCTTAGCCCTTTTGCCGTGACAGGTCAAGCTTTGGCCGCCTCGGCAACCGCCGCGAAACCGTCGGCAGCGCTTGCCCCCTTTGTAAATCCCGAGATTCAGGGTTATCGACAGGTTGAGTATGCCATCAAACACAATCTGGTGCAGCCGCTGAACACAGTCGTCAAAAAAGACGGTTACCAGTTGACGGTGAACGGCTTCATCGCAGACAAATATGAGCTGATCATCCTTTTTACAGCCCAGGCTGACAGCAAGAGAGCATTCGTGTTCATGCCGCCCAAGGGTCATAGTCTCCAATTGTCTGATGCGGTTACGGGCAAGGTCATCAGTGGCAAGAAATTCAATGATGCTCTAGTCATCGGCGCAAGTCCGGCAAAGAAAGATCATATTCTATATGGAATTGCTAAAATCCGGTTAAGCAGTCCATTGACCACGCCTCCCAAAAAAGTAGCTGCTGAGTTTCAGCTAGGCACATTAACCGCCATTGAGCTGAACCAGCTAAAGGCACTGGATGCTGAAATGCTCGCTGCCACCGAAAAGGCCCATGCGGACAACCCGGACCAGACCTCATCGTTCAGCTACAGTCCTGAACTGCTGAAGAAGTATGATGCAATCAAGTCCAACGTGAAGTATAGCCCTGTGCTGAAGGTGGCTTTTGATATCAATCCCAAGGTCTGGAAGCAGGAGACCCGTACACTGACGCCGGAGGAAACGATTGATGTGGCAGGGCACAAGATTAAAGTAAAGCTGGAATTGACACCGTTCACGACGATAACCACACTATCCTCAGACGAAGCATTGTTTAAAAACAGAGAGTTTATGGAGACCTTCTATATGGAATATAATCCATCGCTATTGGTCAAGAACGGAACCGGTGATTATAAATCGCAAGAGGGAGCTTCTGTCTATACCTATGCAGACCATGAGATGAAAATCGTGTCAGAGAGCCACTTCTTCTTGAATAAACCGCAGTCGCTTCGCCTGGATTTCACCAATATGAAAGACCGTAAGATTACACAGCAGCTGATTGTTGATATGTCTAAGCAGTAAATTACAGGCTATCTGAAGTATCTTAGGGCCATCCGTGAAGGGTGGCTCTTCTTTTGTTGGGTACAGGGTGTGCGGGGAATGTCTTCTAAGCAGGGCATGTTATGGGCAGGGATGTGATAAAATACAGGGACATGACAAGATCAGACCGATGGAGGAATTATGTTAATTCAACTGATAAGCGTAGGCAAATTGAAGGAAAAGTATCTGACGCTCGGCATCGCGGAATATGCCAAACGGCTCACGCCCTACCTCAAGTTCCAGATGATTGAGGTGGCGGATGAGAAAGCCCCTGATAACCTCAGCGACGCAGAGATTATTCAGGTGAAGGTGCGTGAGGGCGAGCGTATCCTCGCGCAGATTAAGAGCGAGGCGCATGTCATTGCGCTCGCGATTGACGGCAAGCTCTGGAGCTCCGAGGAGCTTGCCGCCGAGATCGACCGGCTCGGCACCTACGGGACGAGCCATGTCGTCTTCGTCATCGGAGGCAGCCACGGCCTCTCCGATGACGTCATGCGCCGCGCCCAGCAGCGCATGAGCTTCGGCCGCATGACGCTGCCCCACCAGCTCATGCGGCTGGTTCTGGTGGAGCAGGTGTACCGGGCGGTGAAGATTAATCGGGGGGAACCGTATCATAAGTAGGGCGAATTTTCTAATAATAACCTCGAATTTGCAATAATAGATCATAAGCCTTAGTTCTTTTTTTTCAGAATTTCGTGAGGCTGGTAGGAGAAGAATCCAACGATATTGAAATTAGTGTATGGCATCAAAAAATATAGTAATAAGGAGAGGTTGATATGGTTACAATGTGGACGGAACGCGCATATGAAATCGATCAATACATCGATAATGGCGGTGAAGGTGTAATCAACTCACGTGAAATGCTCCTATTTATGGGGCAGCCACAGGTATTGCCGGTATACAAGTTGCCAATCAATTTCCTTAGCTTCAATATCGATAATGGCCGTTTTGCCGCTGAGAAACGCTTGAAGGAGCAGGAGCTGGGCTTTGAATTAGACAACCGTAACCCTGCACATGAAAATTATTTTATCGATTTACTGATTCCGGATAATCCAAAGTCCCAACGTTTGTTGGATGACCTGGAGCGTCACAGCCAATTACGACCAGGCGTTATCACACATGATGGCTTCCTGGTGGATGCAAATCGTCGATTGGCCTGTATGAAGCGTCTCAACTCCAGACATCCTAATTCCCGCTATCAATATTTGCTGGTTCATAGATTACCTGCGAATGTGCCTGCTAAAGAGATCTACAAGCTAGAAGTACAATTTCAGATTAAAGCCGATTTGAAGGAAGAATACAATCCGATCAACGATCTGCTAAAGATTAGAGAAGGATTGGAGTATATGAGCGAACAGGAGCTCTGTGAAACGCTCGACTGGACAGCAAAGAAAATAAAGGATTATCAAAATCGCCTCGACCTAGTTGACGGTTTTTTAGAGTATATCGGCCAACAGGAGAACTATACATTATTGCTGAATCTAAACGAGCATTTTGTAGAAATTCAGAAGGAAATTGCAGCGATGAAGACGCTTGGGCTCAACGCCTTTAAAATTCAGGAAGCGGTTGACGTGATGTACCGTATGCTAGAAGTAAACCTGGACAAAGAATTCGATAAATCGATCACACAACGTGATCATATCCGTTATATCCGCGAAGCTTTTGTCAACGAAAAGATTCATAAGGTACTAACACAGAACATGTTCAACAACGAAAGTGCCACCTCACAGGATATTTTCAACGACGTAACTGCAGCAGCAGAACTGTCGCGAATGCAGCGAAACAATGTACGTCCAGTTGAACAACTAAAGAAGGCCATTTCACTGCTAACTCAGATCCAGGACGATGACAGTGATACATTTACCAAGCAGGATTTTAAAACTGCCTTTGAGGAATTAGACGAGCTGATGGAAGTGATTCGGCAGCAAATGGGGGCCTAAAACCGATGGTACATATTGAGTTCGACCAAAATGTACTTATTATCGACGTAACCGACCGTCCCGAGTTATTTGTCGGTCAATTTTCGCTTATGTTCCGGGAGCAGGGTTTTGTGAAAAGTGAGTTCTCCCAGAAATACATAATGGATGATCCGATTAAAATTCGGAGTACAGTTGATGATCTCATTGCGTTTTTCAGGCGGAAACGAATTCCAGTGCATATGAGTGACAATTTTGATCGGCTTAACGAACAGATCGGAGAAGAGAGAAAGGTATTCGAAGCGGCGTCGGAACTGGGTCTTGTCGTGAAAGAGGAGGCTAGCGAAGCAAATGCTCTAGACCTACCCGGATTTAAGAGAATGTTGAAGCCTTATCAGGAGAAAGCGGTTCGACACATGCTAGCTGTGTGGCATACAGCCAATTTCTCGGTTCCTGGTAGTGGTAAAACAACGATGCTGTACGCAGGTTTTTCGGTTTGGCGTGAAATGGGGGAAGTCGATAAAATCCTCATAATAGGTCCTCCAAGTTCCTTTATGGCTTGGGAAGAAGAGTATGCTGGCTGTTTTGGTCAACCAGCGATAAGCTACCGACTTATCGGACCGGACCGGGAACGTAGATACAAAATGTCCGATCGTGCTGACATTTTTCTGACTAGCTTTCAAACGGCAGCAATCGATGTTGACCGACTGATTGAACTAATGCTACGATACCGCGTCATGTTGGTAGTCGATGAGTCCCATTACATTAAGCGATTTGAAAATGGAATGTGGGCAAATGCACTATTGAAACTGGCGCCTTACGCAAAACGCCGTGCGATTAGCACGGGCACACCGATGCCAAACGGACTGTTTGATCTATATTCGCAAATGACCTTTCTTTGGCCAGGGAAATTTCTGCTTGGTGAGCAGATTCAATATAAAGCCGAAGTAAAACGTTACGAAGGTGATGTCGAGTGGATTCAGAACAAGATCCGTCCTTACTTCTACCGCGTCAATAAGAAAGACTTGTTGTTGCCTCCTTTCGAGATTCAAAGGGTAAAAGTGCCAATGTCTGAATTACAACAACAGATCTACGACGTTTTAGCCGCACGCACCCTTGAGGAATTGGAGCGATTTTCCTCAAGGGAAATTGCTGAGATAGCCCGGTTTCGGCGGGCAAAAATTATCCGTCTCATGCAGACTGCGTCAAACCCCGCACTGTTGGCGGACTTTTCACACGAGTTCCAGATTCCGCCTCTGACATACGATGGAGGCGATATTGTCAAATTGATTGAGCATTATCCGACTTACGAGAAGCCAAGCAAGCTACAAAAAGCGATTGAACTGGCACAAGCTTTAATTGAGCAGGGACACAAAGTACTATTGTGGAGCACGTTTGTCAACAACATTTTTCAGCTACGACAGGATTTCTTTCGCCTTGGGATCCCGACTTACCTCATTTTCGGTGGCGTGCCAAAGAGCGATGAAGACGATGAGGAGTTCAACCGCGAGCAGCAGATTCGGTTGTTCAAACAATCCGATAAACCATGTATTCTTATTGCGAATCCATCAGCATGTGCGGAGTCGATTTCCCTGCACAAGGATTGCCACCATGCGATATACCTAGACCGGAGCTTCAACTGTGGGCATTATCTCCAGTCACTCGACCGCATTCACAGGATCGGCTTACCTGATGACCAATTAACGACGTATTATTTTATCGAGAGTGAAGGGACAGTCGATGAAGTCATCCATCAGCGGCTACAGGAAAAGGCATGGTTAATGCGTAGTGTCATCGATATGGACATGCCGATTGGTTCTCTAGATCTGGAACAGAATGAGTGGAATCAGGAAACAGAGCTTCAAAAAGATTTTGACACTGTGATTCAACACATCAGGAGTAAGCGTCCATGAAGAAGTTCTGCGACCTGCTGTGGACAATTCGCACCGTGGAGGAGTATGAGAGTAAATACCAGTGCCATATCACCCGAAGCCATCTTCTTCGGATATTGGAGGGGGCTTTCCTTGGTGGTAGAAAAACTAAAGCCCAGCCTACATTGGAGCTTTTATTTTGTTTGAACCTACTCGGGATTGATGATCAACATCAAGTTTACGTGCTACCACGTGGCAATCGTTTGTTGGCAACCGGCGAAGTTGGTGGTGGTGGTTATGATCTGAACGACGGACAAAAAAAGCTCCTGGCATCATGGTATTTCCCTGCGGCGGGCGAGAAAAGCCGAAAGTGGATAGGATATTTTTCCACAGTAGATTCAGGCAAACAACAGATCATCCGTTCGCTAATCATTAAACCACTGCAACAGTGGACGGAAGAAATGCTCTATCTTGGTGTCGTAATACAGTCTGGTGATTATTTAGAGCTGAGTGGTGAACACGCTTGGATACGTGCCTATTCAATAGAGCAACCGCCATTAACGCTAGAAGAACTGCAGGTTAAATTGGAGTTACAATTGCAAGCAGGCTTGGAAGCAGAAGAGAATGCGCTACGCATTGAAAAGAGACGGTTACTACAATTGGGACTTGTTGAAGAGTCAAACCGCGCAGAACGTGTATCGGACCGGTTAGTGAACGCGGGGTATGACATATTATCATTTTCATCTTCATCGCCTGATCCGAACCGATATATTGAAGTGAAAAGTGTCGGACCAGATCGCTCTTTTTATTGGTCTCGTCATGAATTGGAAGTAGCCAAAGTGCTAGGGAGCCAATATTTTTTGTATTTAGTCAATCAGACCGATCCGATAGTAGATCCAATTATCGATATAATTCAGGACCCCTTTTCGTACCTTTCCTTATATGCACTTATGGAGCCGACTCAATATAAAGTGTCTTTTTGAGAAATCAGTTATGAATCAGGTGAGAATTATGGAGCTATCAACAGTAATATCAACTTTTAAACAATTGGATGCAGAAAAATTTTATTGTTCGTTCACAAGGCTATTCGAGCTATCTTTTCGCATCGACGACTTGATGTTTTGGTGTGAAGTGACTGGTATTAATGAAAAAAGCGCTTGGAGTACTTTGCAAGCACATGGATGGAAGCTATTAAGTAGGGAAATCTATGTGTACGGAACCATCGAAACTATTGTGGAATTGGAAGAGCTTTGTAGCGTTTATGGCTTACAGAAGAAGGATATAATTAGTGCAGTTATTGAAGTTGTAAATATGTGCAAATGGTATCTTCCCAAAGCACTGAAAGAGATACCCTTGTCCTATAAAGTCGTATATATCTTGCTTGAATTGCAGGATGAACTCATTCCTTTAAATTGTAATAACTGGATGCCGAAATCCGCTTTGCCTGATCAAGTCAAGGTGATATCACGGTATGCTCATTCTCTGCAGAGGCCATGGGATGAGTCAATTATCTCGACATTTGTAAAGTCTGGAAGACCCCTAAAGATAGAGGAATTAATCTATCAAAGTATGGCAATCGTCCCGGCAACAGTTGGATTAAAGCGTATGTTCACATTTATGTTAAATCTACTACCAGTTATCAAGATTGATGATACAGAGTTTTGGATCTTAAAAAAGTGGGAACATCAAGTGGATTTGAAGCTGGTCGACAGGATCACAAACCTACTAAATGAGAGCGGAACTTTACCTGTAAATGAAATTGTAAAGGAACTCAAGGGTTACGAAGTAGCCGAAATAATCAAAATATTAGAATTTTGGCCTGAATTTAAGGGGCATTCAAATGATACATTTGGGATGAACATTAGCCCGTTGGACGATGAACTGTTGGGGATCATCGTACCATCATTATTAAAGTATTTAGCGGAAGCGAGGGAGGGAATACCTATTACTCAGTTATTTAAGCATGCTGAGATGATTGCTAACTCTCACGGCTTAAATATGCACACAAGGGATTTCAAACCGTTCCTGAAAAGTTGGGGTGAAGTTGCAATTGTAGGTGGGTATGTGTACGCGATGCAGCATGCTCCATTTCACCGAATGCGTCTTGGTGACGTAGCATATTTAGTGCTTAAGGAGAATGGTTCTCCCATGCCATACACCGAATTGGAGGCCCAGATTCGGCGACGAAGGAATTACAATAACTCAATCTCCTCCGTTTTTCTGACAGAGCCGAAGCTTTCACGCCCAAGCCGGGGTTATTGGGCATTACGCGAATGGGGCCTGATCGAATATGATCCACAGATTCATAACCGGATAGGAGATATACTAATTTCAATTATCGAAACGGCGGGCAGGCCAGTTCATAAGTCTGAAATGCGTCGACAATTGCGGCGTCGAGGGATGAATATGAATGAGGGGACGCTGCATCTTGATCTCACGGATAATGAGCGCATCCATCAAGTGGCGCGTGGTGTTTATGCACTGACCGAATGGAAGTTGTCTTTCCGTGATCTATTCCGATTCAAATTCCCTTTTCGTTTATCTCTTCCAGATGGCAACCCTACGATATACGAACTTGAAAACGGTGTTATGGTCGAGTACTTTATATCAAAACACTGCCTTGAGTTGGGCCGCATACTAATTAAACGGTATATCATTGAACATTTCCCCGCCTTACAGCAGTATACCAAGTATACCGTGATGGACATCGCAGGTGCCAGATATGAGGGCTGGGTCGACCGCTTGGATGAAGGTCGATATCAGATTCTAGGCTTGCAGCGATGGTATAAGTCACATAAGCCAAAATATGGAGAGAATATATATTTGTACATACCAAGTAAAGGGGAATATACATTCTCACTATTAACTGCAGATCAGGCGGATGTTTGGATGTATGAGAGTAGTGAATCGGGACATAAGGCATGAGTTTATCTAGCTTTGAAGAAAGTGAGAGAACTAGTAGTCTTCAAGGAGATGTCGTGGCGACATCTCCTTTGTCATTTCGCCGTTAGAATGATACGGTGAGCCGTATCATAAGTAGGGCGAAAAGTAATGAAATTGAAACTACTGGTGACTTTTGGATTTTATAAAAGTAGAATCTAAGATAGATACTGTCGTAAACGGGGGGGCGAATAATTTGGAAGCTACTAAGGTAGATTTATTTGAGTTGACCGAGTTGAGAGAAATTGATTTGAGCGAAAATGAAGAGAGAGTTAAAGCTATATTTAAGGCATATGAACCAGAAGTCGAAAAACTAACAAACTTAGATGATGGTCAGATTAGTGAGCAAATTTCCAAGACTCTTAGTAAAGATGACCCGTGTTATAAATTTGTAGAGTCTAATTTGCTTTATTTAAAGCAATCATATTTTATTCTCCAGAAAGAGCAGCAGATAGATGAAATTGATATAAGTATTCTTAAAGAGCTAAAAATAGGTGAAATATTCGATGCAGAAAGCTTGGAGAAATTAAGTCGTAAAACAGATTCATCAGTAGATTTCGAAAAATTGGAGAGGATTGTAAGCCTTAAATTTGAGGAAGAGGAAAAGTACAAAGACTACAATGTTGTTAATACAATTGCTAGTAAATTTGAAATGCCTGAAACTAATGTTAAGTTTATTTCAAGACTGAGCGAATTTATTTCATTTGTTTCTGAGCTAGATAATGCGGTCAATTATGTGTCTAGAGGACAAAAGGATTGTAGTTTTGATTTATTGCCTTCATTGCACAGAAGATTCGAGAGGGATTACGAGATACATTCAGATATTTATGAGGGTGCTTTTAAACAAAAGATCATATATTACGATAAGGAAATTAAAAACAAATCGGGGGAGGAGTTACGAGCCGAAGGGCAACATTTTGGTTTGCCTACTGATTATTTAGATTTTACAGAGGCTCATTTGATCTCATTACTTTTCGCGATTGAAGATTATAACTATAGTCAGCAGCATTCTATTGTTTTTTTTATTGATTCTTTAGCATACAATAAGGACGCTGTAAGCTTAGAGGAAAAATTATTAGATTATTCTGTACCAACTGTCGTGGACTCTGTGAGAAGATACTCAGCAAGATCTTATTTTATTAAATTGGGTAACTCAAACGAACGGATTCATTTCCAAAAAGGTTGTTTTTTAAAGGTATCTCCTCAAGATCGAGAAGACTTCAAAAGAAGACTATCAAATTTTTGTAGGATTGTAATTATAAATAAAGATTGTAAAAAAGAAATACTGAAGGAATTGTTTAATTTGGGTATTACATTTGAAAACATATACCCGGATAAAGATAATGTCGTGAAATCGATAAAATTTAATTATGAAGAAGTGATGGGGGGTTACCGGGGAAGATGAGAGAGAAAATAAAAGAATCAATAATGAGAATTAAATCGAATCGGCCACTCATTTCAGTTCAAGATATAGTTAAGTTTATAGACAAAGGAGAGAAATATTTAAAATTAAATATTGAGGATATCAATGATGAAACAGAGATGGAAGTTCTACAAGGAATTGTTTTGAGCCCAGATTACCAAAGAATTTATAGATCATCTGTAAAAGAGGAAAGTTCAATAATTGAATCATTATTAGTTGGAATACCAATACCAGAGATTTTCCTGGTGATATCGGGTAAAAACGAGATGCAAATACGACATGTAATGGACGGGCAGCACAGACTTAACGCAATCTATAGATACATTAACAATAAGTTTCCCCTTAAAAGTCTTGATATCTTAGGTGGAGACGCTAACTATGAAGGAAAGAAGTTTTCAGAGCTAGACAAGAAGGATAAAATTAAAATATTGGGAAGTCATTTGTCTATCCTAGAGTTCGAAAGCTTTGAGGATTCAGATACTGAAATTGAGTTATTTAAAAGATATAATAGAAACACGAAGCCGCTAGAAATTCAGGAAATAGAGATGGCTACATATTTTTCCGAGACAAGTAAATATATAAGTCACTTTATCAACACTCTTATACAAAGAAATGAAGAAAAGATGGAGCAGGATAATGAAGGTGAGGATACAGTAGAGGACAAATTATTTAAGATATATAACATAACAAAATCCCGCAATGATAAACAAAAAAATCACCAGGAGATCTGTGTAATCCTTAGTATCTTAGAATCAGGATTACAGGAAAATGTTAGAGATGGTGTGACCGCCTCAAAGAGGTTTCTTGAAAGAAAATCAAAGCTATACAAAAGTGTTGGTAACGAAGAACTAGACGAACTTAAAATTAAGTTCAATAAATTTAATAATTTGGCCTTAAAAATATCTGAAGCTATAGAGTATCCTTTCTCTACGAGTATGATAAATGAGGAAAAGGATAGGCAAAGTAAATTTCTTATGGGTGTATCAATTGTATTAGCTACCATAAGCTATTATTTTGATTATGTCATTGAAAATGAAGGACTCATCTCAGATATTAAATTAATCTTATCTTTATCCCCAATTGCTGATATATCATATAAGGCATCCTCTACTAATATGAAAAATGTAATAAATTATTTATTCTTACGACATCAAATTCATAAGATGCAATTTACTTCATTGAATTTTTTAGAGTCTAAGATAAGCGAAGTCGAAGTTTTTGAAGAAAATAACCGCTACACAGTTCCGCTGTTTTAGCAATTTGAAGCCTGCATTGTTGTTAAGGATGCTTTTGAAAAAGCATCCTTTTTTCGCAGTTAGAGTGGTACGGTGTACCTTATCATAAATGACGGCGAAAACTTTTGTGGAATAGTGCTAAGAAAGATGTTGGACAGAGTGATATAAAGGAATAATAGAGACGATGAGAGAGTACTTATAAGGGGGATCCCATGTCGATCTCAGATAAGACTAGAAAGATACTATGGGGTAGATCAGGAAATAGATGTTCCATATGCAAGCTAAAACTAATTATTGATGAGACTGAAAAAGATAATTCGTCAATTGTCGGCGAGGAATGCCATATTATTTCTGGTCAAAAGAATGGGCCTAGACACGATCAAAACCGTCCTAAAGATGTAATAGATACTTATGATAACTTAATTCTGTTATGTCGCATTCATCACAAGATGATTGATGACCAACCTGAGACATTTACCGAAGACATTATTAAACAAATTAAAGTCAACCATGAGCTTTGGGTATCTAAAAGCCTTGACCAGCAAGAAGATAAACCTCCGAGAATTAAAAGGATAAAGGAAAATATTCCTGAAAAATTACCTAGGATTACAGGCGGAAAAGAAATCATTAATATTTTGGATAGAGCAATGGGGTATGAATTTGATCATGATGAACCAAAAAATGAAAATGAAGTTGAATTGATTTCAGGGTTTCTACAATACCTACATGATTTTGGAGATTTACTAAGCGATTTTGAATCGGGTGAAAGAGTTAGATACGGTTTTGAAATAACTAAAATGATAAAGGAATTATTAGATCATGAATACTACGTTTTCGGTGCACGTGAAGTCAGGGTGTTAGAGGGGGGAAAGGGTGCTCCATCAAGCTTTCCTATAGCGATTGTTTATTTGAGACACAAAGATAATCTACTGATGATGAATTAAAAAGCATAACCCATTTTAGTGAAACTATATTTCCGAAATCACTTGAGCTATTCACTGGGCTTGATGTTCTCCCTAGCTGATATACCTTCTAACCAATTGATTTAAGAAGTTGTTATTTATCACCTTTTCTCCAAAAAAGTAAATTGAAAATGAAAAATAAAACGACACAGGGGGTTTAAAATGGCTATGCCAACAAAAGCCCAGATTTTTAAACATTGGATGGAATGGTTGGACAAGAGGGGATTTGACTGGGGGGAGCCTTGTTGTTGGGCATGTAAACGACATTTTGATGCTAAATATGATTTGAACAAGCCCAGTGCTACACGTGAAGATATAATAAATAACTGGGATAGGGTACCTCTTCAACGTTGCCACATAATTGCCCGTCAGTTCGATGGAGAGGATATCCCAGAGAATCTATTTCTGATGTGTAAGAGCTGTCATGACCGCGCTCCGAACACGAAGTCTCGCGAGGCGTTTTTGGATTGGGTAGAAAAGCAAGATTACACATCCTTGGTTCAAGAAGATATCATGAGAGAATTAAGAACTTTTTAACTTGTAGATCGCGTAGATGATGTAAATGAAATGCTGGCAGATAAGGAGCTAATAAAACGTTTTTTTAGTAATTCTGGTTTTCATATGAATCAGGCTAAAGGCGGGTTGGAGATTACCCTTTCAAGTATATTTTCTCAAATTGCTCATGAACTAAAGAGGCAATAATAATTGAATCCTGCTATTAGGCACATCATTGTTATGGCCGATGAGTATAAAAAAATCAAAGAAGGCAATTTCTTACTGAGTGATATTCACGTCATATAATGCAAAAAGCACAAGCTACTGACTTGTGCTTTTTTGAGCAGACATATAGTCTTAATTTAATCTTACGTTGAAGACCCAAGACGAGGTAGGTCACACTATTTTAGGTATTGGACAACATTCTGTAGGATAGAGAGTAACCCTTTAAAGGGGTTGTGTAACAGAGACGGGCACATTAGCGCCAAAAGGTAAATTTATCGCCATGATGCCTTCCATCTACATTCCCATTTCCCCCCCCCCCATCCTCCAACACAACTCATCTAAAACCTCACCCGCCCGTCTCATCACTCTCTTCATATCCTCGTCCGTTATCATCTCTAACTCCTTCCCCTCCCCATTAACGAGATAATTCAATTCACCCACAAACGCCACAATCTCTAGCCCAGGATGATAGTCGGTATGTATCAGGAGTAACAGATCATTTAATGATATCTCCGAGCCGAACTCTGTCTTATTCTCATAGATGTATAACGCACGAATCATGGAGATGAGGGCTGAATGACAAAGAAAGAATGCAGTCTTGTATTGCTTGTGATTTCTCATAATCTGAGCTAATTTCATGTGATAACGGGCTAGACTTATATAGTCAGTGATTTTCTCTTGCAAGCTTTTTCCCATAGTGAAAGCCTCCCATAGCATATTTGGAAAAGTATTACACCTATTATAATACCTATAAATATTATAATAAATAATAATATCTATTAATTGGTGTTTACCTTTAGGAAACTTGTCTACACTTTGGACATGGAGAGGTGAATACTGTGATGGATAAGGAAATATTGAAGCAGGTGGGAGCGCGGATTCGTGCTCTGCGGAAAGAGCGGGGCCTGTCGCAGGAGGCGCTTGGGGAGATAGGCGGGTTTCATTTTTCATACATAGGGCAGATTGAACGTGGGGAAAAGAACGTTTCTTTATTGAATTTACATAAGATTGCAGAATCGCTCGAGGTGAATGTCATTCAGTTGTTTGCATACCAGGGTGAAGAGTTCATGGTTACCGCAGCAGAGCGTGATATTCAGGATATGGTAGGCATGCTCCGTGAGGCCAATGAGGAGAAGGTACGTGTGGCTAAAAATGTACTGAAGGAATTATTATAAAGAATCATTATGAAGCAAACCAATTTATTCATAGTATAAACAACAGTGGCGGCCTTCCAGGCCGCCCTTTGTTTCCGCCGATAGACCCGTTAAGCTAAAAGGATCAAGGCTGCATTAAGTTTCATGCAGCGAATGATAACTGTCGCTCTCACCCTGGTGCCAAAGAATTCCGCAGATTTGACTGGACCGCAAGGCGAAGCGGGCTTCGGACAAAGCATGCTGAAAAAGGATGCCCTCCGGATGCCAATCATTCAAAGAACTGCCACCTTCTGCCACTGTCCATTACGCAGCATTTTTATTTTTTCATTATATATAGGGGCCACTTCATCCAAAAATCCACGGCCTGCCATATTAGATTGACCCAGCATTAAAAATGATTTTATCATTTGATTTTCATTCCTTTACATAACTAATATAGACTAATTGAGTCATTATATAGTCTGATTAGACTAATTAATGATCATTATGCCTGGAATTAGAGCATCAAGGTCCACAGGATTTCTACACTATTTTTTTCATAGGGATGTTGACTTTGACGCCGTGTCGTACTTTATGCTTTTGATGGAAAGGAGGGCTCACGGAATGCAAACCATTAGCGAGGTTACCAAAAACTATCCAGTTTCCACAAGAATGCTTCGATACTATGAGCAGATCGGGCTGCTTAAAAGTGTGAAGAAGGAGGGATATGCTTACCGCACGTATGAGGAGAGTTCATTGGTAAGATTAGAACAGATTTTAGTTCTAAGAAAGCTGAGAATTCCGTTGAAGGAAATTCAAAGGATTCTGCAGAGTGATGAGTCCAGGATCGCACTTGCTGTGTTCCAAGAAAAGATCTATGAACTATCCAGCGAAATGACGGCATTGTCTGTCATTCACAATGTACTGCAAAACTTGGTAGATCAACTCAAGCTCCATGCCGAAGTGAAGCTGAACCCGGGAGTCTGGATGGATAAAACTCTGCTACAGATCGTTGAAGCCCTTCCTTTATCCAAAAGTAATCTCAAGGAGGACCTATCCATGAACGATTTGATCAAGGCAGATCAACATTTATCCACGCTTAAGGATGTACGGATTGTTTACCTTCCGCCTTCACCAGTGGCTTCGATCCAAGTAATTGGAAAATTACCGGAGTATGAAACGGGGATGAGTTGCAAAAGTTTATGATGGACACGAAGCTGGCCCAACTCAAGCCTGATCTACGGCATTATGGATTTAATCATCCGAATGGAGTCCAACCGGATGGATCGGACCATGGGTACGAGAGATGGGTAACGATACCTGATGATCTAGAGGTACGTGAACCGTTCGTGAAGAAGCATTTTACCGGTGGCTTATACGCAGCTCACATGATTCCCATGGGCAACTTCGAGGAATGGGGATGGTTGACCGAGTGGGTCGAGCACCATGAGGAGTATGAACCGAACTGGGGAGATCCCGATTGTATGTATGGTTCAAAGGAAGAGCATTTGAATTACATCAACCAGTATCATTTAAGCAATGAGGAAATCGACAAGGTGGTACAATTGGATTTACTACTTCCGATAAAGTCAAAGTTGAACCGGTAAATGATACAAGGCCATCCCGTAAAGGATGGCCTTAAAACTTTTGAAGAGAGAGGGCGTTCAGCTACCAGAAGCTTGCTTCATTTAGTTTGATCGGGATGCCGAATTCCATTTCGCACTGTCCATCCGGATGGTGAAGGGAGTTGGGGAAGTAAATCTCCAGGGCCGGACGTGAAACGTCCCATATATACGGGCTTAGGGGAAGCCACTCGATGGAGACCAGGTGCAGCAAATCTTTCGCTATATCCTGTCTGTCTGTTAAAATCCGCACCATGGCGTACTTGCCTCCAGGAATCGTCCGGATGCCCAGATCGCCAGTCGGCGTCATCTGTTGCTCCGTTGTAATGCAGGCATCATACCTGTGTCTGCCATCCGGCGTGATGAAAGGGTCGTCGAGGATGAGTCCGACCGTCAAACATCCTTTTTTCAGTGCTTCTCTCGCGTCCAACCACGAGGCTAACCGCTCAAAGAGCCCTTTAATGTCCGAATTGATTTCTCCTTCATTGATGGTTCCCCTATACCGGGCGTAGATAGCATTCATTGGAGTAAGGTTGCGAATCTCAATCGGGAGATCCGCCAGCTTGCGGGACAGTTCAGTGGACTTTTCAAAGGTTAATCGGGCCCTGAACCGTTCCGCAATCGTCTGGAGAGGAAACCTGTCCCGGCATTCGGAAGCGCTCAGCCCGGTATGCTCACGGAACACTCTGCAAAAGTGGGCCGGGGTTTGCAGACCACAATCCAAGGCGATATCAGTTATGCTCCGGTTTGGGTGGAACAACAGTAGCTTGATTGCCTTCTCGATGCGGATCCGCCGGGTAAACCCGTGCACGTTCTCGCCCATCACCACTTTGAACACCCGATGGAAGTGAAAGGGGGAGAAGGCGGCCACGTCCGACACTTCTTTAAGGGTTAAAGGCTCCGTAAGATGCTCCTCCATGTAGTTGACGACATGGTTGACCCGGTATCGGTATTCCAATTCCAACGCTTTGGCTACCACCATCCGTTTCACCGTCCCCCCTTATTTTCATTATTGATTCAATCCTATCTCTATTATAGCAAGAATTGTTAATCGGGTAGCAAGAAATTGGAAGATGATACTCGCCCATTACACTACCATAAGGGAAGCAAGAATAATAACCTTAAAGGGTGTGTTAATGTATGACCGAATTATTCCGTTATGCCAAGCTGGCCATGTTGGCAGGGGCAGCTAGCATGATCCTTACCATGTCCGCTTGCTCTTCCGAAAAGTCCTTAGCCCCTGTGATGTCCCCCGGCAACTCCAAGGTGATCAACTTGCCAAACGGGGAGTGGCCGATCGGCACTCCAGAGCAGGTTGAGATGGATCCCAAGGAAGTCGAAGCAGTGATGCAATATGCCAAGGAATCGCCGGTTCTCTCCATGCTAGTTGTTAAGGACGGCACAATTGTCTCCGAGTATTACAAGGATGGCATGTCGGATTCCAAGCTGGCTATAAACTCGATCACCAAGAGCGTGACATCGCTCTTGATCGGGATAGCTATCGACAAAGGTTATCTGAAAGGAATAAATGAGCCGATAGAGTCATTTTTCCCCGAATATAAGGAGTTGTTCGATTCACCCGATAAGAGATCCATTACATTAGAGCACTTGCTCAGCATGACAAGTGGCTTGCATTTCCCGGAATGGACTGATTGGAATTATATGATCCAGCCTATGACGGAGACCAAGGACTGGAACCAATTTGTACTCAGCCAACCGATGGATTCTAGGCCAGGTGAAATATGGAACTACAATACAGGCGGTTCCCAATTAATGGCGGCGATTCTCAGGAAAACGACTGGGCAATCCGAACTCGATTTTGCCAAGGAGCATCTGTTGGGTCCTCTCGGAATTGATAGCGTGAAGTGGCCCCGTTCACCGGACGATTCGAATTCAGGGGGCTTCGGCCTGAAGATGAAGCCAAGGGATCTGGCCAAGATTGGCCAATTGGTGCTTAACCGTGGCGTATGGGATGGCAAGCGCATCGTCTCGGAAGCATGGATCCGGGAATCGACCTCTCGGCATTCGGAGGGGAATGTGTCTTTCGGCGAATATGGCCACCATTGGTGGATGAATCAGTACGGCGGGCACAAGGCAGTTTTCGGTATGGGTTATGCCGGCCAATATCTGACCATCGTACCCGACCTGAATCTAGTGATCGTCGTGAACTCGGCTGCTACCGGGAATCCCCAGGATACCCTCCTTCCTATCCAGTTTATCGAGAGCTTGGTTAAAGCGGTGAAGAACAAATAGAGGACATAGTCCTAGCCTGCCGCTGTTTTATTGAACTCCAATCAACGTTGAAATTCGAATTTATACGACAATTAAAGGGCACCCACACGAATGCTCTTTAATTTCGCTGTTAGAGTGTTACGGTGAACCATATCATAACTACCCCTCGATCATGGAGATTATGACCCAAGTGTTTGATAATGAAGCATCACGATCTGACCCATTCGCTCGGAATGGGTTAAAGTTAGATTCTCTGGCGCTGTTCCGTCAGGGAATAAGGGAATGCCTTCTCCCAGAAGGGTGGGAATAAGCGCAATTTGGAGCTCATCCAGCAATTGCAGCTTCAGGACGCTCTGGACAAGCAATCCACCGCCTACAATCCAGACCTTGCCTTCTGAGGTTTGCTGTAACCGGGGGATAAGCCGGTCAATGGATTCGCCTGTAAAAACAACATGTGGCGCAGGGGGGTGCCCGGAACGCGTAAGGACAAAAGCCGGTTTATCTGCATAGGGGAATTCATCGGCTAGCTTCAGTACCTCTTCATAAGTATTTCGCCCCATCACTACGCTTCCTACTGTTCCATAGAATTCACTATACCCGTTATCCCCTCCATTTCCTTCGATCTCATACAACCAATCGACAGAGCCATCGGGCCTTGCAATGTAACCATCCAGACTCATAGCGATGTACAGCACAACTTTATGTTTTGACATTGTTAATCGCTCCCTTCTAGATTCAATGATACACTTGAACTATGACAAAATATGACGTAGTTAGGTGAAGCTATTGATTAATCGAAGACTGGAAATTATGCGGACATTGGATTCAAGGACCAAATTTACGGCCCGCCAGCTGGCAGAACGATTCGGAGTATCGCTAAGGACGATCCAACGCGATCTGGATTATCTGCAGCAGATGGGGGTTCCTCTGTATTCAGAGGTAGGCATACACGGGGGGTACCGGGTGCTGCCGAACCGGATTTTGCCACCCCTTCAATTAACACAGCACGAGGCGTTGGGATTGTTCCTGATGATTGAATATTTGGAGCATATTCCGGACTTTCCCTATGGAATCATCCGGGCTCAACTGGCAGATCAGTATTATTCCGGATTGCCGGATGATGTGCGGGATCTGATTAGGCGTTCGAAGCAGCATCTTGCCGTTCTTCAGCACTCTTCGATACGCCCAGCGCCGTTAACGACCCAGGTGTTAGGTGCAGCCATGGAGAAGAGAGAGATTACATTTGCTTATCATTCCCGCAGCGGCAAGAAGAATGTGCAGGTCTATCCGCTCGGGATTTATTATGAACAAGGGTATTGGTATATGCCCGCCAGCAAGCAGGGTGAGATTCGCCTGTATCGGGTTGATCGGATGGAGCAGCTGGAGGAAGGGCCTCACCGAATAGAGGATTCACTTCCGACGCTCGCAGCATGGATGAAGGCCGGGGAGACCAGGGATAGCACCGAAGTCATATTACATTTTACGGATATGGGCGTAAGGCTAGCGGAGTCGGACCGGTTATTCGCATCAGTTCTGGACAGGGAATGGCGCGGCTATATTCCTGTGGAAGAGTTCCCGTTCACGGCGCAGAAGCTGCTTGCATACGGACCGGAAGTAAAGGTGGTCTCTCCAAGGGAATTGCAGGAATCCGTCAGAGAGTTACTAGAGAAGACTATAAGTCAGTATTCATAAAATACTCAATATCCATTTTCTCGGGGTGTTGACAGTGATGCTGATGCGATCATTCCTGTCGGGATCAGTGGTCAAAAAGCGCATGAGCGGATCGCAGACGACATGAATTAAAGATAGCTGGTTGACACGAAAGTAATTAGGTACCATACTATATCTATGAACAACAATAGAAAAATAAATGACATGGAGGCTATTCCCTCCCTTGTACAATCTCAGCGTCAGATTGATCGCTATAACCTAGACATAGACGCACAGGCTATACTCGTCGCATCTAGGCTAATGGCAGCGGGAGCCCAGCTTGGTCAGGCCTCGGAGATTCATTTCTCCAGATTCGGCTTATCAACAGGTCGATATCGTGTATTGGCAGATCTCGAGGATTACGAAGGAGAAGAGCTGCCTTCGCAATTAGCAGAGCATCTAGGCGTTACACGTGCTACAGTGACTGGTCTGATCGACATTCTTGAACGAGATGGCCTAGTATCTAGGCGGTTAAGCTCAAAGGATGGCCGCCAGAGATCGGTTATTTTGACGGAAGAAGGAGCGAAGAAGCTACGTGAAATGGCTCCTGAGCATTTCGCTTGGCTGGAGGCCACGGTGGGCTTACTCAGTATAGACGAGCGCACCGTATTCCTCGACTTGCTAGGCCGGGTTACACAAGGCATCTCTGCACTTACGGACGAACCAGGCTCGAAACCAAAGTGAAACATCAGTATTGAGTAGAATGGGCTAGTCATGCTAGCCTATTTTTACTCCTATATAGTTAGGCTCCTAATTATATCTCGCTGAAAGCACTCAAATGGATTGATCTCGAAGAAAGAAGGGGCAACGAAATGAACCAGATGAAATACCCGAATCCAACAGATGATGCTTACGGTATCAAGACTGTGGGTTCCAGGAAAAAGCCCTTTGCACTATGGCGTGAAGTTGTAATGGCCTATGCTGCTCCTGCCATCATGGCAGGTATTGGGGGATTGGTTACTGCTGATAGGGGGCTTCAAATCGGAGCATTAACCACAATCGGCGGTGCATCGGCCTTGATGGCCTTGATAATTGGCCTTTTGTTGCGCAGCCGAGTGGGCCATATGCGATGGGTCACAGGTGCACCTCGCTTGGTTGTGGTAGGAGGGTTAGCAATAGCCGGGTCCTTGTTTGGCCTATGCGCGGCATGGGTGACATCTGGTGTACTAGAACTTATGATACCGGGCCATCACATGGCCTGGGTCGATCGCGCCTGGATCGATTTCCCGTTGTCTGGATTCATAGCCAGCACGATAGTGACATGGCGGTGGCGTCTCGCCGTCACAAATAATTTTTTATCCAAAAGGGGAAGAAAAAAATGATAGTTATTATGGGAGCAACAGGTACGATAGGCAGTGCGCTGGTGGAACGTTTGGCTGATCTTGGCGTGCCCGCCAGGGCTCTGAGCAGAGAGCCAGAGAAGTTGCGTAAGCAGATCGGAGAAAAGGGGTCGTGGGCTATCGAGGTCGTATGGGCAGATGCTGCTGACCCCGAATCGCTGCGCTGCGCCTTTACAGGTGCCAGCCAGCTCTTCCTCGCTATGTCCAACAGTCCAAGACAAATCGAATTGGAAACTTCAATCATTCAGATTGCAGGCGAATCTGGAATCGAGCACATCGTGAAAATATCCAGCCCTGCCTTTGAGCAGAGCTCCCCAGTAGCAGTGGCGGGCTGGCATCAAGAAATTGAGAAAGTGCTAAGGGAATCAGGTCTTACCTCCACCGTGTTGCGCCCATATGCATTCATGCAAAATCTAATGCGCTTTGCACCAACGATTACAACTCAAAATGTTTTCTTCGGCTCCATGGGCAATTCTCCGTGTAACTTCATTGACTGCCGTGATATCGCAGATGTTGCCGCAGAAGCTCTAACTAACCCTGAGGTCTCAGGCCAAATATATACGCTTACGGGTGCAGAGCTTTTCAGCTATCCACAGATCGCGGAACGACTATCCGCCTTGCTCAATCGGCCAATAAGTTACATCAATATGGAACCCGAAGAACTACTCCGTAATCTTATTGAACACGGGAATATGCCTCCATGGCTTGCGAACCATGTTGTGGAGATTCAATCCATGTCCAGGGTGGTTCCAGAAAGTCCAAATGACACTGTGAGTCGCCTGCTCGGCAGAGAGCCGCGTAAGCTGGAAGCCTTTCTGCAGGAGTGTGTAAACAATTTCCGGTAGAGGTACCTTAGTTTAAGGAACATTCCGGTGAACCGTATCATAAGTAGGGGCAAGTTTTTCGGAAAATCCCGCAGCAGGCTTGGAACGGAGCCTTGAAGGACATGGGTTGAGGCGGGGTCACGCGTAGCAGCGAAGATGGAGCAAACGGACTTTTGCGAGCTTTTTGGAATTACAAAATAATGGAGGATTTTAAATAAAGTACTTTTACGGAGTATTATCTTTTTTGGGTTCATATACACTTGGAGAAAAACATTCTAAAATAACATCAAAGGTGGGAACGGAAACATGGTTAAACGAATCCGTTTAAAATGTTCGGTATTTCTTTAACGTCAGGAGGTGAATATAATGGACAGCCAATTAGTTGATCCCTACGAGTTACAGTTACGCAAAGCGCTTGACAAAGTACTCCCGGATGCCTATGAAAGTCTAAAAACCCTCGACCAGATGCCAATTGAAATTGGAATGAAAGTGCTTGGGGTTCTTGTTAATTATGCTTGCGAGAGTCAGAACATAACTGTAATTACTTTAGCAAGAGATGCTATTAAGAAAATACCACTCAAGTGGTTGACACAATACTATCCTGAAGTTGTTAATAGAAGTATTGATTGGGCGGACGAATGGCAATACATTAGATTACTAGAAGTGACACGAGAGGTAGCTCCAGAATTATTAAAAGTATTTATTGATCGAGGATTATTCTCAGAAAATGATGAAATTCATGAAACAGCAGAGTATTTTAGGAGCAAGCAGAACTGAAGCTGAATGCATAATTGCAAAGGCTGCCGATTTACTTCGGTGGCCTTCAGTACATATTATAAGTAGGGGCAAGTTTTTTAACCTGTGTAAAGTCGCTTTAAGCCATTGATTGCCTATTCCCTAAATCTATCCAATGCTATGATTTTACATATCAGATGCGCACCTGATGGCAGTGAGTTGTGAATCAAGTTAAGGAGATGAGAAGATGAGTAAAGATGATTTTTTGCGGTCCATGCTATCCGATAAGGTCAATATGACCCCAAATGGGTTCGTGGCCGATCAATTAAGCCCCGAACAATTCAAGGATTGTCACGAGCTGATATTTGACAGTCTATTTGAAATTCATACGTCTGACATATCGGGAATAGGGGGCTACGGACGGTTCAACGAGGATGGCACACCTGAATATGAGAGTTGCAGAGATTTTCTGATCGACACGTTTGCTGAGCACAAAGAAGGGTATTGGTATAATTGGAGGGACATGTTCGGAACGACGGTTTTGCAACGGGATTTCTTTGAACAGTACTACAAAGAGATGGAGGCGCGAATTCCTTATTGCGAGGGCAGACGTTATTTAGTAAATAACTTTACGTTTTTCATCAACATGATTACGGATGGGAAAACCACGGTGGGGTTTCCCGACTGGAGCTACTCTGGCATTGGAGACTGCCTGATCGATTTTGCAATCATGGACTTAAACAAGCCTTATCTGCGAATACCGGAGCTTCTCATGGAGTACTGCAAGAATCGGAAAATCATCATTCCCGACTTCAAGGAAAGGTTCTTATGTATGGCGTATTATAAAGGGATAGATGGATTGCGCTGGCACGCATCGATCGACGATACAGAATCGTGTACAAGTATGATGAAATCTATCAGCGAACTAAAAGATCGAATTTACGCTTTGTAGACGGTGATAACATGAAATATGAGAATGGCAGTGACATCCTTCCAGAGGAACTATTGAGAGAAGTTCAAAAGTACGCCTCAGGTAAACTTATTTACATCCCCGCTGGAGAGGAAAAGAAAGCTTGGGGTGCAGCCTCCGGTTACCGGGAGCAGTTGCAGAGAAGAAATCGTATGATTCGCAACAAGTACGCCCATGGACGTACCGTGTCGGAGCTTGCTGACGAATACTTCTTATCTTTGGATTCAATTAAAAAAATCCTTTACTCGAAGAAACAGACTGACTACGCAGCATATGCCCCGACTATTGAGTCAGCTGTGGAATATGCGAATGGCGGGATACTTGAAGAGTGGATGTACTGCTATTGGCAGCTTTCTAAAAACGCATCTGTCCATACAGAAAATGCCGTTGTAGACCAAATCTATTTTGGGGTCGTAAAGTTTCCATTGCGTCTTATTCAAAGGGATGAATTCGATATCAGTAACTCCCATGTGAATGTAACCGAAGATCATTCCGCTCTACCGCCTCTTATCATTGAGTATCATCAAGGGAAGTTTTACTGTACCGAACAGAAGGAGATATTGGCTGGACTAATCCAACGCAAGGTTAATTCGTACCCGACCATTATCGTGTTGCGGGAGGTTACCGATTATAAGAGGTTTACGAATCATTTTGGAACTGTATTATTTTTTGTCAAATAAAGCATGAAATGGGTCATCCCGCCAAGGACTGAAGGAATTACTATAAAGAATCATTATGAATCAAGCCTATCTATTCATAGTATAAACAACAGTGGCGGCCTTCCAGGCCGCCCTTTGTTTTCGCCGATAGACCCTTTAAGCGAAAGGGATCAGGGCTGCATAACCTTCACCATCTGCGCCTCGAATTCGGCGTAAGTAATTTTACCCAAAGCCAAATCCATGCTATGAAGGTAGATCTGTTCTGTTTTCGAATAGTCGCGCTCCACTTTCAGCGATTGCTCCTCTCCCCGGAGGGGCTCCAAGACATGACACTTGTTCGAAAAAGCTTCGAAATAGCGGTAGCCGAATTTGCGCTGCGATACCGCGTTTATATGAATTCCATCAGGATTCGCGGTTAACTCTGCCGCTGTTACAAAATAACAATTTGGCTGTTCGTTAGCGAAGCGCTGCAATTGTTCATTGATCTGTCTATACTCTGTTGCTTGCTGTCCAAAACCAGTCTTCCCAAGGAAATCACCAAGTCCGCCAATGATCAACGGCACCTCATCAAGCTTCAATTCGTTTCTTAGGGTCTCGATGATCAGGGTTAATTTCTCGTAATAAGTTTCATGCAGCGAATGATAACTGTCGCTCTCACCCTGGTGCCAAAGAATTCCGGAGATTTGACTGGACCGCAAGGCGAAGCGGGCTTCGGACAAAGCATGCTGAAAAAGGATGCCCTCCGGATGCCAATCATTCAAAGAACTGCCGCCTTCTGCACAAGGAATCAAACCAATTTCTTCATTAGGATTGGCGTTCGACCAGGCATCGGCGAAAGACGCCGCCAGGCTTACACCGGAGACCGGACGGTCATAATTAATCGGCTCTGTCATCATCTGCCACTGTCCATTCCGCAGCATTTTGATTTTTTCATTATATATAGGGTCGACTTCATGCAAGAATCCACGGCCTGCCATATTAGATTGACCTAACATTAAAAATGATTTTATCATTTAATCCTCATTCCTTTACCTAACTATTATAGACTAATTGGATCATTGCTGTGGAATTAAGGAAATCTATTTTGAGAATGTGGTTAGAAGAAATCAGAATGATTATAATGAGCAAGAAGGGCAGCTGCTAATCGGAGGATATGGCGGCATTTATCACTATAAAGAAACGAATCCGTGGAATTCATTAAATGTTCTAAAATCAATCATAAGGATGACCTTCAGATGAAAATATTATTAGTTGAAGATGATAAGACGATCGCGTCGGGACTGGAATATTCACTGCAGCAAGAGGGTTATTGGACTGTTCTCTGCCATAATGCCGCTTCAGCCCGAAAGATGCTCGCCGAAGACATCGATCAGTTCACTTTGTGCCTGTTCGATTTACAGCTTCCAGACGGAACTGGCTATGAATTATGCAAGATGGTGAAGGAACGGCGGGATATTCCGGTCATTTTCTTAACGGTGATTGATGATGAGGTCAATGTCGTGATGGGGCTCGATATGGGAGCCGATGATTACATTACCAAACCATTTCGGGTTCGCGAGCTTCTCTCCAGGATCAAATCCGTCTTGCGGAGATACCAGAAGCTGTCCCACGCCGGAGCGGTCATCGACATTGACAATGTGCGCATCCATACACTGGAAGGCAAAGTATATAAAAACGGTGCCGAAATTTCGCTAACCGCCCTGGAATACCGCTTATTGCTGATCTTTGGCAACCATGTTGGACAGGTCCTCACCAGGAATCAGCTCTTGGAGCAAATCTGGGACGTGGCGGGCGACTTCGTGAATGACAACACGTTAACGGTCTATATCAAAAGGCTAAGGGAAAAGCTGGAGGATAATCCGGAGCAGCCGGCTCTGATCAAAACGGTACGCGGTTTAGGCTATAAGGTTGGTGATTAGATGCTGCGCAATCGGGAAAATCTATTGTTATTGCTCGTCATGGGCTCAATCAGCTTATCGGCGATCGTCATTGCTGCTTTCATTTCGTCTGCCGCCGCAGCCCTGGTTATTATTGTATCCGTGCTGCTTACCGGCACCGCTGTATTATTCACAAAACGGAGATATTACGAGCTAGAGAAGCTGTCCGTCTATTTGCGGGAGATTAGCAGCGGCCAGGCCTCCCTTGACCCTCGCGATAATCAAGAAGGGGAGCTTAGCATCTTAAAGAATGATATTTACAAGGTGACACGCATGCTCTCCGAGCATCGTTCGTTATTGCAGCAGGATAAGCTTCAACTGACCGATGCCATCTCCGATATTTCACATCAACTCAAAACACCGATCACCTCTATGACAGTCATGGCAGATCTGTTAAGTGCCCCTGATCTGCCTCCACTCAAAAGAACGGAGTTCACCCATCATATCCGCATTCAGCTTGAACGGATCGATTGGCTGGTTTCATCCTTATTAAAGCTAGCGAAAATGGATGCGGGAACGATCCCGTTCAAAAAAGATCGAATACACATGAAAACCCTAATCCAAAAGGCACTGGAGCCGGTTATGATTCCGATGGATATTAAGGGCCAGACCGTCTCCATCACAGGGGATGACAACGTCTCTTTTGACGGCGATTTCCATTGGACTGCTGAAGCGGTTATCAATATTTTGAAGAATGGAGTGGAGCATACCCCTGAGGGCGGTGCGATTACCATCACATTTTCCGACAACATGCTATTTACGGAAATCGTTATTGCTGACAACGGAGTGGGCATACCGAAAGAGGATTTGCCTTATATATTCAAACGTTTTTATAAAGGAAAGAATGCTAATGAAGGAAGCATCGGTATAGGGCTTGCGATGGCTCACAGCATCATTGCAAGCCAGAACGGCGTGATTGATGTAACGAGCGACAGCGGGACCGGTACAGAGTTTCGGATCAAATTTTATAAGCATGTCATTTAACAGCACTCCGTAAGTGACTGAATTGTCACCTCCATCGTCACTGTAAAGTCATTTTGGACAGGTAAAATGATATTCATCAGATGAACGATGGAGGTACAACCATGCAAATGAAGCAGCAGCGCAAGATTACTTTTTTTATCACGATAGGTTACACCCTGATTATTCTTTATTTTATGCTTTTTGCTTTCGGCAGAGCGGATACGGTAGATCAAACCAGTCAGTACACCTTTATTTTTTTGCCGGACGGTTTTTTTAGGGTGCCGGGTCTTTCCGATCTTCTACATCCGACACTGATGGACTTGGTAGGTATTGGAAACTTTGCAGCCTTCATACCTTTTGGCATACTGTTTCCGCTGTTATACCGCACCAGCTTTGTTCGCTTCATGGCAGGGTTTATCCTGTCCATTCTTGTGCTGGAGACCATCCAGGCCCTAACATTCCTCGGCAGCTTTGACATGAACGACGTCATAACGAACTCAGTGGGCGCTGCTATTGGATTCGGGGGCTACAAGATTGGCTTCCGTACAAAAAACTACTGGAGAAATATCACTGCTACGGGAATTGCCAGTGCTGTCTTAATGCTCGGCGTGTGGGGGGTCTTCGGAGTAGTTGATCAAGTGTTCACCAAAGAGTTGGCCCCTTTTGTAGCGATAAACGAATGGAAAGATAGTACTGGAAATCGATTAACGGGAACCAAACAGGACCGTCTTAAGATTGGCGGTAAAGACGTGACACCTAAGTATAATGTGTATGGCACCGAAGGTAACAAGAAGGAAACATATACGTATTCGCTAGACAATAAGGGAGAACTGTATCTTAGCTTGAATTATGGAATTCCTGATCATAAGGATGTTCAGGGCAGCCTAAAGGTTACCGTTGACGGGCAGGAGCTCCTGTCTGTATCTGCAGAAGATCAGTCCCATGAGCCGGATAATAGGATCCTTCATCTCACCGGGGCTAATGAGCTTAAGATAACCATTGAGGGGAATGAAACCCTGTGGGATGTTGGATATAGAGAGATGGTGTATACCTGGAATTGAGCATCTGGGGAAGGAGGGATGGGAATGGAGATATTAACCATTGAAAATTTGTCCAAAATATACGGCACAGGCGAATCGGCGGTAAAGGCGCTTGATGATGTTTCCTTTTCGGTCCAAAAAGGTGAATTCGTCGCAATTATCGGACCTTCCGGATCGGGGAAATCGACACTCCTTCATATGCTGGGCGGTGTGGATCGACCGACTGGCGGGAAAGTGTATGTTCAGGATACGGATATGTATACCTTGGACGAAACACAGCTGGCCATCTTCAGACGCAGGCAAATCGGGCTGATCTACCAGTTTTTCAATCTGATTCCCGTCCTGACGGTGGAAGAGAATATTACGCTGCCGCTCTTGCTGGATCAACAAAAGGTAGATCAAAAGCAATTGGCTGATCTTGTGAATACGCTGAATTTGCAGCATCGGTTAAACCATCTGCCGAATCAGCTATCCGGTGGACAGCAGCAGCGTGTCTCGATTGGCAGGGCGATCATCGGCAATCCTGCGATCATGCTGGCCGACGAACCCACCGGGAATCTGGACAGCAGGAATAGCAGCGAGATCATCGTTTTATTGAAAATGCTGAATAAGACGTATCATCAGACACTGATCGTAATCACGCATGACGAACGGATTGCCCTGCAAGCCGACCGAATCATTTCGATTGAAGATGGGAGGATTGCCAAAAACGAGGTGATCAGGCGATGAATATTGTCAACACATTAACCATCCGGCATCTGAAGCAGAACAAGAGACGAACACTTGTGACTATTTTTGGCGTAATTATTTCGGTATCCATGATGACCGCTGTCATTACGCTTATTTTTTCCTTTGCAGATTTAATGATCAGACAAACGATCTCAGATACAGGGGAGTGGCATATTCAGTATCAGGATATAACCAAGAAACAGCTTGCAGCGATACAGGGCGATGATGCAACCAAAACGGTTGCCATCACAAGAGACCTTGGGTATGCCCCATTAGAAGGGGGACAAAATTCCAATAAGCCGTACTTGTTCATTAAGGAATATGATAAGCAAGGGTTCACACAATTTCAGATTGAAATAAGCAAGGGACGTCTTCCGCACACGGACAAGGAGATTGTGATCTCCGAGTCTGTTGCAACAAATGGCAAAGTGAAGTACGAAATCGGTGACCGTCTAACGCTTCGCGTCGGCGACCGATTCGAACAAGGGGGCGATCATCCCCTGGATCAGACGGCACCGCTGCGCAGGAAAGACGGCACATTGACCGAGACATTACAACATAGCGTAATTAAGGATTATACGGTGGTAGGTTTCATTAAACGTCCGGTGTCGGAAACGGCTTGGGCCCCGGCTTATACGATCATTAGCTATGTCGATGATCAAATCATCGGGGGAGAGGATCGGGTCGATGCGTCGGTGGTCTTGAAGCAGGTCAATCCGTTCTTGTTCGCACATGCGGAGAAGCTGGCTGAGACAAACCAAATTCACACTGTCCAATATAATAACGATTTGCTTCATTATTATGGCTTGTCCAGCAGCGGAGCCTCATCCAGCATGATGTTCTCATTATCGGCAATCCTTATGGGGACCATTATCATTGGCTCGGTTGGACTCATCTATAACGCCTTTGCGATATCCGTCTCGGAACGTTCCCGCTATTTAGGGATGCTCGCGAGCGTGGGGGCGACGAAAAGGCAGAAGCGAAATTCCGTATTCTTTGAAGGGATCATCATTGGTTTGATCAGCATTCCTATTGGCATCTTATGCGGTCTTGCCGGCATCGGAATCACCTTCTCGTTCATGAACACAATGATTGAAGGGGCATTATGGACCAGTGAAAAGCTGAGGCTGATCGTCACGCCGTTATTGCTCTTGATGACTTGTCTTGTTTCGATGCTGACGATTTTCGTTTCGGCGTATCTCCCGGCGGTTAAAGCCTCCAGGGTATCTCCCATGGACGCGATTCGCCAAACCACTGACGTAAAGCTTACGGGCAAAGCAGTGAAGACGCCCGAGATCATTCGTAAGCTCTTCGGAATCGAAGCCGAAATCGGGCTGAAAAACTTAAAAAGGAACAAACGAAGACATCATGTTATTCTTTTTTCGCTTGTCATCAGCATCGTTTTGTTTTTGACGATATCGTTTTTCACGGCTGGCCTGACACAATCTCTGGCATTGTCGCTGCAAGGCATCGATTACGATATTGAAGTGTCGCCCAGTAATGGCGAAAGACTAGATGAGCGGTTGATGCAATCGCTTGTATCTCTGGATGGCGTCACGGAATACAACGTGAGTCATGAAATAGTCAGGAACGCTTGGGTCGATGCAGCAAGCATCGCCGACGAATTGCAGGAGAAGGTTAAGCAGGATAGGAGTATGCTGCAAGACGGGAAATACCCTTACGAAATTAAGCTCTATGCACTGAATGATTCGAGCCTGCAAGCCTATGCCAGAGCGGCTCACGCAGATTACGAACAGCTTACGGATCTGGATCATCCCGCCGCAATCGTGATGGATACGATTCATTACAAAGATATAGATACGGGGAAATATATTCAGACGAAGTCCATATATGCGAATATCGGACAACCTATCGAGCTAACGAGTTTTTTTAAAGCGAGCGGGGAAGAAGCGAAGACAAATCAAGTGATAATTGCCGCATTGACGGATAAGGCACCGATGGGGATGAGCCCGTTAGGCGTAGGCGGGTTAAATATGATCGTGTCGGAACGCGTCATGAAGCGGCTGGCAGACGGCGAGGAGCTGGCTAACGCTCCGATGTACCTCCATTTGAAGAGCACGGAACCGGTGAAAACGCAGCAGGAAATTGAAGCGATGAACGAGACCCATCTGAATGTCTACAATGCATATCAATTCAGAATAAGAGAAGAACAACAGATTCTGCTGATGAACGTCTTTTCTTACGGATTTATCGTATTAATCTCTGTGATTTCCGTTGCGAACATCTTTAATACGATCTCAACAGGGCTGGCTCTTCGCAAACGGGAATTTGCGATGCTGAAATCCGTAGGCGCGACGCCAAAGGGGTTTGCCAAAATGCTGAACTATGAGAGTGTTTATTATGGGGTCAAGTCGCTCTTGTATGGGCTTCCTGTCAGTTTCGCCGTGATGGTTCTGATCTATAGAGCCTTTGCGAACAAATTCAGCTATGGGTTCACCCTGCCTTGGATGAGCATTCTGTCTGTCATTGTGTGTGTATTTGTCATTGTCAGCTCTGCGGTTGTTTATTCCGGAGCTAAAATAAAAAAGGAGAATATTATTGATGCATTAAAGCAAGAGAATATATGATTTACTTGGGATACAGCAACCATCTTTAAAATACCCTGCAATGCTTGCCTAAGTTTGCAGGACTATGCGTGAGGACAATGATCGTTATCATCGCGTTGGTGATGTTACTTGTTGTATATCTATACAACCGTTATAGCTACAAGAAAAGGGAGCTCCGGTTCCCCCCGGCGGGGAAGTTTGTCAGGGTCAATGGCCTTCCAGTTCATTATCTGGATGAAGGTGAAGGGAGGCCGATTGTTTTCTTGCATGGGGGTGGAGAAGCCGGTTCTGGTCGGCCATTCCTGGAGCGCACTATTGGTGTTGATGTATGCGTCCTTATATCCCAATCAAGTGGCAGGGGTGGTCACGGTGGCGGGCGGGATGTATAAGGAAGGGTATCCGGCTGAAAAGGGAGATCCCCTCTCCCGGTTGGTGATGATGCCTGTTGTGGGACATGGGATGATGAACATTTTGTTCCCCTTGGTGGGCAAAATCATGGTGCGGAGCATAATGAAGGCTACCTTTGCGCCGGAGCCCGTTCCGGCGGATTACGAGGACGAGGTCTATGCCTTATGTAGCTTTAAGCTTAACCGCGGACTACCTCATGCTGAGCTTAAGGTACTGCCCACAGCGGCGCATATGATTCCGCACCATCAGCCAGAAGAGGTAATGAAGGCCGTAGATACACTCATGGAGAAGTTGAAAAAAGCGAAGCTTACTGAGATTTATCCTACACCGTAACTATTGTAGAGAGCGATCATATGGCCATCCCGATTCCGCTCCATATATCCGTAACAAGCTGCAAACCATTGGCTTGTGCTTTTTGCCGCAGCTTAAGTGCAGTTCTTATTCTATGATCAATGGTGCTAAGTTTAAGCAGTTATTGAAGCAGGAGGTAAGGATCATTTATGACTGAATTATTAGCGCCGGCAGGGAATATGGAAGCTTTGAAGGCTGCGATATCTAATGGTTGTGATGCAGTATACTTAGGCATGCAAAAATTTGGTGCACGCGCCTACTCCTCTAATTTTGATGTAGAATCGTTACAAGAGGCTGTGACGTATGCGCATCTGAGGGACATTAAAATCTATGTTACGATGAATACCATCGTGTACGAAAACGAAGTTGAAGAGATGAAACAGCAGATCCGCAAATTAAATGAAATCGGTGTGGATGGCATTATCGTGCAGGACCTGACGGCTTTCAATTATATCGTTAACAACTTTCATGATATGGAAGCGCATTGTTCCACTCAGATGGGAATCGACGATGTAGACGGAACTTTATTATTTAAAGAGCTTGGTGCGAAAAGAGTGGTTCTGTCCCGTGAGGTTGAGATTGAAAAAGTCAAAGAGATCAAAAGGGTGGCTGACATTCCTTTAGAAATTTTCGTGCACGGTGCTTTATGTGTATCTTATTCGGGAAACTGTCTGATGTCAGGATTAACCGGGTACCGGTGCGCAAATCGCGGAAGATGTGTGGGTTCATGCCGTAAGGCTTACGAGCTCATCGATAAGACAACAGGCACCTCTTTAGGGACAAGCTATATTTTATCGACTAAGGACTTGAACACGATCGATTATACCCATGATTTACAAGAAATTGATTCTCTGAAAATAGAAGGCCGGATGAAAGTGCCTACGTATGTGGCTAATGTGGTATCCAAATACCGCATGGCCTTAGATCATAAAATCACCGCAGAAGATAAAGAACATCTGAAAAAAACCTTCAATAGAACCTTTACCAAAGGCTATTTGTTTCACGAAGACCGGAGAAATATTACAAACATCTCAAGACCTAATAACTTTGGTTATGAGATTGGAACCATCAGCAAGATGATTAAAGATACCTATGAAATAACACTTACCCGCCCTTTGAATCAGAACGATACCATCCGAATCAGTCACAACAATGAAGATGTTAATCTAATGGTTGCCAAGCTGTACGATAAAGCTGGCGAATTAATCAACAAAGCGGATGATGTCTGCTATATCAAAATCAAAGAAAAGATGTCTGTGGGAGATGTAGTCTATAAAACGAAGGATTATTTCTATAACAAAGAATTAGAAGCCTCACTGGAAAAAGAATTTAAGCGGTTCAACCTGGATATTAGAGTATATGCATATCCAGGTTCAAAGCTTGTCATAGAGGCGGAGGGCTTAGGCTGTAATTATTCCTATGAAAGCGAGGAAACACTAGGCGAAGCCATTAATAATCCAACAACCAAAGACCAGGTCATCAAGCAATTCTCCAGATTAAATGATACGATATTCGAGCTTAATCAGGTCGATTATGAGGAATGCAATGCGTTTATTCCAGCTAAACTGTTAAACGCCGCAAGAAGAGATATTGTACTGGGCTTATATGATTTGAAGCTTAACAGCCAGCAGAGAAGAACCAAGACTGCGAACGCAAAAGAGAAAATAAGCTTTGCCCCTGTAACGCCGTACCTTACGGCCACTGTAACGAATCAGGAACAGTATGATGCCTGCGTGAGCTGTGGAATTCAGGAGATCTATTTTGAGAATGTGGTTAGACGAAATCAGAATGATTATGAGGAAAAAGAAGGGCAGCTGCTGATCGGCGGATATGGCGGAATTTATCACTATAGAGATACCAATCCGTTTGTTACGGACTATTCTCTAAATGTTATTAATGCGACTAGCTGCTATGAATTATATAAATTAGGTGCCAAGCGGGTCACTTTATCGTATGAACTGAATAAGAGCCAAATTGAAGATTTAATGAATGCCTATGTTGAAGAAAATGACGGCTATCCCGCGCTGGAAATGATCGTATATGGCAAGACCCCTTTGATGTTCACCAAATATTGTCCGATGAGAAAGATGAATCAATGCAGAGTCTGCAGAACGAAGAGCTATGAGTTAAAAGATGAGCAAGGAACGTTCCCGATCCTGTCCCATGAGGATTGCACAGCGACTCTTCTTAACGGGAAGACGCTTAATCTGTTAGATGAGCTGCCGAACATCCAAGGAATCGAGGCGCTGAGATTAAACTTCACCGTTTCATATGGCCGCAGGCAAATTAAACGGCTCCATGAATCATGCTGTCTTTAATCAGGAAACAGACACAAGAGGGCATTATAATAAAGAGATTGTGTAGGTAGGTTGAAAGAAGGTCATTCGAAGAAAAGCTCGCAGTTGCTTACATTTACAGCATATCGACGATAGGAGCAGGGCAGTCCCACTCCGGTCGGAACGATGCGTAAACGGGCTTCTGCGGGTTTATTTGTACTGGCGATTATCTAGTATTTACTATGTCTTCTTTCGTAAGTTTCTGGTATAGGGTGAGTTTCTCTTCGGCTAGAGAAATCATGTAATCAATTTCTTGTCGCTTGGATTCCAGTTCCATCAGATGCTGCTCAAGGATTTCAATCCGCTTTTTTAAAGTAGGACTATAAGTAGAAGGTTTCTCCCCTTGTTGAATTTTATCCATGACACAGCCCTCACGAGTAAATTCCGTAATCTCCTCAAGCGATAAGCCCAATTTTTTTAGTTTATTTAGACATTGAATGTAGGAAACCTCGCTTTCTTGGTAGACACGTGCCCCTCCATTGTTACGCATGGGTTCATGTAGTACGCCGATTTTTTCATAATAACGAATGGTATACGGAGTTAGTCCTGTTTGTTCTGACACTTGACTGATGGTGAGCATCGGATTTCTGTTCCTCCTTTTTGAAAGCTGATATTGAAAGATATTATACAGCCTTTAGTTAGCTCAAAGCCAATGTGTACCTTCGCCCCAACCTTATACTGAATAAACTCTTGACTTCCAGTTGACTCTAACTTGTAAGTTAACGTTACTCATTCGAATGCAGGAACAAACACTAAAGGGGTGTAACAATGAACAACGAATATTTCACGATTCAGCAAGCATCGGAGGGTATCTGGGGGGCTATTTCGGTTCCCGGCAGCGGCTCTCTGGGGAATGCAGCCATTATTGATCTTGGGGATTTAACCGTGGTAGTGGATACAACCAACCTGCCGCACTCTGCTGCTTTGTTACGTCATACTGCCGAACAATTAACGAACAAACCGGTCAAATATGTAGTGAATACACATTTCCATGGAGATCATGTCAACGGCAATCAGGAATTTATGAGCAGCGAATTGATATCTACCGTGTGGACAAGAGATTTGCTTGCTGATATGGGTGAAGTGAATATTGATGTCATGCAACAAAATATTCGCAGGTTAATAACTAGTCTAGATCACATGCGTTCACAGGAAAGAGATCCTCATATGCTCACTGGAATCGGCTATGATCTTTCCGTGCAGCGTGCGCTGTATGATACGGTCCCTTCCCTGCGCAGGGTGATCCCCAAGATAACCTTTGATGATAAACTCGTGATTCGGGGAACAAAGCGAACCATCGAAGTGTTGTCTTATGGAGGCGGTCATTCTTTAAGTGATGCTGTGGTGTACGTTCCAGAGGAGCGGACTTTGATTACAGGTGATTTGGTATCGACTAAGACCATTCCGGTCATCCCCTACGGTAATCCGTACGCCTGGATACGCATCCTTAAACGCATGCAGCAAGATCTCAAGATCGACACTGTCGTTCCGGGACATGGAGATATATCTAATTCAGATCGTATCACAGATGTCATACACTTTTTGGAGAAAATGATCGCTTATGTTGCTGGAGCTGTAACAAGCGGGCAATCAGAGTCTTACTGGCTGGAGCAAGGTGTATTAAAAGGGTATGAGGATTGGCATCTGCCCCAGTATTTCAGATGGAACTTTCGCTGGCTCTTTAACAGTATGCTTGTTCAAAACAACAGATGAGACAGCCGGCAATCTTACAATAAGATTCTACCAAGTTGTAGAACATCAGGTTTGGTCCTGATCAACAAGGTTATTCTCTATTTATATAGTATATAAATGAATGAACACAGGGAGGATACTAGGATGAAGATGCCAAGCGACAGCGAACTGACATTAACATACAAGCGTTCTGGCTGAATCCAATGAAGGAAGCGGGAAATATCAATTTGCTTGGTCAAGGACAAGGAATCAATTTCGTCATTGTAATGCTTGTTGAACTCGCTGATCACCCGAAGTCGATTCCAGAGAATCCTTACCTCTTCTGATGACGTTGTCCATCCAGCTGATATTCTCGGTGAGACGCTCTCTGGAGGCTTCCTTGTGCATAATAATGCAAGCATCTTCAAACACTTTGTTTCCCCAGGCATGATCACTGTTATAGTGCGAGTTCACCACATATGCGGGAGAGCCGCCGTTGCTTACTTCCTTATAAGCCTCCCGCATTTCCCGTGCATGGAACAAATCGAAAAACGTGTCATACACCAGCCCTTCACCCTTGTTGATGAACCCGGCATTAGCCCAACTGATACCGCGATACGGCGAAATACCGGCAAAGACGCCAGCTGCGACTTCAAAAAATTTGACGCTGGGTTTTTGGATGATCCGCCAGTGAAGCTGCACTCCCTGCTGGTTGAATATTTTGAACGCCTGCAGAAGAAAAAAGTGATCGCTAGACAGGATGAGCGCCTTACCGCTATGTCTTTTCTCTCGATGTGTTACGGATTTCAGATGAGCGAGCTGATTCACCGGCAATATCAGTCCCATCTCATCACTGAGGAAGAGTTCTACAAGCACAGTGTCTCATTGTTTGTTAAAGGAATATTGTCTCAGTCATAAGCTTTGTGAGTACCATTTACTAAGGTTTCATGCTGTATATCAGTTACTTCAAAAAAATTTCAGGGTGAGTCAAAAACACTGACCGTAACTGTCAGTGTTTTTTTTGTATGCTTGTCGAGTGTTAGTCAATAATGGAATGGAGGAACAAAAATGTTTACGAAAATTGAAGACTTTACTGCGGAATGGACTAGCGAGGCGGAATTAACCGCTTCCGTACTGGATGCACTTACGGATGATTCTCTTGGACAGGAGGTTATCGAAGGCCGACGAACGCTGGGACAAATCTCCTGGCATCTGGTTCGATCGCTGCACTACATGACATCTTTGGGGCTCGCGTTCGAAGCTCCCTCCAGAGGCGAAGAAGCTCCGGATTCTGCTGCATTTATAGCTTCGGAGTATCGGCGGATCAGCAATAATCTGCTGAACGCGGTTCGAACGCAGTGGAATGACGAATCCTTGCGCGAGTCGGTCATGATTGAGAAGGAAGCCTGGCTGAACGGAAGCTCCCTTCGTTATACAATTATGCACCAAGTGCATCATCGCGGACAGATGACCGTTCTCATGCGCCAGGCCGGACTTCGAACGCCTAATGTTTACGGTCCGACTTACGATACTTGGGTCGAGAAAGGGATAGCGCCTCTGATCTAAGTTCCTTTACAATGAAATAAATGGTCTAGGGAGTGAAGAACGGTTTGTCAAAAGCGGATAATATGCTGTCCATACTATGGTTGCTTCGTTCGGGAAAGCGGGTGACGGCGCAGCAGCTTGCGGACGATTTGGAGATTCATGTTCGCACTGTATACCGGTGCATTGATTCATTGTGCGCGAGCGGAGCCCCTATTATTGCCGATGCCGGTCCGAACGGCGGTTACCGGCTTCTCGGTGAATTCGTTGATTCTCCGCTGCTCTTCGATTCCGAAGAGCAGAAGGCGCTCGTACATGCATCCGTCTTCGCACGGGAAGCGGGCTATCCGTTCACGGATGCGCTTTCCCGAGCGGTCGATAAGCTGAAGCGATACACGAATGAAGAGCAGCTTGAGCGGATTAATAGACATAGCAGCGGGCTTGCCGTCATCCAAACACCCACGGACGCGAGAGAAATTGAATTGCTCAGAGGGTTAGAGGAGGCCATAGCCCGGGGAGAGTCGCTGAACATGGACTATGCCAAAGGACCGGAGCTTACTCCAAGCCATCGAGTCCTCGACCCCTACGGCATCGTGCATTGGAAGGGACTATGGTACGTTGCAGGGTTTTGCCGGTTGCGGCAAGAGATCCGAAGCTTCCGGGTGGATCGCATTATCCGTTTGGAGGCGGCGGATACCCGCTTCGAACGTCCAGCTGCCTTTTCCGCGAGGGATTTCCTCTTGCATTCTTTACTTCCGGATTCGCTCGAAGCTGAGACGCTAGTCACCGTAAGGCTTCAGGGACACGAACATGCGCTTAACGAGCTATGCAAGCATTGGCTGTTCGGTCATGCGCTGATCGAACGCAGGCGGCCCGGCGAAGCTCTTTTTAAGCTGGGGGAACTGTCGCTAAAAACATATGTTCCGTACTTTCTTCTTCCGTATGGGAAGTCACTCAAGATACTTGAGCCGCAAATACTAATTGATCGAATGGCTGAGGTCAGCCTCGAAATGTTTAAACACTACGAAGCGATGCAAATAAAATCAGAGGATCAGAAGGGATGAAGAGTGGGTATGAGCAAATTTGCGATGTACGGAAAATTGACGGCCAGCCCCGGGAAACGGGATGAACTCGTTCTAATATTGCTGGAAGCTTCGCGTAGCTTGAAGGATATGGCGGGCTGTGAGCTCTATATTATCAATGAATCCGTAGATGATCCCGATACGATCTGGGTCACGGAGCTGTGGAGCGATGGAGAGGCTCATGCCGGCTCTCTCAAGAACGAAGAAGTGCTGGCCGTTATTCAACGCGCACGTCCTTTAATCGCAGGCGCAGAACAGGTTAGACTCCGTCCCGTTGGCGGGAAGGGGTTAGACGTATCGATGTTCAGGAATAACCAAACAGGCACAGCCAGTTAGTCCTAGTATTTGATAGGACCCGGGCGGGAGTGTGTTTCCTATTTCAGAAATAGCTCTAAGGCTTATCCTGAATCCACCAAGCGAAGCCATATTTGCGATCAAAGGTTAGGAGGTCCCCTCTTTTTTCTTAACCTACATGCGCCACAGCCCGAACCTCTACCCACTGTTCTGGAAATGCCAGGTAAGTCACCCCGATCATGCTCCCCGCGGGCCGATGCTCTCCGACATACTTTTTGAACAGTTCGATCGCGGTTTCCCCGTGCTCCTGCGCATTCGTCAGATACAGCTCCACGTAAGCCAGATTATCCTTTGTCGCTCCGAACTCTTGTAGCACGGTATCCAAATTCTTCAGCGTCTGCGTCATCTGTGCCTGAATATCGCCTGCTCCGACGAAGTTGCCCTCCGCATCATGGGAGAACTGTCCCGAGATATACAGCGTGTTGTCGACAAGGTACCTTAAGGAATTGGAGGCTGATGGGCTGGTGAAGCGCGTGGAGTATCCGCAGATTCCGCCCAAAGTGGAGTATTCGCTGACACCGAAAGGGCAGACCCTGCTACCTGTGTTGGAGCAGCTGTGCGAGTGGGGAGTACAGAATCGGTGAGGTTCCTACATTCACATTAGCGCCAAAATCATACCCATGGGCACGGGCTACCAGCTAGGGCTGGGGATTTCATAGACAACATAGGAGTTCCAATTTATAAAGTGTATGGAAAGGGTACCAGATTAATTAGTCCTGCCTCATTCACAATTCCTGTAATGCTAGGGCTCTTACAGCAGCTTGTTTTAATGCACCCATCAAGATCAAATACGGATGTGGGCCGTAGCTGATGCGAGCGACGCCTAATAATGCCAGCTTCTGGAGTGGGGGTGAGTCCGAGGAAATCATAACATTAACAGGGATTGAAGACTGCTGGCATAATTTCTCGATCAGCCTCTCGTTACACAAACCCGGCACAAAAATTCCGTGAGCTCCGGCCTCTGTATAGGCATGTACCCTTTGAAGGACAGCATCCAAGTGAGCCTCGTCATGCTCATCTGTTGGTGTCTCTAAGAAGACATCAGTTCGAGCATTAATAAAAAGGGGAATCGAAGTATGCTCAGCGGCTTCCCGCACAGCTGCGATACGCAAGGCTTGCTCATCTATGGCGTATAATCCCGGCTCATGGATCTTTTGATCTTCAAGATTGACTCCTACGGCTCCACACCCGATGATCTTTAGCACATTGTTCTTGATCATTTCGGGAGAAGATCCATAACCGCCTTCTATATCAATTGTAATGGGCAGATCTACGCTATTGCTTATCCGCTGAAGATTGGATAGAACGAGGTCGAAAGGAAGCTTCTCTCCATCCTCGTATCCATGTGCAGCAGCTACAGACCAGCTGCCGGTGGCAATGACTTGGCCCCCTGCTCCTTGAATAATTTGCGCGCTTCCTGCGTCCCAGGCATTGACAAGGACTAGCGGATTGCCGCTTCTGTGCAGATCGTGTAACTTCTGTGCCTGTTCAAGTTGATTTTTCATTTTTTTGACCCCCGATTTTCTCATGATTTAGCAGCCATTCTTTGCGTGCGACTCCGCCGCCATACCCGCCCAGTTCACCACTGACGTTAATTACACGATGACAGGGAATGACGATCGCCAGTTGATTGGCCCCATTCGCTTGTGCTACCGCACGATATGCGGTGGGCTTGCCAAGCGCCAGTGCGATATCAGCGTAAGAGCGGGTTTCGCCCGGTGGAATCTTCATTAACTGTTCCCACACGCTCTTCTGAAATGGAGATCCCATTAGATGGAGAGGCGTCTTAAATTCGGTTAACGTTCCTTCAAAAAACTGACTCAGTTCATTCTCAATTGACTGAATAGGGGTGGTCTCCCCAGGTATAATTGCCGCTTGTAGTCTTGTCCTTAACCGTTCGACCTCGCGTTCTAAACCCCGGCGATCTACGAATTCCAGGAGATATAGCTCATTGTCGTCCGCTATTGCCATCATAGGGCCGAGTTGCGTGTCCAGCCACGATGCTCTAAGAATAAGGCTATCATCTAACCGCGTAGGCGTTGCGCCCATAATGCGGGAGAAGGCGTCCCGGAATCCGCTGCTGGAATCATAGCCAGAAGCTAATTGTGTATCAATTAGCTTTCCCCCCGATCGGATGCTCTTCAAAGCCAATCCCATTCGACGGGACCTGGCATATTCAACGAATGTCATGCCAAAGCGCTTTTTAAATTGACGGCGGGCGGTCGATTCATCAATGGATAGTGCCTTGAAGTCTTGTCCCTTCCACCGCTTCTCCGGGTTTTGCTCAACGGCCTCGACAAGTAGCCGGACGATATCGGAGACTTGATTCGGATGGGACAAGGGCCGACAGCGCTGGCATGGGCGGAAGGAAGCTAGAAGTGCCTGCTGTGCTGTCTCGTAGAACTCGCAGTTATCGTACTTTGGTTTCCTGGCTGGACAAGTAGGCCGGCAAAATACGCCGGTGGAGGTGACCCCCACATAGAAGACGCCTTCATAGTCAGATTTTTTCTCGATAAGGGCTTTATAATACTCTAATTTGCGTTCCTCATTTTGAATCATGATTACACCTGCATGTTTTAGGATGAGTATAGTATACCTCTTGCTAACCACGTCCATAGCCGAAAATCAGGCACTTATTCTCTTTTCAAGAAAAATGCTGGGCGATATTAGTTAAATACTCTTCTTCATCCGTATTTTCTTTCATCTGAATGAGCATCTTTGCATCATCTCCGACGATGTACCGGAATTGACTTGTGCCGTCTGTGGCCGCTTGGTATATGGTTTCGGCAACCATTTCTGGAGGCGAGGCGTAGGCCGGTTGTTTTTCCATATCACCCAATTTAGCCCGAAACGCAGCAGTAAATAGCTTGTAGTCTGTTAACGCATCATCAAAAAAGAATTCCATCGATCTTCCACCAAAGTCCGTATGAATAGCACCGGGTTCAATCAACTTTACTTTGATATTTTGTGATGCTAATTCATAAGATACGGACTCAGAAAAACCCTCCACTGCAAACTTGGACGAATGATACAGAGACATCGTAGGAAAGGTAACTTTCCCACCCATAGAAGAGATGTTGATCAGCATCCCTTTTTGATTAGACCGGAAATGTGGCAGCATGGCTTTAGTCATACGGATCAGACCGAAAACATTCACTTCAAACTGTCTTCTAATCTGCTCCTCCGTAGCGGCTTCTATTAGACCCATTGTTCCATATCCGGCATTATTGAGAAGAACATCAATAGTACCGAACCGCTCAATCGCTTCCGCTAACGCAGTTTGAATAGTAGTTTCTTTTTCAACATCAAGCTTTAGCACTAACACATTATCCAGTGTAATAAACTCAGTTTCTTGTTCAGGTGAACGCATCGTGGCTACTACGTTCCATCCTCTTTCAGCAAAATGCTTTGCTGTAGCTCTCCCAATGCCTGATGAAGCACCCGTGATAAAAATTGTGTTCATATCCATTCCTCCTATAAATTCTGCTCTTGCACTAACTTCTCCAGGCTTACCAATCCCTCAGCAATGGTTGTAAGTTTAGCCTTGTATTCTTCTATCCCAATTTGGATGCAGATGATCTGTGCTGGATGCATTTCATCTTTATATAGCGAATATTGCTCAAGTAATTGATCTAATTTTGTATGAGAGTCCTCTTGAGCTTGCTTCAACCAAGCAATCACTTTGTCATATCCAACGAATTCACCAAAATAAAGCCTCATCATAAAATCGGATTTCCTGATGCTGTCTGCTTCTAGCGGGCCTAGTAAATAGGCGTTAAAACATTCTCTGCCTTTAGGCGTTATAGTTAGAAGATTCTTATTAGGCTTACCGTCCTGGAGCACATTTTCCTTAGTGATTAACCCCTCCTTTTCCATTCGGGCAAGAGTGGGATAGATCGTTCCATAACTGGAACTATAGAAATTAGAGAATACATTTTCTAATGACTGTTTTATTTGGTACCCAGTCGACGCTTCTTTCATAAGTATGCCTAAAATAACATCCTGACTGTTCAAAATTTGGCCTCCTTATAGGTTGGGGAAATTTGTATATCACAACCACAATATATCATCTTGATATATATCAAGTCAATATATATTCATTAGATATATAACGTTTTATTGGGCGAATACAACCTCCGCGCTTAATAAGCATTCAACCGAAAAGATTTTAACCGCCAATTCTCACTTGCGGATGCACTTGTACATGTGTTGGAATCCATCCCCAACTCCCGCATTATATTAATAACGGACAAGATGGGGGCAATGATAGGTTGGGCGCATTATCGCTATCTCAGCGGGAGCGGATAAGCGTTCATCATGGACATACGAGTATAGCGCTGCTATAATAGGCGTATGAACACATATGACAAAATATTGGCGGCTGCTCTTAAGGTACTTGAGGAGGAGGGCGGAGCCCAATTTTCGACGCGGGCCGTAACTGCGATCGCGCAGGTTACGGCTCCTACACTCTACCACCATTTCGGCAGTGCCGATGGACTCCTGAGTGCAGCTATAGTGGAAGCATTCAAACAGTTATTTGAAAGTAAGATTACCGCAGTGGAGTCCACCATTTCAGAGATGGCTCTTCGTCAAGGATGGGATGACTATGTCCGCTTCGCGGCTGCCCGTCCCCGGATTTATGCGGCGATGATGGGGCGGTTGCTCGAGGGCGCCCATATCGAGGCGGCAGATCAATCGCACCAAGCCCTAGTGCAAAATGTTCAGAGAGTTGCCGCCGAGGGCAAACTGGCTGTGTCCGCTCAAGCAGCCGCAGATCTGGTCTGGGCTTCCGCCAATACGGCCGCTTGGCTGTATGTGACGGCCCAGTTTCGTAAGTCACCCCCGCCCCAACCCGACGTTATTGATCTTATTCGGGAAAGCGTAATGCAGATCATTTTGACAGAGCCTGGAGATATATAAGAAAGATCGCCTATCCAACCTGGACCTTCAGGAGGAGGGCGATCTTTTTTATGTTTTGCCAGGGTACTTCGTGTGCGCCGAGTGCATCATGCAATGCCCGCCAAACCAATGTCCAGGCCGAAGGATAACACTTCGAAAAAATATATAGCACCGCTATAGACAACTTTGTATAGCGGCGCTATAATATACGTATAGCGGTGCTATACAGCGAACCATATCTTATCAAACTCAGGAGGGGTACGATGTCACTTAATACTCAAGAACTGGTCGTCGTCACAGGTACGTCCAGCGGCATCGGGAGGGCTACCGCAGAGCAGCTCGCCACTGAAGGATTTCACGTATTGGCGGGTGTTCGCCGTCAGGAAGACGCCGACAAAATCAAACGCAATAATATCGAGCCGGTGATCGTCGATGTTACCAATGTCGGCACACTTAAGACGCTGGCCGAACGGGTGGAGCAAGATCCGTTTGGCCGCCCTTTGCGGGCAGTAGTTAACAATGCCGGTATCGCTGTTAATGCGCCTCTCGAGATGGTCCCGCTTGATGAATTGCGCCGTCAGATTGAAGTCAGCGTGATCGGACAGGTCGCAGTTATTCAGGCGCTCACCCCGGCCTTATTGAACAGCGGCGGACGCGTGGTCAATATCGGCTCCGTTGGCGGCAAGGTCTCCATGCCTGGATTCGGAATATACTCGGCTGCGAAGTATGCGATGGAAGCGATCAATGACAGCCTTCGCAGGGAGATGTCCTCGTTTGGAATCAAGGTTATCATGATCACTCCGGGGGGGGTCAGCACTGGCCTGTCGGAGCAAGGAATTACAACAGCGGAGCGGTTGGCCAGGTTGATGACCCCGGACCAGCACCGGCGCCATGATCGTCTGTTTGACGCCGTGAAGGCTCAGGCTGAAACATGGGCAAAGGACGGTATTCGCCCTGAGAAGGTAGCAGCAGTGATTTCACGCGCAATCCACGCAAGAAAGCCACGCACCCGCTATACGGCTGGCCGTGATTCGGCACTGCTGACCCGGCTGGTCCGTATTCTCCCGGACAAAGTCCTCGACCGGATGCTCCGCAGCCAGATGAAGCTGCAGTAACGGGCGTTTCACGAAGATACTGTTATCATTATGGACTCCATTACACAGTATCCGAATTCGATAACAAAAGCTTTGGGTGAATAAATTAGGAGGAATTAGCATGAACGATACAAAGAACCGTTACGTTACTGTACTCTGGGAGGCGAGAGCTAAGGCAGGAAGAGAAGCCGAGATGAAGGCATTTATGACTGCTGCTGTCACCCCGTCGCGCAACGACCCGGGTAACATTGACTACGAGGCTTATGAGGTAGAAGGCCAGCCGGGCACATTCATCATCTACGAGCGCTGGGAGAACCGGGATGCCCTCGACCGGCACCTGAGCGCCCCCCGGATGCAGGAACTGGTGCCCCAGCTCTTGGACATGATGGAGGGATCCATTGAGGAAGGGATTCGGCTCCTGCAGCCATTCCGTCCAGCGCAGTAAAACAAAAAAATTTAGTAGAGGAGGCAAAACGTTGGCAACGATCGATGATTTTGCAGCACTGGATATTCGTGACGGAACGATTAAGGAAGCGGAGTTTTTTGAAGAAGCAAAGATCCCGGCGATCAAGCTTAAGATTGATTTTGGACCGGAAATCGGGATGAAATCCTCAAGTGCACAAATAACTAAGCGTTACAAGGCTGAGGAGATTGTAGGAAAGCAAATTATAGGAATCGTCAATTTCCCTCCCCGGCGCATTGCGGGATTCAAATCAGAAGTATTAGTGTTGGGAGGAGTCCCGGAAAAAGGAGATGTTATTCTATTAAAGCCGGATATTGAAATACCTAATGGTACTTCTATTGCGTGAAAATAAGACTCTAAGAGCGACTCAGCCTTAAAATGTTGATCCCTAAAAAGTTATAGTATACTTGCTTATATGAATAACTGAAGAAAGGGCAGAGGAGAATCTTATGCTCAAGGAACGCATCGAGCTTCTGTGCAAGAAGAAGCAAATATCGAGGAAAGACCTCGTGGAGGGACTCGTTACGCAGGCCCATTTTGCCAACATTTTGGCAGGCAGGTACCCGTTGGCGGACGATTTGTCGGAGCATATCGCAGGGCGTCTCGGCGTCCACGTCACCTATTTGACTGCCGCAGCAACTGCTGATGAGCAGGCACTGCAGCGGGCGGAGCACATTTTCCAGACGATGTCCGGGGGGGCGGTATCCGATAGCTACGTGGATGCTCTGGACGATCGGGATGATGCGCTCGTCGTAGAGTTGACGACTGCCCTTATGAAAGCCGTATACTATCAGCAAATCAACGATCTGACCGCTTACGACTACTTGCATCAGTCCTACTTGAATCATTATTTGGAGAAGTACGGAAGGCCCGACGAAGTTGATCTGCCGGTACCCTTAAAAAAAGCGCTTCTGCTGTACAAAATCCAGTATTTCCGCTCCAAAAGCCGTTACTACGATGTGCTGAATGATGTGAACCGCTTAAGCGGGCTTGTGGAACCGGGGACGGAAGTATGGTTGATGGCGCAAAATATCAGGATGGAAGCATGCATCCTGCTGAAGCAGTTCGAGCAGGCGAAACAGGTATTCGAGCAGACCATGCGGCAAGTCGTCGATGATCGGCTGTTTCACCGTCTATCCGGCCTGTATGTGGCATACAGCGGCTATTGTTTCGCGATGGGCCTTGTGCAGGAAGCGTTGCATTCGCTTTCGATGGCCGAAGCCAATCTCGTTTATTTGCAGCAACCGGGCGATGTGGTCACGACGATTATGAACAACCGGATTGTTATGCTGACGATGACTGGAGAACTGGATAAAGCGTTGGACGAAATCGCCCGTTTCGAGGCGATGATCGCCAATGAGCCGGAGGAAACCCGGAAGAAGCTTGATCCGGTTACGACCATTTATCGGTGTGAGGCCGCTTTTGCCCAGAAAAATTGGGGATTGCTCCTGCAAGGGATTGAGCGGTTGCGAATATCCGGAACCAATACGGATCAGGAGATGGCGTTGGCTTTCTATGAGAGCCAGCTGGCGCTGTCCCAAGGGGACATGGAGAGATTTCAGAACCGCGCGCTGGAATGCTTGCCTTATTTCGAATCCAACCAGCATTCAATGCGTCTTGAGCAGTTGTACGAAGCGTTGGCGGTCGTGTGTGAGGAAGGCCGCCGCTATAAGGAATCGTCCATGTATTATCGGAAGCTGGTGTATCTATTAAGGAATAACGGCGGGGGAGGGCCTTCCCGTCAGGTTTAAATACAAAAATGTTGAACCAAGTGGAGCCTTCAATAACGTCTGAGGCCCGCAGTTTTGCAAGAAAGCCCTATTTGGGGAAAAACGCAGCGTAAATTGGAAGGAAAACCCGCGCTATCCCTCACTTGTTTGTATGTCGCTGATACTATTGTCAGGTTTACTGGCAATCGTATACATTGGAAATACAACGACAAATCAAACGAGGAGAGGCGTGAAGCGTATGTGGGGATTGTTCGGAAAGAAGAAGGAACCGCAGGATCGTCTGGAGCAGGCAGAAAAGCTAATGAACAAAGGAATGTCGGGGCTGGTTATGAAAACTATGGTCTCCAAAGAACAGAGGGATCTGATCAACCAAAGTCTGGATACGGCAAAACAGGCGCAATTGGCATCGAGCGGCACCGTGCCGCTTAGCGCAACTGCCATCGTCATATCCGTGACGGATACCGGAAAGCTCATCAATTTCGATCCGATCGTCGTCCTTGTGTTGAACGTGACGGAGAACGATGGAAGCACGTATCAGAAGACTTTGGAAACACTCGTATCAAAAATCCAAATTCCGCGGGCGGGAGATCGAGTCGGCTTGGGCCACAACCCAGCTAATCCGTCCGAGCTTATGTATATGGGACTGCTGCTGTAGAAGTTGTGAGGAGCAGTTCTGTGGAGAGGCGGATTGAGCCGCGTTCCATTATTAATGATAAGGAAAGTTTCAAGAATTCTCAAAATACTAAAACGCTACTGACAAACCGCTGTCAGTAGCGTTTTAGTATACTGGATTCAGCTTAAGTAAAAAGGAGTTGCGTTCGGCAATGGATACGAAGGAAACGCTGCGTAAATTCGAGGATACGGAAAATGGAAGTCCTTCATATTGGATAGGGGTCGTCTCAGCGAACCACGCGCAGGGGGGCGTTAGTGGCGGCTTTGCTCAGATGTGTCACGGAAAAGCAGCACCGTTGCGCAGGATGAAGCCGGGGGATTGGCTTGTGTATTATTCTCCCCGCATGGAGATGGGAGGCGGCGAGCCGTTGCAGGCATTTACCGCCATTGGCCGGGTTATAGACGACCGTGTATACGAATATGCGATGTCCGCGACGTTCGTACCTTACCGCAGGAATATTGAATATGTTCCCTGCCAGGAGGCGGGAATCAAGGGCTTACTGGATCGGTTGGCCTTCACACGCGGCCAGCGGAATTGGGGCTACCCCTTCCGTACCGGCCACTTCGGGATAAGCCGTGAAGATTTCTTGATTATCGCGGAAGCAATGCATGTGGCCATCCCGTAAAGGATGGCCTTTTTAACTTGACTTGCTTAATCTACATAGGCTACTGCTCTGATCTCAATGACGGCGAAAAACATCGCTTCCTCCACTTGCTCCTCCAACTCCCGCATTATATTAATAACGGACAAGATGGGGGCTGTCTTTGCTTTCATAAAGCAGTGATGCAGCCCACGCAAATGTATAGATTACGGATAAATACAAAATAAACAAGGATACACCTGATCATTTGTCGGCTTGCCGACTTTTTTTGTTATAAGCTATGAAATATAATATTAAATACCGATAGGTAAACTTTGAATTATTCAAAAGCCAGAGAGGAGTGCAGCGACGATGGACCAGGATGAGGGAATGTCCTCCTATTGGGGAGGAGCGTTAACGGTTAACGGCGAAGCCGAGCAACTCGCGTTAGCGAAGCTCTTTCAGGAATATGGCACTTCTCGCGGCATGAAGAAGAACGCCTATATCTTCAGGAGTGAGGAAGAAAGTCAGGAGATCTATTTCGTTCAGGACGGACTGGTGAAGATCTCGCAGTTTGCGCAAGAGGGCCAGAGCATTACCTTGTTCCTGCGGCAAAAAGGAGAGGTATTCGGTGCGGCCGAGGTGCTGACGGGGCAGAAGAGGCAACGCTATGCACGATGTATCACGGACAGCTGTATTCTCTCGATTCCGACTTCCCAATTCACCGGCCTGCTGAAAAGTCACCCGGATGCCCTTTACGCGCTGGCGGTAGCCAACGCCCATCGTCTGCTGCAGACACAGCGGTATGTAGAGACGCTGATTTCACGGCCGGTTGCCTGGAGGCTGGCGCAACTATTAATACAGCTCGGAGCTCGTGTGGGGAAGGAGACGGTCGTGACGCTCTCGCTTACCCATGAGGAGCTCTCCTTTGTCATCGGCTGCAGCAGGCAGACGGTTACGGAGACATTAGGCCGATGGCGGGACGAAGGCAGCATCCGCTATGAGAAGAAGAGGGTTGTCATCCACGATACAGACGAATTCCAGCAGCACTTGTAACGATGAAGAGAGCCATGGGGGGCGGGAACATGATCAAGGTAGAAGGAGTAGGTAAGACGTTCGGCCAACGGGGTGGAGCGGGCTACACTGCGTTGCAGGACATCGACTTCGAGGTTGGAAAGGGGGAGTTCGTCTCGATCCTCGGCCCTTCCGGCTGCGGCAAGTCTACACTGCTTAACTTGGTGGCGGGGCTGGAGCGGGCGGATCTCGGCCGTGTCGAAGCAAACGGAAAGGAAGTCACGGCTCCAGGGCCTGATCGGATCGTCGTATTTCAAGACCATGCATTGTATCCTTGGCTTACCGTGCTGGAGAACGTCGCATTTGGCCTTAAGCAAAAGGGAATCCCAAAGAAGGAGCGCCGTGAGCGGGCCATGGAGCAGATCCGGACAGTTCATTTAGGCAAGTTCGCAGACCGCTACCCCCATGAGCTTTCGGGCGGGATGAAGCAGAGGGTTGCGATAGCGCGGGCGCTCGTCATGGACCCTGAGATTCTGCTCATGGATGAGCCGTTTGCTGCACTGGATGAACAGACGAGGCTACTGCTGCATAAGGAATTGGAGCAGATCTGGCTGAACACGCGGAAGACCATACTGTTCATCACGCATAACATCCGGGAGGCGGTCACACTGTCAGACAGAGTGCTTGTCATGTCCACCCGGCCGGGACGGATGAAGAAGGAGTTCCGCGTACAGGCGGCACGGCCGCGAGAGCCTGGTGATTCCCTGCTGCACCATATCGAGAGTCAGATCATGGATACGTTGGCCGCTGAGCTGGAGAAAGTGGCGAAGGAGGAATACGGCAATGACTACATTTTGGAGAAAAGCCCTCTTTCTTATCCTACTGCTGATAATCTGGGAGACGGCATATAGAGCAATGGATTGGGGCTGGCGATTCCCGTCAGCGCTGCAGACGGTTCATACGTTCTACGAGGGAATGGCGAATGGGCAGCTGCTTGAAGCGACGCTCGGCAGCTTGAGGCGAATCCTCATTGCGTTTGTCCTCTCGTGCGTCATCGGCATGACACTCGGTGTCCTGTTCGCCCGGAGCCGGCTGCTGGACGAGACATTCGGATTTGTCGTCGTTGCGCTGCAGACGGTTCCGAGTATCGCTTGGTTGCCTTTTTCCATTATATGGTTCGGCCTGAATGACTTCGCCGTAGTGTTCATTACGACGATTGGGGCGACGTGGACAATGACGATTGCGAGCAGGAGCGGGATCAAGAACATTCCTCCCATCTATCTGCAGTCGGCGCAAATGTTCGGAACAGGCCGCGGGTTCCGGCTTTTGTACCAAGTGATGATCCCCGCAGCCATACCGCAGCTCATTACAGGCATGCGCATGGCCTGGGCGTTCGCCTGGCGGGCACTCGTCTCCGGTGAGCTCATTGCGCGCGGAATCGGTCTGGGGCAGCTGTTGGAGGAGGGGAGAAGCCTGGGTGACACCTCGCTAATGCTCTGTATCGTGCTGGTGATCGCCATTCTGGGCACGATCTCCGACCACCTCGTCTTCAAACGTATAGAGGACAGGATCTGGACCCAGTACGGTCTAAATACTGCCAAAACTTAAGCTCAACTAGGAAAAGGGGAAAAATGCATGTATAGAAAAGTGGCTTATTTGAGTCTTATGATTGTCTTGATTCTGACTCTGTTGTCCGGCTGCGGCACCCCTGGCCTGGGGAGTAACAGCAGCTCCAAGTCGGACAATCCCATTACGGTGAAGCTCGGCGTGCTCAAGAACGTGACCCATGCCCCGGCCTTTGTAGCGATCAAGAAGGGTTATCTGCAAGAGCGTCTTGGCGCTAATGTGAAGATCGAAGTTCAGGGCTTTAGCAACGGCTCTGACTTCTCGACCGCAATGGCGACAGGCCAGATCGACATCGGCTACGTCGGGCCAAGCCCGGTAATCAACCAATATATAAGGAGCAAGAATATCAGGATTCTGTCAGGAGCAAATAACGGCGGCGCCGTACTAGTGGCGAGGAAGGGCTCCGGTGTAACAAGTGTCAAGGAAATGGCTGGCAAGCTGGTTGCCATCCCGACCAAGGGGAGCACGAACGAAATCTCTCTGCGTCTTCTTCTTCAGGAGCAGGGTCTACAGGTGTCGGCAGACAAGAGCGGAGTTCAGCTTATTGCAATGGCTCCAGCGGATACACTGACAGCCATGAAGCAAGGCCAGGTAGATGCGGCGCTATTGCCGGAGCCGTGGGGTACTCAGATCATGAACGAAGGCATCGGTGATATCGTCATGGACTGGGATCAGATTCCGCCGAACAAGGGGAATTATCCACTTACGATTATCGTATCTGGCGACGGCTTCTTGAAGGATCATAGGGATCTGGCCAAATCCGTTCTTCTGGCCAACGAGGACGCTATCAAGTTCATTAAGGATAGTCCTGATGATACGTATTCTCTCGTCAGCGATGAGTTAAAGGAACTGACGGGCAAGGGCCTGGACGCTGAATTGATCAAGGCCACGCTGTCCCATTTACATCTGACGATGAACATCGACCAAGATGCCTTGAAGTTAATGGCGCAGGTTGCGGTGGATGCCGGTTATATCAAGGGAGTCGGAGCAGAGGGATTGGATCTGGCAGGCCTGTACGATCTGTCGCTGTTGAAGGAGATACAAGAAGGCAAATAAAACGTAGAGGAGAGGACTGACAGCGATGTATATCCAGCCACAAATGAATCTGAGGCCAGACTACCACCCGGACCTGACCGTCGTTCTGCTTGGGACGGGTTCTCCCCGTGCCTTCTATGGGCGAGCGAAGCCCGGAGCAGCGGTGCTCGCGGGAGATAAGACATTCCTCGTCGATTGCGGGGGCTCTACGGTGGACCAACTGATCAAAGCGGGGATCATGCCTCAGCGGATATCGGATGTCCTGTTTACCCATCACCATTATGATCATAACGGCGGATTCTTCGACTTGTTCATCACGAGCTGGCGCACACATATTACTGCAAAGCATGTCTTCGAAGGTCGTTCAGTGCCCATGCAGGTATACGGACCAGAGACGACGAAGACGATCATCGGCAAAATGCGGGAGTCCTTTGAGTTCGACGTCAATCTAAGAATCAGCTATAACCTGTCGGATGAAGCGGGCTCACTAATCGAGTATACGGAATGCAACGAAGGTGTTATCTATGATAAGGACGGCATCCGAATTACCGCCTTTGAAGTGGACCATCGCCCGGTCTATCCGGCTATCGCTTACAAGTTCGAGTATAACGGCAAGACGGTTGTTATCTCCGGTGATACGATTCCGGTGACCAACACGGAGAAGCATGCGGCCGGGGCAGATCTGCTTGTTCACGAAGCGTACAACAAGTCGTGGCTTGACGCCCTGATCAGGCAATATCCGAAGCACGGGAAGGCGCTGTCAAATCCCGCGAAGTATCATACAACGACGCTGGAAGCAGCGGGAATCGCGCAACGGGCGGGAGTCAAGCATCTCTTGCTCACGCATCATATTCCTGCCCCGGTGGCGAATAAGGCGGCCGAGGAAGCGTATATCGAGGGGATGGCCGGAATTTACGCCGGTCCGATCACAGTCGGCCGTGACTTGATGGTCTTCGAATTAAAGTAGCGGACAATCAGATAAGGAACGTAGGTAACCCAAAGATGATACTAAATCTAGCTACCAATGTCTCTTCAGTCGCATAACTGCGAAATATTAAATATTAACAGCGCCATGTTCTTCATTAGTGAAGAGTATGGTGCTGTTTTCATTTAAGTAAGGTCTTAAAAGGGTTTCATGGTTATCGATCACAGTGATTTAGAATGTTCACAGATTGTATTATTACCTGCGGGGATCCCCTCTCTTTTAAGATGGTTGTCGCCAGCATCACACATTTCTTTTAATAATGGAAGGAATGTCCGGCCATAGTCTGATATTGAGTATTCTACTCTAATGGGAACCTCGTCTGCATATACCGCGCGATGCACTAATCCATCCTGCTGCATTTGCTTTAATTGTTCGTTTAAAACTTTATGTGAGACGCCTTCACAAATCTTGAGTAAGTCTTTTGTACGCTTTTGCTCATATCCTAATTGATACAGAATAATGCTTTTCCATTTACCACTAATGATATTTTGTACCACATCAAATCCTGTATTTATTGTATTCATGAGATCCTCCTTACTTTGAAGTAACCTAGTGACTATAAAGTGCAGTATTTTCAATTGTATACGCTCCAGATAATATGATTATAACAAATCTAAGATATGGGAGGCGTTAAAATGAGTCTGCAAGATATTATTTTACAAAGGAAATCAGTCAGACATTATGATCCTAACTATACGATTGAAAGAAAGGAAATACTTGATTCGATTGAACTGGCTGCCAAATCACCCAACGGAAATAACATTCAGAGTACACGTTATTTACTCATTGAAGATAAGGAGTTGCGCGCCAAAGTTAAACCACTTGCATATAACCAGGAGCAGGTTGAAACCTCCAGCTATTTGATTTTGATCTTGGGGGATTACCGTACTTTTCATGCTGAGAATATCTATGCTATTCAAGACAAGGCTTTGGAGAAAGGTTATTTCACTCAAGAGACTAAAACGTATTTAACAAATGCAGCCATTGGTTATTATCGAAACATGTCTAAGCAAGATTATTTAAAAGAGTTGGTCCGCGATGGCAGTCTGGCTGCAATGACCTTAGTCCTTATTTTGAACGAAAAAGGTTACCAGACCATCACGATGTCAGGTTATGATAAAGCTGCTCTTTTCGAAGAGCTCAATATTCCCCAGCACTATGAAGATATTATGTTATTAAGTGTGGGCAGAGGGATTCAAGAGGGTCATTCCACTGTAAGACATGATATTGAGGATATAACGTTTATAGATAGGGTACCTTCGTTGCTACTTGGCAATGATGGGAACCCATAATTCCTGCTCTATTTTATCTCCTGGAGCCAAATAGTTCTCTATACAAGGAAGATTGGCAAGCTCGTATCCAGATGTAGGAAGCCATTCTGTATATAAGCGCTGCCAAGCATTAACGTTATCGTTGGGGCCTAAGTTTGCAGGAATATGATATGTATTTTGAAACGATATTGATTGAGCCATAGAGGCGAACATTATGAGTTTTGGAGAAAAAGATGCAGTACCCTTTGAATTCCTTAAGTTGGTTGGAGATGACGCAACTTCATTGATTTGGGTAAATACGGCTAGGACTTATTATATTCAGAGTAAAAGTGGATTAAATAAGTATTTGAAAATTCAGGAAGTCGGTAAGGCCGAATCTTTAGAAAGACAAGCCCAAAGGTTATTGTGGTTATACAATAAGTTACCTGTTCCGAAGGTTATTGATTTCGGTTTGATCGGGAATTATGAGTATTTATTAACACTTGAATTGCCAGGCGTTGAAGCTTCCAACATGCAATATTCTTCAAATACAGAAGAAATGATCTCTTTATTGGCACAAGGTCTTCGGAGAATTCATGAAGTTTCAATTAAAGATTGTCCTTTTGATCATTCATTTGAACAGCTGATGAGCACTATTCAGTACAAGTTGAGTAGAGGGATTAAGTTTGATTCAAAGGAGCTGCACAGAAGATTTGGTGAGGACAATGTTGAAAAGTTGCTGCTTGAAGTCAACAATTATTCTCGGGAACTCAAAGAAGATTTAGTATTCACACATGGTGACTACAGCCTGCCAAACATCATTATTGCTAATGACTCTATAAGTGGATTTTTCGATCTGGGAAATTGCGGGATTGCGGAGCGTTATTACGATTTGGCAGTAGCTGAGAAGAGCATTATCAGAAACTTCGGCGAGCAATGGGTCAAGTTATTTTTTTCATCCTATGGTGTATCAGAGATTGATTATGCAAAAATAAGATTCTACCAAGTTGTAGAGCATTTGGTTTGGGCCTGATCATTAAGTGAACACAAGGAGGATACGGGGATGAGAATGCCAAGCGACAGCGAGCTGACATTGCTATTCGAAGGAGATGAGCAACAGCTGCAGCAATTTGTTTTTGCGAACAGCGTCATTGTAGATTGGGGAGAGGAGGACGAGGAGATCGTCCGCTTGTTCGGTAAACAGCTTCCCGATGAAACGGTCGAGGTGACGCCTACGGACAAAGGACTGGATGTTACCTACAATGGACAGATGCATTCGATTGCGCTTACCTTTAGCGGAGATGACCGCTACATCACGATTCGCGGCTTTCAGGAGCTGATCCGGGACAAATACGAAATCCGGCTTTTTGAGGCCTCATATTTTTCGGATACGCACGAATTTTTGATTTTACCGAAGCGGAAGTGGGAGGAACTGGATGCCCGTTATCCGGTGCGGAGTAGGGAGATATTCCGTATCCTCGATGAGGAGTTGGATTTTCCGTAACTGGGCAAGTGGTTAACCAAGCTTCAGCAAGAATTCGAATAGTGTACGGGTTACCTGAAAAACATCTAAAACGGCTCAGGAAGGATATGCTTATGAAAATAATTACATTATGCGGTTCTACAAAATTCAAGAAGCAATTTGAACAGGCTAATGCATTTCTTACACTACAAGGAAACATAGTGATTAGTGTAGCCTTCTTTGAACAATCTGAAGGTTTTGAAATCACGGAAGAACAAGCGGAGTTACTGGGAGATCTGCATTTTAGAAAGATTGATCTTTCTGACGAAATCTTCGTGATTGATGTAAATGGCTACATTGGCAACAGCACAAGAAATGAGATTGAGTATGCTGGAAAAACGGGTAAGGCCATCCGCTACTACTCTGATGGAGAGATTCCGCAAATTCTAAAACGCTACTGACATTACTCTGCCAGTAGCGTTGTTTAGTTGAACCCTACCTCTTTTTCTTAACCAACATGCGCCACAGCCCGTACCTCTACCCACTGTTCCGGGAATGCCAGGTAAGTCACCCCGATCATGCTCCCCGCCGGCCGATGCTCTCCGACATACTTTTTGAACAGTCCGATCGCGGTTTCCCCGTGCTCTTGCGCATTCGTCAGATACAGCTCCACGTAAGCCAGATTATCCTTGGTTGCTCCGAACTCTTGTAACACGGTATCCAAATTCTTCAGCGTCTGTGTCATCTGTGCCTGAATATCGCCTGCTCCAACGAAGCTGCCCTCCGCATCATGGGAGAACTGTCCCGAGATATACAGCGTGTTGTCGACAAGGTACCCCTGCGAAATCCCGTGATCCCAGAGGGTATGGTTGTACGTTCGGATGGTTGTCATTGCTTTAGCCCCTTTACTTCAAAGTAAAGCTATTATAGACTGAGCAAAAATAAAGGGATAGTACGCACAAAGAAGTGGGCTACTATCCGAAAGGATAGCGTGAACATGGGCATTTCAGATTTGAAGGGCAAGGAGACGGTGATCCAAGACACACCATTCGGTTATACGATGTCGGTGATCGGCGGGAAGTGGAAGATGGCGATTCTGTATCTGCTGTCCGCCAAACCCTCGATTCGATTCAATGAAATGCATAGACAGCTCGGAGCGGTGACATACAAGGTTCTCAGCGCGCAGCTTAAGGAATTGGAGGCTGACGGGCTGGTGAAGCGCGTGGAGTATCCGCAGATTCCGCCCAAAGTGGAGTATTCGCTGACACCGAAAGGGCAGACACTGCTACCTGTGTTGGAGCAGCTGTGCGAGTGGGGAGCACAGAACCGGTAAGGTTCATACATTCACATTAGCGCCAAAAGGTAATTTCCTCGCTACCCAGGCGCACGGACTCATGGCCCTCATCTTTGGCCTTGCCGATGGATAAGATCATGACCGGAACATACCTGTGCTCGTCCAGATCAAAGGCGCTAACGATCTGATCACGTTCAAAGCCTGCCATCGGATTGGTGTCATACCCATGAGCACGGGCTACCAGCATCAGTTGCATCGCGAATAAACTTGCATCAATTTTGGAAATTTCGACCTTTAATTCTCTAGGTATTTGCGGATACATGCCCAGAATTTGCGCAACCTGCTTGTCGCGTATGTCTTTGGGCATTTTTCCTTGCTCCACAGCAGTATCATAGATTTTCTCTACATATAAATCGCTCTGCGTATCTCCCAAAATGATGAGCATCGCCGCAGATGTATCATTTTGCCGCGTATTGAACTGGACCAGAGGCCGAAGCTTGTCTTTCCCTTCAGGGGAGTGAACCACGATTATACGCCATGGCTGCATATTCGCAGAAGAGGGCGCAAGGCTTGCCTCTTGAATCATAGCGTGCAGCTCTTCCTCCGAAATTTTGACGTCCTCATCGTACTGTCGTATGGAACGGCGGCCGGTTAGAATGTTGACAAAATCATTATTTTGAATAGATTCCAGCATAAATGCACTCCTTCTGATGTAACCCATTATTTTGACAGTAGCGCTGCCCCGGGTTATCATATTTTTATTTTGAACTATGAACCTTGGTTTATAGCAAATATAAATGAATGATTGATTTAGAAGGAGCAGAATATGAGAGCGAATGAAGTTTCCAGGCTGACGGAATTACCCATATCCACCTTGCGCTTCTATGAACGTAAACAGTTGATTCCTGAACAGTTTATTTCGAGGGATGAAAATAATTACCGCGTATACAATGAAGGAGTGGTCACCTATTTGCAGGATGTGAGAATGCTACTTACTTTAGGTTTAACGATCCAGGACTTAGTTTTACTTATCAATGAGAGCTCGTATATTAAGAAGGAAGCATTGGTAAAGGAGAAAATCAAAGAAATCCAGGAGTTAGAAGCCAAGTTGAATGCATCCCAAAAGTTTTTGGGTGATGTGCTGGAGGGCAGAGCGCATTTTCAGACCGGATGTAAATCGCAATAATGGTGCTTATTTTGTATTAGCAGTATGCCCGATAAAAGCATAGTAAAAAGAGCCGCCACTTTTATGTTAGTGAAGGCTCTATGCTACGTAGTGAGATAAAAAATAAGTTTTAATGAGTCCTTTCAAGACGACGGCCATTGATAAACCAACTTGGCACCAAAACAAGAATTGTGAGAATACATTCAATCCCAAAAACCGTTTGCAAACCGGCAACAATACTGTGTGCTCTATCTTGAATCGCAGCGGGATCAGGTGAATGGTGAAGATAACGATTGGCTCTGGATGACATGATGCCGACGAACAAAGCGATGCCAATTCCTCCGGCAATCTGTTGGAGCGTATTGTAGATGGCTGTGCCGTGGGGGACCAGGTGACGCGGAAGCTGATTCATTCCTGCTGTCTGAGCCGGCATGACGACAAACGATATGCCTAAGAATAATAGAACATGATTGAACAGAACGGAGCCTCGGGTTGTATCGCTATCGATACCGGCAAACAGCCACAGTGATAGGGCGATCATGAGCAGTCCGGGCATTATGACGAATCTCGGCCCGAATTTATCGAACAATTTTCCCGTTACAGGCATCAGTATTGCGTTCAAAATACAGCCTGGCATCAGAAGTAACCCTGTCCCGAAGGCCGTTAACTGCATCACATCCTGCATATAGATCGGCAGCAATGTCGTGGTGGCGAATAAAACCATCATGAGCACCACTATCAATACAGCTACCAAAGAAAAAGCGGGATACCGGAATACGGAAAGATCAATCAAAGGCTCTTTAATTTTGAGTTGCCGCCAAATAAGTAAGAGCAAGAAGAGCCCGCCTATAGCAATCAAACTGTAACTCCCAGGACTAGCCCCGACACCGGTCTGGCTAAAACCGTAGGTGATAAAACCAAACCCGATGGTTGACATCACAATGGATAGAAGATCGACCCGTGGTTTTGTTATTTCTGTAACATTCTTTAAATTTATGAATGCATAAATAATTGAAAACAACACGACAGGAATCACCATGTAGAACAGCCACCGCCAGTCCAAGGTATCGATAACTAAACCTGACAAAGCCGGTCCGATGACTGGGGCGACCATGATGACAAGCCCCATGAGACCCATGGCAGCCCCCCTGCGTTCTGGAGGATAGAGGGCAAGAATTGTATTCATCATCAGCGGAATCAATAATCCTGTCCCGCAAGCCTGAACAACCCTGCCTATCAGCAAGACTTCGAATCCAGGGGAGACTGCACACAAGCAGGTACCTGCTAAAAATAACGTCATTGCGGACATAAACATCCGGCGAGTCGTGAACCATTGCTGCAGCAATGCGGTCACCGGCACCAGTATGCCGATCATCAGCATATAACCGGTAGATAACCATTGTATGGTTGAAGCGGTAACGTTGAACTCACGCATTAATCCGGGAAAAGTATTAGTAAGTAAATTTTCGTTAAGGAATGCAATAAACGCACCGATGAGCAGGGCGGCTAGCATCGCCCCACTCTTCATTCTGCTTGTCTCTTGAACCTGTTCGTCCATCTTCCACCTCCAGAGAATATTCATTATCAAATCTTCACCTGTCTGATTGTGCTGATTATCCTACACCATCACCTTCTAACAAGGAGTAGAAATTATCGCGGTCTTCATCATCAAATTTGCCAAGCGCCTGTACCCTGACAAATTGATGTCCGCCATACATATCGATCTCCTCACCATTACTATTGTAGAGGGCGATTCTATGGCCATCCTGATTCCGTTCCATATACCCGTAACAATCTGCCTCGGGCTCTTCGCCGAAAAAGAGTAAAAATCTGATTTTGTCCACGCTATTCATACAGATCTCCCTTCCGTATTTCTCATTAATCTGAAGACTATTTTACGTGACACCGTCTCAAATGGAAAAAGCGATATCACTCTGCATACTCGGAAATCCATTCCTATTTTAATAACATAAGGGGGTCTCCCTCGCTATGCCGCTCATTCTCAAATTATTTCTTGACGGGACGCGATTAGGGGAGTATTATAACGTGCCGGTTAACTCAACGGGGCCCTTTATAGTTTTATATCCCAAGTATTTCCTCCCTGTGTTAATATTATTGAGACAGCACGAGCCATTAAATGGATTGGAGTGGTTGGAGTGAATCAATTTCTGCAAATGGGAGCAAATACAACTTTAAGTGCCGCAAAAGGTAGCATTACGATTAGCCACGAAATCTCTACTCTGGTAGACGTTTCTTTAACAGCCTTCCTCTTAACGGATGCTGATAAGGTGCAAGGAGATAGCGGAATCATCTTTTATAATCAGCCCACAAGTTCCTCAGGTGTAGCCACGCTTTTACCAGCCGAGCAAGCCGGTAATACCAAAGTTTATAAGCTGAATTTCGACATGGATAAGGTCCCTGAAGGTATAACCAAAATAGCTGTAACTCTGACAGAGGATAACAGCACAGGATTCGCGAATGTGAAGAATCTGGAAGCAGAGATATGTACGCAAAATACGATCATTCACTTATCCCCATCCAGTTTCACGAACGAGAATGGAATTGTAGTGCTTGAATTATATCTAAGGAACGGTCAGACCAAGGTAAAATCAATCTGGCGCGGATTTGATTCCGGGCTTGAAGGGTTATGCAAAAACTATGGTGTTGAAGTAGAAGCGGATGAGCCAAGTGAGCATTCTAAACCTCAGATCATTCAAGAGCCTGTATCAAAGGAACCTGGTTCGGCTATGTCCATCAACCTTGAGAAGGTAAAGGGGAAGATCAATCTCGATAAAGGGCAGAAGCCGGTTATCATTGAGAAAACACCAGAAATTACGGCTACGGTATCTTGGGAGACTGGAACGGATTATGACATTTATGCTTTAGTCTATACAAAGGATGGAAAGCAGATTGATGTAGCTATGTTTGGTGCAACGGGAACACCTCCCCTCAAAAATTATGGTAAAGGGACAGTTGAGCATATGGGCGATGTGGGGAGAGGTAAAAAATCAAAGAAGACAGAGGTCATCAAGTTAAGACTAAGAGATGATGTTCTTGCGGTTGTTCCTGTAGTTTATTCAGCGCAATCCAATGGAACCGGTTCATTTTACAGATATAAGGTGTCCATGAGTATAGATAATCATAATGGAACCTCAGTTACGATCTCCGCCAAGAATGCAAATAATAATGATACGATCTATACCTGTGTACCCGGGATACTTCATAATACGCCAAATGGCGTAATTATTAGTCCGCTAGAGCTTTACAGTAGTCCAAATTCAGAGTATAGGCCGATTCTTAAGGTAGGGGACTCCAATATGGTAGAAGTGATAATGGATCAAGGACCTTTAAATGATTATAAATAGGTTATCGCGAAAAGCTATGACCAATCATGCCTTTTTCATATAACCTGCATTCTTTGCCCTCATGCTATACTCAGTACACTAAAAAGTTGTAAGGAGATGTAGCGATGATACCTTTTCGCAATGACCATGTAGGCAGCTTCCTGCGTCCGGCGAACTTAAGCCAGGCGCGTGAACAATATAAAGCAGGCAACATCACATATGAATCCTTAAAAGCGGTGGAAGATCAAGAGATTATCCGAATTATTGAGAAGCAGAAGGAGAATGGCGTATTCGCAGTGACGGATGGGGAATTCCGCAGAAGCTGGTGGCATTTTGACTTTCTGGGCGGCCTAGACGGCGTAGAGCTGTATGAGGAGATCGACGGGCCCAAGTTCCATAATATGCAGACCCGTAAGGGTGGCATTCGTGTGGTGGGTAAAGTAGATTTCTCCAGCCACCCCTTTATCGGGCATTTTGAGTTTTTGCTAAAGCATGCAGGTGACGCCGTAGCGAAGCAGACCATTCCAAGTCCCAACATGCTGATCTACCGGCTGGAGCCTGGGGCCAATAGTTATAACGACCGGGAGCAATTCCTTCAAGATACGATTGCGACGTACCAAAAAGCCATTCAAGCGTTCTATGATGCCGGATGCCGGTACCTGCAACTGGATGATACAGCCTGGGCCGACCTGTTCTCCGAAGCGGGTCACGATAAGCTGCGTGCAAAGGGGCTGGAACCGGCGGAAGAGCTCAAAATCATGCAGCGCATGATTAACGAAACCTTGGCCCATAAACCGGCAGACCTAGTGGTGACGATGCACATTTGCCGGGGGAACTATAAATCCAACTATTTCTCAACCGGTGGTTATGATTATGCTTCTGAGGTCATTTTTGGAGGCTTAGACGTAGATGGCTTATTCCTGGAATTTGATGATGAGCGTTCAGGCAGCTTCGAGCCACTGAAATATGTGAACCGGCCGGATTTGAAAATCGTGCTGGGTCTGCTCACATCCAAAACAGGCGAACTAGAAGATAAAGAGCATATTAAAGCCCGGATTGCCGAAGCAGCAACCTATGTGCCCCTTGAGCAGCTGTGCTTGAGCCCGCAATGCGGGTTCTCCTCTACAGAGGAAGGCAATATTCTTACGGAAGAACAACAGTGGCGCAAGCTTCGTTATGTGAAGGAAATTGCCGAAGAAGTGTGGAAGGCAGACCAAGAGACCGTTGTTGTGGAGGCCTTCATTAATGGTCACCATGTGCCCTCCCTTTCGCAGTCAGCCAAAGAGAATCCGGCGAACCAGGCTGAAATCGTAGGCTATTTCCCTGTCACTACGAAGGAACAAGCGGTGGAAGCGATTGAAGCGGCGGCAGAAGCTTTTAAAATATGGAAGAAGACCTCGATTGATGAACGTATTACCCGGATGCGTAAGGCAATAGAGAAGATTAGAGCAGCGGAGAATGAAATTGTCCATCTGCTGTCCAGAGAGCATGGCAAGCCCCTATATGATGCCCATGGTGAGATTTATGTCTCGTTAATGTGGATGGAGTTCGCTTGTAATGAAGCTGCATCCGTTCTACAGGAAGAGGTCCAGGAGCATGACCATGGTAAAACCATCCTGTCCTATGATCCAATGGGTGTGGTGGCAGCGATCAGTCCATGGAACTATCCGATTGCGTTATCTACGATTAAAATTGCTCCTGCCTTACTTGCGGGCAATACGATTGTGCTCAAACCGAGTCCGTTTGCGCCGCTGGCGGCGGCGAAGGTAGCAGAGCTGATCGCAGGTGAGTTCCCGGCGGGTGTCATCAATGTCGTTCATGGGGATGCGGATGTGGGCGTTGAACTGACTAGTAATCCTCTTGTCGGCAAAATCGCCTTCACAGGCGGAACCGCAACAGCCAAGCACATCATCAAAGCGGCTTCGGAAACGATTAAGGATATGACGCTGGAGCTGGGCGGCAATGATGCGGCGATCTTCCTGGATAGCTTTGATGTTCAAGATGAGCGGGCCATGCGCCGGATTGTTATTTCTAACTTCCTGACGACAGGCCAGATCTGTATGATTGCCAAGCGTGTATATGTACACCGTTCTATCTATGATGGTTTTGTTGAAAAATATATCGAGGCGGCTAACCGCTGGATTCGCATCGGTGATCCCTTTGATGCCAATACGACAGTAGGTCCGGTGAATAACCTGAAGCAGAAGAATTACGTGCAGGGTCTGATTGAGGGGGCGCGCCAGCGCGGAGCTAAGGTCATTCCGCTCGGCCAAATTCTGGATCAGCAGCGGTTTGAACAAGGGTATTACCTGCAGCCTACGCTTGTTCTGGACTGCGATTACCATGATCCGATTGTGGTGGAGGAGCAGTTTGGTCCTACCGTTCCAATTCTGCCATTCGACGATGTAGAGCAGGTCATTCATCTGCACAATGAGAGCATCTATGGATTGACGAGCTCGGTGTGGGGGCGGGAAGAGGATGCCGTCTTGGTCGCACGTCAGCTCGAAGCGGGCACGACCATGATCAATACAGCTGCTGTGCAAGGGCTCGATGTCCGGTTCCCGTTCGGTGGCTTCAAGCAGTCCGGTATCGGCCGTGAATACGGCGCAGAGGGCATCCGTACGTATACAGAGCTGCATGTGATCAATGTTCCGAAGACACTGGATCTTCCTTATATCCCAGAGTGAACAAAACACCTTCAAGAGAATGAGCTCTGTCGTAAGATAGAGAGATCCTTGGAGGTGTTTTTTGCGTTGGCAACTAGAGTGAGTTACCCGGTAGACCAGCATTACGAACGATATAGGAAAGCTGCTGCAAACTGGGCGTTTGCCGTTACTAGGACAGATCTCCCAACATAGACATAAGCTGATGAGAAATGCTTATGTCATGTGTAGGGATGGTGTAATATAGATGGCACAAAAGTTGAAAAAGAGAAGTACGCGGTTAACCGGAAGGATCGTTATTCCAGGCAATCCGTCGTACAATACGGCTAGAATGGAGTTCAATAGGCGCTTCTCTAAATTTCCAAGGGTCATTGTTTTTTGCCAACGAACTCAGGATGTGATCAACGCAGTCAAATGGGCACGTGAGCGGGGCATACGGCTGCGGGTACGTAGTGGACGGCATAGCTATGAAGCCTTCTCGGCTGTAAGTGGCGGTATTATTATCGATGTGAGCGAGATGAATAAGGTTAGGGTTGATCGGAAAAACAGAGTGGCCATTGTCCAAACGGGTAATCCGCTTGCCCGTGTGTACAAAAAGCTGTGGAATAAGCGGGTGGCAATTCCGGCGGGGACTGCTCCGGATGTAGGCGTAGCGGGGCTTACCCTTGGAGGGGGCATTGGACTACTTTCCCGTAAATTTGGACTTACGTGCGATAACTTGAAGCAAGTGAAGATGGTCGTAGCTTCGGGGCGATATGGGGCAAAGACGATTGTGGCAAACAGGAAAAAGCATTCCGATCTGTTGTGGGCATCACGAGGCGGAGGGGGAGGGAACTTTGGCGCTGCTACAGAATATACATTTCGGGTTAGACCGATTTCATCAGTTTCTATATACAGTATTACGTGGAAATGGCGTGATCTTGAGAAGGTGTTCCCGGCATGGCAACGCTGGGCCCCATCTGTCACGAACCGTCTAACCTCAACCATCGAGGTGTCTGCCAAACAAGTGGGCACCATTGTATCTACCGGGCAATTGCTTGGCGGTGCAGAGGAGCTGCGCCGATTGATTAGACCGCTCTTGCGAGCAGGCACTCCGGTGAAGGTGATGGTGAAGACAGTGCCTTTTATTGAAGCGACCAAATTTTTTGCCGAAGCGGACCTGAATTTGGAACCAAAGTTTAAAATAACCGGGGCCTACGGATTCCAACCATTGCCGCCTGAAGGAGTACGAATTATACGCGACTTTTTATCTAAAGCACCCAACAGGCACTCTAGCGTGTGGAGCCAGAGCTTAGGTGGTGCAGGAAGCGCGGTGAGTCGAGTATCGCCTGCTGAAACGGCCTATCCTCACCGGAAGGCTGAGACAATCTACGAACTGTCAGCCCGGTGGAGAAACAGCAGGGAGCAGGAGCGGAATATTCAGTGGGTGGAAAGGTTCCGCAGAGCGTTGCGTCCCTTTGTTAAAGGGGATTATGTGAATTTTCCCGATTTGCAGATTAAGAACTGGCCCAAGGCGTACTATGGCGAGAACTTTGGCCGATTGAAGCAGGTGAAGCGAAAGTACGATCCTCATAATGTGTTTCGTTTTGCTCAGAGTATTCCAGTCGGTAAACAGATCAGAAAATGACAATATGTTCTCCACGGTGAGTTTAGAAAACTAATCAACAAAGATGCGGCTGGAGCGTAGTACACTAAATCGGGTCGTATCTTTGTTAATAATCATTAAGCAAACGGGCAGTTTTTTGGAGAAACATGATATCATTAAGGAGCGGGACTGCTCAAAGTACGGGTTTAAGGAGATAAAATCATGAAGAAAAAGAAGATTGCTTGTTTACACGCCCACTATTCAAATATCCAGTATATTCAAAACGCTCTTACCTCTGATGAGTTGGAATTGGTTCATTTTGTGGATCCTGGTTTGATGAGTAGAATTACATCAGATAAAAATTTCGATGAAGGACAAGCCAAAAATAAAGTCATCGAACAAATAGAATGGATATCACAAGCAAATGTTGAGGCTATTCTTATCACATGTACTAATTATATTGCTCTTCTTGAAGAAAACCGGCTTCATACATCTATTCCCATAATAAAAATTGATGAGCCTTTCTTTAGTTCGGTCTGCAGTATTACAGAACCACAAGTTCTATTATTCACTAATCCAGCAACCGTCGCAGGGACAATGAGCAGGCTTAATGAATTTGCTTCTATACAGGATAAGCCAATTCATATTGAGGCACGTGTCATAGAGAATACATTTGAGCTAATCATGCAAGGTAAAAATGAGCAATACGTTGAAGAATTATCAAAGTACATAAAGGGGATACTTGCATCAGAAAAAAACAAGAAAATTTCTGTTGCACAATTATCTATGGTGGAATCAGCCGTTAAAGTTGAGCAAGAATTAAATGTGAAAATCGGGAATCCGTTGGATTCACTGATAATACATTTCGAGAGCTTGTTGCTCAACTAACGGGGAATGTGAACATTAGGCAGACAACATTAAACCGATCAAAATCCTTAGTGGACTTTGATCGGTTTATTCCGTATTTTTCCGAAGAAAAATCGAACGAAATATTCTTTATTCCCCAATATATAGTGTAAGACCGAAGGGAGGGGTGATGAATGGAGCATCCAAAAGAATATTCTCAGCTCATTACGCTTACGCTAGCCGGCAGTCGTGAAGCATTTAGTGAGCTATATGAAGCTACGATTAGGGATGTATATCAAACCGTTCATTTCCTCGTTCGCGAAACAACTGAGGTGGATGATATCGTTCAGGAGATTTATATTCAAATGCGCAGATCTCTTGACCATTTTGACATCAGTCGTCCCTTTAGACCCTGGCTTATGGGAATAACAGTGCGACAAATTCATGCCTACCGGAGAAAGAGATGGACGCATCTCCGAATTCTTAAGAAGGCAGAGCAGGTCAATTTGGTGGTGGAGCCTGAATTCACAAGTAAGATTGTCGACAAGATCTCTAACCACTCCTTGCTTGCTAGCGTAGATAGTCTTCCGTATAAGCTGAAGCAGGTGATTATTCTGCATTATTTAAATGAATTATCGCAGGAGGAAAGTGCCGTAATCCTCGGGATTCCTCTAGGTACCGTGAAATCCCGTATTCATGCTGCACTGCGCAAGCTTCGTCAGAAGCCAGAGAATCAGACTCTTTTTAAGGGAAAGGTGGAGGATCTGCATGAATTTCAATGAAAAGCTGCGAACAGTTCTGCAGGAAGAGGCCAGAAATTTAAATGCCACACCGGAACTGAAGGAGAGAATACTAAATCAGACCGTAACCGGACAAGGGGGAAAACGAATGAAAAAGAAGTTGATCGTAGCAGGCGTTTTGGCAGCTACTTTATTAATTCCTACTGGAGCGTTTGCCGGATATCATTATCTGGCGGATAGTATGTATGGTTCGAAAGAAGCAGCTGCTACGATTGGCCTAAGCCAGCAGAAATATGAGGAGTTAGAGGCCAAGCTGCAGAGGTTGAAGCATAATTTTAGCGAGGAAGAAGCTGCCAAGGTTATGTCCTTATTGAAGGAATTAGGCGATTACAATCTGCTTGCGGCAGATTCCAAGGGGAGTTTTCACATAGAACGGCTTAATGCAGAAGATCAGAAGGCTTACAAGAAATTACTGGTGGAGCTTGAACCGTATTTCAAGAAAATGAACGAAACGGATAAATCCAAGGCAAAGGTATCTGGCACAGATCGTGGCGCTTTCTGGGATAGCTTGCTTGAGAAGGCTGAACAGAGACTCACTAAACAGGAGTATAGGGAGCTTGAATCCATAATAAATGAGTTGAAAAGCTATGATGCCAAGGTAACTGATGCAGACGGAAGTGTTCATATGGATCGGTTGTCGACAGAAGAAATACAAAAGCAAGAGAAGTTATTGGAGGTGCTCACTCCTTACGTTGATAAGATAGACACAATGATGAAACCGAGCTCTTAACCCTTACTCTCTCAGCATGGCTTAAAAATCAGTCATTATAAACCAAAACTCGCAGGAGCTTTATTTATCAGCAAACTGACCATAGAGCAGGGTAGGTCGGGAGGGTGCGTAAATGGGCTTTTGCGAGTTTTTTGTGCTACAAAATTTCTTAGCAAAAAACTACATGAAGCCGATAGATAAAGAAGAAGAAATGAGTAGGAGAGGGATACTCTTGGCTAATTTTTCATGGGGTCACCAAATGAAAATGAAGTACATCTTTTTATTCCTGGGGTTACTATTAGTTGTTCTATCAGGCTCACGCTTATTATGGATGGAGTTGTTTGGCGGTTTACAACAGGATTCGATAAAAAACGGGGAACTCCATTTGCGTAATTGGAATGCAGAAGACGGGCAGATTGTTTTGCTTGACGGGGAATGGGAATTGTATTCCTCATATTGGTTCAAGGATGGCAAAAAGCAGCAGGGCTTGGCCTTGAGTGAGCCAAGGATGATTCAAGTTCCAGGGGGATGGAACCAAGCTGTGCATCCCGGGACCTCTACTCCATATGGATTCGGCTCGTACCGCTTACGAATATATGTGAATCCGCAGCAGGATCTCAACTATAGTATTCGTGTGCCAAGTATACGCACTTCGTCGGAAGTATACGTAAACGGCCGGTTACTGGCTAAATCCGGGCGGGTAGCAGATTCAGAAGAAATCTCTATCGCTAAGAATCTTCCGTATTCTACAACCTTTAGGGCCGACAAAGATGGTGTAATCGAATTGGTAATTCAAGCGTCCAATTATGTGGATAGCCGGAGCGGTGGCATTGTCCGGTCTATTAAATTCGGGACAGAAGAAGCAATTATCCAGGAGATGAAACTTTCGGTATCTATGCAGGTTCTGACAACGGTTATCTTTCTGATCCATTCTGCCTATGCGTTTATATTATTTGTATTGGGTAACAAGCAGACAAAGTTGCTGTATTTCTCTTTGCTGACATTCTCTTTCACACTAAGCGGTGCGTTAAGCAGTGATGAGAAGCTGTTCCATCAAATCATTTATATCGGCAACGTATGGGATTTCCGGCTATCCAATGTAGCTTTTTTAGTTGGAGCCTATGCATTATTGGAGTGTACGAATCATCGCGAACTAGCTCTTTGGCACAGAATATATCCTGTATTTAGGGCACTGATCTTGGGGACCGCAGGGATTACGCTATTGTTGGATACATATCAGTTAACCAGCATCTTCCCTGTGTATAATCTGCTAGGCGGTACTGCTGGAGTCGTTGCAACGATTGCGATCTGTAGAACAGTGGTCAAGGATATGAGAGGGAATCTGTTATTGTTGTTCTCCATCCTTGCGTTGATCCATCATGTGATCTGGATGCTCTTCTGGCGGGAGGGCGGTTATAATCTTCTCTATTATCCGTTTGATTTGATTATTTCAATGGGGTGTTTGGCCTCAGTATGGTTTAGGAATTATTTTAAAATGTACGAAAACACGAATGAGCTAGCAACAACCTTGCAAAGAATGAATGATCATAAGGATCAATTCCTGGCGAATGTTTCACATGAGTTCAAAAATCCGCTGCACAGCATGCTCAACCTATCACAATCTGTTATGAAACGGGAACAGCATGTAATGCAGGCAAGAAGCATCAAAGAGCTTGAAACTGTTTCTTCTGTAGGGCACCGGCTAACCTTGATATTAAACGATTTGATTGATGTGATGAGCCTGCGGGAAGGCAATCCCCGTATCAGCAAAAAGGTTATACCGATCCAGCCGATCGTGACGGGAGTACTTGATATGCTGCAATTGAATGCAGAGGTGAAATCTATACAAATTACAAATCAAATTCCTAAAGATTTTCCTCTGGTCCATGCAGATGAGAACCGGATTATTCAGATCCTCTTTAATTTACTTCATAATGCTGTGAAATACACAAATGATGGATTTATTTTGATTTCGGCTTATGTAAACGACGGGAGGGCTTATATCGTTGTTGCTGACACCGGAATTGGAATGGATGAGGACATGCTTAAATGCCTATTCCATCCATACGAGCAAGCCAACACAACGGAGACCATGATTGAAGGCGGCTTCGGGTTAGGGCTGAGTATAAGCAAACAACTGGCGGAGCTTCATGGGGGCACATTGGATGTAACCTCCATTAAAGGAGAAGGTTCGCAATTCAGCTTCTCTTTACAACTGGCAGGCTTGGAAGCGGAGGCGGAGAGTGCGCCGGCGAAATCTTTTGAACCGTTACCCATATCTGCTGTGGCAATTCAAGAACCTGTTCCAATGAAAATGCACAACGCAAACCCTCTGAGTGATGAGACACCGGCAAGGTTCTTCAAGATGGATTCCGACCGTCCGGTTTTATTAATTATTGATGATGATCCTGTTAACCTTCAAGTGCTTGAAGCCATACTGCCACCAGACGAATATGATACAACCATGGTAACCAGTGCCAGACAAGCGTTGGCTATTCTGGGTACGAAGGAATGGGATGTGGTAATCTCTGATATCATGATGCCGATGATGTCCGGATATGAACTGACACGAAGGATTCGTGAGCGATTTACCTTCACAGAGCTTCCTGTTCTGCTTCTTACTGCTAGAAGCCAGCCACAGGATATACATAGCGGTTTCCTGGCGGGAGCTAACGATTATGTGACGAAGCCGGTAGAAGCCATAGAACTTAAATTGCGGATACAGGCGCTAACGACGATTAAGCAATCCATTCGGGAACAGCTGCGATTAGAGACTGTATGGCTGCAAGCCCAAATTAAGCCTCATTTCTTGTTTAATGCTTTGAATGCTATATCAGCGTTAACGGATATTAATCTGGAGAAGATGCGTGATTTGCTTGATGAATTCACTAATTATCTGCGAAACAAATTTAAATTCCAGAACATTGAAAGTCTTGTTCCGGTTGCAGAAGAGCTGAGTTTAGTGCGTTCTTATTTATATATTGAACAGGTGCGGTTTGAAGAGAGGCTGCAGGTGATTTGGGAGATTGATGATCACAGGTGCATCAAAGTCCCGTTTCTTACGATTCAGCCTCTCGTTGAGAATGCAATTAAACATGGAATCATGAAGCGCAAGCGTGGAGGCAGCATTGTCATACGTATTTCCTTCGTGGAGACCCGGGCAGAGATCACAGTTAAAGATGATGGGGTCGGAATGGATGAGGTTCAATTGCAGCGATTATTGGAAAGGCGTAAAAGCAGTAGTTCCGGCGTCGGATTAATCAATACGGATCAGCGCTTGAAGCGGCATTTCGGAACAGGCCTTCATATCACAAGCTCGCTGGATGCAGGGACAACGGTAACTTTTCACGTTCCGCTCAGCAGTAATGAATAACAATGATGAGATCGGCCGGAAGGATGAAGTGGTAACGGTACCGTCCTTTAAAAGGACGGCAAAGCCGTTTCCACTTGTACAGTTTAGTTTCGTACGAAGCGTTAATGTTATCCACCTTTCGTTATCCACGCGATTTAGACTTCGGCTTCTCCAACCGGCTACGTTCACGCATAGCGTTGATTTGTCTGGCATGTCTTTCGTCCCGGCGGCCTTGTCTCGTTCGGAGTTGGCTCAGCATAACGAGCAGGCCCAGGGTGCCGAGTACATAAGAGACGATGGGATTCACTTCATTCCACAGGTTGACCCCGGCCAGAAGTAATACTGCGCCAATGATGGTGGCAATTAACCGCTGTGTATTTTTATTCTGCGTCTCGATTAATTTTTGCTCGAGGGAGCTCGCCAGCTTGACCCTTAAGCCTCCGCTATCCATTTTATCGATTGCAGACATGAACTTCTTGGTCGTTGGAAGGATGTCTTTGAGCATATTCTTGCCATCCTCTACAACTTTGGAGATAACACTTCCCCGCAGATCCCTCCGCACCACCTGTTCCACATAAGGCTTAACCGTCCCAACCAGATCAAGATCCGGGTCCAGTCCGGTACAGAGTCCGTACACGGTGCCTATGGCTTTGCCCAGGAATGTGGTATTGGCAGGTAATTGAAAAGGCTGGGAGTAGAGGAAATTACGCAGTTCTTCCACATTGTCGCCTGACGTCACAAAACTCAGATCGAACGTATCGCCGTTGATTTGTTCGAATAATAACGTAAGATTCCTGGAGAAGACCTCCAGATCTACATTGCGTCTTAAGAATCTCAAACGATTAAGAGCGTCGATAGCGCCGTGGGCGTCTTTCAAATATACGGCCAGCAGAAGGGCTACCATCTGGGTCTTCATATCACGGGCGATCCGCCCGACCATTCCAAAATCAATCAAGGCGATGGTGCCGTCAGGCTGCACGAGCACATTGCCCGGGTGCGGGTCTGCGTGAAACAAGCCATTCAATAAAATCTGTTCCACGAACATTTCGATCAGCGATGTTGCCAATTGGGTCCGGTCCACCCCCCAAACGTCGAGCTTGGCGAAATCATTGATTTTGACACCTTCCATAAACTCCATGGTCAGCACCTGCGATGTAGTACAGGACCAATGGATGTGCGGAATCACGACATCCTTCCGGTGGGCTAGCTGCTGCTTGAACTCTTCGGCATTACGCCCTTCTTGCTGATAGTCGAGCTCCTCCATAATGGTGTCATGAAACTCATCATACACGGCATCAAGATCCATGAAGTCTGTAATTAGCTTCTGGCGCTTCAATAACGAAATAGCGACCTGAATGGATTTCCAATCAATCGCGATAATGTCCTCCACCCCGGGCCGCATCACCTTCACGGCGACTTGCTCACCTGTCCGTAAGGTGGCCCGGTGGACCTGTCCGAAGGATGCTGCTGCAATAGGAGTCTCGCTGAACTCAGCATACATCTTGCTGATGGATACCCCGAGTTCACGCTCTACCTTCTGCTGGATCTCGGAGAAATCTACGAATTCTACAGAATCCTGCAGCTTGGACAATTCTTCAATAACTTCCTTCGGCAGCATATCCACCTGCGCACTCACATGCTGCCCAAGCTTGATAATTAGCCCGCCCATATCCATGGCGGTAGTCGTGAAATACGCTGCCTGCTTGCGGTATAAGGCCCGTTGCTTCGCTGCAAAGCGCCGCCTTGACATCACAACCTTCAGCTTGCCCAGCCACCAGAAATCCCAGGCGAACTTGAAAATCATCCGCATGGTTCTTCTGAACCTTGCATCCTTCATTAATTTCAGGAATTCGCTCATACTTGTTCATCTACCACAGAGTTATTATGCTGCATCCCAAATCTCTCCTTCTAATCATCCATGAGCCTAATTGTATGATATTTCATACCAGACAGATATACAATTAAAGGCTTGGGCGGCTGGCTGCTGATGACTCAGGTTCGTCCCTGAATGCCAGGCGGCCGAGCAAGCCGACCACCAAAGCCAGCGATGTCAAAACCGCCGCCAGCAGATACAGGTTGACGATCCCGAACCGTTCGGCCAGTCCCGCCATGACCAGCAGCGAGATGCAGAACACCAGATGCAGCAGCGAGGCTTGCGCCGACAGCACCTTGGGCAGCATCTGCTTACTGGTGCTGCGCTGGATGAGGGTACGCCGGTTAATCACCGACAGCTCCGCGAACGGTCCCATCAGCAGGACAAGGACCAGTGCTATATACGGCTGGGTATTCAGAGCATACACCATGGTGAGCAGGCCATAGCCCGCCATACCGATGAGCATCGCCCCCAGATAACGGTTGCCGATGAGACGCACTGCCGACAGGACCAGCAGCCCGCCGCCGACCGTTCCTGCGAAATAGGCTGCGTTAATGAAGCCCCACCATTCTTCGCCTTGCTTCAGCGCCACCTGGACGAAGGCCAGCGTGAACGCACCGACCCAGACCGAGCCTCCAAGCATGTCGATGATGTCCATGAAGGTCAGCATCCGCAGGCGGGGCATACGCCAGATGACTTGCCAGCCTTCGGTCAAGGTCTTCCACTTCGAAGAGGATGGGGGTACCGGCTCCAAGCCCGCCGGCTGCCCCTGCATCTGAGCCATTGCTTCTGCTGGCTCTCTCACGCCAAGCGTAAATGCGGCCGCCAGCCCATAGATGGCCGCTGTCAGTAGCAGCGCCGGGCTGGGCCCAAGGAATGCGACCAATAGGCCGCTCAGTCCCCAGCCCGCAAACTGCACGACCTGATCGCTGACGCTGATCAGACCGTTGGCTTGAAGCAGCCCTTCCTCCCGCGTTACGAGCCGCGGCACCAGCGCATTACGGGCTGGAACGGTCCAGCCGTCGAGGAAGGACATGACGAAGACCAGAGCAAAGACAAGTGTGAGTGAAGCAGCCGCGCCGTTAAGCTGCAGATACAGAGCCAGCAGCACAAACAGCAGGAACTGGCCTGTCTGTGAGATCAGCAGCAGCGAGGGCAGCTTGATCCGGTTGATGAGCAGCGGCGCAATGAAGCCGCTCACCATCTGGGCCGAGCTGCGCATCAGCGGCATCAGCGCCGCCGAGACAAGGGAATCCGTCCGGTCCAGCACCAGCACTGTCAGGGCCATAATATACAAGACATCGGCAGCATTCGCGGCCGTCTGGGTCGTCCAGAGATAATAGAAGGAACGTGTTAATAACTGTGGTCTCAAGAAATTCGGGGCCTCCATTTCTGCATCCATAACGTCAAATGTAAGATAAGGATAACAATAATGGAAATTTAAGATTTTGACAAACCTCACTGAGGGAATATGAAGCCGTTAGATTGTTCATTTCATATGACGGGTTAACGCCCAGAATATCAGAGCCAGAGCACTGACTGTTGCACCGAGCAAGCACACTCCGTTCCAGCCCGAGTATGCATACATACTGGTGGATGCAATCGATCCTGTGGCGCTGCCAATCGAATAGAAGACCATGTAACCGGCAGTAATTCTGCTGCGGGCTTCCGGGCGCAGATGAAGGATCATGCTCTGGTTGGTGACGTGTACGGCTTGTACGGCCAGGTCAAGAAGGATAATCCCAATGATTAACGCGAGCAGCGAATGCGGAGTATAACTGATTGGCAGCCATGAAAGAAGCAGCAGAGTCAATGCCACGCCGGTGGTCTTTTGCCCCAAACCCCGATCGGCCAGACGGCCTGCCCGCGCTGCTGCTAACGCCCCGGTAACTCCGGCGAGACCAAACGCTCCAATCGCGGTATGTGACAGGGACAGCGGCGGAGCGCTGAGCGGCAGCACCAGGGAAGTCCACAAGATACTGAATGCGGCGAAAATCAGCAGGCATAACACAGCACGGATTCGCAGCAGCCGTTCTTGTGCGAACAGCGTGAACAGTGAACGGAGAAGCTGCGGATAGGATAAGGATTCTCTCCGGGGCTCAGACTGCGGCAGCACCCTGAACAATACACCTGCCATGATTAACGTGAGTCCTGCGGAGACAAGGTAGACCGAACGCCAACCGGCCAGATCCGTTAACGCGCCGGCGAATGTCCGCGCCAGTAGAATCCCAATGACAATTCCGCTGGTCACCACACCGACCGTGCGCCCGCGTTCGGCCGGGGCAGCCAGAGTTGCTGCGAATGCAACAAGCGTCTGTGTCACTACCGCAAGCAGTCCGACCGTAGCTATGCCTATGAATAACACCATGCTGGTGGGGGCAGTGCCCACAACAACCAAAGCCAGCACGGATACCAGCATCTGTCCGGCGATCAGCCAGCGCCGACCCAGCAGATCGCCCAGCGGCACCAGCAACAGTAGTCCAAGGGCGTAACAAATCTGAGTCACTGTAATCACGATGCCGACGGAAGAATGCGTAATCCCGAATTCGCTGGAGATCGCGTCCAGTAAGGGCTGGGCGTAATAAATGTTGGCTACCGCCAGTCCGCAGGTGATGGCAAATAAGAGCGCAACCTTACGGGTCATTGAAGATGCAGGCGTTGGCCCGGATGGTGCGGTAATGGCTTGCGGTTCTTTTACAAAGTTAACCAGAGATAACGCCTCCTTCGATATATGGATATAATAATATACTGAACGGTATGAAATAATTCCTGATAAATATACCGCTAACCAAAATTAATTGTCAAGGGGAAAGCGGGAAGAGTCGGATATAAATTGCTCTAATTGACAGGGGCTACTTAGTCAAATACAATCGTAATATACCATTCGATACGAAATGAGGGAGATCTATGGCCCGGCCGCGTGAATTTGATGAGGACAAGGCGCTGGATGCAGCGCTGCATGTATTTTGGGAAAGAGGGTTCGAGGCTGCCTCCTTAAGCGACTTAACCGCAAGAATGGGCATTCAGCGTCCAAGCCTATACTCTGCCTTTGGAGATAAAAAAGGATTATTTGAAGCTGCCTTGCGAAAATATACAAGTTCCCATGCCGCCTATGTCCGGGGCAGTCTGCACAAGCATTCTTCGGTGAAAGAGGCATTCCGTACTTTTTTTGAAGATGTGGTGTCCAAAGAATATGAGAAAAGCCCGAGCACGGGGTGCTTCTGCATCAATTCAATGGTGGAACTAGCTCCCCATGATGAGAAATTTGAGATCCTGACCAGGGAACATCAGATGTACCTCTCGGTCATCTTCCAGGAAACGATTGAACGGGGCTTGCGGTCAGGGGAGCTAGCTGCCGGGATTAATGCCAAGAATCTGGCGCAGACACTGGTCATTTCGTTAATAGGACTTACGGTGTTCCTGAAGTCCCGTCCTGACAGAGCAGTTGTTGATACTTTTGTAAAAGAGATACTTAACTTATTAACCATATCCTAATCAAAAGAGGAAAGGTGATGACCATCTTCATGGAATCAACTAAAGAGAGGGAGCTCTCCTTCGATATCCGCAGAACCCTTATCTTGGGTGCCTATATGCGGGAGTGGCAGATGCCGGAATACCGGGTCATTCTGAAGAAGCCTGAAACAGGAGCCTATGTTGAGATCTATTATTTTCCTGCAGTGGAGGGGGAAGAGATTGCGAGGTTTGCAACAGTAGGGTTATCCGCGACTCACCGCCTAAATGGGCAAGCTGTGGGTACAGAGTGGGTGATGGCTCTGACCTCTGACTTAGGCGGAGAGTCTATGGACCGGATATTTACCTATCTCAGTGATCTTATCGCCCATCATATAGAGGGCGCAGGTGATTCACGGATACCTAGAGTGATGGAAGAGAGTCCGCTGGCCCCGGCTAACTGGACAACCACTGCTTTTCTGCTGGATGAGCTGAGGGGAGAAAGTGAAGAGCTGGAGGAGATTCAGGTCGGGAGCGAGAAGGCTGAGATCGTATGGGCGCTACCAGTCACGGCGCAGGAGGCCGCATTAATCTTAAGTGAAGGCGTGGAGGCCTTTGATTCCTACATCGAAGAGATCGAGCATTCTATTATTGATCCGCGGCGCTAGTCAGACTCCAGTTCGCCGATACGTTCAGCACCATATAACTGGTTCAGATGCTCGATGTGGGTGACTCCCCAATCATTCATGGCCTGCATGATGCCGGACAAGCTTCGTCCGTATTCCGTGATGGAATACTCCACTTTCGGCGGGATCTGGTGGTAAATCTCACGGTGAACAATATTATGGTATTCCAGCTCACGCAATTGTTGTGTGAGCATTTTTTTGGTGATCTCAGGAATGGCGCGCTGTAATTCGCTGAATCTCATAGCTCCGTTATTGAACAGGCGCAGCAGAATGACGGGCTTCCATTTCCCCACGAAGATTTCTAATGCGGACTCGAATTTGCAGTAGGTCATATCGCTGCCCCCTTGATTCACGTAAGGTATCTTTGAAGTAACTAGGTTTAATTAAAGTGTCTACTTCTCATGGGAAACCCTTCATATTATTATGCAGCTAAGGTTTCTGTAGCGCAAGAAGAACCGCCTGCCCGAGTGGAGGGCCCGGATGCGGCTTGCGTAAACATATGAGAAGGAGTGACATTGTATATGAATTTCGTGTTATGGGTCTTACAGATTGTTCTAGGTGCGGGGTTCTTGTATTCGGGTTGGCTGAAGGCATTTCAGTTGGACTCGGCCCGGGCGGCCTGGAGCTGGGTGAATGATGTGCCGCAGGGGTTGGTTATGGGTATCGGCATCGCTGAGCTGCTGGGGGTCTTGGGGTTAATTTTGCCGATGGCTCTTCGCATCCAGCCGCAGCTTACCCCGCTCGCCGCTATGGGTCTGGCTGCTGCCGCAGGCTCCGGTCTGGTCTTCCATCTATTGCGGGGCGAACCGAATGTGTGGATCAACATCATCTTTATAGTACTGGCGGTCATTATTGCTGCCGGCCGATTCCGGCTGTTGCAGGGAGGCTAAGCCCCGTCCCTTGACCATACTAAATGGATTACTACAGCTATCATTATTAATGATACTCACCTTCTCTTCTAGTCATTTTACCTAACCGCTGGAACAGCCTACACTTTGTATGAAGCCACTATAGCGTAACAGGAGGATATGAAGATGAAGGCAATTACACTTGGACCGCAGGGTCTGCAATATACGGATCATCCGGACAAGCGTCCTGAACAGGGACAGGTCAAGGTAAGGTTAAAGACAGCCGGACTCAATCACCGGGATTTATTCATTATAGCTGCTGCTTCTGCTACAGAAGGTGCACCGGGTCCGATTCATCCTTGTGTGCTGGGTTCAGACGGGGCTGGTGTTATTGAAGAGACGGGTGAAGGGGTAAGCGGCCTGGCTCAGGGGATGGAAGTCATTATTAATCCATGTCTCGGATGGAATCGGGCGGATGAGGTACCTGTGGTTCCTGACATATTGGGTTACCCTGCAGACGGGACTTTTGCGGAATATGTGATTGTGCCTGAGCAGAATGTTGTGCCTAAGCCAGTGTATCTGTCCTGGGAGGAAGCGGGTGTCTTACCCTTAGCGGCACTTACTGCGTATCGGGCGTTATTCACTAGAGGGGGCCTGAAGTGGGGCGACCATGTACTGATTCCGGGCATTGGCGGCGGAGTGGCTACGTTTGCTGCTCTTATGGCGGCAGCGGCAGGGGCGCGGGTTACAGTTACGTCCAGAAGTGAAGCGAAGCGTGCAGAGGCCCTGCAATTACCGGTTACTCAGGTTATAGACAGCAACACCCGTTGGAGGGAAGAACTCGGGAACCATCCTGTAGACCTGATCCTGGATAGTCTAGGTCCAGCCACATTCGGGCAATACTTCGAGGTCATCAAGCCGGGCGGGAGAATCGTCATGTTCGGCGCAAGCTCGGGCGATGATCTCACCATTCCGGCCAGAGCGATCTTCTTCCCGCAGCTTCAGTTGCTTGGAACATCCATGGGCAGCCATGAAGAGTTCACCGCGATGCTTCGGTTCATGGAGCAGCATCAGATACACCCTATCATGGATAGCGTGTATTCCTTAGCGGAGACCCCGCTTGCCCTTCAGCGGATGGAACGTGCGGAGCAGCTCGGGAATATTGCCCTGAGAATAGGCTAAGGGTAGAGATACAGGACATGCAGGCGCTACTGATTCGGCCCGATTGCCTTGCACCCGCTGAATGTGATCGGTTTTTCGATTACATTTGGAGCGGATAACCTTTCGTCAGCCGAATGTGATCGGTTTTTCGTCTACATTAAAAACGCTACTGACATAACGTTGTCAGTAGCGTTTTTTTATCATTAGACATGTACACATTCAAGAGAGGATGAACACTTATGAATTTCGCTTCGATACGCATCATTACTGACGACATCGATCGTCTGGTTGAGTTCTATGAGCAAGTGACAGGGGGGACGGCAGAGCGGCCCGCTCCGGTATTTGCCGAATTCGTTATGCCCACATGTACTCTGGCCATCGGCCACTCCAAGACAGCACAGCTATTCGGCGCAGATGCTGTAGTGGCGGGAAGTAACCGCACGGTTATTATGGAGTTCCGCGTTGACGATGTTGAAGCGGAGTATGCACGCTTGAAGCCAGCTGTTGAGGATTGGGTACAGGAGCCAACCACGATGCCGTGGGGGAACCGCTCGATGCTGTTCCGTGATCCCGACGGCAACCTGGTGAACCTTTTTCAGCCGGTGACGGAGGATGCGGTTAAACGGTTTGAGGGCAGGTAATAACAGAGGTGCAGGCGGGTTAGATCATAACGCTCCTGCATCTCTTGCCGTATAGAACGTCGGATAGATCGGGCGGTAATGCAGTTCGTCTCTGATCCGCGAGGTATCGACAATCATGTCCCATGGATCATATGGCTGCTGCAGAGCTTCAGGCGCGGGTTCGGCCTGATGAAGCTGAAGCATCTCGGCCACGGAGATCGGTGCATCATCAGCCACATTATAGATGCGTCCGTCGATGCCCGGCGTGAAGGCGGCGAGCATCAGTGCCTGGCTGATATCCGCATGATGGGCCATATGGATGCGTCTGGCCGGATTCCATTGGCTGAAATAAGGCAGTACCTCCGCGATATGGGGGTCGCGCTCACCGTAGACGAAGGGAAAACGTACAATACGCAGCCCTAAGCCCTGTTCACGGTGAAGTGCCAGCAGCGCCGCTTCAGCTTCCGCCTTACTCTGGGGATAGGCAAAAGCAGGCCGGAGGTCATCCTCCTCCCGGCTGGGCCGGGAATGACCTCCTGGTCCGTAGACGTGGTTGGTGCTTGCGAATACGAACCTTGGCACATCCGCATCCAGCGCTGCACGGGCCAAAGCCACAGCGCCGTCAATATTGGCTATTCGGGTGGTCTGCTCATCCACGCCGCGGAACTGGGCGGCTAAGTGAACCACAACGCCAATGTCCCGCAGTGCCTCAAGATATCCTTCCGGCTGCAGAAGATCGCCTTCTACGCATTCAGCCCCTTGCTGGCGAAGCTCCTCCACCCTGGCAGTATCCCTGACCAAGAGTTTAACCTGATGGCCGCGCTGGAGCAGACGCGGAACCAGACGGCTTCCTACCTTACCTGTTGCTCCAGTTACAAAAATCTTCATCCTCAGATCCTCCTAAGTTGTTAAGTCATAGGAGGAGTATAATGGGACGCGCGAATAGCATCCTTCCTGCCTTTATCGTATGATTGGGAGTGTCAGGATAAGGAGGCGATTCTATTCTATGGAGAACGTTTCTTCCAAAATATCATTGGGTGAATTTCTGCGTACGCGCCGGGAACGCCTTACGCCGGAGGATGTGGGGTTGAAATCTTATGGGCGACGGCGGATTACAGGGCTGCGCCGGGAAGAAGTAGCCCAGCTTGCCCATATCGGAACCTCGTGGTACACCTCCCTGGAGCAAGGCCGGAACGTCAATCCATCGGAGGAAGTGCTTAATAATATAGCCAGAGCCTTGCGGTTAACAGAGGATGAACGCCAGCATCTGCATCTTCTTGCCAGACCGGTACAACAGGACAGGGAAGCGGATCTGCACATTCCTGCGGGCATTGAACGGATGATCCAGGCGCTAGGTCCGCATCCGGCATTTGTGCTGGGGAGATATTGGGATATGCTGATGTGGAATCAGGCGGCTGAGCTTGTGTTCCGGTTACCTTCGTGTGCGGATGCGGTGCCGGAGAGAATCAACTGGGTCAGATATCTTTTGACAGGGCTGTGGCCATCCGTAGAGGGTTGGGGAACTGGAGCCAAAGTCCTGATTGCCCAGTTCCGTGCGGATTACGCGCGCTTCCCTGATGATGCGAGGTTTAAGCAGCTCATCGAAGAGTTCATGCAGAACAGTCAGCTCTTTCGCGAGATCTGGCCGCTTCATGAGGTTCAGGCCGTAGCAGACCACCACAAACAGAGATATGATCCCCGGATCGGCGAGATGGAGTTTGAGCATGTGACCCTGCAGCCTCCGGGTAATCCGGATCTGAAGGTAATGATCTACACAGCTTCAACAGAGACAAGTGAGCGGCTGCAGCGTATGCTGGAGACTCTTGGGGCACAAGTGAAATAGATAAAAAGCTGGAGGCCTCCAATGGGGCCTCCAGCTTTTTTGTACATAAATCGGACCTAGTAGGGGTAGTCCTAATTGCAATTTGTACAACTAAATCGCCGGATGTGCCGCCAAATCTCTTTTTAGATGTATTTCGTGCAATTAAAATGCCTCTAGTTCTGGATTTTTGCCCATCCAGTCAAATTTAGTTGTACAGACTACAATTAGAAGAAGATGGACTTCCGTTTCACTGTTTTTAGTTGCACAGAATACACTTACCCCTGTTTTTTCGCTACAGATACAGCCTCATCCCTTACCGCATTTATGGACTGAAATCACTTGATTAATTAGGATGGTCTTTTACCCTTGAGAAGGGAAAACGGGGCGGTTAACAGAAATGGTATATGTACAGGAAATCAGCGAAACGGAAGGATAGAGCCATGAGTAACTTAATCCTGAAGCATTGGACGGAGGAGTGTGAGCTGCCCGGGATCAATTGTATTGCTTGGGCAGATGGCAGCATTACGATTCTGAATATTGAGACCTGTTACGACCCGAATACCCGTCAGCGTACAATGCGCTGTTCCCCCTTGTGTGACACAACGATTGAGAGCATTGTGAAGCATAACGATGATCCTTGGACCATTGTTGATGCATGGACGAGTCTGGATTATGAGGGCGGTACAATCTACGGCGGGGACGGGCAGATGGGGAATGAGGGCTTCATTGCCTGCACCGATGCGGGCGGCAATATGGTTTGGGCTTTTTTCTCGGATGTCACCAATCCTATCAAGCAATTAAGTATTGAAGACCGGACATTAATCGCGATGAATGAGCATGATGAGCTGAGGATCGAGATCAATCTGGATCATCTTACAGAGATGAGGCTGATCCCATGCCGCAAGTAGAATCAAGAAATGCCTTTTCCAGTATTCTAGAATGAACATAGAGCGGTTGGAACGAGGGGGTGAGCGGACGGTGTACGAGTGGCACAGGCAGATCCAGATCATTGTCGATGATATGGACCAAAGCATTAAGCAGCATAACAGTGAGGCCATAACACTGCAATCTCTTGCTGACAAGCTGGGTTATTCGGAGTTTCATACTACGAGGAAATTCAAAGAGATATCCGGGATGCAGCTTAGGGATTACCTTCGCCACCGGAAGCTGGCTTTTGCACTGAAGGAGGTGCGGGACAGCGGAAAAAGCATTCTGGATATTGCGCTCGACTATGGATTCTCCTCCCATGAAGCCTTTACGCGCGCGTTCAAGGTGACCTATGGTGTAGCCCCAAGCGAGTACCGGAGGCACCCGTACCCTGTCGTCCTGCGGACCAAAATCAACCCGTTTGACCGCTACTTTTTCGGACTAGGAGAGGTTGGCATGGTGAAATCTACAGAAGAGGTTAAGATTTATTTCGTAACCATTCCCGCGCACAAATTCCTGCACATTAAGAACTACGAGAGCAACGGGTACTGGGATTTCTGGCAGAAGCAGAGCCTGATTCCAGGGCAGGACTGCGAAACCATCAGCGGCTTGCTGGATAGTATCAAGGGGAAGCTGGATGATGACGGCGGAAGCGATACGAACAGCGGCAACGGCCAGATTATGGCGTATATGAATGACCCGGACGGCAGGCTCTGCGATTGGGGATTTCCGCGTACAGAGTGTTATGGTGTGCGTCTCCCTTATGAGTATGAAGGTGAAGTCCCCGCGCAGATGCTGATGGCGGATGTCCCCGAGGCCGAGTATATCGTATTCGAGCACGGGCCATTCGATTATGAGCAGGAGAACCGCAGTGTCGAGGAACGGATGGAGCAGGCGATGGCTGCTTTTGACTATACAGGCACTGGCTACTGCTTCGATCTCACCCCCGGCCGGATCATCTACTTCTATTTCAACCCGGATCGGTACTTCAAGTATGTCCGGCCTGTGCGGAAGTCTTAACCGCTGCCAAGCACCTGCTGCATGAACGCAGCGGGTGCTTTCCTTTTCAATAGAACTAGGCGCATGACATACAGCACTGAGAACATCCATAATCTGTGATTAACTTGTAAAAAGTTGATGAAGAAAGGTTGATCCTGGTTATGAGTGCGAAAAGCTCCAATAAATATGGTAGTGTAATAGTTCTAATGGTCATACTCCTGCTTAGCAGCCTTACAGCCTGCCGCAGCAACTTTTCTGGGGGTGAAGAGGCCAGTTCAACATCGCAGCCAGCCAAGATAACAGGCGAGGCAACCTCTGAGGCAACCCCCGTGGTGACGAGAGCAACCGGCCAGATTTATCTGTATGGTGAAGCCCATGGCGTTGCCAAAATTATGGACAAGGAATATGAACTCTGGTCTGATTATTATCACAACAAGGGCATGAGGCACTTGTTCGTGGAACAGTCCTATTTCGCTGCGGAATTCTTGAATCTGTGGATGAAGGCGGACAATGACGACATTCTGGAGGCGCTTTACCAGGACTCGGAAGGGACGGAGAGTCACACGCCATATACGAAGACGTTCTATAAGAAAATAAAGAGCGAATGCCCGGAGACTATTTTTCATGGTACCGATGTTGGGCATCAAGGGGATACAACCGGTAAGCGGTTCTTGTCTTATCTTGCCGACAACAATCTCACCGGATCGGAGATGTATACCTTAACTGCCGAGGCGATTCAACAAGGGCAGAGATATTACAGCAGTTATGATGGTGTATACCGGGAGAATAAGATGGCGGAGAATTTCATCCGTGAATTGGAGAAATTGGGTAACGAGAGCATTATGGGTATTTACGGCTCAGCGCACACCGGAGTCAATGAAATGGATCTTTTTACCAAGTCTGTTCCTTGCATGGCCAATCAATTACATAAGCACTATGGAGGCAACCTGCACTCCGAGGATATTAGCTGGATGGTGAAGGATATTGAACCGCTCAGAGTAGAAGAAATCACTATGCAGGGTAAGAAGTATGCAGCATCGTATTACGGGAAGCAGGACATGAGTGGATTCAGGGATTATGTTTACTGGGAGTTTTGGCGATTAGAAGATGCTTACGAAGATGCCAGCAAGCTGACACAGACGGGTAATGTTCTTCCGTATGATCAATACCCGATGCAAATCGCAGAAGGTCAGGTATTTGCCATTAGTTTTACCAAAACAGATGGGTCGGTGGAAAGAGAGTACTATGTGGCTAACGGTAAGCAGTGGGAAGGCAGGGAGGCAACGTGGCAGCTTAAGGTAAAGGAATGATCTGCTGTATGTAAGCAGCCCTGCGGAAATGGTATATTAGTGTGGTAGTTTCCATTTCTTAAGCAGATGGGCGGGTGTATCTTTTGGACACGAATAGTGGAAAAGGAAAAGCTCTTATCAGGGAATTTATGACTTGGGCGGAGGAGCAGGGCTGGGAGATAAAGAGGAAATCCGGTTCTCAGCTACATTTAGATAGCGGGATTACTTCCCGATATCAAGGACTACCCGATGAGTATTTAGAATTTCTAAAGATAGTTGAGACCTGCGTTGCACCGGATGAGCAAACCTGGTTTATATGTGAAGCAGAATTCAATCATAGCGCGGAAACCGAATTCCGGTGGAATGAATTTGAAATGCTTAGTGTGGAGGCGGCAGCAGGTGATCCAGCTTGGGAGTCCGAGATCATAGCCTGGTGGGATCATCACTTGCCAATCGTAATGTCTGTGGGGGACGGATATTCCTTCTACGCCATTGACTTAACGATAGACAGCGGGGCTATTGTCCGTGGAGCTGAGCCTGAATTTGAAGAGGTTGAGAAGGTAGCCGATTCGTTCGGGGAATTCCTGGCCTGGATGATGTCGGATTCGAGTAGATAGATTGTAAGATGCGAGAAGATCAGAACCTGAGAGAATAGGTTCTGATCTTTTTTATTGATTAGGAGATTATGACTTTCGTCCGATGTGGATAAGTTGTGCATAAAGTTGGGGGTAAGTGTCTTGGAGCATCGGCAGGATGACTATATTCTGGTTCAGTAATAGGAATGACTTCCTGATTTCACCGAACAGCCGGATATGGTCGAAAAACCGATCACATTCGGTGCGGCGGAGGCGTGTGGGCCGGATGTGGTCGAAAAACCGATCACATTCGGTGCGGCAGAGGCGTGTGGGCTGGATATGGTCGAAAAACCGATCACATTCGGTGCGGCAGAGGCGTGTGGGCCGGATATGGTCGAAAAACCGATCACAATGGGGATGCCGCAGGCATTTTATGCTTGGATAGAGCTAGAGAGTTGTTTCATTCCTGCTCCCGGTCTCTGTCATACTCAAGTTCAATCAATTTAATGAAGAAGGAGGGAGTAATCTTTAAACCTCTGCAAAGCTCAAATATTTTGGTGATGGATGGCTCGTTGCGGCCGACTTCGATCATAGAGATATAGGAACGATCTACGTTACATTTGTGAGCAAGGTCCTCTTGGCTCAAGCCTTGTTTGATTCGTATCGCTTTAACGGTTTTTCCGATAATTTGTTTAAGTGTGTTGGGTGTATCGTTCAAGGAAAATACTCCTTTTATCATTATCTATCTCTGCCCCACCATCTCCAAAAACCTGGACATTGCACTGGAAAGCACGGAGTTGCGGCGGTATATTAACCATACCTCTAGCTTCCGGTATTCTTCGGGGAGGCGGTGGGAGATAATTCGTCCGGCCTCTTCTGCCTTGCGGATCGAGGACTTAGGCAGCAGCGATACGCCGAGTCCGGCAGATACTCCGTGTAGTATCATTTCCAGCGTGCCGAATTCCCGGATTTGAACCGAGTGCATGCCGCTCTCGCTCAGGAAGCGCTCCGCTTTGACCCGGTGCGTGCAGCCAACGTCGAAGAACAGCATGGGCTTGTGCAGCAACTCATGCAACTCAGTTGTCCCCGGTTCAGCAATGAGCACCAGTTCCTCCTCGTAAGCCGCAACATGCCCGATATCCGGCTGGTCTATGGGTCCATAGACGAAGGCGCCATCCAGTTTGTAATCTAGCAACTTGTGCAGAAGATCATGCGTTTCGCCTGTGATGAGAGACAGATGGACATCGGGGTAGCGGGAATGGTAATCGGCGATCATCGTCGTCAGATGAATAACCGCTGTCGTCTCAATGGAGCCAATCCGCAGCGGGCCGGCCGGGTGCTCAGAGTATTGTGTTGATTGGACAGCCTCGTCCATTAGCATCAGTATGGCATTCGCGTATTCCAGCAGGTTCTCACCCGCAGGCGTTAGCTTCATTCCCCGGTTGGACCGGTGGAACAGCGGGACCTTCAGCTCGGCCTCCAGGAACTGAATCCGGCTGGTCACATTGGACTGAACATAGTTCAAGGCTTGCGCAGCCTTCGTAATCGTACCCTCACGGGCAACAGCCTGAAAAATCCTCAAATCTCCACTTTCCATTGCGGTGTCACCTTCTGTATATCATAATCTATGGTAGTACCTTCCGATGCTGATCATTGTACTGAATTCCATCCTTGATGACAAATCCGGCACCCGTAAGGGCCGCCTGGATTAACGATCTTTTACAGGGAGTGAGCAGATGGAGCACAGCAAATTAATAAATGCGTTCAACAAAGAGATTCGTACCCTCCAGAAGAGAACCGTATCCGAAGATGAACTCAGAGAATGGTATACGTTAATTAAGGAAAGTATCCAGGACGATATCAAAGACGGATACAAAGAGACCATCGCCAGAAACCTGACGCTTGGAATTGGTGTACATGGCGGAGATTATCCGAAAAGCCTGATTCTGAACGGGGAACAGGAAGGATGGAAGTATGTTACCCGGTTTCTGTATTGGGAGAAGCATATTCTGCGGAGGCTGTTCAAATATAAAGAGGTCTCTTCAAGAACGATAGGCAGTATTATAGGGCTGGCCTTGCTATGGGATATGAAGGAGCTGGCACAATTGGCCAGGGATTATTTCCAGATGATTTTTGAAGAGGATGCGCAGCGCTATACCCGCAACGAGACACATCATTTGTTCATGGCGTTGTTACATGACTTATTCGTCACGGAGCAGATCAATCAGAAGCTGTATTCGGTGCTGCCGGAGCAGCATGTGTACCGGAGAGTTCTCGACCATTGCTACACCACCGATGAAGAGCTGCTGAGCAGCCTGATGAGTGAAATCAGCGATTACCATATCCACAGCTCACTGGATCTTCCCCATAAATTCGCAGAAATTCTATGCTTGAATTACATCCCTTATGAAATCCGGCTCATCCAAAATATGAGACAGGCCGAGGGACTCAATAACGTTTCAGTAGACCATCCACTGCTAACCACCCCGCTTGCTCAGATTCCAGAAAGCAAAGTAGAGTGGGATTTAGCGGGTGATGAAGTGTATCAATTTTTATTAAAAAGGGAAGCCGGGAGCTAGAGCTGCTGGCCGAAAGGAGACCCGTATGGCATATGACCGGATCGATTGGCATTCCGGGGGAGATTATCCTGCAGATCTGCCGGAAGAGAATGGCGGGATTCATATCGGCATGTTCCTGGCCTGGGCCTTGGGCCGCGGTATGGCGGGGGGAATACACCTTGAGGAGTCGGCGGAGGCGCTGAAGCGGCTGAAACGCCGTGAGCTTACAGGGCTGGAATACCTGCTGGAGTACTGTGACGGGAAGTTCTGGGATGAGGATCTGGACGAGCGCGGCAATGCCTTCGCCGCCGATTATTATGACGGTCAATCGGCGTTCGCCACACAGTATGGAAGCTATCTCAGTGATTACTGTGAGGTGTTCAACCGCCTGGCGGCTGAACAAGGCCGTGAATATCCAAGCATCTATTATGTAGAGAACAGCTGGGAGAATTACGACCGCCTGAAGCCCATGCTGGATGACCGTTTTGCCCAGTGGGAGGTCTGGTCTGAAGGCCCTTCTAACCGTAAGCTTGATCCCAAAGCTCAATTCCTTCAGGCCTGCCAGCAGACCGGGCAGCAGTTCATCCAGGCAGAGGGCTTCAAATCCAATAAGGCGGGTACGGTATGGAAAAAAACAGCGGCTGACAAAGATACCGTATTCGAGCTCTCTTTCCAACCGCAGTCTTACAACACCCGCACCGATGTACGGATGACCGTGAACCTGCGGATTGCCAGCAAGTCCGTCAAAAAATGGCTTGCCGGACAAACCGGCAGAGGGGACGATACCGTTCTGTTCGGCTCGCTGCGCAGGCCGCAGAAATCGTCAAGCGCTATCGTCTGGCAGGTCGCCCCCTCACAACTGGATTCCTCCCGGCAGGAGATAGGTCAGCTGATTGGGGAACGTGTCCTGCCGCTGTTCGAGCTGTTCGCAGACCGTCCCCGCGCACTGGAGCAGCTTGCCGCCTGCGGCGCAGGATTCCCCGGCATCTGCGATGCTGAATCCAGTCCGCTGGCCTATCTGCTGTGCTTCGGCACACAAGAGCAGGCGCAGCGCTTCTTTACGATTTATTTCAACAGCCGGCCGTCGCCTTGGCGCCGGAATATTCATCAGACCTACAAGCGGCTGCAGGAGGGAGAATCCTGGGACTATTCCGCTTATGTCCGTGAGAATGATGTCAAACTGGCGTTCAAGAACGGCCTGGTTATCCCTTGATGCTATAGACAGGCCGCAGGGATGTTACCACACCCCGAAGCCCGGATCATACTCCCGGATGGCCGAATAAATCGCCTCCACTATACGGGGAAGGTCTTCTTCCGGGTAGCCATAGTCCTCGGGCATGGCCTGCGGGTGAACAATAGCAGATACGCTGCCGGGGTACAGCTCAATCTTATGCTTTTCCATCCCAATCTCGAAAGAATCCTTGAATGTCAACCCGTCATGGGCCAGAAAAAAGTACAGGTCGTGTATATCATCCTCTTCAACGATGAGCACACCTTGTTCGTTCAGCTTCATGCGGCTAACCCCCTGCTCGAATAGTGTTGTATCTATTATACCGGATCGGGCGGAGGCTGAGAATGAATTCAAGCCAGCTATCCCATTCATCTTCCCCTCAATGTCTGTCCTTAAGTGCAGCACGGTAGGACAGGGGAGTTGCCGACTCGTATTTCTTGAAGATCTTAATGAAATAACCGGCATCGCAAAAATTCAAGTGATTGCTGATCTCGTTGACTGACCAATCCGTTGTTGCCAGCAGCTCCTTCGCCCACCCGATCTTCATGCGCGCAACATATAGGGAGAAATGCTCGCCCATCTCCCTGGTGAACAAGCGGCTGAAGTAGCTAGGGCTGATATGGCATAGCTGCGCCAGCGATTTCAGCGAGAAATTCTCCTCCCGGTGGCTTAGCATATAGTCCAAAGCAGGCTGTAGCGTAGGACTTATGCATTCCGTCTTGTATGCGCTTCCCGAAAAGACCGGAGTCTTGGGAGCCGAAGGCGGCTCTACAGGCAGAGGCGGCAGTTCAAGCTGGAGCTTGGACTCCTGCAGGTTCAAAGCCTCATGCTGCCGGTTCCTCTCCAGCAGCTCATGCTTCAGGATCGATTCCTTGACCACATAGTTGCACAAATGATAGAGCATATCGGCGGTGGCTACGACCTCCTCATACGTCATGACGGGCAGCAGCTCGTACTTGCGGGCCCGATCCTCCGTCATGGCGTCCTGGTGCGGACGGGACACAATCTGCTCCAGATTCGGACCGCTTCCCTCCGCCAGCCGGATCTGTCCGGCCATCAGCGCACCGATGTACTGATTATCGACAATGATAGGGATAGCAATGTCGAGAATATCGAAGTGGCAGCGGTAGATATAGGGCCGGCTCAGCCGCACAGCCTCCAGACCTCCGCGCGCGTCACATTTTTGACAATAGGCTGAGAATTCCTTGTCGCTGCGCACGGTCTGGCAGAAGGCCTGACAGCGGCTATGTGCCGTAACCGGCACGCCTTTATAATCGACCATAATGATGGCCATGCGTGTCACCAGGGACAACGATTCCTGAAGCTTGCCCCATTCATCCATATCAATGATATATTTCAAATCGAATTTGGATTGCATTCGGCTCACCCCTTCCATCTACAGTGACAATGAGAACAAGATAATTATAATTCAGATGCTGACAACATAATAATACTATTTTGCAGCATATTAATTCGTTTGCTTTGTCCCATGCGCCCCGCTATCCACTTGTCTATAATGGGGACATACGACTCGAGGAGGAATGAAAGAATGAGAAGAACCTTTATCAGCCCGGCTAAATACACACAAGGTGAGGATGAGCTGCTTCAATTGGGATACTTCGTCAGTACTTTCGGCACATCGGCTCTGCTGATTGCGCACCCGGATGATGTGAAGCGTGTGCAGGCCAAGCTCGATGCCACCAGCAGTCAATTCGGCATTACCCTCGTGAAGGGGGATTTCCAGGGCGAATGCTCCAGGCAGGAGATTTCCAGACTACAGGAGCTGGCCCGTGAGCACAAGTGTGCTTGTACAATCGGTCTTGGCGGAGGCAAAGCGATCGACACGGCCAAATGTGTGGCAGAAGGCGATGCGCTGATTATCGTTCCTACCATTGCGGCCACCGATGCACCCACCAGCCATTCCGCTGTGATTTACACTTCTGAAGGCGCTTTCGAGGATTATGCTTACTTCAAAGCCAGTCCTTCGGTGGTGCTGATTGATACGACTGTTATTGCGCAGGCTCCTACCCGCTTCCTGGTATCCGGGATGGGCGATGCCCTCTCCACCTACTTCGAGGCCAGAGCTACTGCGGCATCCTATTCCAATGTCAATGCGGGGCTTCCTTGCGGAGTGCATGCAGGCGTGATTACGGAGGCCAAAGGCACCAAAGCCGCGCTGGCCCTTGCCCGCTTATGCTACGATACACTGCTCGAGGATGGCGTCTTAGCCAAGCTGGCTTGCGATCAGAACGTGGTGACACCGGCGCTGGAGAATATTATCGAAACGAACATCCTGCTGTCGGGACTTGGCTTCGAGAGCAGCGGTCTGGCTGCCGCACATGCCATCCATAACGGCCTGACGGCGCTTGAAGGCACCCATCATTATTACCATGGCGAGAAGGTGGCCTTCAGCACAATTGCACAGCTCGTTCTGGAGAACGCGCAGCAGGCAGAGATCGATCAGGTGTTGTCCTTCTGCCACGCTGTGGGCCTTCCCGTATGCCTGGCCGATATTGGTGTCGCTTCTATCTCCCATGAGGAGCTGCTGGAAGTGGCCCGCAAGGCGTGTATCCCGGAAGAGTCGATTCATTCCATGCCGTTCCCGGTTACCGCTGAAGCGGTTGCCGCTGCCATTGCTGTCGCTGACAAGCTGGGCGAAGCCTTCAAGAAGAGTAAGGAGCAGCGCGTATGAAAAAGATAATCAACGATCCGGCCAATCTCGTCCGTGAGATGTGCAGTGGACTGGTGATGGCTCATCCGCAGCTGACATTCGACAGCAAATACAAAATTGTCTCCAGGTCTGCGCCGAATCCTGACAAGGTAACGCTGATCAGCGGCGGGGGCAGCGGCCATGAGCCGGCGCATGCCGGGCTGGTCGGACCGGGAATGCTGGATGCCGCAGTCTGCGGGGATGTCTTCGCCTCCCCGTCACAGATTCAGGTCTACCAGGCGATCCGCAACCATACCGGCCATAAGGGCGCTCTGCTGATCATCAAGAATTACAGCGGCGATATGATGAACTTCCAGAATGCGGCTTATCTGGCGGCTGAGGACGGCCTCGCTGTGGACTATGTCAAGGTTGATGATGATATTGCAGTAGAAGACAGCCTGTATACGGTGGGACGCCGAGGGGTTGCTGGCACGATTCTGGTGCATAAGGTTGCAGGGGCGGCTGCTGAGGCCGGACTGCCGCTGGCCGAGGTGAAGCAGGCCGCGCAGCATGCGGCAGAGCATGTGCGCAGTCTTGGTTTTGCTTTTACCTCCTGTACCGTTCCTGCCAAGGGTACACCTACCTTCCAGCTTCAGGAGGATGAGATGGAGTATGGGGTCGGCATTCATGGTGAACCGGGCATCCGCAGAGAAAAGCTGCTGACCGCCGATGAGCTGGCGGAACGTATGATCTCTGCCCTGCTGGCCAGTCTGAACCTGGATCAGCCGGACGGCGGAGAGGTAGTGGTGCTCGTCAACGGCTTCGGCGCAACGCCTCTGCAGGAGCTGTACCTGCTCAATCACTCTGTGATCCGTAGTCTGGGAGAACGGGGTATCATCATCCGCCAATCTCTTGTAGGCAACTATATGACCAGCATAGATATGGCCGGCGCTTCCATCAGCCTGATGAAGCTGGATGATGAACTGCGCAGATGGCTTGCTGAGCCTTGCGATACTCCGGCGCTCCGGTTAACGGGTGAGCTTGCGCCGGTGCAATACGTCAGCCCACTTCCACAGCAGGAGGCTCAGGCTGAGGTGAGCCTGACGGCCGAGACCGATCCGGGCTTCGCTGTCCTCCGTGACGAACGGCTGCGGCTTACGAACATCATCTATCTGGTGGATAAGATGAGCGAGATTATTATCGCGAATGAGGCTCCCTTCTGTGAGCTGGATGCTCATGCGGGTGATGGAGACTTCGGGATGAGTGTCGCCAAGGGCTTCAAGCAATTGAAGCGGGAATGGAAGGAGCTTGTGCAGGATCACGCTACGGATATCGGAAGCTTCCTTCAGGCCTGCTCCCTGATCATTATGGAGCATTGCGGCGGAGCTTCTGGTCCAATCTGGGGCTCGGCCTTCCGCTCAGCAGGCAAATATGCTACAGGCCGGACCTCGCTGAATACGCTGGAGATGGCCGGGATGCTGGACGCGGCGGCTCAGGGCATCCAGGCTACCGGTGAACGCTCCTTCGGACGGGGAGCAGTCGTGGGTGATAAGACGCTGATCGATGCGCTGATTCCTTGTGCCGAAGCCTGGAAGAGCAGCTCGCAGCAGCAGCTGTCCTTGAAGGAGGCCTTCGCCAGGGGGGCTGAAGCCGCTGTCACGGGGGCGGAGCGTACGAAATCCATCGTTGCGCGGATGGGCCGGGCCGGGACAGTAGGTGAGCGCAGCATCGGCCACCCGGATGCGGGCGCATTTGCCCTGGGGGTTATTTTCACAGAGCTGTCTAACGCTGTCCAATAAGTGTTGCCTGGGTATAAGCCCGCCTGTCACTTCATCGTGACGGCGGGCTTATTTGTTGTGGAAGTAAACGAGGAGCCTGGGATATATGCTTGGTGTGATATGATGGAAGACAATCGGCCAGGCCATTATGTGACATTCTTTGAATATGCAGGAGGGATCATCATGGAATTAGAGAAGCAGGCTGATCAGCTTGAGCGGATCAGGACGAAGCTGGAGCAGGCCCTGCGCAAGGATGCGGAGTTCGCGGAATTTGGGGCTTCATCGCATCGATATAAGCTGAAAGAGAAGCTTACAGCAGGCGAGCTGGCGGACTGGGAGGCACAATATGGGATCAGGCTTCCTGAACCGTTCGCCCGGTTCTTGACAGAGATCGGGAACGGCGGGGCCGGACCGTATTACGGGATCTATCCGCTTGCACAGGCCACCTCCTATACCGAGCTTCCGGCACTCCAGGGCCGGGCGGCGCTTCATCCCGGAATGACCGCAGAGGAATGGAATCTATTGACGGAGCCTCTGACGGGGGAGCGGGACATCTCGGATGAAGAGTACGAGGAAGCGAGAAACAAGGCGCTTGGCGGAATGCTGTGTATCGGCACCCAGGGCTGCGAATATGAGATGTATCTCGTGCTGGAAGGGGAGCACCGGGGGAGGATTGTGTATACCTCGGAATTTTTCCCTGACCGCCCGTTCTTCTTCGTCTATGAAGATAACTTCCTGGACTGGTACGAGCGCTGGCTGGATGAGATTATTCTGGATTATGACAACGCATGGTTTGGCAGCCGGCTGCCGGGTGACGAGAATACGCTTATTCAGCTGTATCGGAACACTCCTGACGGGAAGCTGCAGGCCAAGGCGCTGGAGGCCATGTTCAAGTTCAAGCGAATCGCCCCGTCGACCCTGGAATTCCTGAAGCATGTGACGGAGCATAGCCCCCGGGATTCCAAAACAGCCATCTCGCTGCTCTGCAAAACGTCCTTTGCGGCGGGCAGGCCCTATCTGCAGAAGCTGCTACAGTCGGATGACGCTGAGGGAGCGCTCCGCGCCTTAACAATTCTGCATACTTACGGCAAGAATGAGGACCGGACCGAATTCATTCCGCTGATCCGGCAGAGGCTTGAGAGGCTTGAAGGGATTAATGATGCGGAAACTCTGCGTTATGCCGGTTATATTCTAAAAGACTGCGATGCTGTGAACCTCCGCGATTTCGCACCCTTCCTGTGCCATACCAGCCTGGTTATGCAGACGGCTGCGATCTATGCCGTGAGAGACTGCGGGAATAAGCAGGAGAGCTGGCAGATCATTGAGCAGATGTTCCGTACCGGAGGTACAGAGGTACTGCGCAGCTCCATTTCACATTGGGACGTTATTCCACATGAGAAGCTTCTGCCTTACTATAAGGCGATATGGCCCGAATACAAAGGAAATCCTAATTTCAGGGAGAAATTCACCGCTTGCTTGCGGGAGCTGCACCTGCCGGATGATTATTTGGGCTGAGCGGATGGGGCGGATCAGCAAATAGCAGGATAAACACTCTTGGAGGGTATACGTATGCTTCTTTCAGAAATATTGCCTCATGTGGCCCGGTTACAGCCCGATCACTATGCTACAAAGTACAGAAATGAGTATCTGACCTATCAACAATTACTGCATCAGGTGAGCTGTGTGGCGGGAGGTCTGAAGGACTTGGGAATAGGACCCGGTGAACGGGTGGCGCTTGCAGGTGATCCTTGTCCATATCTTGTGATTGCAGAATGTGCCGTAATTGCTATAGGTGCCATTCCAGTTACAATCTTTCCAGGTCTGGCCTCTAGAGAGATGAATCAGATCCTTGATGATGCTGCCCCAACAGCTATCGTGTATGATGCGGAGCATCCGAGAATTGCCTCTTCCCTTTCGGCGTCCAATATAGCTTTTGCCATCACGTTCAAGCCTGTCAACGGCGGCCTGTCCTTAGAAGATTTAATCGCGACTTCCTCTCCATTAACAGCATGGTACACAGCACAGCCGGATGATGTCGCTCTTATTATATATACCGGAGGTACGACGGGACGCTCTAAGGGTGTGATGCACTCTCATCGGGCGATCAGAAAGTGGGCTTTCATGAGCCCTGCAAGAGGCGGAGGGCATAATCCGGCCAAAAAATCGCTTGTTCCCAATCAAGCCCATCTTACCGGACAATTTATCCTTTGGACAACTCTTTTTGAAGGAGGCTGTCTCATTTATCCGGACTCCTATCCGCTGCAGGCTAACGAGGTTATAGATATTATTGAGCGTGAGCAAATCAGATTTCTGGGAACAGTCGGACTCCTATTTAGGGATATCACTGCTTTGGCAGGCGCCCGTTCCAGAGAAGTTGGAACTGTGGCAGGCATATCCTGCGGAGGTGCTCCGATCAGTGAGAAGACCTTGCAGCAAGCTCTGGAAGTATTCCCTAACGCGCAGATATCCGAGGTGTATTCACAGACAGAGAGCGGTCAATTTATCAGCTTTTTATTTGTACAAGAGTGCCTTGCAGAGGGGAAGCTGCATCGGCTGCAGTCGGTCGGGAATCCATCCCATATGGAGCGCTGGGGCCAGAAGCCTTTTGAGGTGCGTATAGTCAATGACTCAGGGCAAGAAGTAGAGCAAGGCGAGATTGGCGAAATCATATGCCGAAGTGAACAGATCATGCTTGGTTACTGGAATAATCCGGAAGAGACGGACAAAACCATCCGAAATGGATGGCTCCATACAGGGGATCTCGGCAGACTGGACGAAGACGGTTATTTATACATTGCGGACCGGAAGAAAGACATGATTATAGTAGGGGCTTCTAATGTCTACTGTGCTGAAGTGGAGCAGGCAATAAGCGTACATCCTTCTATTCTTGAGGCTGCTGTTATAGGAACGCCCTTGCCGGATGAAGGTGAAGAAGTCACTGCGGTAGTTGTACTTAAGCAGGGGCAGACACTTGCGCTAGAGAACTTGCAACAATTCTGCAGTCAATACATAGCGGAGTATAAGTTACCCACCCGCTTAGTGATTACTGAGTCACTTGCCAGAACATCTGTAGGCAAAATAGATAAGAAGGCGATAAAAGAAACTATGTACTAGAGGGGGATCTCAATGAGACTTCGAGATAAAGTCGTTCTCGTCACAGGCGTTACGGGCACGGCAGGAGATAAAATTTCCAGAAGGTGTATTAGCGAGGGAGCCGAGGTCAAGGGACTTATCCGAAATGCGGACCAGATTGCGCTATGTGAAGAGCTCGGCGTTACACCCGTCATCGGAGACTTGACAGATAGAGCTTTTATTGTGGAAGCGCTTCGGAATGTGGATATTATTATTCACGCTGCGGCGTATCTGGGGGAGGACCGGGCGATTGCCGAGGCGTCCAATGTTCAGGGGGTTCAGAGTCTGGTTGACGGTGCTGTATCTGCGGGAGTGGAACGCTTCGTGCATATTTCTACAGTATCGGTCTATGGTCATTTTGATGGAGAGGTGGAGCTGGATGAGGCTAGCAGCCTTGCCTTCGGCCACGGGGAGGTATACATTTCAACCAAATGTGAATCGGAACGGATTGTACAAGCTGCAAGGGCTAACGGTTTGACAAGTGTGATCCTGCGTCCTGGAGTGATCTGCTCCGAATCCAACTCGCACTGGGGCGACCGACTGATCACTAAGCTTGCTGATTCCGGGGAAGTGGACTGGATTCATCCGGAGGACTTAACGCCTTGGGTGCATGCGGACAACCTGGCTGAGATGTGTGTACTGGCAGCGACGCAGCCTGCGGCTGTGAACCAGTGCTATAACGCAATTGACGGAAATTATCCGGAAAAAGATTTTACGATGCGTATCGGGCTTGCCCTGAGCAAGAAGTTCATTATACCGGGCGGAGACCCCATAAGAACGGCGTATAGTTGCGACAAAATAAAAAACGAGCTCGGCTACAGTCCGGTCAAAACGTTCGAGGAGACCGTTGTCCGGCTGGAGCAGCAAGCTAGGGGAGAGCTAAATGTATAAAAAACCGACGGCCATGCGTTCCGTTCTAGATCCAAAGTATTTGGAATATTGCCTTAGTCCTCTGTACGACATTGGAGATTGGCGAGATTGCTTGTTCTGGTTACGCGGCTTGAACGATACTTACAGAATCCGTACCGGCAGAGGCACTTATATTCTTCGGATCTACCGCCAATCGATAGCTGAAAGTGATGTTGTCTATGAATTGTCCCTCCTGACTCAGCTGGAACACCAATTAAGCGCAGTAAATACAAAGGTTTCCGTTCCCCTCCCTCAAAAGAACAGCAGCTTATATACGGTCATCGATGCGCCGGAGGGCCCGAGAGTTGCCGTGATTTACAGCTATCTGACAGGCACTGAGAACGTGCTGCATGATGAGGAATCATGTGCTTCCTTCGGAAAATCCGCTGCTGAATTGCATGCTGCCATGGACAGGGTCTCCTTAGATTTGCCTAGACCGGATCTGGATACCCGCGCTCTGATCTCCCAGCCGCTGGACCGTATTGTGGATTATCTCGGTGAGGGACACCGCTCTGCTGCGTACCTGCGCGAGTTCGCCGGTGCATTAACGGAACGGATCAATACTGCTAGTCCGGGCCTGGACTGGGGCATCTGCCACGGAGATTTGCACGGGAATAACAATGCCTTCCAGGAAGGAGATACGTTCACGCATTATGATTTTGAATGGGCGGCACAAGGGTGGCGCGCCTACGACTTGGCCCAGGTCCGGCATAGAAAACGCCTGCCTCAGGAGAAGAAGGAACCGCTGTGGCAGGCGTTAATGTCGGGCTACCGCTCGGTCAGAGACTTCTCCGAACAAGATGAATCAGTAATTGATCTGTTTATGATTGCCCGCCGGTTGTGGGTGATGGGACTTGATGTCGAGTTCATCAGTGATAGCGGGGCGCTGGATTATACGGAAGACTGGCTCGAGGAGTTCATTGATGAGTTCCGCTCTTACGATATAGTCTGATGATCCATGAGGAGGAGGAAGACGGGGATGTACACCATCTTTAAGCATTGTCCGGTATTTAAAAATGAACAGATCACGCTGCGGCCGGTGCAAGAGGAGGATGTTGCAGGTCTGCTTAACTGTTACTCAGATCAGAAGGCGGTGCCCTTGTTCAACGCGGATAATTGCAACGGCGATACGTTCTACTATCCAACAGCGGAGCGGATGAAGCAGGCGCTTGATTTCTGGAAGTACAGCTATGACACAGAGCAGTTTGTCCGCATGACGATCATCTGGAATTCTACTAACGAGATCATCGGAAGTGTGGAGATGTTTAATCGCGGGGAGGCTCCCGGCTATGGGGTGCATGGCGTACTGCGCATAGATGTGATGAGTGCTTATGAGAAAAAAGAGGTCGTGAGTGCTGTCCTGGAGCTGGCGCACGATCATTTCTACCACGAGTTCGGTGTGGAATGGATCATGACTAAAGCCATCCACTCTGCGGTTGAGCGCCGGGCTGCACTATCTGGGCACGGATATATTGCGGTCAAGGATTTTGAGCTGCCGGATTATTATGGCCGGGTGAAAAAGGAGCTGTAACACCGATTGCCCTCCGCTAGGCGGGATGCTGTTAAAAGCCCATTGCACCTGGGCATCCGCCCAGGCATCTTCTCCGCGAATGCATATGATGATTATGCCTAATGAAACGAAAGAGGAGCGATAGATATGGGATTTATACCAGTGCCGGGAGGCGGCGGAGGATTTCCGGGGATACCGGGATTTCCGGGTGGACCAGGCTTGCCGGGAGGGCCGGGGATTCCAGGCGGAGGGCCCGGAGGATTTCCAGGGACGCCCGGGGGTGCGCCGGGAGGAGTAGCCGCACCGACGGCGCCACCGCCGCAATTCGTACCGCAAGCACCAGCGGTCACGGCTTATGCGGTTGACCCCGGGGGCATCAGAGGATGCCTGTTCCGCAACACTTATATCTGGCTGAATAATGGTGAGCAGTTCTGGTTCTACCCGGTATTCGTGGGCAGAAGTTCGGTCGCAGGCTTCAGATGGAATGGCTTCTTCTGGGGATACTACGGCGTTGATTTGAACCGGGTTAGCTCGTTCACCTGCTTCTAGTTGAATTCTGGAAGGAAGCCACCTTTAGCAAGTAAAGAACCCCATGGAGTAAAGGATGCATTCAGTTCGTAGCGAACCATGAGAGATAAATGTATTCGGTGCAACTAAAAACAGTGAAATGGAAGGCTTTCCTCTTCTAACTGTAGTTTGTACAACTACATTTGCCCGAATGGGCGAAAATCCAGGTATAGAGGCATTTTAATTGCACGAAATACAGCTAAACAGAGATTTGGCGACATATCCGGCGATTTAGTTGTACAGATTGCAATTAAGCCTCTCCCTTTACCTTAATCGCGGCGCGGTAAACCCTCAGCAAGCGATTAGTTAAAGTAATTTTCAAAAGCTGAACTTTGATGGGCTTCTAGCCTGGCGGCATCTCCCTGTTTGGCGTACCGTGACTTGGTTAAGTATAGATCAAGATCACGGACAGGGAGGTGTACTATGGACAACCTGTGGATGGCATTCGTCTACCCTGGCAGCTTCTTGAGTCTGCTGGGGATTGTATTACTCATTATTGGCTATCAACGGCGGCGCACGGGCAGGCGTACCCGTCTGGAAGGCGCGGTAGCCCAGCCCGGCCCGCCGGCACCTGGAGGCCCAGGCACCGCATCGTTTCAGCGGGAGGTACGGTATTCGCTGATGGGAGGCATTCTGCTGGGGCTGGGCTTGCTCCTATTTGCTGCATTGGGCGTTACCTCGCTGTTAGAATAGGACAAGCGTATTGAGCTGGAAACGGCTTAAGCGGGTAGCGGGCAGTACGATACACCTTGCTAAATTCGGGAGCAGGGTGTATTCTTAGTCTAATATGTCAGTTAGTACTGACAGTCAACTTTTTGAAATGAGGAATATGATGATGGAGAGCAAATCGCTAAGTACCAGTGATAAACTCCTGACCGCTGCCATTGATCTGTTCGCAGAGAAGGGCTACAAGAGTGTGACCACCCAGGAGATTGCGGCGGCGGCAGGCTTAAGCGAGAAGACGCTGTTCCGCCAGTTCGGAACCAAGCTGAACCTGCTGGAGCGGGCCTTCGACCGGTTTCATTATACCGAAGATATGGCCAGGCTGTTCAAGGAGAGCATTGTATGGGATCTTCATACCGATCTGCTGCTGGTCAGCCGGACGTATCATGAGATTATGAACCGCAACCGGAAGATGAACATGATATTTATCAAGGAAGGGGATCAACTCCCCGGTCTTAAGGAGTATAGCAGAACCGCCCCGGAGCAGTTGATGCGGAATCTGACGGATTATTTCAAGGCCATGACCGAGCGGGGGAAGCTGATTCCCGGGAATCCCAGAGTGCAGGCTGTGCAATTTATGGTGATGAATTATGGCGCATTCCTGAACAATCTGGACGATGAGGGGAATTTCACTTCGGTGTCGCTGGAGGAATTCATCACGGCAAGTGTCCAGACCTTTACTAGGGCTTTAACACCCTAGTTGTTTTTTTGAATGAAATGACAGTAAGTACTGACTTACCTTATCGAATAGATATATGGAGAGAGGAGCACCACCTATGAAGAACCATGTTGTAGCCCCTGATATCAAAGGGAATGTGTTAATGCGCGCGCTCGTTTTTATCCTGGTGATTTCATCAATGAATGCGAATATGTTCAATATTGTGCTGCCGACGATCAGTAAGCAATTTGAATTATCTCCATCTCAGGTAAGCTGGGTCATTACCAGTTATATGATTGTATATGCTGTTGGTGCCGTTACCTTCGGCAAATTGACGGAGAAGTACCGGCTGAAGAACCTGTTGACCTATGGATTACTGCTCTTTGTCCTGGGGTCTATGGCTGGCGTTGCCGCCACCGAATACTGGATGATTATTGCGGGTCGTGTAATTCAGGCAGCCGGGGCTTCCGTGATCCCTGCTATGGCTATGATCATCCCGATCCGTTACTTTTCTCCCGAGAAAAGAGGCCGTGCGCTGGGTACGTCTGCCATTGGGATAGCCTTGGGTACCGCGCTGGGGCCGATTATTGCCGGTATGGTCATCAGCGCCTGGAGCTGGCGGATTCTGTTCCTCATTCCGTTGCTGTCGCTGCTGACACTGCCGGTCTACCGCAAATATCTGCAGGATGATGAATCAGGAAAGGCCGGTCCGATGGACTGGCTTGGCGGCATATTGCTGGCTGGGGCGGTAACGGCAATTTTATTGGCATTAACGAGCGGGAGCTTCCCGTTTGCGCTGGCAGCGGTTCTGATGCTCCTCCTGTTTATTCTGCGTATCCGCTCCGCTGCGGCTCCGTTTATCCATCCCGATATTTTCCGCAACAGGCAGTATTCGATCATCCTGATGATTACCTTCTGCATTACGGGCATCAGCTTCAGCTCTCCATATCTCATCCCGCAGCTGCTGACACTTGTAAACGGTCTGTCTCCCGCCTATGTCGGGATCATCATGCTGCCGGCAGCTATCGTTACCACGGTTCTGGGCCGTAAGGGCGGCAAGCTGGCAGATGAGCACGGGAATCCTCGGCTCGTGTATACGGCGGCCTCGCTTCTGGGGATAGGCTTCCTGTGTTTGTCTTCAGTAGCTGGAGGCTCTGCGGTTCTGGTCTCCATCTCGCTGATCTTCTGTGTGCTGGGCCAGTCGTTCATGCAGATTGCTATGTCAAATACGGTTTCGCGGACGTTGACCCCAGAGCAGACAGGAGTGGGGATGGGGCTGTTCTCCATGCTCACCTTCATCTCAGCCGCTACATCGACGGCGGTCCTGGGCAAGGTGCTCGACTCCGGTGCCCAGGCAGCGGCGTTCAATCCTATACCTGGAAATGAGGCTTCCTTTGTGTTTAGTAATATTTTTGCGGTGCTTGCTGTTCTGGTTATTGCGGTGAGCATGGTTTATTATGTGCAGTTTGGGCGCAAGGAGAGCAGATCATCCGGGACCATAAGCAGGGGCTTATAATAACAGCCCGGCCAGCCGGTGAATCCCCTGCTCAATCAAGGTCTCATCCACCTTGGCGAACCCCAGCACCCAACCCTTCCTGCGGCTCTCCAGACAGTAGTGTGCAAGAGGATATACCCGGATTCCCTGCTCCAGGGCTAACCGGGTCACGGCTTCCTCATCGTAGTCTGATTCTGCCTCAAGGAAGACATGCAGTCCCGTCTCTGCTCCGCTCAGGGTGAACCGCTCGGCTAGACCGTTTGCGGTTATCGCCTTGGTGATGGCCTCATGTCTGCGGCGGTACACATTGCGGACTCTGCGCATATGGCGCATGAAGTGCCCTTTTTGAATAAAATGGGTCAAGGTGAGCTGGTCCATCACCGGAAGGTGGCGGTAGGTCAGCTCCTGTACGCGGGCCAGCTGGGCAATGGCCCGCGCCGGGCCGACAATCGCCGAGATACGGATGGCCGGGGCGATCATTTTAGAGAAGCTCATCATATACAGGGTATTATTCGGCGCCTGGCTATAGAGCGTGGGCAGCGGGTCGCCACGGTAGCGGAATTCACTGTCATAGCCGTCCTCTATAATCCATAGCTGCTCCTGCACGGCCTGATGCAGCAACTGCTGCCTGCGCGGCTCTGACATCACGGAGCCTATGGCGCACTGGTGCGATGGAGTTACGAAGACCAGCCGCGATTCCGGGTGAAGCTGGTCAACCACAAGGCCATGTCCGTCTACCGGGACAGGGGCTACGTGCATCCGCCGGTAATTCATCGCCATCCATGCCGCAGGGAAGCCGGGATCTTCCACAGAGACGGTATCTCCTTCCGTGAGCAGGGATTGGGCAATCAGGTCAAGGCTGTGCTGCGCTCCTGAGGTCAACAGAATCTGATTGAGCTCAATCCGTATGCCCCGCTCAAGCAGCAAGTAACGCTGAATCTGTTCCCTGAGCGGCAGGAGACCATAGGGATTGCCGTAGGACCAATCGGATACGTCCATTGCGGCAGAGGCGTGAAGCAGAGATTGCCGCCAGTGGTTCTGGAAGGTCCTATCCACATAAGGCTCGTGGGGGGTGAAATCGATCATCACCTCCTGAGGCTGATGGCCTCCGAACCAGTCTTGCAGCTGATCTACCGCTGAGTTCAGCAGGGGAATTAAAGGTGGAACAGGTCCTTCCGGCACCGACTCCTCCTGTGCCGCTTCAGGAACCGGGTTCCAATGGCTTACCCGTGTTCCGCCCCGCCGGGAGGTTATGGTATACCCTCTGCTCAGCAGTTCCTCATAGACGAGCTGCACCGTGGAGCGGGAAACTCCAAGCTGCTCTGCGAGTTCACGGGAAGGGAGCAGCAGCTCACCCGGGGTCCAGATGCCTTGTGTAATATTGTGAATGGCCTGATTCAGCAGTTGCTGCCAGATCGGACTTGGGTCGTTGCGGTTGACGAACATTGTGAGAAGTCCCCTCCCGTTTGTTGTTTCGGTGCAGTGCCTAAATTATGGATTGGTCGAAACTATGTTCTTTGGATATTTTAGCACAATCCAATAGCTGATATACTACCGAATAACGTATACGCGGAGGACGCGGGAAGGAGAGGGTTCGATATGAATCCGGTTCGTTACAAGGTCAGGGAATGTAAGGATGAGGCGAGGATTGAACAGTTTTTGAAGCAGGCGAGAATTGGGTTTCTGGGATTAGCGGATGGTAATCTCCCGTATGTTGTGCCGCTTAACTATGTGTGGATGGACGGGAAGCTGTATATCCACGGGGCCGGGGATGGAAGACGCAATCAGGTGATGAGTGAGAACTCAGAGGTATGCTTCACAGTCTGTGAGGAGTATGGGACAATCACGAATCCCGTGCCCGCCAAGACGGATACTGCCTATATGAGCGTGATGGTCTTCGGGCAGGCAGAGCCAGTGACGGATCTGGATGAGGCTACGCAGGTCCTGCAGGAGATGATGAACAAGTATGTGCCCGGATACTATAACCGGCCTCTGTCCAAGCAGCATGTCGAGAAATACCGGTCGGCTGTGTACGGCGGACCCGTACAAGTGTACCGGATCACTCCGCAGCATCTGACAGCCAAAGAGAATCCGGTTGAAGCAGAGAGTATGTACAAGGCAGGGACGAATGAAGGGCAGAGCGTGTGATTGCTGCACGGCAAACTAAATAGAGAATGAGCGCTCGGGCCGGTAACGGCCCGGGCTTGTTCGCGTTATGGCATGGGCGGAATGGATGCAAAAAACCGAACACCATTGCGCGGGGCGGGCGATGTGCTGGGGCGGATGTAATCGAAAAACCGATTACAATCGCCGCGAGAGGGGGATGGACGGAAATGTAAGTGGAAAACCGATTACAATGGGCCGGGTGGGGGCGCGTGGGCCAAATGTAATCGAAAAACCGATTACAATGCGCCGCGAGGGGGGCATGGACGGAAATGTAATCGAAAAACCGATTACAATGCGCCGCGAGGGGGGCATGGACGGAAATGTAATCGAAAAACCGATTACAATGCGCCGCGAGAGGGGCATGGACGGAAATGTAAGTGGAAAACCGATTACAATGGGCCTGGTGGGGGCGCATGGGCCAAATGTAATCGAAAAATCGATTACAATTGGATGAGACCGCAGTTGGCATAGGATATGTACAGGATAGAGGGCCGTCAAAGTTGCTGTGAGCCCCAGGATATCGTATGGTTGAGTTAATATAGCAAACAAAGGTAGTATGGAGAATATTAGTAGTATCGAGAATACAGGTAGGATCAAGCAGAGAGGATGAAGCAAATGTCCACAGATAACCAAGCTCTTCCCCCGGCTCCGATTACAGAACCCGGACGGTATGTCCTTGATCTGACGGGGCCCGGTAGCCACACGCTTGACCGCAAGCCCGGTATGGGCAGCTTATCGATCGGCCCCATGGAGTCGAAGCCACAGGCAGAGATGCTGGTCGCTGCGGATGAGCGCATCAACTGGTCCGTCTTCGAACCCTTCGCCACCCCGGCCGGCTCCCCTTGGCCGCGTTATCTGAGCTATACCGGCGTTGACACGGGCTTCCTGGAGTGGGCGGAGCGGCGGCCTATTGAGAGTATAAGCTGGACCCCGGTGCTGCCGGAGGCTGCGGAGATGGATGCCAGCCGGGCAGATATCTACGGCTTGAATATTACAATGAGCCAGCAGTCCGGCGGATTACTCCGCATGAAGCTGCCGGACAAGCTGTACAACCTGAGCCTGTCCGGCGATCTGACCCGCATCTCGGCCTCCGGCCATCTGCCGACTACGTTGGCCTTAGTACCGGATATGAGCCGGCGCAGGAGCGATGCGCCGTACCGGCTGCCGGATCTGGGTGAGCTGCAGGGTGTGACCAACCTGACGCTGAATAGCCCGCCGCTGGGCCAGCCCATCTCGCTGGCGGGTCTGGGGCAGTTTCCGAACCTGGAATCCCTGAGCTTGTGGGGCAGCTTCTGTGATCTTGACGCACTTGCCCGCCTTACCGGGCTGACCAGCCTGGAGCTGCGCTTCATGCCGGAGCTTGACGGTCTGCCTTCGCTGGATACGTGGCCGCTGCTGGACCGGTTCATTGCCTTCAATGTGGAAGAGGCCGGCGGCAAGCGTCTAAGGCAACAGATGAAGGCGCGGGCCAAGATGCGCCCTTGGGATGAGTATGCCTCGGTGAGCCAGCTGAGAAAGCCTGAGTGGTGGGTGAGCGAGTACGGCCGCCCATTCTCCGCCTGGCCGAAGCGTCTGGCCAAGCTGGCGAACGAAGCCTACGATGCTGCACAAGCAGCTATGGCGGAGGCCCGCAATCTTGAAGAGGCGGAAGCAGCCATTACCGCCTTCACCCTGCGCTTCAATTCGCTGAAGGGCATCGAGACTACCGAGAGGGAAGACCTGGGCGAAGCGGTATGGCAGCTCAGCCAGTCAGAGCACCAGCTCGGCCAGCCTATAACAGAGGAAGCGGCGCAGGGCTGGTTCGATGCGGCGCGTGATTATTAATTAAAAAGTTTATAAAAATTAAGATAAATCTTAAAATTTAGTTTCATTAGTGATAAACTAGGATCAGGATTGATCCAAACGGTGTGTGACTTGGTCCGCGCTGGCTTGCTATGGCGCCTAAGCAGGAGTGCCTGCATCCTTCCTGCAAATCGTAGGGTAGAAGGACGGTATAATATGAGCAACCAACAAACAAAAACAGACGTTATTTTAATTGGTGCTGGAATCATGAGTGCAACACTTGGTTCACTGTTAAAGGAATTAGTACCGGATTGGCAAATAACCGTGTTTGAGCGGCGTGCGGGTGCGGGGGAGGAAAGTTCAGGTGAATGGAACAATGCGGGAACGGGGCATTCCTCACTCTGCGAGCTTAACTATACTACAGAGCAGCCGGACGGATCGATTGACATCAGCAAGGCGATTAAGGTGAACGAGGAATTTCAGTTCTCCAAGCAATTCTGGTCCTATCTGGTGAGCCAGAAACGAATACACAATCCGCAGGATTTCATTGTACCTGTGCCACATATGAGCTTTGTGGAAGGACAGAAGGACGTTGCATTTTTACAAAAACGATATGAAGCGCTTTCAAATAGTCCGCTATTTCAAGGCATGGAATTCTCCGATGATCCAAGGCGGCTGATGGAATGGATTCCGCTGATGATGAAGAACCGGAAGCTGGACCAGCCGATAGCGGCTACCAAAATCGATTCGGGAACGGATGTGAACTTCGGCGCACTGACCCGTATGCTGTTCAACCACTTGCAGAGCAATAACACCGATATTAGGTATAATCATCAGGTGGATGACCTGAAGCGCGCGCAGGACGGCTCCTGGGAGCTGAAGGTGAAGAATCTCGCCAGCGGCGTAACAGAGCGTCATAACGCCAAGTTCGTCTTCATCGGCGGCGGGGGAGGAAGCCTGCATCTGCTGCAGAAATCCGGCATACCGGAAGGTAAAAAGATTGGCGGATTCCCGGTAAGCGGACTGTTCATGGTCTGCAAGAAGCCGGAGATTGTAGCCCAGCATCATGCCAAGGTGTACGGTAAGGCTGCTGTGGGTGCGCCTCCGATGTCTGTTCCACATCTGGATACCCGGGTGATCGATAAGCAGGAATCCCTGTTCTTCGGGCCGTTTGCCGGCTTCTCGCCCAAGTTCCTGAAATACGGCTCCATGTTCGATCTGATTACCTCGGTCAAGCCGGATAATCTGGTTACGATGCTTGCAGCAGGAGCGAAAAACCTGTCATTGACCAAGTATCTGATCGGGCAGGTCATGCTGTCCAAAGAACAGCGCATGGAAGCGCTGCGGGAGTTCATCCCGGATGCTAGCAGCGAGGATTGGGAGCTGGTGGTGGCAGGCCAGCGGGTGCAGATTATTAAGGATACAGCAGCCGGTAAAGGCATGCTTCAATTCGGAACGGAAGTGATCAGCAGTGCGGACGGCTCCATCGCCGCATTGCTGGGAGCCTCTCCAGGAGCATCAACGGCCGTCTCTGTCATGCTGGAGGTAATCACCAAGTGCTTCCCGCAGCAGATCAAGGCCTGGGAGCCGAAGATCAAGCAAATGATTCCTGCCTACGGCATGTCCTTGTCCGCTAACCCGAAGCTATTGAACGACATTCATGCTTCCGCAGCGCACACGCTGGGCCTGACGAATGGAACAGATGGGCATGAGCCGCCAGCCGCGGTCAACCATCTGTAGGCAATAGAGAGCGTACGGCTGACCACCAGCCTGTCAGCTCTTATATACATGCAAAGAGGCCATCCCTTGGGATAGCCTCTTTGTCTTCCTGTGTCCATCTCTGAGTACTTCAAGGGCGATCAAGCCTTATGAGTCTTGAACAGCCGGATGGCCAGAATCAGAGCCACCGCTACAGCCGCGAGACCCGCCCAGTTCAGGTGGAGCACAGAGGTACGGCTGATCACATAGCCGCCTAGGCCCGATCCCAGCGCGAAGCCGAACTGGATGAAGGAGGTATTGACGCTCAGGGCCATATCCGGGTTCCGGGGAACCAGGGTGACCAGCAGGAGCTGTTGCGCGGGGGAGATGCTCCAGGTCCCCAGCATGAAGATCATCAGGATCAGGAGGAGGACGATCACATGAACGCCTGCCATTGCGAACAGGAGGAGCGTGGCTGCCTGTAACAGAAGTCCCGTAATTATGGTGAACTTCGATCCTTTGGAATCAGCCAATTGCCCGCCTAACTTGGAGCCCATGAAGCTGCAGACCCCCGCCAGGAAGAGCACCCCGCTGATTTCGGTCACAGACAGTGAGGATGCGGCCTGCAGGTAAGGGGTAATATAAGTGAAGAGTGTAGCGTAACCCCCTACATATAGTAAGGTGATCGCCAGAGCAGTAACAATTCTGGAATCCTTCAGCACAGACAGCTGCATCCTGAGGGTGACGGCTTCTTTTTCTTTGATGGCAGGGACCTTGGCAGAGATGATGAACAGCGGAACAAGGCTCAGCCCCCCGACGATGATGAACAGAGCCCTCCACCCAAAGTGTTCGCTGAAAAAAGTGCCGGCCGGAACGCCCAGAACCAGCGAGCTGCTCAGTCCCATCAGAATAATGCCAATCGCATTGCCTCTGCGTTCCTTCTCCACGAGCCGTGTAGCTACAGCCATAGCGACTACGGTCGCTATGCCCCCGCTTGCCCCTTGGATAACCCGCACCCCCAGCATAGCTTCATAGGGCAGGTTCAGAAGCATCAGCCCGTTGCTGGCAATGAACACGCCGAGGGCGGTCAGCAGCAGCTTTTTGCGGTCCATATTAAGGGTGAGTGCAATGAGAACCGGGGCAATAATCGCTGCGGACAGCGCGAATACGGTCACCATCAGCCCCACTTCAGAGGTGGATACGCTAAGATCTGCCGCCATCATCTCAATGACGCCGGTAATAATATATTCAATCGTCCCGATCAGAAAAACGGCAAGTGCCAGAATATATATCGTCAATCGGTTATTCAAGTTCATTCGCTCCTTGTGGTTTCATATCCTTGTACATGCATAACGGAATCGGCCGCCGTTCTTGTCATCACTCTACGATGCTGCTAAGGTTAAGTCAAAGAAACGTTTCTGAATGGAACGTTCATTTTTTTTGAATGAAGGAGTGACACAGATGGAATTACGCCAACTTAAAACCTTTTATACGCTGGCTTCCACACTCAATTTCGCCCGCGCCGCCGAAGCGCAGAACTACGTTCCCTCAACGGTTACGATGCAAATGAAGGCCCTGGAGGAAGAATTGGGGGTGAAGCTGGTGGACCGGCTCGGCAAAAATGTCACGTTAACCGATACCGGAAAAACGTTCCTGCGTTATGCGGATAACATCCTGTGTATGGTGGAGGAGGCGCAGCACGCGCTCAAGCAGCCCGGCGAGCTGACAGGCACCATCGTGATTAGCGCAGATGAGACATTATGCACCTACCGGCTCCCCGCTGTGTTGCAGAAGTTCCGGCAGCTTCATCCCGGAGTACGCTTGATCTTCCTGCCGCTCGTGAGTCCAAGCCTCAGACAGAGTCTGCGGGACGGGGATGTCGATGTGATCTTCATGCTGGATGAAGTGAAGGGCGAGAGCGGATTTTGCGGAGAAAAAATAAGGGAGGAACGCTTCTGCCTTCTGGCCGCTCCCGATCATCCGCTGGCGTCGCGCCCGGCGCTGGCTATCGAGGATTTCCACGGTGAAACGTTCTTGCTGACGGAGCAAGGGTGCTCCTACCGCAGCTTCTTCGAGCGCAGCTTGTCGCAGAAGGGGATGGCGGGCATTACGGAATTGGAGTTTCACAGCGCAGAAGCCATCAAACAATGTGCGAAGCTGGGCATGGGCATCGCCATCCTCCCTGAAATGGCCGTAAGCGAAGAATTGAAGCGGGGGGAGCTGATCTCCCTGCCGTGGGATTTGACCGCAGTATCTTTTGCCACCCAAATGTTCTGGCATGAGGAGAAGTGGCTCTCCCCGGCAATTGAGGCTTTTATCCATCTGGCCCGGGATCTCGAATCCTCCCCTTGACCTTAGGTCAGACCCAGGGTGTATCGTAGAGCTATTCCAAGCCGCAGTCCGGGGAGTGATTAGGATGAGAAATGAAATAACGATTAGTGAACTGGCCAAGCTGATGAATGTGTCGGTCCACCAGATCCGGTATTTTGAAGAGAAGGGTGTGCTGCAGCCTGCTTATACCGGTGAGAATCAGTACAGAATGTACAGTATGGAACAAGTGTATCAGCTCGCGCATATCCTGCTGCTCCGCAAGCTTGAAGTGCCTGTTCAGTCGATTAACGAATGTATGACCTATAGTCCGGAGCAGCATCGCGGGCTGCTGGAGAACTCTCTCGAAGGAATTGAACAGGAGCTGGCGCGTCTTCAGGAGCTCCGGCAGTTCATCCGTAAAATGTTGGAGGAACAGCAGAGCTACAGCACCTCGCCTGAGACCTTTCAGATCAAGAAATGTAAGGCTACAAGTCTTATGCAGGTGCTGAAGCTGGATTCACACAGGAAGCTGAGTGCAGCGCTGCTTGCGGAGCAGGCGGCAGGGATACCGGATCTGTTCGAATCGGATATGTATTATGTGCTGGAGGAGTCGGGTGCGGTAACCTTGTGTCTGGAGCAGCCGGATGCGGGCGGGGTGATTTTGCCGGACGGGGAGTATCTGACTCTGCAATGTGTGGCCCGCGAGGAGGAGCTGGAGCAGTGGATCAGTCAATTACTGGAGCATGCTGCTGCACAAGTGATTCCTCTCGCGGGACCGCTGGTGGTCATCGAACGTTCTTATCTCTCCCTGTTCGTTCCGGGCAAGCTGCATTATGAGCTGAGGGCCTGCATCTACCCGGCAGCACCTGTGGAAGGGAGAGGTTCCGTATGAGAACGATGCCAACAGGTACAACGTCAATAAGTACAGCGCCAGTAACTATCGAACCTATGGAGGCGAGGTATAATCGTGCGGTGGGGCTGCTGCTGGCTCAAGCTTTTCAAGGGAAATTCCAGAACCGGATCAGGCTGAAGGAGGCAGAGCTGGCAGAGTGCTTCGAGTTGCTGCTTCAGTATGCTCCGGCTGATCCCTATACACACAGGATGGTTGCTGTGCAGCAAGGCCAGGTGATTGGCAGCATCGCGATTAAGTGTACACCTGAAGCCCGCCTTTTGGGGAAAAGGCAGACGCCTCCTTTACCGGGAACCTCACAGCTATTAGGCAAACGGGGCATGATCAGAATGCTGATCGGCCTCTATGTACTAGACCATACCCCGGCAGCAGGCGAGTGTTATATTACCGACCTTGCGGTCCACCCGGAGCATCAGAACAAAGGGGTAGGAAGGCTGCTTGTAGAGTGGGTGCAGAAGCTTGTGGATACAGACCCGGGACTGAATCGTCTCAGCCTGCATGTATCAGCCGGTAACCCGCATGCCCGTAAGCTATACGGGAAGTGGTCCTTCCACACGGAAGCCCGGGAGACACGTTATACCCTGTACTTATTGTTCAATGAATTGCGCTGGGAATACAGGGTTCAGCAAAGGGGCGGATAAAGAAATGAGGGCAACGAAGACACTATGGATATCTCTGCTAATTGTAGTGCTGGTCCTTGGCGGTGCGGGGCAGTATATTGTGCAGCAGAACCGCTTTGAGATGACGGAGCAGGCCATCGAGATTGCGTCGCCCGAAGGCAAGTTGACGGGTACGCTGGTACTGCCTAAGGAGGCTTCGCAATCTTCCGGCAAGCTGGGACTTGTGCTCTTCATCCATGGGGACGGGCCGATTAATGCCTCGCATGATGATGGATATAAGCCGCTATGGGAGCGGTTAGCCAGTCTGGGGTATGCCTCCTTGTCTCTTGATAAAAGAGGGATCGGCGGTTCCGCAGGCGATTGGCTGGATCAGAGTATAGATGACCGGGTGGAAGAAGCCCGCGAGGCTATTGCATGGGCCCGGAAGCAGCCGGATATCGATCCGGACCGGATCGGGGTGTGGGGCGCCAGTCAGGCAGGCTGGGTGATTCCCAAGCTGGCGGGCAAGGAGCCGCTCGCCTTCAGCATCCTGGTCTCCCCGGCTATTAACTGGCTGCGCCAGGGTGCCTATCATACCCGGCAGCAAATGCTGCAGGAAGGGAAATCGGAAGCGGAGATTCAAGCGGAAGTGGCATCTAACAACGAGGTTTTGGAGCTTTTGGCGCAGAAGGCGAGCTATGAAGACTATCTGGCTGTAGTGAAGGAAGATGACCCGATGACGCGGGAGCGGTGGACCTTTGTCAGTAAGAATTACCTGTCGGATGCAGGGGAGGATCTTAAGCAATTCCATTCCCCGGTGCTGTTGCTGCTGGGCCAGCAGGATATTCATGTAGACTGGCAGGAGACAGAGCAGGTGTACCGCAAGCTCGTCCGGCCGGAGCTGCTGAGCGTGGCGGTCTTCCCGGAGGCTGAGCATTCGATGCTGAGCAAGAAGACGGCGGATTCCAGCTTCAGAGCGCTCATGATCAGCCTCTTCGCCCCACGCCACATTACAGTTCCGGGCTATATGGATCGGATTGGGGAATTTCTTAAGGAGCTGGAGTAGCAGCCCGCTCCCTTAGCACCGTAATTACTACGTATACCGGCTCATCATTTCAAGCAGGTACTTACGGAATTCTTCACGGTAGTCCTTCGGCTCCATAATCTCCAGATGGGTGCCGAAGCCTGCCAGGAATTGATATCCGATCGGGTGATGCGGAATATAGAACGTAGCCAGCAGTTGTTCCGCGTTATAGGCTTCGATGCTCTTGCGGCCATAACGTTCAATGAATTGATCCTTAATCCCCGGCGAGATCAGCGCCTTCACTTCGGTTAACTGCGGCGGAACTTCAGCCTCCCGTGCCTGATTCAGCATATCCGCTCTGGGGCTGAAGGTCTGTTTCTTCCGCTCCAGCTGCTCCATCCGGGAGAGCTTGAACATCCGCGCGCCCATCCGCTCCAGGCAGAAGCCCTTCAGATACCAGCTCGATTCACTGAAATGAAGTTGATAAGGCTCCACTGTCCGTGTCGTGGGAGTACCTGTTCTATCGGTATAGTCAAAAGAGAGCAGCCAGCTCCCGGCGATGGCCTCCTGACAGAGCTTCATGGCTCCGGCAAGCTCCGCGCGTCCCTCCCAGCCATAGAAGGACAGCTGAACCGACCCTTTAGAAGCGAGCGGGCTAACCATCGCTTCTATTTTTCGTAGCGTCATGGCAACGTCTTCGCTGATCAGAATTTGCTCCAGCCCGCCGAGCGCAGCCAGTATATTCTCCAGATCGGAGCTGCTCAGCAGCCGCTTGTCCATCTTGTATTCTTCCATAATGCCGTAGCCGCCCTGCACGCCGGGTGTGGCGTATATAGGAATGTGCGCCAGGCTGAGCGCTTCCATATCGCGGAGAATCGTCCGTTTGGACACGCCGAATAATTGTGCGAACTCTGAGCTGGGCACAATATCTTTTTTGAGCAGAATCATGATGATGGTAATCAGCCGCTCCACCTTGTCCATCCGGTTACCTCTTTCTTGAGTTGAGTACGAAACGGTGACATATAGCCGTCACCTATCGTGTATTATACTACATTTATCTTACGAAGGAGGTTATGCTCAATGTCAGCGATTGCTTATCTTAATTTCGATGGTGTTGCCGAACAGGCGATTGAATTCTACACAGAGGCTCTACAGGCCACCCAGGTGAAAAAGGTCAAATTCGGAGATATGCCGCAGGACCCGAACTATCCTCTGTCCGAGCAGGAGTCAGCGATGATTATGGAATCCTCTATAGAATTCGCAGGCGGCAAAATTATGATGTCCGACCTTCTGCCCTCGATGCAAGCGGTAATGGGAAAGCTGGTGAAGGGGAATGCCATGCTGATCAGCCTGGTGATGGAGGACAAGCAGAAGCTGGAAGAGTACTTTAAGGGCCTGTCTGCGGGCGGACATGTCATCATGCCTTTATCCGCTACACCATGGTCTTCGTGCTTCGGCTTGCTGGTGGACCAGTATGGTGTAGGGTGGAAATTCAACAGTGATGCCGAGCAGTTTCTGGATGCGATTATGGAGGGGAATTCAAGTAAATTGCAATAATGGGACGTAAATCACAGTTTGTAAAATTTTCTCCTCTAAAGCCCTAAATCGTTGAAGGAATTGGCCTGAATCTATGGAAAGATAGAGTACCTGAGACCAGTCTGCGTCATATATTCAGGAATTCACTCATGAAAAGAGGAATTTGAGCTGATGTCAACGATTCGTCTGGGCAATACCCGGCTAACAGGAGCGGATGGCGTTCGTGCGATCGCCTGCCTGTCAGTCATCCTGCATCACTTGTCGCAAAAGCTGATCATGCCCGCACAAAAGCCCTGGCTGCAGGAGCTGCAATCCGTGCTGCTTCTGGGGAACAGCGGGGTCAGCTTGTTTTTTCTGCTAAGCGGCTTCCTGCTGTCGTTTCCCTTCTGGAGTGCATATCTCGATAACAGGCCGTATCCGAGTTTGAGGACGTACACCCTGCGCCGTGCCGCAAGAATTATGCCCGGCTTCTATGTATCCCTGCTGGTCTGCCTGCTCCTGACCTGGAGGCTGGATATTCCGATGGAGTACTTAGGGCGGCGTATTGTCACAGCCTTCACCTTCACATCGGGCTTCCACTATACCACGTTCTTCCCCTCCGACTTGAACGGCCCGCTCTGGTCGATCAGCTTCGAGGTCTTCTGCTACCTGCTTATGCCCCTCTTCATGGCTGCACTATTCATGCTAGGCAAACTTCATTCCTTTAGTAAGGCGATCATGTTCTGGGTCGCCATATTTGGGTTGGTGCTGGCCGCCAATGCCCTCATTCATCATTGGTTTACACCAGGCGAGCAGGGCCGGGGCTGGGACTACGGCCAGGTCGGCGGAGCGAAATTCTGGATGCCCAACTACAATCCGGTCGGCTTCTTCGGCCACTTCACCATCGGCATTCTGGCGGCGGGCATCACGAATGCCTTGCTGCAGCGCCGCTCCAGAGTGGAAAGGCTCAGCAGGCTGGGCGTGTTCGATGCGGCTGCTGCGCTCGCACTTGGCCTGGCCGGCCTCCTGATCTGGCGGATGCGCCACGCGGGCGAATTCGATTTCAGTCTCCAGCAGCAGCCGTATCTGTTCCCGGTCTACGCCATACTATTTGGCATTGTGCTATTCACAGCACCGTTCAGCCGGGTGGCCGGGCGTGTGCTGGATAACCGCTTCTTCCGGTTTACGGCGAAGGTCTCGTTCGGCCTGTACATATGGCACTACCTGTTCATTACTCTGATCGAGAAGTACGGGCTTCAGGATTACCACTTTGCCGGGGTCAGGGATGTGTGGCGCTGGCTGGGCATCAGTATGTCTGTTGTGGTCATTTCGTATGCAGCGGCCACTATTTCGTATTACGCCATAGAACAGCCGTTCATTAACTGGTCTAAGGGCAAGCCGCTCTTCCGGCGCAAGCCGAAGGATAAGCCTGCGGAGACGGCAGCCTAATCTTCACCCGACTGTTGACTTTGTGAAATCCCCGTGATACATTGTGTATACACGGAATACACAATTTATTGGGGAGGGTTGTTATGCTGGCCTTGGATGTTAGACACTTGAATAAGAAATACCCGAATTTTCAGCTCAAAGACGTATCTTTTCAACTGGAGCAGGGGTATATTATGGGCTTCATCGGCGTGAACGGCGCCGGCAAAACAACGACGATCAAATCGATTCTAAATATGATTCAGATGGACAGCGGCGAGATTCACATTCTGGGCAAGAATATCGCGGAGCATGAGATGGAGCTGAAGCAGGACATCGGCTGTGCCTTCGGCGATATTAACTTCTACACCCGCAGCCGGATCAAGACGCTCACAGGCATCACGAAGAAGTTCTACAAGAATTGGAATGATGACACGTATTACAAGTATCTGAAGCGGTTCAAGCTGGACGAGAACAAGAAGATCGCTGAGCTGTCCACCGGTATGAAGGTCAAATACAGCCTGACTCTCGCTCTGTCGCATGGCGCCAAGCTGCTCATTCTGGATGAGCCGACCAGCGGACTCGATCCGGTCTCCCGGGATGATCTGCTGGATATTTTCCAGGAGCTTATCATGGGCGGCGAGATCAGCATCCTTTTCTCCACTCATATAACCTCTGACCTCGAACGCTGTGCGGATTATATCACCTTCATTGAGCAAGGAGAGATTGTGGCAAGTAGCGAGAAGAACGAGTTCAAGGAGTCATACCGGTTACTTAGCGGCAGCGAGTCGCAGCTTAACGAATTGAAGGAGAAGCTGATTTCCTACAAGATCAACTCCTTCGGCTTCACCGGATTGATTCATGCCCGGGATATCGATCCCGCCTGGACGCTTAACACGGCCATCCCGACTCTTGACGACATCATGATCTACTTTACCAAAAAGGAGGGTGTATATGTATAATCTGGTGCTGAAGGATTTGAAGTTAGGCGTTAACCCCTGGTTCTTTGTATTACCTTTAATTCTAGGCGGTCTGATGCTCATTCCGGGCTGGGTCTACTTTATAGTCCCGCTGTATTTCTGCTTCATCACCGTACCGAACATGTTCGGCGGATTCAAGAGCCAGAATGATCTCATATTCAGCACGATGATGCCTGTGACCAAACCGGACATCGTGAAGTCCAGAATAGCTGTGATTGTCATTCTTGAGCTTATGCATCTGCTCATTGCCATGATCTTCAGTATCTTTACGTTCCGCCTGTACCCGCATTTGACTTATATTTTCTTTCCGCCTTATATGGGCTTCTGGGGCCTATGCTTCATTATGCTGGCGGTGTTCAACCTTATATTTATCTCGATGTATTACAAGACGGCATATAAGTATGGCGCGGCTACGACTGCATCGACGGCTGCGGCGATCCTGTTCGCGGGCCTGGTCCAATGGGCCGGAATTCAGAATAGCTGGATGCACGGCATTTTCTACGGCTCCGGGACCGGCAATGCGGCGCTTCAGTTCTCGATTCTGATCGGAGGCATCCTCATTTTCGCGGTCTTCACCCTGCTTGCCTACCGGATTGCGGTGAAGAGATTCCTCAGAGTGGAGATCTTATGAACGTAACCATCTCCAGCACCTCCGACAAGCCGATTTACCAGCAGCTGCACGAACAGATCAGCGCACAGATTCTTAGTGGCGAGCTGGAAAGCGGCTATTGCTTACCCCCCATCCGGCAGGCTGCCCTAGAGCTGCATGTCAGTGTCATCACGGTGAAGAAGGCCTGGGAGGAGCTAGAGCGGAGTGGCTTGATTAATACGGTAACGGGCAAAGGCTGCTTTGTGGCCGAATTCTCACCGGATGAGATGCTGCGGATACGTAACGAGATGGTCTTGAAGCAGATGGAGGGCGACATTCAGTATTACAAGTCCTTCGGCCTTACGCTTGATGAAGTGATCGCGCTGCTGGGGAAGATCTACTAAAGCGCGCAGAGATTAAACGCAGGAACAGGCTTTTCACGATCCCTTGGGGAGGTGAAAAGCCTGTTTTGTTGTGTGTGTCACGGATCACGTATCCTATTTCCCCTGGAATTTCTCCGGGAACTGTTTCACAATGCCTTCCGTCAGCAGGTCGGCAAAATGAATCATGTGGACCTCGTTTTTATCGGTGGCAGCAATGGAAGCAGCGTAGTCTCCCTTGAGGATATCAAGCACGATGTCCGTGACGAGCTGAAGATGCTCGTACAGCATGTCCTGCACTCCTTTGAAGGGCCAGTTCGGATTCAGTCCGCTCAGGAAGCGGGCAATCTCATCGGCGTTCCTGTGCCAGTCCGTCTGGAGCTTCTGTACCTCGCCCGCATTGCCTTTCTGGGCGGCCGCGACGATCTGTCCGGCTATCTGAATATGCTCCTTGAGCAGTCCGGCCAGCTTATTGCCGTTCGCCTCCCCGTAATAACGCTTGAAGACATTGCCGATATCTTCCTGGTTCCTTAGCAGCCGCGCCAATACTTCCTTCTGATCCGGGTTATTGTTGAGGGCGCTCACAATATAGCTGTGCGTCCATGTGGTGTGGTCAATCCACACCTGTTGCATCTCACTTCTCAGCTGCACCTTCTGCGGGCTCCAGCAGGCCGCCGCCTTTTTGCTGCCGCCTGCCTGGGCCTGCACCGTTCCTCCGGCTTGCGCAAGATTGAATACGAGCGTGAGGGTGAACACCATTAGCCATAGCTTTTTCAAGATCAACTGCTCCTTTGGGTGGGATGGGATAATCTGTATTATTATGGCTAAGTTGGATGGTTATATGCGGATCTATTGCAGGCTACATCACTCCTCAAATTTCACATGATCCAGTATCGTATTCCCCCACTCAGGCAGCAAGTGTGCCTCTCCCGCAAAGCGGCTTCCAGCTATGGAGCCGTCTTGAAACAGCGCCCCCTCAAAGCTGCATTCCTCGAACCGGCAATACAGGAATAAGGCACCGCGAAAGTTGGCGCCGTCAAAGCGGCAGCGGGTGAAGGATACATCATTAGCGATCGCTTTGCTGAAGTTGCAGCCGGTGAAATCACAATCATGGAACTCCTTGCTGATTCGGGCACGATTCAGCTTCGCTCCCCGGAAGGAACAGTGGCTGAAGGTATGGGTCACGAATCTGTTGTCCAGCTTGACCCCGTCCAGGCAACAATGGGTAAGCGTTGAGGTATTGAGGCTTGCCGCATCCTCGAAGCGTGAATAAGAGAAATCAATGCCCTGTAGAGTGAGGTACTGTATGCTCTCTATCAGAGTAACCCCCCGGTAATCTTCCAGTCCTGCCTCCGTCTGTCCATAAGGGGAGATGGGAAAGGAGCGGTCCTTTTGATGGAGATTATGTTTGCCTGAAATAGCGGCCAGACGCCGGTTCACTTCAGAGAGCTGGTCGTCCTGCCATCTGGCCAAGAGGAATTTCTTATTCAAGGTAGCCCCTCCTTACATTAATTTGGTAAAATGAATGAAATCTAGTTTATATGTTAGTATGCCAAGTAACTATAGACAAGCCATTAAAGGAGGCCATCCACCCGTGGGAAGATCGTTTGCAAATCTGCATATCAAGTCAGGTGACCTGGACAAGACCCTTCAAGCCTTGAAAGAGCTGATCGCCAAGCATGGCAAGGTTCTGGGTTATCCTGATTCTGAGACGCCGGAGCGTAAGGCAGTTATCTATGTAAGCCAAAGCAACGAGGGCTGGATCAGCGTGCTTCACGATTATTTCGTATGGGGTACGGTGAAAAAGGTTGGCAGAACGTTGTCCGGGCTGCTGGAGGAGCCGGTGATGACGGCGGGATACATGAATGAGGAGATCTTCGAGCTGTCTTTCTTTGAACAGGGGGAGATCCAGGCCGAACGAATCTTCTGTGAGCCGTGGACCCGGGAGGAATACGAACACCTGCGGGAAGAGCGTATAGCTGACGAATATATGCAGCGGGTGCTCGGGATGCAAGCTGAGGAGGAGAACTTCGGCGCATTCATCAGCCTTACCAGCCCCGGGCAAGCGGTGGAGCGGCTGTCCGAAATTACTGGAATGTCTCTATGGAGCGATGCGGAATGGCTGCCGTATGAAGAGACGCTCAGAGCACGGTTTGTTACCTATGAGTGGTAGAAGAAGATGCTAAAAAACAGCGGATTCTACAAGCAGCGCTTCTTCATCACGCCCGAGGAGTTCAAGAGAGTCGTAGAGCTTCTGGAGCCTACGCAAGTGCGGTACTATTTAACCAATTATACCCATACAGAGCATGATCAGAATCAGGTGGTGGAGGCGTATCGCGCCTTCTATCAATATTATACAGCTACGGAAAAAGAGAGCGGGGTGCGCCCCTTCTTCATCTATTCGATGTCGGTTCTGCCGGATACGGAGAGCTTTGGTTTTTTTGCGAGAAATGAGGGGGTTTCTATTCCCTATCACGGGCAATGGGCAGAGAATGAGCTGCCCTGTATTCTGATCTCCTGCCCTAAGGGGCACCGGGTCAATGCTCAGGATGAGCAAGGGGAGTATTATCTCTATGAGGATGTCCGGGAGCACAAACCGCTGAGCTATGCCCTGTATAAGGAAATCACCGGCTCTATTCAAAAAATAACCAAGCCTCTCCGCTTCTCGGCGCAAGATACGGAGGCGATGGACGAACAGAAGCCCTCTGTACGCATAAGCCGTGACGCGGCTCAAGACTTAAGCGACTCGTGGATGGTCAGACAATATGGACTCGTGATCCATGGGCAACCAGGGCCTAGCTGATCTATTGGATTACTCATGAAAGGGAGGGGAGCAGATGGCGCTGAAGTTCATCTGTACCTGGGGCGTGCTGGCTCTATCGTGCTGTGCGGTATGGTGGAGCTTCAAGACCGAAAAGCTGATCACCGTCTCCTGGCTGATGTTCCTGCTCCCTGAGATTCTCCAGCTCGTTGCTGCTGTACGGATCGGGCCAGGCAAAGCCAAGTTATTTCTTGTATTCGGCTGTATTAATCTGCTGTTCGCAGCCCTGACCGGTGCGGCCGTCTGGTATCTGGTCCAGCTGGCAGATGCCTATAGAAGGGGGAAATAGTTCAAGCGTGTCTTAAGCTGGGGAGGGGTGCTAATATGCAACTGGGTTTTACGCTGGATACCCATGGAACATGTGTGGGTGTACTCAGAGATGAATTGCTGCCGTTAGAGGAGCTGGCGAATACATTGGAGTTCCCCTACGATATCTTCGTTGTGTTCCGGGTGTTACCTGATAGCTACGAGCGGAGAACGTTCAGACGCTTTGACAGCGGGGATCATACCCTCTATTTGGATATCAGCCTCAGCTATGAGCAGTACCAGCGCATGTCCAAGAATGAGCAGCGCGAGGCTCTGGGCATTCACCTGTACAGCTATCTGGCAGAATCTATTGCCAAGTATACCAAGCATGCCGGTAAAACTGCCCAAGCAGAGCTACTGGAACGGGTGAAGAGCTGGATGCTGGCCAACAACTGGCTGGAAGGGAAAATCCATCAGGCACGCCTCCTCCTCTCCCGGGAGATGGGACTCCATGAGGTTAGCCGGACCTTGAAGCTGCCGCTGGAGGAGATTGAGTATATCCTGCTGCGCATGAATAATGATGCGCCAGCTGCTGTTCATCCTGACAATCTATAATTATCCCTTAGCAGGGAGAGGGGAGCACACCAATGTATGAACGTCTGACAGAGTTATTAAGCAAGCCTTCCCCGGTCCGGTGGTTTCCGGGCCATGGGGCCGAGGAGAGCTGGATTGCCGAAGCCGAGGAGGAATTAGGCTTCAGGCTGCCGCCGTCTTACCGCTGGTGGCTGAACCGTTATGGGGGGGCCAGCCTGGGGGACGGGCAAATTCTGACGCTGGTTGCTCCCGAGGATAGGGAGTATACCGACTGGGATCTGCTGTATATCCACAGGCTGAATCTGGCGGAGGATTGGTGGGTCAGCCGGTTTCCGCACCGGCTGGATCTGTTCGTGCCGGACAGCGATGAGCTGTATTACTTTGACACCTCTGCCCCCGATGTGCAGGGGGAATTCCCGGTCATGCGTTATGACCTCATGAATGATCTGATCGAGGAGTATGCTCCCACGTTCGCCGGATTCCTGGAACAGCTGATCGACGAGAGGAAGTAGCCATGAATACGGCACAGAAGGAAGTGGAGCGGCTGGCCGCTGAGATTGCGGATGCGGCCCGGAGGTCTTTTCGCGAGCTTTTTGCGAATGGGGAGCATTATTATTACTGTACGCTATATACAACGGGCGAGGGACATGCGCCAAGCCTCTCCGCTTGGTCACGGGAGGCCCTGGAGCAGGAGGCGGACAGACAGGCAGAGTGCGGCAGCATACCGGCAGCAGAGATCGCCGAGCTGATCAAGTGGTCATATGCCGATTCGCCTTATTGCTGCTTCGGAGATGAGTATTTCGATGAGGTCAAGCGGTTATTCCAGGCGCGTCCGTCTATTGCGGAGCTTGAGGATGAGGCATGGAACGATGAGTTCACTATGAGGCTGGGGGCCATAGAGCTGGCGATGCGGATGCTGGATGCTGAGGGTCTGTTCGCGCTCAATCAGCCCAGGGAGGACGTATGTGTGCTTGCCGAAGTGATGCCGCCGGATGAGGGGAATACGGAGATTGCCCTGCGGCTGAACCGGGCGGAAGCTCCGGCGATGCGGGCCTGGCTGGCGGAAGCGGCAGAATAAGGTTATTGATGAATAACTCACGCAGGAAACCGGGGGAATGATGAATGTATATCGTATCTGAGCCCAAGGGGCTGTCAGAGCATCACAGGCGCCTGCTTGAAGTGGAGAACGCAGGTCTGTATCCTCCAGCCTATATCCGGTTCTTGCAGCAGTACGGCGAAGGAACGTATCGGGGCTGGATGAATGTGCAGACCCCTGACACAGAGGTGCTGGGGCCGTTTGCCGAATACGGATTATGGGAGCATGATCAGGATAGCCCTATAACGGAGCAGCAGATCGGCGAGTGTACCGCTATCGGGACCACTGTGGACGGTGATTTCCTGGCGGTTCATTCCAAGGTGGACGGGCTGCTATGGCTGCCCCGTCATGCGGAACAGATTCAAGCAATCCCGCTGCCATCCGGGGAACAGGAGAAGGGAGAGAGCTATGCCCTGATCTTGGACGGCATCTACCGCCGGATGTATGGGCGGAGCCAGGAGGAGAGCGTCTATTATGAGCCATGGACGGGAACCCGCGAGCATCTTTTCCTGCGGATGCCGCCGGGAGAGGGCCAGCTGGCGCTCACGGAGCTGGCTGGCCTGTGCCGGGCGGAGTCTCCGCCGGATCTCTTCATTGAGAATCCTTACGTCTGCTACCTGTTCTACCGGAATCTGGGCGGCTATATCCGCCTGAATCTGGCGGGTGGGCAGGAGGTAGCCGTCTTCTATGAGCAGGCTGCCGGGCAGGTATCGGCCAAGATGAAAGAGTGGCTTCTGTCGAAGGGATGCGAGCAGTATTCATGGGAGTGAAGAATAAGGAGGAGTGCGGATGATTGTCCTGAAGGACATAGGGAAATTCGAGGTGCTGCCGGCGCGGGCGATGCAGATCTATCAGGGGGATGTTCCGGCCTTGCAGGCGACTATTGCTGCAGGCTGGGATATTGAAGCGGGGCTAGAGCTTAGCAAGCATACCACAGTCAGCCCGCTCGACCTGGCGATTATCACACAGCAGACCGAGGTGGTGAAGCTGCTGGTGGAGCATGGCGCGAAGCTGAATGTACCTCAGAATCCGGCCTTCCTGAGGGCGGTCCGTTACGGCAAGGAGGAACTGGTCCGATACCTTGCTGCACAGGGCGCGAAGCTGGACCTGCTGAACCGGACGGGATCGGGCGCTTATTCACAGGCCTACTACGGCAACAAGAAGAATATCCCGCTGATCCATGAGCTGGGTCTGGACATCCGGCAACATGCCGGTGCCGTGTTGCGGCAAGCCGCCTCGGACCATGATCTGAAGACGCTTACCTATCTGCTGGATCAGGGAGTGGATATCAACTACAACAAGCCGGATATGGTCTATCCTTACGGGGCGACGCCGCTGACAGTGGCTGCCCGGCTGGGCAATCTGAACATGGTCCGCTTCCTGGTGGAACGCGGTGCGGACCTTATGATGACGGAGAAGGACGGCGAGCGGCCGTATACGATTGCGGTCAGCAGCAAGCATGCCGCTATGGCGGAATACCTGAAAGCGTTGGAACCGCCGGATGTTCATAATGTGGAGAACAAGAAATACGAGCTGGCCAAATATAAACTGCCGGATGAACTGGTCCGCTTCCTTACAGGGGACGAGCTGCGCCTGACGCTGGCCCCGAATGAATATAAGATCGGGTACATCGACTTCTTCAGCTTCACCGACACCCTTCAGATGAAGGCCGGCCGGCGCAAGCTGTTGCGGCTGTCTGCCGATATCGATAATTACTCCGGTCTTGTGCTGGTCTGGAATCCGCAGAAGAAGGGGCAGCTCGGCTGCTATGATCTGGAGCATCAGACGTATGCGGATCTGTGCAGCTTCCCGGAATTTCTTGCCCAGCCTGAACGCTACCTCATACAGTTCATGGAGGGAGAGCTGGACGGGTCATGAAGGAGAGACTGTCTAAAGTGAATCATAACCATGAGACCTGCGAGACCCTGGACGGGCTGGAGGACATGCGCTCCGAGCTAACAGGGTACTGTTACCGGATGATGGGCTCCATCTTCGAGGCGGAGGATGCCGTCCAGGATACCATGATCCGGGCCTGGCAGCACCAGGAGCAGATGAGGCAGCAGGCCTCTCTCCGAGCCTGGATGTACCGGATTGCCACCAATGTCTGTCTCGATCGGCTAAGGAGCGCCAAGCGGCGGGCACTGCCGATGGATCTCTCGGAACCGGCCGCTGTCGTTACGGAGCCTAGGGAGAGCCTGCCTCAGCATTCCTGGATCTGGCCCGCTCCGGGCTATGTGGATGACCCTGGTAATATTCTGGTCAGCAGAGAGACCCTCCGGCTGTCCTTCATTGCACTGCTTCAACTGTTGCCGCCCCGCCAGCGTGCCGTGCTGATTCTGCAGGAGGTGTTCCGGTGGTCGGCAGCCGAGACCGCCGGGGCACTGGAGATGACCGTGGCAGCGGTGAACAGCGCGATGCAGCGGGCACGGGCAGCCATGGCCAAGGCACAGCTCCGGTCCGAGGCCTTGCAGGCTGATGATAATGAAGTGGACGAAGGACTGATTACCCGGTACGTGGAGGCTTTTGAACAATACAATATTGCTGCGTTGTTAGACCTATTCCAGGAGAACGGCAGCCTGTCGATGCCGCCATTTACGATGTGGGTGCAGGGCGGCGCGGATCTCGCGGCCTTCTACCAGATCACACGCAGTCACTGTGTGGGATCACGGATGGTGCCCGTCCAGGTGAACGGGAACCGGCCCGCATTTGCCCAGTATGTTCCCTCTGGAGAAGATGGATTGCTGGTTCCGTGGGCGATTCATGTGCTTGAGCTGAGCGGGGGGAAGATCGCGCATGTTCATCATTTTATAGATGCTGAATTATTTATTCGCTTCGGATTGCCGGAACACCGATGATTCTGCCGCGGCCGGAACGTCTATACTAATGAATCGCACAAGCGAGACCATTCCGAACTTAAGGAGGAACACACAATGACAATCAAACTTACTCCCTACATTACCCTGGAGGGGCGCACGCGGGAGGCTATTCAGTTCTATGCACAGACTATGGGTGCCGAAGTCCTCTCCATCCTGACGTACGGTGATATGCCGGACCTCCCGGACACGTTCCCGGATGAGGTGCGGAGTCTGGTGGCACATGCCAAGGTCCAGGTGGGCGGCACGGAGCTGATGTTCTCGGATACTCCCGGCGGTACGCCAGTTGAGAGCGGGAAGCGGGTAACGGTCTGCGTTACTACGGACAGTGTGGAGGAATCACGGAGAATTTTTGATGCGCTGCAGGAGGGCGGTCAAGTCAATATGCCGTTTCGGGAGGAGCCGTTCAGCCCCGGCTTCGGCGATCTGACGGACAAGTTCGGGGTGACGTTCCAGATCTATACGGAGCTTGGATAGAGTGGAGATATAACGGCGGAGAGGATCAATTATGAATAAGACGAACGTAGAAGTTCCCATACGTTGTACAGGTGTTGCCGTAGTATTGCTGAAGAATACACCCTCTGGTCATCATGTCCTGTTACTGAAGCGGGCCGGTTCGGTACTCAGGGATGCCTGGTGCTATATCGGCGGGGGCATTGAAGAAGGGGAGCAAGCGTGGGAAGCTGCACTAAGAGAGGTTCGGGAAGAGACGGGGATTACCCAAGTCACTCTCTACACTTCCAATACCTTCGACCAGATCTATTCGGCAAAAGAAAACTATATCTACGTCGCACCAGTGTTCGTGGGATATGTGAATGACGACCAGGATGTCATTCTTAATCATGAGCATAGTGATTATGAATGGCTGCCGGTGAATGAAGCCATAGACAGGGTCGCTTTACCGGGGAATGATGTAGTGCTTGCTTCGGTAGAGAAGCATTTCATGAGGAAAACTCCAGCAGCATGGTTACGTGTTGGCACACCATAAGAGGGCTTGAGAAGGGCTGCACGCGATGAGCGTGCAGTTTTCTTGTGCTCTCTGGCGAGTGCATCGATCAAAATGTAATCGAAAAACCGATCACAATTGGCGTTGCGTGGGCGCGTGGGCCGAATGTAATCGAAAAACCGATTACATTGGGCGTTGCGTGGGCGCGCGGGCCAGATGTAATCGAAAAACCGATCACATTCGGCATTGCGTGGGCGCGCGGGCCAAATGGTAGGTCTATTTCTATCATTTTCGCAAAATAGCCAGTCCATGCAAACTATACCCGAGCAGACTCTTGTCCTCACAGGTCCGCAGATGAAGCTGAAGCCAGCGTTCAAAATCTTCTTGCTGTGCCTCATTGATGTGCTTGGCAAACAGATAACCGACGCCGTCTGTTCCAATATGGGCCACAAGCTCTGTGTGATAGGCCGCTGCTATGCGTTCCATTTCCAAGGGGGACATATGTAGGAATAGACCATCTTTCGTCTGGTTAGTATGCCAGGTAAGCACATCATCCATATTCCTAACCTATCGCCTATGCTTAATAACGAAACGGCAGCATTGTTAATATATGAGACTGCCAGCAGCCCTCCCGGCTTCAGCACGCGCAGGCATTCGGCCACGGCCAGCTGCCGGTCTTCATTGCCGATATGATAAAAGGCTCCCATGTTCAAAACAACATCAAAGGTTTCACTGTCAAAACGGGATAAATCCGTGATGCTTCCTGCATACATATCGGCCAATACCGGATGCTTGCTCTGCTTCTCTCTTAGGATATCTACATGATAAGGAACGAGATCTCCAGCTACAACCTTATGCCCCAATTCTGCCAGTGGAAAAGAGTAATTCCCTGTCCCTGCGCAGCCGTCAAGAATGTAGGCTTCCGGCTTAAACAGCTTCTTGAAGTAGGCCATCGTTGTGATCCATTCTATCTGATGACCGTTATCCCTGGACAGCCTTCCTTCTTCATCATAGGAATCATAGTAATCCGTTATCGCATTCGCCATATTGCCCTCCTTAAAGTTGGCCGGGCCTTATCAAGAAAAACTGCCCTCCCCCAACCATAACGGATCGGGAGAGGGCAGCCTATGACCTAAATTACTTGAAGATCCGCTGCGAGAACTGGTACAGTCCGCTGCTCCAGACCTTGCCTTCATGTCCGCCGATATCCAGATACCACAGATGCGGAACATTCATGCTGGTTAGGCTGTTATGGAAGTTCTGGCTGATATACAGCAGGCCGTCGGAAGCACCGCAGGAGAGCCAGAGCAGCTTCAGCTGGCTGGCCGTCTGCGCCGGATTCGTGATCAGCTGTGAGGCCGGCTTCGTATTCGGAGCAGAGGAGAACGCGCCGATCCAGGAGAACTTGTCCAGATGCTTGAGCCCGAAGTTCAGCGTCTGGCCGCCGCCCATCGATAAGCCGGCCAGGGCGCGGTTTTGCTTGTTTTTGTATACCGGGAAGTGGGAATCGACATAAGGAATGAGATCATTGATCAGGTCGAATTCAAACCGCTCGAAGGCGGCTACCTTGTCCGGTGCATAAATATCGCCGATCGGGCGGTCATCCGCCATCGCGCGGCCATTCGGGAACACGACAATCATCGGCTCCAGCTTGTTCTGGGAGTACAGGTTGTCCAGAATGTTCCGTGGATTCATCCCGTTCAGCCATTCGTTCTGATCTCCGCCGATGCCGTGCAGCAGGTAAAGAACATTGTAGGTCTTGGAAGGGGTATAGCCCGGAGGGGTGTATACCATTGCGTTTCTTGACTTACCTACGGTAGTCGAATAATAAGAAATCTGCTGTACGTTGCCGTGGGGAATATTATTGCGGTATCCGTCATAGCCTTGCGGAGCGGGAGTGATGGTACTGGTTATAGCCGCAGCGGCATCCGCAGAGAGGCTCAACTCCTGCTCTTCGGCTACCGGCGAGGCATAGGACATAGCGGGCAGCATCAGCGCTGCCGTCAGAGCCAAAGCGGCAATACGAGTCATCATCTTCTTCATTTCACATATCCTCCTTAGTTTAAATAGATTAGGCCAAACCTGATTCATCCGTCCTCTTATGTCCCTCTATGAAGCAGAGCTCTTCTTTTACGGCATAAAATGTAAGCGCATCCACCATAAGGATACCATATATAACATATTATGTAAATTGTATTTTTGGGATTTTTTGATAGATTTTAGAGTCATCCAGCGGCTAAGCTGTAGTCATACCGGAAGAGGCAGGGTAATAGACAGATATAGAAGCTTTAACTGTAGCCACAGCAATCCCGGCGCGGAAACGTTACAGGCACGATCATCCGGAATGCGGCGGGACCCAAGGACTGGAGGGATGGATCATGATAGGACAGAGTGTATCAGGAATCAGTCCGGTACAGGTCATCATGGCCTACGGCGGCACACAGAGCGATGTCAGCTCACTGGAGAAGCAGCGGGATCGGCTGATGCTGGAGCTGGACCGGGTGAACGCGGGACAGAGCAGCGAGGCCGTGCCCTACCGCCGTGAGCAGCTGCAGCGGCAGATCCGGCTGCTGGAGGTTCAGCTTGCACGCAAAGCCGGCAGCAGTACTTCCACCGACGTAAGCACAGCCTTCCAGAATGTCCAGGGTCCGCTGATGAGGACCGAGTGGAAGGGGTTCCTGAAGGGGATCGGCCAGACGGATCCGCAGACAGCGACAGTAAATGCAGAGGGGCGTTTCGAAGCATTCATCTAATGCATAACATCTAAGGTTAACAGATGGTGCAGAACAGTATAATTGTGTCCCTGGAGAGTGGGTTTGCCACCCTCCTTTCTTTTTGGCCCGGGATTATAGTAAGGAATGACTCTATGTATCCTGCTGGAAATTGAAAGCGGTTGCCTGGAGCCAAATCGATCTGGAGGAGGTATTTATGCTTACTCGCAAAGTATTGAGATTGCTGCTGGTGCTTGCCGTCGCATTCACGGGGTTCATCCCGCAGACCGCCGGTGCGGCTGAACCGGAACCGGGAACGGAACCGGTGCCGCAGGTGGCCGCCGCTGGCCCGGCAACCATCCAGAATTACCCGATGCCGTCTATCTATACTCCGTCTTCTGTTTACTCGTTGAAGGTGAACAATGAGGCGGTCCCCGTCGTCAAGTATTTACCCGACTATGATTATGCCCAGTTCTCCTTTGAAGGAACCATTAGCCTTGAGGTGACGGCAGACAAGCCAATCACCTCGTATTCGATCAGCCCGCTGGCCAAGAACATCACGGGAACGGTCAACGGCAACAAGCTGACCTTCACCCTGTCGGCCTCTACCTATGTGATCGTCGACATTAATGCACCTGCGAACGAAGACCCGAATGAGAAGGACCCGGACAAGCGCCGCAAAAGACTCGTGATCGCCGCCGATCCGCTGGAGACAGACATCCCCGCGTCCTCCGGCCCGGGAATCTACAATGTGACCGCTGCACCGTACAACGCAGACAAGACGGGGGCAACGATCACCTCGGGCGCCATCCAGCAGGCGATTGATGCTGCCAATCAGGCCGGAGGCGGTATCGTCTATATTCCGGCGGGCGTATATAAGAGCAGCAATCTGACCCTCAAAAGCAATGTTACGTTCTATCTGGCCGGGGGTGCAGTCATCGTCGGTACAGGCCGGGGCGAGGACTACCGGAATGACTTCCGCAAGGATTCGATCTCGGATGGAACCTATTTCATCCGCACCGCCACCAATTCCGTGAATATCACCATGCGGGGGCGCGGAACGATCGACGGAAAAGGGATAGAAATGCGCAAACGCAAGATGACCAACCCGCCTGCAACCCATAAGCAGGGAGAGGGATTCATCAATAACCTGGTGGTGCCGATGGCGACCAGCAACTTCAAGTTCGACGGGTTAACCCTGCGGGACGGCGGCTTCTGGGCGTTCCTGGTGGTCCGCTCCGATAACGTGACCATCACCAACTATAAGGGATACCAGGATTTATTTACGCTTGAGGATGATGCCATCGATATTAACGAGAGCCAGAACGTGCTGGTGAAGCATGCCCTTGCCATCTCGGATGACGATACCTTCTCCACCAAGACCTGGCCGCAGAAAGGAATGTCCAAGGACTGGCCGGGAGCCATCGAGCATCTGGAGAATGTGGTCTTTGAGGACTGCTTCGCCTGGACACGCTGCGCCGCCTTCAAGCTGGGGATGGGCATATGCACGCCGCAGATTGGCGTAACCATCCGCAATTCGTATGTCTATCAAAGCGCGCGGGCGCTGCTGGTGGATCATGCCTATACAGAGAATCCGCTCCCGGTCGAAGGCTGGGCCCAGGATGTGACCTTCGAGAATATCGATATTGAACGGGTGGGCATCAACCAGTTCGGCAATTACTGGCTGCGGGTCTCCACCAGTACATCCGGTGATGTAAGCAATGTCATTCTCCGGAACATCAATGTCCGCGAGACGGGAGGAGATTCCCCTATTCAGGGCAATCCCACCAGAGGCGGGATGGTGAACGGGGTAACTTTTGAAAATGTGGTGGTCAAAGGAACGCTGGCGAAGAATCTCAGTGACCTGAAGGTGAGCATCAAGAATGAGAATGTAAGCGGGGTAGTCTTCGCGAATACGGATCAGGCCTGGTTCAGCGATCACTTCACCTCCGGGCTGCTCCCGGATTGGACCGTGGCTTCAGGTGCCAACAGTTGGGCGGTAACCGATCGAACAGGGAACCGGGTGCTGTCCACCAGCCAGACCACGACGGCGCTGATTACCGCCAAGGCCGGTATATCCTGGACAGATTACACGTATGAAGCCAGAGCCAGACTGCCTCTCATTAATGGAAGCGAGAACGCAGGCATTGTCTTCCGGGTGCAGGATCAGAACAACTTCTATATGTACCGGATTGATGCCAGCACAAGCCAGCTGCAGCTCTACAAGGCTGTAGCCGGAACGTTGACGCAGGTCTCGAACACCTCGTTCGTGCCTGTCAAGAACCAATGGTATACCCTTAAGGCGACGGTCCAGGGCAACACTATCAAAGGGTATGTGGACGGAGTGCTGAAGACAACATGGACCAATCCGGTCAATGAATTAACCTCGGGCGGAATCGGCTTCCGCACCACTTCAGCCGGGGTCTGGTATGATGATGCCAAGGTGACCGCCATTCACAATCCGCCCACGGATATCACTCTCAGCGCTACCCAGGTGCCGGAGCTGACTACTCCAGGCGGTGTAGTGGGCACCTTCACTACAGCACATCCGGATGCGGGCCAGACCTTTATTTACGCGCTGGTTCCGGGGCAAGGAGACGCCGATAACAGCAGCTTCTCCATTGCCCCGCAGGGAGACAGGCTGACCCTCCGCACTACGCCGGATTATGAAGCGAAGAGCAGCTACAGCATCCGGGTGAAGAGCATTGACGCCAATGGCCTGTCTCTGGAGAAGAGCTTCACGATTCAGGTTACAGATGTGGACGAGACTCCGATTGATGCCAATCCGAATTCCGTCCGGTTCACGGATAACTTTGAGGATGGGAATACGACGGGCTGGACGGCTGCCAGCGGGACCTGGAGTGTAACCACAGATGGCAGTACGAAAGCCCTGATCCAGACAAAAGGAAATGGGGCGGGGCTCATTACAGCCGGGGATTCATGGCAAGATATTGCTATGGAAGCCAAAGTGAAGGTTCCCATCGCGAATGCCAATGCCGGAATTCTCTTCCGGGTGCAGGACGCCAACAACTATTACATGTACCGGATCAATGTCAACGACAAGAAGCTGGAGCTGTTCAAGGCAGTAAACGGAACGTTGACCCCCGTGTCCAGTTCACTTTTTGCCGATGCGGCTGCGGGCCAGTGGTATACCCTGAAGGCGGTCATCAAAGGGAATAGAATTCTAGGCTTTGTGGACGGCCAGTTAAAGCTCGAATGGACGAACCCGCAAACGGAATTAACTGCAGGGAAGATCGGCTTCCGAACAACCTCCCAGAATGCGGTGTTCGATAATGCCCGTGTTACAGGGATACAAAAGGTGACGGCCAGTGCGCTTAAGACGGTAACCCTCGATGTGTATGAAACGGTTACGCCTGAAGGCAACCGGCTCAGCGTTAGCCCGGGCAGCCCTTTTGCAGGGGAAACACTTACCCTGACGGCCGAAGGCCATAACCAGAGCCTGGTACCTGCCAACCCCGGAGATGAACGTTATCATCCGGAGGCCTGGAGCTCCACAGAGGAAGGTATGGCAGGCGTCTTCACCGTAACGGATGATGTGTATCAGGCTGCATATGTTCCGTCTGCTGTAGGTGATTACAAGATAACCGTTATCTACCGCAAGCAGATATGGGACGGCTCAGCCTGGGCCGATACGGAGCTGACGGATACCCTGATTGTGGACATTAAGGTAATTACTAAACCGGCAGACGTAGAGGATGACAGCACCACTGAGCTGAAACCGCCGGTCCTCGGTTAACAAGAGATTTATATCCCCATCCTGGTGTGTAAGCAGTGATGCTTATGTGCCAGGATTTTTTTGTGCTAAAAATAATTAGCGTATAAGTGCAACCGTTACCCGGAATTCTCTACTATATAGATAAGAGGATGCTAAAGGAGAAACTAGCAGATGGAAGATCAGGGAATCATTCAGCTATACTTGCAGCGCTCACAGCAGGCCATCACGGAAACCCGGAACAAATATGGTGCTTACTGCCGGGCGATCGCCAGGAACATTGTCGCGAACCCTTCCGATACCGAAGAGTGTGAGAACGATACATACCTGGCTGCGTGGAATGCTATTCCGCCTAACCAGCCGAGGAGGCTGCCGGTGTTCCTGGGGCGGATCACCCGCAATATCGCGCTCGATAAGTATGGGTATAATACGGCCAAGAAGCGGAGCCGCCAGCTTGAGGTGATTCTGGAGGAGCTGGAGGACTGCCTGCCCGCAGCAGAGACGGTGGAGACCGAGTATGCCGCCGGTGAAACCGCGCGGTTGATCAACGAATTTCTGTACGGGCTGGAGGAGGGCACACGAAATTTATTCATCAGGCGGTATTGGTATGCGGATTCCATAGAATCCCTCGCCGGCAGGTTCGATATGAGCAGCAGCAAGGTGAAGTCGAGCCTGTTCAGGACCCGGAACAAGCTTAGAATTCATTTAGACCAGGAGGGCGTTCACCTATGAAGCGGGAGGACTTGTATAAGGAGATCGGACTGATTGACGAGGAATTGATTGCGGCGGCCGAACACAGCGGAGTAAGAGGAAGGGGCAGGAGAGGCCGGTTCTCCAAAAGATGGATCGCACTGGTCGCCTGTCTGGTCGTGTACAGCTCAACTTCTACAGTGCTGCTCGCCACAGAATACACCAGAAATAAAACGGAGGAGCCCTACATCCGTTATTTAACAGTGGAGGATATGGAGTTGGCACCTCCCGCGCAATATCAGGCGGACAAATTCCTCCAAGCCTTAGCCAGCGGCAACGATGAACATGTCTACATTGCGGTAAACCGGCTGGTGGAGAGCTTCAATGATCCGAAGGCGCGGGAGCTGGCGTTGCAGAAGCTTCAGCCTTTGCTGAAGGATGATTCTCCGAAGATCGCGGGTGCGGCTGCTTTTGCCACAGATATCCTGTCGAAAAGCTACCAGAGTCCGTATCTCCACAAAATGGCCGACGGGAGCATCGTATTCGCCTTATTCAACAACTATTCGGATTACGGTACCCAGAATGTACTGTGGCGCATACAAGATGATGTGCTTGAACCCTATTTCAGCTTCGCGGCCCCTTCCATGTACATTAAGGAAATCCTCCCGTCACCGGACCGGAAGCTCCTGGCAGTGGTCACCGGCTCTAACAAAAGTGAATTCGTGCAGATCCTGAATGTGGAGAAGGGGACGATCAGCCCGGAGCTGGTAGAGTCGGCTAGGATCAGACACGGCGCGCAGCGCAAGCTGGATACCTGGGTCCGCCCGGATCATGAGAATTACAGCTATCCGAGTCAACTTGTGTGGAAAGATAATGACACGTTAGCGTTCGAGGGCTCCCTGGCCTACGACGACACAGCGGTTATCGAGAATGTTAGTGTGACGTACCGGTTCAAGGATAAGGTCATGGAGATTGCCGACCTGAAGTAAAGTATGCGGTGCCTTGCAAGAGCTGCGAATGGATAATACATCCGTCCGCGGCTTTTTTGATGTTTTGGGGTCCCCGCAAAGTACCTGAGTCATCACCTACGCTAAAGCCCCACTTTGTGGGGTTATTTTGCTATGTGGTGGAGACAATTTAAGAAAGTTTTAATCTTTACCCGACTTGTTCTTAAACAGTTGAGCCTATTCTTGAGTACAGGGAGGGAGCAACTTGAAGAATTGGGCCCGTAAAGATTCATCGATTGCATGGTTATTTCTGGCACCCAGTGTGGTTGGGTTCGCCCTATTCTATCTGATTCCGTTCGGCATGGGCGTGTTCTACTCCTTCATGGACCGCACGGTGGGGGGCCACTATGTGGGACTGGATAATTACTGGGAGGTCATTGCGGGCGAATCCTTCCGGAAGGCGGCCTCTAATACCTTCTACTTCAGTATGGTGAGTGTTCCCCTGCTGATTGTGCTGTCGCTGGGACTAGCGCTGTTGCTGCACAGGAAATTGTATTTTCAGAAATGGCTGAGAACTGCGTACGTACTCCCGCTGGTCGTGCCTGTAGCCTCGATTATCTTGGTCTGGCAGATCCTGTTCGACTGGAATGGGGTGCTTAATGCCTGGCTGAGCGGCTTCGGCCGGACGCGGGTGGACTGGATGAAGACGGAGGCTGCGCGGAATGTAATCATGCTGATGTATGTCTGGAAAAACATCGGGTATAACGTGATCCTGTTCCTGGCCGGCTTGCAGCAGATTCCGAAGGATTATTACGAGACCGCCCAGATTGAGGGGGCCGGCCGTCTAAGGCAGTTCCGGAGCATTACGCTGGTCTATTTAACCTCTACGATGTTTTTTGTCGTCATTATGTCGGTCATTAATTCCTTCAAGGTCTTCCGGGAGACGTATCTGATTGCCGGAGCTTACCCGCATGACAGTATCTATATGCTTCAGCATTATATGAACAACATGTTCCTGTCGCTCGACCTTCAGAAGATGACGGCTGCATCCACCCTGATGGTCGGCGGCATTCTGATCATCGTGCTGGGATTGTTCGCTATGGAACGCCGCTACCGGCGGTATATGGAATAGAGGTGAAAGAGGTCTTGGCAGTTGGTAAAGTCATACAAAAGCTGACGTTAACCGTCCTGATGGGGGCGGTTGCCCTCCTGATGCTGTTCCCGATCGGGGTGACCCTCATCAATTCGTTCATGAGCAGCCGCGAAATCGGGATCAATTACGGCCCCATCGGACAGATGAATCCTGTCATTCAAGGCAGGAGCGATCCGTTCGCCAATCTGAAATGGCTGCCGGATCAGGTCTCCCTGGAGCAGTATGGCAAGGTGCTGATGGACAGCCCGATGTACCTGTCGATGTTCTGGAATTCAGTATTCCTGGTGGTGCCGATCATTGCCGGACAGACGGTGATCGCCGCGCTCGCGGCCTATGCGTTCTCCAAGCTGAGATTTCGGGGCCGGGAATTCCTGTTCCTGGTCTATGTCCTGACGATGCTGATGCCCTTTCAGGTCACGCTGGTGCCCAATTATATTATGGCTGACCGGCTGGGGTTATTAAATAGCCCGGGGGCCATTATCTTGCCCGGAATTTTTGCCGCCTTCGGAGTATTCATGCTCAGGCAGTTCATGCTGGATATCCCGTATGCCTATATTGAAGCGGCTAAGATGGATGGGGCCGGACACTTGCGGATTTTCTATACGATTATTGTTCCGATGGTCCAGCCGGGCCTGGCCGCTCTGACGATTCTGTTATTCGTCGATTATTGGAATATGGTGGAGCAGCCGCTTATTTTCCTGGACGACCCGCTCAGACAGCCCTTATCTGTCTACTTATCGAATATCAGCAGCGAGAAGGGCCTGGCGTTCGCCGCATCTATGATCTACATGGCACCGATGGTTCTGCTGTTTCTGTATGCGGAGACGTACTTCATCGAAGGGATTCAACTGTCGGGAATCAAGGGCTGATGTTCGTGTGTGAGGGATTTTAATGGCAGGAGGAGATAGAAGGAATATGGAGACTACAGGAGTGCCCGCAGACCGCAGGCGCAAAAAAAATATCAGAACAGCCTTCCTTCTGCTCATGGGCGTGTTACTCTTCTTCACCTTCTTCAGCAATACGCTGCAGTCGTTGACCTTGCCCAAGGTGACCACGGTCAAGCCGCAGACCAAGAGCCTCGAATTCACGCTGGAGGGCAGCGGGAAGCTTACGCCCGTGAGTGAAGCGAAGCTCCTGAATGCCAGCGGCTGGAAGGTCCGGCAGGTTCTTGTGAAGGAGGGGGACCGGGTCACGAAGGGGCAAACACTGATCCGCTATGACAGCCAGGCCGCCGAAGCGGAGCTGAAGGATGAAGTCGCGGCGCTCGATAAGCAAAAGATCGCGCAGCAGACGCTGCAGGATCAGTTCATTCAGACGTATGCGGAAGGCGATGAGCTTCAGATTCGCAAGGCCCGGCGCGAGATTGAAGCGGGTAAGGTCGATCAGGTCACCCAGGCGCGGAAAATTGCCGGATTGAGAGAGCGGTTAACGGCGCAGCAGCAGCTTACGGCACCCTTCGACGGGGTGGTCACCCAGGTGAATGCCATTGCGGGAATGCTGTCCGCGGGGGAAGCGGATCTGGTCCTGTCGAGCAGCAGCAAGGGGTATCAGTTCGGCTTCACGGCGGACGCGGAGCTGTTATCCAGCCTCGGGGTTACCTTAGGGGAGCAGCTTGAGGTGCAGGTTCATCCGGCACAGGGCCAGCAGGCCCGTTCCTTGCAGGGTAAGGTTGCAGAGATCAAGGACGCTCAGGCGCGTACCGACAGCGCATCCGCTGAGGAGAACGTCAGGGTGGAGCAAATTGCGCAGAAGAATGTCTTCATTGTGCTGAATGAAGAGTCGCTTAAGGGGGGGGAGCAGGTTCAGATTAAGCTGAAGAAGCCTTCCTGGGAGGAGGGACTCCTCGTATCCAATAAGGTTATCCACCAATTGGGTGAGCGAAGCTATATCTATAAGATCGAGGAGCAGAGGGGGGCGCTGGGCAATACCTTTATCGCCCGCGAGGTTACGATCCACTCCAGTACAACCAATGGCATAGACAGCATCATCCAGACGGATAATCTGTATGAGGATGAGCTGATTATTCTGGAGAGCAGCGAGCCCCTGCAGGACGGGAACCGTGTACGTCTGCAGTAGCCATAGGAGTAAGGCATTTTCTACGAATAATTATTGGGAGGTATTTGAGAATGAAGATGAAGAAGATGGGCTTTCTAGGAATGATTCTTGCTTTTACAACGGTGATGACCGCATGCAGTTCGGGGAGCAGCGCGGAAGCTCCAAGCACAGACGGCAAGACCGTTCTGACATTATCGGTTAGGCAGGACAGTGAGTTCTACCGTGCGCTGGAGAAGAAGTTTGAACAGGCCTACCCTGATATTGACTTGCAGGTGCAGGCTTACAAGGCGATCGGTGAGAAAGCGCAGGATTATGAGAAATACATCAAAAGCACCGGAACGGCACTGCTCTCGGGCAAAGGCGCCGATATTTACGAGACCAGCACTCTGCCGGTCAGTGATTACGTGAACAAGCAGCTGTTCCTGAATATGGACGATTACCTGAAGCAGTCACAAACGCTGAAGCAGGAGAATCTGGAGCTTAATGTGTTGAACGCCCTGAAGCTGAACGGGGGCACCTATCTCATCCCTTCCGGGTACAATCTGAGAGCTTTCATTGGAGACGGGGATGCGCTTAAGAATGCGAATGTGGACGATAAGAGCTGGACCTGGCAGCAATTCAGCGGGATTGCCAAACCGATGATTGAAGCCGGGCAGAAGGCAGGGTCCGGGCACCGCTTCGCACTCCAGGAGTATCCGCCGGAGATGCTGCTTCAGGAGATGGTCGTGGACGGCTATAACCAGTTCGTAGACGCTGCGGCACGCAAAGCCAAATTCGATTCCCCTGCCTTCATATTTATGATGCGGCAGATTAAAGAGATGTATGACGATGGAGTGATGAGCGCCGGCTCGGGGGAAGCCGATAATCAATTGTTCTATTCCGCCGTTCTGCAAACCCCGGCTGATTTCGTCAATGTTCCGTATACTTACTTCACCAATCCGCAGCTGCTGGATAAGCCGCATAGCGGAAATTCCGGCACCATGCGGATTATTCCGGTCTCCACCTTCTCGATCCAGGCCAAATCGCCGGTGGCAGAACAGGCTTGGAAGTTCATGGAATTCCTGCTGTCAGAGGAAGTGCAGAACCTGCAGCGTGAAGAAGGCTTCTCCCTGCTGAAGTCGGTAAACGACAAGCAGCTTGGCGAGCTTCAGCAGGAAGTGAAGGGCGGGACGTATAAGCTTCCAGACGGCAAGTCTGCAAGTGTGCCTGACGAGCAATTCAAGGTATTCAGAGAGATGATGAATACTGCGGATAACTTCGCCATGCTGGATGTCAAAATTCTTTCGATTGTCGGAGAAGAGGCGGGAGGCTTCTTCAGCGGACAGAAGACCGCGGAGGAAGTGGCGAAGCTGATTCAGAACAAGGCGACTACCTACCTGAACGAATAGATTCAGGCCTAGGAGGGTTCCGGTATGAAGCGAGTTACTATTCTGATCGCAGAGGACGAGAAAGAGATTGCCGGCCTGATTGCCCTGCACCTGGAGAAGGAAGGGTATCACTGCATTCAGGTATTCGACGGCCAAGCGGCCGTGCAGGCTATTCAGTCCCAATCCATTGATCTGGCCATCCTGGATATTATGATGCCGAAGCTGGACGGATACGAGGTCACCCGCCAGGTGCGGGTGAAGCATAATCTGCCGATTATTTTCCTCAGTGCCAAGACCTCTGACTTCGATAAGATTACCGGTCTTGTCATGGGCGCGGACGATTATATGATCAAGCCCTTCAATCCGATGGAGCTGCTGGCCCGGGTCAATTCCCAGCTACGGCGCTCCCTGCAGTTCAGCCAGCCTCAGGGTGCCCATCTGACTTCGGTTCTGGAGCTGGGCGGGCTGATCATCTCCCCTGACCAGCACACCGTTACGCTGTATGGCGAAGAGATTGACCTTACGCCGAAGGAATTCGACATCCTCTATCTGCTGGCGAGCCACTCGAAGCAGGTGTTCAGTGCAGAGAGTATCTTTCAGCAGGTATGGGGCGAGGCGTACTATGAGAGCGGGAATACAGTGATGGTACATATCCGCACCCTGCGCCGGAAGCTGGGAGAGGATCAGAACAAGGAACGGTTCATCAAGACCATCTGGGGTGTCGGGTACACGTTCAATGCCTAAGAGACGCCGGGGATTCAGAACCAGACTGGTTCAGTTACTGGGCGTAAGCATGCTGCTCTCTGCCGGGATCACCTACGGGATCTTCAAGCTGCTTCAGCTCTATTACGCCGGGGTGAAGTGGGAGGACCCGGAGGCGGAAATCCGCCGGTTCATCTACAGGATCGGAGACTTCAATGTGTCTCTGATGCTGTTCATTCCAATCATGCTGATCTTATTCTTCATGTTCACCAAGCCGTACATCCGCTACCTTAACGAGATTTCCAAGGGGATTCATCATCTGGCGGGCGGAGATTTCCAGAATCAGGTGCGGATTGCCTCCAGGGATGAGTTCAGCGCAATCGCAGAGGATCTGAATGTGGCCGGAGCCAAGCTGCAGGAGGCCGTACAAAGAGGTGATTTCGCCGAGAGCAGCAAGGACCAGCTAGTCGTCAATCTGGCGCATGATCTGCGTACACCACTGACGTCCGTTCTCGGATATTTGGATCTGATTCTGAGGGATGAGCAATTACCAGTGGAGACGATCCGGCATTACGCGACGATTGCCTTCACCAAGTCCCAGCGGCTGGAGAAGCTGATTGACGGGCTGTTCGAGATCACCAGGATGAACCATGGCACACTGCCTGTGGTGAAGACATATCTGGATATTACCGAATTGCTGCGGCAATTGAACGAGGAGATGTACCCGGTATTCGAGCGCAATGGCCTGACCTCCCGGCTGAATGTGACTCCTGGCCTAATGATCTACGGGGACGGGGATCTGCTGGTACGCGTATTAGGCAATCTGCTGACCAATGCCGCCCGTTACGGGCAGGAAGGCGGTTATGTGGATATTAACAGCCGCCCAGATTCAGGTTCAGTAGCGGTTGAGGTCATCAATTACGGAAATCCCATTCCGCCGGAGGAGCAGCCGCATATCTTCGAGATGTATTACTCGGGGGACCGGGCACGGACACATCAGGAGGGCGGGACCGGCCTGGGGCTGTTCATTGCACGCAATATTGTAGAGCAGCATGACGGTAGCCTGTCTGTAGAGAGCAATGAGCTGCGGACGAGGTTCGAGGTCCGGCTGCCGCAAGCTTAAGCGAAGTTAAGGGAGGAGAGAATTATGAATCATACCACTAGAAAATATGCTGTAGCCATGCTAAGCCTGGCGGTTCTCAGCCAGTCCATCGCCTTCGGAGCCTATGCGGCAGCCGGGCCTTCAGCGGGAAAGGCGGCTACAGCCTCCGTGTCCACGCTGGAGGGACTGGGGGCGGTCTCATTGAAGAGCGGGGTGAGCGTGAAGCTGCTGGACGCTGCCCTTCAGCCCCAGGAGAGCGGGAATATGATTACGTATACCCTGAATTACGTTAACGGGAGTAACAGCAACGTGAGCCTGATTGATTATTTCTCCAAGGTTACTACCCCAAGCGGCGCAGTTATTCAAGGCAAGCCGGTGACGGGCAGTGCTGCCGTCAAATCTATTCCGGCTAATAGCAGCCAGTCGGTCACGTATTATGTCAATGCGGGGAAGGCTGCCAAAATAACCGGAGTCCGAATCGCCCTGTTCGGCTGGGACTTCAGCCAGGCGAATTACCAGAAGAAGCTGGGGATGTTCACGATTCCGGGTTCCTACTCGGTAGCCACCGCCAGAGGGCAGAGCAAGAAGCTGGTCCTGGCGGGTATGCCGGTGATCAGTAAGGCCGAGAGCCTGCAGATCGTTAAGGCTAACGGAAAAGTGTATGCCAGGGTGGGCATCAGCTTCGCCAATTCGGGCACCAAGGTGCTTAAGGACACGGGCCTGAAGGGATATCTGATATCCTCGGGAGGCTCCAGATTTGAACTGAATGCCGCCCCTGCCGATTACCAGATTCAGCCCAAGGAGAAACGGACCGTGCAATTTCTGGCGGACATTCCCTCCTATACGAAGACGGATAATATGTCCCTGCAGTTCATCCAGGAAGACAGCGAGCTGCAGCTGAACCTGCCTGTGGCTGAGTATAAGCTGCCTGCCGCGGTGTCGCCGAACTTCACCGTACCCGTTAACGCCGTCGCCAAGCTTAAGGTTGCCAACAATACAATTGAGACACAGCTCGCAAGCGCGGCGGTGTATTCGGAGGATCATCTGGCGAAATGGAGCCTGAAATTCCGGGTGCGCAACACAGGCAACCAAGCGGTGACGATTCCGGCCTATTCCTTCAGCCTGACGACTGCCGAAGGGTACAGCTATCCGGTCAGCAATAAGGCACTGGCCGGTCTGAGTCTGAAGCCGCTGGAGGAGCGGGTAGTCGAACTCAGTGCAGAGCTGCCCCTGAAGCTTAATCAGGGAGTGCTCCAGCTACAGATGAACGAGCCGGCAGAAGAGGGCCGGATCGCCTTCCCGGCGGCTTACTATCAGATTCCCTACTCCTTGCAGCCGAATCATCTGCTGGCGACTGAGTACCCCGTGCAGAACAGTCTGGGTACCTTCGTGGTGAAGCTGGAAGCGGTGGAACGCCTGCCGTGGTCGGACCGCGATCAGGTCGTGACCAAGCTCAGCCTCCGCAACTCAGGCATGGCGAATGTTCAGCTTCCGGCCCTTACAGCGCTTCTGAAGGCGGGGGATCTCGATATCAGCGGCAGTTCGCAGATGGTGATCGAAGGCTCCAAGAGCCAATTGGCCCCGCAGGAGACAGCGGTTCTGTATATTACGGGGAACCTTCCCTATTCTTATCATCTGACGAAGCTGAAGGTGATCCTCCAGTATCCTTCGGAAGAGACCCAGGCGAATTTCCTCACGCTATTCACCAGCCAGGTGGAGAATACCTTAAGAACCGTGGCGGCCGGTGAACCCTTCCGTCTGGAGCTGGCCGGGAAGAAGGCAGAGATTCTGGAGCGGCAGAGCCGGATCTATCCGGGCACGGATTCCAAGCTGATCTATACCGAGCTGGTGATGACCAACGAGGAACTACGCAAGACCCAGCCGGCGCAGCTGGTGGGGTATTACCGGACCCCGGATCGACAGTATTTCGAGGCGGTAATCTCGCAGTCCGCCGCGGCCCTGAACCCCAAAGAGAAGAGTCTCGTAACCGTCTGGAGCAAGCTTCCTACGGAGATCAATGCGTCAGATCTAACCCTCTTCCTCGGGGAAGGCATCGCCGAAGGCAAGCTGACCGCACCCGGCGCAGTGCCGACCGCTTACATCCAGACCGTGGGCCTGGGGCTGAGTCCGGCCAATCCTGCTCCGCAGCCGTCCCTTCAGAAGCTGGACCTGTTCCCCTACTCCCTGTCCGTGAACCAGGTGACTGCCACGATGCCTGAAGACCGGGAGTCCATAGAGGTACAGATGAACTACCGGTTAACCCGAAGTGAGCAGTATGTTGCTGAGGCAAATGAGCATAGGCTGGTGGCCGAACTGATTGATCCGTTTGGTCAGCCGTCGGAGCAGCTTCTGCCTCTGGGAGACGGACCGGCTGGTGCGGGAGCCACGGGCAGCTTGTCCTTCCCGCTGAACAACAAAGCGTACAAGTCCCTTAACGGCGCAACGGTGCGGGTGAATATTTACGATGAGTTCCAGGGCAAACGGATACTACTGGGCAGCCAGAATTATGCTGTGGTGTATGAGCGGCCTGCGCCGAAGAAGGGGGAGGGGGAGTGATATTGCAGATTAAAGAACAGGCTGCTTTCCAATGATGGAGAGCAGCCTGTTTTTTCATATCATTTTAACTGGTTGGATTATTATTGTTTTTATCTGCTTGGAATCATGAGTCCTGTTATAGTTCTTACAGAATGCATCAACATTTGTAATGATTCTAGCTTTATCATAGATGAAGAAATAGATGTGCTTTTTGGGATAATGAAATGCATCTGACCCGATCTCTTCGGTGAGCTTCCTCTCAGTCATATTTGGACGCGAGCATTTAACTTCAATTACAGTTTCGTAGGAATCTATAAATATATCAAAGCGATAACCCTTGTATCCTCCGTCAGTGGGCACCTCGACCCTTGCTTCAGGGAAAATGGGACGGAGCAGTGAATATAGCAACCGCTGCACATCATATTCGTTACCCAGTGAAATGTCAGCAAGGCTCTCTAGCTTCAGTGTTCCATTTCCATGGACTGGCTTCTGATACATTTCGTAAATATGCTTATCGAAATTATGAAGAACTCTGCTTATGATAAGATGAAAATGTGCTTCATCTATTTCATTAAGTGGTTTGGCATCATCGAAAAGCCCAGCGTTAATATCTGTAATTAAATTCTCCAGGTATAATTGTGCCTGGAGTATACCTGCTCTGGTGAGCAAGACAAATTTCTGTGCTATGGACTGATCGGAGAAGAGACGCTCTAACATGCGGCTGGTAGTATCTACCCATCTGCTGAAGTCAGCCGATTGTCCCTGTGGGAAAGATTGAATTTGCACTTGAAGCGCACCTATAGCTTGTAGTCTATCCTCATTAATCGTAGTCAAAATAATCCCCCTTCGATTAGTTGAGATTACCCCAGCGCAAAAAGAACAGGAATAACGGTTCTAAAATGTAAACTTCATCGTCCTTATATTCAAAAACCTGATACATCGGTTCGCTGCTCTGCATAATAGCCTGCATCTGATCAATAGCTGCTTTGATTTTCACCCGATCCGGTTTGTCAGCATGATTACCTAGCAACACATCAATTCTTCGCTTGATGCTGTCGATAGAAAGGCTCACAATGGGCGGATCATCAGCAATTGCCTTTAGAAGTAACTCATAGATATCGGTTTGTTCACCTTTTATAGTCAAATAAGTTTTTCTTTTTTGTCCCCGGGGATTTGGACCTGTTTTCAATTTCCTGGCAACCTCTTGGTAAGCAAGAAGGTTCAATGAGGTCATTCTGTAGGCCTGGTTGAGGGTCTCCTGATCAGGCATTGCCGGATAATCTGTATTGTCGATATCGAGTATCATACTAAGGTTATAACAGATAGATTGCATGAGTTGGGGAGAAGATAGACTCTCCTGCGCAATGTTATCGGCGATCCGCAGATCAATCTGCATATTTAGTTTGTTGAATCCTCCTACAGCAATTTCACGCAGTTCATCTGGATTCCAAGGCTCGATATTAATCAGGTTCAGTCTCCCGCTTAAATCGGCATTCTTTCGAATGGCATCATCCGAACGGTGAGGTAAGGATATGATGATGGCTCGAAGCCCTTTGCGGATCGCATCTTTGAGCTGATAGGCAATCTCAAACTGTTTGCTGGGTGAAGCGTAATGGAAGTCATCTAGTAATAGAACTAAGTTGTTTGCTATAAAATATTTAATGACTTTATCTTTGCCGGAACGGAAAGACTCTGTGATGGAGGTGGTGATTCCTTCTGTTGTTCCGGCGAGCCCCTGACCTTCAAGCGTGCGTATTTCTGTATGGTCTCGTTCGAGGGGAATACCAATTTTATTTGCAACCGTCTCCCAGAAATCTACGGTATCCTTAAAGTCGCTTCCTATAAAATCGACGTATCCGTCCAAGCCGATTACCTTGTCACACAGTACGGTTTTTCCTGTTTTCGATGGACCTATAATTGAAGTTAAAAATCCGACCATATCGATCACATTATGAAGACGGAATTCATAGGTCAGCCCAAATTCCGATTTGCGCGAAATATAGGTGTGAATCGGAAGGGCACCAGCAATAAAAACATCTCTAACTCTGAGCTTCAAACAATCACCCCTCAGCAGCATTAAATGGTTGTAGATATCTTAGTTCCGTATTCTGTTCTAGTATATCCCTAAGTGGAATGATTTAACAACGTTATCTAACCTTTTAAGAAAAACGACATTAAAATCCTCTTAAATTATCTGATGCACATCAATAATACACCTTTATCTCTTAATTACCCGCAGCGCAGAAAAAAACACCCAAAACAAGCCTCTAGAATACTTCTAGGGCTTGTTTTGGGTGTATTAATTTACGCTACGCTCTAACCTGCGGCCCACACATCCAGCTCGATTTTGAGTTCAGGCAGACCTAATCCCTGGATGTAGGCCACCGTCATGGAAGGAGGCGTAGGGCCGAACACTTCATTCCAGATGGAATAGAAATGATCCCAATCGATTTCCTCCGTGGCCCAGATGTTGATTTTGATGACATGATCGGGAGTTAGCCCTTGAGAGGACAAGATGTCTACAATATTGCTCATCGTATTGGTTACTTGCTGATTGAAATCGGCAGGGATATTGTTGTTCTGATCGATCCCGATTTGACCGGAAAAGACATACATTTCAGCGTCTCTGCTGATCTTAGTGACATGGCTGTAGCTTCCAACAGGTTTTGCTATATTTTCCGGATTATATCTTTGAATGACATTGTTATTTAGTCTCATTGCTTATAAGTCTCCTTTTAAATGGGCTGTTTTTTATAGTATTACTTCATATTGGACAGACCTATCCCGTCAACATGAATTCTAGAAAAAAACAGCAGTCGAATACCCGATTCCAGCAGACAGATATTGAATAGATCTCTTTTTCATCAGGTATCCCTCCTAAACATTTAAAATTTAACTTACTGTAAGAATGATAACATACCCTCAATGAAAAGCCAAAATACAGGGTGCGATAAGAGGCGGGATGTGCCATAAGTTAAAAATTCCCTTTGTCGTAATACTTCCGCCCTGTTGGCCCGCTGGACCGTGTGCGATGATGGATTCATCAAACGGCGGCAAGATCGCCGGGAGATCTTCAGGCTATTGCGGTTCTTCCTTCTACTCAATTGGATGAATTAGAGCCGCAGCTCTCCTGAAGGATGCTTATCCAGAGAGGAGGCGTCCAGGCTATTGTATTCCTTCCTTCTACCCATGGACTGAAACCGAGTAGGGATACAGCTCTCCTGGACACTTTTACTATGCAAATAAACCGAATCTACCTGCGTAGAGCAGGCAAAATGATGCTGAAACACACACCTGATGCTGCTGACACGAAGAAGCTACCGAAGGGGTACTTGGCCGCAGCCCTCCGCAATCTGCAGGGGCTTGGGTATACCCTGTCGCCTGCCTTGTTCCGGGCGGTCCAGAAGATGCCCCGCGAGGCCTTCGAGCAGCTGTATTATCCGCTGATTGCCGATGTAAGACGGATGGTTGGCGCGCATGTGCATTATGCACCGATGTATCCAGGGTTCCCGGAGCAGGTCATGCAGGAGGATGAAGCGGAGCTGTATTTCAATGCGATGTTCCATTATTACACCTGGGAGCTTCCATATGCTGATTCCGTGCAGCGAACGCCCCTTGAGGAACAGGTGAAGATGAAGGTCATTGACCTGGGGAGCATCACGGAGTTCCGGACCCTAATCCGCCAGCTGATGGAGGCCAGAGGCTCGATCTCGGCAGAGGATCAGAAGGATATCGATGCTGTGATTGCGAATACAGCCAACGAAGAGCTGGATGAACTCCTGCCGAAGGAGATCCCGTTCAAGGAGAATGCCGGATTCGTGGCAGCGTCGCTGCTTAGGCATGATAAGGCGGATGTAGCCAGAATAAGCCCCTATTTCATGACAGCAACCGATGTGCTGCGGCTGGCGGTGGCCTGGTCGGAAGGCGATGTTAGTCTGGCCTTGCCCACCCGCTTCCGCAAGTTCAAGCGTAGTGAACGCCGGCTGTTACTGGGGCTCTTGGAACGGTGTCAGACGATCACCGAGGATATGCTGCGATACAGGGAGCGCTGGATTCGTCTCGGCGAGATCCTGCATCCATCTGAATACAAGCAGCGGTATAAACGCTGTGAGGAAGCTTTTGATATCCTGCGCAACAACAAAGCCTTCACGACCTTTAACGGAAGTGTGGAGCTGGCCCTTCAGTATCACCAGATGTGGACGGCGCTGGATCTGCTGGTGAAGCGTCCGGGCGAATTCGCACGAAGATTGGCGAAGCTGCTGCGGATGACCCGCGAGCCGGAGTACGTGGTGATGGCCTTCGCAGAAGTGGCAGACCAGGTATCGACCCCGGTGCTGCTGCAGGTGAAGAGCTACTTCGCGCGACAGCGGGAGCTGCCGGAGCTTAGGGTGTTTTTCCCCAAGGGAAATGTCGCCAAAGCCTGGGCCACTCCTAATACCCTGCCGGAGATCAGTGAAGAAGCCTGTCGGGACATGGTGGACCTCTGTGAGCAGACTCTGGTCGCCCGCTTCGCAAGCCAGCCTTCCCTGGGAAAAGTATATGTGGATGAGCGTCTGAAGGACTATCTGGTGCCGTTCTCCCAGCGGTCGGCCAGTAAAGCGCTGCATACTCTTGTACGGGGAAGCCGGATTCCGCTGGAAGAAGGGAACACGGTCCGTTTCTTCTGCTGGTGGAAGGAAGGGAAGATGGACGGTACCTCTACAGGCCGAGTTGATATTGATCTGTCAGCAGTGATGTATGATAAGAATTGGAATTATGTGGAGCATATTTCTTATACGAATCTTCGCTCGGCACAATATCGTGCAGTCCATAGCGGCGATATAGTAACGGCGCCTTACGGGGCCAGCGAGTTCATTGATCTGCATATTCCTTCTATTGTTGAGTATGGCGGAAGGTATGTAGTGGCGACTCTCCATTCCTTCACAGGACAGCCGTACTGCAATCTGCCGGAGTGCTTTACGGGCTGGATGATGCGGAAGAAGCCGGGGTCCGGTGAAATCTATGAGCCAGCCACGGTATCGAACAAGATTGATGTCACGGCGGATACCCAACTCGCCATTCCTGTGATACTCGATCTGGTGGAGCGGACCGTGATCTGGACAGACTTGTCCCTGACCAGAGATCCGTTCCATGTGAATAACGTGGAAGGGAACCAGAAGGGGATGGTGATCATCGGCAAGGCGATGACCTCCTTGAAGAAGCCCGATCTGTATGATCTGTTCACGCTGCACGCCAAGGCCCGCGGTCAGCTGGCCGTGTCACCACAGCAGGCGGATACCGTATTCTCGGTAGACCAGGGAGTGACTCCGTACCATATTGAGCAGATTATGGCCGAATATGTGGTGTGAGCAGAGCGGGTAACCGGTTTGTTCAAAAGAAAGGGTGTCTCAGCCATTACACATGGCGTGGGACACCCCTTCTTCTAAAAACTATTCTATCTCGATCCCGTACCAGCCGTCTGCAAGTGGAGTCAGCTTATACTTAACCGGCTCTGCTGCATAGGCCTGCTCCACCATGCTCTGACTTGCGCAATACACGATGTGATAGGTCGCGCCATGCTCCCTTTCCCAGTCGAATATGAACCTGAGGAGCGGCTTTCCGTCCTGCCTGCTGTAACGCACGAAGTCCAGGCTGTCCCCAGACCATGCAGCGATCTGCCGGATCTTGTCTTGCAATTCTGTATTCACACTGTCATGGAACGGAGAGGTGGTATTACGATTATTGGAATAGATGAAGGTATTCCCGATATCGCTCTGCTCATCCAGGCTGTCCATCAGCAGCAGGGTCTCCGACTTCACAGCATCAAACTGCGCGCGGTGCTCCCGGAAAATATTATATTTCGCCATGGAGGGGTCGTACATGATGATGAAGCCCGCCGCTGCAAGCAACAGTATAATGGTAATGCCAAGTAAGATTCGTGTCCTGCGACTCAATAGCTTCACCTGCCTGCTCCATTGAAATTAGTTAACGGAGCCGCTAAAAGGCAGCTCGTAGTCAATCGTTGTAATGAACGGTACATATTTGCCGTTGAACCGTTCGTAGTGCTGCAAAGTGAACCAGTCCACAAATCCCGGATTATTAATCTCATCATCAGCATCCAGGCCGAAATGATCGTAGAAATGGAACACCAGCTTGCCGCTGAATTGACCTCCGTTGCTGTTGAAGTCCTTAATGGTAATATTATGACCATGGAAGGCATGGATAGCCAGAGATAACGCCAGATTGGTCTTCTCCGTAAATACCGGATACGGGCTGGTCGAGAATTGATTCACGTAACTATACACCACATTCCGGTTGCTGTTCGGATCAAATTTTAGTCTGGACAGATCACCGTTATTACTGCGCAGCTCCTGCACAACAAAATTCTTGATTAATTGTACATAGTTCTGGGTACTGGCGTCCGTGATGACGGCATTATCCAGCTGGCTGTTATGATACTTGATATATTTGCTGGTATCGAAGGTGTCGCCAAGGGTTACCGAAGATCCCTCATTAATGGTTTTGCTGTATTTGAACGTTGAGATCAGATCGCCAAGAACGAATTTCATATCATCCGTTGCACCTATTGTGCCGACAACGAACAGGAGGGCCATCTCGCCCCAGATCATGGGCTCGGGCGTAATTCTGGCCACCGAGAATACCGGGTCCAGCTTGAGTAACTCAAAATAAGTGTAGTCATTGAACGTCAGGTCATCGGAGACTGGGGAAGTTCCCTGCGGTGCTTTCTTAAGAATTCCTTCTCTGTTATCAGATTGAAGGATCAGGGCCTCCCTTACATCTGGAATCAGTCTTCTGCTGTCCACCGCATCGTTCAAGCCGTCGCCGTCCGTATCGGCCAGGTTGGGATTGGAGTACAAATAGGCGTAGACCTTGTCGCCGGATTTAACAATACGGATCTCTTGCCCGTCCTTAAGCCCGTCGTTATCGCTGTCTGCATCCAGATAATTCAACCTTATTGCCGCACCGCCAGTACCAACACGCAGTCTTCCGGCCTGCATCTCCTTCTCATGATAATCGCTGATGCCATCCTGGTCTGTATCCTTGTACAGATCGGAAGTCTCGGCAATGGTATCGAAGATCCCATACAATTGGCTGGCATTACTTGCATGATAATAGCTGCCGCCGGTGCCCTGGGCCATGCTGGTCAGGACACTCGTCGAAATGCTGCTGCCCAGGCCTACCGTATAAATCACAATACCCTGATCGGCAGCCCGTTTGGTTAGTGCGGTATCATAAGAGCCTTCCCCGTCAGTAAGCATAATAATGTACTTCAGAACATCCGCTCTGCTGGTGGTGGCGAACAGATTAATTGCACTTGAAATCCCGCTGCTCAGAGTCGTTCCGCCGTTCGCATCAATCCGCCCCGCAGCCTGACTCAGCACGGTCTTGTCTGAAGTGAAGCCGGATAATACCGTAGCATAGTCGTCAAAATCAACCACCGCCCCGCGGTCACTGTCCGTCAGCAGATCAACAAACTGTCTGGTTACGCTGATTCTTACATTGCTCCGGTCATTATCTGACATACTGCCCGAGGAATCGATGACGAAGGCGACATCCATCCCCGCATAATGCTCCTGCCCCTCATCATACAGGAACTTATACTGCCAGACCTGGTCGTATACCGTCTTATTCAGCAGAATGTACCTGGAGAAATGAGCCGTCTCGGCCGAGACCACATTCCCGGCGACCCGCTGATCCGGCAGCTCTTCGAATAGCTGCGACTCCTCATTGTAATAGTAGATCCGCGGCACAAAGCCTGCCTGACTCAGTAAGCTTTTATCAAACTCAAAGGAGATTGTCGCCTTCTCAAAGCTTCCATCGATGGAGAAATTATAGCCCTGGTCAATATACCCGGGGATGGTTATATCATTAAGAATGCCATCTTGGACCGGCTGGACAGACAAGCTGTCTACCTGCTCCGCAGTGATCCCTTCCACGGCCACACTTGGCACAGCCTTGCCCCCGGCATCCGCCGCCTTCTCCGTTCTTGCGAACTTCGTCTCAGGCACAAGCGGGTCGCTTCCGATCTGGAGTTCCCACGCGTCAGAGAGTCCGTCTCCATCGGTGTCGGCCTTCAGGGAATCGGTCTTGTGCTTATGGATCTCTTCGCCGTCCGTCAGGCCATCGCCGTCACTGTCCTCACTGATGAGGCTGGTGCCCAGCATCAGCTCCTCCAGGTTGGTTAATCCGTCCTTGTCGTAGTCTTCATCACCGTCAGCAGTCCCGTTCTTATCACTGTCCGGTTCAAGCGGATTCAGCTTCAGCACGAGCAGCTCATCCCGGTCGCTTAACCCGTCGCCGTCGGTATCCTTGCTGGTAGCGGAGAGGCCATAATGCTCCTCATAGTAATCGCTAATTCCGTCATTATCGCTGTCCTTCTCCCGGTCAATCCCGAGGTTATCCAGATTGCTCTCGTCGAAGTTCACGATAATATACGTCTTGGAGACCTCTGAGCCATCGTTTAACTGCGCGCTTAACTTCAGCAGATTATATCCGATGCCAAGTCCGATTCCTTCCACAGACCATGCTGCACTTACAGGGATCGTCCCTTGCTGGAGGACTGCTTTGTTTTTGTCCGTAATCTCATAATTGAAGGCCTTGACCTGTGATACTCCTCCTAGCGTTCCCGTCAGCTTGTCCATCTTGGAGGTCAGGAAGTAATAGTCTCCGTCCGGACTGTTCTGAAGCTGGAGACTGTACGTTTCAAGCTGCACGGAGACCCTGCCCGGCTCAGGCTCCGGGGATTCTTCCCCGGTTGAGATCTGCGTTAGCTGATAGCCCGAAGGCGCACTTACAACATTTCCCGGGTTCCCGGAGAAGCCTAGGATCAGTATCTCGCCCGGCTGAATGTTGGCATTATAGCCCGCATTATGTATGACGTAATGATTGCCGGTATGCCCGGTAATTTCAGCCGTCCAGAACCGGTCCAGGTTCCCGTCATAATCGAACTCCAGCGTCCAATCCTCAATGGCTGACTGCGATGTATTCTTAATGGCAATTTCGCCGTTAAAAGCGCTTCCCCAATCACTTGTCACTGTGAAGCTTGTCTCGTATTGCGCGCCCGGTACGATCTGTTCCGCGCCCGGCATTTCAAATGCTACAGGCAGCTGAAGCTCTCCTTCAAATGAAGCCGTGAAGCCGAAATTCACACTGCCACCCACCGGAATGTCCTGATTGCTGCCTGCATTCTTGATGGTATAAACTCCGTTCTCGTAGGCCTGTACTTGTCCGTTCCAGATATTCGTAATTTCATAAGGGGATGTAAAATCAATACTCCAGTTCTCTAGCGTCTGTTTACCCGTATTCCTGATCGTAACATCTGCGTTAAAGGCGCCTTCCCACTTGGAGGAAATCGTGTAGGTTACCTCATAACCCTCTCCTGTGTAAGTTGTATCCTGCTTCCCGCCCGTGTATTCCTGAGCTAGAGCGGGCCTGAGCTGAAGAGAAGAGAATACCAATACCAGAATGGCAAATAAGATGAAGCTTCGTTTCATGATCCTTGTCTTGAACATTGCTGCCGTTCCTCCTTATATGATCGCTAATGGGGTGGATAATATGTAAGATCTTGGAGTATATGAATCTATCATATTTGCATAAAGAGGTTTAGGCAACAACAAATGGAAGAAAAGTAGAAGGGCGTCAAAAATAGCCAGCTTATAGGCTGACTTGTACGTGTGAAGGAGGTTTTAATAGCTTCCTAATACCGCCGTTATCTAATCCTCCAAATGATTGGTTCTCAACAGGCGGCCGAAGACCGCTAGCTCATAAGTTGTGGAAAATCGGGCTTGCATCCCGCCATAAATTCTGTTATTTTGATATTAACAAAATGTAATTATCAATTAGTTATTAAGTATTCAATTTCTCAGGATACAGAGGAAGCGGAGGGATGAGCATGAAGAAGGCACCCGGCAACTGGAGCGGGTTTGAACTCGCCTGGCTGGTGATATTTACGCTGATCGCGGTTGTTTTTACGGTGATCTCCAAGGATTCGCTCTTCGGGTTCACGGTCTTCATCACCGGGGTACTATGCGTGGTGCTGACGGCGAAGGGGAAGCTGGCGAGCTATGGATTCGGGATGTATAATACGTTCGGATATGCTTATTTGGCCTATATCAACGGATTATTCGGCGAGGTTATGCTGAATCTGCTATTCTTTGTGCCCATGAATATTGTTGGCTTTTATATGTGGAAAAGAAACATGCACGGCGGCAAGCTGTCCATGCGCCAAATGGAAACGAGGGGCATCCTGCTCACCGTTGCAGTCTGTGTGGCGGGAGCGCTGCTGCTGGGCTTCGGCTTATCGTTCATTCCCGCGCAGAACTCACCTTACATCGACGCCCTGACTACCGTGTTATCGGTAGTGGCAACGATTCTGATGGTGCGTCGTTTCAAGGAGCAGTGGCTGGTCTATATTGTGCTGAATATGTTCACCGTGCTGCTCTGGGTGATCCGGACGCTGGAAGGCAGCGGGGAGGGTCTGCTGATGATCGTGATGTGGAGCGCCTATCTGATCAACGCGGTCTACGGCTACTACAACTGGAACAAAGGGGCTAGGGAGGCACTGTCATGAAAACACTTGGATTAACCCTCGGGAAGTTCGCGCCGCTGCATAAAGGGCACCAGTTCATGATCGAGACGGCGCTGCGGGAGGTTGACGAGCTGATTGTGGTGATCTATGAGACCAAGGTCTCTCCGGTACCGCTGCAGATCCGGGCGAACTGGATTCGCAGGCTCTATCCTGCGGTCCGGGTAATCGAGGCCTGGGATGGCCCTGATGGATACTCGGATGACAGGGAGCATGAGATCCGGGAGGAGCAGTATATTCTCGGGCTGCTGAAGGGCGAGCAGGTGACCCATTTTTATTCGAGTGAATTCTATGGAGAGCATATGAGTCTGGCGCTGGGTGCTATTGACCGGCGGGTGGATGAGGCGAGGGTGCAGGTTCCGGTATCGGCCACGATGGTCCGCTCGGACCCTTACCAATACCGGGGTTATGTCAGTGGGCTAGTGTACCGCGATCTAATTACCAAGGTCGTATTTGTAGGGGCGATGTCTACCGGTAAGTCGACGATCACCGAAGCGCTTGCCCGGAAATACGGTACGGCCTTTGCCAGTGAATACGGGCGGGATTACTGGGCAGAGCATCAGGTGGACCGCCGGATTGGGTTGGAGGCTTTTGACGAGATCGGGGTGGGGCATCTGGAGCGGGAAGAGCAGGCATTGCTTGATGCCAACAGGTATTTATTCGTCGATACGAATGCGATTACCACTTATATGTATGCGCTGGATTACCATGGGAAGGCACCCGAGCTGCTAACCCGGCTGGCCTTGGAGAACGCGCAGCGCTACGACCTGTTCTTCCTGTGCGACGATGATATTCCCTATGACGATACGTGGGACCGCAGCGGGGATCAGAAGCGGCATGTGTTCCACCAGCAGATTATCGCAGATCTGAAGGAGAGGCGGATTCCCTATATAACCCTTAGGGGCACGCTTACGGAACGTATAAGCAAGGTGGACAGTGTACTGGCAAAATTCAAGCCGTACGGGAATTATTTCGGAGAGCTGGAGCATTGAACCAGAGACATAAGGAGGCGGAAAATGTGGAATTGAGAGATGGTAACGGACTTACAGAGCAAGAATTCCTGAAGCAGTACCGGCCTGGGGATTATGAGCGGCCCTCCGTGGCGGCGGATATGGTGATTTTCACCGTTGCGGATGCAGCGGCGGATCAGGAACCCGGGGCTGGAGCGAAGGGGCTGCGCCTTCTGCTGATCCGCAGAGGCGGGCATCCCTGCCTCGGGAAGTGGGCACTGCCGGGCGGCTTCGTCCAGCCGGACGAGACCACAGATCAGGCGGCCGCGCGAGAGCTGGAGGAGGAGACCGGCGTGGCCGGTGTCTATCTGGAGCAGCTGCGCACCTTCAGCGACCCCGGGCGCGATCCCCGCACCTGGGTGATCAGCAGCAGTTATATGGCGCTGGTCGACAGCCGCCGTAGCCAATTAGAGGCAGGGGATGATGCCGAGGCTGCGGCCTGGTTCAAGGTAAGCTACCAGCTCCGGCAGGAGCATAAAGAGCTGCTGGAGCAGGGCTGCATCCGCACCCGTACCTATGAGCTGCGGCTGGAAGCGGGCGGGCAGGAGCTGGCAGCAGTGATCGAACAGACGGTGACGGCGACACCGGCTGCAAGATCGGTGCAGTATGCCGTCTTGTCCAATGACGGACTTGCTTTTGATCACGCTAAGATCATTGCCTATGCTATTGAACGGCTGCGTCAGGAGACGGAGAGAACAGGAATCGCGCTGCTCTTAATGCCTGAGCAATTCACCCTGGCCGAGTTGCAGCAGGTCTACGAGGTGATTCTCGGCCAGGAGCTGCCGAAGGCGGTCTTCCTGGACAAGGTGGCTGCGCTTATAACCGCGACCAACCTGTACACAGAGCATACGGAACACACACCCTCCCGCCGCTTGTATCAGCGGAACTGGGGAGAAGCCTAAGTCCAATATTGGAGATAGAACTGTATATTGAATCTTGTGTTACCGAACATGAATAGAGAAGCATTTCTTCAACGTACTGAAGAGATGCTTCTCTATTTGTTGGGACTACATCTTTTTAAATATTACGGTTTGCCCGCATACTCATGCGCTGCGGAAGCTTCCTGAATGGCCTGGAAGGCCCAATGTGCAGCCGGCACATCACTCCAGGAAGACTTGCTCCAGCTCTCGCTGTTCCGCTGCAGAATAGTATTGATGATCGTAACGGCTTCCGCACGTGTCAGCGGCTGGTCTGGACGGAAGGTACCGTCAGGGTAACCGGTTATGAGCTTCTTCTGCAGAAGCGCTCCGATCTCCGTACCCGCCCAGTGAGTAGCCGTATCTGCGAAGGTTGAACCATCGCCGGCCGGCAGGTTCAGCCAGCGGCTGACCACAGCCGCGAGTTCGGCTCTGCTGACATTTGCCTCTGACTTGAAGGTACCGTCAGGGTAACCTTGTAACAGACCGCCTGCTGCGGCGTATTGTACTGCCGGATCGGACCAACGTTTACCCGTGATATCGGTCAGTGCCGCCGGTGCCGCCGCTGCCGGTGCGGTTCCTTGCACCTTCAAGCGGTACAGGATTGCGGCCAGTTCTCCGCGGGTAATTCCCCGTTCAGGCCGGAACGTCCCGTCCGGATAGCCCAGAATATAGGCATCATGCCGGGCAGCGCCCCCGAGGCCTTCCAGCTTGAGAATCGTGAACGTACTGAATTTGTTAATGCCGAAGGACAGGCCGGATAATCCCTGCTTGTACTGGACGAACTCAGGCCTGATCAGTTCGCGGTCGCCGTCGCTATGCTCGATGAAGACAGCAAGCTTCGCGAGGAAGGCCGTCCGCTCTTTGGCGTCTGCGGGCAGCTGAACCCCTTTAAGCGGCAGCGTGATTTCAACAGCCCGGCTGCTCAGATTGGTCTCAATGGTCATTGGGCGTGCGACAACCTGAACCTTCTCGCCGCTCACGGCTTCCCTGACAACACGTTCCACTCTGGCCCGCTCCTCAACTTCAGCGCGCTGTACCGCATCCTTGATCGGCACAAGCCGGAAGTACAGGTCCTCCGTGATTCCGGATAACGATGCGTTGGGAATCTTAATTGCCGCATTATCCGAGTAAATCTCCAGCTCCAGACCGCCCTTGAACAGTACATCCAGAGCCGCTGCCGGAATCTGCAGCTTCAGCTCGGACACCTTATCCTCGGGATCAGGGATGACGATTCTTGCCGCACTCCGTCCGGCTGCCTTGGCGCCCGCCACACTTGCGGCGGCCTGCTGCGCATCAAAGGTCACCTGGTCGGTAATGCGTCCGGCAGCATCTCTGGTCCGCCGCACCGCTGCGCCGGAGATCGTAGTGCCGTCTCCATTGTCGACGATAACCGCCAACAGCTCACTTCCGCCTGGGCTTACTGAACCTGCGTCCGGTGCGCTTGAAGGTTGAGTTGTAGCCGTAGGCACACTCGTAGGTTGAGGTGTAGCTGTAGGCGTACTGGCAGGTTCAGGTGAAGCAGTTGGCGTGGCAGTAGGTGCAGTTGTAGCTTCTGGTGCAGTTGTAGGTTTAACTTCTGGCTGCGTAACCGTGAATGCCATCTCCAGTTCATTAGAGACGACATTCGCCAGCCCGGATGGAGGGCGGTTGCCCTCAGACGCTAATACCGCAGTCGTGCAGGCAAGCAGGACGAGGAACAGGGAGACGGTATAGAGTACAATCCTTGCTTTTTTCATGATCACCATTCCAATCCTGTGTCATTCCATTCGTTAGGGAATCATGGTCGTGTTGTAGGTTACCTTCACTTCATCGCTGAACGTATAGACGGTTTCTTCGCCGTCCTGGTCGAACTTCGCTGTCATCTGTGAATTAGGTGTCAGAGAATACGTAGGGTAGTTCAGCCGGAATACCTCTAAGGAATCGCCTGCTGCCAATTCTACCGGAATCGTGAAGGTGTGGGCGGCTGCATCATAATATTCTGCCAGCAGCGGGATGCCTTTTTTATCGGTATACAGGAATCCATCATACTGGCCATCGCTGAAATTCGGAGTCATTTCACCGATATTAATAACGAACGTACCCGTTGAAGCGGCTGTTGCCGGCGCTGAACTCAGGTACATGATCATATCTCTATGCTGATAAGGATTCGGCTCTTGCAGATTTCCGCTAAAGGTTGTCTTCTGCGCCGGCTTCACCTCTTTAACAGCGAGCAGCTTGGCTGTAAACGGAGCGTTCTGCGGGGATACAGCCTTGAAGGTAATATCGAATTCATTGGAATCCGCAGCATCGCCGACATTGACTTCGAGGCCTTTATCAATGTAGTAATAGGTATAGTTGCCTTCCACAAAAGATTCTGGGCGGTTGTCCAGCTCTACGGCACCCGCAGCGGCGGTTGGAATCTCCAGCAGTACGCTGACCTTCAGATTGTCGTCATTCTCCGCGCCAGGACTGATGAAGTATTCAATCTCCTTGGAAGTATCCTTGGTCAGATCATAGGCCTTCTTGTCCAGCTTCAGAGCTGAAGAATCCCAGGATAGAACAACGGTATCCTCGGCATTTACTGCCGTTACGTTGAATTCTGCCTCAAGCTCATTACCGATCCTGTTGTCCAGCAGACTGCCGGGTCCGGCATAAGCGGATGGAACTGCGCCAAGCACCAGACAAGCGGATACAGCCGCGCTGATGTACAGCTTCTTGCGTGTTTTCTTCAGTTCTTGCATTTTCGCAACTCCCCTTTTTGTACATGAATAGAATGAACCGGGTTCGCAGTGAAATGACATCATTCGACGCGATTCCCTATATTTCGATATAATTCATTGTATCATTGGGCAAAAAAAGCCCGTAACGCCTATCTTTTATAGGACCTACGGGCAGGGGAATTCGTTATATGGAGGAGCGCTTTATTTTTCGGAGATACAGGTAAAAGCAGGTGCCCTGCCCCGGTTCACTCTCTACACGGATGGAGCCATCAAGCTTCATCATCACATTCTTGCAGTAATACAGGCCCAGACCATAATGAGCGGTCATCTTCTTGGTGGAGTAGAAGGGATCGAAGATATACGGGAGTGCCGTCTGCGGAATCCCTTTGCCGCTATCCTGAATGGAGATGACCGCTTCCCGGGAGGTCTCCGACAACCGGACGGTAATCGCTCCTTGATGCTCTATGGCCTCGGCCGCATTGTTCAGCAGATTGGTCAGCATCTCCTTCAGATGAAGGGGATCGAAGTATACGTCCTGGACGGGATGCAGGGAATGATGGAGGTGAATCTCCGGCGGAGCTACCCTTGCAAAGGCTGCAAGACAAGCTTCTAATACAGGCGCAGGATTCATTGTCTGAGCCTGAATGTCAATGGCTTGTACGGACTCGTTGATCTTGCCCATCATATTTTGCACATGGCCGATGGATTCGGCAGCCGAAGCGACCATTCCGAGAGTTTCCCGGTGGCCGCCGCCAGTCTGCTCACCGCTCTGAAGCTCCCGCCGGATCTGATGGAGCAGGATGTCTATTTTGCCGATCTCATTCTTAATGGTATGGTTCAGCAGATGGGAGCCTCCCTTCAAGGTGTGCAGGGACGCGTCTATCTTCAGCATCTCCACCTTGAACCGGACTCCAAGGATGCCCCTTGTCAGACCGATCAGCAGGAACACGGACAGGAAGCCTATGCTAACGAGGTGGTTGAATTGAAACAGGTCAATCCCCCGCATATAAAAGGCATAGCTCACTATAATATACACCATCACCGGCAGCGCCAGCATGTTCGTCAGCATCCGCTCGCGGCGCTTGAACGGGTGCTTCTCACGGAGATTCGCCAGAATAAGCAGCACGGCGCTGATTCCTAACGCACAGCCGATGAACAGCAGCATAGGCAATTCATTTCTGCCGCTGTAATTGATGAGCCGGCCGGGCGTGAGCGGGGTAGCAGCAAGTCCCGCTAACGCCGCAATGATAAGAATAAAGCCGTACATCCGCCGCTGCCGCCTGTGCAGCAAATCCGAATATACAGCACCAAACATGCCGAACGTATAGGCAATTGTAGCATCGGAAACGGCATATAGTGTATTAATCCATACATCGTACTTGGTCTGCGGATAGGCTGCGCTAAGCAGATAGGTGATAATGCTGCTGCTGGACGCAAACAGAGCAATACTGAACCAGCGGAACGAGGCGTTGCCCGAATTGAGCCAGAGAACCACCGAAGCTACTAACAGAGTTATGAACAAGGCGGGGATCATAGCTCAAGTTCTCTGTCGGTTAATCCTCTGCTCTTGATAGCCCGGACGACCTCCTTCAGGGATTTGGAGTTGAATTTGCGGAGTATACTGGTAATTTGATTCTTCAGCGTCCCTTCCGATTTGCGGAGCGAGCGCATCATGGCCTGTCTGCCGTTGCCTGCTTCGCTAAGCGAGATAATTTCCTTCTCGGCTAACGTCAGGCGGTTATATTGTTCGGCTTCTTTGAGCCGCAGGAATTCCCTGACCAGAACAGACTGGGGAGAACGGGAGCGCATCGCTTCCCGGATCGTGCCCGGGATGAGGCGGAAATCCGATTTACTTACATATTGAATGGCACCGGCCGTAAAAGCATCCAGAATCGTACGCTCATCCGTAAGGGAGGTGAGTACAATCACCCGGGCCTCGTTGCCCGTCAGGCTCAGCTCCAGCGTAGCCTGGAGGCCGTCCAGATGATGCTCCGTCAGGTTGAGATCCATCAGCACCACATCTACTGTATGGCTTGTACAAAAGGCGAGCGCCTCTTCTTTGGTAGCTGTAGTGTGAATAACCTGCAGACCGGGTTCGCTATTCAGGAACCGGGCGAGCATGCTTCTCCATACCGCATCATCTTCGACAATCAGAATTTGGATCTCCATAGACTTCTCCTTTGAGCAGAAGATTAGCGGTACCTCTTCATTCTACTACGGATAGAGAAGGAACGTAACAGTGAATTGAGTGGATTTGTCTATTAAAATAATCACAAAAACCGCTTGAGATGAAGATTTCTATGAAGTCGCAGACGGGGTAATCAGACGCTCCGGATTGGCAATGCGCATCGTGACTTTGGCGCCGCCGGAGACGGAGTCGTTGCTGAGGCTCAGCGTGCCTCCGTGCTGCTCGGCCACAGAGCGTGCAATATAGAGCCCCATTCCGTGATGATTCCCGGAGCTGCGGCTCGGGTCGCCCCGGTAGAACTGGCTGGTGGCCTCCCGGAGGTCGGCCGCCGAGAAGCCGCTGCCGGTGTCGGTAACCGTGAACTGAACCGCATCCGGCCCGCTCTGGACAAGCAGGGCAATGCTGCCCCCGGGCGGGGTATGCTCGGCGGCATTGGTAATCACGTTCATCATGCCCCGCAGCAGCAGCTCCTTGTGAATGAACAGGTATTCCGGCAGCTTCTCCTGCCGGATAGAGGTCTTCAGGTTCCTGCCTGCCTTGAGGGCATTCATCTGCAGCTCCAGCTCAGCTATGATCTCTGCTGCCGGGACCAGCACCTTCTGGCGGGAGGAGCCGGCCTGCTGGTTGGACAGATCAATGACTTCCTGCACGAAGGCTTCAATGTCTTCAGCGCTGCGGCGGATATAGCCGCTGTATTCACGCTGCGGCTCCGTCTCTACAATCTCCTGCAGCAGCTCGGCGTTGCCCCGGATAATGGTCAGTGGCGTCTTGATGTCGTGGGCCAGCGCGGAGATCTGCTCTCTGCGGGAGCGCTCCAGCTCCCACTGCTTCTCCAGTGAAGTCTGCAGGGCATCCTTCATCCGGTCCAGCGAGCCCAGTACCTCATCAATCTCCACAATGCCGCTGGGATGGACGGCGAACTCCAGATTCTCGCGCCGGATGTTCTCGGTCGCTTCCTGCAGTCCGGCCATCCGCTCCGAGAGCTTCCGGCCGAACCGGGCCGCGAGCAGGGCGGCCATCACCAGGAATCCGAGCACGAAGAGCAAGGGGCCCAGGAGCTGGGGATTCGGCAGCGCGCTGCGCAGCACTGGAGAAGCATACTGCGGTGTCAGGACATAGCGGAAGATCCATAGCTCCTGCCCATGCTCGGCGGTGGTATAGTAGTAGGCGCTTCTGTTGTTCCCCTCCCGGATTATTCTCCAGGCTTGCTCCGCCTCCTTAGCTGTCAGGTTGCCGGCCAGCGGCTTCCCGTCCAAGGTGAATACGGTGTAATTCAGCCGGTCTGGGACCCGGGGAACCGTATCTGTTACATCAGCAGCTAACTGCTGCTTGAACTGGGCAATTGCCTTCTCCTCATAGTTGGCAGGCAGCAGCGCCCCCCGGGCGAACGCCAGCGCGAATACACCGAGCAGTCCTCCCAGCAGCAGAATGGTGCCCAGACTAAGCAGCAGCAGGTATTTTAGGAAAAAAGTGCGCAGTCGCACGGCTTTACGTTGTTTCACAGCTTCCACTTGTATCCGATCCCCCAGATGGTTTCTATGGCCTCCAGCCCGTGCCGGGCCAGCTTAGCGCGGATATTCTTGATATGCTCGGTAATCGCACTGCTGTCACTGTCCCCGTCCATCCCGAAGACCCCTTCATAGATATGGTCCTTGGAGAAGACCTGTCCGCGGTGGCGGGCCAGGAATTCGCAGATTTCATATTCGCTTTTGGTCAGCGGGACCTTATTCTCGCGTATATACAGCTCCTTACCGGAGAGGTTCAGGCGCACGGGGTCCAGGTACAGCATATTGCGCCGCTCCCGGCCTTCCCGCCGGAGATGGGCCTGAATCCGCGCGCGCAGCGCGCCGATGCCGAAGGGCTTCGTAATATAGTCATCCGCCCCCAGTCCGAGTCCGTACATCAGGTCACTTTCCAACGTCTTTGCCGTCAAAAAAAGAATGGGACAATCCACCGCAGTGCGGATCTCCCGGCAGAGCGTGAAGCCATCCACTCCCGGCATCATCACATCCAGCAGAATCAAATCATATGCCCCCAGATCGGTGCTGTGCACCTCCGCCGGATTGGAAATGGTGGTCACCAGATGCTGGTCTGTGCTCAACGCGTTATGAATCAGGGAGAGGATAGCGGGTTCGTCGTCTACCACAAGTATTTTGGCCATAGTCATTGTTTCCTTCATTTGCAGATTAGGAGGCTAGTTATCCGCAGAGCGGCCCTCCCATTTGTTGAACCATAACATACTGAGAAGGCCAGCGGCTATTGTTGCTCCTGTACAGATGGATATGCCGGTGGCCAGTCCCGTTTCAGCCCGGGGCAGCCGGAGTCCCGAATGCTGAATCTCCAGCAGGGAGAGGAAACGTCCACCCCAGGCGAAGGGGATATACGGCCACAGGATATCGCCAAGACCAGTCAGCATCAGGGCGGCGAGCAGGCTCCCCGTGATTCCTATGCCGATGGAGACGCCCCGGCCGAACCGCAGGCTGACAGCGAAGTGAACCAGATAGAGCAGGATATTGCTTGCGAACAGGATCACGGCCCCGGTCAGATAAAAGACTATGCCGTGCCGGTCCTGCCCCAGCATTCCGGCAAAGCCCAGGCTGAACAGGACGAAAATCAGCAGGACAGCCCCCAGGCTGAAGCCCAGCAGGAGCAGCAGCTTGCTTGCATAGGTGGTGCTTCTTGCCGCAGGCAAGGCCAGCATTCCCTGGAATTCTCCGGCGGCAGCCTCCTGCTCCGCTGCCATCGCACATAGCAGCCCGATGAGGGTAGGAAACGCACAGGCGACCGCCTGCATGAACGCCATCACCTTAACCCCTTCGCTGGCAGAGGAAATGGAGTAGTAAGCTATGAATAGGGCAGCCCCGATCAGCGGAGTCAGCAGATGGGTCAGGAGAAACGGGGTGCGCCGTGTTTTGAGCAGATCAGCTCTGAGCAGACCCGGCAATGTACTCATGCTACTTCGCCTCCTGTTTACGGAACCATAAGGTGGTCAGCAGGAACAGAAGGGCGAACCATCCGAGGGAGACCAGCGTACCGGGAAGAATCATATCTGTGCTGCGCAGCGGGCTGTCCGCCGGGACCGGCAGGCCGTTCGGCAGGATGGACAGCACCGGACACATGAGCCTTGCGGTAATTGTATAAGGAATGTAATCCCATAAGCCGCCCTTGTCGAATTGAACTACACCTAGAATAGTACCGAACAGGTTCAGCAGGATGGCTGCGAATAATCCGAGCCGGGCAGCCAGGAACAGGCACAGCGGAATCTGCCACAGGAAGGTGAGGAAGATCAGCGCGCTGCCTGCCAGACTGCTTGGCAGTGTAATCATCTGTCCGAACAGCAAGCCACCGGCTGTAACGCCGGTCAGGAACACGGCTAGAGTAGTGAGCAGCCAACCGGTGCAGGCAAGGATTTTGCTGGTCCAGAGCGTACCCGGTGTAAAGGGCAGGGCCAGCAGGCTGCGGTATTTCAGCTTGGCATCCTTGAGCAGCGCCAGCGAACAGGCCAGGCTCAGCGCACCGGGCAGGAACAGGGTGTACCACCAGTTGTAGGAGCCGCTCTGGAACAGGCTGCCGCCCATGAGCACCGCACACAGCAGAAGCGCAACCGCCGGGGCAAGCCAAGTCAGCTTGGGAATGAAGGTCCGCCGCCATTTCAGGCGTTCGGCCTGTATGACATTAAGCATGAACCGCACCGTCCCTCCGGTGGGCCGCAGCAACCTGCATGAACAGCGCCTCCAGGTCCTGATCCGGGGAGATCGCCCCCTGATAGCCGAGTACGCCGCCCGCGATGATGCCAATATGGTCGGCTGTCTGTTCCACCTCGGAGAGCAGGTGGCTGGACAGGATGACGGTGATTCCCTGCTCCGGGAAGGAGCGGATCAGCTCCCGCAGCTCCTGAATCCCGATCGGGTCCAGCCCGTTCGTCGGCTCGTCCAGAATCAGCAGCTCCGGCTGGTTGAGGAGCGCAATGGCGATGCCGAGCCGCTGCTTCATCCCCATGGAGAATTGTCCGGCCCGCTTCTTCCCGGTTGCGGTCAGATCGACAACGGCAAGCACCTCTTCGATACGCGACTGCGGCAGTCCGAGGGCCAGCGTGCGTACCTTCAGATTCTCCCGGGCGGTCAGATTATCGTACAGCGGAGGTGCTTCAATTAATACGCCGATCCGGCTTAAGTCCTTCCGGGTCCATTCCTGGCCCTGGAAGCGGATTGTCCCGGAATCGGGCCGCAGCATGCCGGTAATCATTTTGAGCAGGGTCGATTTGCCTGCACCGTTCGGACCGAGCAGCCCGTAGACCGAATTACGTGCAACAGTTAACGATACGTTGTTGACGGCTGTCTGGCGTTTGAAGCTTTTACATAGATCCTGTATTTCCAGAATATGTTCCTGCATAGTATATCATCCTTTCTCTCCCTCTACTCTAAGGGCAGATTCTAAGGATTCTGTAAGGATGACATGGCAGAGCCCCTGCCTGGTTGAACAGGAGGGGCTCTGTGTTGACTTTGCAGCAGCCGGCGGGAAGGATTAACGACGCCGGAAGGCGCCGCCGCGGGCCAGGGCAAAGAAGATCAATAGCGCAACGATGGAGCCGATAATGGCTGGAACAATGTGGAAGCCACCTACTACAGGGCCTCTTGGACCAAGCAGCTCGGAGCCCAGCCAGGAACCGATGAACCCGGCGATTACATTGCCCAGGACGCCTCCCGGAACATCACGCCCGATTAGATTGCCGCTTAGCCAGCCGATGAGTCCCCCTACGATGATTACCCAGAGCAGATACATTGATTTGTCCCCTTTCTAGTTGGTTTATTCAAGGTATGTTGGAAAATGCGATAGGTGAACCGCCTGCCGAAGGTTTATTTTTGGAAAGGATATAGCTAGCGGTCCGGCAACAGCAAAGGCTCCGGGTACACCAGGGTGCGCGGACCGAATGTAGGCGAAAAACCGAATACAATTTGCTGGCGACGGTTTCACGGGCAATGATAACAGGTGATCTGCGCTGCGGGGAGATTAACGTCCTTTGCCGGTGTTAATATTAAGTATAGGAGGAGGGATCGGATGAACAAAATTCTCGTAATCGATGATGAAGCTGCCCTTAGAGATCTGATCGAGCTTGTGCTCCGCAGAGAGAATTATGAGGTGCGGACAGCGGAGAACGGGAGTGCGGGACTAGAGGCCTTGGATGCTTTTCAGCCGGACCTGGTGGTACTGGATCTGATGCTGCCCGATTGCTCGGGCTATGACCTGTGTAAGGAGATCACCAAGCGGCAGGCCGTTCCCGTCATTATGCTGTCGGCCAAGAATGAGATTATCGATAAGGTGCTGGGGCTTGAGCTGGGGGCAGAGGATTACATGACCAAGCCGTTCGATAACCGGGAGCTGCTGGCGCGGATCAAGGTGGTGCTCCGGAGAGCCCAGAACAGCGGTCTGCCCGCAGAAGCTGAAGATACCCGGATCACTCATGAGGAGCTGACCTTCGATCTGGAGACCCGGGTGGTGCAGAAAGGCGGCGTTCCGGTGGCTCTGACAGCCAAGGAATTCCGGATTCTGGAGACCCTGCTGAAGCGCCCGGACAAAATCTATACCCGGGATGAGCTGCTGGAGATTGTCTGGGGCTATGACTTCATGGGCGACAGCCGCAGCGTGGATATGACGATCATGCGCTTAAGAAAGAAGCTGGAGGATGATGCCGAGAATCCGAAATATATCCGCACCGTCTACGGCTTCGGTTATCAGCTGGGAGGTGGCTCCGCCTGAAATACGCGACCCGGCTGGTGCTAATGTATTTGCTGTTCTCGGTGCTGTCCTTTGCCGTTATCATTATTTCGGTTAATAAGGCGATTGACTATTTCAGCTTCGTAACCATAGAGAAGCAAATGATGGAGAAGGCGGATCTTGGCGAGATGTCCTTCAGGGAGGTGCTCTCCAGGCACGAACAAGAGGTGGATGCCGGGCAGATGGAGGCGGTGGCGAGAAGCGCGCTGGAGACGTTAAAAGCCTCCGTCAAGGAAGTGCGCATCTACGACAGCAGCCAGAAGCTGCTGGGACTCGCCGTTGACGGGATTGTGATCAATAACAAGACCCCCGTCATTTTCCCCGGGAATATCCAGAATGCCCTTAAGGGCAATTATGCGTATACGGTCTCCGAGGATCATCTGCTCTACTTCGCGGTTCCGATCCAAGACAAGTATTATCAGAATAGCTATGTGTACGAGTTCGTGGAGGATGTCTCTTATTTCTATACGATGATGGACCAGATCCGCTATATCCTGTTCGCCGGTGCAGGGGGATTCATTATTCTGATTACGCTCTCCAGTCTGTTCATTGCCCGGAATACGACGAAGCCAATTAAATATCTGCTGGGTGCTACGGAGAGCTTCTCCAAGCAGCAGTTCCGCGAGGTTCACCTGAATCGGAAGGATGAGCTGGGCATGCTGGCTGCGGGCCTGAACCGGATGGGTATTCAGCTCAGCGACTATATCCAGTATCAGAAGCAGTTTGTCTCGAACGTATCCCATGAGCTGAAAACGCCGCTTGCTGCGATCAAGGGGTTCTCTCAATATTTGTACGAAGGTGAGGACGAGGATGAGGAGCTGCAGCGGATCTACTTCCATCTGGTGAATGAATCGGACCGCCTGACCCGGCTGGTCAATGAGCTGCTCATGCTGTCGCGCTTCGATAAGGCAGGGCAGGATGGAATCGATGCCGAGAAGACGGACCTGGCACAGCTGGCCGCAGGGGGAGCCGCTGGATTGAGGGCCAAGGCGGACAGTAAGGGGATAGAGCTTACGATCCGGCAGGGGCCGCCGGCCTTCGTCAATGTCAATCAGGTGCTGATGTCCCATGCCATCGCGAATGTGCTGGACAACGCGATCAAATACTCCGGTCCCGGTACCCGGGTAAGCATTGAAACTTTGGTCCGGGAGCAGGAAGCTGTCGTCCGGATCAGCGATCAGGGCATTGGAATCAGCGCGGATGAGCTTACCCGTGTGCAGGAGCGGTTCTACCGGGCAAGCAATGCAGGCGGGGCAGGCGGAACGGGGCTGGGGCTGTCCATATGTAAGGAGATCGCTGAGAAGTTCGGCGGGCACCTGGATATTGAGAGTCAGCTCGGCGCGGGAACCACGGTCTCCATCCGTCTGCCGCTCCTGTAAACAGGCGTTACAAGACTGATACAACTCTGTTATTACACTAATAAATGCTTTTCGTATACTAACCTCATACCAAACAAACAACGCGTCCATCGCGTACATTCATGGAGGGATTACTTATGGGAACATTTAAAAAACCGGCAGCGCTGCTGCTGTCCGCAGTATTGTTAATGACACTTCTGGCCGGGTGCCAGTCTGATTCAGCCGCTCCGGCGGCAACTCCTTCGGCAGAGCCTACCACTGAAGCGGTGGCCACAGCGGCACCGGAAGCAACCCCTGCGGCGACTGAAGCTGCTACGGCCGAGCCAACCCCTGCGGCTTCAGCGGGCAGCTCGGAGGCAATCAAGGAGGGAACCATTGAGAAGGAAGGGAATGTGGTTCTGAAGGAGCTGGCTTTTGTCTATAAGGACCAGACTATTGCCCTCTCTGACATTGTGGATGATGCTAAGCTGGAGAGTATGCTTGGCAAGGCAACGGCGAAGAAATCGCACACTTATTCCTTGGATGACGGTAAAAATATGGATACCCTGATCGGCAGAACAGAGAACACGTATACCTTCCCGGGCCTTGAGATTAAGACCATTGATTCGGGTGACGGCAAGCAGTTCTACATCTTCAACATGAAGATCACTGATCCGAAGTACACTACAGTCCGTAATATCAAGGTCGGAGACAGCCTGGATACGCTCAAAAAAGCCTATCCCGAAGGCACGCTGACCGGAGACGGTGCACCTGAGGAAGAGGATGACTTCCGGTTCGCCCCAAGCAACTATGTGGATTATATGCTGTTCCACGTCAAGGGCGCTAAGATTGAAAGCATAAGCATCTCTACTCTGCTGGACTAAATCAGTCCCCTGAATCAGCAGAATACTGAACAGCCCTGCCGCTTCACGGCCTGTAACGGTCATGAAGCGGTCAGGGCTGTTTGTCTTTTGTCTGCACATTCCCGGGCGGACTTCCTATTCCACTGGAGCCGGCTCCAGCACCCGCACCGTCTCCCCCTCTACCAGCTCGGGCAGATAGTAGTTGCTGCTCTTCAGGTCTTTTTTACCCTGAAGCTTCTTAATGACCCATTCGGCGGCGTCACGGCCCATTCTCTCCTGCGGGTGGGTCAGCGTCGTCAGCTTGATCCCTGCATTCTTGGCGATATAGGAATTGTCCTGCCCGATAATCGACAGCTCTCCAGGAATTGAGATCCCCAGTTCGCGGCACATCTTGACCACTTCCAGGCCCACTTCATCGTTATAGCAGACGATAGCGGTCAGCACCTCTCTGTTATCTGTCAGGAATTGCTCCAGATTGGCCGACAGCGCCTGCTTCGATTCGGTATCGAAGGAGAGGACCTGCTCCGGGTGGAAGCGAAGCTTGGCCTCGCCGAGTGCCTTGATATAGCCCTTCATGCGGTATTTGCCCTGGAGATCGTCCATTTTGGCGATAATCCCGATCTGGGTATGGCCCTTCGCAATCAGCTCCCGGGTCGCCAGATAACTCGACTGTACGTCATCCAGGCAGAAGAACGGCACCTCCAGCTCCTCATAATAAGCGTTAATCATGATGAACGGGACGTCCTGCTCCTTGAACGACAAGTAGTAAGCGATGTTCGGATTGTAGAGGTTGCTCTTGGTTGGCTCAATGATCAGCCCGTCTACCCCGTAGGACAGCATCATCTCCAGCGCTTTTTTCTCCTGGGCGACATCGTTATTGGTGCTGGCGAGCAGCAGCGAATAGTTGTCTTCATTCAGCCTGCCTTCAATGCCCCGGATAATGGACGGGAAAATATAATCGGAGAGGTAAGTGGTTATTACGCCGATGGTCCGCTTGCCCGCGCCATTCCCGGATTTGGACCGGAACTGGTGGCTGACATAGGTGCCCGAGCCCTTTTCGCTGCGCAGAAACCCCTCATTGGATAGCTCCAGAATGGCCTTCCGCACGGTCTGGCGGCTGACGCCGTACATCTCCTGCAGCGCCGACTCCGTAGGAATTTGCTCGCCTACACTGTAGGTGCCGGACAGGATGTTGCTTTTGAGTTCATCGAATATGATCTGGTACTTGGTTCGCACATGGGTCACTTCTTTCATAGTTGTTCTTATTTGGAGTGGATAAATTATTGTAGTTGTACGTACATATTATAGCTTGAATATAAGCTTAATATCCTCCGGTGTCTACCATATATCATGATTTGCGTAAAATACGGGTGATTTTCCGGTAAATTTGTAGGTATATCTTATATCTATTATTGACAAATGTACGAACAAAAAATATACTAAACCTGTTCATAAAGGAAGCGCATTCTTTAAATTCGTAAGTAACACAGTTTGGTTCAGAGAGGAGTAACGTGGGCATGGATCAGAACATCAAGCAAGCGATACTTAAGGGAGAGACATCACTGGGTATCGAATTTGGGTCCACACGTATCAAAGCCGTCCTGATTGATCAGCGATTCGAGGCGGTTGCATCCGGAAGCTACGAGTGGGAGAACCTGCTGGAAGGCGGGTACTGGACGTATCCCCTCACCGATATCATCAAGGGGCTGCAAGCGGCTTACCGCGAGATGAAGCAGGAGGTTGCACAGAAATACGGGGTTACGCTTACTACTGTCGGTTCGATCGGATTCTCAGCAATGATGCACGGATATATGGCCTTTGACAGCGCGGGCGAGCTGCTGGTTCCGTTCCGGACCTGGCGTAATGCTACAACCGGTGCGGCGGCCAAGGAATTAACAGAGCTGTTCCAGTTCAATATTCCGGAGCGCTGGACCATTGCCCACCTGTATCAGGCGATTCTGAACGGGGAAGAGCATGTTCCGCAGGCAACGTTCGTAACGACGCTGGGCGGATACATCCATTGGCTGCTGACCGGCAGCAAGGCGATCGGGATTGGCGATGCCTCCGGGGTCTTCCCTATAGATGAAGCTTCACAGGATTACCACCCGGCCATGGTCAGCCAGTTCGATGAGCTGATTGCCGCTAAGAATTACCCTTGGAGGCTGAGTGATCTCCTGCCCAAGGTCTACGCAGCAGGCGAGCAGGCTGGTGTGTTAACGGAAGCCGGAGCGAGACTGCTGGATGAGTCCGGGGACCTGCTGGCAGGCATTCCGCTCTGTCCTCCAGAGGGCGATGCCGGAACAGGAATGGTCGCTACGAACAGTGTGCGCAAACGGACCGGTAATATCTCTGTAGGCACCTCCGTGTTCGCCATGATCGTGCTGGAGAAGGACCTTACAGCGGTATACCCTGAGATTGACATGGTGACTACCCCCGATGGCAGTCCGGTAGGGATGGTGCATGCCAACAACTGCTCCAGCGATATCAATGCCTGGGTCGGCTTGTTCCGGGAATTCTCGGAGGCGATGGGCTTCAAGGCTGATCCGGCCCAGCTCTTCAGTGTTCTGTTCAATAAAGCGTTGGAGGCGGACGCTGATGGCGGCGGACTGCTAAGCTACGGCTATTTCTCGGGTGAGAACATCACCGGGCTGGAGAAGGGACGGCCGCTGTTTGTCCGCTCGCCTGAGAGCCGATTCACGCTGGGCAACTTTATGCGGACGCATTTGTTCTCCGCTTTTGGCGCGCTGAAGATCGGGATGGATATTCTGACCTTGAAGGAGCAGGTGTCCATCGACAGCATTCTGGCGCACGGCGGCTTGTTCAAGACGCCTGTTGTCGGACAGAGAATCGTGGCTGCTGCGATGAATGTTCCGGTCTCTGTGATGGCAACAGCCGGAGAAGGCGGCGCGTGGGGCATGGCGATTCTGGCTTCTTATATGAAGAACAGAGCGCAGCAGGAGCGTCTGGATGATTTCCTCGACCAGAAGGTCTTCAAGGATATCGAAGGCGAGACCATTCATCCGGTTGCGGCGGATGTGAAGGGCTTTGAATTGTTCATGGAACGCTACACGGCGGGTCTGGCGATTGAGCAGGCCGCTGTAGATCATCTCGTAGAGAACGGGGGGAATTAACACATGCTGGAGCAACTGAAGGAAGAGGTGTACGCGGCCAATCTGGAGCTGCCTAAGCACGGGCTGGTCAAATACACCTGGGGCAATGTGAGCGCGGTGGACCGGGCGAGCAGTCTGTTCGTCATCAAGCCGAGCGGAGTCAGCTATGACAAGATGAAGCCGAGCGATATGGTCGTTGTGGACTTCGATGGCAATGTGGTGGAGGGAGAGATGCGGCCTTCCTCGGATACAGCGACCCACGCTGTACTCTACAAGCACTATGCCGAAATTGGCGGCATCGTGCATACGCATTCCACGTGGGCAACCATCTGGGCTCAGGCCGGACTGGATGTTCCGGTTATGGGCACGACGCATGCAGACACCTTCTATGGTTCTGTACCGTGTACACGGTTCCTGACCCAGGAAGAGATTGACCGCGGTTATGAAGCAGAGACTGGGCATGTGATCATTGAGACTTTTGAACAGCGGGGGCTGGATGTGATGGCGATTCCCGGCGTTCTGCTGAAGGGGCATGCGCCGTTCACATGGGGCAAGGATGCCCACGCTGCTGTCATGAACAGTGTGGTACTGGAGGAAGTGTCCAAGATGAACCACTTCGCCCGCCAGCTGAATACGTTCGCCGAGGAGCTGCCGCAGCGGATTCTGGACAAGCATTATCTGCGCAAGCACGGCAAGGATGCGTATTACGGACAGAAGTAACGACTTTTACCAAACTAATAGAGAAGAGGATGAATGATATGTCAACAGTAAGCGACAAGCAATTCTGGTTCGTCGTAGGATCTCAGCACCTGTATGGAGATGAAGCGCTGGGTGAGGTGAAGGCACATGCCCAGGAAATGACTGATGCGCTCAACAACAGCGGGGTGCTTCCTTATCCGCTGGTATTGCAGGATCTGGCCGTTAGCGCAGACAAAATCACCTCCATCATGAAAGAAGTGAACTATCGTGATGAGGTTGCCGGTGTAATCACCTGGATGCACACCTTCTCCCCGGCCAAAATGTGGATTCGCGGCACGAAGCTGCTGCAGAAGCCGTTGCTTCATCTGGCTACCCAGTACAATGAGAGCATCCCTTGGGCAACGATTGACATGGACTTCATGAACCTGAACCAGGCTGCCCATGGCGACCGTGAGTATGGCTTCATCAATGCCCGCCTGAAGAAGCAGAATAAGGTCGTTGTAGGATACTGGGAACGTCCGGAAGTCCAGAAGCAGATTGCTGAGTGGATGGACGTTGCTGTAGCTTATAACGAAAGCTTCAACATCAAGGTTGCCCGCTTCGGCGACAACATGCGCAACGTCGGCGTTACCGAAGGCGACAAGGTAGAAGCCCAGATCCAGTTCGGCTGGACCGTAGATTACTTCGGCATCGGCGATCTGGTCACTTATGTGAATGAAGTGAAGCAGGAAGAGATCGATGCCCTGTTCGCAGAATATACCAAGCTGTATGCCGTTGATTATGGCACGTACAGCAAGGAAGATTGGGAAGCCAGCGTGAAGGTGCAGGCGAGCTACGAGATTGCCCTTAAGCGCTTCTTGGATGCAGGCGGCTACAATGCCTTCACCTCTAACTTCGAGGACCTGCACGGCATGAAGCAGCTTCCGGGTCTGGCTGTTCAGCGCCTGATGGCCCAAGGCTACGGCTTCGCCGGTGAAGGGGACTGGAAGACTGCGGCCCTGGACCGCCTGATGAAGGTGATGAGCCACAACCTGAACACCGGGTTCATGGAGGATTACACTTACGAAATGGCTGCCGGACAGGAAGCAATTCTCCAGTCCCACATGCTGGAGGTTGATCCGAGCCTGGCCAGCAATCAGCCGAAGATCATCGTATCTCCGCTGGGGATCGGCGACCGTGAAGACCCGGCCCGCCTCGTCTTCGACGGCAAGGCAGGCGAAGGTGTCGTGGTATCGATGGCCGACTTCGGCACCCACTACAAGCTGCTGATCAACGAAGTTACCGCGTTCGAGCCAACCGTTCCGGCTCCGAATCTGCCGGTAGCCCGTGTGCTGTGGCAGGTGAAGCCTAACTTCCAGGACGGAGTCAGAGCCTGGATCGAGAACGGCGGCGGACACCACACCGTTGTATCGCTGAACCTGACGACCGATCAGATCGTTACCTATGCGAAGCTGGTTGGCCTGGAATATGTAATTATTAAGTAATTAGAGTTACTTGTAAAAGTTAACAGCGAGTGCATATAAAAAGAGCGAAGGGGCATATAGCCCTCTCGCTCTTTTTGTTCGGCAGGTATGGTGAGTGCGGCGGCGAGATTCAAAAGCATCTGCCCGCCCCACTCACTTCTTATTCCGCGCACGGTATTGCTGCGGTGTGGCGCCGACGATCCGTTTGAACAGGTTGGAGAAGCTGCCGAGGCTGGTGTATCCGACCTGCTCGGCGATATCGGTGATCTTCAGCTCTGTCTCCTCCAGCAGCTGCTTGGCCTTCTGCAGCCGTTCCTGAATGATCACATCGGAGATTGACAGCCCGGTCTCCTTCTTGAACAGCCGCGACAAGTAGGCCGGGTTCAAGTAGACATAGGCCGCGAGTTCGTCGCGGGTGATCTCTTCGCTCAGACGCGAGCGGATATACTGCCGGATCTTGGTGACCGTGGCCGAGGATACGTTATTGCTGGTCTGCAATAAGTGCATTACGGCTCGCAGGCATTCCAGCGCCCAATGCTGGAGCGAAGCGGACTGCTTCGGATAATTCTCCTTATCCATCAAGGGCTTCAGCTCCGCTGAGGCGTGTGCGGATAAGCCTTTTTTGGCGAGAACGGTGTGTACAATGAACAGGATGCCGTGGATAAGCTGGCGGTGCAGCTCACTTGTCCAGCGGCCGGGCCCGATGCCCGAGAACCACAGCGTCACGCGGCGCTCCAGCTCCTCCAGCTCGCCAAGCTCCAGGAGGGTCGCCCACTCTCCGAAGATATGCATAGGCGCTGCCTGAGGCACCGGCGCAAGCGGCTGATCTCGGCTATATGCCTGATCCTCCGGTCCGAACACCTGACGCGAACGATTCAGGTTGCGTTGTTCCCGCTCCGTGACATTCGTGTAAGCGCTCATGATTCCGGATAGAGGGACACCCGCGCTGATGTAGATCGAGAGGGAGCAATGCAGCAGCCGTCCGCAGGTATCCAGGAAGGTGCGGCCATTCTGCTCCAGCGTATGCCGGACGGCGTTCATATCGCCACGCACGTAGATGACCGCCAGATTATGGCCGACCTGATCCTGCAGCACAGTGCCTTCCAGCCCGCTTAGCAGCAGCTCATCGGCCATGTTGCGCAGTGCATATTCCATAATTGTCTCATCCCGTGCGCTAAGGTTCTCCTTCCACTGCTCCAACCCGAGCAGAGCGAGGAAGTAGCGGTCTCCAGGCTGCAGATCCAGATTGTAGGTGTTCGCCGGAAGGGTGAGCGATTCCAGCACGGGCGCTGCCCGCTGGCTGAGAATATCCTGCCAGAACCGTTCCACCAGCAGGGGGAGCTGATGCTCCCACTGTCTCCGGTACTTCTGGATCAGGGCCTCGAACTGCTGCTGCTCTCTCTGCTTGCTGATCTCGAATAGCGCCTCACGGGAGATTTTCATCAATTCCTCATAGTCTACCGGCTTGAGCAGATAATGGAAGGCTCCGTGGTAAATCGCGCGCTGGGCATACTCGAAATCCGCATGGCAGGTCAGCATAATCGTCAGCGTGCCGGGAGCGGATTGCTTCACCCAGGCCAGCAGCTCCAGGCCGCTTTTGCCCGGCATTTCAATATCGCAGATCAGCAGGTCTACGGGCTGCTGCTCAAGAACAGCAATCGCCTGGTCTACGTTCTCCGCCAGACAGACATCTGACACGCTAAGCGCGCTCCAATCTACCCCCTGCTGAAGGCCGAGCAAGGCGAAGTATTGGTCGTCAACGATTAGAACTCTGTACATTGAACGTCACAGCTCCTTTTGAACGGGTAGTCTGATTTCCACAACCGCGCCTCCGTCTGGAGCATTGTGGAAGGTAAGCCGTGCCCGGTTGTTATAGAACATCAGCATGCGTCTGTATACGTTCCATATCCCCAGATGGCGGTCTGTCGGCTTGCGCTCATATACGCCATGATTGAGCCTGTCGAGCTGAGCCGCGGAGAAGCCCGGCCCGGAATCGCGGATCTGAATGGCAATGCAGGAATCGCCGCTCTCTCCGGCTTCTTCACTGACTGTGATGCCGACCTCGAAGGGCTTCGAATTGTTGATGAAGCCATGCTTGATGGCATTCTCGACGAAGGGCTGGATCAGCAGCGGCGGAATCAGCGTAGACTCCAGCTCCTGCGGAAGCAGCACTTCATAAGACAGCTTGTTCGGATACATAACCATCTGGATCTCGATATAGTTCTGAATATGATTCAGCTCGCTGCGGAGCGGAAGCCAGGCGTCGTTGGTATTCATAATGAAGCGGAAGTGGGAGACCAGATGTCCGATCATCTTTTTGATCAAGGCATATTGCTTCAGCTCTACCAGATGAAAGACGATATTCAAGGAATTCATGAAAAAATGGGGATTGATCTGCGCCTGGAGATGCTTCAGCTCGGCCTGCTGCACCTTCATCTGCTCCTCATACACATCAATCTTGAGATTGCCGATCTGCTCCGCCATCTGGTTGAATTGCATCGTAATGATCTGGAACTCTCTGCTGTTGCCATCCTTCAGCCGGTATTCCAGCTGTCCCTTCCCCAAGATGCGCATCCCGCTGGTCAATTGCTGGATAGGCTTGAACACCAGTCTGCTAAGCAGAGCCAACAGGATAACCATTACGAGGATAATGACGAAGGGAATCACCTTGATGATCTGCTGGAAGATCGGCAGCTCGTCCAGAATGGATTTCTCGTCGAGCAGGAAAAAGACATTCAGATTGGAATATTGGGATGGCTTGTCAATCAGCAGATACGAATTACCGTTACTCAGGCGAATCGAGGCATCAGCACGAGGGTTGGGCTGATTAAGCCGGCTGCGGATGAGCGCAAGATCTTTACTGGCGAACTGGCCCCAGAGTAATTTACCGTCATTGTCGATCATGCCGACCTGTCCGCTGCCCCCGGTAGACTCCAACTGGGTCAGGGGCTGGGCCAGAGAATCGATGCTGACCAGTACCCCCATGAGAAGCCGGCCGCTCTTGTCCGGCAGCACCTTGAATAACACCGGCTCTCCGCCGAGGGTCACGGTCTCCCACTTCAGGGAGGCCTGGAGATTAGGGGTCTTGAGGTGTGAAGACAGCCCCGAGGCAATCATCTCCTTCTCTTGGTAATACTCTTTCTGGCTGCTCAGGAAGAGTTCATCCCGGTCCTGATGGTAGACGAAGACACTGCGGATAATGGTATAGTAGCTGACATCGCTGTACCACTGGTCCATCAGCTTACGGATGGACAGATAATAATTGACGCTGTCGGGACCGCTGTCGGAATAGAGCTCCAGCAGCATGTTTTCATTGGCCGTACGCAGCAGATAATGGCTGGTCTGCTCCAGCAGCTCATCGAGTGTACCTAAGTGCAGGGTCAACGTGTCCGAAGCGGACTTCGCAACCTTCTCCCGGACAATGTTGGTGGAATAGAGATTGGTGTAGGAGAGAAAGAGGAACAGCGGCGTGACCAGCAGCAGGACAAGGGCACTCACTTTGAATCGCAATGATAGTTTCACAGTCTTCCCCCTTATCCTTAGGTACATTTACACGCTGAGCGGCAGGAAAGGGGAAGGACGGCAGCCGTCCTTCCCCTTAGCTTAAAATATAAGAATTTGTATGTTCCACACGACAACTTATCCTTATATTTCTCGCTGAAACGGGTGCCGTCCTTAAAAGGACGGCATCGTCGTTTTCACTTGTTTGTTTAGGATTGTTTGGCCTTCCAGGCATCGTATTGCTTCTGAACCTCGGCGCGGATCTCTTCAATGCCGTTAGCCTTAAGCTTCTTATTGTACTCCGTAAGCACCTTATCTACACCCAGGCTGCCCGTTTCCAGCAGCGGGCGGAATTCCTTGATAATGTTGCTGACCACGGAGACCTGTGTTTTGACAGCGTCGGTATTGAAGTTGAAGCCGAAGGACTTCACCTTATGGGCGCTCTCGTTATAAGCCTTGAATTTCTCCCACTTGTCGGCGCTTTCGCCTTCCCACAGATAGGTTATGGTCTGGTTACCGAACATCCATTCAATGCCCGGCGCCCAGCCGGTATCGGCACGGGTAGCAATGCCGTCAGGCAGCTTGATGAAGTTCTCTTTGCCTTCCACCTTCACATATTGCCGTCCTTCTACACCGAAGTCAATGAGATTGACCAGCACCGGATCGGTATGCAGAAGGTTCAGCAGCATCATGGTCCGCTCGGGATCAATCGAGGTGCGTCCGATGGCCATCATGGAGTTGCTGACGCTGGCTGTACTGATCTCGGGTTCATTCCCCTTCAGCTTCACCAGCTCAATGCCGGTAGCGATGGAATCTTCCTTGTCGGAATCCGGTTTGTCTGAACCGAATTTCATCCAGGTCTTACCGGCCTTGAAAGCGTCTTCAGTACTGGTTTTGGTCGTTGCGGCATCTTTATTGATGTAGCCTTTGCTGAACCAGTCGCCGTAGAGCTTCATCCGGTAGATTGCGGTGTCGGACTCCATGGAGCTGATCACCATCTTATCAGTCTTGGTATCCAGTACGATTCCGGCGGGAGCGCCGGCCACCAGCTCATAACGGAAGTTCTCCTTCATGCTCTCTCTGGTCTTGTCGAAGTAGCCCAGGGTATCGGAGCCGCTGCCGGAGAGCCAGATCGGCGCAATAGCCGGTTCCTTCTCCTTGATCGTCTGCAGCCATGGCTCCAGATCCTCCAGCGTCTCAATCGAGTTCACATCGAAGCCGTATTTATCTACCAGATCCTTGCGGAACATAATGGTATGGCTCTCACCAATTTCCTTATTGGTAGGAATCGCATAGATTTTGCCGTCTACGGTTCCGCCGTCCAGGAAGCGGGGATCAAGGGTCTCCTTGATGCCTTGTCCATATTTGGCTAACAGATCATCCAGCGGGAGGAACGCGCCCTTGGCTACGTTATTGGCGAAGTCGGCCCAGTTGGGGGCGAAGGTCAGATCAACCTGTTCACCGGACTGGTAAGCCAGTGCCATCTTCTCGGCCCAGGAGGACCAAGGGAGTCCCTGGAAGTCAATCTCGGCGTTGATTTTCTCTTTGAGATACTTATTGATCTCATCTACAACTGCCTTGGTATCATTCTGCGGGAAATTCCCGACCGTGTAAACTTTGAGCTTCCGGAACGTTGAGGTATCAGGACTCGTGCTGCCTTCCGTGCCAGCCGTTGTGGCTGCTGCTGTTGATTCTGCCTTGGACGGGGCGGATGCACCTGAATTGCCCCCGCCGCATCCGGTAATGCCCAGTATCACGGCAGTCAGAGCGGCAAGCACCGTGCCTGAGCTTCTTGTTGTTCTCATTTGTATGAACCTCCTCGAATGATAATTAGATCATATATTCTAACCGGCATTTACGCCAGAGCTAGACCGCTTAACCTTTGATTGCCCCTATAGTAAGGCCCTTGGTGAAGTACTTCTGGAAGAACGGATAGATGAACAGAATCGGACCAATCGACAGCACGACCATAGCCATCCGCAGACTTTCGGTCGGAACGGATTCCTGTACCATCAGGGCGACACCGCTGCCGGCAAGCTGGGTTTTGAAGAATTCCGCCTGGCGGATCATCTGAATCATGACGTATTGCAGGGAGAACTTGTCGGTGTCATTAATGAATAGCATGGAGTTGAACCAGTCATTCCAATACATCAGCGTAGTGAACAGACCGATCGTAGCCAGAACAGGCAGGGAGATCGGAAGCACAAGCTGGAAGAATATCCGCCATTCCGAGGCCCCGTCAAGCTTGCCGGATTCAATCATCTCCTCCGGGATCGTCTGCTGGAAGAAGGTACGGGTGATGAAGATATAGAAGGCATTGGACAGGCCGGGCAGGATCAGCGCAACCAGCGAGTCCTTCAGATCGAGATAGTTCACGTACAGCAGATAGAAGGGGACAAGCCCTCCCGAGAACAGCATGGTGATCAGCAGGTAGAAGTTGAATGTTTTTTTAAAGGGAAAATCCTTCCGGTAAAGCGGGTACGCATATAGCGCAATCAGCAGCACGGCCAGAACAGTCCCGATAATGGTAACGGTCAGGCTGACGCCATACGCCTTAACCAGTGTCTCCGAATGCTTGAACAGATATTGGTACGCGGATGCGTCGATATGATCGGGCCAGAATTTGTAACCCTGCAGCGTCAAGGCCTTCTCGTTGGTTAAGGAGATGGCGACAATGAGTAGGATCGGCAGAATACAGGCCAGGCTGAAGGCGATGAAGAACACATTCAGAATAATCTGGGCGGTAGTGGAGCCTTTGGTATAAGGGTTGCTTCGGGATGCAGTAGTCATTAGAATCCTCCGTTTCTAGAAAAGCGCCGTATCGCGGTTCAGCTTCCGGGCGAGAGCGTTCGCGCCGATGACCAGGAAGAAGCCGACGACCGATTGATAGAAATTCGCCGCTGAGGACATCCCCAGGTCGTTGAGCTGGATCAGGCCCCGGTAGACATAGGTGTCGATGACGTCCGTAGTCGAGCGCAGCGCACCGGAGTCCAGGGTCACATGGTAGAACAGCCCGAAGTCAGAGCGGAAGATGCCGCCCATGTTAAGAATCGTGAGAATGACCATGATCGGCGTGAGCAGCGGCAGGGTAATCTTGGTGATCTGCTGCCATTTGCTGGCGCCGTCCATCACCGCGGCTTCGTACAGCTCTTCGCTGATGCCGGTGATGGCTGCAAGGTAGATGACGCTGCCGATCCCGATGGAGTGCCACATTTTGGTGATCCACAGAATGTAAGGCCATGCGTTAGGATGCATATAGGCATTCACTGAGGAGTAGCCGAACATTGGCAGAATATGCTTGACCAGGAAGCCGTACTCCGGGTGCAGGAAGGCATAGACGATGAAGCTGACCACGACCATGGACAGGAAGTTCGGCATAATCATGACGGTCTGGAAGAACTTCGAAGCCAGCTTGTTACGCACCTCATTGATCGCAATGGCCAGCGAGACCGAGAGGATGAGTCCTGAGATAATGAAGACCACATTGTACCCCACGGTGTTGATGGTCACGCGCAAGGCGTCAGAGGTGGCGAACAGGAACCGGAAGTTGTCGAGCCCGGCCCAAGGACTGCCCATAATGCCGTCAATGTAGTTGATGTTCTTGAAGGCAATGAATAATCCGAACATCGGAATATAGCAGTTGATGAAAAAGATAATCGAGGTGGGCAGCAGCATCAGCAGCAGCACCCGGTATCGCACGATATTGTGCAGCAGACGGCCGAAACGGCCCTGGGGCGGTGTCGCTAACTTGGTGTTCATAGCTTGTGGTGCGGGATTTGCCATAAGTTCTAACCTCACTCTACTTGTTCTGGATGAACTTATTATAGTAGAGCGGATGAACCGAATTCTCTCTTGCAAATGACCCTGTTTATTCAAAAATGACTTTGTGCAAGTAGGATGTTATTCTGCGCTCCTGTCACAAAATAGCAGCAGGGGAACGTTATACCTGTATATTCTTAATCAGCAAAGGAGAGAAACTATGTACACGATCAGCTTAAATACGATGAAGAAAGCAATGATAGCAACAGCAGTAACCGTTGTACTCGGAGGGACAGTTGTCGGCGGGGGATTCACTGTACCCGTAGCGGCGGCAGCCGATGTCAACAAGGCAACTAAGGCTGGCAGCGCCTTTGCGGTCAGTGACAGCACCGTGCTGAAGGCGCTTGTCCAGAAAGGGCTTGCTGCTGCCCCGAATCAGACCGTGACCCAGGAAGGGGTGACCCTGACTCTAACCGATCTGATCTATGACAATAACGAGCTTGTCGCAGGTATCCGGCAGGAGGGAGGGACGGTGGGCAAGAACGGTTCTTTCATGGACCAGACCAGGAATGTGGACGTGTTGATCAATGGGAAAAAGCTGCTGTTTGATACTTCCATCATTCCCAATTTGGAAGATACGGACACGGCGTTGATCTGGCTGACCAAAGGAGCCATGAAGCAGCAAATCCCGGACAAATTCGACCTAACGCTGAAGGCATACGCCAACGGGGTGAAGGAGCCGTTTATTTTCAAAGTTCAAGTGAACAAGCTGGGGACCCTGTTAAGCCTGAAGCCGGGCGTCTCCAAGAAGAACAACAAATTCAATTATACGGTGAATTCCTTCGAGATGACCGCGTTAACGATGTCTCTGCAGGTGACCTTTAAGGGTGAAGTTCCGGCAGCGGCCAAGTCCAAGGTGAACCCGGAAAGAATGTTATATGACCTTGTGGATGAGAAGGGGAATGTGATCTCGCCGTGGGGCAAGCCGTTTGAGAAGGTTAAAACAAGCGGTACCGAGGAACAGAACTATAGTGCATTCCCAGCCGTTCCGAAGTCCATTAGCGTGAAGCCTTTTACGTATTCCAAAGATGCCAGCGGGAAGATGTTCAAAGACAAGCAGGGCCAATGGGCTAAAACTTATTATAAAGACCTGGAAACCAAAATTACGGTTAAATAACGTGCAATGAAGCAGTGCAGGACACCCGGCGATGACCACGAGAGTAACAAATGATATTGACAGAAGTCTGGACTGTGCATAGAATTGAAAAATATTTACATGAAGTCAGCTTCAAATAATTGAATATTCGCAAGCTATGAAGGCTATGGATCACACTATAGCTGGAGCAGCTTCTGGAGAGACTGCGGGAGACCGCAGCGCCGAAGGGTTCACAATCTCAGGCAAAAGGACAGAAGAGTACCGAATTTGTGTTTTGCCGTGCGGATTAGCCGCTGCTGCAGACGCTTATTTGGAACCTCTTATGAACCGGGAGATTGGATGATATCCAGTCTCCTTTTTGCGTTACCCGGCAGGACAGCGTCATATACACTAAGGGGGAAACAGGTATGGCACAGACAGAGTTAAAAAGAGAGCTTGCAAACCGGCATGTCCAGCTTATTGCCATCGGAGGTACGATTGGCACAGGTTTATTCCTGGGATCGGGTAAAGCCATTCAGCAGGCCGGGCCCTCCATCATGCTCACGTATCTGATCGTGGGGATTGCCGTGTTTTTTGTAATGCGGGCGCTGGGGGAGCTGCTGCTCTCGAAGGCGGGGTATCAGTCTTTTACAGACATTGCTGAGGATTACCTGGGGCCGCGGGCGGCGTTCATTACGGGCTGGACCTACTGGTTCTGCTGGATTATGACGGCGATGGCCGATGTGATTGCGGTGGGCGTCTATGTGCAGTACTGGTTCGATATTCCGCAGTGGGTGCCGGCCGTGATCTGCCTGATCATTCTGCTCGGACTCAATCTGCTCACGGTCAAAAGCTTCGGCGAACTCGAATTCTGGTTTGCTCTGATCAAGGTGGTTACGATTCTGGCTCTGATTGGCCTGGGGATTGTCCTGCTGGTAACCCAGTTCAAGACAGATGCAGGCTCAGTGTCGGTCCGCAATCTCTGGGAGCACGGGGGCGTGTTCCCGAACGGGGTGAAGGGCTTCCTGTTCTCCTTCCAGATGGTGGTATTCGCCTATGTCGGCGTGGAGCTGGTGGGGGTATCGGCAGCGGAGACGGCTAATCCTGAGAAAAACATCCCGTCCGCGATCAACAAAATTCCGCTGCGGATTCTCTTCTTCTATGTCGGCGCGCTCTTCGTGCTGCTGTGCATTAATCCCTGGACCCAGCTTAGCGCGGCTGAAAGTCCGTTCGTGCGCACCTTCAGTCTGGTCGGGATTCCGATTGCTGCGGGGATTATCAATTTCGTGGTCTTAACCTCGGCAGCCTCCGCCTGCAACAGCGGGATGTTCTCGACCAGCCGGATTCTCTACAATCTGAGCAGACGGAATCAGGCCTCGCCTCAGCTTGGCAAGCTGAACCGGAATCATGTGCCTGCGAATTCCTTATTCCTCTCCACGCTGGTGATTTCTGCCGGGGCACTGCTCAGCAAGCTTATTCCGGGTCAGGCCTTCGGTATCGTGACTACGATCAGCGCCATTTGCTTCATCTGGGTCTGGGGCGTTGTGCTGGTCTGCCATATCAAGTATAAAAGGAACCGCCCGGACTTACATGCCGCTTCCAAATTTAAAGCGCCGTTCACCCCCGTAATTAACTATGCCGTCCTGACGCTGTTCGCCGCCATTCTTGTGATCATGCTCTTTGCTGCTGAGACCCGTCCGGCTCTGTTGTTCACCCCGCTCTGGTTCATCCTGCTGTTCGTTCTGTATTCCATTAGAAGCCGTAAGGAGAAAAGTGAACAGGAAATCAGTATAATCAATACATAAACTGATTTCAGGATGAAGAGGGTGCAGCCGCCGCATGAACAAGACAGACCGCATGTTAGCCATCGTACTGGAGCTGCAGCGCAAAGGGGTCGTACGGGCAGAGGATCTGGCGTCCGTCTTCGAGACTAGTGTAAGAACCATCTACCGCGATATCCAGGCGCTTAGTGAAGCTGGAGTGCCGGTGGTAGGAGCTACAGGTCAGGGATATTCGCTGGTAAAAGGGTATTTCCTGCCCCCGGTCAGCTTCACCGCCGAGGAGGCAGTGACCCTGCTGATCGGGACGGATTTCGTGGAGCAGCGGTTCGACACTCAGTATGGTAACCAGGCCTCCGCAGCAGGGAGGAAGATTGAAGCGGTTCTCCCGGAGGATGTCAAGGAGAATACCGCCCGGCTCCGCCAGAGCATCCTGCTGCTGAATACCAGTAAAGATAAGCTGCAAGGACAGGAGAAGGAGTACATGGAGCAGATCCGCCGCGCGATTCTGGAGCAGCGGAAGATCAGCTTCGGGTATACGAAGGGCAGACAGGAAGCTGACGGAAGTCACCGGAGTGTCCGAACCGCTTCGCCGTATGGACTTGTCCTGAACAGAGGCGCCTGGACCCTGGTCGCCTGGTGCTGGCTGCGGCAGGAGATCCGTCATTTCCGGTTATCCAGAATGAGCGGGCTTACCGTTCTGGGTGACCGGTTCGAAGTGCCTGCGGATTTCGATCTGCACGAGTACCAGCCGGAGGATGACCGCCATGTACGCGTGTGCATTTTGGTTCAGCCGGAGATCGCGGGCAAGGCGGCTGAATCGGGTAACTTTTATCTGGAGGCAGTGGAGGACCGGGCAGACGGCAGGCTTATGACCTTCCGCGTGCGCCAGCCCGAGGACCTGCTGCAATGGGTGCTTGGCTGGGGAGCGGGGGCGGTTGTCCTGGAGCCGGAAGCCTTGCGGAAGCTTGTGCGGGAGGAAGCGGCGAGAATGCTGGAACGCTACTGACATAATGTTGTCAGTAGCGGTTGTGTATATTCAGGTCAGACCGAAGAATAAAGGAGCTGCCTGAATATTATGAATATGAATATGAATAAGAATATGAAGACAACAGAAGCCTTACAGCAGTTTGAGAAGACTGCCCATCACTATCTTATGGAATTAGATATCTTCAGTATGGAGCAGCTGCTGCGGCAGCCTGCCGAGGGAGAGTGGTCTCTCGGGCAGATGGTCCAGCATTTGATACAATCGGCGCTGTACATGCAGCTCCGTAATATCGATCAGTGTCTGGCCGGGAACGGGGAAGCGGCGGGGAATGAAGCAGAGATGACCCCGGATGGTAAAGCGATTTTTGCCGGGGGCAGCTTCCCGCCTGTACGCGTTCATGTTCCGCCGTCACCGCAGTACACGCCGGTACAGCCGGAGAGCAAGGAGCAGTTGATCCAGGGTCTGCACACCGTGATGGACCGTATGCGGGAGACCCTGCCGAAGCTTGCGCAGGCACCTGAGCACAGCACTGTCCCTCATCCCCGCTTCGGCCCCTTGACTGCAGCAGAATGGTATCTGCTGATCGAGATGCACTACCGCCACCACTTGCTTCAACTGGACCGGTTGAAGGATGCAATAGGGGCAGGAGTACAATAGAGTTAAGCCGCAATGAGCGAAGGAAAGCCGAAGCCTGTCAGCAATAGACGACGGGTTCCGGCTTTTTTGGTTGAAAAACCGCCCACAATGGTCACGCCTGCAGGTAGGCGAAGAAAATGGGGGTGCTGCTTGAAGCACCCGCATCCTTCACCCGTCAGACTGATGCTGTGATTATAAATCAATTTTTAATTATTCATTTTTGAATAAAGGAGGTTTTTCGCAAAATGTCGAACTTAACTCAAGATTTCACTGTACCGTGAAGCTACCTGAAATAGAAGGAGAACCGCATCTATGAAAAACATCGTCCGCTCCCTTGAAGAACTAATGAATCTGGCACCCATTCTGAAAGCTGCTTTTCCTTACGATATCTCAATTGCCATCTGCGACACAGAGAAGTTCCTTGCCTATTACCCCGGTGATTCCATTGATCTGGGCATCCGGGCAGGGCAGATCATTCAGGCAGATGAGCCTCTGTATCATGCGCTGAAGCAGGATGAATACTCGGTGGCTAATGTCCCCAGGGAATATTACGGGTATGAATTTGTGGGTACAGTTCTGCCGGTACATGGGGAGGATGAGGAGGTCTGTGGGGCGGTATGTATTCAGGTACGCAGGCAGACGGAGCTGCGGGAGATCGCGGACCGGATGGCGCTGTCCCTGAATCAGGCCAATGCGCGGATTAGCCAGGTCGCGGACGGCTCAGGCCTGCTTGCCGATTATTCGCAGAAGCTGCTGATTCAATCGGATGCAACGGCTTATAGTGTCCGTAAAAGCAGTGAGGTTCTGGCGGTGCTGAGGAAGGTGGCCGACCAGACGAACCTGCTTGGCATTAACGCGGCGATTGAAGCCGCCCATGCCGGGGAGCGGGGCCGGGGCTTCGACGTTGTGGCTAAGGAGATCCGCAGATTCTCGAAGGAAACCGAGCAATCGGCGCAGCGGATCAGGGATACCCTGAGTGAGATTCAGTCGGCCATGCAAGGGATCAGTCAAGCCATAGGCCAGATTGCGTCCGTCGGGCAGGAGCAGGCGGCTTCCACGCATGAGATCTCCAGCTTCATTGAGGAGATCCGGGCAATGTCTGAGCAGTTGAACGAGTTCGCGCAGAAGCTGTAAGGCTTGAGCGGAGAGGAAGCTGCCTGCATCGGTCCGCGAATTTTACAGATGTGCGATCAATGTGGCCGCCAGCGCCAGAAAGGCCGGGAGGCCTTGCATCAGCAGGATGGATCGCTTGGAGGTAAGTCCGCCGTAGATGGCCGCAACCGCCACACAGATCAGGAAGAACAATTGCAGCTGGTAACCGAAGTCCGCGCTTGGATGCAGCAGCCCCCAGATTAGACCGGCTGCGAGGAAGCCGTTATATAAGCCCTGATTGGCTGCCAGCGATTTCGTCTCCTGTGCGAAGGCGGGGGTCAATCCGAACGCCTTCTGTGCTCTCGGGGTGGTCCACAGGAACATCTCCAGTACAAGTATGTACACATGCTCTAGTGCTACTAAGGCAACAAGAATTAAACTTACAGTCATCATAAGAAGTCCCTCTTTTCAAGTGATAGGAATTTAAGTAATGTGAATCAGGATGGTTAGTGTTTCATTGATTTATATTGCGCAAAATATAATTTTACAAACCTAAATATAACCAAATACTTGCCTTTTGTCAATTTATTGCATCCATATTGTAAGGGAGGAAAGAAATGTACATTAGAACACTGGCCCCCACGGACGCCGAAAGCTACCGGGCGCTTCGTTTGCAGTCGCTGCAGCAGCACCCGGAAGCTTTCCTTAGCTCTTATGAATCGGAAGCGAAGCTGTCTATCGAGACTACCCGGATTAGGCTGGATTCCTCCGATGAGCATTTCACCCTGGGCGCCTTCTTGGATGGGGAGCAGAGGCTGGCGGGAATGGCAACCTTGTTCCGGGAGAGCAGGCCTAAGATTCAGCACAAAGCTAATGTCTATGCAGTATATGTAGATCCGGCTGCCCGCAAACATGGCGTGGGCCGCGCGCTGATGCTGGAGCTGATTGCCCGGGCGAAGGGCGCGCCGGGGCTGGAGCAGCTTACGCTGACCGTAACCTCCAGTAATCTGTCTGCCAAAAGGCTCTACGAATCCCTTGGATTCGTCTGCTACGGCACAGAGCCAAGGGCGATGAAGCTTGACGGCGAGTATCTGGACGAGGACCTGATGGTGCTGCTGCTGTAAAACACAGCACAAACCCCTCCCGCATGTTTGCAGAAGGGGTAAGATAAATCGCATATGTTGCTTACTTCGCAGACTTTCCGCTCAGGATAGCCTTCACCTGGCTGACCATTGCCGCGGCGTCAGCGCTGGTGACGCCGTCCTGGGGACGGAAGCTTCCGTCTTGATCCAGCTTCACGATCTTGAGGGCAAGCGCGGTCTGAATGGCTCCCGAGCTCTGGATATTGATCTTGTCATTATCCTTGATCTCCACCGGGATCAGCTTAATCATCGGCAGTTGACCGTTGGTCTGGAGCGTGTTAATGAGCAGATACGTGAACGATTCGCGGGTTACGCTCATATTCGGATCGATTTTGATCTGCAGATTCGCCTCAGGTCCGGCAGCGTCCTTGATGAACTGGACGGCCTCGGTTGCGGTGATTGTCTTGCTTACAGCACCGGGTGCCGGATGGGCCTTCAGATAATTCACGGCATTTCCGGCGATGGAAGCAGCCTCAGGGCGGGTGATTGCCGCCTTCGGATTGAAGTTCCCGTCGGCATCCAGCTCCACGAAGCCAAGGGCAAGGGCGGTCTGGATAGCTCCCGAGTTCAGGATGTCGATCTGATCGCCGTCCTTCACGTCTTCTGGAATGACATTAATCATCGGCAGTTGCCCGCTGGTCTGTAAGGTATGGATTAAAAGATACGTGAAGGCTTCACGTGACATGCTGGCCGCCGGAGCAATCTTGATCTGCAGGCCGGCTTCAGGACCGACTGCTTCTTTAATAACCTGCACAGCTTGTTCTGCGGTCAGGACCTCATCCGTAGCAGCAGGGGCTGGATGGGCCTTCAAATAAGCGAGCGCATTGCTGATGGCTACTGCCGCTTCCGCACGGGTGATCTCCTGTTTCGGATTAAGCTTGCCGCTGCCATCCAGCTTCAGGACACCGTAATTCAGCGCACGCTGCAGGGCACCGGAGTATTCCACCTTCACCTGATCCTGGTCGGCGTACTCCGCTACCACCGGTTTAATCATCGGCAGGCGGTTCGTGTTCTCCATCGCATCAATGAGCTGGTAGGTGAATTCTTCGCGGGTCAGCTTCTCACCAGGCTTCAGATCGGCAGGCAGGTCCAGACCATGCACACCGGCAATAATCAGCGCCTGCGCATACCACGCAGAGTCATTGGCATTCTTGAAATAGTCGGTAGCATGGGGCTCCTTCACGAACCGGATCGTATCCAGATTCAGATCAAGCGCACTCACGATCATCTGCACCCCCTGGGCTGCTGTGATGCTGAGGTTCGGGCCGAACAGATCCGTACTAATGCCTTTGATCAGGCCGCTGTTCTGAAGGGCAATAATCTTGTCTTTGTCCTGCACGTTATGGATATCCTTGAAGGCTGCGGCCGAGGCGAATTGTTGTCCGGTGAAGCTGAGCGCCAGAGCGGCGGCTGCGGATAGGGTTATCATCTTGAATGTATTCTTCATGTCCAGTCACCTCGTAAGAGTAGTTTGTGGTTTATTTGTGATCATAGACGGCGGCTTAGTCAAAAAGGTTCCAGCAAAAATAAAATAATCAAAATCATAAATAAACGCAAAAAAAAGCACTGCCTATGCGGCTAGTGCTCATGATACAAGGATAAGATAACATCCAATTATACCTCCGCCGCAACAATCTGATTCCGGCCCTGATGCTTGGCGGCGTACAGGGCTTTGTCGGCAGACTTGAACAGGTCGTTCAAGTAGGTGTTCGCCTCGATGGCAGGCGGGATCTTGAATTCAGCGATGCTGAGCAGTCCCATGCTGATGGTGATGGACACAGGCTCATCGATATAATCGATGTGGATGGTATTGTGCTCAACTTCGGATTTCAGCTGCTTGGCCAGACGGCGCGCCTCGGCTCCATTCGTATCCGGCAAATAGATAATGAATTCCTCTCCGCCGTAGCGGGCCAGAATATCGGAGGGCCTCAGGCTGCGCTGCAGCAGCTCCACTGTGTTGCACAGGACCATATCTCCGGCCAGATGGCCGTGCTGGTCGTTGATTTTTTTGAAAAAATCGATGTCGATCAGTATAATAGTCGAAGGTGTCCGGGTGTCGCTGACCCGCAGCGCCTCCTGCTCCAATTGCTGCATCAGATAATGCCTGTTGTAGCAGCCGGTCAGGCTGTCGGTGATCGCCAGCTTCCTCAGCTTGCCGTTCGTCTGGAACAGCTCCTCCTGTACCTTCACCAGCGAGTCGTTGCGTTCCTTCAGGATGGCATTCTGCTGGTTCGTCTCATCGATGAGCCGCCGGATCTCGGTAACATTCTGGAAGGTGACAATCCGTCCGACCCGGCTGCCGCTCACCATAATGGGTGCTGCATGAATACTGACAACCATTTGGATAAGGGGATGCAGAATTTCCAGCTCGGCCGTCTCCAGCGGATGCTCATGGTATTTCTCAAGGAAGGACTCGATCTTCATGGCAGGGTCATCCGGCAGATAGCTGCTCATGTTGAACGCCGCACCCGTCACAAGCGGGATATAGGGATGCAGGGCATGATTGATCTCTACCACTTGCTCCTGGTCATCCAGCACGAGAATTCCGTATTCCATGGTATTGATAATATCCTGATGGGCGATAGTTACGATATCGAATACTTTGTCCTGGTGGATCGTAATCACAAAGAACGTAGCCGACACCACGATACCCAGCGAAGTGAAGCCCGGAATTACCGGCAGATAGTCATCCAGAATGACATTGAGAAGCACATCGATCATAAGGAAGACGCATAGGGCTGTAATGCCTTTGAGCATATACATAACCTGATTCTTGACCCGTGCAGCCTGATTAGAGGTCAGAGCCACGTAGATGACGTACATGGACACGAGGGCGTTAATGACAAGAAAGGTCATGCTGATCCAGAAAATAGGTCCGTAGATGCGCTCCACATACCCTCCGTTCACCGGACGGACGAACCATCCATAAGGATTGAGCACCACTCCAAGGGAGGTCAGTACTGCAGGGATCACCAGCGCGGACACTATTTTTCTGTTAAGGAACTGGGATTGTCCCGCAAGCAAAATCGTGAAGAAGATCCAGCCCAGGCCCAGCAGAGAAGCATCCACGAAGGCAAGCTTCACATAAAAGAGCTGATAGAGAGGATCATCCACGGTTCTTATGGCAAACTGGCAGTAGGGCCAGATCAGCATGGAGAAATGGAACCCTAAATAGACCTTGTGCAGCTTGGTAATGGTGACCGTAGCCACGATATAGATGAGCAGCAGGAACAGAAGGAAGCACATAATCAGGTCAATCCAAGAGGCTAAGGCCAATATGTTACACCTTCTTGATTTTAATAGTATTTATAGATTTTTGTGGGTCTTAGGTCTTATATATTGTTTTTAATATATAATTAGCGTGTGCAGATTACAAGATTTTTAGATAAATCTATCGGAAAATATTGGATTGGGAGGGGATCACATGAAATCTATCAGCGTGCAGAGTCTTGTAGAGAAATTCCATCTGGAGGTGCTCGCCGGAGCGGGCCGGATGGACCGGAACATCACCCGTCCAAGGACGCACAGACCGGGTCTGGAGTTTGTCGGTTATTTTGATTTTTTTCCGATGGAGCGGGTGCAGGTCCTTGGACGTAAAGAGATCAACTACCTGTTAACGCTGAGTGTAGAGGAGCGTATGCTGCATATCGGCAACATCGTCAAATACCATCCGCCCTGCTTCATCGTGACCAGCGGTCAGCAGGAGATTCCTTACCTGACGCTGTTCTGTGACCAGGAAGGCATTCCGCTGCTGCGGACGCCGGAGGTGACCACCGAGTTCATCGCCAAGCTGGACAGCTTCCTGGTGAAGACGCTGGCGCCCGAACTGTCTATCCACGGGGTATGCGTTAACGTATCGGGAATAGGAATTCTGCTGCGGGGCAAGTCGGGGATCGGCAAGAGCGAGACGGCGCATACGCTGATCCGCAGGGGCCACCGCTTCGTGGCTGATGATATTGTGGTGCTGAAGAAGCTGGGTCCGGCGACTCTCCTCGGGACCCATAATGAGACCACACGTGAATTCCTGGCCCTGCGCAGCATCGGCCTGATCAACGTCGTACGGCAGTATGGGCGGCGGGCGTTCCAGGATGAGACGCGGATCGTGCTCGATATCGAGCTTGCCCCCTGGCAGGAGAATTCGCTCAACAATGAGCTGGAGCTGGTGCCCCAGTTCACCGAATATCTCGGGGTGCAAATCCCGCATATCGAGGTCCAGCTTCAGCCGGGTCGCGATGTAGCCGGTCTGATTGAAGCGGCTGCGAACAACTGGTATCTCAAGCAGCTGGGCTACAGCGCGGTGGAAGAATTCATGCAGCGGATTGAGGACGGGATGCAGTCTTAAAGGACGACAGGGAATGAAGGTCCACACTCCTGGGCAACTTAGGGGAAAGACAGCAAGGGAGTGTGTCCTTAAATGGCGAGAAGAAGCAGAAAATATGCTGTACCAGGTTCCGCCCAGGGAATGCAGACGTTCAAAGCGGAGGTTATGAGGCAGGAAGGATATCATGTAGATCCGAATCACCCGGACGATGTGAAATACGAGGTGGCGAAGGAACTGGGCATTCCGCTGCAGGCCGGAAATAACGGCAAGCTGACGACTGAGTCGGCGGGACAGATTGGCGGCCGCATCGGAGGCTCCATGGTTCGTGAGATGGTGCGTCTGGCACAGGAGCAGCTGGCGGGTAAGCAGAAGTCATAGATGCGATATAAGATATGTGTGCCCGCGTGCAAAAGATCCCCTTTCTTAATCAGAAAGAGGATCTTTTTTGGCATGTGCTGACTGTAGTTAAAGCTGCAATTACGGTTCAAGGTACAGGCTGCCGCTGTAATATTTATACTCTGAATTAATCTTAAATCCGGCACGGAGATAGAGATTCAGCGCCCGGACATTCCCGGTGACAACACTTAGGCGAATAACCGGGTAGGGCTTCTGCGACAGGATACCGACGGTCTGTCTTAGTACCTTTTCGCCAGCCCCCTTCCCCTGATGGGAAGGCAGGATACAGAAATTATGAATAAAAGCCGTATCCTCATTGATATAGTTGACCCGGATCAGGCCGATTCGTTCACTCCCTGTCCAAGCGATATACGTTATCCGCTCTGGCTCATCCGTCTGTGTGAAGTACTTGCGCGTATCGTCTTCCGGTTCTCCGAAGGCCTGGGAGGAACAGGAGACCATGAATTCGAAATCCTCTGGCGCAGCGGGAAGCAGGATTAGCTCTGAAGGAAGCGGGCTGGCGGAATTCATACCGGCGTAGGACATGGCGTATTCTGACCGGTCAAAATCCCCGCCCAGGGCCTGCGCCGCCAATAGTCCTGTTTGCGAGCCGGCGGGAATTTTGTAGCTGAGCCGCTGTACGCCAAGAGGCTCAATGTCTGCTCTGGCACGTTTCACAAGGCTGCGGAACACACCTTGCCGGCGGTAATCCGGATGGACCATGGCATTGATCTGCGCATAATCACTGTCCGCAGAGAACCAGCTAAGCAGGCCAATGAGCTGATCCTCGCGGTAGCAGAGCAGGGCATGGTCGCCGTCTTCCTTGACGAGATGCTCCAGGTCTGAGCTTAATTGGATAGAATCGGCCTGGCTGCACTGCTGCTCCAACGCTTTAATGTCCGCTGCCTGCTGCTTGGAATGGTAGGTCATTGGTATAATGTTATTCAATTGGAGAAGCCGCTGGAACTCCGCAACATTCTCCAGAATGCCGTCCGGCGCAAGATCATAGGCCTGACTTTGGAAGGTGGGCAGCCAGCGGACAGCGTAGGTCTGCATTCCGGCAGCCTTGCCTGCGAGAATATCCGCATTGCTGTCCCCTACGAATATGGCCTGGGAGGGTTCAATGCCCAGTGTTCGCAATGCCGAATGTATACCTTCGGGATCAGGTTTTGGCTTCGCCACATCATCGCCGGTAATCGAGATATCGAAGAAACGCTCCAGATCCAGCGCTCCGGCCGATATGTGATAGGCCCGTCTGCTTTTACCGGTAATGACTCCAAGCTTCATTCCCTGAGCCTTCAAGGCTTGAAGTAATCCAAGGATGTGCTCATTATTCTGGAATTCTTCGAAATGCCCCTGCTTATATATTGAATAATAATCCTCTATTGCTTGTGGAACCGAAGCCGGATTTGTGAAATTTCCGCCGATGATGCCTTCCTCGGTGGGACCGAACATCGCGACAAGCTCATCGCGGGTGACCTCTCTCTGGTCGTATTGCTTAAATACAGCCTGGAAGGCACGAAAGGATAACGGCAGGGTGTCTGCCAGAGTTCCATCGAAATCAAACAGCACAGCTTGAATGGACATAAAGACAGGGCCTCCTTTCGATTGGGTTCATGCGGGTGGGACGATACCCCAGCATCATTATGAAGTAGGCGTGCCCTGAAGCAGGCTGTTTCTGTAATTCATGAGCGGGGCCAGCCAGACCATGCCGGTTCCCCGGTACACGTTGACCAGGCCTTCGCCTGAGGCGGCGGAGCCCAGACGGGTCTTGCCTGACTTCTCGACCGTGAAGTCCAGAGAGTTGGACCACATGAGAGCGAAGTTCCCGTCCACCTTCAGCACATCATTCTGCAGCTCGACCACGACAGCTTCCTCTGAAGGAATGGGAGCTTCGAGGGCAAGAATCCCTTTGCCGCGCGCGCTCAGGTTGAACAGCCCTTCACCGCCGAGGACGGCAGAGGAGATGTTTTTGCGTGCCGCAACGGAGATGTCGAGCGTAGTCTCACAAGCCAGGAACATGCCGTCATCGATTACGATATGGTCGTTGTCCACATCAATCAGCCAGAGGTATTTGTAGGTGGTCTCCAGCAGGATGGTTCCGGTTCCCTTGTAGAGCGGTTTGACGGCACTGGTTCCGGTTGCCGCCCCGGACAGCATATTACGCATCAGTCCTCCTACGCCTTTGATGCCGGAGGTCATCTCGATATTGCCGATCATATACTGCATGGCTCCGGCGCTCAGCATCACCTCATTGTTATTCAGCTCAATCATCAGCTGCTTGTTGCGCATATTGCTCTTACTCATGAAGAAGTTGGTCTCTGCTTCATACCGGGTAGTGGTGCTGAGATCCTCTTTGTATTCGATGATGCTGAAGCCGCCTAGCTGCTCTTTAATGATTACGTTGGAATTGTCCTTCAGATTATTAATGGTAAAAGCCATCGATACCCGCTCCTTCGGTTGCTGTAGTTATGCAATGCTGTGCATCATGCCTTCAAAGCATACGTATTCGACACTTCTCGCGGGGTTCCTTGAATTCCGGGAGAAAAAACGCATACAATAATTCCTTTACTTCTAATATCAGGTTAGCGTAATGTTCTAAGTATAGTGCTCAGAATACAAACGTATCTCTTGACACCAGCATTAGAACCGAAAGGAAGTTAGCCTTGTTTGAGACGCTGCTGCTCAATTTTTTGTTTATGCTGTTTCCGGTGCTGATATTTCTGATTTTCTTCGAGAACAGGCCCCACGCCTACAATCATAAGATTCTTGTACTGCTCATCGCCGCCACCATGATCCTGTGTATCGCCAAGCCGATCCGGCTGGAGACCGGGTTCATCTTTGACTTGCGGTATGTTCCGTTTGTGATTGCGGCCTTGTATGGAGGGTACAAACATACCCTGCCCTTATATGTGATTCTGAATGTGTACCGTTTCTACATAGGCGGTGAGGGAACCGTCCAATCTTTGCTTTTTTCGACAGCAGTCCTCATTCTGGTTCCTTCCATAAGCGCCAGATTTCTCCGTTCTAAGCCCAAGGGACGGATCTTGTGGGCTACCTCCATCGCGGTCCTGACGATGGGCTGTTATCTGATCATTCTGGGCCAGATCATGGATAAGCTGGATACCCAGTTCTGGACGCTTGCCTTCTATGCCTTAACTACGCATGCGGTGGTCATGGCGATCCTAATGATCCTGCTGGAGCAGATCCTGGCGAATCTCAGGAACCGTGAGCGGATTATGCAGTCGGAGCGGCTGAATGTGGTCAGTGAGCTGGCGGCCAGTGTCTCCCATGAGATGCGCAATCCGTTAACCGTGACCAGCGGCTTCCTGCAGCTGCTGAATCTCTCCAAGAACCTCTCCCCGGAGGAGAAGGGGTATGTTGAGCTGTCACTGCTGGAGCTGAACCGGGCGGAGAAGATTATCAGCGATTATCTGTCTTTTGCCAAGCCGCAGTCGGAGAGCCGGGTCTACTCCAACCTGAAGGCTGAATGTGAGTACACCAAGAATGTGATCCTGCCGTATGCCACGATCCACAAGGTTGCGGTTGAATTCAGCTTCAACAACCCGCTTAGCACCCATTATGACAGTAATGAGATGCAGCAATGCCTGATTAATCTGTACAAGAATGCGATTGAAGCGATGGATGGGGTGGACGATGCGGTCCTGTCTATTGCTGTCTTCGCGAGCGGACAGAATATTATCATTACCATCCGCGACACCGGTGTCGGAATGACCAAGGATGAGATCTCGCGCCTGGGCAAGCCGTATTACTCCACCAAGGCAGACGGGACAGGGCTCGGAATGGTCATGGCCTATAACACGATTAACAAGCTCAAGGGCCGTATTGAGGTTACCAGCGAGAAGGGCAAGGGAACGGTCTTCCGGATCATTATCCCGGCCTAGCGCACGGCAACAGTGGGAAACTTGGTGTGAAAATGATAAAGTATCTCTAAGAGAACTTGGAACTATTAACCGGGAGGCTATGGGTAATGAGAGAAGAATTAATCGCGCAATTGAACGCTTGGCATGAGGCGGACGAATATGAAGAAATCGTATCCCGCATCAAAGAGGTGCCGACACCGCTGATCGATGAAGAGCTGGCGGTACATCTGGGCCGGGCGCTCAACAATCTGGGCCGCTACCGGGAAGCGCTTAAATGGTTCAACAAAGCGGCAGATCAGGGTAAAAAAGACCCGCTGTGGCATTTCCGCGTCGGCTACGCCCACTATTATCTGGACGAGTACGATCAGGCAATCAAGGCGTTCAAGAAGGCAAATAAGCTGGACCCTGAGGATCAGGATACCATCGAATTCCTGGAATGGAGCCGCAGTGAGAAGGCGGCGCTGGCCGCTGCGGACGAGGAGAGCGAGGATGCAGAAGAAGCTGCCGAAGCGGATTCCGCTCCAGATGCCAGTTCGGATGCGGCAAAAGAGACTAAGCACTAGGGCTTGACGGCCGGTCTGGCCGAGGCATACAATGAAAGTCAATCTTATCAAAGAGGTGAAATGGATGCCATTCCGTACCGTCGCAAGGAACTAGTTATCGGGCTGGGTAGAACGCGTACCAGCCACCAAGGGGGAGGTCTGTCCTCTTGGTCACAGCTAACTGGATTCTTGAACGGTGCCTGGAAGGTCATTCTTTGTGAGCCGGGACACTGAGTTATTCCGCTTGAAGACTACACTGCTGAGGCAGGAGTCTATGGTGCGGAGTGCCGAGGAGAGTTCCCGGCTTTTTTGCCATACTCTTATGAATAAGATTGGAGATTGTGATCATGTTAAAAAAATGTCTTGTCCACCTCAGAGGGTGGGCCGCTCTGTATATAGGTCTCGGCTTCGCCATTCAGCTCTTAAGCAGCCTGGGTATTGTTGTCTTTCAGCGGATTCTGGATCAGGCGGTGGCGGGAACGGGCTTCCGTGAAATCCTCTACGGGGTTGTCTTCTACGGGATGCTGCTCGGCCTGAATGTCCTGCTGAATTATGCGGATGAATATCCCAGCGAGTATCTATCGAACAGCATCACGGAAAGACTAAAGATTATGGCCTTGTCCAAAATTTCCAGAATGGATTATTCCGCCTATCAGAACATGGGCACAGGCCAGATGATCAAGGTGATTGAGAACGGCGCGGCGGCCGGGAACAGCATTCTGTTTTCTTTTATCCTGAAGACGCTGCATGAGCTGCTGCCCACTATTCTCTTCAGCCTGCTATTCATCAGCTACTATGACCTCAGGATCATGCTGGTAATTGCGGGCGGGTACGTGGCCATCTTCGGGTTAACGAATGTTCTGCTCAAAGTTCTCTACCGGATCAAGGAATCGGTGCTTATGCAGCAGGAGGCTATGTCCCGGTATGGGGTCCGCGGCTTCATGGAGCTGGTCGTCTTCCGCACCAACAAGAAGTACGCGCAGGAGATCGGCAGACTGAACAAGGCGGCACAGCAGATTATCAGGCAGAGCGCGAAGCTGCAGATGATTCATGAATCCTTCTTCGCTTTATTCGAATTATTCATTACGGTCATTAAGGTGATTGTGCTGTTGTACGGCGTGAAGAATGTGGTCTCCGGGCAGGCTTCTATCGGGGTCATGGTCGCGCTGTTCATGTTCATTGAGAAAATCTATACGCCAATCGCCATCTTCAACGTATTATTCGTCGGCTATAAGCTGAACAGGGTGACCTATCAGCGGTTCGAGGCATTCCTGAATGCCCCCGAGGACCGGAATCTGGAGCAGGGCAAGGCGCTTGCGCAGCTACAAGGCAGCATCGAATTCAAGGAGGTATCGTTCAGCTATGGAGAGGTGCAGGTGCTGGACCGGCTGTCCTTCTCAGTCGCGCCCGGAACCTCGGTTGCCCTGGTGGGCTTAAGCGGCAGCGGGAAGTCAACAGTCATTAAGCTGATTACGGGCCTGCTCAAAAAAAGCGGCGGACAGCTGCTGGTAGACGGCACGGATATTGATGAGCTGAGTCTGGACAGCTACTATGATCACATCTCATATCTGTCGCAGGACAGTCCGATCTTCGACACCACTATCCGGGGCAACATGGTGTTTGAGCAGCAGGTCCCGGATGAGGAGCTGTATGCAGTGCTGGACAAGGTTCATCTGAGGGAGAAGGTACTGGAGCTGCCGGAGAAGCTGGAGACACGGGTTGGGGAGCGCGGGCTGAAGCTGTCGGGCGGGGAGCGGCAGCGTCTGGCTTTTGCCCGGGCAATCCTGCAAAAGCGGAATCTGATCATCCTCGATGAGCCGGTATCGGCCCTGGATAATATTACGGAGCGCAGCCTGATGGAGACGGTGTTCGCGGAGTTCAGGCATAAGACGGTCATTATTATCGCGCACCGGCTGAATTTCATCAGCGGCGTGGACCAGATTCTGGTCATGGAGCAAGGCAGACTGGCGGGGGAAGGGGATTTCGATTCCCTGATCCGGGACTGCCCGTCCTTCCGTACGCTGTGGAATAACGGCAGGGGGCAAACGGATTAAACTATCTTTTACCTTGTGGACGATCCTGTGCCTGAACTATGCTGGGGGCAGATAGAACTTGAAGGTGAGGGTAAGCGTATTATGAATCCGGTACTGTCCAGGATGAGGCTCGAAACGGAGCGGTTAATCATCCGTCCCTATATGGAAAGTGATCTTATGGCTTCGTTCGAGCTGATGCAGAACCCGGAGGTGCTGGCCTTCATGCATATGGAGGTCATGTCCATGCATGAGTATGAGGGGATGTTCCGCTGGCTGATGTTCAGCTATCATACACCGTTCGAGCTGCCGTTCAAATATTCGTTCGCCGTCTGCGATAAGGCCACAGGCCGGCTGATCGGCTGGTGCGGGACCGGCGTGCTGGAGTTTATGGCGCCGGATGCGGAGCTGTATTATCTAATCGGGCGCGAACACTGGGGCCGGGGTTATGCTACCGAAGCTGCTGCGGCGATGGCGGACTATGCCTTCGGTGTGATCGGACTGGAGCAATTATATGCCAAGGCAGATCCGCGCAACACCGCGTCGCTCGGGGTGCTCCGGAAGCTGGGCTTCCGGGTGAAGCAGGAGCTGACCGGATTGACCGGCGATTATGAGGATTGCAATGGGGAGCTGCTGCATGTGCTGAGGAAGGAGTGGTTTGTGGAGCGGTTTAAAGGCGGGAAATGACCATATGCTAAGGGAGCGGATGGGTGGGCGATAAGAGGTTAGAGATTTGAGGATTAGATTAGCAATTAGAGCAGAGGTTACGGCTTTGTTAGCCGTATTGTAATAACAGGTGCCGTCCTTTTAGGATGGCACCTGTTAGGTATGGGCAGGACTCCGACCGTTGCTATATGCGGCATTGTAGCAGTTTTGTAGACTGATTGTATTTTCTGCAATAGAATTCGCAATTTGCTAAGCTAAATGATCGTCTGTTGTATTTTATACAATGGATTTCGTGAATTCTGCCCGTAAGCCCTGATTTTTCCCGATTTTGCTGTACAGAGTACAACAGAATCAATCTTTAGACCCATTTCGGGGTCAGCTAATGTACAAAGTGCAATGAGCCCTGATAAGACAACTTACGTATGCGGATTTACTCTAACCTGTGCGCCTTTGCCGCTGGTCTGTAGGCCGGAGACCTTGGTTCCGGCTTCCTTCAGATCGGCCACGAGCCGCTCCAGCACTGCCTTCGCAGCGGCGGCCTCCTTGGCGCCGGAGGACTTCACGACGAGCTGCACCGGCTTGCCGGAGCGCAGATGCTTGTCCGCCTGACGCAGCTTCGTGTCGTAGTCATGCTCTTCAATATGGGCGGTGAAGCGCAGCTCCTTCACCTTCTCCCGGCTGCTTCCGCCGCCTTGTTGCGGGCGGCTGGTATCGCTCTTGCGGGCCGCTTGTGCAGCCGCCTTGCCTGTGCCCTTGGCGACCAGGCTGCAGGGCGGCGGGCTGCTCATCAGCGAGGTGCAGACCAGGTCGGCCCCTGCGGCTCTGGCCTTGGACAGCGCCTCGCTTCTGGATACGGTGCCGAGCTTCTCGCCCTTCAGCCCGGTCAGCTCCACCTCGGCTGCCTTAATCTGTTCATTCATCAGTACGGCCACGGTAATGATCCTCCCTTTGTGGATATGATATAGCTATCATATATGGAAGCGGGCAGGGCTTCAATAACGGCTGCCGGATGCTCGCAGCCGTCAGGCCGGCAGGTTGAGACGGTTGTGCAAAGCGGTTATACTCAGTGGACGCAGGTTTTTCAGCATGGAATCACTGGCAGTACTATATTTTCTGTTGAATGGGGGATGGCAATTGAATGACACAGCTGACGATAAGCAGTTAATTCTGCTTATTGCACAGAAAGACTCGAATGCCCTCGAACTGCTCTATGACCGGTATGAACGGGTCATCTATAGCTTTGCTTACCAGATCGTGAAGGATTCGATGGCTGCCGAGGAGGTTATGCAGGAGCTGTTCCTGCGCCTGTGGAAGAATGCGGGGCAGATTGACTTCGGCAAAGGCAAGCTGCTCACCTGGATGTTCGCGGTGACCCGCAATCTGGCGATCGATTATCTCCGTAAGCGGGACGCCAGGCTGCCGCGGCAATCCGCCGATTCCGGGAATTTGGAGCAGGTTCAGGACCACAGCGCGCTCACCGAGGATCTCGTTGAGCTGCAGATGGCGGGGGAACAGATCAGAGAGGCGCTGCTGGGATTAAGCCGCGACCAGCAACAGGTAATGGATATGATCTATTACCAGGGCTACACCCAGCAGGAGGTAGCACAGCTTGCGGCAATCCCGCTGGGCACGGTCAAGGGAAGAGTCCGGCTGGCGATGAAGCAGCTTCACAAATCGTTACGGCACTGGGGAAGGAGGGATCATGCGCATGAGTGAACACAATGAGGAACTCTGTGAATTGGCCGAATTATATACGCTGGGCGCATTGACGGCGGAGGAAATGCAGCAATTCGCTGCCCATGCGGCAGAATGCGCGGAATGCAGAGAACTGGTGGGGGAATACCGGCAGGTACTAGACCATCTTCCGCTTGCATCCGAGCCGGTTGACCCGCCCTCCGGCATGAAGGAGCGCATCCTGTCACGGGTGCTGGAGTCCGGGAATGCGGGTGCACCGGCAGTCCGGCCGGAGACCCGCTTGAATATCCAGCCTGATGCAGAGCGGGCTGCGGAGCATGAGCCAGCGAGGACTCCTCCAGCAGAGCAGGGCTTGCCCCAATTAAACATCCCGGAGCCCAAGAGAACCCGCTTCTGGGGGTACCTGAGCCTTGGACTGGCTGTGGCTGTACTGCTCCTGGTCGTCTACACCGGCCAGCTGCGCGGAAATGTGTCTGAGCTGAAGCAGCAGCTGGCCTCCGGCACCGGACCGCTCCAGGGGCTTAAGGTGAATGAGGCAGTAGCACTTAGTCCGGCGGGAGAAGGGATTACCGCCAAAGGTACAGCAACAATTGTCGCAGACCCTACCGGCACCCATCTTGTACTTCAGGCAGAAGAGCTACCCGAGCTTACTGGCACGGAGGTCTATCAGGTATGGCTGATCAAGGGGGACAAGCCGGTGAATGCGGGCACCTTCATCTCACAGGACGGAAACGGGGCACTGTATTATTCCTTTGACCCGAAGGCCTATGATACCATAGCCGTTACACTGGAGCCGGATGGTGCGGGCGTTACCCCGCGCGGGAAGATGATTCTCGCAGCGCCGATTAAGCAGGGTTAGCAGCGGAGTAACGTAGATAGAGCGGGATCTACTGCTATTCAAGCAGAACAGCCGGGAGGGCTCCCGGCTGTTTTTGTGCAATATGAGGTGTTATATGAGCAGATGAACGAGAATGGTGAGGTTGCCTTACATTAATTTGATTGAAATTATTTATTGCGCTGGATATCCACGGTTCCGGGAGGGAAACCATGCGTTCTGCTGCACCGGACTATCCATACCGAAAGGGCCAGCAAGACAAACAACGCCCATGGGAACGATACAACGCCCGTTGTTTCGAGAAGAATTCCACCGGCTATACCGCCTCCGCCAATGGCCAGATTCCATGCGGTTACAAGCATGGATTGCGCTACATCTGCGCTCTCTCCGCCAGCTGCAGCAATGGCTGTTTGCAGCAGCGTGGCTGCTCCCCCGAACGTTAAGCCCCATACAGCAGCTACTAGATAGATTACAACAGGCTTGCCGCTTCCAATGCTGAGCAGAACAGATGCCAGTGCAAATGCGGTCAGGCTAATCAGAACCAGCAGCCTCAGATGACGATCAATCCACACGCCTGTTAACCAGATGCCAAGAAGTGCTGTAATCCCGAAAATAAGAAGCACCAGATCCACGCGCCCGGATAGTCCGGCCAGAGTAAGGTACGGTGCTATATAGGTATACAGGATATTGTGGGCCAGTACCCAGGCCAGCACGACAAACAGGATCGGCCGCACTCCGGGGCTTGTGAACACCTTATTTAGCGGGAGCCGCTTATCCGCAGCTTCTCCTGGATAGTCCGGCAGCTTCCAGAGTATCCAAAGGGTTAGCAACAGAGCGAACAGTGACAAGACTCCAAAAATATTACGCCAGCCTGCAAGGTCACCCAAGAATGTTCCGGCAGGGACTCCAAGCGCCAGGGCAAGTGGTGTTCCCGCCATTGCAATAGCCATTGCCCGTCCCTTAAGCTGCTCTGGTACCATGCGCCGGGTATAGCCTGCGATCATTCCCCACAGGACACCCGCGCACACACCCGCGAAGAAACGGGCCGCAAGAGTCAGAGGGTAACTCGAGGATACGGCAGTAACGGTATTGAATATGAGGAAGCCAAGGATGCATAGTAACAGCAGAGGTCTCCGCCTCCAGCCGCGTGTTACTGTGGTCAATGGAATGGCGGCGAGTAACGAGCCCAGGGCATAGAGGGTAACAAGCTGACCTGCCATGGCCTCGGTTACTCCAAGACCCGTACTGATCTGAAGGAGGAGTCCGGCGGGAATCGTCTCCGTCAGAATACAGATAAACCCTGTCATTGCCAGAGCAATCAATCCAGCCCAGGGAAGACGTTCTGGAGCAGGGGGAGTGGAGCTTTGCTGCGGAGAAGCAATTGTGCCGCTGCTCATCGCAATTGTCTTATTGGTGTTGTTCATGACGGGTCCAATCTGCCGTAGATGGCATTGCACAAATCAACCGTGAACGGACCAGACATACCCTCCAGTGCGGTATTAGTAAAGGCTACCACACTTAGCCGCTGCTTGACATCGACGAACCACGAATGGCCATAGGTGCCGCCCATGCGCCAAGTGCCAAGGGACTCCGCAGTGTTGGCGGCAGCAGGATCTTTAAGGACGGTCATCCCGAGGCCGAAACCCCGTCCCGGCCAGAAGGGCATGGGCAGATCTCCAATCTGGTTGGCCGTCATTTCGCGGACCAGAGACTCCGGCAATAGCGGCGCTCCGCCCCTCCGCAACGTCTCCAGCAGCTGCAGGAAGTCTCCGGCACTGCCGACCATACCGGCTCCGCCGGAAGGAAAGGCAGTGCTGTCTAACGCCCGGTCCGGGGCAAGGCGGAAGCCTGCCGTTCCTTCTACGAAGGCCAATCTGTCCGGATTCTCCATAAGCCGCAGTCCCGGAACATCATCGGCATAAGCTGAGGTCAGGCGCTGCGGGTCTACGGCAACGAAGCTGGTATCCGTCAGATCGAGGGGGCGAGTAATAAGTGAGCGGATCGTTTCACTGAGCGTGTTCCCGCTAACGTTAGCAATTACTGCTCCCAGCACATCTGTTGCGATAGAATATCTCCACTGGGTGCCAGGATGATAGAGAAGCGGAACAGACGCGAGCCGCTTCAGGTTCTCTTCAAGCGTGATACCGGACTGATCCATGCCATCGGATACGCCAGCCTGCTCATAGGAACCGCCTTCTTCCTGAAAGAAGCGGTAAGTCAGACCGGCGGTGTGTGTCATTAAGTGACGGACTGTCATTGCTGGAGTCTCTCCGTTCTCAAGCCGTGGCTGAAAGCCCGGCAGCCACCGGTCTACACGGTCATCCAGCTTCAGACGCCCTTGCGCCACCAGAATCAGAGCAGCCGTAGAAGTATACGGTTTGGATACCGAGGCGAGCCGGAATAATGCGTTCTCCCGCATAGGCTGGTTTAGCTCGCGGCTCGCATAACCAGCAGCACGGCTGTAGATGAGTTGCCCATCTAATGCTACCTTTATGACAACACCTGCCAGGCGCTTGTCTGTTATTGTCTTGTCAATTACCTTGTTAATGCGTTCCGGGAGCATACTCAACATCCTTTCGCTACAGTTAAAGCAGCCACTGCTTCTGCTTTACTATTGTAAGTAAAGTATATAAAATAAATTAACTTGAATACATGAGCCATTAACGTTAAAATCCGCCTTATACATTTAAAGTTAAGGTATTTTAAATAAATAATCTTAAAATTAAAGGAGGGGTCAAAATGGACTCTATTGATAAGCAAATTCTGTTCCATCTGCAAAATCAGGCGAGAATATCCATGACAGAGCTGGGGAAGAGCGTAGGTCTGTCTCAGCCAGCAGTAACGGAAAGAGTTAAGCGTATGGAGGAAAGCGGAGTGATCAAGGAGTACCGGACGATTATCTCGCCGGAGAAGATCGGGAAACAGGCCGCAGCTTATATCCTTTTCCACTCCAGAGAGTGTCATGCTTTTGTGGACTTCTGCCGTGCCCATCCCGATGTCGTAGAGTGCTACCGCATCAGCGGAGAACACAATTATCTGTTAAAAGTCATGTCCGACTCTACACAGGGTCTTGAGGAGTTTGGGAATCAGTGTGATAAATACGGGAATTATACGATTCTGATCGTTATGTCATCGCCAATAGATCATAAGAATCTCCTTCCTTCGCTGGAAGAAGCAGGTGAAAATCTGCTTAAATAGAGATAAGCAATCCTAACAATATTCCTTGACGGGAATATTCCTGATAAGTTATATTGAGAATGTACCCAGATACTAAAAGGCTGTATAAAAGGAATATGGAAATGATGGACACAACGACATTTAGCGCACTTGCTGAGCCTACCCGCCTGCGGATGGTTGAGATCCTGAAGGACGGGCCTATGAGCGTAGGCGATATCGCCGAGCGGCTCGCGCTCCGTCAGCCTCAGGCCTCGAAGCATTTGCGTGTGCTGCTGGAAGCCGGACTGGTTGAGGTGGAAGCGGCGGCTAACCGCCGGAACTACAGGCTGCGTACGGAGCCGCTGGAGGCTATGGATGCCTGGCTGGAAGCTTACCGCAAGCTGTGGAATGAACGCTTCGACAATCTGGATGACTATCTGCGGCAGCTGCAGTCCGAAGACAAATGAATGACTATCAGGAGGGATTAGGAATGTCTGGCACAATGATTTCCCGAGTCGAAGGTCTTGAGCTGGTTCTGGAACGTGTATTCGCTGCACCGCGTGAGCTGGTATTCAAAGTGTTCTCTGAGGCAGAGCATCTGAAGCAGTGGTGGGGACCGCGCGGCTGGATTGTTCCCTTCTGCACTGTTGATTTTCGTCCGGGCGGCATCTGGCATTATTGTATGAAATGTGTGGATGAGCAGCAGGGGGAATTCTTCGGAATGGAATCCTGGGGCAAGGGCATCTACCATGAGATTGTCGATGGCGAGAGATTTGACTATACCGATTATTTCTCCGATGCCGAAGGCAATGAAACGGAAGGTATGCCGTCTACACTGGTCAGTATGAGGTTCGAAGAAGTTGAGGGCGGGACGAGGCTGGTCAGCCGGTCGAAGTATGATTCGGAGGAAGCGCTCAAGACGGTCATGGATATGGGGATGGAGCAAGGGATCACCGAAACCTGGGACCGGCTCGAAGAGCACCTGCAATCCATTCAGTAACTTGAAGGAATATAGGTTGAACGTTCATAGAGAGGTTGTCTTGATGCCGGGTGTCCGGCCGAGGCGACCTCTTTTTGAGATGGTCCGTTATAGGGTTTACCTTAAAAGGACGGCGTAGCCGTTTCTACTTGTGCTTTTCCGGTGAATGGGTAATAGCGAATATACTGACAAGAAGCAGTCCTTCGGAATAGGGGACAGGCTTGTTTTGCAGTGTCCAATTAGGGGGGCCAAAGGCATGGATGAGGCGTTGCTGGAACAGGTGAAGCGTTGGCATGAAGAAGATGAATATCAGCAGATTGTGGACCGTATTCTGGAGATTCCGCCGGATGCAAGAGATTATGAGTGTATCGGCCAATTAGGCAGAGCTTACAATAACCTGGGTGAATACGGGGAGGCGCTGGAGCAGCTGCGCAGCATCTCCAGGGAAGGCGAGGATGATCCGCTGTGGCAATTCCGCATAGGGTATTCCTACTATCACCTGAAGCAGTATGAGCAGGCTATTCATGCGTTTGAACGTGCGGAGGCGCTGGAGCCGGGAGACGGGGATACTGCGAGAATGCTGGAGTGGAGCCGGGAAGGCGCACTGCGTGAGACAAGAGAGCAGGCAAGACGCGCCGAAGCGCTGGAGGCCTTGAAGGTGAATAGAGAGGGTGGCGGTAGAGACCTTGGTGCATTCCTCGACTACTGCGCGGATTTCTGGGAGGACAGCGACTATGCCTTGAAGTCGTATGTCTCTCCGCTGCCCAGTGACGAGCTGATTGCCTCTGTGGAGCAGGAACTGGGTTATAAGCTGCCGGCCTCTTACATCGCCATGATGAAGCAGCATAACGGCGGGATTCCGCGCAATACGTGTTTTCCGGTGAATGAACCCACTTCCTGGTCAGCAGATCATGTCGCCATTTCGGGAATTGCCGGGATCGGCCGCGACAAATTCTATTCCCTCTGCGGAGAGGTGGGCAGCCGCTTCATGATTGAGGAGTGGGGCTACCCCGATATCGGCGTGGTCTTCGGCGACTGTCCCTCCGCAGGACATGATGTCATTATGCTGGATTACCGTCACTGCGGCCCGGAAGGGGAACCCGAGGTGATTCATGTGGACCAGGAGAGCAACTATGAGATTACGTTCCTGGCCCCGGACTATGAGACTTTCATTCGCGGGCTGGTGAATGAGGAGGTCTATGATACCTCGGAGGAGGATAAGCAGGAGGATCTGCGGAAGGTAGGGTCCGCGCCATTCTCTCCGCTGCTTCAGGAGCTGTGCGACCAGGTTACCGAAATGGACGATATAGAGGGCGTTATCCGCAAGATATGTACCCGCATTGTTGAGAAGAAGGGCCATTTCTCACTTCATGTGGACGAAGAATCCACCCTGATGTATGATTTGCAGTTCTGGCTCTATACCAGCGCTTACCCGAATACGAGCCGTGACCAGTATCTTGAGATTTATTCCAAAATGATCGCGTTCGGCGGTGAATTCAGCACAGGCGGATATGCCCCGGGCTTCATCTCGGATTGGCTGGATGAGCGGATCCGGCAGGGAAGGATTGTAGAGACTGAAGGGATGCTCAGGTTCACGGATGAGGCGAAGGAACAATTGCTTGAGAAGCTGAAGGAAGCAGAAGTAGGGGGAGCTGTAGATCTGAAGCCTTTTATAATCGTGGAGCAGGATAACGGCGGCAAGTCGGTCATTCTGAGCGTTGGCAATTATAAGACAGAGGTATTCGCTGCACGGGAGGAGGAGGGCTTCGAGGGCAATGGATATGATTGGGGCTCGCTGGCAGCGGTATTCCTGGAGGAAAAGATGCCCGAGCTGGCCGGTATTATCCACTTCGACCCGGAGGCAGGTATGTTCTGCGCCTATTCCTCCGACGCTGAGGCGCTGGTTGCCTTCGCCACTGCCTTCAAGCTGGCTTGCGAGGATGATGTGCTCATCCGCGATTTGTTCTCGCGTGCAGAGCTGGACTAGCGCGGATAAGACAATAACGGGACTGCCTGTATTATAGGGCGGTCCTGTATTGTTATAAGAGTACTTTCGAGGAACTTTATGGATCTTTTTGCGTCTCTCATATATAGAATGTAAAATTTAGGAGGGTGTATAATGAGGAAGTTGATCCTATGTTCATCTATTGTTCTATGTGCTGCGTTTCTGGCACCGGTAGCACATACGGCGTCTGCAGCAGGCAAGAGTCCCAAAGGAACACAAGTAGTTGTGAATAATAACGATTTAGAAGCCAAAGACATTCTTAACAAGAAGAATCAGGTGTTTTTTAGCCTGACTTCACTCCAAAGCTTAGGCGGGTTAACGTTTGCCTGGAATAATGCGACTAAGCAAGTAACCGTGGAGGGGAGTGGCACAAGTCTGCAGTTGACCATAAATAATACAACAGCACTGAAAAATGGAGCTTCCGTTTCCTTAAGCGCTGCTCCATTTATTCATAATGGCAAAACCATGATCCCTTTACGTTTTGTTGCCGAAGCGTTGGACGGTTCAGTAATTTGGAATCCAGACACCCAAACGGCATTTGTGTCAAAACCAAGCGCGAAATTGTTGGCTGATGTGAAGAGCAGCGAGTTAAGCACTGCAAGAAATGTTGCGATTAATCTTCCCAGAGTTTCACAGCTCAAGGAGGACTTTGAGCCCTCGCTGGAAACCGCCAGTCTCCAATATTATTTTCCGGCGACTACAAAGGACCGGTTCATCGAGGTTAATAATAATGTAATCCGTTACTATCAGTTGACGAAGAACACAGCTTACCTTAAGTGGCAGGCTCTCACTGGCGACAAGGCCGGTAAGCAAGAGAACCTTTATTTCATAGGCCGCTCTTTTACGCAGCAGGATGGTTCCTTACCGGATTTTACAGCTACGACCTTCGCAAGCTTTCGCTGGATGCCTCATATTACTTCCACGGGGTATGGTTTGATTAATAAGGAGAACTGGAATGAGGTTATTTATAAAGAAGCCGAGGTTCCTCAACCTAAACTGAAGGAAAATTATATTATTGTGGATATTCCAGAGGAACAATGATGGGTGATCCTATGGTGGCTGTTCTGGGATTGCCGTGACTCTAGAGAATGTAAGGCTGGGTGTCCGTAACCGCCCAGCCAACGTTCAACTTGGCCCACATATGTAACTGTAGTGCAGTGACGCTGCCTCAGTTAGTTGCTCTTGTGTCCATCCTTTGGCCTTTCTGAGTTCACGTATCCGATTTCCTACACATTATGGTAAATTCATGGTATCACCTCAGGAATACTTATGTCTCAAAAGCTCCTTTAACCTCGCTAACAATCCTCTGCAAAGTGCTGATTTGCTTTACGCTCAACCCGCTGACAATAACCGCATATTCATCAAGAGCTTTCGGTACCGCTTTTGGACATGCAACGTCCGCTTGTCTATTATTTTGGGTTCAGTCATCTGATGTGGGGCAGCGCTTATCAAAAGCAGCAAAAGTATGACGACGCTAGAGAGAGGGTATACCGCTATGCTGAGCTGGGCTGGATGGAGGATTTAGGGGTAGAAGGGGAGGCAATTGCCGAGGAGTTCAGAGGATTGGCACGTGCTAACCTGTATATGGTTGAGATTCTCTCAGGGCAGACTGGACTTCTGGAGGAATATTTCTGTTTCTTGGAGAATAATCCTGAAGAGCTGCTGCCCAATATGGGCTTGATGTCAGAGATCTACTAGACCGCTATGCAGAACAGAGTGAGGGGTTTGGAGCGTACGAGGATAGAGATAACATCTCGCATTATTACTGCTATTGTTATCACTTGGCGTTATTTGAAGCGCTGCGTGAGAGAGTGACGGCAGAAGAGAGCAGAAGGTATGATGGGGTGCTGGCAGATTGTCGGGCGAGGTTGTTCTAGAGCCTTCCTGAGGCGTGAACGTGCAGAGCTACAATTCGGCGTAGCGTGTTGCTGAAGTTGTTTGGGGAGGTTACCGCATCTCCATTCCCATACAAAGAACTTACGTTCCTTTAATGCCGAGTATATTGCAAAGCAAAATAGAAGCCTCCTATTGGATAGGGCTTCTATTAAGTAACGCTAAGCATAGGTATAGCAACAAAAGTTCAGCGTTGTATGATGTTGAAATTGCTCACTCTTTTGCCGCCACTATCAACTCTTTGGAATCAATCACTAACCCGGCAGATTGGATAAAGTCAAAGCCAAGAATACCATCAATCTCCATGCCGTAGTCCATTTCCCCAATTTCTACTTCAAACCCTCCCAGAGATACCTCTCCCGTACTCACAAAATCAAACTGCTTGGAATAGACGACTTCTACTCCGCCTACACCCCTGATTTTGTTCAGAAAGTCGCCAGGTTCAATTTGAACCCCGATGGCATCTACCACATCAGCGTTGAAAATAGTTCCTGCCGAGCCTGTATCCAGCAAGACATTCTTCAAATGAAGCTCTTCACCGTGGTAACAAATGATCACTTCGATAAAAGGCAGCCCGTATCTCACGTCAATCCTCATCTTGGCCCGCGTACCCCCGCCCATTTTTCCCGAAGCTTCAGCTCCTCGCGGGATGTATGAAAAAAGCCGTACTCCCGGTATGGCTGTTCACGATGCAATTCATAGTAGCGTTTCATGGCAACCGTTGAATCGTCGAAACGATCAATGAGAGCCACTTCGTCAATAAGCCAGTACCCGTCTTCCGAACGAGACTTTAACGCCTCACAGACCACCCACTCATCAGGGAACTGCTCGCGGACATCTTCCCATCGCATCCTCATCACCTCCGGATAACCTAACTTGCATTTACTCCCAGTATAGCACAAAAGCCCAACCAGAGAATGTTAAGGCTAGGCTTAAACCATGATGAACCCCTGTCCAGATTAACCATTGTGGTGTTTTATGGACAAGGGGACAAGACCCGTATGGTTGGAATCACCAGACTATTGCCCCCGCATCCCAACACAATGGCGTGTAGCTCATTTGCGTTTATTATGTTCCGTTTGCATTACTAAACTTGCTTAGGCTTTGCCGGGCGAAGCATGTTCCCGACCAGCCGCAGGCTTTGTCTGCGGGTCATGAAGCGGGAGATCTGGGCGCCCAGGTAATTGCGGAATCCGGGGACAATGTACTGTTTTCCTCGGGCCATAGCGCGCAGTGTAATTGCCACTACCCGCTCAGGCGAGTCCTTCGCGCCGCCGACGGAAGCATCCTCCGTACCCACTACGTTGAAGAAATCCGTCTCTGTTGAGCCTGGGCACAGGGCGAAGAATTGCACACCGCGATCACGATTTTCCCAGTAGAGGGCATCGGTAAAGGACAAGACAAAAGCTTTGGTCGCCCCATAGACGGCCATATAAGGCAGCGGCTGAAAGCCTGCCGTAGACGAGACATTGATAACGGCGCCTGACCCATTGTGGAGCATTGCGGGAAGGAATAAATGAGTCATATCCACTACAGCGGCGACGTTCAGCATCACCTCATCATGCTGGCGCTCCCCGGAGACCTGCTCGAACAGGCCATGAGTGGCGAAGCCTGCATTGTTCACCAGCAGATCGATGCTCAGGCCTAACTGCTGGCAGGTCTGATACAACTCTCCGGCAGCACCTTGAAGCGATAGATCCTGGGGAATCACCCGGCACTGAATTTCATGGCTTCGGGTCAATTCGGCTGCGAGCGCATCCAGTTTGTTTTTGGATCTGGCTACCAGCACCAGATGACTGCCTTCCTTGGCTAATTGTCTTGCGAACTGTTCGCCGATTCCCGAAGAGGCCCCGGTGATCAACGACCATTTTCCTTTAATATTCATAGTTTTTGCTCCTTCTACAACGGTGTTATGGAAACAACGTTACCAAATTGCGAAAAAAATATGACCGATCCTAGCGGGCATAAGTTCGTTCGTAGTGGCATAAGTTCTTTCTCAGCCGTATACGTCCGTGTTCGGCGGCGTTAATACAATTGGTAACACTGTTTCTTATATGAATCATAGTAACCAAAAGAATACTGCTGTGTCAATCTGTTTTTTTCGCATGAGGGTTCAATTGACAACCTATGTTCAAATGTTTAGAATTCCTGTTAGAACCCGGCAACTCTGTTGCTGGTCAATAACATGATAACCGAATGAAGGTGATTCTTATCCGTAGCGAAGACAAACCTGCACCCTCCACGGGGCGGGTATTAAAAACATATCAGGAAGCCCGTCTGCAAAATACGGAGAATCTCCGTAAGCTGGTGGTGGATGCCGCCGCTGCCATTCTCCAGGAAGAGGGGCCAGAGGCCGTTACGGTGCGTAAAGTATCGCAAAGGATGGGCTGTTCCACCAAGATCATCTACAGTTTATTTGTCAATAAAGAGGGTTTGGCCCAGCAATTATATCTGGAGGGCTGCAAAATACTGGCCCAGCGGTTTGAAGAAGTGCCGGCTTCTTCAGATCTGTTACAGCATCTGCTGGATCTGGGCGAAGCCTTCTGGCAGTTCGGACAGGAGCACAGCAGCTACTACAAGCTGATGTTTGGAGGAGCTTTTGCCGAGTTCAAGCCGGATGCGGAGAGTATGCAGGGAACACTGACCGCCATACGCCAATTACAAGTTCTAATCATTACCGCCCAGCAGCAGGGACTGATTTCGGACCAGGAAGAGACCGGGGCTCTTGTCGCCGCCATATGGTCATCGCTGCACGGTGTAATTCACCTGTATATGGGCGGGTTCCTTGGCGATGCCGATGCCGCCCATACCATATACAAACAAACCATGGTTCTGCTGTCCAGAGCCTTATTCGCAGCATCTACACCGGACAGAGGAGCGGATAGAGGATGATCGCATTAATCCTGGCTGCGGGGTATGCCACCCGTCTGTATCCGTTAACGCTAGACACCCCGAAGCCGCTGCTGCCGGTGCAGGGAAGCCGGACGATCCTGGATCTGCTGGCCGCCCGGCTGGAGGTGCTGGAGGAGATTTCGGAGATTCTTGTGGTGACGAATGACCGCTTCTTCCATGCTTTTGAACAGTGGGCCAGGCAGTATCGGGGGAGCAAGCCGGTCCGTATCCTGAACGATGGAACTTCTTCTCCTGAGGGGCGGCTAGGCGCGATTGGCGATATCCAGTTTGTGCTGGAGCGGGAGCAGCCGCAGGAGGATCTGCTGGTGCTGGCAGGCGATAATGTGCTGGGCTTCGGCCTGGCGGGGTATCTGGACTATTTTCACAAGGTGGATACCGATTGTATTCTGGTGCGGACGGTGGATGATCCGGCAGAGCTGCGCAGTATCGGTGTGGCGGAGCTGGATGCGCAGAATCGGGTCTTGTCGCTTGAGGAAAAGCCGCAAGCGCCCCGCTCGAACATTGGCGTATTCGCGCTGTACATCTACAAACGGTCTACGCTGCCGCTGTTCTCCCGTTATCTGGCTGAGGGGGGCAACCCGGATGCGCCGAGTTATTTTCCCGAATGGCTGCATTCCCGTCAGGAGATGCGGGCCTATTATACGGAGGGGACGATTGATGATGTTGGCACCCCGGAGGCCTATGCGCAGATGCGGGCGAGGCTGGGGGAACAGGCAGAGTAACCTGGGTTAAAAATCAAAAAAACGCACGGGTACAGAGAGAATTTCTCATTCCCGTGCGTTTTATTTGGCAGAGAAAGGGTAGTCGAGCGGTTCTTGGAGATTATCTATGATTCAATACAATTGGGCCGCCGCCTCTGGAGTAAAAGCTTGAATCTCTTCCAGCCTGCCCTCACGGATTTTCTTCGCCCATGCCGGATCACCCAGAAGTGCGCGTCCAACCGCTACCAGATCGAACTCCTGGTGGTCCAGCCGCTTCAGCAGCTCCTCCATCCCTTGATGGTCTGCTTCCCCGCCTTCAGCGGGAGCATTGTCCATGCCTACGGAACCAACGGCAATCGTTGTCTTCCCGGTAAGCTTCTTCACCCATCCGGCGAGACCCAGCTCCGAGCCCGCGAATTCCGGGTCCCAGAACCTGCGGGTCGAGATGTGGAAAATATCCACCCCTGCCTGTACCAGCACATCCAGGAATTGCTCCAGCTGCTCCGGTGTATCCACCAGCTTCGCCATGTAATCCGCCATCTTCCACTGGGACAACCGGATGGAAATCGGATAATCCGGTCCGACTACAGCGCGGACGGCCTGGATAACTTCGGCTGCAAACCGGGTACGCTTCAGGAAATCGCCGCCATAGCGGTCCGTCCGCTGATTGGTTATTTCCCAGAAGAACTGGTCAATCAACAAGCCGTGACCGCCGGAGAGCTCTATTCCGTCGAAGCCAGCTTGCTGTGCATTCACTGCCGCATCGGCATAGGCCTGAATGACCCCGGCAATTTCTTCTTCTGTCATCGGCTCGCTTATCTTGTTCCCCTGCATGTCGAGTCCTGATGGCCCGATTGATGGTGCATCCGGATGAGGCTGAGAACCCATGGGCCGAATCATTCCCATATGTGCCAACTGCGGAAAAATGATACCGCCGGCCTCATGAACCTGTCTAACGACTTCACGCCAGCCGTTCAGAGCGGCCTCACCAAAGAGATTAGCCAGTCCCGGATCACTGCTTGCTGCCGGATGGTCAATCATACCAACGGTGATGATTAGCCCCACCCCATTCTCAGCACGGCGGCGGTAATACGCTGCCATATCCTCACCCGGTACTCCCTCCGGTGAAAAAGCACGCGCCATCGGTGACATTACAATCCGGTTGGGTATAGTTAATTGTTGAACCGTGTACGGTTCAAATAAGGTCTCCAGTGAATGGATTTGCTCCTGTTGTTTAGCCATGGTTAACGCCTCCTGTAGGTTGAATGATTATTCTCAAAGCGGGGTATGAATGCAATAGTAACAAGCTCCAATCCTCCCTTCAACCAACAAACTGCCCAAGTTGTTGCTTAAGCTAAAAGCCGGAAAAACTGTCGTATTGGCAGATCCTATTTGTTGTGTACAGAGCACATGTTTATAATTAAGAGGATTATAATCTCTTCTGAAAGGGGCGCTCCTTGGATGGCTGGCATACATCCCCCCAATCCGAACGACCCGCGGGTGATTCGGACCCGTCAATTAATTCTGGATGCCTTCGTCCGGCAATTGAATATCATGGACTTCAACTCGATAACCGTCGGCGACATTACCAAAGCAGCTACGATTAACAGGACCACCTTTTATGCCCATTTCCAGGATAAATATGCGCTGTTCGAAGCCTTTTTGTTAGATGCCTTTACGAATATGGTCCTCCATAAAGTCGATGCCAAAGGACCGTTGACCGAGAAGACGCTTCAAGAGCTGATAGTAGCATTATGTAATTATCATGAAAACAGCCACCGCTGTTTCAAAAGATATGATTCTGTAGCTCTCTTGCTTGAGGAGAATATTAAGCTCCATCTCGAGAAACTTATCCTGCAACTGATCTCCGGATCAGCTGCGGCTACAGATTCGAAGCCGCTTGCAACTGCCGCCACCCTGCTAAGCTGGTCCTTATATGGCGTAACCTACCGCTGGAATCTGGAGGGAAGATCAGAGTCTTCCTCCGAACTGGCTGAGCGGGTAATGCCGCTGATCACGGGCGGATTTCCCATGAGCCCCCAATGACCAAAAACGCAGAGCAGCGATCCTCCGAATGGGGGAATCGCTGCTCTGCTCACTTTTTGTGGTTTTAAGAATGAAGAGAACTGTCTTCCGCCGTAGAAAACCTGCTTTTGGGACAGCCTTGTAGCCGTTTCCGCTTGGTTACGGCTCTACCCCGTAGATGAGCGTTCCATTATGGTATACAGTGATCCGGTCATTGGCCGTGAAGCTGGTCAGCAGCGGCCGGAAGGAGTAATCGTTGGCCTGGCTATAATTCGCGTAGTTATCCTTGTGAATACGGAACTGGATCTCTCCGGTTGAGCCGGAAGCCGCCAGGCTGCCCGCCCCGCCCTTGAAGGAGATTTCGGCGTAGGCATCCGCGTTCGGGACCGGAACCGCGAGCGGGACGATGGTGGTCTGGATATTATTTTTGCCGACGACGGCGTAGTCAATCTCCATGGTGTGTGCGGAGCTGCCGTCCTGGGTGAACCAGTAACGGATCGTGAATTGGCTGAGCGGGACAGGGACGGTGGAAGTGCTCTTCAGCTGAAGACTTGCCCGGATGGAGCCCACATTGTTGCCGGTCTCATCACTGCGGTAGAGCGGAGTGGCGGTTACAGGTCCTGTCCCGGGGCCGCCGGGCTCCTCAATAGGAGGGAAGGTGACTGTCTTCATGATCCGGTTCAGCATGAGCTGCTTCGGCCGGTTCCAGGTTGCCCAGTCATCCTGCAGCAGACCGCCGGTATCCCCGCTGTTGGGGTTCAGTGTCCAGTAGGTCCAGTAGAGATCATTCGTGCCGATGTAATCGACTAGTTTATTCTGCCACTTCCCTTCAACCGAGAGGGTGTCCACGCTGCGGCCTCCGAATTCACCCATGATTAGAGGGGCAATGTTCTCTTTGCTGATATAACCCCAGGTCTGATCCCATATAGCAGGCAGGTTCGCCGGAAAAGCCGGATCGCTGAACCACGGCTGCTCCGCCACCCCGGGACCGTAATCATGCGGAGAATACACCACTTGATTCGGCACGGTAAGCGTTACCGGATAATTCCGCACCCCGGTAAGGTTGCCGCCCCACCAGTACTTGCTGGTGTTACCCTGCACATTCTGCTCGATCCCTTCGACGATGATCAGCCAGTGCGGATTCACCGCAAGGATGGCATTCCCAGCCCGCTGGGCCGCGAGCCGCCAGTCTGTGCTGAGATCACCGGTCCCCCAGCTTGCTGTGCCGTGAGGCTCATTATGCAGATCCGCACCGATTACTGTAGGATTATTCGCATATCGTGCAGCCAGCATCACCCAGTCACTGATCCAGCGGGATTCAGGATATGCAGCGGTATACCATAGCGTCGACTGCCCGCCGGAATCGGGACGATGCCGGTCCAGGAAGATTTGAATGCCGCGCTGGCCGGCTTTTTCGATTAAGGTATCCATAATTTCGATGGGAGTCAGACCGGCCAGGTCCGGGTTTTTGGCATAATCAATGCTGTTGGCCTGGGAAGCCGGATCGAACATTTGACTGCTGAACGGCAGGCGAATCAAGTTGTACCCTTCTGCGCGGACCTGATCGAGCACATCATCCATGGAACGCGACCATAATCCGTGCGGGGAATAGTTCGGTGTCTCGAAGCCAAACCAGTTCAGTCCGTTGAACACGGCCGGGTTCCCCTGCGAATCTACAATCCGGCTGCCCGAGGTGTGATAAAAAAGCTTCGCTGCCCCCTCAGCCTTCACCGGCTGTCCGGCAATAGCGGCTGTACCTGCAAGCAGTGTTAAAGCCAAAAGCATTGTCCCCAGTGTCCTGAAACCAAAGGTCATTCATCTTCCTCCTCGTAATATGATTCATGATAAAGTCGAACTTTATATCATACGGGTAAAATGAAAACCTATTCATCCCGGACGGGTCTAAATTATGGAAAATTTTTGAATAAAACAGGAGGGGGGCTGTTGGAGTCACTCTATACGGACCAATGCACTTATGGGATAAGCCAGGTGGCTAGGGGGATCGAAGATAGCAGTTGGATTAAGTACACTTGCTGGTGAGCGAATGGTCTGTGTTACAACAGTAATTGGATAAACAGCACTTAAATCTTCCCGATTCACCCAAAGCAGCAAAAAGAGTAAGTGATAGGTGTTGTAAATCCACTTATTACCGTACATCTCTCCCAAACCGCTAATTTAAGATACATTTTTCCAATTGTTTAGCACAAATTACAAGAATCACATCTAGCTTAAAAAGGGAATAATTGTTATAATTACTAATGTAAGCGTTTGACTTCACCGGAGCGTATACATACAGTTACAGCCTTAACGGGTACAGTCAGGAAACTATTCAAGCCGAGAGGGGAATTAGGAGAATGTTTAGAAGCAAAGCTATACAATGGGCAGCTATCGGGTCGCTTGTCGTGTCTTTATTTATGGGGTCGCTGGCGTTGGGCGGGGAGAAGGTGTTCGCCGCCGATTGCTCGGCCGGCTACGTGGCTCTAACGTATGATGACGGGCCGAATCCAAGCAACACGACAAACCTGCTGAATGCTCTGCAGCAGAATGGCCTGCGCGCCACGTTCTTCAATGTCGGGCAGAATGCGCAGAACAATCCTTCGCTCGTCCTGGCCCAGAAGAACGCAGGGATGTGGATTGGCAACCATTCCTGGTCGCATGCGAATCTGACCCAGGTGGGTACCTCCCAGATTACATCGGAGATTACGAACACCCAGCAGACGCTGCAATCCATTACCGGCACAGCTCCGAAGCTGTTCCGTCCGCCGTACGGGGCGACTAACGCGACTCTCAAGTCCATCGAGGCCCAGAACGGCCTTACCGAAGTACTCTGGAACGTGGACTCCCAAGACTGGAACGGAGCGGGAACCGCCCAGATCGTGGCCGCTGTGGGCACGATGAAGAATGGGGATGTCATCCTGATGCATGACCAATACCAGACCACACTCCAGGCAGTACCGCAGATTGCACAGAATCTCAAGAACCGCGGCCTATGCTCAGGCATGATCTCGCCAAGCACGGGCAGGGCGGTTGCGCCTGACGGCGGCAATGGTCCTGGTCCCGCTGTAACGAAGGTAGAGGCGGAGAGCATGACCAAGGCCGGTCAATACACCTCGAATATCAGTTCCCCGTTCACCGGAGTCGCTCTGTATGCAAACAATGATTCCGTGAAGTACACCCAGAATTTCACCAGCGGCACCCATAATTTCTCCCTGCGCGGGGCCTCCAATAACGCCAATATGGCCAGGGTGGACCTCAAGATCGGCGGGGTGACGAAGGGGACCTTCTACTATGGCGGAAGCAGTCCTGCGGTCTATACGATCAGCAATGTCAGCCATGGAACCGGCAATCAGGTGATTGAGCTGGTGGTTACCGCCGATGACGGGACTTGGGATGCTTATCTTGATTATTTGGAGATTAACTAAAGCTACAATATTGAAGGGGGTGCCCCAGCCAGCTATCGCATGGCTGACGGGCACCCCCTTATTCAAGTTCAGCTTCGGCCTGCCAGAGCCCGGATCTGCTCCAGATCACTGCTGCACAGCGCCTCCAGATGGGCGGTGATCTTCCCGGGACTCCAGTCCCACCACTTCAGCTCCAGCAGCAGGGCGATGAGCTCGTCATCGAAGCGCTGCCGCAGAATCCGGGCAGGATTGCCCCCGGCAATATGGTATGCGGGAACATCCTTGGTGACAGTAGCATTGGCGGCGATGATCGCGCCGTCACCAATCGTCACGCCCGGCATAATGGTGGCATTCTGGCCGATCCAGACATCGTTTCCGATGACAGTATCGCCTTTGTAGGGCAGGTCCGCCAGCTCAGGCGTTGCCTGCTCCCAGCCGCCGCCCATAATGTTGAAGGGATAGGTGGTCACCGAGCCCATCCGGTGGTTGGCACCGTTCATAATGAATTCGGTGCCGCGGGCGATGGCGCAGAACTTGCCGATCATCAGCTTGTCCCCGATGAACTCATAGTGATGGGTAACACGGCTCTCGAAGAATACCGACTCGTCAGGATCATCATAGTAGGAGAAGTCTCCGGCGATGATGTTGGAGCGGGTCAGCGTATTTTTGATGAAACGGACCTGCTTGATCTGTGGATTCGGATGAATGTCATTGGGATTTGGTCCTGTAGCATGCAATAGGATCACACCTTTCTCACATGAATGGGGAGCCGAGCCATAATTTGAATCTAGCTATAGTATAGTCCAAGCGGCGCTACAGTTCTTACATATATTATGAGAGACTGGTAGTTTGCAAATCTCTTATCTAGGGAGGCTTGGCTGGAATGGCTATTCTATCAACAGGGCCTATTGAGAATAATGCAGTGAACGGTGTAAGGCCTACGGTACAGGTGACGGTCAAGATTGATAACCGGGATGCGGTGAATCCGTCTGCGATTCTGATCCAAGGGTACGACTTGACCCTCACCAGAACGTTGTACGTAAGCGAGCTTATTACGGTTTCCCCGGACGAGGTGATCACAAGGAATTACTTTGCCAATCTGGATGCCTATGAGTTTGTCTTTACAACGGAGGGTCTTGCTGAATTGCAGACGGAAGTCTCTGTGTGGGGCAAGGATTCAGCCGGGCGGCTGGTTACCGCCCACCGTCTTGTCTCAGCTGAGCTGCTGGGTGCTGAAGAGGGGGGAGTCACAGGCTCCGTCAACCGTATCTATGTTGCCAATTTCAACAGCAATGATGTTTCTGTGATCAACGGTGCTACAGGTGCAGTGATCGCAGTCATCCCTGTAGGGGTGAATCCTGCTGGAATTGCCGTGAACCCGTTAACCAACCGCATTTATGTCGCTAACTTGAACAGTGACAACGTATCCGTTATCGACGGGTTAACCAATACGGTGCTGGCCACCGTTCCTGCCGGGGACGGAGCGGGCGGAGTCGCGGTCAATACCGCTACCAATGCCATCTATGTTGCGAATTTTAATGATAATACGGTCACTGTCATTGACGGATTAACCAACACTGTGGTGACTACCATTATTCCCGCCGGCGGTTCTCCTTTTCCAACGGGGATCGGTGTGAATTCCTTAACCAATACTATTTATGTAGCTGAATTCAACTCGGATATTGTTACCGTCATTGATGGGGCTACGAATACGGTTATTACCCAGATTCCCGTGCAGGTGAACCCGTTCCGTTTGGCTGTTGATCCCTTAACGAACCGGATTTATGTCGCGAACTTCACCAGCAACACCGTATCCGTCATTGATGGTGCGACCAATACGGTGATCACCAACGTGCCTGTCGGCACGACTCCGGCTGAGCCGGGAGTGAACATCTCTACCAATGCCATCTATGTACCAAACCGGGATGACAACAATGTATCGGTGATTGGGGGGTTAACGAATACGGTAATTACTACCATTCCGGTCGGAAATAATCCCAACAGCGCGGGCGCTAATCCATTGACGAACCGCATCTATATAACTAATCAGGACGATAATACGGTATCGGTCATTGATGGGGTCACCCAGGCAGTGATTAGTGTCATACCGGTCGGCGCGCGTCCGTTCTCCGTGGGCGTCAATCCGTAGGAAGCCAGGAACAGGAATTCAGTACGATGCCAATTGAGGCCATTATCTTAACGAGCGAGGTGACTCATAGGATGGAAATAACATCAGCCGAAGATATCATGATACAGCTGTCGGGCATGGACCAGGAGAATTCTGTATCCCGGATCTACGTTCCCGGGATCGGCGAATTCATGATTGTACTGCTGAAGACAGACAACAGTGCCGCTGAAGGCCCGGCCCGCACCAGCGGGGCGGAGGCAGAAGAGTGCACAATGCCGGCAGCGGTGTTAACAAGGAACCCCTACCTTTAAGGATAGTCCATAAATCAGCACGCTTCCCGTAAGGAAGTGGCTGGTTTATGGAATTATAGACTTTACGCCATTCTGGGCAGTTGTACATAGAACGTCGTAGATGCTCCAACCACACTTTTTACGTAAATCCTTCCTTGATGCTGGTCCACAATGGACCTGGCGATAGCCAGACCCAGCCCGTATCCGCCCTGCTTGCGTGCTCTTGAGGTATCCGTACGGTAAAAGCGGTCAAAAATCCGCGCCAGATGCTCCGCAGCGATGCCTTCCCCTGTATTCGAGACGGAGAGAAGGACATCGCTGTTCTGCTTGTGGAGGGAGATATGGACAGCGCCCTTAGGATTCGTATATTTCACTGCGTTATCCAGCAGAATCATCACCACCTGCTTGATCTGCTCGGGGTTGCCCGGCACGGTAAGCTCCGGCTGGATGTCATAGTCGAAGGAGATATTCTTCTCGAAGAGAACGGCCTCCATGGTCAGAATAATATTCTCTACCGCTTCGCTCATGTTGAACCTGCCGTGGAGCTTCCCGATCCGGGCGTCATCCATCTCCGTCAGGTACAGCAAATCGCCTACCAGCCGGGTCATCCGCTCCGTTTCGGACTTGATATACTGCAGCCATTTTGCCTGATTGCGGATCGTATCCTCACTGTTCGCCAGCAGTACATCCGCGTTGGTGTTAATAATCGTCAGCGGAGTCTTCAGCTCATGGGAGGCGTCGGCAATGAACTGCTTCTGCTTGTCAAAAGCCTCCCGCACCGGCGCAATCGAGCGCCCCGCAAAGTAGCGGCTGGTGAAATAGAGGATGACCAGCGTCAGCAGGCCGACAGCCGCGAAGGTATAGATCAGGTTCGTCAGGATCTGCTGCTGGGCCGTGATGTCCATGAAGACAAACTGCTTCCCGCTGCTTGCAGGCTTGACCATGAAGATCCAGCGGCTACCGTCCATCGTGAACCGGCCGGTGTCCTTGCCCAGGCTAAGAGCCTCCTTCAACGCGGCGCTATAGAGGTCATCGTCCATCGTGAACTTCGATTCTTTGCCGGTCATCTTGCCGCTGGCATCGGTCTGCACCGTGAAGGAGACGGAGCGCTCCGGCTGGTAAGGGTCGATCGGCCCCTGATCCATGGGCATTGTCCCTCTGCCCCCGCCGCCTCCTGCCCCAGGCGGACTTTGTCCATCTCCCGGACCCCGCTGCTGCATGTCCGCAATCCGGTGGAGCGCCATATAGATGTCTCCCTGCACATTGCGGTACGTGAAGATGTAGATGGCGGCGAAGGCCACCAGCATGATGATGGAGATGGTGACCAGATTGACAATCAGGAACCGGGTTCGGAGTTTATTGAACATCAGGCACTCCCCTCCAGCACGTACCCTACGCCCCTAATCGTGCTGATGCGCACCTCCGAGTTCAGGAAGGCCAGCTTTTTACGCAAAAAAGAAATATAGACCTCCACGTTGTTATGTTCCGCATCGGAATCGAACCCCCACAGCTTCTCAATGATCTGCTCCTTCGAGGTGACCGCCTGCTTCCTTAGGATCAGCAGCTCCAGCAGCTCCGTCTCCTTGAGATTCAGCTTCATCTCCCGGCCCTTCACCGTCAGCTTCGGGTTGGCGGTATTCAGCTCCAGATCCCCGAACTTCAGGGCATCGTCAGGAATCACCTCGCCCTTACGCCGCAGCGCAGCCCGGATACGGGCCAGCAGCTCCTCCGAAGCGAACGGCTTGGCGATATAATCGTCTGCACCATGATCGAGTCCGGTCACCATATCGGTGATCTCTCCTTTTGCGGTAAGCATAATGACCGGTGTGGAGACTCCGTCCCTGCGCAGCTCCTTCAGCACGCTGATTCCATCCAGCTCCGGCATCATAATATCCAGCAGCAGCAGGTCATAGATCCCGCTCTGTGCATAATCGAGACCGGCTCTGCCGTCATGCACCGCGTCTACCGAATAATTGTGTTTTTTGAGGATTTGGGTTAGGGCCTCCGCCAGATGGACCTCGTCTTCTACAATTAATATTCTCATGGGATGGCTCATCCTCTTCCTAAAGTAATGTACTTGCTGCTGGTGCCATTATATCAAGGGTACCTTTAATCAACCTTAATCCATTTAAGATTCATTAAAGGTTCGGGGGCTAAGATACATTCATAAGCAAGCGCACCCAATACTCACCCGAAAGGATCTGAACCCTATGGCGATCGAGGTCTTCAACCGCTACGAGAACAAGTATCTGTTCGACCACGAATCTTATCTGAAGCTCTATTACGAACTGCTGGAATATATGGAGCCCGATGCTTACAACAAGCAGCACGAATTTTATTCTATCACCAATCTGTACTACGACACCCCTCAGAATTCACTGATCCGCAGCAGCCTGGCGAAGCCGAAATACAAGGAGAAGCTCCGCATCAGAGCCTACGGCATTCCTGAAGGCGACACCAGAGTCTATCTGGAGATCAAGAAGAAGGTGCTGGGTCTGGTCAACAAGAGGAGAACCTCACTGACGCTGAAAGAGGCCTATGCATTCATCGAGAGCGGCAGAGAGCCTGAATTCGAGAGCTATATGAACAAGCAGGTGATCGGGGAGATCAAGTACTTGCTGACCCGCTATGAGCTGGAGCCGAAGCTGTATTTGTCCTATGACCGCAAAGCCATGTTCTGTAAAAATAACAGGGACCTGCGCATCACCTTCGACACCAACATCCGCTGCCGCCGGTATGATCTGAAGATGGAGCACGGCGTCTATGGCGAGGAGCTGCTGGAGCCGGAGCAATGGCTGATGGAAGTGAAGGCCGAGAAGACCATACCGGTCTGGCTGGCCAGGATGCTGTCGGAGCATCAGATGTACCGCACCAGCTTCTCCAAATACGGCAACGAATATAAAAAGATGCTGCGAAACAGCCAATCAGAAAGAGAGAGTGTTCTATATGCTTGATTCGATTTTTGCCGTAGCGGAGTCTACTTCGGAACTAACGTTCACGAATGCTGCCTTAACCATCGTCATCGCCATTATCCTCGGCGGGCTGATCAGCTTCACCTACATGAAGACGAGCCCCGCAGGATACTCGCAGAGCTTCACACTGACCATGGTTCTGCTGCCGGTGATTGTTGCTATCATTATTCTGCTCATTGGCAGCAATGTGGCCCGGGCCTTCAGCCTGGCGGGCGCCTTCTCGATCATCCGGTTCCGCAGCGCCCCCGGCGATCCGAAGGATATCACTTTTGTCCTGTTCACCATGGCCTCCGGGCTGGCCTGTGGGGTAGGGGCCTTCGGTTACGCGGTCTTCTTCACCCTTATCCTCTGCGCTCTGATGGCTGTGCTTAACCGTACGGGCTTTGGACTTAAGAAGTCGATGCATAAGACACTGAAGGTAACGATCCCTGAGAATCTGGGCTATGAGGAGGCCTTCGCAGAGGTCTTCAATACCTTCAATGTCGCCTACGAGCTGAAGAAGATCAGAACCACGGAGTTGGGCAGCCTGTATGAGCTGGTCTACGCAGTAACGATTGATGAGCAGACGAGCCAGAAGGAGCTGCTGGATGCCATCCGCACACGTAACGGGAACCTCGATCTCTCACTAACCATGGCACCTGTCATGAATGAATACTAATCCGCTACAGGAAGGGAATGATGACTGATGAAGAACAGATTAACAGCTAGCAAAATAGGACTGGTGCTGCTATGCGCCGCAGTCATGTCGGCATGCAGTGCAAAAGCTGCTACGCCATCAGATACAAGTAACAACGCGGGTACATCAGTTACGGCTGTGCAGAGCAGTTCCTCTGCCGCTGTGCAGCTGGCAAGTGTGAAGGCGGCGGATCTTGTGACTTGGGAGGAAGAGGATGCTGTAACCGCCTGGACGGCAGCAGATTCGACTGCTATAACTCTGGCTGGCACTGCTGCTGTGGTAGACGGTGCAGGCGCCACAGCGCAAGAAGGCACAGTAACCATTACGGAAGCAGGCACTTATGTGCTTAGCGGCACACTGAGTGACGGCCAGATTATCGTAGATGAGCAGGCCAAAGGGACCGTAAGGCTGGTGCTGAATGGCGCTCATCTGACGGACAGCGATAATGCTCCGGTCTACATCAAGGAAGCCGGCAAAGTAGTCATCACCTTGCAGGAAGGGACGGATAACAGTGTGACAGATGGAGCTGCGTACGTGTTCGCAGACGGAGCTGGGGATGAGCCAAGCGCTGCGCTCTTCAGCAAGGCCGACCTGACGATTAACGGCACTGGCAAGCTGACGGTAACCGGTAACTATAACGACGGCATCACCGGCAAGGATGATGTGAAAATCATGTCCGGCACCATTGAAGTGAAGGCAGCGGATGACGGTATTGTTGGTAAGGACCTGGTAGCTATACAGGAAGGTAATATTACAATTCATGCAGAAGGCGACGGCATCAAATCAACCAATGACAAGGATGCCGCCATGGGCTTCATCGCCATTGCCGCCGGGACCTTCGACATTACGGCCGGTAATGACGGGATTCAGGCGGAGACCGCTGCTGTCATCGACGGCGGGACGTATACACTGGTGACTGGCGGCGGCTATGTGAATGCCGAAGTGAAGACCGGCGACCAGGGAGGCCCGGGAATGGGCGGCGGCTTCGGTCAGCGTCCGGAGGGCGGAGCCTTCCCTGCTCCGGGAGAAGCGGGGGGTACGCCGCCTGCGATGGATGCTGCGCCGGCGGCTGACCAGCCCCAAGCAGCGGAGAGTGGCACCGCGGCAGCGGCGCAGACGGACGCCGCAGCAGCGGCGGAGACAGAATCCGTCAGCGCCAAAGGGATTAAGGCAGGCGGCGACCTGACGGTGAACGGCGGAAGCTTCACAGTGGATGCCGCAGATGATGCGCTGCACAGCAACAGCAGTATCTCTGTAACGGATGGGGAATTCCAGATCTCTACAGGGGATGACGGGATTCACGCCGATGCTCTGGTCTCGATATCGGGCGGCACCGTCAATATTACGCGGAGCTATGAAGGGATAGAAGGGGCGGACATCACCATATCCGGCGGTGAGATCCATGTGACAGCCACAGACGATGGCGTCAATGTGGCCGGAGGCAACGATACTAATACGGCAGCAGGAACGCAGGCTCAGGATTCGTTCAGCAGCACCGGCAGCAACCTGCTGACCATCAGCGGCGGCACCTTGATTGTAGATGCCGCAGGCGATGGCCTGGACTCCAACGGCTCGGTGACTATGACCGGAGGCACCGTTATTGTGAATGGCCCCGAGAACTCGGGCAACGGCGCCTTGGATTATGACGGGGCCTTCAACATCACAGGCGGATTCCTGGTAGCCGCAGGCGCTTCCGGCATGGCACAGGCTCCGGGAGAGGACTCCGGCCAGTATTCAGTAAGCGTGGAGTTCGCAGCTACTCAGCAGGCAGGAACCATGGTTCATCTGGAAGACGCTGATGGCAATGCCATTCTGACCTTTGCTCCGGCGAAGAGCTTCCAGACCGTAGTGGTCAGTGCTCCTGAGCTTACGGACGGCTCTTATACCGTCTATACCGGAGGCAGCTCAACTGGAACAGCTGCGGATGGACTGTATACCGGCGGGACGTACAGCGGGGGCAGCAAATTCGTTGCTTTTGACATCACCAGTACGGTGACTTGGGTGAATGCATCGGGTGTAACCACAGGCGGAAGCGGGATGGGCGGGCCGGGAGGCGGAGGCTTCGGCGGCGGCAGAGGCAACAGGGCCGGAGGCGAACCGGGCGGAACAGGAGGAACGCCGCCTGCGGACGCTGGTACTACGAAGCCGGCCGATGCAGGCACCACGAAGCCGGCCGATGCAGGTACTACAGCTCCAGACAGTGCAGGTACAAGCACGAATTAAGCGGTCCAGCAGAGCAGAGACTATCCATTAGCGGATAGTCTCTGTTTTTGTACTTGTCTAGGATATTATCATTTACTTCTGTTGTGATAAGTGCTCTTTAATTGTGGCCTCAATGTATGCGAAAAACAGCATACATTTGGCTACTACGCAGGCGCATGGACCAAATGTATGTGAAAAACAGCATACATTGGCCTACCACGCAGGCGCATGGACCAAATGTATGTGAAAAACAGCATACATTGGGCTACCACGCAGGTGCATGGGCTCAATGTATGCGAAAAACAGCATACATTTGGCTACTACGCAGGTGCATGGACCAAATGTATGTGAAAAACAGCATACATTGTGCTGGCGCGCAGGTAATCCCATACTACTTGTCTGGAGGCGATAACGATTGCGATCAGCGGCTACATGAAGTCGAAATAGTAGCGGATGACATGGAAGAATACCGGTGCGGTGTAGGCAAGACTGTCTACGCGGCTCAGATAGCTTTGCTTAAGGGCAGCGAATTTGTCATCGTCCCCGATCAGCAGATCCCGCTTCAGGACGGAGACTGTCAGGCTGCCGAAGAAGCCGCTGAGACTGATCAGCATACCGGAGAGATAGCCAAAGGCCGGATTCAGCGGTGTAAGATGAGAATAGATCAGGTAAGAGACGGCTGTCGTCACCGCGAAAGCGCAGATGAAGCCCTCCCAGGTCAGATGGGGATTCGCGGTCGGGACGATCCGGTGCTTGCCGATGTAGAGCGAGGCCAGATAATGCACGGCATCATTGAGCTGGGTCAGCACCACCAGGAAGAGAACCAGCCCTGCGCCGTATTCCGGCGTGGCGAACTGGAAATAGGCCAGATGGCTAAGCCCGAAGACCATCAGCATCAGTCCCCACTGCACCGCGCTGACACCGCGCAGGAAGCCGAGTGTTCCCTTGTTAATCAGCCGGGGAATCGGCAGCAGCAGGAACACATAGACTGGAATGAAGATAATGAACATCCCGTACCATTCGATGTAGATCCAGTAGAATTGCAGCGGAATGGACAGATAAGCCCAGAGGAACAGCCTGCGGTCTGCTTTTCGGGTGCGGATCATGGAGAAGTATTCCTTGAGGGCGAAGAAGCTCAGGACCATCAGGGACAGCAGGGACACGACAGAATTGGACAGGGTAGCCAGGCAGAAGATGAACAGCATGCCCCACCAAGTTTTGATACGGAAGCCTATTCCGGTATAATCTTTGTCCTTCTGTAATTTGCTGACTACAAGATACAGCACATGGATCACCGATAGAGCTGCAAAGATCAGAACTAGAGTGAATAAAGAACGGTTCATTACAATCACCAACTTGTCTCGGGGTATCATTTCAATATAGGAATTTTATGCTAAAATAGACAGAGCGTCCAGCTTATTATGAAGCAAAACAACCGACTTGATAAGGGGAAATATTGTAAATGTCAGCAGATCCATCGGTGTACATCATGCTCACCAATACGGGAACGCTGTTCACGAAGCTCATTCAGGGCTATACCAAAGCGCCGTATAACCATGCGTCGATCTCGTTTAACCGGGAGCTCTCAGAGCTATATAGCTTTGGAAGGAAGCATCCGGCCAATCCGCTGAACGGCGGGTTCGTGAAGGAGGATATCCGCACAGGCACCTACAGCAAATACCCGGAGACGACCTGCGTCATCTACGAGCTTCAGGTCACTGACCGTGAGGTTGAGAAAATGAAGCGGGTGCTCCAGGTCTTCATCCGCAGCCGCCAGAAGTATCTCTACAATATCCTCGGTGTCATCGGCATTGCACTGAAGGAGCCGGTGGAGTTCAGCAACTCCTATTTCTGCTCACAGTTCGTTGCCGAGATTTTGGAGCGCTCCGGCATTAAGCTGTGGAACAAGCTGCCTGCGCTCGTCACCCCGGATGACTTCCGGCAGAGCGACCGGCTGCATCTGGTCTATTACGGCAAGCTGAGCGAATACAAGCCCTCCAGCCAGTAGAGAAGTCCTCGTTCCCGGTAGGGAAGGGGACTTTATTTATACAAGAAGCTTACCTGGCTTATTCCGCTGGGAGTATGATATTTTAATTGAAAAAGGAGAGTGAAGGAATGGTTCATGCCAAGGATGTGCTTGCCAATCAATTGCTGGCCGGGGCCAACGACCCCAGCTGGCATCTTCCCTATATGCAGGCTGTGGAGAACGTGACCGAGGAGGAAGCGTTCTGGAAGCCCGGTGAAGGAGTCAGCAGCATAGCTGAGCTTACCCAGCATTTGCTGTACTGGAATGAAGCCTGGCAGAGCCGGTACCGCGAGGGGCATATGGACGCTGTGCCTCCGGTTAAGGATAATAACCTCAGCTTCAGGCTTCCGGCAGATATTACGTTCAGTGAGCTGCGCGGAAGGCTGTTGCAGACGCTCTTGAACTGGCAGAGCCTGCTGTCTGAGGAAGGGCTGGAGGAGCAGGTGAACGGGTTCCCGGTACCGGCTGCATGGTGGGAGATCATCAGCAATGCGGCAAGTCATAATGCCTATCATATAGGTCAAATGGTGTTGATCCACAAGCTGTACGTCCCGGCCAGACCACAAGCATAAGCCCCTTCCAGGGCAGGCATTGGCTGTGCAGGAGACCGCAATGAGGCATGGCTCAAGCAGACTGGCCGGGATTCTCCCGCCGGTCTCTTTGTCATACGTACAGTGAGGGCCGCAGCATAGATCTGCTTGTGCAGAATAGCTTAATCTGTAATGAAATGGAGCATGTGATATTCTTGAAATATAAGGATTTATATGTTGCACACGATAACTTATCCTTCTATTTCTCGCTGAAACGGTGCCGTCCCTAAAAGGATGGCAAAGTCGTTTCCACTTGGCATAGGGTCTACTGAAGGGAAAAGAGAGGGATTCATATCATGATTGAGAACATCATCAGAGGTCTGGAAGCAAGATATGCCTGCCGGCTGGAGCGGCTGACAGGGGGATATACGAATCTAACCTATCTGATGGCGGGGGCCGAGCCGCCGCTTGTAGCCAAAATAACAAATCTGTCCAATAAAGATACGCTCAATGAGGTTCATGTAATGCGGCTGGTGCAGGGAAGCTGTGATACCCCGGTGGTGCATGAGGTGACAGAGATGGACGGGAAGCGCATCATCATCATGGACTGCATGCAGGGCGGGAACGCCCAGTCCGTTCTGGATGCCAGGGACTGGACAAGAGCCGAGCGGATCTACAGCAGAATGGGGCAGCTGCTGGCTGCCCAGATTCATTCCCGCCCTTATCAGCCGCAAGAGACAGAGATCCGGCTCAGCAACAGGTCTGCACTGAGTCAGGTGGTTCAGAAGCTGGAATTCGTTCCCGCCGCTCTCGGCAGACAGTCGCTTCACTTTCTGTCTGCGGCGGAGGCCGGGGAGCTTCCGTGGGTCCTGACCCATGGCGATTACGGAGTACATAATCTGCTCTGTGAAGCCGATGATCTGCTGCATGTGCTGGACTGGGAATGGGCGGAATGGGGCAGCCCGCTGAATGATGTAGCCTGGGTCTGCTGGTTCACGAAGCACCATTATCCCGTACAATCCGTGCTGCTCAATACTGCCTTCATGCAGGGCTATCTGTCTGTTAACCCGTTATCCTTCACGCCGCAGCAGATGAAGGCGGCGAGTCTGTACAGGGTATGGAATATCCTGCACCGCCTGCAGATCGCGCCCAAGGAGGTGCAGCGTGAATGGGTCAGACGTCTGGAATGGACACTCGGTGAGGACTTCGCAGAGCTGCACGGAATCAGCTAAGGAAGAGGCTTCTCCCGGATGACTGTATTCTGTAGCCTGGAGCACCTGAGGCGCCCGAGCTGCTCAGTCCTCCGGCACCACGACCTGAATGTGGCGCGGAATGGTGCTTAAGCGGATCGGCAGCGGCGGACCTTGCTCGCCGTCCACATTCGTCTGTACCGGCTCGGTGGAGCGGACGGAGACCTCCTTGGCTGTAAAGTAGATGACATCCTTATGATTCCGCAGATTGCCGAGCAGCAGGGAGATGCTGACAGTAACGGAATTCAGCAGGTGCAAGTCCTTGACGATGAAGCAATGGAGCAGGCCGTCATCTACGGCGGCAGCAGGGGCAAGCTTCTCGAAGCCGCCCACGGAATTCGTCAGTGCAGCAATGAACAGCGGGGAGGAGCCTTCCCAGATCTCACCGTCGTGAGTAATCGTCAGGGTATGTGCAGTATTGCTGGCCAGCTCCTTAATGCCCTCTTTTAGATAAGCAAGGAACCCGAGCCGGCTCTTGTCTTCGGAGCTAACCGAGGAGAGGGAGCCTGCCAGAGAGCCTGCGGCCACCACATTGACGAACAGCCGGTCATTCAGCCGGCCCATATCGACTCTTCGGGTCCGGGGCGACGCCAGGCTCTGAATGGCCTCTTCAGGAACAAGCGGAATCTGTAGCGCGCGGGCAAAATCATTGACGGTGCCCATTGGCACAATGCCAAGTGTAGGGCGGTGCTGCTGATCTGTGAGGCCGTTCATCGTCTCGTGGAGCGTTCCGTCTCCTCCAATGGCAACCACCAGATCATAGCACTCGGCGCAGGCCTGGAGGCAGAAGGCGGTTGCATCTCCTTCCCCTGCGGTCTCCTGGATGGTAACCTGATACCCTGCGCCTTGCAGTACCTCTTCCGCTGCTCTAATATAATCCCGCGCCTCTGCCTTGCCGGACGACGGGTTCATGATGACCATGGCCTGCTGCATACTGCACTCCTCTCTCTTGTAACCGGATTAATATCCATTAACCAACTAAGTATAGCGTTTGAATCAAAAGCGCCAAAGGGCGCAGTGTCCCTTTGGCGCTGGGCCGGTGTATAGCTGCCACAGGGCAGAAGCTATCTTCCTTCGATCCGCCGCCCATAAGATTCGGCGTAGGCCGCACTGCGGAACTTAAGAATCGGATCATCCGAGAGGAGCATACCGGTTGTAAGGATCGTAGGGTCCATGAGCAGATATGTCGGATCGGGGTAGATCTCTGAAATATGCAGCCGCCCGAGATCGATTCTGCGGCGGTCCTCCGGCCAGGCACGGGTAGGATCATCCGTAGCATCGCCTTCCTCTCCAAGAACAGCGACCAGTTGGAAGATAGCCGGCTCATCCTTGAAGCGCAGCTCCAGCTCATCCTCCAGATAGCGGTCCGGCTGCTGCGCAGCCTCTTCCAGCGTCAGTGTGCGCACGCCCGTCTCGGGAACCCATTCGAACCGGACAGGCTGCTGCCTGCCTTCTGCATTCACCAGCACATAAGCATGTATGCAGTGGTAATGACATTCGGCGTAGCTGGCAGGCGGCTTGAGCCGCCGCACCGCGAGCAGAGCGTCTTTGCTCTCGCTGAAGTGGCTGACAATTTCCTTCATCAGCTCAATCGGTCCAAGTGTCCCGGTCCGCAGCCGGTGGGCCATCTGTATCATGTCGATGAAGGACTCCGGGGTCCGCGCAAAAAAGACAGGAACGGTCACTCCAACCAGATTCGTAACCCCGCCATCCGGGAGGATGAACTGGACAGCCATCCCCTTGGCAGGGGATAGCAGGTCCGCAAGTGCCGGATCAGTCGAGCTGCCCGAGAAGCGGATAATGGCATTTACCTGCTGCTCCTGAAGGTGCTCCGCCTCCGTGAATTCCTTCCCCAGTCCGCTCGGCCGGAAGAAGCCGCGGCAGCAGACTCCCGCCGCATGGGCGCGGCGGTATCCGGGATGGACACCGGACAGGTTCTCGATCGCGTCTACTGCCTCGGCGGCAAGCGCTGGATGCTCCCTGGTGTCTGCGGCAGAATGGCTGCTACTGTGCTCCGATTCCGATTCATTCATGTCCTCATTCACTCCTCCACGATGATTTACAACATATACAAGCTATTTTCTAATTATTACCACTTTCACTGCTTATCCAAACCGCTTCTCGTAGACATCCACTTGGTTACCAGGCTGAATTCAGGCTGGAGGCGGAGTGAAATCGATTTATATGTTAAACTTAGACAGACTTATCCCTATAAACATGCTTAAGCAGGAATGGAGAAATGAAATCATGAATGAATTGCCAAATTGCCCGCAGTGCAGCTCTGTGTACACCTATGAGGACGGAGCGCTTCTGGTCTGTCCGGAATGCGGACATGAATGGTCTTTGGATGCTGGAAGTGCAGGCGGCGAGGAAGAGAAGGTTATTAAAGATGCTAACGGAAATGTACTGGCTGACGGGGACACTGTAACGGTGATTAAGGATCTCAAGGTCAAAGGCAGCTCGTCCGTTCTGAAGATAGGCACCAAGGTGAAGAACATCCGGCTGGTGGACGGCGACCATGATATTGATTGCAAAATCGACGGGTTCGGCGCAATGAAGCTGAAATCGGAGTTTGTGCGCAAGGCATAGCATGAAGCAGGACCGGAAGTCCGCTGCCCGGCAGGCAGCAGGTTCCGGTCCGCCAACTCTCCCCGCTATAGAATCCGCCGCGCGGTAACAAACCGCTGCTTCCACTTACTGCTAAAATCCTCCATATGTACACCCTGCTCCTTAGAGTAGGTATGCAGGATCCGGTTATTTCCGGCATAGATGGCTACATGTCCGATGTCGAGACCCCTGGCGGTGAAGAACAGCAGATCTCCGGTGCGTAGCTCGCCCACGCCAACCTTCCGGCCTTCCTGTGCCTGATCATAAGAGACGCGGGGGAGCTCAATCCCAAGCGTATCCCCGAATACACGCTTCACAAAAGAAGAACAGTCGAACGTATCTGTCTGGTCAGGAGAAGCGCCGAATTCATAAGGGGTATTCAGGTATTTTTTACCTGAGGCAATCAGGGCTTCCCCTTGCTTCTGCAGCAGGGAAGGGCTTCTGTAATCCGTGAATTTCGGCTTGGAAGATACATATCCTCTCACATGATCTGCGGTCCGCACCTCCAGCCAGAGGGCATCAACCTCACGGATGACATGAACCTTGCTTCCGGCGGGCAGCAGGCCCAGGCTAGTGGTGCTGCTCCCGGCATCCGGGTTGCTGCGCAGGTTGACTCCCCAGGTGACCGAGGTCTCATAGGCGGATGCCGAGGAGATAAGGACGGAGCCCGAAGCCGGCTCCCAGGTTACTTGGCTGCCCAGTGCTTCACTAATGAAGCGCAGAGGAATCATACTGTAGCCTTGCGACAGTTGTCCCGGTACTGCCAGCTGAGCGGTCTTCCCGTTCAGCAGAGCTGTGGACGAGCCTAAGGTATAGGTGAGTGCAGTGCCGCCTTTGACGGCAGTTACCGTCTTGCTTGCATTGTCCCAGGAGAGCTCGGCCCCTTGGGCTTCGAACAGCCCACGCATAGGAACCAGTACAGTCCCGCTGATGTTGAGCGGCTGAGTCTCCGGCTGGAGCTGCTGCCCGTCCAGGTAGATGGAGATGGGCTGAGGTGAAGGGGCTGCATCTGCATGGACGCGCTCTGGCAATAACAGGGCCAGTCCAAGCAGAGACAGCAGCATAGTCGTTCTTGTTGTCATGGATTCATCACCTTATGGATAGATTTAACTCTCTCCAGTTAGACGCGATTGGTTTGAATTGGTTTTGTGCCAATTGTTGGTAACGAGTATCAGACAAGGCTGCAGGAGTTGCGCTTGACGTCCGCCAGAATACAGATTATAATCCAACCAGTTAGTTAGAAATAAGGAGGCGGAAACCATAACCACAACAGGGGGCAAACGCAGCACCAAAATATACGACGCCGCCCGCACCCGGGCGATTATTCTGGATGCAGCGGAGGAGATTTTTGCCGAATCCGGTTACTCCGCAGCACGGATCGATGCCATTGCGAAAGCATCCGGGTATAACAAAAGCCTGATCTATCAGTATTATGGCGACAAGCTAGGGCTATATACGGAAGTGGTTAAGCGGGCGGACCAGACTGGCGAACAGATCACAGGCTCGTTCATCAGCGAATTGCTGAAGGATGAGCAGGTACTACAGGACGCATCCGCATTCAAGACTTTCTTGGAGTACTGGACCCGTCAGACCGTCTCCTTCCTGCTTGAGCACCGGAGTTACCTGAGAATCCTCTTCTGGGAAGCTGCGGAGGGCTGGAAGACCTGGAATCAGATTACCTATCGTCCGGAAGATGATCCTCAGATGCATGAACTTGCCATGGCCGCCCAGAGGAACGGTATCCTTCGTCAGGATCTGGACCCCGCGCTCTTTCCGATGCTGATCATGAACGTGATTGCTATGACACTGCAGTTGTCTTCAAGGTTTGAGCACTTGTTCGGCAGCCCGGACTCTCCGCAGATTAGAGAACAGACCACACAGCAGATTGTGCAATTTATTATCCATGGCGTCATGGAGCCGTCTTTACTGTAAGGGCGGCTGTTTCTTTGGACTAAATATAAACAACTAGTTAGTTTTAAAAGTGGCATAGGAGTGATGATGATGAACGCAATCATTCAGACAGAAGGATTAACCAAGCATTTCGGCAGCCATCATGCTGTGGATAAGCTGTCGATCGAGGTGAAGCCGGGCGAAATCTACGGATTCCTTGGGCTGAACGGAGCAGGCAAAACTACAACCATCCGCATGCTCCTGGGCATGATCCGCCCCGATTCCGGGTCGGCCTACCTGTTCGGACGGCGGGTCGATGCGGGCAGCCATAAGCTTTGGGCAGAGGTAGGGTACATGGTCGAAACTCCCTACTCCTATCCTGAGCTTACGGTCCGTGAGAACCTGGAGATTATCCGCAGGCTGCGGGGTATCCCGGACCGCTCTGCCATTGACAGTATTATCGGCAGGCTCCAGCTTACCGCTTACCGGGACCGCAAAGCCGGGACGCTCTCCCTCGGTAACGGGCAGCGGCTGGGCCTCGCCAAGGCCATGCTGCATCATCCGCAGGTGCTGATTCTGGATGAGCCGACGAACGGGCTGGATCCGGCGGGGATTGTGGAGGTGCGGGAACTGCTCCGGGAGCTTGCGGCAGATCAGGGAGTGACGATTTTTATCTCCAGCCATATTCTTGGCGAAGTCTCCAGGCTGACGAGCAGAATCGGCATCGTGCATCAAGGGAAGCTGCTGCAAGAGACGGATGTGAAGGATCTTCATCCCTTGCTCTGCAGGAGTCTGCGGGTAGAGACCCGCGATCCGGCAAGTGCCTGCAGCAGACTTACTCAGGCAGGCTATGTGGTGCAGCAGAATGCAGAGGGCACACTGCTGCTTCAGGAGGAACGTGCCGTAACGAACCCGGATTACATCTCCAAGCTGCTGGTGTATGCGGATATGCCGCCTACGCTGATTCAGGTGGAGGAAGAGGATTTGGAGCATTATTTTCTAAGAGTCATTGGATCTGAAGGAGGAGTGAGACCATGAATCAATGGCTATCGGCCCTGTGGGTGGAGGTCTTGAAGCTTCGCCGTTCCAGGCTGTTCGTGATATCGCTTGTGGTCAGCATCCTGGTGCCGGTAATGATCGGGCTGGTGTTCTCCGGGACCATTGGCTCCCAGAGCGCCTTTGAGGGTGAGATCAATGTGGCAGGGTTTCTGAAGGAGCTGGGCATTGTCGTCTCCATGGGAGGCTTGATCGGCTTCGGGTTCGTGTACAGCTGGAGCTTCGGCCGGGAATACTCCGACCGCACGGTGAAGGATCTGCTGGCCCTGCCGCTATCCCGGTATGGGGTGGCCGCTGCGAAGATCGTTGTTTCTACGTTATTATGTGAAGTTCTATCCTTGTTCATGTTCATAGCTGGGTGCATCACGGCATGGTTTACTGGCTTGGACGGATGGAGTCTCGAGGTCATTGTTCAGGGCTTCAGCGGGTACGCACAGATCTGTCTCATGGTGGTTGTTCTGAGCATCCCTGTAGCGTGGATGGCTTGTATCGGGCGCGGTTTCCTGTATCCCCTGGGCATCGTCCTGCTTACCATTGTGATCGCTCAGTTCGGCGGGGCGCTGGGCATTGTAGAGTATATTCCGTGGGCCATTCCCGGACTGCTCAGCGGTGCCTCAGGAGAGGAGAGCGCACATCTGGAGCTGGTTAGCCGTTTGCTTCCGTTTCTCACCGGCGCTGTTGGCCTCATAGGCACGCTTGTCTGGTGGAGGTATGCCGACCAGACCTAAGTCGGGTGGAATTGCAGAGTTTTATTATTGTAGATTTTAATTAGTGGAGGGGAACAGAAATGGAGAAGGCACCAAAAGGCACTATTCTTATCATGGCTATTCTAATTATCGGGACAATGGCAGGGCTATTGAATCAATCCTCGCTGAATACGGCGCTGCCGAACATTATGGGTGAGTTCCGGTTGTCTGCGAGCACTGTGCAGTGGTTAACGACCGCTTTTGCACTGGTTACGGGAATTGTAGTTCCGATTACAGCTTATCTTATTCAGCGCTTCACCACCAAGCAGGTATTCGTCTTTGCGATGGGGATGCTGACTGCGGGGACGCTTCTGTGTGCGGTCTCCCCCGGCTTCGGTCTGTTGCTTACGGGACGGATCATCCAGGCGGTCGGAGTGGGCATTATGCTTCCCCTGGTGCAGACCCTGACGTTCATCCTGATCCCGGTTGCCCAGCGGGGGTTCACGATGGGAATGATCGGACTTGCGGTTAATTTCGCTCCGGCGATCGGACCTGTGCTGAACGGCTGGCTCGTGGAGGATCATTCCTGGCGGCTATTGTTCTATATTCTGGCTCCTTGCTCGCTGCTGCTTACGCTCCTTGGGGTATTTCTCGTGAAGAACGTTACGCCACAGGTAAAAAGCAAAGCCGACGCTTTATCCATGACGTTGTCCTCGCTCGGCTTCGGCGGCGTGCTGTATGGCTTCAGCGTCTCCGGCAGCAAAGGATGGGGGAGCACCGAGGTGCTGATCTCCCTTGCGGCGGGGTTCATCGCGCTCGGCCTCTTCGTCTGGCGGCAGTTAACGATGGAGAATCCTCTGCTGGAGCTGCGGGTGTTCACCAGTCCTGCTTTTACCATGGCTACTGTAATCAGTATGATCCTGATGATTATCATGCTGAGCGCGCAGCTCCTGCTGCCGCTCTATATGCAGACCATGCTTGGCTACACCGCGCTCAAGTCGGGTCTGATGCTGCTGCCCGGTGCGATTCTGATCTGTATTATGTCCCCTATCGCGGGGAAGATTTTTGACAAAATAGGTGCCAGAACGATGGTAATCACCGGAATCAGCCTGACGGTCATCTCTGCACTGTTGTTCTCCAATCTGACGGAGCATACGTCCTATACGTTCCTGATAGTGGGCTACTCCCTGCGGATGGTCGGTGTCAGCCTGACCCTGCTGCCCGTCGTCACCAGTGGAATGAATTCCCTGCCGCCGGCTCTGATCCGCCACGGCATTCCCGTGAACACTACGCTACGGACGGTCGCCGGTTCCATCGGGACAGCGCTGCTTGTGACGATCATGACCTACAGCGGCGGCGGCCTGAAACAGACGGGCGATGTCCATAGCTTAATTCATGGAATGAATGTCGCTTCTATGGTCACCACAGGAGCCGCAGTGGTTGCACTGATTCTGTCCTTCTTCATCCGGCGAAAGGAAGAGATCTCTACGGAGATTCCCGCGAAGGGCGTTGCTGTGAAATAACCGTTCGTATATGGATATAGGATGTATCCTCAGCTCAAATAAAATACCTTCTGCTGCAAGAGATCGAGGGCCCGCTCGGTCTCTTTGCGTTCCTCAGCGCTCAGGGCCGCAATACGCTGCTCGAACCGGACAGCGATCTGTCCGAAGGCCTCATTCATCAACGCCTCACCTGCGGCGGAGAGCGTAATTCCCTGCCTGCGGCGGTCAGCGGGGTCGGTGATGCGGGTACATAGCCCTTTTGCGCTGAGCTTCTTCAGCTCCCGGCTCGTATTGGGCATCGACATGTTCATGCAGTCGCTGATCTCGCTGAGCGTAACAGGCTGGCTGACGGCGATGTATTCAACAATCTTATATTGCAGCGGCGTTAAGCCGTCTGAGTTCACATCTTTGGAAATATCATTCGTTATTTGATGGACGGCAGTGGTGAAGGCAATGAATTTTTGAAAAAGATGGTTGTTGTCCATAAGATCACCTCAGAGGTCACAATACCAGAATAATTATCAAAAAACAATTATCATTTGACAAGTAATTTGCGGCTGTGGTATGTTTTTGTTATCAAATGACAACTAAAGGGGAATAACACTGATGAATACACTTGTGATCTACACCCATCCGAACCATAAGAGCCTGAGCTACGCCTTCCTGGAGGAAGTGCTGCGCGGCAGCAAGGAGAATGCGAAGATTACGGAAGTGAAGGTGCTTGATCTGTATGAGGCCGGATTCGATCCGGTCCTGGTGTTCAATGAGAATCGGCGCAGACGGGATATGTACCGGGAACCGGAGCTGGCAGAGTACAGGGAGCAGCTGCTGTGGGCCGATCAGATCGTCCTGGTCTATCCGATCTGGTGGGGACGCCCGCCAGCGATGCTGATGGGCTACATCGACCGGATGTTTGCATCGGGCTTCGCCTACCGGGATAAGGGCGGACTTTTGCCGGAGGGGCTGCTCAAGGGGAAGAGCGTGATCTGCATCTCCAGCATGAAGGGGCCGACCCACTACCCGCTGCTGTGGCTGGGGAACTCGCATAAGATACTGATGCGCAAAGCCCTGTTCAACTACGTGGGCATCCGTAAGGTGAAGTTCTTCGAATTCGGTAACATGGAGAGCAAGAAGGGGAAACATAGCAAGAAGCTGGAGCAGATCTACCGCTATTTCAAGACAGTGGGGTGAATCTTGAACAATCTATTTGACATCCGGCCAACTTGTAACTACAATGGTTACATGAGTGATGATTACCGATGTCAACGAGAGCTTATAGCTGAGATTGAAATACAAGAACCCAAATGGAGGAATATGAGATGACAATCGCATTAACAGGAGCAACAGGCAAATTTGGTTCCATCGTAGCAGAGACTCTGCTGAAGACCGTACCCGCTGGGAATATTGTAGCCAGTGTCAGAAACCCGGAGAAGGCAGAAGCCCTGAAGGCGCGCGGGGTCGATGTCCGTCATGGTGATTTCGATCAGCCGGAGACGCTGGACACCGCCTTTGCCGGAGTGGAGCGCCTGCTGATCGTCTCGGCTGACGGCGACAACGACACCCGTATCCGCCAGCATAAGGCAGCTGTAGACGCAGCTGTCCGTGCAGGTGTAGGCTTCATCGTCTACACCAGTGTAGGCGATGCCGATAACAGCTCCCTGTTCCTGGCACCGGTACACCGTGCCACAGAAGAGTTCATCCGTGAATCCGGCATTCCGTATGCTTTCCTGCGCAACAACTGGTACCTGGAGAACGAAGTCGGCTCCATTCAGGCCGTGAAGGCCGGCGCTCCATGGCTGACCTCTGCCGAAGACGGCAAGGTAGGCTGGGCTACGCGCAGTGATTATGCTGAAGCGGCGGCTGCTGTTCTGGCTGGAGAGAGCCGTGAGAGTGTCATCTACGAATTGTCCGGTACTCCGCTTACCCAGGCAGAGCTGGCAGCAGTGGTCGGCGAGGTTCTGGGCCAGGAGGTTGCTGTGCAGCAGGTGGATGACACCGCCTATGCGAAGATTATGGCAGGTGCAGGCGTCCCGGAAGCGGCGCTGCCAATCGTCGTTGCCATTCAGGCAGCCATCCGTGATGGCGCGCTGAATATCGAGAGCGGCGACCTCGTGAAGCTGCTGAACCGTCCGCTTACCCCGCTGAGTGAAGGCGTACGCGCGTTGCTGGGGTAATTACTGTTGGTTGAACAAGCCCGCCAGTTATACTCTGGCAGGGCCTGCTATGAGAAGAGGCTGTCCTATACCGGTTGTTCGGCAACCGGCAGGCAGCCTTTTTTTGCGTTTGCATGATCTGAGCGGGAGACGCGCAGGCTGGATGTAGATCAGAGGGAGCAAAATGCGGTGTAAGCCGCGCCGCGGCTAGAGATACAAGCGGGTTGGGGGACGAAGGTTGGGGGTGGTGTTTATTTTTTTTGCCGGGATTGTGATCCAAACCTGAATCCCCTGCGTTTCAGTGTATGTACAGACAAACAGGCAGACAGGCAACGTGAACACCACATATTACCCCAACCTAAGGAGTGAATTGAGATGAAGATGAAGAAATTAGTCGTTCCGATGTTAAGCTTGACCCTGATGATACCTGCGCTGGCAGGTGCGGAGGCAGCCCCGGCAGCCACCATGATGAAGGCTTCGGTGAATACACCGGCTGCCGAGCTGAGAGCGGGCCTGGATTATTTGCTTTCCGAGCATTTCACCCTTGCCGTAACCGCAATGACAAAGGCTTATGACGGTACTAAGGATGCGGCAGCGGCCTACCAGGCGCTTGATCAGAACGCGCTCGATATGCAGCCCGCCATTGCTTCACTGTACGGCGATGCAGGTGCAGCAGAGTTTGAACGGATTTTCCGCGCACATAATAAGTACACCGACGATCTGGTGAAGGCGACGAAGAACAAGGATACCGCAGCCGTCCAAGCTGCAGAAGACAAAGTAAGCGGCTTTGTAGACGAGTTCGGAAATTTCCTCGGCACGGCAACAGAGGGCAAGCTTCCGGCAGCTGCCGCGAAGCAGGTTATCCGCAGTCATGAGAACCATGTCCAGGAAGTGTTCGAGGATTATGCAGCCGGTGATTACAAGGGCGCGTATGAAGCTTACCGTAAGGGTTATGCAGAAATGTTCAGTATCAGCAAAGCCTTGTCCAGTGCGATTACTACGCAAATGCCTGTTAAATTCGAGAATACCAAGGCAGATACCAAAGCTGCTGATCTGAGATCCGCACTCAACCAGTTAGCGGGTGAACACTTTGCTCTGTCCGTCCTGCAAATGCAGGAGCAATATGACGGAAGAGCGGCTTCCAATGCGCTGCTTGCAGCTGAAGCCATGAATACAGCAGACTTCAAGGCAGCAATTGCTTCTATCTATGGTGCAGACGGGGCGGCGGCCTTCGAGAAGATCTGGGTCACGAATCATGTGAATGCCCAGGCTGATTTCACAGCGGCAGTGAAGAACAATGATGCAGCGGCAAAAGCGGCAGTCGAAGCGCGTATCGCAGGCTTCACCACTGAATTTGCAGCCTTCCTTGATTCGGCTACAGCAGGCAACCTGCCGAAGTCAGCGGGACAATCCGCATTGACCACCCACGAGAATCAAGTGCAGCAGGTGCTTACGCAATATGCAGCGGGCAACTATGACGCATCGTACAAGACGAACCGCGAGGGCTACAAGACGATGTTCGGGGTAGGCCAAGCGCTGGGCAATGCGATTGTTACGCAGTTCAACGATAAGTTCCAGGATGCAGCAGCACCTGCACCTGCAACACCAGCAGATCCTGCTTCCATGATGAAAGTCTGGATGAAGGTGGGCAGCGGCGTCCTGAACATTAACGGAAAAGTAACTCAAATGGATACCAAGCCGTTCATTTGGAGCGGAATGACCTACATCCCGCTTCGTTATCTGAGTGAAGGCATCGGGGCAGAGGTGAAATGGGACAAGCAGGCGCAGCAGGTTACCATTACAGCAGGCAGCGACACCCTGGTATTCTGGATGAACAAAGACTTCATGGAAGTCAACGGCATGAGAAAATCCGTCGGCGCCAAGGTCTTTGTGAACGACGACAACAGAACCGTAGTTCCCCTTCGTTTCATCACCGAATTACTGGGCTGGAACGTACAATGGGGCAACGCCGATCAGTCTATTACGTTGACTAAGAGCATGTGATTTTGTGAACGGAAGTTAACCTTCTATATTAGGCCAGGATTAGACCAAGCCCGCAAGCGGCTCACTGTAACTAGTGCCGCTTGCGGGCTTTTGTTGAGCGCGGAATCCAGATTTTACATTGACAACCTGTCCAGACACGTATATATTTATCGATAATGATTCTCATTATCGTATAAAAAACCTATTCAGATAAGGAAGGGTCCACACATGAACCGTACCAAAAAGTTCTCTTTCAAGACATTATTTATTCCATTAGCGCTAACTATAGTGCTGGCAGGCTGTTCCTCCAACCAGTCGAATTCAGCTGCTTCACCTTCCCCGGCACCTACAGCAGCTGCAACTAGCGAAGCGGCAAGCACAGAAGCACCAGCGGCGCAGGATGCTGTGACCTATCCGATTACCATCAAGCATGCGCTTGGTGAAGCTGTAATTAAAAGCAAGCCGGAACGCGTAGTTACTGTGCAGTGGGCTAACCATGATGTGGCTCTGGCTCTGGGCGTTGTCCCTGTAGGCTTCTCGGCTGCGAACTTCGGTGTGCAGGATGGCAGCGGGCTGCTGCCTTGGACCGCTGATAAGCTCAAGGAGCTGAATGTAACTGATCCGAATGTGTTCCAGGATACCGATGGTCTTGATTTCGAGGCAATCTCTGACGCCAACCCGGATGTTATTCTGGCCGCGTACTCGGGCCTAACGAAGGAAGATTATGAGACCCTGAGCCAGATCGCTCCAGTGGTAGCTTACCCGACGGCTGCTTGGGCTACGACATGGCGTGAGCAGGTGCTGCTGAACGCAGAAGGCATGGGTATGAAGCCTGAAGGCGAGCAGCTCATCAAGGACACCGAAGCCCTGGTTAAGGACAAGCTGAGCAAATATCCGCAAATTGCCGGCAAAAAAGTAGTCTGGGTCAATTTCTCCGCTGAGGATTTGTCGAAACTGCATATTTATACACCTGTGGATTCCCGGGTCGCATTCCTGTATGAGCTGGGGATGATATATCCCGAGAGCATTACCAAACAGATTACAGACCCTACCAGCTACTCGCTCAGCTTAAGCTCCGAGAATGTGGAAGCCCTGTATGATGCAGATCTGATCGTAGGTTATGGCAATGACGAATTGCTTAAGACGCTTCAGGCAGATTCACTGATCGGCAAAATTCCGGCCATTGAACGGGGATCGGTAGCTTTTATCGACAGTGATACTCCGCTGGTTGCTGCCGGAACACCGAACCCGCTGTCCATTGCGTATACGATTGATGAATACCTTGCCTTAATTGGGGGAGCTATTGATAAAATAAAATGATGAGTTCACCAGTCTCGGACGATAACAAGCTAAAATTGCATATGCCGAAGAATTTTATCCTGGTGCTGGTGAGCTGCATGGTCCTGCTGGTCCTGTGCATCATTGCCTCACTGGTACTGGGAGCCCGTCATGTAGGCTGGAATGAGCTGATGGACGGGCTTTTCCGTCCAGAAGTGGACAGCTATGGGGCAAACGTGGTGCGCAAGCGGATCTCCCGGACGGTGTTCAGCCTGATGTGCGGCGGGGCGCTGGGTGTATCGGGAGCCTTGATGCAGGCGGTGACCCGTAACCCGATTGCCGATCCCAGCATCCTCGGGGTGAACACGGGAGCCTCTTTGTTCGTAGTCTGCGGAATTGCTTTCCTGAACATAAGCACTGCGGGCCAATATATATGGTTAGCCTTAGCCGGAGCTGCAATTACAGCGGTCTTCGTATTCGGAATCGGCTCGATGGGGCGTGGCGGAGCCACGCCCATTAAGCTCGTTCTGGCGGGTGCTGCCATCAGCGCGGCTCTGTCCTCTCTGGTTACCGCTATCATGATTCCGCGCGCTTACGTCATGGACCAGTTCCGGTTCTGGCAGGTGGGCAGCGTGGGTGCGGGGACCTGGAGCGGCATTACAACCTTCCTTCCGTTCCTGCTGATCGGCATGCTGATTGCCTTCATTACGGCTCCGGCCCTGAATGCGCTGGCCCTGGGCGATGATGTGGCGACCGGACTCGGGGTCCGCACAGGGACACTGCGGCTTATAGCAGCGCTGGCCGGGGTATTATTATGCGGAGCAGTGACGGCACTGGCCGGGCCTATCGGGTTCATTGGCCTCTTGTCCACTCACGTAATCCGGCTGATCCTCGGCTCGGACCTGCGGTTCGTGATCCCGATGTCAGCGGTCACCGGGGCTATTATTCTCACGGTCTCCGATGTAGGCGGCCGGCTGATTGGAAGCCCCGGAGAGCTTGAAGTCGGTGTAGTCACAGCCTTTGTAGGGGCACCGATCCTGATTCTATTAGCGATGAAGTCGAAAGTGCGGTCCTTATGAGAAATGAAACGATTGAATTCATTATGGCGGGCAGACGTCAGAGACAGCGCCGGGGCTTGATTGTTACCAGCCTGCTTGCCGTACTTGCCTGTGTACTGTGCTGCGCGATGCTGCTGCTCGGGAATACCATCTATCCTGCTTCGGAGGTCATCCGCGCACTTTCCGGCGAAGAGCTGAAGGGTGTCTCCTTCGCTGTGAATGTGATCCGGCTGCCGCGGATGCTGGCGGGTCTTTTTGCCGGATTCGCCTTCGGGATTGCCGGGTACACCTTCCAGACGATGCTGCGCAATCCGCTGGCGAATCCGAATGTCATTGGCATTACCTCAGGATCGAGTGCGGCTGCGGTATACTGTATCGTGATCCTTCAATCCAGCGGAGCTGTAGTCTCTGTTGCTTCGGTAATCGCTGGCCTTGCCACAGTGCTGCTGATCTACGTGCTCTCCAGGGGAAGAACCTTCTCCATCGGGCGGTTAATTCTGATCGGAATCGGCCTTCAGGCGATGCTGGATGCCGTGATCTCCTACCTGCTGCTGATCGGCTCCGAGAAGGACATCCCTTCAGCGGTCCGCTGGCTGACTGGAAGCCTCAACGGCTCACAGATGCGCGAGCTTCCGCCGCTGGTGATCATCGTGCTGATCTGTTCGCCAATCATCATCCTGCTGGGCAAGCATCTGAGTATTCTCGAGCTGGGGGAGCAGTCGGCTACCTCGCTTGGAGTCCGCACCGACCGGACCCGAATTGCACTGATTGTCAGCTCTGTCTGCATGGTGGCGATGGCTACGGCTACTACCGGACCTATTGCGTTTGTCTCCTTCCTGTCAGGGCCGATTGCCAAAAGACTGGTGGGTACCGGCGCTTCCAGCATCATCCCCGCAGGTCTGGTCGGCGTGAATCTGGTCCTGGCGTCCGATCTGATTGGACAATTTGCTTTTGAGTACAGATTCCCTGTAGGCATCATTACCGGATTACTCGGAGCGCCTTATCTGATCTTCCTGTTAATCCGCATGAATCGAAAGGGAGAGTTATAATGAACAAGGCACATGTATTTGGAGCTGAACAGGTTGTAGCAGGCTATGAGAATAAGACGATTATTCATGGGGTAGACCTGGTGATCCCCGATCGGCAGATCAGCGTGATTATCGGAGCGAACGGCTGCGGGAAATCCACCCTGCTCAAAACCATGGCCCGGCTGATCAAGCACACCGCAGGCCAGGTGACGCTGGACGGCAAGCCGATCTCGCAGATTCCGGCCAAAGCGTTGGCGCGGGTCATTGGTCTGCTGCCGCAATCCCCGATTGTGCCGGAAGGGATATCGGTTGCCGATCTGGTGGGACGCGGCAGATTCCCCCACCAGTCCCTGCTTGGAGGCTGGTCCCGGAAGGATTACGAGGCCGTGGCCGAAGCGATGGAGATTATGAATATTACCGAATTCGCTAACCGTAATATCGATGAGCTCTCCGGCGGCCAGCAGCAGCGGGTCTGGATTGCGATGGCCCTGGCTCAGCAGACCGACATCCTGTTCCTGGACGAGCCGACCACCTTCCTGGATATCACCTACCAGGTGGAGATTCTGGACCTGCTGACCGATCTGAACCGCAAGCACGGAACCACCATTGTGATGGTCCTGCATGATATCAACCTGTCCGCCCGGTATGCCGACCATATCTTTGCACTGCATTCCGGCAGGCTGGTGGCGGAGGGTTCACCCGTAGAGGTCATCACCAGCGGGCGGGTCAAAGAGATCTTCGGACTGGATAGCACAGTCATCCCTGACCCGGTCTCCGGTTCCCCGCTGGTTGTGCCGCGGGGGCGGTATCATAACAGGTAGGCGAATGCGCTAGAGTAAGGACTGCAGATGTCATACTTCCGGCAGTTTCACATTGCATATAAGGCTGTCCGACCGGTCCACCGGAGGGCAGCCTTTTGTGTACCCATAGAAATTATATTTGCCGCATGAGATCCATTCCCTTATCATGAACATGAATTAGGCGGTAGACCTTCCAATCTGAATTAACGCAGGTGATCCTATCAAAATTTCCATCGAGCATATCAGCAGGGAGCAGCAAGAGGAAATCATCATCAGATGCTATGAAGCAACTGAAGAGATCAGTGAGATTGTACATAAGCTTAAGGCAGAGACTCTTGTCCTCCTGGGAGTTCAGGAAGAGCGGGTCAGCCGCATTAAGCTCAGCGATGTCTATTATTTCGAAGCTGTGGACGGTAAAGTATTTGTCTACAGCGAGAACCAGGTGTATGAAGTGAAGCAGAAGCTGTATGAGCTGGAGGAGCTGTGCCGGGACAAGAACTGTTTTCGCGCCTCCAAATCCACGATTCTGAATATCTCCAAGATCGAAAGTGTGCGTCCGTCCCTCAGCGGCAGGTTCACAGCACTGCTTGATAATGGGGAACGTGTAGTCATTTCAAGACAGTATGTGCCCGTACTGAAACAAAGACTTGGATTATAAAGGGGGGGATCACAGCATGAAGCGTTCTGAGGTTGTTAAAGATATCATCCGCGATTTTCTGGTTATCTTCGCATCCATCATCATTATCATTACGGTGCTGCGGCAGATTTTTATGCCGGAACTCGCCTTTGATCTGATATCCATCTATACAATTATGGGATTCTCCCTGCTTGGAGCCTTGACAGGCATGATGTTGTACGCTCCTAACGAGGTAAGCGAGCAGGCGATGCGTGTTAGAATTGTGATTCATTTTCTCCTGCTGGAGATTCTGTTGATTGCCCTTGCCAGCCTGATCGGAGTTATAGCCAGTCTGTCCGCTGCACTTCTGTTTGCCCTGCAAATCGCTGTAGTCTATGCCATTGTCCGTCTGCTGTCCTATGAGAAGGATAAGAAGGAAGCGGAGCAGATTAATGAGAGACTGAAGGCTGTGAAGCAGGACATTCGCGGGTGATTCCGTAGGTAATGCCGCGCTTTTATGCATCTTATTGCCCTGTAGCTACAGCTTACCGTAAATGGGTATACACCCTTTTCGCAGTTTTTTATGATGAATTCATCACCTCACGCGAAAAGGAGAATTATCCCTATGTACAGCCGCATCAAGCTCTTAAGCTGGATTAGAATTACCCTATTTATCGTATTCGTTATTCTGACATTGTCCCCTGTGATCGAGTGGGGTTTTAGTTGGGGATTGCTGGCGGCATTGCTGTTTATTTTTGCGCTGAAAGGCTCGGTTGATCTGCTCCGCAAGAAGACAGGCGTGAGACCGTCCAGACGTTCAACCCGGGTGTGTAAAAGGCTGCTAACCGCTGTGGCGCTGCTAATCTCACTTATCCCGCCTATTCTATTCCCGCAGTACCGTGCACCTGAAGTGACCGGGGAATATGAGGTCAGAACGGCTGTGTACACCTATACGGACCCTAACCGGATGGAGGGATTTACGGATACCGGAGAGCGCCGGAGGGTGAATGTGGAGTTCTGGTATCCCGGCCACGCGGAGGGAACGTACCCGCTGATCGTCTTTTCCCATGGCGCCTTTGGGGTTAGAGAGAGCAACGCTTCAACCTTCACGGAGCTGGCCAGTCACGGCTATGTTGTGGCATCCGTCGATCATCCTTACCATTCCTTTTATACACAGAGCGTGGACGGGAAGGTCACTATGATTAATGCTGATTATATGCGGGAAGTTAACGATTCCAACAAAGACGGGATTTACACCATGGAGGAGCTATACGGCCTTACGCAAAAATGGATGAAGCTGCGGACCGGAGACATGAATCTGGTAATCGATCATATCCTGGAGAAAGCCGCCAGTAGCGAGGACCCCGTGTACCAACTAATTGATACGGAGCATATTGGCGTAATCGGCCACTCCATGGGTGGTGCGGCAAGCGTCGCGCTTGGCCGGGAGCGCAGCGATGTGGATGCTGTTGTCAATCTGGATGCCCCGTTCTTCACCGAGCTGGTGTATGACCGGAAGATGAATGATCTGGCGGCCAAAGATGAGCCTTACCGCGTACCGCTGCTGAACATATACACGGACGATGTGTGGAGACAGCTCGGGAAGAACTCGGCTTACGCAGCGAATAACACTGGCAATCCGAACTTCAAGGATGCGTATACCGTTCATTTTGAGGGAGCCAAGCACTTGAGCCTGACCGATCTGCCGCTGTTCTCCCCCATCCTGGCGAATATGTTGCAGCGCGGGCAGGCGGATATCGATAAGTATTACTGTATTGAGACCATGAACAGGCTAATTCTTGAATTCTATGACTATACGTTAAAAGGCACCGGCCGGTTTGCGCCGCAGGCGGTGTATTAAAGGGGATGCAGCGGCGGCTATAAGGTGATTCCGGGAAACGCAGTTTTATGCTCCACCCTAGTGAAGCCCAAGGACCGGTACAGCGCAACTGCGCAGGTGTTCAGCTCCCAGACTTCGAGTCTGGCCAGATTCATCCCATTTGCCAAGAAATAATCAAATATATAATTCATGATCACCTTGGCGATTCCGGTTCCCCGGGCTTCGGGCATAACATACAGCGTTTCAATATAACCGCAGCCATCTGCCGCCCAAAAGGTACAGCCTCCCAGCAGCCTGCCGTCCCGCCTAAACGAAAGATTGCGGAAATGGGGATGTCTGCCTTGCTCCGCAAGTGTGTCCAGATTGAGTGGGGTGATAAATATGGTATCGTACCGCTCTTTGTAGACTATCCGTCTGTCCTCTGAATGAAGGTCCTCCGGCTGCACGGTTATCTCTTCCGGCAGGTTGTAAGTGAAGCCTTCCGCAATAGAGGCCTCCATAATTATGCTGTAATTTGCTTCGAACTGGGTCCCTATGTAAAAGTCACGCTGCTTCTGGTCTGCTTGGAATTCGCCGTAGATTCTGGCGGTTAAGTCCGGCCGTAATGCCCGCAGCTCTCTCGCCCGGATCAGTACTTGGTTAAACAGCTCCCGGCTAACTTCCTGCTGTACAATTTCATCCGAATGTTCAGCGGGGTCAACGCTTATATAGATCAGATATGGGGTGTCCGGTGTCTGGTGATGATTGATCGCCGGATAGGTATAGGCACTGCCCAGGTAATCTCCTTGCTCACCCAAAGCAATGAAGATATTCTCTCTGCTGTTCCCGTACTGGTCTGCTTCGGGATGAATAATCTGTATGTTCATCAATGTCCTCCTGTACTCAACGAATCTTCAACGATCATACAAATTATGACATGATTCATCAGGGGACTGATGGTAGAGTTTCTCTATAATCAATTGCTACATATCCAAGACAGAAGACTGAACGAGCTCCGCTATCCCTTCCTCTAACCCCGTCAAACCCTCATCCTCCAGCCACTCTAGCGGGACGAGCAGATAATGGCTGGAGCTGCTCTTCAGGTAGCTGTAGATGATCTGTGCCTCGTCGATCTTGTGGCGGCTCATCTCTTCCGTAGCGGCGGTCTGGCTACTGCTGTGGAAGACCTCCCGGGCGGATGCAGCGATCATCCCGGTGAGCTGCCCCTCGTTCAGGGCGTCCCTTGCCAGCAGGGTACGGTAGAGGATCACGCTGCCCTTGATGAGGATCAGCTTATGGGAGTGCTCGTCTACTGGCTCCAGCACGATAATATTCTTGTTGGCTCCGGTGAATTCGATCACTTGCTCCTTCTGCAGCAGCGAGTGAACCGCCCCCAGATAATCGCGGAATTTGGCGGCGGTCTCGAAGTCGAACCGCAGCGCAGCTTCCTCCATGCGGGCTTCCAGTCCGGCTACAATCCGGCTGTCCCTGCCTTCCAGCAGGCAGATGATCTCGTCTATGACTGCTTCATACTGTGCCACAGCTGCCTCCCCGCCTCCGCACATGCCGATGCATAAGCCCAGCGAGTGGTTCAGGCACCGTGAGTTGCGGGAATGGGGGCTGCTGCACAGAATACGCTGTGATTCTTTGATGCCCAGCACCGCTCTCTCGACCGTACTCCGGCTGGTATAAGGGCCATAGACAAGGCCGCCCGCCTCTGTACTTGGCTCGTAGCCGATCTCAATCTGCCGGTAAGGTGCTTTGTCCACGATGGAAATGTAGCTGTAGGCGAGCGGATTTTTCATTTTGCGGTTATACATCGGCTTGATCTCTTTGATCAGCTGGCATTCCAGCATGAAGGCCTCCAGCTCCGTGTCGGTCAGCCGGTAGTCCAGATCACGGATATGCTTAACCAGTTGCTTCACCTTGGGAGAATGTCCCTTATTATTATAAAAATAAGACTGGACCCGCTTCCTCAGCTGCTTCGCCTTGCCGACATAAATCACATGGCCCAGGCCGTCCTTCATCAGGTATACGCCAGGCGTCAAGGGCAGGCTGGCGACCTTGTCTGTTAGATGTGCGGGCATGGCAGCCGCCTCCGTTCGTGAGTTTCTTCCGTATCTTTCAAGTATAGACCATGCTGCCGCCACCTGCGACAGGAAAAGCTCCTCCCGGTGCTCCGGCAGCAGCGGTGTGACATAATCCACAATGTCTCCCGGCCAAACCCTCTATCATTAACTGCATGAACGATAGGCATGAGCGTATGCGATCAAGTAAGCTGGGGGGCTGCTGATGAAGTATTCGATCGGTGAATTCGCGTCCATTCTGGGAGTGACGGCAGATACACTGCGCTTATATGAGAAACATGATATTGTCCGGCCGATGAAGGATCAGCATAATAACTACAGGTATTTCAATGATTTGGATGCGCGGAATCTATTGACGAGCAGATGGTACCGGAGCATGCAGATTCCGCTTCAGGATGTAGCCGGATTGATTAAGGACGCGCCGTGTGAGCAAGTGATGGAGTCGATTGCTGCCGCGGGTATGCAGCTGGAGGAGGAGATCCGGCGCAGCAGGCTGCTGCTCGGCAAGATTCAGGATATTCAGGCGGAGCTGGCGCAGGTCAGCGCATCTCTATATACGTGCAAGATGAAGCAGGTGCCGGGGATGTACCGGATTCAGCAGACGAACAAGAATCATTTGCTGCAAAAGGAGGATCTCAAAGACACGGTCCAGGCATGGATGGAGCTGCTGCCGTTCACCTTTTATTCCTTCCGGGTTGAGAATAAGGCAGGCGAATGCGTCTGTGGACTAGGGGAGCTGGAGTATAGCTGGGGACTTGGCCTGCTTGCGGAGGATCAGATGAAGCTCGGGGTCTGCCTGAATGACAGTGTGGAGGTTCTGGAGCCGGCGACCTGCATCTCTGCCGTAATTGTCAGCGGCCATGAGGATTACCTGGAGCGGGGAGCCTTCGGGTTCATGCTAGAGTATGTGCAGGCAAGGAATTATAAGATTAGCGGGGATATCAGCGGTAAAATCCTGTTCACTGAGCGCACGGGTAACGGCAGCAAAACGTATTTGGAGATTAATATTCCGGTTGAAGCGGAGTAAGCGTTCACCCTACTTTGAGAAAAGTTTCACATATTGTTCATTGACCTTGGTACAGTACCAAGGTTTACACTTTGTGCGGTAGTCAACAGTCCCATTAGAGAGAAACGGGGCTGCATTAACCACACAGGGGGAGAAATTGATGCGTAAGCAAGCAACAAAACGAGTGTTCCTAATCACCGTATGTCTGGTATTGGTCCTGTCGCTACTAAGCGGCTGCAGCGGTAACAATTCCGCCGCACCGGCAGCTTCAGAGCAGCCGTCCGCTTCGCCGCAGGCGTCACAGCCAGCGGATACAAGTGCTGTACCGGCAGACTTCAAAGCGGGAACCTATAAAGCAGAGGCTGAAGGCAAGGATGGCAAGATTCAGGTTGAGGTGACTCTTGACGATCATTCGGTCATTACCGGAATCGATGTGGTCAGCCAGAACGAAACCGCCGGAATCGGGGTAGAGGCGATCAACAAGGTCAAGGAGGAGATTCTATCCGGCCAGACCCTGAATATTGATGCCGTCAGCGGTGCGTCTGAGTCCAGCAAGGCGATTCTGACCGCTGTGGAGGATGCGCTTAAGCAGGCGGGCGGCAATGTGGAGGCTTTTAAAACAAAGGCTGTAGTGAAATCGGGAGAAGGCAAGACCGAGCAGCTGTCCGCAGATGTGGTCGTGGTTGGTGCAGGTGCGTCCGGTGTGTCGGCAGCGGTATCGGCAGCTGATAAGGGCGCGAAGGTGATCCTGATCGAGAAAACAGCGACGATCGGCGGCGCGAGCAACCTGTCTTGGGCGGGCAAATTCTACAACTCCTCGGCCGCGCTAAGCAGCGGGCTGAAAGTAGAAGTCGAGAAGGAGATTGCCGACTGGATCGTGAACAATCACTGGCGTGTGGATGCGGCGGCGATCCGCCAATACGTTACGAAGTCGGGCGAGACCTATGACTGGCTGACCGGCAAGGGCTACACCACCACCTTCCTGAACTTCGCCGGGGAACAGCTCCATATGCTGCCTCCTTATGAGACCCGCCAGGAGCTGCTGCGCAAGATGCTTGCAGCATCCGTAGAGAAGGGCGGCGGACAGGTGATCACGGAGGCCACCGCGCAGAAGCTGATGACTGGCGCTAATGGAGAGGTGACCGGAGTCGTGGCCAAGAAGTCTGACGGAACAACGCTGGAGATTGCAGGGGCAAGCGTTGTAATGGCTACCGGCGGGTATGCCGGGAATAAAGAGATGGTTAAGGAAGCCTTTGGCTTCGAAGGCGTCAATGGCGGGCTTGGGCAGAACATTGGCGAGGGGCTGAAGATGTCCTGGGAGATCGGCGCAAAGGTGCCGGACAACTTCGGCGGGCAGATGCTGCACCAGACGCTGGCCAGAGCTACAGACAAGCTGAAGACGCAGTATGAGCCGTTTGAAGCCAGCTATCCGATGATGCTGTCTTACCTGCCAACCCTGATGAATGTCGGCCCTTCGGGCGCGAGATTCAGAGATGAAGCGGCGACGCTTACAGCGGTTGCGGCAGCGAATACCAGTGCTTTTAACGGAGCATATCATCTGGTGATTGTCTCGCAGGCGCAGCTGGATGCCCTTAAGGCCAAGGGAATGAAGGGGCTTCAGGCGCCTAAGCTGCCGGGTATGCCGCCGGAATTCTATGCCTCCTATACAGACAAGTTCACACTGGAGCAGCCATGGAAGGATGCCGATAAAGTCTTCGAATCCATGGTAGCGAACGGCGACGGCTTCAAGGGCAATACACTTGAGGAGCTGGCGAAGAATGCAGGGATGGACCCTGAAGTATTTACCGCTGAGTTCAAGCTCTATGAGGAAGCAGCGAAGACGGGCACCGATACGGAGTTCGGCAAGGCGAAGGAATATCTGGTTCCTATGGGCAGCAGCGGGCCGTATTACGCCGTTATTGCCGAGATCAACAACCTCTGTTCAGTAGGCGGTCTGCTGGTCAATACCAAGTTCCAGGTACTGAATGATAAGCGTCTGCCGGTCAAAGGGCTGTACGCCGTGGGCGTGGAGTCCGAAGGGGTGCTTTTCAATGATACCTATGTAGGCAACGGCGTTGGACTGGGCTACTCCTTCACCTCCGGGAGGCTTGGCGGCGAGGATGCGGCAGCGGGCGCATTGGCTAAGGAATAGCCCTTTATAAGTAATTTTCCTCTTTTTGCCGATAAAGAGTTGTCCTGAACTTTACGCGCGAGAAGAGGAGCGTCCGATGTATATTCCCATATCACGAATCAACGCCGCTTCGCTGACCCGCTCACCGCAACAAGCGGACCATACTTCTGCCGGTTCATCTTCGCTCAGCTTCCCGGAGATGATGGCAGCTGTGGGAGCGGCAATTGAGGAACAGGCACGCAGAATCAAGGCAAGGTACAGTCTGTCCGTCCGCATTATGGCGGTAGCCAAAGACGGCAGCAAGGGGGAGAAGACCGGCGCAGGAGACCGGAGTGATCAGCGGGAGCTTATAATCGCTCCGAATATTCTGCAGCAGATGAGCAAAGATCCTGTGATGCAGCGTAAGGTGTATGGCTATCTTGACGAGTATGTGCGCGAGCCGCACTCCTCACCCGGCCATAGTCTGATCGTTCACAGGGACGGAACCTCCTCCCTTCTTCCTGCCGCCTCCAGACCAGCAGCCGTACAGGAGATTACCCATCTACATACCGGGCAACCGGAAATCGCGGGCAGCTTATACGATCAGGACAGACTGAAGCAGCTTGCGTTCCTCCGGGCCAGAAGAGCAGGCAGGCACCGGTAACAGAGTGTAATCCGCAAATAAGATCCCTGAATCCATATGAGGTGGAGGCAGGGGTCTTTTTGTGAGGTTCTGCGCGTCCCTGAGGCGAACAAAGGCCTATCCTCCTGCATAGCATATAGCACCTGCTTGCTATTTGTAAGTGGAAAGGGGGCGCATGGCTAATGGGTATCCAGCTTACTGCGATTCATTGGGTGTATCTGATGTTTATTGTGTTCATTCTGGCGCTGCTGATCAAGCGGCGTGATACGACAATGATCTGTGTGACCGGGATTCTGGCGCTCGGGCTGCTGGCGACGGCAACGCTTAGCGGGTCGGTGTCGGGGATCTTTAATTCTTTTGTCTATGCAACCAGGGAACTGCTCGGCACCATAATGATTATCTCCATTATCGTGGCGATGAGCCGGATTCTGATTATAACAGGCATCAACGAGACGATGGTATCTCCGCTCACCCGGTTCCTGCGCACACCGGCGATGGCCTACTGGGGAATCGGACTGATTATGATGGTGACCTCATTCTTCTTCTGGCCGTCCCCTGCGGTAGCGCTGGTCGGGGCGGTTCTGCTGCCGGTGGCGGTCCGGGTCGGTCTGCCTGCGCTGGGCGCAGCGGTAGCCATGAACCTGTTCGGGCACGGGATCGCCCTCTCCGGCGATTATATTATTCAAGGCGCTCCGAAACTGACGGCGGATGCCGCCGGTCTTCCAGTGTCTAGCGTGATGCAAGCCAGTATCCCCCTGGTTGCTGTGATGGGGATAGTCACGACGGTGAGCGCATTCTGGATGATGAAGCGCGACCAGAAGAATGGCACCTGGAGAGACGGCCTGGTCGCTTCCCCGGGAGCAGCAGAGCCGCTGGCTGATGCGGGGACGGATGATGACCAGCCAGTGCTCATGAGTGACCGTCTGCGCAAAGGGCTGGCGATCGCCATTCCGCTGCTCTTCCTGCTGGATGTGATCGGCATGTTCGTGCTTCACCTGCAAGGCGGAGATGCTACCGCGCTGGTCGGGGGAACCGCCGTGCTGATCCTGATTGTCATTACCCTGCTGGCCCATCGCGGCCAGGGGCAGGGCCTGGAGAAGATCACCGCCTATCTTATCGAAGGATTTACCTTCGGCTTCAAGGTCTTCGGACCGGTCATCCCGATTGCCGCCTTCTTCTATCTGGGCGACGCCGCCTTCACTGAGCTGTACGGCAAGGTGCTGCCGGACGGCTCGCACGGCATCGTGAACGACTTGGGCGTGGCCCTGGCGAATCACGTGCCGCTGAACGGGGTGGTGGGAGCCGTAACGCTGACGGTAATCGGGGCGATTACCGGCCTCGACGGCTCCGGATTCTCCGGCATCTCGCTGGCCGGCTCGATTGCCGGGCTGTTCGCCGCCGCGATCCACTCCGGCGCGGCAACGCTGACCGCCCTTGGGCAGGTGGCCGCCATCTGGGTCGGCGGCGGCACCCTGATCCCGTGGGCGCTCATTCCCGCCGCTGCGATCTGCGGCGTCAGCCCGTTCGAGCTGGCCCGGCGCAATCTGAAGCCGGTCCTGCTGGGCCTTACGGCAATGACCATTGTCGCCATGTTCCTGGTGTAGGCACCGCTTAATAGGCACTGCTTAAGGTACCATACCCTCCACCGGCCCGGCGCATACGGACCCCAGCGCCGTTTTTCCATAGCCACTACCACTCGAGTACACACAGACCTGAGCGTTGTAAACTTCATAACCTCCTCCACTCAGGTACGTACGGACCCCAGCGCCGTTATTTCCAGAATTCAGCCTGTTTTTGAACCCATGCGGACTCCAGAGCCTTTATTGCTCCCATTTGGCCCAATTCGGCCTTGCTTATGGAGGGATAAGGTCTCTCCAGTCCGCATGGAGCGAAAGGCCACGGTTTTGAGAGTAATAACGTCCGTACGGTCCGCATGGAACAAGAGTGTGCGAAAAGGGATAATGACCTCCACCCGTCCAAGCGCATACAGCCCCCAGTACTGAGATTTGCGGAAACCAGCCTGTCCCCCAAAATCACACGTAGCACCAGTTGCTGCCCGCCACAACCAGATAAATATCCGTTCCGGGTGAACCCCGCGCCTACAATCCGCATAAGATTTCCTTCCCTAATCCATCCTACAGAAGAACGGACATTGTGATGGAGGGGGAAGGATCTTATGAAGCATTATGAATCCAGTCTGCGCACCAACAGTACGGTGGATCAGGCGCACGATGCGGTGACGAAGCTGCACAACGCTGTAACCCAGGCTTCGAGTCATCCGACCGGGCAGATGATGGATCAGGCAGAGAACAGCCTGGAGCACGCTGAGGAAGCCGTGCGCCATGCCCCGGAAGGTTCGGTCGGGAAACAAGGGGTAGAGCTGGTCCAAGAGAGACTGGAGGAAGAGAAGCGCAGATTGTCTTCGCTGGATGGGCAGGTTGTCGAGTCCCAGGATTAGAGCCTGGAACAGGCTATGTTGAACAGGCATTCCCAGAGTTGATCCGGGGTGCCTGTTTGCTTTTAATGGTACCCGAGGGGCAATGGGGGGAGCTTGTGCAATCATTTGCCGGGAAATAGGTTATAAGGTAATGACGAGACCATTCAGAGGAGGTACATATCTATGCCGGAAGCGGATAACACTGATTCATGGAGTCCTCCGGAGACACCGGAGATGCTGCATGCTGCGCTTAAGGAAATTACCAGGTGGGAGAAAGAGCAGAATAGGCTGATGATCTGGGACCGGATTACCCGGTTGCCGTTCAAGCTGCTAGATGCAATTACGCCAAAGGTTATCCACGATAAGGTGGGCCGGCTGCTCGATGAACTGGGCGGCTACATCCAGAACGGCGGCAACTATCTGGTGGCTGGGCGCAAGGTGGGCAAGCTGATGGAAGAGACAAGCCGGGCGGCGGGCGCTCCCTCTACTGGGCCGTTCCAGCTGGCTGTCATGGATGCAGCGGCACTGAAGCTCGCGGAGCGGAGCCGGAATACGGCTACGGCTCAGGGGGCGACCACCGGCTTCGGCGGGATTTTTACACTGGCTGCGGATATTCCGGCTGTCCTGGGCCTCTCCTTGAAGGCGATTCAGGAGATCGGCTTGTGTTATGGCTACGATCCGACCGATAAGGCCGAGCGGATCTTCACCGTGAAGGTGATGCAGTTCGCCTCCTCCGATGTGGTCGGAAAGCGCACGCTGCTGAAGGAGCTGAATCTGCAGGCAGGCGGGGACGGCAACATTCTCGCCGCGACCCAGGAGACCGTATCAAGGATTCAGGGCTGGAAGGAGGTAGTAACTGTATACCGCGACAATTGGGGCTGGAAAAAGCTGCTCCAAACCGTTCCGGTTGCAGGCATGTTCTTCGGCGCATACCTCAACCGCAAGACGCTGGAAGAGGTCACAGAGGCTGCGCGGATGCTCTACCGCAAAAGACGGATTATCTCCAGGCTGGCAGAGCTGGAACAGAGATGATACGCTGAGGGAACTGTAGCAGGCAACGCTTGGATAGGAGAGAGAAGATGAAACACACAGCTCCACAGCATAACACTCAGGAGTTGATCGGGCAGGCGGAGTCTTTCATTACGGCCTGCTATCAGGAACTGGGGTTAACAGAGGATGAACGGGACCTGCGTCTGGCGGACATACGCGAAGAGTTGCAGCGCACAGGTACATACAGGCACACGGGAGAAGAGCTGGCGCACGGGGCAAGGATGGCCTGGCGTCATAACAGCCGCTGCATCGGAAGACTGTTTTGGCATTCTCTAGATGTGATTGACGCCCGCAGAGCAGAGACAGTAGCGGAGGTCGCTGAGGCGCTGCTGCATCATATGAAACATGCGAATAACGGCGGCCGTATCCGGCCGGTCATTACCGTCTTCCGCAGTGAAGAGGAGCAAGGCCGTGCTATCCGGATCTGGAATCATCAGTTGATCCGCTATGCCGGTTATCCCGGGGACGGTGAGCATCCGCGTGCCGGTGATCCGGCTTCGGATGAATTCACCGCCGTCTGCCTTAAGCTGGGCTGGCAGGGCACGGGCGGGGATTTCGACATTCTGCCGCTCGTAATCAGCATCGGCGGGGAGGAACCCCGCTGCTTCCCTATCCCGGCAGGACTTGTACAGGAGGTGCCGCTCAGCCACCCGGAGATCCCGCAGTTCACGGAGCTGGGCCTGCGCTGGTATTCCGTTCCGATTGTCTCGGACATGTGCCTGGAGATCGGCGGCATCCGTTATCCGGCAGCGCCATTTAACGGCTGGTACATGGAGACGGAGATCGGCTCGCGGAATTTCGGCGATACGGACCGCTACAACCGCCTGCCTGCGGTGGCTGATCTTCTGGGCCTGGACCGCTCTACGAACACCTCGCTGTGGAAAGACCGGGCCCTACTGGAACTGAACCGGGCGGTCCTCCATTCCTTCAAGCAGGCAGGGGTCAGTATTGTGGATCATCATACAGCCGCAGACCAGTTCGTCCGCTTCCAGGAACAGGAGCAGCAGCAGGGTCGGGAAGTGTCAGGCAAGTGGGGCTGGCTGATTCCGCCGATGTCGCCTTCCTCCACGCCGATCTGGAATGACAACAAGCTGCGTGATTTGCAGCTAAGCCCGCGCTTCGTCTACCGGAAGAAGGAGGCTGATTCTCAGCAGCATGGCGCTGAGGGTGCAGAAGTGAAGGGTTGCCCTTTTCATCAGTCCATGAAGAGTGATTGATCAATAGCTGCCGGGTTTGCGCATCCTGAGGTGAAGGTGAGCACCTTCCTGGCTAATTCGATGCTGTGCAATATGGCGCTTACGCTAGGCATGCCGGAATTGAAGCCGAAGCGCAAGTAACCTATGAGCCAATCTGCACAAGATAGAAATAGTCATGTTACCCTTTCTGTGATACTATTTATTTCTATATCCAATGAGGAAGTGAAGCTTAATGATCAGCATTACCATTCCGTCACCGGAAGTTATTATTTACAAGCAAGCTAACCCTGAGCTGAGCCATATTTACGGATTCACCGATTTCCACCTGATTACCCGCGAAGCCGGCGGCATCTTCATGTTCTACAATGATCAGGACGAGCTGTTGTTTGTGGGCAAGGCCCGCAAGCTAAGACCGCGGATCAAGAAGCATTTCGAGGATAATGTATCCGTGATGAAGCCCCACCGTGATGAGGTTACCCGCATCGAAGTCTGCCTCGTCGAAGATCCGGTGGACAGAGAGATTTATGAGACCTACATCGTGAACAAGCTTCGCGCGAAGTACAATGTCGAGAAGGTTCTGTATAAATAAGGTTTGATGGAAAAGGCGTGGTCCCTGCGGACTGCGCTTTTTATTTTTCCTGCTTCAAGCACCCAACTCCGCAGCGTTTCCTCTTGTTTTAATAAACGAAATTTGAGACAATAAGGTATTGTTGCTGCTAATGTCCCTGTCAAGGTAGAATAGATAGATTGAACTTTAATGTTTTGAAAAGAGGATATGAAATGAATAAAGAATCCATTTATGGATTGACCTTGGAGCAATTGACGGCATGGCTGCTGGAGCATGGCCACAAGAAATCCCGGGCCGCTGCTGTCTGGGAATGGCTGTACCGCAAGCGGATCACCAGCTTCGCCGAGATGGACGGAATGAATCAGGAATGCATAGAGCTGCTGGAAGAGCATTATGTGTTTCAGACGATGGAAGAGCATGTCAAGCAGGAATCGGCCGACGGTACGGTGAAGTTCCTCTTCCGCCTCCAGGACGGCAACCTGATTGAGACAGTGATGATGCGGCAGAAGTACGGCTTGTCCGTATGTGTCACCACTCAGGTCGGCTGTAATATCGGGTGCAGCTTCTGTGCAAGCGGGCTGCTGGCGAAGAGCCGGGACCTGACCAGCGGCGAGATCGTGGAGCAGATTATGAAGGTCCAGCATTATCTGGATCAGGCTGGTCTGGGCCAGAAGGTCACCCATGTCGTGGTTATGGGGATCGGCGAGCCGTTCGATAACTTCCGGCATCTGCTGAACTTCCTGATTACCATCAAGGATCACAAGGGTCTGGCGATTGCCGGCAAAGGAATCACAGTATCCACCAGCGGTCTGGCGGACAAAATCAGAGAATTCGCCGACGCCAATATGCAGGTCAATCTGGCGATCTCGCTGCATGCCCCGAATAATGAGCTGCGGACACAGATTATGAAGATTAACCGGGCGATTCCTATAGAGAAGTTAATGCCGGCGATTGATTACTATCTGGAGAAGACGAACCGGAGAATCACGCTGGAGTATATCCTGCTGAAGGATATCAATGACCGCGAGGAGCATGCGCTGGAGCTGGCCGAGTTGATTGGAGACCGCCGCCAGCTGGCGAACGTCAACCTGATTCCGTATAATCCCGTAGATGAGCATAGCCAATATCAGCGGAGCAGTCGGGAGTCGGTGCGTGCCTTCTTCGATACGCTGAAGAAGCAGGGTGTCAGTGTCAGCACCCGGCTGGAGCAGGGCGTCGATATTGATGCGGCCTGCGGACAGCTGCGCAGCAAGCAGATTAAGAAGACCAAAGGCAAAGCCGCAGATACTGTGTTACAATAATCTGGCAGTGAATTGAGAAATGAGGAATGCAACTTGTTGACATTTACAAGCTACACCGTGGAGAACGTAAGAGATCCATTTAATATCCTAAGCGGCAAGCGATATGAGTTCGTCGTGAATATTGATGTGCCGGAGGAGGATGAGCTGTACGTGGAGAACGGCGTGTCCGCCCGCGTGATTGTCAAAGTGGAAGAAGAGCAGACAAGCATTGTCAGCTACGATCTGCTGGAGACCTCGTCAGGCCAGCTGCTCGATTTCGATATGGAAGAAGATGAGGAAGCCGCGCTGCTTCAATTCTGTTCGGAGCATGTTCCTGCATAGGACAGGGCGGCAGCGGTCTTAAGAAAAGGAACTGCTGATTTCAGCAGTTCCTTTTTTTGTGCAAATCTACAACTGGATTCGCGTTCAAGCCCCGCTTCACTAGCCCAGGCAGCCTTCCACATAATAATGAATCTGCTTGTTCCACCATGGCCAGTCATGGCTGACATCATGGCCCCAGTAGTCGATCCGGGCCGGAATGCCCTTCTGCCCCAGCACCTCCTGAAGCAGCCGGGTCTCATGCAGCATCTCATCCTCATACGCCCCTTGACCGACACAGACGATAATTGTGCTGTTGCGGTACTGGTTCAGATAATGCTCATCCGTCAGGCCCGGCAGGTAATGCAGCGGTGAATTAAGATAGACGTTCCCGCTCATATAGTCGCCGAAGAAGTAGTAGGTGGAGTAGACGCCGCTCAGGGCGATCAAGGTATCGAAATAGTGCGGATAACGGAAAAAGAAGCTGGCGCTGTAATAAGCGCCCATCGAGCAGCCGGAGATCAAAATGCGCTGGTCGGTCCCGCCGTTGTTGTGCTTGCTCTCATGGAGGATGCCGGGAATCAGCTCATGCGCAATATATTTGTCATACTGTTCATGACGGTGTATCCGGTCCTCATTGTTCCAGTGGGTGGAGAAGAAGGTCTCCTCGTCCAGACTGTCACAGGCCCAGATCTGCAGCTTGCCCGCTTCAATGAAGGACGAGAGCGTATCGATCATGCCCGAATCCTCATATTGATAAAAGCGTCCAAGCGAGGTGGGGAAGACGAGCATCGGTTTGCCGGCGTGGCCGTAAATTTTATACTCCATGTCTCTGCCCAGGTTGTGGCTGTACTCCTTATGGTAGCTTATCCTCATCCGTTAACACATCCTATCCCTCTTCTTGTTGAATATAGCCTCTAATGTCTCTGACCTCCGAAAGCTCGGGTGAACGGAACTGATAAGCGCGGTTGCCCATTGCTCTGCTGAAGACCTCTTCAATCTCGTCATAATTGACGATCTTCCCGCCGAATGCATTGTAGATGTCCTCATGGCTGTGAGCGTAATGCTTATGATTCTTGCGGCTGGCATAGCCGGTATAATATTTGCCTTCGTATGGACCGCCGACCTCATTATGCACAACCATGCTGGCCCATTCCTTATACACATTCACATCATAGGCGAAGTTAATCGCATCAGTCATCCAAGCGCCGGGCGGGCGCATATTTACTTCCAGGGCAATGATCCGGCCATCCTTGTGCGATTTGAACAGCTCGATATGGAAGAACCGTTCCCGGATGTCAAAAGCCTGCAAAATGCTCCGGCCCGCCTCCTCGACCTCTGGACTGATCTCCCGCAGACAGAAGTAGTAGAGGTGATTGTCCGTATTGACGACATCCATCACACTGTTCTCGAACAGGTGGCTGACCGCGAAGCGTACATTCCCGTCCCTGTCCACCAGCCCGTCATAGGTGAGGATGACCCCGTCTATGAATTCCTCAATAATGAAGGCTACATCCTCCGGCTTCGTGTCAAAAAAGTGCTGGAGCTCCTCTTCGTTATTGATCTTATACGTGTTACTGGCCCCGGAGCCGAGATCGGGCTTCACCACCAGCGGGAAGCCGGCGCTCTGGATGAAGCTCTCGACGCTCTCACGCGTTGTGCCGGTGGAGAACTGGACGGTGCTTACCCCGCTTTTGCGGAAAAATTCCTTCATCTTGGACTTCTGCTTCAGATTATGGACGAAATCCGACTTAGTGCCGTAGATGTTGAAGTCCGTACGGATCGCGGCATCCTGCTCCAGCCAGTATTCATTCAGCGACTCGAAGCGGTCAATCTTGCCGTACTTATGGGTGAAATAACCGACAGCCCGCAGAATCTCCTCGTAGCTCTCGAGGTTGCTTACCCTGTAGTACTCGGTCAATGCCGATTTCAGCTTGTCCTCCAGCTGGTCATAGGCTGCATCGCCAATCCCAAGCACCGTGGCTCCCTGCTCCCGCAGATGTGTACAGAATTCAGCGCTGTTCTTAGGGAAATGCGGGGAAAAGAAAATAAAGTTCATGCAGACCGGCCCCTTTGGCTAAAATATAATTCCGAGTTGTTTTGTATGATTAATTCAATCTACCAGCTTCGCCAGCATCCGTCAATCCTCTTGGTGCTATTTTGGCTGCAGGGTGCGGTTGAGCCGGGCGAGCAGCCCGCTGAAGAGTCCGCAGTCCTCCGGGGACCAATCCCCGAAGATCTCCCCGTAGCGCGCAAGCCGGATGTCCCGGGCCTCGGCGAAGGTCTGTGCACCAAGCGCAGTAAGCTGAAAATAGCTGGAGCGCCCATCCTGCGGATCAGGCACCCGTTCCACATAGTTCTTCGCCTCCAGGACACTTGTCTGCCTGCTGATGGTAGAGGTGTCGAGGCCGAATTGTTCGGCAAGCGCCTTAACGCCTACCTTGTCGTGTATCGACAGATGGTGGAGCAGGGTATACGAGGAGCGGTCCAGCCCGCCATGCTTCTTATCCAGCGAGCCGAGGCGGATCAGCGTGATCAGCTCCTGGTTCAGAGCTTCGAGGTGCTTATCCTTCTGTTCATCAGCCATAGTTAGATTCCGTCCTTTACCGGTTACTTTGTCATATGTCTCCCTAGTATAAGTGATAACACCGGCCTTATGCTAAGTCACCGGATATTGCCGCCTTGTTATGAAAGAATCATGAAATAGGTCACATTGACTTTCAAACATATAGTTGTATAATACACATATATTAAATTAATTGTATCATACACCTATATTGGGGTGAACCGCAAAATAGAGGAGAGAGCGCCCTTGAGCAGTCCGGCGGCAAAACATTCATCATTCTGGCTGATTATTCTGGCCATCTTTTTCGGCAATTTCATGGCTATTCTCTGTACAACCACCATTAACGTAGCGTTCCCGGTCTTCCTGAAGGACTTCCACGCCGGGATCAGCACCGTACAGTGGATGATTACCGGCTATCTGCTGGCTACCGGCGTCATTGCACCTGTGGTGGGTTATTTCGGGGATAAATGGAGCTATAAGCTTCTCTACGTATTCGCCCTGTCGGGCTTCACCTTGTTCTCGGCACTATGTACGGTGGCCTGGAATATTCATTCACTGATTACCTTCCGCATTATCCAAGGGATATTCGGCGGTCTGATCATCCCTACCACCATGACGATGATTTATCAGTTTATCGAAAAAGAAAAGCAGGCCTTCGCCATGAGTCTCTGGAGCCTGTCCTCGATGCTGGCGCCTGCCTTCGGCCCGACACTCGGCGGCTGGCTGACCGGCTATTTCGGCTGGAAATCGCTGTTCGTAATCAATCTGCCGATTGGGCTGATTGCCATTGGCGTAGCTCTCAAGTGCCTGCCCTTCCAGCGGCAGAACACCGGGAGCAGAAGCTTTGATCTGCCGGGCTTTGTCACAGTCATTCTAAGCAGCGCCTTCATTATTCTGGCGTTCAATAAAGGGGGCGCCTGGGGCTGGACGTCATGGAATACCCTGACCTTGCTGCTGGTTGGGGCGGCGGCCTTAACGTATTTCATCCGCAGGGAGCTGTCGATCCAGGAGCCGCTGCTGAATCTGAAGGTATTCCGGCAGAGCCGGTTCACCTACAGCCTCATCATCAACTGCATTATTACCGTTGCGTTATACTCGGGGACCTTCCTGATCCCGGTCTTCCTGCAGGATATCCAGCAGTCTACCCCGCTGAAGACCGCGTTGGTGCTATTGCCGGGCTCCATCGTGATGGCTGTTCTGTCACCGGTGGTCGGCAAGCTGTACTCCCGGATCGGACCGTTCTGGCTGATCCTGGGCGGCATTCTGCTGCTGAGCGCTTCAACCTGGGAGCTTGCCCACATCACGCTGGCCGTGACCCATACCCGTGTCGCGGTGCTTATGGCGGTGCGCAATGTCGGCATTGCGCTGGCCTTTATGCCGGTGACCAATGCCGGAATGTCGGCGGTGCCAAGGGCCATCACCGGCCACGCCTCCTCCGTGACCAACTGGGTCCGCCAGGCTACAGGTGCCTTATCCATTGCCGTATTCAGCTCGCTGCTCGCTTCCAGATCGCTGGCCCACCAGCAGGAGCTGGCGGATGGGCCAGCCCGGGCAGCCGGTTCTCTGTTGAAGGCGCAGGGGATGACGATGGGCGTGCAGGATATTTTCCTGATCGCTACGGCAGTGGGGCTGCTGGCTATTCCGCTGACCTTTCTCCTGAGAAGCGGCAGAGGCAAGCCTGCAGCGGCCCCTGCTCCGCAGGCAGAGGCTTGAAGCCGGGACTCTGCCGTAAATACTCCTTAATAATGCGTTATAGCGCTTTCTCTTCGCATGTTGGGCGATTATGAGTTAGAATACTATAAAGTGAGCAAATAATAGGAGTTGTATACATGTCTAATAATGACGAAGTATTTTTGACCAAAGAAGGCTTGGCTAAGCTGGAGGAAGAGCTGAGGGAACTGAAGGGAGCAGGGCGCAAGGAGCTTGCAGCCCGGCTTAAGCTGGCGATCAGCTACGGCGATCTGAAGGAGAACAGCGAATACCACTCCGCCAAGGAGGATCAATCCTTCATGGAGACCCGCATTATGATTTTGGAGAAGATGCTGATCAAGGCGCAGATCGTGGATGCCAGCAATATGGATCTGAGTACAGTCAGCGTAGGCTGCATCGTTATCCTCAACGATGTGGAGTACTCGGAGAAGATTGAATATAGAGTGGTTGGCCCGGCGGAAGCCGATGTGCTGGACAACAAGATCTCCTACGAGAGCCCGCTCGGCAAAGAGCTGATCGGCAAAAAGGTAGGCGATATCATTAGCGTCAATGCCCCGATGGGGATCATCAAATACGAGCTGCTTGAGATCAAAATGCTGTAAAATGAAGACCCAACCGGAATCCCGTGGCCCTTAATTTAAGGGTGCGGGATTTTTTTTATGTTTTGGGGCCTCCGCAAAGTACCTGAGTCATCATCTAAGCTAAAGCCCCACTTTGTGGGGTTATTTTGTCTGCACGCGGCGGGGGTCATAGGCAATTGCTATCAAGGATATTGCTTCCTTGTCTTAGACGCTCCCTGCCGGGAGGGTTATAGTAGAAAATAACTACTGCATAGAGGAGTCCTGGCTTGTGATTCAGACTGTACTCACGACACTTGTTGAGGTCATCGTACCGCTGTCCATTCCGGTGGCCGCCGGAGCGCTGCTTGGACGGTATAAGCAGCTCGATACGAAGCCTCTGCTGACGCTGTATCTGTATTTTCTCAGTCCGGCTATTATTCTGGACACGCTGGCTACGGCAGATATCTCCTTCGATGATGTCTATAAGACACTGGCCTTCTCGCTCATGAACCTGTTTCTGCTGTGGGGTGTGGCGACCCTAATCGGTAAAATGCTGAAGCTGGCTCCGCCGGAGGCCGCCGGCCTGACGCTCATCTCCACCTTCACGAACAGCGTCAATTACGGCCTGCCGCTGGTGCTGCTGGCCTTCGGCCAGCTGGGCCTGGACAAGGCATCGGTCTATGTCATCGCCCAGATGGTGATCGTGAATACGATCGGCGTGTATTTTGCCGCCCGGTCACAGTTCTCCGTGCGCAGCGCGGTGAAGTCCGTCTTCTCGCTGCCGGCCATCTACGCCGCCATCCTGGCGCTGCTGCTGCGGGCGCTGGGCCTTCATATGCCGCATGAGCTGGCCTCAGGGGTGTCGATGGCCGCCGGAGCATATTCGCCGGTAGTACTGGCGATCCTCGGCGCGCAGATGGTCAAGGTCCAGGCAGCACACACGGAGCGCAATGTGCAGCTGGCCTTCTGGACGGGGCTGACCGTCCGGCTGGTGCTGGCTCCGCTGCTGGCCGCGCTGGTGCTGCTCGCCCTGAACATCACAGGCACCCTGTTCTCGGTGCTGCTGATTCTGGCTTCCATGCCGGTGGCTGTCAATTCCGTCGTCCTGGCCGAACGCTTCGGCAGCTCGCCTGCGCTGGTCTCGCGCTGTATCGTCTGGACGACGCTGGCCTCCTTCCTGGTCCTGCCGGTGCTGATTGCGGCGGTGGGGGGATAGGGAGGCGCAACGAATGTATGCGAAAAACAGCATACAATTTGCTGCTGCGGGGGTGCGCGGGCCAAATATGTGCGAAAAACTGAATAGAGGGGCAACTGTGCCCCCCTGGAAGTAATTATTTAGACACAGGCACTTCACTCATCAATGCATGTACATTTTTATCGGGGTCCTGAAAGAACGTCATCCAGGTTGCGGTTTGACCCATCTCAGCCACTTTATGCGGCTTGTCCAGGAAATGCACATTCCGCCCGACTAACGTTTCGTACGATGCGTGTATATTGTCAACTTGGAAATAGAACACCGAGCTGGGATGATCGAACCGCGGGTCTTCAGCAATACTCAAGACCATCTGAAGTCCGTTACACTCCAGGAAAGTCATGTTTGGGATCTGAAATAACAGGTTTAGGCCTAGGGTATCTTGATAGAATCGGGTGGCAGCCTCCATGTCATGTACCCGAATGGATATTTGCCCAATGCCTTTGATTTGAAATTCTGAATTCATGTGAATATCGCTCCCTTGTTATATTGTATGTTCCACGCAGTAAATGTAACATGTGCGGATGAAGCGTTACTTTTCCAAAATCACTTTTTTCTAAACATCCGGGGTGAGTATCCCATTCTTTGTTTAAAAACCTTATTGAAGGAAGAGACATTGTCGAATCCAACACTTAGGCTAATCTCGGTTACACTGCTTTCCGTTTGAGCAAGGAGACGCTGTGCTTCAAGTATCCTTTTTTCGAGGATGAACTGGTGTGGCGTTCTTTTGAAAAAGTGGCGGAAGTTGCGGATCAGATGGTTTTTAGAAAGACAAGCGACTCTTGAAACTTCTTCAAGGGACACGTTTTGGTTGTAATAAGCATGTAAGTACTCGTATGCTAGTGTCAACCGCCGAAAGAGTTCTTCTCTAGTGGCTGGCCGCATACCTGGCAATGTATTAATTTCTTGAGAAATCTTCTGGTGGACGTTAAGCATTGCTTGAATTAGACTTTGATATTGTTCATCGACCCAGAGATTCTCGCTGCCGAGTACAGGTAAGGAATTCTTGAAGTTCTCGAGAAGTGGAGTTATCAGATGACTATTGCGGTATGACTTTGTATGAAATTGCAACGGGTGCTTAGATTCTGAGAATGGATCGTCCAAAGACTTCTCTATTCCTAAATGAACGGCTCTATGAACCTCTTCAGCAAAGCCAGTCTTGAAAAATACACAAAAAGAGTCGACTTCGGTTTCTGACTCAATGACTATAGCGTACTGCTCCCCTTCATTTAACAGGAGGTAGCCCTCTCGCTCAACAGCATAATGGCCGAGTTTTGTTTTGTAATAGGCTCGGCCATTCCGAAATGTCTTTAAGGAAAGGGGGCCGGTGCCTTCCCAATGATGAGTTGTACTTCGCGCTTGCAGCACGAAGTTCCGCTGGAACAAAGGGAATCTGGAGGTTCCCATCTATAGAGTTCATCCCCTTCCACAGTTGGTCCATTCCATTCTACAATAGTCCACAGCAATAACAAAGAAGCTCCCTCTTCATGATCTGAAGGGGGAGCTTCTTGTATACAGTGAGGCTGCTTCATGCTGAACAATAGGGCGAAGCCTCAATCCGGCTGGCCTTCAGCGACCTGGATGGTGAAGATGAAGGTAGCTCCGCCCACTAGACCCGGCTTGGCATAGATCGTTCCGCCCATGAGGTCGACCAGCATTTTGCAGATGGACAGCCCGAGCCCGGTTCCGCCGAACTTGCGGTTGATGGTGGCTCCGATCTGGGTGAACGGCTGGAACAGATAGTTCATCTTATCCGCTGGAATGCCAATGCCGGTATCTTCAATAATGAATTCCAGCTCCAGCAGCTTATCCATAGCCTGCCGGAGATGGACATGCACTTTGACGCCGCCGGTGATCGTGAACTTGATGGCATTGCCGATCAGGTTATTCAGTACCTGGCGCAGACGGTTGGGGTCACCGATAAGCAGGGCAGGAATGTCAGAATCAATAGAGGTCTCCAGGGTCAGGTTGCGTTCTTTCGCCAGAGCCCTGAACAGATCGACCGTTTCTTTGATGCAGGAGTGAAGATTGAAGAGCTCGTAATCCAGCTCCATTTTACCGGATTCGATCTTGGTGAAGTCCAGGATGTGCGTAATGACAGAGACAAGCGCGTGACCGCTGGTATGAATGATTTCGGCCATCTCCTGGTCGTCAGCAGACAGCTCGGAGGAACGAAGCACATCCGACATGGCAATAATCCCGTTCAGCGGGGTGCGGATCTCATGGCTCATCATGGCAAGGAAACCGCTCTTGATCCGCAACGCCAACTCGGCCGTCTCCTTCAGCTCGGTCAGGATGCCGTTGGCCTTCTCCAGCTCCTGCGTTTTGAGCTGCAGCTCCTTGCGGGTCTGGTAGAGACGGACGAAGCCGTCAATCTTGCTTTTTAACACGGTCGGATGGAACGGCTTGGTCAGATAGTCAATGGCCCCGGCCGAGTAAGCCAACATATAGTTCTCCAGCTCCGAGGTCAGCGAGGTTAAGAAAATAATAGGGATATCCCGTGACTTCTGACGCATCTTAATCCGTTTCGCCGTTTCAAATCCGTTCATGCCAGGCATGAGCACATCCATAATGATCAGGGCGAATTCCTGCTCCAGCAGACATTTCAGAGCATCCAGGCCCGAGAGGGCTTGAACCAGCCGGTAGGGTGAATCGGCCAGCAATGCCTGAATGGACAGGAACTCGTCTGCCCGGTCATCTACAACCAAAATATTAATCGGATACTCCATGCTGCCTCCTATTGAATCAACCATAATTTCAGCACTCTCACCAGCTGTGTGGTATTAATCGGTTTGGATATATAATCGCTCGCCCCAGCTTCGAGGCATTTGACCCGGTCTTCCTCCAAGGCGCGGGCGGTCAGCGCAATAATGACGATCTGATCATAGTCTGGGTTTAGCCGGATATGCTTCATCGTCTCGTAACCATCCATCTCCGGCATCATAATATCCATGAATATCAGCTCTACGCCCGGGTGGGTCTCCAGATGCTCCAGGGCTTCTCTGCCATTCTGGGCAAAGCTGATCTCCATATTATAACCTTCCAGCACACTGGATAACGCAAAAATATTACGCATATCATCATCCACAAGCAGAATGCTTTTCCCGGCAAAAGCGGACTCCGGATTATGCAGGTTCTCGATCAGTCGCTGCTTATCCAAAGGCAGGTCTGCATGCTTGCGGTGGAGGTAGAGGGCCGTATCGTCATAGAGACGTTCCATTGAACGCACGTTCTTGATCACAATACTCTCGGCGTAGTGCTTAAGGCGCTGCTCATCTGTCTTGCTGAGATCCTTGCCTGTATAAATAATCACCGGCAGGGTCTGCAGCTTGCGGTTGGTCTTGACCTGCTCCAGCAGGTCGAAGCCGGAAATATCCGAGAGACCCAGGTCCAGCACCATACAGTCAAAATGATGGCTGGCCAGATGCTCCATCGCTTCTCTTCCGGTGCCCACAGCAATAATGTTCACATCGGGATGGGCGATGAATTCGACAAGACTGCCGCGCAGAACCTTGTTGTCTTCGACAATCAGCAGACTCTTCACCGGACGGCGGATATAAGTCTCAATCTGGAGAAAGGCTGCTTCCAGCTCTGCATAATCATTCGGCTTCTTCCAGAAGGATAAAGCCCCCATCGACAGGCTCTGCTGGTTCTCCTCGGCTGTTGAAATCACATGCACAGGGATATGCCGCAGCTCCGGCCGGCTCTTCAGGCGGCTGATAATGGACCAGCCGTCCAGAACGGGAAGATGCAGATCCAGCAGGATTGCATCAGGCTTGTAGGCATGGGCCAGGGCAAGCCCCTGATCGCCCTGGAAGGCGACGATAGCCTTGAAGCCCCGGCTGCGCGCCAGCTCCAGCAGCCGGGCGGCGAATTCGGCGTCCTCCTCGATAATCAGCAGGGTAATATCCCCGCTTAGCAAATTGCTGCGGTCATCATCCATTTCCGCATATTGCAGCAGCTTCGGATTGGAGATAGAAATGTCGGGCACGAAGGACTCGCGGAAGGCCGGATTCTCGCGGCGGATAGGCTCGGAAGCCGGAATCTCCGGAGAGGCTGCTGCTGAATAGGCTGCGGCAGCAAGGGTCTGGGCATCCTCACCCGGTTCTACAGCGGGAATAATCAGGGAGAAGGTGCTGCCCTTGCCTTCCAAGGAATCAACCTCAATTCTTCCGCCCAGCAGGGTAGCCAGCTCCCGGCAGATCGTGAGGCCGAGACCGGTGCCGCCGTATTTGCGGCTGGTGGTGCCGTCTGCCTGCTGGAACGCTTCGAAGATGCTCTCCAGCTTGGAAGCGGCTATGCCAATACCGGTGTCGCTGACGGCGAAGATGACCTCTTCGCCGCTGGTACGGATCGACAGGGAGACGGAGCCTTGCTCCGGTGTGAATTTGATGGCGTTGGATAACAGATTATTCAAGACCTGCTGCAATCTGTGACCGTCGGTCATCAGATAATCCTGCAGCCGGTTGTCGGAATGGACATCGAACCGCAGGTTCTTCTTCTTGGCCTGCTGTTCGAAGTGGCGGAAGACATGATTGCTGAGATCCTGTGGGGAGACCGGCTCGATGACAGGGGTCATTTTGCCGACCTCCAGCTTCGCCAGATCGAGAATCTCATCGATCAGCTGCAGGAGATCCTTGCCTGCCGAGAAGATCGTATGAACGTATTCCAGCTGCTTCGCTTCCAGATTGCCGTCCTTGTTCTCGGCAAGAATCTGCGAGAGGATCAGCAGGCTGTTCAGCGGGGTGCGCAGCTCATGGGAGACATTGGCCAGGAATTCCGATTTGTACTGCGCGGCCATGAAGATCTCCTGCGCCTGTGCCTGGATCTCCTCCTTCTGCTTCTCAGTAAGCTCGACTTGAAGCAGCAGCTGATCATGGGAGGCAGCCAGCTCCTCCTTCTGGATCAGCAGTTCATCGGCCTGGGTTTGCAATGTATCGGTCTGGGCCTGAAGCTCCTCCGTCTGAGACTGAAGCTCTTCTGTCTGGGCCTGAAGCTGCTCCTTCTGCTCCAGCAATTCACTCGTCTGTGCCTGGAGCTCCCCGGCCTGATCTGCGATCTCGGACTTTTGCATTTCCGTGATTTGAAGCTGCTTCTGCATATCGCGGTTTGCCGCAGAGATCTCGTCGGCCTGGGCCTTGATCTCCATGGTTTGCCGGCGGGAAATCTCCATCTGATTCTGCAATTCCAGGTTGGAGGCATGCAGCTCTTCCGTCTGCTGCCGCAGTTCCTCCGTCTGGGCTTCAATCTCGTCCTTCTGGGCCTCTGTGAGCTTCATTTGTGTCTGAAGCTGTTCATTGGAGGTCAGCAGGCTCTCGGACTGCGCCTCCAGTTCAGTCTTCTGGTCCTGTAACTGGTCGGTCTGCAGGCGCAGCTCCTCTGTCTGGGCCATCAGCTCTTCGGTCTGAGCTTCCAGCTCCTGGGTCTGGGCGGTCAGTTCTTCCGTCTGGGCTTCCAGTTCTTCCTTCTGCAGCTGAGTCTCACTCAGCAGATCTTCGATCCGGGCGACATCCGCCAGTGTATTAATCAGCACGCCCATATTCTGTGCGGTGCGTTCAATCAGCTGCATCTCCTTGGAGCTGAACGGGCGTAGTGCCGCCAGCTCCATGACAGCAACAATTTCCTGCTCATGCTTAATAGGAACTATAATCAGTGAGGCAGGCGCAGCCTCCCCCAGACCGGAACGGACCTTGATATAATGCTCTGGAAGATCCTGCAGAACAATCATCTGCCTATCGAGTGCGCATTGTCCGACCAGGCCGCTGCCCAGCGGTATGGATTCCTGTTGCCCTGCGGCATCATCGAAGGCATAGCCGGCTGCGAAGTTCAGCTGGCCCCCCTGCTTAAGATAGATAGCCCCGTAGCTTCCGCCTACAGCGGTAGCGAGCCTGCCGATGAACACACGCGAGGCCGTCTTCAGCTGGACAGAGCCTTGAAGCAGCAGCGCCATCTCAGACACCTGCGTATTAATCCAGGCCTGTTCTTCGGCTCTAAGCCGCAGTTCGCGCTCATCGGCGGTTCTATGGTGAAGGTCAGCCGCCAGCCCGAAAAAGGAAGCGGCCAGCTGCCCGAATTCATCCGTCTGAACAGCAGCCGCAGCATCAGGGTTGAAAATGCCTGCTGCGATATCCTCTGAGATCTCCGTGATCCGGCCTAGACCGCGATCTATATTCCGCTGAATACTGTAAAGAAGGCTGATGCTAACCAGAATGCCGCCTGCGCCTAATCCTGCTGCAAGCAGGCGCGAGCCGCCCTCCATAAAGAGGAAAGATATAGTAATCATACTGCCTAACAGCAGTATAGTAGCTGAAGTTGCTAACCAAACCTGTTGTTTTATTCTCATTGTTCGCCGCCTTTGTTCAGTTAGAATGTTTAGCTATATAATTATAGCTTTTATGGAGCTTCAGTGATATAGAAGACATGAAGAAAACACCTTAAACCTAAAATTTACAAGGCTTCCTGGAGGCGGGCCCGCTTTTGCAGGAGGTTTCATGAAAACTTTGAAATCACCGCAATTTACTTAAAATTTTGCTTGTAAGCAGCGGGTAGAGCGTGTAAGATAACAGACATGCTTCATAATAGATTTCTTATAACAGATTTCATATAACTCATATAATCTTGGGAATATGGCCCATAAGTTTCTACCGGATAGCCACTGTAATTATCCGACTATGAGTGAAATAGCGCATCTAGGGTTCCGTTTCTTGTGCTGCGGCACGGGAAAGACTGGTCCAAGCGATGCGGACACGTATATGTGTTACACCACCAAGGGACAAAAACCCAGAAGGACAGATTCACTTGAGAGAAACACTCAGGGAATCTGTCCTTTTTATTTTATCTGTCTTTTTTATTTCTAAGGAGGAAGATCCGCTGTAATGAAAGTATTGGAAGAACGCATTAGACAAGAGGGCTTAATTCTATCGGAGACTGTACTGAAAGTGGACTCATTTCTGAACCATCAGGTAGACACGGCGCTTGCGCTTGCGATCGGGAAGGAATTTGCAGCGGTCTTCGGGGACCGGCAGATCACCAAGGTGCTGACTGTGGAGGCCAGCGGCATCCAGTTCGCCATGGCGGCGGGAATTGCGCTGGGCGTGCCGTTCATCTATGCCAAGAAGAAGAAGGCAGTCACCTTGTCCGAAGCGGTGTATTCGGCACCGGTTCATTCCTTCACCCGTCAAGAGGACTACCAGATCAGCATCTCACAGAAATATCTCGGGCCGGACGATACCGTCTTGATCGTTGACGATTTCCTGGCTACCGGCGCGGCGCTTGTAGGGCTATGCGATATCGTAGCAGAGTCCGGGGCGCAGTTGGCCGGGGTCGGCTGTGTCATTGAGAAGAGCTTCCAGGAGGGACGCGGTCTGCTGGAGCAGCGCGGAGTTCCGGTGTATTCCCTGGCACGGATTGCTTCCATGTCGCCGGGTGAGATTCATTTCATAGATAATGAAGGATTAATCAAGGAGCGTGCAGGATGTTAAGCAAACAGAAGATACTTGCCCTAGGGCTTCAGCATGTACTGGCGATGTATGCCGGAGCGGTCATTGTACCGCTGGTTGTCGGGGGAGCACTCAATTTGAACGGTACGCAGATGGCGTATCTGATAGCAGCGGATCTGTTCACCTGCGGGCTGGCGACCCTGCTGCAGATTATGGGCAGCAAATATTTCGGGAGCGGGCTGCCGGTGGTGCTCGGCTGTACCTTCACGGCGGTCAGCCCGATTATCGCCATCGCTTCAGGCTCCAATCTGGCGACAGCTTACGGCGCGATCATTATCTCCGGGTTGTTCGTGGTGCTGGCAGCCCCGGTGTACGGGAAGCTGCTGAAGTTCTTCCCGACCGTGGTCACCGGCTCGGTAGTCACAATTATCGGGCTGTCGCTGATTCCTGTTGCGATGAATAATGTGGCCGGCGGCCAGGGAAGCGCCGACTTCGGGCAGCCCCGCAATCTGCTGCTGGCTCTGATTACTCTGCTCGTTATTCTGGCCGTGAACCGGCTGACTACAGGGTTTCTGCGTTCCATATCGGTGCTGGTAGGACTTGTAGTGGGTACAGTAATCGGCTACGCCATGGGCATCGTGCATTTCTCTACCGTGACTACAGCCTCCTGGGTCAGCGTTGCACAGCCGTTCTACTTCGGCTGGCCGCAGTTCAGCATCACCGCAATCTTCACAATGATTATCGTGAATATCGTGTCTATGGTCGAATCGACCGGGGTCTACTTTGCCGTTGGTAAGGCGACGGACCAGCAGGTGGAGCAGAAGCAGATCGTGAACGGCCTGCGTTCCGAGGGACTGGCCATCATGCTGGGCGGCCTGTTCAATGCCTTCCCGTACACCGCATTCTCTCAGAATGTCGGCTTGCTGTCGCTGACGCGGGTAAAGACGCGGAATGTTATTTTTGCAGCAGGCGGAATTATGGTCGTACTCGGGCTGCTGCCTAAGCTGGCTGCACTGACTACAGTGGTGCCGAATGCGGTGCTGGGCGGGGCGATGATTGTCATGTTCGGCTCGGTCGCTGCTTCCGGCATGTCGATTCTGTCCGATGTGGATCTGCGCAAGGACGGCAATCTGCTGATCGCTGCCTGCAGCATCGCGGTGGGCCTCGGCTCTGCAGTGCTTCCGTCCATGTTCGACCAGCTGCCGGAATTCGCTCGGATGCTGCTGCAGAACGGAATCGTATCCGGGTCGCTGACAGCGATCATTCTCAATATCTTCTTGTCGAAGACCCAGGAGAGTGCGGTTCCTGCCGCAGCCGCTCCGGAAACGAAGTAAAATATTCCATCCACGTAGCTCTAATAAGATGAACAGCCGATTCCGAAATAAATGGAACTCGGCTTTTTTTGCTTCAGATGAACGGAGTCTGTTGTATAATTTATACAATGACAACTAGAAGGGACTGGCAGAGGACATGAGAAAGTATTGGCTGAGCATTCTCGGCAGTCTGGTGCTGGTGTTGATCGTTCCGCTGCTCTCGGTCCTCCAGACACATCAGATTAAGGGAGACAGGCCGCAGGCGGTGCAGGGTGTGATTGACCTTCGCTCCTGGGACGCCCGCCACGACGGGATTATGAAGCTGGATGGAGAGTGGGAGCTGTACCGGGATGTGCTGCTGTCGCCTGAGGATTTCCATCCGGTGAACGCTGGTAAGGAGGTCCCCGCCGCCTCTACGATGATTCAGGTCCCGGGGAAGTGGAACGACGATATCTCTGAACAGGGCGGGCGCAGAGCCAAAGGCTATGCTACATACCGCCTCCAGGCGAAGATTACCCCAGGGGAAGCCATGGTCTACGGCCTGCGCACCAGCAACATCCGCAGTGCCGGCAAGGTCTATCTGAACGGGCAGGAGATTGGAAGCAGCGGAACCCCGGCAGCCTCGGCCTCTGAGGGCAGACAGAATAACATGCCTTTTATGGGATTCGCCTCGGTAACCGGGGATACCATGGAGATTATTGTGCAGGTAGCTAACTACAGCTACTCCTCAGGCGGGATCGTTCAGCCGATTGTGATCGGTAATCAGGCCGCTATTTTGAAGCACAGGGAATTTGCCCTGTTTGTAGACGGGGCTGCACTGATCGGATTCTTCGTGCTAGCCCTCTTCCTGCTGATGTTCTCCAAGGTAAGGGAGAGCCGGGGGGTCACATTGTATCTGGGCTTGTTCTGCATAGCGGCCTTTGTCTACATTTTTACGCATGGTGAAAAGCTTATCCTGGCGGCGCTGCCCGGCTTCCCTTACGAGATTATACTCAAGCTGCAACTTGCGTCCTCTACACTGGTCTATTATTATCTCCTGCACTATGTCGCCAATTCAGTGAACTACCCGATGTCCATTGGGATGATTAAGGCCTCCAGGCTGGTTACGGCATTCCTGCTGCTGATTGCTGCCTTCGTCCCGGCCTATCTGTTCAGCTATCTGGAGGTTCTGCTGCTGACTTGGGGCTCCGTAAGCCTGGGCTTCGTGCTCTACTCCATGGTCCAGGGCACCCGGCGAAATCCGAAGAATATGTTCCTGATGATGGTCAGTATCGAGAGCCTGAGCGTGGTCATTATCTATTATCTGGTCAGCTTCATGGGCATGACCTTCAGCTATTTCATCATCTCCTACGAGATACTCCTGTTCGGGTTCGTGCAGGCGATCCTTATGACCCGGCAATACGCAGCTTCCTTCCGCGAAGTGGAACAGCTCTCACGCCGCCTTTTGTCGCTTGACGGCTTGAAGGATGACTTCATCTCCGATACCTCGCAGGAGCTGCGGAGGCCGCTGCAGGGGATTGTCAACATGGCCAAGGTGCTGGCTCAGGGGACGGCCGGCTCCATCAGCACTGCCCAGCAGGATCAGCTGCTGACGATTGTCTCCACGGGCAAGCGGCTTACAGCCCTGATCCATGATATGTCGGACTTCGCGAAGCTGAATCACGGCTCGCTCTTCCTGCGCCGGCAGGCCGTCGATCTCCGCATGGCAGCTTCCTCCATTATGGCGGTCACCCGTCAGGTCTACGGCAACAGCCAGCTGGAATTCCGGCTGAGTCTGCCGGAACAGCTTCCGCTGCTGGAGACGGATGAGCAGCGGTTCGCTCAGATTCTGCATAATTTACTCGCGAGTGCAGTGAATTATACGCCCAGAGGCGTGATAACACTGTCTGCTGAGGTTAAAGAAGAGTATGTTGCCATCATCATAACAGACACTGGCCAGGGCATCGCGCCTGAGCGTCTGCGTACGATCTTCGATGCCAATGATCCAAGCGGTCCTGCCGCCAGTAAGGTCTACCGCGAGAACGGGCTTGGCCTCAGCATTACCCAGAGGCTGGTAGAACTGACGGGCGGGGAGATTGAGGTACATTCCGAACTGGGGCACGGCTCCGTCTTCTGCTTCACCCAGCCGATCCTGCAGAGGAGCAATGCACTGCTGGAGGAGGAATTCGGAGAGCTTCACGGCTGGGAGACGGCGCCTTCGTACCCGCTTCCCGGAGAAGAACCTGTGCAACTGCCGTCTGAAGACTGCTGCTCCATTCTGGTAGTGGATAATGATCCCGTTAACCTCCGCGTGCTGGTAGGCGTATTGCAGCTGGATAACCATTCTGTGATTACCGCCAGCAGCGGCGCGGAGGCGATCCAGATCATCCAGCAGCATCCTGAGCTTGATCTGGTGATTGCCGACTGGGTAATGCCGGAAATGCCCGGGCTTCTGTTATGCAAGGCCATCCGTGAACGGTTCACCTTGTCCGAGCTGCCGATTCTGGTGCTGATGGCGAGCAGCCGTCCTGATGATATCCTCGCAGCCTTCGAGGCCGGAGCGAATGATTATCTGAGCAAGCCGGTGGAGGTGCGCGAATTCAAGGCACGGATGCAGACCCTGCTGGATATGCGCAAGTCGATCCGTGTATCTGTCCAGTCGGAGATTGCCTTCCTGCAGGCACAGATTAAGCCGCATTTCTTATATAATGCGCTGAACGCCATTATCTCGGTCTGTCCGGAGGACCCGGACAAGGCCACGGAGCTGCTGCTGGACCTCAGCCAATACCTGCGGAGCAGCTTCGACTTCCAGAACCGGGGACAGACGGTTTCTATGGAGAAGGAGCTGGGACTGGTCAAATCCTATCTTGCGCTGGAGCAGGCGAGGTTCGATGAACGGCTGAACATCGAGTTCGATGTGCCGGAAGATGTGATGGCGATGGTTCCGCCGCTGAGCATCCAGCCGATTGTGGAGAATGCCGTTAATCATGGCCTGATGCAGAAAGAGGCCGGAGGGACGGTACGGCTGACAGTTGAGCTGCTGCCCGGCTGCCTCAAGGTAGCAGTCACGGATGACGGTGTAGGAATGACCCCGGAGAAGATTGCGGAGGTCCTCTCGGAAGAGCGGACAGAGGGGGGCATAGGGCTGCGCAATATTCAGCACCGTCTGCTCAAGATGTACGGAGCAGGCCTGAATATCGACAGTGTACCGGGAAGGGGAACCGCTATATCATATACCATCCCCACCTAAAGGTATTTGAGAACTACGAACGAAGAGGAGGTGAGTCCGACTGATGAAGGCCATATTGATTGACGATGAGAAGCCGGCGCTGCAGCATCTGGAGCGTATGCTCCTGAAGGATGGGCGTCTTACAATCACCGGGAAATTCACCTCGGCACGCCTGGGACTTGCGCATCTGGAACGGGAGAAGGCGGATATTGTATTCCTGGATATCGGGATGCCGGAGATGAACGGGCTGGAAGCAGGTGAATACATTGCCGGTATGGACCGGAACACCCGGATTGTCTATATTACCGCATACAGCGAGTATGCGATCGAAGCCTTTGAACTCAATGCAGCGGATTATTTGCTGAAGCCGGTGACCTCCCAACGGTTAAACAAAACCCTTGAGCGTCTGGAAGTCGGCAAGGAGAGCGCTGAAGTGAAGATGCCGCCTACACCGGCGTCTGCGGCGCCTGTCAAGGAGCTGTCAATCCTCTGCTTCCACCGGCTTGAATTCACAGACAGCACGGAGCCGGGGCGCAAAATGCAGTGGAGAACAAGCAAGGCGCAGGAGGTCTTCGCCCTGCTGCTGCATAACCGCGGCCAGTGGATACTCAAGGACACCATTGTGGATCTCGTCTGGCCCGATTTCAAGCCCGAGAAGGCCGTAACGAACCTGCATACCACGGTATACCATATCCGCAAGCTGCTGAAGGCTTGGGATATGGAGGTGCTCGTCGAATTCTCGCAGGAGCGTTACAGGCTGACCAAGGAGCAGGTGCTGCTGGATGTGGAGGAGTTCGAGCTGGGCTATGCCGGCACGCCTGTGGAGTCAGAAGAGGAATGGCTGCGCCGGGAAAAGATATTGAAGCTGTACCGTGGAGACTACCTGCAGGAGCATCATTACGACTGGGCAGAGATCCGGCGCAAGGAGCTGCAGGTCCGGTATATCCGCATGGCGCTGCATTCCGCCGAATATGAGCTGTCCTCCGGGCGTCCCCGGCTGGCGCTGGAGCGGCTGCTGGATCTGCAGGCAGCCGATCCTTATTCCGACCAGCTCTGCAGGCTGATCCTGCGAAGTTACGCCGACCTGGGGGATTTCATCGGATTCAGGACACACTACGATAAATACAAGGAGCTCCTGGAGAATGAGCTGGGCATCCGCCCTGACCAGGTCATGGACAGCTGGGTCCAGAAGGTATTGTAAGCCCGTAGCCGGCCACTGCAAAACTGCTTGTTGTCATTATTATTTATATGCTGTGGTATACATATTCAAGGCTGCGGGAATTGAAACGAAAGCGTAATGACAGCGTATCAGAAGCATACGAATATTCAAGAGGAGATGGAGTGGGAATGGATAACGGGTTGAAGGTCATCCTGTTCGAGAAGCTGCCTGAAGGCGACCTGCAAATGATTGAAGAGCGCGTCTGGAGCATGAATATGGTTACGGCACTGGAGCATGTCAATTATATTGTCGTTGGCGGACGTGAGTTCGAGGCGGTAGAGGGAAGACTGAATGTAGATGAAGGGAAGCTGGAGCTTCTGCTGGTTCCCATGCGTACAGAAGGTTAAGGATGAATACCAGGAAAGGAGGCCCCAAGTTGGCAAAAGACGAAGATGCTAAAGAACCCGCAATCAGCAGGCTGTTCACGCCGGACGGCAAACCGGTCCGCGTATTATCCACCTCGCTCGGCATTGCGCTGCTGGCTAACGCTTTATTCATTCCGGGAGGTGCAGGCGCAAGCGGCACAGGCGGCGAGGAGCCTAAGCTGGTCTCCTGGTCTACTGAGGAGGTTAAGCAATATTTCGACAAGAATGTAGACTGGAGTATTCCATATCCGGAAGACCAGGAAGAGAAGGTCCAGGAAGGGCAGGGGGCTGTAACCTCCGGCGGCACGACAGTAATTAACAACTACGGCGGGTATAACTCAGGGTTTGGCTGGGATGATGTGCTTCTGTACCACATGCTTTTCAATAGCGGTTCGTTCTACTCTTCCAGAGGCTGGTACAATGACCGGCCTACTTATTATGGAGGTACACGCAATACCTATAAGCCGCCCTCCTATAATAGCGGACGATTCCAGAACAAGCCGGTGGCCGGCTCGGTGGTGAAGCCGAAGACCTCAACTTCATCCACCGGCTCCATTACCAGAAGGAATACCTCTTCCAAATCGGGCGGCATCGGCGGCACCTCCAGCGGGCTGGGTTCGAATAAATCCAAATCCGGCTCCAGTAAAAGCTCGGGCAAAAGCTCGGTGCGCTCCGGCAAGAGCGGGTTCGGCGGATGATCCGGGCGGAGCAGGCATTCGAATATATAGACCAGTCCGGTCTGGAACGAGCTCCCCGGGTTGAGCGGCTGCATGAGCTGGGCTTCACCTGGGCCGATCTGGAGGACGAGGAATACTGGCTGGATGCGGTGGCTGTGATGCGCAGCGAGACCTATCAGGAATTGAAGGAAGCCGCCGCCGCGCTCTGGGCGATTCTGGATAAGGCCGTGCGTTATGTCCATCTCAGACATGATCTGTACGATCTCCTGGGGATTCCTCCGGTGCTATGGCATATGCTGGATGACTGTCCATTGCCGGAGCCGGGACTGATCAGCCGGTATGCCCGGTTCGATTTTGCCGTGGCAGGGGATGGCACGATTAAGCTGCTGGAGCTGAATGCGGATACTCCGACCGGCTATGTGGAGGCCTCCATTGCAACGCCGTGGATCTGCGCGGAAGCAGGCGTCGGAAACGTGAATGCGGCCATGAAGCAGCAGCTTGCCGCAGCCTGGGGCGTGGAGCGCCCCGACACGGTAGCCTGTGTGGATTATGGCAGCCATGAGGAGGACAGCGGAACGATTGAGGCGCTGGCCGCGCATAGCGGACTGGATGTCCGCTGTGTCGATTGTCTGGATCTGTCGATTGATGAGGGTGTGGTCAAGGACGGAGAGAACCGGATCATAGAGCGGATGTTCGCGCTGTACCCGAAGGAGTGGATGGCCGTAGATGAAGGCGGCGAGGCTCTGGCCTATGCCATTGAGAGCGGGAAGCTCCAGCTGTTCAACGGACCGCATAGCATCATCCTCCAGTCCAAGGGGCTGATGGCCGCTGTCTGGGGAATGTATGAGCTTGGCCTGCTGTTCACGGAGCCGGAACGCGAGGCCATCTCCCGGTACATCCTGCCGACGTACAATAAGGCGGTGTTCTCAGAGAGCTTTGTATCCAAATCCGTATTCGGCCGCGAAGGCGGATCTGTTCGGATCTTTGATGACAGCGGCGCGCTTGAGATCGAGGACGAGGAGGGCTACGACAGCAGCCAGCTCTTCCCCGTGGTCTATCAGAAAAGGGCAGAAATGGCCCGGATCATGACGGCGGAGGGTGAGCTGCACCTGCTGACCGGCATGTTCGTCATTAACGGAACGCCCTGCGGGCTGCTTGGCCGGGCCGGCGGGCCGATTACAGGCAATGCCAGTCATTTTATCGCGCTAGGAGTGAGGGGGCTTGAAGATGTTCAAGGATAGAGAGGGGCATGCTGCCGGGCGCAGAGCCCGGGGCACCCTGCTGACTACAGTGCTGCTACTGGCGGTTATGGTGCTGAGTGCATGCTCAGCGAACAGCGGCAGTGTATTTCATACCGGCACTGATACGTCGGATAGTGTATCGCGTGTACCATGGGATTACCGGGTGGTGGAGGGCAAGGTTGGCGATCTGGTCGGCAGCGATATGACTATATTGCCGGATAATGAGCTGCTCCCGAACGACGGGAATTATGCTACAGGCGACACCGTCTGGACGCTCCAGTTCATGGATGCCGAGCTGATAACGGACGCTGACCAGAAAAATGAGATCAAGCTGTCCGCCTGGACGACACTTAAGTCTTACGCCGACCAGAAGGCGGCCACAGAGGATCTGGCTAATCTCAAGGTATCCATCACAACGGATGTGGACCTGGTTGGAGTGTACAAGACGGAATACCAGAGCAAGACCAGAAATTTCGCAGTGCTGGAGCTGCCTTCCGGCAACCGGATCAAGCAGCCGATTGACGACAAGCGCTATACCGCGCTGGAGAAGCAGAAGAAAGTCTCAGTGGTGCTGGAGGAAGTACATGATTTCGCCGACTATGATTCGGCCTATGCGAAATTTCGGGGGTGGGCTAAATGACGATCGTAATTAATCTGGTGGTTAGTATTCTGACCATTGTTCTGCTTCAGGTGCTGGGTATGGTGATCTTCGCGCTCATGACTCCATTCAAGGATATGGAGGAGCTGAAAAAGGGAAATATTGCGGTAGGCCTGGCGTTCGGCGGCAAGTTCCTGGCTACGGCGGTAATTCTAGGCGTGGCCGCTTACACCAATACCTCCATCTGGTTCATGATGCTCTGGTTCGCTGTGGGGTATGTCTGCCTGATCGCTTCTTACTGGATCTTCGAGCTGTTCACGCCCGGCTTCCGGATTTCAGAGCAGCTGGAGAAGGGAAATGTTGCGGTCGGCGTCATGCTCTGCATGGTGTTCATCGGGACGGCCTTTGCGGTCAGCAGTCTGATTATTTAGGTAGACTCGATTGGCAGGCGGGCGGCTGTGCCCCGCAAGGGACTCGGCGCAGGCTGCTGCCCGCCGGCTCAATTCACCCGGGAGGCAGGGATGAGCATTGCATTTTCTAATCCAATTATCCGGCAAGCTGCTTCATCTCAAGAAGAAGTCCATTGCCTTTATTATTCTGGCCTTCATTCTTCTCAGCGCAACCATCGCCTTCCTGCTGGAGCCGGACACGTTTCATAGCTGGTTCAACGCCTTTTATTGGGTGATGACCACCATGGCTACCGTCGGGTATGGCGATTACTTTGCCGCTACCGTCACAGGCAAGGTGTTTACGATTTTCTTATATATCTTTGGCATCGGTCTGCTCAGTCTGGTGATCGGCAAGATTATCGATGCCATGGGCGAGATGCAGCGCAGGAGAGGAGCCGGAACGTTGACCTTTCACGGACAACATCATGTCGTGCTGATTAACTGGAACCGCAAGACACAGGCGGCAGTAGATGAGATTCTGTGTTACGACAAGGAATGCAAAGTGGTCATTATCGATGAGAACGGACGGCATCCGCTGGAAGCCATGGAGCAGGTCCACTTCATCAGCGGCGATGCGGCAAGCGATGACATTCTGCTGAAGGCGAATATCGGGAGCGCCAGAGCAGCGATTGTGTTCAGCGACACCCGTATCGACGAAGCTTCCTTAAGCGACGGCAAGTCGCTGCTGATTGCTTCCAGCATTGAGCGGATTGCCCCGCAGGTACATACTACCGTAGAGATTATGCAGGAGAAGAACATTAAGAACTTCAAGCATGTGCAGGTGAACGAGTTCGTGCTCTCCCATGATGCGATCTCCAGACTGGCGGTGCGCTCTGCGCTGCAGGAGGGCAATTCTGAGGTGATCACCCAGCTGCTCAGCCGCGAGCACGGGGATGATATCTATGAGATTCCCCGCCGCAGCGGCTGGACAACCTATGGGGAGGCCTTTCAGGATCTGCTGCGTCAGGGGGCGACTCTGCTGTCCGACCGGGGCGACCTGGGCATTAACCGCAAGCTTGACCGGCCGATTCCGGCAGACGCCAGACTCTACATCGTCGCCGATGAGGCCACGTACCGGAGAATTAAAGAGAGCTAGAGATAATACCTAAGCATTCATAAGAGCTGTTCCGGTCATTAAGACATGGAGCGGCTCTTTTTTTTGGCGGAAAAGGAGAAATATGTGAAGGCGACACATAATGTTCGAACAAACAGTAAATAATGTGACAATAATTACCGTTATATTAGTATGGATCAATTGGTAGTTGTCATTTAAGGATGTGATCGATTGGAAAGCAGATATAGCAAGGCTGCTGTTCTGGGGATGTCGCTGCTCCTGCTAACCTCCTGCGGCGGCAATCAGGCCGGACCGGCGCCATCCTCTCCCGTCTATACTCCGGCGGTCTCTCCCGCAGGGACTACACGGCCGGATGAAGCGCCGCAGCTTGAGCCTACACTGGAACAGCAGGAATTATACCATTTCATAAATACGCAGCTTACAGGACCCGACGGGGTATATACGAATCTGAAGGAGACCTCTGAATCGGCAGAGGTGGCTACCGGTCATGAGATTCTGAGCGAGTCCGCTTCTCTCCTGATGGAGACTGCGGTCCGGACCCGCAATCAGGAGCTGTTCGACCGGCAGTGGAAGACGGCCCGCAGAATCTTCGATATGGAGGGCGGCTTCAGCTACCGCTACAGTCCCAGGCAGCAGAAGCGTTACCCCGTGAATGCAGCGGTGGATGACCTGCGGATGATCGGAGCGCTATATGAGGCGGGGCAGGCATTTAACCAGCCGGAATATACCAGAGAAGCCGATAAATATGGAGAACGTTTCTATAAAAACAACACTAAAAAAGGTTACATTTATGACATCTATGACAATTATTTGAAAATGGTCAACGGATTCGTAACTTTGTGTTATATTGATCTGAGTGTATTGCAGAAATTGTCGATATCTAGCGAATTACAAGAGAATTTGTTGAAGAATATGAGCGGTATTTTGGAGGAGGGATATTTGTCCGATTCTTTTCCATTCTATGAGACCCGCTTCGATTACAAGAGCGGACAGTACAGCTCTGAAGGCATCAACTCGGTAGAATCTCTGCTGACAATTCTTCATCTGGCAGAGATCGGCCGCGAGCGGCCGGCAAGCATCAGCTACATCAAAGCTCAGGTCGCAGCGGGAACCTTGTTCGGACAATATACACGTGAGGGCAAGCCGGCTAATGATATTCGTTCAACAGCGGTCTACGCGCTCACAGCCATGATTGGAGCTGTGTTGGAGGATGGTGAGCTCTATCAGTCCAGTATGGACCGGATGAATGAATTCAGGGTGACAGATCCTCTGAGTCCGCTATATGGCGGCTTCGGTGATCCTGCCTCCGGGCAGGCCTACTCTTTTGACAACCTGATGGCACTGCTGGCGTACTCCTATAAGGCTCCATAATATAACCAAAAAGGGGAATCGGAATGATAAACAACCTAGAGCTTACATCGACCCGGCCCGGTATCACGTTGGCTGGCTTTCGGATTACTCCGGCCTTTGCCGCCGCGTTCTGCGTGCTGCTGGTGACGGCTATTTCGCTGTTTACCTCCCCTTATATCGGCATGGCGGATAATGGAGACTTTTACCGGATTATCTATAGCAACGGCCTTTATTTCAATGCTCCGGACTATGACAGCCAGTACTTCGGCTATTTCGTGAAGCAGTTCGGAATCTTTCAATATTTCAACGAGAACAGCACGATGGTGGTCTCCTCCCAGTCCCTGTTTATCAAGCTGGCTATTTTCGTCAACAAGCTGTTTTTCAGCCGCGAGGTCTTCGATATCCGCTTCCAGGCTGCAATCTACACCTTGCTGTATGTTGCCGCAGTGTACTTGCTGGTTGAAGCGATCACGCTGAAAATGTCACCAAAGCGGGGGATGGCAGTCGCGGCGCTTGCGGTGTTCATTTTCGGGGATACAGGCTACACCAACTACTTCAGCTCCTTCTTCGGCGAGAGCCTGGTGATGGTGACCATGATTCTGGTGTTCGCCTCCTGGCTGCTACTGTACCGGAAGAGATACAACGATTATGCCATGCTGGCGATCCTGCTGATCAGCACCCTGATTCTGACCACCTCCAAGCAGCAGAATGCTCCGGTGGGGATGGTGATTTCCCTGCTCTCGATTCCGCTGGTGCTGATCCGCCGGGACAAGCTATTCCGCTGGGTGACACTGCTGTCGGCCGGTCTGATGATGTTCGCCGGAATTGCAACGTATCTTAATATCTCCAAAGAGTTCGTGAATATTAACCAGTATCATGCGATGACGCGTGGGGTGCTGATGGAATCCAAGAATCCGGAGACTGCGCTCGGTTCCTTCGGGATCAATGAACAGTACGCGATTCTCAAAGAGAATACGTACTATGACCAATACGGGACGGTGGATGTGAAATCCGAGCTGCTGGATAAAAATTTCTACAGCCGTTACGGCTTCGTCTCCATTCTGACCTATTATGCTTCTCACCCGAATGAGCTGGGCTCAATCCTGGATACGGCTGCTGAGAGTGCCTATAAAATTAAGCCAGCGGCTATGGGGAACTATGAGCTGTCCGCAGGCAAGGAGTTCCGGGCACAGAGTCATTTCTTCAGCTTGTACAGCACACTTAAGGAGAAGCTGGCCCCTCGTCCCTTCGCCTTCATTCTTCTCTGGATGGCCGTAACGATAGGGGTCTATATGCCATCGTTCGTCCGGTCCATCCGTACCCGGGATTTCCGGGGGATGCAGCGTCTGCTGGTGATTCTGGCAACGATGCTGGTCGGACTGTCGGGTATCGTAGTCTCCATTATCGGGGCGGGTGACGCGGATATTGCCAAGCATGAATTCCTGTTCACCCTGGCCTTCGACCTGATCATCTTCCAGACGGCTGCGAGCGTAATCGGCCGCGGAATCTCATCACGCAGATCGGTGCCGTCTGCGCCGTCTGCACGGCCGCTCAAGGAATATCCGGCACTGAATAAAGGGGTGGGCATGTGAGACGCAGAGGAATCGTCATTCTGCTGTTCATTGTATTGGCGGGTGATCTGCTGCCGTCTGCCGGTCCGGCATCCGCTGCCGCTTCTCCGGCTCCGGCGCAGCGGATTCTGCTGCTGTTCGACAGTCTGGCGAAGAATTCAGGCCAGCAGGGGAATGTGGCCGAGCTGCAACGGCTGCTTGCCGCCTACAGCGCACAGGTCACGCTGAAGCCTATTTCCTCTTATGAGCCGGGCGGCATGAAGGGCTATTCCGGCGTGATCACTGTGATTAACAATGATGAGCTTGAGATTACGAATCAAGACTACCTTCAGGAAGCAGCCGGGTACAAGGGGGCTATGCTGCATGTTGGATATAGACCGCCTGCCCGGATGCAGCAGACGCTGCGGTTGAAGACCGGGGTATGGCATAGAGCGGGCGCAAGCCTCTCCATCGGCGGATTCACCGGAATCCCGGTGGAGGTCGAAGGGATGCCATATATCACCGCTTCGGACGCGGGGCGTTCTTATGGAACGTGGTCCTCATCAGATGGGGGGGCGCAGCTGCCGTTTGCGGTAAGCAGCGGCCGCTCCGCTTACCTGCCTTATCTGAAGCAGGGCGATTTCACAGCTATAGCTGCGGCCTATGTGCTGAAGGATTGGCTGCACTATACCGCACAGCCGCAGATGTATCTGGTCATCAAGGAGATCTATCCCTTCTCGGATCTGAATCTGCTGGAGCAGATGGCAGACCGCCTGTATAGAAGCGGTATTCCCTTCATCGCCAGTGTCCGTCCGGTATTCGCGAATACGGATTTCCCCGCTATGAAGCGGTATCTGGAGGCGCTCAGAGCCGTCCAGTCCCGCAACGGCAGCATCGTGGTCAATGCCCCTGCGGTCAGACCGCCGATTAATTCGAATGACCGGTCCCTGCGCGGGAAGATGAATCAGTTCATTAATGTGCTGGCGGAAGGGGGCGTGGCACCGCTCGGCGTTGCTGCCGAGAGCTACTGGACGTATGACAAGGAGTATTCGGCCGCAGGCATGGGGTTCTTCAATTCGGCGGTGCTCTTCCCGGACGGAGAGACCCATTATATGGAGCAGACAGACACCTCAGCGGCCTTCTCTTCTTCTCTGTACAGTCTGCCCCCGGCGCTGCTGCAGGGAGTTGGCAGAACAGGAAAGGCGATGCCGGAGCTTCCGCTGAATACGGCGGTGACGCTGGACCTGCCGGAGGATGAGCGCGGGCTGGAGGAACTTCTGCAGAATCTGAATGCGGAATGGTATACCTTCGCAGACTATAAGCAGGAGGCGCATACGGTCCGCACGGATAAGCACACTCTTGAATCTGCTGACGGGGTGATCCGCTTGGATGGCAACACACTGGATGTCGATTATACCCCGCAGAAGGTCGCCGTTGATTTCCAGTACAAGGAGAAGCAGGCGACAAGCTTCAACAGACTGTTCAGCGTGCAGAATCAATTCTTCATCATCGTGATCCTGGCTGCGTTGCTCTTGTTCGGCGGCCTGCTCACTATCGGCTACAGAATGTACCGCAGGAAATATTTGAACAAGTAATCCGGGAAAAATATAGCGAGTTTAGGAGAATACTATGACGATCTCAGACGTATTGATGGTGATCGCGGTCATCTGTATCTGGTCCCTGCTGCTGGTGAATGTGATGCTGATTATAGCGGGGTATCTGTACTACATTCAAACGGAAAACGAACCGGTGCCTGAGATTACCGGGGAGCATCCCATGGTGACGATTATGGTTCCTGCTCACAATGAGGGGGTCGTCATCAGCAAAACCGTGGAATCCCTGCTGGCACTGGATTACCCGCATGACCGGTATGAGATTATCGTCATCAATGATAATTCGTCAGACAATAGCGCTGAGCTGCTGGATGCTATCCAGCAGCGGAATCCGCAGCGCAAGCTGATCATTATCAATACGGACGCCGTCACAGGCGGCAAAGGGAAATCCAATGCGCTCAATATCGGCTTTACCCGCAGTAGCGGGGAGCTGATTGCGATCTATGATGCCGACAATACGCCGGAGCGCACGGCGCTGAAATACCTGGTGGCAGAGATTATGAATGATGCCTCCCTAGGGGCGGTTATCGGCAAGTTCAGAACCCGCAACCGGGATGCCAGCCTGCTGACCCGGTTCATTAATATCGAGACTCTGTCCTTCCAGTGGATGGCGCAAGCAGGGCGCTGGAAGCTGTTCAAGCTCTGTACGATCCCGGGAACGAACTTCATTATGCGCCGGACCATTGTCGAGAGTATCGGCGGCTGGGATGTGAAGGCAATTGCCGAGGATACGGAGATCAGCTTCCGCATTTATATGATGGGCTACCGGATCAAGTTCCAGCCGAAGTCGGTCACCTGGGAGCAGGAGCCGCAGACGGTGAAGGTATGGTTCAAGCAGCGGACACGCTGGGCGAAGGGCAATATCTATGTCATTGTGAAGAACCTTCCGCTCCTCATCGACCGGAAGGCGGCGAAGATCCGCTTCGATATTCTGTATTATGTCTCGATCTACTTCCTCCTGCTGATCTCGCTGGTCACCTCGGATATTCTGCTCGTGCTGCATGCCATGGGGTATGTACATACCACCATCGCCGGGCTCAGCAGCTTCCTGTGGCTGCTCGCTATTGTGCTGTTCGTGGTGGGGATCTTCGTTACCCTGACCACAGAGAAGGGTGAGATGAGCCTGTCGAACCTGTGGATTATTCTGCTGATGTACGTCTCGTATTGCCAGCTCTGGATGGTAGTGGCCGCTTACGGGCTGTACAACTATTTCAAAGACGTTATCTTCAAACGGGAAGCCAAGTGGTACAAAACCGAGCGGTACTAGTGCGCCGGAGGTCCAGAAATAAGATGTCAGGAGATACGGAACATGATGAAAAAACAGATCCTAACAGTGCTGCTCTGCCTCTCCCTCTTCCTGGTTCAAATCCCTGCGGCACAGGCGGCGGTGCTTCCCGGTGAAGCGGGAGCAACGTATGAGACGCTGTTCACCAGCGATGTCTCGCTGAGGGGCTCCAGCTCCCAGCAGCAGTTCTTCACAGTCATGGATTACTGGAATGTGGATCAAGTGATGATCAATCTGCAATTCCAGACCTCACAGATCAGTGAGGATAAGCTGTCGAGCGTAACACTGTCGCTGAACGGCATTCCGTTCTATTCCTTCCGGCCGTCCCTGGACAATAACGGGCAGCAGAGCCTGAGTGTAGAGGCGCCCAAAGGCTTCCTGACTAAGGGCAGCAATACGCTGCGGATACAAGGGAGCTTAAGAACCACGACGGGCGGCTATGAACTGTGTAATATCGATGATATGCAGGACAGCTGGCTGCATCTGTTCAACACCTCGAACATTGCTGTGAATTATACACCGAAGCCCATTACTGGAGGCATTCAGGATTTCAGTGCCAGATTCTCAGGAATGGATACGGTAAAAAATGAACAAAGCCTGCTCGCCGTGCCGCAGAATGCCAGCGGGGCAGAGCTGGAAAGTGCTACCTACGCCCTCTCGGGATTCGCCAAAGGCAACACGCTGAACGACAGAACCATTCCGCTGCTGCCTTATCGCGAAGATACCGTCAAGGACAAGAGTGCAGTAGTGCTGGTAGCTACGTATGATCATCTGCCGGAACGAATAAAGAAGCTGGTGAGTACGGCGGACGACCTCGGCACCCATGCGGTCATTCAGCTGGTGAACAAGGATTCCCTGCCTACACTGGTGGTGACCTCGAGGGACGAGAGCCTGCTGATCAAGGCCGGACGGCTGATGGCAAGCCGGGAGCTGATGAGCCAGCTCCGCAAGGATCTGAAGGTGGTTACTAATGCTACCGATGTAGTGAACCCTGCGCCGGCCATCAGCTCGAACATTACGTTCACGGAGACGGGGGACAAGCTCACCGGGCCCAACCATCAGGAGCAGACGTATTTCGTCTCTCTCCCGTCCAACCGCTCCATTGCGGATGACGGCAGAATCAGCCTGGATTTCCGGTATGCGGCGAATCTGGACTTCAACCGTTCCCTGGTGACCGTGAGCATCAATAATACGCCCATCGGCAGCAAGAAGCTGACGAAGGAGCTGGCCAACGGTGATGTGCTGAATCTGAATGTGCCGCAGAGTCTGAATATCTCCGGCAACTTCACCGTGACGGTGGCTTTCGATCTGGAGCTTGCGAGCATGCTCTGTACTCCGAACAAAGAGGAGATGCCGTGGGCTTATATCAGCAAGGAATCGCTCATGCGCCTGAACACGAAGGACCGCACCGACCTCCTGCTGAGCAATTACCCGTATCCGTTCCTGCGGGACGGCATCTTCAACCGTGTGGCGGTGGTGCTGCCGAAGGAGAGGGATGATTACACCTACCGGAGCCTCGGGAATGTCTTCAATATGCTCGGGCAGTTTGCCGGAGGAAATACCGGTGATGTCCACTTTTACAGCGATAACGCAGGAGCGGATAACCTGAAGGACAACAATATTATTGCGATCGGGAGCTATAAGAATAATAAGGTGATCCGTGACAACAACGGCAAGCTCTTTTTCAAGTATAACAAGGACGGGTCAACCCTCCTCTCCAATGAGAAAATCGCCCTCGACGAGCAGTACGGAGCCGCCATCGGCACGCTCCAGCTCCTGGAATCCCCTTACGAGAGCGGACGCGGCCTGCTTGCGGTCACTGCGGTCAGCTCTGAGAGCTACTTCGTAGTCTCCAAGCTGATCGGGAGCGAGAAGGACAGGTGGAGGGTGTACGGTGACGGCGTTGTGGCGGATAAGGACGGCACGGTGAATGCCTACCGCTTCAAGACGGTCTCCGGCGCTAAGACGGACTCTCTGGTCTCGCGGGTGATGGAGCGCAGCGATGTACTGGGCTTCGTGACCGCAGCGGTGATGATCGTGACGCTGGTGGTCGTGGCGCTGATTCTGATGCTGCGCAAACATAAGAAGAAACGTGGTGATCAAGCGTGAGACGTAACCGCAGCAGTCTAACCTCGGATCTGGGCTTCCTGGCCTTTCTGGTTCTGATCTTCGCCTGCATCGTATATATCGCGGGCTCACCGGATAACTACGTCCAGAACATTATTATTCTGAATGTATCGTTCATCCTGGCGCTGGTCACGTATTTCACCACGGTCACGGCGGGACTGACGCTGAATCTGGCGTTTGTCTTCGGCTACGGCTTCTTCGTGGTCTATCAGACGGTATCGCAGGGCGCATCGATCGGTGTAGAGACATATTTCTGGCTGATTATGACCCCGCTGCTTACGGTGGTGCTGTGGGTCTTCACCTCAAGCACCCGTGAGCTGCAGGCGGAGAATGAACGGCTGCTGAAGCGCACGAATAATCTGGCTGCGGTGGATGAGAATACGGATCTGCGCAACAGCATTTCTTTTCAGAAGGACGCCAGCCTGTTCACCGGAATCTCGGTCCGTTATAAAATCCCGCTGACGCTGCTTGTGGTGAAGGTGAAGTACTGGAATGAAATCCGCCGCCTGATCCCGGAAGAACAGCTGTCCGAAGCCATCTATGATGTCTCCCAGCTCAGCCAGTCGAGCATTCGTACCAATGATGCGCTGTATCTGCTGGACAAGGAGGATGCTACCTGGGGCCTTCTGCTCTTCACGGACCGGGAAGGGGCCAAGATTGTCATTGAGCGGATCAAACAGCGGCTGCAGGAACTGAATGACTCGGAGTTCTCCGGCAAGTACAAGGTCACCCTGGGGCTGAAGATCGGTGCAGTGGAATATGCGGCGGACACCATCGAGAATCCGCTGGATTTCATCGTCCAGGCCAAAAAGGAACTGGAATACGATGTATAATGAGTGGGAGCAGGAAGTCCTGCAACCAATCTGACAGGAGGACTGGACGATGGATTTGGGTCTTGAGGGGACAGTCCCTGCTGATCGACGGCGGAATGGTAAAATCCCTCTAGGACAGGCTCTTGACTCAGCGGCTCATTTCACGTATGATAGTATGGCGTGTAAAAATCGGAAGATTTACGCATCTCCCTTTGTCTAACCGGATTTTTAAATAGACCAAGAGATGGCTTCAATAATTCTTCATAAGTTGTATCCGTATGGAAAGGAGGTTACTACAATGAAACAAGGCATACACCCTAAGTTCAACCAGGTTATTTTCTTCGATGCTAGCGTAGGCTACAAATTCCTTAGCTCATCCACCAAATCATCCGGTGAAACTATGGAATGGGAAGACGGCAACTCTTACCCGGTGATCCGTGTAGACTCCAGCTCTGCATCCCACCCGTTCTACACAGGTAAACAAAGAGATACCGAAACTGGCGGCCGCGTTGACAAGTTCAAACAACGTCTCGCTCAGAAGAAATAATGGTATTGCTATAGAGGATATTCCCGCATCCATGCAGATGGTGAAGGAGTATCCTCTTTTGTTTTGTCCGGAACCTTAGGTACCGGTAGTATTTTTTGGCAGAATGATTCATTTGTGCGAAAGAGTAGGATATAATAAGGCAAAGCAATCTCAAAAATAGGAGAAATATGACATGCCGTGGATGCAGGGTTATCCGTTTTACTTGGTAATGGGCAGCGTTCTAAGTCTCTACATGGGCATCGGTTCTTACAAGCACCGTCATACACCAGGAAGATGCTATTTATGGATATTGATGCTGCTGGTCAGCATGATCTTCGCGGCTACGGCCGGAGAGATTCTAACGGATTCCTTCGAGGCGAAGCTATGGTGGAAGAATGTGCAGCAGGGCCCGCTTTTTTTGAGTGCGATCTTCACCTATGCGGTTATTAAAGAGTATGTATCCCGTTCCTCTGAGGGTTTGTCCAAGAGGCTTATTTATTTTTGTATCCCGGTGGCGGTGGATGTGCTGCTGATCTTCACCGACTCTTACCATCATCTGATGCGCAGCGAGGTCGGACTGGCTACGGTGGCCGGTGTTACCGGAATCGTAGTGAAGCCCACGGTGCTCAGCATGATCCTCATCGCGTACGATCAGTTATTCGGACTGTATGCTGTATATCTGCTGGCCATCTCTCTCCTGAATGGGCCTAAGTATTATTTCCGCCATAATGCGCTGCTGTTATTCAGTCTGCTGGTCCCGGTCCTGTCGGTGTTCCTGCTTCCGCTGCTGCAGATTACGATTACAGGCTTCACGGCCTTCACTTACCTGCCGCCCATCGTGGCCGCTTACCTCACCTTGTTCCGCGATCCCAGACTGTCCTTATATCCGCTGGCTAAGAATAAAATCTTCGAGAATATGAAGGACGGCATCGTCCTGACAGACCGCTACGATTACATAATGGATGTCAATGAGGCGGCGGATGCTATGCTGTCCGAGCTGCTGGAGGAGAAGCCGGAGACCTGGATGGGCACAAGCATTCAGCCGCTGCTGAGGCAGCACGGGCAGCTGTCGGCCTGCTATGCGCAGCGGAGGGAGGGACAGTTCGAAATCGAGCCTCCCGGCCGGAGCGGGTCCTGCTATGGGGTTGCGCTCATTGCCACAGAGCAGGTCCGGGCGAAGAGTACGGGAATGCTGCTGGTCTTCAGTGATCTTAGCGAGAAGAAGAGGTATGAGCGGGAGCTGCTGCATCAGGCCACGGTGGACGATCTGACCGGGCTGTACAACCGCAGGCATTTCATGAGGCTGGTGCAGAGTTACTCCGCACAGATCGGCGCGGGTATGGCCTTGCTGCTGTTCGACATCGATGATTTCAAATTAATTAATGATACATACGGACACATGGCCGGTGATCAGGCACTGGTGGATTTGTCGGGCAAGATTATGCAGGTATATCATGACAAAGGAATTGCCGGGCGCGTAGGCGGCGAAGAGTTCGCCGTCTGCTTCTTCGCCGGCAGCGAAGCCGCGGCCTTGAAGGAGGCGGAGAGCTTCCGTACCGCTATGGGCGAGCACATCGTGGAGCTGGACGGGGGGCATCACATCCAGCTTACGGTGAGCATCGGCATCGCTTTTACGGATCAGGCAGATGTGACCTTCGAGGACCTGTACCGCGAGGCGGACGAGGCGCTGTACCTGTCCAAGGCCACGGGGAAGAACCGGGTAACCTTAGGCCGTGAGCCTATGGTGCGTCAGGCAGCTAAGGGGTAGGCGTCAGCTTCAGGACAGCGCTGCTGCGGTCATAATGCATCGCTACGCCTAGCTCGGAGCATAGCGCATCCAGCGGAACCATGACCTTCCCGTTCCGCAGTTCCGGCGGAGTTCCGGTAAGGAGAACCTTCTTCCCATTCACGGTCAGAATCATCGGCGGCTCGAATTGCTTCAGCTGCTGGATGGACAGCTCTGGGGTTAGGGTCCGGTTCCCTTCATTGATCCGTGGAGCGTTCAGTGTGGTTCTGGAGCTCAGGCCCAGCCCGATATTGAATTTCAGACGGATGCCGAGTGAATCGCAGACTTCCAGCAGCTTGTCGTTATAGGAGCCGTAAGGAAAAGCGATAGCCGAATCGGTATTGCCCAATTCTTCTTTCAGCCTGCGCTCTGCATGAGCCAGGTCCCCGGTTACTCTTCTGTAGTATTCTTCATTCAGTTCATTCCGGTTCTCATCATGAATGTACAGCAGGGAGCTCGCCGCCGGGCGGGTGCCGCCCTCTGCATCGACTTCGGCGTAATAATGCAGATTATACGTATGATTATAAAAGCCCATTCCGGCGCGCTTCATCTCCCGCATCTGCTCCCAGGTCAGCTTGGGCACCTGACGCTTACTAGCGTTGTCTACATCAGAGACAATGATGAAGTTCACTGCGGTGTAGCCGTACTTTTGCAGAATGGGAAACGCCAGCTTGTAAAAGCTCTCATAGCCGTCATCGAACGTCAATAGAACCGCATTATCGGGAACCGGCGCGCGGTCCAGCATGAATTCCCGGTACTGCTTCATCGTAATGACATGGAAGCCCTCCTGCTTCAGGAGCTGCATCTGCTCATCGAACTGTGCCGCGGGTAATACGCCGGGATAGAGCATTAACGGGTCTTTCGTCAGATGGTGATACATGAGTACCGCCACATGATCCTTATAGTACACCCCCTTGGGGAGCGGAGCCTCCTTTTCCCAGCCAATACGCGCATTAAGAATACGTTCAGCGAGGTCTTTATCCACCATCAGCTTATGATCCGCTGTCAGTGCATAGGCATATGTCTTGAATTCGACTCCATCAAGGCCGGTAATGCTCAGCTTGGTCATTGCTTTATGTCTAAAAGGCACAGGCAGGAAGACCACCACCAGCAGCAGCAGGATGAGGATATAACGTGTTTGCGGTTTGTGCAGGTTCAGTTTCAATGTCCGATTCTCCCCATCTCCCGAATATTAAGATAATAATAAACCTATAACGTCTGCCAAGACAAAAATGTGACAGGATCTTAACTAAGCGGTGTGGTTTTTGTAAGGTCTGTGGTGGTAATTAGAAATATAGTAATATCAATATATTAACAATTTGCCGATTAGCAGATACTGGGGGGCGGCTATGGAGGATTTCAGAGATCGGATGAGGGCTGTGCAGCAGCAGCAGGACGGGCTTTTGAAGGCATACCAGTCTTTAATTGAAGAATACGAGAGCAGTGATCTCGTCCGCGAGAACGAAGTGTTAAGACGGGAAAATGGGGAAAACAGGCAGAGCCTGGCGGAGCTGAAGGCGCAGGCCGCGAGGCTTGAGCGCGACAACTCGGAGCTGCGGACTGCGCTGGCGGAGCAGATTCTGGATGAGAAGCTGGGTATTCTCCGGGTATCGCGGCAGAAGCTGCAGACTTATTTTGCCTCACGGGATCATGCGTACCTCGACCGGCTTACGTCCTTCGAGCAGGACGCCAAGCGGCGGATAGAGGAGATGTACAGTATCGGGGCCCGCGAGCTGGGCCAGGAGAAGACCCAGATCACTTATATATTGGATGAGGTGCAGGCGAAGCTGAATGAGAGTATCCTGCTGCGCAGACAATGGCAGCGGGAGGCAGAGCGTTCGCTCAGGGGGACGATGGACAGCGGGCTGGATGATTTGGCTGCTGAAGGAGTTGACGAGGAGACCCTGCAGCGCCGCCGCAAGCAGAACCGGATCGAAATGAAGATTGGCCTGAACTGGATCAACCGCCTGGGGATTCTGCTGCTGATCCTGGCAGTGGGCGCCGGGTTCAGATACACCTACTCCACCTGGTTCAATGATTATATGAAGGGCAGCGCTTTCTTCCTGCTGGGGGCAGTCATGCTGGCGGGCGGGGAGTGGCTGTTCCGCAAGGGGCGGGGAGCCTTCGCTCTGGGTCTGATTGGCGGCGGGGTGTCGGTGCTGTACGGCTCGATATTTTACAGTTATTTTCTGCTGGAGATTATCGGGTTATGGGCCGGGATCGGCCTGTCGGTGCTGGTCACGCTGTCCGCTGTGCTGCTGTCGCTGCGCTATGAGTCACGGACGATCTGTTCCATGGGGCTTGTAGGGGGTTATCTGCCGCTCTTCTCTTATATGGGAGCCTTCGGGCTGGAGGGCAGTGCAGTATATGCGGCGATGGGGTATCTGTTCGTGCTGAACCTGCTGATTCTGCTGATCTCTCTGCGCAAGCGCTGGGTGGTGGTCAATTACATCAGCTTCCTGTTCAACACGCCGTCTATCCTGGTGCTGATTTATCTGGCAGACAGCTACGCTGCGGGCATTCTCTGCACTGTGCTGACCTTCGCCATGTATCTGGGGATTACACTCTGGTATCCGTTCAAGTTCAAGACGAAGCTTAACTGGCTGGACTTCGGCCTGCTGGGCTGTAACACGCTCGTTAGCTGTATGACACTGTATCTTCTGTTCCTGAATGCCGGGCTGGATGATTTCACAGGCGCGCTGGCGCTGGCCTTCTGCCTCATGTATCTGGGGCTTGGTGTCCTTCTGGAGAAACAGATGCCGCAGGAACGCGAGAGCCGTCTGCTGTTCTATGTCACCTCACTGACCTTCGCCATTCTGATGATTCCGTTCCAGCTGGGAGCGGCCTGGTGGTCCATCGGCTGGCTGGTGGAAGGCGTGGCGCTTGCGGTCTACGGACATCTGTACCGCTTCAAAATGGTAGAACGTGCAGGCTGGGGCATCCTTTCCCTCTGTCTGCTAACCTTCTTCGGATTCGACGTTTTGCTGCAGCTCTCTGATTATAATGCGGTAATCTACTACACGAACTCCTATTTCGATCTGAAGTATACATTTATTACCGCGGGTATGGTGATTGTAGCCTTATTGTATGCCATCCGTTATTCGAATCAGGAGACGCTGCTCCGCAGCACACCTGCGGAGGTGCAGGCTACCGTCTGGTTCAAATATGCGGCTATCGTCAATTTCTACGGGTATATGGTGTATGAAGCATTGCGCCTGTATGACTGGATGATGCCGGGGGATATGGCGCACAATGCCTTTTACAAGCTGCTGCTGGCAGGTCTGCTTACCTCTGGACTCGCTTATGCGCTGCCGAAGGTGAACGTTCTGTATGACAGAGTGGTCGGCATCATGGTCCTGGTGCTGCACGGGATCGCCTATGCGGTCTGTATCGGCATCACGTTCGGTCTGCCCAGTCTTCCGGAAGGATGGTCCGGCAGCACTGCCGCAGATGTTGTGGCGCTGGGTCTGCTTGTTCTGTTCAATGTGTTCGTGTGGTTCAGCAGTGCAAGGCTGTTGCGGACAACGCTGCTGCGCGATTACAAGAATATAGAGCTGTACCCGGTAGCTATGGGCATCTATCTGCTGGTGATGGTTACGGCGTTCCTGGGGGTGCAGATGCAGGTGCGTGACGGCGGGCTGGCCTTCAGTCTGCTCTATCTGCTGCTGGCTGTGATGTTCATTATGTATGGCTTCTGGAAAAGATACCTGTATATCCGCCGCTTCGGACTGGCGCTATCCCTGCTGGCAACCGGCAAGCTGCTGCTCTATGATTTGACCCTGCTGAACACCGGCAGCAAGATCATCGCGTATTTCAGCTTCGGACTCTGCCTGCTGGGAATATCCTACCTCTACCAGCGGATATCGGTCAGAATGGAGGAAGCTTATGCACTCGAAGAGAAAGACAGGACAGAGAGCTAGAGTGGCGGCTGTGCTGCTCGCTGTATTGGGCGGACTTGTGCTGGGTCCCGCCGCTTTCCCGGCGCACAGTGCAGCAGCGGCATCTGGCGAAGCGGAGAAGACGGGCGGCGGACAATGGAAGTTCTCACGTGAAATCTCCGTCCCGGAGACGGCTCCTTACTATGAATTGTACTTGGATGAAGCGGTGTACCGCTCGGCGGCAGAGGACTTGCGCGATCTGCGTATACAGGACAGCACCGGCGCTCCGGTTCCCTATTATATGGAGAGCGGAGCAGAGAAGGTGGAGGAGCATAGCGCGATCTATGCCTCGGAATTGATCCACAAGGCAGTGAAAGGGACGGATACCCTGCTGGATTATCAGATTAAGCCGCTTGCCGAGCATGTCGATATTCAGGGGAACCGCCTGGTGTTCGAATTGCCTGCGGAATCCTTCCTGAAGCATGTGGAGGTGTGGGGCGGCTATGACGGGCAGGCCTGGGAGCAGCTTGGCACAGGGGATCTGTATGCCACGAACGGGTTAAGTGCGGACAGCATCACGCTGGAGCGCAGCTACAAGTTCAGTTATTACCGGCTTGTAGTGAAGAACAACCCGGAAGGACTGGAGTTCCCCGGCCTGACGCTGGTGGACAGCAGCCGGGAGTGGAGCACGGCTGCATTCATGCGGCAGAAGACACCGCAGACGGAGATTACGCAGGTGGAGAACCGTACCGAGATCATGATAAGCAACACGGACCGGCTGAAGATTGGGAAGGTGATGCTCGGCAGCGCCGGGAATTTCCTGCGGCGCTATGAGTTGTATGACAGCACCGGGAGCAAGCTCCCGGTCACCGGAAGCGGGGAGCTGTACCGGCTGGATTTCAAGGATACCCGGATCTCCCGGACAGAGATTCAGCCGGTTACGCCAGCCTCTTCGGATTCCCTGCGGGTGGTTATCTACAATCTGGACGATGCCCCCATCTCTATCACGGACCTTAAGATCGAATATCTGGTAGACCGGCTTGTATTTGCGGGAGGGGAGAAGACGCCGTATTACTTGCGCTATGGCAACACGCTGGCAACCGCTCCGCAGTATGATATTATTAATTTCAAAGACCGGATCAGCGGGGAGAAGCTTGTGCAGGCTGCGCTTGGCGCAGAGACCCGGGTACCGGTAACGGCAGCAGAGCCGCCCGGCACAAGCTGGTGGCTTCAGGGCCGCTGGGGCTTCAATGCCATTATTATTGTGGTCTCGCTATTGCTTATTTTTATCGTAGCCCGCAAGCTGGGCCAGGCGAAATAGGAGATGCGGCACAAGTCCGCAGAAAGAAGGATTACTGCATGACCCTGATTACCATTTGCGTTATACTGCTCCTGCTTATTGCTGCTGCGTATCTTATCATGACTGTCTATCCGGCGTTCGGGCGCAGGGCCGGGGAGCAGGAGAGGGCCCGTAACCTCGGCTCCGCCCATTACAGCAAGGGCAAATTTGCTTATCCGCAGACTGCGGAACTGAGCGGTGACAAGGCTGGAAGCAGCGGACTCTCCATTCTGAAGGACTTCATTAAGGGTAACCCCCACTCCAGACCTGCCGAGCCTCTTCAGCCGCAGCCGCTGTTGCCGTCCTCTATAGGAGCGGGCCGCGACACCCGGGTGACCTGGTTCGGGCATTCAGCGGTGCTGCTGGAGATGGACGGCTTGACCCTGTTCCTCGATCCTATGCTGGGCCGTGCCCCATCCCCGTTTCCGTTCATCGGCGGCCGCCGCTACAGCAAGCAGCTTCCGCTGGAGGCTGCCCTCCTGCCGCAGCTGGATGCGGTTCTGCTCTCCCATGATCATTATGATCATCTGGACTATGGAACCATCCGCCAGCTGAAGGATAAGGTAGGACTGTTCATTGTACCGCTGGGTGTCGGCGCTCATCTGCGCCGCTGGGGGGTGGCCGCAGAGAAGATCCGCGAGCAGGACTGGGGAGATACGCTTACCTATGAGGGGATAACCTTCACCTGCGCTCCGGCGCGGCATTTCTCGGGGCGGAGTCTGCTGGACCGCAATACCACGCTGTGGTGCTCCTGGATTATTCAAGGGGAGAAGAACAAGGTCTTCTTCAGCGGAGACAGCGGGTATGGTCCGCATTTTGCCGAGATCGGACGTACTCATGGACCCTTCGATCTTACGCTGATGGAATGCGGCCAATATGATCCGCGCTGGGCGGATATCCATATGCTGCCGGAACAGACTGTTGAGGCGCACATCGATGTGCAGGGAGGTCTGCTGATCCCCATCCATTGGGGTGCATTCACCCTGTCGATGCATGACTGGACTGATCCGGCAGAACGGATCTCGGCTGCTGCGGCGCTGAGAGGGGTACGGCTGGCCACGCCGAGAATCGGGGAGACTGTAACCGCGGGGGCCGCCGGATATCCGGTTCTTCCCTGGTGGAGATGAGGCTGCCCGCCTGAAGGGGACTTGTGGTACAATCAGGGTTCATATATACCAAGGAGCTGACGAACGAAGATGAGCAATGAAGTGAACGAGCAGGAACTGGTGGAGGTATTGTCTGCACAGACGAAGGTGGACCCGGCCGTTATCCGGCTGGTGCTGAAGCATGAGCAGACGTTTATTAATAAGGCCAAGGCCAATGCCAAAGGCGAGGTTGATATCGATAATGATGATCTGGTTGACTATGTGACTGCGCAGCGCGATGTGAAGCTGGACGAGCTGACGGTGGAGACCATTCTGGATGCGGAAATGGATTACCTGATGGACAAGGGACTGGCCGGATATATCGACTGAAGCCTTAGCCGGTGGTGCGCGGCTGATCCCCCAAAGCCGTGCCCCTGGCAAAGGTTCTCTAAAATTTAAAATTTATTTTGTGTTATTGGCAGTAACCCTTTGCATTTGGGAAAATAGTGTGCTACAATGAAGTTAATCATAAATTTAACCCTTAATTCACATATTGTAAAAGGTTAGCATTTGTGTATGAAGCCTTTTCCAATGTGTGAATTTTTATTTGTTCGTACAATACGTAGGAATAAAAGGACATGTGTTAAATAAACTTTGGAGGTAATATCATGCAAACAGGTACAGTAAAATGGTTCAACGCAGACAAAGGTTTCGGTTTTATCGAGGTTGAAGGCGGAAGCGACGTATTCGTACACTTCTCCGCAATCACTGGCGAAGGCTTCAAGTCTTTGGACGAAGGCCAACGCGTTGAGTTCAACGTAACTCAAGGCGCTCGTGGACCACAGGCTGAGAACGTTGTAAAACTGTAATTCCACAAATAAGCTGCCCTTAACACCAGTTGAGGGTAGTTTTTTTTATGACCATGTAGTAGAGAACAAGCTTCCGTTCTGCCATAACAGTCCGTTGGACGCACTAACCAAGCTATTAGGAGGGGTACTTATGTATTTTCGTAAAAAAGCAATGGTAGATCTTCCGCAGGAAGAGACGGCTATCTGGTCCTGCACCAAGGAAGAATGCACCGGATGGATACGCGACAACTTTGCCTTTCAACATGTGCCTACCTGCTGGCAATGTAATTCTCCCATGACCCGGAGCATGAAGATGCTGCCTACGCTCGTTAATAAGAATTTGGACGCGAAGGCTATTAAGAAGAGTGTGACTATCCACTAAGGCTGTCGCTCTTTGACCGGTTTATACGAAATTAGAGGAGAGTAACCCTATACCGCTGTCCGTTTCTTGCCCGCAATGGGCTATTTTTTTTGGATTTTTACCTCTATATATAAAAGGCATTTAAAGTTTGAACTCGAAGCTTGGTCGTCACTGCGGTGAACATTTGGACTTCCGGCCGCTGTTGTCACCAGATTTCTTGATTTTAACCGCTAATCGCGGTGGAAATCCGGTGACAAAGGCGGACGCTATCGCTCCTACAGTTCCAATTTCCCCTCCGTTTCTTTTTGCTTTTCGTTAATTTCTTTAGTACCTTTTATAAAACGGTACTATCCATGAAAAAGACGGCAAAGCCATTCTTAAACGCCGGCGAATCAGCGGGTTGACAATAATGGATAATACAGGGATGATGGAGCTATGAGAAAATATTTTCTGCTCCTGACGTTACTTGCGGTTGCCTTGAATGCAGCGGGGATTTTTTATCATAAGCCTATGCTTAACATTATCGCGATTGGTCTGATTCTGATCTTGATTCCGCTGGATATTTATCTGGAGCCAACCCGCCGCAAGGTGATAAGCTACTGCATCGGCGGGGTATTGCTGGCTCTGCTGTGAGCGGCCCTGCATTTTCGAATGGATCACTCCGTTAATGTTCATCTAAGTAGTCTTCTGTGTAAGCCCTTAGGGCAGCTCCTCGAACCGGGAGAACTGTGCTAAGGGTTTTTTGTTGCTGGTATCCTTGGGGACTTCGTAGCCGTCTCTCCACTGCGGGCAATGATTTATCTTGACAAAACTCCCGGGGTTTGGAGAATAGAGTTGGAAACGCTGCCAACGAAAGAGGGAATTCTGATGCTTCAGAGGTTCAGAGAGCTCAACACACTGCGCAATCAGATATTCATCGGTTTTTTGCTGGTGATGCTCATTATTATTCTGGTGTCCGGGGCATTTGTGTATGACCGTGTCTCGATTCTGCTCAAAAATAATGCCGAGCGGCACATCCAGCAGACGGCGGTTCAGGCCAACGGAAGGCTGGATGCGCTGACCGGCCAGATTGACGGTCTGATGGAGCAGGTGGCCAATCATCCTACCGTTCAACAGCTGCTGCTGGAGGAGCTGGACGGCAATGAGGTGTCCTTCAATCAGCGCCAGTCGCTGCTGCAAATTGTCTCCAGCTATCAGGCGTACATGCCGAGTGTAGGCTCGCTGGAGCTATATACCGCTGATTACAGGCTGCTGTTCCCGATTAAGGAAGGCAGCCTGGAGAGCAGGATTAACGAGCAGCATATCAGTGAGGCTAATGCCCAGAAGGGGCGGCTGGTCTGGATCGGCGTTGATCCGCATGATGATCAGAGCCTGCTGGCGATCCGCCAGGTCAGCCTGATGGACCGCTGGTTCTCGCGGGGCGGCTACCTGATGGCCCGCATCCAGCGCAGCTACTTCCAGCTCGACGATCCGTTCTCCGGCAGTGACAGCGGGGAGTCTGTGCTGCTTGTGAATGATGAAGGACAGCTCCTCGGGAGCAGCGGAACGCCGCAGGAGGATCTGCTGCCGCTACTGGAGAGCGGGGATCAGACGGTGAGCTTCCGGGGCAAGGAGTATGTGCAGGTCAAGCTGCGCTCGGACAAGACCTCCTGGACGCTGCTGGTGCTGACACCTGTCAGCTATGTCACCAAGGGACTGTCCGTGCTGCGGACGGTGCTGCTGGTGTCAGGCGGAATCGGAACCCTGCTATTCCTGATTATATCCTTTCTGTTGTCGACAATGATTACCCGGCCGATTATTCACCTGATCCGGGCGATGCGCAAATCCCGTATGGGGGTGCTGACCCCCAATTCGCAGAAGGTATCTACCATGGAGCTCCGGGAGCTGAATAATACCTACAACGGTATGGTGGCTAATATTAATGATTTGATCAGGGTGGTCTATGAGAAGGAGGTCCTGCAGAGCCGGACCGAGCTTAAAGCCTTGCAGGCGCAGATCAATCCCCATTTCCTGTTCAATACGCTGGAGGCCTTCAACTGGTCACTGGAGGAGAAGGGAGAGGAGGAGCTGGCCGGATTAGTGGTCATGATGTCCAGGCTATTCCGCTACATTATGGGCAGCCCGCACAACAAGGATGAATGGGTCACGCTGAGTGAAGAGGTGGAGCAGATCAGGCGGTATCTGCGGATTATGGAGATGCGGATGGGAGAGCGGCTGTCCTGGGACATCAGGCTTGACCCGCATGAGGCTGCTGTACCGGTACCTAAGCTGCTGATTCAGCCGATTGTCGAGAACGCCATTCTGCATGGAGTGGAGAGCCGCGTCGGCAAGGGCGTGATTGAAGTAATCATCACCCCCTCCTCCCGCAAGGGTTGGACCTCAGTGGAGGTGTCGGACAACGGGCCGGGTATGGATGAGGCCACGCTGCTGGCGCTGCGTGATGCGCTGGATGGCGGGCCCCCGGTCTCTGCCAAGGGCAGCGGAGTCGGGCTGGTGAATGTGCAGCGGCGGCTGAAACTGTACTATGCGGAAGCGGGCATGAAGACGGAGGGGCTGATCGTAGAGAGCCGGCGGTCTGAAGGGACTGTAATAAGGTTTGAGATTCCAAGCAATGGAGGAGATACCTATGAGTCTGGGCAACAAGACGATTCTAATCGTAGATGATGAACCAAGAACGCGTCAGGGGATTAAGCAGACGCTGGAAGTATGGGCGGCAGGCCGGTATATCGTGGAGACCTGCGACAACGGGGTGGAAGCACGCGAGCGGCTCCGGCAGGAGCGCGTCCATCTGCTGATCACAGATGTGCGCATGCCGGAGGTGAGCGGGCTGGATCTGATCCATTCGCTGCAGGAAGCTCCCCGGAAGCCGGTGATCATTGTCATCTCCGGCTATGCGGAGTTCGATTATGTGCAGCAGGCGATGCGGCTGGGGGCAGTCAATTATCTGCTGAAGCCGCTGGACAAGTCCGAGCTGCTGACAGTGGTCGAGGATGCGCTGAAGCGGGAGGAGGAGCAGCAGCGCCATGTGAAGCTGGAGAAGCTGGTGGATCACAAGCTGCTGGAGATTGACCCGGAGCAGGCGGGGATGGGGCAGCCGGTTAAGGAGGCCATTGCCTATGTGGAGCAGCATTTGCACGAACAGCTGACGATGGCTGAGGTAGCGGGGATGATTCACCTGAATGCCAGCTATTTCAGCGTGCTGTTCAAGGAGCAGGCCGGGGTCTCCTTCACTGAATATCTGTCCCGTCTGCGGATTCAGCGGGCGAAGGAGTTATTGCTCCAGACCGCGCTGCCGGTCGGGGAGATTGGAGAGCGTGTAGGGTATCGGACGGATAAATATTTCATTAAGGTTTTCAAGTCCTTGGAGGCGATAAGCCCGAGCCGGTACCGTCAGCAGATGAAGGGCGGAGCGCAGGAAATCCAATAAATGTGGTATTTTAGCCAATAAATGTGCCCTTATCTGCCTCAGAGTACGATGCTAGAATTTGAATGATAGCGATTACATGGATAATTACGGCCTTTTGCAATGTGAGATGGGGAGGCAATGGCAATGCGAAGGAATCACATGACCAAGGGGCTGCTCCTGGCCTGCATCTGGCTGCTTGTTCTGACAGGCTGCGGCTCTGCGGGAGAGAATAATAGTGAGCTTGCAGCTACCGGTGCCTCTTCCCCCAAAATAACCATTCATATGATGCACATCTGGCCCGCCGGACTCTCCGCGCAGCAGTATAAGCTGGTCAGCCAGATTATCGCAGAATATGAGAAGGAGCATCCGGGTATTATCATCAGGCAGGATGTGCTGGAGAATGAGCAGTATAAAAGCAAGCTCAAGGTGCTCTCCGCTTCCAATGACCTTCCCGATGTGGGCATAACCTGGGCAGCCGGCTTCATGGAGCCTTATGTAAGAGGCGGATTATTCGCTCCGCTGGATGACATCCTGCATGGCGGGCAGCTTAAGGATAAGTTCCTGAAGAGCACTACAGAGTCTTATGTTGTCGATAACAAGACCTATGCGCTGCCTCTGGAGATGAACATCTCACCGATCTTTTATAATAAAGAGATCTTTGCCCAATATAATCTTCAGGTGCCAACAACATATGAGGAGTTCAAGGCAGTTGTGAGAGCGCTCTCCAGTCATGGTGTGCCTCCGGTGGGGCTGGGTAATAAGGACCGGTGGACAGGCTCGCTGTGGTATATGTATCTGGCGGACCGTATTGCCGGAAGTGAGACGCTCAAGCGGGCAACGAAGGGGACGGGCTATTTCGATGATCCCGGACTGGTGCAGGCAGCAGCGGAAGTGCAGAACCTCGTCGATATGAACGCCTTCAACAACGGCTTCAACGGCTTGTCGTATGATGAGGGCAAATCGGAATTCATGGAAGAAAAGGCGGCCATGTACCTGACCGGTACCTGGGAGTTGCCCAACTTCACGACCAACCCGGAGATTCCGCAGGCCTTCAAGGACAAGGTCGGCTTCTTCAAATTCCCTACGGTTGAAGGCGGGAAGGGGAATTCGGGCGACTGGGTAGGCGGTCCGGGTGTCGGACTGTTCGTAGCGGAATCGTCCAGGGTGAAGGAGGAGGCCAAGGCTTTTGTCGAATACTTCGTCTTCAAATGGGGCGAGGCTTCAGTGACGAGTGCGGGGGTGATTCCGGCGACCAAGGTCGATACCACGAATGAGGAGCTGCCGCAGCTATACGTGGATCTGCTGAATGAATTGAACAATGCCAGCAGCATTACCCTGTTCGCGGATGTGCAGATGAAGCCGCATGCTGCCCAGGTCCATCTGGATATGATCCAGGCGCTGTTCGGCAAAGCAGTCACGCCGGAGCAGTTCGCAGCCAGACATAAGGTTGCAGTAGCCAAGGGGAACTGAGCATGGGATAAGCTTACAACAAAGGGATGCTAATCAGCCGTATTTCCGGTGGCTGATTAGCATCCCTTATTGGTGTGGCGAGCCGGCCTGAGGAGCTGCCGCAGAGTTAGTGCGCCGGGGCTGCCGGAGCGGCTTCCGGCGGTTCGTGCTGGATCAGGCCGTGCTTCTCCCAGGCTCTGCTTTTCCAGCGGAAGTACATAATAACAGCCCGCACCCATTCGTCGAACGCTGTGGCCAGCCATACCCCGGCCAGACCCAGATCAAGTGTGAACACCAGGAAGTAGCCCAGCGGCAGACTCATGCACACCATGGAAATCATGCCCATGTAGACCGGGAACTTGGCATCGCCCGACGCGCGCAGCGAGTTGATAATGACCAGATTGCAGGTCCGTCCGGTCTCCAGGAAGAAGCTGAGCAGGATGACCTGGGCGCCCATAGCGATAATCAACTCATTATCCGTGAACAGACCCAGCAGCGGCTTGCGGAACAGAATGACGATCAGGTCCATGATGACTGTGACCAGCAGCGCCCACTTCACACTGGTGAACACCCGTGAGTAAGCCTCCTGCGTCCGTTTTGCACCTACAAGATGCCCCACAATAATTGAGGTCCCCATTGCCACCGCTACGCTGAACAGGAAGATGTAGTTCGAGATATTAACCGCATACTGGCGGGTAGCCATGGCCTCGGCCCCCAAATAGGTGATGTACAGGGTGAAGACGAGCTGGCAGCACTGGTACATTACGGATTCGAAGGCGGACGGAATACCTATTTTGAGAATCTGCAGCACGTATTTCTTGGAGAGGTGAACGTAATAGCTCCATTTCACGCGTACCTCCATAATCCGGTAGAGCAGCAGGAAGAAGATCAAGAGAGCGATGGAGCGGCTAATTACGGTTGATATGGCAGCACCCTCTACGCCGAGCGCAGGCAGTCCGAAATGGCCGAAGATCAGCAGATAGTTACCGCCGACATGGATAACGTTCATCAGCAGCGATACCGCCATCGTCTGCTTGGTGAAGCCATGGGTCCGGATGGTGGCGGCCAGCGCGTTGATGAGGGCCTGCAGGAAGATCGCGCCTCCGACAATGTTGATATACGAGCGGGCGTAGGCGAGAATGTCACCCTTCACGTTCAGCGCCTGCAGCAGGTGGCCTCCGAGCAGCAGCATCACTGTACTAAGTACGATCCCTACGGCAAGATTCAGGGTCACCGCATTGCCGATCACTCGGGCGGCTTCCTTGGGCTGCTTGGAGCCGAGGTATTGCGACACGACGATCGCCGCGCCGTTCCCGATGACACTAAGCGCCAGAATAGCTATGGCAATAATCTGATTGGCTGCTCCGACACCGGAGACCGCATCATCGGACACCGAGCTGATCATGAAGGTATCCATACTGCCCATGAGCATGAACAGGAACAGCTCCAGGAAGATCGGCCAGGTCAGCTTCATTAAGTTGAATGTTGCGGGCTTGCTTGTTTCCATCATACACCTTCTTATTAGGATTCCTTATGGCTGTGAATATTCGAATCAAATGTATGGTAGCACAGCTTTTGTGAAAATGCAGCAGTATTTCAGACATGCTGCCTGAAAATCCCCCGGCTTCGCCCAATAGTATCCTCCAGGTGACTACCTCACTTTAAAGTGCCTACTTCCCTAATCGGCAGTATATCCCTAAACTGAGAAGCAGCACTTCCTAAAATTTATTACGGATAAGGAGAACTTACACATATGAAATTACAGTTAGCACTCGATCTGGTGGATATTGCCGGAGCCAAGGCGGTTGTTGCAGAGGTTGCCGAATCTATAGATATCGTTGAGATTGGAACACCGGTCGTTATTAATGAGGGGCTGCATGCGGTAAAAGCGATCAAGGAAGCCTTTCCGGCGCTTACGGTGCTGGCCGATCTCAAAATCATGGATGCTGGCGGATATGAGGTCATGAAGGCAGTGGAAGCAGGCGCGGGCATCGTAACTGTGCTGGGTGTATCTGATGATTCAACGATCCGCGGTGCGGTGGAGGAAGCGAAGAAGACAGGTGCAGAGATCCTGGTCGATCTGATTAATGTGAAGGATCTCAAAGCCAGAGCCGCTGAAGTGGATGCGCTGGGCGTGGATTATGTCTGCGTGCATTCCGGCTATGACCATCAGGCTGAGGGCAAGAATTCCTTCGCGGATCTGAGAGATATTAAGAGCGTGGTTACCCGGGCCAAAACCGCTATTGCCGGCGGCATTAAGCTGAGTACGCTGCCTGAAGTGATTGCTGCGCAGCCTGATCTGGTAATCGTGGGCGGCGGTATTACTAGCGAAGCCGACATGAAGGCAACTGCTGCGGAAATGAAGCGCCTTGTAAGCCAGGCTTAAGCAGCCATGGATACGCAGCACTATGCACAGGAAATTGTGAAGGAGCTGGAAGGCGCTGTCTCCGGGTTGAATACCGGAGAAGGCGAGGCGCTGACGGAGCTGCTGCTGCGCGCAGGTCAGATCTTCGTGGCTGGTGCCGGGCGTTCCGGCCTGATGGGCCGGGCCTTCGCCATGCGGCTGATGCAGGCCGGGCGGACAGCTTATGTGGTCGGAGAGACAGTAACGCCGGGCATTGGCCCCGGCGATGTGCTTGTACTGGGTTCCGGCTCAGGCGAGACGAAGGGACTGGTCTCCATGGCTGAGAAAGCCAAGGCAATCGGAGCAGCTGTAGTCCTCGTAACCATTCAGCCGGATTCGACGATCGGACGTCTCGCAGATTATACAGTCAAGCTGCCTGGCGCTCCCAAGGAACGGCCGGACGGCGGCTATACTACGCTGCAGCCGATGGCCTCCTTGTTTGAACAGACGCTGCTTGTATTCTATGATGCAGTTATTCTGCGGATCATGGAGCAGACGGGGCAGACCTCCGGCCGGATGTTCGGCAAGCATGCCAATTTGGAATAGCATACGATTTGGAATAGAATAGAGCTTGGAATACAATAAAGCTATCACACGGATGCTTTCCTTGACGGGAGGGCATCCTTTGCTGCTTATGTGCGGCCCGTGATGGATTTGTAGTAATAGACGGAAGGGGGCTAATTATTGGCGACTGAAATTAAAGACCGTATCAACCTGAAGGAGATCAACTGCGAGAAGGAGCTTACGCTCGCTGTGATCGGCGGCAAGTGGAAGCTGATTATATTGTGGCACCTGGGTCTGGAAGGGACTAAGCGGTTCAGTGAACTCAAGAAGCTGATCCCCCATATCACCCAGAAAATGCTGACCAACCAGCTCCGCGAGCTGGAGGAGGATCAGCTGGTATTCAGGCAGGTATATGCGGAGGTTCCTCCGCGGGTAGAATACTCCCTGACAGAGTATGGACATACTCTGATGCCGGTGCTGCGCATGATGTATGACTGGGGCAAGAATTACGGGGACAAGGTGATCTGGAAAGATGCACCTCACTGTGATAGGTAGCAACTGTAAACGAAGTCGTTCTATTTGTATTGTGCAAAATTAAGTTGTATACTAACATTTGTGAAGATTTAAATAAATGGAGGCTGATAGGTATGCTGAAGACAGAATATAGCCCGCTGCTGGAGACGTTCAAATTCAAGAACGGGATTGAACTGAAGAACCGTGTGGTCATGGCGCCGATGACTAATTTCTCCTCGAATGAGGATGGAACCGTCTCCCGGCCGGAGCTGGATTATTATATCCGCCGTTCGGGCGGGGCGGGGATGGTCATTACCGCGTGTGTCTATGTCTCACGCGGCGGGAAGGGCTTCCCGGGCGAATTCGGAGCTGACCATGACGGGCTGATTCCAAGCCTGCGTGAGCTGGCGGAGGCCATCAAGGGCGAAGGAGCGAAGGCCGTGCTCCAGATCTTCCATGGCGGACGCCAATGCCCGCCGGAGCAGCTGGTTGACGGGCAGCCTGTCAGTGCAAGCGATGTGCCGGCCGAGCTGCCGGGCGGCGGACAGGGTACGGTTCCGCGCCCGCTGACAGACGAAGAGATTACCGGAATTATCGCTGATTTCGGTGAAGCGACGCGCCGGGCGATCGAGGCCGGCTTCGATGGCGTCGAGATTCACGGTGCGAACGGATATCTGCTGCAGCAGTTCTTCTCGCCGCATTCCAACAGACGCGAAGACCGCTGGGGCGGGGATCTGCAGAAGCGTCTCGCCTTCCCGCTGGCCGTTCTGCGCAGTGTCAAGGCTGCGGTGAAGCAGCATGCAGAGGGTGCATTCCTTGTAGGCTACCGCTTCTCGCCTGAAGAGCCGGAGACGCCGGGGATTACGATGGCTGAGACCTTTGCCCTAATCGATGCACTGACAGCAGAGGGGCTGGATTACCTGCATGCCTCCCTCATGGAGCTGTGGTCACTACCGCACCGGGGAACGGGGGACAGCCGTCCGCGCATTGAGCAGATCGTAGACCGGGCGGGAGACAAGGCTCCGGTAATTGGCGTAGGCTCGCTCTACTCTGCCGCCGATGCCCTAAAGAGTCTGGACAGCGGCATCAGCCTGGTGGCGCTGGGCCGCCCGCTGCTGATTGAACCGGACTGGGTGCAGAAGCTGGCCGGGGGCCGGGCCGATGAGATTAAGACGGAGCTTGATCCGAACGCCCAAGCAGAGCTTGTGATTCCGGACCCGCTCTGGAGAGCATTGATCCATACGCCGGGCTGGCTGCCGGTTAAGCAATAAAGCAGGCAGGCGGATAACGGTCTGTGACCAAAACAATACAAGAACCCCGTGCGCCCCTTTTTCCAGGGCGGCACGGGGTTTTTGCTGTTTTTAATATAATCTTATTTACGCTTTATGTTCCGCCAGACGGGCAATCTCAACGATAACCTGTACAGCCTTCAGCATTACGTCTACAGAGGCGTATTCAAATTTGCCGTGGAAATTCTCGCCTCCGGTGAAAATATTCGGTGTAGGCAGCCCCATATAAGAGAGCTGTGAGCCGTCAGTCCCTCCGCGGATTGGACGGATAACCGGCGTGATTCCGAGGCCCTCCATCGCTTCCCGGGCGATATCGACGATATGCCGGACGGGCTCGATTTTCTCGCGCATATTATAGTATTGGTCATTCATCTCCAGCACGATGTTGTCCGCCCCGTATGTAGATTTGAATTCCTCCACAATTGCGGCGATATTCGATTTGCGGTTCTCGAACTGCCCGCGGTCAAAGTCGCGGATAATGTAATGCAGCTTGCTGTGCTCGGCACTGCCTTGCATGGAGATCAGGTGGTAGAACCCCTCGTAGCCGTCTGTGAATTCAGGGGCTTCACCGGCGGGCAGACGGAGATGGAAGGCCATGGCGATTTTGGACGAATGGATCATCTTGCCCTTGGCTGTACCGGGATGGACATTGACTCCGTGGAAGGTGATTTTGGCGGCGGCGGCATTGAAGCTCTCATATTCCAGCTCCCCAAGCGGGCCTCCGTCCACGGTGTAGGCATAGGAAGCACCGAAGGCGGCAACGTCGAACTTATGCGGGCCGCGTCCGATTTCTTCATCGGGGGTAAAAGCGACCCGGATCTTGCCATGCTTAATCTCCGGATGCGCCAGCAGATGGGCCATAGCCGTCATGATCTCAGCGATGCCTGCCTTGTTGTCTGCCCCCAGCAGGGTGGTGCCGTCGGTCGTAATCAGCGTATGCCCCTTGTAACCGCTCAGCTCCGGGAAGCTCTTCGTGGACATGATAATATTCTGGGCTTCATTCAGCACCAGATCATGCCCGTCATAGTTCTCTACAATCTGCGGCTTCACATTCGTGCTGGTGAAATCCGTAGCGGTATCCAGATGGGCCAGGAAGCCAATCACCGGAACCTCTTTATCTGTGTTGGCGGGCAGCGAGGCCATGACATAGGCGTGCTCGTCCACCGTAATCTCCGTCAGTCCCAGCTCCTGCAGCTCCTCTGCCAGCTTATGCGCCAGTACCATTTGGCCTGGAGTGGACGGGCAGCTCTCGCTGTCCTCGCTGGATTGGGTATCCATTTCAGCATACGATACAAAACGTCTAATTAATTCTTCCTTCAATGCGGGTCATCTCCTCTTCAGCTTCGTATGTCTATATTATCACGATCCGGCCCGGGTCTCATACTTTAGGCGGAGGGTGAGGAGTGAAAGGGGATGGAGGCTGGCTGGAGACTAGCTTGGCCGAGAGCAGGTAGCGCTCGGGCGCTGCGCCTACATAAGAGAATGGGTAACAGGTAATCAAGGTGAGTACGGGGTCTCTGCTGGGCTTAATCGCTCCCCGCGTATCTCCGTCAACAATCCGGCTCCCGGTCACTTCATAGGTAAAAGTGCCTTCCGCTGTAGCAAGCTCAAGCCGGTCTCCGGTCTCCAGCTCGCCGAGACTGCGGAAGACGGTATCACGGTGTCCGGCCAGCACGCTGTTGCCTGAGGCGCCCGGGGCGGCACTAGCCTCATCGTGTCCGGCGCCCCGCTTAAGCTCCGCCCGTCCGGTTCCCTCCAGAATGGCGACCCGCTTTTTAAGCTTCGGAAAATAGATCTCCCCGATTACCTCTCCTGCTATATAAGCAGGTTTGTCGCCTGTTGGTGATTCTGCGCTGCTGACCATACCTTCAGGAAGCGGCGTTTCTTCTTCGGAACTTACGGGAAGCTGGGCTTCCTCCCTCTTTTTGTCCCAGATACTCAGGGCTTCGCGGGCTTCGGCGGGCGCTTTGAGGATCTGGAAGGCGGAATATAGCATAACGCACAAGGAGAGCAGGAAGATCAGCTTGACGGCTAAAGTGAACCCGCTGCGTATCTTCATGCTCTCTCCTCCTTACATATACATAAAGTTACTTCTTCTGGCCCAGCCTGCGGAGTACAAGCACACTAATCATGGCGACAACCAGGCTGGCCGCAATCAGATTGTACCAAGGGCTGGCTGTGTCGGGCAGTCTGCCGTCTTCCTCCGGCCCGCCCAGCGGAAGCGCGTCATCAGTGAGGTTGACCTCCTTCCCTGGTGAAGGGGCTGGTGTGCTGCCAAGTGCAGCGGCTCCGGAATCCGGAGTCGCGGACGGACGGTTGCCGCCGTCTTCCTCTCCTGCCCCTAGCGGAACAGGCTCCTCGCTTACGCTCACTCCATCCGGTGCTGCCGTAGCAGTTGCCGGTGCCTGTGATGGCGCTGCTGAACTGCCAGGCGATGCACTGCCGGCCGGTGAGGCTGTAGGGACTGTTGTTGCAGCAGGCGGCGTACTGCCAGGGCTGCTGGTGGACCCCGGCGTTGACGTAGGCATAGGCGTTACTGCAGCCGTTGGCGTATCTGTGGGTTGAGGTGTAGAAGTCGGCCCGGCTGTAGGCGCAGGCTCCGCTGTGGCAGTGAATTCAAAGGCGACACTTACCGTCTTCTCCTGGAACTCGTTGCCTGCCTCCGGCGGGAACAATACCTTCATTTCGATCGCTTCCTCTTCCCCTCCGGCGAGCGAGCCGATGGTCACTACCCCCGGGGCCTCGCTCATTACCCCTGAGTAGAGGATTACTCCCTCTTTTTGCAGGGTCATTTGCAGGATATTGTACAGATCTGCGTCCCCGGAGCGGAACTGAAAGGCTACTGCATAATCGAACGGATCATTTCCGTCATTGATAATCTTATAATCCGAAGCCATCGTATCTCCCGGCTGCATGTTGTTCATGGTTGCCGTACTGGTCGTATGTGAGTTGACAGTGAGCTTGATCGTATCCTCAGCGCTGACCCCTCCGGCATGCCAGATTACACCTGCCAGAACGGCCAAAATATACGCGCCAATTATAGATGTATGTCTCTTCTTCACTCTCCCCGCCCCTTCCTGTGCAGACCTTCGGCAGCCACCAGCCACAATCCGCCCTGGTTCGCCCTTCTGAATCATAGTTTGTCGAATAAAGTAGTTTCTTGAAGAACTACTACTAATTAAAGCGATGATATAAATCAGAACGAGTACGAACGGATCTGGATGAGCCTGAACGTGCGATGAACAAGGCGGAATGGTAAAAATACGTTTACGTTCGTTATAACGAATAGTAATTACAGTATAATCAAAATGAAGCATAAAGAAAAACAGAAAAAGATACTTTAAGTAAATGAATTCGGGCGTTTATTATGAATAAACGGCATTTATTTAATATTTACTGCGGTTAACTCATTATTTCTCTATATATTAGTTGATTTTGTATTTTATAAAGAACAATTTGATCTGGAAAGGCTCGGCTCCATCATTTCTACTCAGAACACATTTGTCTTTTGCTGCAAGACTAAAATAGCCCATTCGGCTACCTCAATGGAGTTCTCCATAGGTAGTTAAATGGGCTAATTATATAGACTGGCTTGTAATCAGACTAGTACAGTGTCAGGTTTAAAAGGGTGGAAAAGCTTTTGTTAAACTCCACCCCGAAATCTAACGGACCGGAGAGATCTTATCCCCACGAAAACGCCACTTTTTGCAGCGTAACGGACTCAGGCGGCCTTATTGTCTCCCTACGAGACGTTTTGGAGCCGAAGTGTAAAGGATAAGGCCCATGGAGTCCGTTACTCGCCCAGTTGGCGACTTTCTTCCCAAATAAGAGCACCTCAGTCCGTTACGCTAAGCCAAACGCCCCTGAAGAACAATCCCCGCTTGGAAAAGATGTAATTTGAAGGGTAATTGCTTCTTCTCCACTATTTTAAATCTGATGAGCTACTACGGCCTTATTACTTCTTCAACAGGTCGGCCACAAGCTCATACGAATGCAGGCGGGCAGAATGATCATAGATCTGTGAAGCGATAATCCACTCATCGGCACCCGTCTCTTCGAGAATCTGGAGCAGCCGTTCTTCGATCAGGGCCTGGTCGCCCGCAATGGAGTATTGCTGTTTACTCATAAGCAATGCTTTCTCCTGGGAGGTCCAGATTCCGTCCAGACTGTCTACAGGCGGCTGGAGCTTGCCGGTGCGGCCACGAATAATGTTCAGGAATTGCTGCTGCTGGGAAGTGGCAAGTCTGCGCGCTTCCTCCACCGTATCCGCTGCCGTAATTCCCAGGCCCACCATAACATAAGGCTTGTCGAGTACAGCTGAAGGCTTGAAGCTGGTGCGGTACAGATGCAGGGCCGGCAGCAGATAATCCGGGGCGAAGTGGCTGGCAAAAGCAAAAGGCAGACCCAGCTGGCCCGCAAGCTGAGCGCTGAAGCCGCTGGAGCCAAGCAGCCAGATCGGGATATTCAGTCCTTCACCGGGCACGGCGCGGACACCGGCCGGACGGGAGCCTGATCCTTCGGGGTCGAAATACGCCCGCAGCTCGCTAAGCTGCTCAGGGAATTCACTGCCATCGCTGCCGAGACTGCGGCGCAGTGCTCTGGCGGCTGCCTGGTCGGAGCCGGGGGCTCTGCCCAGACCCAGATCTATCCGTCCCGGATACAGGGACTCCAGCGTGCCGAATTGCTCGGCAATCACCAGCGGGGCATGGTTGGAGAGCATGATGCCGCCTGAACCTACGCGGATGGTGTTAGTTCCGGCTGCGACATGTCCGATAACAACGGAGGTGGCGGAGCTGGCAATGCCGGTCATATTATGATGCTCTGCCAGCCAGTAACGGTTATACCCCCATTTCTCAGCATGACGAGCCAAATCAAGGGTGTTATGAAAAGAATCCGCCGCCGTTCCGCCCTCCCGGATAGGGGCTAAATCCAGTACGGAGAATGGTATGTCGTGCAATTGCTTCACATGAATCCCTCCTATAGTAGATGCATTCCGCATCAGTAGCATTATTTGCAGCCATGAATCAATATACCCGCCAATTATAACATGAAATAATATAATTTACACACTTTAAGTAAGCGGCATGCGGAGAAGTGTGACTTGGAGGGAGGAAAGTACAGTTTTTTGGGAGTGAGTCTGGAGTGAATTTGAAGTAATTTGAACAGAATTTATGTTGAATTCGGACTGTACTAATAACTCATCAAGCGCTCAGCGGACAAAAATGTAAGCGCATAACAATTTGCTTGCCAATTTAAGGGAGCCTTGCTATAATCGCTTTGAAAAGCTTTTCTAACTTAAGCGGCTAGGCCAATCCTGATAAGGAGGGCACACGTTTCGGGCTAAAAGAATCAAGAAGGAAGTCAGACTATGAAGCCAACAATCAGAGATGTTGCCAAGATGGCCGGAGTATCCATCAGCACTGTGTCCCGTGTAATGAATGCCCCGGATACGGTCGTAGAGAGTAAGCGCAGCCGGGTCATTGAAGCGATAGAAGCGCTCAAGTATCAGCCGAATGCATTCGCACGGGGGTTAATTTACAGGAAGTCATTCACTCTCGGGCTACTCATTCCCGATATTGAGAACCTGTATTTCGCAGGGGTGATCCGGGGAATGCAGGATGCCTGCATTAAGCTCGGTTACAGTCTGATGATCTGCAATACAGACCGTGACAAGGAGCGGACATTATCCTATATGGATACTTTTCATGAGAAACAGGTGGATGGTGTTGTGTTCGCCAGCGATATTCTGCACCCTGAGTATTATGAGAAGCTTATAGGCTGCCGAATTCCATTCGTGCTGGTCTCCTCCCATTCCGATGAGTACGAGGTAGCATCGGTCGAGGTGGATGATGAGAAGGCGGCGTATGATGCTGTGAAATTCCTGATTGAGCTGGGGCACCAAGAGATTGGGATGATTGGTTTCAATCATGATAATTCGGTGTCCGGGCCACCGCGGATGGCGGGGTTCGTGAGAGCCTTGAGCGAATCGGGGCTGGAGCGTAATATCGGGAAAATCAAGTACGCGAACCACCGCTTTGAACACGCCTATCAGGCAACGCATGAGCTGTTCACAGAATATCCGGAATTAACGGCTGTATTCTGTGTAGCGGATGAGTTCGCCATGGGAACGATCTCTTACTTAAAGGACCGCAATATTCTTGTTCCCGGGCAAGTGTCGGTCATCGGCTTCGACAATCTGCGGATGTCGGGGATGTTCATTCCGAAGCTGACAACAATCGCACAGCCTATCTATCAGCTGGGGTACCGGGCGGCCGAGAAGCTGCATGAATTGCTGACCACGGGCAAGGTGGCTGTCATGAAAGAGAAGATGGAGCATAAGCTAATCGTAAGAGAATCCTCGCGTGAGAAATGAGATGTAGTTCCTGCGGGCTGAAGCACGGCTGCCTGGGGATAGGGCAGCACGGTTTCTTTACGCTCTTCTGAAAAGCTTTTCAGAGTGACGCGTTAGAGGAATGTGAGCGAATCGTTTCGGGAACCGTTTCAGGAACTGTTTCAGGAACCGTATCCACTGAAGAAGGTACTAACTGACTATTGGAAGCGCATACATTATTGTGAGATATGGAGAATGTACGTTTGAATTAGCGGTGTTAATGGGTGTGGGTGCCTGTTGTCTGTGAATTAGGTTAAGGAGGTGGGTTACTGCTCTGCCGGAAGGGGTTCCGGTAATGAAGCTGGTTCAATGCAGTCTCTAAAAACAATTAAAGGGGATGTATGAAACAATGAAGAAAGCTCCAGCACGTAAACTGTCACTTGCGATGGTGTTGTGTCTATCCTTCACCATGATGCTCAGCGGCTGCGGCGGGAATAACACCGCTGCGCCAACGAAGGCCCCGGCGGTTACAGAAGCTCCCACAGCAGCACCTTCGGCAGATAACAACGCAGCATCAACAGATAGTCCAGATCCCGCTGCGGCAGGAAGCCCGTTGGATTTGGCAATGAAGGGTGAATATAAAGGCACGAAGGTCACGATGTTCGGCCCGTTTGTCGATGCGGACCAGGTGAAGTTCGAGAGCAGCATTAAGGAATTTGAAGAGAAAACCGGCATTGATATTCAATACGAAGGCTCCAAGGAATTCGAAGCTACGATTAATATCCGGGTCGATGGCGGCAATGCGCCGGATATCGCGGACTTCCCGCAGCCGGGCCTGCTGGCCTCTATTGCCAAGACCGGCAAGGTCATTGATCTGACCGGGGTGCTGGATCAGGCGAAACTGACGGCCAATTACAATAAGAGCTGGCTGGATATGTCCACCATGGACGGCAAGGATGGCAAGATTATGGCCGGGATCTGGAACCGCAGCAATGTGAAGAGCCTGGTCTGGTATCCGAAGAAGCAATTTGACGAAGCGGGATACACAGTTCCGCAGACCTGGGATGAAATGATGGCCCTGACGGAGCAAATCGCCAAAGACGGTGATCCAGCCTGGGCAATCGGTATTGAGAGCGGTGCGGCAACCGGCTGGGCGGCAACCGACTGGGTAGAGAACATCATGCTGCGGACCACGACGCCTGAGAATTACGATAAGTGGGTAAGCGGTGAGCTTCCGTTCACCTCGCCGGAAGTGAAGAACGCGGTGGAAGTGATGTCCAAGATCTGGCTGAATAAGGATTATGTCTACGGCGGTGCTAAATCCATTGTCACTACTGCATTTGGCGATGCTCCGAAGCCGATGTTCGAGAATCCGCCCAAAGCCTGGTTCAACCTGATGGGGAACTTCATTACCAGCTTTTTCCCGGAAACGGCTAAGGTGGATACAGACTATGACTGGTTCTATCTTCCGCCGATTGATGAGCAGTACGGCAAGCCGGTCCTGGTGGCAGGCGACATCTACGCTATGTTCAATGACCGCCCTGAAGTACGCGCTGTAATGGAGTTCTTCACTACTGGCGAATCGATCAAAAGCTGGGTGCAATCCGGCGGTGTCATTGCCCCGATGAATGATGCTTCCCTGGATTGGTACCAGTCCGAATCTGACCGCCGGATGGCGAAGCTGGTGCAGGACGCTTCGACCCTGCGCTTCGATGGCTCGGACCTGATGCCAGGCAAGGTGGGTGCAGGTACCTTCTGGAAGGGCATGACTGACTATGTGAGCGGAACCGCTACGCTGGATCAGGCCCTGGAGCAGATTCAGTCAGGCTGGAAGAACTAAGAAGCAGGCAGCACGGGACTTAGACACCAATAAGCTGAAGGGGCGGTCTTGAGCAATCAGGCCTGCCCCTCAGCTGGTGGTAACGGGTGCTTATGAAGAGGGCTCTGCTCTAACAGAGCCTATAGGAGGAACCGATATGGATGCACAAATAAGGCCGGAGCCGGGTGCCGCCGGGGCGCAGGCCAATCAGAGAATCAGCGGCAGGGCAGTCCTGCTATCGCTGGGCGTCTTGCTTGCGAATATTGTGGTCAACGGGCTGATTTTCCTGTTTTTCCGCGATTCAACGCTTCAACCGCTGCTGACAGCGGTGCTCGCAGTGTTGTGGGGCGTGCTGGGCGTATATCTGATCTACTACACCTTGACCTGGGCCGTGGAGCAGTACCCGGACCATGTCCGCAGGAAGGTGCTGCCATATGTTTTTGTCGGACCGGCTGTCCTTATTCTCGGTTGGCTGCTGATTCTGCCTGCCCTGCGGACGCTGTACTTAAGCTTCTTCAACGCGTCATCCGAGAAGTTCGTCGGGCTCAGCAATTACGCCGCCATCTTCAGCGACCGTCTGATGGCTACGGCTCTGCGCAACAACCTGCTCTGGGTGTTCGTGGGCACGCTGGCCTGTGTCTGCTTCGGGCTGCTGATTGCCATTCTTGCCGACCGGAGCAGCTATGAGCGGATCGCCAAATCGATTATTTTCATGCCGATGGCTATTTCCTTTGTTGCCGCCGGGGTCATTTGGAAGTTCGTCTATTATTATCAGCCGGGCGATGAGCAGATTGGACTCTTGAATGCGATTGTGACCTATTTCGGCGGTGAACCGCAGGCCTGGACGAGTATGCTGCAGCCGTGGAACAACTTCTTCCTTATTATCATTCTGATCTGGATGCAGACGGGGTTTGCGATGGTTATTTTCTCAGCGGCCATCAAAGGAGTGCCCGAGGATATTCTGGAGGCTGCACGGGTGGATGGCGCGGGTGAGGTGAAGATCTTTTTTGGCATCATGATTCCTTACATCTCTACGACGATTCTGACGGTGACCACCACGATTATTGTCTTTACGCTGAAAATATTTGACGTTGTCATGGTGATGACAGGCGGTCAATACGATACAGAAGTTGTAGCGACGCAGTTCTACCGGCAATTCTTCATGTACCGCAACTTCGGCTACGGCTCTACGCTGGCTATCGTGCTCCTGATCGCGGTATTGCCTGTTATCCTTATTAATCTGCGGCAGTTCCGCAAGCAGGGGGGATTCTAATGGTGGGCACCAAGAAAAAAAAGGGCAGCAAAACGGCCGTCAATCTGATTCTGGGCGTCATCTGCTTCCTCTGGATTCTGCCGACCTTCGGACTCTTCGCCTCCTCCTTCCGTCCCGCAGCGGATATTCTGCAGACGGGCTGGTGGAAGGTGTTCCCCCATCAGGAATGGAAAGCGGGCGGGACGGTGCAGCTTCCCAAGGAGGTTGATCTGCGGGAGCCGATTGAGGTGAACGGCAAGACCTATACGGATGAACAGCTCAAGGCAGGGGTGAAGGCGGATGGCAGCCGCCTGATGTGGGAGAACCGCAGGGCACGCACGGTGAATATGCAAGAGCAGGGCTGGCAGGCGGTGCCTGACCTCACGCTCGACAACTATAAGAATGTGCTGTCCGGCAAGGAGTACACACTCAAGGAAGCGGACGGCAGTGAAACGGTGCAAAAGGGGAGCGGATTGTCGCAGGCGTTCTGGAATACACTGACGATTGCTGTTCCGGCGACGGTGATTCCGGTGCTGATCGCCTCTTTTGCCGCCTATGCCTTCGCCTGGTTACGGTTCCCCGGACGCAAGACGCTGTTCGTCATTATTATTGCGATGCTGGTCATTCCAATTCAGGTTGCGCTAATTCCGGTACTCAAGGATTACACGGCGCTTGGGCTGAACGGCAGTTATCTTGGAATCTGGCTGGCACATACGGCCTTCGGGCTGCCGCTGGTTACGTACTTCATGTACAACTTCATCAGCCAGCTGCCAAAGGATCTGTTTGAATCAGCTTTTATTGACGGCGCCAGCCACTTTACTATTTTCAGCAGACTGATTCTGCCGCTCTCCGTGCCCGCGCTCGCTTCCATCGGGATCTTCCAGTTCCTCTGGGTATGGAATGATTATCTGGTGTCGCTGATCTTCATCGGGAACCAGCCGTCGGTGCAGGTCATGTCGATGAAGATCGCCGATCTGGTCGGCTCGCGCGGAAATGACTGGCATCTGCTGACCTCGGCAGCCTTTATCTCGATGCTGATGCCGCTGGCGATCTTCTTCCTGCTGCAAAAGTATTTCGTCCGGGGTCTGATGGGCGGCTCAGTCAAAGGCTGATCTGCGGCTGGGACAAGAGAAGCCGGCAATCGGGAGGAGAATACGAAGATGAGACCGGAGACAAATACGGAGATAAGTACGGAGATGAAAATAAAGATGAAGTCCTGTGAGTATCCTTCCCCCTTATACCCTTACAGAGAGTGGAGTATTGAAGAGGAACACTACGAGGATGAATACAATCAGCGGAGCGAGAGTGTCTTTGCACTAGGCAACGGCTATATCGGTATGCGCGGGAATTTCGAGGAAGGCTATCACGGCAAGGCGGGGGCTTCGGTAGCCGGAAATTATCTGAACGGCTTCTTTGATTCTGAGCCGGTTGTCTATCCTGAGGGGGCCTTCGGGTACCCCTCCCGCAACCAGGCCATGCTGAATGTCAGCAATGCCCGTATCATCCGCCTCAGCATCGAAGGCCATGAGTTCCGGCTGGATCAGGGGAAGCTGCACCGGTATAAGCGCCGGCTGGATATGCGCAGCGGTATGCTGCACCGGGAGCTGGAGTGGGAATCTCCCGCCGGGCACCGGGTACTGCTGGTGATCCGCCGGATGGTTGCCTTGACGCATAAGCATCTGGCCGCTATCGACTATGCGGTGACGGCGCTGAATTTCTCCGGGACACTGAAGTTCGATTCTGCGGTGGACGGGGAGATTGCCCGGCCTGAGGTTACCGGTGACCCGAGGCTGGGGGCGGGCGGCGGCGAATCCCGCCTGCTGCTGGAGGATACCGGATATGACGCTGCCGCCCGGAGGCTGTGGATGAAGCAGCGCACCCGCCACACGCGGTTTGCGCTGCTGACCGCTGTCAGCCATGCGCTGCAGGCGAAGTCCGGGCGCGAGATGAGCCACCAGCTGATAGGACAGCGCATCTCCGTCTGTTATGCCGCTGCTGTCCGCAGCGGGGAGACGGTGACGCTTACCAAATATATAACGTATCACACCTCCAGAGATTATAGGGAGGAGGATCTGCCCGGACGGAGTGCTGAGGCCCTGGCACTGGCCAAGGAGCTGGGCTTCGCCGGTCTGGCCGAGGAGCAGCAGGCGTATCTGGACAGATTCTGGGCCCATGCGGATGTGGAGATTAGCGGCGATCCTGCACTCCAGCAGGGCATCCGCTTCAATGCTTATCAGCTGCTGCAATCCGTGGGCCGGGACGGAGCAACGAACATCGGAGCCAAGGGCCTGACCGGCGAAGGCTATGAGGGGCATTATTTCTGGGACACGGAGATGTACATGCTGCCGTTCTTCACCTTCACGCAGCCGGAGATCGCCCGGGCGCTTCTGGAGTTCCGGTATGCTACGCTCGGTAAGGCCAGGGAGCGGGCGGCGGTCATGTCGCAGAAGGGGGCGCTGTACCCGTGGCGGACGATTGACGGCGAGGAGAACTCCGCCTACTTCCCTGCAGGTACTGCCCAGGCGCATATCAATGCCGATATTGCCTACGGTCTGAAGCAATATGTCCAGGCCACCGGCGATATGGAATTCCTGGTTAACCGGGGGGCAGAGATACTGTTCCAGACCTCGCGGTTCTGGGCCGATCTGGGCCACTATAACCCCGCGCGTGGAGGTGCCTTTTGCATTGATGCAGTAACAGGGCCGGATGAATACACGGCGATTGTGAATAACAATGCGTATACCAATCTCATGGTGCAGGATCAGCTTCAGTATGCCTATGAGACGGCTCTGCTGCTTCAGCGGGAGTATCCGGCGGATTACGAACGGCTGCGGCAGGCGATCGGACTAACTCTTGAAGAGGCAGAGGGCTGGAGAGAGGCCGCAGCACGGATGTTTATTCCTTTTGACGAGCAGTTCGGGATCTATGCCCAGGATGATACCTTTCTGAGTAAGCAAAAATGGGATTTCGAGCATACTCCTGCGGATAAGTATCCGCTGCTGCTCCACTATCACCCGCTGGTGATCTACCGGCATCAGGTGCTGAAGCAGGCTGATCTGGTAATGGCCCTGTTCCTGCTTGGTGACAAGTTCAGCCTGGCGGATAAGCTCCGCAACTACCATTATTATGAGCCGCTGACAACGCATGACTCCTCGCTGTCTCCTTGCATCCACAGTATTATGTCTGCCGAGATCGGCGATCTGGCCGGGGCATACCGTTATTTCAGCCGCACGGTGCGGATGGATCTGGACGATATCAACCACAATGCCAAGGACGGGCTGCATATGGCGGCGATGGCCGGGTCCTGGATGTCGATTGTGAACGGCTTCGGCGGTATGCGGCTGGCTCAGGGGGAGCTGGGCTTTGCCCCTGTCCTGCCGGAGCAGTGGGAGAGCTACCGCTTCAAGGTTACAGTGGGCGGTCAGCTGCTGGAAATCTCCGTTGAACGTGAGGCGGTAGTGTATACGCTGCTGGAGGGGACAGCGCTTGAGATCAGGCATAGGAAGCAGCCGCTGCGGCTGCTTCCGCAGGAGCCGGTGAGGATGTCGCTGGCGCAGCGGCTGGAGGCCGTGATCTTCGATCTCGACGGCGTGATTACAGATTCCGCCGAGGCTCATTATCTTGCCTGGCAGGCCCTTGCAGATGAGCTGGGTATCCCCTTCAGCCGGGAAAAGAATGAACGGCTGAAGGGCGTCAGCCGGATGGAATCGCTGGAGATTGTGCTGGAGGGCAGCGGCCTTGCGAAGCTGCCTGAAGCCGGGAAGCTCCGGCTGGCGGAGCAGAAGAACGATCATTACCGGCAGATGATCGGCCGTATCACCCCGGCGGACCTCCTGCCGGGTATCCGGGAGCTGCTCGATTCCCTGCGCGAGCGGGGAATCTCCGTGGGGCTGGCCTCGGCCAGCCTGAATGCGCCGCTCATTCTGGAGCGCCTCGGCGCAGCCAGGTGGTTCCAGGCCGTTGCCGACCCGGCTGCGCTCCGGAAGGGCAAGCCCGATCCGGAGATCTTCCTGCAGGCGGCAGAGCGGCTGGGTGTTCCGCCGGGCAACTGCATCGGCGTGGAGGATGCAGCCGCAGGCGTGGCCGCGATCCGGGCGGCGGGCATGAAGGCTGTAGGCATCGGGTCGGCCGAGCAGCTTGGCGCGGCCGACCTGGTGCTGCCCACTACGGCGGAGCTGGACGCCGGGAAGCTGCTTAAGCTGTTCGCGCGTTAGCCGCGTGTGGAAGGCAGTATCGGGCTGCGAGATGCTGTGCGTATAGTAAGGGAGCAGGGGCGTGGCAGGATGTATGCCGAAAACCGAACACATTGTGCTGCGAGAAGGCACGCGGCCGCAATGTATGCGAAAAACCGAATATATTGTGCTACGAGAAGGTGTGCGGGCCAAATGTAAGCGAAAAACAGAATACAATGTGCTAGTGCGAGGGCTAGTGGGCCGAATGTATGCGGAAAACCGAATACAAATTGCGGCGAGAGGCCACATTGGCTCGATGTATGCGAAAAACTGAATACAATATGATGGCGAGAAATAGAACGTTATTTACTCAAAAGTTGCTGTCTTCATAATTACACACCATTTACTATGAGATTTTTAAAAAGCCTCTGCAGGTATGCAGAGGCTTTTTGGCTAGTACCTCATCAGATTTAAAATAGTGGAGAAGAAGCAATTACCCTTCAAATTACATCTTTTCCAAGCGGGGATTGTTCTTCAGGGGTGTTTGGCTTAGCGTAACGGACTGAGGTGCTCTTAATTTGGGAAGAAAGTTGCCAACTGGGCGAGTGACGGACTCCATGGGCCTTATCCTTTACACTTCGGCTCCAAAACGTCTCGTAGGGAGACAATAAGGCCGCCTGAGTCCGTTACGCTGCAAAAAGTGGCGTTTTCGTGGGGATAAGGTCTCTCCGGTCCGTTAGATTTCGGGGTGGAGTTTAACAAGCTTATCCACCCTTTTAAACCTGACACTGTACTAGCAGGGCATGAGCTCTAAAGAAGTGAATACATTTATAAATGCGGCGATGGTTGGAGTTTAGTTCGAAGCGAAGCGAACTTTCGTTGATAGATGTATTCTGTACAATTAAAAACCGTAAAATGGCAGGGTTACCTCTTTTAAGTGTAATCTATACAACTAAATTTGCTCGAATGGGCGAGAACCAGGTACAGCTGGAATTTTAGTTGTACGAAATACAGCTAAACGGACTTTTGGCGGTACATCAGACGATTTAGTTGTACGGAATACAGTTAAGTACCTTACCACTCGCGCCTTTATCGGGTACAGCCAGCAAACCCTCAGCCCCCACCTACTTTAAGTGGCAGCCTTTCCGGGTTGTAGTCCCCTCAAGTAGTAGCCCCCTCCTCCAGCTCCACAGGCAGAATGTGCGCAGCGGCTACGCTGTGGCCCTGCACCTGCTGCAGGATCAGGTCCACGGCGAGCTTGCCGATTGCTTCCATTGGCTGGCGGATGGTGGTGATCGGCGGGTCGAGCAGGCTGCGGAGCATGATGCCGTCATAGCCGACGATCTTCACATCCTCCGGGACGCGCCGTCCTCTGGTGCGGCAGGCCTTCAGGGCATAGGCGGCGATGATATCGCTGCCCGCAAAAATCCCGTCCACCTCAGGATGCTCCGCAAAGAGCTGCCCGAGCAGCTGCTCGTAAGCTTCGAAGTCGAAGCTGTTGTTGTCGGTATGGAGGGTGACATACTCCAGATTGTGCTGCTTCGCCATATCCTCGAAGGCCACACACCGCAGATGGGATAAGATATTCAGCTTGGGATGCCCGCCGATATGGGCGAGGTGCCGGCAGCCCTTTTGAATCAGAAGAGTGGTAGCCAGCTTGCCTCCCTCATAATTATCCGAGCAGACATAAGGGATATCCGGTGAGATCTGCCGGTCGAAGGTCACCAGCGGCAGATTCATCTGCCGGTAGGCTTCCACCTCCAGTGTATGGCTGCCCATAATAATCCCGTCTACCCGGCTTGCGCGCAGCATGTGGATGTATTCCTGTTCCTTCTGCTTGTCCTGCCACGAATTGCAGAGCAGCAGCTTATAGCCTTCCCGATAGGCATGTTCTTCAATATGACTGGTTAATTCGCCGAAAAAAGGCAAAGACACATGCGGAATAATCAGTCCGATGATGTTGGATTTCGAGCGGCTAAGGGAGCGGGCCAGTTCGTTCGGCCGGTAATTCAGCTCCTCCATCGCCTGGTGAACCTTGTGCTTCAATTCCTCGCTTAAGTAACCCCTGTTATTCAGTACCCGGGATACGGTGGTTGCCGATACGCCAGCCTTTAGCGCAACGTCTTTAATGGTCGGCATGGCCTGGCCTCCTGTCTGAGCAGTCAACTGCAGATTCATTCTAACGTGAGCGGCCGGCTCTGTCCAATATCGACGGCTGCTGTCGCTTTTTGTTGTTTCTAAAAACACCTTTTCCCCCTATAATTGTATCAAAGCAGTCCCCGTAATGAAGCCCCATGTATACATTATCCTTCAACTTGTCAGATTCCGATTATGAGATAGATGAACGGGAGTGTGCGAATGAGTGTAGATCATATTCATCTCAGGTTGTTAAGAAGCTTGCTTGTGCCTCTGCTGATCTTCCTGTGTACAACAGCCCCGGCAGGAGCTGCATTCGCTGCAGCCGAGGAGCTTCCCGCCCGGAACGTGCTGGTGCTGCATTCCTATCAGAAGGGCTTTGCCTGGACCGATGACCAAAGTGCCGGAATAGAGGAACGTCTCAAGGGCACAGCTAATCCCCCCGTCATCTACACTGAATATATGGACTGGAAAAGGTACCCCACGCAGGGGAACCTCGAACATTTCTACGAAACCATCCGCTTCAAGTATCAGAACATCCCTATTCATACGATCATCACAACGGACGATGCGGCGCTGAGCTTCGCGATGAAGTACCGCCATGAGCTTCTGAACGATGCTCCGATTATTTTCAGCGGGGTCAACGAGCTGGGGGTGGACAGCCTACCGGATAAGCGCAACATGACAGGCGTTATTGAGAAAATCGATGCGGCGCCCACCATCCGCATGGCCATGGACCTTAACCCTTTGCTGAAAAAGGTGTATGTCGTCTTCGATAATTCGGAGAGCGGGCTGTCGACCGGCCGGATGGTGATGGATCAGATTAGCTCCTTGAATCCGGGGCTTGCGCTGTTCCCGATGAACCGCATGTCAATGGAACAGATCAAAGCTACGGCATCGGCGCTGTCCCCGGACAGTATTGTGCTGATGACTACATATTATAGTGACTCTACCGGAAGAATTGTGGAGTTCGACAGGTTCGCAAGCGAGCTGGGCAAGAGCAGCAGTGTTCCGGTGTATCATATCTATGATTTTGCATTGAATCATGGCGCCTTCGGCGGGAGCCTGATCAGCGGCAGAATGCAGGGGCAGACGGCGGCCGATCTGGCGCTGCGTATCCTGAAGGGGGAGCGTGCCGGGGATATCCCGGTGGTGACCGACAGTAATGTACGCAAGGTGTTTGATTACAATGAGCTGCAGCGGTTCAAGATATCACCGGATAAGCTGCCGGAGGGCAGCGAAGTGATTAACGAGCCGTTCTCCTTCTATCAGACGTACAAGGTGCTGGTGCTGAGCATTGTGGCTGCTTTTGCGGTGCTGGTGGCCTTCATTATGGTGTTGTTATTCTATGTGCAGCTGGTCAGAAGGATTAGAAGCAACCTGGAAAAAAGCAATGAACGCTTCAGCCTGGCAACCTACGGCTCGGATGCGGTAATCTGGGACGTTGATATGTCTACGATGATCTATTATTTCTCGGACAGCTGGTATGAGGTGCTAGGATATGCCCGGGATGAGCTGAATGAGAGCCGCGGCGGCTGGCGGGATATTCTCCATCCGGAGGATGCCGAGCAGGAGAACCGGCTGCGTATCCAGCATCTGGAGGGTCGTTCTTCTTACTACTACGCTGAATACCGGATGCGGAGCAAGGCAGGCGAATACAAGTGGTTTCAGGCCCGGGGCAAGGTGCTGCGTAATGCGGGCGGCGGATATATCCGGTTTGCCGGGTCAATGGTGGATGTCACGGACCGCAAGGGTTATGAGAGTAAGCTGCAGACGAGCTATCAGGAGCTGGAATCGACCTATGAGGAGCTGACTGCCCTGCAGGATGAGCTGCTGGAGCAGTATAACAAGGTGGTGGAGAATCAGGCGCTGCTGCAGACCAGTGAGGAGAAGTACCGGCTGCTGGCTTATAATGACGTGCTTAGCGGTCTGCCGAACCGGCTGTCGTTATCCGAGGAGCTGGAGCGGTTCATTGAAGAGCATTCCGGCGGCCATGCGGCGCTGTTCTTCCTGGATCTCGATAACTTTAAATACATTAATGACTCCATGGGCCATACCTTCGGGGATGAGCTGCTGGTGCAGGTCGGGGAACGGCTGCTTAGCCGCTCTGACGGGCGCAGTAAGCATTTCCGCTTCGGCGGCGATGAGTTTGTGATTCTGTTCAAGGATGTGGCGGAGGCAGGTGAGGTGATCCGCTATGCGGATTCCCTGGTACAGGGCTTCATGGAGCCGTTCCAGCTTCATGCAAGTGTGGTGCATATCACGGCCAGTATCGGGATTGCCCAATACCCGGAGAACGGGAATAGTGCGGAGGAACTCCTGAAGAATGCCGACATTGCCATGTACAAGGCCAAAGAAGCGGGCAAGGGCAGCTATATGATCTACGGGCAGGAGATGCAGCAGTATTTTGACGAACGGATGATTATTGAGAATCACTTAAGAAGCGCGGTCTCCAATAATGAGCTGTCGCTGCATTACCAGCCGCTGGTGGATACCGGCACAGGTGAGCTCTGGGGCTTCGAGGCGCTGATCCGCTGGAACAGCCCGGTGCTCGGCTTCGTCTCCCCCTTATCCTTCATCCGCATTGCCGAGGACTGCCGCCTGATCGTTCCCATAGGTGAGTGGGTGCTGCGCGCCGCCTGCCGGTTCACCAAGGATCTGCAGAATCAGGGCTATGAGGGCTATCATATCTCGGTTAATATCTCGGTCATTCAGCTGATGCTGGATGACTTCACGGAGATGGTGCTGAGCGTGCTGGAGGATACCGGGCTTGCGCCGGAGTATCTGGAGCTGGAGATTACAGAATCCATCTTCATGGAATCCTTCGAGGCGATAAGCTCCAAGCTGGAGGCGCTCAAGGAGAGGGGCATTGGGATTGCGCTGGATGACTTCGGAACGGGCTATTCCTCACTCAGCTATCTGAAGCAGCTCCCGATTACTACCCTGAAGATCGACAAGTCCTTCATCGACAGCATCGATACCCCGAACAATAGGTCGCTGGCCAGCTCCATCGTCACCATCGGCCATGATATGGGACTGAACGTTACGGCTGAAGGGGTAGAGACCCCGGAGCAGCTTGCTTTTCTGGAGCGGACCCGCTGTGACAAGATTCAGGGCTACTATATCAGCAAGCCTATTCCGGAGAAAGAGGTCGCGGGCTGGGTGGCTGGGCGGATGGCGGGTTGAGGTAACTGGGTATGGGAAATGTATTTTAATTATCTTATGTGTGTACAAATAGTGGATAAATTCTAATGATAAAGGTATAATTCACACTTAAGTGTACACACTTATTTGAATGTGAGTACATTTATTTTGAGGAGGTGTTAATGGTGTCTGAAGCTGGAGATATAGATTACATTCATATTAAAAAAGGATTTTCAGAGATTTTGGAGCATCTCAATATGCAACAAGAGGATTTTTTTGAATTAATTTATCGTTATCCTAATATAAAAAATCTGGATGGGCTTATAGAGGCTATCAAGTCTGCGACTGGGAGTGAAGCTGAAGCTGAACTCTATCCGGAGGTTATAGATCTGTTTAAAACATATAATGGGATTGCCAACGGCACCATTCTCAAAGAAAATCAGGTCAGCTACTACAAGCTTCGTAAGCTCGAAGAAAGGGGGGAGATTATCAGACTGAAACGTGGACTCTATGCGCTTAGGGATATTAATTATGTTGTAGATGAGATCGTGGAGGCTTCCCTCCTTGTGCCTAATGGTGTCCTTTGTTTGTACTCAGCTCTTGCCCACCATGAACTCACTACGTATACTCCGGGTGAATATAATTTTGCGGTATCCCGTAAGTCCAGAAAGCCTTTGCTCCCGGAATATCCGCCTATCCGACTTTTCTCATACGACGATGTTTCCTTTACTATGGGCCTTGAACAAATCGATAAGGAAGGTCATATTATCAATGTATACAATCTGGAGCGGACCATTTGCGATATCGTGAAATACAGAAATAAGCTGGATGCAAATGTTGTGAAAGAAAGTCTCAATAACTACTCTTCCAGTAAAAGAAAGAATTACACCCGCCTGCTTAGATATGCAGATAAACTGAGGGTAAGATCAATTTTGGATAGTTATCTGGAGGTGCTGTAGATAGTTACAAATACTGCTGCTTCAATTATTGCCAGACTAAAAAATGTTGCCCGAGATCATAAAAAAACCTTCAATGTGATTTCTATGATTTATTTTCAGGAACGCTTTTTGAAACGTTTATCGATGTCTAATTATAAAGATAATTTCATTCTTAAAGGTGGAGTGTATTTATATTCTATAACCCAATTTAAATCCAGACCCACAAGAGATATGGATTTCTCAGGCTGGAGAATGAATCAGGATATAACGATGTTGACAACTATCATTACTTCTATATGTAAGTTGCAACCCGACGATGTTGAAGATGGGATTATATTTCTTACAGATCAAACCGTATCTGAAATCATCAAAGAGGATTCAGAGTATGAAGGTGTGCGAATCAAGGTGCCTTGTTTGCTTGGCAATATGAAGGAGGTACTCCAACTCGATATTGGTTTTGGTGATGTAATCATACCAAGTCCCCAAACCATCGATTTTCCTGTCCTGTTATCTGTTATGGATAGGCCGGAAATCTTGGTGTATACGAATGAATCTGTTATTGCGGAGAAATTCGAAGCTATGATTTCCCTCTCTTTGGTGAATAGCAGGATGAAGGATTTCTTTGATATCTATACGCTGGCTACTACTACGCCGTTTGAAGGGATTCGGTTATATGAAGCGGTGTCTGAGACGTTTAAACGGAGAGCTACTCTGACTGAAAGAAGACATGTCGTTTTTACAGCTGAATTCTATACAGATAGACGCAGAAATGCGATGTGGGAAGCATTTATAAGAAATCTGAAATTGGAACACTCACCCACATTCCGAGATGCAATGGAATTGATACATACTTTCCTCGGTCCTGTTTATCATAACGTGCTCGACGATAAAGAATTTTTTGGAGACTGGAATTATCAATTATTGAAGTGGGACAATAACTAGAATAACCCGAGCGGCACAAAGGAAACCTTCCTTCTATATAAAAGAGGTTTCCCTGCTGCTCCTGCCCCGGCGCTATTTCAGCAGCTTCCGCGCCAGCTTGACCTTGCTGCCGTAGGGCGGGTAGACAATGCCGAGGTCCAGACGGGTGCCTCGCTTAACAATGCTTTTGTGATGGGAGAAGAGGTCGAAGCTGTATTTGCCGTGGTAGCCGCCGATCCCGGAATTCCCGACACCGCCGAACGGCAGCCGGGTGCTGGCTACATGGGAGATGGTATCGTTGATGCAGCCGCCGCCGAAGGACACCTCGGTCATCACCTGTTGCTCCACCTGCTTATCGCGGGTGAACAGATAGAGAGCGAGTGGCTTCGGACGGGCGTTGATGCTCTGGATGGCCTCCTCCAGCCGGGTATACTCCATAATCGGCAGCACAGGCCCGAAGATCTCATCCTCCATGGAAGCGTCACTCCAGGCCGCCGGATAGATCAGAGACGGCTCGATATATAGCTCCTCGGGAATGACCGTCCCGCCCAGAATCAGCTTATCGCGGTCCCGCTCCAGCATCTCCCCGATCCGCCGCAGCTGGCGTTCATTCACGATCCGTCCGTAGTCTGTGTTCTTCCGGATGTCTGTGCCATAGAAATCAGTGACGCAGCGCTTCATCCGCTCAATCAGCTCGGCTGCTACCTCCCTATGGACCAGCAGATAATCAGGCGCAATACAGGTCTGTCCCACATTGATCAGCTTCCCCCAGACAATCCGCTTCGCTGCAGTCTCCAGGTCGGCGCTCCGGTCTACGATTACTGGGCTTTTGCCGCCCAGCTCAAGGGTGACGGGTACCAGGTTCTTCGCCGCCGCTTCCATGACAATTCTGCCGACAGGCACACTCCCGGTGAAAAAAATATAATCGAACGCCGCATGAATCAGCAGATTCGTCGTTTCCTTCTCACCCTGTACTACCCGGATATAGGCGGGATCAAAGGTCTCCCGGATCATGTCCTCAATGACAGCGCAGGTAGCGGGCGTGCTTTCAGAGGGCTTCAGTACGGCGCAGTTCCCGGCGGCAATGGCGCCGATTAGCGGCTCGATCAGCAGCTGGAACGGGTAGTTGAACGGCCCGATAATTAGCACCGTCCCGTAAGGCTCGGCTATGATTCTGCTCCGTGCCGGGAACAGGTGCAGCGGTGAGCCTACCTTCACCGGCTTCATCCAGCGCCGTAGATGCTTCATCATATAGCCGATGCTGTCCAGCGTGAATCCGATCTCTGTGGCGTAAGCCTCGAATTCGCTTTTATGCAGATCCTGGTTCAATGCAGCGATAATCCGGGCTTCATTTCGTGAGATGGCATCCTTCAGCTTCTGAAGCTGCTCCAGCCGGAAGCCGGGGGTTCTCGTGACTCCGCTGGTGAACCATTGTCTATGCTCAGCCAGCAACCGGTCGATCTGTTGTGCAGTGTATGGTGGCATGCTTGTATCCTCCTTGGTTATTTGCGGTTCCTATAGATTGCCTGCCGAAGAGGGCAGAGTCTGGATGTAATCATGCATCCGGCTCCGGTTCAGCAGGGTGATTTCATTGCCCTTGAATTCGATCCAGCCCTGGTCGCGCAGGAATCCCAGCTCCCGCGACAAGGAAGGGCGGGCTGTATTCATATGCTCGGCCCATTCCTTCCGGCTGAAGGGGAGCTTCAGCCGATCGGAATCCTGCTGCTCTCCCTGCTCCAGCAGGAAGTCTACGATACGGCGGCGCAGCGGCCCGGCGGACAGGTTCTCGATCTTCCGGTTCACGAGCACCAGCCGCTCGGACAGATTCTCGATGAAGCGGGTTAGGATATCGGTGTCGGCCGCGAATAATCTCAGCAGCTCCTGCTTGCTGATGAACATCACCTTGCAGGGGCCAGTGGCTGTCACGGTGGCGGGCACGGTGTTATTCCTGCGGAATAATACAGCTTCGCCTATGGTCTGCCCTTCCTTCAGGTGGGCGATGGTTACACTGCTGCCGGTAGGGTGTGTCTTCTGCACCTCAATGCGGCCGGAGAGCAGAATACCAAGCCGGTCCGCCGGATCACCCTCTGCCAGAATAATCGCATTCTTATGGTAGGAGCTGACAGCGTAAGCCAGTGTATGCAGCAGCTGTTCGATCTCATCTGCGGACTTTCCGCGAAATAGCAGGCAGGATTGCAGCGAAGCAGGCTCCGGTCTCATACTTTTCCTCCCGATGTGTTGTAATTGGTAACATTCGTTACCGATTGATAGACGAAAGTCTACTACAATTAATGGTAACTGTAAAGGCGAGGCACAGAGCGATTCCATTAATGATAAGGAGTGATCCAGGTAATGAGCGAAATGTTTTGTTTCCAGTGTCAGGAGGCAGCTAAGGGGACGGGTTGTACGATTCAGGGGGTGTGCGGTAAGACCAGTGAGGTAGCAAATCTGCAGGATCTTCTGGTGTATACACTTAAGGGTATTGCCATCTTCGCGCGCAGCGGGCGTGAGCTGGGGATTACTGATCCGGTGACGGAGAAATTTATTATAGAGAGCTTGTTCGCTACCATTACCAATGCCAATTTTGTGCCGGAATACTTCACTGCGAAGGTCCGGGAAGGACTGGCCCTGCGGGATCTGTGGCGCAGCAGAGTGGCTGATGCCGGAGTGATGGCCTATTTGTCGGAGCATGACGCGGCGAACTGGAATGCAGTGACCGATGAAGAGCTGATGGACAAGGCGGCAACGGTAGGTGTGCTAGCTACAGAACATGAGGATATCCGCTCTTTGCGCGAGCTGCTGACCTATGGCCTGAAGGGGATGGCTGCTTACATGGAGCATGCTGCGGTACTGGGCTTCTATGAAGCAGGAGCACATGCTTTTATGGAAAAAGGCTTGGCAGCTGCGCTGGATGACAATCTGAGCGGCGGTGAGCTAACGGCTCTGGTGCTGGAATGCGGCAAGTTCGGCGTGGATGTTATGGCGCTGCTTGACCGTGCGAACACCGCAGCCTACGGCAATCCGGAGATTACCACAGTCAATATTGGGGTAGGCACGAACCCTGGTATTCTGATCAGCGGTCATGACCTCAAGGATATGGAGGCGCTGCTGAAGCAGACCGAGGGTACCGGAGTGGATGTGTATACGCACAGTGAGATGCTGCCGGCCCACTACTATCCGGCCTTCAAGAAGTATAGCCACTTAGTAGGCAACTACGGCAATGCATGGTGGAAGCAGAATGAGGAATTTGCCAGCTTCAATGGTCCGATTCTGATGACTACGAACTGTATTGTGCCGCCGAAGGACAGCTACAAAGACCGGCTGTACACGACAGGCAACACCGGGTATCCGGGAATTCAGCATATCGCGGCAGGCGCGGATGGAGAGAAGGATTTCTCGGCGCTGATTGAGCAGGCCAAGAGCTGCAGCGCTCCGGTGGAGATTGAGACAGGCGAGATTATCGGCGGCTTCGCGCATGCGGCTGTAATGAATGTCGCGGATCAGGTGGTTGGAGCAGTAGAGAGCGGCGCCATCAAGCAATTCTTCGTCATGGCTGGGTGCGACGGACGGATGAAGAGCCGGAATTATTACACCGACTTCGCAGCAGAGCTGCCGAGTGATACGGTGATCCTGACCGCCGGCTGTGCCAAATACAAATATAACAAGCTGGCGCTTGGCGATATCGGCGGAATTCCCCGTGTACTTGATGCCGGCCAGTGCAATGACTCCTATTCCCTTGTGGTCATAGCGCTTAAGCTGAAGGAAGTGTTCGGTCTTGCAGATATCAACGATCTTCCGATCTCTTATAACATTGCCTGGTATGAGCAAAAAGCGGTGATTGTACTGCTGGCGCTGCTGCATCTGGGCGTGAAGAACATTCATCTGGGTCCTACACTTCCGGCCTTCCTGTCGCCTAATGTAGCTAAGGTTCTGGTAGATACCTTCGGCATCGGCGGTATTACTACGGTACAGGAAGACATGGAGCGGTTCATTGCTGCGGTATAATGCAATACAGCTTCAGCATTAGCCAAAATACACAAAAGCGAGTCTCCGTATACGGGGGCTCGCTTTTGTGTATGGATATGAACGTCACCGTCAGCGCTTACGGCAGCCGGTAGACTGCAAACGGCTCGCCGGTGCGGAAGGCGGCGCTGGCCTGGTCAAGCTGCTCAAGTATTTCCGCATCCGGTGAAGCGGAGAGACTCAGCAGATTATGTTGTACCTGCTCTACAGTAGTTGCACCGACGATCACCGTGGAGACGGCGGGCCGGTTCATCAGCCAGGCCAGGGATAGAGCTGCAGGTGAGGTGCCCAGTCGCTCCGCAATGGCCTGAACCTGCTCCCCGAGCGAGATGCGCTCCGGGGTAAGGAAGCGGCGGAAGTTCGGATCGGTCTCTGCTCTGGAGCCGGCAGGGGCTTTGCTGCTGCCAGTATATTTGCCGGTAAGAATGCCGCCCGCCAGAGGGAAGTATGGGATGATGCCCAGACCCTGATCCAGGCAGAGCGGAAGCAGCTCCGCTTCGGGCGTGCGGTCAGCCAGCGAATAGCTGCACTGGATAGAGATGTATTTCGCGAAGTGCCGGGCTTCGCTGATTCCAAGCGCCTTCATCAGCTCCCAGGCGGCATAATTGGAGGCTCCGATATAGCGCACCTTGCCTGCGGAGATCAGATCATCCAGCGTGCGCAGCGTTTCCTCCAGCGGTGTGTAGGGGTCGAAGGTGTGAATCTGATACAGATCCACATAGTCGGTCTTCAGCCGGCGCAGGCTGCCCTCCAGCTCCTGCATCAGATGATGGCGCGAAGAGCCGCTGCCGCCGGGTCCCTCATGCTTCGGCAATCCGGCTTTGGTCGCCAGCACTGCGTTATGGCGTTTGCCTTCAAGCGCAAGGCCGATGATCCGCTCCGATTCAGAGCCGGCATAGATATTGGCGGTATCGATGAAATTGATGCCCTGATCCATAGCGGTGTGCAGAATGCGGACCGAGGTCTCCTGATCTGCCCGTTTGCCGAAGGAATTGGTTCCAAGACCCAGGGCGGACACCTGCAGGCCGCTATTGCCCAGACGGTTATATCGCATGCGCTCACTTCTCCTTATATAGTAGTAGTCTTAGCAGGAATCACGCACAAGCAGCTTGCCGCCGGACTCCAGGCGGCTGTCCTGTGACCGGGCGAGATTAATCACCGCATGCTCCTCCTGGAGCAGCTCAATCTCCTCACCCAGCTTAAGCAGCAGCCTGGAGAAGCGGCTTAGGACACTGTCCGTGATGTACCCGGTGAATTGTCCCGGATGGGCGAATACCTCAAGCATCTGCCAGAGCTGGTCCGTGCCGGAGCCGAACGCCCCGTTCATACGGCTTAGCGCAGCCTGAAGATCACGGATCAGGCTGCCCAAGTGGCTGTATTTATCCTCCAGCAGCAGCATGACTACCAGGCCGTAATTCACGGATTGCTGGCGGGATTCCACATTCTTGGCCAGCTGGCGCGCTGCCTCAAGCAGTCCGTCCGTCTCTGTCCGCAGCAGGCATGCGAGGCTGTGCAGACGATGCTGCATTACCCCGGCGTGTCCGGCGTACAGGCCGCTGCCGGTGACCTGGCCGCTAACGTAAATACTGCCGGTGGCTATAATTGTAGATTGGCGGATATCGCCATAGACGTACACATTCCCGAGGGCTTCAATTCGTACAGGTCCTTCCAGATCTCCCGGTACAATGATGTCACCTGCGAACATAACATCGCCCGCAGGATCTGTCATCTCTCTGGCCAGAAGACTGACCGGAGGGAAGTCACATATCCGGACGCTGCCGCTTCCTCCGCAGATACGGGGCCTGCCGGTGTGCCGGGCTACGATATTACCACAGGGAAGGAGCTTGGCATGATTACCGGCAGCAAAGTAGATATCCTGCGGCGGGGGAGGGGGCAGGACCCTTCCGTCTGTGTCGAGGCCGGGAATGCCTTCTTCCGGCGGCAGCTTGCGGGCGAAGACTTCGCCTGCAAAGGCAAAGGGGGCTCCCGGGAAACGGAGATACTCCAAGGGTTCCGCAGGCTTCTGACCCCGGGCTCCCTGTCCCTGAAGCATCCGGTTCCCCTCAAGTGTATGCTCAGGCAGCAGGAATTCCAGCCGGGCTTCCTTGCCGGGCAGCGGGGCTCTGCCTTCAGCGATGCATACGGGGAGATATGTAGGGTTCGTAAGCTCCGCGTACAGGGCGGGAATGTTCAGGTTGCGCAGAATAAAACGGTTGTCCAGTGAGGCGATAATCTGTTCTATGGTGAGCGTGGACAGTAGCATCGCCGGATTGGGCTGGGCACGGACGACCGCTTCGAAGGCGGCGGGGCAGTTGACCAGATTCCAGGCGTACTTCTCTGCACGGTATAAAGTGAAGTGGACCTTGAGCTTGTCAGGCGATACGGTAATTTCATATTGCGGCTTCTCACAGATCTCCCAAGTGATATAATCCGCTCTGGTCACCTCGGTTGGCTCTGTAACGGTCTTCCAGTTGATCTTCAGGACAACAGGGTGGACCGCAGAAATGCGGGCGGGAGCACCTCCGGGGAGCGGGGGAGTAATGAATATCTGGTTGTCCTGCACGAGGATAATTCCATTCTTATCTCCAGTTGTCCCGTCAGAAGCTCGGCCCTCCACAGAGAATGAATCCAGGAGACCTTTACGTTCGAGCATCAGGGACTCTACGAATTCATATCGGCTTGGTTCGATATCCTGCTGCGGCATGGTTGTAACCTCACTTTTTCGTATGATCAATGGCAATTCGTACAGAAAAAGAACATCATCAAGCCTGGGAGGCTTTCCCTCCGGAACAGCTGGCTTAAGTGGTCTCTATTGGCAGCCTGGCAACCGTAAACGCAGATTCCGGCGTTCTTAGGCCCATAGCTTTGCGTCCTGCCCTTTCGGGGAGTTTGCCTTTAGAAATAGATCAATGATATACATCCTGTAGAGGTGGGAGTTATGGTCGACTGTAATCGACAAAAAGAGTCATAAATAGTTCTTACGCGTCATTAACTTCTGCAAACAAGCTTAATTCTAGTACTTAAAGAGCTATTTTTCAACTATATTATGCCTATTTATCAAAAAACTCGAAATATGCAGCTCTATTTCGACAAAAAAACTGGTTTCCCAGCGCTTACAGCTTATGGAAGAGGCAGGGGGAGGAAAGTATGAGCATTCAACTGTTGGGACACCCTGGGCTTGGTAAGACTCGGAGTGTTCTTTTTTAATAAGCGGTTTTGCGAGTGTTAATGTTATGTGTATGTTAACTATGTAAATAAACACAAACATTCAGTGTATTATTTCGTAATAAAACCGAAGACATCGCAAATTCATTGTAATATAATCTAACTCATACCAAGGAAACACGAATTAATGTTAACTAATATGACATTAATAGAGATAGCGACATCAGGAGAGGAGCATAAACCATGCAGATTGCAGCAACACCTTACATCTGGCCTTATGACGGGGCTGTGGACCCGGCGAAGACAGCGCTGATGATTATCGACATGCAGACGGATTTTTGCGGCAAGGGCGGTTACGTCGAGAGAATGGGTTATGACCTCTCATTAACAGCGAGGGCGATCCAGCCCATTCAGCGGCTGCTGGCCCGTATCCGGGACATCGAAGGCTTCACCGTGATCCATACCCGCGAGGGGCATAAGCCGGATCTGTCGGATCTGCCGGCGAACAAGCGGTGGCGCAGCCGCCAGATCGGGGCCGAGATCGGCTCCGAAGGACCGGCGGGACGAATCCTCGTGCGGGGGGAGCGCGGCTGGCAGATCATTGATGAGCTGGCGCCTGCCCACGGAGAGTACATTATAGACAAGCCGGGCAAAGGGAGCTTTTACGCAACGGACCTGGACCTGATCCTGAAGAATAAAGGAATTACCCATCTGATTCTGACCGGTATTACTACCGATGTCTGTGTACACACCACGATGCGGGAAGCCAATGACCGCGGGTACGAGTGTCTGATCCTTGCAGATTGTACAGGAGCGACGGATGAAGCGAATCACCTGGCGGCGCTGAGTATGGTTCAAATGCAGGGCGGAGTGTTCGGCAGTGTAAGTGATTCACAAGCGGTGCTGAAGGCGCTGGAGCAATACTAAATCATTCATAAACGGGGGAATAACCATGTGGAACAAGTCCAGAACAAAAGCGCTGATGCTGTTAACCTCGCTAATGCTGCTCCTGACCGCCTGCGGTAACAATACGGAAGCCGGGAAGGCTGAAGGCCAGGGAGTGGAAGGCTCGGGCGAGCTGAAAAAGGTGGTGCTCCGGCTGAAGTGGATTCACCAGGCGCAGTTTGCCGGCTTTTATACCGCAGTGGAAAAAGGCTTCTATAAAGAAGCGGGGCTGGATGTTGAGATCCGCCCGGGGGGCTCGGATTTCCCGGCTGTGCAGATGGTAGCTTCCGGCAGTGAGGAGTTCGGAGTTACCGGTGCCGACCAGATCGTCATCGCCAGAGAGAAAGGCGTCCCGGTCAAAGCGTTGTCCGCGATCTACCGCAAAACCCCGTTCGTTATGTTCACGCTCAAAGAGTCCGGGATCAAGACGATGGAGGATCTGGTCGGGCAAAAGGTAGGCATTAAGCTGGGCGGCAATGAAGAGCTGACCTTCCGTGCCATGGAGAAAAGCGCGGGCATCGACCCTTCGCAAATCGAAGAGATGCCGGTCAAATATGATCTGAGTCCGCTGTTAACCGGTCAGGTCAAGGCTTGGCCCGGATATGTCATTAATGAAGTGCTGGCTGTAGAGGAGCAGGGCAAGGAAGTGAATATTATCGACCCGAACGACTACGGCATCAATTTCTATGCCGATACCTTGTTCACTACGGAGTCTATCATCAAGAAGGACCCGGAGATGGTCACAAGCTTCGTGCAGGCGTCTATGCAGGGCTGGGATTATGCAGTGAAGCATCCGGAGGAGGCAGCCGAATTTGGTCTGAAGTATGGCGAGAAGCTGGATCTGAAGCATGAGGTCAATATGATGAAGGCCAGCATTCCGCTGCTTGATCCGGAGAAGCTCCCGCTGGGCTCAATGGACGAGGCATCTTGGGAGACATTGCAGAAGAATCTGGTCGAGCTGGGATTTGTGAAAAAGGAGCAGGACATCGGCGGATTGTTCACCAACGAGTTTTTGAAATAAGGAGGGGACCGACAATGACAACAGCGATCAAAGAACAGTTGGATGCTGCCGCCGCGCAGCATCCCGGTACCCGGGAAACCATGCTCTCCCTGCGCAATTGCTCTCTGTCCTTCGGCAACGTGCCTGTGCTGAATCAGGTCAGTCTTGATGTATACCGCAATGAGTTCATTTCGATCCTCGGACCGAGCGGCTGCGGGAAATCCACGACACTGCGGCTGATGCTGCGGCTGTTAAGCCCGGAGACCGGTGGAGAGGTGGCGTATGCTTCACCTGATCTGTCCCTGGGCATGGTCTTTCAGAAGCCGGTCCTGATGCCGTGGCTCAGCGCGCTGCAGAACGTCATGCTGCCGCTGGAGCTGGGCGAGAAGAAGAAGTTCAGCAAAGCCGAGGCACGTGAAAAAGCAGAAAGTGCCCTGCGCCTGGTCGGCCTCCAGGATTATCTGAACCACTTCCCGCATCAGCTCAGCGGCGGGATGCAGCAGCGGGCAGCGATTGCCCGGGCTCTGGCGGCCGATCCGACGGTGCTGCTGATGGATGAGCCGTTCGGCGCGCTGGATGAGCTGACACGCGAGAAGCTGAATTTCGAGCTGCTGCGGCTATGGGAAAGCCCGGAGACCAGTCTAAGCAGCATTGTGATGGTCACCCATTCGATCCATGAATCCGCGCTGCTGTCGGACCGGGTCGTGATGATGTCTCCCCGGCCTGCCGGTGTGACGGATATCATTCCGGTGACGCTGCCCTCCCCGCGTGAGGCGGGCATGGAGGAGCTGCCGGAATTTCACCGGATTGTCAAGGAACTGAGAAAGCGGGTGAAGCATCTATGACGGTCAAAATCAAAGACACCCTGTACCCGGTCACGTTTGCGCTCGGCTTCCTGCTGCTGTGGGAGTTGGCTGTACGTCTCCTGTCGGTTCCGATGTATCTTCTACCTGCGCCTACGCAGGTAGTCTCGGCTATCAATGGCTCGCTGTGGTCGCATACGCTGGTTACGCTGGGCGAAGCGCTGACCGGGTTCATTCTCGCCAATATCCTCGGCCTGGCTACCGCAGTGATTTTTGTTCATTCCAAGCCGATTGAGAAAGGGATGTTCCCGCTGGCCATCGCCCTTAAGACTACGCCGCTGGTGGCGCTGGCCCCGCTGCTGGTCGTCTGGCTGGGGACCGGGTATACCTCGAAGGTAATCGCTTCGATGCTGATCTGTTTTTTTCCGATTCTGGTGAACAGTGTCAAGGGGCTTAAGGCCATTGAATACGAAGCCTGGGAGCTGTTCTCCACCTACAAAGGGACGAAAAGCGAAATCTTCTGGAAGCTGCGCCTGCCGACGAGTCTGCCTTATATCTTCTCTGCCCTCAAAATCTCCACCTCGCTCGCGATAGTCGGTGCCATAGTCGGCGAATTTGTCGGAGCGAATAAGGGACTCGGTTATGTAGTGCTTGTCTCTTCCTATCATATGGATACGCCGGTGATGTTCTCGGCCATTATTGCTTCGGCGCTGTGCGGCCTGCTGCTGTTCTGGTGTATCGGGCTGCTGGAGAAACGGGTTATTTTCTGGACAAGGAGCGATGATCTATGATGAACTGCTCGGTCATTCGAATCCCGGCAGGCGCGCCGCATGATATGTCGGGATTAAGCGCAGCGGTGGAAGCAGGCCTGTTCCGGCCGGAGGAAGTGGTCGCGGTGCTGGGGAAGACGGAGGGAAACGGCTGTGTGAATGATTTTACACGGGGTTATGCTGTGATGGCCCTGAAAGGATTCTTTGCTGAAGCGGCAAAAGGAGGAGCTGCCGACATCTCTTATGTGATGTCCGGCGGTACGGAAGGGGTGCTCAGCCCGCACTTCACGGTCATCAGCCGCAGCGGGCAGAAGGAGCCGGGTGTGGTCACTGATGGCCTGAAGTCACTCGCCATTGGAGTCGCCAGAACCCGGAGCTTCCGGCCGGAGGAGCTGGGACGGCTGCCTCAGGTGGACGAAGTGGCGGATGCCGTGGCCCGTGCGGTCATGGATGCGGGCATCACCTCACCGGAGGATGTGCATTTTGTACAGATCAAATGTCCGCTGCTTACCGCTGAGCAGATCTATGAGGCACACAGCCGTGAGGGTTCGCTCGTCACAGAGGATACTTATAAATCGATGGGCTATTCCAGAGGAGCTTCTGCACTGGGTGCCGGGGTAGCGCTGGGTGAGGTGGATCGTGCGGCCTTGCAGGAAGAAGAGATCTGCACGGACTGGACTCAATTCAGCGCGGTAGCCTCCACTTCGGCGGGCAGTGAGCTGTCCTGCTGCGAAGTGATTGTGTTCGGGAACTCACTGTCTGCGGATGGCCCGTACCACATCGACCATGCCGTGATGCAGGATGCTGTAGATGGCGCTGCGCTTCAGGGCCTGCTGGACCGTTATCCCGGTGAAGAGCTGGTGCAGGTGCTGGCCAAGGCGGAAGCCGATCCCGATGGCGTCATCCGCGGACGCCGCCATATCATGCTGGATGACTCGGATATCAATCATACCCGCCATGCGCGGGCTGTAGTCGGCGGTGTGCTGGCCTATGTCGGCGGCGACCCGATGATCTACGTCTCCGGCGGAGGCGAGCATCAGGGGCCGAAGGGCGGAGGACCGGTGGCGGCTGTGTTCCGCCGCAGGTAGCAGAGCTTTTTGACAGGAGCAATGTATTATCACTATCCATCATGGGGGAATCGAATATGCATACACAGGAAACGAAAGTGCTGGCAGCAGCAGATATGACATGGGAGCTTATGCCGAATCACATAGAGCTGTATCACCGGGAGATTGTCTCGGCAACGGAGGCGGACCGCCTGGGCATCCGCATGAGCTCAATTCTGTGGGAGAAGCTGGGGATCGGCGGCCAAGTGTTGCCGCATTATCATGATGTAGTCGAAATCATTCATATTACCGTAGGAGAGGTCAAGCTGCTATGTGACGGGGAGTGGTACAGCTACCGGGCCGGAGATACGTTCCATGTGCCTGCGGGCGTAGTCCATTCTGTCAGGAATACAGGGGATGCTCCTTCGGAGCAGATCAGTATTTTTGTACCGGCGGAGGCGGAGGTGCCGTCCAACAGCTTCTTCGGCACTACACTAATCGAGGATATCTATTCTTCCAAGCTATAGTAAAGGCGGCGGAGCCATGGGCAGCAATGTAATTACCGGTTTGACCTGCAGCGATATTCTGCTGATTCCCGACCTGAAGGAAGCGGCCCTGCTGGCTGGGGCCGGGGGCCTTGGACGTTATATTAACCGGGTCAATGTAATGGAGGTTCCCGATGTTATTGACTGGGTCCGTCCGGGAGAGTTCCTGATTACAAGCGGCTTCCCCTTTCATAACCGTCCGGAGCTGATCGCAGAGATTATTCCCCAGCTTAACCAGAAGGGGGTGTCCGCGCTCGGGATCAAAACCAAACGTTATATCGATGAGATTCCGCCGAGGGCGCTGGAACTCGCGGATCAGCTGGGCTTCCCGATCTTCGAGCTGCCCGCCTCCACCTCCTTCTCCGATGTGGTCCGCGACATTATGGAGCGGGTGCTGGTGCAGGAGGCGCGGGAGCTCTCGCAGCTGCAGAGCCGGTTCCAGAAGCTGTCGAAGCAGCTTCTCCATGGCGACGGGATTGAGGATTTCCTGCTGACGCTGGACGGGATGCTGCATAATCCGGTCGTCCTGCTGGATGATACCGATCAGGTCTTCTGTTCTCCGCAGGCGGATGCGCTACAGCTGGAGGAGCAGCTTCCGGCCTGGATACAGCTTCGCCAGGAAGGCAGTCTCGGCATTACATTCCTCACCGTTGGAGAACGGCGTATCCGAGCTTATGTCTCGGCTGTCAATGACAAGGGAGCAGACCAGTGTCTGCTGGTGCTGCTGGAGTGGAACAGCGAGCTGTCGGTAGTGGATCAGTTAACGATTGACCGGGTCGGTGTGCTGGTCGGACTGGAGATGATCAATGCCGGGGCCCGCCGGGAGGTGGAGCTGAAGTATGTGGACCAGTTCCTGCAGGACTGGATCAGCGGGCGGATTGCCGCTGCCGAGGATCTGAAGCTGCGCGGCGCGGCCTGCGGCTGCCCGCTCCCGGAGCGCCCGCTGCGTGCTGTAACCATCGGATGGCTGGAGGATAAGCCGGAGCTTAAGCAGCTGCAGCAGGTAGTGAAGCGGGTGCGTGCCCGGGCAGACCTTCAGCATGTGAAGCTCACCATCCTTGAAGGGGAGCTGGTGCTGACCGTGCCGGAGCAGCCGGAGCTTCCGCTGGAGGAGACGCTGGGTCGTCTGCTGGCCGAGATGAACCGGATAGTTGTCAGCGGGAGCTGCGCCTTCTGTATCGGCGATCTTGCGGACGGCCCTGATCAGGTGCGGTTCAGCTATGAATCCTCCCGCAAAATCGCCCGCATCCGCCAAATCAGCGGCTACAGCGGGTCTTATGTCGATTACCGGAAGCTGGGTGTCTTCCGGCTGCTGTACCATCTGCCCGAGCTGGAGGAGATCACCGAGTACAGGGATCAGTATATTGCTCCGCTGCTGGAGTACGACCGCAAGCATAATGCTTCGCTGCTCCAGACGCTCCAGCTGTATTTCAAGTGCAACCGCAACGTCAAGCGGACCTCCGGCGAGCTGTTCACTCATTATAATACGGTCACCTACCGGATCGACCGGGCCTGTGAGCTGCTGGGATTAAGCCAGGATGACGGTGACGATATGCTGGAGCTGCAGCTCGCGCTGAAGCTGTATGAGATGAGCAAGGGCCGCAGGTCCGGCACCGATACGCAGAGAAGGAGATGAAGCCTGATGACAGCAATAACGGAATGGCCCGCGAAGCTGACAGCCGGCTGGCTGCGGGGGCAGTATTTGAGCGGCACGCTGGAGCCGGAGGAGGTTATCCGGGAGATCATCCGCCGCGCTGCGCGGGACAAGGACATGAACATCTGGATTGAAGCGCCCGCCGTGGCGCAGATCGCTCCCTACCTGGCAGCGCTCAAAGAGCTGAATCCGCAGGAGCATCCCTTGTGGGGCATTCCATTCGCGGTGAAGGATAACATCGATGTGAAGGGACTGCCCACGACGGCGGCATGTCCTGAATTCGCTTATCAGCCGGAAGCCGACGCAGCGGTTGTAGCGAGATTGGTGGCTGCGGGGGCGATCCCTGTCGGCAAAAGCAATCTGGACCAGTTCGCCACCGGACTCGTCGGTGTGCGCAGCCCTTACGGCGAGACGCATAATGCCCTGCGTCCCGAATACATCAGCGGCGGCTCCAGCGCCGGTTCGGCGGTTGCCGTGGCCCGGGGCCAGGCGGTATTCAGCCTGGGCACCGATACCGCCGGCTCGGGCCGTGTGCCGGCCGCGCTGAACGGGCTGGTCGGCTATAAGCCCAGCCTGGGCGCCTGGCCGGTGCGCGGCGTAGTGCCGGCGTGTGCCAGCCTGGATTGTGTCACCGTATTCGCGCACAATCTGGAGGATGCACTCACGGTGGACCGCGCAGCACGCGGCTTCGAGGCAGCCGATCCGTGGTCACGTTCCGTGAAGCGGGAGGCTGCCGCTCTGCCCGGGAAGCTGCTGCTGCCGGAAGCGCCGCTGGACTTCTACGGGCCCCATGCGGACGAATACCGCCGGGCCTGGGAACGGGCCGAAGCGGCGGTTCAGGAGCTGGGGCTGCCGGTTGAACGGGTGGACTGTACGCTGTTCTCCGAAGCGGCAGCCATCCTGTACGACGGCCCCTGGGTAGCCGAACGCTGGGCGGATCTGGCCGGATTCGTGGAGAGTCACCGTGAAGCAGTGCTGCCGGTAACGGAGTCGATTCTCTCCTCCGGGGCCGCGGAACGCCACACTGCTTCGAGCCTGTTCCAGGCCATGCACCGCTTGCAGCAGTATAAGCGGGAAGCGGAGCTGCTGCTGCGGGATGCGGTGCTGGTCCTGCCGACCTGCGGCGGAACCTGGACCCGGGAGCAGTTGGCTGCGAACCCGGTAGGGGCCAACTCCGATATGGGCCGCTACACCAATCACTGCAACCTGCTCGACCTGTCGGCGGTGGCAATTCCCGCCGGGGAAGCGGCGGGGAACCTGCCGTTCGGCATTACGCTGTTCGCTCTGGCGGACAGTGAGCATCTGCTTGCCGGAGCCGGGGCGCGGCTTCTGGCGGAGGGGAATGATGGTGAGAGTGGGGGGAGTTCTGCCGGGGCCGAGGCTCAACTTCTGGCGGAGCACCAATCGCTGGAGCCGGAAGCTGGCGGAGGTACTAGTGGTGCAGGTGGTACTGCTGGGGCTGACGTTGGTGAGGCCGGAGGGACTGGTGCTGCTACTGGCGCCGAACTACCAGCGTCCGGCATGGTTACACTGGCGGTCTGCGGGCTGCATATGCGCGGCTTCCCGCTGGAGAAGCAGATGCTGGAGCATGGCGCCCGCTTCTGGCAGGAGGCGCGGACTGCTGCCTGTTATGAGCTGGTCAAGCTTCCTACAATGCCGGCGAAGCCGGGCCTGCTGAGACAGGCGGCAGGGGGAAGCGCTATCGAACTGGAGCTGTGGCAGATGCCGGTGGAATCGCTGGGCGCATTCGCCACGCTTATCCCGGCCCCGCTGGGTCTCGGGCGGGTGGCCCTCGCCGATGGCCGCGAAGTGACGGGCTTCATCTGCGAAGGCTATGCCGCCGCCGGAGCTGAGAACGTTACAGCCTACGGGGGCTGGAGATACCTGCCTGCTGAATAAATACCGCTTTCAGCGTGCAGCTCTGCATGCCGATTAACTGCCGCTTTCGGCGTTCACCTCTGCGTGCGTTATACTAAGGTGGAATTTGTGTATCCCATCTCGTGTCACCGGGATACATGTAGTAATTAGTTGGATTTTCTCCATTTGCTGCTGGTGGAATACCTCCTATGGGAACAGCAGATGGATAAACAGCACTTATTTTGTCCGGTTTTAACGCATTCCATAGATTGCGGCGGATTAGATGTACTTTTTCCAACTGCTTCAGTCAAATCGGCTGATTTGGCTGTATTAAGTGCCTTTTTTCCAACTGCTATAACTTTACGCGCTGCCACCCAAGCCACTTTACCCGCGCGCATCCCATCCCACCAACAAGTTGCAGAAATCCCAAAAAAGGACTCTCCCAAGCTTATAGCTTGTGGAAGAGTCCTTTTTGTATGAATTGGATGGCGCGTGCAGGCTGTGCCTTGACATGCTGTGGTACGGTGGAAAGGGCCGCATAATCGGCGCGTTCAATTTCTTCAAGAATCCGGTTCAGGTGGGAGAATACCGCACCGAGATCACGGAAGGCCGCGAGCGGGCATTGATCCTGCAGCTCCGAGAACCAGGCGAGCTGCACATCGCGGGCTCTTCTCAGACTCTCGGGGAGTGACCGTCCGCTGCATTCGGCATCCGATAGCGTTCGTGTGCCGTACAGGGCGATACAGTCTGCCGTTGCGGTTACAACCTCCAGCATCCAGTCGGCTGCGGCATAATGGGCCGGCAGCAGGGCGATCTCTTCGCTTATGGCCTTGACATAGGAGTGGACCTTGATGAGATGGGTGGTCGTCTGTGTCAGCTTGCCAATGTCCTTGCGGCACTGGTAATGAGACAGCGTGTAATGCATCTCCTTCTGCAGCCGGTCGCTCTTCTTCAGCAGCTCGCCGGAGCTCTCAAGAGCAGCCTTGGCCTGTGCGGCATCCCGGCCGCTTGCAGCGAATCCGGTTAAGGCATCGGATAAGGTCAGGCTGCCCTTCAGCGCCAGGTCCTTGACCTTGACGAAGCTCTTGGGCGGCACGATAATCATATTGATGATGAGGGCAATCAGCACGCCGATCAGCGTCTCGGCGACTCTCCAGACGATATATTGGTCATGATAGAAGGTAAGTGCGAGAACCGAGGTGACGCCGACCTGGGAGACGGCCTGGATATTGATCCGGCAGGCTGTAGCCACCCCAATGCCGATCAGCAGCATCAGCAGAATCGACAGCGCACCCACATCGAAGAATTTGCCTACGATCAGGCTGACGATGCCGCCAAGGACCACGCCGGTCATGCGGTAGACGCCTTTTTCAAGGGAGGCCTTGACACTGCTCTGGGTAATCAGAATCGCCGCCAGCGGCGCGAAGTACAGGTAATGGTCCCCGTAGATAATGTGCACAGCCAGCCACGAGAGCGAAGCGGCGAGCGTAATCCGTATCATATATAAGGATAATCCGAACTTTTCAAGGCGCTCCTGTAAGCCCTCGTTCATGTTTGTCATCTTCTTTCATGTAAATAGGAAAAATTTTATGGTTTTCATCCGTTTTCATTATAGCACCTCAAAACAGGCTGGAGGCGGGCAAGATTTTACGAACTTGTTAAGTTTTTGTGCGCGATTTCACAATGTAAGCTATCGCATATATTGCAGGATTCATTTATGCTATATATATTGAAGTCTGTCGAACCAAGGCAAGAATTGTCGCTTATCCGTGCTAAGCATGCTGCTGCCGGATTGTCTCCCGCAAGAAGCGGGTAAAATAGGTTGTACTACATAAGTAAGGGAGGTTGTTAGCTATAGCTACCCCGGAAGGCACTATTATTTCATTTGACCAGGTGATTAAGCAATACGACGACGAAGAGGCTGTACTCAAAGGCGTGAGCTTCGAAATTGAACGCGGTAAATTCTACACGCTGCTGGGCCCTTCGGGCTGCGGAAAAACGACCATTCTGCGTCTGATCGCCGGCTTCGCGGAGCCGACGGAAGGTTCGATCTATCTGAACGGCAAAATTATCAACCACATTCCCGCCAATGAGCGGCAGGTCAATACGGTATTTCAGGACTATGCGCTGTTTCCGCATCTGAACGTATTCGAGAATGTGGCGTTTGGACTGCGCATCAAGAAGCTGAAGAAGGATGTCATTCATCAAAAGGTGCAGGAAGCGCTGCGCTTCGTCAACCTGGTCGGCTATGATCAGCGGGCCATTAATGAAATGTCCGGCGGGCAGAGACAGCGTGTGGCCATTGCGCGCGCCATTGTCAACGAGCCGCAGGTGCTGCTGCTGGACGAGCCGCTCTCGGCGCTTGATCTGAAGCTGCGTACGGAGATGCAGTATATTCTGCGGGAGATGCAGCAACGGCTGGGCATCACCTTCATCTTCGTCACCCATGACCAGGAAGAGGCGCTGGCGATGTCCGACTGGATCTTCGTCATGAACGGCGGCAAGATTGAGCAGAGCGGCACGCCTAATGATATCTACGATGAACCGATTAACCGGTTCGTGGCCGACTTCATCGGAGAGTCGAACATCGTGCCGGGTGTGATGATTGAGGACTATGTAGTGGAATTCAACGGTCACCGGTTCGAATGTGTCGATGCCGGTCTGCGGCCGAATGAAGCGGTGGAGATTGTCATCCGTCCCGAGGATCTGGAGATTGCTACAGTTGAGGCGGGCAAGCTGAAGGTGCGTGTGGATTCGCAGCTGTTCCGCGGGGTTCACTACGAGATCAGCTGCTATGACGGCTCCGGCCATGAATGGCTCGTCCATTCCACCCGTAAGGCGGAGGTTGGCTCCGAGATTGGGCTGTATTTTGACCCGGAAGCGATCCATGTTATGCGTTTCGGTGAAACGGAGGAAGAGTTCGACAAGCGTCTGGAGGCTTACGCCGAGGTGGAGAGCCATGATGACTAAGGGCAAGTCGTATTACCTCATCCCGTACTACCTGTGGATCGCGCTGTTTGTCATTGCCCCGGTGCTGCTGGTGGTCTACTATTCCCTGTTCGATCTGGAGGGGAAGCTGACGCTGAATAACTACGTCAATTTCTTCACGCCGGTCTATATGAGAATGATGCTGAATTCGTTCTGGTACGCTTTTCTGATCACGGTGTTCTCGCTGCTGGTGGCTTATCCGGCCGCTTATCTGCTGACGCGAACGAAGCACAAGCAGCTGTGGCTGCTGCTGATTATTCTGCCGACCTGGATCAACCTGCTGCTGAAGACTTATGCCTTCATCGGGATCTTCGGCACCTTCGGTCCGGTCAATAATTTCTTTGATTTATTGGGTCTGGGCGAGCAGCAGATTCTGTTCACGGGCTTCAGCTTTGTGTTTGTGTCGGTCTATATTTTCATTCCATTCATGATTCTACCGATCTTCAGTGCGCTCGACGAGATGAATCTGTCGCTGGTGGATGCTGCGCGTGATCTGGGTGCATCGGGATGGACAACGTTCCGGCGGGTGGTTTTTCCGCTGACGATCTCGGGTGTACGCTCCGGCTGCATGGCGGTATTCATTCCGGCGCTGTCGCTGTTCATGATTACACGTCTGATTGCCGGGAACCGGGTGATTACGCTCGGCACCGCGATTGAGCAGCACTTCCTGGTCACACAGGATTGGGGTATGGGCTCCACCGTTGCGGTGTTCCTGATCGCCATTATGGCGCTGTTCATGATTCTGACCGGCGGCTCCCGGAAGGGGGTGCGCGGATGAAGAACAGACGCAGGATTAAGAACAAGAACGGCATCGCCAATATCTATCTGGTGCTGGTCTTCCTGGTGCTGTACGCGCCGATCTTCTATCTGATGTACTACTCGTTCAACAGCGGCGGTACGATGCACAAGTTCGAAGGCTTCACGCTGGATTATTACCGTGAGGTAGTTGCCGATACCCGGCTGATGATTATTGTGATTAACACACTGGTCATCGCCCTTCTGTCATCGGCCATTGCGACCATCATAGCGGTAATCGGTGCGCTGGCGATCCATCATGTCCGCAGCCGCCGGGCCAAAAACACACTGCTCTCGCTGAACAATGTGCTGATTGTCAGCCCGGATGTCATCATCGGAGCCTCCTTCCTGATCCTGTTCACGATTGTCGGGATCAAGCTCGGCTTCACCTCCGTGCTGCTCTCGCATGTGGCGTTCAGCATTCCGATTGCGGTCATTATGATCCTGCCGCATCTGCAGGAGATGAGCCCGACCCTGACGGATGCCGCGCGTGATCTCGGCGCTACGCGCCGGGATGTGCTGACAAAAGTCATTCTGCCGATCATCAAGCCGGGAATCTTCAGCGGATTCTTCATGGCCCTGACCTATTCCCTGGATGATTTCGCAGTCACCTTCTTCGTCACGGGCAATGGCTATTCCACCCTGTCGGTGGAGATCTATTCCCGTGCCCGTCAGGGGGTCTCGCTGTCGATTAACGCGCTGTCGACGCTGATTTTCCTCTTCACAATTCTGCTGGTCATCGGTTATTACTACCTGAACCAGCGTAAAAGCCGCCCGGCGGCACAGATTGCCGAGCCGGTGGCCGAAGCGGGGGTGCCTAGATGAAGCAGCTAGTCAATACGTTCCTGGCGATTCTGATCGTCGCCTTCGGACTGATGTTCCTGGCCTCCCGGCTGAACTCGGCCCAGGGCTATTCTGGCGGCAACACGCTGACTATCTATAACTGGGGCGACTATGTGGACCCCGATCTCCTGAAGCAATTCCAGGAGGAGACCGGGATTACGGTCATCTACCAGACGTTCGATTCCAATGAAGCGATGCTGACCAAGGTAGAGCAGGGGGGTACGATCTTCGATGTTGTGATCCCCTCTGACTACGCGATCGCCAAGATGCGGGAAGAGAATCTGCTGCTGCCGCTGGATCACAGCAAGCTGCCGAATCTCGCCAACATCGATTCCAAGTTCATGAATCTGTCCTTCGATCCCGGTAACAAGTATTCGGTTCCTTATTTCTGGGGGACGGTGGGGATCATCTTCAACCCGGAGATGACGAAGGGCATCGATTTCAGCAGCTGGAATTCCTTATGGGACAAGCGGCTGAAGAATAATATCTTCCTCGTGGACGGAGCCCGTGAGGTCATGGGCATGGCGCTGAACAGCCTGCACTATTCCGTCAATGACACGAAGGAGGAGCATTTGCAGGAGGCGCTCGCGAAGCTGAACAAGCTGTCCCCAAATGTGAAGGCCATTGTGGGTGACGAGGTCAAAATGCTGCTCGCCAACGAAGAAGCGGCGGTCGGTATCGTCTGGTCCGGCGACGCTTCGGAGATCATGGATGACAACGACAAGCTGGACTTTGTCGTGCCGGAGGAAGGCTCGAACAAATGGTTCGACAACATGGTCATTCCGCGCACCGCCGGCAATGTCGAAGGCGCGCATAAATTCATCAACTTCATGCTGCGGCCGGATGTGGCGGCCCAGAATACGGAATACGTCGGCTATTCCACGCCGAACGTTCCCGGCCTGAAGCTGCTGCCGGAGGACATCTCCGGTGACGAGCGCTTCTACCCGCCCGCCGAGCTCACCGACCGGCTGGAGGTCTACGACAACCTCGGCAAGCGGATGCTTGCCCACTATAATGAGCTGTTCCTGATGTTTAAGATGAATAAGAAGTAGCTGGCGTAAGCGCCGGAAGAGTACAGAAGCCCCCTGCATGCGCGTATTGCGTAGGCGGGGGGCTTTTGCTTGCCAGGGGGTAAGGTGGAAGTGGGTGGCGGGAGTTGCATAGGGGATAGGGGAGCGGGACTATAACGGCGTGGAGGAATGGGGACTGACGAGGATTGAAGGAGTGGGGTGCTGGCGGCTGATGGTTTGATAGAGGATAAGAACGGTGTTGCCGATGCTGGTGGAGTAATCTATGTTGGTGGAATCGGGTGATAATGCTGCGGAAGCGGGTAACAGATGGATTTTGTCCACCTACTGATGAGTATTAATGGGTTGTGGGGGAGAGAGTTGGAAAAACAGCACTTAAATTTCCCCAGATCGCCCTATAGCGGCAAAACCAGGAGCAGCAGTTGCTGGTTTTCCACTTGTTGTCGAGTATTCCTTGGGAATAGCGAAATTAAGATGCGTTTTTCCAATTATTTGCCGAAGGCTAATTAAAATATTCCAGTACACCGCGCTTCAACTCATATCGTGCGGTTCGTTCCTGATTGCTGGTGGGAACCGGTACGAGCCAGCCCTTGTCAGACAGACTTCGCAAGGTGCGGACAGCGGTTCTGTAATCAATTGAGAAATGCTGCTTTACATCCTGCGGGCGAATAGGCCGGGCTAGATGAACGGTTAACCGGATGACCTCCTGCTCCATCAACTGTACGCGCGATACTGGGGTTGCCGCAGGCTGATATCTGCCCAGCACCATCCGCAGCAAGGTTATGCAGAGCTCGGGACGCTGTTCAACATCATCGTATGCGAAGGAAATCACATGATAGCCCATGGCGTACAGGAAGGTCTCGCGGTTCAGCTCGCCGCAGTATTTGTTGCGGTCCATATCACGTACATGCGAAGCATAGCCTTTGATTTCGATCAGCAGCTTTACGTATCCGGGCAGCCAAGCAAAGTCAGCGAAATAAGATCGTCCCCGCCAATCCATCACCTCATACTCCGGGTGAAGTCCGGTAAAATGTCCCCGCAAAGGCCACCATACATTCTTCAAGAACAGCACCTCGGCATGCCGATGCCCCCTTTCCAAGCGTGCTCTTCGTTCCCCCTCAGGTCTGCAATTCAAGTGTCCGCTGATAAATTGTTCATGTGCTTCTTCAAAAGTCATGCTCCTCATCCTCTCCGGAAAATAGAAAACGCCCCGGCTTCCCCATAAAGGGGTAACCGGGACGTTCTTCGTCTCGCTGGTATAAGTATAGGGTAAATGCTGGGGGAAAGCTAGAATGCAGCAAGAAGTGCGCCTAATTCACGCCGATTCGTATACGGATGGGTATCACTGCATAGAACTATAAGCTTGATGAAATGATGTTGCTTTTGAATTTCGTGCTGTTCTAATTAAAAGTTTGTATTTTTCCATTTCTTCTTCTCCTGCTGTATACCTGTATTGTTCAAATAGATCAACACAAGTAATGGCTATACTTTCGTTGTTGATTTTAGCGGAGGATTCCAGGCTTCGCAGTACATTCGTAAACTTCTCATAATACTTATTGTGAAGGTAATAGGCTGCTAATTCAGCAAGAAAGCGGGCATGCTTGTCTGCCATAACTTGCTGGTTATATTCACCGAATTCGGAGTTATATGTTCTGTAAGGGATGTAACTAGAGAAGCGCTCAAGAATATGGTCTATATTCCAATTATACCGATTTGCAGATTTAACAATGTTATACATTGCCGTGAATATCTCGTCTGGCTGGGTAGATATAAATTCCACATAATTATTTAGTACCTCTAACTGCCCATCGAGTATACGATACAAATAGATATTTGCTCTACCCCACTCCTTGAATTGGGCTAATATCCGCTCTTTTTCGTCATTAGTTTCTTGTATCCAAGGCACATCTGTATAAAGGCTTACACGCTCTATTGCAGACTTATAGTCCCCATATTCCATACAGACACTTGATAAAAAGAGATGGGAACGGAGAATATATAAATACAGCGGACTTGAAGGTGATCTTTCGTTGTCCGGTTTACGTTTCGAGCGGAGCTGGAGATTGTAACGGAGGGTAGCCAGCTCAAGCATTTTCTCGGCAAGCTCGTTCACCTTGGACCACTTTTGCAGAGAGTAGTAGACATCCAGCAGGTCTTTCAATCCGTCCAGCTGATCCGCCTCATTCAGCCGGTCGATGAAGCATTCGAACAGGATGGCTACCCGCAGATTACTGCTCTGGTCATCACCGAGGCCAATCCGGAACAAGCGATATTGGCATATTGCCAGCCGTTCGGAATTCTGATATTTCTCACTGGTGCTCACATTCTCATACAATAATGCTGCTGCGTGCCACAATCCCTGCTCGAACAATCCTTCTGCAACTTCGAATAGCATAGGGGCATAGACCAGATTCTCCAGCAGGTTCCTAACTACCTGTTCAACACAGTCAAGACGGCCGAGCGCCGCTGAACGCACAAGAAACGGCCGCAAGCGCCGCCAGGTGGGGGCCGAATGATGAAAGCATTCGTCCACGTATAAGGTATAGAAGTAGTCCTCCGGCAGGCCCATACCCCGGGTAATACGCTCCAGATGATCCATGGCAATCGGTTGACGGTCTTTAACGACACGGCTGAGTGTGCCGGAATTAATTCCTGAAGAGATGGCAAACTGATTAATGGACAGGCCCTGATTAGACAAATATGCGGTTACCTGATCGCGAATCGTGGTTGTGGACTTCATATAACACCACCTGACCTAATCCCAGTAATTAGATTTTTATTTCATTGGTGTAATAATATGTGATAATATTCCAATGGTCAATAGAGCGGATTAGTAGATACAGTGAACAAAAGGAAGGGCAGACATGGAATGTCCCTGGTTAAGTCTTCCGAGACATTGAAACGCCCCGGTTCCTTTGCGGGGATAACTGGGGCGCGTTTTTGATTCTACTTGTACTATTTAGACAGGAGCTTGGTTGCTAACGGGGATGGTTACTTCACAGCGGTCCGCATCCGGTAGCTAACCGGTACCTGCAAGGTCCGGCCCTGGAAGAACTCCTCTACCTGTGCCGAGAATTCTGCGATGTCCTGCACAAGTGAGGCCGGGCTGAGCTTCAGGAGGGACTGGACGCCGCCCTGGCTGAGGGCCAGCCCGATATAGCGCTGTGCATCGCATGACTCCATATTGTGAAAAACAATCTCTCTCGCGTAAGTAAACCGTCCGCTGGCTTTGATCCGGTTCAAATGACCTTCCTTGTCCCATTTGCTGGCCTGGTCGGCACCGGGCTGAAGTTCCGCAAGCATGGCATCCGAAGCCGCAATCAGCCGGTTGTAACGGGCTTCAATAGCGGGCTGCAGCACCAGAGGCCAGTCACAGTCGTAGGCGGCAAAGACTCCGCCGGGTCGCAGACAACGGGCGATTTCTTGAAGAGTGCTGTCCGGGTCCATCCAGTGGAACGACTGGGAGCAGGTGATAATGTCCACACTCTCCGTATCGAAAGGAAGCTGGTTGGAGTAGCCCTGCACAAAAGACAGGTTATCCGCTCCGCTGCCGAGAAGACGGAGCTTGTCCTGAGCCTTGCCCAGCATATCCGGGTTTGGCTCCACTCCGGTCACTGCATTGGCGGCATCCTTCCACAGAAAGGTGGACAGGCCGGTGCCGCAGCCAATATCTGCAACATGGGAAGGACGGTGGCCCAGGTAACTGGTGAGCAGTTCAATCACCATCGGCGGCGCTTCCGGCCGGTAACGGTCGTAGTCATTTTGGTACCCCAAAAAACGGTCGATATTAGCCTTGCTGTTGCCTGAAGGAATCATAGGAATGGCCTCCTTGCTATAGGTAGCTAAATGTAGGATAAGTTAGTCATGCCTGCTGTTCAAAAGGAACGGGGGGTCATGAAGCTCCCCCCTGCTAACGCAAAAGCGCCGGATCAACCGCAGGCACAAGCCCTTCCGCAGCAGCCCGGTTCAGCAGTGCAGAGATGGCCGCATAGCCGTCCTCGCCAAGGCTCATCGTGAATTCATTGACGTAAAGATCAATATGCGATTTGGCCACTTCCGGCGATAGCTCCTGGGCGTGGCTTAGCACGTATTCCTGGCAGTCCAGAGGATGGTCCCAGGCATACTGGAGTGAGCTGCGAATCCAGCCGGTAATGGCTTCAGGGTCCAGATCGCGGCGGGCAATAATCGCACCAAGCGGAATAGGCAAGCCGGTATCGCTCTCCCACCAGCTCCCGAGGTCAGTCAGCAGGTTGAGATTGTAAGACGGGTAAGTGAAGCGGGCTTCGTGGATGACGAGTCCGGCATCGATCTCTCCCTTTTGCACGGCAGGCATGATCTCATCAAAAGGCATAACGACGATCTCGGCCGGACCGCCCTGCACCTGCTGTGCTACCCAAAGACGGAACAGCAGGTATGCCGTAGAGCGTTCGCTCGGGACGGCAATTCTGCGGCCGGACAGCTCGCGCGGATGTTTGATGGCGCCTGCGCCTTTGCGGGTTAGTACAAGCGGGCCGCAGCCCCGTCCCAGCGCACCGCCGCAAGGGAGCAGCTTGTACTTGTCCAGCACCCAGGGAAGGGCGGCGTAGGAAATCTTGAGCACTTCAGGCCCGGCGCCGTCTGCTGCAAGCCCGTTCGTAATATCGATATCGGCAAACATTACATCCAGCTGGGGTGCGCCGGGAATCAGGCCTTGCGCCCAGGCATGAAAGACAAAGGTATCGTTAGGACAAGGGGAATAAGCAATATGAAGCTCTTGTGTCATTACAGCACCTCCCGTAAAATAGCCGCCGCCGCTGCCAGAGCGTCCAGCGCTTCATTGATCTTCCACGCGGCCCGGTCGCGCGGGCCGACCGGGTTCGAGATCGCGCGCAGCTCCAGCGCCGCGATTCCCAGCGCCTGGGCGGCCACGGCGACCCCGTGGCCTTCCATCGCCTCCGCTGCCGCCTCCGGGTGGCGCGCGGCCAGAGCCGCGGCCGTCCCGGCGGTGCCGGTCGCGGTGGACACGGTAAGCACGGTGCCCGTGCTTACCGTGAGGCCGGCCGCTGCCAGCGCGGCCGCAAGGGCCTGTACCGTGCCGCCCGGCGCAGGCACGGACACGCTGCCGAAGCCGAGCTCGGCAGCGCTGCGGAAGCCCTCCGGCGTCTCTGCGCCGAGGGCCGCGTCCAGCATCTCGCTGGCGATGACCAGCGAGCCTACGGGTGCGCGTCCCGGGAAGCCGCCGCCGATCCCGGCGCTGACGACGCAGCCGTACGAGCCGGCTGCCAGGGCGGCGGCGGTGCCCGCCGCTGCCGCAGCGGGGCCGGCGCCCGCCGCGATGACGTCGAACCTGCGGCTGCCGGCGAGGCCGCGCAGGACCGCCTCGCGCTCAGCCGCGACTGCCGTCACGATCAGCACGCGCGGCGCGGGGGCTTCTTCCGCCGCAGCACTGCGCGCGGCGGCCCCGGAATGATGATGAGCCTTCGATTCCATAATCAGCCTCCTTTTGTAGCCTTGGTATAAGATTAGAATAGGATTCATTTGAAGTATTAGGAATACCCAATAAGTTGCTTGCTAAGAGCCGTCTGCTTCGGTGTATACTCACCTTTTGAAAGTCTACGCCGTTTTAGAGAACAGGTCAAATATGCGGAGCGGGAGATAGATGGATTTTCTCCACTTGCTGATGAACGAATAAACCCTGCTAAAACAGCAGCTGGATAAAAGGCACTTAATTAAGGATGATCCGCCCAAAGTGGCGAAATTCAGCTCTATTAGATGTAGATTTTCCACTTGCTTATTGCGGGAGTTGGAGGGGGTGATTGTTGCGCGGGTTGGGGGGGATTTACCCGCAGAGGTTAGCTTTTTTGTAAGAATTAGGCTTCACATGACCGCAGCATAGAGCGATCCTTCCTTGCGCCGGGCGGAATGAAAATTAATTCACCTCCCGCGCTTGACAGACTGCTTCCAATAACGTATATTTATCTTAACTTAAAGATAATTAACTTGAAGATAAATGCAGCCGGTCAGGAGGTGTACCAAATGAGCAGCAAGAATAAGACAGCAAGAACAGAGACAGATACTACGCTGGAGCAGGAGCAGGCAGCATCGCTTAAATTGTTCGTCGTTCTGTCGAAGGCGTACAAGAGCCTGATGGATCAGGCGGTGAAGGATATGAAGAGTCACGGGCTGGCCTCGGCGGAATTTATGGTGCTGGAGGTGCTGTATCATAGAAACCGGATTCCACTTCAGCAGATTGGCGAGAAGATTCTGGTCACCAGCGGCAGCATCACCTACAATATCGACAAGCTGGAGAAGCGGGGACTGCTGAAGCGCGTTCCTTGCGAGGATGACCGCCGTGTTACGTATGCCGAGATTACGGAGGCGGGACGGGAGCTGTTTGATGATATTTTCCCGCAGCATGTCGATTCTATTCACAGCCTGATGGGCGGACTGGACAGCGAAGAGAAGGCTCAGGCGACGCTGCTGCTGAAGAAGCTGGGCAAGGGAGTATAGAAGTGAGTCCGTAGCAGCCCAGCTGCGGTAAGGTTGTCTGCTTGTTAGCAAGCTGAACGAAAGAAGAGAATAATAGCTCAGCAATTTTATTAGCAAATATCTTAATGTTAAGATAATTAAAACCAAGAGAATGGAGAGTGTTTAAAATGGTTAGTGTAGGTTTATTGTTGATGAGATTGGTGATTGGTGTAGCGTTCATCGGGCATGGTGCACAGAAGCTGTTCGGCTGGTTCGGCGGATATGGACCTAAGGGAACAGGCGGCTGGATGGAGTCGATTGGTATCAAGCCGGGCGTGCGTATGGCGGTGCTGGCAGGTCTGATGGAGCTGGTCGGAGGCCTGCTGTTCACTCTGGGTCTGCTGACTCCGGTGGCTGCGGTGCTGATTGCGGCAACGATGCTCGGTGCCATTGTGAAGGTTCATGCTCCTAACGGATTCTGGTCCACAGCGAACGGGATTGAGTTTCCTTTAACGGTGCTGGTAGTCGCTGTAGGTATAGCGCTGACAGGCGCGGGTTCGATTTCACTAGACGCAATATTCTTCAATTAAAATAAGCGCATCATCATCACAACTATCAGGAGGGTTCACTCATGACTATGCATACTGCAGGGATTCATCATGTTACCGCTTTTGTTGGAGACGCTCAGCGTAATGCTGATTTCTATGCCGGAATTCTAGGCCTGCGGCTCGTCAAAAAAACCATCAATTTCGACGCCCCCGAGGTCTACCACCTCTACTTCGGCAATGAGCAGGGTGCGCCGGGTACGATCATCACATTCTTCCCTTGGGCTCATGGCCGCAAAGGCAGAATCGGCGGAGGACAGGTCGGTGTGACCACTTATGCTGTACCGGCCGGCTCCTTCGGATTCTGGGAGCAGCGGCTGGCCGCTTACCAGATTCCTGTGACTAAGGTTACCCGGATTGGCGAGTCGTATCTCTCTTTCGCGGATTTTGACGGACTGCGGATTGAACTGGTGGAGCGTGAAGAGGGTGCGCTGAGCACCTGGTCGTTTGGCGGCGTTCCGGTAGAGCATGCGGTTAAAGGCTTCGGGGGTGCTGTCCTCTACAGCACAGCCCCGGACCGGACAGCGGATACACTCTCCCGCACCCTGGGAATGGAGCGTATCGCTGAAGGGGACGGCTACATCCGCTACAGAGCTTCAGGCAATATCGGCAATATTATTGATCTGAAGGCCACTCCAGTTCCGCAGGGCGGCGGCGGTACAGGTACCGTTCACCATATTGCTTGGCGGGCCGCAGATGACAAAGAGCAGCTGGAGTGGGGACGCCGGGTTCAGAGTCACGGCTACCAGCCGACTCCGGTGCAGGACCGCCAGTACTTCAATGCCATCTACTTCCGGGAAGAAGGCGGAATTCTGTTCGAGATTGCAACCGATCCTCCGGGCTTTGCCCGTGATGAAGCACCGGAGGCGCTGGGGCAGAAGCTGATGCTTCCGGCTTGGTTTGAGCCGCAGCGTGCGGCGATTGAAGCGAACCTCAGCCCGTTTGAAATCCGTGAACTGGAGGTGAAGCCGGTATGATTCATGTATTTGAGCAAGGTACAGACGTAACCCAGCCAACACTGGTCTTATTCCACGGCACAGGCGGCAACGAGCGTGATCTGCTGCCGCTTGCAGAGCTGCTGGCACCCGGAGCATCTGTGCTGGGCATCCGCGGCAACGTACTGGAGAATGGCATGCCGCGTTACTTCCGGCGGCTGGCGGAGGGGATTTTCGATGAGGAGGATCTGATCTTCCGCACCCATGAGGTGAAGCAGTTTCTGGATGAAGCGGCTGCAAAATACGGCTTCGATGCTGATAACCTGGTAGCAGTCGGCTATTCTAACGGCGCGAATATTGCGGGCAGCCTGCTGTTCCACTACGGAGGAATCTTCCGGGCGGCAGTGCTGCTGCATCCGATGGTTCCGCTGCGCGGCCTGGCGATTCCTTCGCTGCAGGGGGTTCCGGTCTTTATCGGGGCAGGGACCAATGATCCGATTATCCGCTCCGAGGAGACCCGGGAGCTGGAAGCACTGTTAAGCGGTGCCGGGGCAGAGGTTACCTCGCACTGGGGCAATCAGGGGCACCGCCTGAGCGCCGCCGAGGCGGAGGCGGCAAGAGATTGGCTGGCCGCTCTTACCGATTCTGAGGAGTAACAACAGCACCACCTGAGATAACCGCCTGCGGGCCTGCCGATCACCGAGAGGATTGGCGGCTACGGCAGGCGGTTTTTTGTTGTTCCTGCCAAGCTGCCGCGCTTTCCCGCCCAACCAGAAATTCATTGAACATTCCAGCGGTAATCGGTAGTATGGAGAAATATATAAACGGACCTGAACATAAATGGCTCTGCCGTCTTACTAAAGGTTACGGGCAAGAAAGGATGTATCCTGTTCATGATGAAGCAAAATTCGGTGACAAGCCTGGCCGAGGGCGGGCCGTCCAGAAGCCAGCGGCTGCAGCTTGCCGTGATTCTGGGAGCCATCGCTACCATTGGTCCCCTGTCGATTGATATGTATCTGCCTGCCCTGCCTGCCCTTGGTCTCTATTTCGATACCAGTCCCGCCATGATTCAGCTTACCCTGACCTTCTTCCTGCTGGGACTGGCTTCGGGCCAGCTTGTGGCCGGACCGCTCAGTGATGTGCATGGGCGCCGGATTCCGCTGTTGTTCGGAATGATGATCTATGCGGTATCCTCGCTGCTCTGTGCGTTCAGCCCGTCCATCGGACTGCTGATTGTGCTGCGCTTCATTCAAGGCCTGGCCGGATCGGTAGGGGTGGTAATCTCCCGTGCGGCGGTCCGCGATATGTACAGCGGCTCGGAATTAACCAAGTTCTTCTCGCTGCTGATGATTGTCAACGGACTGGGTCCGATTGCAGCGCCGGTCATCGGGGGGCAACTGCTGAGAGTGACGGACTGGAAGGGGGTATTTATCGTCTTGTTCGTATGCGGGCTGCTCTTCGCGGCGGTCATCCTGTTGCGGCTGCCGGAGACTCTGCCTAAGGAACGGCGTATCCGCAGCGGGCTCAGAGGGACCCTGCGTACCTTCCGCATCCTGCTCGGCAATGCCGGATTCATGGGCTACGCGCTCTCCCAGGGCTTTGTTATGGCAGGCATGTTCGCTTATATCTCGGGATCATCCTTTGTTCTGCAGACGATTTATGGGGTATCCCCGCAAATGTACAGCCTGATTTTCGCCGTGAATGGCCTCGGCATTATTCTGACCGGGCAGATTGCCGGGCGGATGTCGGCCAGAGTGGGTGAGCGTAAGCTGCTGATCTGCGGCCTTCTGCTCAGTACCTCTGGAGGTATTCTGCTGCTGATTACCCTCCTCGCCGATGGCGGGCTGCTGCCGATCCTAATCTGTCTGTTCGCTGTGGTTGCAAGTGTAGGTCTTGTGGGTACGACCAGCTTCTCGCTGGCGATGCAGGATCAGGGGGAGACGGCTGGCAGCGCCTCTGCGCTTCTGGGTCTGCTTCCCTTGCTGCTGGGGAGCTGCGCGGCTCCGCTGGTCGGACTTGGCGGCAGTGGCTCGGCCCTGCCGATGGCGCTGGTCATCGCGGGAGCGGGCCTCCTGTCGGTTCTGTCCTATCTGCTGCTGTGCAGAAGAGAGGTCAAGCTGTGAGCCGCAAGGACTTTGCTACCCTGTTGCTGCTTGCTTTTGCCTGGGGGGCTTCCTTCCTGTTCATGCGGATTGCCTCGCCGGAGCTCGGTCCGGTCTTCACGACAGAGCTGCGCGTTACGATTGCCGGAGCTGCTCTGCTGCTCTATGCGCTGCTGACCCGGCGCAGGTTGGGCCTCCTGAAGCACTGGAGATCTTTCCTGCTGCTCGGTGCGGTTAACGCGGCGCTCCCGTTCACGCTGATCTGTATGGCCGAGCTGCACTTAAGCGCCTCGCTGGCGGCGATTCTGAATGCAACAACCCCGATGTTCGCGGCATTGGCGGCGTGGGGGACCCGGAAGGAGAAGCCGGGGGCGGCCAAATCAGCCGGGCTGATCATAGGCCTTGTAGGTGTGGGCGTGCTGGTCGGCTGGAGTCCGCTTCCGCTGACCGGCACGGTTCTTTTATCCGTTGGTTACTCTCTTGGAGCCGCGCTCTGCTATGCGTTCGGAGGATTATACGCATCACGCGTAGGCTCCGGTCTCACTCCGCTGGCGCTTGCTGCGGGACAACAGCTGGGTGCAAGTGTGGTGCTGCTGCCGCTGGCGGTGATTTTTGCCCCGGATCGTCTGCCTTCTTCCGCCGCTGTATATTCTGTCCTCGGCCTCTCGCTGATCTGCACCTCAGTGGCGTATCTGCTGTATTTCCGGCTGATTGCCAATATCGGCCCGGTCAAGACCGTCAGTGTTACCTTCCTCGTGCCTGTATTTGGCCTGTTGTGGGGCGTAATCTTCCTGCAGGAGCAGGTCTATGCCAATACCATCGCCGGGCTGGTCATCATCCTGCTGAGCGTTATGCTGGTGAACCGGAGGGCCAGGAAGGGTTGAAGGGATATTCAGCAAACTTTCAGCGCATTTTAACGTTCATTGTAGAGAAAAGGGATATATTGAAGAGGTGAAAGGAGGGACACCCATGAATGTCTCATCCGTTGCCGCTTCATCATCTGTATCTTATACATCCTCCAGCGCCAGCGATACCGCTGCACTTGAGAAGCAGAAGGCGAAGCTGGAAGCTGAGCTTGAGAAAGTAAGCGCAAGCAAGGACAGCGAGCAAGCCAAAGGAACCAAAACCAAGCAGCTAGAACAGCAGATCAAGCAAATCGAAGCACAAATTACCCAGAAGTCACAGGCTGCGGGCAGCTCCGCTTCTGCCCAGAGCGCTGCTGCGCCTCCGGACAAGCCTGCCGGTAACCATAAGCTGACAGCAGCATCCGTTCAGGAGATTGCTAACGCAACCACCGACAGCGCAGGGAGATTCGACATCCGAGTATAGCCTGAGCGAGAACAGCATGTCTCTGAAGGGAGCCGCCATTGCCATGGTGACAGGCTCTCCGTTAGGGGATGACAACCCTTGGTACGATGATAAAAGCACCCGGACTAACCGCAGTCCGGGTGCTTTTATAATATAGAATTAATATGTTGCACACGATAAATTATCCTTCTATTTCTCGCTGAAACGGTACCGTCCTTTAAAAGGACGGCAAAGCCGTTTCCACTTGTGCAAATATAGATGTATACGCTTCCCGCCATCACCGGATAAATATAAATCTGATGCAGGGACTTATCCTCCGCCCGCCGTCTAACTCTTATAGGCATGTGACCATTATACGGGAGTTCTGTTGCGGATCTTGTTATAATGGGTTCGTATGAAGAGGGCTGAATATGTTCAGGCAACAAGAGCGTTCGGCAGTGAGGACAGGTGAAGTCATGCATACTGTAATCAAAAATAAATTGGAACGCTTCAAGCTCGTACGGCTGCTGATATCCATCTACCGGATTAAGGCGGTGCGTGCGCTTTTTCCGCTGCTGATTATCGGTCTGGTCTATCTGGAGGGGCAGCATGAGCTGAAGCAAATTCATTTAGGCAAAATTATCCGTGATCTGAAATCCGTTCCCGTACCCTCTATTATGCAGATGCTGGGAATTTCGCTGCTGTCGGTGGCGGTCATGAGTACTTATGATTACTTGATCCGGCGGCATTTCCGCCTGCAGATCGGCTGGTTGCGGACCTTCCGTTATGCCTGGATCGCCAATACGTTCAATAATATGATTGGATTCGCCGGTCTGGCTGGCGCGGGCCTTAGAACGCTGCTCTATAAACGGAGCAGTGTGCCTGCATCCTTGCTCGCGCCGGCCATTGTGTTCCTGTCACCGCTGATGATTACGGGGCTGTCGCTGCTTGGGTGGGGGACGATAACCGGACTTTTGCCGGCGGACCGGCTGCTGGAGGCGCATCGCTGGCTGGGTTTTGCAGTCTGGGGGATAGCACTGTATCTGCCGTTCTTTGTACTCCTCCAGCGCTCTGCGCTCTTCGCCAAATGGGTCAACCGGGGTGAGGGGAGAACCGCCTGGCTTACTGTGGTTGCTTCTGTGGGTGCCTCCTTCCTGGAGTGGGTGTTCGCCGGGCTGACCTTCTGGTTCATTGCCGGTGAGATGCTCGGAAGCGCTCCGTTTCTCACCGTCTTCAGTATCTATGTAGTGGCTGCGATAGCGGGAATTCTAAGTATGGCTCCCGGCGGCATCGGTGCGTTCGATCTGATTGCGCTGCTCGGGCTTACCCAGCTTGGCATCAAGAGCGACCATGCAATGGCAGTTCTGGTCATCTACAGATTATTCTATTACATTATCCCTTGGCTGCTCGGACTGGTGCTGGCTGCGCTGGAGTTCGGGCTGCCGGGTACGAAGGGCGCTGAACGCAGCGGCGACAGAGTAGAAGCCCCCCTGACGGTCTGGCAGAAAATATGGGGCTGGCCCGGTCAATATACCTTCCTCAGCGATCTGGGCGTATGGGCACTCGGCAAGCTGGTCTTGGCCAGCGGTCTGCTTCTGCTGCTGTCGGCAGCTACGCCTGAGCTGCTCTACAGGCTGAAGGTGACAGAGGAGCTCCTCTCGCTGCCAGTGATGCAGATCTCGCACCATCTGTCCGTGCTAATCGGCTTTATGCTGATTCTGCTGTCGCGGGGAATCTCGCTGCGTGTCCGCAGGGCTTATGTCTGGACGAGCCTGCTCCTATTGGGTGGGGCGGTATTTGCATTCACGAAGGGGTTCGATTACGAGGAGGCTCTGTTCCTGCTGGTGGTGGCGATGATTCTCTGGATCTCACGAAGCCGGTTCTATCGGGTCAGCGTTCCGTTTAGCGCCAAAAGCACCTTATGGTGGCTGCTCCTGACTTCAACTGTAGCCCTCAGCTATTACGGGCTGGCGAGTTATACCCATCACGGCTTCCTGAAGCATCTCCCGCCCGGCATCCAGCCGGAATGGCTGCGGCAGCACAGTAATGTGGCCGCCACGGCGGCCGGCGGACTGATTTTCTCTTGGCTGCTGCTGACGATGGTTGTAGCCCTCAGGCCGCAGCACAAGGCAGATACGCTTCTCGCGAATAAGGATATGGCGCGGCTGGAGCGCTTCCTCTCGGAGGGCTGGGGCAATGCCTTAAGCCATATGCTGTTTCTTGGCGACAAAAGCTTCTATTGGGCCCAGGAAGGCAAGGTGCTGTTCGCCTTCGCCAGAGTCCGGGACAAGCTGGTGGTACTGGGTGATCCGCTTGGGCCGATGAATCTGCTTAATAACGGAATCAGTGAGTTCAGGCAGGCTGCTGATTTGTATGGACTATCTGTAGTCTTCTATCAGGTGACCCCGGCGCATCTTCCGCTCTATCATGAGCAGGGCTACCGGTTCTTTAAGCTGGGGGAAGAAGCGCTGGTCCCGCTGGCGGACTTTAGTATTAGCGGATCGCGGAACGCCAGCCTGCGTAATGTGAAGGGGCGGTTCGAGCGCGAGGGCTACCATTTCGAGATCACGGAGGCCCAGCATTCGAAGGAGCTGCTGCAGGAGCTTCGCCTGTTGTCAGAGGAATGGCTGGCCGGGCGCAGGGAGAAAGGCTACTCGCTGGGCTGGTTCAGCGAGCCGTACCTCCAACTCGCACCGCTGGCGCTGCTGCGTGGAGCAGACGGCCATTTGCTGGCTTTTGCCTCCATGGCTCCTGGTTATGACGGGCAGAAGACGGTCTCGGTGGATCTGATGCGCCATCACAAGGATACTCCGAACGGAACTATGGATTACCTGTTCCTGTGTCTGCTGGAATGGGCGAAAGCGCGCGGTTACAGAAGCTTCAATCTTGGGTCTGCCCCGCTGTCCAATGTCGGGGGCCGCTTTGGAGCGCTGCGGGAGGAGAAGCTTGCCCGGCTGGTTTTTGAGCGCGGAGGCCACTGGTATGGCTTCTCCGGTCTGCGCCGGTATAAGGAGAAGTTCAACCCGGTATGGGAGCCGCGTTATCTGGCCTATCCTGCTGCGGTGACTCTTCCTCTCTTGACCCTGGATCTGGTGAGGCTGGTCTCCAGGCATCCGGAGGAGGGGAAGTGAGATGAATAGCCTACTGGCGATTGGCGAGTAAGCCTTGTAGTATACGGAAGGCCGGATAAGGCGATAAGAAGTCACGGAAAATTTTTGTTTTTCTGCAACTTTTTATATTCAAGCGTCATAAACAAGGATTCAAAAATCGCGTAACAGGAGGATTATTCTATGTTCAAGAAAGTATTGCTTATTTCTGTTTTGACTATGAGCATGCTGATTACCGCCGGTCCGGTGAATGCGAATCCCAAAGAGCAGCCGGTCAATGAGCGGACCGACGTGGTATGGATTAGCGGAAATGCAGCGGCACTTGTGGATCATGTGAATAATAAAGCAGATATCGTTGACCTACATACAAACACTGCGACTACGATATCAGAGGACTCCAGCCGTATCCTGGACCTACAGGTGATGAGCAGTCCGCCGAAAATTGTGCTTCTTAAACAAGGCAAAGGCACTAAAATTTCGAAATCCGTATTCTCCTCTGATGGACGTCTCCTCAGCAAAACGGATATCCCGCTTAAAACGGCAGGGGACAAAGTAAAATGGGTAGCTCCAACCGGCAAAACCAATGAACGGATCATGGTCCAAGCGGGAAACAACTTCAGCCTGTATCAATATCCCTGGGCAAAGCCGAGTGTGACTTATAATGCCAAGTTTATTGACAAGGGATATGAAAATGTATCCGTAATGGATTGGGATTTTCAGGCATACCCGTATTTGGCCGTTAAGTATCAGGCACAAGGGATTATGAGCACGGACTATCTGGTGAAGCTGGTTAATTTGTATTCAAGAAATGTGACGGTAATCAAGGACTTCAATACAGACTTCTCCATTCATTCCAGCGGGAACTTCTATGCAGCTTACACTTCCTACACTTATCAGCCCGTACCGGGGAATGTAAGCCGTCCTTCAGCCGATGAGGCTCAGAAGGTCTTCCAGTTAATCAACAAATCCACTAGCAAAGAAACGGCTTCTGTCAAACAGGTCTTCAAAGAGGATGGCGACATTTCCGGGTGGGTAACGGAAGTCATTAATGGTCAGGTGTTTGTGGGGGATCTGCAGGGGCGCTCATGGTCCCTATTCTCTCAGGGAGGCGCGGCGCTGCTGAAGAATCAGGAATGGCCGAAGAATGGCAACACGAAATTTCTGTACGCTAATATAAAGTCGAAAACAGCGTATTTCCTGGATTATTCATCTGGTGATATCTCGGTCATTGCGAGTACATTGAAGTAAATAAAGCTGCTGTGGCAGCAAAAAAGGTGCCGCCCTCTCCGATTGCTGGAGGGGGCGGCTTACTTTTGATTAGGAGTGTGCACAGAGTTGGGGGAAGTGCCCGTACGCATGCTGAATGAGTAAATGGTGTCCCAAAAGTGTACGCGAAAAACAGCATACAAAGTTCTGGCACGCAGGCGCACGGGCCGAATGTATACCAAAAACAGCATACAATGTGCTGGCGTGCAGGCGCACGGGCCAAATGTATGCCAAAAACAGCATACAATTGGCTGACGCGAAGGAGAGTAAAACGAATTAAGGCCAATGGAAGCAAAAATCAGGGGCACTAGTGCCCCTGATTTCGCCGGATGCCCCACAAGTGGGCGGATAGGTAAGAAGGGTTTAACTGTATTAGCTGCGCAGACGTATAAGTTCATACACTATCCATCCGCTAAGTTGATTTTGTTCGCTGAATCGTCCCGTACCCGCTCAGCGGATACGCGCTACCCACCACAGCATAGCTGCAACCGCCAGGATACCTAGCGCTGCCAGTGTATCACGCCTGCTCCAGCGGAGCTGATAGACCGGGGTCCGCTGCTTGGCGGGATCATACCCCCGTGATTCTACGGCTGTCGCCAGCTCGTCGCCCATACCCAGGACAAGAATCAGCAGAGGCACGATGATTAGGGCGATCTGCCTCGGGGACCAGCGGGCCACCCCGCGGGCGCGCCTTCCGCGTGAGCCCAGCGCAAGCTGCAGCTGGGCCAGCTTGCCGAGAATCCACGGCACGAACTGCAGGGTCACGGATACGGCAAGCGACCAGTTACGGGTGCGGATGCCCAGGGCCCGCAGCGGAGCGATGCCCCATTCCAGACCTTCGCGCAAGGGGGCACCGGTGGTCGTCTCGGTGAACAGGAAGCCCAGGGCAATCAGTAGCAGGAAGCGCAGCACACTGATTCCCCCGCGCTCCAGTCCTGCATAGCTGAAGCTGAGCGGCCCGAGTGCGAAGTCGGGAGAGCTCCAGCTAAGCCCGGACAGGAGCCAGAGGAACAGGAACATCAGCAGGAACGGGCGGAAGAAGCGGAAGGCCCGGCGCCAGGAGATGCGGGCCGAAGCCGCGAGCCCGGCCAGCAGCCCGGCGGTAAGCAGCAGCGGGAGCAGAGTGTTCATCCCTAACAGGACCAGCGAGCCGAGAATCATCCCCAGCCATTTGGCCCGGGGATCGAGTCCTTGCCAGCCGGGCCTGAGCGGGGTGTTCTGTTCTAGTCTTGGATTGCCAGGCCTGATTATCGTCTGAACCCTCTCTGTTCTGGAGGATCGAGGAGAATGATCTCGCTTCCAGCTGCCTTCTAAGCTGTATTCCGCACTGTGTTGTTCGCTGGTTTTGGTATTCTGGTTGCCGGGTGGCATGGCGCCGCTGCGGACAGAGGCGCCAGTGCCTGCCGGCCGCCTGTCCGTCTGCGGCATAGGCAGCGGGTGCTTTTCCAGCCCTATCAGCAGCTCCTCCAGATTGTCCGGGACTGCTTCCAGCAGGCCATGTTGCACCGCTCTGCGTCCCATAGAAGCATAGACGGGGGGCGTGAGTCCGGCGTCTGCCAGCAGGCTGGGATCAGCAGTCAATGCCGGAGCAGGGCCGTCATAATGGATAGCACCCTGCTTCATCACGATGACCTTGTCGCCAACCGGCAGGAAGCTGTCCAGATCATGGGTGCCGATGATCAGGGTCAGGCCGCTACTGCGCAGCTGCTGTACCATTTCGAGCAGTGCCTGCGCTGCCTGAGGGTCCAGCCCTGCGGTCGGCTCATCCAGAATCAGAAGCCCGGGCTGTACGGCCAGGGCACCCGCAATACATACGCGCCGCTTCTCGCCCCCGCTAAGCAGAAAGGGAGAGCGCCCGGCGAATTCATCGTAAGCCAGCCCGGTCTTCGCCAGGGCGCCCGCGATGATCTCTGTCCGCTTCTCCTTGGACACCCCGCGCTCCATCAGGCCATATTCGATATCCTTATGCACCGTACCCGCGAACAGCTGCGTCTCCGGCTGCTGGAATACCATGGACACAGCTTCGGCAGTCTTGAAGTCCGTCTTCTTCCCGTGATCATAAAGTATCTGCCCGGAGGAGGGCTGTGCAAGGCCCGCGAGCAGACGGAGCAGCGTAGACTTACCGCTCCCGTTCACTCCGCAGAGGACAGTGAGTGTACCTGTAGGAATATCCAGAGAGATATCCTGAACCGCTGGCCTGCTGCCTTCATAGCAGAAGGAAAGATGCTCCGTACGAATTCTCATAGCAGCTCCTCCAGATCCTGTCCGGTCAGCGGCAGCAGGTGAAGCGGCCAGCCCTGCTTCTGCAGCAGCTTCCCGACCCGGACGGCCGGAGAAGGAAGCCAGCCGAGGGTCTCCGGCAGCTCCGAGGTATAGAACAGGCTGCGCGGGCTGCCGTCATAGAGCAATTGCCCCTTGCCCAGCACCGCAATGCGCGGGCTTGCAGCCAGCTCCTCCATCCGCTGCGTGACCCAGAGGATGGTAGTCCCTGCCTGCCATAGCCCCTGGGCCAGCTCCAGAATATCCGATCTTCCCTCAGGGTCCAGCATCGAGGTAGCCTCATCGAAAATAATCATTTCGGCTTCCAGTGCCAGGCAGCAGCCTACCGCCAGACGCTGGCGCTCTCCGCCGGATAGTGTAGATACCTCTGCCTCCGCTTTATGGCTTAGTCCTACCTGCTGTAGAATCTCATGGATTCGTGCAATCATCCGCCCCCGTTCCAGTCCCCGGTTCTCCAGTCCGAAGGCGATATCCTCGAAGGGAGTGGAGCCAACTGTCTGTGCTTCGGGATTCTGAAACACAAGCTGCACGTGCTGCTTAACAGCCATACGGTTCTCCGGCAGGCGCAGATCCAGTCCGGCCACGGACAGACTGCCGCCGGAGGGGGTGTTCAGTCCGTTGAAGGAGCGGATTAGCGAGGTTTTGCCGCAGCCGTTGGCCCCTGTCAGCGCTACCCATTCCCCAGGCCCTATATGAATGTTAATCCCTTGCAGTACCGTTCGGCGATGCTGCCCCTCCCGCACGGACAAGCTTATATTATGCGCCCTGATCATCCTCATGCCTGCTTTCCGTCCAGCTCTAGTCAACAATTGCTACCCATTATAACAAAGATTTCAGAATTGATGTATCTGGAGGGTGATGTTATAGTGATCCCATGTGGAAACGGCTTTGCCATCCTTTTAAAGGATGGTACCGTTTCGGTGAGAAATAGAAGGATAATTTGTAGCGTGAAACATATAAATTCTTATATTTTTTAAAAAAAGGGGGAACCTCTCGGCCATGAAGAAATGGACCACCCGCGGCCTGATATTCAGTGCCTTATTCGCCGCCGTCATGATAGCTCTGAGTTATTTGAAAATCTCGCTGCCCTTCTCCACGGTACCCATTACCATGCAGACCCTCGCGGTAATGCTGGCTGGTTCAATCCTTGGGGCCCGTTACGGGGCGCTTGCTGTACTGATCGTGATCGGACTCGCCGCTGCCGGATTCCAGGTGATGGGCGGAAGCGGAGGATTGGCGGTCCTGGTTGGCCCTACCGCAGGATATATTTTCTCCTGGCCGTTCGTGGCCTGGCTGATCGGCTTTTTCGCTGAACGCATTAAGCAGGACAAATACACCTTCGTGAAGCTGCTGGCCGCTAACTTTATCTTCGGGGCACTGTTAGTTTATCCGGGCGGTGTGGGGTGGCTGGCCTATTCTACAGGTATGGATTCACTCGGCAAGGCATTGACGGCAGGCATGTGGCCGTTTCTTCCGGGGGACCTGCTCAAAGCAGTCTTGTGTTCGGCTGTAGTAACGGCGGTATGGAAGGTATATCCGATCGAACGTATTCTGAACCATGACACAGGCGTCTGGGCTGACGGGGACAAAACAACCACAACCCCTTAAGCGCAAGCTGCTGACCAAAAGTGCAAATGCTAACTGCAAGTTATGTCTTGCTCAGCATAAATAGGCGAATTCATAGCCCCTGTGGCGTGGATTCGCCTATTTCGCGTTGTTCACAATAGTAATTCTATAGGCATCCGTCAGATGCTGAACGTACTGTGGATAAAATGTGGATAACATTGTGGGAAAATCCCAGTGGTGGCGCTGAGTTTGGCCGGATGAGTGTCAAATGAGCCAATGAGTAACTTGTTTGCGTGTAAATAGAGTAATATATTTCTTTTGTGTATAATTTGTGGATAAAATGGGAAATTGGCTGCGAAAGCAGTGAAGTTGCAAAGTAATAGGTGGGTTCGGTAAAGTATGAAGCTTCGTTCGTAGCGAAAAAATGGGGATAAGTGTATTCTGTGCAACTAAAAACAGTGAGAAGGGTGGACTGCCTCTTCTAATTGTAGTCTATACAACTAAATTTGCCCGAATGGGCGAAAATCCAAGTATAGAGGCATTTTAATTGCAGGAAATACAACTAAACGGAGATTTAACGGGACATCCGGCGATTTAGTTGTACAAATTGCAATTAGCCCCCCTTGCACCCTAATCGGGGCGCGGTAAACCTCAGCAAGCCATTATCTAAAGTAATTCTCACACGTTTAGATCTGATGAGCTCCTAATACCCTTGATCCATCCCGAGTCACTTCTCACCTATAAAAAAATGCCGTCCCCTAATAACAGGGACGGCATTAATCTTTACAAGCTCAATCCTCCGCGCAGGCATCGGCTGGCTTCGGCTCGGGCAGCGCCCAGACGGAGACGCTTCCGCCATTCACCGGGAAAACGGCCCAGCCGTCTTCGCCGATGGTGACGGACTCCCCGCGGTTATGGGTGAAGTCCTCCCATACCTCTCCGCTGCGCGCTTCGCCCACGAACATCCGCTTCTCTCCGTTGTCTCCGTTGGAGATGACTACAGCGCAGCCGGAGCCTTCGATCTCCTGAACGCCGCGCCGGACCCAGCCGATAGTGTTCGGATGGTCGAAGTAATCGTCCTGATCACCGTAAGCTTTGGTGTAGCGAGCACAGAGCAGAGGATCGATGGCGTCCTTCTTGCCTTCCATCGGCGCAGGGCCGCCGATGCCGTAATAATCCCCGTAGAAGACAACGGGATATCCGTCGCGCCGCAGCAGAATCAGGGCGTAGGCGCTTTGCTTGAACCAGTCGCCCACCCAGGATTCCAGAGCCTCATGAGGCTGGGAATCGTGATTGTCGACGAAGGTGACGGCATTCGCGGGGTGCGTCTGTACGAGCGTATCATCGAAGATATGCGTCAGGTCGAAATCCCGGCCTGCCAGTGCGGCGGAGTACAGCTTGTAATGAAGAGAGACATCGAACAGATCGATCTGGTAATCGACAGTGTTCAGGAATTCGCGGCAGGCCTCCAGATTGGAGTTCCAGAATTCACCGACGATGTAGAAGTCCTCGCCGCGCTTCTTTTTCATCTCCATGGCGAATTCCTTGATGAACTCATGGTTGATATGCTTGATCGCATCCAGGCGGTACCCGCTGCATTGCAGGGTGTCAACCAGCCACTTGCCCCAGTTCAGCATCTCATTCTTCACATCGTCATTGCTGTAATCAATGTTGGCGAACATCAGATAGTCGTAGTTGCCGAATTCATCATCCACATTCTGATTCCAGCCTTTACTCGTGCCGTCAATCCGGAATACGCCGTTGCGGCCTTCCTTGGCATCGAAATCGGTTCCGTTGAAGTGGGTGTGATTCCACTTGAAGCTGGAGTATTCCTCGCCGCGTCCCGGGAAATCGAATTTGGTCCAGCCTTCAATCTCGAACGGCTCGGAGATATCCTTGTTGCGGTCGTTCGGGTCCACCTCAATAACCTCGAAGACCTCGGTCTCATCCGCTCCGGCTTTATGGTTCATGACCAGATCCACGTAGACCGCAATGCCGTTCTTCAGGCACTCGGCAATCGCGTCGATTAACTCCTGCTTGGTTCCATACTTCGTGCGCACATCACCCTTTTGATCGAATTCACCGAGGTCATACAGATCGTAGACTCCATAACCGGTATCTTCGGGCGAGACGGCCTTGGTAACGGGGGGGACCCATACCGAATCAATGCCCGCCGCCTTCAGTTCCGGGGCCATCTGGGCAAGGCGTTTCCAGTGTTCTCCGTCCGCCGCGACATGCCATTCAAAAAATTGCATCATAGTATGATTTCTCTTCATAATTCTTTGGCCTCCTCTACAAATATAAGACGAATGGGACGGTGATCAAATGCTTCAGCAGGGAGTAGAAGAGATTTATGTAGACCTCTGTACATCAGTTGAATAAGTCCAGTTGGCGCGGGGCCAGCCCGCCGTCGATCCCAAGCAGCGATTGCAGCTCTTGGGCATTAGGAGTGGCATCCCCGGCAGAATTATTATTAAATACCACGTAAATATTCTTACAGGTCTGTTCAAGCTCCAGCAGCCGGTCCCGCCACTGCGTTAACTCTTCGGTGCTGTAACGGTACAGATAGCGAAGCTTGCGCCAGTCTGGGTGACTGCTCTGATTCCAGCCTGCGGTGTTGCGCCCGTGCAGCCTTACGTAGGTGAGGTCCGGCCGGGTGGCGACAGGGACAATCGGGATGGAGCCGGAACCTGCCTGCGGCTCGTCGGCTATCGTATGAATCCAGCCTTCCTGCTCCAGGAACCCGAGGGTCCGCTCACGCATCTCAGGGCTGTACCAGGAATCATTACGGAATTCGATGGCAGCGGGTACATCCAATAGCCGCTCCTTCGCTTCGCGCAGGAAATCCACATTGTCCTTGGTGCAGTCGAACCAGGGCGGGAATTGAAACAGCGCCATCGCCAGCTTGCCCGCTGAGCGGACAGGGGCGATAGAGGTATGGAAGGCCCGGTACATCTCCTCCGGCGTATCGTAGTAATTCTTTTTCCCCCGCAGATGTCCGGTCATTCCCTGATAAGCCTTCACAATGAACTGGAACGCCTCCGGCGTCTGGTTGACCCATTTCTCGTAATTTCGGACCGGCTGAACCGCGTAGAAGGAGCTGTCAATTTCCACAATGGGAAAATGGGCGCTGTAGGCGGGCAGGCGGTCGGCAGGTTTGATTTTGCCGTACAGCTCCTCATGGTCTCCGAAGCCGGTCAGCCCGATCTTGATCATAGAACCCCCTCCATGTCGCATGAACCTGAATTCTGCCGAACGGATCGGCTAACTCTTATTAAACTGAAAACCCGCCTATGCAAACAACAGGAGAACAGGAATGACGGAAATCAGTGCAGGGACAGGAAAGAACTGGAGAAAAAGGGGCTATGGAAGCTGGTATCACCAAAAGAGCAGGCGGATATACCCGGCGGGTGCCATTTATTCAAATATAAGAATTTTTGTTTCACGCTATAAATTATCCTCCTATTTCTCGCTGAAACGGTACCGTCCTTTGAAAGGACGGCGAAGCCGTTTCTACTTGTTATGCAGAGGGAAAGCGTGAGGTGACGCGCGGGGCAGGAAAAGATGGGCTTCTCCTCCATCACATGGGCTTGAAGCGGGTGATGGAGGAGACGCCATACAGATGAACGCTATTGCGGCCGTTACGCTTGGAGGAGTAGAGGGCATGGTCTGCTTCCGAGAGCAGCTCCTCCAGTGAGATCGAACGGCGGAAGGCTTCAGTCACGCCGAAGCTGGCTGTGATTTTAATTGTTCCTGTGATGGTGGAGAAGGTGCTCTGCTCGATGTCCCTGCGGATACGCTCAGAGATCAGGGCTGCTTCCTTCAAGGGGGCTCCCGGCAGGCTTAAGACGAATTCTTCACCTCCGTACCGTCCGAAGACATCCCCCTCCCGTACATGCTGGCGGCATACGCTTACTACATGCTGTAAGGCCATATCCCCGTGATGGTGCCCGTAGCGGTCGTTAATGCTCTTGAAGAAATCGATATCCAGCAGGATGACCGAGAAGGGGGCGGCGGAGCCGGCAGCTTCCTGCAGCCGTTGCCGGCTCAGCTCCATGAAGTGGGTCCGGTTGTAGATGCCGGTCAGGCTGTCGATAGTGGCGAGCTGCAGCAGCTTTTCCTGGAGCAGGGTGCGTTCGGTAACATCAATCAGCATGATCATCCGCCCGGCAAGATGGCCGTCATGCTTCTGGACCGGAGAGGAACGGACCTGATAATAGCAGACTTCTCCGCCGGAATGCCATACCAGCTCCTGCTCCTCGCTGATCTGCGGATTGGAATTCATTACATAATCGACAGCTTCCTTGCCGGCAGGCAGGAAGAGCTGGGCCAGCGGGCGGCCGATGGCGGAGGCATCCAGATCCTCAAGCATCTCGGCAGCGGCCCGGTTATAATCCACCAGCTTGTCGGAGAGGTCCATGACCAGTACGCCGTCGCGCATGCTCTCGAACAGATTCTCGCGGGCAATTGGTGCGGCGGTCAGCATCCCTCTGGACAGAATGGCCCATATATACAGGGACGAGGTTACGCTCATCACAACAGGTACAGGGTCTGTTCCATATGGAGTCAGGTCCATCAGATAGAGGAAGGCCCCCAGCGCAGGCAGGAATTGTCCGACAAAAATAATCAGCATCTGCCGCAGATAAGCCCGCCGCATCCGCCCCCAGCGCCAGAGGATCAGGCACATACCGGCCAGCATACAGCCGAAGGTCAGACTGCCCTGCACGATATACCAGGGTCCCATGACGATATCCACCAGCGGTGCAGGCGCGCCTTCCCGGAAGTAGATAGCCTTATAGAACAAGTGATGGGAGTCGTTGGTCCAGACAAGCGCCGTGGAGATCACGGGGACGGAGTAGAGGAGGACCAGCAGTTTTCGGGAGACTAGCTTCTCTAAGCCCACGAAGTGCATGATCATCAGCAGACTGGAGGGCGCGATGTACGGCATTCCGAGATACTCCAGCTTGATCCAGAACTTAATCTGTTCCATCGAGTTCCCCGAGAGCTCGAGCGCGAAGGCGAATGTGTATACCGCCGAGGCGGCGGAGCTGACGATGAATGCGCGCAGGCCCGAGAAGTCAGTCTTCCTGTAAAAAGCAAACAGGGCGAGCAAGGCGTTCAGCACACCGGAGATCGAAACGATAATAATGTAGTTGGAAATCAGAGATGCCATGGGGAGCGCCTCCATGAATTGGGATAAGCATTGGACATTGTGAATAGTCTCCTGGACACAAAATGAAATGCAATGGCAACGCCGTTTTCACTTATAGTTACTTACTATTTTTATCGGCAATCAGCTCTATTATTTACACTGTAAGCGGCTCCCTAGACAAAGTGACGGAATTTCACAGTCTCAATGTTACGCTTTGTCTAATGTGGGATTCGCAGGCAACGTGTAACATGTTAATTAATCCTACATGAAATGAGGAAGAGGACGAGAGTTAAGATAATTATGTGATGTTAATTAACATTGAATAGATTCAGGGATGGAGGGGGACTGGAGATGTCACTAGTAGCAGCAAAAATTCCTGAAATACAGCTGGAGCATGTCGAAATGCGTTACCAGACGGAGACGGCAGATGTGCTGGCCCTGCATCAGGTAAGTCTCGATATTGCCAAGGGGGAGTTCGTCTCCCTGCTGGGTCCTTCCGGGTGCGGAAAGACTACTCTTCTGAGGCTGATGGCAGATCTTATAACACCAACGGCTGGAAATATCATGGTGGCAGGCAAAAACCCCAAAGAGGCCCGGCTGGCACAGAAATACGGTATCGTGTTCCAGAGTCCGGTGCTGTATGACTGGCGGAAGGTCAAGCATAATATTACACTGCCGCTGGAGCTGCTGGGCGTCAAGAAATCGATCCGTGAGGACAAAGCGCTGGAGCTGCTTGATCTCGTGGGCTTGCAGGGGTTCGCTGATAAGTATCCCTGGCAGCTCAGCGGGGGGATGCAGCAGCGTGTAGCCATTGCCCGGGCGCTCTCCATAGAGCCGGAAATCCTGCTCATGGATGAACCGTTCTCGGCGCTGGATGAATTCACGCGCGAGCGGCTGAATGAAGAGCTGCTCTCCGTCTGGAGTAAGGTACAGAGCACGATTGTGTTCGTTACCCACAGTATTCCCGAATCGATCTTCCTGTCGGACCGGGTGTTCGTCCTGTCTCCGCATCCGGGCAGGCTCTCGGCGGTTGTCGATATTCCGCTGCCCCGTCCGCGTACGGCGGACATGAGGAACAGTCCGGAGTTCTTCGAGCTGATTGCCCGTATCCGCGACAGCTTCGAAGGGGTGTAGTGATGAAGCTGAACCGTGCGTTAATGCGGAACCGCGCGCTACCGCTGTTTGTCTGGATCTGCGGCCTGCTGGTGCTGTGGGAGGCGGTCTCCTGGTGGCTGCTGCATGTGGCGAAGACGCCGCTGGCCCAGTCCAAGCTGCCTTATGTCCACGAGGTGGCGCTTACTCTGTGGCAGTACAGCGGCACCCTTCTCCGTGAAGGGGGAGCTACCTTCGGCAATGCCGGGGTGGGCTTCCTGATCGGAGCGCTCTCTGGAGTGCTGCTGGCCGTGCTGATGAGTCTCTCCCGGACGATAGAGCAGCTTGCCTTCCCGTATGCGGTTGCTTCGCAGATGATTCCGATTCTGGGACTGGCGCCGATTATATACGGGATTGTGCGGGATGAACAGCTGTCGCGGATCATCATCTCCGGCTATATCACCTTCTTCCCGGTGGCGCTGAATATGCTGCGCGGTCTGCGGAGCGTGGACCCCTCTGCCCTGGAGCTGATGCACTCTTATGCCGCTAAACCGTGGGCTGTATATTGGAAGCTGCGCTTCCCGGCAGCGCTGCCGGGGCTGTTCAGCGGGCTGAAGATTGCAGCGCCGCTGGCTGTAACGGGTGCAATTCTGGTTGAGCTCATGGGTGCGCAGCGCGGGATCGGGGTCATTATGCTCCGCAATCTCTATTACGGACCCTCCCATACGTATATGTTCTGGTCTACGGTACTGGTTGGTGCTCTGCTGGGCATGGCCAGCTATTGGCTGATGAGTCTGGTGGAACGTCTGGTAGCCCCCTGGCAGCCGGAATTCCGTCCCCAAGGAGGCAGCCGCTAATGGAAAGTAATACGGTTCGCGAATTCTCGTCATCTAACAACGTTATTACGCCAGATACGGATCAAGGCGGAGATCCATGGAAATTCCTGAAATGGCTGAACCCCGGGTTCGTGCTGCCGCTGCTTGCCGGAGCTTTGTTCCTGCTGCTGTGGGAGCTCCAGATCTTTCACCGCATCTTCGATCTGAAGAAATATCAGCTCCCCTTGCCCTCCGCCATCGCTGAAGCGATGCGGGACAATCTCAGTCTGCTGCTCTCTTATACAGGGTATACCCTCACTGAAGCCGTTCTTGGTATGCTGATCGGCTCCGGCTGCGGCTTCCTGATTGCCTTGGCTGCTACGGCCTGGCCCCGCTGGGGCGGCGGCAGTCTCACGATGGTAGCTGCACTCAATGCCGTGCCCATAGTGGCGCTTGCCCCTATCATGAACCTGTGGTTCGGGGACGGCATCGGCTCGCGGGCGGCAATTGTGACCGCGACCACTATGGCGGCTATGGCGATCAATGCCTACAAGGGCATGGCGGCTGTGGACCCGCTGGCGCTGGACCTGATGCATTCCTATGCGGCAGGCAAACGGGCGGTATTCCGCCATCTGCGGATTCAGAACAGTCTGCCTTATGTATTCACCGCCTTGAAGATCAACGCTACAGCGAGCATGATCGGGGCGATTGTCGGAGAGTTCTTCTTCTCCTCGCGGGGGCTGGGTTATCTGCTCTCGAATTCCATCAAGGTGGCGAAGATGCCGCTGGGCTGGTCCTGCATCGTGCTTGCCGCGGTTGCCGGAGTAATCTTTTACCTGGTCGTAGAGCGGCTGGAGAAGGTGTTTATCAAGTGGCACCCTTCCCGGCGTACGTAGTGTGTAATTCCTGCATAGGGCAACAAGAACGCAATCATACTGTGTTAGGCCGTCTTACAAAAAAATGATTGGTAGGGGGAGTTGCTATGATGAAGGGCAAACAGGGCAAAACTCGTGGAGGATTATGGCTTGCGGCGGCTCTAATGCTGATCTCGCTGCTTGCGGGCTGCGGCGGCAACAACAACGCCAGTCCCTCCGGAGCAGAAGCAACTGCGGGGAATGCGGCGGCAGCTTCACCGGAAGCTGCGGCAACCACAGAACCGGCGGCTGAGCCGGTTACCGTGAAGCTTCAACTCAAATGGGTGCCTCAGGCCCAATTCGCCGGGTACTTCCTGGCGCAGGACAAAGGGTATTATGCGGCGGAGGGCCTGAAGGTTGAGATTCTGCCGGGCGGGCCGGATATCGTGCCTGAGCAGCAGGTGGCCGGCGGTTCGGCCGATATCGGGGTGGACTGGGTGGCGAGTCTGCTGACCAGCCAGGAGCAGGAGATGCCGCTGGTGCAGATCGCCCAGATTTTCCAGAAGAGCGGGCTGGTGCTGGTATCCAAGAAGGAGGCGGGCATCACTACACCGGCTGAGCTGAAGGGCAAGAAGGTGGGCAACTGGATGGGCGGCAATGAGTTTGAGCTTCTGGCGCTTTTTGATAAATACAAGCTGGATTCAGGCAAGGATCTGAACTTCACCAAGCAGGGCTTCACGATGGACCAGTTCCTCGGCGGTGAGCTGGATGCGGCCTCGGCCATGACCTATAACGAATATCAGGTGGTGCTGGAGTCAGGCATTAAGGCAGAGGACCTCAGTGTTATCGACATGAATGACGAAGGTGTGGCGATGCTCGAAGACAATCTGTTCGCCAATAAGGAGTGGCTGGAGGGCAACAAGGAGACGGCGGCCAAGTTCGTCCGCGCTTCTCTGAAGGGCTGGGCGGATGCGATTGCTGATCCCGAAGCAGCTGTGGACAGTGTGATGAAGCTTGCGGAAGCGGGCAGTACAACCCGGGAGCATCAGCTGACGATGATGACAGAGGTTGCCAAGCTGATCCAGCCGGAGGGCTTCGATGCTTCCAAGCTGGGCTATACGGATGCTGCCGCCTTCCAGCAGACTGCCGATATCGCGCTGAAATTCGGGGTCATCAAGACGGCTTCCAAGGTGGAGGAGGCTTACACGAACGAGATTGTGGAGATGGCGGCGAAATAACAGGCAACAGGATTCCTTCATAGCTGAAGCAGATGGCCGCCTGGTAAGGCGGTCATCTCTTCTAGGGTAGCGGACGAACACAGGAAAAGAGGTGCGGACGATGACACTGCTCACGGGGCAGGCCAGTAAGGTGAAGAACTATATAAATGGAGCTTGGGTGGAGTCCTCCTCCGGGCGGCAGGAGGAAGTGTTCAACCCGGCGACCGGCGAAATCATTGCCTATGTGCCGATCTCCAGCCGGGAGGAGCTGGATGCAGCCGTGCGGGCAGCTTCCAGAGCTTATTCCGAGTGGAAAAGAGTCGCCGTCCCGCGCCGGGCCCGCTATTTCTTCCGGTACCAGCAGCTGCTGTTACAGCACAGCAAGGAGCTGGCGGAGCTGATCACGCTGGAGAACGGTAAAAGCCTGGAGGAAGCGCTGGGAGAGGTGCAGCGCGGCATCGAATGCGTGGAATTCGCCGCCGGCGCTCCCACGCTGATGATGGGCAGCCAGCTGCCGGATATCGCGACAGGCGTAGAGTCCGGCATGTACCGCTATCCCCTGGGAGTTGTGGGCGGCATCGCCCCGTTCAACTTCCCGATGATGGTGCCCTGCTGGATGTTCCCGCTGGCGGTAGCCTGCGGCAACGCCTTTGTGCTGAAGCCCTCCGAGCGGACACCGCTGCTGGTGAACCGGCTGGCCGAGCTGTTCGCAGAAGCGGGCTTCCCGCCGGGGGTGCTGAATGTGGTGCACGGGGCGCATGAGGTGGTGGATGGCCTGCTGGCGCATGAGGAGGTGAAGGCGGTCTCCTTCGTCGGCTCGCAGCCGGTGGCGGAATATGTCTATAAGCAGGGGACTGCGCACGGCAAGCGGGTGCAGGCGCTGGCCGGCGCGAAGAATCATTCGATCGTGCTGAAGGATGCCGATCTGGACCATGCGGTGAAAAATATCCTGTCCGCAGCCTTCGGCTCGGCGGGCGAACGGTGCATGGCCTGCGCTGTAGTGGTGGTGCAGGAGGACATTGCCGATGAGCTGGTGAGCCGGATCGCTGCGGCCGCAGATGGATTGAAGATCGGGAACGGCAAGGAGGAGGGTGTGTTCCTGGGCCCGGTCATCCGGCAGGCGAACAAAGACCGGACGATTGATTACATTGAAGCTGGGCTTGACGAGAAAGCGGTGCTGGTGCGGGATGGCCGCAAGGATGCTGCGGCTGCGGGCAACGGCTATTTCCTGGGCCCGACAATCTTCGATCATGTGGTACCGGGTATGAAGATCTGGCGTGACGAGATCTTTGCGCCGCTGCTGTCAGTGGTGCGGGTGAAGAATCTGGCGGAGGCGATAGCGGTCACGAATGAGTCGCCCTTTGCCAACGGGGCCTGCATCTATACTGACAGCGCCAGGGCGGTCCGTGAATTCCGTGAGGAGATCGATGCGGGGATGCTGGGTGTCAATCTGGGCGTACCTGCGCCGATGGCATTTTTCCCTTTCTCAGGGTACAAGAAATCGTTCTATGGAGATCTGCACGCGAACGGCCGTGACGGTGTGGAGTTCTACACCCGCAAGAAAATGATTACCGCGCGTTACTAAAAGAAGGAAAGCCAAGGAGGAGAGTGTGCCGTGCAGAGTCTGGGCAAAGAAAGTGAGCTGGCGGTTAAGAAGGACCAGCGGTATTTGTGGCATAATATGACTCCTTACAGTGAGCAGCATCCGCCGATGATTGCCGCTTCCGCAAGCGGTTCATGGGTTACCGATATCGACGGCAACACATTCCTGGACGGCATGTCTGGCCTGTGGTGCGTGAATGTGGGGTACGGGCGCAAGGAGCTGGCGGAGGCGGCGTACAACCAGCTGCTGAGCCTGCCGTATTTCCCGCTGACGCAGAGCCATATGCCGGCCATCGCGCTGGCCGAGAAGCTGAATGAATGGCTGGAGGATGAGTATGTCATCTTCTTCTCCAACAGCGGCTCGGAAGCGAACGAAGCAGCCTTCAAAATCGCCCGCCAGTACCAGCAGCAGACCGGCCAGCCTGACCGCCATAAATTCATTGCCCGCTACCGGGGCTATCACGGAAGCTCGCTGGGCGCCCTGGCGGCGACCGGGCAGGCGCAGCGCAAGTACAAGTACGAGCCGCTGGGCGGCGGGTTCCTGCATGTAGCGCCGCCGGACAGCTACCGCCGCCCGGCCGGCATGACCGAAGAAGCGTTCAACCTCCAGTGTGCGCAGGCGATTGAGGATATGATCGTCTGGGAAGGCACAGAGTCTGTAGCGGCGGTAATTATGGAGCCGGTCATTACCGGCGGGGGCGTGATCGTGCCGCATCAGGTCTATATGGACCGGGTGCAGGAGATCTGCCGGACCTACGGCGTATTGCTGATTATCGACGAGGTGATCTGCGGCTTCGGGCGGTCCGGCCGCAAGTTCGGACATCACAATTTCGGAATCAAGCCCGATATTGTCACGATGGCGAAGGGGCTGACGAGCGGCTATCTGCCGTTATCGGCTACCGCTGTGCGCAAGGAGATCTATGAGGCCTTCAAGGATAACAGCGATGACTACGGGCACTTCCGTCATGTGAACACCTTCGGCGGCAATCCGGCTGCCTGTGCGCTTGCCCTGCGCAACCTGGAGATTCTGGAGCAGGAGCGGCTGGTCGAACGCGCCGGAATTCTGGGCCGCAGGCTGGAAGGCGGGTTCGCTGGGCTTCTGGAGCATAAGCTGGTTGGCGATATCCGCAGCTTCGGGCTGGTCCTGGGGATTGAGCTGGTGGCGGATAAGGCCACCAGAGTGCCTGCTGAGCTAAGTGTGGTTAAAGGAATTATTGCCGACTGCAAAGCCAAGGGGCTGATCATCGGCAAGAACGGCGATACGGTGGCTGGCTTCAATAATGTGCTCACCTTCGCTCCGCCGTTATCCTCGACGGATGAGGATGTGCAGTTCATCATCGATACCTTCACAGCTGTGCTGAACGGGAGCTGGGCAGAGTGAATTTCTCCGGGTACAGGAACTGGTAGGCGCGCAGGGCGACCTGAATGGAGATCCGGTTCTCCGGGAGCATGAAGTCCTCGCCGAGCAGCTCGGTGATTTTGTCCAGCCGGTAGTAGAGGGATTGCCTGACGATGAAGAGGCTGCGGGCGGCGATCTGCTTCGACCCGTCATGATCGAGGTAGACGCGCAGCGTCAGCAGCAGTTCGCTGCCCTTCGCCTCATCATGGTCAATCAGCGGGCCGATATAGCTGCGGATGAAATTCTCCAGCGTCTTGCCGTCGTTCAGGCTCAGCAGCAGCTGGAAGACGCCTAACTCCTCATACATCAGGACCGGCTTCTGGTAACAGGAATAGAGGGACAGCGCTTGTACAGCTTCCTGGTAACCGGCATGAGCATGCTTCAGGCCCTTGTGGGACTTGCTGACTCCGATGACGAGCTGCAGGTCCTTCAACTTCTCATCCGCACGGATATGCTGCAGGGAATCAAGCGCCTGCTGCAGGCGCAGCTTGCCGGGCAGCTTGGACTGGATATCCAGTGCAATGACGGTCAGCCGGTTGTTCTTCAGGGTGATCAACGGCCGGAGGGAGTACTTCTCGAAGATGGAGCGCAGAATGAGCGAAAGATGGAAGGTGATGGATTCCCAGTCATTCTCCGAGCTGTTCCATTTGACATCCCGGGGATTCTCAATCTCGATCAGACAGACCCGGTAGGGCAGCTCATTGACCAGGTTGAAGTCCGGGCCGACCAGCCCCTTGAGCCGGTTGTCGTCCTGAGTGCGTCCAGAGGCCAGCTCATCCACCCACAGATTCTCCGAGAACAGCTTCCGCTCCTCCATGTACCGCGTGCGCAGCAGCTCCTGTGCGATGGATAAGGAGGCGGAATCGAGCAGCAGACAGTCGAATTCCTGCGGCTTGTGATTACAGACCATCAGGATATAGGCCCAGGTCTGATCCAAGGCTCCAACGGGCTTCACGGCGATGGTCTTGTGGCCGTATTCGCGGATATAGGGGGCCGCCTCGGGCTGTACCCCTTCCATCTCTTCGCTGAAGGTCTCGAAGAAGCCCAGCAGCGGGCGCTGCTCCTCGGGCGCGAGGGCGGGGAAGAAGAGGGGTTTACCTTGCAGCTGCATATAGAGAATCTGTGTGCGGGTGCTTTTACATAACAATTGCAGGACCTTAAGAGTCCCCTGGGAGGTTAGGGTCAGCCGGTGGAATTCGCGGGAGATGCTCTCCAGCTCTTGCAGCATCCGGTGATGGCGGTTGATGATGAGAGAATGCAGATCGAGTGTAATGTCGACGAACCGTACAGTGCGGGCGAATTGGATCAGCGGAAAATCATGCAGGTTGGCCAGATTGATCATCTCCTGCGGAATGGCACTGAAGTAGGCTCCCAGCTCAATGCACAGGCAGGCGGCGTTCTTATCAATCAGATTCTGCATGAAGGACAGGGCGGCGTCCAGATCCGTGCTTGCGCTCATTCCGGTAGTCAGAATCATCTCTTCCCCGTGAATCAGACTCTCCAGGCTCGCGCTCTCCAGCACATGCACCCAGCGGACTGCCCGGTTCAGGCCGTTTCTTCCCCCGATCAGCTCAGCTTCAGCGAACAGCGGCCGCTTCAGCGCGTCGCGGATCGTAAATACAAGTTCAAAGTCCATAAGCTTCCCCCTCGTTAACATAGTTCTCAGGCCATTCTCACAGGTAAAAAATAGACTTTTGAAATTAGACAATCTGTCTAATGTAACGAAAAAACGAATTGACTATAGTTTGAATATAATATGTCAGGAAACTTAACTCAAATTGGAGTGCGATTAGCGATTTTATCGGCTTGAAGTTTATTTTACTACAATAATTCTTACAAGTATGCAAAATATTAAGGCGATCATCGTAATAATGTTATATTATATAACATAAATCGAAGCCGAGAGTGGAAGCTACTTTGGCCAGAAGGAGGGGTACCCAATGGAGCAATCTTCACCGTTAACCACATTTACACCTGAGCTGTTCATGCGTAATTTTGCCGAGGCAGAGCCGGGGCTTACCCGCAAAGGAGCTATCGAAGAATCTAACCGCTGTCTGTACTGCTATGATGCGCCCTGTATCCAGGCCTGTCCGACCAGCATCAATATCCCTTCCTTCATCAAAAGAATCGCTACCGACAATCTCAGAGGGGCGGCGCAGACGATCATGGACGCCAATCCGGTCGGCGCAAGCTGCGCACGGGTATGTCCTACGGAGGAGCTGTGCGAGGGGGCCTGTGTGCTGAACGGCGCTTCCGCACCGATTGAGATTGGCCTGCTGCAGCGTTATGCCACGGATTGGGCGATCCGCAGCGGCCTTCAGCTCTTCCGGGCAGGTGAGCCTAACGGCAAGAAAGTAGCGGTGATCGGCGGCGGACCGGCAGGTCTGTCAGCGGCCAGAGAGCTGGCGCGCGAAGGCTTCCAGGTGGTGATCTATGAGGCGAAGCCGCTGGCCGGAGGCCTGGATACCCACGGGATTGTCTCCTTCCGGCTGCCGCAGGATATTTCGCTCTGGGAAGTGGAGCAGGTGGAGAGGCTGGGCGTAGAGATCCGCACGGGAATGAAGGTGGGCGTGGATATTTCCATAGAAGAGCTTAAGGCCGGATATGATGCCATTGTGCTGGCGGCCGGGATGGGGTACGTCCCTCCGCTGGGGATTGAAGGCGAGAAGCTGTCCGGTGTCTATGATGCAATTGAGTTGGTGGAGACCACCAAGACCGGGATTCCTGCCCTGGAGCTGATGGGACAGCGTGTGGCTGTCATTGGTGCAGGCAATACGGCCATTGATGCGGCCACCTGCTCGGTGCGGCTCGGCGCGGCGAACGTGAAGATGATCTACCGCCGGACTCGCGGGGAGATGACGGCTTATGATTTTGAATATGAATTCGCCAAGCAGGAGGGTGTGGAGTTCAACTGGCTGACGCTGCCGAAGCGGATTGTCGGGGATGAGCAGGGGAATGTCGCGGCACTGGAATGTGTGCGGATGGAGCTGAGCGGTGAGGCCGGGCCGGATGGACGCCTGTCTCCCGTGCCGGTGGCAGGCTCGGAATTCCTGCTCCCGGTGGATGCTGTAGTGGTGGCTATCGGCCAGAAGCGGCGGATGGACCTCATTGAGGCGCTGGGGCTTAAGCATAAGCGGGGGGTAGTGGAGATTGATCCCGCGACCGGCCGTACCTCTGATCCGCAGATTTATGCTGCCGGCGATATTGTTTTTGGGGCAGGAACGGGGGAGGCCATGGTGGTCTCAGCCGCGCAGCAGGGCAAGGATGTTGCCTATGCGATTGTGAAGCAGTGGTCAGGCCGTCAGGATGGCGTAGTCGGCTCTGCCGTATAAAGCGTATTTCTTAGAAGGGGAGGGAATGGCAATGGCAGATCTCAGTATTGATTTTGCAGGCATCAAGTCACCGAATCCGTTCTGGCTGGCCTCTGCGCCGCCTACCAATACAGGCTATCAGGTGCAGCGTGCGTTCGAGGCAGGCTGGGGAGGCGCGGTGTGGAAGACGCTCGGAGAGCCGGTCATCAATACCTCGGCCCGGTTCGCCGCCGTTCATTTTGGCGGCCAGCGTGTAGCGGGCTTCAACAATATTGAGCTGATTACCGACCGTCCGCTGGAGGTCAACCTGAAGGAAATCTATGAGACGAAGCGGAGATTCCCGGACCATACGATCATTGCTTCCCTGATGGTGGAGCCGAAGCGGGAGAAGTGGCATGAGATTGTGAAGCGCGTGGAGGCCATCGGGGTAGACGGTCTGGAGCTGAACTTCGGCTGTCCGCACGGCATGGCTGAACGCGGCATGGGCGCGGCTTCGGGCCAGCAGCCTGATCTGGTGCAGGCGCAGACCGCCTGGGTCAAGGAGGTGGCAACCACCCCGGTCATTGTGAAGCTGACGCCGAACATCACCGACATTACCGTGGTGGCCCGGCACGCCGTCAAGGGCGGAGCGGATGCAATCAGCCTGATCAATACCATCAACAGTCTGGCCGGGGTGGACATCCACAGCTGGAATACGATTCCGAATGTCGGCGGCCAGGGAGCGCACGGCGGTTATTGCGGCCCGGCCGTCAAACCGATTGCCCTTAGCATGGTGGCAGAATGTGCCCGGGACCGTGAAGTCGGTGTACCGATCTCCGGCATCGGCGGCATCTCCACCTGGCAGGATGTCGTCGAATTCATGCTGATGGGCTCGACAGGTATTCAGGTCTGCACAGCGGTTATGCATCATGGCTTCAGGATTGTGGAGGAGATGATCGACGGTCTGAACCATTACCTGGACGAGAAGGGGCTGGCTTCGGTAACCGAGCTGATTGGCAAGTCGGTGCCTAAGTATTCCAACTGGGGCGATCTTGACCTTAACTATCAAGTCGTTGCGCGGATCAACGAGGAGAACTGTATCAACTGCAATAAATGCCATATTGCCTGTGAAGACGCCTCTCATCAATGCATCGATATGCTGACGAATGCGGAGGGCAAGGCGATTCTGCAAGTGCGTGAGGAGGATTGTGTGGGCTGCAATCTGTGTTCGATTGTCTGCCCGGCAGACGGAGCCATTGATATGATTGCACTGGAGGGCGGAGCGGCCCCGATGAGCTGGAATCAGCGCAGCCGGATCATCAGCGGGGTTAACGGTTCTTATTCGGAAGCGGAGGTGGGATAAGATGAAGAAGATCATCAAGCACGGAATTATCGTTACAGCGGCAGATACGTACACGGGGGATGTCCTGATTGAGGATGGAATCATCAGTGGCATCGGCCTGAATCTGGAAGCGCCGGGAGCGGAGATCATTGATGCTTCCGGCTGTTATGTCTTTCCGGGAGGGATTGATCCCCACACCCATCTGGATATGCCCTTCGGCGGTACAGTTACCGCCGATGACTTCGAGACCGGCACGATTGCCGCTGCTTACGGCGGAACCACCACGGTCATCGATTTCTGCCTGACCACGAAGGGGCAGCCGCTCCAGCAGGCTGTAGATACCTGGCATCACAAATCGCAGGATAAAGCGGTCATCGACTACAGCTTCCACCTGATGGTATCAGAGCTGAATGACAAGGTGCTCAGCGAGCTGCCGCAGATTATCGAGCAGGAGGGCATCACCTCGCTGAAGGTGTTCATGGCCTACAAGAACACGTTCCAGGCGGACGACGGGGTTCTGTATAAGACGCTTCAGGCGGCGAAGCACGAAGGGGCGCTGGTTATGGTGCATGCCGAGAACGGCGATGTTATCGAATATCTGGTGGACCAGGCGCTGGCCGCAGGGAATACCGATCCGCTCTATCATGCGCTGACCCGTCCCCCTGAGCTGGAGGGCGAGGCGACGGGCCGGGCGGCGTATTTGACCGGGCTGACGGATTCACAGCTCTATGTGGTGCATGTCACCTGCGCCGAGGCGGCCTGGAAGATTGCGGAGGCCCGCAAGAAAGGGCTGCGCGTCTACGGCGAGACCTGCCCGCAGTATCTGGTGCTGGATCAGTCGGCGCTGGCGAAGCCGGACTTCGAAGGCGCCAAGTATGTCTGGTCTCCTCCGCTGCGCAAACAGTGGAATCAGGATGTGCTCTGGGATGCCCTCTGGAGCGGGACGCTGCAGACCATCGGCTCCGACCAGTGCTCATTCAACTTCAAGGGACAGAAGGAGCTGGGACGGGGGGATTTCTCGAAGATCCCGAACGGTGGACCCACCATCGAGGACCGGTTCAGTGTCCTCTACTCCGAAGGGGTGCAGAAGGGCCGGATCACGCTCAACAAATTCGTGGATATCATCGCCACCTCAAGCGCCAAGCTGTTCGGCCTGTTCCCGCAAAAGGGTACGATTGCCGTGGGCAGCGATGCTGATATCGTGATCTTCGATCCTGCAGTGGAACGGACACTGTCGGCAGAGACCCATCATATGAACGTGGACTATAATGCGTTCGAGGGGCTGGAAGTCAAGGGAGAGCCGGTCTCTGTGCTGAGCCGGGGAGAGTTCGTGATCCGGGACAAAGTATTCGTCGGTGCCGCAGGACAGGGTAAATACCTGCACCGCAAGCGCTTCGAGGCCGAAGCTCCCCATCCGGCCCAGGCAGAAATCAGCGGAGGAGTGGTCTAGGATGTCAGCATTTGCAGAGTTCGACCGGGAACGGCAGGAAATTGACAATCTCATCGGGCTAGGCTATACCGTGGCCGGGATCTATGAGGATCTGGACGGTGCCAGGGTTACCTTCATCCGCAGGGAGCCGGCCGGCGGGCCGGTGGAGCTGCTGCTGCTCACAGCGGACGCACGTAAGCATGTGACGACGCTGCTTGTGGGCGGAAGCAGACAGGCTGCTGCTGAGATTCATCGGTGAACCCGCATTACAGTGAATCATTCCCCTTATATTCCTCACGAAGGATCGACATGATTGTCAGCGATTCAAATCCACCCTCCGTCCGGATACATTCGCGGAGGGTGCCTTCCTTTTTGAAGCCGGCCGCTTCGTAGACATGCTGCGCTCTGACATTGTAATCCTTAACGTCGAGCCACAGCCGGTGCGTATCCGTGTGATTGAATGCCCAATGGATCAGCAGCTTCAGCGCCATTGTTCCGTAGCCGCGATCCTTGGTCTGTATTACAATCCGCTTGATACAGAGTGTGAGATTAGGATATGTATATACACCATAGTACAAGAAATATAGACGGCAGCTAATGATGTAAGGGATATGTATGTGGATGGAGCTGCCGCAGTTGCAGGGTACACTGCTACGTCAGAAGACGGTTAACGGACTCCAGTGCAGAGAAGACGGAGACGGACGGAGATTGGCTAATTTCGATCCTTGCCGGGGCGTTCGCTGTGACATCGGGCGAGTAGAGATAGATGCTATTCGCGGCTTCAGAGGTGCGGATTCTGGTGAATTCATTGGCCAGGCTGATCGTTGAGGAGGAGGCAAGTGTAAGTTCTTTGACCCTCAGCTTGAACGTGACCAGCGTCTGATCTACTGCCGGAATCGCCTGCTGCCCGCTGCCCGCTTCAACCTGAATATCAATGCCGCGCATACTTGTGTTTTTTCCGAGATAGATACTGCCATCCACAGGACTCTGGAAATTGAACTGGAACAGGTTATCGACCTCATTGCCAGCCGTATAATTTCCTTCCGTATAGACCGAATGCTGTGTATATTCAAGGTTATCAAATACCTGGCTGTCATATTGGATAATGAAGTTAAGATAGCTGTAGCCAAGGTCATTTGGCGCGAAGTCTTTTAAATGCACCAGCACGGTAACTTCATCCCCCGGATTATAGGCCTCTTTGTCAGTGGTCACCTCAACAAACATCGCAGGAGCGGTGGTATCCACTGCAGCCTCACGAATCATGGACATCATAAGCGGCAGTACCTTCATCCCTCTGATTGCCCGCTTGAATCTATTCCTTTTATTCATGTTACATCCCCCATTGCCATCATAATGATGCATCCCTATGCACGAATGATCTTGTATATGAACAATGGTAACAATTGTCACTGATAAAATACTGATAAACGTCGAACCATGGCGTAAAATATCGAAAAAATGCCGGGATTACAAATAAAATTCTAAAGCTTTTCTAGCCCATGCAGGAATTTCATCTCTGCAAAAGCCGATTTGTGAGTTCTGGATTTCCATCACCACCTCAGGTTCACTGGTGTTGTCGATAATGGTGACTTCATCTGAGATCTCTAAAGCAGGTTTCAGGTTGCTCAAGGATTCACCGTATCTCCAGCGGATATCTTTTTCGGCAATCCAATGCCCTCCTTGCTCCACTCTTGAAGCTACCCGATCTATATGCATTTGCACATCCTGTAATCCAATATAATACATGACGACTTTATAACCTTGTTGCTTAGCTGTCTTCATGTGACGTAAGACAAAACTTCCCGATAGAGTAGTTTCTATAGCGAAGTTTTCTTTATGACTGATTAGTTCCCTTATTTGCTTTACAGCCTCTCGTCCAGCAGACAGATCTGCACTTCTGGGATTTTCCGGATTAATCCTCTTAGCAATCTGGTCAGGATCAATAATGGTTCCAACATAGTCCCTCAACTGGAAACTAATTGTGCTTTTTCCAGCTCCATTAGTTCCGGCAAAAACCGTCATTACAGATTTAGATTCACTCATGACTAACAAGCTCAGTCCGGTTACCGGCTACATCATAAGTAATTTCGAATTTTTGACCAGTGGCATCTTCACGAATTCGTTTCCCGTTTTTTATATAATAGATGGAAGCTCCTGCTTTCTTGGCTTCTGCGACTGCATGCTGGTTTGCCTTTTTTAGTAACCGTTGTAATTCTTCTCTTTGGGGCAGCATTAGGATAGCACCTCACTTGAATATTGGGATTTATTTTATGATAGTATAACACAACCCAATTCCCCCCCTGAAAATACCCGGACCCTATTTACCCAGCCGCCGGTATTCGTCGACGAACCAGTCCGGCAAGGCGTCGCCGGTCTCTGCAATGTAGGATTCACTGAACTGGGTGAATTTGCGCTGGGCGCGCAGGGGTTTGGCGGTTTCGTAATAGATCGCAATCAGCCGCAGGGCGTAGCTCTCCTCCAGCGGCTCCAGCTCCGTCAGGCGCATGGCGTAATCTTCGGCCTCGTGTGGCCGTGCAGCCTGCACCAATCCCAGGGTAAGCTGCTCCAGCAGCTTGAGGTACAGCCGGCGGTATTTGTCACGGGCGGAATACACCCAGAGGCTGTCCAGCGACTGAAGCAGATCACCGGTGTACAGAGCGGCGGCCTGCTGCATACCCTCTAGCTGGCTGCTTTGCAGCGCAAGCGCCGCAGCTTCCTGGAATTTCTCAATGTCCCCCTCAATCCCCCTCGATTCCAGCCTGTAGTTTTCCCTGCCGAAGGTCAGCTCAATCTTGTCCTCCAGCGCGGCTTTCTTCAAGGTGGTGCGGATCTGGTAGACTGTAGTGTGCAGATATTGCTTGCCCTTCTCGTAATTCCACTGCGGAAACACATCATTCAGGATCACGCTGACACTGCCCTGCCTGTGAATCCACAGATACGCAAATAATTCCTGGGCCTTATGTGTTCTCCACTTCACCAAGCCCTGAGGGCTGGTTAGCTCATAATCCCCCAGGAGCCGGAACGCAGTTGTCCTCCCGGCTGCTCCAGTTGCTCCGGCTGCTCCGGCAGCCCCAGGCGCTAGACGCTTACTGAGCAGCTTGTTCCAGGTCTTGAGCAGCCGCGAAGGATCAACGGGCTTCAGCAGATAATCCATCGCAGACAAGTCGAAGGCTTCGACAGCATAATTCCGGTAGGCGGTTACGAATACGATGTCTGTGTCCGGAGATACTGGCAACAGCTTCTCGGCAAAAGTGAGGCCGGACAGCTCCGGCATCTGGATGTCCAGGAATAGAACATCCGGCTTCAGTTCGGAAGCAGCAGCGAGGGCTTCGCGCGGGTTATCGTACGTCAGGACAGAGGATACTCCTTCACACTGGAGCAGCAGCCGCTTCATCTGATCCAGTGCCGGCCATTCGTCATCAATTACCATTACAGAGATGCTCATACTCAGGAGACCTCCTCCTTCCATGGGATTGTTATCAGTACATCTATACCTCCGCTGGCTCCCCGGGTAAGAATCAGCGGGCGCCCGAACTGTGTGAGCAGCCGGCGGTTAATGTTCCGCAGGCCGATTCCGGTGCCTTCGCCATGCGAAGATCGGTAGTCGTCCTTCATCCACGAGGATAGCTGTTCATCGCTCATTCCCTTTCCGTTGTCCGAGACGGTGATCAGGATATCACCGCCCTCCTGCCGGGTGGAGATGATCACTGTTCCTCCGTCAATTTTCTCCATCAGTCCGTGACGAACAGCATTCTCTACAATGGGCTGCACAATCAGCGGCGGCAGCGGGAATTCACTAACCTCAATATGATACTCGGCATTCAGCCGCTTCCCGAACCGGGCCTGCTCCAGTGACAGATAGGCTTCGATCAGCTCCAGTTCCTTCTCAAATGGAATGGCGGTCTCCTGGTTGCTGAAGTCGAAGCTGCCACGCAGGAAATGGCTCAGATCGTATAGCAGCAGCTGCGTCTTCTCGGTGTCACGCGTACTCATCCAGATGATTGTATTAATAGCGTTGTACAGAAAATGCGGCTTGATCTGCGCACGCAGCATGGCGATCTCCGAGCTGAGCCGCTCGGAGACAGACCGCCTTAGCTGAACCAGCGTGTTAACCCGTCCCTTAAGATCACTCCAGATATAAGGCTTATGGATAAAATCATTGGCTCCGGCGCGGAAGGCCGCCTCGTTGAAGTGAAGCTGCTGCCCGGCTGTAGCCATCAGGATCGGCAGGTCCAGCGGGGTGTAAGTCTGGCGGATGATCCTGCATAGCTCAAGGCCGGACATCTCGGGCATCATAACATCGATCATACAGAGATCGAAATTACGGTCAACAGCCAGCAGCGCAAGCGCCTCCTTGCCGCTGCTGCGGCTTGCGATGCTGTAATTCTCCAGCGACAGCAGGTTGGTCAGAGCCTTCAGGCTGGCATAGTCGTCATCTACGATCAGGATACGCGGCGCATAGGGAACGGCTTGTCCGCTGGACTGCGGCGGATCAGCCGACCGGTATTTCCAGAGGTCATCCAGCATTTCCGGCTGGGTATACGCTTGTCTTAAGAGCGCCTGTTCTCCGGCTTGGGCGGCAGCGGCGGCTTCCGTCTCGTTGCCCGGAAGCGTGAAGGTGAATGTGCTGCCCCGGCCAACCCGGGAAGAGACGGAGATGCTCCCGCCATGCAGCTCTACCAGCTTACGGCTGATCGCAAGGCTCAGCCCGAGGCCTCCGGTCTCAAGGGAATCGGCCTCGCTCAGCTGCTCATAGTCATGGAAGATACACTCCAGCTGATCCTCGGGAATGCCCTTTCCGGTATCGGTGACGGCAATGGAGAGGAACTCCTCCTGCCAGGCGGCCTCGATGACCACGCTGCCGCGGTCCGTGAATTTCAGTGCATTATCCAGCAGGCTATAGAGGATCTGCATCAGCCGCTGTTCATCAGCCTGGACCAGGAAGCGGCCCGGCGGGATGTGATTTTTGATGCGGATGCTGCCCTTCTTGTTCAGGAACTGGAAGACCTCAATGACAATGGCTGCCACCCCCTGGACATCGACGGTCCCCCATTGCAGGGTGATGCGCTGGCGCTTGATCTGCTCATAATCGAGAATATCCCTGACCAGGAAGGCCAGCCTTCTGCCAGTACCGAGAATCAGCCGCATATCCTCCCGCTGGGACGGGCTTAGCGGTCCTCCGGCTCCCTCATGCATGGATAAAGCCACGTTAATGATGGCATTCAGCGGCATACGCAGCTCGGCGGAGGTCTTCAGCAGGAACTCATCCTTATCCCTGTCCTTGCGCTCCAACTGCCGGGACAGCTGCTTAATGGTCTCGTAGGCATGGGCGTGGCGCGCAGACAGGAACAGCCCTTCGGCAAGAATGAAGATCGGACCGGCTACCGGCGGAACAGCGTAGAGTTCGGTACCGAAGAACAGATTGCTGGCTAAGGATAAGGTGAACATGACTGCGGCAATCACACCGATCAGCAGATAGTTAGAACCGGTCTCCCTCAGCCAGGCAGCCTTGACCATGACATAGAAGGTATAGCAGACAGAGATGAAGCTGAAGGCCAGCAGGACCCCTGTAATCCGCGAATATACAGGCAGTGTGGTGAACAGTACAATGGTGCAGAAGCACAAGGCATATACGAAGCAGATCCGCTTGAAGAGCCGGGAATACAGTGCGGGAAACAAAGAATGGGTATAGCTGGACACGCAATAGAACCCGACTACACCCGACACCGCCTGCAGCTTGCTGAATCCTTCATAGGAGAGGGATGGAAGGTACTCGAAGAGCAGCTTCTCACTGTGAGTCAGCATGTAGAGGGCGATCACGAAGCAGTAGACAGCCAGCTGGAGCGAAGACTTGTCCTCTTTGCGCTGCAAGCCCTGGCCGATGAAATAGCAGCCGATAAAAGCAAAGCCTGCCACCAGCAAAGTGTCGTAGGTCCGGTTCCGCTGGTCGATGGCAGCTATAGCAGCAGGCGTGCCGATCCGGATAGGCTCCGCAATGCCTCCGTTTGAATAAGTGAAATTGGATGTATGTATCAGAATCTCCGCCAGGTTATCCTTGCTGTGAAAAATCAGGGAATACGGATGATTGCGCGGCTTGGTGGTCTCCCGGGATTCCCCCGGCGTTCCGCTTCCGCCCAGCCGCTCGCCATTTACATATACTTCGCTGGCATTGCGGATATTGCTCACCTTGAGGGCGAAGGCGGGAACCTCCGGCGGCAGCTGAACCAGCAGACGGTAGGTTGCATATCCGTAGCGGGAGAAGCCGGTAGCCTCCGATGCCCGGCCCCAAGCGCCGGGCACGGACATATAGGCCGGTGCCTCTGCTGTTCCGGATAAGGTATCCAGCGGTTCCAGCAGCTCCTGCCAATAGAATTCCCATTTCCCTTCAAGCGGGTAGACGGCAGAATTATCGAAGGTGCAGGAGGATAAATCGGCCCATCCTGACCTTGGGCTGTAGCAGGCAGACGAGGAGCCGAGCAGGGGGATCAGCGCCACTGCGGCGAGCAGGCCGATGCATAACAGGGCGAGCACTCTTTTGGCCAGCAGACTATAATCAAATGTTCTCATAATTTCATCATATCTCCGGCAGCTTGCGCTTGTCCAGCTTCCTTCTACTTCCCGCCGGAAGTGTTGTATAATTGAAATTCCAGATCGTACTTGAGGAGCGCTGAAGAAATGTTCTATATAGATATTATGTCATGGCTGACCGAGGAGCGCCTGTTGCAGCTGCTGGAGCAATACCGCTCGTTCGGGCCGCTGCCGGGTGTGGGGCTTACCTTCATGAAATCGTTCGTACCTCCGCTGCCGACTATAGCAATTGTAGGGCTTAACGGGGCGGTGTACGGGCTATGGCTGGGGTTCCTGTATTCCTGGATCGGTCTGGTCGCAGGCTGCACGGTCACCTTCCTGATTATCCGCAAGATTGCCGGACATCCCTACCTCACCAAATGGGCCAAGCGGCCCAAGGTAGCCAAAGCGATGACCTGGGTCCGCCAGAGCGGGTTCAGCTATGTGTTCCTGCTTAGCCTGTTCCCGGTGGGTCCGTTCGTGGTGATTAATATGGCGGCGGGTCTGGCCGGAATGCGGCTGCGTTCCTATCTGATTGCACTGTGTGCCGGCAAAGCCATTATGGTATTTGCGGTATCCTACATCGGCAATGATGTGCAGCGGTTCATCCGTCATCCGGCGGAAATCATCTATGTGCTGCTGTTTATCGGAGCTTCTCTGTGGGGGGTTAAAGCGATTGAAGCCAGGTTCGCCCGGCTGGCGCGGGAGCGGGAGCTGCGCGGCCAAGCGCCGCTACAGCACAAATAATTCACGAATCTCCCCGTCCTCTGTAACGCCTCTCTCCCCGGTATGAAGCCAGCTATTGGTGACAGCATTGTAGCGGTAATCCTTGCTCCATTCTCCAATATTGCTGACGATAGACTGTACGGCGAAGACCATATGCTCCACCTCCCGGTCCGTCATGATCGGGTGCAGGGACAGGCGGATCCAGCCCGGCTTCAGCGACTGGTCCCCGGCGTGGATCGCCTGGATAAATGCCTGGGATTGCGCCGGGTTCAGCCCGAGCAGCTGATGGCCGTACGGACCGGCGCAGGAGCAGCCGCCACGCGCCTGAATGCCGAAGCGGTCATTCAGCAGCCGTACCGCGAGATTGTAATGAATCTCCTTCAGCGTGAAGGAGACAATGCCATGCCGCTTACGGTGTAGGCCCTCCAGCACGGAGCAGCCGGGAATCTGCGCCAGCCCCGAGAGCAGCTTCCGGCACAGCTCTTGTTCACGGACGATCATATATTGTCCGGTTCCGTTCATCTGCTCCTTCAGCTTCACGCAGAGGGCGGTGCGGATCGCCTGCAGGAAGCCGGGGGTGCCCCCGTCTTCGCGGACCTCAACATCATCGATGTAGCGGCGTCCGCCCCAGCGGTTCACCCATACCACGGTGCCGCCGCCGGGCTCATCCGGCAGCCGGCCGGTGCAGAGCGCGGTGTCGAACAGCAGCACGCCACCGGTTCCCGGGCCGCCGAGGAATTTATGCGGCGAGAAGAAGATGGCGTCCAGCTTCTCCTGCGGGGCTGCCGGATGCATATTGATCTCCTGATAAGGGGCGCTGGCTGCAAAATCCACGAAGCATACCCCGCCATGCCGGTGCATGAGCGCAGCGAGCTGATGATACGGGGTCTCCATGCCGGTGACATTGGAGCAGGCGGTGAAGGAGCCGATCTTGAAGCGGCGGTTCCGGTAGATCGTCAGTAGCTCCCCGAGCTGCTGCAGATCCACCTCTCCTCCTGGCCCGGATGGAACGGTAACCACATCGCCGAAGCTCTCCTGCCAGGGCAGCAGATTGGAATGATGCTCCATATGACTGATGAAGATAACCGGGCGCTCCTCCGGTGCGCAGAGGGTTTCCTGCTTCAGCCATTCCGGCAGCTTCAGGCCCATAATCCGCAGCAGCTTGTTCACCGCGCCGGTGGTGCCGTTGCCGCAGAAGAGCAGGGCATCTGTGGGGGCGGCGTTCACATGCTGCCGGATGATGCTCCGTGCTTCATGATAAGCCAGGGTCATGGTCAGGCCGGTGGTGTTGGAGTCGGTGTGCGGATTGCTGACATAGGGGCCGAAGGTCTCTTGTATTTTGCGCTCAATCGGCTCATACAGTCGGCCGCTGGCCGTCCAGTCGGCGTACAGCAGCGGCTGCCGTCCGTAGGGGGTGGAGATCAGATGGCGGCTGCCGACAGTGTGCTCACGGAATGCCGCGAAATGCTCTTGCAGTGAAGACGGCGCGTCTGCCGCAGCGGCGCGGTGGATACTCAGCACGGACAATCCCTCCAGGCAATGAATGCTCTATCAATGAGACGGATTCCGGCAGGCGCTGGTGCTGCGCAAGGCAAGTATCGTGTGAGTCGCAGCCTCTGCATGCCCGCCGGGGGTAACCAATCCGTCTTCGTCTGCCTCAGTATATGCCCGGTGGCGTAATTAGGTTAAAGCCCATAGCCATCAGATGAAGAGCTGGATATCGCTCTCCAGCGCATCCTTCAGATACGCGGCGGCATCGATAATCTCCACCTCGGGCAGCAGCTCCTCCGGCTTGAAGCCCATGATCTCCACCGAGAGCTTGCAGGCGTAGAACTTGATGTTCTTTTTGCGCGCGCCCTTCAGAAAATGTATAAGCTTCGGTGCTCCTTGATCCTCCATCATCTCCTCCAGCATCAGCTTGCCGAGCCCGCTGAAGTTCATCCGCGAGAGCGGAAGCTGCTCCGGTCCCTTGGGAGTAATGACATCCATCAGCTTCTCATAGATACTCTTATCCTCTAGCGTCATAGTCTCCGGGTCCCGGACGAGAAACAGCCCCCAGAACGAGAAGAACATCGTAACCTCCACCTCAATATCCCTGGCCGCATTCGCCAAAATCAGCCCGGCCATCGCCTTGTCATACTCCCCGCTGAACATCAGCAGATTCAGTTTTTTGCCCATTCATCAGCCCTCCATCGGTATCCATAGAATGTCATTAGTATGGTTAGGGAGAGGGAAAGTATGCCTGCTGCCCGGCCGGAAGACACAGAAAAGGCTCCCTGGCAGGAGCCTGAAACGTAAATATAAGCTGGTACAGCGGCGAATGCCGAATGTATGCGAAAAACAGCATACATTGTGCTCACATACCGCGTATGGCCGAATGTATGCGAAAAACAGCATACATTGTGTTCATATGCAGGCGTATGGCCAGAATGTATGTGGAAAACAGCATACATTGTGCTCACATAATCTACTGGATGCGGATAGAGAGGGGGGCGAATGGTGGACGGGTTACTCCACGTTGTCTCCAGTCAGCTATCCCCGCTCCACGCAGCAAACGCACCGTGTTCCTCACTACTCCTCTCCCTGCTCAGCCTCAGCCCGGCGGGCGTTGTCATAGCGGCGGGCGGACAGCCAGATGCTGCCGGTGAACAGGACGATCAGGCCGAGGATAATGCCGAAGCGCCAGTCTCCGGCCTTGAAGTTGAGCTGAAGGACGGTAAGCACCAGGGCGACCTGGGTCCAGACGAGGGTCCGTTTGCGGAAGGCGGTAATGTCTCCGGCCATCTTCGGCATGCCGCGGATAATCCGGTACGCCAGGAGGGCGAGGATCAGCGCAAACAGGGCGGTTCCGGCCATTTCGCCGGTAGTCAATCTATTCATGGTCTCAGAATCCTTTCGGGTTAACATCGGATGAAGCTAATTATAACGATCCCCATACCCGCGTGCAAAGCATCCGGACAGCTTCAGGAGAACAGCTTGCGGATCTCATCGGCAGGAAGCGGAGGGAAGAACAGGAATCCCTGAATATGCGGGCAATTATGCTGCACCAGGAAGGCCAGCTGCTCCTGCGTCTCGACCCCTTCGGCAATCAGGTCATAGCCAAGCTGGGAGGCGACGAAGACGATGGATTTGATGATGGTCTCATCTATGGAGCTGACGCCGATGCCTGTGATGAAGGTGCGGTCAATCTTGATTTTGTTCACGGGAAAATGCTTCAGGTAATTCAGCGACGAATATTTCGTACCGAAATCATCGATGGAGACGATGATCCCGTGATCGCGCATCTGCTGCAGCAGCGGATAATGCTCCTCTAGTAGTGCGGTGCTCTCGGTGATCTCGAATTCGAGCACACCGGTATCCAGCCCGTACTCGTCAAGCACGGCGAACAGATTCTCAATCAGGTTACGGTTGTAGAACCAGCTGTTGGAGATATTGATTGAGGTCCGCAGCAGCGGCATCCCCAGGCTGCGCCACTCGCAGAGCTGGCGGCACACCTCGCGCAGCACCCAATCGGTGAGCTGGATCATCAGTCCGGCTTCTTCAACGGCAGTGATGAACGTCCCTGGTCCAATCAGCCCCTTCTCGGGGTGATTCCAGCGGATCAGCGCCTCTATGCCGATCATTTCGCCTGTGATGGCGTTGATCTGGGGTTGATAATAAAGCACGAATTCTTCCCGTTCCAGGGCGGAGTGCAGATATTTGGCGATCATCGTCTTCTGCTCCAGCTTCTCGCGCAGCTCCCAGTCGAAGATGAAGTAATTGGTGTCCTCCTGCGACTTGGCCTGATACATCGACATATCGGCGAATTTCAGCAGATCGTCCGTATTCTGCGAATGCTCGGGGTACAGGGAGATGCCAATGCTGGTGGACAGGCTCAGATGCGCTCCCGAGATCAGGAGGGTCTGTGAGATCAGCGTGCTGATCCGCCCGGCGATCACAGGAATATCCGTGTGCGGCAGACCCGCGAAGATCATCACGAATTCATCTCCGCCGGTACGGGCGAACAGCTTGAAGGGCAGGCTCCCGGATTTGAGCCGTCCGGCCAGGGTCTTGATCACCTGATCCCCCGTAGAGTGGCCAAGCGTATCGTTGATCTCCTTGAACCGGTTCAGGTCGAAAAAGAATAAGCTATAGGTCTGTGTGGGCTCCGAGCTCTGCAGCAGACGCTCAAATTCGTCCATGAAGAACCGCCGGTTGGGGATCTCCGTCAGACTGTCGTAGTGCGCAAGCTTTTCATAGAGACGCTTGGAAATACGCAGGTCCCGGGTCCGGATGCTGACCACCCGTTCCAGCTCACGGTTGAAGCGGCTCTGATACCAGAAAATATATAGAATAAAGGCAATCACCAGCAGAAAAGCAATATCGATCCACAGTACGCTGAGCAGCACCTGCCATTTCTTATGCGGTTGCATGGAAGTACCCATCAGCCAGTGCTGATTATAGGTGTTCACGGGAACCGTAAGCTGCGGGTCCTTCGAATGGGCTTCATTGCCGAACAGGAAGGTATGATCCTTGGTGGTGACAGATATTTTGCTGTCCTTATATACAAGCTGGTTAACGATATTATCCATCTTTACGGTGACGGAGACGATGCCCTCCAGAGAGTTATCCTTATAGATGGCCTGCCGGATCACCATGCCATAGCCGCCCTGGGCAAGTGTGCGCGGACCGTCTATTGTAATGCTGCGGGAGCGGAGCGTTTCTTGGATCATGCCGGGAGAGGCCAGGGAGGAATCCAGCAGCAGGCTTCTGCCTAGCAGTGACGAATTACCTTCAAGCGGGTAGAGGTAGCGGATCAGACCATCCGGAGCGATCATGATATTCGTGACATTGCTGGTGTTCTTGGCGTGTGCGGTGACCAGGTAGCTCTGGATTAGTGCGGGATCGGCATCGAAGCCGACGGTTTGGATAAAGGAGCTGACCCCTTTCACAATGGCCACCCGCTCTTCGATGTTCGAGGCCAGCATGACCGCCTGTGAGGCCAGATCCGCCTTCTCGGCTCTATATTCCCGGGCCAGGGATACGGAATAATAATAGAACAGGCAGAGCTGCAGGATGATGATGAAGCCGATGATGATGCTTAAAGGCTTTTTACTAAGGAAAGCCATGGATTGCCCCCGATACCGGAAAAATAAAAGCCGCAGATGTCAAAGTGTATAATAAGCGGTTCCTAGACCGCAGGGAAATGTCGATAAATGTCGTTTGGGTCTCTATAGCATGTCATTATTATCGTGTTTGCGCAAGGGAATTCCTAACAAAACCCGCCTGAATCCAAAAACGGATAAACACCATCTGCATAAAAGGGCAGTAAGCATTTATCCGAGTCTTTGGAGAGAAGGGCATGGCCCTGCCCGGCTGGAAGGCCGGTGCTATTTTTTGAAGATGCCTAGCGGGGCACCAATCGGCAGGAAGGTACGTCCGAAGTGGGCGTTGAGCACAGATGCGCCGCAGCCGTAGAGCGATACGATACCGATAGCCATTTCCGATACGGCAGCCAGCTTGTGGAAGAATTCCGCAGCGACGCCGAAGGCATCCATCGAGAGTCCGAGGAACAGAAAGTCGATCAGGATGAAGATAATCAGCAGTACACGGTTTGCCTCAACAGCACCGAGCGTCATGAAGAGGGTGAACACAAGATATCCTGCAAAAACAAATCCCAGCTGCTTGGGGTCCACGCCCTCTGCCAGCACTGCACCGAATACACCGAGCTTGATCAGCCAGCTTGCCCCCATGCCGAACCAGAAGAACGCATAGGCGCCAAAGGCAGTCATGCCGAAGGTATTGTTGTGCTTGGCATCCTGGATGGATGCGAATAGCTGGGCGAAGGCTCCAAGGAAGATGGCCCATGGAATACAGTAGCTGAGACCTGTTGTAATTTCGAGCTTTTGTGAAGAAGCGACCAGGGTAACGATGGCTAGTCCGAATAAGCCGATGGCGCTGGGGTCGGCGGTAACGATTTTGACGGACTGTGCGGTGTGCGGTTGCGCTGACATAACAATGAAAGCCTCCAATTTTCATAAGTGTTCGCATAGGATAACAGCACCCTAAGTCGGGTGCTGTTATCAGCCTGCCTATCATATCATATCGCCAGTAGCTTGCCTATAAAAGAAGTCTCTTAACGGCCGGTGTAATAATTACCCTGCTCCAGAAAAGAATACAGTGCCTGGGCCTGAAGCGGCCTGCTGATATAGTAGCCCTGAAGCTCGTCGCTGCCCAGCTCCCGCAGCATATCGAATTGCTCTCTATGCTCAATGCCTTCCGAGACTACGCGCAGCCCCAGATTATGGCTCAGCTCGATAATCGCCTTGACGAGCACATCGCCCTGGGCCTCCCGTGACATCTCGGAGATGAAGGAGCGGTCAATCTTGATCACATCCACCGGGAAGCGGCGCAGATAGCTGAGGGAGGAGAAGCCGGTGCCGAAATCATCCAGCGAGATCCGGAACCCGTGGGCCCGAAGCTGCTGCAGCGACAGGAAGATGCCGTCCCCGGAGACGAGCACGCTCTCTGTGATCTCCAGCTCCAGGCTGGAAGCGGGCAGCTCATATTCATCGAGCAGCTCTAAGAGCAGCTCCAGCAGGCCCGGCTGCATGAGCTGCAGCGCGGAGATATTCACTGCGGCGGTGAGCTCAAGGCCCCGGCTGCGGAAATCGCGCATATCAGAGCAGACCTGGCGCAGCACCCAGCTGCCGATGCCAACAATGGAGCCGCTGCTCTCTGCCAGCGGGATGAATTCGGCCGGGGAGACGGGGCCATAGGCTGGGCTGTGCCAGCGCAGCAGGGCCTCCACCTTGGATACCTGCAGTTGTCCCGTGTTGAGAATCGGCTGGTAGTGCAGCTCGAACTCGTTCCCGGCGGCAGCGGAGAGGAGCTGCTGGGCTAGTACCTTTTTGCGCCGGATGCCTGCTTCCAGATCCTCTGAATACTGGAAAATGTTATTACGGCCGGTCTCCTTGACATGGAACATGGCCAGATCTGCCTGCTTGACCAGATAATCGGCGTCTTCCCCGTTCTGCGGATAAATACTGATGCCGATGCTGGCGGTATTATATAGAAGATGCCCCTTGATCCGATGCGGCATGGAGAGGGCTTCCTGAATCCGTGAGAGCTGCCGGGCAATGCTGCCTTCATCAGGCACATCATAGAGCAGAATGGTGAATTCATCTCCGCCGAGCCGGGAGACAACGTCATGCTTGCCGACAACCTGTGTGATGCGGAAGGCGGTCTCCTTCAGGATGGCATCTCCGAAGTCATGGCCGAGGGTATCGTTCACCGTCTTGAAATGATCCAGATCAATGAAGACCAGCACGATCTGCCGGTCACTTCCCTTAACGGCGGCAATCGCTTCATTCAATTTGTCAAAAAACAGCGAGCGGTTGGGCAGACGGGTCAGCGGGTCCAGCATCGATTGCTGCCGCAGCTCATCCTGGGTCTGCTCCAGCGAATCAATCATCCGATTGAATTCAACCTCCACTTCACTGAATTCATCCTTGCCTGAGCTGGGAATCCGGATGGAGAGATCCTTGCTGCTGCCGATCATTCGGATGTTGCGTACCAGAGTGGACATCCTTCTCAGAATGAACCGGTTCACGAAGAGGAGGCTGGCACCCAGCATTAGCAGAATGGAGATGAAATAGAACATACGGAAGGTGGAGAGCGACTTGAGCCCGCTGTTGTAGAACTGCCGCGGCTCCTTCAGGGTGAGGACCATCCCGGGATCTTCGAACAGGTCGTCCAGTATGGTATGGATGGACATCTGCCCGCCCCGGGCGGGGCTGGTCCAGACGCGTTCCCCTCCGCTGTCCGCAAGCAGCGGGGTAGTGAGACGCGACATCTCCATTGTGGACAGGGTATCCTCCCAGATCTGTGCGATTCCATCCTGGTGCAGCATCCGTCCGGCAATGGCCGTTCCGATGACCGGCTTGTTCTTGCTGCTGTTAAGAATAGGCGTAAGGGTAATTAGCATAGTCCCTTTATCCAGATTAACGAAGCCGCTCCGGCTCTTGCCGGGAGATCCCGGCACAGGCAGACGGCTTCGGATCAGCTTAATTAACGTCAGTTGCTCCTCAGTTAGCGGGGTGAATATTCCTGCCGGAAGGTCGTAGGAGCCGCCGTACAGTGGTTGTCCATCCAGATCAAGCAGGGCAATCATATCGAAATGATTCATTGGATAAGCAGCCGTACTGCCGGAGTCCGCAGAGCCGGTAGCCACTACGTTCTCTATGAAGCGGTAGGTTTCATCCCGGACGGCAACATCAAGGAGTCCCGTTCTCAGGTTGTCCAGCTCTTGATGATAAGCTGCGGTGGCCTTGCTCAGGTTGCGCTTCAGCTCTGCCTCGTCCAGCTTCTCGAAGCGGTTCAGCAGAAACACATGAAGCATCAGATAGGTGGAGCCAATGCCGAGGATAGCGACAAAACTAATGAAGATGATTATTTTTTTGCGGAGTTTCATCTGATCCCCTTCATTATTTAAGATTTAATAGGAAATAAGTACCATCGGTAATAGTGTACCACGATTAGGGAATATTTTGCAGCGTAAATCTGCCCGAAGTGTCGAATTTTGATGTATAATAATTTAATGATAATAATTATCAAATAATAATAAAAGGAGATTTTTCTTGGCATGCTGGAGAAGTGGACCTTATTTAAGAAAGCCTCACGGTTTGGAGTGATCCCCGTTATGCTCATACCGGTTGTCCTGGGAACAGCCGGGGCCTATGTATGGCAGGGAGTGTTCCATCCGTTTTTATTTGTAATAACGTTCATCGGAGCGGCTGCGGCCCATTTATTCTCCAATATGGTGAATGACCTCTGGGATTTCCGCAACGGCACGGATACAGAGGCGCAGCATACACCTGGAGCCATCTCTACGAACTCCGGGTTTCTGTCCGGGGGCGTCATGCGTGAGTCGCTGTTTGCCCTGCTGACCTGGGGGCTGCTGGCCGTTGCGGCTGGCTGCGGCCTGCTGCTCAGCCTGTACAGCGGCTGGGAAATTCTGTGGTTCGTGGCCGGAGGGGCGCTGATCGCCTATTTCTATGTGGCGCCGCCGCTGCGGTTCGGCTACCGGGGCAAGGGCTACAGCGAGCTTGCCATCTTCCTGGCTTTTGGACTCATGCCGGTGCTTGGCGCTTACTTCGTACAGACCGGAGCATTCAGCCTTAAGCCGGTGCTGTTATCGTTGCCGAGTGGCCTGCTCACAACCCTGCTGCTGTTCAATCATCACTTTCTGCACTGGAGAGCCGACCGGCAGGCCGGCAAACGCACACTGGTCGTGGTATGGGGGGAGCGCAGAGCGCTGATTTTCTCGCAGGTACTGCTCTACATCTCCTATGCTTCGCTGATTGTATGTGTGCTGCTTCATATCTTGCCGGTATACGCGCTGCTCGCTCTGCTTACAGCCATTGCCCCGATACGGATCTACCGCAGCCTCCGGCCGGAGAATCCTTCTGAAGCTTATCTGCCTCTTATGGGTGCCTCACAGCGCGCATCGGTACGCTGCGGAGGGGTCATGACAGCGGCGCTGCTGATCCAAGGTCTATTTTAACAATATAAGAAATAGATAGGCTACTACACTAAAGAAAGCGGGAGAATTCATGGACAAGCATCTGCCAGCGAACGAAGGTATGCCTGCAACACAGGGCAAGCAAACGGTAATTGGGGATTTCCATACCATTCTGGAGGAAGGGAAGGTCTGGCAGACGGGCGGCTTCAAGCTGCCGGACGGCTCGTTCTGGGCGTATCGTGAGCCGGAAGCAGTGGTAATTGTGCGTAATGAGTATCTGTATGTGCGGGCTCAGCTGAGCCGCCGACATGATCAGGTGCAGATTCTGGATAATGCCAAGCATATGTACTATTCGGCCCAGCCGGTAAAGATTCCGGAGGAAGGCGAAATCCGCTTCGAGCTCCAGATCCGCGCCCGCACACAGGGCACTGCACCAGGGGATCTGTATGACGGCTATGTGTCGCTGAATCTGCTGGACTTCACCACAGGCGCTGCGCTTGATTTCTTCGCCGGCAACGACAAATACGCCAGTGTGTACGGCATCCTTCCGTTCCCCGGGGTAACCGTACCCGAGACGGGAGGGACCAAATACTTCTGTATTTTCAAGGAGGATACGGACTTCAAGCCGCGCGAATTCAATACGTACACCATCACCTACCACCGGGGCAACAATGAGGCTGTCTTCTATGTGAATGGCAATGAGGTGCGGCGCGAGCGGAATGTGCCCGTGAAATTCAACAGCTTCACCATCGCGCTGGGCATTATGACGGAGAAGGACCTGACCCCGGAAGGCAGCGTGTCGGCGCACGGACAGACGGTTATCGCTGAATGGTCGCCGGTTACTATTACAACCACTGCACAATAACGTGCTCATATGACTGATAAGGATGAATGGCCGTGAATCTAAGAACTTTCTTCAAGTTTGTCGAGCTGCCGACGAAGGTGGCCAGTATGCTCCCGCTGCTGCTGGGAACGCTGTATGCCCTGTACCGGTTCGAGGACTTCTATATCCTGCGCTTCGTGTTGATGCTGGTATCCCTCTTAAGCTTTGATATGGCGACAACAGCGATCAACAACTACTATGATTTCAAAAAGGCCGCCAAAACCCATGGCTACGGGTATGAGACCCATAATCCGATTGTCCGCTTCAAGCTGAAGGAGTCTACGGTGGTGGCGCTGATCGTCATTCTCCTTGTGCTGGCGGCAGGCGGGGGCATTGCTCTGGTATTCCAGACCAGACTGCTGGTATTCTTGCTCGGGGGACTCTCCTTCCTGATCGGCATCCTGTACTCCTTCGGACCGATCCCCATCTCGCGGATGCCGCTCGGCGAGCTGTTCTCCGGGCTGTTCATGGGGTTCGTCATTATTTTCATCTCGGCCTATATTCATTCGGATCAGGCGGTGGTCACTCTGCTGCTGAAGGGCGAATGGATCAGCCTGCATATCAATTTCCTTGAGGTGCTGTATCTGTTCTGGTTCTCCGTCCCGGCCATTCTGGGCATTGCGGGAATTATGCTGGCGAACAATATCTGCGATATCGAGGATGATATCGAGAACCGCAGATACACGCTGCCGGTGTACATCGGACGGGAGAATGCGCTGCTGCTGTGGAAGCTGCTCTATTATGTGTCTTTTGCCGATCTGATTGTGCTGGTGCTGCTCGGGGTCCATCCGGTCCTGGTCCTGCTGCTCCTGCTGACCCTGATTCCGCTGCGCCGCAATATTGCACGCTTCTATCAGGAGCAGCATAAAGGCACGACCTTCATTCTGGCGGTGAAGAATTTCGTGCTGATGAGTGCGGCAAGAATCCTTGTGCTGGGTATAGCTGTTATATGGGTCACACTAAGATAAGGAAGGTGATAACTATGGCAGAGAAGCTTCGCTGGGGAATTATGGGCTGTGCGCAGATCGCCACAGGCTCGGTAATGCCGGCGATCCAGGAGTCCGAGACCGGAGTGATCCGGGCGGTGGCCAGCCGCGGACTCACGAAGAGCAGCAGCGTAGCCGCCGAATTCGGCATTGAGCAGGCTTACGGCAGCTATGAAGAGCTGCTTGCCGACCCGGAGGTGGATGCCGTCTACATTCCGCTTCCCAATCATCTCCACTGTGAATGGGTGATCCGCGCGGCTGAAGCGGGTAAGCATATCCTATGCGAGAAGCCGATTGCGCTCAACAGCCGTGAAGCGGCCGAGATGGTAGAGGCCTGCCGGAAGGCGGGCGTTCACCTGGCGGAGGCTTACATGTACCGGCATCATCCGCGCATCAATGAGCTGCAGGTGATTATCGCCAGCGGCGCGATCGGCGCGGTACGTACCATCCGCGGCACGTTCACCTACAACGATGCTACGGATACCTCCAACATCCGCTTCAACGCTGCCTGGGGAGGCGGATCGCTCTATGATGTCGGCTGCTACCCGCTCACGGCCGCGCGGCTGCTGTTCGGTACAGAGCCGGAGGCGGTAACCGTGCACGCGCTGTTCTCGCCGGAGCATGATGATGTAGATATGATGGCCTCCGGGCTGGTGGAGTTTCCCGGCGGGAAGAGCCTGATCTTCGACTGCGGGATGTGGGCGTACAACCGCCAGCTCCTGGAGGTGCTCGGTACGCAGGGACGGATCGAGATTCCGATGCCGTTCAATGCGAGATTCGATGATGCGGAGTTCTTCATATACGGCGGCGGAGAGCCCCGGCGTGTCGAAGCCGTCGGAGCCAATCCTTACGTCCAGCAGGCCGACCATTTCGCTACAGCAGTCTTCAGCGGCAAGCCCTGGATTGCGGAAGAGGACCCGGTGCAGAATATGAGGCTGATCGAGAGCTGTCTTACATCAGCCCGGAGGCGTGAGCGGATCAGCTTGACGTAATCATTTGTTCTATCTGTTAATAACGCCAAGCAGCGATTCTTCCGGTTATGGAGGAATCGCTGCTTTTTGGCGTCCTTATGCTTTTATAGAGGGAGCTTGCTTAGATTGGGTTCAGGAGGAGCTCATCATCCTCTTTATCCCCACGGTTGAAGGCTTCGCGGTCGAATTCGCCCTCTGAATTCGCCACCAGCAGGGCTGTTACGGTAGTCCCGGTAGCATTAACTGCGGTGCGGCCCATATCGATAAGGGCTTCCACCCCGGCAACGATGGCTATACCCTCAAGCGGCAAGCCTAGTGCTGTCAATACAACGGTGGTAGAGATTACAGCCGGTCCAGGCACTCCCGCTACCCCAATAGAGGAGATGATGCTAACCAATACCAGCGTGATATAGTCAGTTCCGGTAAGCTGAATCCCGTAGACCTGGGCGGTGAACACAGCCACAATGGCCGGCCATACGCCGCCGCAGCCATTGAAGTTGACGGATGCGCCGAGCGGAGCCACGAAGCTGGCAATGCGCGGTGAGACATGCAGCCGTTTCGTGATGACCTCCAGATTGATCGGCAAGGTGGCGTAGCTGCTTCTGGTAGTGAAGGCAACGGTCAGCATCGGATAGATTTTGCGGAAGAAGCGGATAGGGTTCACCTTGGCAACGAGCAGCACCAGCCCGCCGAAGATCAGGACAAAGTGCAGGATCAGTGCGGCATAAGAGGTTAGGATGACACTGCCCAGCTCCTGGAGGGTATCCCAGCCGTAGCGTGCCGTAATTCCGGCAATCAATGCGAATACGCCGTAAGGCGTCAGGCGGATGACGAATTTTACAACCTGGTGCAGCACTGTCGTCAAGGATTCAATAAGATCGCGGACAGGCTTCACAGCCTCCGGCTTTTTGGAGCCGACCTTAATAATGGCCACTGCCAGGAAGATGGCAAAAATCAGCAGAGGCACAACCTTGCCGGTAGCGGCTTCATTCACCGGGTTGGAAGGGACAAGGTCCAGGATCACCTGTGAGAAGGTGGGAATTTCACGGGCGGTGAAGTCCTCGGGAACGGTCTGCTGGATGCCTTTGCCCGGGTTAAACAGCAGAGCCACGGATAGGCCGATGATGGAGGCGATTCCGGTGGTGCCGAGGAACCAGGCGAAGGTTTTGATTCCGATTTTGCGCAGGTATTCCAGGTTAGTTAAGGAAGAGATGCTGTTCAATACCAGAATGAACACCAGAGGCACAACAAGCATACGGATCAGACTGACATAGATGCTGCCGAAGGTGCTGATGGCCTTAGTCTCCAACGTGAAATATTGAAAAAATATTCCTGCGATCAGTCCGATGCCCAGCCCTGCCAGAACACGGGTGCCGAAGCCGATTCTCTTGCGGGCCAGGAAATAAAGGATACCGAATACGATAATAGAGACCACAAAGCCATGCCAATTCGTCTCAATGGCGGTTAATAGATTGTTGTCGATATTATTCATGCTGCTCTAAAACCTCCTAATAATAGTTTTTTGGTCGGAATTATGGGTTTAAATGTATATGGTAATTTTATGAATGTCAATGTATAAATATGTTAATTTTCGTTTCCGGGTTGATGCAGAATTCCGGCTGCGATAAATCACAGGAATCAAGTGCTAAAATTTGCTAGAATAGGGTTAATGGTACTTTCTGTTGCTTGAAGGAAGAGTGTGCTTACCGAAGGGGGAGAGACGTCAATGGGCTTAGCTGAAGAGCCGGTGATTTCAATTGAGGGCTTGTGGATGAATTATAGTGACCGGATGGTGCTGCGGGGGATTGATCTGAAGGTATACCGCGGGCAGATTATCGGATATATCGGACCCAATGGGGCCGGTAAAAGCACGACAGTCAAGATTATGCTCGGTCTGGTGGAGGGTTATAACGGGACCATACGGATTTTTGGCAGGGATATCTCGGACGGGGATACGGCTTACAAAAAAAGAATCGGTTACGTGCCTGAGGTAGCAGAGCTGTATGACAGCCTGACAGCGCGGGAGTATCTGACCTTCACCGGTGAGCTGTATGGACTGAAGCAGGCGGATGCCGATGACAAGGCGCGGAAGCTGATGGGGCTGCTGGGAATGGAGAAGGCCTATGATATGCGGATTGCCTCCTACTCCAAGGGGATGAAGCAGAAGGTGCTGCTGATTGCCAGCATGCTGCATGACCCGGATATTCTGTTCCTGGATGAGCCGCTCAGCGGGCTGGATGCCAATAGTGTCATGGTGGTCAAGGAGATCTTCGCCACGCTTGCCGCCAGGGGCAAGACCATCTTTTATTCCTCGCATATTATGGATGTGGTCGAGAGAATCAGCAGCCGGATCATCCTGCTGGACGGAGGCGATATTGTCGCGGACGGAACCTTCACGCAGCTGCGGGAGCAGAGCCGGGAGGGGTCGCTGGAGGAGATTTTCAATCAGCTGACCGGGTTCGATCAATACAGGGATATTGCAAGCGAGTTCGTGGCTGTGATAGGCGAGGGTGCGGGGCATGAATGAATTCCTGATTCTGAAGCTGCTTGACCGGATACAGTGGATCTTTAAGGGCCTGGGAGCCGATTATGCGCTCATGCGCCGCATTCTTCAGGTCAAGCTGACGATGGATGGCAGACGGACACCTACCCTGTTCTCCGGGTCGCAGAATTCCAAGCTGGAGATGGAGGGCTCGTCCTTCAGAGTCCAGTGGCTCTATCTGCTGCTGGGGCTGATGCTGATCGCTATGGTCGCGCCCAGAGATCATCATATGCTGATGATGAGTCTGCTGTTCAGTATAGTGATGTTCCTGATCACCACGACGCTGATCTCCGACTTCTCGACGGTGATGCTGGATTTGCGGGATAAGAACATCCTCTTCTCCAAGCCGGTGGACCGCCGTACACTGAACATGGCCAAGAGCTTACATATTCTGATCTATCTGCTGACCTTAACGCTGACTTTCACCGGACCTTCGCTGTTATTCTCTTTATTCCGGCACGGGCCGGGCTTCTTCTTCGTGTACGCGGCTGAGATTCTGCTGATGGACGGCTTCATTCTGGTGTTCACTGCGCTAATCTATCTGCTGATCCTGAGGTTCTTTGACGGGGAAAAGCTCAAGGACATCATCAACTACGTTCAGATTGTCCTGTCTGTGGGGGTAACTGTCGGCGCGCAGCTGGTTAGCCGGATGTTCAATCTATCGGAGCTGGGGCTGGATTTCACTCCCGCCTGGTGGCATTTTCTGCTGGCTCCGGTCTGGTTCGGGGCGCCGTTCGAGCTGCTGGGCGGCGGAACAGGAAGCCGGTCCGTGATTATTCTGACAGTGCTCTCTGTGGTGGTGCCTGCCGTGATGTTCGCCGCCTACATCCGGCTGATGCCGGTATTTGAACGCAGCCTTCAGAAGCTGGCTGAGCATGGCGCAGAGGGCCGGGATAGCGGGCGGCTTGCCCGTGTGCTGTCGGAGACCGTGTGCCGGAACAAAGCGGAGGCCATGTTCTTCCGCTTCACCTGGTCGATGATGAAGAATGAACGCGAGTTCAAGCTCCGGGTATATCCGACCATCGGCTTCTCGCTGATCTTTCCCTTTATCTTCATCTTCAATCAGGTGTGGAGCGGCGATCTGGCCGGGATCAGAAGCTCCAAGTCCTTCCTGTTTATCTATTACAGCGCGCTGCTGCTGATGACAGTCGTGCAGATGGTCCGTTACTCGGCCAGCTATAAGGGGGCATGGATCTATCAGGTGATTCCTTTGCCGGGCAAGGGGCTGGTCTACCGGGGAATGCTGAAGGCAGCGGTCGTGAAGCTGCTGGTGCCGCTCTTTCTGCTGGAGGCGGCAGTGTTCACCGCTCTCTTGGGCTCCTGGATTATTGCAGATATGGCAGTCGTCCTGCTGGCTCTGCTGCTGTATGCCGTGATTTGCTTCCTTACGTTCCCGAAGGCACTCCCGTTCTCGGAGAAGTACGAGGCGGCGCAGCGGAAGGAATTCACCGGCAGTGCTTTTGTACAATTGTTCATTCTTGGGGGGCTGGCCGGAGTGCACTATGTCTTCACCCTGATTCCTGCAGGAATATACATCTACATGGTAATTCTGGTAGCTGCAAATGCCTGGGTCTGGCGCAGGGCCTTCCTGCCGGACACCTCCCGGGACAACGGATTTCCAACCCTTCGCGCAGGCGGCTGAGGACAAATATGGACAATTTTTGCCGGCGTTCAAAAAAGGGTCCAAGTTCCATTATTTACTTAGACAGCCCGGTGATTACAAGGTAAAATACAGCTAAAGTTAGTTTTCAGAGAATACCTGCAATCATTATATACTCTTCCATTTATCCGCTATCCGTATATTGATTTATAACTTAAGATAGACCCTGAAACGACGCTGATACTATAACCAGTGAAGAGGTCAACTATGGATCAAATGGGAATCCACTATAATATCTGGATCGTTTTACTATCCTATACGCTAGCTGCCGCAGCAGCGTACTCCGCGCTTAATCTGATTTCACAGGTTTCCCATTCCGCGGGCCGGGTCAGACGTCTCTGGCTGCTCTCAGGTGCCTGTGTCCTTGGCGGCGGGATCTGGGCCATGCATTTTGTCGGCATTATGGCCAGCCGCCTGCCGTTCAAGGTCAGCTACCATCCGGTGATGGCTGCCGTGTCCCTGCTTATTATTATGTCCTCCTGCTATGCAACCCTTCAACTGGTTACGGCTCCCCGCCAGAGAAGCTGGCGACTTCTTGCGGGCGGCGGCATACTCGGCAGCGGCATCTCGTTCATGCATTATGCCGGAATGTCCTCGATGGAGATGGAGGCCAAGATTCATTACAGGGCAATGGATCAGGCTGTATCGGTACTGATTGCCCTTGCTGCTTCTTACATCGGAGTTCTAATGCTCCGCAGATTCAAGGATCATACAGGCTTCAACCGCTGGAAGCTGTATTCGGCTCTATTCATCGCCCTGGCGGTTACCGGTATGCATTATACGAGTCTGAGAGCAAGCGACCTGCATAGTTACAGCTGGCAGGCGCCCGCCCCGATGCTGATGGAGACCGATGTGGTTCTGCTGACAGGGATTTCACTGGTTACCCTGTTCGTGCTGGCAGTCTCCGGCGGGACTGTTTTTCTGGACAGGGATGTATTGGAGCGCATGGCCTATCATGACCCGCTCACCGAGCTACCGAACCGGCATGGTCTGGAGCGCTACTTCAAGGATGATTTCTTCGGCGGGATCTCCGGCGCCGTGTTTTTTGTTGACCTGGACCGCTTCAAATCGATTAATGATACGCTGGGCCATGATATTGGAGACTTGCTGCTGTGTGAAGTGTCTGCCAGGCTGACCTGCTGCGTGGGCGGGAAGGGGAAGGTGTTCCGGCTTGGCGGGGATGAATTCCTGATTGCGCTGCCGGATTGCACCGCCGTGGCGGCGGAGGAAGTAGCACAGCATATCCTTCAGGAGCTCAAGAAGTCTTACAGCATTGAAGGTAACGAATTGTACGTAACTGCGAGTGTGGGAATCAGCATGACTCCGGCGCACGGCACCGACCGTTCGGCGCTAATGAAGGCGGCCGATACGGCGCTCTATACCTCCAAGGATTCAGGTAAGAACAAATTCAGTGTGTTCGATCTGGAGATGAACCGTCATCAGGTCCGGCGGATGTCACTGGAGAAGGATCTGCGCAAGGCGCTGGCCCGCTCGGAATTCATGGTGGTCTACCAGCCCAAATGGGATTCGCTGCTGAATGTCACCGTGGGGCTTGAAGCGCTGCTGCGCTGGAGACATCCGGAGCATGGCGTCATCTCTCCGGGAGAGTTCATTCCGATCGCCGAGGAGACCGGCCTGATTGTCCCTATTACATACTGGATGCTGCATGAGGTGTGCGGACAGAATATGCTCTGGCATCAGGCGAAGGTTGCCAGTGTAGCGGTCTCGATTAATATGTCGGCGCGGATGTTTGAAGGCGGAAGCCTGTATGAGGTAGTGGAAGAGGCGTTGTCGCGTTCGGGCCTTGCGCCTCATTTCCTTGAACTGGAGATTACCGAGTCGATTGCGATGAACAATATGGAAGAGACGGTTGCCCAGCTCTCCAAGCTGCGGGATCTCGGTGTGCGGGTGTCCCTGGATGATTTCGGAACCGGTTTCTCTTCGCTTGGCAATCTGGATGAGATTCCAGTGAATACCCTGAAGATTGATCAGGTCTTCATCCGCAAGAGCAAGATGCATTCCAAGAAAGCGATCATCAGCAACATCATTGCCATTGCCAGCAATCTGAACATGGAGGTTGTGGCTGAGGGCGTGGAGACTACGGAGCAGATTGAACTGCTGCAATCATTGGGCTGCAGCGTGATGCAGGGCTACTACTACGGCCGTCCGATGCCGGTTAACGAATTAGGCCAATGGTTCATTGAGAATACGGCATAATGCTCCTGGTTGCTGTTGCACGCAAAAGGCTGTCCTGGATGTGGAGGGGTGTTCCACATCAGGGCAGCCTTTTTAGCTACTTAGGAAATGTATGCGAAAAACAGGCATGACAAGACAGAGGCCTTGTCACCCCCAGGAATGAAAATAAGTCGGGTGCATCAGTCGCATCCCGACTTTTATTTTCGTATTAAACCGAATACAATGGGTGCTGATATGCCGAGAGAAGGGCCCCATGCTCTAAAGCCAGTAACATTTATAGAGAAATCTTGCAAGAAGTGCAACAATACTGCCCCACAGAAGCGGTCTATGCCGAAATCCTGCACGAAATGCAACAAAGTCAGCATTAACTTGCCCTCTGCCCCGGAATTTGTGCAAATAATGCAACATTGTACCCGTATCCAGTAACCTTTATAAAGGAATCCTGCAAAATGTGCAACAATACAAGCGGCGGGTGAGAGAAGGCAGCAGCATCCTTCACCCGCGGGGTGATTTTATTCTGAAAAATGTATGAGACTTCGGTCTAGATTTTGAAATTCTCGACCAATACCTGCAGCTTCTCTGCCAGGGAGGAGAGGAATGCGGCGGAGGATTCGACCTCCTGCATGGCGGCAAGCTGCTCTTGAGACGAGGCGGACAAGGTCTCGGCGCCCTCGGCCGTCTGATTGGAGACCGCTACGATCTTCTGGATCGAAGCGACAAGTCCGTCAGAGAGCAGGGCCAGTTCACGCACGGTGGCTGAGATCTGCTGGCTATGTGCAGACATATCGGAGACGGACGACTCAATCTCGGAGAAGGAATGGCCGGCCGCTATAATCATTTCTTTGCCGTGATGCATTTCTTCCGTAGAGTGCCTCATCGTCTCTCCGGCCTTGTCCATCTGCTGGACAATCAGACTAACCAGCTCACCGATCTGGCGGGCAGATCCGGCAGATCGCTCGGCCAGCTTGCGTACTGAGCCTGCCACAACAGCGAAGCCGCGGCCCTCTTCTCCGGCCCGTGCGGCTTCAATTGCCGCATTGAGGGATAACAGGTTCGTCTCCTCGGCAATACTGGCAATAGTGCCGACAATATTCTCAATCTCTTTGGAATGGCTGCCCAGCGTCTCAATAATGCCGGAGAGATCCGAGATGCTCGCACCTACAATGGCCATCTGGGAGGTGGTCGAGTCCATAGATTCTCGGCCTGTCCGGGCCTTCTGGGAGTTGATGGCTGCCTGGTTCATTGCGCTGTCGGCATTGCCTGCAATTTCAGTAATGAAATGCGACATATCCTGCACGGCCTTGAAGCTGCCTTCCAAATTCTGCAGCTGGGTGTGTGCCCCGTCGGCCAGATCCAGAGTGACATTAACGCTGTGTTCTCCGGCCCGGTTGGTCTCCTGGGCGCTGGCGGACAGCTCCTGGGAAGAAGAGGCAACCAGCATGGACGTATCGTTAACCTGTGTGATCAAGTCACGCAGATTCAGGGTCATCGCATTGAAGTCGCGGGCAAGCTCGCCGATCTCGTCCTTGGCTGTGAAGAGCAGCGGTTCCCGGGTCAGATCGCCTTGGGCTACCGTGTTCACGGATGCGGACAGCTTGGTGAGAGGGCTGACCATCCGGCGGATCAGCAGATAAGCGGCGAGAATCGCAATAATCAGAATGGAGCTGCCGATCAGGAAGGGCTGGGTGATGATATCCATGGTCCGGGATTGAATTAAGGGGCCGTCGAAGTTAATCGCCATTAATGCAATGATGGGTTTGGTAGGGTCATGGTCCTGATAGATGGGGCCGTAGCCGGTTTTGAGGGAGGTGCCCTGATATGTATACACCTTCGAGTAGGCGGAGTGCTTCATCGTGGTAATCATTTCTTTATCTTCATCTGCGAAGTAGAAGGGGTCTCCAGCTTTGTAGCCGCGTTGTTTGAAGTTCTTGTCAGCGGCCAGCACCTTGCCGTCCAGTGATAGAATGAAGGCTTCTTTGAAAATAGGCTTGTGATCACTGATCCATCCGATGCGGTCTTCGATCGCAGTCAGCTTGCTGGTATCGCCGGCAGCCAGAGCGGTTATGTCGGCAGGATCGATAAGACCGGTTGTTATATTCGCGCAGCCTACCAATTCAATGCCTGCAGCTTCATCGATCTGCTTGTAAGCCGCATGATAACCGAAGAAGCCTATGGATGAACCAACCAGTAGCAATACAATCAGCATCATCCATGTTAATTTTGTTGCCAATTTCATAACAAATATCACCAGCCCTGACTCTAAAAGATTAAGTGAATTATGGGGTTCACTGCTACGATTATAGCGCATACGCTGCGGTTTGAGCAGACGTCAGAAAAAAGAATTTTTGTGTCGGAAAATGATGGATTATGTATAAAAAATCATTGAAAAGTAGGCGCTTAATCCTATTTTAGTTTCAAAAAATACTGTATGTCGGACCCGTATAATGGTACGCTTGAAGCAGAACAAACGGACTGGGAGCTGAAGGGATGTCACAAGAAGTCAATCCTTTGATCGAACGTGTGGGATTATCCATGTGGAAGGTTCAGCGCAGAATCATGTCGCAGATGTCATTTCATAAGGAATTGGGCTTGACTGTGCCGCAATTCGGGCTGCTGCATATGATCTTTCAGGAGCAGCAGGCACGGGTGATTCAGCTGGCGGACAAGATGGAGGTGAAGTCCAGTGCAGTCACCGTCATGCTGGACCGGCTGGAGCTGCTGGAGCTGATCGCCCGCGTGACGGACGAGAATGACCGCAGAGCGGTAATCGTCACGATCACCGGCAAGGGACAAGAGGTGCTGGAAGAAGCACAGCGCCGGTCACTGCTGCTGCTGGAAGAGCATCTGGCCATTCTGGAGCCGGCAGAGCTGGAGAACTTCGCGGATTATTATCTCATGCTGGAGAATCAGGAGCGTTAACATAAGCATTACAAAGAGGCAGCGCTTCTCCCGTTACGGAGAGGCGCTGCCTCTTGTCTTGTCTAGTCCGGCTATTCTGCGGCAGGTTCTTTGTCCGGCAGCTGCGTGACGTAGCTGTCAGACAGCTGGCGCAGCCGCAGAGCGCGGTTGTATTCATCCTCGTTGCCGGCCGGAGCAGTACCTCCGGTCGCCAGCGGATATTGGGTATTATCCTCGAAGCTGTTGCCCGGAATCAGCAGGGCAGAGCTGGAAATGAAGGAGCCTGTAGGCAGGTAATACCGCTGCGGCAGCAGATTGTAGGACTGGCTGAGCAGATCCTGGCCGAAATAAATGTTGTTATCCATGGATACCCCCAGCAGGCTGGCAGCTGTAGGCATAATATCGATTTCTCCGCCTACCTGTGCAAGCTTCTGCGGAGCAATTCCTTCGCCATGGATAAGCAGCGGAATGTTGAGCATATTGGCGTAGCTGTAATCATATCCGTAGATTTCCTTCATTAGCTGCTTGTCGTCATGATCCAGCGAATAGATCGGCAGTCCCATATGGTCGCCGTAGACCATAACCAGACTGTTCTCCCATAATCCATTCGCCTTCAGTTCATCTACAAACTGTCCGAAGGCATAGTCCGCATAGTTCTGCGACCGGACATAATCGCCGACAAAGGTTCCTTCATACCGCTCAGGAAGCTTCATCTTGTGCTTTTCTTCAGGAATAGTGAATGGGTGATGCGCCGACATGGAGATGACCTGGGCATAGAACGGCTGGCCCGCATCGCTCATTTCCTTCAGCTTCTCCGAGGATTTACGGTAGAGCACCTCATCGGAAGCGCCGAAGAAGAAGGCATCCTCATCACCGAAGAACTGGTGATCGTAATACTTCTGCCAGCCGAGGGCCTTGTATAGCTCGCCCCGGTTCCAGAATTCCACTACATTGGTGTGGAACGTGGCCGTCTGATAGCCGTTGTCTCCCAGCAGACGGGGGAGACTCGGCAGCTGCTTGTCGATATAAGACATGGTGGCCGCACCCTGCGGAGGAATATAGAAGGACGAATTGACCACGAATTCCGCATCGGAGGTGTTGCCCTGGCCGACCATCTGATAGAAGTTCGTGAAGTACAGGCTCTCCTCCATCAGGCGGTTCAGGTTAGGGGTAACCTCCTGGCCGTCTATCTTGAGACCCATCAGGAAGCTCTGGAAGGACTCCAGCTGGATGATAATCAGATTCTTGCCCTTGGCGGCACCGGCATATGCCGAGACTGCTGAAGGGTCGATGCCCTTGAGCTGGTTAATTGTGCTCTGTGTGATTTCACTGGCCTGGACCAGCTCGGTTTTATCTTTGGCAAAGATCGTGTATGCTTCATAATTAAGGATGCCCATTTCCTGGGCCTTCTTGATCTCATTCATGCTCGCCTTATTCGGAAGAATATTGAACAGGCAGAGTCCGAGCGAGACCGCGAACAGTACGACATGCAGCGTCCGGCCGCTGCGCCGGTTGATCTGGTCTTTTTTATAATTGCGTCCGTTCTTGTTAATGAAGAAGTAGAAGCCCAGCACGATAATATCGGTGAAGATCAACAGATAATAAGGGTCCATCAATGAGAACACGCTGTTCTTGACGGCAGTGACCTGGTTCACCTGCTCGGCGGCATGGTAAGTGACAATGACCCCGTAATATTTGAAGTACATAATGGCGGCAAAAAAGATCGCGGTAACCAGCAGATTGACCGTCATGTAATAGCCGAGCTTCCGTCTGGAAGCAAAGCGCTCAATCAGGAAGAACAGGGCCCAGACAAAGGGCAGCTCCGTCAATACGGATTTCCAGAATTGCAAATCATCAAAGATTACACCCCAGGCCAGCAGGCTTTTGAACAGAAAAAGAATGGAAAAGAACACAAATGGCTTAAGGAGCCAGCGTTTCACAGTTTGGGATGACACAGCTTCGCCTTCTTTCTGAAGAATGAACAGGTTTCCCGGGTGATAGGAAACAGCAGCATGAGGACATAAGAATACCATTATCAATAGAACTTATTATGCAGTGCCAGGGAAGGAATGTCAAAAATCAGAAGCGGCCGTATACTCCCTGGAGCGCGCGTAAACTACGGCTAGAACGAACCCGGCGCAGGCCACTCCCTCAGGCGGGGGGATATCGGCGTTAAACGAAGAATATGAGCCTTACGCAGCGGAAGCTGGCGGAAATTATTGGAGGTGGGGACGGATGGAGCATACAGAAATCACACTGTCCGTGAGGGCGCTTGTGGAATTTGCCTACAGCAGCGGCAGTCTGGAGCCGGGCTTCCGCAGCGGAGCCTCCATGGCGGAGGGGACGCGCAGCCATCAGTTGATCCAGAAGCAATACAAGGAAGGGGACCGCAAGGAGGTCTATTTGAAGACCGGAATTGCTTACGGAGAGCTGCTGTTCCAGATTGACGGGCGCTGCGATGGACTGCTTACGGCAGAGGATGGGAGCCTGACAGTGGAGGAGATCAAGTCCATGGCCGGAATCCCGGACCCTGCGCTTGAAGGGAAGGAGGTACACTGGGCCCAGGCTTATATGTACGCTTACATGCTGGCAACGGATCTTGAGCTTCCCTGCATTCAGGTGAAGCTCACCTATGTGCAGCGGGGAAGCGAGGCACAGTACAGTCTCTACCGGGAGATGTCCCGTGAAGCGCTGACGGCCTTTGCGCTAGAGACAGTAAGCAGATATGCACCGTATGCCGAGATGATGGTCCGTTACAAGACGAAGAGAGGGGAGAGCATCACGAACCTGTCTTTTCCGTTCTCGGCTTACCGGCCCGGCCAGCGCCATTTCGCAGCTGCAGTCTACACCTCCATTGCTGAGGGGGCGAACCTCTTCGCCCAGGCACCGACAGGCATCGGCAAAACCATGTCCACTCTGTTCCCGGCGGTCAAAGCGCTGGGCGAAGGCAAGGTGGCTGGTATCTTCTATCTGACCGCCAAGACCGTTACACGGATCGCGGCGCAGGAGGCAGCCTCGATGCTGAACCGCCGGGGGCTGCATCTGCATGTCATTGCGCTGACGGCGAAGGAGAAGGCCTGCTTCCGGGAGGAAGGCATCTGCGGCACGGATTCCTGCGCGTATGCGGAGGGCTATTATGACAGGATTAACGGCGCGCTGATTGATATGCTGGAGCATGAGACGCTGATGACCCGGGAGACGATCGCCGGCTATGCCCATAAGCATCAGGTCTGCCCGTTTGAGTTCTCGCTGGATGCCGCCTATGCCTGCGATGTTGTTATCTGCGATTACAATTATATCTACGACCCGCGCATCAGTCTGAAGCGTATGTCCGAGGAGCGCAAGAAGAACACCGTGCTGCTGGTGGATGAAGCGCATAATCTGGTGGACCGGGGCCGGGAGATGTATTCTGCTTCGCTTACCAAGGCACCCTTCCTGGCGCTCAGCCGGACCTACAAAACGGCGAATCCCCGGCTCGGCACTGCCGCCAAAGCGGTGAACGCTTTCTTCATTGCGCTGCGTAAGATCTGCGGTGATAAGGGTGTGGGAGAGTGGGCGGCCTATCCGGAGGAGCTGCCGGAGCTGCTGGAGAACTTCGCAGCCGAAGCGGAGCTGGAGCTGCTGAATTCCTCTTCCCCGGTAAGTTCTGTGCAGACGGAGGAGGACGGGGTGGATAGCCTGCTGGATACCTATTACGCAGTACAGGGGATGCTTCGCACCTTCAAAACCTACGATGAACGCTACATTACCTATGCCGAGGTGCGCAGCGGAGATGTGTATCTGAAGCTGTTCAATCTCGATCCGTCGCATTTGCTGCAGCAAATGGGCAAGAGCTTTCGCAGCCAGATTCTGTTCTCTGCGACCCTCTCGCCGCTCTCGTACTACAGGGACATGATCGGTGCAGGCGAGGAGGACTACAGTCTGAGCCTGGCCTCACCTTTTCACAAAGAGCAGTGGCAGGTGTCTGTCCTGCCGGTATCCACCCGGTTTCATGACCGGGAGGCTTCCTTGCAGCCGCTTAGTAATGCTCTTAGAGGCATGGTCTCGAAGAAGGGCAACTACCTGGTCTTCTTTCCCTCTTATCTGTACTTGAGGAATGTCTATGAGGTGTTCACTGAGAAGTACCCTGAAGTCTCTACGCTGCTGCAGGGCAGCGGGATGAGCGAGCCGGAGCGGGAGGGCTTCCTGGCGGCCTTCCGCCCGGATAACCCGGAGCCGCTGCTTGGCTTTGCCGTGCTGGGCGGTATTTTCTCCGAAGGGGTGGATCTGCCCGGCGACCGGTTGAACGGGGTAATGGTGGTGGGGGTCGGACTCCCGCAGGTGGGTCTGGAGCGCAATCTGCTCCGGAGCTATTTCCAGTCACAGGGCAAGAACGGCTTCGATTATGCTTATATCTACCCTGGCATGTGCAAGGTTCAGCAGGCTGGAGGACGGCTGATCCGCAGTGAGAGCGACAGCGGGGTCATTGTGCTCGCAGACGACCGCTTCATGCAGCCTTCCTACCGGCAGCTGCTTCCAGAGGAGTGGCGGGACTACTCTGTGTTGACCTAAGCGGGTATAATCTACTGAAAAGGCATTCACCAGACAACTCAGGAGGTAATGACATGACACTTAATATCGGACTTGTTGGAACAGGCTGGTTCTCCAAGGTACATGCGGATTTGCTGGCGGGCATGGAGGATGTGTCGCTGAAGGCGGTCTGCGGCAGCAGCAAGCTTAAGGGAGAAGAGATGGCCCGCCCTTACGGGGCCGAAGGCTACGGGGAGATTACCGAGATGCTGGACAGCCACAAGCTGGATGCCGTCTACATCTGTGTGCCGCCACAGTCGCACGGGGCGATTGAGCGGGCACTGATCCGCAGGGATATCCCCTTTTTCATCGAGAAGCCGCTAGGCTCAAGTACGGCCATTCCGGCCAGTCTGCTGGAGGATATCAAGCAGCATCAGCTGCTGACCTCGGTAGGCTATCATTTCCGCTATCAGGAGAATATCCAGCGGCTGAAGCAGACGCTTGCCGGAGACAAGGTAGGGATGATTACCGGAGAATGGATGGGCGGAATGCCCGGCGTGGCGTGGTGGCGCAATCAGGAGCAGTCCGGCGGGCAATTCACGGAGCAGACGACGCATATCGTTGACCTGCTGCGTTATCTGGCCGGTGAGGTGACAGAGGTCTACGGCATGTTCGGCAACCGGATTATGCATGAGAAGCATGAAGGGGTGACCGTAGCCGATGTAGGCACCGTGTCGCTGAAGCTTGCCAGCGGCATTATCGCCAGCATCTCCAATACCTGTGTGCTGCCAGGAGAGGTGAACAAGGCTGGAATCAGCTTCTATAATGACAACGGCATGCTTGACTGGAACCCGGAGCGTCTGCTCGAAGTCCGCAGCGGGGACAGCAAGGAATACAAGAATACGGGCAACCCTTACGCTGTAGAGAGCGAGGCATTCCTGTACGCTGTCCGCACTGGAGACCGCTCCCGTATTCTCAGCGATTATGAGGACGGGTACAAGACGCTGAAGGTAACCTGTGCCGCGTATGAATCCGCCCAGAGCGGATTGCCTGTGAAGCTGTAGGACTCTGTCTTAGGGGCAGGGAGCTGCTTAATGAATGAACACTGCGATCAGTGCGGGTGCCAGCCCAATGGAGAACAGCGCCGCCAGAATCATTGAGATACTGGAGATGGTGCCGGTCAGCGAGCTAAGCTCGAAGGCCTTGGAGGTGCCGGTGCCATGCGCTGCGGTGCCCAGCGACACTCCGCGCGCCACTTCATTCTCAATGTGGAAGAGGCGCAGCACCGAGGGCCCCATCATCGTTCCAAGCACACCCGTGAGAATGACGAAGACTGCGGTGATGCTGGGAACTCCGCCGATGCTCTGCGAGATGCTCATGGCAATCGGCGTAGTTACCGAACGGGGGACCAGGCTGGTGGCGAGATCTCCGCTCAGGTGCATTAATTTGGCCAGCAGCATGGAAGACAGTACAGCCGTTACCGTTCCTGACAGCACGCCTGCCGCAATTTCGGCGGCGTGCTTTTTGAGTAGCTTGAAGTTCTTGTGCAGCGGAATCGCAAAGGCGATTGTCGCCGGCTGCAGCAGGTCTGACAGCCATTTGCCGCCTGCATTGTAGGATTCATAGGAGCTGCCTGTGATCAGCAGGAAGCCGATGATTACCAGCGGGGTGATGATCAGCGGAGAGGCGTACATTTTGCCGCTGGCCGCATAAATCCGTTTGGTTATAAGATATACTGTGATGGTAAGTCCAAGGAATAATAGTCCGGTCATCATGAGCTTCTACGCTCCTTTACTTTATAGATCATCCCTGTCAACAGACCTGAGCTGGCCATGACAGCAAAGGTGCCCACGAGCACAACAGCCAGTACCTGCAGGCCGAAGGATTCCAGCAGCTTCGAGTAGTTCATGACCCCGATAGCCGAGGGAATGAAGAACAGCAGCAGCTCAGCCAGCAGCCATGAAGCTCCTGCCTCCACCCAGTTCAGACGGATCACGCCGGATTCGAGCAGCAGGAATAATAGAATCATCCCGATAATGCTTCCGGGAAGCGGAATATGCAGTAGTGAGGTTAATCCGTTAACGAGCAGGGAGAACACGGTTAGTCCGGCCACCTGCAGTAAGCCTAAGGCAATCTTTTTCATCATGATTACCTCCTTTCATCTCTTACTGAAATTTTACATCTAATTCTTTCATAGGTACAATGAATGGATTGAATAGCTCGCATTCTAATTGTCTATGCATGGAGGTTACCTAATGGATATCAGACAGCTGGAGTATTTCGTGCAGGCCGCCAGGCTGAACAGCTTCTCCAGAGCCGCAGAATCGCTGTATATCACCCAGCCGACCATCAGTAAGATGGTCCGCAATCTGGAGACGGAGCTGGGGGCCGACCTGTTCTACCGCGAGGGCCGGAGCATCCGTCTGACGGATGCGGGAGAGCTGCTGCTCGTCAAGGCGCAGAACATTGTAGAGTCCTTTGCCAGCCTCTCCTCCGAGCTGGACAGCCTGCGCAATCTGAAGCAGGGGCATATCCGTATCGGACTTCCGCCCATGGTTGGAGCCAGCTTCTTCCCGGCGGTCATCGGGGAATTCCACCGCAAGTATCCCGAGGTGACGATCCGGCTGCATGAGGACGGAGCGAAGAAAGTGGAGGATGACGTAGAGTCCGGCCTGCTCGATATCGGGGCGATTGTACTGCCGGTGGACCCGGCCAGATTCCACTGCTTTACCTTTGTGGAGGAGAAGCTGGAATTGCTGGTTCCCGCAGGCCACCGTCTGGACGGAGCGCAGCAGGTGCCGCTGAGAGAGCTGGCCGAGGAGGAGTTCGTCCTGTTCCGGGAGGACTTCGCCCTCCATGACCGGATTATCTCGGAATGTGTCAAAGCTGGCTTTCAGCCCAAGGTGGTCTATGAAAGCTCCCAGTGGGATTTGATCAGCCGGATGGTCGCCGCCGGAATGGGCATTGCGCTGCTGCCGGAGACCATCTGCCGGGATATCGACCGTTCGCGGATTGCGGTGATTTCCCTGACCGAGCCGGTGATTCCCTGGCAGCTGGGCATGATCTGGCGCAAGGACCGCTATTTGTCCTTTGCCGCCAGGGAGTGGATTGCTTTTGCGATGAATGTACTAGGAGAGCGGTATTCGCGGCCGGAGCCTCCGGAGGATATATAAATAACAGAGCTTATTTATACTTCCGCCGACATTTTTTTCTTTTTTTGCAAATTTTGTTTTTTGGCATCATGATTTATGATAGGGGAGAAGTTGATAGAGAGAAGGTGAGTAACCGTGAACCTTTACCAGAATTCTCCTGATGTTAGCGGCCGGGATTACAGAGAAGATGAGCTGTTCCTTACTATAGAGAATTTAAGAAGCGAGCTGCTGGAGGTGGCCCGGGAACGGAGTCTGAGCGACCATGCAGTGCTGGAGCTTAGCCAGCGGCTGGACGGATATATTGTGATGGCCCAGAACCTGATGATGGAGAGCCTGCGCAGCCGCAAGAATGGAGCCGCGCCTTACGGCAAGAATAAGAAGAGCCAGCGGATCAGGAATCAGGCGGCTCTGCAGCAATAATCTATAATACATCCGAGCATCTGACGGTGTTTGTTAATTATGGTCCTACTAAATGTGGGGCCATTTTGTTGTGCTTTTCATAGTGTTGTCCTATAATGGCAATTAATAGAAGGATAACCTGAATGATGGATAGGGAGGTGCCGGGTGGAGGCGAAGCTGACTACATTACGTACGGAAATCGAGAAGAGTCTGTCCCGCTCGGGCCATAATCTTGCCTCATTTGCCAAAGTCTCCGGCCTGAACCGCGGCAGTCTCAGCGCCATTCTTCACGGCAATCCGCCGAAGCCCATCTCGCTGGGACAGCTCGATGCCATGATCCGGGCCTTCGGCTTCCCGGAAGGCTGGCTGTATCCGCTGTATGTGGATGAGTGCTTCAGTGAAGAGCGGATCTCACGCCGCCGTATCGAGCCCTTCCTGGTTAAATGTGCCGAGATGGGCAAGCAGCAATGCATTGAAGAGGTCTTAAGGCGGATTATGGAATATCAGCGGCCGCTGGATATCATCTACAGGGTGGCAGAGAGGCTATTCTGCAGCGGCAAAGTACAGGAGTCCATCGTGTTCTACAAGCTGATTGTAGACCATGAACAAGATAGCTATTCCGAGCGTATGGCGATTAGCCAGTACCGTATCTTCATGTCTTTGCAATCCACTCCGGATGTGGATATGGAGCAGAAGCTGCGCGCCGTAATCAGCTTCGAGCCGTATCGTGGGCTGCTTCCCGAGGAGATGCAGCTGGACGGGCTGCTGAAGCTGGCGAAGGTATGCTTCGCGCTGCACCGCTGGAAGGATGTGGAGAAATTCGCTGATGAGCTGAGGGCATTAGCAAGCGGAATCTACCGCGAGGAGCTGCGCCGCAGCAAGGGGAAGAGGGCAGAGGCCTTTCAGGCAGAACGTCCGCTGGTGGTCTATTACGGGCACGGTTATCTGATGAAGGCATCGGCGCTTACCAAGCAGGGAGAATATCAGCAGGCCAAGAAATATACCGCCGGCTATGCGGACCTGGGATGGTTCGAGATGCTGGATGATGAGGGGCGCAGCAGTGTGGACAGCTTCAAGCTGTTTGCCACGGCCAACGGGTTCACGCTGGAGATTCTGATGGGCAACATCTCTGTATTGCCGTCCTATATCGCTTTCTTGTCCGAGCATCCCGGCGAGATTCTGTCCGGCATGGTGATCATTATGGAGTCGGCCAACCGCTTCGGGTTCTCCGCTGATGCGGTGATGTCGCGCTTTTCCCGGGAGATGCTGCGCTTTGAACAATTCCAGGATACGATCAATGTAGACCGGGTGTACCGTCTCTATTATCAGATTGCGATCTACCATATCTCCCGCAAGCAATATGCCAAGGGAATAGACTATATCATTCATTGTCTGCGTCTGACCATCAGGCTGAACAGCGGCAAGGACTTTATTAATTGTGTAACCTTATTTGAACTGAACAGAGACTATGCCTCGGATACCCAGCAGAATGCGTACCGGGAGCTGATCAGGGAGGTGAGAGCACATGAAGAGATCACTGTTGACGACGGTCAGCGTTTTGGTATTGTTTAGCTTCATTCTTGCGGGTATAGGAACAGATCAGAAGTCCAAGACCAGAGGGTTTACCGCTGTTGAACACGGAGTGGAATTTTAGAGCAGATTAGAGCAGTTAATTGTATAGCTTGAAGAGACTCCCCGGCCCTCTGTGTCGCGGGAGCGTTTGTGCGTGATAATGTGAAATATATTACATAGTAAGGGCGTAATCAGGAATTGACAAATTGCAGGCACGAAAATATAATTAGGTAGCCTAATTAATACATGGTTTAATTATTTGTAGACCTAACTAAAATGGGGTGGAAGCATTGGGATAAATCGCGAAGGTGAAAACTCAGTCGGACACAAGCTTTTCTCTGCACTTCGGAAGCTGCGCAAAGGGCATTGGCATCACTCAGTGGAGGGGCATAAGCCAAGTGAGATGACTTTATTGATATGTATTGCACGGGCGTCGCATGCTTCAGATCTGGGACTTAAGGTGTCGGAGATCAGCCGCTTCCTGGGACTGACTCCGCCAACAGTAACCCAGCTGATTAACAGTCTTGAAGCCAAGCAGATGGTAGAACGGCAGGCTGATCCGTCTGACCGGAGGGTAGTGCGCATCAAGTTGACCGAACAGGGGAAAATTATTACCCGCAGGGCCAGGGACCATATGGACGCCACACTTAACAGGATGGTGGAGTATTTAGGTGAGGAAGAATCTGATCAACTGGCGGAACTGCTGCTGAAAGTCTATGCCTTTATGGAGGATAATCCTCCGCCTAATCTAGACCGGTTACAAATGAACGGAGATGAGAAGCATGATTAAATTAATGAAACAACTGAAGCCCTTCCGCTTGGCCATCGCAGGGGTACTGATTCTGGTATTCCTGCAGTCCATGGGCGATCTGTATCTTCCCACCTTGATGAGTAACATTATCGACAAAGGGATTGTGGAAGGTGACCAGCCGTATATCTGGAGAATTGGCGGCTTCATGCTGCTGGTGGCGGCTGGAGGTGTGCTATGCTCTATTATTGCCAGCTATCTGTCAGCCAGAGTGGCGGCAGGCTTCGGAAAGAATACCCGTTCACGGGTGTTCAATCATGTGGAGAACTTTACGCTCCATGAATTCGACAAGCTGGGCACGGCCTCATTGATTACACGTACCACTAATGATATTACACAGGTTCAGACGGTACTGACTATGATGCTCCGCATGATGGTCGGTGCTCCGATGATGATGATCGGCGGGATTATTATGGCGGTGTCGGAGGACGCCAAGCTCTCGCTGATCTTTGTAGTGGTGATTCCGCTGCTGGTGGGAGCAATATTTTTCATCGGAATGAAGGGTCTGCCGCTGTTCAAGGCGATTCAGATCAAGCTGGACAAATTAAATCTGGTGCTGCGCGAGCATCTGACCGGTATCCGCGTCATCCGCTCCTTCAACCGGATTGAGCATGAGAACCGTCGCTTCAGCCTGGCCAACGCAGATCTTACGGATACTGCAATCAAAGTCAACAAGGTAATGGCGGGCCTGATGCCGCTGATGATGATCGTCATGAACTTCTCGATGATTGCCATTCTGTATTACGGCGGAATCCGCATTGGCGATGGGGATCTGAAGGTTGGCTCCCTGATGGCATTCATTCAGTATGCAATGCAGATTATGTTCTCGCTGATCATGGTGTCGATGATGTTCGTGCTGATTCCAAGAGCTTCTGCCTCAGCACTGCGCATTAATGAAGTGTTAGATATGCAGCCAGAGATTAAGGACCCTACCTCTGCAGAACTGAAGACTACGGCTACAGCTACACAGGAGGACGGCCGTGACGGATTGCGCGGGTATGTGGAGTTCGACAATGTATCCTTCGCTTATCCGGGTGCAGAGCAGGCAGCCTTGTCGGGAATTACCTTCAGTGCGCGCCCCGGTGAGATTACCGCCATTATCGGCGGAACCGGGTCAGGCAAGTCCACGCTGCTGAACATGATTCCGAGATTCTATGATGCCATAGAAGGTACGGTAAGTGTGGACGGTGTGGATGTGCGCCAGATGACGCAGGAGGAATTACGGGGCAAGATTGGTTATATTCCGCAAAAAGCCGTGCTGTTCACCGGTACCATCAACGAGAATATCCGTTACGGCAAAGAGGATGCTACCGAGGAGGAGATTCTTCATGCCGCCAAGGTGGCACAGGCCTATGACTTTGTCACAGCGATGAAGGAAGGCTTCGATTCAAGCATCTCCCAGGGGGGCGGTAACGTCTCCGGCGGCCAGAAGCAGCGTCTGTCGATAGCCCGTGCCCTCGTCCGCAAGCCGGAGGTATATCTGTTCGATGACAGCTTCTCCGCACTGGACTTCAAGACCGATGCCAAGCTGCGTGCCGCGCTCAAGGAGGAGACTACGGAATCTACTGTCCTTATCGTCGCACAGCGGGTAAGCACGGTAATGGATGCAGACCGGATTATCGTACTGGATGAAGGTCAAATTGTCGGTATGGGCACGCACCGCGAGCTGCTGGACAACAATGAGGTGTACCGCGAGATCGTATCCTCGCAGCTGTCAGAGGAGGAAATAGCATGAGTGAGCAGAACAAAGCAATGAAGCCGCCCGCCCGCAGACACGGCGGATTCGGCCCCGGCCCGGGCGGACCCGGCATGGGTATGCCTCCCGAGAAGGCGAAGGATTTCAAGGGCACCCTGCGCCGCCTGATCCGGTATTTGCGCCCGCGCCAGGTACAGCTGATTATCGTATTCGTAATGGCGATTGCCAGTACCGTATTCAGTATTTTCAGCCCCAAGGTGATGGGTAAGGCAACGACCAAGCTTTTCGAAGGCGCTTATGGCAAGATGATGGGCGTGCCTGGGGCGGCGATTGATTTTGGCTATGTGAATGATATTCTGATCCTGCTGGCAGGCCTGTATCTGTTCAGCGCGCTGTTCAGTTATATCCAGCAGTATGTCATGGCCGGTGTGGCGCAGAAGGTCGTATACGACATGCGCGAGCAGATCAACAGCAAGCTGGAGCGGCTGCCGCTGAAATATTTCGATTCCCGGACCCACGGGGAGATTCTTAGCCGGGCGACCAATGATGTGGACAACATCAGTACCACCCTGCAGCAGAGCTTAACCCAGCTGATCACCTCTATTGTGACGATTGTCGGGGTTATTGTGATGATGCTGACGATCAGCCCGTGGCTAACCCTGATTACGATCGTAACGCTGCCGCTGAGCTTCGTGGTGATTATGCTGATCACCAAGCGCTCCCAGACCTATTTCGTCGGACAGCAGAAATCGCTGGGCCAGCTGAATGGTCATGTGGAGGAGATGTATACCGGGCACCGGATCATCAAGGCTTTTGGACGGGAGAAGAATTCCCTGAAGGACTTCAATGCCATCAATGAGGATCTGTATAACTCCGGCTGGCGCTCCCAGTTCATCTCCGGGATTATTATGCCGCTGATGATGTTCATCGGGAACCTGGGGTATGTGCTGGTATGTGTGGTCGGCGGGATCTTCGTGACCAAAAAAGCGATCGACGTCGGTGACATCCAGGCATTCATCCAGTATTCGCGCCAGTTCACCATGCCGATTACGCAGACTGCCAATATTGCCAATATCATTCAGTCCACCATCGCTTCGGCAGAACGTGTATTTGAACTGCTGGATGAGGACGAGGAAGTCCCTGAAGTGGCTGCTACACTGGCGAAACGTTCAGCAGCTGCAGAAGAGGGCTCTGTGGAATTCCGGCACGTGCAGTTCGGCTACAAGCCGGGTGCACTCCTGATTGAAGACATGAACATCGAGGTCAGTCCGGGACAGACCATTGCGATTGTAGGACCAACCGGAGCCGGTAAAACCACACTGATCAACCTGCTCATGCGCTTCTATGAGATCAGCGGCGGGGAAATTGTGATCGACGGTGTGAACATCACCGATATGAGGCGCAGCGAGCTGCGCAGCAAATTCGGTATGGTGCTTCAGGATACCTGGCTGTTCAACGGGACCATCCGCGATAATATCGCTTACGGCCGGGAAGGGGCTTCGGAGGCTGATGTGGTGCGGGCAGCCAAGGCTGCGCATGCCGATCACTTCATCCGTACGCTGCCGCTCGGGTATGACACGATTCTGAATGAAGAGGCCTCGAACATCTCCCAGGGTCAAAAGCAGCTGCTTACCATCGCCCGGGCGATTCTGGCCGATCCGTCCATCCTCATTCTGGATGAAGCAACCAGCAGCGTAGATACGCGGACAGAGGTGCAGATCCAGAAGGCGATGAACACGCTGATGCACGGCAGAACCAGCTTCGTGATCGCTCACCGCCTGTCCACCATCAAGGACGCCGATCTGATCCTGGTGATGAACCAGGGTAGCGTCATTGAGAAGGGCACCCATGTGGAACTGCTGGAAGCGGGCGGCTTCTATGCCGATCTCTATAACAGCCAGTTCTCCGGTGATGACCTGCCGGACGCAGGCTGATCTGAATAGAACAGTTACCTGAATATAGCCGGCTGTAGACCACAGCCAAGTATAACCAGCGTTCATGCAGAGCGTCTTCGGACATTCTCTGTATGAACGCTTTTTTTATAAAAACCGAATACAATGCAACTCACACATCAACTCACCACTTACCTATGCCACTACTCGACTCCAACAACCTAACCTTTCCTGCATAAAATACAACTTTTTCCGCGTCCAATTGGCCTTAATCTCAAATTGTTGTACAGAAGGCAGCATTCCCCCTTCTTCCATAAGCTACTAATAAAAATTCCTGCATTTTATACAGCATTCCTCGAATTATCAGCTTATCTGTGAGCGGAAGTTGCAATTCCTGCAACATTTCTGTCTGCGGATTCAAAAGCAGGTCTAAATCGAATTCTCCAGATAATACTAGAGAGAGTGTCTACGATTACCCGTTATTAGCAGCATTGAGTCAGCTGTTTCCGGGCAGCAGCGGCAGTCATCACTCTAGTTTTTCAACATTTCAGAAAAAAGATTTGCTTAAAATTTTCGGGGTATATATGATAAGGATATCAAAATGACCCGCGGCTCATTTTTTGAAATATAAGAATTTATATGTTTCGCGCTATAAATTATCCTTATATTTCTCGCTGAAACGGTGTCGTCCTTTAAAAGGACAGCACAGCCGTTTCTACTTGGGCGGACGGATAGGAGAGAGGATGAAAGGTATGTCGGGCTACGGAAAATGGGTAGCAGGGAGCAAGACCAAATGGATCACTCTGCTGGTATGGGTTGCACTGGTCGGGGTGCTTACGATGCTATGGCCATCAGTGAATTCACAGGTTGCTAACAATGCCTCCAATCTGCCGGAGGATTCACAATCGGTGCGGGCATCGGTCGTTGCTGAGAGAGAATTTCCGGCCGGAAGCGGAGTGCCGGCACTGCTCGTATGGCATCGTGACGGAGGAATCGCGGAGGAGGATCTCGTACATATAACAGCAGTATACAGCAAGCTTGAGCAGCAGCCTCTTATGCATCAGAACTTCGTTCCTCCGCTGGGCAAGCTGCCGCCGCAGGCGCTGCAGGCGTCCTTGTCGGAGGACCGGAGCACGCTGGTCACCCCTGTGCTGTTCGACAAGACGGCGGACAGCGACCAGCTGGGAGAGTCGCTGAAGAGCCTGAAGGAGCTGGTCCGGACGGAGACGGGGACTGACCCGTCTGCCGCCAAGCCGGACAGCGGAGACTTGAGCCTGCGCGTATCCGGCCCGGTCGGAATCTCGGTAGATGCTACAGGGCTGTTCAAGAATGCCGATGTGTCGCTGCTGATTGCCACTGTCATTCTGGTGCTGGTCTTCCTGCTGCTGATCTACCGTTCACCGATTCTGGCGCTGATTCCGCTGGTTGCTGTAGGCTTCGCTTATGGCGTAACCAGCCCGGTGCTTGGCCTGATGGCCAGGGAAGGCTGGATTACAGTGGATTCGCAGGCGGTCTCGATCATGACGGTGCTGCTCTTCGGGGCAGGGACAGACTATTGCCTGTTCCTGATCTCGCGCTTCCGTCAGATGCTGAAGGTGGAGGAGAATAAGGGGCGCGCACTGCTGAGCGCCATTTCCCACTCCTCCGGGGCGATTGCGATGAGCGGCTTCACCGTGGTGCTGGCCCTCTTCGCTCTGCTGCTGGCCAAATACGGCGCGTACCACCGGTTTGCAGTGCCGTTCAGCGTCTCCATTCTGATTATGGGAGTAGCCAGTCTGACCCTGGTTCCGGCCTTGCTGGCGATCTTCGGGCGGACCTCCTTCTTCCCGTTCGTGCCGCGCACCCCGCAGATGGAGGCGGAGCGCGCCCGGGCCAAGGGCAGACCGGTGCCGCAGCCGCAGCCTGCCCGCCGTAAAGGAATCGGATATCTGGTGATTTCCCGCCCGTGGGCCATTGTCGGAATTACCGTAGTACTTCTGGGAGTGCTGGCCTCATTCTCCAGCGGAATTAAGTTCACCTATGATATTCTGTCGTCATTCCCGAAGACTATGGAGTCGCGGGAAGGCTTCGACCTGATTGGCGAGCAATTCTCCCCCGGTGAGCTGGCGCCCGCCAAGCTGATGGTTGATACGGAAGGGTTATCCGGCGGAGAAGACCTGAAATCCGTGCTGAGCAGCCTGTCCTACGTGGATGTGGTCTCAGACCCGCAGCAGGGGGCCGTCAACCCGAAGATTACCGCCTATGATATCGAGTTCAAGGACAATCCGTATTCGATTGAGGCGATGGACCATATCCCGGCACTTCAGGCTACGGTTGAGTCGGCCCTGACGGAATCCGGGATTGAGAACGCGCAGGATAAGGTATGGATCAGCGGCCAGACCGCTACCCAGCACGATACCAAGGAGCTTGGGGAACGTGACACCGATCTGATCATCCCGGTCGTTATCGGCTTGATTACGGTGCTGCTGCTGGTCTATCTCAGATCTGTCGTAGCCACAGTCTATCTGGTGGGGACAGTAATTCTATCATTCTTCTCGGCACTGGGCCTGGGCTGGATCATCATTCATTACGTGCTCGGAGCAGATGCGATTCAAGGGGCCATTCCGCTATATTCCTTCGTCTTCCTGGTAGCGCTCGGGGAGGATTACAACATCTTCATGATCTCGAATATCTGGAAAAAGCGGAAGCATATGCCGCTGAAGCAGGCGATTGCAGAAGGTGTGAATGAGACCGGCTCGGTCATTACCTCCGCCGGATTAATCCTGGCCGGTACTTTCGCCGTGCTGGCAAGCCTACCTATTCAGGTGCTGGTCCAGTTCGGCATCATCACTGCGATCGGTGTCCTGCTGGATACCTTCGTGGTCCGTCCCTTCCTGGTACCGGCTATTACTGTTCTCTTCGGACGTCTGGCCTTCTGGCCGGGTAAGCATCAGGAAGTAAGTGAAGCCTCTGCTTCGGATACACAGCGGTAAGGAGTAGTTAGTTCTACAATTTTCTGAAAAAACAACAAAGAAATCGCCCTTTCGGGAAAATGGAAGATCCATCAACCATCCCGAAAGGAGCGATTTTTTTGCTGTTGCCAGCGAATCTCTATTAAAGGGAGAAGCCCTTCTTTTGAGCTGAGCTAGTCAGCCTGGACATCCGGAGTACGGCTGTGCAGCAGCTCGTACTTGTCGAGCGAGGAGCCGACAATGGCTTCGTTCCGGCCGGCACCGCGGTGCGAGTCCCGGAAGGCGGGACTTGAGGTCCAGCCGTTCAGCGCTTCCTCATTCTCCCAGACGGTGCTGATCTTCAGCTCCTCCACGCCTTCCTTGGGAGCGCCGCGCCACACCTCCATGCGGATGAAGCCGGGGATGCTCTGCACCCCGTTATCTGCGCTGAACCGTGAGGCCAGCGCTTCACCATGTCCTTCCTTGATCTTAATCGTATTGGTAACTACCAGCATGCCAAGTCCTCCTTGTAGGGCTGTACGTAATGTCTGTCTTTGTTGTACGTAATGTCTGTCGTTATTGCGGATTCGTGGTCCAGATGCCTGCTGTTTTCAGGAAAACGCGGTCAGGCAGCTTAAGTGCAGCGAGCGTCAGCTCGGCCACATCCTCCGGCTGCATCATCCGGTCCTCGTCCCCGATCTTAAGACCCGCATCGGCAGCAAGGCCTGTATTCACTGTGCTTGGGGTCAGCGCTACGACACGGATATTATGCTTACGCACCTCCATCGCCAGCGACTCCGTCATGCCCATGAGCGCAAACTTGGAAGCACAGTAGGCTGAGCCTGTAGCGAAGCCGCGTTCTCCTGCGGTGGAGGAGATATTGATAATATTGCCGCTCGAACGCTCGATCATCGCAGGCAGTGCCGCGCGGGTCACATAATAGGCCCCGAACAGGTTGATCTGCATATGCCGTTCCCAGTCCGCCGGGTCCATCTCCAGAAACGTGCCGAACTGGGCGATCCCGGCATTGTTAATAAGCGCGTCGAAGGGGCCGAGGTCCTTCTGCAGGGCCACTACCGCCCGCTCCGCTTCTTCACGTACGGCAATATCGGCTACAGCGATACTGACCTTGATGTCGTACACCTCGGTCAGCGCCGCCTTCAGCGCCTCCAGATCCGCCGAGGTTCTGGAGATCAGCCCCAGGTTGGCGCCTTCCTTAGCCAGCCCCATAGCGAGCGCCTTGCCGATTCCCTTGCCTGCACCTGTAATGACAATACTGGTTCCTCTCAAATCCATAACCTGTCGTCACGCTCCTTATATATAGAATGATGGGTAATTCTAGAAGATACTGTCTATTATACCTGAGCGGCCGGGCACAATCACGCCGGAGCCGCACCTCCGGCAGTGCAGACCGCCAGGCCCCCGGTACCACTTGTGCCGCCTGTGCCGCTAATGCCCCGCAGCGCCCGGTCATCCCGCTTTAGTCTTCCGGCGTAATTGTCTTAAGCGGCAGGGTCGCCGGACCTTCGAGCACATCGCCTTCGTAGGAGAAGCGGGAGCCGTGACACGGGCAATCCCAGGAGCGTTCGGCATTATTCCATTCGCATTCACAGCCCATGTGGGTACAGGTTCTGTCCACAAGATGCAATTGGCCCTCAGGGTCGCGGTAGGCACCTACGCGTTTGCCGTCATGGAAGACAACAGCCCCCTGATCCGGCTCCAGATCTTTTGTCTTGGTGTGCACAATCTCCACTTTGCCGGCCACCAGCTCCTTGGCGACCGAGAAGTTCTGCACGATGAAGTTCTTGATGGCTGGAACGGCCTTGAAGCGTGAGGGATCATATAACCCGGTGTACGGGTTGCTGCTTCCCAGAATGCCGTCTGCGATCAGGCGGGCAGCCACGGTTCCGTTCGTCATGCCCCATTTTCCGAAGCCGGTGGCGATATAGATCTCCTCGTCCTCGGCGCGCTTGCCGATATAGGGCACCCGGTCCAGCGTGATCAGGTCCTGGGTGGACCAGCGGAACGGAATACTGCGGATGCCCAGCAGCTCCCCGGCGAACCGCTCCAGATTCTCATAATGGCCGAACGTACAAATGCCTTGACCCGTCTTGTGGTTCTCCCCGCCGGCGATGACCAGCTTCCGGTCTCCCCATTCCACTGCCCGCAGCGAACGGGCCGGTTCACCGGCACTCAGATACATGCCGCCCTCATAATCCGTCTCCGGCTCGAACGCCAGACAGTAGGAGCGTTCGGCATGCAGCCGTGAGAAGTAGAGGGAGCCGCCGTCATAGAAGGGGAAGTGGGAAGCCGACACGGCATGGCGGCAGCGGATCTGGAGCTTCTCTCCCTCGGTATGCAGGGTTATCTGTCCGTCCGTATCAACCTTCTCTCCGATCATCGTATGCTCAAATACGGCGCCGCCCCTGTCCAGAACCGCCTGCAGCAGTCCCTTCAGGTACTCCAACGGGTGAAAACGGGCCTGATCCGGCATCCTGATAGCCCCGCCTGCACCCAGCGGCAGGGGGACCTGATCCAGCCACTCTCCGGGCAGTCCCAGCTTGCCGTAAGCCTCGAATTCCTTATTCAGCGCCTTCAGCGTCTTCACGTCACCTTGATCCGCATACAGGTAGGCCGCCTCCCGCTTCATCCCGCAGGACAGGTCCAGCTCCTCCGCTGTGGCAATCATCCATTCCATGGCCACGCTGTTCGACTGATAATACATCCGGGCCTGCTCTTCGCCGAAATGCTTCAGCAGATCATGATAGATCATGCCGTGCTGGGTGGAGATTTTGGCGCTGGTATAGCCGGTGGCCCCGCCGAGAATCTGTCCGGCTTCAAGCAGTGTGACCTTATATCCGGCCTTGGACAGCAGATAAGCGGTAGTAATCCCGGTAATTCCTGCCCCTACAATAGCTACGTCTGTGACATGATCTTCCGCAAGCACCGGAAAAGACGGCAGGCCTGTACTGTCTATCCATAATGATTCCGGAAATTGCGGAAGACCTTGCGGACGGGGTTCCTGTGTGCTCATAGTCTAGTCCCTCCTAAGTGATGATCCATTTCATTTATTACCACTCTTCCGTGAAAAGAAACGCCCCGCTCCCCCGGCAGGTGCATGAAAACCGCCAGAAAGTGCCAACCTAAGAAGAAATTCACGGAGCAGCGGGCGGAGAGGGGCAGAGACCTATGTCGGAACAACAGCATACACAGGCGGTCGTGCTCGAATGGATCAGAAGCCAGCTAAGCGGGTTCGGCGACCTTGAAGACAAGGTCTTGACGATTCCGGCGGGACAGGTCAGCCTGCTCTATATCAAAAGTGTGACGGATGCACAGGCGATCAGCCGCAATATTATTGCTCCGTTCTACGAGATGGGGCATCCCGCAGCCTACTACAGCTATGTGGCCGATTACCCCGGCAGTGAAGAGGTGACAGACGGGCAGCGTGCTCTGGATCTTCTGCTCAGCGGCTATGCCTGTATTGGGCGGGAGGGCAAGCTCTGCTGCTTCGATGTCCTCCGGGCGGAGGCCAGCAGTATCAAGGAGACGATTACGGAGAGTATCAGCCAAGGTCCCTCCGATGCGCTGGGGGAGAGTCTGGCGGTGAACCTCAATCTGGTCCGGCGGCGGTATCTGTCCTCTGCGCTCAAGATGGAATTTACCGTTATCGGCAATGTGTCCAAGACCAAGGTGGCGATCCTCTACGACGAGAGCCGGGTGAATCACCAGGTGCTGGCGGAGTTAAAAGAGAAGCTGGACTCGCTGAAGCTCGACATTCTGCAGGCTGCCGGTGAACTGGAGAAATATATCAGCAGCGACAAGCTGCGCATTTTTCCCAAGACCATAGTAACCGAGCGCCCCGACCGGGTGGTATTCAATCTGGCAGAGGGCAAGGTGGCGGTCCTGCTGGATACGACCGGGTATGCGATTGTGCTTCCGTCCATATTCAATGATTTCTTCACCGCCATGGATGACAAAATCCATCTGCCCTTCGTCGGCCGCTTCCTGAAGCTGCTGCGCATTCTGGGCGTGGCCATGACGTTATGGCTGCCGGCCTTGTACATTGCCTTCACCTCATACAATCCGGAGATTGTGCGGGTGCAGATCGCCCTGCTGATCGGGGGAAGCCGCGCTACGGTGCCTTATCCTTCTTTTGTCGAGGTGATTCTGATGATGATTATGATGGAGTTCCTGACGGAGGCCAGCTTGCGTCTGCCCAGAGCCATCGGTCCTACAGCGACCACGGTCGGCGGTCTGATCCTGGGGCAGGCTGCTACAGCGGCGGGGCTGATCGGCAACATTATGATTATTCTCGTCTCCGTGGTGGCGATATCCAATTTCCTGGTTCCGCTGAATATGATGAGCTTCTCCATCCGTGTGCTGAAGTATTTCTTTGTCATTGCCGCAGCTGTGCTGGGGCTTGTCGGTGTCGTTATCTGCCTGGTGGGCTTCACGCTGTACTTATGCAGCCAGCGCAGCTTCGGCCAGCCGTATTTCAAGATGTTCGCCCTTGATGCGCTGGGAGCGTCACTGAAGAAGAAAAGTGGGGGCTCCTAATGGCAAACAGCCGCTATTTCTACTGTCTGTTTCTCATGAACTCCCTGATCAATATCATTAACTTCACCCCACGGGAGCTGATGGATGCCCGCTTCGACGGTGCGCAGTCCTCCATCCTGGTTGCGGTGGCTACGGGCACCCTGTTCATCTACCTGTTCACCAGAGTCATCCGTAAATTTCCGGGGAAAGGACTGCCGGAGATCTTCGGTTCAGTGATGCCGAGGCTGCTGGTCTCCCCGCTGATTGTTGTATATGCGGTTCTCTGGTATCTGGCCGGGGCGCTGATTCTTCTGTCCTTTGTGGACATTACCCTCCGGTTCATCAGTCCGGACACCAGCCCGATGGCAGTCTTGCTCGGGTTCCTGGTATTGACCTGCCTCTGTGCCAGAATAGACTCGCTGTCCCTGCTCTATGGACTGGAAATTACACTGGCTATCACCCTGCCCTTAATTCTGTACACGACAGTCAAAGCAGTGGTGAACCCGGACTTTAGCTGGGACGCTGTGCTGCAGATCATGACACATGCCCTGCAACCTCCAGACTGGAACAGCATTGCAGCGGCGACCTTCACGTTCAGCGGCTACATTAATATGGCGGTCTTTAACCGGGTATTTCATGGCTTGAAGCTGAAGCATATCTGGATTCTGAGTCTGGAGGGGCTGCTCGTGCTGGCCATCACGTTTTATGTGCCCATCGGATATCACGGAACCGTCGGTGTCGAGCGGCATGTGTACACCTGGTTCACCACAGCGGACAGCATCCGGATTGAGTCGTTTTTGATTGAGCGTATGCTCTATCTCTTTTATTTTGCTTACAGCACGCTGGCGCTGGTCAGTGCCATTATCCAGTGGCATGTCGGCAAAGAGCTGCTCCTCAGCCAGCTCCCCTCCGCCCCCGGCAGACCTAAGACCAGACAGTGGCAGGAGATCGTCATTCTGGCGGTTTTTGCAGCGGGCACCCTGCTCCTGATGCGCATAGATCAGTACGACCTTAATATGCTCGGGGTATTCCTGCTGCATATCCGCTGGTACGGGGAGCTGCTGCTGATCCTGCTGTTATTCGGGTGCTACTGGATGGTAAGGAGGCGAAGAGCGTGAGAGCGGGAGTAATCGGGACTCTGCTGGTGATGCTGCTGTCCGCAACCATGACCCTGACCCTTACAGGCTGTAATTTCAAGGATATTGACCGGAGAATATTTGTGGTTGCTATTGGCATTGATCCCGGCCGGAAGGAAGGAACGTTCAAGGTTAGTCTGAAGCTGGCGATTCCGCAAGGGGATGTCACGAAGATTGACGAGAAGATGCAGATCCTGACCGAAGAATCGGATAGTATCTCTGAAGCACTGCGCAGAATGAAGTCCAAGGTGGAAAAGGAGCTCGACTATGTGCACTGCAAATCGGTAATTCTGGGGGAAGGGCTTGCCGCGGACGATATCCGGCATGTAACGGATTGGGCAGTCCGGCGCAGAGACATCCAGCTGATTCTTAATTTCGCCGTGGGCAGGCCGGGGGCGCTGGAGGTGCTTCAGGTTAAGCCGCCGTCAGAGCGCATTCCGTCCAACTCGCTGATTCTGGCAATGAGCGGGCAAGGCACCGAGTCGCCCTTCATCTCCAGTGTGTATTCCTATCAGCTGATGCGGAGTATTTATGAGAATGGGATAGACCCCATATTGCCGGTTATTGAAGCGCAGAAGAAGGACCAGTTCCTGATTGACAAGATCGCTCTGCTGGATAAAAGAAAAATCAAGCTGGTCCTCTCCCCGGACGAGACCCGGCTGTTCAACCTGCTGTCCCGCTCCAATCTGCGGACGAACTTCCCCGCCCATATAGGCGGCGGTATGTATCAGTACTATACGGAGAGCTCCTCTTCAAGCTACCAGATTGTCACTCCCGCAGATGAAGATCCCTATCTCCGCTATACCATTAAAATCCGGGCGATCCTGGAGGAGAGCAGCACGGCGGAGACCGTCACCCACCATATGCTGAAGGAGATTGGGGAGGCCGGTGCAGCGGAACTGGAACATGCCGTAACCGCACTGCTGGTCAAAATACAAGGCAGCGGCATGGACCCGCTGGGCTGGGGGCTGCATTATGGCGCGCGGCACTGGAATAATGATACGGAGATGGCTGACTGGGAGCGTCTGTATCCCCGGCTGCAATTTCAGGTCAAGGCCAAGGTGGACATTAAATACTCGGGAATGATCAAATAGAGCCGCGGCGGATTGACGCTTCCGGCATCAGGACTTATACTTGATCTAAAAACAAATTAGAGGATGATAAAGATGAGAACCCTGAACCTAACCTCTCAGCGTCAAGCCGTGTATGATATCGTCCGCAATTCCCATGATCACCCTACCGCTGCGGAAGTCATGAACCGGCTGGTTGAGCAGGGCCATAACCTCGCTTATGGAACGGTCTACAATTCCCTGCGCTACCTTACAGATAAGCAGATGATCCGCGAGCTGAAGCTGGGCGAGGCGGCCAGCCGGTATGATGCGCGCCTGGACGACCACCAGCATATTGTCTGTGAAATCTGCGGTGCCGTGGATGAAGTGATGAGCCAGGTCCCGCAGGAGTGGAGCGACTCGGTGGCAGCAGATACAGGCTATTCGATCACTCATACGCATGTGGTATTCGGAGGCATATGCCCGGCCTGCCAGAGCAGAAATTCACGCCAGAACTAGGACGTTTGTATGAGGCGTGCTGGCTCGCTTAGTAACGGAATATAACAAAAGACCGTTTTCATGGAAACGGTCTTTTTGCTGTGCTCCTATAAAAATTATCAATAAATATAGGGAAATTATCATTAATTGCCGGAAAAAAGAGGGTTTCGGGGGCTGATATTTAATTATATATAAAGCTGCCGCTATGATCCTTCTTAAGACCCAGGAAGAATGAAAGAGAGAGTGAGTCCATTATATGAATAAAAAGGTGCGTCTGAACATCCGTACGAAGCTGATTACTACCTATCTGCTTGTCCTGCTGGTACCGAGCATCATTATAGGCTGGTTAACCTATCAATCGGCCAGCAGCAACATAGGGGAGCAGCTTACCAATAATGCCCAGGAAAGTGTAGTTGCAGTGAACCAGATCATAAGTTCCAATATTCAGTCGAAAATAGATGATATTCTCTATTTCGCCGGACAGCTTCCGGCAGATTCCATTAATAACGAGGCGGCCGGACTGGCGTCGCCTGCACTGGAGAACAGATTACGGGAGTATGCCGCGCTGCATCCCGATGTGCTTGATATTTATGCCGGAACCAGCAAAGGCAAGAGCATCCGAGCGGCAGAGCTGGAGCTGCCGGAAGGCTATGATCCGCGCAAGGAGAATACATATATCAATGCGCTTAAGAAGGGCAGCGGCACTGTGATCTCACCGGTATTTCAGACGGTGAACGGGGAGAGCGCCATTGCGGTATCGGCGGTGCTCGCAGGCGGGGACGGCGTAGTCAGTCTTGATCTGAATCTGTCCTCCCTTGCCGGTATGACGGATATCAAGGTCGGTCAGGAGGGCTATATTCTGATTATCGACAGCAGCAAGAAATTCCTGGTTCATCCCACAGAAGCGATTGGTGCGGAATCCTCGCTTGAGTTCGTGAAGCAGATGTTCGGGAGTCAGAGCGGAAGCTTCGATTATGTATATAAGGATGCACCCAAGAAGATGACCTTCATGGTGAATGAGCTGACGGGCTGGCGAATCGGAGGCACCATCAGCTTGAATGAGATTACGCAGGCAACCAGCGGCATCCGTGAGACGGTCTGGCTGGTCATCTCTGTATCCGTGCTGCTGGCGCTGGTGCTGATCTATTTCAACATTGCGTCGATTCTGAAGCCGCTGATCCGCCTGCGCAAGGCAACCGAGCGGATTGCCGGCGGCGACCTGTCGGAGGATATCGGGAAATTCCGGGGGGATGAGATCGGCCTGCTGGCCGGGAATTTCCGCCTGATGGTGGAGAATCTGCGGCAGATGATTATCGGGGTGCAGACCATGACGGATAATGTCTCTTTCTCCGCGGAGCAGCTGAGCGCGGGGGCAGAGCAGACGACCAAGGCTATAGAGCATGTTACAGTAGCCATCCAGGAGGTGGCAGCCGGCACGCAGCAGCAGGTCAACAGTGTACATAAAGGAATGGCAAGCACGGCAGCCACCACCACCGAGGTAGCCCATATCTCGGAGTTCATGCAGCAGGTGTCGGTAATGATGGACAAGACCTCGCTGTCGGCTTCGGAGGGCAATGATTCGGTCATCAGCGTAGTCGACAAAATCAACGGCATTCATGAGACCGTGGAGGAGATGGGCAAGGTCATCGATCAGCTGAGTGAGCGGGTCGGGCAGATCCAGGGGATCACCGGCGTGATCTCGGGAATCTCGCGGCAGACGAATCTGCTGGCGCTGAATGCGTCCATAGAAGCGGCCAGAGCCGGTGAACAGGGCCGCGGGTTCGCTGTGGTAGCCTCGGAGGTCCGCAAGCTTGCGGAAGAATCCGGAAAGTCAGCAAGCCTGATCTCCGAGCAGGTTGCCTCTATCCATTCAGAGATGCTCCGGGCTACGGCAAGCATGGAGGATGCGAAGACCAAGGTGATGGACGGCATTATGGCTGTAGATACAACGGGACGTTCGTTCTCCCGTATCCGCAGGGCGATTAAGGGGGCCGCGGAGACTATAGGCGGAATGAACGAAGGCGTTCAGACCCTGACTGCAGAAGCAGATAGTCTGGATCAGGCTATTAACGAGATCCGCGGCATTACCGAGGCTGCGGCAGGCAGTACCGAGACGATCTCGGCAGCCGCCCAGCAGCAGCTTGCCTCGGTGGAAGAGATCGCCTCTTCCTCAGCCGACCTGAGCCGGCAAGCCGATGAATTGCAGCAGCTGGTCGGACGCTTCAAGCTGTACCCGGCAAACCAGGCTCCTGCCGCGCCGGAAGCGGTCAAGCCGGGGGAGAACCTCCCTGGGGATCAGCAGAATTCATGAGGCCGAATATGCGGTCTGGTCTTTTCTTTTACCTCACTTTGCAAGTATACTGGTAAGCAACAATACGGGGTGATGAAGGGGAGAAGCGTTCATGGCAGAGCAATTAAAGGGCATTACCGTAGCCCTGGCCGGTCCGCGTAAAGCGGAAGACATGGCCAAGCTGGTAGAGAATATGGGAGGAACCGCGCTGCACCGTCCCGCTCAAGGGACAACCTTTCTGGATGATGCCGCCCTGCGTGAGGGGCTGATTGCCTGGACAGAGCAGCCGCCGGATCTGGCTATTCTGACTACCGGTATGGGGCTGGACGCATTGTTCGAGACGGCTGCGAAGCTGGCGCTTGCGGACCGCTTCCTGGAGGTTCTCTCTGGCTCACCTGTTGCTGCCCGTGGTTATAAGACAGTGAATGCCCTGAAGAAACGGGGACTTGAGCCGGTCGTGCGTGACGATGACGGCAGCTCTGCCGGACTGATTCGCGGCCTGCAGGACTATGATCTGCAGGGCAAGCGGGTCATGCTTCAGCTGCATGGGGAGACTGCCCCGCAGCTGATCGGTTGGCTGGAGCAGGCGGGCGCAGTCGTAAGCTGTGTGCAGCCTTACCGGTATACTCAGCCGGAGCCTGGAGCGCTGGAGCAGCTGCTCACAGAGATCACCGAAGGACAGGTGGATGCAGTGGCGTTCACAAGTGCGCCGCAATTCCGCTTCCTGGCACAGCATGCGCGGGAGCAGGGGCAGCTTGCGGCGTTGGTGCAGGCTTTTGAAGAGAGGGTGCTGGCGGTATCTGTCGGCCGTATGACCTCGGAGGCTCTGAAGGAAGAAGGCGTGAAGCGGATTGTCATGCCGGAGCACGAGCGGATGGGCAGCATGTTCGTTACCCTGGGCCGCTATATTGCGGCTAACCGGTAGCAGCGGGCCGTTCAATTACATTTACTACTACAATACAGAGAGATATGGAGGAGGAGACCTATGGACAAGAGAAAATGCCTGTTGTTAGGCGATTACACACACCCCCGGTTTCACCCGTTGCAAGGTGTGGACAAGCAGGTCAGTGAAATTCTGCATGAGCTTCTGACGGTACAATGCTCGGAGAACAAGAAGCTGATGCTAAGCGAGCATTTGTCCGGATATGATCTGTGCATCGCATATAATGAATTGTGGAATGAAACCGTATCTCCGCAGCAAACGGCAGGTCTGCTGAGCTATGTCAGCGGAGGAGGCGGTCTGATTGTCCTGCACACCGGGGTATCCCTGGCGAAGCGTTATGAGCTGGCTCAGCTGATCGGTGCCAGATTCACCGGCCATCCGGCTTATACTCCGCTTCAGTTCAAGGTGCAGGAGCATGATATTACCGAAGGCATCGAAGACTTCCAGCTCGATGAAGAGCCGTACCGGTTCGAGTTCGATCGGTTCACCGAGAAGCAGATTCTGCTCGAATACGAAGCGGACGGGGAGATGCTGCCTGCGGCCTGGTGCCACAGCTATGGGCTGGGACGGGTGGTCTATCTGATGCCCGGCCATCATGAGCCGTCGTTCCGGCATCCGGCTGTTCGTCAGCTGATTCTGCGGGCAGCCACCTGGGCGGCACGTATCCCCAGATAATCAGCAAATAATCGGCAATATCGAAGCTTAGCCCCACTTTGTGGGGTTATTTTGTGAAATGGCGGGCGAAGGGGTATACTTTATCCATAACTGCAATCTTTGGGAGGGAAGTACCATGAGTGATCTGTTGAAGAAAGCTATCTCATTAGGCGTAGGCCTCACCATTGTCAGCAAGGAGAAGGTTGAGAAGGTCGTTGACGAGCTGGTAAAGCGGGGCGAGCTGGCCCCATCGGAATCCAAGGCGCTGGTGGAACGGCTGGTAGAGCGCGGAGATGAAGAACGGGGTGTGTTCAAGTCTGCCGTGCAGGAGCAGGTTCAGCGGGTGCTGAAGGAGCTTAAGGTACCTGTACAGGAGGATATCACCAGGCTGGAGTCGCGCATTGCCCAGCTTGAGGGCCGTGTTGCCGAGCTTGAGGGCAAGTCACCCCAGGAGACCACCGTGCCGGAACAGCGTACGGAATAAATGGCTGTCCGCATAAGGCATGCCGGACGTTACCGGGCAATCGCCATGGCGCTTATGCGTCATGGCTTCGGCTATATGGTGGAGGAACTGGGCCTCTACCATCTTCTGTCGCTTCCCCGCCGGATCATCACACAGGAGGTTCATGAAAGTGTGACCCTCGCTGAACGGGTCCGCAGGGTGCTGGAGGAGCTGGGGCCGACCTTCGTCAAATTGGGCCAGCTTGCCAGTACGCGCTCCGATCTGCTGCCTGATGCGATTATTCAGGAGCTGGTCAAGCTGCAGGACAATGTGCCGCCGTTCTCAGCCGAGACGGCCCGCAATATTCTGGAGCAGGAGCTGGACCAGCCTATTGATGCGGTCTTCGAATACTTCGAGAACAATCCGCTCGCTGCCGCCTCCATCGGCCAGGTGCACCGCGCTGTGCTGCATGGCGGACAGAGTGTTGCGGTCAAAATACAACGTCCAGGCGTCATGCGGACGATGGGCAGGGATCTTGAGATTCTATCGGATCTAAGCCTGCTCGCCGAGCGCAAGATGGACTGGGCCAGGCAATACGGATTAGCCCGGATGGTCGAGGAATTCTCCCGGGCGCTGCTGGCGGAGCTGGATTATGCCCAGGAAGGGCGCAATGCCGAGCGTATAGCCGGGCAGCTGTCTGCTCAAGATAACATCTATATTCCGGCCATCTACTGGGATTTCAGCTCCACAAGGGTTCTGACTATGGAGTACATGGAAGGGATTACGCTGAACCGCAAGGACGAGCTACTGGGCTCGGGCATGAAGCTTAAGACGATTGCCCAGCAGCTCGTGGAGATGATGCTGAACCAGATTTTTATTCATGGCTTCTTTCATGCCGACCCGCATCCCGGGAATGTCATGGTGCTGGAGGACGGAAAGCTGGCCCTGATCGACTTCGGAATGGTCGGGCGGCTTAGCGAGGAGATGAAGGATGGCCTGTCCGCGCTGGTGATTGCACTCATGCGCAAGAATACGGACTCAATGGTACGGGCCATTCTGCGCCTGGGAGTAATCCCGGAGGAGGCCGACCGGATGGCACTGCACGAGGATATGGACCGGCTGCGCGAGCAGTATTATGATATCCCGTTCAAGCAGGTCAGTATCGGCAAGGCGCTGAATGATCTGTTCAGCATTGCCCGCAAGCACCGGCTGGTCATTCCGCCGGATCTGGCGCTGCTGGGCAAGACGATGCTGACCCTGGAGGGCATGGTCGCCAGCCTGGACCCGGCCTTCAGCATTATGCAGATGGCCGAGCCGTTCGGCAGGCGGCTGATCAAGCAGCGCTTCAGCGGAAGCCGTCTGCAGCGCAAGCTGCTGGGCGGGGTAGCTGATCTTGCCGAGAGTCTGGTTGAGCTTCCCGCTCAGGCCCGGCAGCTCTCCTCGCTGATCAGCAAGGGGAAGCTGAAGGTGGAGATCGGGGTCCCCGAGCTGCAGGACCTGGAGCATAAGTTCAGCCGGATCGGCAACCGCCTCTCCTTCAGTATCGTGCTGCTGGCCTTCAGCATCATCATGGCCGGACTGATTGTTGCCTCCTCCCTGCGCGGCGAGCCGTCGCTGCTCTGGGACTTCCCGATTGTGGAGATCGGCTCGGTCATCGCGCTGCTGATGATTCTGTGGCTGCTATTCTCTATCTTCAAATCGGGCAGATTCTAGCCGGAAGAGACGGATAAATAATTATTCTTCGCCGAATGCATACAAAGGTTGCAAAATCAAGTACAATATTAAGATAACTTGCCACAATTAAAGTGTAATGGAACGCAAATGGAGTGCCGTCTGAACGTCCGGTGGATCGCTGCTGCGCCGTATAACCGAACGTTCGACCGCTGCCTTGCGGGCCCATGGGACGGAAGGGCTCCGGTGACGGGGTGCTTCCGCTTTTATTTAATATGATAAGAATGTGAAACGGTACCGTCCTTATACAGGGCCTGAGGGTGAGATCCCCTCTGCTTACCTTGCGTACATTACTCCGTTACATGGATGAATATAAGTTATGGACTGACATGATGAACTGAAAATTTAGAAAATTAGTGAGGTGGAGCAATTGCCGGGTTTTAAAGATTTAGGAGTATCTGAAGTGCTGATTGATCTGCTCAAGGGGCAGGGCATCGTGAAGCCGACGCCGGTGCAGGAAGAGGCGATTCCGCCGCTGGTGCAGGGTCTGGATGTGATCGCACGTGCGAAGACGGGAACGGGGAAGACGCTGGCTTTTCTGCTCCCGATTATGGACAAGATCCGGGTTGAGGCCGCTTATCCGCAGGCGCTGATTCTGGCACCGACGCGTGAGCTGGCGCTGCAGATTACCGAAGAGGCACGCAAGCTGGCCCGTCATACGGGTGTGAAGATTCTGGCGGTCTACGGCGGTCAGGATGTGGAGAAGCAGCTGCGCAAGCTGGAAGGCGGCAGACATCTGATCATCGGTACACCGGGACGGCTGCTGGATCACCTCCGCCGGGAGACCCTGGACCTTAGCGGCGTGAAGATGCTGGTGCTGGATGAAGCGGATCAGATGCTGCATATGGGCTTCCTGGAGGATGTGGAGACGATCATTACGGCTGTGCCTTACCGCCGCCAGACGATGCTGTTCTCCGCGACGATGCCGGACCCGATCAAACGGCTGGCAGCGAACTATATGAAGGAGCCGCTGGATGTCATTATCAAGAGCGGTTCGCCGATCCCTCTGGATAATATCCGCCAGCAGGTGGTGGAATGCTCGGACCGCAACAAGGAGGAGGCGCTGATCTCCCTGATCGAGCGCGACCGTCCTTACCTGGCGATCATCTTCTGCCGGACGAAGCGCCGGGCCATCAAGCTGAACGAGGCGCTGCAGGCGGCCGGGTATGACTGTGACGAGCTGCACGGCGATCTGTCGCAGGGCAAGCGCGAAGCCGTCATGAAGCGGTTCCGTGACGCCAAGCTCCAGCTGCTGGTGGCTACGGATGTGGCGGCACGGGGTCTGGATGTTGAAGGGGTCACCCATATCTTCAACTATGATCTTCCGCTGGATGCGGACAGCTATATTCACCGGATCGGCCGCACCGGCCGCGCCGGAGGCAAGGGCCTCGCGATCACGTTCGCTTCGCCGCGTGAGCGCGCCGGGCTCGAACTGATCGAGCACGGCATCTCCCAGCGGCTGGACCGCCGCCGGTACGAGAAGGATGAATTCGGCGTAGGCGAATTCACCTCGGTGCAAGGCGGCGGCTCGCCGCGCGGGCGGCAGAGCGCGGCGCCTGAAGCGGCGCGCGCCGGCCGTGGCGGCCGCGGGCAGGGCCGCAGCGGCGGTGCGCCGCGCGGCGAAGCCGCAGGGCGTCCGGGCGGGCGTGGACGCGGCGGCAAAGACGCAGGCGGCTGGGGCGCGCCTGCGGAAGGCGGCGGCCGCAGCCGGAAGGACGCGGCCGGAGGCGGCAAGCGCAGCGCGTACAGCGCCGCTGCGGCGCCGAAGGGCGACTCCGCCGGGCAAGGCGCGGCGAAGAAGCCGAGACCTGGCGGCGGCTACGGCGCCTTCGCCAGCGGCGGCGACAGCGCACCAGCCAGCGGCTATGCTGCGGGTGCAGGTGCGGGTGCCGCAGCCGGGCGCGGCGGCAAGGGCGGCGCTGCGCGGGGCGGGGCCTCCAGAGGCAACGCCTCCCAGGGCGGGCCGAGCAGCGGCTACAGCACCAACGTATCCCGGGGCGCAGATGCCGGCGGCTTCAGCTACGGCGCGTCGAAGGGTGCCGGTTCCGGGGCCGGGTATAATCCCGGCGGCGCGAAGTCGAGCCCGAAATTCCGGGCGCATGTAGCGCGCAGCAACGATGCGGGCGGCTATAGTGCCTCCGCTCCCAAAGGCGGCTCACGCGGCGGCTCTAAGGGCGGTAAGGGCGGCTTCAGCTCGGGCGGACGAAGCAGCAGCGGCGGGAATTCATCGCGCGGCGGGCGCAGCGGGGGCTCTGGCGGCGGTGCACGCGGCGGACGCGGCTCCTCCAGATAAAGGCGCTTTACATGCATAGCTAATCCTTGTTACCATAGGGCCGTTGGCGTAACAGCCAATGACTCTATGGTAATATTTATTTACTGAAACCTTTTGGCTATCAGGCCTGTCTAATAGATACTGTCGTAACATTCGGGTACAAGTATAAATAGAGAGATAAAGAATGTAACCTGCACTTTTGATTAGGCGGGGTTCTGCCGAATTCAGGAGTGCGGGGGTACACAACGTTTAGGAGGATTACACAGCATGTCCAAAACCGCTAAAATTGTCATTCTACTCATCGTCGTCATTGCGGTCGGCTGGGGAATCGGGAAGTACACGGCACCGTCCGCTTCCCAGGAGAACGAAACCAATATAAATGCAGGCACAGATCTGGGAGCCGAGGGGCCGGAGGCAGCGCCTGAAGCTTCGGCAGTGCCGGAGCCTACGGATCAGCCAGCTCCTGGCGGTTCAGGCAATGGCACATCCGGGAACAATGCTGCGCAGATGGTGGTAGCCGAGCCGGAGAGCATCACGGTTATGGTTAATAAGCAGTACAGCCTGCCTGATCAGTATAAGCCTGCCGATCTGGTCTACCCGGACGTACCTTTTATCTTCTCGGAGAAGATTGAGAAGCGTATGCTGCGGCGTGAAGCGGCTGCGGCGCTGGAGGAGATGTTCGCGGGGGCGAAGGCGGACGGGGTCTATCTGGCCGGTGTATCCGGCTACCGTTCGGAATCGACCCAGAGACGGCTGTTCGATAACTATGTCGCCAGAGACGGCGAAGAGAAGGCCCGGACTTACAGCGCCATGCCGGGACACAGCGAGCATCAGACGGGGCTGGCCATTGACCTGTCCGGCAGAGACGGCAAGTGTGCGGCGGAGAGCTGCTTTGCAGGAACGAAGGAAGCGGAGTGGCTTGCCGCCCATGCCGCTGAATACGGCTATATTATCCGGTTCCTTGAAGGCAAGGAGGCGATTACCGGGTACAAGTATGAGCCTTGGCATGTCCGGTATGTAGGCAAGGAGATTGCGGCTTCCATAGCCGAAAGAGGGATCACACTCGAAGAATATTATGACGCCGTCCCGGTGTCGAATTAACCCTACACTATAATCAGGCGGTCCCGCGATTTGCGGGGCCGTTTGTGTGTCTGGGCGGGCGGGAGGTGATTTGTTCGCCAGTTGGCTGTATCGCCACAATGAAGCGTGTACGGACATTAACGGGGCGCTATAGTAAGAGGTTGCATCTCTGAAGCTACAAAGAAGCAGGCTAGGGTGAGTAATGTATGCTTTTGATGCTACAAGGCACGCTAATGTCGGGTAATAGATGCTCTGATCATACGTGTGTCAGGAGAATAAGTGGATTTCATCCACCTGCTGTGGCGCGATTGAGCCCTCCTCCGGTAGCAATTGGAAAAAGAGCACTTAATTAATCACTATCCAGCAAAAGTAGCCAAACGCTCCAAATTAGATGCTGTTCATCCACTTGCTTCCGGCCAATCGTCTGAAACCGGGAAAATAAGATACGTTAATCCACGTGCTTGCTTCTGAGGCGGATAATGGCTCGTGCAGCAGCATGGTTCACCCCCGGAAACGCTGGTTAAGTAGTGGGAAACCGCACACTATGAAATGGGAGGCGTTCTGGATGTCTGAACATAATCATGTGGTGAGTAAGGACGGCAGTGTGACCATGAACCGGGTAACGGAGGCGCTGGACCGGATCGATCCGGGGCAGAAGGAGATGATTCTGGACAATTTCGGGCAGTTCAAGGCGTATTTAGGAAAGCGCATTCAACTGGCGCAAAAAATCGGCCTCAGCGACGAACAGCTGGCGCTGGCCGCCGAGAAAATCGCCGATTATCTGGCAGCGTATGAGGAGCCCCGCAATAGCGAAGAGAAGCTGCTGCTGGAATTGTGGAAGGCCGGGAACAAGGAGGAGCGCCACCGGCTGGCGCATATGCTGGTAAAGATGGTGCAGCACTAAAAGTAGCGGTACCGGAAAGTAGCAAACGTTTTTGTAGTAATCAACGCTGATGGCATAGAGTGCCTATACTCTCCTGCAAAAAGCATGAACAAGCAGCATGGCTCCCTGAAACAGTAACAACGTTGCTCCATCCCATCCTATAAAAGTAAAGTAAATCAGGCGGTTCCGTGATACTTGCGGTGCTGCCTTTTTGCTGTGCAGGAAACAATTGACCCAGCAGCGGATGGGAGATATAATTATTTTATTATATGAGCATTTGTTCATATGTATGATAATCAACCATCCAACTATTAACCATCCAAACCATCCATCCAACAAAGGAGCTATGTCCAATGACCACCCTTAATCTCCTATCCCTGATTTTATTCTGTACGTTCCTTGCCTCTTATGTGTTAAAGCTTGTAATTCTCAACAGAAAGAACAACATCCAGGCCAATGTACTGGGCAAAGGTAAGAAGATTACGACCATTAAATCAACCGAATGGTTTGTCAAAATCGCTACGCTTCTGTGGGGCGCTACATGGTTCCTGATGTCCATAGCTGAGCCGTATTTTGTGAACTTGCTTGGGCGGCATTATAATCTTCCGGTTGTGAATTATATCGGTGTGGGTATAGTTAGTATAGGGTGTGCGGTATTCATTCTTGCCATGGCAGCGATGAACACTTCCTGGAGAGTAGGAATTGATAAGTCCACAACAACCAGGCTGGTGACCCGCGGGGTATATAAGATTAGCCGGAACGCTGCTTTTGTCGGCTTCGATCTGATGTTCGCAGGTCTTTATCTTATGTATCCGAGCTGGCTGACGCTAGTTATTCTAGTGTTGAATGTTGCTGCTATTCATCTGCTGATTCTGCAGGAGGAGAAGCATCTGCGTCTTGTCTTTGGCGAAGAATACAGATCCTACAGCAGCAAGACGCCAAGATATCTCTGAAGACTCTACAATCCAACCCATTGGAGTTGCTCTCATATGAAATTAAGCATTCTCGATCAATCTCCGGTATCGGAGGGAAGCACTCCGGCAGAGGCGCTCCGGCAGACGGCCCTGCTGGCCCGTGAAGCGGAACGGCTCGGCTATCATCGCTTTTGGGTTGCGGAGCATCATGCTGCGCCAGGCCTTGCCGGCTCCAGCCCTGAAGTGCTAATGGCGCATCTCGCTGCGGTGACCTCAGCGATCCGCATCGGCTCGGGAGCGGTGCTGCTCTCGCATTACAGTGCGTTCAAGGTCGCGGAGAATTTCCGCGTCCTGGAGGCGCTCTATCCCGGGCGGATCGATCTCGGGATAGGGAGAGCGGCAGGCGGCGGTGCCCTGGCCGCCAAAGCACTACAGGATACCCGTGTGACTATTGACGACGTTGACCGGTACGAGCAGCAGATTCAGGAGCTGATTGCTTATCTCTATGAATTTGAGGGCGGAGCATCCCCCAGCGCTATGCCGGATTGCGGGCAACGCCTGCAGTAGACTCAGCACCGGAAATCTGGCTGCTGGGCTCCAGCCGGGAGAGTGCGGCGCTCTCGGCCCGGCTGGGAACCGGTTATGCCTTCGCCCGGTTCATTGCCGGGAATGGGGGAGCGGGAGCGGTGCATGAGTACCAGGACAGCTTCGCGCCATCCGTGGCCGCTGCATCGCCGAAGCCGCTGCTTGCGGTGTTCGCCGTCTGTGCAGAGACATCGGCCGAAGCAGACCGGCTGGCTGCCAGTATGGATCTCTCACTGGTTAGCCTGGAGAGGGAACACCTCTCTTCCCCGACCCCGTCCGTAGAGACTGCACTGAACTATACATATACCCCTTACGACCGTTTTACCATTAAGGATAACCGGAAGCGGATGGTCATAGGCTCGGCTGCTGAAGTCAGGGAGCAGCTTCAGCTGCTGGCGGAGGAATACCGCTGCGGGGAGCTGATGATTTCTTCGCATATCCATGAGTTCAGGGACAAGCTGCAGTCCATCCGGCTCATCGCCGAAGCCTGCGGGCTGCAGCGCAGGGCGTAGCCTTTGCCGCCGGAATTTGGTTTTGGCTGCGAATAGGGTAAAATGAAGAGGTTACTTATATAAAGCGCACTTAAGAACTGGGCATACAGCCGAAAGGAAGCGAAGCAGAGATGTCGATTTATAGTTTTGCAGGAGTGACACCTTCGGGTACAGAAGTGCCGTTTAAGGACTATGAGGGCAAGGTGCTGCTGATCGCCAATACCGCCAGCAAGTGCGGACTGACCCCGCAATACGGAGATTTGCAGAAGCTGTACGAGCAGTACGGGGACCAGGGGCTGGTGGTGCTGGGCTTTCCGTGTAACCAGTTCGCCGGTCAGGAGCCGGGCACAAGCGAGGAAGCGGAGTCCTTTTGCCAGATTAACTATGGGGTTACGTTCCCGGTGTTCGCCAAGGTCGATGTGAATGGTCCGGAGGCGAGCCTGCTGTTTCAATATTTGAAGGGTCAGCAGCCGGGGGACGGCGAGAGCAGTGATATCCAGTGGAACTTCACGAAGTTCCTGGTTGACCGCAGCGGCAATGTAGTGGCCCGTGTCGAGCCGAAGGAATCACCGGAGAGCATGAAGGGGCTTATCGAATCTCTGCTGTAATGAGGCTGAAATCATCCGCTCTGAAGGCTGGAGCCAGGCTATACGTGTTCTCCCGGATAGTGGTGCAGATGCGCCCGGTCCGGGAGTTTTCTATACAATTAAGTTTCACCCTTTATGAAAATTATCCTTGAATCTTTTCAGAGACCCTGTATTCTTTGAAGAGAAATGCTTCGCCTGACTACATGAATCGCATACAGGAAGCAAGGATGCAGGATAATAACGGCAGGAGGGTTACATAACGGCATGAGGTTAATTACAGAGGTAGCATCGGCAGCGGGGATCAAGGAGGAGCATCTGGAACTGTACGGCAAATATAAAAGCAAGCTGGCGCCCTCGCTCTGGGCAGAGCTGAAGCACAAACCGGACGGCAAGCTGGTTCTGGTTACCGCAATGAATCCTACACCGGCAGGTGAAGGCAAGACGCTGACGACGATTGGGCTCGCCCAGGCGATGAATGCAGCGGGTGTACGCACGGTAGCAGCGCTGCGTGAACCCTCGCTTGGTCCCTGTCTGGGGATGAAGGGCGGAGCAACCGGAGGCGGCAAGGCGCAGATTGTTCCGGCAGATGAGATTAACCTGCATTTCACGGGGGATATCCATGCGGTGACGTCAGCACATAACCTGCTCTCGGCGATGATCGACAATCATATGTTCCAGGGCAACAGCCTGGGGCTTGATCCGCAGCGAATCGTCTGGAAAAGAGTTATGGATATGAATGACCGCAGCCTGCGGAATATCGTGACCGGCATTGGCGACGGCAACGGAACTGTGCGGGAGAGCGGCTTCCAGATTACAACAGCCTCCGAGATTATGGCCGTGCTCTGCCTGTGCAGCGATCTTGCGGATCTGAAGCAGCGGCTCAGCCGCATTCTGATCGGGTATGACCATGCGGGTCAGCCGGTAACGGCACAGGCCATAGGAGCCGTAGAGGCGATGACTGCGCTGCTGAAGGAGGCGGTGAAGCCGAATCTGGTGCAGACGCTGGAAGGAACCCCGGTCATTGTACATGGCGGCCCGTTCGCCAATATTGCCCACGGCTGCAGCAGTGTAATCGGAACCCGCTACGCACTGAAGCTGGGCGATGTGGTAGTGACGGAGGCAGGCTTCGGCGCAGATCTGGGCGCGGAGAAATTCATGGACATCAAATGCCGTCAGGCCGGGCTGGCACCTTCGGCTGCTGTTCTGGTGGTTACGGTGAAGTCGCTGAAATACAACGGCGGCGTCCGCAAGGAAGAGCTGTATGAGGGCAATCGGCCAGCGCTGCTCTCCGGATTGTCCAATATGGAGCGGCATATTGAGAATCTGCGCAAGTTCGGTGTGCCTGTGTTGGTGGCGCTGAATCATTTTGAAGGGGATGCCCCTGCTGAAGTGAATGAGGTGCTGGAAGCCTGCGGGCGGCTGGGGGTACCTGCTGCGGTGTCCAAGGTATGGGCTGAGGGAAGCGCGGGCGGACAGGAGCTGGCGAAGGAGCTGATGAAGCTGCTGGACCGGGAAGAGCCTGTGAATTATGCGCCGCTGTATGAAGACCATCTGGATATCCCGTCCAAAATCAACCGCATCGTCACGGAGATCTACCGTGGTGCGGGAGTAGCCTTCTCTCCGGCAGCCAAGCGCAGTCTCGCTGTCATTGACCGGCTGGGCCTGCATCATCTTCAGGTCTGCATGGCCAAAACCCCGTATTCCTTCTCGGATCAGCCCCGGCTGCTCGGAGCCCCGGAAGGCTTCACCATGGGCGTCCGGGACATCACCCTGTCCCTCGGGGCGGGATTCGCTGTTGTGATCACCGGCAACATGGTCACGATGCCGGGTCTCCCCGCCAAGCCCGCAGCAGAAAGCATACTGGTCGATGAGGATGGCGTAATTTCCGGTCTGGAATAAGACATCAGCAGCTAATAGTTGTAGTTTGGCCTCACTTTACCGCAGATATGCTGCGGAGGGTGAGGCTATTTTGTATGCCAAAACAAACATGTCTTTCAAGGCACAACCCCAGCATGAAAATGAGCAGCGCGCCTAAAAACAGAACGAACACAATGGGACTGGGCGCGCCGCGTAGGCCAAATGTAATCGAAAAACCGATCACAATGGGACCTGGAACGCCGGGTAAGCCAAATGTAATCAAAAAACCGATCACAATGGGACCGGGCGCGCCGCGTAGGCCAAATGCTCCACAGCCCCCTAAAGAAGTTGGAGTCCTCCCCCACAAAAATGTAGACTAGATATAGGAGGAGGATGAACGGTATGGGACACTTAACAGGAACAAGAGAGAAGGCAGCGCAAGAGGTGTTGTCTGGCATTAAGGCAGCGGTGGTTGCCCGCAAGTATGGGGTGACCCCATCGACGGTGAATCAGTGGGTGAGGGACTACCGAGAGGCCCATGGGGAACAAGATCATCCGTATCCCCAGGAGCAGGTGGAGGAACTGAAGCGCCTCCTGGACGTGGAGCAGAAATACGAGAAGGCCGTCAAGATCCTCGGCGAAAAGGAGTTAGAGATCGAGATTCTGCGTGAACTGCTAAAAAAGCCAACCCCTGCTTATCCGAAAAAATCGAGGTAGCCGACATGTTCATTAAGCAGGGGAATACCGCAGCGTTGGTACTACGTCTCGTGGGGCTAGCAGAGTCTACGTATTACGACCGTAAGAAACGCAAGAAGCAGGATGTACAGGCCGTACCCCAGGGGCGCGGAAGACCCGTACCCGGCTATTCCCTGACCGAGTCTGGAGAGAAGATTAGCGACGAGGAAATCCAGGAATGGCTGCTGGAATTAATCGCTGGAGAGGAGCACGTGTACGGGTACAAACTGCTGGCCAAGTGCTTGTGGAACCAGCACGGGCTGAGGCTCAATCACAAGAAAAGCTACCGGCTGTGTCAGGCGCTGGATATCCTACAGCCGCAGCGTCACAAGCGTTTTAAGCATCCTCGGAAGCTGCCGGAGAACCGGGTCATTACAGGGGCGGGTCAGCTCTGGCAGATGGACATTAAGTACGGTTACGTGGCGGGCCAGGGCAGGCATTTCTTTGTCCTGAGTATTATCGATGTCTTTACCCGTGTCATCGTCGGCTACCACCGCGGATCGTCGTGTGAAGCCAAGCACGCCTGCCAGACGCTGGGACGCGCCATGGAGCAACACTGCGCCCCTGACAGCGCACGCCCGGTGATCCGCACCGACAATGGTCCACAGTTCGTCAGCCATCTGTTTGGCGACATGTGTGAAAGCTGGGAAATGACCCATGAACGCATTCCGCCTCGAACGCCGGATTTAAATGCTTTTATTGAATCGTTCCACAGTAATATCGATCGGGATTTGTTCCGCAAAGAGGCCTTCGAGACGTTCGAAGAGGCCTATGAAGCCGTGGACCGGTACATGGACTTCTACAACAATCGCAGAATGCATACAAGCCTTCGGAACATGCCGCCAGCTACCTTTGCGGAATGGGTCTTGACCCTAGAAGACCGCTCCCGCTTCTTCTGGCCGAGAGAAAAAGCGAAATAAAGAGCATATCTACGACAAGTGCTGATTTTATACGGAGGACTCCGGGATAAGGGGGTCGCACCGAATGCAATCAAAAAACCGATCACAATGGGACCGGGAGCGCCGCGTAGGCCAAATGTAATCGAAAAACCGATCACAATTGAACAGGATGCGCCGGGTAAGCCGAATGTAATCGAAAAACCGATCACAATTGAACAGGATGCGCCGGGTAAGCCGAATGAAATCGAAAAACCGATCACAATGGGACCGGGAGCGCCGCGTAAGCCAAATGTAATCGAAAAACCGATCACAATTGGACCGGGCGCGCCGCGTAAGCCGAATGTAATCGAAAAACCGATCACAATGGGACCGGGCGCGCCGCGTAGGCCGAATGTAATCGAAAAACCGATCACAATGGGACCGGGCGCGCCGCGTAGGCCAAATGTAATCGAAAAACCGATCACAATTGAACCGGGAGCGCCGCGTAAGCCGAATGAAATCGAAAAACCGATCACAATGGGACCGGGCGCGCCGCGTAGGCCGAATGTAATTGAAAAACCGATCACAATTGGACTGGGAGCGCCGCGTAAGCCAAATGTAATCGAAAAACCGATCACAATTGGAGTGGGTCGGGTAGCGTAAGCCAAATATAATCGAAAAACCGCTCACAATTGGACCGGGCGCGCCGCGTAGGCCAGATTCACTCCTGCTGTTTCCTGCTCCTGGCAGACATAATGCCCCTCCTCCGGGGGAAACTAAGCCAAGGTTGAAGAGTGCAGCGGCGTTACAAATGGAGTGGATGATGCGGTGAAACTCCAAAGTTATTAAAATTTGAAATTGTGAACAATGTGAGAAAAATCACAATAACTCTTGCAATGTGATAAATATCACAATATAATCAGTATATAAAGTGAAAACAATCACAAATGTAAAGTTGTATAAACGCAGTCAGTACAGCACTTTTTTACAGACGCAATCACAAGCCCTACTAAATAAGCTTTTCAACTTTGAGGAGGAAGAAATTATGAAAGTAGCAGTTATTGGATGTACCCACGCCGGAACGGCCGCCATTGTAAATACCGCACAGTTATACCCGGATGCCCAGATTACGGTGTATGAGCGCAACGATAATATCTCATTCCTGTCTTGCGGCATTGCCTTATACGTTGGCGGTGTGGTCAAGGACCCGCAGGGACTATTCTATTCCTCCCCGGAACAACTTGCCGCCCTGGGTGTGCAGACGAAGATGCGTCATGAGGTAATCAACGTGAACACCGCCCGCAAAACCCTAAAAGCCCGCAACCTCGTGACCGGTGAGGAAATGGAAGATACTTATGACAAACTCATTATGACAACAGGCTCATGGCCGATTGTGCCTAAGCTTGAAGGAATAGAGATGGAGGGCATCCTGCTCTCGAAGAACTACAATCATTCCAATACCATTATCGAAGAAGCACAGAAGGTGAACAGAATTACTGTGGTCGGCGCCGGTTATATCGGGGTCGAGCTGGTAGAGGCTTTTCAGATGAATGGCAAGGAAGTTACGCTGATTGATGGGGAAGCTCGCATCCTGAGCAAATATCTCGATGAAGAGTTCACCGCACCGATCCAGCAGTCGCTTGAGGATCACGGCATTAAGCTGGCGCTGGGCGAGAAGGTCGCCTCCTTCGCAGGTGAGAACGGCAGAGTGACCAAGGTGATAACGAGCAAGGGTGAACATGAGACGGATCTGGTTATACTCTGCATCGGCTTCCGTCCGAATACCGAGCTGCTGAAGGGCCAAGTCGATATGCTGCCGAACGGCGCAATTATGGTTAACGATTATATGCAGACCAGCCTGCCGGATGTCTATGCTGCCGGAGACAGCTGCGCGATTCATTACAATCCGACTGGTAAACACGCGTATATCCCGCTGGCCACCAACGCAGTGCGTATGGGAACGCTGGTTGCCCGCAATCTGGTCTCGAACACGATCCCTTACATGGGTACGCAAGGCACATCGGGCATCAAGATCTATGAGGACAATATTGCCGGAACCGGACTGACTGAAGAGGCTGCTGCAGCCGAGGGAATGGATACGGAGAGCGTGATGCTGATCGACAACTACCGTCCGGAGTTCATGCCGACCTTCGAGCAGGTTCAGGTAAAAGTGGTCTTTGACCGTGCCACCCGCCGCATTCTGGGCGCGCAGATTATGTCCAAGATGGATCTGACGCAGTCGATCAATACCGTATCGGTCTGCATCCAGAATAAGATGACCGTGGACCAGCTAGCCTTCATCGACTTCTTCTTCCAGCCGCATTACAACAAGCCATGGAATTTCCTGAACACCGCAGGCCTTCAGGCTCTGCCGAAGCTGGCTGCCGTTAAAGAACCTGTACACGTATAAGAGCTGAATATTTTGCCGGAGCCCGCTTAGGGCTCTTTTTTTGTGAACTCTCGATGCAATGGCAGCCGGGAATGAAAAAAAATTTCTGTACAGCCCGCTTTTATGGTAAATTTGACATGTCAGTGAAAACTTTCACGTGGTTTTTATGATAGTGACTTTTATCACGTAAATGTGATTGGGATCACGTTACAATGGCATAAAGGAACAAATTTTAAGTAATTCGAAGGGGATAGGAATCATGGCTTATAACAAACCGCAGGGAATCGCTGAAGTGACGGTAGAGAACGGAATTAAGAAGGCGCATAATCCGCTCAGCACTGTACTCATTCTCGGTTTCCTGGGAGGAGCGTTTATCGCGCTCGGATTTTTGCTGGATATTCGTGTCATTGCCGGTGCACCCGCCGAGTGGGGGTCCATTGCTAACTTCATCGGGGCTGCGGTGTTCCCGGTTGGACTGGTGCTGGTGCTGCTTGCCGGAGGCGAACTGCTTACGGGCAATATGATGGCGGTGCCGCTGGCTTTTATGGCGAAGAAGATTTCGTTCTGGGAAGTCATGAAGAACCTGGTGCTAATCACGCTCAGCAACCTGGCAGGCGCCTTGTTCGTCGCTTATTTCTTCGGTCACATCGTTGGCCTTACATCAGATGGCGTGTATCTGGAGAAGCTGGTAAGTATGGCGGAGCATAAGATCGATGCTACGTTCCTGCAGGCTTTTATCTCCGGGATCGGCTGTAACTGGCTGGTAGCGCTGGCGGTATGGCTGTCGTACGGGGCAGACAATTTCAGCGGCAAAATCCTCGGTATCTGGTTTCCGACCATGGCGTTCGTGGCCATCGGCTTCCAGCACGTTGTAGCTAACATGTTCCTTATCCCTGCTGCGATCTTCGAAGGACATTTCACCTGGGGCCAGTATGCGGCCAACTTCGTTCCGGTCTGGCTGGGCAATCTGACGGGCGGCGCGATCTTCGTGGCTGCGGCGTACTGGATGGCTTATCTGCGCAAGGAGCCGGGTGCTGTGAGTCCAGCCGCAGGCGTACCTGCTGCTGGATTGAAGAAACACGCTTAATGAATACGGACCTGACCCGGTGAATCACATCGCCGGACTGTAACATAGCTTGCCTAGCACTTCCTGCTTCTCGGCACCCTGCTTCAAGGGATTCGTAGAGACAGGGAGTGTTTTTGTATAAAGATAAGAATTTATATGCTTCGCGTTATAATTATCCTTATCTTTCTCGCTGAAATGGTACCGTCCTGTAAAAGGACGGCAAAGCCGTTTCTACTTGTTTGGTATAGGTACAGCAGGATCATCCTCCGGATAAAACAAAATTCACCGTGCAATCCGATTCGGGGGAACGAAATCGGATCTCACGGTGAATAAAATAGGGAGTGTTTCATATGGATCATTACCCCGGCTTCCGGGGAACGAATCAGTGCCGGCAAGGTATTTTTGTTTACGTGTGAAAGAGCGGGTTATAGAATATAAATATCACAAATTATATCCCGGTTTCCCGCGATACAGCATTAACGCACATGCTTGCCCCGCCCCCTGTTTTGGGATGATACTGGATGGATTAATGACAGCTATGTTACAGGGGATGACAGACAAGATATGAGATTCATGCAGGCCTATCCGAAGGAAATTAAAGTATTCTTGATTGCCAGTCTGATTAATGCTACCGGCAGTGCACTGATGTGGCCGCTGGTTACAATGTATGTATTCGATGAACTGGGACGCAGTATGAAAGACGCGGGAATCGTGCTGCTGGTGCAGTCACTTGGCGGGATTGCCGGTCAGCTGCTGGGCGGTTCGTTGTATCATAAGGTAGGAGTGAACCGCCTGATTGTCGGCGCTTTGGCGATGAATGCCTTGACGCTGTTTGCCCTCCCGTGGGCGAGCGGAAGCTGGAGCGTATTCATAATCGTTATGGGTATGATGGGATTGTTCAACTCCCTCTCCCTCCCGGCGATCCAGGCGTTTATCGGTTTCCGGTTCGCGGAGCAGCGCGCAGAGCTGTTCAATATCATCTATGTTGCCAATAATATAGGGGTAGCCCTGGGAACCGCGCTGAGCGGCTTCCTGGGCAATTATATGCTGAGCTTTGTGCTTAACGGGGTGACCTCGGCCGTATTTGCCGGATTCTTCTTCGTCTATCTGCGTAAGGTAGGGACGGCTCCGGCTCACAGCACAGTATCGAAAAAGCAACCGCAGAATGAAGTGTCGGGCTGGAGACTCCTCGGTCATATACGGATCTATCTGTTCATGGCGGTGGGCTCGATGTTCCTGCTGATCGGCAATTCGATCTGGAACAGCGGAGTCTCGCCGTTCATTATCTCGGAAGGCTGGTCGAAGCAGCTGTACGGCTTCCTCTGGACGCTGAACGGTGTGCTGATCTTCGCGGCGCAGCCGCTGGTCAGCCTGATCAAGCGCGGGTTCGCGCAGACGTCAACTGCGCAGATGACAGCAAGCGCCGTCTTTTACCTGGGCGGGTATGCTGTAATTCTGTTTATGCCAAGCTATCCGGGGATGCTGCTGGGTATGGTGCTGGCTACCCTTGGGGAGATGCTGATCTCTCCGGCGATGCCTTCCTTCATCTCGGAGCATGCCCAGCGCAGCGCGCCGTTCTATCTCGGGCTGAGCGGCGGAATTGGCGCAATCGGCCGTGTCATCGGGCCTTATCTGATGGGTGTTCAGTTCGACAGGGGCGGTCTTGCGCCAACCGGCTGGCTCGCTTGCGGCATGGCTGTGCTATCCGTAGGATTCTTCGCGCTTCACGCCTATATGAACCGTTCAGCTGTACAGCTTGAGCGCAGGACTGCATAATCGTTCACGCTGCAACTAATCTTTTTCTATCTGCTTAGTAAGGCAAGGGGGTATAATAATGCAACCAATTAACAGTGATGCTGCACTGCTTATCCGGCCTTCCGAAATCAGGGATGCCCGTGAGCTGATCGTGCTCGATAATATGATCTGGACGGAGAATACAACCCCGGGTCCGCTGATGTGGCGCTCGCGGGAGGACTATCTGCTGCATGCGCCGCCCGGCTCCCAGCTTGTGGCCTTGCAGGACGGGGAGCTATGTGGTTACGTTGGCTTCGGCTGTCCCAGCGGGATGGAGAGCAACCGCCATGTATGCGAGGTGAATATCGCTGTGCACCCGCGCTTTCAGCGGTTGGGTGTAGGCAGCCGATTGATCGCGGAGATCAAGCGCCATGCCGCGGGGCATGGCATCCGCAAGCTGCGGCTGCGTGTGCTCTCCTGCAATACACCGGCACTTCAGTTCTACCGCAAATGCGGATTCGAGGAAGAGGGACGGCTGCGGGAGGAATTCTACTTAAGCGGACGTTATGTGGATGAAGTATTTATGAGCTGCAGGCTGACGGGAGGAGAAGGGGATGGAGAGTGAAGTGAAGATGCAAGTCGTCTCGCTTAATGTAGGCAAGCCGAAGACGGTGGAGTACCGCGGTAAGCCGCTGGACACCGGAATCTACAAGCTGCCGGTAGCCGGGCCGCTTGCGCTTCGGGTGGGTGGGTTCACCGGAGACGGGCAAGCGGATCTGGTCAATCATGGAGGCCCTGACAAGGCAGTCTGCGTCTATCCGGTGGAGCATTATGCCCACTGGGAGGAGTGGCTTGGCCGGAAGCTGGAGGTTTCCGCCTTCGGCGAGAACATCACGGCGAGCGGACTGCTGGAGACCGAGGTGTGCATCGGGGATGTTTTTGAGATCGGTACGGCACTGCTGGAGGTCAGCCAGCCGCGCTTCCCGTGCTTCAAGCTCACGCAGAAGCATGGACCGGCGGATATGCCGGCTCAGGTGCTGTCCACGGGGTATAGCGGATTCTATTTCCGCGTGCTGCGTGAAGGCCGGGTGGCAGCCGGTGACCGGATTGTTAAGCTGGAGAGCGGTGCGGGAAGCTTCCCGGTGAGACAGGTACTGTACTCGATGGAGCATGGGCGTAAGGACCCTGCCGGGCTGGCTGAGCTGGCCGGACTGGAGAGCCTTGCGGCTGGTATCCGTGAGCGGTTCCAGAGATGGCTGGATGCGGCGGAGAGCTAAGGTGGTGCGGGTGGAGTGAAGCAGCTAGGAGAGCTGGGCCACCCGCCCTGCAAAGTAAACAAGTGGAAAAACGTATCTTATCTCGCCTACTTCTGGCAAATAACCGAAAACAAGTGGAAAAAGAGCAACTAAAATAGTTAGTTCCAGCCCTGTTAGACGAAAGGTGAGAAATTAAGTGTTGTTTATCCAACTCCAGTCCGCGCACGGGCAAATTGTTCATCAGCAAGTGGACAAAATCCAACTATATCCGGTGTGCCCCTGAATCTGCCGAAAGTGGGCTGGTCGCGGAAATGAGGGGCAGAAATGCCCCCGAATCCGCCGACCCGACCGACCCGTTCCCCTGTATGCTCCGCGCACCCGTGCTCTATGACCGGCAGCCCTCCCCGCTCAGCCCAGCAGCTTCCATTCGCTGCGCAGCAGGCCGTACACTGCATGGTTCACATAACCACTAGGCAGCTTCTCGGCCTGGCGGATGACTCCTTCGAAAATAAAGCCCAGCCGTTCGGGGATAGCTCTGCTGGCCAGGTTGCCTGTAGCGCAGCGGACCTCGATGCGGTTCAGCTCCAGCTCCAGCAGGGCGTAATCGACAAAGACCCGGCAGGCACTGGTCATATAGCCTTGTCCCTCATAGCCTTCGCCCAGCCAGTAGCCGATGCCGACCGAGCGGTTATGCCAGTCAATCTCGTGATAGCCGATAATGCCGGCCAATTCCTCCCGGACCCACAGTCCGGCAGTGAAGCCGCCGTTATCAATTCCCTGCTTCACGGAGTTCTTGATGAACGTGGTAAGATGAGCCTGCTCGGCTACGCCATCCACCCAAGGCAGCCATTGTCTGAGCCGGTGGCGGGAGCGTTCCACCAGGGCGAACATCTGACGGGCATGCTCCGGCATGAGCAGCTTCAGCTTCAGCTCTTCATCTATGACATAATTAAACATGCGGCTGCCCCCTATGCGTTGTGAGTTATAAGCCTCGCTGAACTAACGCTTCTGCCACTCCAAGGCGTAGATATCTTCCTCCAGGGCCTGCATGCGCTGAAGAGCAAGCGTGCGGCAGTCGCTAAGCGCCCCGTTGTAAATCGCCGGCCCCAGCTCCTTCAGGAAGAACTCCAACAGATTGTCTGCGGCCAGGTGGCCGATCGTTTCCCCGCGCTCCGCCTCGAAGTAAGCACGGATGTTCTCCGTAATCATCTCCCGCTGCTCTTTAGGCAGTTTTACCGGTTGCATAAGCATCCCCCTTTAGCTTAATATTCCTATATTTATCATGCTACTCCATCGCCGGGAGAGAAGTCAAAGGATGCGGCGGCTGCTTAACTTTTGAAATATAAAAATTTATATGTTTCACACGATAACTTATCTTTCTATTTCTCGCTGAAACGGTACCGTCCTTTAAAAGGACGGCAATGCCGTTTCCGCTTGTTGAACATTCCCGGCTTAACGGGTATATTAATAGGAAACATGTTCATACAAGGAAGTAGTTATATTACAGAATGAAAGGTTGATCAATGTGGAGAACCAGGGTACACCCTCCAATTTCATTAAGAACGTCATTACCGAAGATCTCCGCTCGGGTAAGGTTAAGGAAGTCGTCACCCGCTTTCCGCCGGAGCCGAACGGTTATTTACATATCGGACATGCCAAGGCGATCTGGATTAACTTCACGCTGGCGGATGAGTTCGGCGGCAAGACCCATCTGAGATTCGATGATACGAATCCGCTCAAGGAAGATACCGAGTATGTCAATTCCATCCAGGAGGATGTGAAATGGCTCGGGTATGAATGGGAGGAGCTGCGGTTCGCCTCGGATTATTTCGGGGAGATGTATGCGCGGGCCGAGCTGCTGATCAAGAAGGGCAAGGCCTATGTCGATGATCTCAGCGCCGAGCAGATCCGTGAATTCCGGGGAACCCTGACGGAGCCGGGGCAGAACAGCCCTTACCGCGAGCGCGGGGTGGAAGAGAACCTTGATCTGTTCCACCGTATGAAGGCGGGAGAATTCAAGGACGGCGAGAAGGTTCTGCGCGCCAAAATTGACATGTCCTCTCCTAACATCAATCTGCGTGACCCGGTCATTTACCGGATATCCCACTCCCATCACCATAATACGGGCGACGCATGGTGCATTTATCCGATGTATACCTTCGCACATCCGCTGGAGGATGCCATTGAGCATGTCACCCATTCCCTCTGTTCCCTGGAGTTCGAGGACCAGCGCCCGTTCTATGACTGGGTAGTCGCGGAATGTGACATGGAGGCTGCACCGCATCAATATGAATTCGGACGCCTTAATCTGGCCCAGACCGTTACGAGTAAGCGCAAGCTGAAGCTGCTGGTCGATGAAGGCCATGTGGACGGCTGGGATGATCCCCGCATGCCGACGATCTCCGGGCTGCGCCGCCGCGGCTATACACCGGAGGCCATCCGCAGCTTCGTGCATGAGACCGGCATCTCGAAGAGCCAGGGGCTGGTGGACCTGCAGATGCTGGAGCACTTCATCCGTGAAGATCTCAAGCTGACGGTTCCCCGGACGATGTCTGTGCTGCGGCCGCTGAAGGTGGTTATTACGAATTATCCTGAAGGCGAGACCGAATACTTCGAAATTGAGAACAATGTGGAGAACCCGGAGATGGGCAACCGCCAGATTCCGTTCTCCCGTGAGATCTATATTGAACGCGATGACTTCATGGAGATTCCGCCGAATAAGTATTTCCGCTTGTTCCCCGGCAATGAAGTGCGTCTTAAGAATGCTTATTTCATCAAGTGCAACGACTTCATCAAGGACGAGAACGGCGAAGTGGTGGAGCTGCACTGTACCTATGATCCTGAGACGAAGAGCGGCAGCGGCTTCACCGGCCGCAAGGTTAAGGGAACGCTGCACTGGGTAGATGCAGGCCAGGCTGTACCGGCGGAATTCCGCCTGTATGAGCCGCTGATCTCTGCCGAAGAGGCGGAGACGGATGCAGAAGTAGAAGGTCTGGAAGCTTCCGCTGACAAGCCGGAGCCAACCTTCCTGGATCAGCTGAATCCGAATTCCATCGAGATCCTGCAGGGCTTCGTGGAGCCTGGGCTGAAGAACAGTGTGGCGCAGGACAAGTTCCAGTTCTTCCGTCACGGGTACTTCAACGTAGACAGCAAGTATTCGTCGCCGGAGCATCTGGTGTTCAATCTGATTGTATCCCTCAAAAGCTCCTTCCAGCCCAAAAAAGGCTAGAAGAGCTGCATATAAGCAGGCAGGCTTGGTCTCCCGCCGGGAGGCCAAGCCTGTTTGCTGTATCCAAATATAAGAATTTATATGTTTTACGCTATAAATTATCCTTCTATTTCTCGCTGAAACGGTACCGTCCCTTTAAAGGACGGCAAAGCCGTTTCCAGTTGTGCGTATTCCTAGTCTTCCGCCAGCTCGTCCTCGGGATCAGCCGGAGGGCGGTAGCTGCCGCGAATGACAGTGAGCCACATCATTCCGAAGCCGATCGCCCCGAACAGGGCAAGAAGCGCACCGGATTGATACATCGTCTGCGCGCCGAGGGTCTGATACATCCAGCCGCCGAGGACGCCGCCAAGAATGCCGGAGATTCCGCTCCAGGTGAGCGTGTAGAGAGCCTGTCCCGAGGAACGGTAGGGCTTTGGCACCAGCAGCATAGTCAGCTGGGTTCCGACATAGAAGAAGCCGCCGAAGGTAATGGAGTGCAGCACCTGAATAAGTGCGACCTGCAGCGGAGTCGTTGCATCGGCCATCAGCCACCACCGCAGGAAGAACAGCGCGCTGACCAGCGTAAGTGAGGCGAGCAGGACAGAGATTTTACGCCGGAGAACGTAATTGCACAGGAGCAGCACTCCCATCTCCAGGATGGAGGACAGGAACACAGCGAGACCGATCATGGTCTTGCTTCCCCCCAGCTCCGTGATGTACAGTGACACAAAGGTGTTATTCATCGTATTCGGAATCGAGACCAGGATGCCGAAGAGGATGAAGCACAGGAAGAACGGGTTATGGAAGATCTGGCTCATGCCTTTGAAGGGCAAGGGGGCAATTCCGATCGAATGGTCCAGCTTCGGCAGCGTGATTAGTGCAATCATCGCCGCACAGAGCAGTGATGCAAACAGATAGGACAGCACAGAGATGCCGGCCCATTCAATTACGGGACCAGCAAGGATGGCGGTGAAAGCCCAGCCTAGTGATCCCCATAGCCGGAAAGAGCCAAAGCTGCGGCTGGTTCCGTCAATATAGCTGAGAATCATTGTGTTGCTCTGGGCGAACAGGGGCCCCTGGAAGAAATAGAAGAACAGAATGGATATGTAGATCATTTCATATGTATTCGCCTGAAAGACAAGTTGGGTCAAGACCAGCGTTCCCGTCAGCATGACGAGGACAATCCGCCGGATATTCTGATACCGGTCACTCCAGATGCCCCAGAAGGGGTTGGCAATAATGGAGACCAGTGCGCCTACAGACATCAGGCTCCCGATCTCCAGCTTATTCATCCCTACATCCTGCAGATATAAGGGAAAGAAGCTGGTGAAGAGGACAACCGTTCCATATACGAAGAAGTTGAACCATTTCAGAGAGGTGAAAGACAGCTGCTTATCGGATTGATCCCGCAAACGTTGCACTCCTTTCCCGCTAGGATGCCTTGCATTCTTGCTGTGGCCGTCTTATGATGCCGCTGATATCACTGTAACATTTGTTGAAAAGGGATACAAACCAACTTTTATGGGGAACTACAAATCAATGGCAAAATATCTGTTTAACTTCAGTTTACATAGGTCAGTTATTCTGGGTTCTAAGGCGGAAGCGGGGCGCCACTGCTCCATACATCTATCTGCCGGAAAAGGGGATTCCTTATGACAAACAAGCAGGCACCGCAGAAGCAGGGCGCGGCCATGAGGCCGTTCCTGAAGCTGCTGCACGAAACCAAACCATCTTATCTGCTGCTGGCGCTGGCCCTTGGCCTCAGCATCATTTCGACACTGGTCGGTCTGGTCATTCCCATGTTCACGAAGAATCTGGTGGACGGCTTCTCGCTGGCTTCTGTCAGCAAGCTGCAGATTGCCGGCATCGCCGGAGCGTTCATTGCGCAGACCGTGGCCGGCGGAGTCTCGATCTATCTTTTGAATGCCATCGGGCAAAAAGTTGTGGCCGGGCTTCGTGACAGGCTGTGGCGCAAATTCCTGGTGCTGCCCGTCTCCTACTACAATGAGAACCGGACAGGCGAGAGCGTCAGCCGGATGACTAATGATACAGGAATTCTCAAGACACTGATCTCGGAGCATCTGGCCAGTCTGTTCACCGGCCTCATCTCCATTGTCGGCTCTGTCCTGGTGCTGTTCTATCTGAACTGGAAAATGACGCTGGTGCTGTTCACGGTGCTCCCGCTGTCGGCGCTCATTCTGGTGCCGCTGGGACGGCAGATGTATAAGATCTCCAAAGGCACGCAGGACGAGACGGCCTCCTTCACCGCTGTGCTCAGCGGTGTGTTGTCCGAGATCCGGCTGGTGAAATCCTCGGGAGCGGAGCAGAAGGAATATGAGGCCGGACGGCAAGGGATCATGAACCTGCTGGGCTTCGGGATTCGTGAAGGCAAGATCAGCGCCCTGATCAGCCCGCTGATCTCCTTCGTTTTCATGATGCTGCTGGTGGTCATTATCGGCTATGGCGGGATGCTGGTATCCTCAGGGGCGCTCACCGCCGGCGAACTGGTCGCCTTTATTCTGTATCTGATCCAGATTATTATGCCGCTGACACAGCTGACGCAATTCTTTACCCAGCTCCAGAAGGCCAAGGGTGCCTCCGAGCGGATCATTGAGACCCTTGCTGCAGAGGAAGAGGTGTATGAAGGTGTGGAAGAGGCTGAGGGCACAGAGGGTCCGATTGCAGTGGAAGATCTCAGCTTCGGATACAAGACGGGCGAGAAGGTTCTCAGCAAGGTAAGCTTCACTATGCTGCCGGGTCAGGTGACTGCCATTGTCGGCCCGAGCGGCGGCGGTAAAACAACCCTGTTCTCGCTGCTGGAACGGTTCTATGAGCCGCAGGGCGGAGTCATCCGGCTGGACGGCAAACCGGCTTCGCTGTTCTCTCTGAAATCCTGGCGGAAGAGAATCGGTTATGTCTCACAGGAAAGTCCGCTGCTGGCCGGTACCATTGCCGAGAATCTCGGATACGGGCTGGACCGCGAGATCAGCAAGGAGGAGCTGAAGCGGGCTGCGGCCATGGCTTACGCTGACGGCTTCATTGAAGAACTCCCGGACGGGTACAACACGGATGTCGGTGAACGCGGCGTCAAGCTGTCCGGCGGACAGCGGCAGCGGATTGCCATCGCCAGAGCATTGCTGCGCGATCCGAAGATTCTCATGCTCGATGAGGCTACCTCAAGCCTCGACAGCCAGTCGGAGGCCGTAGTGCAGAAGGCGCTGGGCAATCTGATGCAGGGCCGGACTACGATTGTGATTGCTCACAGATTAGCTACGGTGGTGAATGCGGACCAGATTATTTTTATGGAGAAGGGCCGGATCACCGGCAAAGGCACGCATGAGGAGCTGCTGAGGGACCATGAGCTGTACCGTGAATTCGCCGAGCAGCAGCTGCAGCTGAATACACCTGAGCTTCTGAGCCAAGGAATAGAGGAGGGTTCTACAGACTATGGTCAAAATACTGGTAGTGGACGACGATCCGCACATCCGCGAATTGGTGGGAGTGTTCCTGAGAGCTGAAGGGATAGCCGAGGTGCTGAGTGCTTCTGACGGACTGGAGGCGCTGCGGCTGCTCGAAGAGACTGCGGCGGATATGGCGATCATTGATATTATGATGCCGAATATGGACGGCTGGGAGCTGTGCCGGGAGCTGCGGGGGCGGTATGATTTCCCTATTCTGATGCTGACGGCCAAAGGGGAGACCTCGCAGATTGTCAAAGGCTTCGAGCTGGGCACAGACGACTATCTGGTCAAGCCGTTTGAGCCGCCTGTGCTGATCGCCAGGGTCAAAGTACTGCTGAAGCGTTACCAGATTTCGGCCGCCCAGAGTGTTACCGTTGGCAGTCTGCGGATGAACCGCGCCACCTATGAGGTGCTGTCCGAGCATGGCGAGTTCACGCTGCCGCTGAAGGAATTCGAGCTGCTCTTCAAGCTGGCCAGTTACCGGGGGCAGACGCTGACCCGTGACCGGCTGATTGAAGAGATCTGGGGCTACGATTACGAAGGCAATGAGCGGACGCTGGATGTTCATGTAGGCCGTCTGCGCGAGCGGTTTCCGCAGGAGCGATTCGGATTCTCCATTCGCACGATCCGGGGGCTTGGCTACCGGCTGGAGGGATAGGCATGAAGCACAGAGCCAAGAAGATATGGGAGAAAGTCAAAATAGTTGGACCTATAGCCGGACTATTGAGCATGTTCTTTATCACCTGGAACGGGAGCTATTTCGGCTCAAGGCTGCTGGTCCATTATTTTCACTGGTCCTTCTCCGAATATGGGTATCACCTGTTTGTGATGGCGATGCAGATTATTATCTTTTTCGTCTGCGGGGCGATGATTGCCTTCGCTACACGCGGTAAGGATCAGAACTTCTATAGGCCGATCCTTACAGCCATGCGGCAGATCTCTCAAGGCAACTTCAAGATTGAACTGGAGAACAGCGGCCAGTACCGGCAGTTCGGAGGGATTGTGGAAGGGATTAACGAAATGGCGAGTGAGCTGAGCCGGATGGAGCTGATGCGGCAGGACTTCATCGCCAGCGTATCCCATGAGATTCAGTCGCCGCTGACCTCGATCCGCGGGTTCGCTGCCGCGCTGCAAGAGGAGAACCTTAGTCCGGAGATCCGCAAGCATTACCTGGATATTATTGAAGCGGAGAGCCGCCGTCTGTCCGGCCTGAGCGACAATCTGCTGAAGCTGTCCGTGCTGGAGGCAGAGAGCTTCCCGTTCGAGCGGAAGCCTTATAGGCTGGATAAGCAAGTGCAGGGGATGATCCTGGCCGCAGAGCCGCAGTGGCTGGGCAAGGAGATTGAGGTGGAGGCCGAGCTTCAGGAGACCACCGTGACTGCGGTGCAGGATCTGCTGAGCCAGGTATGGACCAACCTGCTGCATAACAGCATCAAATTCACCCCCCAGGGCGGACGGATCACCGTCACTGTGCGCAGCATGGGGGAATGGGCCGAGGTGGAGGTCAGGGACAGCGGGATAGGCATGAGCGAAGAAGAGCTGGCGCGGATCTTCGAACGGTTCTATAAGGCAGACAAGTCCAGAAGCGTCAGCAGCGGGAGCGGAAGCGGGCTGGGCCTCCCGCTCGTGAAGAAGATCGTGGAGCTCCATGAAGGCAGCGTAGACGTAACGAGCCGTCCCGGAGAGGGGACGGCGTTCATCGTGCGGCTGCCGCAGCAGAGCGGATGAGCCATGAACCCGCCGTTCAGGCGAATAATCAGCGCCGGTACTTCAGCCGGATATTCACTGGCCAGGAGGCCGGTTAAATTAGTACAGTGTCAGGTTTAAAATAGTGGAGTAGAAGCAACTCCCCTTCAAATTACATCTTTTCTAAGCGGGGGTGTTCTTCAGGGGCGTTGGCTTAGCGTAACGGACTGAGGTGCTCTTATTTGGGAAGAAAGTCGCCAACTGGGCGAGTAACGGACTCCACAGGCCTTATCCTTTAGACTTCGGCTCCGAAACGTCTCAGATTGAAACAATAAGGCCACCTGAGTCCGTTACACTGCAAAAAGTGGCATTTTCGTGGGGATAAAGTCTCTCCGGTCCGTTAGACCTTGGGGTGGATAGGGTTTCCCATCCGAACAGCATAGCCCCGTACCCAGGACAGACAGATCATACTGTCATGGGTGCGGGGCTATTTACGCAGCCGTACTCGGTTGAATCCGTCTGTGCTGTCTCAATCACAGTCCCCGCCGGATCAGCTCTGCCAGCAGGGGGATGCTGCGCTCCAGTTCAGCCGCAGAGGCATAAGCGTAGGACAGCCTGAGATGCCTGCCGTCGCTGCGGTCGTACAGATCGCCCGTATTCAGCAGCAGTCCGGCGCGCAGCGCTGCGCTGAACAGCTTGCGCGGAGGGACAGCCTCGTGGAGAGACAGCCAGATATAGAAGCCTCCTGCCGGTACGTTCCAGCTTGCCAGTCCGGTGCAATGGAGCTGCAGTAGCTCAAGCATGTGGTCGCGGCGCGCGCGTAGTCTGCCGCGCAGCACATGCAGGTGCTCTTCATGATAGCCGCCCGTAAGCCAGCTGGCGGCAGCCAGCTGAGACAGGGAGCTTGCGCCATAATCGCTCTGCATCTTGATGTCGGCCAGCCGCCGGACTACCGGCTCAGGTCCGGCAATCCAGCCGATGCGCAGACCGGGGCTGGCGGCCTTGGACAGAGTGCCCAGATGCAGGACCCGTCCCTCCTGGTCCAGCGCCTTCAGCGGCGGCGGAGGGGGAGCGTCCAGCCATAATTCCTGGTAGGCCCCATCTTCCAGAATGGGCAGCCCAAGTCTGCCTGTGACCTCCATCAGCTCCTGGCGGCGCCCCTTATCCATTAGGATTCCCGTAGGGTTATGAAAGGAAGGGATGCTGTAGAGCATCGCCGCCTTAGTGCGGATCGCCTCAGCCGTGAGGTATTCCGGGATCAGACCACGCCCGTCCATAGGCAGGCCGCTGAATTTCACCCCCGCAGACTGAAAGGCATGAATTGAATACAGATAGGACGGCTTCTCCAGCAGGATAGAAGAGCCGCGCGGCAGCAGCCCGAGGGCAATGAGCTGAAGCCCCTGAAGGGCACCGGAGGTAATCAGAATGGAGTCCGTGCCAGCGGTAATGCCGCTCCGGGCTAGTAACCGGCTAACCGCCGCCCGCAGCGCCGGACTACCGAGCGGCTCCTCATAGGAGAGTGGAGGAAGAACGCGCTGCGCGAGTCCGGCCAGCACCTGGTTCATTGCTGCCCCGGGCAGCAGCTCGGGCGCAGGCTCGCCGGTCCCTAGTCGAATCAGACCCGGCTCATATTCGAGCCGGTTAATGTCCTGGATGGTGGGCAGGTTGGGATAGTGAATCCCCTCCTCCACATAGTCATTCCAGTTGCCTGAGTGTTCCGGCTCAGGGGGCACCTCTTCCCCGTCTTCTCCGCATTCTCCGGCGGAACCAAGGGAAGCCGGGAGCACAGAACGTATGCCTGTAACTATTGTTCCGCCCCCGCGTCTGCCTTCAATCAGGCCGAGGGCGGTCAGCTGCCCCAGCGCTGTAACCACCGTACTGCGGTTCACTCCAAGCTGGCGGGACAGCTCCCGCTGCGGAGCCAGACGCATACCGGCAGGCCAGGCCCCGGTGCTGATCTTGGCCAGGAAGTAGGCGTAGATCTGACCATGCAGCGGCAGCGGAGAAGCCGGGTCCGGCTTCCAGGTGTCCGGCAGACCGGAGCCAGCGCCCGCTTGCTGCGCTTCAGGAGTTGCGGGCCGGGAAGCCTCCGAATGTACGGATTGGCCGGGCGTGCTTAAGTCTGTATGGTTGGAGCGTTGTGAATGTGTCAAGGGCAGGCTCCTTCCGGACGAATGATTGTAGACAATTAGCAGTTATCATGCCAAGGGCGAAAAACCGAATACATTGTGCCACTGCCAAGGCAACCGGCTCCATTGTATGCGAAAAACTGAACACATCGGCCATGCGCCTGCGTGCCACCACAATGTATGTTGTTTTCCGCATACATTTGGCCCATGCGCCTGCGTGCCGCCACAATGTCTGTATGTTGTTTTTCGCATACATTTGGCCCATGCGCCTGCGTGTCACCACAATGTATGTTGTTTTCCGCATACATTTGGGCCATGCGCCTGCGTGCCGCCACAATGTCTGTATGTTGTTTTTCGCATACATTCGGTGCGACCCCCTTATCCCGGAGTCCTCCGTATAAAATCGGTACTTGTTGTAGATATGCTCTTTATTTCGCTTTTTCTCTCGGCCAGAAGAAACTGGAGCGGTCTTCTAGAGTCTGGACCCACTCCGCAAAGGTAACTGGCGGCATGTTCCGAAGGCTTGTATGCATTCTGCGATTGTTGTAAAAGTCCATGTACCGGTCCACCGCTTCATAGGCCTCTTCGAACGTGTCGAAGGCTTCTTTGCGGAATAAATCCCGATCGATATTACTGTGGAACGATTCAATAAAAGCATTTAAATCCGGCGTTCGAGGCGGAATGCGTTCGTGGGTCATTTCCCAGCTTTCACACATGTCGCCAAACAGATGGCTGACGAACTGTGGGCCGTTGTCGGTGCGGATCACCGGGCGTGCGCTGTCAGGGGCGCAGTGTTGCTCCATGGCACGTCCCAGCGTCTGGCAGGCGTGCTTGGCCTCACACGACGATCCGCGGTGGTAGCCGACGATGACACGGGTAAACACATCGATAATGCTCAGGACAAAGAAATGCCTGCCCTGGCCCGCCACGTAACCGTACTTAATGTCCATCTGCCAGAGTTGACCCGCCCCTGTAATGACCCGGTTCTCCGGCAGCTTCCGAGGATGCTTAAAACGCTTGTGACGCTGCGGCTGCAGGATATCCAGCGCCTGACACAGCCGGTAGCTTTTCTTGTGATTGAGCCTCAGCCCGTGCTGGTTCCACAAGCACTTGGCCAGCAGTTTGTACCCGTACACGTGCTCCTCTCCAGCGATTAATTCCAGCAGCCATTCCTGGATTTCCTCGTCGCTAATCTTCTCTCCAGACTCGGTCAGGGAATAGCCGGGTACGGGTCTTCCGCGCCCCTGGGGTACGGCCTGTGCATCCTGCTTCTTGCGTTTCTTACGGTCGTAATACGTAGACTCTGCTAGCCCCACGAGACGTAGTACCAACGCTGCGGTATTCCCCTGCTTAATGAACATGTCGGCTACCTCGATTTTTTCGGATAAGCAGGGGTTGGCTTTTTTAGCAGTTCACGCAGAATCTCGATCTCTAACTCCTTTTCGCCGAGGATCTTGACGGCCTTCTCGTATTTCCGCTCCACGTCCAGGAGGCGCTTCAGTTCCTCCACCTGCTCCTGAGGATACGGATGATCTTGTTCTCCATGGGCCTCTCGGTAGTCCCTCACCCACTGATTCACCGTCGATGGAGTCACCCCATACTTTCGGGCAACCACCGCTGCCTTAATGCCAGACAACACCTCTTGCGCAGCCTTCTCTCTTGTTCCTGTTAAGTGTCCCATACCGTTCATCCTCCTCCTATATCTAGTCTACATTTTTGTGGGGGAGGACTCCAACTTCTTTAGGGGGCTGTGGAGCATTTGGCCCATGCGCCTGCGTGTCACCACAATGTATGTTGTTTTCCGCATACATTTGGGCCATGCGCCTGCGTGCCGCCACAATGTATGCTGTTTTTCGCATACATTTGGCCCATGCGCCTGCGTGCCGCCACAATGTATGTTGTTCTTAACATACATTGTGTCACTACTAAGGTAACCGGCCCGATGTATGCGAAAAACCGAACACATTGCTCACTGCGCAGGCTACCGAGCGATTGTCCCCCCCTCACAGCCGCTGTTGACTAACATAATCCCTCATTAGCTTGCTTTCCTTCTCTCTTTCGTTCTCCCAGTCTACCATGATTCCTCCCCTTTCATTCGTCTTGGTTGGTATGTGTCCAAAAACTTGGATGGTTACGGCTGCTGCTATGGCAGGGTACGATCAGTAGGCTATAACTGGAGGAAGCCTGAGAGGCTTGTTTACCGGGAAACATCACAAGGAAGATATAAGGAGGAAAAGAAATGGTACAGGCCATTCTACATGGAATTATCCTGGCCTTCGGGCTGATTCTGCCGCTGGGCGTGCAGAATATATTCGTTTTTAATCAAGGGGCACAGCATACCAGATTCCGTAGTGTACTGCCTGTCGTACTGACGGCAGCGATATGCGATACGCTGCTTATCGCTGCGGCAGTCGGCGGAGTCTCCTTGGTCATTTTATCGCTGCGCTGGGTTACGCCTGTTATATATGGGGCAGGCATTCTGTTTCTTACCTTTATGGGTTGGAGAATCTGGCGCTCTGCTCCGGTGAAGGATGAGTCGGGCCGACTCTCAGCGAAGGGACAGATCCTTTATGCGCTGTCTGTATCCCTCCTGAACCCGCACGCCCTGCTGGATACGGTGGGCGTGATCGGGACCAGCTCGCTGCAATACGACGGTGCGGTGCGCTGGACCTTCGCGGCGGCGACAGTGGCCGTCTCCTGGCTCTGGTTCCTGGGTCTTGCTGCAGCGGGCCGCCAGCTCGGCAGGCTGGATGCTTCCGGCAAGGTTATGAAGGGGCTGAATACCGTTTCCGCCCTGTTGATCTGGGGGATCGCCGTCTACATGGGAGTTCAGCTGTGGGGGCTGTTGTATGGCTAAGTGATTCCCCTTAATTAGTCTCTGCTCAATAGATCTGTTAATTCTTTAGAGCTGCGATCTTTTAATTTCAACATTTTTTCGCTATTACTATCTTTAATCAAAAATCCACTTTTGGTTTTGAAATCTAAATAAAGGCTGAATCTCACAACTTCGGTATCCGCTTAAGTAACATTCATTCGATACGTTGGCGGACCCACATCAACAGCCCCGCGTACTTTTTTCACAGTTCTTATAGCATGGTTGAATACCCGGATGCTATCGTTATCAGTGTAAGTAGTTTCAGCTGTTTCAGAAGTAAGAGTGACGCTAACAATCTCAGGATTTGGTCTGACTAAAACATATATTAAAACAAGTAATAGTATTAATGAAATTGAAATGATGCCGATTTTTCTCATAAACGCTCCCCCTTGTAGCAATCTTGTAGATCCTTGGATACCTCTATGTATGCTCTGGACCTTTTTGGAAAAAGAGTGCCGTTTAACATAGTTTCGGCCTGTATCCGTAAGATTCGGCAAGCCGCTTGCCAAACTGTTTCGAATTCTTCACACTTTCGAGCTATAGTTGTTTTATTTGACTCTATTCTATTGACGGTTGAAATCCCATCATCTACCATACAGATATAAACATAATGTTCTAAATTATGGAATGTGGGAGGTGGTGTTGCTTTGAAGCCTGCAGTCATGATTCGAGACCAGCTTGCAGATTATTTAACCCAGCAGGGGCTGTCCATTAATCAGTTCGCCATAAGATCTGGCATTAATTCCGGGACACTGAGCCGGATTATTAATGGCCATCAGCCCATTGCCATGAGCCATCTGGAGTTAATCACTGCAGGAATGGGGCTTGGCGAGGATTTTTTTTACAGCTTATATGTCGAGGAATGCTTCTATTATTCGGCACCGACCTGGCGGCGGCTTCGCCCGTTCATTGTGAAATGTGCGGAACTGGGGCGTACGGATTGTATTGAGCTGCTGGTGCAGAACTTGCTGGATAATCTGACGTATGTCCCCATGCTGTACGAGGTTGCGGAAGGCTTGTTCCAGCAGGGCCACTGGCCGGCGGCTGCACTGCTCTATGAGAACGTTAGCGCCAGTGAGAAATACCAGTATTCTGAACGCTTGGCCACCTGCCAATACCGCCTGTTCCAGATTGCCCTGGGTGATGACCAGAGCACGAACCTGCGCGCGGCTACCCTGTTCGAGAGCTACATTCCGCGCCTGAATGAGGCGGACCAGCTGGATGGGCTGAAGAATTTGATGGATGTCTACTACTCATTGCAGTTATGGAGTAAAGTAAATGAGCTTGCTCTTGAACTGTTTCGGCTTGCGACAATCCGTTATGATCTGTATTGTAACCCGAAATATAAAGAGGCAGTGAAGAGCGGAGAAAGACCTCTTTGCTTTTATATATTGTATGCCCATTTAATGCGTGCAAATGCATACGAAGAATGCGGAGAATATAAAAAGGCTCTTGAACTTGTACCTTTATATTTGGACGTAGATTGGATACATGAAGAAAGTGAGGAAGCCAAGAGGACTGTAGCGCAATTTCAGGAATGGGGTAAGGCTAATACTTATTTGTATCGCTTACTGGATGGACAGTTAGAGGTATTAGATGATTACGTTAATTATATTTCCACGCAACAAGGAGAGATTTTCATAGCTTTATTTTATATTGTGAAATCTGCAAACCTGTATAACTGGAATGTAGATTCTATTCTGGAACGCTTCGCGGGTTACATGCCTTACAGGATACATCTCACTGAGTTTGGAGTGTACAATCAGCAGATTAAAGCGGACCAACATGCCAGATTTCTTGTTGAATTGGGAGTCTATTATTTGCGGAATAAGCGAAGTGAAGGTATTGGATATATCCTACAAAGTTTGGAATCATCATCTAAACTTAACAATGAGAGTATCATCTTCAAGTGTGTTGATTTATTCGAGCAGAACAGGCATATTGCCGGGGAAAACGAGCAACTGCAATACAAAATATTAATAAGAGAGGTGCGGGATGCAAATGAAAAGAAAACTCCTATTAATGCTAGCCTCGTTTAGTATTGTTGTACTGATTACTATACCTGTAGCAGACTTAGTGGGCAAACCTATACAACAACAAACGATTCAAACCATGGGTCATGGGGCGGGCGGCTGAATAAGCGCAAGCAGTAATAACAGTATCATCTCTGGCGTCTTCTGCTAATGCAGAGGCGTCTTTTTTATGGACAACTCTTATCGCATCAGAGCTTTGTCAATATATTCACTTTAACAGATAATGCAATCAGTCCATTATTTTGTAGTTTTACATAAAAATCTATAATGTTGCATAAGGAGGCGGGATTCCCATGCATAGTCCAGCAATCGTTAGAATTCGCATAGAGCAAGCCAGAAGTAAGCTTCATACATTACATATTCAATATGGCGGTTTCAATCATCCTGAGGTCTTGCGGCAATCCGTGGTGCTGGATGAGCTGCTCAATGCGTACGATAATGCCTACCGGATGAATAAAAGGCCGCCTGCTTAAACAGTGCTTCAACAAACAATCGGAGAGTCAGAGATAAGTTCCATTGGACACGTGTATAAAAAAGGTGGTAACTGCTGTGGAGCATACAGTCAAAATTCGAGACGAGATAGCGGCGTATCTCACAAAACATAAACTGTCTATTAATCAGTTTGCGATTGCCAGCGGAATTCATTCCGGCACACTCAGCCGGGTAATGAAAGGCCAGCAGGCCTTGGCGATGAACCATCTGACCCGCGTGACAAGTGGGATGGGACTGCCGGAGGATTACTTTTACAGTCAGTATGTTGATGAATGTTTATACGATTCGACACCGACTTGGCGGCGTTTACGGCCATTCCTGCTGCAATGCGCGGCGCTATCGCGTCTGGATTGCATTGAGCGGGTGGCACAGAATTTACTGGATAATCTGCTGTATGCACCGCTGCTGTTCGAGGTTGCGGAGGAGTTATTTGAGCAGAAAAACTGGCAAGCCGCAGCACTAATCTACGAAAATGTGGGAGCCAGCGAGAAATACCAGCATTCCGAACGGCTGGCGCTCTGCCAGTATCGGCTCTTCCTCATTAATCTGGGCGATGATCCCCAGAAAAATCTAATCGCTGCTACTATATTAGAGAATTATGTCGATAAGCTGGACGAAGTCAATCAGTTGGATGCGCTGAAAGAGTTGGCTAATTTATACAGTGGGCTTCAGGCGTGGGACAAAGTATCTCAGTCTGTAGAAGAACTGCTAAGAGTCGCCACTGTTCAATATGAACTCCACGGACAAGTGCATCGTAAGCATAGTAGCAATCAATTTTATAAAAAGCCGCTGTATACATATATTTTATATGCTCAGCTTATGAGATCCTGTGTTTATGAAGAGCTGGGCGACTATAAAACCGCACTGGATATGGTACCTCAGTACATGGATCATAGCTGGATACGGGAAGATGACGAAGAAGCAAGGCGTATTAAGGCTCAATATATAGAATGGGGAACGGCGAATACGTACCTTTACCGCTTAATGGATGGGCAGATTGAGGTGCTGGAAGAATATATAGAGTATATCTCCACCTGTGAGAACGAGATTTTTATGGCGCTGTTCAAGATCGTTCAATTGGCTAATCAGTATAAGTGGGACGTGGATCATGTGATACAGAGATTTGCGGACTACATTCCTTACCGGAAGGTTTACAGTATCTTTGGTGAGCACAACAAGTTCATTCATGAAAAAAACTACACCCAATTCTGCAGCGAGCTGGCGACCTACTATCTATCCCGCAAGCGGTACAAAGGCGATGATGTGATTATGCAAAGCGTAGACTTATCCGCCAAATTAGACAGCGAGCAGCAAGTGATCCGGGGGACGATATCCGTCGATTTCGAGATTGCGATTTCGGATATTCCGAAGTCGGGCTGAAGCATTCACAAGCTTTGATACTACTATGAATGTGTTCTACTCCTAAATGCATGTTTAAGATTATAAAAAGTTAAAACAGGCCCATGAACTTGTTCATGGGCCTGTTACATTTGTCTCCGTGCGTCTTACCCCCCAATCTGCGACATGCGGCGGGCGGTGGGGGTATGGCTCTGGGCTTTGTGCTCCAGGGCCAGCGCCATCTCATGATTATGCGGCTTGTTGCCGAGCGCCTCGCGGAACAGGGCCTGCACCGCCGCAGGGGAGCTGATCAGCGGGCGCACATTATATTCGTCCTGCCAGTACAGGCAGGCTTTGATGTTGCCGTCGGCGGTCAGGCGCAGCCGGTTGCAATTGTCGCAGAAATGCTCGCTGACCGGGTGGATCAGCCCGAAGGTTCCCTTCGCGCCGGTGACCCGCCGGTTCTGGGAAGGGCCATTCCCGGAGGGCATGTCGGCCTCCTCGGTGGTCCAGCCCGCTTCCTTGCAGGCCTCTACTACAGTCTCCAACGGCAGATAGGTCTGCCGCCAGGCATCGCTGGCGCTGCCAATCGGCATGTATTCAATGAACCGCACATTCAGCGGGCTGTTCAGGGTCAGGGCGATGAAGTCCTTGATCTCGTCATCGTTAATGCCTTTCATCAGCACGACATTTAGCTTGATCGGGGACAGGCCGGCGGCTTCTGCGGCTTCAATTCCCTTCAGCACCTTGGCAACATCGCCGCCGCGGGTAATCATCGAGAAGCGGTCCGGCCGCAGCGAATCCAGGCTGATGTTCACCCGGGACAGCCCGGCCTGCTTCAGGATAGCCGCTTTGGCTGGCAGCATCAGCCCGTTCGTCGTCAATGATATGTCATCTATGCCGGGTATGACGGCGATCATAGAGACCAGCTTCTCCAGATCCTTGCGGACCAGCGGTTCGCCCCCCGTCAGCCGGACCTTCCGCAGGCCCAGGGGCGCAAGCGCCTCCACCACAGCGGCAATCTCCTCGTAGCTCATAATCTCGTCCTGCGGCTGGAATTGCATTCCTTCGGCGGGCATACAATAGATACAGCGCAGGTTGCAGCGGTCAGTAACCGAGATGCGTAGGTAATCATGTATGCGTCCAAAAGGGTCAGTCAGCGGCTCCATGGCGTTGCTCCTTCACCTGTTGATTTTAGTTTAAATTTTAAAGAAACCATTCCGCCGCGTCAATGCACAGCGGACAATCTAAAGCATAGGGGGACAGAAGGCCAAAGCAGCAGCCTAATTATGACAAAAGTGCGACAATTCCAGGGAATGGTCATAGAATGCTCACCGAAAGCGCTTATCATATTCGATATAATTTAGGTGCGGAAGATTCAAACTTTAGATACTTTTACTTTTGCGAAGCACAGCTATGATACCGGAAGGCTCAGGCGGCGATCCCTAAGGATACCCCGGGTATCCGGCAAACTATGTAGGGAGGATTTGCAAAATGACCATACCAACTGTTCCATCGCTTGTCGTGCCGGAGGCTTGCAGCCGCTGGCTGGAGAGTCGGGGATTAATATATCAGCTGCTGGTGGACTTCTATGGAAGAAAACCATCTCTCTCACTGGTCGCCCAGTGGAGCCGTAACCGTGAGATGAGTGTCGCTGCGGAGATGACCGAAGGCGGCCGTGAATTGAAGCGTTACCTGTGCAGCCAGGAGCCGTCTATGCTCCCGGCCATCTGTGAGAAAGAGAAACTCGAATACAAACGTCTGATGAATGAGCGGGCCGTCAGTTCCTTCGTGGCCCGTGAAGCGGCTCAGCTGGGCCGTGAGGAAGAATTCTGCAACGTGCTCTCGGATGTGTACGCTTCGGCGGGGATTGTCTTCAAGAAGTGCAGCGGCGAAGCCGACGACCATATTGCCATTGAACTGGAATTCATGGCCGTGCTGCATGAACGGATGCTGTACAACAGCTTCTCGATCCGCAGTGCGACGGAGCTTCTGGAGATCCAGGAGAGATTCCTTGAGGAGCATCTGCTGAAGTGGACTCCACAATTCTGTGCGAGAATGAACGCTGCCACCGACAGCCCGCTGTATCTGGGACTCAGCCATATGCTGGAGGAATTCCTGCCGCAGGATCTGCACATGCTGCGTGCCTGGAAGGCTTCGCTGGAGAGCAGCGCGGCGGCCATGGCGTAATAAGCATCCATACTCAATAAGGCGCCCTTCCATCAATTCGGAAGGGCGCCTTATTTCTGCTCCTAGGGTCTTGAACTTAAGCTTTCACTTTATAGGTTTTGATTGAAAGAAAATACAAAAAGCGTGTAGGATCGGAGGGGGATTTTGGAACTGTAGGAGCGGTAGCGTCCGCCTTTGTCTCCGGATTTCTACCGCAACAAGCGGTCTAAATCAGGAAATCTGGAGACAACAGCGGCCGGAAGTCCAAATATCCACCGTAGTGATGTCTGAGCTTTACGCTATGTTCTTACGATCAGCTCTTATAACTGAAATTGCAGTTCATCCCCTATTTATTCGTAAGTCTTCTTACTCCGAAACTTCATCAGGAACTCATACACCACCGGTACAACGACCAGGGTCAGCAGCGTGGAGCTGACGAGACCGCCGATGACGGTTACGCCAAGTCCCTTGGAGATGATTCCGGCGCTGTTCTCAAGGCCTGTAACCAATGGCAGCAGGGCGCCTATAGTAGCGAGCGCAGTCATGAGAATCGGGCGAAGGCGGGTAGCCCCGGCCTCAAGCAGCGCCTTGCGTGTAGACATTCCCTCTTGTTCCTTATGGATTACGCGGTCAATCAAAACAATTGCATTGGTGACCACGATACCGATTAGCATCAGTGCGCCCATCAGTGCCGAGACGTTCAAGGTCTCGCCAGCCAGGAGCAGGGCAACAAGAGCGCCGATGACTGTGAACGGCAGCGAGAACAGGATGGCGAACGGCGCCAGACCGCCGCCGAAGGTGACTACGAGCACGAAGTATACAATTGCTATAGCCGCCAGCATGGCGATGCCAAGCTGCCCGAAGGTCTCATTAATCTGCTCGGTGACTCCGCCGAAGGTGATGGTCACGCCGTCCGGGAGATCAAGAGCCTCTATTTTGTCCTGCACAGCCTTGGAGGCACTATTAATGTCACTGGAGATAATATCGGCGGTTACCTCGACTTTCATTTTGCCGTCTTCACGGGTAATGGAATCCGGGGACTGGCCCTGTTCAATGCTTGCTACCTCACCAATCGGTACAGTAATGCCCAGTGGAGAAGTGAGCGTGGCGGCCTTCATTTCTTCAATGCTGCTGTAGGAATCCTTGTCCGTCTCAATGTAGACCTTGTAATTCTTGCCGTCCAGCTCTACCTCAGTCAGTACAGGCCGGGTTCCGGCAGGGCTCAGCTTCATCGCAAGCTGTCCGGCCGTTAGGCCCAGTGAGCTAAGCTTGGCCTGGTCAGCGACGATGGTGTATTGATCATAGGCTTCAGAGAGGCTGGTCTTCCCGTCTTTGAAGTTCTTGGTGTCTCCCTGAACGATCCCGGCAATGTCATCGGCTACCGGTTTGAGCTGCTCCAGCGTATCGCCGAAGATGTTAACAGTAAGGGTGCTGCCGCCGAGCCCGCCTCCGGCCATGCCGGACAGATCGCCCCACACGCCATCCGGCACCTCTTGGCTCAAGCCTTCAATTAACTTCTCCTTCACGGTATCGAAATCAGGCGTGTTGCTGTCATACGTGACATAGAACAAGCCTGAATTGCCTGAGCCCATTCCGAACGGGCTGCTGCCCCCGATGGAATACTGCATTTTGTCGAGATGCTTCTGGGCCAGAATGAACTTCTCCGCCTTCAGGCCCAGCGCCTTCACATCCTCCAGAGTCTGACCGGCCTTCGGGGAGAAGGTAAGCGTAACATTCTTCTCTTCCTGGGAAGGCAGGAAGCTGACGCCGATCGGCTTGATCAGGAACAGACTGCCTGCCAGCAGCAGGACAGCAACACCCAAGGTGATCAGCTTATGCGAGAGACACCAGTCCAGGATTCGGACATACCCGCCCGCCAATGCGCCGGGCTTGTCTTCGTGACCCTTTTTCCCCTTCTTGAGTCCATTACGGAACAGGGTATGGGCCAGTGCAGGCACCAGGGTAATGGCAACCACCAGTGAAGCCAGCAGCGCGAATACCATAGTGAGGGCAAACGGCAGGAACAGCTCACCGACCATCCCGCTGACAAAGGCGAGCGGCAGGAAGACGGCAATCGTCACAATGGTTGAGGACATAATCGGCACAAACATCTCACGGGTAGCCGCGCTGATCAGCTCTCTGCCGCGAAGCTTCTCGCCGGACAGCGTAAGCCGCCGGAAGATGTTCTCAATGACCACGATGGAGTCATCGACTACCCGCCCGATGGCTACGGTCATGGCGCCGAGCGTCATCATATTCAGCGTAATATCCATTTGCCGCAGGCATAATACTGCAATCAGCAGGGATAATGGAATCGAGATAATAGAAATAATAGTAGAACGGATATTGCGCAGGAACAGCAGGATGATAAGCACGGCGAACAGGGCGCCGAAGGCAGCCTTGGACAGCATCGTGTTCACGGAATCCTCAATCGGCTTGCCTTGATCCAGCAGCACGGTGAGGTCCATCGACTTGTATTGTTTCTTCAGTTCTTCTGTCTTGTCCTTGACCCCGTTCACGACATCGACGGTGTTGGCATCATTGGCCTTCACAATCTGAATCCCGATGGATTCCTTGCCGTTGGTGCGGGAGATGGATTCCGATTTGCCGACTACCTCGATAGTGGCAAGCTCGCTCAGCTTCACCGTCGGCAGCCCGGTCATGGCGCCAGCGCCAGCCCCGGTACTGCCAGCCGCAGCATTGGTGCCGCCAGCAGCACTAGCACCGCCTGGAGCTGCACTGCCTGCTTCCCCGGCTCCTGTGCCAGGCATGCCAGTTGCACCGGCTCCGGCAGCACCCGCCGCAGGACCAGCAGGAACCAGCGGAATGCTGACATTCTGCAAATCCTCCACTGTAGTGATGTTGCCGTCAACGACAACAGCCTTCTGTGACTTGTCCATCTCGAACAACCCGAGCGGCACCCGCAGGGAGGAGGCCTGGATGATGCCTTTGATCGTATCCTCGGTCAGTCCGTACTGCTTCAGCTTCTCCTGATTGAACTTCAGGGAGACCTCTTTGACATATTGTCCGGCAATCTGCACAGAGGCGACGCCTTCGATATCCTCCAGTGCCGGGCGGATATCATTCTCGGCAACCCGGGTCAGCTCCTCCAGATCGCCGGAGCTCTCGTCAGAGATACTGAGGGAGATGACCGGCAGCGAGCTGAGGCTGAAGCGCGAGATTTGCGGCTTTTGCACCTCATCCGGCAGCTTCACCTCGTTCAAGGCTTCCCGCACTGCTGCTGTAGCATTGTCCAGGTTCGTGCCGTAGTCGAACTCAATGGTGACGCTGGAGGCGTTCTCCAGAGAGGTGGAGGTCAGCATCTTCACGCCGTCTACGTTGCGGAGCTTCTGCTCCAGCGGCTTGCTGACGTCATTCACGACCCCTTCGGGTGCGGCTCCTGGATAAATAGTAGTAATGCTGAGATAAGGGATACTAATGTTAGGCAGGGTCTCCTGCTTCATGGTCAATCCGCTGTACAGACCGGCGAAGACAATAATGATCGTCAGCAGCCAGACGGCGAATTTGTTGCGGAGCGAGAAATTAATTAGGCTTTTCATCAGTAAAAAGAACCTCCAGTACATTTAATCTTGATATTACAGGCGTGCCGCATCTGCGCTTCGCTTAATGAAATCCGCAGGAAGTGTGCATATAAGGAGCGAATACTTTCTTCAATTGACTTAGCTCGCCGGATAGCCCAGGGTACCCCTCAAGATTGGCCAGCATCCCTTGAATGATCGCTTTCCGGGGCTGGGAGGTTAGGATCTCGTTCTCCAGAATGCTAAGGGACTCCAGGCCGTCTTCGGCATGCTCGTGGTGTATTCCGTCCGCTTCACTGAGCAGGAGCTTCATCGCCTTAATCAGCTGAAGCGGGCTCTGGCGCGGTCCTTCTCCTTGACCCTCAGCCCATCCGGCGAGGACTGCGGAAGAGATCAGAGGGGCGGGCTTCCCTGCAAGCAGGCCGGAGACCATAATGTCCAGCCAGTCCACCAGCCGGTCAGCCAGTTCAGGGATGGAGACAACAGTCTCCTGACCGAACAGCAGCTTGATGCTGGAGCTGATCATGCCGTGGCTGAGTACGCACAGCTCGCCTGCATAGGGCAGAATCTCTGGCCCGTACATGAGCTCCAGCTTCTGCTGGAACCAGCGCAGCAGGGCGGTGTTGTTCTGCTTCACCCAATCGGGAATTTCGGCCACACCCCGGCCGGCCACCTCCTGGAATTGGCGCTGCAGGAATTCGCGCAGCTCGTATACATGACTAAGCAGAATTTCGAGCTGGTTACGCAGCATCTCCCGGGGCTCTCTGCCGGCAGCCTGCTCCTCCTGCTGCAGCGGATCATGAATCATCTGGAAGCAGTAGATGTATATACTGCGTTCCAGATCTTCTTTGGATTTGAAGATCAGATACAGACTTCCTTTGGAGATCCCGCATAATTCGGCAATCTCCTGCATGGAGGTGGAGGAGGAGCCTTTTACAGCGAACAGTTGCATAGCGGTCTTAATGATTTGTTCTTTTTTGGTCATGCTTTTAGCGGTCAAGGCGATATAAGCCCCCGTTCTGACTAGACAGTTCTATATTTGACTGATTGGTCAGTGAGATTATATTATATATCCTGCAGCAATACAAATTTGCAGGTTTCAGTAGGAAGAAACGGATTCTTCATGTAAGATATAAATGTGTCATTTTGGTGAGAATCGGCGGAATGAGAAGGTAGGGTACATATGAGAAGAGGACTGCAGGCAATAGTCATTATAGCGGCTTTGCTGGCTTTTTATTATTTTGGATTTGGCGTGTTCGGCAGTACAGCCGGGACGATTATCAGTATATTTTCCACATTGACGGTCATCTCTGTCGCGCTGGGGATCTTCATGGAGAACCGCAATCCCTCCACCACAGTGTCCTGGATTCTGCTGCTTGCGCTGATCCCGGTGCTGGGGCTGGTGTTCTATTTCCTGTTCGGGCAGAATGTATTCAAGCGGCGCAAGTATGACAAGAAGGCCCAGCGCGACCTCATGGCCTATGAACGGATTGAGAACGATGCGTTGCGGATGCACCAGGACTGGTCGGTGTTCAGCCCCTCGCAGCAGAAGCTGCTGGGCCTGTCCCAACGGCTCGGGCGCACGCCGATCTCCTTCAATTCAGAGTCGCGCATCCTGACCAACGGGGAGGAGACCTTCGGGACACTGCTGCTGGAGCTGCGGCAGGCGCAGCATCATATCCATATGGAGTATTATATTTTCCGGGCAGATCATATCGGCACGCGCATTCAGCAGATTCTGATTGAGAAAGCCCGCGCAGGCGTGGCGGTCCGGTTCATGTATGATGCGGTCGGGAGCATTCAGCTCTCCAGAGCCTTCCTTAAGGAGCTCAGTGATGCGGGGGTGCAGGTGGCTGCTTACGGCAACTCCACCTCCTTTTTCTCCAGCAGGGTGAATTACCGCAATCACCGCAAAATCGTGGTCATCGACGGCGATGTCGGCTTCATGGGCGGGCTGAATGTCGGGGACGAGTACTTGAGCCGCAGCAAGACCTACGGGTTCTGGCGGGACACACATATGCTGCTGAGGGGCGAAGCGGTGCGGACGATGCAGATTATCTTCCTGCAGGACTGGATGCACACGACCGGCGAGAAAATCCTGGAGCAGGACTACCTCTCCCCTCAGCTTCGCTTCACTACCGGAGACGGGGCGGTGCAGATTATTGCCAGCGGCCCGGATAATGAGCGGCGTGCGCTCAAGAATATTTTCTTCTCCATGATTACTACTGCGGAAAAATCCGTCTGGATCGCCAGTCCCTACTTCATCCCCGATGAGGATATACTGACTGCGCTGCGTGTGGCGGCGATGTCGGGGCTGGATGTCCGCCTGCTATTCCCGGCCAAGCCGGATAAATGGATTCCGTTCCTGGCCTCCCATTCCTACTTCCCGGCGCTGCTGGAGTCCGGCGTGAAGATCTATGAATATGAGAAGGGCTTCATCCACTCCAAGCTGCTGATTGCAGACGGGGAGATTGCTACGATTGGAACAGCGAACATGGATATGCGCAGCTTCCATCTTAATTTTGAGGTGAACGCGCTGCTGCTGCAGACCGAGAGTGTCTCGCGCATTGTTGCAGACTTCGAGCGTGACCTGCAGTCCACGCGGCAGATTGTCCATGAGACCTTCATGGAGAAAAGACTGCTGGAGCGGCTGCTGGAATCCGCAGCCCGGCTGATGTCTCCGCTGCTGTAAGCGGACAAGCGGACTGAAACAAAAAAACGGTACCGTGCCCCAAAAGGACGGTACCGTTTTTTTGTTGTTTCATCAGAAGGTTGTGAATCCAAGCCGGGTCTGTATCCGGTAGAGGATGTATTTCAACCAGGTGACGTCACTCTGATATTCCGTGAGCGGCAGGCTGTATTCAGCGCCCTCGTTGTTCCATAGCCGGTTGAAGTAGCCCTCCACCTCCGCATACAGCGGCTGTTCCCGCGGAACGGATACATAGAGGTCATTCTCCAGGTTATAGTCGTCCAGATTACGAGCTGTGAAGTTCGTTGATCCGCCCAGCAGGGTAGAGTCGCCTGACGCCTTGGCAATGAACATCAGCTTGCTGTGATACTGCTCCTCGCCTGTGTTGTACCAGCGGATCAGGATATTTCCTTCGGAGCGGCGGTCCAGGTCCATCGCAACGGGGCGGTTCGGGATGCCGATTTTGTCCCGTCCGAAGGCATTCTGGTTGGGATCAAGCAGCAGTCTCACCTGGGCGCCGCGGGCATCTGCGGCAAGCAGGGCATCGATAATTCCGTCGTCCGCCAGATAGAACATACCCATCCAGATGACATCCCCGGGTCCTGCCGCAGCGATACCATCCAGGGCAAATTTGTATACCTTGCCTTCGGTCAGATAGCGGACTTCAAGCGAAGGTTCCCCGGATGCGGCGGCGGGCGGTTTGAATTCAGGCGGCTTGCTCAGCAAGGGACCGGCTCCCGAGAGATTAGCCGCCGCCTGCTCACTCCGCAGAATATCCTCCTGGATTGGACCCTGCACCTCCAGGGCAATGTTGGAATGGTAAGCACTGGCATCATGCACATTGCCGGAGGAGATCAGGGCGGTGTTCTCGCTCAGCACGACCTTGCGGTGGTTCGCTTTGACATTGAGCAGCTTCAGGTAGGAACGTGCGGTAATGTCCGGCCCTCCGCTGGCCATCAGATTCGGAATCCAGCCGGTGCCGGATTGTCCGAACCACTGGATGAAGGTGCGCCAGACCGCAGAATAGGCAGGAGTCGAGTCCCGCAGACCGTCTACATCTGTCATGATGATCTTAATACCGGCAGCTCTCATCTCTTCCAGGAGAGCATTAGGCGCAGAGCCGTAGTTCGTATTCACCTCATCGGTGATGAAGGCGATCTCCATGGCGGGATAGGCGGCTTTCTGGGCAAGCAGCTTATCGGTAAGCTGTCTGCTGACAGCGGGGAACTGCTGGTCTGTATGGGTATAGTTATTGAACAGGAACAGATCGATCACGAGGAACTGTCTGGACTCTTCAATAATCTGGAGGATTCTGGGCAGAATCTGTTCTTCCCTTGCCTGCTTCCCGCTGCTGTCCTGATAGGTCAGATCATGCCAGAAGGCGACCGTACTCACCTTATAAGCAGGGCTCTCCGCAGAAAGTCCGGGCGGCAGCGGCTTATGGGTCTGATAGATCATCACCCCGGCCAGCCAGAGGAGAAGAAGGATCAGGGTCAGCAGGAGTCTGGAGCGGCGGCGCAGGAAGAACTGCGTCTGACGCTTGTGGCGGGATGCCGTAATTGCACCTGAAGCCAGCGTGATCTGTAACTTTTCGGGTGTGACGGGATGGCGGCCTTGATTCATAGTTATCCTCCTGGGTCTACTGCGGGGCTAGAGCGGCTATAAGGTAGCCCGGCATTGTAAATACCTATAACGCCCGCTAAGGAGAAGTGAAGCAGCTGACGGCAAAATCCCTGAAAAATCTAGTGTTGCACATAGCGCTCCTGTTCATCCGCGCCGTACCTGCAAGCTGCATCATACAAGTTCTGGTGACATAACACAGATGCAATTGTATAATGAGTGTAAATAATTTGTATAAGGTTTGAATCTTCAAATGTATTCAGTGTAAACAGGAAGGCAGTGAGATCCATCGTGTATTCCATCAAACAGGTTGTCGAAATGCTCGATATTCCCTCTGTCACTCTGCGGGCGTGGGAGAACCGGTATCAGGCTGTCGTCCCGGAACGTACCGAGTCCGGCTATAGACTGTACAACCAAGAGAATATTGAGGACCTTCGCTGGTTGAAGGAACAGACCGATAAACAGGGCATCAGTATCTCACATGCTGTGCGGATGCTGAAGCAGCATAAGCAGAAGGACCTGGATGAACGGCTGTCCGTTGCGGGCGGTGACCCCAAGGATGCCTTGGACAAAATGAGGCAGCAGATCTATGCAGCGCTGCTCGACATCCAGGGTGAGCGGGCCGATGCCCTGATCGATTTCGGGTTCTCCCTGTACGGCTATGAGGCGATGGTCCATCAGGTGTTGGTGCCTGTTCTGGTGAAAGTTGGTGATGCCTGGGAGCAAGGGACGGCAACCGTAGCCCAGGAGCATTATATGACACATATGATCTCGAACCGGCTGTCCCAGTTCTTTCACGTGTTCCCGGTGTATGCCCATCTGCACAAGGTGCTTGCCTTTTGCCCGGCAGGAGAGCATCACCAGGTCGGCCTGCTGCTGTTCTCGCTGTTCCTGCGCAGAAACGGGGTTGAAGTCATCTATCTGGGGGCCAATACCCCCGAGGACGGTGTGATGGAGCTGCTGGAGAAGCAAGAGCGGATCGGAGCTGTCTGCCTATCCGTTACCAATGGTACGCTGGTCCCCTATACGGAGGAGCTGCTTGAACGGCTCGGCAGCTTGTACCCGGAGATGCAGCTCATTGCGGGCGGTAGAGCTTATGAGGCAATCAGCCTCCAGGATACCAACGCCACCTATGTGATGGCGGAGCCGCCGGAGAAATGGCAAGCCTGGTTCGATCAGGAATATGCCGGAATCCGGCATAGGGCTTAGCAAATATAGCGGATTTTAATTGAAGTAGATTCCATAGGAACCGGTCAGAACCCTTGTACAGGGCTGTCCGGTTCTTTTGCTATGGACAAGTCTAGCAACCAAATTGCTGGAAGTCCGGCGGATGATATTTACATGGCCCGGCAAAGTATGTATGATATTTGTATCACTATTGTATAGTTTTTGTATAACGTTTGAACGAAGGAGGACGTCGCTTGATCCGAACCACAGCTACCGCAAAAGTCGCAGTAATCGGCGCAGGACCGGGCGGGCTGGCCGCCGCCATGCTGCTTGCCGCCGAAGGATATGAAGTAGATCTCTATGAACAACAGGCAGAAGTTGGCGGAAGATCAGGCGAGCTGAAGCTGGGAGACTACCGTTTTGACCGGGGAGCCACCTTCTTGATGATGCCGCATTTGTTAGAGGAGCTGTTCACTCTGGCAGGGCGTTCGGTGCATGACTATGTCTCGCTTACACCGCTTGATCCGCTGTATTCACTGCATTTTGGAGATACCGTATTTACGCCTTCTACGAACCAGGATCAGACGGCCGAGGAGATTGAGCGGCTGTTCCCGGGCAATGGCAACGGCTACCGCCGGTTCATGGCCGAAGAAGCCGACAAGCTGGAGCGGGTGATCCCGCTGCTGCAGCGTCCGTTCCAATCGTTAGGGGATTATGTTAAAAGAGATGTGTTCCACGCGCTGCCTAAGCTGAACGCTACAGACACCGTGTATAACCGGTTGTCCCGTTATTTCGATGATGAGCGGCTGCGGTTCTCGTTCACGTTCCAGGCCAAGTATCTGGGAATGTCGCCTTGGGAGTGTCCGGGCACCTTCACGATTCTGTCGTACATGGAGCACCGTTACGGCCTCTATCATCCGACTGGCGGTATTAACCGTGTGCTTCAGGCTATGGCTGAGGTCATCCAGGAGCATGGCGGGCGGGTCCATACCGAAAGCGGGGTGAAACGCATCATCGTCAAGGAAGGGCAGGCCGCAGGCTTGCTGCTGGTGAACGGGGAGAAGGTGGATGCGGATTATATTGTGATTGGTGCAGATTTTGGATCTGCAATGACCCAGCTGTTCGAGCCCGGTCTTCTGAAGAAATACACCCCTGCCAAGATTGCCCGTAAAAGATATTCCTGTTCCACCGCCATGCTCTACCTCGGTGTGGATGGAGAGGTGGACCTCAGTCATCATTCGGTTCATTTCGCGGACGATTACCGGCGTAATGTCAAAGAGATCACGGAGCTGGGCGTTCTGTCGGAGGATGCTTCTATCTATATTCATAATCCGTCAGTCATCGATAAGACACTGGCGCCTCCCGGTAAGTCCTCGCTCTACGTGCTGATGCCGGTGCCTAATCTGAGTGCCGATATCAACTGGGAGCAAGAGCGAGCTGAGGTGGAGGACTGGATGATGGAGCGGCTGCAGCAGATCCCGCAGCTGGCCGGAATCGCCGGACGCGTGGAAGAGAGCCTGTTCTTCTCTCCGCTGGACTGGCAGAACCAGCAGAATGTATATAACGGGGCCACCTTCAATCTGGCTCATAATCTCGGGCAGATGATGCATCTGCGGCCGCATAATACCTTCGAGGAGGTACGCGGCATCTGGCTGGTCGGCGGGGGAACCCATCCGGGCAGCGGCCTGCCGACGATCTTCGAGTCGGCCAAGATTAGCGCCCGGCTGCTGCGGGAGCATGACCAGGCTGTGCGGGGGCGGTTCACCGTACAGGCGGGTGCGCCCGGCGCAGGTGCGGGGGTTCCGTTATGAGCCGCATTGCCATCGTAGGCAGCGGAATCGGCGGGCTGACGGCGGCGCTGCTGCTTACCCGTCAGGGACATGAGGTGGTGATCTATGAACGGGCACCCCAAGCGGGCGGGCGTGTGGCCTTTGAAGAGCAGGACGGCTACCGGATTGACCGCGGCCCTACCATCGTGCTGCTGCCGGAGATGCTTCTCGGTATTCTGGAGGAAGGCGGCCTTCCGCGATCCAGCCTGGAGCTGCTGCGCTGTGATCCGCTCTACCGGGTTCACTTCCGAAGCGGGCGTGTGTTAACCAAATTTGCAGGTGCATCGGCGCAGGCGGAGGAGATTGACCGGCTCTATCCCGGAGAGGGCAAGGGCTTCACCCGGTTCATGAAGGACATGGCAGTGCTGTATCCGCAGGGGCGGACATCGTTCCTGGAGCGGGGTTATGCCAGCGGGCGGGAATTCTTTAGTCCGGCTAACCTGTCGCTGATGGTCCGCCTGCGCGCTTACCGGAATCTGCGCTCTGCGATCGGCCAATATTTTCGCAATGAGGAGCTTAAGGATGCGTTCTCCCTGCAGAGCCTCTATATTGGAGGAGCGCCCTTCCGCACACCCGGTATCTACACCATGCTTCCTTACGCCGAGCATGCCTTCGGCATCTGGATGCTGAAGGGCGGATACGGGACGCTGCCGCAGATCATGGCCCGGGAGCTGGAAGACCGCGGGGTACAGATTCATACGGGCGCTGAGGTGGAATCCTTGGTTGTTGAAGGAAGCCGCTGCTGCGGGGTTGTTGTTCAGGGGCAGTCGATTCCTTATGATGCCGTTCTGTACAATGGAGATTTCCCGAATGTAGAGCAATTGCTGCCGCCTGGTGTGTTCAAGCAGGAACAGGCACCGGTTGTGACGGCGAATAAGGGCAGATCCGTATCGCCCAAGGCCATAAAACGCGGAAGCTGGAAGCCCTCCTCGGGCTGTCTGCTGATCTATGCGGCCACAGACAAGCGCTGGCCGGAGTCGCTGGTGCACCAGTTCTTCCTGCCGGATAGTCTGAATAGCAGCCTGCATGAGCTGTTTGACCGGGGACAAATTCCTCAGGATTCTTCTTATTATGTATTTAATCCGGTAGCGCTGGACGATAGTGCAGCTCCTCCCGGACAGAGCGTGCTGTATTTCCTTGTTCCCGTCCCGGCGGCGCCGGATAAGAACTGGGAGGAAATAGCCGGAGCACTAGCCGATAAAGTCATGGCAGATGCCGAGAAGCGGGGCTTCCCCGGGCTTGCCGCGAGTGTGATCTGGCGCAGGCTTAGAACGCCTGCCGATGCGGAGCAGGAAGGAATGTATGGCGGGGGCAGCTTCGGTATTGCACCGCTGCTGAGCCAGTCGGGGGTATTCCGGCCCCAGCCGAAGCCTTATCCGCTCAAGGGATTGTATGCCGCAGGTGCTTCCGTCCATCCGGGCGGCGGTGTGCCGATCGTGATGCAGGGAGCGAAGCTTGCCGTTCAGGAAATGATAAAGGAGATGAGCGTACATGGATGAAAGGATACTGCAGCAATGTGAGGAACTGATGAAGAAAGGGTCCACTTCGTTCCATAAGGCGTTTGATGTTCTGCCAAGTCCCAGGCGTGAAGCGGTGCATGTTATTTATGCCTTCTGCCGGATTATAGACGATAGTGTGGATGAGCCGGAAGGCGCGCCATACAGCATTCATGAGCTGCGGGAGCATTTCATGAATCTGGAGCAGGCGGACGGGCATTTCATCTGGCCGGCGCTGCGCTGGCTGTTCAGCAGCTTCCCGCAGCTTCAGCGTGAGCCGTTCCTTTTGCAAATGGAGGGACAGCTTAGAGATCTTACCTTCACAGCCTATGACACGATGGAGCAGCTTAAGGATTACTGTTATCTTGTAGCGGGAACGGTAGGGGAGATGCTGCTGCCTGTTCTGCGGGATGATCAGAGTGAAGCGGCACGGACATCAGGAATTGCGCTGGGGATAGGAATGCAGCTGGTCAATATCATCCGCGATGTGGGTGAGGATCTCAGAAGAGGACGCAGATATGTGCCGCTTGAGGTGATGGAGGGACATGGCTACAGCCAGCAGGAGCTGGAGAACGGGGAGGTCAATCACCGTTTCACTGCCGTTATCCAGGAGCTGCGGACAGAAGCGTTGGACTGGTTCCGGCGAGGGCTGGAGCATGTGCACACGTATCCTTTGGAGAGCGGTCTGGCCATTGAACTTGCCGCATCCTTCTATGCTGCTATTCTGGATGCTGTGGAGGCAGACGGGTATGATGTTTTCCGCAAAAGATCCTATGTCAGCGATGAAGCCAAGCTTCAGCTGTTCCAGCGTACGGTCGTGCGTTATGCCGGTGTAAGAACTGCGGTGGTCTAGCGATGGTCCGAACCCTTTTTTGGATCTGGTATACCATCGGAGCGCTGCTGCTGATCGTGTTCGGAATTCCGGATAGTCTGAAGTTCTCTAACGGATTATTTCTCGTATTCTATGGTGTCTACGGGCTGGACTTATTAATCAAGGGGCAATTCAAACCCTTCATGTCTGACTGGTCAGTCAATTCTTCAGGAGGCCGGATGACCAAGCGATTCTGGTATGCTGCGGCTCTTATCTGGTTAGGCGGAATGGCCGTCGAATGGGTAGGCGTGCATTCCGGCAGGTTGTTTGGGGATTATAATTATTCTACTATTCTCGGGCCTTTATTATTTGGTGTGCCGGTTACCCTGGGCTTCGCCTGGATTGCTGTTGTGTGTAATGCCGTGTTGATCAGCCATGATTTCGGACAGCGCGGCCTCCGGCTTCTGCTGCTGCGGGCCGTGCAGGTAGGCTTCTGGACGGTCCTGATGGATCTGGTGCTCGATCCAGTTGCCCATGCCAGGAACTTCTGGCATTGGGAGGGCGGCGGGGGCTTCTACCAAGTGCCCTGGAGCAATTTCGGCGGCTGGCTGATTGCAGGCGCTGCCTTGTCTATGCTGCTCCCGGCTGTGCCGTTCACCCGCCTGGCTGCCCGCCGGGGCACCCGCCTGTATCAGGCGATCCTGATCCTGTTCGGTCTGATCAGCCTGACAGAGGGATTGCCTGCCTGCGCGGTGATCGCCGGAGCAGGCGCCGCTTTGGCCGAAGGGAGTCTACGCTATGCTGGAAGCCGTTCCATCGGGAAGGTTTGACTGGTTATTCTACCGTTATAATTCCTTGTACCTGCTGCGCAGACATTTCCACTTCATTGGAATCAGCGGAGAGCTTCAGCCCGCTGCCGCTGCCGGGCGGGGGATTCTCTACCTCATGAATCACAGCTCGTGGTGGGACGGCCTGCTGGCCTATCACGCCGCAGGGAAGCTGCCGGGGAAGCGTCATTATTTCATGATGGAAGAGGAGCAGCTCCGGAAGTATGCCTTCTTCAGAAAGCTTGGCGCGTATTCCATTAACCCTGGAAGTCCAGGGGATGCGCGGGCTTCGCTGCGGTATACAGCCGGACTGCTTCAGGCGGGAGAGAGCGTCTGGATGTATCCTGAAGGGGAAATCCGGCCGCTGGAGCACCGGCCGCTGAGCCTGAAGGAAGGGGCGGCCCTGGCGCTGCGGCTCAGTCCGCAGACGGCCGTAGTCCCAGTGACGCTATACCACGGCCTGTTCCGGCATACGAAGCCGGAGGCTACGCTGCTGGCCGGTGCGCCGCTGCTGCTCCCTTGGGCGGAGATGGACCGCTCAAGGGTAGCCCGTACGCTGGAGACTGTTCTTGGCGGACAACTGGAGTCCCACCGCAGCAGAGTGCTTAACCATCAAGGCTATATGCCGGATGAATTCAGGCCGCTGCTCCGCCGGGGGAGATCTACCAATGAATGGCTTGACCTGCTGCGGCCGGGCGGTGGGAGAGGATGAACGTATTCTTTCAGGCTGTAACCGGTATTGTGCTGCTCCAGCTATTGTTCGCAATATGGAATGCAGCGCAGCTCCCCAAGCTGGGGGCAGCGGTCGGTACAAGAGCGGCGAAGGCGCTGCCAGCAAAAGCAACGGCATCCTCACGGGCCTTGAGCTTATCGGTACTGATCCCCGCCCGGGATGAAGCGGATAATATTGGGGACTGCCTCTCCTCTGTACTGGCCTCAAACACCGGCGGAATCGGGGTGGAGATTATTGTACTGGATGATTCATCAACTGACGGAACGGGGGCTATTGCCGCTGCAGCGGGCAGCGGAGTACGCGTTCTGAAGGGAAGGGAGCTGCCGGAGGGCTGGCTGGGCAAGTCCCATGCCTGCGCTCAGCTTGCAGAAGCGGCAAGCGGAGACTGGCTGCTGTTCCTGGACGCAGATGTCCGTCTTCAGCACGGGGCGCTTCAGGCGGCGCTTTCTGCTGCTGAAGCAGCGGGCGGCGGCATGATTACCGGCTTCCCCCGGCAGATGACCGGAACCTGGCTGGAGCGGCTGGTTGTTCCCCTGATGGTCTTCACCATCATCTGCCACCTGCCCATTCCGCTGGTCCGCGGCTCCAGAGATCCGCGGTTTGTTGCGGCGCATGGGGGCTTCATCCTGATTCACCGGGACAGTTACGACAGCTGCGGCGGGCATGAAGCCATCCGCAGCGAGCTGGTGGATGATATGGCGCTGGCCCGAGCCGTGAAGCGGTCGGGCGGAACGGTGGCGCTCATGGATGTTACGGAGCAGGTGTTCATGCGGATGTATCACAATGCCCGGCAAGTATGGAATGGCTACCGGAAGAATATCTATGCCGGCATCGGCCGCAGCCCGCTGCTGCTGCTGGGTGTGCTTATTGCATATCTGTCGCTGTATGCGGTGCCCGCCGCCGCCGTTCTGTACTATGCCCTAAGCGGACAGCCCAGTGCGGCGCTCTGGCCCGCTGCTGCGCTGTTTGCCGGTCTGGCCGTGAAACGGATCAGCGATGCTGCCGGTCGGCAGCCGTTCTGGTTCTGTCTCCTACTTCCGGCGAGTATACTCTGCCTGTCGCTGATTGCTGTGGCGTCCTGGCGCGGAAGCCGCACGCGCGCAGGCTATGAATGGAAAGGAAGGCGTTATGGATGAAACCGAAGGCAGTCATCATAGGCGCCGGATTTGGGGGGCTGTCCTGTGCGGTCACCCTTGCCGCGGCGGGCTGGGAAGTCACTGTGCTGGAACGCCAGCAGCATCCGGGCGGCAAGCTGCAGCGTATGCAGGCGGGGGGCTACTCCTTCGACCGTGGCCCAAGTACAATTACGATGCCCCATGTCTTCCGCTCGCTCTATGAGCTTGCGGGAGCCCGCATGGAGGATTATGTCCAGCTCTATGAGCTGGAGCCGCGCACCCGCAATGTCTTCGCAGACGGCAGGGTTGTCGATTTCTCAAGGGATACCGGGCGAATGCGGGAGCAGATGGCTTCCTACAGCCCGGCGGATGCTGCGCGGTTCCCGGAGTTTCTGGAGGAAGCCTCGCGGCTGTATCAGCTCAGCGAGAAGCAGTTCCTGAACAGGCTGCTGCTATCCTGGAGGGATAAGCTCTCGCCTTCCCTTGTGCGGGATCTGGTGCGCGTAAGGCCTTTTCTCAGCCTGCATAGCTTGCTGCTCCGCTACTTCAGCCACCCGAATACGCTGGCTATGCTGGGCCGCTATGCCACCTATGTGGGATCATCGCCGTATCGCTCCCCCTCCATCTTCGCCATGCTTGGTCATCTGGAGATTCAGGAAGGCGTATATGGGGTGAAGGGCGGCACCTATGAATTAATCAGCGGTCTGTCTGCACTCGCCCGGAATTTGGGCGTACGGCTGATTACAGGCACGGAGGTGACGGGAATTTCCGTAGTCTCCGGTGCGGTGGAAGGTGTGGATACGGCGCAGGGCTTCTACCCGGCCAAGACCGTGATTGCCGGTGGCGATGTCCTGAGCATCAACCGGATGCTGCTGCCGGAAACGGTTCGTCCTGGAATGACGGACCGCAAGATTGAAGCCTACGAACCCTCCCTGTCGGGGCTGGTAACGCTGGCGGGTGTGCCGCGCACGTATGATGCGCTGCTGCATCATACGGTGTTTTTCCCGGAGAACTACGAGCAGGAATTCAAGGATATCTTCGAGCATAATCGTCCGCCGCAGCAGCCGACAGTGTATGTATGCCATTCCGGTTATTCCGAGCCTGAGCTGGCGCCTGCGGGCGGCAGCAACCTGTTCATTCTGGCTAATGCGCCTTATCTGAGCCCGGCCTGTGACTGGAGTGAGGAGAGGGATGCGTACGGGGAGCGGGTAATGTCTGTACTGGAGAGCCACGGTGTGAGCGGGCTGTCGTCCGCAGATGTGCTGGAGCGTTATACTCCGCAGGATATTGCCCGCGATACGCTGGCGCATCAGGGAGCTATTTACGGGATATCCTCCAATACGGTGAAGCAGACCTTCGCCCGCCCGGGCAACCGTTCCAGCGATGTTAAGGGACTGTGGTATGTGGGCGGAACCACGCATCCCGGCGGGGGAACCCCTGTGGTGTCCTTGTCCGGCAGGCTGGTGGGCGAATATATTGCAAGCCATGTATGAAGAGTAAGTGCCCCGCCAGCGTTCAACGGTCGAGCGGGGTTATGCTATAGTTGTGCTATAATGGAAGGTAATTGTGGAGCGGGATATATTGCAAGTGGAGACGGTTTCGCCGCCTTTTAGGGGCGGCACCCGTCTTTGAATAACTCGTAGAGTGTCTTTGTTGCTGAATGTATGTGGAAAACAGCATACATAGTGCTCGCACGCAGGCGTATGGCCGAATGTATGTGAAAAACAGCATACATAGTACTCGCAGGCAGGTGTATGGCCGAATGTATGTGGAAAACTGCATACATAGTGTTCGCAGGCAGGCGTATGGCCCAAATGTATGTGGAAAACAGCATACATTGTGCTCACAGGCAGGCGTAGGGCCGAATGTATGTGAAAAACAGCATACATAGTGCTCGCACGCAGGCGCATGGGCCGAATGTATGCGAAAAACAGCATACATTGTGCTCGCACGCAGGCGTATGGCCCAAATGTATGTGGAAAACAGCATACATTGTGCTCGCAGGCAGGCGCATGGGCCGAATGTATGTTGAAAACAGCATACATTCTCCGTAGGATGATTTTGTTCTTTTTTGAGAAAAGTGAAGCAGAAACGGAGGAAGACAGCATGAATGATATGCCGCGAAACGGTGTGCCGCAGAGCGCTGTGAAGCCCTCAGGAACAGGGCCCCAGCCAGGTCAGGAGGCAGCAGGCTCAGGCCATGCCGGACATAAATCTCTGCTGCCCGACTCCAGAACCGGAGAACGGAAGATTGAGCATGTACGGCTCTGCCTGAATGAAGATGTGGCCGGTAACGGAATTACAACCGGGTTCGAGCAGTACCGGTTCCGCCATAACGCGCTGCCGGAGCTGGATTACGATACCATCTCACTGGGGACTGAGTTCTTAGGCCGTACGCTGCGTACCCCGCTGCTGATCAGCTCCATGACCGGGGGAAGCGCAGCTACAGGGAAGATCAATGAGCGGCTGGCCGAAGCGGCGGAGCGCCGGGGCTGGGCGCTTGGCGTCGGCTCGGTGCGCGCGGCTGTAGAACGCGCGGAGCTGGCTGCTACCTTCCATGTGCGGGCCAATGCACCCACGATTCCGGTCATTGCCAATGTCGGAGCCGTGCAGCTCGCTTACGGCTTCGGGGTTGAAGAATGCCGCCGGGCGGTTGAGATTGCCGGAGCCGATTGGCTGGTTCTCCATCTGAACGGGCTGCAGGAGGTATTCCAGCCCGAGGGTGACACTGGCTTCGGTTCCCTGTTGCAGCGGATAGAGGCATTATGCCGGAGCCTTGAGATTCCAGTGGGGATCAAGGAGGTAGGCTGGGGGATTGACGGCGATACAGCCGCCCGGCTGTATCAGGCTGGCGCTGCCTTCATTGATGTAGCCGGGGCTGGCGGCACTTCATGGAGCCAAGTAGAGAAGTTCCGCAGCATCGACCCGGTTCGGCGTGCGGCAGCGGAGGCCTTCGCCGACTGGGGGATTCCCACGGCGGAGTGCATTGCCGAGGTCCGCGCAGTCTCCCCGCGCGGGGCATTGATCGGCAGCGGCGGACTGAAGCACGGCGTCGATGCTGCCAAGGCGCTGGCCCTTGGCGCCGATCTGGCGGGCTTCGGACGGGGGCTGCTGGGTCCGGCGGTTAGCTCCGAGGAGGCGCTGGATCAGGCGCTGGCCCAGGTAGAGCTGGAGCTGCGGACGGTGATGTTCGGTATCGGCGCACCTGACCTCTCCGCACTGCGCGGAACGCCGCGTCTGGTCCGGCGTTGACACCAGGCTTGCTTTTATAATCAGAACCGAAGGAAGGTATCCAAATGACGATTACATTGGTCCCGATGGACGAATCTGCGTTTCAGTCGTTCTTGAAGCAATCTACCCGCGACTACGCAGAAGAGAAAGTACAAGCCGGTGCCTGGGAGGCAGATACAGCGTTAGCGCAGGCCCAGGAATCGATGAATCGCTACCTGCCGCAAGGCCTCAATACGGCGGGAGCTTATTTCTATTCGGTAGTAGAGGACGTTTCGGGGACTGGGGCCGGTTATATCTGGTTCAACGTGACCGAGAACCGCGGGGTGCGGGAGGCGTTCATTTATGACATTTATATCTTCGAGCCGTTCCAGGGCCGGGGCTATGGCAAGCAGACGCTGCTCCTGCTGGATGAAGAAGCCCGGAAGCTGAAGGCGGCCAAGATCGGCCTGCATGTCTTCGGACATAACGAACGCGCCTTCGGGCTATACAAGAAAATGGGCTTCCAGGTTACAGACATCACAATGTCCAAAACCCTATAGGTAAGGCAGACCCCTTTGCGGGGTATTTTGCTGTCCGCTTGACTTCTGCTGTTGCTGGAGAATTTGTTCTAATATATAATGGTTTGAGATCAGTTCGGTATTTCATGCGGTGATCAAACCAACCGAAAATAGGAGTTGTCATATAAATGGCTTTGAAAGCAGGTATCGTTGGACTTCCCAACGTAGGCAAATCGACATTATTCAATGCAATTACACAAGCGGGCGCAGAATCCGCCAACTATCCATTCTGCACCATCGACCCGAACGTCGGAGTTGTAGAAGTGCCGGACGAACGTCTGGATAAGCTGGTGGAGCTGGTACAGCCGAACAAGACGGTTCCGACCGCTTTTGAATTCGTCGACATTGCCGGACTGGTGCGCGGTGCGAGCAAGGGCGAAGGCCTGGGCAACAAGTTCCTGGCCCATATCCGCGAGGTGGATGCCATTGTTCATGTGGTGCGCTGCTTCGTCGATGAGAACGTGACCCATGTAGACGGCAAGGTGAATCCGATCAGCGACATCCAGACGATTAACCTGGAGCTGATTCTGGCTGACCTGGAGAGCGTGGAGAAGCGAATCGAGCGTTCCCGCAAAAACATCAAGGGCGGCGACAAGAAATACGCCCAGGAAGTAGAAGTACTGGAGCGTGTGAAGGAAGCCCTGTATCAGGACCAGCCTGCACGCAGTCTGGAGTTGTCTGACGATGAGCGCCAGATCGTGCGTGATCTTCACCTGCTCACCCTGAAGCCCGTGCTGTATGCGGCGAATGTGGGCGAGGATGAAGTGGCGACTGCCGAGGAGAATCCTTATGTGCAGCAGGTCCGTGAATTCGCAGCAGCCGAGAACGCTGAAGTCGTGCCGATCAGTGCCAAGGTGGAAGCGGAGATTGCAGAGCTGGAAGGAGAAGACAAGGAGATGTTCCTGGAGGAGCTGGGTCTGCAGGAATCCGGACTTAACCGTCTGATCAAAGCGGCATACAAGCTGCTGGGACTGTACACTTATTTCACTGCGGGCGTTCAAGAGGTTCGTGCTTGGACCATCCGCAAGGGCACCAAGGCCCCTGGAGCAGCGGGCGTGATTCATACGGACTTCGAGCGCGGTTTTATCCGGGCGGAGGTTGTAGCTTACACCGATCTGGTGGCGGCAGGTTCAATGAACGGTGCCAAGGAACGCGGGCAGCTGCGTCTGGAAGGTAAGGAATATCTGGTGCAGGACGGCGACGTTATGCATTTCCGGTTCAACGTATAGATACTTTTCGCTTGTTATAGAGAGGCCATTCAGGAGTAGAGGGTTTTGCTTGCTGGATGGTTTCTTTGCGTCATTCGGACTCGGTGCCGGTGTATAAGCTGGCCGGAGGCTCAACATCATAAGATCATACAGAATCGAAATTTAAAAAAATCCCCGGCCCGCCGCATGTACTGTAGCCAATTGAGGCTTGTGGTGGTATAATATAAAGTCGTATATCTACTTCAGTTGTAGCAACAATTTTAATTAATAATGAACGAAGAATTTGAATCAGGAGAGGTGAATTCCCTTGTTGGACCGATTGCAATCCCTGGCGGACCGCTATGAGAAACTCAGTGAACTGCTATGTGACCCGGATGTTGCAAGCGACAGTAAGAAACTGAGGGACTATTCCAAAGAACAATCCGACTTGCAGCCCGCCTTCGAGGCGTATAGCGAATATAAGAACGTAATGGAAGAGCTTGAAGCCGCGAAGATGATGCAGGCCGAGAAGCTTGATGATGAAATGAAAGAAATGGTCAAGATGGAGATCGATGACCTGTCCGAGCGTCAGGCCATTCTTGAGGAGAAGATTCGTCTGCTCCTGCTGCCTAAGGACCCTAACGACGATAAGAACGTAATCGTTGAAATCCGCGGCGCAGCCGGCGGGGACGAAGCGGCCTTGTTCGCCTCTGACCTCTACCGGATGTATACCCGTTATGCCGATACTCAGGGCTGGCGCGTGGAGCTGATGGATGTGAACACGAATGATCTCGGCGGCTTCAAGGAAGTGATCTTCCTGATTAACGGGCGCGGCGCTTACAGCAAAATGAAATTCGAAAGCGGCGCACACCGTGTGCAGCGCATACCTACCACAGAATCCGGCGGACGTATCCATACGTCTACCTCTACCGTGGCTGTAATGCCGGAAGCGGAAGATTTCGAAATCGAGATTCATGACAAAGATATCCGTGTCGATACCTTCTGTTCGAGCGGCGCGGGCGGACAGTCCGTTAACACGACCAAATCAGCAGTACGTGTAACCCATGTACCTACGGGGATCGTGGCTACCTGCCAGGATGGCAAGTCCCAGAACTCCAACAAGGATAAGGCGCTGAAGGTGCTGCGTACCCGGATCTCGGATCTGAAGCGTCAGGAAGAGGAAGCGAAGTACTCCGGAGAACGTAAAAGCAAGGTGGGAACCGGTGACCGCAGTGAGCGTATCCGTACCTACAACTTCCCGCAGAGCCGTGTGACGGATCACCGGATCGGCTTAACCCTTCACCGTCTGGATCAGGTGATGAACGGGGATATTACCGAGATTATCTCCGCACTGTCGATTGCGGAACAAGCAGAATTGATGGAAAAAGGAGAATAATGCTTTGAAACACGACTCTTACGTCATGTCGGAATTGCAAAGCATCCGGGAAGCCTTTGCGGAGGCTTCTTCTTTTTTGGCCGGACACGGCCTTACGGAGCCGCAGCGCAGCAGTCAGCTCCTGCTGGAGCATGTGCTGGGCTTGTCCGGGGCGGCTTATTATATGGCGCTGGCTGATCCGTTCCCACCGGCGCTCAAGGCCGAATGGGAAGCGCTGGTGACCCGCCGGGCGGCGGGGGAACCGGTGCAATACATCACCCGCGAGCAGGAATTCTACGGCCGTGCCTTCGAGGTCACGCCCGATGTACTGATCCCCCGCCCGGAGACGGAGCTGCTCGTCGAGGCGATTCTGAAGTACGGCGCGGAGCTGTGGCCGGACGGAATGGCTGGGGGGCGGGGCGAAGCTGCACGTGAAGTTGAAGGAGACGGGCAGTGGACAACTGCGGGCGGTGAGGCTGGAGGGGTGCGGGACGAAGCCGCACCGGGAACTATGGCGGCTGCGGATGAAGCAGCCGCCCACAGCGGGGCAGGCCGCAACGCAGCCCGCCGGGAGAGCGGCGCGGGCGCAGCCGGCGCCGCACGGCCGCTGACCGCCGTCGATATCGGCGCCGGCAGCGGAGCCATCTCCGTCACGCTGGCGGCGGAAGCGCCGGCGTGGCGGGTCTGCGCCGGCGATATCTCGCCCGGCGCGCTGGCCGTGGCCCGGCGCAATGCGCAGCGGCACGGCACGGCAGTGGACCTGCGGCTCGGCGATCTGCTCGAGCCGTTCGCGGGGCTGGAGACGGATATTCTCGTCTCCAACCCGCCGTACATCCCCGGCGGCGACATCGCCGGGCTGCAGCGCGAGGTGCGCGACCATGAGCCGCGCACGGCACTGGACGGCGGCGGGGACGGGCTGGACCCGTACCGCCGCATGATGGAGCAGCTGCCGCTGCTCCCGGCTCCGCCGCGCCTGGTCGGCTTTGAGCTCGGCCAGGGGCAGGCCGGGCAGGTAGCCGGACTGCTGCGGGCAGCCGGACATTGGGACGAGATCATCACCATCGATGATCTCGCCGGGATTCCCCGGCATGTGCTCGGGATAGCACGGTGAGGACGGGGAACGGACTGAGAAGACGCTATTTGCTCAAATAACGCGAAATGACCAACTCTTGTGGACTGAGAAGACCTTATTACCTGTAAACAAGCCTGTTTGAGCAACCAACTGAACGAATAGCGTCCTCTCTGTCCGCATAACTTCCGGGAAGGTGCTTTTGCAGCGAATAAGGTCCGCTCAGTCCGCTGGAGGGGAGGCGGCACGGCTGTTCGTCTGACAGAGTACCCCCAAACGATGGAAATTGTATTTAGGCGGTCCCTTCCTTTACAATAGACGTGACGGAACTTCTGCCTGGGCGGCTGCCGGGAGACAAGAACGGGAAGAACCAGTACTGAGTAAGGAGACAGAATATGCTTCAGAAGATTAAGAAGATTGACGGCGTTATCCTGGTGATTCTTGTGCTGCTGATGGTGGTCAGCATTTTCTCCATATACAGTGTGACCCACGGGCGTGAGAGGCTGGACGGGTCGCATATTAAGATGATCAAATTCTATATCGTGGGCTTTGTTGCCTTTATCGGGCTGACGTTCGTGGATTATCGCCTGCTTGTAAAATATGCGTTATATGTGTACATCACGGGGATTGGCATTCTGATCCTGGTCAGCTTCGTGGGCACAGAGCAGAACGGCGCACAGGGATGGATCAAGTTCGGCAACAGCTTCAGTCTTCAGCCGGCGGAGCTGTTCAAGCTGATTCTGATTCTGTTCCTGGCAGCTGTGCTTGTCCGCAAAAATAAAAATAAGCTGCTGTTCTGGCGTGATGTGGTTCCGCTGGGATTATTCAGTCTCATGCCGTTTGTCATCGTAATCAGCCAGAATGACCTGGGGAATGCGCTCTCGTACATCGTTATTCTGATCGGTCTCCTGTGGATCGGCAATATTAAGTTCACCCATGCGCTAATCGGACTGCTGGTTATAGGCGGCTCTGCAGCTGCCGGAATTATGAGCTATATTCATTATCACGATGAAATTAAGGATTTCCTGGTAGATATCAAACGCTCTCACTGGATCGAGCGCTTCGACCCGTGGCTGGTACCGGATAAGGCGACAGCCAAGGCGATCTACCATACGAAAAACGCCAAAATGGCCATCGCCTCCGGCGGAATGAGCGGTGAAGGCTACATGACGGGCAGCTCGGTGCAGACCGACCGTGTACCATACACCTATTCGGACTCCATTTTTGTCCAGATTGCGGAGGAATATGGCTTTGTCGGATCGGCGCTGGTGCTGCTGCTGTACTTTATCCTCATTCACCGGATGATACTAATTGCACTGGAGTGCAAGGATAGGGGCGGGCCGTTCCTGATCGTCGGGGTGGTGGCGATGCTGCTGTACCAGATTTTTGAGAATATCGGGGCCTTCCTGGGCCTGATGCCGCTGACCGGGATTACGCTGCCGTTCATCAGCTTCGGGGGAACCTCACTGCTGATCAATATGGCGAGCATAGGGCTTGTCATGAGCGTACGTCTGCACGGGCAAGAGGTGGAGGAGGATCTGCCGAGTCCTGCGCTGTATTCTTCCCCGGCTTCCGCCAAGAGAAGTTAACTTATTAAGAATAATAAAGCCCGCGCATTTAGGGAAGCGGGATGCTTCATCCATACCGGAATTCTTCGTTTACGAAGGGTTTCGGTATTTTTTTGCAAATGGACGGCAAATCCGTTTCCACCTGGGCTGACATACTTAGAAGGAGGGCGTAGTGGGTCAGCTATGCAGAAATAGAAAAATTGAATAAAAGCTCCCAATTGAATTACAATGGAAATTAGTGGGTTGAAGCTTGGGCTGGGTGTAGCGGGCGGATTCCTAATCCGGAGAGGTTGAGGGGTTATCCTTATGTTGCAGAGAATCAAAAGAATAGACGGCAGCATTGTGCTTATTTTGATTGTGCTGATGGGGATCTGTATCTTCTCCATTTATAGCGTGACTCACGGAAGAGACGGTCTGGATGGTATGCATATCACCATGTTGAAATATTACGCGCTGGGTTTTATCGCTTTTATTCTGATCACCCTGTTCGATTACCGCCTGCTGGTGCGGTACGGGCTCTACATTTACATCGCCGGGATCGGGATTCTGCTGTCGGTCAGCTTTTTCGGCAAGGTGAAGAATGGCGCCCAGGGCTGGATCGGTATTGGAGATTTAAGCATTCAGCCGGCGGAGCTGTTTAAGCTGATTCTGATTATTTTTCTGACCACCATGCTTGTCCGCAAAAATAAAACCCGGCTCCAGTTCTGGCGCGATGTCGTGCCGCTGGGTCTGATTGCATTCATGCCGTGCGCGCTGGTCATCGTCCAGAATGACCTGGGCAATGCACTTAGTTATATCGTAATCCTGCTTGGCTTGCTATGGATCGGGCGTATCAAATTCTCGCATGCGCTGATCGGTCTAGTTGTCGCGGGCGGAGCGATTCTGGGCTTCATCCTGTGCTATATCAACTATCACGAACAGACAGTGGATTTCATTGAAAAAACGCTGGGACGGGATCACTTCGTCAGCCGGTTTGATCCTTGGCTCGTGCCTGAGCTGGCGAGCAGCACGGCGAGCTATCAGACGAAAAATGCCCAGACGGCGATTGGCTCCGGGGGCCTTAAGGGAGAAGGCTATTTGCAGGGCAGCTCCGTACAGAGCAACCGTGTGCCGTATCTGTATTCGGAATCGATTTTTGTGCAGATTGGGGAAGAATTCGGCTTCCTGGGCGCAGCGGCGCTGCTGATGCTCTTTTTTATCCTGATCCACAGATTAATCCTGATTGCCCTAGAATGCAGGGACCGTGGCGGGCCGCTCCTGATTGTCGGGATCGTAGCGATGCTGCTGTATCAGATTCTTGAGAATATCGGTGCGATGACCGGACTGATGCCGCTGACCGGCATTACCCTGCCGTTCATCAGCTACGGCGGAACCTCGCTGCTGATTAATATGGCCTGTATGGGGATTGCGATGAGCGTAAGGCTCTACGGGCAGGATGTGGAGGATGATCTTCCGCTGCCGCAGCCGGAGGCGAAGGGCAAATCTCTTTTGTCCAAAAACTAGGTGTTGCCGTCTCTACTTCATAAATCATAGATTAATAGGTTTGCAGTCTCTCATTCCTGGACATACTGGGAACATAAGAGGTTCAGAGGGAGAGGGGCTGCGGAAGATGGAGGATTATAAGCTGGAGCGAGGGGATTCCTTGCGGATTACCTTTAAGTATACTGCCATTTTAATTTGTTTTTTTATGATTCTGATGATGGCCTGGGAAGGCCAAAAAAGCGATGCTGCCGTAGCAGAGGTATCCATCCCGCAGGAGTCGATCCGCCTGCGTATTCTGGCGAATTCGGACGGCACCGGGGATCAGCTGGTCAAGCGCCAGATTCGTGACCGGATCGTGGAGCAGATTAATCAGTGGGTGGCCGGGCTGGAAGATCCGCAGAGTCTGGAGCAGGCCCGTGCCCTGATCCGTAATCATCTGCCGGAGCTGAATGAGCTGGTGGGCAGAGAGCTGACGCAGCGCGGGATTGAGTACGGCTATCAGGTGGAGCTGGGCACGGTTCCTTTTCCGACCAAAATGTATGGCGGACGGGTCTACCCAGCCGGAGAATACGAGGCCGTCCGGGTCACGCTTGGAGCAGGCAAAGGGCAGAACTGGTGGTGTGTGCTGTTTCCGCCGCTCTGCTTCATCGATGCGGGAACAGGAGATGCTGCGGCTGCGGAACCGGCTGCTGCGAAGGCGGGGGCTAGGGAGGCGGCTAAGGTCTCAGCCAAGGCTTCGGGAGACGGTGCGAAGGTGAAGGCGGCGGATGGAACAGCGCAAGGGGCAGTATCCAGTCTCTCTGATTCAACTAACAAGGTAGGAAGTTCAGGTGATGCTGCTGAGACACCGAAGGTGAAGTTCTTCGTGTGGGAGCTGCTGAAGAATATCTGGAGCTGGATCTGCGGGCTGTTCGCCTGAATGTCCTGAAAAGCATGGCGTAAACGTATTTTGGATTCTACAGTTTTTGCGCCGGATATGGTACGATGATTGCAGAACTTGAGCAGAGGCGGCTCCACCTGAGGGGGCCGTTTTTGAGTGTAGAGGAAACTATTGTTTCCTCCTGTTGTGGACAAGGTGTCTAAAACCGAGCACAATCGGCTGGTACAGGCATATGGGCCGAATGTATGTGGAAAACAGCATACATTGTGCTAACATGCAGGCGCATGGGCCAAATGTATGTGGAAAACAGCATACATTGTGCTGACACGCAGGCGCATGGGCCAAATGTATGTGGAAAACAGCATACATTGTGCTGGTGCGAAGGAGTATGACCCAAATGTATGCCAAAAACAGCATACATTGTGCTGACATGCAGGCGCATGGACCGAATGTATGTGGAAAACAGCATACATTGTGCTGGTGCGAAGGAGTATGACCCAAATGTATGCCAAAAACAGCATACATTGGCTACCACGCAGGCGCATGGGCCGAATGTATGTGGAAAACAGCATATATTGTGCTGGTGCGAAGGAGTATGACCCAAATGTATGCCAAAAACAGCATACATTGGCTACCACGCAGGCGCATGGGCCGAATGTATGTGAAAAACAGCATACATTGTGCTGACGCGCAGGTAATCCCATTCATCCGGTCGGATGATTTTGTTCAAAGATAAGAATCTATATGCTTCGCGCTATAATTATCCTTATCTTTCTCGCTGAAACGGTACCGTCCTTAAAAAGGACGGCAAAAGCCGTTTTCACTTGCGTAATAATTCAATTTAGAAAGCTAGTGATGATAGATGACAGAAGATAAGCATTCACCGTTCGCTGCCCAGCGCCGTAGCGGTCATATAGAATCCACCCTGTACTGGAGCCTTGCTTCCGGCAAGGAGGGAACGGATGGCGGAACGGAGAGTTCTGACGGTTTGCCGGTGAGCACGAGTGACCTGGGCATGATCTCGGAAGCGGCAACGCTGCTGCGGAGCGGGGAGACAGTGGCCTTTCCGACGGAGACGGTGTACGGACTGGGCGCAGATGCGCGGAATACCGCAGCGGTAGAAGCGGTATTCGCAGCCAAAGGCCGTCCCTCCGATAACCCGCTGATCGTGCATATTGCCCGGCGGGAGGATCTCGGTCGCCTGGTGACGGAGGTGCATCCGGTGGCCGAGGCACTGATCGATGCGTTCTGGCCCGGCCCGCTGACGCTGGTGCTGCCGGTCCGTCCCGGCGTCCTCTCGCCGCTGGTGACGGCGGGCCTGGATACGGTTGGCGTGCGCATGCCGGATCATCCGGTGGCGCTTGCGCTGCTGCGCGCGGCGGATTGTCCGGTTGCCGCGCCCAGCGCCAACCGCTCCGGGCGGCCGAGTCCGACGCTGGCCGCCCATGTGCTAGAAGACCTCGCCGGATATATCGGCGGGGTTCTGGACGGCGGCGCGGCCGGGGTCGGCCTGGAGTCGACCGTGGTGCAGGTGCAGCCGGACGGGACGGTAGCCGTGCTCCGTCCCGGGGGCATCACCGCCGAGCAGCTCGCGGCGGTGACCGGCACTGAAGCGGCCGCAGCGGAGCCGGCCGCCGGGGCGGACACGCCTGCCGGTGCATCCGGCGGCGGGTCCGTGCCTGTGCCGCCGGCAGCCGTGCCCGGCGGCGGCGAAGCCGGCGCTGCTGCGCAGGCGGCCGAAGGCAACAGCCCGGCGCCGCGCGCGCCGGGCATGAAGTACACGCACTATGCCCCGCGCGGCGCGCTTGGCATCGTTCGCGGCTCCTCCGCGCAGCGCGTGGCGGAGACCGCCGCAGGGCTGCTGCAGGCGGCGCAGCGGGCGGGCGAGATCACGGGCCTGCTCCTCTTCGAGGAGCATAGGGCCCTGTATCCCGCCGACCCGGCCGCCTGCACGGTGTCTCTCGGCTCGCTGTCCTCGCCGGAGGAGGCCGCCCGCTTCTTGTATGCCGCCTTGCGGCGCTTCGATGAAGCGGGGGCCACGTACATTCTGGCCGAGGCCTGCCCGGTCACGGGCCTCGGCGCAGCCATCATGAACCGGCTGATGAAAGCCGCTGGAGAATCAGTGATCGACGCCGGGTAGTCAGTTGCTGTTAGGATGGTATGGACCATGTCCTCCTGCTAATAGACTGGAACTCATAAGATTAACGTGGAGGTGCTGCTATGAGTGGAAAGGATCAGGAAGCCGATCAGGACAAACTCAGAGAGCTTGAACGGAAACTGAAGGAACGCAATCGGCAGCTAGCCGAGATGGAGGAAGAGTTGGCCATCCTCAAAAAGGCAAAGGAATACTTCGATAAATTTGGAAAATGAATGTTCGGATACACCTGATATTACGCAACCTGGGTCCCTTCGCCCCCGCCCTGCCATCCACCCCGCAGTCATGAATACCATCTTGTCCGCATATCGTTGTTGTACAAGAACTTACGGACTCAGGGTGGAGGGTTATTCATGGGCTGGGACGGAATGTATGGGGGCTGGGGCGGAATACATGGGGGCTGGGGCCAGATAGTAACAGTGGCCATTATGGCAGTTGCGCTGGGGATGGATGCGTTCTCGCTTGGCGTGGGCATCGGGATGAGGGGCATCCGTCTGCTGCATGTGCTGCAGCTTAGTCTGCTGATTGCTTTTTTTCATGTGCTGATGCCGCTGCTGGGCTTGTTCACGGGCAGCTATGTCGGGCATTTGCTGGGACAGGTTACCACCTATGCTGCCGGAGGCCTGCTTGTTCTGCTGGGCGGACATATGGTGTTCAACTCCTTCCGTCAGGACGACGGCGGCAGCAGCCGGCAGATGGATCACCGGACAGTGTGGGGCATGCTGCTGATCTCGCTCAGTGTAAGTGTGGATTCTTTCTCGGTCGGGGTTTCGCTTGGGATGTTTGTGAATAGTATTATTCTAACCGTGCTGGCCTTCGGTGCCTGCGGCGGTGTTATGTCCATTACAGGGCTGCTGCTGGGCAGGCGGGTGAGCCGGGGCCTCGGAGAGTACGGGGAAGCGCTGGGCGGAGCCATTCTCCTGGCGTTTGGCTTGATGTTCATCTTTTGATACAATAACGGCAATACCCATAATTTTTAAGCTTGCTTAATACCGAAATTATAATGTTTACCGGAGGTGGAAAGGTTGCTGCATATTTTATTTGTCTGCACAGGTAATACCTGCCGTAGTCCCATGGCCGAAGGGCTTCTGCGGAAGCTTGCGAAGGAGCGGGGCATTCATGTGGAGGTGCGGTCTGCCGGAGTTTCTGCTGTCCCGGGTACTTCCATATCCAGACATGCTGCGGGCATTCTGCAGGATGAAGGGATTCAGGACCGCATCGTATCCTCACAGCTGAACGGGGAGGCAGTGGCTTGGGCCGATCTGATCCTCACCCTGACAGGAGCGCATAAGCGGCACTTGCTGCAATATTTTCCTGACGCCGTTACCAAGACCCATACCCTTAAGGAATATGTCCAGACGCAGGAATCCGTGAACGCCGATATCCGGGAGCTGGACAGCTTGTATGCAGATGCGGAGCTGAATCTGGCCCTGGGCACCGAGCCGGACGCTGCGGCTATGCAGCGGATGATTGAGATCCGCCAGCGTATCCCCAGCTTCGATATCAGTGATCCGTTCGGCGGCTCGCGTGAAGATTACGAGCTGGCGGCTGCCGAGATCCGTACGGCGCTGTACAGTCTGCTCGATAAGCTTGAATCGCTGAGACGGCTTTGAAGTGGTTGATTTTTTGCTGACTATCCCTTAAGATGTAATAAATATGATCCGGTTCCGGTGTAACTGGCGACAAGTGTGGATGAAACCACGATGGAGCACCTGGAATAAACGGCCGGTCGCCTGGGCAAAAGAGCACATCCGCAGTTCAACCTGCGGACTGCTCTTTTTTGTTTAAAAGTTGCATCTCCATGGAAATCAGAAACGGTTGAAGGGGGCGGTAAGATGGAGGAAGTCCTGAAGCAGAAGTCAGGGGATGACCGCTTATCCGGTATGGCGGCTGCAGAGCAGCAGCTAACGGGCGGCGGGGAGCTTTCTTTGGCCGCAGCCACTGCTGCGGTAACGCGTGAACTTGCAGTAGCGGGCCAGCTCGGTCCGGGGAAGATCCTGGTCGTCGGAGCCAGCACAAGCGAAGTGGCAGGGAAGCGGATTGGGACAGGCGGTGCGCTGGAGGTTGCGCGGCAGCTGCTGGATGGGATTACGCAGATTGCGGATGAATTTGGTTTTCACCCGGTCTATCAATGCTGCGAGCATTTGAACCGTTCGCTGGTGATGGAACGCGCTCTGCTGGAATCCCTTCGCCTTAGAGAGGTGTCGGCTGTGCCCATTCCGGGAGCCGGAGGCTCCATGGCTGCTGCGGCCTACCAGTCCATGACAGATCCAGTACTGGCAGAGACGATTGAAGCTCATGCCGGTATAGATATCGGGGAGACCCTGATTGGCATGCATCTGCGCCGGATTGCCGTACCTTACCGGCCTAGCCTGCGGTATATCGGGGCTGCCCGGGTAAATGCCGCATGGAGCAGACCGCCGCTGATCGGCGGGGAACGGGCCGTGTACCGCACGCCTGAGACTAGCGGTTCCGTGAATTGTGACTGAAGTGAGAGGTTTTAACTAATACCACATAAATCAGAGTTACAGGGAGGAAATTAGAAACATGGAACAATTGCGTAAAAGTGACCCGGCAGTACTGGAAGCGATGGGCCTCGAACTGAGCCGCCAGCGTGCGAACATTGAACTTATTGCCTCAGAGAATATTGTAAGTGAAGCCGTCATGGAGGCCATGGGCTCCGTGCTTACGAACAAATACGCCGAAGGTTATCCCGGCAAGCGTTACTACGGCGGCTGTGAAGATGTGGATATCGTAGAGAACCTGGCCCGTGACCGTGCCAAGGAACTGTTCGGTGCAGAGCATGCCAACGTGCAGCCGCATTCCGGCGCACAGGCTAACATGGCTGTATATCTTGCTGCCCTTAGCCCTGGCGATACCGTACTGGGTATGAATCTGGCGCATGGCGGCCATTTGACCCACGGCAGCCCGGTGAATGCCTCCGGAATTCTGTATAACTTCGTGGCTTATGGCGTACAAGAGGATTCCTTCCTGATCGATTATGATGAAGTGCGCAAAGCCGCCTTCAAGCACCGTCCCAAAATGATCGTTGCCGGTGCGAGCGCGTATCCGCGTACGATTGATTTTGCCGCACTCGGTTCGATTGCGAATGATGTGGGCGCTCTGTTCATGGTCGATATGGCCCATATTGCCGGTCTGGTAGCTGCCGGTCTTCACCCGAGTCCGGTTCCTCATGCCCACTTCGTGACTACAACTACGCACAAAACTCTGCGCGGTCCGCGCGGCGGGATGATTCTGTGCAGACAGCCATGGGCTGCCGCGATTGATAAAGCAGTCTTCCCTGGTTCCCAGGGCGGACCTTTGATGCATGTGATTGCGTCCAAAGCCGTATCGTTCGGTGAGGCGCTGCAGCCTTCATTCAAGACTTATGCCGAGAACGTAGTTAAGAATGCCAAGGTACTGGCAGAGACCCTTGTTGGCGAAGGTATTAATATTGTATCCGGTGGAACCGATAACCATCTGATCCTGCTGGATACCCGCAACCTGAACATTACCGGCAAGGTCGCTGAGAAGGTGCTGGATTCCATCGGAATTACAGTCAACAAGAACGCGATTCCGTTTGACCCGACTAGCCCATTCGTAACCAGCGGTATCCGCATCGGCACACCGGCTGTTACTTCACGCGGTATGGATGAGCAGGCTATGGTTACAATCGGCCGGATTATTGCTGCTGTCCTGAAGAATCCGCAGGATGAAGCTAACTTGACTCAGGCGGCCCGTGAGGTAGCCAAGCTGACTGAACAATATCCGATTTACCCTGGATTGCAGTATTAATCAGAGTCCTCTAATAATCGCCTTTGCGTACCCGGTTCCGCCGGAAGTACGCAAAGGCTTTTTATTTGCTGCGTTGCTGTTACATAATGTTCACAAATGGCTGCCGGGAAAACGTTTGGATTATACTGAAAGTTACATGAAAGTTCATGGAACTTTCATTAAAAGTAGTGAAAGAACTGTGAATAGTATTAAAAGCGCTCAATCGTACAGACTAAGCTTTGTTTTATATCCAAAGAGGTGGATATATTGACTTAAGCTTCCATGGGCTGGGAGTCTGCAGGAAGCCGGAGGACTCGCGGATCCGTCTATCTGTAGGTGAAAAGCAGTCTTGGTGATGATATAATAGATAGGATTTAGCCACCTGAGAAGCACAGCGCTTACTTTGGCTATAAATAAGACTTACAATTACCGGAGGGACAACATGGGAAAATTGGTGATTTGCGATCATCCATTGATTCAGCACAAATTGACATTCATTCGCGATGTGCGGACCAACACAAAAGACTTCAGGGAGCATGTCGATGAAGTAGCAACACTTATGGCTTATGAGATTACACGTGATATCCCGCTGGAGACCATTACGGTGCAGACGCCAGTGCAGGAAACGCAGAGCAAGGTGATTTCGGGAAGAATGCTAGGGCTGATTCCGATTCTGCGCGCCGGTCTTGGCATGCTGGAAGGTGTTCTTAAGCTGCTTCCTGCGGCGAAGGTAGGTCATGTAGGCCTGTTCCGTGATCCGGACACCCTGCAGCCGGTGGAGTACTACATTAAGCTTCCTACGGATGTCCAGGAACGTGAGCTGATCGTAATCGATCCTATGCTGGCTACAGGCGGCTCTGCCATTGCGGCGATTACCTCGCTTAAGAACCGCGGCTGCACTCAGATCAAGATGATGAACCTGATTGCTGCCCCGGAAGGTGTTGCGGCTGTACAAGCTGCTCATCCGGATGTGGATATCTATGTTGCAGCGCTTGACGATCATTTGAATGATCACGGATATATCGTTCCGGGCCTCGGAGATGCCGGGGACAGACTGTACGGAACCAAGTAAGAAGCACAGATAATAACAGATAATAATAGTACAAACCCAATAGACCGCGGTTTTCAGAAGAGAGGGAAGGGCTTATGTCCAAAATTAAAGTAATGACGATTTTCGGAGTGCGCCCCGAGGCAATCAAGATGGCGCCTCTGGTTCTGGAGCTGAACAGACATCCTGAGCAGATTGAATCGATTGTTTGTGTAACTGCGCAGCACCGGGAGCTGCTGGATCAGGTGCTTGAGGTGTTCAAGATTACCCCGGATTATGATCTGGACGTAATGAAGGACCGCCAGACGCTCAATGAGATCACGATCCGGGTGCTCGAAGGCCTGGAGCCGGTGCTCCGCGAAGTGAAGCCGGACCTCGTGCTTGTACATGGCGATACCCTGACCACCTTCCTGGCCAGCTATGCGTCTTTCCTGCAGCAGATTCAGGTTGGGCATGTGGAAGCAGGTCTTCGGACATGGAACAAGCTTTCGCCTTATCCGGAAGAAATGAACCGTCAGCTGACAGGCGTGCTTGCTGATCTGCATTTTGCTCCGACCCATTGGTCAGCGGGCAACCTGAGACACGAGAACAAAAAAGAATCAAGTATTTATATCACAGGCAATACCGTAACCGATGTGTTTCAATATACCGTACAGCCGGACTACCGGCATCCGGTCCTTGATTTTGCTTCAGGAAAAAGACTTATTTTGATGACGGCGCACCGCAGAGAATCCCAAGGCGAACCGCACCGTCATATTTTCCGTGCAGTCAAAAGAATCGCTGATGAATTTGAAGATGTAGCCATTGTGTATCCCGTGCACCCGAGTCCCGCAGTCAAGGAACCGGCGCATGAGATCCTCGGCGGACACCCTAGAATCAAGCTGATTGATCCGCTGGATGTCGTTGACCTGCATAACTTTTATCCGCATACCCACCTGATATTGACCGATTCCGGCGGCCTGCAGGAGGAAGCTCCCTCCTTTGGAGTTCCTGTGCTTGTGCTGCGTGATACAACCGAGCGCCCGGAAGGGATCGAGGCCGGAACACTGGAGCTTGTGGGAACGGACGAGGAGAAGGTGTATCAACGGACACATGCTCTTTTGACCGATCAGAACCTGTATCAGTCGATGAGCCGGGCCGCCAACCCGTATGGAGACGGCAAAGCCTCCGAGAGAATTGTCAATGCGATTTTGCACCATTTCGGAGCCGCTGAAGAACGTCCAGAAGAATTTCACACAATGTTCACAAATGATAAAACAGAGCAAGACAACTAATATACTAAGGTTAATAAAAGCAGCATACAGTTAAACTGTACGGTTTATATGGTTTTGGTGTATTTTGCTGTGATTATTTTCATATTTTCATGCGATTTTGGGCAATTTTCTGTGAATTGACAAAGAGTCTGGATATTCAGTAAAATTAGTTGGGATTGTAGCCTATGAAGGAACCAAAGAATGAGCCTGGACTGGGGCGTACGGCTCTAGTACTCGGGGGTGCGGGCAGCTTGCTCACCGCTTACATTGTAATAGGCTTTTTTGTGGCAAAGTGGCTGCGCAATCTGATGGACGGACCTGCCTTTTGGCTGGCTATCGGAACAATTACCGGGTTGATTCTCGGAGTTGTGAATGTTGCTTTGCTAATCAAAAATTTTTTGGGGGAGCAAAATGGATAATATGACTCCCGTAATCAATATCGTCACCAGGGTGACAGTAATCATTATGGCAGGATTGGTAATGGGGTGGGCTCTCCATCATGAGACCCGTGCAGTTACTCTGGGAATGACACTCGGCTTGCTGGCAGGACTGGTTAATTTCCGTTATCTAGCCCTTAAGGTCAGAAGAGTGACAGCAGCGGTGGCGAAGCAAGGGAAAAGCTCCTTCAGCCTTGGTTTTGCTACAAGAATCAGTTTTGGAATTCTGGTGACCATGTTCTCAGTCAAATACGAACATTTCTCGCTGGAGGCAACGATTATCGGCCTGTTCATCCCCCAGCTTCTGGCTATTCCCGTGGGGATATATCTAGGAATCAAGAATAAGCTGTAGCCATATTAAAGAGAAAGGGGGATGATACTATGCACGAAATGCCTTTAATCTATGTTGGCGGAATACCGATTGACCTGTCTGCTGTGCTGATGCTGGTAATCAGCTCGGTGATAGTGTTCGTACTGGTCATGCTCTCCGTCCGCAACCTGTCGGTTGAGAATCCGTCCAAGCTCCAGAATTTCATGGAATGGGTGGTTGAATTTGTACAGGGACTGATCAGCAGCGCCATGGATCTGAAGAAGGGAAAGCCTTACATATCACTGGGATTGACGCTGATACTGTTTATCTTCGTCTCCAATCTCCTTGGTCTGCCGTTTTCCGTTATTACAGAGGCCGATGGTCCGGTTACAGTCTTCGGACATGTTATCGAAGCAACTAAGAACCTGGCCGATGGCGCGCATGCTGAGATTCTGTGGTACAAATCGCCGACTGCAGACATCAACGTAACCGCAGGACTTGCGATCGTTGTGTTTGTACTCATGAACTATTTAGGTATCAAGCTGAACGGCAAGCATTATTTCAAACATTATATTGAGCCGTTTCCAATTTTCTTGCCGCTGAACATCATTGAGAACCTGGCGAAGCCAGTGGCGCTTGCCATTCGTCTATTCGCTAACATTTTTGCCGGCGAGGTTCTGATTACCGTCATTCTGAAGCTGGGACTGTTCAGTATTCCGTTCCTGGCCATCTGGCAGGGCTTCAGTATCTTTGTCGGGGCGCTTCAGGCCTTTATCTTTACGATTCTGACGATGGTCTACATCGCACAGATGACGATCCACGAGGAAGAAGCGCATTAATAAGCTGCCGTGAGGATAGCGGCAGGTGCCGGAAACCTTCGCGGGAGATTTTATATTATTAAGACATTACAAAAAGAACCGAAATTAAAGGAGGATATTTACAAATGGAATTTTTAGCAGCAGCAATCGCGGTTGGTTTGGGCGCACTCGGCGCAGGTCTGGGTAACGGTATGATCGTCAGCAAGACGGTGGAATCTATCGCCCGTCAGCCGGAAGCACGTAACGCACTGCAGACAACAATGTTTATCGGTGTAGGTATCGTGGAAGTTATTCCTTTGGCCGCTACAGTTATCGCGTTCCTGATCATGTTTACTTAATAAACCGTTTTTACGGTTTGGCGGGGAGGGCAAGTGCCATCCGCGCCTTACTTTTGTATATGTCCGCAAGCCGCGGTAACGGAAGGGAGTGACCTCAGTGGATATCATTTGGACAAATATAGTATTTTCTATTGCTGCTTTCGTAATTCTATACTTCCTGCTCAGCAAATTTGCCTTCAGCAAGCTGTTCGGAATTATGGAGAAGCGCCGCGAAATGGTGCTGCAGCAAATGGATGAAGCAGCCAAGACCAGAGAGCAGGCGGTCGCTTATGTGGAAGAGCAGAAGCAAGCCCTGCAGCAGGCACGCCAAGAGGCACAGGCTATCATTCAGCAGTCCCAGGCTACCAGCAACAACCAGGTTGACAAGATTCTTGAGCAGGCTCACGTGGAAGCAAGCCGTCTGAAAGACGAAGCGGTACGTGACATTGAGAACGAGAAGAACAAGGCGGTAGAAGCGCTGCGCAGCGAGCTGGGTACAGCCTCGGTCCGCATTGCCTCGAAGCTGCTTGAGAAGGAAGTTGCAGCTGACGGCGAACAGGAACAGCTTGTTGATCAATACCTCAAAGAGGTAGGAGGCCGATCATGAGCCGCGACACGGTAGTTGCCGGGCGCTATGCCAAAGCCTTGTACAGTGTAGCGGTGGATGAAGGCATTACGCTTCAAGTGGAGGAACAGCTGAAGTTAGTCGTTGAAGTGCTTGATAACGATGCAGAGGTGAAACGGTTTATCCTGGCACCCCGCATCTCGCAATCCGACAAGCTGAATGTGCTTCGCGGAACACTTCAAGGTAAAGTCTCGGAAGCCGTAATGAACACTGTTGAGTTATTGGTAAAGCGGGGCAGAACCGATATTTTCGCAGAGCTGCTGGCTAAGTATATCAAGATTGAAGGGGATGCCCTTGGCATTGGCTACGCTACTGTCTATTCCGCTTATTCCCTGAACCAGGCAGAACAGGACAGTGTTGCGGCTGAATTCAGCCAGCTTACTGGCCGTAAGATTCGTGTAACCAATGTTGTCGATACAAGCCTGCTCGGCGGACTGAAGGTCGTCATCGGCGATACGCTGTATGACGGAAGTCTGGCCGGTAAGCTTACGCGTCTTGAGAAATCCTTTAATGATAAGCAAAGAAGATAGGGGTGAGGATATTGGGCATCAGACCTGAAGAGATCAGCACTTTGATCAAAAGTCAAATTGAGCAATATAAAGCCGATATCGAAGTGGCCGAAATTGGCACCGTCATTCAAGTCGGCGACGGTATCGCCCGTGTCTACGGTCTGGAAAACGCAATGGCAGGGGAACTGCTGGAGTTCTCCAACGGGGTAGTAGGCATGGCGCTTAACCTGGAAGAAAGCAACGTCGGTGTTGTTATTCTGGGTGAATACAAAGAGATCCGCGAAGGCGATCAGGTTAAACGTACCGGTCAGATCATGCAGGTTCCGGTTGGCGAAGCCATGCTGGGCCGCGTAGTGAATGCACTGGGCCAGCCGCTTGACGGCAAGGGACCGATCGCTACTACAGAATTCCGTCCGGTTGAACATAACGCACCGGGGGTTATCGACCGCAAGTCGGTACACGAACCGATGCAGACGGGTCTAAAAGCAATCGATGCCATGGTGCCAATCGGCCGCGGACAACGCGAGCTGATCATTGGTGACCGTCAGACAGGTAAGACTGCGATTGCAATTGATGCGATTATCAACCAGAAGGGCAACGGGATGAAGTGTATCTATGTTGCTATCGGACAAAAACAATCTACTGTAGCACAGGTAGTAGAAACCCTCCGCCGTCATGGCGCGCTGGATTACACTATCGTTGTAACCGCGTCGGCTTCCGAGCCTTCTCCGCTGCTCTATATTGCTCCGTACGCAGGCTGCGCTATGGGCGAATACTTCATGTACAAGGGCGAGCATGTGCTTGTAATCTATGATGACCTTTCGAAGCAAGCTTCGGCTTACCGCGAATTGTCCCTGCTGCTCCGCCGTCCACCGGGCCGTGAAGCCTTCCCTGGTGACGTATTCTATCTGCACTCCCGTCTGCTGGAACGTGCGGCCAAGCTTAGCGATGCGCTTGGTGGTGGTTCATTAACCGCACTGCCATTCATCGAAACACAGGCTTCTGACGTATCGGCTTACATTCCAACGAACGTAATTTCGATCACAGACGGCCAAATCTTCCTTGAATCCGACTTGTTCAACTCCGGTCAGCGTCCGGCGATCAACGTAGGTATCTCCGTATCCCGTGTAGGGGGCTCCGCACAGATCAAAGCTATGAAGAAGGTCGCCGGTTCCCTGCGTCTGGATCTGGCTCAATACCGTGAGCTTCAAGCCTTCTCCCAGTTCGGCTCCGATCTGGACAAATCAACGCAAGCCCGTCTGAACCGCGGCGCGCGTATGATGGAGATTCTGAAGCAGGGTGTGAACCAGCCGCTTAGCGTTGAACATCAAGTGCTTAGTCTGTACACCGCTGTCAAAGGACATCTGGATGATATTCCTGTCAAGGACGTTAAGCGTTTCGAGAAGGAATTCCTGGCCTTTATCGACAGCAGTGCAACTGAAATCCTGAAATCCATCGCGGATACCAAGGATCTGACAGCAGACAACGAAGCAGCGCTCAAGGATGCCATCGAGAAATTCAAAAGAGGCTTTGCTACAAGCTAATATATAGAGTTTACCGTTTATGCTTACGAAGTTAGCTTTGGTACGCCAAAGCTCAGCTTATGCTTACGAAGTTAGCTTTGACCTACGTCAAAGCTCTAAGGTGGTGAAATCATGGCAAGAAGCATGCGCGATATTAAACGTCAAATTAAGAGCGTTCAGAACACCAGACAGATCACCAAAGCGATGGAGATGGTCGCTGCATCCAAGCTGCGTAAGGCGCAGGAGAAGGCGGAAGCAGCCCGTCCGTATTCAGAGAAGCTGAAAGAGGTCGTCTCGAGTATTGCTGCCGGTACGCAGGATCTCCAGCACCCGATGCTGGTCAGCCGGCCTGTCAAAAAAACAGGTTATCTGATCATCACCTCGGACAGAGGTCTTGCCGGCGGCTACAATGCGAATATTCTGCGTAAAGTAACGATGCTGATCGCAGAACGCCATAAGTCCAAGGATGAGTATGCGCTGTTTGTGATCGGGCGCAAAGGCCGTGACTTTTTGCGGCGCCGTGAATATCCCATTGTAGAAGAAATCACCGAGCTGTCCGATACCCCGAAATTTGCCGACATCAAGTCGATTGCCTATTCGGCGGTTAACCAGTTCGAGACAGGCGTCTATGATGAGATCTACATTTGCTACAACCGGTTCGTTAATGCGATCAGCCAGGTTCCGACTGTAGACAGACTTCTGCCTATGGAAGGCGTTGGGGAAGGCGGGCATCACGGAGCATCTGCTGCTTATGAATACGAGCCTTCACCTGCAGGCGTGCTGGAGGTTCTGCTTCCGAAATATGCCGAAACTTTAATCTATGGTGCTCTTCTGAACGGCAAGGCCAGCGAGCTGGGAGCCAAGATGACAGCGATGGGCAGTGCAACGAAGAACGCGTCAAAAATGATCGGAGAACTTAGGCTTACGTACAACCGTGCCCGTCAGGCGGCCATTACGCAAGAAATTACCGAGATCGTGGCTGGTGCGAACGCGCAGTCTTAATATGAGTGGGCTTAAGGTCCATATGTAACAGCTTTCGAGGAGGGAAATGAAGATGAACAAAGGACGCGTTGTGAGCATTATGGGTCCGGTTGTCGATATTGAATTTGAACGCGGCCAGCTGCCCGAGATATTCAACGCCATCAAAATAGTTGCGAGCCTCAGCGATGGCCGCAGCATGGATCTGACTCTTGAAGTTTCCAATCATCTTGGAGATAACCTGGTGCGCTGTATCGCCATGTCCTCTACAGATGGACTGGTTCGCGGGATTGACGCTATTGACCAGGGAGCGCCAATCTCGGTTCCTGTGGGTGAAGCAACACTTGGCCGCGTATTTAACGTACTTGGTAATCCAATCGATAACGGTGCTGAAGTGGTGGCGGCTAGAAACCCAATCCACCGTCTGGCTCCTACCTTTGATGAATTGTCAACTCAGGCAGAGGTTCTGGAGACCGGAATTAAAGTTATCGACTTGCTGGCACCCTATGCCAAGGGCGGTAAAATCGGCCTGTTCGGCGGTGCCGGCGTAGGTAAAACAGTAACCATCCAGGAATTGATCAACAACATCGCACAGGAACACGGCGGTATCTCCGTATTCGCCGGCGTTGGCGAGCGGACACGTGAGGGGAATGACCTCTATCACGAAATGACTGATTCCGGCGTAATCAAGAAAACGGCCATGGTCTTCGGACAGATGAATGAGCCTCCTGGCGCACGTCTGCGTGTAGCACTGACCGGTCTGACTATGGCGGAATATTTCCGTGATGTGGAAGGCCGCGATACGCTGCTCTTTATCGATAACATCTTCCGCTTCACCCAGGCGGGTTCCGAAGTATCGGCCCTGCTCGGCCGGATGCCATCTGCGGTAGGTTACCAGCCTACGCTGGCTACAGAAATGGGTCAGCTGCAGGAACGGATTACGTCCACGAAGAAAGGCTCTGTTACATCCATCCAGGCGATCTACGTGCCTGCGGATGACTACACTGACCCTGCACCGGCTACGGCATTTGCCCACTTGGATGCAACGACCAACCTGGAGCGTAAAATCTCCGAAAAAGGGATTTTCCCTGCGGTTGACCCGCTGGCTTCCAGCTCGCGGATGCTGGCACCGGAAATCGTCGGCGAAGAGCACTATAACGTGGCACAAGGCGTTAAGCAGCTGCTGCAGCGTTATACCGAGCTTCAGGATATCATTGCCATCCTCGGTATGGATGAGCTGAGTGAAGAGGATAAGGTCATTGTGGCCCGCGCCCGTAAGGTTGAGCGCTTCCTGTCCCAGCCTTTCCACGTAGCAGAGCAGTTCACCGGCTTCAAGGGCAAATATGTGCCGATCAAAGAAACCGTACGCAGCTTCAAGGAAATCCTGGAAGGTAAGCATGATGATCTTCCGGAAGTAGCGTTCCTGTTCGTAGGCACGATTGAAGAAGCCGTGGAAAAAGCGAAAACGTTGTAACCCTAAGCATGCTTATGCTGGGGGATCGGGCTTTATTCTGTAAAGCTTTGAGGAGGAATGGAAGTGAATACCTTTTTGCTCGAAATAGTTACTCCGGAGCATCTGGTCTACTCCAAGCAAGTGAACAGTCTGACGGTACGCGGTGTGAATGGTGAACTGGGGATTCTCCCGGGACATATTCCGCTCGTCACCCCGCTTCAGGTTGCTCCGCTTAGCGTTAAGGCGGACGGCGTTACAGTCTCCATCGCTGTGCATGGCGGTTTCGTTGAAGTGCACAAAGATAAGGTAACGGTGCTGGCTGAAAGTGCTGAGCTGCCCCGGGATATTGATGTGGAGCGCGCTGAAGCGGCTAAGGAGCGGGCTGAGCGCCGCCTTAAGCTGCAAAGCAAGCAGGATGAGATCGATCACCGCCGTGCGGAGCTGGCATTGCAGCGTGCTGTAACGCGGATCAAAGTTTCGACCGGCAAAGGACAACAGTAGCAGATAAGCGGTCAAGCCCTGGGCTTGACTGCTTTTTTTGCTTGCGAGAATCTAGCAGATTATGAACATATCGTCATCAGATCTGCATATAAAGACCCAATTGTTTAAAATTTCGTAAAAGTACTGGATTCTTTTCCCCTGCACAAGTATGATATAAGAGTCGATTTCCGAGTACCTAACACAGGGGGCTAATATGAACACACGCTTATCCGCTGAGTTGTCGGGTGCGATCGGCACCAGTAATATGATTTCGATGATTATCTCTTTGATCTGCGTTGCATTATCCTGGTGGTCACTTCAGAACCTTAAGCTGGATTTGGTCATAAGATATCCCAAGAGCCCTCAGGGCAGACTGCTGCACCTGCTCTTGGCGATTGTTCTGGGTCACTTCGTGGCCGGGTTCCTGCTTGATTACCTGGGCTGGAGCGGACTTATCGCACGGATGTTTTAACGGCAGCGGCTTTGGTTATATCTGTATAGGCCAACATAGTGAAAAAAGTGTCGAATAATAAGGTTTTATTATGTCAACACTGAAGTTAAGCAAGGAATCTGCACCTAAGACGCAATGGCGGAATATTCAATATCTTAACAGACGAATTTTAACCTCAAAATTAATTTCAGAAATAATGGACGCGGAGGGAAACCGAAATGAGCAAATTTATCGTCCGCGGTGGCAACAGATTGACCGGGAGCGTGAAAGTCAGCGGCGCAAAAAATTCCGTACTACCGATCATAGCCGCCTCTCTATTGGCAGAAGAAGGAGTCAGCGTCATTGTGGACGCACCTCCGTTAGACGATGTAATGACGATTAACAAGGTATTGGAATCTCTGGGTGCAGGTATTACATACCAGAACGATGTGATTGAAGTAGATGCCACTAATATTACTTCCTGTGAAGCACCATATGAATGGGTACGCAAAATGAGGGCTTCTTTCCTGGTTATGGGCCCACTCCTGTCCCGTATGGGGCATACTCGTATTTCTCTGCCTGGCGGTTGTGCCATTGGAACTAGGCCGATTGACCAGCATTTGAAGGGTTTTGAAGCGCTTGGGGCCGAGATTAGTCTGGGCCAGGGCTATATTGATGCGAAAAGTAACGGGAGACTGCGCGGAGCCAAGATCTATCTGGATGTGGCCAGCGTAGGTGCGACCGAAAATATAATGATGGCTGCCGCGCTTGCCGAAGGCACCACAGTGATTGAGAATGCGGCGAAGGAGCCGGAGATTGTCGACCTTGCCAATTACCTGAACGGGATGGGCGGCATTGTGCGCGGAGCCGGAACCGGAGTAATCCGGATTGAAGGCGTAGAGCGTATGCATGGCGTAAGACATCATGTCATTCCTGACCGGATCGAAGCTGGAACCTACATGGCGGCAGCGGCGATTACAGGCGGTGATGTGTATGTTGAGGGAGCTATTGCCGACCATCTGGGTCCGGTGATTGCCAAGATGGAGGAAATGGGCGTTACGATTATCCCGGATGAGAACGGAGTCCGTGTCATCAGCGACAAGCCGCTGAAGGCTGTCGATCTCAAGACATTACCTTACCCGGGATTCCCGACAGATATGCAGTCACAGATGATGGCGCTGCTGCTCCGCTCGGAAGGAACCAGCGTAGTGACAGAGACCGTCTTCGAGAACCGGTTCATGCATGTGGATGAATTCCACAACATGAATGCGGAGATCAAGATTGAGGGCCGCTCTGCGATCGTGACGGGCAATGCCAGTCTGGTCGGCGCTAAGGTATGTGCTACGGACCTGCGTGCAGGTGCTGCGCTTATTCTGGCAGGACTTGTGGCGGAAGGCACTACAGAAGTTAGCGGAACGCATCACATTGACCGCGGCTATGTGCACCTGGCTGAGAAGCTGTCAGGACTTGGTGCGGACATATGGCGTATTTCCATGGAAGAGTCGGCTGTTCCTGCTGCGAAGGAAGAAGCGCTTAAGCCCGAACCGGCCAGAAGCGAATCCTCCAAAGCCGAAGAGATCAGACCCCGTTTCCAGATTCAGCCGTCTTGGGTATAATAGTTATTCTTAAAAATATTAGGACCAGCTGCTATGCGGCTGGTCCTTTTTTTGGAGAAATAGCTTATATGTTCCGGGGGATTCCGCAACTCTCTTTCTCTCAAAATCCCGTTCTAGCAGGTGCCGCAAATTCATATCTATAAGAATCACCGGTGCTTACGGAAGGAGCCATAGAGATGAAAGAGTTAATCAACCTGCGCCGCATCCTGAAGCGTCCGCGCAGCGTAGCGCGCGCGCGGCGCGGCGCACACCCGCTGCGGCGGCTGGCCCCCGCCGCCTGGCTGGCAGCGCCCCTGCTGGCGGCGCTGCTGCTGCCGCTGGCTGTTGTCCCGCAGCGCGGGGGACAACAGCCGCCGGCGCCCCCGGCCGTGCCGCAGGCCACGGCCGTTCCGGCGCCGCCGGCACCGGCTGCCGCAGAGGCGCCGCAGCCGGAGGTCTCCGTCTATTTGTCGCGGAGCGGACAAATAGAGACCCTGCCGCTGGAGGAATACGTCAGCGGCGTACTGGCGGCCGAGATGCCGGCCGAATTTGAGCTCGAAGCGCTCAAGGCGCAGGCCGTTGCGGCCCGCACGTTCATTGCCCGCCGTCTGGCCGCCGGCGACCACAGCGGGGTCCCCGTTCCCGAAGCGGATGTGAGCGATACGGTAAGCCATCAGGCTTACGTATCCCAGGCCGTGCTGGAACGGGACTGGGCGTCCGGCAGCAAGCGCGCCGGCTTGGCGAAGATCCGCCGCGCGGTCTTGGAGACGCGCGGGACCATCATGACCTATCAGGGGCAGCCGATCACGGCTTCCTTCTTCGCCTCCAGCGGAGGGTATACGGAGAACTCCGAGGAGTACTGGAATGCTGCGGTTCCCTACCTGCGCAGTGTAGCCAGCCCGTGGGAGCTGCAGATCACCCCGAACCTGGCGGTAAGCTACACCTTCAGCAATTCGGAGCTGCGCAGTAAGCTGGGCCTTGGAACCAAGGACCTTCCGGTAGCAGCCAGTCTGGGAGCTTCGGGCAAGGCAGTGCCGGTCTCCGCTCAATCCTCCACCAGTTTGCCAGCGGAGGTGCTGTCGCTTACAGCCGGCCACCGGATCAAACAGATCTCTATCGGTGGGAAGGTATTTACCGGGCGGGAAGTGAGAGAGAAGCTGGGGCTGCGCTCGAGCCAGTTCACCTGGAAGCGCCAAGCGGGGAAGGTGCAGATCACCACGTATGGTAACGGCCACGGTGTCGGCATGAGCCAGTGGGGGGCGAACGGAATGGCGAAAGAGGGCAAGACCGCGACCCAGATTCTCAAACACTACTACAGCGGGGTCTCTTTTACCGGAATCTCAACTCTCCTGAAAAAATAATCTGCAAGATACGTATAAAAGCGAAGCGCCCGGTAACACTGGTTACTGAGGTGATAACCATATGAATGAACAAGACAAAATCAAATCAACCCATGATGAATCTCTCAAAAACAAGCAGGGAGATTCAGGCGCCAAGCCTTCTTCATGGAGCAGACTGTTATCCAAACGGTGGGTATTCCCGGCAGTCTACACGGCGGCAGCGGCACTTATACTAACCTTGGTGTGGGTCTATCAGGATGCCGGCCAGAAGCCGCTGAATCCCGACAACGCCGCGGTAGTATCCCAAGGTGAGGCCGGCAGCAAAACCGGAGCCGCAAACGGTGATCCCGAAGCCCTGGAAGTTGTCGCATCAGCCGAAAGCCTGGTCTGGCCTGTAGCAAGCCCGAGTGAAGTGGAAGTGGTCAAACCGTACTACGATGAGAACGGCACGGAAGAGAATCATATTGCGGCGATGGTTCAGTACAACAATACCTTTGTCACCAACACCGGAATTGATATTGCCCGTGAGGACAACAAGACGTTTGATGTGAAGGCGGCGCTCAGCGGTGAAGTCACCAGAGTGGAAGATGTTGCTGTACTGGGTAAGGTAATCGAGATTACCTCCCCTGGCGATTTGAAGACGGTCTATCAGAGTCTGGGTGAAACCAAAGTGAAGCAGGGCGACGAAGTGAAGCAGGGCGATACACTGGCTACAGCGGGACGCAATGAGATGGAGAAGGGTCTTGGCAACCATGTGCACTTTGAAGTGCATGAGGACGGCAAGATTGTGAATCCTTCGGATCTGCTTCCGCAGCGCTAAGCCGAATGATCAGCATCAGCAGGGGGCGGAAGCCTCCTGTTTTTTTTCTACCTGAAATGGACAGTCCGGCAGGTTCTATTCTGGAAATGGGGCCGTGAAATGCAGTGAATTGGGTTGTCCGACAAATAAAATGAGCCTTCCTGAGCTTGTCATGTCCTGAAAGCGCGAATATATAGGCCCGCCCCTCATATAATGTACCAAACTATTCACAGTTGGGAGGCGGGAGCGTGCACGATTACATCAAGGAACGTACCATTAAAATCGGACGCTGCATCGTGGAAACCAGGCACACGGTCCGGACCATAGCCAAGGAATTTGGCGTTTCAAAAAGCACGGTGCACAAAGATTTAACCGAACGGCTGCCGGAAATTAATCCGGATCTGGCTGATCAGGTGAAGCACATTCTCGAATATCACAAGTCCATCCGTCATCTTCGGGGGGGAGAAGCCACAAAAATTAAATATAAGAAAACGACAGGTAAGAAGCGTGAGGTTGCCGTAGCCTCAAAGCCATAAGATTTTCGGATTTTCGCGCTATAATTCAGGTTTAGTCCATTGTACTCACCCCCTAAAGTATGGTATTTTTAAATTTGGTACAATCTTCTTTTCTCATTTAAAATAACACTTTGGGGGCTCTTTCATTATGCTTAGCAAGGATATCGGAATCGATCTCGGCACAGCCAACGTGCTCATTCATGTCAAGGGAAGGGGAGTCGTTCTGGATGAACCTTCCGTGGTCACACTTGAAAGTGATACGAAGCGGGTCCTTGCGGTTGGTGAACAGGCACGCCGGATGGTCGGGCGGACACCTGGAAATATAACGACGATTCGTCCGCTCCGTGACGGTGTAATCGCCGACTTTGCCATTACGGAAATGATGCTCAAATACTTTATTGACAGCGTTGGCGGCCGGACCTGGTATTCACGGCCCCGTATTTTGATTTGTGCTCCCACCAATATTACATCTGTGGAAACGAAGTCCATCCGTGAGGCGGCAGAGCGCAGCGGGGCCAAAGAGGTCTTCATGGAGGAAGAGCCCAAAGCTGCAGCCATTGGCGCAGGAATGGACATTTATCAGCCTAGCGGAAATATGGTCGTCGATATTGGCGGCGGAACGACGGATGTAGCCGTATTGTCCATGGGCGACGTCGTTACCGCCTCTTCCATTAAGATCGCAGGGGACAAGTTCGACGATGCCATTTTAAGATATATTAAACAGAAATATAAGCTACTGATCGGTGAACGCACGGCGGAGGATATCAAAGTGACCATCGGCTCGGTACGTCCGGGCGGCATGAAGGCAGAGATGGACATCCGCGGGCGTGATATGGTGAGCGGATTACCTCAGACTCTTACCATTTCATCCGGCGAGGTGAAGGAAGCGCTGTGGGACCCGGTTTCGTCGATTGTGGCTGCGGCCAAGTCGGTGCTGGAGCGTACGCCTCCTGAGCTGTCGGCAGATATTATTGACCGTGGAGTGGTGTTGACCGGCGGAGGCGCCCTGCTTAACGGACTGGACGAGCTGCTCTCCGAACAGCTGCATGTTCCGGTCTGGGTGGCTGAAGATCCGATGCACTGCGTCGTCAAGGGCACGGGAATTATGCTGGATCATTTGGACAAGGTGGTTAAGAAAAAGTTCTAGCCTGCCGATAATAAGGGAGAACAGCAGATTCCAGGAAGGGACTGACCTCATGCTCAGAGGATTATATACAGCCGCAGCAGGAATGGTGACGCAGCAGCGCAGACATGATACGGCGACGCAGAACTTGGTCAATTTAAATACTACGGGGTACAAGCAGGTCGACAGTGTCAGCCACGCTTTTCCCGAGGTGCTGGTCACCGCGATGAACGGGGGCGCTGCTAAGACTGTCGGACGGATCAATACCGGGGTTTTTGCCGAGCAGTCCGTCTCCCAATACCTGCAGGGCGACCTTATTGAGAGCGGCAAAAGCGTAGACTTTGCGCTGTCTACCGATCTGCAGGTTCCAGACCCGGAAAATCCGGGTACCAATCTTGCTTTTGACGGCTCGGGGAAATATATCAGTCCGGATGGCGAGGTTACTTACCGGCCCCAGGCGTTCTTTACGGTTCAAGATAATGAAGGCAATAATTTATATACACGTAACGGAAGCTTTACAGTTGCTCCTACAGGGGAAGTGCTTAGTTCTGGCGGATTCAAGGTGCTCGACAGTAACGGCAATCCACTGCGATTGACAGGGCCCCAGGATAACCTTAAAGTGGACGGGCAAGGTAATTTGATTGATAATAGGACCGGGCAGCCTTCAGGCACCCGGATCGGAATCAGCGTCGTCACAAGACCGCAGGAGCTGGTGCGTGACGGCAACGGGGTCTTCCATGCTGATGATGCCGAGGCCGCAGACATCCGCTTTTCTAATGGAACGGATATTCTGCAGGTACGCCAGGGCTACCTTGAGAACTCTAATGTGGATGCCACTCAGGTCACTGTGGATATGAACGCCGCTTACCGCGCGTATGAAGCGAATCAGAAAGTGATCCAGTTCTACGACAGCAGCCTGCAGAAGGCCGTGAATGAAGTCGGCCGGGTATAGCCGGGCTGCATGGACCATTACTGATGGTGTAAGCCAGTTTCTTCTTATCAAGCTAGTAGGAGGTTAGACCTGTGAACAACTCGACAATCGGTGCTTCTGTCTCAATGGCCAGTCTGCAGCAGCGGCTGGATATTATAGCGGATAACATTGCCAATATGAATACCAATGGTTATAAGAGCAAGCAAGGCTCGTTCGAGGATGTGCTTACCCGTGTACAGCAGCAATCCAAGGATTATAACCAGCCTGGGCGCAGCATGCCGCTGGGCTTCAATATCGGCTTTGGTGTGCGTGTGCCTACAGTGTCAAGTAATTGGGAGGAAGGCACGCTCCAGGAGACAGGGAAGCCTACGGACTTGGCGCTTCAAGGCAATGGATTGTTCGGCGTTCAGGTGAACGGTGAAACGGCATATACCCGCCAGGGGAATTTCCACTTCACCCCGGATACGGCCAATAAGGATAAGATGATTCTTGTGGACAATACCGGCAATCCTGTGCTGGGTGCTAACGGTACTCCGCTCAGCGTAGGGGCTAATGTAAGTGCTGCTATTGATGAGCGCGGGCAGGTGTGGACTAAGACGGATGAGAAACAGCCGCCTGTCCTGGCAGGCAGCTTAATGATTGTTGAGCCGCTCAGCAAGAATGCTTTGCAAGCTGTGGATGGTAACTTCTATGTATTAGCTGAGGGTGTGACTACTCGGGATGCATTCGTGCAAAGAGCAGCGGGCGAAGCGAAGGATGTAGGCGTTCGTTCAGGCTATCTGGAATCCTCTAACGTGGATCTGAGCCGGGAAATGACGGAGATGATGCAGATTCAGCGTACGTATCAGCTTGCTGCCCGGGCGCTGTCCTCCAGTGACCAGATGCTGGGCCTGGCTAATAACATGCGCGCGTGAGGTGAAGGAATGAGTCGTGAGAAGGTTAAGACTGCACAGAAAGCAGAAGAGGAGCAGCAGCAGCCGGTGAAGCGGCGCAGGATTAGGGCCTGGACCATTATTCAGTGGTTCCTGATTCCATTGCTGCTGGTTGCCGCACTTGGAGGCGGGCTGGTCGTAGGGTATGTGATCCTCGGCAAAAAGGAACTAAGTGATGTGCTCCTGTGGAGTACGTGGAAGCATGTATATGATCTGGTGTTCGCACCTTAAAGTGTTATGGCATACCGATATCGGAGGCTCCCTTGTTGTGCAGGGGAGTTTTCTTTTTTATACTGAAAAATGTATAATGATGGCGTGCCCTAAGAGCGCCAAAAAGGGCCCTCTCCGCCATGCTGCCGCGTGCGGTGGAGAAAGCCCCTTATCTTAACCTCCACTGCTGCAGGTGGTGAAGGATAATTATAGTTTTTGCCGAAGCTGTCCATATTTATGCAGAGACGGCGGAGAATAAAACAAAAGTGCTGCTGTAGGCGGAGGTTCATAGACGCGGTTACAACCGAAGGGAGCTTTATTAATCATGCTGAATACCAATCAAATTCAAGAAATAATCCCCCACCGGCCCCCATTTCTGCTGGTGGACAAAATTACAGAAATAGAAATGGGCAAACGGGCAGTCGGCATCAAAAATGTAACGGTAAATGAGCCGTTTTTTGCCGGACACTTCCCTGGCTTCCCGGTGATGCCGGGTGTGCTGATTACGGAAGCCTTGGCTCAGGTGGGCGCTGTGGCTATTCTTGGCGTAGAAGCTAACCGGGGCAAAATCGGTTTTCTGGCCGGGCTTGACGGCTTCCGCTTCCGCGGACAGGTTGTTCCCGGCGATACCCTTGTGCTTGAGGTAGAGATTACCCGGCTTAAAGGCAGTATCGGTAAAGGACAAGCCACTGCCAAGGTGGACGGCAAGACGGTAGCGTCCGGCGAGATTATGTTCGCACTCAGCTAGTTCCTGTTATAAACTTATATATTATAGATGGAGAAGGAGAGATTGACATGACTGGATTAAGCCCGAAGGCGCAGGAGACCCTGACACGCTGGCTGCAGGACCCTTCTGTCGACGAGAACACCAAAGAAGAGCTGAAGGCCCTTGCCGGTGAACCTAAGGAACTGGAAGAGCGATTCTATAGAGATCTTGAATTTGGTACAGGCGGTTTGCGCGGAGTCATCGGAGCAGGCAGTAACCGGATGAACCGTTATACAGTCGGCCGGGCTACTCAGGGCTTCGCTGATTACATTCTGGGACAGCATACGGGAGAAGGCAGACCCTCGGTGGTTATCGCCCACGATTCCCGGCGCTTCTCGCCGGAATTCACGCTGGAGGCTGCGCTTGTACTCGCCGGCAACGGAATTGAGACCCACCTGTTCTCTTCCCTGCGTTCTACGCCGCAGTTATCCTTTACCGTCCGTCATTTGAAGGCGTCTGGAGGCATTGTAATCACTGCCAGCCACAATCCCCCTGAATATAACGGATACAAGGTCTACAATGCCCAGGGCGGACAGCTGGTGCCGCATGAAGCGGAGAAGGTTATTGCTAATATTTTGAATGTGGACTCCTTCAACGGAGTGAAGCGCATGTCTCAGGAGGCTGCAGAGAGTGCAGGCCTGCTGCACTGGCTGGGGGCCGAAGCGGACGAGGCATTTACGGATACGGTTGCTGCGGTAAGTGTCAGCCGTGAAGAGATTGCCTCTTCGCTGGGCCGTGACTTCTCCATTGTCTATACACCGCTGCACGGGACAGGCAATCTTCCGGTCCGCCGTGTACTGGAGAAGATCGGCTTCACTCAGGTACATGTAGTTCCTGAACAGGAACAGCCGGATTCCGAATTCTCTACCGTGAAATCTCCGAATCCGGAGGAACGTGAAGCCTTCACCCTGGCGATGAAGCTGGGCGAAGAGCTGAATGCGGATCTGCTGATCGGTACAGATCCGGATGCTGACCGTATGGGTGCCGTGGTTCGTGACAACGAAGGCGAATTTGTAGTGCTGTCCGGGAATCAGTCCGGCGCGCTCATGATTCATTATTTCCTGAGCCGTTTACAGGAACAAGGGAAGCTGCCGGCTAACGGCGCTGTAGTCAAGACCATTGTAACCAGTGAGATGGGCGCTGCTGTAGCCAGCCATTATGGCGCTACGGTATTCAACACCCTGACCGGATTCAAATATATCGGGGAGAAGATGAACCAGTTCGAGCAGTCGGGCGAGTATACGTATCTGTTCGGATATGAAGAAAGCTACGGCTATCTGGCCGGCAACTATGCCCGTGACAAGGATGCAGTCCTTGCTGCAATGCTGATCGCTGAAGCGGGTGCCTATTACAAGGCCCAGGGCAAGACCCTGTACGATGTGCTGCAAGAGCTGTATGCACAGTTCGGATACTTCCTGGAGAGCCTGGAATCCCGCACGCTGAAGGGCAAGGACGGAGTGGCCCAGATTCAGGGGATCATGAATGACTGGCGGACCAGCCCGCCGCACGAAATCGCCGGGGCATCCGTAACGCAGGTGCTGGACTACTCCATGGGACTGGACGGTCTGCCTAAGGAAAACGTGCTGAAATATCTGCTGTCGGACGGCTCGTGGTTCTGCCTGCGCCCTTCCGGCACGGAACCGAAGATCAAAGTGTATTTTGCCGTGGTGGGTGAATCCCTGGACAACGCCAAGCACAAGGTTGCGGAATTGACCAGTCAGGTTATGGCACGGGTAGACGGGAAATAATAAGCAATAGATAACTTCCCTGCGGAAACGGAGCTGCTCCAGATGGACAGACCTCCGTTTCCGCTTAAATTTGCCGGTGGCAAGAGGGTCGGGTCGGCAGCTGTGATGTAAGGCAATCAGCTTTAAAGTGAAAGAGGAGGTACTTTGGTGCAGCAGAAATGGCAACGCTGGAATATAGCATCACGCAAGTGGTTATGGATCATTATGGTGATAGGACTGATCGGTGCACTTCCGGTCGTATACGACCGTCTACAGACAGAGAAGTCTTCCAAATCGGTTGAGTTTGTCTTTGATTACCGCGATCTGGTTGAGGTTGCGAGCTACCGGGAGAACCCGCAGGATTATATCAACGAGCAGTTAGACCGGCTGAAGGCAGCCGGTGTTCAGAGTATGGCTATCTATGAAAATACATTGGAGGATTTCCGCAAGGCGCGCCGCCTGATGATCTGGGGAGCGTCTGATATCGCCAATCTTACCGATACTGTGATTCCGGAGAATGAGAACTATACATATGTCCTCTTTACCAGTGCGAAGAACAGTGAAATGCTCTCACCGGTTATCCGCGATGCCTTCAGCAGACTGGACATCCGGACGGAAGAATGGAACTACCGCGGCCAGCAGGGGCTGATCATCCAGACGCCGTTGGAGGATGCAACGCTCAAGCCGCTGCAGCCGGACCCGATTACACTGGAAATGCTGCACGGGAAGGGCTTCAACATTGTGCCCCGGCTTGTAGACTCTCTGGCATACAATCAGGATGCCGTGAAGAAGCTGCTGGACCGTTACGCCGAGCTTGGCGTCAAGCGGATTCTTTTTGAAGGAGAGTCTGTCAAAGGGTACTCCGATGATGCGGATACGGGCAGTCTGACCGTCTTCGCCGATCTCCTGAAGCAGCACGGGATGGGAATTGCGGCAATCGAGAATATTAAGGTTCAACAGAAGGGCTTCTCCAAGCTGGCCTATATGCTGGATTACAACGTGGCGCGCCTGTATTCACTCAGTGAGGCGGATTCCAGCCTGAAGACTGAAGTGATCGCAGACCGGTTCGCGCTGGGCACCAAAGACCGCAATATCCGTATGATCTATCTGAATACGATTCCTTCCAGAGACACTAAGAAGGCTGCTATCACAGATACGCTGGATAACCTGATTGAGAGTCTCAGCGGACCTGAGGGTGCGGTAGCCAAGATTGAGGCGAACGGCTTCAAGATTGGACAGGCTACAGCCTTTGATGTGAGCGATTCCTCCTTCCAGCGTTACTTCAAGCTGATTGCGGTAATCGGGGCGGTGGCTATGGTTGCGCTGCTGTTCTCCTACTTCATCCCTTGGCTTACTCTGCCTGTATGGGTGCTTGGACTGGTTGGAAGTGCAGGACTGCTGGTTCTGAAGCCGGCATTATTTGAACAGGCGCTTGCGCTTGCCGTAGCCATAAGTGCTCCTACCCTGGCTATAGTGCTGGCTATCCGCAAAATTAATGAGATGGGCCCTCCTTTACGCGCCAATCCGTTAACCTTTGCCGTAATGAGCCCGCGCCGCCGTCTGACCCATAGTCTCGTCCTGTATGTCAAAACCGCTTTAATCACCTTCAGTGCGGTGCCTTTCGTCATTGCGCTGCTGAATAATATTACCTATGCCCTGGTATTGGAACAGTTCCGCGGGGTAAGTCTGCTGCATTTGGCCCCGATCGGGCTTACTGCACTGTATGTGCTTTTGTACCGTGGAGAGTTTGCCTTTAACAAGACAGGTAAGCTGCTGCGGACGCCGATTACACTCGCTATGGTCATTGCCGCCGGTGTGATCGGTATCGTGGGGATGTATTATTTGAGCCGGACCGGGAATGCCGGAAGTGTAAGTGCACCGGAGAAAATCCTTCGGGTCTTCCTGGAGAATACCGTCGGGGTAAGACCGCGTAACAAGGAATTCCTGCTGGCGCATCCGCTCTTTATCCTCGGCGCATTCTTGGCCTATAAATACCGGAGTGCAGCCTTCATCATGATTATTGCTGTTATTGGGCAGTTGTCTATGGTGGATACCTTTGCTCATATTCATTCACCTGTGCTGATCTCGCTGATCCGCGGACTCCTGGGTCTTGGACTCGGCCTGATCATCGGTATTATCGCTGTTGGGGTATGGCAGATTGCGGAAGGATGTTGGAAACGATGGTCACCACTCCTCAAAAAATTGTAATCTCCGGCTTCTACGGCTTCCGCAACAGCGGAGACGAAGCCGTTCTGCAGTCGATTCTGAATGCTCTGCGCAAGCAGTCCCAGGCCGCCGGAATAACGCTTGCACCTGTGGTCTTATCCATTGATCCGGAGTGGACGGCTGCCACGTACGGGGTGGAATCTGTACACCGGATGAAGCTGGGAGAGGTCCGCAGAGCAATATCAGAAAGTGCGGGCCTGATCAGCGGCGGCGGCAGCCTGCTTCAGGATGTTACAAGCAGCAAGACCATTCCGTATTACCTTGGTATTATCAAGCTGGCCCAGTGGATGGGGAAGCCGGTATTTATCTATTCCCAGGGAATCGGCCCGGTGAACCGCAAGCTGTTTCATCCGCTGATCAAATCGATTTTCCGGAAATGTGCCTATATCTCCGTGCGGGATGAACAGTCCCGCCTGCTGCTTCAGTCTATGGGGCTTATTATTGATAAGGTAGAGGTAGTACCTGACCCGGTTATGGGTCTGGAGTTGCCTAAGGATATGAAGCCGGAACAACATACAGGAGCAGATCCGGTAGCTGGGCATACACATAGCTCCGGGCTGCAAGTTGTGCCCGCTACTGTAGGTGTCTCTGTCCGCTTCTGGGAGCAGTCCCGTAAGGAGCTGGACGCGTTGGCTGAAGGCCTGGTGAAGGCTTCTGCGGAGCAACCGCTCCATGTACGCTTTCTGCCCTTCCATCATTCTGCAGACAATGAGGCTTCCCGCTATGTAATGCAGAAGCTGGGCCGGAATATAGAAGACAATGGGGGATCGGTAACGATCCGTGAGGATGCACTTCATCCGCTGCAGATGCTGCGGGAGGTAAGCCAGTGCCAGGCGCTTATAGGTATGCGGCTGCACAGCCTTATCTATGCTGCGGGACAGCGTGTTCCGCTGATGGGCGTCTCTTATGATCCGAAGATTGATCATTTTCTTGGGCGGGTGGATTGTCAGCCGGTAGGCAAGACAGATACACTGGAGGCAGACAAGGTGGCTGCCGGGCTTCTGGAGCTGCTGAGCTCAGGGGAGCGATGGAAGCAGGAGCGGGAGCCGCTGATTGCCGCGCTCACCCAAGAGGCAGAGGCACCGGCCCGGCGAATTGTCCAATATTTCGGCCGTAAAGGATGAGTGACAAGTGAAAGCAGATAGCGCATTACCGACAGTACCCATTTTTGGCATACGAGTATCCAAGGCGGATATGAAGACCACCGTTTCCTATCTGACAGAGGCGGTTCATAAGCGTGAGCCTCATCAGGTAATTACTGCCAATCCGATTATGGTCATGGCGGCGCTGGAGAATCCATCTTATATGGAAATTATGAAATCAGCAGAGCTGGTTGTCCCTGACGGAACCGGAGTGGTGTGGGCCGCGAATTATTGTCAGGAGCCTGTAGCTGAGCGTGTAGCGGGCTTTGATCTTTTACATGAATTATTGCACCAAGGCGAAAGCTATAACTGGAGAGTATATTTGCTCGGTTCAACCCCTGAGGTGATTCGCGAGACGGCTTCCCGGTTACAAACAAGATATCCCGGTATTGTCATCGCAGGATATCATGACGGGTATTTTGGTCCGGCAGAGGATGAACAAATTGTGGGCGGAATCCTTGAAGCGAAGCCTGACTTGCTCTTTGTTGCCAGAGGAGCGGACAGCCAGGAGCCATGGATCGCCAAATACAAAGCCCGGCTGCAGATCCCGGTGATGATGGGTGTCGGCGGGAGCTTTGATGTGATCTCCGGCAAGAGCCGCCGTGCCCCTGTGGCCTTCCAGAAATTAAGGGCAGAATGGTTATACCGGCTGCTCAAGGAACCTACACGTTACAAAAGAATGCTTGCGCTGCCGAAATTCGCAGTAAAAGTGGTACGAGAGAAAGATAAAGTGACAAAAGACCAGTAAAATGAGGAAATTTACTGAAAAAATCCGTGGTATCGCCTAAAAACAGTATTGGAATTTGTTTTTGGTTCAGCGTATAATTCAATGCGGTAGAGAAATGGAGGTCGACTTTTCACATGTTAATCATATACATCGCCGGATTCGTTGTGTGCATGGGGCTTGCACTGCTTTTGACGCCGTTCGTGAAGAAATTCGCCATTAAGATCGGTGCGACAGATGTGCCAAATGCCCGGAAAGTGCATACGAAGATCATGCCCCGCCTTGGCGGACTCGGCATATTTCTGGCGTTTGTGTTAGGCCTGCTTGCCGTATTACCGATTATTCCGTATGACTTCACTCCCCGGGAGGCTAATTTCATTAAAGCGCTGCTATGCGGCGGAGGCCTGATTGTGTTGATCGGCGGTCTGGATGACCGTTTTGAGCTATCAGCCAAAGTGAAGCTGCTGGGCCAGATTGCTGCTGCCTGTATTGTAGTTTTCGGGTTTGGCATCACGGTAGATTTCGTAAATATTCCTTTTCATAATAGCTATTCTTCCTTAGAGAGCTGGATTGCCATCCCTCTGACGATCTTCTGGATTGTCGGCGTCACGAACGCCGTGAACCTGATCGATGGGCTGGACGGGCTTGCAGCAGGCGTATCCGGTATTGCCATTGCTACGATTGCTGTCATGGCTTTCCTGATGGGGAACACCATGGTTGCCCTGCTCTGTCTGCTGCTTCTGGGCAGCATACTGGGATTCCTGTTCTTCAACTTCCATCCCGCCAAAATCTTCATGGGAGATACGGGCTCGCTGTTCCTGGGCTTCTGCCTGGCACTGCTTGCACTCCTCGGCTTCAAACAGATTGCGGTGGTTTCATTCATCACACCACTCCTGATTATCGGAGTTCCGTTATCGGATACGTTCTTCGCCATCGTCCGGCGCAAGCTGCAGAAGAAGCCGATCTTCGCTCCGGACAAAGGCCATCTCCATCACTGTCTGCGCGAGCTCGGCTTCAGCCACCGCCAGACGGTACTGATCATCTACGGCATTGCCGCATTCTTCGGTATCCTGGCAGTCATCCAGACCTCTGCTTCGCTCTACGAAGCCAACTGGGTTACCTTCGTAGTCATCTGCGTCATGCTCTTCTTCCTGCAGATCGGCGCAGAGATCACCGGCGTCATCAGCAAGACCAAGCGCCCGGTGATTGATTTGTTTTTGAGAATGCGGATGAAGGTTGGGCAAGAGCGGGGCAGTAAGTTATAATTTCTTTTGAAGCTGAATACGATTCACAAATTGTTTCATTAAATATCGGTGCGTATCCTTCCATAAGGGTACGCTCTTTTTTTTGTCTTATTGCAGATCTGGATGCCGCTTACAGAAAAGTTGGGCGGAGTCCTTCATATTATGGGCTGCTGGACCGATAAAATAATTATCATCAACAAAAGGGAGAGGTTAATGACATGCAGCGCATGAAAAAAACATTTATCTGGACACTTCTGTTCGCTTTATTGGTATCCTTAGTCCCGCCGGGACTTATGAATATTGCGGCGGCTGCAGATAAGCCGACCAGTTACTTTACACCGGATAATCAAAAGCTTCGGAATACGGTTGATCTGACTTTACTTCCATCATCTTCAGTGCCGTCATTGCAAATTGCCAGAGATAATGTATTGCAGGTGACAGATGCAAGCCTGACAGTTACAGGTACCTTTACAAAGGTAACCAGTTCTACACTCGGAGCAAATGTACAATTATTAAATTGGGATCAGCAGAACAACAAATGGCTGGAAGATCCTACACACGTAACACCGGGAGTGGTCCAACTGGATGTTGACAGCCCCGATAACCGTTTCAGTGCCAATCTGACCTTGTATCCTGGTATGAACCGGATTACATTGACCGGATCGCAAGGCAGCAATGACCGCTCAGAAGCATTTTACGTTCTCTTCGATAAGGTTCCTTATGTGGAGAAGCTTCAGGTTCTTGGAGGATCAGAGAAGCTGAATCTAAATGAAGGCGCACAGTTAGTCGTAGCCAACAAGGAAATCACACTTGAAGGTAAAGCGCAGAATGCCACCAAGGTTACGGTTTCCCTTAATGATGGCACTGCTTCAAGCACATCATTATTGCAGGATGGCACTTTCTTTTCCCAGCGTATGGAGCTTAAGCCTGGGGTGAACAGCCTTAAGCTGGTTGTACAGAATGGTTCTGACACACTCAGCTTTCAATATTCAATTTTCTATTATGATGAGAAGAACCCAATAGTCGCTATGTACTTAGGAGATAGTACCGGTCAAGGGCAGGACCTCTTGTACGGTGATCAGCCAGTGATGACAGAGGATAAAGATACTGCCAGCCTATTTGTCCAGATGATGGTTCCAGACAATGCCGGAGTGCCTTTCAGCGGTTCGGCAGTTGTGAAGCTGGATAGTGCAGTACCCGCTATTGAATATGGGGAAGGATTAACCCTTGGAAGTGGTGGTACTGTAGAGTTAAAAGTAGGCAATGGTGAAATTTTGGTGCCATCTCCAATTAAGGATTCGCCTGCTTATCGGCTGGTAACATTTAAAATCCCTTTGACCTTAACAAAGGATAATGCAACACCTGCCAACCGTTTAGAAAAGCAGACGCACAATCTTTCAGTAGCGTATGGAACCAAGACCGTTAACCGGTCCATTGATTTTCAGTATATGAAGAATAACATTGTAATTACAGATATGAAGTATCTGCCTGGATATAACGGAACAACAGGGACAGTACCTGCCGGAGTAGCGCTGAATGGGGCTAAGGTGGATTCTGGAGAATTCTATATCTTGGTTAAAACCAATACAGCTATGACAACCACTCCTGTAAAGCTGCTTGCAAGCTATTTGCCTTTGTCCACCAGAGTTTTAGCGCCGGAATGGATAAAGGCGGTATCGCCAACAGAACATATCTTTAAAATTACGGATTTCCAGAACGGGAATCAGACCGTCCGGTTCAAGATAGATGGCTCATCCTCAAACAAGGATGTTAATATTTCTTTTGCCTCGAAGAGCTACATTTATGTATCCAACCTTACGGATGGGCAGACTTATGTAATTAACTCCAGCGAGAGCAAAGTATTGAACGTAAAGGGACAATATATCGACTTTAATCTGGGTAGCAGCTACTTCCTGGCTGAAATGTATGTGAATGGGTTGAAAATAAAACCTACAGGAACAGAGAAGTGGCCAAATCCAAGTGATGGTGCTTTTTCTGTAGATTTAAAAATTGATGCAAGTGCAGGCCCTATTGTATTCGGGGAGAACAAAATTGTCCTGACAGGAACAGGGGTAGATGAAAAAGGACAGGTTCGTGAGGTCCGCAAGGAACTGCGTGTCTATATTCTTGATGAGAATGTATCAACCATCAGCAAATTCCAGCCGGCCTTAGGCACAGGAAGACCTACATTCCCGGACGCTAATTTTGGACCAACGGATGTACTGCTCACGAAGCTGTTCAATTTGACACCTGATTTTATTTATAATGATACAAAGTATACAACTAGTCTGAAAACCTATGATTTGGTGCTGCGAGGCAGCGGGGCAGTGAAGCTGAATCTGAACATGGGTACCAAAAATATATTGTCGCTTGATATTCCGGCTAACGCCAGTGCTGCTAATACAGCAAGCCCGGTGTTTGCGGATCAACGTTATACTACCAGCTTTGCCGGCAGTCAGAAGGATTTCGTAATGCGGATTCAGGATCTCACCAATGATACACCGGGAACCTACATCTATACGCTGGAACTGATCAACAGCACGGGTGCCAAGACTAGTCAGAAACTGGAGCTGATCCGGGAGGTCAGTGCTTACCGCATTCTGTCTCCTCAGCCCTCTGTAGGGACTCAGTATGTTGTGAACAAGAACTTTGTTCATTTTGATATTGAGGCTGAGGGAGCTACAAGTGTAGTTATTGACAAAGAGCAGGCCGTTAAGCGAACGGATCTGGGACCGGGCAGGTTCGTTCTGGATTACGTAGGCTTGAAGCCAGATAAGGCAAACAGCATCAAAATTCAAATTGTCAGAGGAAGCAGTACAAGTACAGATACTATCTCAATATTCTATACGGGCACTGTAGCAGTTGATTCGCAATACATGGCGCCTAAGGTAGCGGACAAATACAGTGTATTTAATAAGAAGCTAGAATTGACCTTCCCGAAAGGGACTGTAATGCAAAGTACAGATACACGCAATCTGAAGAAGTTCTATCCTGATACCAAACTTCGCTTCGGTATTGCTGAACCGACAACAGGTGTGGTCGAACGCCGTAACGATTATGGCAATGTCATCGGCTTCCCGGTAACATTTGAAGAGAGCGGAATTCCTAACTGGACCATTCCCGATGAATTCTCACTTCGTTTCAGTTCTCCATATGAGAGCAGTAACTTCGTAAGAATATCCGATGTGTACTGGATTAGCGGAGGCTTGGGCGAATTGGGTACAGTATCGACTGGAGGGTACATTCCTGCAACGAATGGCCTGGCTCCATATTCTGTAGATGGTTTGTTCGGTGATCCGCAGACTCCGGCAGAACGCAAGATCACACCGTCCAAGCGGGGGAAACTAACCCTGGCCTTTGACTCCAATGTCGTTGACGATGCGGGGACCGTTGTAACTGTATTCCAATATAACTCCAACCGTGAATGGGTGAATATTGGTGGTACTGTGGATACCAACAAGCATACAATCAGTGTTCCGTTTGATGAATTTGGTTATTACAAGGTTATGAAAATGAGCCGTGGCTATAACGATATTACGAATCACCAATGGGCCCGGAACATTCTTAATGCCCTGTATTCCAAGGGGATCATGAATAATCTTCGTTTTGAACAGTTTGGCACAGACGATCAGACAACAAGAGGAGAGTTCGCGACCCTGCTTGTTAAGGGCTTGAATCTGCCGCTTAACTACGATAGTAATAAGACCTATTCAGATTTGGTTCCAGGGGCCAGTTCAGTAACCTGGGATTATGAACATATTGAGACAGCATCCAGAGCCGGAATTGTGACTGGACTTACCGATGGGGTATTTGGTCCAGATCAACCGATTACGCGTGAGCAAGCAGCTGTGATGATTGCCAGAGCACTCAAGCTGAAGCTGCCGGTTAATGATCAGAAATTAAAGGATGCAGTAGCCAAGTCCTTCCTGGATTCCGGTAAGATAGAGTCCTATGCATTAGCCGCAGTTCAGGCCGTGTCAAAGGCTAAAATTATGAATGGGGCTGAAGTGACCACTACGGGACAAAAGAAGGCTTCGTACAACTTTAATCCTAAAGCCAATATGACAAGAGCTGAGGCTGGTAAAATAGCTGTGGAGCTTTTGAAGAAAAGCACTACAATTTTCCCTAAAACCCTGAGCTAGGCAGTAACAGTCCCAGAGTAAAAACCTTATTCAGGTTAAATTACCATTCGGACATCTTTGTAATCTGCTCCCATTTGCGTTACAATGTCAAAGAAACCATTTTTACGTGAAAGGTGAAAGCCATCGATGAAACCGATTTTATCAAAAGCACAATTGGATTACACGAAAGCAAAGAATATGTTTGAGAATAGAGCAAAGGTTATGGAAAAGGAAATTGCAGCGAAGCGGGCTCTGCAGGAGATCACTCAGGAGGTAATGGAAGAGCTTGTCCAAGCAACTGGCTTCCATGATGCTTATAATGAACTTGTTATTGCTGAGAATGCTTTGATCGATTGGTCCCATAGCACCATCAAGCATGAGAAGACCTACCGTGAGAACCGCGCGGCGATTGATGCCATGTATGAGAATGTAAATGCAAGCCCTGAGAAGCGCCAGGAGTTAATACAGCTATCGATGAAGATTCGTTAGCCCTGGATATACTGAATTGAAGGTAAGGCTGCTGAGTTGATCTCAGTAGCCTTTCTTTATGTCAATCATTATCCGGGAACGTGTTAACCCTGCTGCAATGTGGGTATATACTTATTAGCTCGAATGTTGGTCAACAAAAAAATCACATTTAGTATGCAATATTTGTTTATGAACTTAGCAAATATTGTTTAATGACGTTTGGAATGCCTCTATGCTATACTGATTCCCGTAGCCACCCAACATTAACAATAGTTAGTAGAACATACATATTGTATCTTCTAGAGTATCGGGGCAGGGATACAGCAGGGCAGAAAAAGTTTTTTTAACCAAAGCGCAACTTTTTTGAAACTATTGCGTTTAAGGTGTAGAGTCACTTGCACAAGGCAATTGCGGAATGCCCTCAAGGCATTGTTCATTGCTAAATGGAAAAATTAGCTTTACGTGACTAGAGGCACATTGTATAATACTTAGGTAGAATTAGGAATCTAGTATTACTATGCCTTGAAGCTGTTTACAAGTTTCTGTGATACCCGTCACAGACATTATTTATACTTAATCTGCTCAACTCGGGAAAGGGGGTGCTCGACAAATGAGTGATATGAGCTACACAACTAAAGAAAAATCCCAGTTTATGAATGTCCAAGGAGGAGAAAAAAAGGTTATGAAGAAAATTTTATCCGTAGCATTATCTACAGCAATGGCATTCTCGATGTTTGCCTCTGTAGCATTTGGTGAAACAGCAAAGGTAACTTCACAACAAGCATTTGATGCTTTAGCAGCAAAGGGTGTTGTTAATGGGTTCCCTGATGGTAAGGCTCATCTTGATAAAGATCTGACTCGCGGAGAATTCGCTAAGATCGTTACTAAATTGTTCGGTCTTACTGAAGTAACTGGCAAGTTGTCTTACAACGATAAAGGTTACAACGCTAAAAACTGGGCTGTTCCTTACATCGAAGCAGTTACTGCAGCAGGATTGATGCAGGGTCAAGATACTGTTAAAGGTATCTTCAACTACAACGGTAAAGTAACAGTTGAAGAAGTAGCTAAAGTATTGGCTATCGCTCTTAAGCTGGAACAACCAACTACAACTGATAACAGTGCATCTGTATGGGCTAAGGGCTATGCGCAAGCAGTTATCAACGCTGGTCTGGTAGAGAAAACTGCCAACTTCAAAGCTAACGCTCTTCGTTCTTTGGTAGTTGAAACAGCTTACTATGCTGACCAAATCGGTAAAGTTCCTACATTGACTGTAGCTTCTGCTGAAGCAGTAAGCCCAACCAAAGTAGTTGTAACTTTCTCTGACAAAACTACTGCAAACGTTGAATTGACAACTGCTCTGGTAGCAGGTGTTGAACAAACAATCAACTTCAAACACCTTGAAAAGGACTATACTGCAAAAGTAACTCTGCAGGCTCCTAAGGTTGTTTCTGTAACAACTCCAAACTCGAAGCAAGTAGTTGTTAAGTTCAATCGCACAATTGACACTGATACTGTAGCTGAATCCAGCAGACTGCTTGATGAAGTTATCAAGATCACTAAGGTTGGCACTAAGGACAATGATGCAGTTAACGCTAATGTGACATTCAATGCCGATAATACTGAGGCTGTAATCACCTTGGCTAACGTTCCAACTATCAAGTTCCTTAAGGGTAACTACAACATCGAAATTAGTGGTGATATTCGCACAACTTCTGCAGAATCCATTCCAGCTTTCCTTCAGACTGTGAATGTTGCTGACACAGTAGCTCCGACTATTGTATCTACAACTGCTGCTGCGAAAACAAACACTAAAGATGTTTATGTTAAATTTAGCGAGCCAGTAAAAACTACGGGTATCGTAGCTTACGTTAACGGTGTATCTGCTCAAGCTACTGCTACTACTGCTACTTATGATGAATTCAAACTGACTGGCGGATCACTGGATAGTGGTAAAACTTATGATGTTTCTCTGCAGAATGTATCTGACTATGCAGGAAATACCATTACACCGAATCCTACAAAAACTACAGTTACAGTTACCTCCGATGTTGCAGCTCCTGTCATTAAGAGCGTAACTCCGGTAAGTGACAGATTTATCGAAGTTGAATTCGATAAAACAGTAGACCGTGCATCTCTGGTAGGTAACGTTCGTTTGCTGAACTCTTCTGGTGAAAGCCAAGGTACTTTCTCTGTTCTAACTTCTGAGAATGGCAAGAAGTTCACTCTGCAATCGCCTAGAATTTCATTCCCATCCAGCAACACTTTCACCGGTTCAGTTGTGTTCGGTGCTAATGTTAAGGACACACTGGGCAACATCCTGGGAACGGCTTCTAACCAAGCCATCACATTCACTAAGGACACAGTGGCTCCAACAGTGACTAATGTAACTTACTCGACAACTACAGCGAACAAAGGTATTGCCTTGAGATTCACTAAGGATGTTGACTATGTTGGTAAGGGTACTGTATACCTGATCAGTGAATCAACTGGTGAATCCATTATTGTTCCAACTACCGGATTCAAGAAAAACAACGAAAAAACTATCGTCCTTCCAGTTCCAGCTTCTGTAGCTGCTGGTAAGTACACTCTGCGTGTACCGGCTGGTTTGGTGAAAGATAAATCTTACAGTGGCAACGAAAATACTGCACAAGTATTGGATGTTACTCTGGGAGCTTCTTCCACTGATGATAAGGGACCAGAATTGTTCCTGCCAACTGCTGGCGCAACACCGATCAAATTCATTGACAGTGTGAAAGTTAGCGGAGACAGCGTTACTAATACTGTATATGGCGAAGCAACCATTACAGTTGATCTGAAGGATCCAAGTGGTCTGAATAGTGCGACTTTGATTGATCCAAACAGCTATACACTGGACGGTAAAGCACTTCCAGCTGGATCATTCCCATCTGTAACTACTCTTGATTCTAATGGTAATACAATTGGATCTACGAAGAATCCTGTATATGCTCGCGTAACTATTAAGATTCCTAGTAGTGCAATTGAGACCACTAAAACTGATTACGAGTTCATCGTAAGCGGAGTTACTGACACTGTTGGTAACGGCATTGATGGTACACAAGCTAAAGCTAAGGGTAAGCTGACTAGCAGAATTAAACCGACCCTTAACACTGCAGCAGTATCTGGAGGAAGCTCCACTGAACTGATCCTTGGATTCTCTAAAGATGTAGTTGGTCTTACCAAAGAGAACCTCACAAGTAACCTGCAGTTCTTTATCAACAATGATGTTGTTGATAACCAGGCTGTTAAGAAAGAACATATCGTTTCGGTTACTGAAATCAAGTACGGTTCTGACAAGGGTAAATGGTCTGTTAAGTTCTCGAAACAAATCATTGATTCTAAAGCAGGTGCCCTTGAGGAGCTTGACCTTAACGCTAATGAAGTTAACAGAATTATTGTTAAAGTCGTTAAAGGCGCTACGTTCACTGATGGTGACGGAAACGTTATTAAAGACGACACTAACGAAATTTACGCTAAGTAATCTCCGATTACCGAAGCAAAGAATAGCCTCTTCGGAGGCTATTCTTTTTTTATAGCCATTTATCCCACTATGAGGAGGAATTACTTTTGAAGACGGCTTGGAAAGTTACGATGTCCGCAGTGCTGCTGGCAGGTGGCCTGTGGGCAGGCTCCATGCTCAACTTAACGGCTGAAGGCGCCGGTGTTGGATCACAGCCAGGAACGGCTGAGGACCCGGTGGTTACTAAGAGCTATGTGGACCAACAGATTCAGAAGGCTTTGCAGGGTGGAACAATTAGTCCACCTACTCAGACTCCGGCTGCTACTGCAACTAATGCACCGGCTGCAACCACAGCTCCAACCAAAGCGCCGGCTTCCGGTTCGGGTGACACAGGCAATACGGGCAATGCCAGCGAAATCGTTGATGTGAAACCTGGACAAACCCTGATTGCCGGGGCGGGTGCTGAATTTATTGTTCGCGCCGGCAAAGCGGTTATTTATTCCCAAGATGCTAATGGAGTAGCTGATTTGACGGATGGTGTCGATTTGGCGAATGGTGTAGCTGCGCCTATGAATCATCTATTATCTTTCCCCCGGGATGGCCGTGGAATTGCTGTACAGGACGGTCAAACGATGAAAATCGTTGTTATGGTCCGTGGAGCATATACTCTGAAATAGCTGCAATCTTTTTTTAAGAACACTTCAATCGACATTTTTCTTTCTATATAAAGAATGCCCTATTTTGGACCTCCATATACACCGGAACTCATTCCCACAGTTGACAAACATTAAGCCGACTCAGGCCTTTGCGATTCGTACACAATACCACCTGTAATCTTAAAAAAAATTCGCAGGAGGTGCTGTAACATGGCACGTACAAATCGCAGTGTGGTACCAGAAAGCCGGGCAATGCTGAAACAAATGCAATATGAAATTGCTTCTGAATTCGGATTATATGGAGCTTCGTACGGCGGAGGGATGGATACGGAGTTTGCTTCTGAGCTGGGGACGATTGGCGGAGCAAGTGTTTCTGGAGGTACTCCATATCTGGGACATCTAAGCTCCAGAGATAATGGATCTGTTGGCGGGGAAATCACAAAGAGGTTGATCAAACAGGCAGAGCAGTCTCTTTTCGCATAACTGGCTTCAATTGACAGCCACCGGTAAATAAGATAATATGACCTTTGAGGAAGGCCGTAGACCTTTTCCATCCGGAAAAGGTTCATTTTTTGAATAAAACAGGCATTGGCCATTATTATTCTACTACTTATATTTGGCCTGTTATCTACTAGGGAGCCCCCTTGAATACAGTGTCAGATCAACAATATGGGAGGTTGTTGTATATGTCGATCAAAGGGCGTCATCTGTTTACTTCTGAGTCCGTAACGGAGGGACACCCCGATAAAATCTGTGATCAGATATCCGACGCGGTACTAGATGCATTTCTTGCTAACGATCCTAATGCCCGTGTAGCTTGTGAGGTAGCTGTAGCAACAGGTCTTGTGCTTGTCATCGGGGAAATTAGCACTAAATCTGAATATGTGGATATTCCGGCAATCGTACGTAATACTATTAAGGAAATTGGCTATACCCGCGCGAAGTTTGGCTTTGATTATAATACTTGTGCGGTTCTTAGCTCGTTGAACGAGCAATCGGCAGACATTGCCCAGGGTGTAAACGCTGCTCTTGAGCATCGGGACCCTGCGTCATTAGCTGAAGAGACTGCTAACATTGGTGCCGGTGACCAAGGTCTGATGTTCGGGTTCGCTACGAATGAGACACCTGAGCTTATGCCGCTTCCGATTGCCCTGTCTCACCGGATTGCCCGGCGTCTGGCGGAAGTCCGTAAAGATGGAACTTTGAAATATCTGCGTCCGGATGGCAAAACCCAGGTTACGATTGAGTACCAGGGCGACAAGCCGGTGCGTGTGGATACTATTGTTGTGTCTACCCAGCATGCAGAAGAAATTACCCTTGAACAAATTCAGGCAGACATCAAAGAGCATGTCATTCTTCCGGTTGTTCCGGCTGAGCTATTGGATGAAGCCACTAAATACTTCATTAATCCTACTGGCCGCTTTGTTATTGGTGGTCCTCAAGGAGATGCCGGTCTGACTGGACGCAAAATCATTGTGGATACATATGGCGGTTATGCCCGTCACGGCGGCGGAGCCTTCTCCGGTAAAGATCCGACCAAAGTGGACCGTTCTGCAGCCTATGCGGCTCGTTATGTAGCGAAGAATCTGGTCGCTGCCGGCCTTGCTGACAAGTGCGAGATTCAATTGGCGTATGCTATCGGTGTTGCTACCCCTGTATCGATCAATGTGGATACATATGGAACGGGCAAGATCAGTGAGGAGAAGCTGGTTCAACTGATCAGCGATAACTTTGATCTTCGTCCGGCGGGAATCATCTCGATGCTGGATCTGCGTAAGCCTATCTATAGACAGACAGCAGCTTATGGACATTTTGGCCGCACAGATGTGGACCTTCCGTGGGAACGCGTAGATAAGGCGGATTTGTTAAAGGCCCAGTCTGGAATCTAAGAAATTAAGAATAAATATGCCCATACAGAAGTCCTCATGAAGAGGGTGATGTGTGGGCTTTTTTTTGTGAAAAAGCAAGCCGATGTGCCCGCAGCCGTCATCTTCTAAACTTTGGAAGCCCTTTAGCCGAAATATAACAGTATACAAATACAAGAAGTGCTGGAAGGGCTGAAAGGGGTTTTTTAAGAATGAGAAAGAAATTAAGAATAGGAACGGCAATTATCATTGCAGGCAATCTGCTGCTTGGTCTGGGCAGTCCGGCTATCGGTATACATACATCAGCGGTATACGCCGCTTCGGAATTCGGAATCAGCATTTCTCCTGCGAACGGGTCTGCTTTTGTAAATGTCGGGGCTTCGCTGGGGCTTGGCTTTGACCGCCAGGTGATCCCGCAAGCCGGGAAAATCACCATTACAGATGTAAATGCCGAAACGGTATTTACGGAAATTGCAGTCGGGAGTGCAGGACTAATCGGAAACTCGTCAAGCTACGAGATCAAGCTAGGCGCCAGCCTTAAATTTGCTCCCTACAAAACATATAGCGTAAGTGTGCCTAAGGGGCTGTTCAAGGATAGCGCAGGCAATGAATCTGCGGCAACAAGCTGGAAGTTCACGACAGCTCCGGAGGTAAATCCGGCGATTACAGCAAGCAGCATGTCTCCTGCCATCAATTCCAGAGTAGAGGCAGGTAGCTTAACGGAGCTGAGTATTCGCTTATCTGGAGTCCTTACAGCCGGAGGAGGCAGCGTCAGGCTGCTCTCGTCAGCGGATAACGCGGTTATACAAGAGTTTGCGATCAGAGATGGAGAACCTGGCGTAGCATTCCAGAGTGCAGATTCCTCGACAACGGTGACGTTGACACTGGCTAATAAGCTTCCGTCCGGCGGGAATTATTATGTGCTTATCGACGCTTATGCATTCAAGGATGCTAATAATACAACCTATCAGGGGATAGCAAGCGGCAGCGGCTGGAGCTTCTCCACGGTCGGCACGGGTACTATCTCTGCATCTACGGCTCCGGCCAATGCATCTTTTGGCGCATCGGTTAGTGGAGCCCTTAAGCTATACTTCGACCGCCCGATGAGTCCGGCCTCTGGAGTAATCTCGGTCTCTCCAGGTGCAGGGGACCCTAGAACAAGATGGCTGAATGTCAATTCAACGAATGTTACCGGTGGGGGAAGCTCGACAATAACTCTGTTGCCAGCCTCCGCAGCTTCACCGCTATTGAGCGGTACGCTATATACTGTGACAATACCGCAGGGTGCTTTTTATGATCAGGATGGTCATCTCTTTCCGGCCTCAGGTCCGTACTCCTGGACGTTCACGACGGCATCACTGACAAGTCTGTCTGTAGCCGCGTTAACACCAGCGGACCGCAGTGAGTCGGTAGATATCTCCAAAACGATTGCGGTTAATTTCAACCGGGATGTTATCAATAATAGCACCGTCACGAACGGGGTTGTTCTGTACAAAAGCAATGGATCTAAAGTGACAGCGACAGTTCAGCAGGGCGCCTCTGCCAAGGAGTTTTTAATCAAGCCGACGGCAGCATTGGAATCAGATACGATCTATTATATCGACATCGCCAAAGGAGCGTTCACGGATGCCGCAGACCCCAGCGTGCAGTATGAGGGATTAAGCGGTACCAAGTCCTGGAGCTTCCGCACTGTGGCCATAGATAAAACTCCACCCTCGCTGACGAGTGCAGTGCTGGAGAACAACCGGACGATCCGCCTGAGGTATAATGAGTCGCTTAACGCTTCAGTGGCGCTGCTGGCTTCCAGCTTCGGGGTAACCGTTAATGAGGAAACCCGGAATATTGAGAGTGCCTATATTCAAGGAGACAGTGTATTTGTAGTGATTAGCACAGGCATCGCTGTAGGGCAGAATGTAAAAATCAGCTATACCGGCGGCGTGCGGACGATTCAGGATACGAGCGGGAATGCTGCGCCTACCTTTTCTGGACAGCAGATCACTAATACTATAGAATCGGCGCTCCCTACGCCCAAAGAAGGCAGAATTACTGGCAGAACAGTGACACTGACCTTCAATGATACGCTCAAAACGGTCTCTCCATATGCGTATGATCAGTTTGTGGTAACAACTGACGGGTATTCGCTTGGGGTGAATTCTATCAGCTCCAGCGGCAACACCCTTTATTTAACAGTGGGTTCCGAGGTGGGCAATTCGGAGTCGGTCCGGGTATCCTACTACGCCGGTTCGTATCCGCTGGTTAGCTCTCTGGGGCAGAATATTGCAAACTTCGCTGAGTTTAACATCCGCAATAGTAAGGATAATGTGCCGCCGGTGTTCCAGAATGCGACGGGTGCGGGCAATAAAATCATTCTGAATTATAACGAAGGTCTGTCCACAACCAATTTACCGATGAATAGCCAGTTCTCTGTACTGGTTGGCGGCAAACCAAACTATGTTACCAATGTATCGGTAAGTGGATCGCAGGCTACATTGACCCTTCAGACTGCTTTGCCAGTTAACGGAACAGTGACGGTATCCTATGTTCCAGGTACTCTTGGACTTAGTGATCTGAATGGTAATCGTGCAGCCTATGTTGATCTTCAGCCAGTGTCTGTAACTTCAGCCACGGTAGTATCGGAGATCAGCGTAGCTACAGTGAAGGGCAACGAACTTAATGTTACTTTTAATAAGAGCATGCAGTCATCTTCGAAATTGTATGTTAATCAGTTTGGGATTAAGGCTGATGGAAGCAGCATTGATGTTCAGGATTTCAGCCTGTCTGGAACTCTTTTGAAATTGAATCTCTCGCAAGCAGTGACGGCCGGGCAAAAGGTGGAGCTCTCTTACCTGTCGGGTGCGGGGATGATTACAGACACGAATGGTAACTCTCTTCCGTCCTTCAATTCCTTGTCTGTTCAGAATCTGACCACTGGTGTAACGGGCAATGGAAGCCGCCCTTCTTACCTCGGAACCCTGCCTGCCAGTGAGTTTGGCAAGGAGTACCCGCTACTGAAGAGTGATTCTGCTCTTGCGGTTACAGATCTTTCGGTCTACAAACAAATGGTTAAAAGATATGATCTGAATGCAGAGCGTATGGCTGCCAGTTATCAATATCTAAAGCTTGCAGGTACGGATGAGTTGGTATTCGAGGTTCCCTCTACAGAGAAATCAGCCTATGTTACCGTTCCATTAAAAGCTCTATCGGATGCAGCCACAAGCAACAAGAATGCAAAACTGATTATCCGGTACGGAGATCAAATGTATGGTGTAAAACTAAGCGACATTGATGTCAATTCGCTAATTGCTGGTTTGGGAACAGATATCAATAAGGTCTCACTTGTGCTGCGTATGGAGAGTGTTCCGGGCGGGACGTTCTATTCGTTCGAACAAAAAATCGGAAGCCAGGCGATGCGTAACGTTACCGGTCTTATGGATTTACGTCTTACCGGTTCAATTAAAGATAACTACTCCAATGCCAAGGAATTAAATGTAACAGGACAGTACATTGTTCGTAACCCTGCTGTACTTAACTCTGCACAAACGATGGCTGCCGGAGTAGATTCGACATATAATGATGCTATTTATTTGCCGGCCCAAATTGCTACAGTGGGCAGTAATAGCGTTGTTAGTGCACGCACGAATGGTAACCAGGTGGTGGGGGTGTTCATTTCCTTGCGTACCTTTGGAGATATGACCTCACATTGGAGTAAGACTGCTGTAGCAGAGTTAGCCGCCAAAAATATCATCGATAGCAGCTATGGAACTGCGTTTAAGCCTGATCAGCCGATCACTCGTTCTGAGTTCGCTGTGATGCTCAGCCGGGGCTTAGGTTTACAGGCAGTACGCGGTGGAGCTTCCCAGTTCAAGGATGTACGTCCTTTTACACAAACAAGTGACTTCATAGAAGCCGCAGCCAAAGCCGGCATCATCACCGGCAATACGGACGGGACCTTCCGCGCGGAGGATAAAATTACCCGTGAGCAGATGGCGATTATGATGGTGAGGGCGCTGGAGTATACGGGGCAGCCTGTAACGCTAAGTGCATCGGTAATGGATACGCTTAGCCCGTTCAAGGACCGGGCGAGGATTCTGAGCCAGAGTATCGAATTTGTAGCCAAGGCAGTCAAGGCGGGGATTATTCAGGGAGTCAGCACCACGCAATTCCAGCCGCAGGGTAATGCTACCAGAGGGCAGGCTGCGGTCATGCTGCAGCGGATGCTGAAGACAGCAGGTTATTTGTAAGAGCAAGGGAATTGTATAGTTAAGCAGAGCATCCGGTCTATGGGCCGGGTGCTTTTTTGGCATACCTGGACAGCTCCAGCGTGACTCTGCCCATCCGGTAAAACCTGCTAGTTCTCTCCAATTTTCGCAACTTTTCGAGCTGAATTCAGTCTATTAAAGGTATAGTCTATTACTATGAACTGATATCCAGGTCTTGATAGCGAAGTAGAAGAGTACAAATAGATGGGAGAGTTACACTGAAATGAATGAGCTTTTCATGGGGAAAAAGAGTACTGAGTCAACACGGGGAAATCAATGGTCGCCTGCTAAAAAATGGATTGCTGCATCCCTGGCGGGTGTAATCTGGATCATGCCGGTTGTCGGGAGTGAAGGTGCAGGATGGCTGGGCGCAAGCACTGCGCCGGTAGCACAAGCAGCAGCGTCCTTCTCGGCGACAAAGCTGAGTGAAGAGGTTATCACTTCCGGTGCGATGATGATGAAATATAAATTTACCACAGTGCGTTCAGGTAAGAGTGCCACAGGACTGGCCAGCGTCATTCGTGTCGATCTGAATAATCCTTATGTCTCTCTGGATGTCATGACCGGCAAAGGCGGGAATCTGACGACACGGCAGAGCACAGGGGGCATGGCGGCGGAGACAGGAGCCGTCGCGGCGGTGAACGGGGATTACTTCAATACCGGCGGAGAAGGTGCGCCGATTGGCGGTCAGGTATCGGGCGGTGTGCTGGTGTCCACTCCTTCACAGCTAAACGGAATGTATGCTTTTGCAGTAACCAAGGACCGTAAACCTATCATTGATGAATATACGTTTGAGGGGATGCTGACCGCAGAGGATGGTTCCCAGTTCCCGCTGTCCGGCATCAACAAAGGGGCCTACAATCCCGAAGGCGGCAGCTCGACTTACAGTCATGCTAATGCCGCTTATATCTACACAGATGCGTGGACAGCGCTGGAGCGGCCTAAGGGCAGTTCTACTACACCAACAGAGGTGCTGGTAGAGAATGATACGATTACCCAGATCTCGCTGGATTCGGCGTTGCCGGTGACCGTGCCCAAAGGGGCTTATATTCTGCGGACGCACGGGCTGGCTGCCGAGTTCGTCAAGGCACATCTGGTTGTAGGACAAAAGATAAACAGTACCTATCTGCTCCGTTCCAAAACCACCCAGCAGGAGCTCGATCCTTCTACGCTGCAGATGATGATCGGGGGGCATACGATTCTGGTCAATAACGGCAAGGCGTCGTCGTTCTCCCGTTCTACAAGCAGCATTGGCGGGTACCGGGCGCGTACAGCGCTGGGCTATTCCCAGGATGGCAGGTACGTATATGTCATTGCAGCTGAGAAGAACAGCAATAGTGCGGGTCTGTCGCTGACAGAGCTGCAATCCTTCATGACGAATATCGGGGTGTGGAAAGGAATTAATCTGGACGGAGGGGGCTCTACAACGATGGTAGACCGCCCGCTGGCTGAAACCTCGACTACGCTTACCTTCAATACCGAATACGGCAAGGAGCAGCGCACAATCGTTAACGGCGTGGGAGTATATACTTCTGCTCCGCAAGGTGAAGTGAAAGGAATCAAGATCAGCGGCAGCTCGGTACTGTTAATCGGGCAAAAGGCCACATACTCCCTGAAGGGCTATGATACGTACTACAATCCGGTGGATGTAGCGGCGGCTAATCCGGCCTGGACCGCAAGCGGCGGGAGTGTGACTGTGAATGCGGGCGAAGCCACGGCCGTCAAGCCGGGAACCGTCAAGCTGAAGGCGACCAGCGGAACAGCGAGTGCGGAGACCGAGGTCACCGTTCTGGGCGGAGAAGACCTGTCCAGCCTGATTGCAGGTACAGCAACTGCACCGCTGCAAGCAGGAGCCACTGTATCGGTTCCGGTTAGCGCGGTGTCGAAGAGCGGGGCAACGATAGCTGTTCCGGCAACCGCACTGAAGTGGGAGTTTATCGGCTTCAAAGGAAGTGTGGGGGACGGCAAGCTTAAAGTGGAGTCAGTCGATCCCGGCGTAACTACCGGATATGCGATTGCCCGCTATGACGGCTTCAGCACGGCGGTTGTCTTGTCTACTGCAGCTGCTACGGCGTGGGAGGATTTCGAGAATGCCAATTATCCGTTCGCGTTCACAACCAATGCGGCAGGGGTTACTGGAACAGCAGCAGTAGTTGCGGGCAGCGCAGAGCGTGCAGGCTCGAAGGTCTTATCGCTTAGCTACGATATGAGTGCAGGCACCGGTAAAATGTACGCATACGCCCAGTTCAACGGTACAAAGGGCAAGGATATTCCGGCGGCGGCAACCTCCATGTCAGTCGATGTGATGGGGGACATGAGCCTGAACTGGATGCGTGCCGAGCTGACAGATGCCAGCGGAAAGACGGCCTATATTGATTTGGCGAAAGTTATCGACTGGAACGGCTGGAAGACGCTTAATATCGATCTGTCCGGCTCAGGGATTAAATTCCCAGCTTCCCTTAAGAGACTTTACGTGGTAAATGTAGAAGAAGGCCAGGATGAACGGGCCAAGACAGGGACAGTGGCTTTTGATAATATTTCCTTCGTGATGCCATCGCTCTCCAGTGAGGCGGGACTGCCCAAAGGGACGGCGGCGATGAGCATTGGAGGCAAGGCGATGACGGTTAACGGCACCAAGCGGCCGATTGATGTTGCGCCGATCGTGAAGGACGGCAGTACGTATGTGCCGATAAAATATGTTCTGGACGCGTTCGGCGGCAATGCGGTCTGGGATGCGAAGACTAAGAAGATTATGGTCCTCCGGGGCTCTAAGGCGCTGGATCTGACCGTGAATAAGAAGGAGTTCGTACTGAACGGGAAGCGGCAGAGTGCTGAAGTAGCACCGATGATTCTGAATGCCAGGACTTTAGTACCGCTTCGACTCGTGACAGAACAGCTCGGACTCACTGTAAAATGGGAACAGAACACTAAGACCGTAACTATCGAATCGTGATATGTTAATATAAAGGAAAGCCTTTAATACGATTCGATAGAAATGGGGCAAGCATCCGTGGAATTTCAAGCCGATGCGATAGATCGGGTGATTAAAAACACCATCGACGTGATGGAGAGCAGCAAGTATCAGATATTCGAAATATTGCAGGTGGCACGCGATGAGCTTGCTGCACTCAACAAAGAACTGCAGCGGGTCATGGAAGAAACGGATGAAACATTGCAAAAGGTAGACAAGCTGGAGCAGCAGTACCACCGCTCCCGGATCCGGCTGACAGAGGTCAGCCGGGATTTTGTCCGCTACACGGAGAAGGATATCCGGATTGCCTATGAGAAGGCGACGGAGCTGCAGCTGGAGCTGATGATGACCAGGGAGAGGGAGGCTTATCTGCGGAGCAGACGCGATGAATTGCAAATGCGGGTGCGCAGTGTCGAAAATTCTGTAGAACGTGCCGAATCGATTGGTTCGCAAATGAGCGTTGTCCTGGAATATCTGTCCGGAGAACTAGGTCAAGTGACGCGAATTGTCGAATCTGCGAAGAACCGCCAGATGATTGGACTCAAAATAATCCTGGCTCAGGAAGAGGAACGGAAAAGAATTGCCCGGGAAATTCATGACGGTCCTGCTCAAATGCTGGCGAATCTAGTCCTAAGGACGGAAATTGTAGAAAGAATGCTGGTAAAGCAGGAATTTGGGCTGGTACAAGCCGAAGTAATAGACTTAAAGGGGCAGGTAAGATACAGCCTGGAAGAAATGCGCAAGGTGATTTTCAACCTGCGTCCGATGGCGCTTGATGATTTGGGGCTGATTCCGACTCTGCGGAAGTATGTGCATGATTATGAGGAGAAGACGAAGATCCGCACCTCTTTTGAAACCAGGGGGAAGGAGCACCGTTTGTCCTCGGCAATGGAAGCGGCGGTATACCGGCTGGTGCAGGAGGGTCTGTCCAATGCGGCGAAGCATGCTTATCCAAGCTACGTACTGGTAGAGATTACTTATCAGGCTCAATTGATCAAGATTGTCGTGAAAGACAATGGCTTAGGCTTCAATGTGAAAAAAATCAGTGAACAAGCCAACCGGGAAAGCTTTGGTCTGGTGGGTATGCGCGAACGCGTGGAATTGCTGGAGGGAAGAATGGAAATACAGTCAGCCGAGAACCAGGGCACAACAATCGTAATTCACATTCCGACGAATGTGGAAAAGGGAAAGGAGTAATGTGATGGAGAACCAAAACTCTGGCAAAGCGCCCATTAAAGTTCTTTTGGCCGATGATCATCAATTGTTTCGTGAAGGGCTTAAACGTATTTTGAATATGGAGGATGACATCGAGGTCATTGGCGAATGCGGGGACGGCATCCAGGTGCTTGAATTCTGCAACGGCAATAAGCCGGATATCGTGCTGATGGATATCAATATGCCGATTGAGAACGGCGTGGAGGCTACGCAAAAGCTCCGTGAAATGTTCCCGGATGTCAAAGTGATTATCCTCTCGATTCATGATGATGAAAGCTATGTGTTTGAGACGCTGCGCAAGGGGGCGAACGGGTACCTGCTGAAGGATATGGAGGCCGAGTCGCTGATTAATGCGATCCGCTCTGTATGCGAGGGGCATGCTTTTATCCATCCGAAGGTAACCGGCAAGCTGATTAATCAGCTGCGGCGCATGACGTACCTTAACGAGACTGGCGCTATGGCCGAGACGGCCGTGAAGGAAGCCGGTGTCAAATTCGTTGCAGGCGATAACAATCCGCTGACCCGCCGCGAGGCAGAGGTGTTGCGGTTGATGGCGGAGGGCAAGAGTAACAAGATGATTGGGGAATATCTGTTTATCAGTGAGAAGACGGTCAAAAACCATGTCAGCAGTATTCTGCAAAAGATGGAAGTGGACGACCGTACGCAGGCTGTAATTAATTCTATCAAATACGGCTGGGTAACTTTATAGCTTCCCTCATAAACTTTTAACTGAGCGTTTTGGAGAATCCTAATGATCCTTATAAACGGTACATAACTTGTATGCAGCTGAGAGCTGCAGCCATAGTATTGTTTCAGTCCGCACTCTATTCGAATTTTGCAAAATGCTAACTTAAATATGTACCCTAAGTTGAACTGGCGGGTGGGCTCCCGCGCTAATGGGCTGTCACCGTCCTTTTATCACCGGCATATAGTGTGGGTATAAGAGGGAGGTGCATCTTCATGATCGCCCAGTTAATCTGGATTATCTCTATTTATGCATCCGCAGCAGCCCTTGTTCAACTCCTGCATCATCGGGAAGAGACCCGGGCAGCAGCACGGACTGGTAAGCGGCTTCACTATATTCTGATTACCCGTAATCATGAGGCCGTGGTGGAGTGGTATCTCAGGGTTTTTGCAGTGTATGCTTGCTGGATCGGCAGGCCCCTGCAGATCACCTTGGTGGATGACGGTTCAGAAGACAGGACCATGGCGGTAGCCTCACGGATGGCTTATCATAACTCTTCTATTGAATTTGCACCTGCGGTGCCGTTCTTCGGCCTCGCGGATAGGGCAGAACTCCGTCAGGGAGTTACGGTTGACCTGCGGGTTCAGGAGCCGCTGCTGCCGCTGCGGATGATGCGGTTGCCGGGAAGCGGGAAATCCCCATCCAAGCCCTGCGAATGACAGCTAAATATGTAAGTTACGGGTGAAGCACACTCTCCAGGAATGGGGCGGTGTGCTTTTTGGCGTGCTCTAAAAGATAAGGAGGCAATGAAATTGAAGGTGGCTGTGTATGTGGTGGCGCAGGGCGGACAGTGGCAGGCCCGGATTTCATTGAATCTGGCGGTGGATGAATTATGGTGGGCGGGTGAGGCGGAGGGGGTTGTGGGTTGGGGAGGTCGATGGGTGGACGGGGGAGGTCGATTGGCAAACGGGGAAAGCCAAGCGGCAGAACGGAAAAGTCAGCGGGCAGACCAGAGAAGTCAAACGGCGGACCGGGTTGTGCTGCTCTCAAGGTCACTGCCGATGGGCTGGGCGGTGAAGCTGGCAGCAGCCTGCCAGTTCACGAACCAGATGCAGCGCTGGGATGAGGCAGCCTGGAGGAAATACGCCGCAGCTCTCTTGAAGGCGGAGATCCGGGCGGAGCAGGCTGCCGGAGGAGGACGGGGAGCGGGTTGGCCTTTTGAGGAGGCTGAGTTGTGTAGGCTGCCGGAGGACAGGGGATGGAGCGGGGATGGGGGATTGGAGGGTATCTGGGGGAATGGGCAGAGGGTTGGCTGGAACGGGGAGCGTAAGGCGGAGGTAGCTGAGCAGAGAGTTGGAGAGGGATGTGAATGGGGAGATGAAGCGGGGAGCGAGTGGGCGAGTGGGAGGGACAGCGGCGGGGAGAAGGAGTGGGAGAATGAACGGGTTATCAAGCGGGGAAGTAGGAGGGAGAGCTGGAGAGGGAACGAACAGGATAGCCTACGGAGGCGGGGAACGGCGGTGCTTGCAGCGGGAGCAGACCGCCTGGTTACGGCGTTGGATGGGCGTTCGCTGCTTCAGGGTGAAGCAGAGGCGCTGGTGGCCGAGCAGCTCCCGGAGCTGGCGGAGAATTGGCGGGCTGCTGCGCAGCTCGCCTATCTCCAGGGACGGCTGCGGCTTACGGCCGCCGTCCTGGGCCCTACGGGCGCCACGCGGCTGGGCCTGCGCCGCCGCGAAGTGCCGCGCTGCCTGCGCTGCGGCAGCGTGCCCACGGGCCGCACGGCCTGCGCCGCGTGCGGCCTTGCCGGCTGCGCCTATTGCGAGGCCTGCCTCGCACTGGGGCGCAGCCGGGCTTGCGCGCTGCTGCTGCGCAGCGCACCGCTGCCGGCCGTGCGCTGCACGGCCGGCGTGTCCCCCACCGTAGCGGCACGCCGGTGGGGGCTTAGCGCAGCGCAGGCGGCGGCCGCCGCTGCTGCGCTGGGGTTCCTGGCGGAGCCGCGCAGGCGCTCTGCCGCAAGAGGCCCAGAGCGGTTCCTGCTCTGGGCAGTGACGGGCGCGGGGAAGACGGAGATGGTCTTCCCGCTCCTGGAGGCGGCGCTCGCGGCCGGGGGCCGGGCGCTGATCGCCACGCCGCGGCGCGACGTCGTGCTGGAGCTTGCGCCGCGCCTGGCCAAGGCCTTCCCGGCGGATGTCCCCGCCGTGCTGTACGGAGGCAGCAAGGACCGCTTGCGCCGCAGCCGGATCACGCTGGCGACCACGCACCAGCTGCTGCGGTTTCACCAGGCCTTTGATCTGGTCATCATCGATGAGATCGATGCGTTACCGTACATAACAATCTACACACGATTAATTGAAAATAACACTCTGAATGGATGCCGGAATGAACTTTCCTTTCTTGCCATGTGCTTTATCGAGTGGTGTGTATAACACGATCTCTTTGAAGATATCCAGAATCATTTCATGCTTATCCACATCATCCATCTGGTCCCACACTTCCGGCAGGCCAAATAAGATTTCGTTCTGCTCTGCATAATCCTCTATGTGGACATCCGGCATTTTTGCAAGTTCGGCCATCAGTAATTCCTCATTCTGTTTTTCATCGGCATTGTGCTCCCGCAGTTCCTCCTGAGATATCAGATCATCAGCATACATGCGCTGCCACTTCTTGCGCCGGTCTCTGACCTTTTCTAACTCCCTCGCCAAGTCCTTGCGTAGATCAACTACCGGATCCTCTTCAGCGGTTGCAGCCAGTTCCCGGATAGCTGAATAATCTGTGGATAACCTTTCACCAATCCATTCCAGCAGCAGCGACTCCACCAGTTCCTGACGGAACATCGGCATGGTACACCCTTTACCCGTTTGTCGGCCAGTGCATATATAGGAAAGTATCTTATTGTAACTTCCATCCTGACGCTTATTTTGGTGATATCGGCCTGACATCTTTCCTCCGCATTTGCTGCACTTGAGTACACCGCTGAACCAGTACTCTCGTACCTTAGAGTGTCCGGTGAATGATCGGCGCTTCATTTCTTCCTTATGTTCCATATACTCTTCCCAGGTAAAGGTTAAATCCTGTGTCCCATCCACGATCAGCACATCAACGTGATCTTCCATTTTCCGATGTGCGTATTTTCCATTTGCTTTTTTCGTTCCGTACCTCCGTTTACCGGCATAGTAAGGGTTATCCAGGATATACCAGACGCTGAATGATGTCCAACGGTATCCGCGGCGCAGCAGGCCCATGTCGTTCAGTTTGGTTGCCACGCCTTTTAGTCCCAATCCCTCCAGGTAAAATTTCCTTACCAGCCGATTCTGCATGTATTCCTCTTGAACCAGTTTTTCAAATTTGTCATACCCGAAGTTCACCGGACCTCCCGGCCGCCGTCCCTCGTGCACCATTTGCTCCATACCCATGCGTACACGCTCTGCTGTGTTCTCACGCTCCCACTGAGCGATATCCGCCACTAGGCGGATAAATAGTCTACCTGTCGCTGTGCGTGTCTCAAACGACTCCGTACAGCTCTGAAACTTGACGTTGTGGGACTCGAACATCTTGATGAGGTTATCACAGTCACTAGCCGAACGGGTCATGCGGTCAAGCTTGTACACCAGAACCACATCAAACGCGTGTATCTCCACATCTTTGATCATACGCTGCATCTCAGGGCGCTTCAGATCCTTCGCGGACCATCCATCATCTATATATACCTCTGTGACTTCCCAGTCCTGAGAATCGGCATAGGCCAGCAGCCGGCGCTTCTGTGCGTCAATCGAGAATCCTTCAGCTGCTTGCTCGTCTGTCGATACCCGGATGTATATCCCTGCTTTCACTTGGATCACTCCTTACTCTCTATGTCTGTATTGTAGAAGAGGGGTAACAAAAAGACCATACCCGGATTGAGTATGGCCGTAATTAAAATTAGAGTTTATTCACTTCATCAATTACATATTTAATAGGAATTGCAAATTCTAGATTACCTCCACCAATGCCGGCATTAGTCACGCCTATTACATTCCCATACTCATCAATCAATGCACCACCAGAAGAACCATGATCAATATCAGCTGTATGTTGAATGGTAGTAACGCCATCAATTGTTCTTATTCCTGAAACTATCCCCTCTGAAAGCGAGTTTTCTAATCCCTGTGGACTACCTATCGCATAAACTTTGTCTCCAATTTCAGGCAAATTAACATTGTAATTTAAAAACTTATAAGGAGAACTTCCAGTAATTCCGCCGTTTTCGTTGTAAGAGGTTGAAAGAAAAACCCCGAAGATATCAGTTGCTGGGTTGTCAAATTTATACCATCCATGAGAATCGTAAACCACACCATCTATTTTTACCATAATTCCTGAACTGTTCTCTATTACATGATGATTTGTTATAAAAATCCCCCCAGATAACGTAAACCCAGATCCTGATGATACAGCATTTCCTTGAATATCATACGACACAACATATCCAACTCGATCCATTAGTAGCGCTATCTCTTTAGCTGATAAAGTTTTCTTTGTGTCATTAATCCCTTTATCTAAATTATTTATTGAACTTGGTTCATCTATACTCAGTGAAACCAATGGATAAATCTTATTTCGTATTGACTCTACACTGGAGTTAAAATACACTACATATTTATATTTATCGTAATTTACATTTGAACCAAGTAGTTCACTAAAAGCCCTCATAGGAACATAAACGGATCCTTTTATTAGTATTGGCTTACCTGATATTTTCACTATTTTACTAGTTGAATTTAAATATGTCGTGCGAACCTCAACTTTATCTGAGTCTATTGTAAAGGCTATTTCAAAGGGGCCTTTATTATAAGAAGCAAGTGCTGACTTATACTCAGGATAATACACTACTGTGAAATCTATATTTTCGAATAAACTTCTCAGAGGTATATAAGTTGAATTGTTTAATATTACAGGTGGTGCACCTTTAGATATAGCAACTCCATTTATAGACAAGGTTAGATTCGAAGATTTTGCAAAAGTTAAAGATGGCATAATCATCAATAACACAAAAACACATATAATAAATTTTCTCATCACTATTTCCCCCTAATATCCGCATATGCTGCGGTATTTACTATGTGTTCCTCGTTATTTCCCAACACTTACTATAATTTACTTGTCATATTTTACACAATGATTATTTCCTGAATTCCCCTTAAAATGAGGTATCACATCTAGGGGGAACAACATGAAAATGATCGCTGTAAAGATGTACGGTAGAGACGATACTGACAACGACTTTGTGGAGCTTGACTTGCTCGAAGAGATAAATTACATAGATCTATGGGAACGCACCAAACACTCGGCCAAGGTATTGGCATTTCATACAGCGCACGGTTCTTATATTTCTGTGACGACTCTAGCGGACGTTTCCTTGATCTGCGGGAAGTACGGATACGAAATGATGGGCCATAAAGTGATCAACAATAGGAGAGTCGAAAATATAAAATCCATAAAAAATAATGGGTCCGTGGTGAAATTTGTCGATGGTACCCACACAAATGTAACAAAGCAGAGTTGATGTGAAAAATCAACCCCGTTACTGGGGTCCAAACCACACAATCGTTCGACCGCGTTCGACAACGTTTTCAAGTATATGGTGTTATATTAACAGCATAAATTATTTACAAAGTAGGTGATTTGATTCACAATATGTATAGGTAGTTCTTCTGAGTACAGCATCTCGCGAACTTCGTCCCGGGTCGGAGCAGCGTAGCTGCCCAAGCCTAATCCTGAATAAACTTATACAAATCATCAATGTGGCATTTTAAAACGGTTGCTATCGTCTTTGCCGTCCCCAGTGACATAGTTCTTCGATTATTCGCGTAATCGGATATTTGGGATTTACTAATCCCTGACTTTTCACTGAGCCATTGTTGGTTTTCTCTCAGATCATTAAGTCTTTCAGTGATTAGGCAACGACCAGGTTTGTAACCCATGATCGAGCCTCACAATAACACAAATTTTAGTTGATAAAGAACATTCGTTCGCTTATTATGAATTTAATCAGCACAGAACGGAGCTAGATGCCATGTCTAATGATGAAATAAACGAAATTATACTTAGGACAAGCGGTGAAGAATTGATGGTTCTGTTAGAACATTCAATCTTAATAAATGCTCCGAAACTTACAGAAGCGATTAAATATCATATCCAATTAATAAAATAACTCCTAAATGGGGCCGGCTAATTATTTTTAAAAGTACGTAGCAGGTCCTCTATTATTTTCCGTTTATCCTCAGGCAAATTAATTATTTCCTCTGCAATTTTCATTTTAGATTCCTCGATCAATTCATCTCTCGTTTCATCATCAATGATATCAGCTGCACGTAACAATTGATTGTAAGGGTAGTTGTAAGCGTCAGATATTAATTTAAGTGTGTCTGCGGTTACCTTTACAGGATTACCAGATCTTAAATCAACCCCTTTTTCTAAAATCCTCAAATACGTATGACTGATTCCTATACGATCCGCTGCGTCACGCAATGATTCCTTCCCTCTAAGATTCTTTAAAATCTCGCCCAATGAAGACATTTCAAACCACCTTTTCCTTAAATTATGATAAGAAAATCATTCTCACTGCGTGTAATACTTACTTTACACCACGTATAACAAAAACTAAATAAATTATACGGAAAACATACTTGACTATTTTGGAATACATGTGCTACATTGTAGTCAAGGAGGTGTTACACATGTTTGACAACAAGCTCAGAACCATTAGAGAAGAAAGAGGCATGTCGGTAGCGGAACTTGCTAGGAGATCTAAGACATCAAGGCAGACAATTACTAATATTGAGCTTAACGGTCAAGAACCTTCTGGCAGACTACTTATCTCCATATCTAATGTTCTTGGCAGAGATCCACGGGATATTTTTTTTTACAATGATGGAACACAAGTGCAACAAAATGGCGAAAAAACACCTGCATAAGTGATTGATTATGTATGAACAAAATCCAACAATTCTTGTATTGTACAACCAATTATTTGAAAAAGGAGTGAATTGAATGAATCAAATTCAAAAATTCATGTACAGCAATCAAGAAGTCCGCAGCACGGTGATTAACGGTGAACCATGGTTTGTTGCTAAAGATGTATGTGATGTTCTTGAACTTACAAATAGTCGCATGGCAATTGATCGTCTAGATGAAGACGAAAAGGGAGTAAGTTCAACTGACACCCTTGGTGGAAAACAAAATGTAACCATCGTTAACGAATCCGGCCTATACTCCCTAATCCTCGGCAGCCGTAAACCTGAAGCCAAACAGTTTAAACGTTGGATTACACACGAAGTCATCCCAAGTATCCGGCAGCACGGCGCATACATGACACCAAGCACTATTGAAAAGGTACTCACTGACCCTGACTTCATCATCCAGATGGCTAACCAGATGAAGACGGAGCAAGAGAAGAACAGGCTGCTGCAGCAGAAGATTGAAGCCGACAAGCCGAAAGTTCACTTTGCAGAATCGGTGGAAATCTCCAAAGACTCCATCCTGGTGGCTGACCTTGCAAAGCTACTGAGACAGAAGGGCGTAGAGATCGGCGAACACCGGCTGTACAAATGGTTGCGCGAAGAGGGATATCTGATCAAATCAGGTACTGAGTACAACCGACCTACACAACGCTCTATGGAACTCGGATTGTTCGAAGTCAAAACAGGTCACCGCGGTAGCTCAGACGGGACGATTAAGCTAACATACACCTCCAAAGTGACCGGAAAAGGTCAGATCTACTTCATTAACAAGTTTTTAAAGGCGGCATAGGTTACTAATCTATCAATCTAGTATCAATTATATACCGACACCAATCGACTTAAAAGGATAAAACTTCCAAGGAGGCTACAGCATGAAACTGCAACCACAAGGCAAAAACCCTGGATTATCACCGCAGGCGTGGTACAAATTGCACGTGAGATTAGCGCGGATGAACTTGAAGTACCGCAAGCAGCTGATGGAGGCATACGTGAAAGGGGAGAAGAAGGTTGGTTGAACTCGTGGTACTACCGGTGCACCAGCGGCTGGCTGAGCTTCACACGATCGTTGATAAGCGTCCGCTGACGGCAGATGAGCAAGTTGAGTTTCACGACTGCATGCAGATTAACGCAGACGTAATGTTCGAGCTTGGCAAGATCAAGATCGCGTCACAACAAGCGTTTGAGACGGACGACACAGAGTGGCAGCACGACATTTGCGCCCGGATCGAGGCAGTAAGCAAGAAATTCATTCGAGGGGGAATTTACAGTGGCTAAGAAGCAATCGGAGATTAGACGACTCACATCGGTGTACACTTTCAAAATTCCAAATGAGCCTAAATGTGGCTGCGGCCGCCCAGCTGAATATGAGGTATACGATCACCACGAACCACACTGCCAATCGTGCATGCTGGAGGCAGTAGATTGCCAGATCCCAGTAATGGTACGGAGACTTGAGGGAGGGTTTGACGATGCAAGCTGAGACAGAGTACATCGTTGATACGGAGTGCGGCCGGCACTTCTGCTGGTCGGCTCCAGACTACGAAGGATTGATAAACGCACTACACTACCGGGGATACAAACCAACGTTCATCATGCCTTATGACGAGTTTCAGAAGCAAATGGAGAACGGTAGAACTTATCTGGAAAGAGAGCTGAAAGAAACTGCTTAAGACGGTAGCCGATATTTTAAACCATTACAGGGGAGTGAATGAAATGAATATTACAAACTTTCAAAACTTCAGGATTGAAACTGAACATAGTGGTGATGGAGTTTTTGCAGACGTTAGGCCTTTTGATTCTGGCAGCAGTAGCGGTTTTATGGTAACGGCCTATAACATTCCTAGTTTCAAGAATAGTTGGGCTAAACACAAAGTTGAAGTTCGTAGAAAAGAAAATCAAACTGCATTGATCGTGTACAAATACAACGATTCGGAAATTGATGAATGGTGGAATGATGCAGAGGTTTTGTATTCTTGGACACAACCTGCAATGGGTGATAAATGATCCCGCAGGACCGCACCTTATACCTGGAACTGGCGAAACAGAGACCGAATGACAAACGGTGGGTGATGACATGCTTCAAGAACTACGCAAGAGTGTGGAAACGAGAACAGGCAGCCATAGCAGGGCCGCCCGTGTTAGTCGCATATTAAAATATTCAATCTCAGTATAACAAAACTTTAGGAGGAATGACAGATGCGTGATTTCAAAGATTTGGCCCAACTCTCTGATTATATCCAACAACTCGAACATGAAAACGAGGATTTATTAAAGCAAGTAGCGATGCTGACGAGCGAGGTTGAACACTATGAGGAACCGTTCAGATGAAGACCCGGGACGAACGTATCCGGTATGTCATACAGCACCGGGACGGATCGTTTCTGAACGTCCGTGGTGAGCGCAAGACAGATTTTATGACCGTAGACCGCTGGGGCAGCGTGGTGGACGTAGACGCGTTCCTACATGGGTATTACGCGCCGGATGTGCCGGAGGATTACCATGCTCAACCTGTGAAGATAATTTATGAACTGGAGGTGCCAGAATGAGCGAAGAAATCAAACCGCTGAACCTTTATCAAAAGTTGGTTGAGGTCAGAAAAGTTGTCACATATCTACAGAAAGCGACTGAAGGTTCTCAATACAAATACACGCCGAGTAGCCAAGTTTTGGCTGCGGTACGCTCAAAAATGGATGAAATGGGCCTGATCCTAGAGCCGGAGATTACAGGACATCAGGTGTCGGGATCTGACATTGAATTTAAGGGATCAAACGGAGAGATCACCAAGAGAACAACCACATATTTCACCGAGCTTGATATGACTATGACCTGGGTGAATGCTGATAATCCCGATGAGAAAGTAACCAAACTGTGGTATGCCCAAGGCGTAGATATCGCTGGTGAAAAAGGCGTAGGCAAGGCATTAACATATGCTGAAAAATACTTCATGCTCAAATTTTTCAACATCGCAACGGACAAAGACGACCCGGATGCGTTCCAACAGAGAATGGACGGAGACGCACCACCACCATCTAAACCTTCTACAAAGACTCCAGCAGCGCCTAAAGAACCATCACAAACTAACTCACCAGCAGCACAACATAATGGCTCCAGCGCAGGCACAGGGCCGCAGGGATTGATAAGCACGGCACAGATTTCCTACTGTCACAAGCTTAAGAAGGATAAAGGCATTGATGAAGACGACTTCCGCCGCATGATCTCCGAGATTGGGGGCCGGGAGAGCATCAAGGAGCTTACCAAGAAAGAGGCCAGCGAGTTTATCAACCTTCTGAATAACTACCAGAAAGGAGCGTAGCCCATGCGAAAGAAGCCCAAAAAGAAGGTAGCCCAAAAAGAAGGTAGCCCCATGGCGCGAGGGCATACTTGACCACCACAAGCGCCACAACCGCCTGAGAGGCGCGATCACCAAAGTGACGGGCGAGGTTAGGTCCGAAGTAAATCGTCGCTCTATGGAGCTTAAGGACACTGATGTACCAGTCTGTGAGCGCTGTGGTACATCCAAGGATCTCAGCAAGGCTCACATTCTTGAAGCATCACACATGGGGCCGGGTTACGATCCGGCCAACATCATGAACCTGTGCGGCACACATGGCTTCAAGGGAACGTGTCACGATTGGTGTGATAACGAGTTTGAGGGCCGGCAGTGGAAGAAACAATACGGCGCGATGCTGCGGCTCTACTACAGCGAGGGTAACGGTAAAAACTACTGGAGTTACAAGGAGGAAGCCTGATGTTCAAACGTTTCTTGGCATCATTATCCGGTACGCTCACAGACGAGCTAGAACAGGCCAAACAGGCATCATTCATCGACTTGGTAGTTTTACTGGAACGTAGGCTAAAACGCTCTCTAGGGGCAAACGAGCTGCGTGTGGTATGGAGCATGGATGATAGTCAGACTGAAGTGTTAACAAATCTACTGGAAGAGGCGAGAACCCATGAAACAACGCGTAACCCGTGACCAGCACGGAACCATATGCACCACCCGGGAAGAGACGCTGCCCACCTTAAACGACATGCTGCTGCGTGTGAGCATGGCCCTGCTGGCCCTGGCTGCGGCACTGGCGGTGCTGATATGAGCCGTAAAGAAACATTACAGGACATGGATCGGCTGCTAGAGGCCTGCAAAGTATGCCCGAAGCGTGTTGACAAGAAGTGGGCGCAGCCATCATACAACCGGCTACAGAAGCACTGTAACACCAAGTGTGCGACAGGGAAAAAGCTGCTGAAGATCGCGGTCACACTGGACAAGGAAGTCCGGGCGCGCCGGAAGCAGAAGAAAGGGGTAAGCGCATGAAAGAAAAATCGCCATGTGGAACGAAGTGATCTCCGTATACACCGCAGCGCTAGAAGAGGCGAAACGCTACGGTGACGTAGGAGGGATGGAGTGGGATCAGCATATGATTGAGTTTGCACAGGAGAAGATTGACGAGTTAGAGAGGCAGAGTGCTTAGTCAGGAACATATTCTATGAGGTCTCCGATTTTGCAATCGAAGAAACGGCAGAGCGCTTCAATGGTGGAATAGTCGATGCGTACATTTGTCCCATCATAAAGACGTGCCAGCGCTGGACCGCTCACACCCGTTTCTTTCGACAATTTGTTTAAACTGCGGATCTTTTTTTCCGCCATAAGCATAGCAAGATTGCTTTTAATCATCACTTATCACCTATACCTATCATAATCATAACCATTTATAAGTAAACGGTATAAGATAAAGTTTAACGTTACCGTTGATTAATTAACGGTATAGTGATATATTTAACTCAAAGAATAAAGGGAGGTTGAAGTCATGAAATTGAAATCTTATCCTCTGCGACTTTCCGAAGAACTTCACAAGGAACTGAAACTCTACTGCGTTGAAAAAGGAATTTCCATGCAAGAGTTCATCTTGGATGCAATCGAGGAAAAAGCTGATAAGAAGATTTTTACGCCGGAACGAACGGCGGTGTAAGGAATGGCTGAAAAACGAATGATCAGCAAGAGCATCAGCATTTCAGAGAAAGTAAACATGCTGCCGGACGTATTCGATATGCTGCTTTTCACCTGGATCATACCGCACACGGATGACTTTGGAAGACTTACAGGATCTCCCGCAAAGGTTAAGGCGTTAGTCGTACCTATGATGGATAAGTCCATAAGGGAAATTGAACGAGCGATCAAAGAACTGCATGATGCGGGTTTGATTATCTGGTATCAGGTTGAAAGTGACAAATACATCCAAGTGATAAATTTTGATGATCATCAGCAAGGATTGCATAAAAGAACTAGATCGAAGCATCCCGATCCACCAGAAATTGGAGAGATTCCGGGAACTTCCGGGAACTTCTCAAATGTTCCCTCTGAACTGAACAGAACAGAAGGGAATAGAACTGAACAGAACGGAACAGAAGGGAATGTCGTGTCTTATCCTCAAATCATCTTAAAACTAATAAATAAATACAAGATTGAGTGCAAAGGGACGTTCCAGTTAGAACAAATCTGCGCTTACATAGGCATTTTCGATATAGAAGTGATCGAATCAGCCATTAAGCAGTCAGAAAACAAGAATGTACCATACGCAATTACCATCTTAGAACGACTGAAAAAGGAAGGTAAGACAAAAAAGGAATCGTTAGACAATGTTAAGAATTTCCCGGAAACTCCCGGAAGACTAGACTTTGTAGACAACCTATAGGAGGTGCAGCATGGAAAGAGAACAGGCCAAGGAATTATTCAAGGAATTAGCAGCCTGTTATCCAAACTGGAAGGTTGATAAGAGCATTGCAGAGATTTGGATTAAAAAACTTATTCCTCATGATTATGAGAATGTGCGAGCTAATGTTGATGAGTACACAGAAAGCGTAGAATATCTGCCATCAATCGCAGCAATCATCAAGCCTAACTCCCGGATCGAAGGAAAGCGAGAGATTGAGCGAACCCGGAAAATGATTCAGGAACAGGAAGAACTACGCAAGAGTATTCCGAGTGAACTACCATGGGTCAGAGACGGTATGACTCGTGAAGAATGGGCGCAAAAGAAGATTGCAGAGAAAAGAGGTACAGAATGGAATACTTCAGCTTAGAAGCCGAACAAGCTGTAATTGGTTCGGTGCTGAAGTCGCCTGAACTGATTTACGAAACAACATTGCAGCCGGACCAGTTTTATCACAGTGGGCATAAAATCATCTTCGAACAGATGGTAGAGCTGCGGGACAGTGAGAAAAAAGTAGATTTCGTAATGATCACTGCTGGGCTTGGTGAGTTAATTCAAGAGATAGGCGGTACGGGGTATCTGCTTCAAATGAGCCAATCCATTGATACCGTGGCGAACTTTACGGAGCATGAACGAATTGTTAGAGAAAAAAGCTTGATGCGTGCCGGAATGCGTGCGATTCATGAGATTTACGGCGCGGGATATGGGAATCCAGCAGAGTTTTCAGCCGAACTCATGGGAATTGCAGAAACCATCAGCGACCAAGCGCGAACTAAAGAAGGTTTTGTGCACATAAGTAAAGGCCTAGAAAACCATTACGAACAACTACAGGAAAAGAAATACTCCAAAAAGTCACTTGGACTTAGCACAGCCGGTAAGGCACTGGACAGGATCACTGGTAAGTGGCAGAAGCAAACATTAAACATCATTGCCGCCCGTCCATCAGTGGGAAAGACAGCCATGATGCTGAATAATGCCAGGAAAAACGCTGGAGAGAAGGTGACGGTAGCCATATTCAGCTTAGAACAGCCGCAGAATCAGTTATATGATCGGATGATTGCAGCTGAGTGCAACATAGAGGGAGAACGAATCAAGACAGGCCAGTTAAGAGATGAAGAATGGGGAAAATACGTAATTGCTTATGCAGAAATGGTGGAATTGAATCTATACATTGACGATAGGCCGGGACTTAGCATTCAGGAAATACGGTCAGCAGTAAGGAAACTCAAGAAAAGCAATTCGGAACTAATCGTTTACATCGACTATTTGCAGTTGATCAGCGGCGGTAAAAAGTTTGACAGTCGCAACCTGGAAGTTGGATATGTCAGCACTAGCTTGAAGCAGATGGCCCGGGAAAATGATTGTCCGGTGGTAGCATTGGCACAGCTTAGTCGCGGCGTAGAGCAACGGCAGGACAAACGACCAATGCTCAGCGACCTACGAGAGTCCGGTAACATTGAGCAAGACGCAGACACTATCACCTTCCTTTACCGTGATGATTATTACGATAAGGCGACAGAGAAACCGAACATAATCGAATGCATTGTTGCAAAGAACCGAAATGGCAGCGTAGGCACAGCAGAAATGATCAACCTGAAACAATACGGTAAATTTCTGGATCTGGATATTACACATCATGATCTGCCAGACAAAAGGAAAGGATCATGAATTATGAAGATCCTATGCAAATTATTCGGTCATAAATACGACTACAACATGAAGATGTGGAATCAACGGTGTAAACGATGTGGGAAGTCAGTACATCGTGGCAGAGAGTAACCACTCAAGAGGGGGTAACCGGAGTTTACGGAGCCACTACGCGCGATAACAAGGGAGGAAACAGGGATGAAGTACGAATATGGCGATATCAACTACCGCTACATGCCGGTTGACCATCCAGGAGAATGGGACTATCCAAACGATTACAAATATCCGGTTGCTTACAACGAGAAAGAGTTCGGAGCAAAACCGATCGGCATCATATGCCACGCCGGAGAGATCGTTTGTATGGACCCGGGATCATACTACGAACCTCCGGTATATGACTTAGACACCCAAGAGGTTCTGATCATCAATCCAATTATGAAGTGCTGGGGAAGGGGATTGAGAAAGGGATGAAGTGTGCTTATTGCAGCGAGGAACTCCAAGAAGATGGTCCGCATGTAAAAGTTCAGCATCACGAATTTGGAGAGTGCCAGATGACAGAATACTATTGCAGCATCGAACACCAATCTTTCCGCACGTTAAACAGCCGTTGGGGTATCAGTGAAGAGAGGATACGCGGCATATTCGGACGCAGCATCTAATACAAGCCCCACACAGGCGATAAAGCCGCAAGGTCAGGTATTTATGATGGTTACACATTTTAAGCGCTCTACGGGGCACACAGAAGGTGAGGTGATATTGTGTGATAGAGAACCAATGCATTTTGTGTGGAGAGATATTTTATCCCGAAGAAAGCCACTACGATGATATTTGCGATGAATGCGCTGATTTGGAAGATGAAGATGAGGAATAGCTTATGAAGGTGAGAGGGTGAAGGGAATGACTAACATAGCAGAAATAAAAGCAGACTATGAGAAATTTTGCGAGGAAGTAATCTCACGCCGCCTGCCGGTAACATTACTGACAAGAACGCTAATGGAGAAGATAGAAAGATTGATTTCGGTGGCGGAAGCCGCAGAGAGACAAATGGATGAAGCAGTAAAGGCGCTGGAATGGTACGGAGATGAAGAACCATATGCACAGAAGTCAGGATGGCTTGATGATGAGGAAAAAGATATTTATTGGGAAGCACCAGATATATTGGAGGACCGTGGGGAATTGGCTCGCACCACCATTAAACGCATAAAAGGAGCAGCACAGGCCGAAGGGCATCAATCGACAGAATCCACTCAGGCTCCAGCCGGGGGCCGTATCGGGGGTTCCCATGAATAAACTAACAGTGATAAAACGCCAATATAAAATGTTCACTAAGAACCCTAAAACATACTTAGCAGTATTGACAGTAGAGGAACTTGGCTACCTCCTATCTCTCCTAGAAGAAAAGGACAAAGCCCTAGCGTTCTACGCAAACAGGGAAAACCACGCATGGGAGATGGACGAATATAGAAATGTGATCCCAACGCAAATAATGATGGATGGCGGGAAGATCGCCCGGAACGCACTACTTACATCATCTAACAACGAAGGAGAGACGATATGACACCAGAAACGCTTAAATCCACCTGTGCAATGTTTCGCAAGGAGTTGGAGGTGCAAGGCGCTTCGCTTGGAATCATGTCCGTGTTTGATAGCATGTGCAGTTATTTGGGCGGAGAAAGCAGAGACTTAAATAGAGCGCTGGCTGCTCTAGAAGAGACAGAGGGCGACATTATCACATTGAAGCAGAAAGTAGAGTTGTATGAGGAAGCACTTGAAACATACAAGGACAACCGGGCGGCTATGAAAGAGCAGTTAGCAGAGGCACAACAGACCATAGCCCGGCAACGGGAGGCGCTGGAATTTTACGCAAGAGACTATAACCACGAATTTCTCATTGTTGAAGGAGATAAAGGAGCTATTGCCCGCGCAGCACTTGGAGGGGAGACACAGCCATGACACAGGTACACCACATCCCATTTGAGAGGGCAGAGGCGGCATATATCACGCTACAGGGGGCGAAAGGAAATGAATAAATACGAAAATACGAAATTTGATTCAGTAGAAGATAGTGCATTGAGAATCGGTCAAGCTTTAGAAGGATGGAAACACAACCATCCTACCTGTTCAATAGTGGACATATTGCTAGTGGGAACTGCTGTACCTACGTATGTTACTGAACATAGGATATGTGCTGTAATCATCTACCAGGAGAAAGAACGATGATCCGTATACACAGTTACAGCGGCGGAGTTGGCAGCATGATGACAGCAGTAAGAGATGCTGAGAATAACGGAACTGAAGATATGCTGTTACTGTTCACCGACACACTGATTGAGGATAAAGACCTCTACCGTTTTATGATCGAGTCCGCAGCTTGCCTATTCGACCTACCAAAGCCGGTTTACCTTTTAAAATTATGCGGAGCGATACCTGACGTTGAAAAGGATATGGATGCACGGCGAGATTACCTGACGGCGCTGGCGGCGGATGCTATGGACTATATCCCACAACTCCACTGGATTTCAGATAGCCGAGATCCGTGGGAAGTGTTCCGGGATCGTAAGTGGATTGGCAACAGCCGAGTGGCGCAATGTTCGGAGGAGCTGAAACAGAAGTTGTCCAGACGCTGGGTGAAGGAACGATACAAGCCAGATGAGGCAATCCTATACTTCGGTATCGACTGGACCGAAATGCACCGGATAGGCGGCATAGAGAAGGGATGGTCGCCGTATGATTGCTGGTTCCCAATGACAGAGCAGCCATACCTTTACAAATCGGATATGTTGCACGGATTGAAGCAATATGGCATCCCAGCACCACGGCTATACAATATGGGATTTGCTCATAACAACTGCGGCGGCTTCTGCGTCAGGGGGGGGCAGGGACACTTTATCAATCTGCTTCAGGAAAACCGAGAATTGTACCTTTATCACGAAGCGAAAGAACTGGAGATGCAGCAATACCTTGAACGCACGGACATAACTATCCTAACTCGAACGATCAATAAGATAGATTATCCCGTCTCACTTCGGGAGCTTCGGGAAGAGTGGGATACGGGGCTGGGGCTGCAAACAAAGATTGATTTAAGCGACATAGGCGGGTGTGGATGCTATATCTGATGCACTAGGCCGACAGGGCATCGAGACGACCGCACAGGCCCAAGCCGAACCATATCATTAAGGGAGTAGGAGTAACCCTCCTCTCCCACTAAGGAGGATATAACATGCCAAAGTTCAGAATTTACGGAAGAGTAGTAGCAACTAAATACATCGGAGAGTTTGAGGCAGATACGAAGGAACAAGCAGAAAGAATGGCGTGGGACAGCGATGAAGCTTATGTGTCAGTGTGCCATCAATGTTCCAAAGAGGTGGAAGATCCTGAGATTCGTGAACTTGAAGTTGAGGAGGTAAACCCCCAATGACCCAAACACCGTCGAGGGACTGGCAAAAGGATATGGAGATGTGCGAGGCGGTCAAAGATTCGAAGTGGTTGACGCTTGAATCGAGCGCAACGGCTGTCTGGCAGCGTGGAGGATTAATGAGCACCATATGGGAGGGCATTGACGCTGAAGCACTTCAGGAGCACAAGACAGCTCTTCCCTACTGGCTCCAAGAAGCCAAAGAGCGCGGTCGGAGAGAGCGGATACTGAAAGAATCACTGGAACACTGCATTAAGGAATATCCACTCTACGACTCAAAAGAGATCGGTGGAAGCCTGATGATGGACTTCATGAAGAATACTTTATCGATTCTATACCCAGATACCCCAGCACCCAAGGAGGGCTTATAAATCATGACAACTCAAATCAAAGTAGGTAATACGGTCAAATGGACCAGCCAGAGCCAAGGTAGCACCAAGACAAAGCAGGGGATAGTGCATGCTATTGTGCCATCAGACTATAACGCTATGACGTTTCTTCCAATCGGGTTGAAACTTGCACAGATCAAATTTGACACATGGTATACCAAATTTGAGCGCTTTATCATCGCTGTTCCCCGTGGTGGTAAGTCACAGATTGTAGATTACTACTGCCCGCGCCCTACCATGCTGCGGCTGGGTGAGGAAGGAGATAACCAATGACACTCACAAGGGAAGAGATACTGGCGAGACAAAAACTTTGGTTTGAAGCAATTCAACAGATGCAAGATGCGAATGTACTTACGCCAGCAGATTGTTCTCGCGCCAAATCAGATATCGTGTGCTGGGCCAATAAACAGACCGGGGATCATGGACAGATGTTTTAAACGGCCGTCAGGCCTCCGTAGCGACCGAATCAGCTTAGCTTAGCGGAGGCCGTATAGGGCTTAACTTATAAGGGGGCAGAGACACATGTCGAGTGGTTGTATATTGGGAGATTGCTATATCTGCGGATGGCAAGTCTATGAGGACGAAATAGCCTGGACAGGCGACCATATGCGCCACTCCACATGTAAGGGTAGCCGGACGCTGAAGCAGGAGAACGAGGCGCTTCGCCGGGAGTTGGAAGAATACAAGAAGTGGAAGGAAAGCGCTAATTAGGGGGCATAGACCCCAAAGGGAGAGGATACACGATGGCAACAGTACTTTTATCTGAAATTCCAGATGACACTATGTTGAGCTATGAAGATTATCATGAAACGGTAACTGCGTTGGAACTTCGGCAGATGATAGCAGCAGGTGAAGTGAAAAAATCGGACCACACTTGGATAGTGACTGAACCTAGGGTTTGGAAACCTGATGCTAAATACATGATTGACCAATACATTGAAAATGAATATCAAGATATGTACGAAGATTGGGACGAACGGGCGAATGACTGCATAACGCCGGAACACATCGCCAAGATCCAGGCTGTGCTTGACGAAGCCTTTAGTGATGGTCATGCAACACAGTATTGGATGCTTGATGGGCCAGATGTAATCATTGATGAGGTATAAGGGGGAGAAGAGGATATGAGCACGGCACTGATCACGTTTGAAGAATGCTTGGCTCCTCCGGCAAAAGGCAGGAAGGCAGTTATAACCAATCGCGGTATGACTTTCGAATGTGCCAGATGCGGAGTGATGATGAAGCCACTATACAAGAAAGATTTCCGAGCAGCGAAGGGTTCTGTACATCAGATTTGTGAGTGCGGATGTGATAACCATATATTACAAGGTGTCAGTTACACATGGCTTGATTACGAAGCATTCAAAGAGAGGGAACGGAAATTCGCGCTGTACCAGAAGCAGCAATACGGTAATCCTCCGGCCGGAGGCCATCAATCGACAGAATAATCCCAGCGAAGCGGGGGCCGATCCCAGGCTCCCCATAAAGAAAGGAACAACCCACATGGAAGTGAAATGCGGCAGAAAAACCATAGTGTTAGACGCAAACGATGTAATCATGTTCAACGGAGCATGTTACCAGATAACCACTCAGCGTAAGATAGACGGATGGTACTCCTATCCCTTCAAGATTGCGAATGTCAAAGCAGAGAAGATGATTAAAAGGGGTGAGTTGGTGAAGATCAAGGAAGACGGCAGCTTGACTTATTACCGGATCAACCTACCAGGGGAGGAAGACAGACCATGAAACTGATAGACGCAGATAAGCTGCTGGAATGGCTGAATGCTGAATATAAAAAGCTCAAGACGAATCCATATGATGACTACAGTAGCGGAAAACGCGACATGCTTGACATTGTGGAACAACGAGTAGAAGACGGCACCTTTTCCCCCACACCACCAGTACAGCCAGACACCCCAAAACACGGAGACAGAGTGCTACATGGTATTTATGGAATGGGGACAGTAGTAAGTGGAGTATATATTCCAGCACCTACGGTAATTGTTGATCTTGATAACTCCGCACGGTTCCATCCGGTGCCAATCACAGAACTGGAGGTCATAACCGATGACCAGCGCTAAGAAACAGCACCGCCGTATCTCCCCTTATGCCGGTAGTGTCCTCATTCCCGCCGCCGAACAGGGAGATCGTACACAGTGAGTGTGTCACCCGGCAGATGACGCCACAGGAGTACACAGAGATGATAGCCAAGTACGGTCCACCGATTATGCCCCTGCGGAAGACGGGGAATCACTTCCGGGGCTTCAAAAAGAAAGGGGAGGGTATACCTGATACAGTTCGAGATAAAAGTAAAGCCAATGGGCGCGGTAAGGATGACGCAAAAGGGAAAGTGGAAGGACCAGGCAGCACAAAGGTATCTGGACTATAAGAAACTGCTAGGCTACGAAGCGAGGAAGCATATCAAGACACCGATGCAACAGCCCATTACAGTGACTGCGGACTTTTATTACCCTTTACCGAAGGATACCAGCAAGAAGAAGCGCCAGCTGGCGGCAGAAGGTAAATATCGGCCAGTAGTGAAGCCGGACATCGACAACGCAGCCAAAGGGGTAATGGACTCGCTCAACAAGATAGCCTATGAAGATGATAACCAAGTGGTCGGACTAATCACGAATAAATATTATGCAGATGAAGCTCGCATTGTAATTAAAATTGAGGAGTGGATCGCATGAGAGTAGCATGGATCAACCTTGGCAGCGGATATCAGCTTATAGACGACTGTGGAGCCCATAGAGGAACGATCATCACCTTGGACAGGCAAACACACCAACGCAGCTTACGGGCGCTGTACGAGCCTCCTGTGGTCGTATACACAGAGGGTTGCAAGATACTCCATAAGGGAGGGATTGATCTCAAAACAGCATGATTAAAATCATAGTAATCAGCAGTAAATGAAAGATATTTGTACAATAGTGGCGGGAAATAGTGTATAATATAGGTAATAATCAGTTAAACAAACGTATATGAGCCGAAAGGGTGAAATTAATGGATTTGACAACGGCGACACTGCAAGAATTGAAGACAAGATTAGCAGAACTCCCACCGGGGGATGAGTTTAATCGGATCTCAAACCGAACCGCAGAGTTGGAACTGGAGGAACGTTCGAAAGCTGCTGAGCAAGAGACAGTCACCAGTGAGGTTGCGAAGTTTATGGACAGTCTGGACTTCGAAGGCGTGGACCCGAAGGATCTATTCCTGAACTACGGTTCGGAAAGCGCGGAGACCTCTTACAACTACGTGAATGCTGTAATACAGAACGCCGTGTCAAAGATGAAACAGGCTGAACTTGCCAACTCCAAAGCGCTGGAAGCAGCAATTACCGCGCTGCAAGAGAAGAATGATAAGCTGCAACAGGAAAAAGAAGAACTCTCTCATGATCTGAGCGTTCAAAATCTGGAAATCAGCGACTTGAACACCCGTTTGACGAATGCAAGCCGACTGCTTGATGAAGAAAAGGCTGAAGTGGAACGGTTGAACAGCCAAGTGGATGATCTCCGCAAGGAAATTGCTATCGGTGCAGCTGCGGCCGTGAAGGTTGAAGAGGTTGACGTACGTTCTGCTCATGAAAAATGGCTAGAACAGCGTCAGAAAGAAGAGGAATCCAAGCCAATTATCTATAATCTCCGCTGGAAAGACGATATTCGCCGGGACACCTACCTAGCGGAACTTGCTGCAACGGACGAAACCATTGAAATCCCTTACTTCACCATGACTGGAGACCTCAAGAACCCCACAAATATGAGAGGGAGATACCGGGTGGTGACCAGCGAAGAAGCTCCATCGTTTCGAACCGCAGCCACTGCTGAAGAAGATCATGCGAGCGATATTTCCGTGGGTAGCGACTTAATCACTGTACCTGCCTTTCGTAGCGACGAAGACGAGAACACCGCAGAGCCTGGATTGGCTGCTGAGGCATCAACAGTGGCTGGATCGCCAGTTACACGCGAAGAGTTTGAAGAGCTCAAGGCCAGAGTCGCCCAGATCGAATCCGTTAGATCGGTTGCTTAAGAAGATAAACGATTAGGAGGTGAGCACATGATCATCAAGCACAGCAGCATGAAACCAGAAGAGTCCATGCTAGTCATATGCAAGAATGAGCATGTGCTTATCTACTATGACGAGGAACGGCAAGGGTGGTCGATCAATCGCTCAACCATCAAATCATTGGGATGGATAAGTGAAACGTACAGGCGCATAGAGGGATTCAGGGAAGTAGCGTTTATTACGACAGAACCACTGAAGGAGGGAGAACATGGACAACAACACGGTAATTAAACTGCTGGCAGATTATCGCTCATACAAATTCGCGTTGATGAATCTTGGGGGAGAGCAAGAAGCAAGATATACCAATCGCAACGTGTACGCAGAAAGAAAGCCTATGTACATCAGTAACTACAACACATGGTATGACCGGGAAAGATACACACGTGTTGTCGGTCTGCTGGAATCAGCTGTAGACTTTGTATTGAGTGACGAACAACGGTCGATCATCAGAGACAAGTACATGGAGCGCAACCGACTAAACCTTGGCGAGATTGCGGATAAGCTTCACAAGGATCGCAAGACGGTATCCACGCAGCACAAAAAGGCAATCAACAGCTTATGCAAAGCGCTGCTGCCGATCAGTCAGGATTACATGGAGATCAACAACCTGGACCACATGTTTGAAGACCTCAAGCCTTCGGCGTAATTACCCATTTCTTCCCCATTATTGCCCACAAATTACCCATACGAAATGCTAAAATAGTAGTATAAGAAACATGGGCATGGGCGGCAGATAGCTACTTGCGCAGTCGCCGCCCACTCTGTTTCTTGTCACTTTCATCTCACTTGGATGATTCACTCCTTCCCTTGGCGCTGGCTTAGGCTGGCGCTACATTTTATCGAAGTCGGTTAATGGTAAACCAACGGTCTCCAAAACCGTGACTGGTGGTTCGATTCCATCCTTCGGTGTACACCAGCAACACCCATCCATAACGCGCTAATGCGCACACTTCGATGTTAGGGATGGTTTGCATACACGGCTCCCAGAACGTAACCGGGGAGAGGAAGACAAAGTGGAAACGTCCGCGCTGGCTCCGGTGTACCCAGCACTAGTGGAGAGTGATGGCATAATGCCGTTGCTCTCTTTTGCATTTGCGCGTAGCGCCATCGAGACGACCGAAATACTAAGCGAAGCGAGGCCGCAATGAGGCATTCAGACAGGTATTTGACATTGGTATTTATCATTATGATGACTATAGTGATCGAGGTGGTGAGATAGATGAAGCACCAGTTCACGTGGGATCAGGTAATTAATGCGCTCTTGAAGGGCACGGAATACAGTGGACACGAGATTGATGACTGCTGTGTAGAAGATAATCTACTAGTAATTACTACAATCGAGCCAAAGGATAGAGAATAACCTACGCAATTACGTTGTTACAGGAATAGTAAGTCTCCAAAATTACGGGTGTTATATCGTAAATAAGTGATTAGAGGGAGGTGAACACAATGGCAGGAGGCAGACCAAGCAAATATGATTCACACGTGCAGCCTAAACTCCTGCTTATTGAAGCGTGGTGCAGAGATGGGTTAACGGAGGCTCAGATATGCGCAAACCTTGATGTGAATACAACATCATGGTGCGAATATAAGAAACAGTATCCTGAATTGGTTGATGCCTTAAAAAAGGGCAAGGAAGTCATTGACATCATGGTCGAGAACGCCTTGCTTAAGGCGGCGCTTGGATATCAGTACGAAGAGACGAAAGAAACAGAGGATGGATTTGAACGGTCTACAAAGATGGCCCATCCTAATACGACAGCGTTGATCTTCTGGTTGAAGAACCGCAAGCCTAAAGAATGGCGGGATAAGCAAGAACTCGAACACAGTGGAGATGTGGGGGTGCAGATCATAAATGACATCCCTAGGCCAAAGTAGCACCAAGCTAACGAATGTTATCGCTCCATCCTTCTACGATGTGTACTGGGATGTGGTAGACGGAAAACACACGCACTACTGGTTGTCTGGTGGACGTGGTAGTACCAAATCATCCGCAATTAGTGTATTCCTCATACTTGGGATTATGAGCGATCCAGAAGCAAACGCCGTAGTGCTGCGGAAGGTTAAGGATACGCTAAATGATTCGGTAAAGGATCAGCTCATATGGGCGATAGAATCGTTAGGTGTGGGTCAGTATTGGGACATGCCTGAAGCGAAACTATCTCTGACCTACCTTCCGACCGGACAAGAGATTCGCTTCCGGGGTGCTGATAAGCCCAAAAAGATAAAGTCCATGAAGTTCAGCCGGGGATATTGTAAGTTCATCTGGTTTGAAGAGCTAGACGAGTTCACGGACATGGAAGAGATCCGCATGATCAACCAGTCGTTAATGCGCGGTGGTAAGAAGTTCACTGTGTTCTACTCTTACAACCCTCCACGGTCCGCTAACAGCTGGGTGAACACCGAGAAGAAGTATACACGTATTGATAGGCTTGTGAGCCATACAAACTATCTCAGCGTGTCGAGAGAGTGGCTGGGTGAGCAGTTCATCATTGAGGCTGAACACTTGAAAGAGACGAAGCCACTGGCCTACCAGCATGAATATCTTGGTGAAGTCGTGGGTACAGGCGGTGAGGTATTCGATAATGTGCAGATACGAGAGATTGGGGACGGAGAGATTGAAGAGTTCACCAACTTTAAGCGAGGATTAGACTTCGGTTATGCCGCTGACCCACTTGCATATGTGGCCGGGCATTACGATGCCAAACGCAAGCGGTTGTACATCTATCATGAGCTGTTCAAGGTGCGTATGGATCTGCTACCGGCATATGAGCATATCAGGAAAGAGAACACGCGCAATGAAATGATATATGCGGACTCCGCAGAGCCGCGAAGCATCAGCCAGCTGATTCAGTATGGATTAAGAGTCGTGGGCGTAAAGAAAGGGCCGGGGAGCATTGAATACGGTGTCCAGTTCCTTCAGAGCCTTGAAGCCATCATCATTGATGACAAACGTTGCCCCGATACAGCCAGAGAGTTCTTGACATACGAACTGGAACGGGATGCTAATGGCAACTACAAGGCTGGTTACCCCGACAAGAACAACCACAGTATTGACGCTGTGCGATACATGATGAACGATGAAGCGCTTGATTTCCGCGACCGCACACCTGATAAGCCTGATCTGGACACCAGCATGGAAGCGAGAGCCAGACGTAACATCAAGAGCATCGGCAAAAAGAAGAAGGGAATGACGGCTGTATGATAAGCATGATCATATTGGGATGCACCTGCATAACGATTACGGCGTTCTACATGCACTACGACAAAGAGCGCAGTGATTCGTTTGATAAAGAACGACAGCAGTGGTACGAGGAGCGACAGAAGCTCATAGACCGCATACAAGCCCCATCCTTCGATCACTTGAAGCACCAAGAGGCCAAGATCATCAAGGCCCAAAATGAGCAGCCCAAAGAGGTTGTAACCCTGGAGGTAGTGTAATGGACAAATTATATACACTGAGCGTGGGTAACACCACGGAATACGGAGTGGCAGACAGTGAAGAGAGTATGAGAGAAAGCGCGGGAGACATTGATCCGCGCTTTTCTTATTTGCCCGTAAAGATTGATGAAGTGAAGGTAGAAGGGTACGAAATCACCCTGACATCGCTGACCGAGGATAAGCCAAAGAACAAGGGCGGCAGGCCAAGGAAGGAAGCTTAATCCGGCATCATGAAAGGGGGTGAAACCTTGGAAGACGGTAAAATGACTGAATCCGAATGGGTCAGCAAAGTTGATGAGCTACTGAAGACTGGTGAAGATTACGCCAACCGAAAGCAGATGATCATCAACCTGAATTACTATGTATCCAATCAATGGATTGGCTGGGACAATACAGCACGTTCAGTGAGATCCTTGCCGCAGGATGGACAGGAGCGCATTACTCATAACGTGATTCAGCCACGGGTAATGACTAAGCTTGCCAAACAGACGAAGAACCGCATCAAATACGATGTTGTGCCAGACACGAACGATGAAGACCGGGCAGAGACAGCCAAGGCCGCGACCAAGTTCCTGCATGTGTGGTGGGATGAGCAAGAAGTCGACCTGAAGACGCGTGATTCATTCCTATACGGAAACGTAGATGGATGGTGCGCTGCTAAAGTGTTCTTCGATGCTGAAGCAGGTGAAGATATCACGCCCGGCGAGGAAGATCCGGGTTACGAGGATGATCAGAAGCCCATCCACACAGGTGAAATCAAGATGCGTATCTGTAATCCTCTCACCTTGTACATTGACCCCGCAGCCACCACGGAAGATGAAATACGCTGGATCGTGGAAGAGAAGCCGCGAGACGTTGATTACATCAAGGAAACGTATGGTAAAGAGGTTTCGCCAGACGACACCGTTACATACGCGCCATCCTTTGATATCACGAACAATAACTTGGGCAACTTAGGCGGCGACTTTGCTTCACGTAAGAACAAACGCATGGCAATGGTGCGGGAGTTATGGATGAAACCCTGCAAGAAGTACCCGGGCGGATTAAAGATTACCACAACCCGCGCTGAGTTCTTAGACAAGGACGAAAAGGCCGGAGATTTGCCATACGTCCTGTTCGGGGACATTCCTATCCCAGGCACAGTGAAGTATAAATCATTCATCGAGAATATGCTTCCGATTCAGCGAAGTCTGAACATTTCACTGACGATGTTTGCTACCAACATGAAGAAGATGGGCGGTACCAAATGGGCTATACCATTAGGCTCGAATGTGGATGAAGAAGAACTAAACGATGAAATCAGTGGAATTATCCATTACAACGCTACAGCCGGAGGAAAGCCAGAACGCATTCCAGGTGCAGAAATCCCGAATGGGTTTGATCGGCTTATTGAGTACTACAACCGTCTGATTGACGACATGAGTGGCGCACGTGAAATCACCACCGGAAGACTACCAGCAGGGCTTGATACAGCTTCTGGCCTGTCCTTGATGGTCGAGCAAGAGAATGAGAAGCTTGCGGTCAACTCTCAAAACTATGAGCGCGGCATGAAGAAGGTTCTCAAGCGTGTTCTGAAGCTGATGAAGAAGCATTACACCGAGGAACGTATGGGCCGGATCTTAGGACCGGATAATCAGATTGAACTTGTGTCATTCACGGGTTCAGATCTCAGTGGTGAAGAAGATATCAACATTGTGCAAGGATCGTCCCTACCAGAGATGAAGTCAGCCCAGCAGGACCGGATCATGTCACTATGGGGCGCAGGGGCAATCGTCAATAAAGAGGGCACGCCGGACGCAAATGCCTTCCTCAAACTCATGGGGCTGGGGGATGCGAACGAACTCTTTGAACAAAACCAACTGGACGAGAACAAATCGAAGATGGAAAACAAGATATTCGCTGAAATGGCTGAGAACGAGCAGATGGTTATGGAGGTCATGCAATACACCAACGATCAGCAGCAGTATCAAGCACTTATTCAACAGGCTCAAATGGCCGGGATTAATCCAGAGGCTATTCCTAAACCACCTGCTATTCCTGGAGCGCCAATTGTCCGGGATTTCTACGACCATGATATCCATATTTACAACCACAATATGTTCCGAAAGTCCTCAGAATACGAGGAATTACCACCGGAAATGCAAGCATTTGTTGATGCTCATGTGCAAGAACACATCGATTACTTACAAGCCCCAATCATTGCCCAGCAGCAAGCCGAACAAGCTGCGGTTCAGCAGGAACAAGAAGGCAAGAGCAAAGAAGCCACAGAACAGCATGGCAGAGCCGTAGAGCTGAAGTCGATGGATAACCAATCTAAGATGCAGAGCGAACAAATGAAAGCTCAGACAGCCTTACAAACGGCTGGAATGAGGCAATAACGGGCCGCGTACAGACCAGTGCGCGGCCTAATCTATCTTTACATTATGTCGGGCGTTAACTAGCTGTGGTCGCCGCACAGAGAGGGGTACTACCATGGATGAAGAAATCATTGAACAATCGGGCGTAGAAGAAACACCTGCCGCCGAGGTGACCGAAACACCTGAAGCTGTTATTGAATCCGAATCGGGCGCTAATGAAGAGGTTGCCGCCGAACCCGAGAAACAAAACAACTTCGAAAAGGCCTTTGCGAAGCGCCTTGCTGCTGAACGTAGCAAATGGGATGCGGAGGTTAACGAGAAATACAAGGATTATGACACTCATAAAGAGCTAAGCCAATTCTTGCAAGAACAAAACGGATTGGACGCGCTCACACTCAAGGAACAAATTGAAATGAGCAAGCTTCAGTCCCGGGCAGAAGACAACCAAATCTCTCCCGAAATGCAGAAACGCCTGGAAACGCTGGAACAGAAGGCTGCAAAAGCTGATCAACTGGAGCAACTTCAGCAGCAGGAGCAGCAAACCCGGACATACTTCGACACACTGACCAAGTTTACTGAAGGCAAGGACCACAATGCCGAAGAGCTGAACAAATTCATGATCGAAAATGAATTGACGTATGACCCAACCAATATCGAAAAGAGTTTAAACCTTGCCTATAAAGCTATGAGAGCTGAAAAGCTAGAGGCTGAACTTAAGACTGCGAAAGAATCCGCAGTGAAAGAGTATCTGCAAAGCAAATCGGCTCCAAAGGTAGAAGGCGCAGGAACTCCCGGTGTTGTGGTTGAGGATACCAGCAAGATGGGCTGGAACGACATTAATAAACGAGTGGCGGCACGAATGGCCGCAAACCAACAAACCTAAAGGGGATATGACAAATGGCAGCTAATTTAACCACAATTGCAGACGCACTAAAAACGGACTACCTTCCAAAGATCCGGGAGCAAGTAAATAACGGTTCAAACTATTTCGCCATGAAACTGATTCAAAAGGCTGAGACAGTACAAGGTGGCGGTAACAACTTCTCCATCTCCCACCACTACGGCCGTAACTCCGGCGTAGGTGCTGGTACAGAATCAGGCACACTGCCTACAGCCGGTAACCAGCAGTACAAGAAATCCACAGGTAATGTGGGTTATGTGTATGGACGCTTACAAGTCACAAATGCACTGATCCAGGCGACCAAAAAGGACTCTGCCACCTACCTGAAGGAAATGACAGCAGAGGTACAGGGTTTGACCAAGGACCTTCAGCGCTATGTACAGCGTGCTACATTCGGTAACGGAACGGGCCGGTTGGCAACATTCGCAGTAAACACTTCGGTGAACACGCTGACCGTTGACAGTGTTCGCGGTTTCCACTTCGGACAGATCATTGATATCGTCAACTCTGGTGGCACTCCAACGGTCACAGGCCGCACGGTAAACTCAATTGACCCGGTAGCTAAGACCATCACAATCTCTGGAGCAGCAGTGACCACAGCAGCCACAGACATCGCGGTGGTAACCGGCACTTATGGACTGGACCCTATGGGCCTTGGAGGTATTATCTCCGCAACCACAACGCTCCAAACGCTGGATGTAGCGACATATCCATGGTGGAAAGCAACAGTATTGGCAAATGGCGGCACACCGCGTGCTATCTCTGATGCCCTGCTGAGACAGTTGGTTGATTACGTTGACCTTGCATCTGGTAAAAAGGTGGACTGGCTGGCAGCTGATTACGGCGTGCGTGCAGCGTATGAAGCACTGCTGACCGTGAACAAACGCTATGTGAAGCCGATGGAACTTGAAGGTGGTTATACTGCGCTTGAATTTGACGGTATGCCGATGGTTGTTGACCGCGATATGCCTTCTAAAACCGTATGGGCTGGTAACTTTGACGACCTGGGCTGGTATCAAACGTCTGAACTGGATTGGCTGGATGAGGATGGTTCGATGTTCTCCCGCGTTCCTAACGTGGCCGCATACGAAGCAACTGCATTCTGGTACTACACAATGGTCTGCTTCGCCCGTAATGCATATGGCGCGCTGACAGATATCACCGTTCCAACCGGTTACTAATACATTGGGGGCTATATGCCCCCTTTCTTTATAGGAGGAAGCATGAACAGACACTATTTTGCAGGATATCAACGGGTTTTTATCAACGATGTGAACGGAATTGAGCAGCAACTACAAGAATTTGACCCGGAATTATACATTATGTGGAGACCAAAGGACAATTCATGGCTGATTATGGACACAATGACCGAAACAGCTGTGATGAAAATACCGCAAATCGGATTTGAAACGCTTGATCAACGGGTTTACCGTGAGATTCGGCGCGTAGCTAAAGAAGGATACTCTGCGATTGCGGAAATTGAAGCTAACGAATCTGCCCGTAAACGTGAACTTGAACGTAAAACGAACGATCTAGCTGAAGACTTTGCCAAAGAAGCACGTGAAGCGTTTGTCAATGCGTATGACTACAACCGGGAAAGCGGAGCGACCAAGTATGTAGGAGGTGTGTAATGCCGTCACTTGTTGAAATACGGGCCAGAATCTTCCGATCCACCAGTGGAATGTACACCGACTCTTACCACATGGATGATCTGATGAATGATGCGCAAAATCAATTAGTGGAAGGTGCAAGGCTCCGGGGAGTGCAGACCATATCCGTACTAAACGGTACAGATACATATGCGCTACCAAGTAACTTCAAGTCACCCGGTGAACTGCTGTATCAGCCGCCAAATTACTGCATCACGACCTATCCGCTACTTGATCTGACTTCAAACCAATTCGGTTATTCCATCGAGAATGGAAATATCATACTCAAACCTTCACCGCAGGAAGACCGTCTACTGACACATTACTATTACAAATATGCCACAACGCTTGTGAATGACGCAGACGTACCGGAGATTGATCCACAATATCATGATTTGCTTCACTTCTACGCAGCCGGGATGATACTTCTCTTGCCAACGCTGAATATTCAAGACAAAACCTTATCAGACCGGTACTTGAAGCGCTGGGAAGAAGGAAAAACGAACTTCATCATGGACATGCAGCGTAAAAACAAATCCAGCACAGGCAGAACGGTGGTGCACTGGTGATCTATGCGTCTGATTTAGTGTCAACTATCAAGCAACTCGCGCAATCTTATCTGGAGGAAATCGGAGACGAAGAGAACGTACAGAATGCGTACATCTTCCAGTTTATGAATCAAGCGCTGAGAAAGCTTGCGCACATTGCCTATCAGCAAAAAAACTCCGATGCGTTGTATATTTCCTCTGACGACTATGCGGTGTTCCAAATCGGCGGGACGGACATTTCAGATATCTACTCTCCACTTCGCATCCTTGACCCGAACGGACGAGATATGCAAAAGAGAGTATCCTTCGCAGATACCCGGGGATGGTGGAGAGAAGCGACAAATACGCCAATTCATATCAAGGGCTTCGCGCTTGTGACAAATCCATTGCCTGCGGGCAACCACATACTGCAATACTTGGCCTATCCTGCACCGGTGGCGGCGCTCACAAGTCCCGTACAGTTCCCGGATGCTGGTTCGATGGGACTCTGCTATTATGTGGCCGGGTTAATCTTGGAGAGCCGCCCAACGGCTAAAGATTTGGTCATGCACTACATGAATTTGTCTCAAACGCATCTGAAGATTGCAGTACAGGCCAATATTGATGGAAGAGGCACATCAAGCGGCGGTTATGTACCGTCAATCAACACAGTAGATGTTGCTTTTGGAGGTTAAACCATGGAAACCCCATTCGCAATTGAAATCACGCCATCCCTTGGAATGAACTCAGCGCTGAACCCGGGACAACTTCCTGCCGGGTCACAGCGGTTAGCATTGGATGCTTGCCTTAAGTCCGTGAACACCATCGGCAAGCGCCCTGGTAGCGTACCTGTAACGACTTCGGCATTAGGTGGACCATTAACCTACCTCATACCCTACAAATCCACAGCATCGAGCGTAGCGCCTGACCTGTTCGCTGTATCGGGGAGTACATTGTACAAGTACTCTGCGGGGGCACTGACGGCTCAGACAATGACGAACGCATTTACCTCTTCCGATGTGTTTGGCGTAGGGTATACCGACTATGCAGATGTATCAAACCTCTTACTGACGAGTGGAGGCAGCTTGCAGCAATACACCGGCACGGAGGTTAAAAACGTGGTTCCTGCTGTGGACGATACTCCGCCACTTCCGGTGAATAAACTGTCAACGATTAATGCCCGCGGATTGAAGTATGTGTGGGTATTTACGGGCCATGTGTTTGTGTCAGATGGTACAGACTTGGTGTGGTACTCCAAGCGATATCATTACGACTACTTCCCGGGGGATGTACAATACTTCCGGTTTATACGAGACAACGACTATGTAACCGGACCAGGGATTGACTTCGGCGGGTTATGTTTGCTGCCTATGCGCAGGGGGTGGGGCGTGATATCTGGGGAAACGTTTGACGATGGCGTGTCAACTGATGTTCCGTTTAAAGCTAATCTGTATCTCAACACCAATAACGGAAACATATCCTCCCGAGGGTTCGCAAAGATCACCTATCCTACAGGCCAGCAGACGGTCGCCTACCTCTCTGACAACGGCATGAATGAAATATACGATACAGGCATTGACAACGTGGAAACGTCCGGCACACGGCAGTACAGCACACGGAACCTGATGGACAACAAAATTGACTTTAATAAATTTGGGTTCACGGATGCTGAAAAATCTGCTGCGGTGGTGGTGTTCGACTCTTTGAGCGGCCGATTGAAACTGGCGATTGACCGGGGATCTACGCATTACATCTTCAACTACGATGTGCAAAATCAAGAGTGGTACCTGTGGCGCTTGCCATGGTCCACAAAGTCACTGACGGAGTTTGCCGGGGCGATGTATTTCGGCAATACCACGGGCCTGCTGCACAAACTGGACGAGACACTGTACACAGACTGGGACCAAGTAGCTAAGTCGTCAGGAACCACAGTGAAATTCTACATTGCCACAGGACTGCTGAGTGCGGAGTTCACCGGTGAATCATCATATTTTCACTACATGCAGGTTGAATCAGCCATGTACACCATCAAGTCCTCGCTGGACATCAAGTTTGTGTACGGTGCGGGCGCATTGTTGCTGGACAAGGCGATATTCAACGAAATCGGCGTATATGATGTGTCGGCCTACGATGAAGCCCAATACGCTAACCTGAATTACACGGACAATATCAACCAAGTCAAGCGCAAAAAGCTTCACAAAAAAGCCAAATATGCACAGATTATCTTCAGCAACGACAGAGACGAACCGATTGAAATCCTCCGCTACAGAGTGGAAGGAACGGCATCGGGTATAGGAGGTTAACATGGGAAACGTACCTACAACGAACCTGAACGCGTATTACGCCACAACAACGCCTGGTAATACGATTCAATCAGGTGTTATCGACCCGGCCTTGCAGGACATTGTGCAGGCTATCAACGATAACTTTGCATTGTTCTCTAACTTCATTAACCCAATTTCGGGTGAGTTGTTGATTCCAGACCAAACGATTGTTACCCGACATATCCGAAATAATGCAATCACAAATCCAAAGTATGCAGCGTTGTCCATTACTGCAGATAAACTTGCAGACGGTTCAATTACTCTGACCAAGCTTGCAGAATTAGTAGTTACGGCAGCCAAAATAGCAAACTTCACAATAACAGAAGGTAAAATGGCAAATGGATCAGTGAGCCGCAGAATGATCCTACCAGGAGTTGTTGGTGCTAATGAGATTGATCCAACTATCTTAAACCCAATATCTGATGCTACGATCAACGTAAGGTTGAATCAAATTGATGAACAGTTGGCGGATATTACGCTAAACATTAAATCGTTCGGAGCTGTGGGAGATGGTGTCACAGATAACTACCAAGCGATTATGGCCGCACATGACGCATTACCTGATTCCGGGGGGAATATCCTGGTCCCGGATGGCGTTTTCAAAATATTGCAGGGCCTGGTATTTATAAAGCGAGTGTGTCTACTAGGAAAGGGATACACCACCAACGAGGGCGCAGTTAACTACGCACCATCATGTATTTTGAAAGACGGAAATTTTGACGCCATCACTTTCAAAAAACCCGGTTCAATGATAAAAAACATGCAGATTGCAGGTAGTAACAGTGATAGCGGAGACGGCATAGTGTTGTCCGCAAGTAGATGTGTTGTGGACTCAGTATCAGTAACCAATCTAGGACGCGACGGTCTGCGTATCGGCGACGACATCGGCTCTAATACTAATCTTTGGAGAGTAACAAACCTTATCTCTCTTGCCAATACCAGACATGCGGTGTATGTGCATCACGGACCGGCTGGGCTGCCTGACACAAACGCAGGGGTATTGGTAGGCTTGGATGCACGCGGGAATGGCGGAGATGGGATTGCTTTAGGCAACACTATAGACAATTCGTTTTACGGTGTATGCTGTCAAGTTAACGGGGGCTGTGGTGTAAGATTATACACTGGGGCCAGAGGTAACAAATTTTTTGCCCCATATTGTGAAGCAAATACGTCTGGTGAATTCATATTCGATGCTGGAACAAGACAAAATCTTGCTTTTGGATCACGGCAGGGCATCGTATTCGATGGCTATATTAACAACGGGTCCGCAAGTAATCTCATTATCGGGAGCGATGGACAGCAGACTGATTATCCTTTCTACGTAAAAACTCCACTATCCTTTAAAGAGATGGTGACTACGGACAATACAATTAGTGGGGTCTGGCGCAGATATCAAAACGCCACAGACCGCGCCTTAACCGAAGCCTTAACAGGAACTTCTGCTACTCCGATATCTATTCGCGACGCTCACGAGAATGGCGGGGTCATTACACGCGAAGTGATGCAGTTAAGAATTGGAGCAGGCAGTATCATCAAGGCCCATTACTGGTCACTTGGAAGCCGGGACTTTGCCCCTATCGCGGCACAATCGACCGGGGAAGTTACAATCACTGTAAACGGTGCGGCAATCGGAGATACGGTATTTGCGTCACCTAATACGACAATTGAGGCGGGACTTGTTTATGGAGGCGCTTGGGTGAGTGCAGTAAATACCGTGACCATTCGCCTTGGAAATATTACGGCGGCTACCATAGATCCCGCAGCCCGTGGATGGTACGTGGACGTATGGCATCATTAATATAGGGAGGGTTCATGATGGCATTGCAGATTAATATCGAATTGGACAGCGGAATCACCGTAGAGGATGCTTATCACCGTATCGGGGAACTGATGGGAAATAAGGAAAATCTAATGTTTCATCTGGACTCCTATGTAAGTCGCGACTCTTTCAAAGAGGGAAAGCAGCTTATTCGCCAACAAGCTTATTATTTTTCGCCTTCAATTGATGAGGGTTCAGAGAACTTCATTAAACAGGGTTATGAGCATCTCAAGACGCTGCCGGAGTTTGAAAGTGCCGTTGACGTACTTGAATAGTAGGACCCTACTGCGCAACAATCAAATACCAATACAAGGCTACCTAAATAACTTTAGGGGCCTTTTTTAGTACAAAGGAGGTGTTGTCATGGCAGTATTAACCCCATCACAAATGCAAGCGGAGATTCAACGTAAGGCGTCAGCGGGTGTCCCCTTAACCAATACAGGAAACGCAGCAAATAACGCAGCCTATAAGGCAGCCACACCAGCGGTGCAGAAGGTAACAGCGCCTGTACCATCTGCCGCACCTAAATCAACGGTAGCTCAAGCGCCGCAGCGTGTAGAAAATGCGAAAGCCACTGCACCAGTGACATCAACCAAAAATGCTTTGTATACCCCTGCTGCTGCCCCTAAAGCTGCGGTTTCTTCTTTAACTGTACCACAATCAAATGTCGCGTCTGCGGCAGTACCACAGGCTACAGCAATGACAACGCCTAAAACTTCAGTGCCTACAACGAACTATGTGGCCCAGGGAGGTAAGACGCTGAATGACATTTTGTATCTGAAGGACAATTACAATGCGTCCAATAAAAATTATGTCGCCTCACAGGCCAACCCTTTATATGCCCAACTGGACCCGAACACCGCCGCAATGGTCAAGGGTATGAGCGCGGATCAACTCCGCAGTTACATCAATGGCATGGGAGCAAAGTCGCCTACATCCACCGCAGAGACATCAGCGGAGACACCAATAGAAGAGGTGGTTCCGAAGGATTACCGTTCCCTCGCAACCGCAGCGTATGAGCGTGAACTGGCTGCAATGATGGCCGCAGCACAGTCACAGGAAACCGAGCTGAACCGCCGCTATGAATATGCGAATAACATAGAGCAAGATAACCGCCAACTGGAGACGGCATCATTTTACCGTAATAACGCTCCTACAGCATGGGACGGATCTACAGGTTACCAAGCGGCTCAAAATGAACGCAATAACACAATAGAGGACCATTACACCCAAGAGGCGCTTACAGACGCTACGGGAGCCGCATACGCTCAAGCTAATGCCTTCCGCAATCAATCGGGTAACTACATTGAAAGTAAGGCCGCAGAGTTGGAAAGCGCTGAGAAGCAGTATAACCTCCAAGTTGCTGGTTTAACTGGAGTACTGAACGGACAACAAACCATGCAGGGAGCAGCAAATGCAGCCTCTACCGCAGGACAACTGCTTAACAACCAATCACAGGCAATTGCAAACCAGATTGCACAGATCGACCTTGCTAACTATCCAGAGACTTCACAACTACAAATCAAGCAGCTACAGCAGCAAGTGCAGTCGGGTAAGATCAGCAATGATGCTGCGGCCTACCAACTGACGCAGTTGACAGACCCGAACAGCACCACGAATCAAGCAGCTGCGCTGGATTTGGCAATGAAGAGTATTGACGCATCTAACTATTCTGAGTCGGCGAAACTGAAGCTAGAAGAATTACGTAAAAGTGTGGCTGAAATCGGGAAAATTCCTTATCAATCGGATGCTGATGCTAGGCTGGATCAGTTAAAGGTACTGACCGCAGAAGCCGAATTGCAAAAACTGCAGGAGACCGAAGCCAAGGCAGCGGGGAAAACATATGAAGACTACCAGTCCAATATTGAGAAATTGGCAGTGAGGGATACAAAGACCGGCGCATTAAAAAATCCTGATGTGGTAGAAGAGTATATTGTAAACTCTGATATGTCTGAATATGAAATGTACCGTGCCTACCGTGCAAACGGCCTGACATGGGGCGGGGCGGTACCCTCAAAGGGGGAGTAATTAGCCCCTCGGCTACGGCTAGTGGGGCTAAACTCAACACATCACTGGGTGGGTCACTTAAAAATACCGGTGATATATTCGCTTCTGTTGGTGCGAAGTACGGAATTGATCCTGCTTTGTTGGCTGCTATTGCTGTCCATGAGACAGGAAACGGAACCAGCAACGCGGTAAAAACCAAGAATAACGTAGGTGGCATGATGGGCAAGAACGGACTTATGACCTTCGACAGCATTGAAGAGGGGATAGAAAAGATGGCCTCCAATCTTAAGCGTAATTACATCGACAAGGGATTGACAACCATCGAACAGATCCAGAAGAAATATGCGCCAAACGGTGCGGCGAACGATCCGAACGGACTCAATGATTACTGGGTTAAGGGCGTAACCACGTATTACAACAAGTTTTCCAAGTGAGGAGGCACGAAATGGTAGTCGAATCGTTTGTAGAGAAACGTAAAAGAGAATTACGCGAAAAAAACGGAGGGGGCACAGAGAGTGCCTCCTCTTTCATTGAACGGAGAAAGAAAGAACTGCGTGGAGAAGTGAAAACACCTGAACAGCAGCAGAAATCCAGTGTCACAAATCAAGTGCTGAAAGATACGCTGTCCGGTGTGATGAAGCCCTCCCAACAGCCGGCAGCACAAAAGGAACCATATGCCGTAGATTTCAAAGCAGCACAGGCGCAGAAAACTCAGCCATCCGCATTCCAGGACAAACTGCCTGCTGCAAACCTTATCCAAACCGGCCAGGGCATACAGTCCACGCTCAAAGATAAAGTCCCTGCTGCAAACTTGGTACAACAGACTGGACGCGGACCGGCAAATGCTTCAGATATCCCGGGAATCTCGCAATACGAGATCAATAAGAAGGAAATTGCAGACGACAACGTGCCGGACGCAGTCAAAGCCTATGCCAACATCATGAACTACATCACACAGGGTAATCCCGCAGGGGTTGCAGTTTCTCGGGCTTTCGCTGGAAATTCAGGTGCGACACGAAGAGACACAACAAAGTTCCCTGTAATTGACAAGGTTACTGATGCCATTAACGACTTTGTTACACCATTCATCACTCCCACAGGTGCGCCGGTCGGTTCTGGACCCAATATGGCCCCTTATGAGGCGGCTAACAAGGTTCTTAATACTGGTATTGGTCAGAAATATGTTAACTATGCCGCTAATTCCTTAATTAACAGGGGGTTAATCCCTAAAGGAAGCTCGGAGATAGCAGGAAGAGTAGCAGCGGGAACCGTTGGTGAAACCCTTGCAGGACCACTCCAAAATGTAGCAGCAGGATTAATCAACGGGCAGGATAGCAATCAAGAAGTCATTAATAATGCACAAATCGGATTGGGTGCAGGATTAGGTCTTGGTTATGCCGGTTCCATCGTCAGTGAAGGATTCACAACAGCGCTTGGAAAAGTTATGAAGAAGGCCGGACGTTCTGACAGCGAAGTAGCAGAAACCTTAGAGGCAGTGAATACGCCGCAAGCAGAGGTTGTACGGCAAAACGAAATCAAGACAAACCTGCCTGAAACCAATCCTTTAGCGCTGCCGCAATCACCTGAACTGCTGGCCCTGCCACCTGGACGCAGCACGGCCACGACAGCGCGGATTGAACAACGCACTAATGTATATCGACAAAAGTTTGAAAACCTCATTGCTGAAGCTCAGAAACGTTCGTTTAGTCCCGGCAGAGAAGATATTGAGCTTGAAAACCTTTGGTCCCAAATGGCCGACCGCACGGACCCGAGCCTCAATGAACTGATTGATCTGGCGTATCCGAAACGTACCACTGTTCCGCAGAAAGGCATGGTAGGATCAGCACGGGCCAATCAAGAAATGCGTGAAGTGGCAGGTGTAGGCAATCCCGTTAAGAGTTCAGCGCCGCAAGTGTTTGCTGATGCCGCAGCACCAACGCAAGTATTGGGCAGAAAAGGTACTGCTGGTACAGTATCAGAAGGCAAGTTAAGAACCAACACATTAACTCGCGAGCAAGAGATCCTAAATAAAGTAAACACCAAACAAACCTTGACACAGGAAGATATAGATTTTGCAATGAGCAAAGATTTTGACCAGAGTAAATTATTCCCGGAGGCCACTCCCGAGAAGTCAAGCTATGTAAAACCATTGAAATCAGCGGTTGAACCTATTAAGACGAAGGTTGAACCAGCGCCAGAGGTTAAAGCGAAGGTGAAAGTAGAACCTGCGGCAAAGAAAACGATTGTCACAGAAGTGAAGAAAGTATCCAAACTCTCTTCGGCTCCCGAAAAGAAAACGCCGGGGATCCGGGCCAACTATAAAACAATCGAACAAAGCGGCAATATTTCTTCTGGATTAAAAGCTAAAGTCGAAAATTCAAACAACAAAGTTTACACCATATTTAAAGATGAAGAAGCGAACCGACTCGCTAACAATAACGTGAGGAACCTTGAAATGGCTGAATCCAGGTTCATGGCTAACAAATATGAAGGTAAAGAAGGAATTGCTACCGGATACAGGGTATCCCAAGAACTGGACAAATTAGCCAACGCCACAAATGATCCAGACCTAAAAGAAGCGTTATTCGGCAGAGCATTAGCTGCGCTAGATAAAGTGACTTCAGACCTCACCAAAGCTGGTCAAACGTCCCAAGCCGGTTCTTTAATCAAGCGCATGAGTCCAGAAGGGCAACTCCAAAACCTCATTCGTAAAGCAAAAGCGAACAAGATGGAAGTTATAGTCGCGGACAGCGTAGAGTTCAAACAAGAGGCATCAAAATATTTAGATGCTGACGGTGCAGGGTTACGCGAGAATGAATTATCGGATGCGTTTAACCGCCTTGAAAAAGGAGCAGCAACCAAAGAAGATATGATCAAAATTGAAGAGATGATGGACGTTGCAAGGGAAAAAGCTGGTTTGAAAAAGAAATCACCTGTAAAAGATAAGTTGCCGAAAGAACTGAAGGATACGCGCAAACGTGACAAAGTAGTGTCGTTTTTGGAAGCGCAAGAAGCCGCAGCGCAGGCGCGTATTAATAAACGCCGTGGTCGCCTCAACTCCCTGCCAGTAGACGAATGGATCGATTACTCTATTCTAATTGCAGCGAAGGTAGGTAAGGGAATCATCAAGGCTGAGACCTACGCAGAGGACCTTGTGAAGCTATTCGGTGAGGATATTCGCCCTATTGCCCGACAGGTGTTTGAGAAGGCGCAGGAACTTGTAGGCAGCGTCACCAAGGGATCTATTGAGGGTGACTTTATCAAGGCCGACAACGCCTTTAAACGGATCACTGGTAAGTCTTCGATGAACCAGCAAGAACGCATTGTGGAAAAATATGTCGCTGCTAACCCGCAGGTTACGCCGGGGGATATTGAATCGCTACGCAAACTGTCCAAGAGCCTGACTGAACTTCAAGGGACTGACAAAATCAAGGCAGACATGGCGATGCAAAAGATTCTGAACAACTATGAGAAATCAACACCGTGGAACAAAGTGCAAGCCTTGCGTTACATCTCGATGCTTTTAAATGATGCCACACAGTCAATCAATGCTATTTCCGGTCCACTCATGGCATCGTATCACGCCACGGTTAACGTGCTGCATACCATGATTGACATTGGCATGCACGCCACACTTAAGACACCTAGAAACGCTACATTGTACGGAACAAACCCTTTACGATTCATAGCTGAATACTATAAACATGCAAAAATTGGCGGAAAGGCAGGAGCTATTGGTGTTAATCCTGCTGGTATTCAAAACGTACATGAGATTCGCGGACTAGCATTTAAAAGTCTTAAAAATCCATTGACGGTCATCCCTTCTCTCTTAGAGCGTTCATTAGGTGCAGTTGCAAAGGGTGCTGACTATGCCACATATGGCGCTGTGTATCAAGCAGAGTTAAGAAAAGCAGCGTATCTGGATGCCATCAATAACGGAATCAAACGCTCTGATAAGAAGGCAATTGAAAATTATGTGAGAAAGTTCATCAATGATCCTCCGATTGAAGCGGTTGAACGCGCTGATCTCAGAGGGAAATCCACCACCTTCCAGCGTTCAGATTCCTTGGGGGGAAAAACAGCTAATTGGCTGAATGCTGCTCCAAAGCCTGTAAAACCTGTCGTGACGGCGATTGTACCATTTGTCCGTACTCCACTTAATATCGCTTCTACGGCAGTCACGGCATCCCCAGGAGGGATTGTCAAAGGACTGATCCAATTGTCCAGTGCTTCTAAGGCTTCCCAGTATGAAGCAATACGGTCTTTGTCCATGGGCATCACGGGTGTAGGCATGAGCGCATTGGGATTCTACTTGGCGCGGATAGGAATCATTACCGGGGCGAACGACACCGGCAACAAAGATGTAAACAGTATTAATGAACAAGCCGGCCGCGCAAAATATAGGTTTAATACATCTGCCACCAAACGATACATGACCGCGCTTCTTGACGGAGAAGGTGCCGAAGCCGCAGAAAAAGCAGCCAAGTATCAAAAAGGCGATAAACAGTTTGATTATAACAAGTTGCAGCCATTGGCCTTCCCGTTAGCCATGGGCGCGGGGTATCAAGATGCAAAAGGAAATGTGCTAAATAAGACATTGGGAGCCAGTAAAGAATCTTATAACTCCCTGTTTGGTATGACTTCACTTAAAGGTGTTCAAGACACATTCCAGCCGCAGTATACCGGTTCACAGGGCGACAAGTCAGCAAATGTGGTTGTGCGCATTGTAGAATCGTACATTAAGTCTTTCAGCCCTTCAGCACTCGCACAAGAAGCACGAAGACAAGATCCTATTCAGCGTAAAACAACGTACAACGAAGGGATTAAAAGCGATATATCGACATATTACAAGTCGCGTATACCGGGTCTATCTAAAACATTACCTCCAAGTAAAGACACTTTAGGCAATACAAAAAGATACTCGGAAGGATTCGCCGGTCAGCATCTTAATCCGTATAAATCAGAAGTTGCAAACTATAGCACTGCCGCTGAATTTATTGCTGATTTGATTGTACGAACTGGAGATCAGTCCATTGCTCCGGCTGCTCCATTCAAAAGTGTCACACAAGACGGTGAAACCATCAATATTCCGCAGAAACGTTATGAGAAGCTTCAGGAAGATATGGGGGGCGAAATTACTAAACGTATTATTGAAATTGAAGGCGGGACCGATCAAGAAATGATTGAACAGATTAAAGAGATATATGAGGAGGTAAGAGAAGAATTCAGAGAAGAGGTTAAAGATGAGCTATTCGATTGACTTTGACGAAACCGAATTCCAAGACGGCCTAACCGCGTGGGCGCTGGACTGGATCACGCACCTATACGGGGCAGAGATGGCGGAGTTACTTGACCCGGAGGTGGTGCCGGTAGATGTGGGCAATAATTCAGTTTGTGTTCTACGACCTGCCATACTTCCTGTACAAAACTGCGGATAACTTCAAGTGGGATGGATTGATCATATTCACTGTGTATCAAATCGGACGAATCAGCGGAATGCGCCTCTTCAGAAATTACCTGGAGAGGCATTTTCCATATTTCCGGAGCGAGGAGGTTCAGTTTAAGGCGTGGACAATCAAACAGGTCGTAAAATTGGGCGGAGATCCATTCCTGCCCCTAAGAGAATACCGTGGTGTTGGACATTCAAGGAAGTATGTTCTGAAGAACTTAAATTTATCTTCAATGAGATCACAGGAGGGCATAGGCCCGGAAAGGCGGTACCCGATGAAGACAGTCATACTTGATGCCGGACATGGCAAAAAAGACTCCGGCGCAGTAGGCGTAACCAAGAAGTTTGAAAAGGACTTTAATCTCTCCATGGTCCTGAAGGTCAATGAGCTGCTGAAGAAGAACCCGGAGATTAACGTAATCCTCACTCGCTCAACAGACGTATTCGTGGAGCTTGTAGACCGCGCCAAGATCGCTAATAAGGCAGGGGCAGACGTATTCCTGTCTATCCATGCAAATGCCGGGGAACCACCTGCTAAAGGCTCTGAGACGCTGTATACGAAGGATATGGACAAACCATTTGCAACGATCATTCATAAATATCTGATGTCCGTGACTGGTCTGGCCGACCGCAAGTGCCGGTATCAGAACCTCTCCGTATGCCGGAACACGACTATGCCCGCAGCTCTGATCGAACCTGGATTCCTGACAAACCAAGCAGAAGAGGAATTACTCTTTAATGAAGAGTTCCAAAATCGGCTTGCCGTAGCGATGGCTCAAGGCATCTGCGAATACCTGGGCGTGAAGTACGGAGTGCGGACTACCCCAGCCGGAACGTATCCGGTAGATGTGCTACTGAACGATGTACCGTATGAGGGACTGCTGATTGAAGGAAAGAGTTGGGTGCCAGCTAAGCTAATCCTGAACGCTCTGGGCGCTCGATGGTCATACGCGCTGCGCAGTATCTATGTCGGTGACACAAAGGTTGATACGAAAAACTACGATGGCACCAGCTACATTAAAGGGACGGACCTGCGGGACCTCGGCATAGTTCGCGGCGTGTTTCTGGACCCGGATGCCATCAACACCAAACGAGTGTTAATTTACCCAAAGGAGAGTGTGACAAATGAATGATCTGTTATTGCAAGTCATGGCCTTTGCCTCTGCTCTGTCTGTGATTGTCGTAGCGCTGCTAAATCTGGTTAAGGCTACCGTTACCCTGCCGAAAAACCTTATCCCCATCATCGGGCTTGTGATTGGCTTGGCAGCTGGTGCCGCAGGGTACATCTTCACTGACCTTGACTTAGCTCCGCGATTGTGGGCCGGAGCATTCGCCGGACTATCAGCAACCGGACTTTTCGAACTTATCAAAAACAATCCAGGTACAACTAAGTGATCAAGCGCATATGCATTATGCTGCTGGTCACTTTTTTTATGCCTGTTTCCGCTGGCGCATATCCCTATAACCAGCAGCACACCTTCCAAGCACAGCTTGAAACTGCTAGGGCCAATACAACCATCGTCACGGCATACTATACCTCACGATTCGAGGGTACGCGAATCCAAGGCATCGGGACCGGTACGCTGGTCGGTGATGGACTGCTGCTGACCAATGCTCACGTAGTCGGCAGCAATACGGGTGCGCTGCACATTGATGTGACCACCTACGACAATGTAGTGCATGACGGAACGCTGCTGCGCATTGACCGATCTGTGGATCTCGCGCTCATACGCATTGACAGCGCCGCAGATGGATTTGCATTGTCAGGCACACAAATATACCCCGGCATGCAGGTCATGACCGTAGGCCAGCCGCAGGGGCTTGCACACTGGAGCTTTTCCGAAGGTGCTATTGTAGACATCTCCCGGTCTTGCATCATGACCTCCGGTGAGCGCTGGACTGCCATCATGACGGACGCACAATCCATTCATGGGAACTCAGGTGGTCCACTTATTAATGACCGTGGGAAGCTAGTGGGGATCATGCGGGGAGCAGCCGAAGGGTATTCATTCGCTATTCCAATCGAAGGTGTAAGAGAGTTTCTACAGTAGGCCATCCTTAACCGGATGGTCTTTTTTTACTTTATATATAGAAGAAAATCTCGTTATCGTGTGCGAATTGATATCTACGGATTTCCCTATCACAACGACCCTATGCTGGACTATGCTGCAAGGCAGGTCTGCAAGCCCGGCGGACGATTCATCCTACTCTCCGCCACACCGCCTGCGGAGCTTCAGCGTCATGCCCGCTCCGGCAGATTGCCGCATGCGAGGGTCCCGGTCCGTTTTCACGGCCACCCCTTGCCGGTTCCGCGCCATATCCGGATGCCGCCGCTTCATCGCTGCCTGAAGCAGGGCAGAATTCCGGCAGGACTGCGTTCAGCGCTGCAGCGGTCCCTTGACCGTAAGGCGCAGATTTTCCTCTTCGTCTCCCGGATAGCCCATATTGAGGGACTGCTGCAGCTTCTGCGGCGGATGTTTCCCGAAATTTCTATAGAGGGCACCTCCTCTCAAGACCCGGGGAGAGCAGAGAAGGTGCTGAAGTTCCGGGATGGCACCATTTCCCTGCTGGTAACGACAACGATTCTGGAGCGTGGGGTCACGGTACCGCATAGTGATGTATTTATTCTGGATGCAGACAGCGGACTATTTGATGAGGCGGCCTTAGTACAGATGGCGGGCCGGGCGGGCCGCTCCAAGGATGATCCGGCAGGCAACGTCATCTTCGCTTCTGCAGAGTGGACCCGCTCGCAGCGCGCCGCCATATCACAGATCCGCAGTATGAACGCTATCGCCCGCAGACAAGGATATCTCAAGTCTTAATGATTTTGTGAGGATTCCCTGGAAATAGCTGTGAATGCCCGGCTCCCCTCATTTTGAATGCTATACATGCTGAACTTTTGAACTCCACACACCATATTTTACAAGGAGGATTACCATGCGCTCCCTGTCATCATGGATGAATCAAGCCCGCTCCCTAATCGCGCCTTCGCAGCCGGAATGTCTGTTTTGCGGCCGCAGAGGCTGCCCTTCCCCTGAATGGCCTGAGATCTGCCTGCACTGCCAGAGCAGCATTCCATGGATTCGCGTTCCCCGGTGCCAGACTTGCGGAAGACATGTGGGTTGTCCCGATTGCAGCCGCAGCCATGGACCCATACCGATCCGGTGCAATCGGAGTGCAGTAGCCTACACCAGTGAAATGCGTGAAATATTAGGCCAGTATAAATACCGGGGGAATGAGCGGCTCGCGCCCCTGCTCGGTCTGATGCTGGACAGGGCATACGCGCTGCTGCAACACGAACAGAGTGGACAACAACTGAATGAAGCGCTACAAAGCAACTTTTTTAGTAAACCATTCCCGATATGGCATTCAAAGCTTCGTATGCGTTCTAACCTATGGCAAGCCGATTTGCTGGTCCCTGTGCCTGTGAGCGATGTCCGTCTGTCCGAGAGGGGCTTCAATCAGGCGGAGCGGCTGGCGGAAGTAGTATCCCTGCGCAGGGGAATCCCTCAGCTTCCGCTGCTGGTCCGCACCCATCACACTGCCAAGCAGAGCTTCAAAAGCAGAAGGGAGCGGCTGGCCGATATGAAGCATGCTTTTGCCGGAAATATAGATTCGGCGGTTCTGCAAAGTCTGAAGGAACACCTACATTCCCGTGCGACGCATCAGCTTGAGCAGCGTCCCCTGCAAATCATCATTGTCGATGATATCTACACTACCGGAAGTACGATTCGTGCCTGCGCCGAAGCGCTTCAGCAGCTCTGCCGCAGCCAGAATTGCCTTGCTGAAATCTACTCTCTGACCTGGGCGCGTTCCTAGTAGCTGCCGCCGTTCCGGAATTCAATAAAACCGCTTCCCTGACCGATACTAAACATAGACGGATCTTCGGCGATCATGTAATCTTAGTAGCATAAGCGATTCATGAGTTGTGCAGAATGATAGAAGGGAGCCGCGGTAGATATGAATGTAGACAATTGTCCGAGATGCGGCCGGTTATATGTCAAGAACCTGATGAACCTGTGCCAGCCCTGCATCAAAGAGTTAGAGCATGAGTACGAAATCTGTGTAGAATACTTACGCAAAAATAGAGGCACCAACATACAGGAACTGTCCGATGCCACCGATATTTCCATCAAGGAAATCACGCGTTTTATCCGGGAGGGCCGGATTTCCATAGCCAATGCACCCAATATGATGTACCCTTGCGAGGTATGCGGAACCCTGATCCGGGACGGGCATATGTGCGACAGCTGCCGCAGCCGTCTGACCAAGGACCTTGCCAATGCAGCCAAGGAAAGTGCAGACTCGAGCGCTTCCAAGAAGGCTCCAGATGGTGCTTACCGCGCGGTGGACAAGTTCCGCAACTAAACAATTCTGCAAAAAAAACGCTTGCAGCTATAAAGAATGTTTCAACAGGGGCCGATAAACTTAGTAAAGATTATCGGCTTTTTTATTACAGAAGGAAGGTGAAGTTATGAAAATTAACGATGCCGGACGAATCAATGCGATTAATCCATACCAACGAAGTGCGGAATCGCAAAGGCAGGAACAGATGAAGAAGAGTACACGCAAGGATGAGGTATCGATTTCGGATGAGGCCATTAAGCTGCTCCAGGCACAGAAGAGCGGCAAGATTGACACGGAACGTGCGAATAAGATCGAGAGCCTGAAACAGCAAGTATCCGCAGGTACCTACCAGGTTGACGCAGCCAAGCTCGCTGAGACACTCGCCCCCTACTTTAAGCAATCCTCCGAGAATTAGGTGAACACACCCATGGCACTTACAACATTATTAGAATTGCTTGAGCGGCTGGACGATGCGCATGTGCAGATGCTGGATCTGGCCGCAGTGAAGAAACAGACCATTATGGACAACAAGGTAGAGGGTCTCATTGATATCCTGAACCGCGAGTCCAAGCTGATGAAGGTGATCGGACAGCTGGAAGAACGGCGTGCAGAAGCGGCATTCGAGTTTTTGCAGGGGGTTGGAATCCGTTCCAATCTGAATCTGAATCTAACCGAGCTGTCCCGCCTTGTATTTGATCCCGATGACAAATCGCGCCTGCTGCATATTCAGCAGAAGCTTTCCGGCACATTGCAGCAATTAAAAAAGGCCAATGAGCTGAACCAGAAGCTGATTGAGCAGTCGCTTACCTTTATAGATTATTCCCTGGATTTGCTGGTCGGAAGACCAAATCAGGAAATGACATACCATCATCCGTCCGACAAGGGCAGCAGTGTGACTCGGCCGGGTATTTTTGATGCCCGTGGATAATCAGGTTATCCGCTGAGCTGCGCTCACCGCAGCAATCACAAGGGAGGAACAAGTAGCATGACATCCACATTCCACTCCATCGAGACCGCAAGACGAAGCCTGTTTACCCAGACAGCGGCGCTCAATACCACCGGCCACAACATTGCCAACGCCAACACGGAGGGCTACACCCGCCAGCGTGTGAATATGAGAGCATCTATTCCGATTGAAGCTTATGGTCTTAACAACTCTACAGTTCCTGGACAATTGGGTACAGGGGTAGAGTTTGGCTCTATTGACCGGATTCGTGAGACTTTCCTGGATACCCAATACCGGGGCGAGAATTCAGCTTTGGGGAGCTGGACCATCCAATCGGATACATTGGATAAGCTGGAATCGATCTTTAAAGAACCATCAGATACAGGCATAAGTACAGTGCTCGATAACTTTTGGAAATCTTGGTCGGACCTCAGTAAGAATCCGGAGGACAGCACTTCCCGTAAGATCGTAGTCCAGACTGCTCAGGCCATGACCGATGCACTTAATTATATGAGCAGACAGCTTAGCAACCTTGATACGGATTTGGCCTCCAATGTAGCAGTCAAAGGTACTGAGATACAGGGGTATTTAGCTTCCATTGCGGATTTGAACTCATCTATTTTCAAGATTGAGAGCATGGGAGACAAAGCAAATGACCTGCGGGATCAACGTGACCTGCTGACGGATAAGCTCTCCAAGATTGCTAATGTCAGTGTAGTAGATACCGAATACGGCTATAACATTTCGCTTGGCAGCCAACAGCTTGTACAAGGAGCCGCTGTATCTGCGACAGTAGACAGTGCATTCCTTAACACTGCATTTGCTTCAGGGGATCTAAAAACTGGAGAAGTACACGGTATGATCTCTTCCAGTCAGAAGTATGTTGCGGATTATAAGCAGCAGCTTGATAACATTGCGAATACGATTGCTAACGGTGATATGGAGATTACTCTCCCCAAGGGATCTATCCTTCCAGAAGGTACGGTACTAACTACTGATGTAATAATTCCCCAAGCAGGTGGGACCACGACCACAATCACAGCCGGTACACCTTTCCCTAAAGGTGTTACTTTAAGCGCTGATGTGAAGACAACGGTGAAAGGGCTGAATGGTCTTCATCAACTGGGTTATACCATGGATGGCACACTCAATCCCGGTAAGCCTTTATTTACGATTATAGGTGACGGAAGTGCTATCACGGCTGGAAATATCACATTTAATACGGAAATTGCCTCGGACACCAATTTAATAGCTACCTCGCTCCGAACTGTGGGAACAGGTACTTCTGAATCAGTTGTCAAAGGGAATAACACTCTGGCGCTTTTGTTAGCCAATCAACAATCGGGTTCTTTTACATCACCTACTACTGGAATTAAGGCGACAGCAGGTTCCTTCTATAAATCGATGGTGGGGCAACTCGGGATTCAATCCCAAGAGGCTACCCGCCAGACAGAAAATTCTAATTACCTGGTAGAACAGGTAAATGCTCGCCGTCAATCGGTCAGCGGTGTCTCGCTGGATGAAGAAATGTCGAATATGCTAGTATTCCAACATGCTTATAGCGCTGCTGCGAGGTTTATGACGACTTATGATGAAATGCTCGATAAATTGATCAACTCTACAGGGACCGTAGGCCGATAAGAAAGGGGGATTTAAGCGATGTTACGTGTAACCTCTAATATGATGAATTCACAGCTTCTGCTTAACCTGAACCGCAATGCCCGTACGATGAACGATACACAACTACAGCTAGCAACCGGGCGAAAAATTAACAAGCCTTCCGATGATCCGGTAGGGATTACTTACTCACTTCGTTATCGTGCTGAGCTATCAGCAAATGAACAATATCAAGAGAATGTGGATGATGCTACTTCGTGGCTGGAGTTTAACGATACGGTTCTTTCACAGACGGGCAATGTTGTACAGCGGCTTAGAGAGCTGGCAGTTAAGGGAGCGAATGGAACGAATCCTCAAGAAGCCCTAGATAGTATTAATGCAGAAGTGAAGCAGCTTAAGGAACAATTAATTGATATTGCCAACAGCCAGTTCAAGGGGAAGTATATCTTTAATGGTCAACAATATACGGAGCAGCCTTATAAGTTCTCCACTGGTGCTGACGGAACCCTGGACACTTCAAGTGCGTCCGCGGTTATAACTGACAACGGACTCTTGAATTATACGGTTGGAGAGAGCGTACAACTTCCAATAAATATAACGGGAAACGAAGTGTTTGGAGGAAATGAGAGCGATAATATCTTCGCAACCATTGATAAAATATCTACTGCACTAGCCAGTGGTAATACAGCGGAAGTATCCTCACAATTAGGCAATTTAGATAGCCGAAGTGATAAAATATTGGCTGTACAAGCGGATATTGGTGCCAAATCAAACCGGATTGAACTTATGAGTAATCGTTTAGGAGACTTAGAAGTCAATTTGACAGATCTGCAATCCAAAACAGAAGATGGAGATTATGCAGCGTTGTTGACGGAATCCAAGGTTCAAGAAAATATTTATAATGCCTCCTTGTCGGTTGGAGCGAAAATTATTCAATCGACCCTGGTAGATTTCATTAGATAAGCAGGAGGTGCTTTCTCCATGCAGGTAGCCGTGCAGATTTCTCACACGCCACCACTGATTGGAATGAATACAAAACCCGGAAGTCTTACTATGAGTCAGCCGAATGCCGACATGCAGATAACAACAACACCGGGACAATGGGATATACGCTCTCCAGGACCTGATGTCATCATTGATCAGTCTAAGGCCCGTGCAGCTTATACCGGCGGGACATATCGTGAAATGAGCCAGCGTATTTATTCCGGTGTAGAGCAACTTTGGCTTCAAGGTATTGCTAAAAGAATGGAGCAAGGTGAGCGGATGGCCAATTTCCATAAGCCAGGGAATTCTATTGCTGAAGTATACGGGGAGGATTGGCAGCCAGTATCATATCCAGAAATTCGTGGCCCGGCTGCTTATGATAATGTGGATATCGATATTAAGGCTAATTCGGTACAAATTGAGTATCAGAAGGCTGAAGTCAAGATTGATGTTAAGCAAAATGCACCGCAAATACAGTATACTCCAAGTGTTGTAGAAATATATATGCGACAAATGCCTGCGTTAACCTTTACCCCGAAGATAATTGATGACAAGTTCTAGATTATAAGGCTATAGATGGATTGTTTCAGCCATCTATAGCTTTTTTGCTAAGAAGAATAAGGAAGAGGAGTGCTGAGAACAATGAATATAGAAACATCGGCATTAGGAGTGCTCAACATTAAGGATGAACAGATATATCACTTTCCCAAAGGCCTTCCAGGGTTTGAACAGGAGACGGAGTTTGCAATAATTGATCTAGAAGAAGGGCAGTTTTCCTACTTACAGTCGCTTAAAACGGCGGAACTTGCTTTTTTGTTAACAAATCCGTTTATTTTTTTTCCTCATTATGAATTTGAATTACCTGAAGCAGAAGCAGAGGAATTGGAAATTCAAAAATCTGTAGTGGTCCGTACTATTGTAACGCTCAGAGAAACGCTGGAAGAATCCACATTAAATCTCCTTGCTCCGATTGTGTTTAATCCAGACAACAAAGCGGGCAAACAGGTTGTATTGCACCAAACAGCATATTCAACCCAGCAACTACTATGGACTCAAGGCCCAACGAAGGAGGAGCCCTCATGCTAGTACTAGGACGTAAAAAGGGTGAATCAATTGTTATACAGGACAACATTGAAATAACTATTCTCAGTGTAGAAGGAGATACCGTTAAGGTTGGGATTTCTGCACCGAGACATGTCGATATTTTTCGGCAAGAGGTTTATTTGTCGATTAAAGAAAGCAACCAAGAATCGGCAGCACCTGCAACAAGTAGCCTGAATAATTTGATTAACCGATTGAAATCAAAATAAATTTATGATAATTGCAAAAAAGCTATAAACAATGTCTGCGTGCGGACGATATATATAATAGGCACGGATTGGCAGGGCGGCCGACCTTAACAATCAGTGCTACCACATGGATGTGGATTAACTCAATTTCAGGGAGGAAATTTATAATGATTATCAATCACAACATTGCTTCACTTAACACGCAACGCCAACTGTCTACTAACACTTCCAATCAGAGCAAGAACATCGAGAAGCTGTCTTCCGGTCTCCGCATCAACCGCGCTGGTGATGATGCTGCAGGTCTGGCGATCTCCGAAAAAATGCGCGGTCAAATTCGCGGTTTGGATCAAGCTTCCCGTAATGCTCAAGATGGTATCTCTTTGATTCAGACAGCTGAAGGTGCATTGAGCGAAACTCACAGCATTCTGCAGCGTATGCGTGAATTGGCAGTACAATCCGCCAATGACACTAACACTACAAGTGATCGTTCTGAAATCCAAAAAGAAGTAAATCAGTTGACAAGTGAAATTGACCGTATCGGTAACTCAACTGAGTTTAATACTAAGAAGTTGTTGAACGGTAGTGCTGGTGTTGCTGTAGTTGCAAGTAATGGAACTGCTGCTAATTTGACTGGTACAGCGGATACACAATCTGGAACGATTAATCTTACCGCTGCTAATCTTACTTTGGCTTCGAAGGCTACTAAATCCGATAACACATCGGGTGCTCTTGCTAATGCTACTACAGCATTAGGAGCAGCAAGCACACTAACCGTTAATGGTACATCCTTCTCTTTCCTAGCAACTGATACTGTGCAAAATGCACTGGACGCATTTAATAATGCTTCCGCAACAACTGGTGTCACTGCGACATGGGCAGGTACTACTGGCTTTACCTTCACAAGTAACGAAGAAGGTTCAGCAGCATCCATTACAACAAATGCAGGAACAGGAGTCTTTGCAGCAACAACGGCAACAACCGCATCGGGAACAGATGCAGTTTCAGGAGCAGGAGAACTTGGTGGATCTTACTCAGCATCAGGTAATAAAATCACTGTAACCTCTGGTAACTATAAAGGATTAGAATTTACACTTACAGCAGACGCTAATGTTAGTTTAACAGTAGGAACTAATAATGCTTTGAAGATGCAAATTGGTGCTAACCAAGATCAAAACATGAGCATTGGTATCAATGATATGAGAGCTGATGCACTTGGAGTAGGAAGTATTAGTGTGACTTCCCAAGCTACTGCTAACACATCGGTGACTACTATTCAAAATGCAATTGAAAAAGTCTCGGCTGAACGTTCCAAACTGGGTGCTTACCAAAACCGTTTGGATCACACCATTAACAACTTGAACACTTCTTCCGAGAACTTGACTGCTTCCGAATCCCGTATTCGTGATGTTGACATGGCTAAAGAAATGAGCGATCAGACCAAGAACTCCATCTTGGCTCAAGCCGCTCAAGCAATGTTGGCTCAAGCGAATCAACAGCCGCAAGGCGTTCTGCAATTGCTTCGTTAAGATTAATTTATATTATAGTAATAGTTTTTCAGCCGCCAAGGTATCCTTGGCGGCTGTTTCATTGTGAGCAGATGTGAGATGTTTAGCTGGATTGAAACATTTAATTGCTTAGACCGGTATTATTTGGTGTTGCATCTTCAATTCTTGCAATAATAACCGATAAATATAGTATAAACTTTGCTACGGAGGGTAACTATTATGGATGTCCGCTTATCAAATACTGCAGGCTACACTAACTCGAGTTCAGATTATGGAAGAGTCAAAGCTAGCCCTAAGTCAAATGAAGCAGACGTCGTAAGACTAGAGGGTGTACATAATAGCATTCAGCTTAAGAGGCTGGAGAATCAGGGAGTGACCGTTTCTACCGGAGAAGAGCAGACTGTAAGGGCCCTTGAGAAAGTGTTAAAAGCTCTTGAAGGGCCTGAAACCACGCTGCAAGTCAGCGTGCATAAGGAGACTAAGGCAATTATGGTCAAAGTTCTTAACAAAGACACTGGCGAGTTGATTAGAGAGATCCCCCCAGAGAAAACCTTGGATATTGTGGCTAATATGATGGAGATTGCAGGTATTATTATTGATCAGAAAGTATAAAAAAGGAGGATTAAATTATGGCGACTCTTCGTGTAAGCGGCATGGCATCGGGTATAGATGTTGATACCATTGTTAAACAGATGATGACTGCCAAAAGAATACCACTTGATAAACTCACGCAAAAGAAGCAAGTTATGGAGTGGCAGAGAGATAACTTTCGTGAGATTAATAGTAAGCTTGTGGATTTTAAAACTAGCAAACTTACTGCATACCAAAGATCTGCAGCTATGAATACCCAAATTGCCACGGTATCAGGAGAAACAGCTTCACTTAAGGCTGAAGCTACAGCGGAGGCCAATATTGGCTCAATGAACATTGTAGTCACTCAGATTGCTAAGCCAGCAACAGCAACTACGGCTGGAGCAACCATGACTAAAAGTGACGGAACACGCCTTACTTCCAGCTCTACTTTGGCTGACTTGCAGAAGTTAAATACAAGCACTACTTCCTCAAGTGCTTATAATATAACTGTTAATAATATATCAATTAGCCTCTCCAGCAGTTTAAGTATCTCCGAAGCAATAAGCAAGATCAACAGCACCACTGGTGTTAATGCAACAGCGAAATTTGACGAAATTACTGGCAAACTATCTATAGAGTCCAAGAATTATAGCTCTTCTGGAACCCTAACAATTGGTTCCGATGATACTTTTCAGAAACTATTCGGTGGAGTATCGGGTGCTATTACAACTTATCAGCCTGCAATAATCAAGGTTGATTCAACTGAACTTACCTTTGCAAGCAACAGCTTCAAGCTCAATGGTGTGAATCTTACTCTGCTGTCTGAGTCAACGACTGCGGCCAAAGTAACAACATCCAATGACCCTAAAAAGGCTCTGGAATCCATAAAAAGTTTTGTTTCAGATTATAATTCTTTGCTTAGTTCTTTAAATACAAAGGTTAATGAAGAAAGGTACAAGGACTACACTCCATTAACCGATGAACAGAAGGAAGCAATGAACGAGAGTCAGATAGAAGCATGGGAAACAAAGGCTAAGAGCGGGTTATTAAAAAATGATCAAATTCTTAAATCGACAATTTCGTCAATGCGAAATGCTATATCTGAAAAACTTGGACAGCTAAGTCAATATGGGATTACGACCGGACAGTACTACGAGAACGGTAAATTGTACATTGATGAGGATAAGTTGAAACAGGCACTCACTGACAATCCTCAGGCAGTCACAACAATTTTCCAAGGTGGGTCTGATAGTTCAACGGGACTTATTAGTAAGCTGTCGACCCTAATGACAAATGAAATAGAGAAGATGTCAATAAAAGCTGGTACTTCTAAATTTTCTTCTGATGTTACTGTTACGTTTAAAACAGACAGCACAATGGGAAAAGAATTGGCTGACTACAAAAAGCGCATATCAACTCTTCAAGATCGGCTAGATGATTACGAAAACAATCTCTATAAACGTTTTACGGCAATGGAGACCGCAATCAGTAATTATAATAGTCAATCATCGAGCTTGGCAAGCTATATGTCCTCATAAGCCTACAGAAGAGAAAGGTGAATGCAATGATAACATCTCCTTATGATAAGTATCGCCAATCATCAGTTCAAACTTCTAGCCCAGCGCAACTATTGCTAATGTTGTTTGACGGAGCTGTGCGTTTCGCAAAGACTGGTATTGAAGGAATTGATGAGCAAGATTTTGAAAAAGTTAGTACTTTTTTAGGAAAAGCTCAGTCTATTGTTAATGAGCTTCTTGCTACTCTAGACAGAAACTATGAAGTTGCCAAAACCTTGGCACCTCTGTATGAATATATTAACTATCTTTTTATCCAATCCAATATTAAGAAATCCAAGGCTGAGGCTGAGGAGGCCATTGGTTATCTTATAGACTTGCGTCTAACATTTGCACAAGCTGCTAAAATGACTGCTGGACAAGACCTCCAGCATGGATAATCTGTTGCAGGAGCTTGAAGTTCTGACCCGAGCCATGAACTATCAGTTGGAAGACGCTACCTACGAAGAACTAGAAGCTTTCGTAGAACAACGCCAGAAACTTGTCGAAGCCATTGGGGGAGAAGTCGAGAATTGTCAGATGACCCCAGCGCAAAAAGAGATATTGCGTCGAATCCTGGAGCATGACCCGGCCATCGTGGCCCGGATGAATGCCCTTCGGCTGGAAGCCAAAGACGGGCTTCAAAAACGCAATCAAGCCAAAGCCCAACGCAACGCTTACGAGACAGCCTATACTCCAGACAGCATTCTCATGGATCGAAAAAAATAATAGATTTCCCCTGTTTCAGTCGGGGAGCAGGCGGGTATTTACAAGCGTCTGCTCCTTTTTTTGTAACTTATATTACCGAATTCTATCCATTTCTGATGCCGATTGTACCCTGGTAAATTATTGAAAGTAATCATTTACTATTCCAATTGACAATAGAGAAGCTGCGGTGGTATAGTCGAATTGTGAGCAAGACTCACGTTCATCTGATGACGAAGGGAATGTTTAGTCAATGGAAGGTAAAGTTAAATGGTTTAACGCAGAAAAAGGTTATGGTTTTATCGAAACTTCCGATGGTGGCGACGTATTCGTACACTTTTCCGCGATTCAAACTGACGGTTTCAAGACTTTGGATGAAGGCCAATCCGTAGAGTTCGATATCGTTGAAGGCGCACGCGGACCACAAGCAGCTAACGTCATCAAATTATAATCATCCGGCGAAGCCGACCTACATATATGGTAGATGGTTAGCAATTGAGACAACGCTAGCGTTAGACCCAAGGGATCTCCCTTGGGTCTTTTTTATGCAGTGAATAAAGTTACTTTTGTCTAATGATGTGACTTTATCTGTTGTGGATAAACTGTGCATAAAGCTGGGGGTAAGAGTTCGAGAGGTGTTCTTTGTAAGGAGGGGCCGTATGACTCTGTTCTTACATTCTTCTTATAAATATTCTCAATTTCGAGTAAATGGCCTACATTTCGAGATGAAAAGAGTCCTAAATTGGACACTTTGTAAAAATTAGTTACGGAAAAATGTTAACATCCTCCAAAATATGGGTAATAGAAACCGTTGGGCTTTTTTGTTGCCTAGTCTGCACTCTCATTATTGCTTAGGCGTATGCTTCCGAAAGATCTTTTGGTAAGAAGTCATGCAGTGAAGCCTATGCCCATCACACTCACAGGAGGATGAACAAAAGAATGAAGAAATTGTGGCGTGGCCTTACGGCCGGAGTACTTGGTATTTCAATGCTGCTTGGATCACTGGGAAGTGTGTCCGCAGCGCCTGCACCTAAGGATATTCAAGGACACTGGGCGCAGAAGCAACTGCAGAGCTGGCTGGATAAAGGATACCTGGGTGGTTATCCTGACGGAACGGTTAAGCCGAATAAGGCAATTACCCGTGGTGAATATGTGGCACTGATTAATCGTCTGTTCGGGTTCACCGAAGCAGCTACTCTTAACTTCACGGATGTGAAGAAATCCAATTGGGTCTACAGTGAAGTGGCTAAAGCTGTGAAGGCCGGTTATATTGGCGGGTATGAGAATAATACCTTCCGGGCCAACAACCCGCTCACCCGGCAGGAAGCAGCAGTTATTGCTGCCAAGCTGCTTAAGCTGAGTACAAGCTCTACTCCGCTTAAGTTCAAGGATAATGCCCAGATTGCGGCATGGGCCAAGGTGGCCGTAGCCTCAGCGGCTGAGAAGAAGATCATTAACGGTTATCCTGATGGAACCTTCGGTCCGAAGAAATCCCTTACCCGTGCCGAAGCGGTCGGAATTATAAGCAACTCAGTTGTGCATAAGCCGGCTACAGGCGGAGTAACGCCTACACCAGCACCGACAGCAACACCGGCTCCTTCTGCAACACCTGTGCCAAGCACCAGCCCAACAGCTACTCCAGCTCCTGGCGGCGGTAGTGGTGGCGGCACTGGCGGAGGCGGCGGTGGTGGCGGAGGCGGTAGCGTTACCTTGCCGTCTGTAAGCAACGTGACTTACGGCCATGTAGGTTCGGTTACCGCTGATGTATATGTTACGCCTTCTGTAACAGGAGCCGTGTATTATGTAGTTGCTCCATACAGCATGAACGTAACCGCACCAACTGCAGCACAAGTGAAAGACGGACTGATTAATGCTACAACAGCAGGCGTTCATTTCGGCCAAGTTGCGGCTACTGGCGGCACATCCGTTGCTTTCTCGGTGTATGGTCTGACTGCAAATACGGATTATACCGTTTACGTTGCCCTGGCTGACGCTTCTGGTAACTGGTCCGGCGTAACGCCGCTTCAATTGAAAACAGCACCAGGCAGCGCATGGTCGGTCGCTCAGGTGGGGATCACCAATGTAACAACAGTGTCTGCGGATGTATATGCTGCTTACGGGCAGACGGGTACACCGGTAACCCCTCTGAAATATGTGGTGGTTAAGGCAACAGATGCTGATCCAACGGCAATGCAGATTGCTAACGCACAGAACAGTGCGGGTGCTACATTAACAGCGCCTTGGGCTGGTACTCTTACAGGTAATCCAGTTGTGAAACACAGCATTAACCTGACTGGACTCACTGCCAATACAGCGTATAAAGTCTTCTTTATCACTGATTCTAATGGCACCTTGTCACCTGTAGAGCTTCTGCGGATTCACACGAAATAAGTAATCTTGATGAATGCAATCATTCATAATCTAGGCTTCAGCGTGAAATAATACAGCAATCAGTATTCGGTCCGGCGAGGGCGGCTTTATGCTCGAACCGGGCCGTTTGTTGTTACGGCAGGTCTGTTACATCTATTGTTAGGTGAATGTAAAGTCTGTCATGATTTGTTTTTTACTTAGCCCTGACAATTTGCTATAATGGAAAAGTAAACAAAGGAGGAGTGCCTTATGAAATTCAGCATTCGAGGTCAACAAATTGAAGTGACCGACGCTTTGAGAGACTATGTTGATAAGAAGCTCAGCAGACTTGAGAAGTATTTCGAAGCACCCCCTACCTCTGAAGGATATGTGACGCTTGGCGTCGTTCGCGGCCTTCATACGGTGGAAGTGACAATTCCTCTAGCTGGTGTGACGCTTCGTGCGGAAGACCGCAGCGATGATATGTATGCATCCATCGATGCCGTAGTGGACAAGCTGGAACGTCAGATCCGCAAGCACAAGACTAAGCTTAATCGCAAGTTCCGTCAGGAAGGCAGCCTGAAGACCTTGTTCGTTGAAGGTTCGGGCAGCGCCGTTGCTGTTGAAGAGCAGGAACAGGATTATGATGATCTTGAGGTTGTGCGGAACAAACGGTTCACCTTGAAGCCTATGGATGTGGAAGAAGCGATTCTGCAAATGAACATGATTGGACATACGTTCTTCGTGTTCTCCAACATTGACACTTCCGAAGTTAGCGTAGTATACAAACGCGATGACGGGAAGTACGGTCTGATCGAGCAGAACTAACCTCTGGACCGGGAATTGTTGGAATAAGCAAGGGCTTCGGTTCAGCCTAACGTGGACAATTAGACGAGTCCCTATTCGCCTGAAGCGAATAGGGCTCTTGTGCGTATATATAGAAGTTTCATTAAAATGCCATCTTCTGTCCTCATGTAAGGGGATTATACAGAATAAGGTTAGGGCGGCTTGTATTGCGGCTTCTCTTACAAACTGTTACAATTTATGAAGCAGCGGAATCGAAATCATATATGGCCCTTTCAATCTATGAGGATGGGCTCGGTTCCACCATCTGTGTTGCATGAAAGGGGTTAACCATGCTAGGACTTGTTAAGAAAATATTTGGCGACACTAATGAACGGGATGTCAAACGTCTGATGAAGACGGTCGAAGTAATTAATGGGCTGGAGCCGGATTTCGTATCGCTTACGGATGAAGAGCTGCAGGCGAAGACAGCGGAATTCCGCGCCCGTATTGAGAAAGGTGAGACCCTGGAAGAGATTCTTCCCGAGGCCTTTGCTACCGTACGCGAAGCTTCCAAACGGACGCTGGGCATGCGGCATTTTGACGTTCAGCTGGTTGGGGGTATGGCGCTGCATGAAGGCCGGATCTCCGAGATGAAGACCGGGGAAGGCAAGACACTGGTTGGAACGCTGCCGGTGTATTTGAATGCGCTGCTGGGTAAAGGCGTGCATGTCGTCACCGTAAATGATTATCTGGCTCAGCGCGACAGTGCGCAAATGGGACAAATCTATAACTTTCTGGGCATGAGCGTTGGGGTGAACCTGAACGGCATGGACCATAATGATAAACAAGCGGCATATGCCTGCGATATTACGTACGGCACGAATAATGAATTCGGATTCGACTATCTGCGCGACAACATGGTGCTCTATAAGGAACAGATGGTACAGCGCCCGCTCTACTTCTGTATTATTGACGAAGTCGATTCCATCCTTATTGATGAAGCGCGGACCCCTCTGATCATCTCCGGCCAGGCTGAGAAATCGACAGAGCTGTATTATGCAGCAGACCGTTTCGTGAAGAAGCTCACTGCCGAAGAGGATTACACCGTGGATATCAAGGTGAAGTCTGTAGCGCTCACTGAGAAGGGCGTGGCTACGGCTGAGCGTGCTTTTGGGATAGAGAATCTGTATGACCATAGCCATGTTACCTTGAACCATCATATTGTACAGGCCTTGAAGGCGAACGCTATTATGCGCCGGGATGTCGATTATGTGGTGAATGAAGACGAGGTTATGATCGTCGATGAGTTCACCGGCCGTCTGATGCAGGGACGTCGTTACAGCGACGGGCTGCACCAGGCTATTGAAGCGAAGGAAGAGATTGAAGTCCAGAATGAGAGTATGACGCTGGCTACCATCACCTTCCAGAACTACTTCCGGATGTACCGCAAGCTAGGCGGCATGACGGGTACTGCGAAGACGGAAGAAGAGGAATTCAAGAAGATCTATGGTCTTGAGGTTCTTCAGGTTCCTACGAATAAGCCGAATCAGCGTATTGATATGCCGGATGTGGTCTACAAAAGTGAAAACGGCAAGTTCAACGCTGTTGTCGCTGAAATTGTGGAACGCCACAAGAAGAATCAGCCGGTGCTGGTAGGTACGGTATCGATTGAGAACTCTGAACGCGTATCTGAAATGCTGAAGCGTAAGGGTGTAAGACACCAGGTGCTGAATGCGAAGCATCATGCTGCTGAAGCCGAAATTATCTCTTATGCCGGTCAGCCGGGAACCGTAACGATTGCCACGAACATGGCTGGACGCGGTACGGATATCGTACTGGGCGAAGGGGTAACCGATGTTGGCGGCCTGCATATTATTGGTACAGAACGCCATGAATCACGCCGGATTGATAACCAGCTTCGCGGCCGTGCCGGACGCCAGGGCGACCCGGGTTCGACACAGTTCTATCTGTCCCTCGGTGATGAGCTGATGAAGCGCTTCGGTGCGGACAATGTGCTGAACATGATGGACCGTCTTGGATTCGAGGAAGATCAGCCGATTGAGAGCCGTATGATTACCAAGGCTGTTGAATCTGCCCAGAAGCGGGTAGAAGGCAATAACTTCGACATCCGAAAAGTCGTATTGCAATACGATGACGTCATGAACCAGCAGCGTGAGATTATCTACAAGCAGCGCCGCGAAATTCTGGAGTCGGACAATATCAAAGACATCGTAGTGGAAATGATCAAGCCGGTTATCGACCGTATTGTGAATGCACACTGCAGTGACGATATCCCGGAGAACTGGGAGCTGCAAGAGGTTGCGGATTATGTGAACAGCAAGCTTTTGGAAGAAAATGAGCTGACCCGCGATGATCTGTGGGGCAAAGAAGTAGATGAAATGATCGAATTCATCTTCGCCCGTGTACTTGAGAAGTATTCTGCACGTGAAGAGCGTCTTGGCTCTGAGCTGGTACGTGAATTCGAGAAGGTTATTGTGCTTCGCTCCGTAGACAGCAAATGGATGGATCATATCGACGCCATGGATCAGCTTCGTCAGGGGATTCACCTCCGTGCTTACGGCGGTACCGATCCGCTGCGCGAATACCAATTCGAGGGCTTCGAGATGTTCAACGCCATGACAGCGAACATTCAGGAGGAAGTGGCGACCTACATTATGAAGGCGCACATCGAGACGAATCAGGAGCGCCAATCGGTAGTGGAGGAAGACAAGATCTCCACCAACGCAGAGCCTGCTGAGAAGCGTCCGGTGCATGTGGAATCTACGGTTGGCCGTAACGATCCATGCCCATGCGGCAGCGGCAAGAAGTATAAGAACTGCCACGGTCAGGCATAAGATATAGTAGAGCTAATGATAGCTGTTTTACTGTCTGGTGAAATAATGAGCAGGCGTTAAGCTGCGAGTACCTTTCACCCGATCGTACTTCCTGTTTTGTGCACTTGCACTTAGGTTATAATGACAATAAAAAGCGGCTGGGCCCGGGGGACTCCCCGTTTGCGGCCCGGCTGCTTTTTTGGGCTTGGAGTGGTCCGGACGCACAGCTGTGCGGCTGACGGGAATGTTCAGATGTTTTATGGCTGAGGTGGAAGTAACGGAGGGAAAGTTTGGAACTGCAGGAGCGGTAGCGTCCGCCTTTGTGCCCGGATTTTATCCGCTATGCGGTATAATCAATGAATCTGGGCACAACAGCGGCCGAAAGTCCAAACATTTCCCGCAGTTACGGCGTACACCTGGCCATGTAGCAGCTGAAGCGAAGCTACAGCAGCATAGATGGCCGTCCATACCGGTAAGCCCAAACCGGCAGCCCGGCGCAATATTCAATTATGAAAGGTGATGTGATCCAATTGATCGATCCTAATGTGAAGCAGGACCTGCGTGAAATGGGCAAGAAATTAACCAACCTTAGGGGGTCACTTTGACTTAGACCTGAAGCTGGAGATGATAGCGAACTTCGAAGAGAAGATGGCGGCTCCCGGGTTCTGGGATGATCCCGATCAGGCGCAGAGCGTGATTGGCGAGATGAATGCCGTGAAGTCGGTGGTTGATCAATTTGAGAAGCTCCAGCAGGATTATGACGATGCTGCCATGATGGCGGAGCTGGCCGATGAGGAAGGCGACGACGCACTGGCTGAAGAGATAGCCGGAACGATCCGCAGTATAAGTGCCCGAGTGGATGAGTTCGAGCTGCAGCTGCTGCTCAATCAGCCGTACGATAAGCTGAATGCCATTCTGGAGCTCCATCCGGGGGCAGGCGGTACCGAGTCTCAGGACTGGGGCCAAATGCTGCTGCGCATGTACACACGCTGGGCGGAGAAGCGGGGCTTCAAGGTAGATGTGCTGGATTATCTGCCGGGCGATGAAGCGGGAATCAAGAGTGTAACTTTGTTAATTAAGGGCCACAATGTATATGGGTACCTCAAGGCAGAGAAGGGCGTGCACCGGCTGGTGCGCATTTCGCCTTTTGACTCCTCAGGCAGACGGCATACCTCCTTCGTATCCTGCGATGTGGTACCGGAGATTGCAGACGATGTCGAGGTGGATATCCGCACAGAGGATCTGAAGATTGATACGTACCGGGCCAGCGGCGCGGGCGGTCAGCACATCAATACTACCGACTCCGCGGTGCGGATTACGCATATACCAACCGGCGTGGTGGTCACCTGTCAGAATGAGCGTTCCCAGATCAAGAACCGGGAGCAGGCGATGAAGATGCTGCGTTCCAAGCTCTATGAGCGCAAAATCCAGGAACAGCAGGCACATCTGGACGAGATCCGCGGGGAACAATCCGAGATTGCCTGGGGCAGCCAGATTCGTTCCTACGTATTCCATCCTTACAGCATGGTGAAGGATCACCGCACCTCTGTGGAGACAGGCAACGTTGGAGCTGTAATGGACGGGGATCTGGACGGGTTCATTGACGGGTATCTGCGGAGCCAGATCAAGACGGAAGCTGAATAAAAGTAATCAAATTCCTACGCGTCTTCGGAGGTGTAGGAATTTTTGTCTGAACATAAAGGAGTCCGGCCAACCATGCAAAAAATCAATTCACGCAACAAACCTCCGCTCATTCCCTTGAACGGACCGCTGCGTCATACGGTGGACATTGCGCTTATTCTGATCGGCTCGCTGATCACAGGGCTGGCGTTCAACCTGTTCTTCCTCCCGAACCGGATTGCATCCGGCGGGGTGTCGGGGCTGTCGGTACTGGCTGAGGCCTGGTTTGGGGCAGAGCCTGCTTTTACCCAGTGGGCGCTTAATATTCCGCTCTTCATTCTCGGCGTAATCTTCCTCGGCAAACAGTACGGCATCCGCTCTCTGCTGGGCAGCTTTGTGCTGCCGCTGTTTATCTTCCTGACGAAGGACGGGCCTGTGCCGACCACGAATCCGCTCCTGGCCTCTATCTATGGAGGAATTGGTGTGGGTCTCGGTCTGGGCCTCGTCTTCCGGGGGCGCGGCTCTACGGGCGGACTGACCATTGCGGCACAGATTATTCAAAAGCTAACCGGCTTCAGCTTCTCGCTGTCTGTCGTGCTGCTGGATGGTACGGTGATTACCTTGGCGGCTTTTGTGCTGGGGATGGAGCAGGCGATGTATGCACTGATCGGGCTGTTCGTCACCGGCCGGGTGATCAACGCGCTGGAGGTGGGCTTCAGCACCACGAAGGTGGCGTATATCATCTCGGATCACACAGAGGACATCTCGCAGGCGATTCTGAATGATCTGGACCGCGGGCTGACCAAACTGAATGCGCAAGGCGGCTATACCGGGGATAACCGTACGGTGCTGATGGTCGTGGTAGGCCAGAATGAAATTACCAGGCTCAAGGCGATCGTCCGCTCGGTGGACCCGGCTGCATTTGTGATTATTACCGAGGCTCATGAGGTGCTGGGCGAAGGTTTCAAAAGAGAAGCGTAGACTCCCTTAAGGGGGCTCTGCGCTTCTTTTGATATATTGTAGTGAATAGGATAACCCTGCGTTTCTTCTTGTGCGCCAGCTGAATAAAGTTAACGCAACGTGTTGTATTTATATTAATTCGGTCGTATAATAATACATATTTGCAGGACGGTTATGCATGAGCGATAATGATAGAAATGAGAAACGGGAAGCGGGGATGACAGTGACAGACAAGCTGAGAGCGGCGATTGTCGGATCAACGGGTTATGGGGGCGTGGAGCTGATCAGGCTGCTGCAGAGCCACCCTGATATAGAGATTACTTCAGTGATTTCCTCTTCGAGTGCGGGTGCGCCGATTGAGGAGGGTTTTCCGCATCTCACGGGAGTGGTGCAGCGTAAGCTGGATGGTGTAGATGCAGCAGAGATTGCAAGCAGAGCGGATGTTGTATTCACTGCTACCCCTTCAGGAGTGAGTGCGAAGCTGGTGCCCGGGCTGCTTGAGGCAGGACTCAAGGTTGTCGATCTGTCGGGGGACTTCCGGCTCAAGGATGGTGCGGAGTATGAGCAGTGGTATAAGCATCCGGCTCCTCCGGCAGCGTATCTGGAGCAGGCGGTATACGGGTTATGCGAGGTGTACGGCGAACGTGCGGCCGGAGTGGACTTTATCTCGAATCCGGGATGTTACCCGACAGCTACGCTGCTGGGGCTGGTTCCGGCGCTGGAGGCAGGCTGGATCAAGCCGGACAGCATCATTATTGATGCGAAATCCGGGGTGTCCGGGGCAGGGCGGGGAACGAGCCTGATGGTGCATTTTGCCGAGATGAATGAGAACTTCAAAGCCTACAAAATCAACAAGCATCAGCATATCCCGGAAATTGAACAGGTGCTTACCGATATTGCCGGGGAGAAAGTCACCGTAACCTTCACTACCCATCTGGTGCCGATGACCCGGGGGATTATGACTACGATGTATGCCGGACTGAATGGTGAACATAGTGAACAGGAACTCGTAGATTTATATCGTAAATATTATGCAGGCAGACCGTATGTGCGGGTGCGTGAGCCCGGCGTGGTTCCGGCGACGAAGGAAGTCAGCGGCTCGAATTACTGCGATATCGGCTTCGCCACAGACGCACGTACCGGACGGGTTACCATTGTGTCGGTCATCGACAATATCGTTAAAGGCGCCGCAGGGCAAGCGATTCAGAACCTCAATTTGATGATGGGATGGGAGGAAACCCGCGGGCTTGGTTACACACCAGTGTATCCATAAGCGCAAGCGGTCAAACAATATCATGAGTGAGCAACCACTATATACCGTCGTAGAAGGCGGAAGTATTACTGCACCTAAGGGCTTCACCTCCGGTGGCCTGCACTGCGGTCTCAAAAAAACTGAGCGTAATGACCTCGGCGCAATTCTCTGTGAGGTGCCTGCTACGGCCGCTGCGGTGTATACGACCAATGTGTTTCAGGCGGCTCCGCTGAAGGTTACGCGGGAGAGTCTGGCGGACGGAACGCTGCAGGCGGTAATCGTGAACAGCGGTAACGCCAATGCTTGTACAGGGGACCAGGGCGAGGCGGATGCATATGAGATGCGTGCGGCGGCTGCCCGTTATTTGGGCGTGAATGAGCTGGATGTTGCTGTCGCTTCCACGGGAGTAATCGGGGAACTGCTGAAGATGGACTGTGTGCGCAGCGGGATTGCCGGACTGCCGGAGAAGCTGGACGCGGGCGCTGCCGGTGCGGAGGAATTCAGCCAGGCCATTCTGACTACCGATCTGGTCAAAAAAGAAAGCTGCGTAAAAGTAACGGTAGGCGGTACTGAGGTTACGATTGCCGGAGCGGCGAAGGGTTCCGGGATGATTCACCCGAATATGGCGACGATGCTGGGCTTCATGACCACCGATGCGCTCATTGACGGCGAGGATCTGCTTAGTCTGCTGCGAAGCGCGACGAACACTACTTTTAATATGATTACAGTGGATGGTGACACCAGTACGAACGATATGCTGGTCACTATGGCCAGCGGTCTTGCCGGTAATGAGAAGCTGACGCGGCTGCATGCGGACTGGGAGGCTTTTGCAGCGGCGTTCACCCATGTGTGCCAGAGCCTGGCCATGGCGATTGCCCGTGACGGCGAAGGGGCCACGAAGCTGATTGAGGTGCAGGTGAACGGGGCGGTGCATGATGAGGCTGCTGCGGCGATTGCCAAGACCGTGGTCGGCTCAAGCCTGGTGAAGTCGGCGATCTTCGGCGCGGATGCCAACTGGGGGCGGATTATCGCGGCCGTAGGGCGCGCGGGCGTTCCGGTATCGCCGGAGCGGGTAGATATTAAGCTGGGAGAGATCGAGGTGCTGCGCGGATCACGTCCGGTGGCTTTTGATGAGGAGCAGGCACTGCATTATCTGCAAAAAAGCGATACCGTGCTGATCACGGTAACCTTGTCAGACGGCAGCGGGCAGGCTACAGCCTGGGGCTGTGACCTGACTTATGATTATGTGCGGATTAATGCGGCTTACCGCACGTAGTGCAGATAGGCTCACCGGATTACAACAGCGGCCGAAAGCCGACTAAGCTTTTACGTACAGGGGGCAGGGAGATGACAGTAGAACCGATAGAGCCTCAGGCGCAGGCGGAGGCCGCCGGGCTGTTCGTAATGAAATGCGGGGGGAGTACGCTGGCGGCGCTGCCTGATTCATTCTTCGAGGATCTGCGCGAGCTTCAGGCCAGCGGAAATCAGCCTGTAATCGTGCATGGCGGCGGCCCGGCGATCTCCGGCAATCTGGAGAAGCTCGGCATTGAGAGCCGCTTCGTGAACGGTCTGCGGGTAACGACGGAAGAGGTGCTGGATGTGGTCGAGATGACCCTGTCCGGCAGCATCAACAAGGCGATTGTCCGCCGAATTCAGGCCAGCGGGGGGCAGGCACTCGGGTTGTCCGGCGTTGACGGCAACCTGATCATGGCGCACCCGGTGGCCAATCACGATGAAGTGGGTCTGGTGGGTGAAGTGACCGGTGTTCGAGCGGAGATTGTGACGGGTATCCTCGCGATGGGCTATATTCCGGTGATTGCACCTGTCGGTGTAGACGGCGAAGGACAGCGGTATAACATCAATGCGGATACCGCTGCCGGAGCGGTGGCTTCTTATATAGGGTCACCGAGTATGATCGTGGTTACGGATGTGCCGGGCATTATGCGGACGGTGGACGGGGAGAAGGTGGTGCTTCCGTCCGTAACGGTGGCACAGATCGAAGCGCTGATTGAGAACGGCGAAATCTACGGCGGAATGATTCCCAAGGTGCGTGCCGCGATGGACTGCATCCAGGGCCAGGTGTCCGAGGTTATTATTGTAGACGGCAAAGAGCCGCGTGTACTCAGCCGGGTGCTGAAGGGCGAAGCGCTGGGCACGCGGATTGTAAGAGCATAGATAGGCTGGAAGAATAATAAGACGCGCTGACGGGAAGCCGGCAGCAGCATGGTGGGAGAGTGACTAAGAATGAGTGAGCTTACGCAAACGGACAAGAATTCTTTGACAGGGGCGCTGCAGGAACGTTCAGCGGGAACGGACGGGCAGGGGGCCGCTCCTGCCAAGCTGAGTGCGGTATTCCCGTCTTACGCCAGATATGACCTCAGTCTGGTCAAAGGCAAAGGCAGCTGGGTATGGGATGAGCAGGGTAACAAGTATCTGGACTTCATGTGCGGACTTGCGGTAACGAGTCTGGGCCATGCGCCGGAGAAGGTCGGTGCGAAGCTCAAGGAGCAGATTGATACGCTGTGGCATGTCTCGAACCTGTTCCACATTCCGGGCCAGGACCGGGTAGCTGCGCTGCTGACAGAGAATAGCTGTGCGGATCAGGTTTTCTTCTGCAACAGCGGAGCGGAAGCGAATGAAGCGGCCATCAAGCTGGCGCGCCGGTATCACCAGAAGGTAAGAGGTGTTGACCGCTACGAAGTCATTACGTTCGAGCAGTCCTTCCACGGCCGTACGCTGGCTACTCTGACAGCCACTGGGCAGGCAAAGGTCAAGGAAGGCTTCCTGCCGCTTCCGGCGGGCTTCAAGACAGTGCCACTGCATGATCTGGAGGCGCTGAAAGCCGCCATTACGGAGCATACGGCAGCGATTATGCTGGAGATGGTGCTGGCGGAAGGCGGCATTATTGTAGTAGAGCAGGAATTCCTGGATGGAGTTGTGGCACTGTGCAAGGAGCACGGGCTGCTGCTCATCGTGGACGAGGTGCAGACCGGCATGGGCCGTACGGGCAAGCTGTTCGCTCATCAGCATTACGGCATTGAGCCGGACATCTTCACCTTGGCCAAAGGTGTGGCGAGCGGCTTCCCGGCCGGTGTGATGCTCGGTAAAGGCTATCTGCGCGAGGCCTTCAGCCCGGGCAGCCACGCCAGTACCTTCGGCGGCACCCCGCTGGCGGCAGCGGTGATGGAAGCAACCATTGAGACCATGCTCGAAGATAAGCTGCCCGAGCGGGCGGCGGAGATGGGCGAATACTTAAGCGGACAGCTTAGAGCGAAGCTGGCGGACACTTCTTTTGTGAAGGAGATTCGCGGCAAAGGCCTGCTGATCGGCATCGAGTGCCAGGAGCCGGTAGCCGAGATCGTTCTCGCCGGACAGAAGCGCGGACTGCTGTTCGTTCAGGCTGGTCCGGATGTGATCCGGCTGCTGCCTAATCTGTATGTCAGCACCGATGAAATTGATCGGGCGGTGGACATCCTATCGGAACTAATTCATACTTATGCTAACAAAGTAAACGGGGAGGCAAATTGATGAGTCACGGTACACCAGGCGTAACAGAGACGATTGCCGCACAGCTCAAAGGCCGTGATTTGCTGGAGCTGAATGATTACAGCCCGGAGGAAATCACGTATTTGATTGACCTCGCGATTGAGCTGAAGCGCAAGCAGAAGAACGGTGAGGTCTACCAGCCGTTGCTGGGGAAGACGATCGGCCTTATATTCGAGAAATCCTCTACCCGTACACGGGTGTCGTTCGAAGTGGGGATGTATCAGCTGGGCGGACATGCACTGTTCCTAAGCAAAAATGATATTCAGCTGGGCCGCGGCGAGACGGTTGGTGATACCGCCCAGGTCATGTCGCGTTATCTGGACGGTATCATGATCCGTACGTTCGGCCATGATAAAGTGGAAGATTTGGCGCGGTATGCCTCAGTGCCTGTAATCAACGGCCTCAGCGATCTTGCGCATCCCTGCCAGGTGCTGGCAGACTACCAGACTGTATACGAGCACAAGGGCAAGCTGAAGGGCCTCAAGCTGGCGTACATCGGCGACGGCAATAATATGGCCCATTCTCTGCTGATCGGTGGCGCCAAGCTGGGTGTGCATGTCGCGGTTGCCGGACCGGAAGGCTACGAGCCGGACGAGGCTGTCGTGGCCGAGGCGCGTGAGATCGCCAAGGAGACAGGCTCGGTCATCACTGTGACCCGCAGCCCGCAGGAGGCGGTACAGGACGCTGATGTGATCTATACGGATGTCTGGGCAAGCATGGGCTTCGAGGCCGAGCAGCTGGCGCGTGAAGCGGCGTTCAAGGACTATCAGGTCAACGAGGAGCTGGTGAAAGGCGCGAAGAGCGATTATCTGTTCCTGCACTGCCTGCCGGCCCACCGGGAGGAAGAGGTCAGCACCGGCGTCATCGACGGCCCGAACTCCGTGATCTTCGATCAGGCGGAGAACCGCCTGCATGCGCAGAAGGCGCTTATGGCGGCTTTGATGGGCTAGATGCAGATGTAGCCTAGCAGAGCCATCAGGAGGCCAGATATGAGTTCATTCCACAAATGCGCTAATGTATGAAGTTGACGTTCGAAGCGGACTTTCAGAGATAAGTGTATTATGTGCAATTAAAAACAGTGAAAAGTAAGATTTTTCTCTTCTAACTGTAGTTTGTACAACTAAATCTGCCCGAATGGGCGAGAATTCAGGTATAGAGGCATTTTAATTGCACGAACTACAGCTAAACGCACATTCGGCGTTATATCAGCCAATTTAGTTGTACAGATTGCAATTAAGTCCACCCAGGGCACCTTAATCGGGCACAGCCAACCCTCAGCAAGAGTTGGGTTGAAGTAATTTAATTATATATACACAACACATATATAAGATAAACTTAGGTACGGAGCGTTGGATTTCCGGTGCATAGCAGCGAAGTGAAAGTTTGGAACTGTAGGAGCGTCAGCGTCCGCCTTTGTCTACGGATTTCAACTGCGAACAGCGGTATAAATCAAGAAATCTGTAGACAACAGCGGCCGGAAGTCCAAACATTTCATGCAGCTGCGTCCAAGCACCGGATGTCTATACGCAAAGCTTGAAGTTGATCTTATAATCACCCTCCACACCGAAAGGAAGCTAAACCCCCATGCCAAAAGAAAAAATTGTACTCGCCTATTCCGGCGGGCTGGATACCTCAGTCATTCTGAAATGGCTGAAAGAAACGTATGATGCGGAGATTATTGCTTTTACAGCGGATATTGGTCAGAAGGAAGAATTGGACGGTCTGGAGGAAAAAGCACTCGCCACCGGCGCCTCCAAAGTCTACATCGATGATCTGCGCGACGAGTTCGCGAATGACTTCATCTACCCGATGTTTCAGGCGGGCGCACTCTATGAGGGACAATATCTGCTGGGCACCAGCATTGCCCGTCCGCTGATCGCCAAGCGCATGGTGGATATCGCTATCGCCGAAGGCGCTACAGCCATTGCCCATGGAGCTACAGGTAAAGGGAATGACCAGGTGCGTTTTGAACTTAATGCCGCTGCATTGTCACCGAGCATTAAGGTAATTGCGCCTTGGCGTCTGGAAGAGTTCCGCAACCAGTTCCCGGGCCGTGCGGAGATGATCGCTTACGCCGAAGCCAACGGTATTCCGGTACAAGCCTCAGCGGCTAAGCCGTACTCGATGGACCGCAATCTGCTGCATATCAGCTATGAGAGTGGCGTGCTGGAAGATCCTTGGTTCGATCCAAGCGCACCGGAGAACAAGGAAATGTTCCTGCTCTCGAATGCGCCGGAGGATGCGCCGGACGAGGCGGAATATCTGGAGCTGGACTTCCTCAAAGGTGACTGCGTAGCGCTGAACGGCGAAGCGCTATCCCCGCTGCAAGTGATGGAGAAGCTGAATGAGCTGGGCGGCAAGCATGGGATTGGACGCGTGGATATGGTCGAGAACCGTTTTGTCGGCATGAAGAGCCGCGGCGTGTACGAGACTCCGGGCGGCACGATTCTGTTCACCGCTCACCGTAAAATGGAATCGATTACCATGGACCGTGAAGTGATGAACCTGCGTGACAGCCTGATCACCCGTTACAGCACGCTGGTGTATAACGGCTTCTGGTTCGCACCGGAGCGGATTGCAATGCAGGCCCTGGTGAAGGAGAGCCAGAAGAATGTGACCGGTACGGTACGCGTGAAGCTCTACAAGGGCAACATCATCGGCGCCGGAGTGAAGAGTCCGGTCAGCCTGTACAACCCGGATATCGCCACTATGGAGGCAGATCCTACCCAGGCCTACGACCAGGGCGATGCGACCGGCTTCATCCGTCTGAATGCCCTGCGTCTGAAGGTATCGGCGGGCGTAGCAGAATCCAATAAATAAGTAGCAGCATATAAAAGCGGACACAAGAAGGCCGTTCCTCCCAACCGGACAGGGGCGGCCCTTCTAACGTCTATCGAGGAGGAACAACAGGTGAGCAAGCTGTGGGGCGGACGTTTTACCAAAGGAACGAACAAGCTGGTAGAGGAATATACGGCTTCTATCGAGTTCGATAAAGTGCTGGCGGAAGAGGATGTGCAGGGCAGTCTGGCCCATGTCACGATGCTGGGCAAATGCGGAATTCTGCCGCTGGAGGATGTGGAGACGATCAAGGCCGGGCTGAATAAGGTGCTGGACAAGGTGCGTGCGGGGGAGATTGTATTCTCGGTTGCCGATGAAGATATCCACATGAATATTGAAAAGAACCTGATCGAACAGATCGGCCCGGTCGGCGGCAAGCTGCACACCGGCCGCAGCCGCAACGATCAGGTGGCGACAGATATGCACCTCTACCTGCGTAACCGCGTGGTTGAGCTGGTCGCGCTGCTGCACGAGCTGCAGGGTGCGCTGATCGGGCAGGCCAAGGATAACCTGGAGACCATCGTTCCAGGATACACACACCTGCAGCGGGCACAGCCGATTCTGTTCGCGCATCATCTGCTGGCCTACGTGTCGATGTTCCGCCGCGATGCGGAGCGCCTGACCGACAGCTACAAGCGGATTAACGTGCTGCCGCTGGGTGCCGGGGCGCTGGCGGGAACCACGTTCGCGATTGACCGCCACTTTGTGGCTGAGCAGCTTGGTTTTGACGGGGTCTATGAGAACAGTCTGGATGCGGTCAGCGATCGCGACTTCATCGTGGAGTTCCTGGCGAATGCATCGCTCGTGATGACTCATCTATCCCGGCTCAGCGAAGAGCTGGTGCTGTGGAGCAGCACGGAATTCAGCTTCGTGGAGCTGGATGATGCCTTCTGCACCGGCAGCAGCATCATGCCGCAGAAGAAGAACCCGGATGTGCCGGAGCTGGTACGCGGCAAGACAGGCCGTGTCTACGGCAACCTGATCGGACTGCTGACCGTGCTGAAGTCGCTGCCGCTGGCCTATAACAAGGACATGCAGGAAGATAAAGAAGGCATGTTCGATACAGTAGCTACCCTTACAGGGGCCTTGCAGCTGTTCGCACCGATGATCTCCACCATGAAGGTGAACAAGGAGCGGATGCGTGAAGCGGTGAACACGGACTTCTCCAACGCGACCGATATCGCTGACTTCCTGGTGGGCAAAGGCCTGCCGTTCCGTCAGGCGCATGAGGTGATCGGCAAGACCGTCCTGTATTGCATCAACCAGGGCAAGTTCCTGCTGGATCTGACGCTGGACGAATTCAAGCAGTTCTCGCCGCTGTTCGACGATCAGATCTATGCGGTGCTCCAGCCGGAGGCCGTGGTGAACGCCCGTAATGTCTACGGCGGTACCGCCACGGTTCAGGTGCAGGCCGCCATCGGGCGGGCCGAAGCGGACCTGACAGCTGCGGGTGAATGGGTGAAGCAGCATGGCGGAGCCGTGTAACCTATATGCAGGTCGTCTGCACTGCCCGCTGGAGGCAGAGGATTACTGAAGGCATTAGAGACTGTCATTTGCAGCGGAAGCTGCAGAAGGGCAGTCTTTTTTCAATAGACAATAGGGGGGAAGGTATGGATTGGGAAGCCCATATTGAATGCTGGAGCCGTACTACGGTCAGGCTGCTGGAGGTTCAATTATTCGCTGCGCAAGCAGGAACGGTGCCTGAGCATGATGTGGCGGCTACGGGTTTTTTCCTGCTGACCGTGCAGGGCGAGGCGACTGTAAGTCTATCGGGGACGGTCTATTCCACCCGGTCTGCGCCTCTTCTGCATGGCGGCAAGGAAACGGTGCTCGGGCTGATGCCACTGGACAACGAGTTTGTCTGTTATTTCATTCGCTATCAAGCCGACAGTCTATTTCCAGAGGACCAGGAGAGCTTCAATATGCCGTATGCCTTCACTCCCTATACACTGCTGCCCTTGCAGGAGAAGTGCCAGGCAATGAATCGTCTGTGGCAGCATACCGCCTCGCTGGAGAAGCTGGAGGCACAGACGGTTTTTCATCAATTTGTATATGAGGTTATGCGGCAAATTCACTCCTCGGCTCAGGGGACCAGCAGACCGGGTGTAGTCACTGAAGCCATTCACTATATTCATGAGCATTACAGTGAGCCGATTACCGCAGAGGTATTGGCCGGAATGTGCAGCTGCAGTACGAGCTACTTGTTCCGCATGTTCAAGAGTCAGCTTGGGTTCGGTCCTATCGATTATCTGATCCATGTACGAATCCGCAGATCCAAGCAGCTGCTGCTGCAATCCAAAGCCCGAATTCAGGAAATCGCAGGCAGTGTGGGGTATGCCGATGTCTATTATTTCAGCCGTTTGTTCAAAAAGCATACCGGCTGCTCGCCGCAGCGATTCCGGGAGAATAACAAGCATACCGTTCAGAATAATCCATTACATCTGCTGAAATCGTCTATTGTATCTGGTAAGCCTGTTTCTCATAATGATAATGAGAATTATTATCAGTTAAATGAGGAAGGGGACACATCGATGTTCAGATTTTCAAGACCGGCCTTAGGGGCTGCGCTGCTGTTATGTTCAGCCATATTTCTAAGTGCATGTCAGACAGGCAACAACACTGGAAAGGCAGCCTCTGAGCCTATTCCCACCAGTACGGCTGTAGACAGCGAGGCCGCAGATACACGTATTTACAAGCATTTAAAGGGGGAGACCGAGATTCCCGTGAAGCCTCAGCGGGTCGTCAGTCTTTTTCATCTGGGGGAATTGATGGCGCTTGGAGTGAAGCCGGTGGGAGCAACAACCTTCATTCTGAACAATCCGCTGTTAAGCGATGTGTCGGATATTGAAGATGTAGGTTCTACGCCTGATGCGGAGAAGATCCTGTCGCTTGCGCCTGATCTGATTATTACAACAGCCCCGTTCGCGGAGGTGGTCGAAGGAGGATACGAGGCGCTGAGCCAGATTGCACCAACCCTTGTAGTGGAGCAGTATAATGATCCGGTCAAGGATGTCGAAATGTTCGGGGATATTCTGGGCAAGCAGACGGAAGCGAAGCAGTGGAACAAGGATTTTGCAGCAAAAATAAAAGAGTCCAAAGAAAAAATCGCTCCCTACATCGAACCGGACGAAACCTTCTCCATTCTAAATGTGCGTTCCGGTGCCGTCTTCATTTACGGGGATACCAATCTGGGCGGCAACATCGTGTATAAATATCTGGGCCTGAAGCCGACCGAAAAGGTGGAGAAAGAGGTCATTCACGGAGAGACCTGGGAGATCTCCAGCGAGGTCATTCCTGACTTCATCGGTGACCGGCTATTTCTCGCAGTGAATGAAGGGGCGGAGGCAGAGCTGAAGAAAGTGGATAAGCTCATTCAGAATTCACCGGCAGGGAAAGCGGGCAAAATCTACAATATTGACTTCAATCAATTCCTGTTCAGTGATCCGATTTCGGTAGAACAACAAATGGACATCATCGTTAACCTGCTGGCAGGGAGCAGTACGTAATTACGCGGGTGACCATAAAAAAAGGGCGCTGGATGATTGTCCAGATCCCTTTTTTTGAAAATATAATGGCCAGGGTTCATTCGATACCGCTTACAATATCACAATCTCTACTTCCCCAGCGGCAGCCACTTCAGCACATCGCGGATCTTGGTATCCCAGTATCCCCACTCATGCTCGCCCGGCCCTTCCTCGTAGGTCAGAGACAGCTTGGTCTTGGAGCAGGCCTTACGGAAGACCTGATTATCCTCATACAGGAAATCCTCGGTTCCACAGCACTGATAGAGCAGCGGCTTCGGCCCTTTGGAGCGGTTCACTTCCTCTAGCAGCCATAGCAGATCTTCCGGAGTGCCAGCAATGTCCTTGTCCCCAAAAATCTGCAAATAATCCTTGGTTCTCTGCGATGGATCTTCAAAGTTCAAGAAATTGTGTGCCATATCGAGTGCCCCGGACAGACTCGCTGCTGCGGCCCAGTCCTGCGGCTTGCGCAGTCCCAGCTTCATTGCCCCATAACCTCCCATCGACAATCCCGCCACGAAGTTATCCTCGCGCTTGGCCGACAAAGGGAAGAAGGAACGGGCCAGTGCCGGTAACTCCTCACTAATGAATGTCCAGTACTTGCCGCCCGCCTCCATATCCGTGTAGAAGCTGCGGTGGACCTGCGGCATAACAACAGCGATGCCCAGCTCCGCTACATAACGCTCAATCGAGGTCCGGCGCAGCCAGATCGAATCATCGTCAGACAGGCCGTGCAGCAGGTACAGGGTGGGGTGTAAGGTCCCTTTGGAGACATTACTCATTCCGATCTGCGTAGTGGTCTGCTGCGGCAGAATGACAGTCATCGAAGTACTGAGCCCCAGCACCTCCGAATAAAATTTACATTCAATCAAAGCCATTTGCGTATCCCCTTTCTGCCCACATGATAGCACAGCCCCTACCTGATATAAACTGTAGATTTCTCCAGATTTATTGTCCGCAAGCATTGCTGCTGCCGGAGGAGAAAGAATATAATGGAAGTAGGTAGAAAGATTCATATAAACATGCAAGGACACAGGACTGAAGACATGGATAAACCCATAATTTGAATTTCAATAGAGTATAGGGAGCGAACACAATGTCCTGGAAAGACCCATGGAACCGCAGCCGCGAGCGGGGCAAGGAAGCGGGCTTCACCTTAATCGAGGTGCTGGCCGCCATCGTCATTTTGTCGATAGTGTCCCTGGTGCTGACCTCATACTTCACCCACGCCATGACCTATTCCAAGTCGAATCAGAACAAGACGATCATGGTCAATCTGGCGCGGAACGCTTTGTTTTATATGGAGAAGCAGGATTTTGGTGAGATCAATAAGTATTTTATAGATCATCTTTCCGATGCTGTTATTAAAGCAGAAGACTGTAAGAGCAGCGGCTGTGTATTAACGAATGTTATTAATTTTACAGGCTCTCCAGCTAGTGTTCTGAATCCCGTAGTTAATGGAATTGCCTATCAGATTGATGTGGTATACCAGCCCGAGTTATGGAAAAAGAAAGAAGAGCCTTCGCCTTCCAGCGGTGCTCCCTCCATTGACCTGTCTAATTCGCAAAAATATCTTCTTCCCGTGTTGGTGAAAGTAAGACGCGTAGATCCGGGGAATCAGCCGGTATATGACATAAAGGTGGAGGGGTATATCACCGATGAAAGAATTCGTTAGGCATATGCAATCTCGGGAGCAGGGATTTACTTTGATTGAATTGATTGCATCACTTACAGTGTTTGCTATGATCGCGGGCATTATTTCTGGACTTACCATGTTTGGTGTAAGAAGCTACGACAAGATTACAATTCAGAATGAGCTCCGGGATGAGGCCGATTTAATTATGTCAGCTATAATTACTAAACTCTATACATATGCACCAGATAAGGTTCAGAACATTAATGGGGGTATAGAACTCAGCCGGAGCGGCAGGGAAAAGAAAGAGGCGATTATAGTCGAGGGGAATCAAATAATTATATCTGGTAACGGAACCGAACAGGGAACAAATTCACCACTTGCAGTTCGTTCAGAACTTGGCGATTCCAAGGTTACCGCATATACGGCAGACGGGCGGGAATGTACAATCAGCTCACTTTGCGGCTCGGGGACCATTGAAATTGATCTGGTATTGAAATACAAAGGCAGCTCAGAAAATATGCTGGAACTAAAAAGCCAATTTGGATATTAGGAGGGAGGAGATGCGTAATCAAGGGAATAGAAGGTGCGTTGGCGAACACGAAGTTGATTTGAAGAAGAGACTGGCTTCACAACAGGGGTCAGTGCTTGTCCTGGTTATGTTTATAGTCCTGCTGCTAACCATCCTTGGTGTAGGAGTGCTTAGTGCAACAGTAGGAGGGGCAAAGCGTGCAGAGACCCGCGAGAACGATGTACAGAGTCTGCATTTGGCCCAGAAAAAAATAGACGAGGTTATTGCTTATATGACTCAGAAATTAAACCAGATGCTGCAGCAGGGAATTGATCGGCCACAGAATGAGTTAAATAGCGACATTCAACAGTTTCTAAAAAAACTGCAAGATCAGGCCTCAGGATTCCGGTCTTTAACCAGTATCAATGGGGCAGCCAACCGTATTACGAGTATAACTCTAGATGAATCGGCATCTTCCGGGAGTCAATATGCAGTGGTGATACAAGCCAGTGCAGATGTGAACGGCATCTCCCGGAATCTGGAGCAGAGAGTAACCGTTACAACTTTCCCCGACTTCTTAAATTATTCTTTAGGATCTGAAGGAGATGTTATTCTGAACGGTGCTCCATTTATTAAGGGGAATTTGTATGCTGGCGGACAACTGAAACTTAGCCCTCTTGCCTTCTATATGCATAATGGGAGAGAGCTAAATCAGCCCACGCTCTATCCTTTGCTCGAAGGAGAGGCCCACATACAATCGCTTAATGAGATACAGTATTGGAACGGAGGAAGTTATGTGGATGTGCCCACAGGGGGCGAACAATATAAGTTGGTTAATGAAAGGGTGAAGCAAACATACGAAAACTCGCTGATCAAGAAAAAAAAGACTTTAGTACAAATCGATGTGGAGGACTCTTTTTTAGATAAGATTTCAGAAGCTTCGGGATCAGCGGCGAATAAACGGAATTTCTCAAATGTATACTATGGCTTCAGATTACCTGAGGAATCTAATGAAACTCCGACAGAAAGAGGACAAAGGCTGGTAAGCTCTTTCATTAATCCTGATGGAACAAGTAACCAGATCCCAGAAGTACTTAAGATGCCCCAACGAAGTGATTATGACCAGATTGAGAATGAAGAGATGGAGGGAGATGAATTAGAGGCTTGGCGGGAGGAGCAGTATCAGCTGGCTTTTGAGGCCTTTAGGCTAAAGTTAGCCAACTTGTCTACCAGCGCGATATATAATGGCAGTTTGTATCTTGATGGTACTTCACTAAATAATATTACAGATATCTCTAAAGCCAATCGTATGGACAATCCCGGCGAGCAGCCCTCCAACTGGGTTATCATCAACGGAGATCTTAAGCTGGTCAACAGTGATCCAAGTAACTGGATTACCATACAAGCAAATCTTCTGGTGATGGGAGATTTGTATATAGAGGGGAATGTAAAATTCGACTCTACTTTGTATACTCTTGGAGAGACAAAGATCATTAATGCAAGCATTTCAGGAAAAGATGAGAAAGAACTGGTCGTGATCTCCAAAGGCCCGGTCTTACTTAATAGAGTGGATGAGTTTAAAGAGAAGGCTACGAATTTGCAAGCCTTTTTCTATACAGACAGCACAGCGGAACTGTACGGAGTCGGATCGATTTTTTCACTAAATGGAGGGTTCTTTGCTAAAGGCACTCTTACGATCAATGCAGTGGTCGGAGAACGTGTAATCAATGAGCCGGGGAAATACGAATTTAATTTCGAAGATCAGAATCAGCCAGATCCATCTGCTTCTAGGTTCAGTATTCGTTATAATGAGAAGGTATTTGAGCATCAAAAGGTGGGCCTGCCGCGAGTCAAGCAGATCAGCATTAATGCCGGGCCAGTCGAATTAAAGCCACAAAGTAAATAGACAAATAAAAAACAGCCTCGATTCCAACTTGGAATCAAGGCTGTTTAATTTGGTGAAAATCATATGAGTCGTAACTGGACAATCTCCTCTTAGTATCGGTTATCACCAGAGGCTTGGGCGCCCAACACAGTTAATGTATAAACGGCTGTTTTATAGTCGCCATTTATTGTTTGGTATCTGACTTGGATCTGTACAGGTTGATCTGCTTTAGTAGGATTAATTCCTGTTACGACACCCTTAGACGTTAAATCAATCGCTGAAGCAGTTCCGCCCACTATGGACCATTGTAGTTTAGGGATAATATATTCAGGAATAGCCCCATAAGGAGTGGTATACAGATTGGAGAGCAGTTCAAGTCTCGTACCTACATTAATTACCCCTGAACTTGGGTCGAACATCAGATCGGGTTCTTCCAATACTTTTATCACAAAGGTACTGCTAGAGATTCCAGCAGCTTTGACAACAATGCCCACTCCATCTTTTATGTCTGTCCCTTTGAAGTTAACGGTAGGACTGGATGTAGTTAGAGAAGCTACCGTATGCTTCTCCTCATTTACGAAGCCCGCATATTTCAGATCCTCAATATTGACTAAGCTCCACTCATAATTGGCAACACCGGTGTCCAGTGGATCTGTTATTGCAGTCAATGTTTTACTATCATTGATGTACAGTTGAGTAGGACCGGAGATGCTTATGCCACTCAGTCCAACCGTGATATTTTTTGTTGCAGCAATACCATCCGGATTCTGATTGGTTTTAACAATAACACTAATGGTATAGCTGCCGATTTGTCTAATCTTAAAGTCAGCTTCTGATGGATGGGATGGAACCCCCGTTATTGCGGCTACAGTCTGTCCAGTCAGAGCATTTACTGCTGACCAATAATATTGATGACCGGTTTCATGGGATTGCCGGTATTCAGCGGTTAATCTTACAGTTTCATCTGCTTTCGCTGCATCCTTCCCGATGATATTTAATGTGGGATTAAGAACTGTTACTACAGCAGTGTCCGACAGATTGCTTCCATCTATAGTGGATGCTGTAATGGTGGCCGTACCAGCCTTCCGTCCTGTAACGATACCACTCGAGTCTACATGGACAATATTATCATCACTTGAATTCCAGCGTAAGGCTTCATCAGACTTGTTAGCAGGTTTAATCGTCCACGACATCATTTGTTCGTCACCAATCAGCAGGGTCGCATCCTCTACAGTTAGGTCTGTTATGCGCTCAATCACCGTAAGTGCGGTGGCCGGGAACTTAATGTAGGTCGGATTAAGCGGATTGGACGACGGAATAGGTGAGGCAGTCGGTGATGCAGTTGGTGTCGGTGATGCAGTTGGTGTTGGTGCTGTTGTAGGTGTAGCCGCCGGTGGTGTAACCGGAAGAGGACCTTTATATGGAAGATTACCTAGCAGTGAAGATGCGTCCAGCGACTTGGAGATCACATTACCGTGAACCTGACCGTTGGTGAAGGTTACCTTCGCTCTAGGCGCAAGAATCGAGCCATAAAGCTGAACACTAGAGATTGAAACATTCTCAGCGTTCGGAAAGTTATAGATGATATGGTCCCCGCCGGTGACACCGCTTGGAAGGCCAAATGCTTTGTTCACATTAACCTCGGGACCCGTAATGGTATATACTATATTTTTGCCCGAGAGATTCTCTGTGTTTGTCCAGCCTACATTGGCGAAGTCCTCGGAAGTAATTCTGAAATTAACTAAGCCATCGGTGCCAGTTCCGTTACCATGAAGGTACATTCCTCCGTACTTAGATTCCTGTGTACCATTAGGTACAGCGGCCCCTAACTGATCTGACAAACTCTTATAATAGTATTCAGCTGCATCAAAATCTATTAAAGATCCTCTGGCATAAGTGCCGTCCTCAATGGTCCCGCTGTCTACCTTGTTAAAGCTTCCCTGATGCAGGATATTGCCGTACACATGTCCATTATGAAAATCTAAATCACCGCCAGTAACAATGGCATAGGGGACCTTACTACCTAGAACTCTGTTAATATCGACTGCGCGTGCCGTTGTATTTCCTTTCGCTGCAAGATTCCCTTCTACAGTTGCAGTTACCTTGGCGTCTCCAAATACAAAGGCATTATAATCTCCAGCAATCCCGAGTACTGAGCCTGAAGAAGAAACGGCCGGATTAAAGACAGGACCTATGGGAGAACTGGCAGTTGGACTTGGAGAAGGTTGGGACGATACCACTGGCAGGGCGTCAGGATCAGCATGGATATCAATAAAGCTGACTCGCCCATAATCCAGGTTGTAGACTCCAGTGACGGCAGCTCTAACTTTAATAGTGATTGAGAGCGGCTTGCTGGATTCGGGAACAAAAGTCTGACTGCCGTCTACCGTCTTCAAGGTATACTGTATATTTCCAAGCTTTTTGTTTAAAGTGTATCCTCCGTCAGTATTATTAGAGGCTTCAATTCCCTCAGGCCATTCTTCTACAGGTTCCAGATTGGCAGGCAGTTGCTCCTGAAATTCGATATTGGAAATAACCTGTGATGGGAAGGCCTGATCCGCTGTACCTATTTGGTCAAGGTGGACAGACTTGGGTTGTATTACATAGTTCATGGTAAATGTCTCATTCCTGCCAATAACTCCATCAGGGCTGACGTTGGAAGATAAGGTTCGTGAAAGTTCCAGATTGGCACTGGATTTCAATATAACAATTGAAATCGTCTTCATGTCAGCCAGGGCCCCCTGCCTATCCCGGGCTGAAATCTCAACAGTTAACGTTCCTCCTTCCGGCAGCGGATTAGTGAATGTCTGGTGAACCGGTTTTCCAGATAACACTTCTTTTTCAGCCATTCCTATGGAAGTTAAATACTTATCTCCTGCCTTGAAGCGAATGGATGTGTATAACTCCCGGTCATTCAGGTCAGGATCTTCCACTTTGTAATCGACAGTGATTTCATTCTGATAGGTCGGAATGAGATCTTTCTCCCGAGGCATATTTACTGTAATTTCCGGCTTGTGGTTAGAGCCAAGGTAGGCTCGGTACATGGTGTTTACGAACAGTTTTTGCTCCCAGAGTGGAAACTTCTCCGTACTGTTGGCAACGAATATATGGCCAGTCCCAGAGTAGGTTACATTTCCTTTGGAATAGGTATAGTAGTGATTCCAGCTATCATTCACATCCCGTTTGCTGCCGGTGATGTTATACCATGGAATAACCGTCGGATCTTCCAAGTTCAATGTGTAATACTGATTATGCGTATTGGCAACTGCCGGCGTGAGAATGTTGTTTTGGTTGTTATTTTTGTCAATTGAACTCAAATAAAATGGAAACTGGGTAAGCAAACCGTCATTAACCGGTGTAACCGTTCTGGAGGTATTCGGAGCATTTAATCCGAGATTGGTCAAAGGCTCAATTTGTCCTGTAATTTCCTTGAAATATTTTACCCAATTACTGTCTGGCCGATAAACCGTATCATGCGTAAACATGACGCTCTGCTTGGTGACCTGAGTGAAATTCACTACCCCTTCAGCTGCAAGATTACTGATAGCCGCATTTGTATTATAAGAATCTCTGAATCCGAAAATCAGCATGTCGTAAACGCCGTTAAGACCGTAAGTCTTGTCCTGCTTGTATTTAGCAGATACATAATTGTTGAATTCGGTAATGGTCTTCGTACTGATATTCAATTCGTAATCATCTGTCTTCAAGAAGCTTGAATCCATATTATTCGGATCAAGCAGACTACTGTTTCGTTCAGAATTACTTATAGTAGGCATAATCTGAAGGACATTCACTACTGTCTGTTTGCCGCGGAAACGGATCGTCCCGCTACTATAATCTTTGAGTTTGCTTTGATTAAGATGATCGGTAATTTCAAGCTTCCAGTATATCAATCCGGAAAGCGTGTTGGGGAGTGTATAGGTAATACTGCCGTTTGGACCATCATTCAGAGTTTTAATTTCTACGACTTGAGATTCAGTCATTGGAATAGATTTATCAACACTGACATATAGCTTGGCTAATATGGGGCGGGTATTGAAATCATCAACATTATGTACAGTGAAATTAAAATTCAGCTTATCGCCTGGACGATAAATGTGAGTTTGGTCAGTGGTGTAATCGATAATTGAATCTTTGTTATTTATGCTTAATCTCGGCCGCTGATTTAGCATTTGAGAATATTTTGAATTTCCTTGTTTCAGTGCATTGATCCAGTCTGGCAATTCTGTGCTATTTATGAAAAGTACATTTGATTTTGAAGACGAGCCTCCGAGATATTTGCTGAATGTATTAAAAAGGATACTGGTCTGGCTATCGGTTTGTGTCTCAAAGGGCTGTTTATTGAACATGACCAGAAGTCCCTTTTCAATGTAATTCTTAATGATTTCCTGGGCCTTCAATACGGTGATGTCATTCATCACTCCCGAAGTTGCATGTGCTGCTGCACGGACTGCCTGTGAATCGGTAGACTTGCTGGAAACACCGCTTGGGCTGTAGGTGCCTTTGCCAAGATAGAACATATCATACTTGCCGTCAATATCATCTCGCTGGGCGACAAAGCGCTTCATGCTTAGTGTGCTTAGCTCTACGTTTGCCATTTTGGCGACAAGTGGTGAGAGTTCGCTGGTCCCAGTGTCTGTAACTTCCAAGATTCGAATCGGGTAGACAAAAGATTCTGCATTTACTGATGTGACTATTGTCCTGATTGAAAGGACAAGCAGGATTACCAGAATAAAAATAAGGCTAAAAAACATAGTTCTGGACTTGTGCATCTTCATCCCCATCACTCCCCGTATATCAATAAAAATATCAGTTGTCTAAACTCGTAAAATTGAATTTTTTCCTAAAATTATTGTAAGATCACCTATAATATGCTATATATCATTCTAGGATAATTTTCACAGATAGGCAATGATGGAATGTGTAAATATACCTCGAAATTTGAGTCTTTAGAATTATATTTTAAAGTTATTTATCTAAAAATTTATTTTTTAAATTTGAAATAGGTACTTTGATGCAGATACGAACCGATGATCTACATAATCCACATGGCATGGAGATGAGCTGCGGTTGGCAATCATAAAAAAGAGATTGGGAGATTTGCTGGTAGAGAACGGAATTATATCAGAGGAACAGCTTCAGGAGGCGTTGGTAGACCAGCGTAAGACCAAACGCAAATTAGGTGACCTGCTGATTTCGCAAGGATACATTACAGAGCAGCAATTAATTGAGGTATTGGAATTCCAGTTGGGTATCCCTCATGTCAGTTTGCATAAATACCATATTGACCCGGCGATTACACAGATTATTCCGGAAAGTATGGCCAAGCGGTATCAGGTTCTCCCTTTCTTGAAGGAAGGGGGGAAGCTGATGGTAGCGATGGCAGATCCGCTGGATTATTTCGCAATTGAAGATTTGCGGATGAGTACAGGATTCCGGATTGAACCGGCTATTTCTACCAGAGACGAATTGCAGCGTGCTATTGCAAGACACTATGGTATGCGCGACTCTATGAACCAGATGCTGATCGAGCTGCCGACACAGGAAGAGATTACAGAGACAGAAATTACTGACGAGGATTCGCCCATTGTCCGGCTTGTTAATCAGATGATTCAACAGGCGGTTCAATTGCGGGCATCTGATATACATGTCGATCCCGGCGAGAATAACCTGCTCATCCGTTACCGGATTGATGGAACGCTTCGTACCGAGCGGCTGATTCCCAAGCAGATGCAGGGATTTATTACAGCCCGACTCAAGATCATGGCGCGGCTGAACATAGCGGAACGCCGCCTTCCCCAGGATGGCCGGATCAAAATGCAATTCGACTACAAGATGATCGACATTCGGGTGTCGTCATTGCCGACGATGTACGGAGAGAAAATTGTACTGCGGCTGCTGGATCTCAGCACCGGAATTAAGGCAGTGGACACGCTGGGATTCAGCGATGGTAATGCGGCAGCGTTCAAGGAAATGATTGGCCGTCCGTATGGCATCATGCTCATTACAGGACCTACCGGCAGCGGAAAAACCACAACACTGTATTCAGCACTCAGCCAATTAAATCAGGAGACTGTTAACATCATCACGGTTGAAGATCCTGTGGAGTATCAGCTTGAAGGGATTAATCAGGTGCATGTTAATCCGGCCATCGGCCTTACATTCGCAGCGGGATTACGCTCTATACTCCGTCAAGACCCCAATATCGTCATGGTAGGTGAGATCCGGGATACCGAAACAGCTGAAATTGCGGTCCGGGCTTCACTGACAGGACACTTGGTACTTTCAACACTACATACTAACGATGCTGTAAGCAGCATATCCCGTCTGCGCGATATGGGTGTTGAGCCCTATCTGATTGCCTCGTCATTGATCGGTGTCGTTGCCCAGCGTCTGGTGCGCAAAATTTGCACGGACTGTAAGGAGACCTATAAGCCTTCCCAGCAGGAAGCGATTATGCTTGAAAGTTACGGACTCCGAACAGATATACTTCACCGGGGAAGCGGTTGTGGAAGCTGCAATTCTACCGGCTATCGGGGCAGGCTTGCCATTCATGAAGTTTTGACTATCGATGATCATATGCGGCAATTGGTTACCGACTCCGCTTCCGTAGAAGAGCTGCGCTCTGCTGCTAAAGTAGGCGGCCTGGTCCAACTGATGGAAGATGGTCTGCTTAAAGTATCGCAAGGGATGACCACTCTGCAGGAAGTGCTGCGGGAGACAGTATCCCATTAATGATTAGGGGGAGACATATTGCCAGTTTCAACTAGAACGATTATACAGCTCCTGCACTTGGCTCACTCCTCCAGAGCGTCTGATTTGCATATCTCCGTGGGCTCACCTCCCGTGCTGCGGATTGACGGTCGACTTGAGAATGTGGAGGGAGCATTCATTGGTCCTGGTGAGGCTGAACAGATGGCCCTTGACCTGCTTGGTCCCGAGAGAGAATCTGAATTCCGGGTGGCGGGTGAGTATGATTTCTCTTACCCGCTGGAAGGCGGAGTCCGGTTCCGCGTGAACGTATATCGGCAGCGAGGGGGAATCAGTATTGCTGCCCGGAGTATTCCGGCTGACATTCCGACCCTGGAGAAGCTGGCGCTTCCGCCGATACTTTCATCACTGGCGCTGAAGCCGCAGGGGCTGATTCTGGTAACAGGTCCGACAGGGAGCGGCAAGTCATCCACATTAGCGGCAATGATCCATCATATTAACAGCCGTGAACGGAAACATATTGTTACGCTGGAAGATCCGATTGAATTTTTACATAGCCATGGGACTTGCATTATCGATCAGAGAGAGATTGGAAGCGATACGGCCAGCTTTCCAACTGGCCTTAGGGCGGTACTCCGGCAAGATCCCGATGTCATACTTCTTGGAGAAATGCGCGACTTGGAGACGATATCAGCAGCGGTAACCGCAGCTGAAACCGGCCACCTGGTCATGGCAACCCTGCACACCTCAGATGCACCACAGACAATTGACCGGATTATCGATGCCTTTCCCGGACATCAGCAGAACCAAATCCGCTTGCAACTGGCTTCTGTATTGCTGGCAGTAATCTCACAGCGCTTGTTCCCCCGCTCTCAAGGTCAGGGGCGAATCAGTGTAACTGAGATTCTGATTAATACGCCCGCAGTCGGGAATATGATACGGAGCGAGAAGACACATCAGATCAAGAATATCATGCAGACGGGTAAGGCCCAGGGGATGCATACGCTGGAGATGAACATCCGTGAATGTCTGGCTAGAGGGCTAATTGACACATCGGCAGCTAAAACCTATCTTGCGGGGGTGAATTCCGATGCCTCAATTTGAATATCAGGTTAAGACTCCGGCGGGCAAACAGCTCAAAGGTAAGCTTACGGCACAAGATAAGTCCATTGCCATGGAGGAACTCCGCAAGCGGGGACTTACTGTTTTCTCACTGAATGAGCAGAAAAACTCTATCCTGTCGATGGAGATTTATATCGGTAATCCGGTGAAAACCATTCATTTCATTATTTACTGCCGCCAGTTCGCTACGTTAATCCGTGCAGGTGTGTCTATCGTAGATGCGACCCGAATCCTGGCGGAGCAGACAGACAGCAAGCCGCTGGCTAAAGCGCTGCAGGACGTCAGTTCGAGCCTTTTGCGGGGAATAGCTTTCTCGCAAGCCATACAGGATCACAAAAAGATATTCCCGCATTTGTTCGTGAGTATGGTACGGGCGGGTGAGGAAACCGGGGATCTTGAAGGAACGCTGGAACGGCTGGCGATGTATTTTGAGAAACAGCATACGACCACTGAGAAAATCAAATCTGCGCTCATGTATCCGATCACCGTTGGTGTTATGGCGGTGGCGGCTGTTATCTATCTGCTGTGGGCTATCGTTCCGCAGTTCGTAACCATGTTTGAGTCGATGAATGCAGAGCTTCCGGCTATTACCAAGATGGTACTTGTGCTTAGCAAGAGTATACAAGGGCAATGGTATTTTTGGCTGATCGGTCTGATTGTGATCATAGTAGCCTTTCAAATAACGAAGCGTACAGAGAAGGGGGCCTACGCATTGGATTATGCCAAGCTGAAGGTGCCTGTGTTCGGGAAGCTTAATCAGAAGGGCTCTATTGCGCAGTTCACCAGAACCTTCTCCTCGCTGTATGCCAGTTCAGTGCCGATTCTGCAATCGCTGGCGATTGTTGAAGAAATTGCGGGCAACAAGGTGATTGGAAAATACATTCGCAGCGCAGGGGACTCACTCAGACAAGGAAAGCCTCTGTCGGAACCTTTGAAAAAAGCCTGGGTCTTTCCGCCGCTGGTTACACAGATGATCGCCATAGGTGAAGAGACGGGCGCGCTCGACCAGATGTTGTCTAAAATAGCAGATTTCTATGAGATGGATGTGGAAAACACTGTTGACCGGCTGAAGTCTTTGCTTGAGCCGTTATTGATAGCTTTCCTGGCGGGAGTAGTCGGCGTGATTGTAGCAGCCATTATGCTGCCAATGTTCAGTATCTATAGCAATATGTGATGAGACATCTTTGAGAGGGGTGACGCCGGGCGGGGGCAGATAGCCTTCGTACTGACGAATGCAGATATAACGAACAAACACCTTAGAACATCTAACGCAAGCAATCATCCAAAACTTCATTATTATATTTTAGGAGGAAATCAAATGTTAGCAAATGCAATCAAGAAGAGATTGAGTAAAGAGGAAGACCAGAAGGGCTTTACGCTGATCGAGTTATTGGCGGTTATCGTTATCCTGGGGATTATTGCGGTTATTGCGATTCCTTTGATCGGGAATATTATTTCGGATACAAAAAAAGACTCTGACGTAGCTACGGCCCGCCAAATTTATGATGCGGCTAGACTATACATCGCTGGTGAAAGAGATGGTAAGTTCAGTGATGATAATACAGCTGTAACTGTTACTATTGCTGAAATGCAGACAGAAGGGTATTTGGATACTGATTTGAGTCTTCCAAGTTCAAAAGCTACTATTAAGGGTGGTATTGTTATTTTCACAAACCAAGGCCAATTAGATTCAGTGCAAATAGCACCAAAGCCACTAGGTTCCAAATCAGAATCAAGTATTACAATTGATACAGGTAAAACAGAAGCTGGAGGCAGTTATACAGCTTCAGAGGTCTTAAAGTCAAGTCCGGCTACACCAGCGCCAGTAACAAATCCTTAAAGATTATGTGAGTAATCCATGCAATCTTACTTAATTTATCAAGGAATCGGATCATTCCGGTTCCTTTTTTACACCATCCCATACCCAAAAGGAATGTACTATGACCATCGTTATAGCTGTTTACATCACGCTGCTCGGGCTAATACTAGGCTCTTTCTATAACGTTGTCGCATTGCGTGTGCCAGCTGGACAATCTCTCAATCATCCTCCTTCGCACTGCACCGGTTGTGGAACGCGGCTGAAGCCGCGGGATTTGGTGCCGGTACTCAGCTGGTTGGCCAGCGGTGGTAAATGCAGGCATTGCGGTGCTAAAGTATCCATGCTGTACCCGCTAGGCGAGCTTGCGACCGCGCTGCTGTTCCTGTGGTCCTATCTGGAATTCGGCGTAAGCATTAGAGGTGTAACTGCGATCCTATTGTCGAGTCTGGCTGTTATTGTGACGGTGGCTGATCTCAAATATATGCTGATACCGAACAAAATCCTGCTGTTTTTCACACCATTCCTGCTAGTGCTCACTCTGTTGAATGTTGAAGGACCTTTATGGTTATCTCTTCTAGGTGCTGCTGTAGGTGGAGCAATCATTCTACCCTTTGCCTGGTTTGGCGGAATGGGGATGGGGGATTTCAAGCTGTTCGCTTTGCTGGGACTGGTCATAGGGTGCCCTAATGTGCTGCTTGCCTTCTTCGCAGCATGTCTATTAGGTACACTGGTTGGCGGTACACTCCAATTGGCAGGTATCGCTAAGCGCGGTCAGCCCGTTCCCTTTGGTCCTTGGCTTGCTCTAGGTGCATTACTTGCTTACGGTTATGGTTCAGAGATTATCGGCGGGTATCTCTCGCTTATTCATTAGGAGGCTTATGGCTTATGCTTGGACTTCAGAACCCGGTGGCCGGTCTTGCGATTGAGCAGACGGGAATCCGCTATATCAGCTTTAAGAACAAAAAGTCATGGGAAGTACGCAAAAAGCGCTACCTTCCGCTCCCGCCAGGATTAATTGTTGAGAATCAGGTAGCCGATAGTGAAGCTCTCTTGGAAACGGTCAAGCACTGGGTAAAGGTTGAGAGACTGCGCGGTAAACGGATCTCGCTGTCGATTCCGCCATCGCAGATCATCATCCGTAAAATGAGTATTCCCAGCGCTAATCCGAAGCAAGTAGAGCAGCTTGTTAAGCTGGAAGTAGAGACGGGGATGCATCTGCCCTTTGAAAGCCCTGTTTATGATTATGTCACGATTGATGTGGATGAGGAGAACAGTCATCTCCTGGTGTTCGCTGCCCCCAGGAAGCCGATTCAAGATTATATTGATGTGCTTGAAGGAGCGGGTCTGCGCGTAGGTACTGTGGAGATTGCAGCAACTGCACTTGCCCGTAGCTTGACCATTGGCCGCAAGGCAGAGTTTGAGGATACGATGCTTATTAATATCGAGCAGAATGTTCTTGACGTATACATGTTTCGCAGCGGTAATCCGGTGTTTATCCGAACCATTAATCAAATGGATTTGAACAGCGGTATACAGCCCACTGTACAAGCTGGGATAGAATATATGAGAGAAGCTGCGGCAACGTCTGCTAGTCTGGCCGGCAGTTTACTTGCGCCTGGGCGGATGCTGGAGATCACCGCTGAAATCTCGCGCATGCTGAACTTCTATCAATACAGTCTTCATGACGGAAGCACGAGAATTCAAAGTGTTCTGATTACAGGTCCACTGCAGATTCGCAACCAGCTGCTTGAGGAGCTGCAACAATCCTTGACGGAGCTTGAGGTAGCAACGATCGGACTGGAAGATGTCGCGGGAGACAGCACTCCTGATCCAGAGCTGAATGATTATCGTATAGCTGCCGGGGCAGCCCTGCAGGATAGTAATACCCTTGCTGTTAACCTGCTGCCACGTGAAGACCGGGAGGCCATACTTTTCCCGTATGTTGCTGTCGCTCTTGTTGGAATATGGCTGGTCGGTGCGGTAGGAGTCGGTATATTCTTTGCAACGAATAAAGGGCGGATCGCAGAGAACGAGCAACAAATCCAGGGTGCCCAGGACCGCTCACTGATGCTTCAAAGCGAACTCGCCAAGATCAATGGAAGTTCCGGGATTCTGAATAGAAAAGCTGCAGTGGATGAAATTCTCGCATATAGGACAATTATTGTACCTGTATTGAATGAGCTATCCGCGGGGTTGCCGCAGGATAGCTTGCTGCGAAGTATAAACTATACGTATCATGATTCCATCGATCTCACGTTAAGAGTGCCGAGTATGGAAGCTTCCTCGATTTATTTGGCCAATCTGCGCAAAATGTCTTTAACCAAGGGAGCCGAAATTCAGAAGCTGACAGAAGGGGATACCACCGTACAGTCCGGTTCGGTCTCAGGATATGGTGCGTATACTGCGGTTTATCATGTGAGCTTACTAAAAACGAAGGCTGATAATACAGCAGCTGGAATAGACCAACAGGCAGCGTCAGGGGAGGGGGATGGCAATGGAACAAATTAATAAATACAGGTCACCTATTACATTGGGCGTGCTTATCCTGTTTTTGTTGCTATTCGCCTTCTTCATGCTTGGTCTACAGCCTACCAGCCGAACTGTCAAAGATCAGGAATCTGAGCTGAGCCAGTTGAATGAACAGAATAGCCTGCTTGAGCGCAAAATTGATGAACGCAAGAACGACACCTCACAGCAAGCCGAAGAGGCTGCACTGCTCACCCAGCTTCCGGAAGGTGACAACAGTGAACAAATGATTCTGGATCTGCGCTCTATCGGATCAGTATCCGGGGCGAAACTAAAGGATGTCAATTTCAGTATAGGTCAAGAGAATCCGATTCAGACAATGACAGGTTCAGGTACGGCGGTATACCCCACGGTCAAGCCGCTCACTATGACGGCTGTAGTCGAGGGGGATTATTCTAGTATCAGTAATTGGCTGAGTGCACTGCAACAGCTGCCCCGCATAGTGAATGTCGATACATTAACATTTCAGCGGTCCTCGGACGGCGGGGGTGCAGGAGGAACTTCCAGTATTATCACGGCGAATGTCTCGTTTACAGCCTACTTCGAGGATGCCGAGAGTGCGGAAGGTGAAGCTCCAACTGCTGCTGATGTGAATCCTGCACCAATCTCGATGAGCGAAAATAACTAGCCGTTAATTTATAAGTTACTCCGCTTCCTCTTTATGGGGAACGGAGTTTTTTTACGCATTTCCCCCATTACCCGTTTATACCCCCAGGTGGTTTGGGTATTACAGCTTACGGGCTATTGTAATGTTATACAGTACTTATCGCAGCAGCTTAGTCTGAAGTACGCTTCAGGCTACCACACAGGAATACGAGGAGGCGTTCAAGATGAAGAACAAAAAATGGATGATCGGGTCACTGGCATTATCACTGGGTCTTGTCTCTGCAGGGGGCGGAGCGCTTGCGGCTTCACCGGTGGCAAGCATTGAGGGCGTAAGAACGGTTGCGGCGTCTGCACCGGGCAAGGAAGGGCCGGCGACCATTAACAATCTCACTGAACGGAGTGTTGTTCCGCTGGTGGTTCATGCCAAAAAGCTATATACGTATGCCAGCCGGGGAGGTAATGTATTCAACCCGGAGCTGTTCACTTATAAAGCACAGGAGTACCGCTATCTGTCCAGTGATCTGGGCTCGAAGCAGCAGCTGATGAGTTATATCAAGAAAGGGTTCACGCATAATGCGGCCGCCTTCTACGCTCAGACACAGTTCCTGGAGCATGAGGGCAGAATGGCGCAGGTCAATTCCGATCTGGGCAACTCGCTGGATTTCACTAGAGCGACTGCCCGGATGGTCTCCAAGACTGCACAGGCGGCAGTGTTCGAGCTGACTGTACCTGCGGAAGGAGCGAACGGGTCGTCCGAGGTAGTAACAGTGAAGCTGAAGAAGGTTAACGGTTACTGGAGAATTGACATGTCACCGGATACTTTGTTCTAGACAGAGGCTTCAGTCCGTCTAACACTTCATAAAGAGCGGCTGTGCCGACCTTATCATAAGGAGGGCACAGCCGTTTCTGCTTGCTATACATTTTGAGGAAAATGGAAGTTACCGCACCTTCACGCCGTCCTCGACCAGCTGTCTGCGCGGGGATTCGGGCTGATCGGATTTGCTCATCCCGCCGCGGTTGATGGCAATGACACGTTTCTGGGCGTAATAGGTATCGCGGGAGAGCAGATTTCTTTCTACGGCTTTACCATCTACGTGGCGGGTAATGTAAGTTTCAACTACATAGCCGGTTTTGCCGGCAAGCAGTACCCGGGTTCCGCCCTTGGGGAGCGAGGCATCGCTCACATATTTATCTGTAGGGGGCAGCACCTCGACGGTTCTGGATTCAATGGAATAGGTGACGTTCTTCGGGAACGTGCCGAACAGCTTGATGGTCAGCGTGCGCCCCTGGACTTCGGATTTAATGATCAGATATTTGCCGGTGTTGTTACGGAAGCGGAAATTGATATACCCCTCGGCAAAAGTGGCGTCCTGCCCCTTCGGCAGATAGCTGACCGGAAGCGAGTGGTTGCGCCGTTCTACGATCTCCAGCCCGGAGCGCAGCGCGGCATTATACAGGGTGCTGGAGACCTGGCAGATCCCCCCGCCGGTGCCGGGCTGGAGCTTGCCGTTCACGATGACCGGGGCTTCGCGGAAGCCGTATTCGGTCTGGGCCTTCTGGATCGCTTTTCCGTAATCAAAAACCGCATTCGGCGGCAGCACCGTGCCGTTTACAGCTTTGGCGGCCGCCTCCACGTTGAAGCTGCGCCCGGGGCCGCTGGCCCCGAGGGAGGTGCTGAACTGGACGATTTTGCGATCGATGCCCTGATCCTTGAGCGCCTGTAGTGTGATCTTCGGCTGCTTGACGGCAAGGGGAACCTCCAGCTGAATCTGCTGATCCTGAAGTGTGCCGTCAGCGGCCAACCGGGTGGGCACCGCCGCCTGCATCGCAAGCTCCAGCGCCTGCCAGTCCACCTCGTAGGAGGAGGTGCCCGGCGTATAGACGACCCGGTCATCTCCGGTGATCCGCCGGACCGCATCGACCGGAACGCCGAAGGAGGCTTTCTCCCATTCGGGATTCAAAAGACTTCTGAGCTGCGCAGTCTGCAGCTGAATCTCCATATTCCAGCTGCCGGACCAGCTGCGCCGGGCTTGTACCCGCTCCATCAGCGTGCCGTCCGACAGCGTCTTCAGCGCATGGAGGAAGTCCCCGGCTTCATAGGTCACACCTGCCTGCTTAAGGGTAACCTGGAGTCCGGCATTATTTTTTGCCTTCAGCATGAGTGGAGTGGCTTCCAGCGCCTGAAGTCTTGCATCCATTCCGGCCGCTACGTCAGCGATGTTCATTCTGCCAACCTCCCAGCCAGCGATAACGGTGTTTGCAGGTAGGGTAGGTTGGGTCCCGTATAGATGAAGTCCTCCGGCAGCCAGCGAACCGGCCAGCATCAGACCGAAACCCGCGATGAGAGCGGCGTGTATTTTTTTCATAAATAATCTCTCCTTCTATGGGGGCGAAACCTGATGTTTTTATGTATATGTAAGGATTCGGTAAAACTTTCGGGTACTCAAGGGGTTATGGATTTGTTACAATAGATACGCCTGCGATAATCATGCAGTTTATGGAAGCTCCCCCGGCCCGGTGGCCCGGCGGAAGATGTCAGAATCGGGAAGTGAGAAAATGATTGAGATGCAGGATGTATGGAAGACCTATGCTAACGGGACCCATGCATTGCAGGGAATATCGGTCAAAATCGACCGCAATGAGTTCGTCTACATTGTCGGACCGTCCGGCGCAGGGAAATCAACGTTCATGAAATTAATTTATAGAGAAGAAACGCCCACCAAAGGACAGATCTCCGTAGGCGGGTTCAATATCGGCAAGCTGAAGCCCCGTAAGATCCCTTATGTGCGCCGCAATATCGGTGTGGTCTTTCAGGATTTCCGGCTGCTGCCGAAGATGACGGCGTATGAGAATGTGGCTTTTGCGATGGATGTTATTGAGGCGCCGAAGAAGATTATCAAGAAGCGTGTGAATGAAGTGCTCGATCTGGTGGGACTACGCAGCAAGGCGGGGCGTGAGCCCTCACAGCTCTCAGGGGGGGAGCAGCAGCGTATCGCGATTGCCAGAGCCATCGTCAACAATCCTTCCGTTATTATTGCGGACGAGCCTACCGGCAATCTGGACCCGGAGACCTCGTGGGGCATTATGCAGCTGCTGGATGAGATTAATTTTCGCGGTACCACGATCGTTATGGCGACCCACAACCGGGATATTGTGAACAAAATGCGCAAACGGGTGCTAGCGATTGAGAATGGAACGATCGTCAGAGACCAATTGAGAGGGGAATACGGTTATGAGTTTTAAAACCTTCTTGCGGCATTTGCGGGAAGGCTTCAAAAACGTATTCCGCAACGGCTGGATGTCGGTGGCGTCCATCACTTCCATCGTTGTCTCTCTCTTCGTACTCGGAGTGTTCATCCTGCTGGTGCTCAACGTCAATCAAATTGCGGACAAAGCAGACAGCCAGGTGCAGATCAATGTGCATCTGACGCTGAATACGGACCAGAAGATGCGGGAGAAGCTGGAAAACGAAATCGGCAATATGCCGGAAGTCAGCAAGGTGGAGTTCGTCTCCAAAGAACAGGGCTTGAAGGAATTTCGTGAAGATATGGGGCCGGATGCCGCCGAGCTCCTGGAAGGCTTCGATGAAGACAATAATCCGCTGCCGGACAAGCTGCTCGTTGAAGTGATTGAGCCGACCACGGTTCCGTTTGTAGCGGAGAAGATAGAAGCACTGAACAAGACGCATGAAGAGCAGCCGATCTACAAGGTGAACTACGGTAAAGGCTCTGTGGAGACTTTATTCAAGGTGACCAAGGCGGTGCGGAATATCGGGTTTATTTTTGTAGCAGGACTGGCGCTGATGTCGATGTTCCTGATCTCGAATACTATCCGGGTAACGATCCTCGCCCGCCGCAAGGAAATCGGCATTATGAAGCTCGTGGGAGCAACGAATTATTTCATCCGCTGGCCCTTCTTTATCGAAGGTGCTCTGATCGGATTGATTGGTTCAGTGGTAACCTCGGGCGCGCTCTACGCCGGTTACAGCAGTCTGGTGGCTTCCGTGAAGGGAGATCCGATGCTGGGACTGCAGCTGATTCCATTCGAGGATATCTGGTTGCTGCTATGCGGGCTGCTGGTGGGCCTCGGGGTGCTGATTGGCGTATGGGGCAGCACGGTGTCGATCCGCAAGTTCTTGAAGGTATAGCCTGTATTATTCACATTATTGAACAAAGGACGGAGAGTGCAAGTTGAAAAGAATTGCTGCCGGAATGGCCGTAATATTGCTGGCTGTCACAATGTTCGGGCCCTCTGACGGGTATGCGAAGAAAACAAGCGTTGCCGAAATCGATAAGCAGCTGAAGCAGCTGCAGCAGGAGGTCCAGGCGGCCAAGGCGGCGCAGGAGAAGGCGGACTCCCGTAATCAGGAGGCTAAGCACTATAAGAATAAGACCACGCTGAATCTGGACTATGTGCTGGGGCAGATTGCCCAGGTGAAGGGTGAGATGACCACGATATCCGGCAAAATTGCCAGTACGGAGAAGTCGCTTACCGTGACAGCAACGGAGCTGGATGATGCTGAGGCGCGCGTGGCCTCCCGCGAAAAACTGCTGGAATCCCGTGTCCGTCTTATGTACACGGATGGCGCAGTCTCCTATCTGGATGTACTGCTGTCCTCGACCAGCTTCTCTGACTTCCTGGACCGGGCCGATTCCCTGAAGATGATCGTGGATCAGGATCAGGATCTGCTGGTGCAGCATAAGCTGGACAAGCAGACGGTGATTGCCAAGAAGCAGGAGCTGGAAGGGCAATATGCAACAGCGAAGCAGCTGTATACCGATCTGGAAGCCCAGCGCAGTATGCTGAAGGAGAAGGAAGCGGAGAAGCAGGAGCTCATCGCTTATTATGATGAGGAGATTGAGAATTCGGAGGTCATCTCTGCTGAGCAGGATGCCAAGCTGGTAGAGCTGGCCAGCAGCCGCTCTGCGCTGGAAGCGCAGAAGGACAAGATTAAGGCGGAGGAAGCAGCGCGCAGAGCGGCAGCCGCGAAGGCTGAGGCGCAGCGCCGGGCGGCAGTAGCCGCAGCCAAGGCGGCGGAGAAGGCGAAGGCCTCCAAGTCTTCCGGCGGCGACAGCTCCTCCGTTGCGAGCGCAGAAGATTATTCGGGCGGAGACGGTCCTTACCTGCGGCCGGTGGGCTACGCGCGGATCTCTTCTCCTTTTGGCTACCGGACCCATCCGGTGACGCATGAAGTCGGCAAGCTGCATACCGGTATAGACTTTGCCGTGCCGCAGGGTACGAGTATCCATGCGGCGGATTCCGGTACGGTTGTGTTAGCGGAGTGGTATAGCGGTTATGGTTATTGTGTCATTATTGATCATGGCGGCGGGGTATGGACGCTGTACGGACACATCCGCGAGGGCGGCATCAAGGTGAGCCAGGGACAACGGGTGGAGCGCGGACAGACGATCGCCGAATCCGGCTCAACCGGACGTTCCACCGGCCCGCATCTGCATTTTGAAGTGCGGATCAACGGGAAACCGGTGAATCCTATGCCTTATCTGTAAGTGGACTAAGCGGATAAATTATAAGTTTGGCTGAACTGATAAATATATTTTCATGCTGCGGCATATACTGGAAGAGATGCCGTTTCTCATGGAACGGGCCCATGCTGGTGTTAAGATGGACAAGAAGGGACGGTGGGAACATCATGTTAAAGAAAAGCACTGCGGCCTTTATGATTGTCGCGGCACTGCTGTGCGGCAGTCTGCTGACCCTTGGCGTGACCGGTTATGTACAGGTATTCGGACAAGCCGCAGGTGAAGGGCTGGCAACGGTCCTGCAGACTGCCGGACTACAGGAGAAGGAATCGAAGAAGCTGGGTACCGCTCTTAGCCTGATCGAGAGCAATTATTATGAGAAGGTCGACCGGGAGAAGCTGATTGACGGTGCGGTCAACGGAATGATGGAAGCGCTGGGCGACCCGTATTCGAACTACATGGGCAAGGAGACGGCACAGCGGTTCGAGGAGAGCATCGAAGGCTCCTTCTCGGGGATTGGCGCTGAAGTCTCCTCCGACAACGGTAAGGTCGTTGTAGTCTCCCCTATCAAGGGCTCACCGGCAGAGAAGGCTGGTATTCAAGCCAAGGATGTGATCCTCTCCGTTAATGGTGAATCGCTGGAAGGGCTGGAGCTGAATGCGGCTGTAGCCAAAATCCGCGGTCCCAAGGGCAGCAAGGCGACCCTGAAGGTCCAGCGGACCGGAACAGCAGAGCCGCTGCAATTCGTCATCACCCGTGATGATGTCAGACTGGAGACGGTCTATGCGAAGATGGAGAAGGAGCATGTCGGTGTGATCGAGGTTACGCAGTTCTCACAGAACACCTCGGAGCGGTTCAAGGAAGAGCTGACGAAGCTGGAGAAGCAGGGCATGAAGGGACTCGTTATTGATGTCCGCAATGACCCGGGCGGTGTGCTTCCGGTCGTCATTGAGATGGTTGAGCAGTTCGTTCCTTCCGGCAAAGCCATCGTACAGGTGGAGGATAAGAACAAGCGGCGCGAGATCAGTACCTCGAAGGGATCAAGCAAAAAGTATCCGGTAGTCGTGCTGATGAACAAGGGCAGCGCGAGCGCTTCGGAGATCATGGCCGGAGCCCTGCAGCAATCTGCCGGAGCCAAGCTGATCGGGGAGAATTCGTTCGGCAAAGGCACCGTGCAGACCAGCTTCGAGGAGCAGCTCGGTGACGGAAGCTTGCTAAAGATTACGATTGCCAAGTGGCTGACGCCAGACGGCACCTGGATTCACGGCAAGGGCATTAAGCCGGATATCGCCGTAGCCCAGCCGGATTACTTCTCGGTGGCGCCGATTAACAAGAGCGTTACGCTGCAATATAATATGAACAATGCAGATGTCAAAAGTGCGCAGACCATGCTGGATGGGCTAGGCTACAAACCGGGCCGCAAGGACGGCTATTTCGATGCCGGGACCAAAGAAGCGGTCAAGAAATTCCAGAGCGCAGCCAAGCTGAAATCGACAGGCTCGATTGATGCCAAGACCGCGGAAGCGCTGGAGCTGGCGCTGATTAAGGTCATCCAAGATCCGGTGAATGACAATCAGCGGAATAAGGGGATCGAAGAAATTCAGAAGGAAATCAAGGCTGCGGCGTCGAACAAGTAAGAGGGCTGATTTCAGCCTTCTTTTTTTCTTTGAATGGGATATTATCATTTAATTCTGTTTTTAATTGTGGCCCGAATGTATGTGAAAAACAGCATATATTGTGCTGGCGCGCAGATAATCCCTATTTGCTATAGGCTATGAAAAGGAGTGTGCGAACCGTTGAATGTACTCCCGGAGCTGCTGACCAGCTGGGGCACAGCAGTCCTTCATCTGCTGATTCAGCCCTATTACTATATCGCTATTCTATTTATTGCCCTATATTACCGCAGACAGGTGGCCCTGGAGCGGAAGCTTATTCATGTGAAGCTGCATAGCTGGGGACCAGAAACCTGGCGGACCGTGTGGACTGGCGGACTCATGGGACTGGTGGTCTCCCTTGCCGCTGTTGCACTGGGAGTATCAGTGACTTATATGGCTGTTGCCTGTATCTGGGTAGTCAGCCTTATCTTAATGCTGTTTCGGGTGCGTTATTTATGCTTTGCGTATGCCATAGGCGCGCTTGGAATCGTGCAGTTTGTGCTGTCGTTCTTCCCTGGGACGCTGCAGAGCGGAGCCGCCGGAACGGTTGCCGGTGCCGTGCGGGAGATGGACATCCCGGCGCTGCTGGCGCTCGCCGCGCTGCTCCACGTGGCCGAGGCGTTGCTGGCGCGCTGGCAGGGGCCCCGGCTGGCGACGCCGTTGTTCCTTGCCGGCAAGCGCGGCAAGGTGGTGGGAGGCTACCAGCTGCAGGCCTTCTGGCCGCTGCCGCTGTTCGTGCTGATTCCCGCAGGCACGGGAATCGGTGAGCTGCCGTGGCATCCGCTGCTGGGCGGGGGCCTCGGCCTGGTCTCGCTGCCGGTCATCATCGGCTTCAGCGAGATGACCCAGGGCATGCTGCCCGGACGCAAGGCGGCCCGGACGTTCGGACGGCTGCTGATTTACAGCGCCGTCCTGCTCGGCCTCAGCCTGCTTGCGGACCTATGGAGCCCGCTGACGGTTGTCGCGGCGCTCGCGGCCATTCTGATGCACGAAGGGTTAAGCTGGTACAGCGCTCTGGAGGAGCGCAGCCTTAGCCCCATCTTCGTGCATCCCCCGGCCGGCCGCAAGGTGCTGGCCGTGCTGCAGGGCAGCCCCGCGCAGGAGCTGGGCATCCTGCCCGGCGAGATCTTGCTGAAGGTCAACGGGGTCCTGTTGACCAGCGCGGCGCAGCTGCATGAAGCGCTGCGCATGAACCCCGCGTTCTGCAAGCTGGAGGTGCAGAACCGCGAAGGCGAGAGCAAGTATCTGCAGCGCGCGATCTATGCCGGGGACCATCATCAGCTCGGCATCATTCTGGTGCCGGACCCGGACGGGGGCATCACCGCAGAGACCAAGCCGTCCAGTATCTTCAGCATCATCGGGATGCGGACAGGCATCCGGCAGCGGGGAGTGCAGGGCGACCGGCTGGGCCGGGCGAAGAAGACGCCGCCTGCGGAGGTCAAACAGACGCCGCCGGCAGAGGCCAAGCAGGAATCTGCCGGCGTCTGACGGATGATTATCAACGTAATTGGTTCCCCCAGCGGCTGCTGGCGCGGAAGGTTAAAGAGGCCCGTTCTTTCTGAACTAAGTTCAGGGGAATGGGCCTTTTATATTTGATAAGGAAGTGATGTGAGGCACCTGGAATGTATGCGACAAACCGAATACAATGCGCAACCATGGGGGCTTGTGGACCTCATATATGCGAAAAACCGAACGCAATCGGTGCTGCTGCGAAGAGGGGGGCCTATGCTCCGCAACCCGCAACATTGTAGAGAAATCCTGCAAGAAGTGCAGGAATAATGACCAATAGAAGCGGCCGAGGCTGAAATCTTGCATGAAATGCAGGCGTGTTGATTACCCATATTATGGGATGACAAAAACACCTAAATGTTCTTTACGCCTGAGCTGATTAAGCTGAACCTGCCACTCCAGCGGAAGATTAAATATACGCCAGTACTGCATAAATTCCCAAAGAGTCAGCTTAGCAAAGACCGGTACCTTCGGATGAACTTCATCAAAAATGTATTTTAGAAGCACATACGCGGTAAGGGCCACAAACAATTGGCTATATACTGCATTTTCGGTGGTTCCAAATAGACAAGGGACATTCAGATGCTGTTTCACCCAGCGGAAAAAGACTTCAATCTCCCAGCGTGCTTTGTAAATTTCAGCAATCACATGAGCGGACTCTTTTCTCAAATCGGTCACAACCCTTACGACTTCACCCCGGTCATTTTCAAATTCAACGACGCGGTGGCGCTGGGCGGATTGGTGTTTCCCTTGACCGATATAACAGGTGATATCGCGTACAATTTTGCTATCTCCCTCCGCCGGTCGCTGAAGCTTTCGCGGCATCACCAAATGGAGATTGTCTTTCAAACGAATCACAAAGGACTGACCTTGCTGCACATATTGATCCAATCGACCGATTTTTCCATACGCTCGATCCTGGACTAGAAGGTAGTCCTTATCGGCCAAGACTTCTCCAAATGGAGCGTCATTGCGCCGGGCAATCGATTCGACCACCTTCACGGGTGAATGCTGTCCATGCGAGAAGGCCACATGCAGCTTGATACCTCCTCTGAATTTTTTATATGGAGCCCAAGACATACGGGAGTTTGCCGCCGTAACCGTCGTAGAGTCAATAAGCAGAAGATCTTTAGGCAGATTCAGGTGCCGCCGGGTTTGCCGGTTACATTTCTGGACGAGCATTTGAAACAAACGCTTGAAGATATCGTAAGGCACTTCACCAGCTTTGCCCGAAAGAGTGGAGTAATGAACCTTGGGCAAATCGTAGTTCGAGCCCACCCGAGCACTTTGACGAAAGCCATCCCATTTGTGGTAGCAGGCTTGGATAAAGTAGTCGAACAACACACCGACAGTCATTTTGATTCCTGTATCCTCGTAGTTCTTGGTTTGCCCAGTCACCATTTCGACTTCTTCCGGAGTTAATACTTGTTTGAACACGGCCAGGAATGGGGTATTATTATTCATGAGGTCGCCTCATTTCGGTTTGGTTTGGTCGTACTTACCATTACCCGAAATGGCGGCCTTTCTTGTCCCTTTTTTTGGCAAATCAACACGCTTACATGAAATGCAACAAATCCAACGCTAAGTCGCACTAAGCACCAGAATTCCTGCAAATGATGTAACAATGTACCCGTAGTCCGTAACATTTTTAGAAGAATCCTGCAAAATGTGCAACAATGCGATTCATACAAGCGATCCGTGAGAGGGAACTTTTAGAATTGGCGAGAGATAGCATTTCTGTGGCTCAATGGTTCCCCTGCGTACTCTTCAGATACAGAATCGCAATCTGTGTCCGGTCGCGTACGCCGAGCTTGCTGAGGATGTCGGTAATATAGTTTTTGACGGTGCCTTCGCTCAGGAACAGCTTGGCGGCGATTTCTTTGTTGGTGAGTCCCTCTGCAATGGAGGTGATGACTGCCTGCTCGGACTTGGTCAGGCCATAGGAAGCAAGCGGCTGAGCCTCGGGAGCTTCCTGACGCGCGGATGGCTGGAGGAAGCCCGCCAGCTTGCGGGCAATCTCGGGATGAATGAGCATATTGCCCTCATGTACGGTCTTGATGCCTTGAATGATCCGGTCCGGCGGGATGTTCTTGAGCAGATATCCGCTCGCCCCGGCGCGCAGAGCCTCAATAATATACTCGTCATCATCGAAGGTGGTCAGCATCAGGACGGCTACGGCCGGATAGGCTTCTTTGATCAGCCGTGTGCCTTCCACCCCGTCACATCCCTGCATCCGGATATCCATGAGTACAACATCCGCTCCGCCGGGCAGCTCCCCCAGCAAGGAGAAGGCCTCCCGGCCATTCCCTGCGGTTCCGGCCACCTCGATACCGGCATCCAGCCCGATCAATACCTTCAGGCTCTCGCGGATAAAAGAATCATCGTCAACAATCAATACTCTAATCATGAATCAGCACCTCTTATCTGTGAATATACTCCCGCTGCCCGTCCCCGGCTAAGTTGATGAGTGTGTGGTGTATGATCTCCCGGTTGGCTCCATCTCTTAGTTGGATTTTGAGCACTTGCTGATCAACGAGTGGCCTCTCTGGGGACAACAGTTGGACAAACAACACTTAATTGTTCCCAATCTGCCCCGCAGCAGTAAAATCATCGACAGTAGATGCTGTTTTTCCAACTAATACCCTGGAAACATCAGAAACAGTTAAATTAAGATACGTTTTTCCACTTGCTTCTGCCAGAGAGGGAGCAGTTCCCCCCAGATCCACAAGTTGTTAGCATATAACACCTGTATCTCGATCCGCCTTCCCATCAGTTCCCCGTCAGTTATATGTACGCTATGGCTATAGCCAGCTTCCCACAGCCTCACTCTCACCCTTGCCCCACACTCTCACCCCTGCCCCCACTCACCCCTGCCGCACCTATTCAGCGCAGCACTCCCTCCGGCTGCCGATACACGGGCAGCCGGGTGATGACCGTGAACTGCGGCTGCAGCCGCAGCTCCAGCGTTCCGCCAATCAGGGCGCTGCGTTCGTGCATGCCCTTCAGGCCCATTCCGCCAGTATGGTGCAGCTTGTACAGAGCCTCCTCCTCGGGCAGCTTCCCGTTATTGCCGGTCTCCATCCGCACCTCATGCTCCGTATAGGTGACCTCCACCCATACGGAGCTGGCCTGCCCGTGCCGCAGCGCATTGGTGATGGCCTCCCGGGCATTGGTGTACAGCACAACCTGAAGGCTCGGATAGAGCGGATAAGGAATCCCTTGCACCGTATAGGAGGTGGAAACACCTGTATCGCGGCCCACTTCTTCCAGCAGCCGGTCCAGCGCATAGGCTCCTTCAAGCTGCGGAGCAGGGTTAATCCGCTTCAGCGCCGCACGCATATCGTCCATACTGCCCGAGAGCTGATCCCGGATCTGGTTCATCATCTGGAGTCCCGTTTCCGGTGCGGCAGGGAGGGTGTGGATGGCCGCTTCGGTCATCATCTTGACCCGGATCAGCCGGTGGCCGATGTCATCATGCAGCTGGCGGGCGATCCGCACACGTTCTTCTGCCTGCGCAGCCACCTCTATTTGCGAGGTGAACTGGAGGAGCCTTGCGCGGGCCTCTTCCAGCTCGAAATGCTTTTTGCGCAGCTCATCATAGAGGAATAAGGTATCGGCACGCCCGCGTCCTGTGCGGAGCAGCAGCAGATTCAAGCCGGCACACAGCAGGAAGGTAAGGTTCGTGAACACAAGCACTGCCGGAGCACCATGAAGCAGGGCGGCATTCAGCAGGGCCAGATGAATACAGAAGAAGGGAAGGGCCGTATTCTTGGGCTGCCGCCGGGTATAGGAGATCACCGCAGACAAGGCCGGAAAAACCATCAGAGGCCCGTATTCGTAACAAAGCCAGGCGGTGAGGATCAGCTCCATGCCTCCGGTCAGTGTGGAGAGAGGCCCGGATTGCCTTGCACCCAGTGTGACCAGCAGCATCAGCAGCATGAAATGCAAAGTGAACCAGTCATAGTCCGCGAATTCATAGACTTGAATCGAGAGGATCGCCGGGATTATAAGCAGGCTGTAGCGCAGCAGAATAAGTTCTCTGGTCAAGTAAGCTCATCCTTTTAGATAAAATATCCCTAATCGGTCAACATTCTTCTCAGGTATAACCATCTTAGCATAAGAGTGCTGCCCTTCAGGAGATGACTTTCGTCACCTCTGGATCATGACCTTTAGTACCTTCGGCTGTGTCCGCCCTACTGTACAATAAGAATACGAGAATGAAGGAACAGGGGGCATCGGCAATGGCACTAGCAGTACTGAGCGATGTTGTGAAGAGATATGACGGTAAGCTAATTGTGGATCACGTGAATTTCAATATACAGGAGGGTGAAATCTTCGGCCTGCTGGGCCCGAACGGTGCCGGGAAAAGCACGACCATCAGCATGATCTGCGGGCTGCTTCAAGCCGACAGCGGCGATATTATTATCGACGGGCTGTCTGTACGGGAGCGGCCGCTTGAGGTGAAGAAGCGCATCGGGCTTGTGCCCCAGGAGCTGGCATTATACGAGAATATGACGGCAAGCGATAATGTAAGCTTTTTCGGCAGACTCTATGGGCTGCGCGGACAACTGCTGAAGGAGCGGACCCAAGAAGCGCTGGAGTTCACCGGCCTAAGCGACCGGGCGAGGGATAAACCGTCAACCTTCTCGGGAGGGATGAAAAGACGGCTGAATATCGCCTGTGCCATCATGCACCGGCCGCGCCTGATTATTATGGATGAACCCACGGTCGGCATTGATCCGCAGTCACGCAATCATATTCTGGAATCCGTGAAGGCTTTGAATAAGATGGGGTCGTCGGTGATCTACACCAGCCATTATATGGAGGAGGTCGCTGCGATCTGTGACCGGGTGGCCATTATGGACCAGGGGCATATTATTGCCTGCGGTACGGAGAACGAGCTGCGCGAACGGGTGGCCCACGAGGAGAAAATTGTTGTGAAGGCAGCGGGCATCACCCCTGCCTTAGTGAACGAGCTGGGGCAGCATCCCCGGATCAACCGGGTAGAAGCGGTGCAGGATGCGATAGAGCTGTATCTTCCCTCCTCGCAAAGTGCGCTCCAGGATATTCTGTTTATTTTCTCCAAGCACGAAGGGGTCATTGCCTCCCTGAATATTGAAGAGCCGGATCTGGAGACCTTGTTCCTTAGTCTGACCGGCCGCACCTTGCGGGATTAGAGAGGGGGAGAAACGTGAATACCTGGATTATTATGAAATTTGAGCTGCGCAGACAGCTCCGTTCACGCACGTTGCTGCTCAATATGTTTCTGCTGCCGCTGGTGCTGATCTTCCTCTTGGGCGCTTCGCTCTCCGGGGTGGTCGGGGTACAGGGGGCAGATGAAATCAAGCCTGTACGTGTAGCTATTGTGAATAGCGGAGGCGGAGGGGCAGAGGCATCTGCGATCCTTACGGCTTTTCTGGAGTCGGCTGAGGTGAAGGGGCTCATTATTCCTGTCAAGACAGAGAGCCGTGAAGCTGCGGAGAGCGGGCTGCGTACCAGTAAATATGCCTATGGGGTGATTGTTCCCCCGGGCTTCGACCAGGAGGTGCAGAGCGGTAAGAAAGCGAGCCTGGAGTTCATTCTGGGCAGGAGCCATGACGATAACCGGGTCGCCGGAACAGCCTTCGACAATCTGCTGATGGAGCTGAATTATAAGCAGGCGGCAGCCGTAACCCTTGGACCACAGGCTCTTACAGCGACTGCGGCACCTGCCGGGAAGCCGGGGGTGGTGCTGGGGGATCTGAACAATGGCGGGAAGACCTATTCGGCGGCCCAGTTCTATGCAGCGTCCATGCTGCTGATGTTCCTGATGTATAGCGGACTTACTGTGACAGCCTCACTTTTTAACGATAAAGAGAACCATACGCTGTTCAGAATCCATTCCATGCCGGTAAAAGACAGTCATCTATTCATCGGCAAAATGCTCGGCGTAGGCCTGGTCAGCATCCTGCAGTGCCTTACGATTATTCTGCTGTCTGACTGGCTGTTCGGCGTCTACTGGGGGAACCGCCCGGGACTGCTGCTGCTGTTCTGTCTGCTGATGATTGCCGCCTCGATGACGCTGGGCGTACTGATCTGCCTCTTCAGCCGGACCTCGGCGACGGCTACGAACATCATTAGTGTCCTGACTATAGTGATGACCTTCGTCAGCGGCGGAATGGCGCCGCTTCCCGATTCCTGGGTGAACAGTGCAGGTGCATTCACGCTTAACCATTGGGTGCAGCAGGCAGTCATCCGGATGATGCTGCATTCCGGTCTGGAACAGCTTTTGCCGAATCTGTGGGTGATGTGCTTCATCAGCGCGGCCTTGTTCGCGGCAGTGATTGTCTCATACCGGAAGGTGGGTTACCGTGGATAAAATATTAATCATTGCCTGGAATATGATCAGACGAAGCATTGGCACCTTCAGGGGACTTATGGTATTCATTCTGCTTCCCGGTATAGTGGTGGCAGCGATTATCTCCCTTACCGGAGGGATGGCGGAGGGACCGGCAACCGTTCTATATGCCAACTCGGATACGGGAGCAGCCGGCAGACATTTGATTGCGGAGCTGGAGCAGGCCGGAGAATATAAGTTCGAGCCGCGCAGGGATGAGGCCGCTTTGAAGGAAGCGACAATTAAGCAGGAGGGAACGGTGGGGGTGTTCATTCCTGCCGGGTACACTGCCGCCTTGCTGGCGGGGGACCCGCTGCAGATCAGCATCTATGAGCTTCGGGCAAGCGAAAGCTCAATCATGATGAAGATGAAGATCACCGCCACTGCCGCTCAAATTGCCGAAGCAGCACATACCGTTGCTGCCGCCAGCGGAGGAACAGGCGATATGCAGGCGCAGCTCGCTGCTGTACTGAAGCAGTCGGAGCAGCACAACGTGGGCAGCACCCGTACCGATTATGATCTCTATCCGCGGCAGACCCTGGGCGTAGTTACAGGGATGACGCTTATGTTCCTGATGGCGCTGGTGACCAGCTCCGTCTCCCAGATCACGGATGACCGCAGAGGGCGTACCATGATGCGCATGTTCAGCGCTCCAGTCCGTTCCTATGAAATTGCGCTTGGCAACTTCCTGGGCAGCTTTCTTGTAGGAATGATTCAGATCCTTGTCGTGCTGGTGCTGGGCAAATGGGTGCTCCGCTACGATTATGAGATGCCGCTCTTTCTCTACTTCCTGGTTCTGGCGGCCTTCATGCTGGTCTCCATGGGGATTGCCAGCACCGTTGCTGGGCTGATCCGCAATCCGCGCAATGCCGGGATGCTGAATTCGCTGATTCTTACCCCTACCTGCATGCTGGGAGGCTGCTTCTGGCCCGTCTCCATCATGCCGGAATATATGCAGAAGCTGGCCAACTTTACACCGCAGAAATGGGCGATACAAGCGGTAGACATTGCCGCGACCGGTGGCGGCTGGAACGAGCTGTGGATGCCGTTTGCGATCCTGGGCCTGATGGCTGCCGTTCTGCTGGCGATTGGCTCTGCCATTCTTCGTCCGAATGAAGCCGGAATCAGTACCTGAGGTCGAAGCGTATCTTTGCTGCCCTCCATGTCTAAATCGGACATATTCAAATTATATAATTATGTGATATGATCGAATCAAAGGAAGATATGACAGGGGGATACGAGGATGGGCAGCAATAAGCTGGCTTGGACCTGGAAGGTGAAAGAGAAATACTTAGAGAAATACGTACAGATGCATCTGGAGCCGTGGCCGGAGATTCTGGAGGAGCACAGCAAGGCGGGCATCCGTAACTACTCTATTTTTCAGAACGGCAACCAGTTCTTCTATTGCTTTGAATGTGACAATACAGAAGCCGCATTCGCCTACATCGCCGGGAGTGAGGCCTGCAACCGCTGGAATGCGATCACCTCGAAGATGGTCGAGGGTTCCTTCGATTTCAACGATGCGGTTCCGATGGTGCCGCTGCGGGAGGTCTTTTATCTGAAGTAGTCCGGTATATAGGAATGTGACTATTTTTTAAAGAAAATAAGACAATCTCTAAATTTGTGGACCGTGATAATCTTATATAATGGGTTGTACTCAAAAAACGATTAGAGGGGAATGAGTCCAATCCGGTCTACAGCTACAACACTGGCAGCAGGCACGGTCCTGTCGCTTAGCCTGCTGCTGGGGTGCAGCAGCCAAAATACATCCGTCACCGGTACGCCGGGGGCAGAATCGGCTCCGTCTGCCTTGGCATCTGCTTCTGCGTCTCCATCGGCAACTCCTACTGCCCCTGCACAGACTGTTTCATCTGCACCAAGTGCTTCACCAGCAGATGCAGAAACTGCATCCTCAGCGACTCCGATAACTACAGCTGGCCTCACCAGCCAGTTCCCCTTGGAGGGTATCGCCGGCTCTGTGGTTGTCGATTCTATTAATGCCAGTGGAACCATCCGCGCGAGAAGCGCAGCAGGGCAAGGCGAGCTGCTGATGATCGCAAGCAGCTCCGAAGAGCGGGGACATCTGGAGGCATCCAGCAATGACGGTCTCGAAGGGGAGCAGACGTATCAGGCTGATTACTCCATCGTGTACCGGTCGGGGAAGCAGGACCAGGTATTGCTTAAGCTGCCTGCCTTCTTGTTCGTACGCCCATCAGACCAGGTCCTGGAGTTCGATAAATTCAGCTTCAAGAATGCAGAAGTGTATCTGCTTGCTCCCCAATACAAGTCCGGGCATGGACTGGTTGCTTACGCCTTTGCGGTCAATAAGATAAGCGGAGAAGTATTTCCCTTATCCTTCAAGCAGGGAGAAATCGTACACGATACGCTGGTCTACTCCGAGCTGCCGCCGTTCCCGGCCAACCAGAACGAACAGTTAGTGGTGCACTCGCCTGAGGGTGCTGGCGGTGACCCGGAGCTGAAGCCACGGGTATACGATTTAGATCTGGAGAAGCGGCTGTTTATCGCGCGTTAGAGGTGATTTACACTAACATTCAGTTCCCCGTACTCTCATACCGGGACAGCCCGTACCGGAAGACTCCGTAAGCCGCTGCCGCGCTTCCGATAGCCGCGACAGGGGCGAGGAGCCACCAGCCGGACCAGCCGCTTTTGCCGAAAATATAGGTTGCCGGGTAGAAGCTGATGAACGCATAGGGCAGCACCGTAGAAATGAAGATGCGGATCGCCTGCGGAAACAGGGTAATCGGATATTTGGCCAGATCAGACAGATTATGTACCATCAGCGGGAACGCATTCCCGGCATTGCGAATCCAGAAGGCCGCCGAGTTACCCATGAGGTTAATGGATACCCGGATAATGACCGCTGTGACGAATAACAGGATAAGAATAGCGGCCTTGCCCGCTGTCCAGTGGATAGGGCTGTGCACAAGCGACTGCCAGATGATCACCCCGCCGATGAGCAGATTGCCGAGTCCGTTAATCCCAATCCCCGTGCAGAACACCTGAAGAACCACCGGCACCGGCCGCAGTAGATAACGGTCCAGCTCCCCTGTGTTGACCAGCCTGCCCAGCCGCCAGCTGCCCTCGAAGAACAGCGAACCCGCCCCCTCCGTCAGGAAGATCATAGCGTACATGAAGGTAACCTCCCAGAACTGCCAGCCCTGAATATCCGGAATCCGGTCATAGATCACCCACAGGAAGACGAACCCGAGTACCTGCGTCAAGGCTGCCGAACACATCAGGATGTAAAAGTCTTTGTTATACTCCAGAATCGCCTTAAGCTGCTGCACATACAGCCTTCTATAGAGATAGAGCATTTGCGATATTTTCATTCTGCGTCCTCCTTCCGCCTTAGCCTCCATGAATGGTCACCTGGCGGACTGCCCAGTTCCACATGGCTTTGCCCGCCATCCAGAGCCCTGCCCCCCAAAAGAGCTGAATCCCGATCAGCCGCAGGCTTTCCCACGTATCTGCCTGCTGCAGGAAGATCATCGTCGGCGTATGAATGATGGCCTGGAAGGGCAGCAGCAGCGCCAGCTTTTCCAGCCAGTCCGGGAAGAAGGCCAATGGCACCAGCGCGCCCGACAGCAGGTTAGTGAGCGCAATCCGCGTCCAGACAATCCCCAGTGAACCCGTCGACCAGAAGCATAACAGAGCCGCCAGATAGACCACGCCGAATTTGACCACAACCGCGCAGAGCAGACTGACCGCAAACAGCAGATAGACGATCGGCGAGTGGGGGAAGGTCACTCCGGTAAGGAAGGTGGCGAACACGATCAGCAGAACCGTACTCATCGCCCCCTCCAGCAGACTGGCACCCAAGGTCTCGGCGAATCGGGTCGTCTGGAAATCAATCGGCTTCAGCAGGTCCATGGCGACGCTGCCGTCCAGGATTTTGCCGGAGATAGCGGTCTCGGAATACCAGGATAAGACGGAATTGGCCAGGAAGGTCACCAGCAGATAGGTCTTCATCTGATCCCAGGAGTAGCCGCCCACCGCCTCGCGCCCGCCATAGATTCCCTGCCAGAGGAAGAAGATCGCGACCAGATTAATTGAGTTTGCGAGTAAATTAATGATATAGGAGTTCCGGTAGGCCATCACATTTTGCAGAGAGCGATTGGCAATGCTTCTGTATTTGTTAAGCCGGGCTGCTGTCGTCATGGTGTGCCTGCCCCCTTGCTCCCCGGTGCTCGTTCAGGTCCAGATGTCCGTCATAGACCGCCTTAATGACCTGCTCAATATGGGTGTCCTCCATGCGGAAATCGAGTACCTCCCCATGCTTCATCACCCGGCTAACCACTTCACTGGCGGTATATTCATACCGGTCAAAAGTGACCGAGAACTCCTGGCTGCTCTGCTGTTCCAGCTTCAGCCCCGGGCTCTGCTCCAGCAGCTCGTACAATTCGGGCATGGGGGAGCGTACCTGGAAGAAGATGATACGGTTTTTGGCAAAGCGGGCCTTGACCTCGCTCAGCGTCCCGTCATAAATAATCGCGCCGTGATCAATAATGACCAGCCGCTTGCACAGGTCCTCAATGTCGCCCAGATCATGGGTTGTCAGCATCACAGTAGTCTGGTGGTCCTGGTTGATCTGCTTAATGAACCCGCGGATCTTCTCCTTCACGGATACGTCAAGGCCAATCGTCGGCTCATCGAGATACAGAATCGGCGGATTATGCAGCAGGGCTGCGGCCAGATCGGCACGCATGCGCTGACCCAGCGAGAGCTTCCGCGCGGACAGGTGGATGAATTCGCTCATCCCGAGCATTTCGGTGAACAAGTCCATGTTCTTCCTATAGAGGGCATCCGGAATCTGGTAGATATCCTTCAGCAGCGAGAAGGACTCGGCAATCGGAATATCCCACCATAGCTGGGTGCGCTGCCCGAAGACTGCGCCGATCTGGGCGGCGTTTTCCATTCTTTTGCGGTACGGATTGATCCCGTTCACCGAGATACTCCCGGAGGAAGGCATCAGAATGCCGGTCAGCATCTTGATGGTGGTCGATTTACCGGCACCATTCGGTCCCACGTAGGCCACCGTCTCCCCCGCTTCAATCCTCAGATCCACTGGCTTGACGGCCACCTTCTCGATATGCCGGGGCAGGAACAGATGCTTCACCGCTCCCTTAAGGCCCGGCTCCTTCACCGCCTGCATAAAGGACTTACTCAGCCCTTTGGCTTCAATCATACTCAAGCTTAACCCTCCTGTTCATTACGTTGAAAGCGTTACCGCAGATGGCTGCGGAGAAAAATACTGAATCCTCAGCGCTCTGAATGACGTAAGAGTAAATATATCACTGAGCCGATGTCGAAAACTATCAGATTAGGTCGATTTTGCAAAAAAAAGCGGCAGCCCCGTATAGCCTACACCAGTCGGGATTTGCCGCTACGCTTAAGGATAGTCTGGACGGCGAACCCTACCAGCAGGGGAAGCGCCAGCTGAACTTCAAGTCTCCAGTCTACAGCATACAGGTCTACGAGGTTAATCTGCTTCAACAATACATAGGTCACGTTGTATAAGAGGAATGAACAGCTGAAGGTAAGCAGAGGGATCAGATATAATGTTCTTTTGTTCTGCAGCAGCCGATATCCCGCAAGGGTTAAGAGTGAATAGCTGGCCATGATGAGCAGGGCATAATTACTTCCGAAGCGCAGGAATGACACCATGGCGGTAGCCAGATTAAGGGCAGCCGATAGATAGCCGATGCGAAGCATGTCGAACCTCCTGGAATGATGTAGAAATATAAGAGTGAACAGATTTCTACATTTTACAGCGCTAACGCGGGGATTTACAGATCCAATACTGAATGTTCATTATTCCGTAATTGTATGTTATAATGCTTTCTTTTAAAATTGATTATATAGTAATTGGTAAAAATGGAGGGATCGTTTGTGAGAGTCTTTAATCAATCAAGAGCATGGAGTATGCCTGGGGATTTAGAAGCAAGCGAACTTGAAGCCTTCCGGCCGCTGGATGCACCCCAAGTTGATGTCCAGAGCGGAATGTCCGTAGCGGGTACTTCCGAAGAATCCAGGGAGCATATCTACCATAGAGCTATGATTTCTTCGATCCGCAGTGAAATGAACAAATTAAGCCAGCTGCTCTCGATTCCATATGTGGTGTTCCTGACGGACAAGGCGGGGACTATTCTGGAGCTGGTCTATTCTTCTTCGGAGACGCAGGCCGAGATGGAGCAGGCGGAGCTGCGTCCGGGGGTCAGCTTAAGCAGGCAGCAGGCGGGGATGAATGCCGTATCGCTGGCGATGGAGATGAACTGCATCGGGGTGGTGCGGGGAACGGAGCATACGGATCAGACCTTCCGCGACTGGAACTGTGTATGCGCTCCGCTGCAGGATGATGATAGCGTTTACGGGTATGTTGATATTTCTTTTAATAGAGGAGAGCCGATTGAATTCGCCATTCCATTCGTGCAGCAGATTGCTGAGAATATTATGGAGAAGTGGATGGAAAAGAACCCGGAGATGCAGCAGTACCGGCTTGAATCCACATTACTGGAGTATAAGCTGACCGCGCGGGAGCAGGAGGTAGCAAGGCTATGGCTGATGGAGAAGAGTGCGCTGCATATCGGAAGCGACCTGGGGATCAGTGAAGGCACCGTGCGCAATATGCTGAAGAGTATCTATAGTAAAATGCGGGTGAATGACCGCTTCCAGTTCGTGAAGCGCCTTACGCCGTAGCCGGAGGAATCTGCATCAGATACATACATCAAATAGCCGGTCAGCGATACTAATGTATCCCTGACCCGGCTATTTGAAAATATAGAATTTATATGTTTTACGCTATCCATTATCCTTCTATTTCTTACTGAAAGGCAGAAGGTTAACCGCAGGAGCAATTCAGTACCGGCTTACGCGCGGCCTGCGTCTCATCCAGGCGGCTGATTTCAGTCGTATGCGGTGCGTTAATGACAATCTCCGGGGTTTCCTCCGCTTCCTTAACGATTCGGATCATCGTCTCAATGAAACCGTCGAGCGTCTCCTTGCTCTCGGTCTCGGTCGGCTCAATCATCATACATTCCTCTACCGTCAGCGGGAAGTAGACGGTTGGCGGATGATAGCCGAAGTCGAGCAGCCGTTTGGCTACATCGAGGGTACGTACACCGTATTGCTTAAGGTTCTTACCGGACATGACGAATTCATGCTTGCAGACGCCCGGGAAGGGAATCTCGAAGTAAGGAGCCAGCCGGTGCATCATATAGTTGGCGTTCAGCACGGCGTTCTCGGACACCTCGCGGAGGCCGTCGGGACCGTAGGTACGGATATACGCATAAGCACGGACGAGAATCCCGAAGTTTCCGTAAAAGGCTTTGACGCGGCCGATCGATTCCGGCCCGCCACAGTCCAGCGAGAAGCTGCCGTCTTCGCTGCGGACCACAGTAGGCTGCGGCAGGAACGGGATCAGCTTCGCCTTCACGCCGACCGGTCCGGCTCCCGGTCCGCCGCCGCCATGCGGTGTGCTCATCGTTTTGTGCAGGTTGAGATGCACGACATCGAAGCCCATATCGCCCGGGCGGGTAATGCCCATAATCGCGTTGGAGTTCGCTCCATCATAATAGAGCAGGCCGCCCGCTTCATGGACAATTGCGGCGATCTCGACGATCTGCGTCTCGAAGAGTCCAAGAGTACTCGGGTTCGTGAGCATCAGCGCGGCGGTGTCGCTGCCGACAGCTGCCTTCAGCGCTTCGAGATCGACCATTCCCTTGTCGTTGGAGGGGATGGTCACGGTGTCGAGTCCCGCTGCGGCGGCACTTGCTGGATTGGTGCCGTGCGAGGAATCGGGCACGATGACCTTGGAGCGGACCTCTCCGCGGCTCTCATGGTAGGCGCGGATCATCATCAGGCCGGTCCACTCGCCATGGGCTCCGGCAGCAGGCTGCAGGGATACGGCATCCATGCCGGTCAGGGCGGCGAGATCCTTTTGCAGCGTGTACATCAGTTCAAGCGCACCCTGGATGCTCTCCTCCGGCTGGTACGGATGGATCCTGGAGAGTCCCGGGAAGCGGGCGACATCCTCGTTGATCTTCGGGTTGTATTTCATAGTGCAGGAGCCGAGCGGATAGAAGCCGTTATCGACTCCGAAGTTGCGGCGGGACAGGGCGGTATAGTGGCGGATGACATCCACCTCGGATACCTCCGGCAGTACGACCGGCTCACTGCGCAGCAGCCCTTCGGGAAGGAGGGAGTCAATGCCTTCGTCCTGCGGCACATCACATTGAGGCAGGGAGTAGGCCGAGCGGCCGGGACGGCTTAATTCAAAAATCAGACTTTGTTCCGGTTTCATACACAGCCCTCCAGTGCGCTTGCGAATTCGTCAATTTCGGTCTTGCTTCGTTTCTCCGTTACGGCAACCAGCATATGTCCGGACAGCTCGGGATAATCCCGGCCTAAGTCATAACCGCCCAGATAGCCTTCCTTCAGCAGCTTGGAGTTCACTGCACTCACACTGCTGCCCTCCGGGAGCTTCAAGACAAATTCATTGAAGAACGGGGCCGTGAAGACGCGCTCAGCGCCGGTGATTTCAGCCAGCCGCCCAGCGGCATAGTGACTCTTGCGGATGTTCAGCTCACCCACCTCGCGCATGCCCTCCTTGCCCATCACGGACAGGTAGACGGAAGCGCACAGCGCCAAGAGCGCCTGGTTGGAGCAGATATTTGAGGTCGCCTTCTCCCGGCGGATATGCTGTTCGCGGGCTTGGAGCGTCAGCACGAAGCCGCGCTTGCCATTCCGGTCAACGGTCTGGCCGACGATCCGGCCCGGCATCCGGCGCATGAGCGGTTCGGCCACTGCGAAGAATCCGCAGGTGGGTCCACCCAGTGATGCGGCGATACCCAGCGGCTGCGCGTCGCCGACTACGATGTCTGCGCCAAGCCGTCCGGGGGACTCCAATACGCCAAGTGCAATGGGGTTCGCGCTGACCACGAGCAGTCCCTTGACCGCATGGATCAGCGGCTCGATCTGGCGCAGATCTTCAATACCGCCGAAGAAGTTGGGCGACTGAACCAGAACGGCAGCCGTATCGCTGTCGATGGCTTCAGCCAGCTTGGCGAGATCAGTTACCCCGTCAGCATAATCAATCTCTACAATTTGCAGGCCCCAGGCGTTGGCGGAGGTACGCAGCACCTGACGCGCTTCCGGGTGAACCGTACGGGAGACAATCAGCTTCTTGCGTTTGGTGGCACCTGCGGCCAGCACAGCCGCTTCGGACAGGGCCGTTGCACCGTCATACATACTGGCATTGGCGACCTTCATCCCGGTCAGTTCACAGATATAGGACTGGAATTCGAAGATCGCCTGTAGCTCACCCTGACTGATCTCCGGCTGATAAGGGGTATAGGCGGTATAGAATTCCGAACGGGAAATCACATGGTTGATGACGACCGGAACGTGGTGATCGTATAATCCGGCACCGAGGAAGCTGGCGTGGGTGTCGAAATCGGCATTCTTGTCGGCGAGCCCCTTCATATGGCGAAGCAGTGCGTACTCATCCAGGGCGCCGGACATCGGCAGGGTTCCCTGGTAACGGACAGACTGCGGAATATCGGCGAACAGCTCATCGATGGACTGTATGCCTACGGTCTCCATCATTTCTGCGCGGTCTTGCCCGGTCATAGGCAGATAGCGGTGCTTCATTGCGGCTTCACTCCTTGGCTTCTTTTGTAGAATGGGGCTTTGATGACGGCAGCCTTGAGCTGCTTGCCGCGGATCTCTACGTACACCTCTGTACCGATCTCCGTATAGGCAGTATCCAGCAGGGCGAGTCCGAGATTCCGCTTCAGGGTCGGGGACTGGGTGCCTGTCGTTACTTCACCGATCTTCACTCCATCCGCGTATACGGGATAGTGGGAGCGGGGAATGCCACGGTCGATCATCTCCAGGCCCACAAGACGACGGGGCAGACCGGCTTCCTTCTGCTTCAGCAGGGCGTCACGGCCGATGAAGTCGCCTGCATCCAACTTCACGAAGAACTGGACACCGGCTTCGAGTGGAGTGATATCCGCCGACAGCTCCTGGCCGTACAGCGGCAGTTTGGCCTCGAAGCGCAGCGTGTCGCGTGCGCCGAGTCCGGCAGGAGTCAGGCCATGCGGAGCGCCTGCTTCCAGCAGGCCCTTCCAGAGGGTAGCCGCCGTATCAGCAGGAGCGTACAGCTCGAAGCCATCCTCACCGGTATATCCGGAGCGGGAGAGCAGGACGCTGACGCCGCAGACCTCGGCGTGTTCGATGAAGTGAAAAGGCTTGAGTTCCGTTAGAGGAGCGTCCGTCACTTTGGCAAGGATGGTCTCAGCCAGCGGTCCCTGCAAGGCAAGCAGCAGGGTCTCATCCGAGACATTGTTCAGAGTGACCCCGCTGAACTCAGCGGTGAGATGCTCCTGCAGCCACTGGAAGTCCTTGTCGATATTCGACGCATTGACGACAAGCATGTAACGCTCCTCGCCCAGACGGTATACGAGCAGATCGTCCACCACTCCGCCGCTTGGATAGAGCATCAGCGTATACTGCGCCGCGCCGTCTTCCAAGCGGCTGACATCATTCGTGGTCATTCTCTGGAGGAAGGCTTCTGCGCCCTCTCCGGTAACCATGAATTCTCCCATGTGGGAGACATCGAACAGTCCGGCCTGATTGCGGACGGCTTCATGCTCCTTCACGATCCCTGTGAACTGAACCGGCAGCTCCCAGCCGCCAAAATCAATACATCTGGACTCCGCATACGCGGCATAGAGATCATAAAAAGGCGTTCTTCTCAAAGACTCCATCTCGTCACTCCCTTGGCTTTGATTACATACGAAAAAGGACAGGCGAAAGCCATTATGCACGTATGCATAAATGGACTTTCGCTCTGTCCTTGGTACCTGAGAGTTACCCTGCATTGCAGCGCAGGTTTCCCCGTTGGTGATCCGTGAAGCCTGCGGCGCAGGCATCCGGATGCTCTCCAGAGATGCGTCCGGCAAAGGTCCTTTTGCCTGAGAGATTCACCCATCCCGGGCTTACTCCTTCGGCGCTGTCTTCCTGTGAGACAGTCTCTCCCTATGCCATCATTCGCAAACCATATGTTTTTCTACTGACTCCATTAAACCGGGTAACCCTCCGCCCTGTCAATCAAAAAACGTCAAAAAGTTGACAAATTTAATTTTACTGTCAGTTATATTGACATTAGGCAAGCCGATAACTTAGGCTATAACTAAATTTAGAACTCCAATTACGGAAAAGAGGCGGCTTGGACATGAGTGAAGTGCTTGACAACCTGCTATACAGCGAAGAGCATGAGTGGGCGCAGCAGGGCGAGGGACGCGTAGTACGTGTAGGGATTACGGATCATGCGCAGCATCTGCTCGGCGATATCGTGTTTGTAGAATTCCCGGAAGTCGGCGCGGCAATCTCCGCTGGTGACAGCGTGGGCAGTATTGAGTCCGTGAAGACGGTATCGGAGCTATATTCACCCGTATCCGGTAAGGTGACCAAGATCAACGATGCGCTGGAGGCCAGCCCGGAGCTGATCAACGATCAGCCCTACGGAGACGGTTGGATTTTTGAGCTGGAGCTTGATGCTGAGTTCGCAGAGGCAGTAACCGGCCTGCTGGATGCGGCTGCGTACAAGGAACTGGTTGGGGAATAAAAGTTAGCTTATTTGCGGAAGCGGATGTTAATACGGCAGACCTCTCTTTATTACATTAGATGTTACTAATGTGAGAGGTCTGTCTTTTTGCGTCTGTATATTATTCCGTCTCCTGCAGCTGGCGCAGAACAATGAGTTCGACCCGGCGGTTCTTCTGTCTGCCTTCGGTGGTCGCATTATCATATGCAGGCCGGGTATCGGCATAACCCGCGTACTGGAAGGTATCGGGGCTCAGCCCCTCTTTGTCCAGAAAAAAGCGCAGGACCGACAGCGCCCGGGCGCCCGATAGCTCCCAGTTGTCTTTGTACACTGAGCCTGGCGTCACGGGAACATTGTCGGTGTGGCCTTCGATGCTGATGGTGGCGCCGATGCCGCGGAACAGGCCGGAGAGCTGGCGCAGTGCAGGGAGTGCAGGCGATTTCAGCTCAGCCTTACCCGCATCGAACAGGAAGCGGTCACTGAGCGTGATCGCAATGCCCTGCGGCTTATCGGCAACAAAAATCTGCTCACCCAGGTTATTCTCCTCCACGTATTGGGTGATAACGCCCATAAGCGCAGCCAGCTTCGCCTCCTGTTCACGAAAAGCAAGCTCGCGCGCAGACGGCTGGTGTCCAGCCCCATCTCCTTCTTGTCCGGCTGCAGGTGTATCTGCCCCGTGTCCATTGAGTCCGTTCGCATCCCCAGAGTCTGTGGCCGAAGGCGTGTCAGCGGTGCTGCCGTCTTCATTATGACCCTTCGAAACGTCAGTCCCTGTAATGCCCTGATTGCCCTCCAGAACGCCGCTTCCGCCTTCCAGTACTGTACTTCCGCTCTTGAAGGTATCCGATAAGGAGCCGCTGACAATGGCATATTTCTGCGAATCGAGACTGCTCATGGCATACAGAATCACGAAGAAAATAAGCAGAAGCGTGATCAGATCCGCATAGGTAATCATCCAGCGGTCCCGGCTCTCTTTCCCTGCGGCGGCGCGGTGCTGCCGGCGGTTTCTTTGTCTCATAACGGGTCTCCCGGACTGGTGCTGGTGCTGGCGCTGCGTTTAGGGGCGTCTGCCAGGAAAGGGGCCAGCTTTTGACGGACCAGATGCGGGTGGTCCCCGTTCTGCAGGGACAGAATGCCGACGAGCAGCATCTCCATGGTGCCTAGCTCACTTTGGCTGCGGGATTTGATTTTGGAGGCAATGGGTAAAAAGATTAGATTGGCGCTGGCTACGCCATAGAGCGTTGCTGTAAAAGCTACGGCAATGGACGCGCCCAGATTCGAAGGGTCCGTTAAGTTGCTCAGAACCCGGATCAGGCCCATAACGGTACCGATAATGCCCATGGTCGGTGCATAGCCGCCGGCGGCTTCGAATATTTTGGCATAGCCTTCATATTTCAGTTCCTTGGCATCCATCCCAAGCTCCAGAATCTGCCGGACCTGATCCGGGTCATTGCCGTCGACAATCAGAAACAGGCCTTCACGGGTGAAGGGGTCGGGATGTTCCTCCGCTCGTTTCTCCAGGGCGAGAACACCGCCGCGCCGCGTTAGTGCAGCCATAGCAATCAATTCTTCGGCTTGTTCCCGGCTGGTATCCCGTTGTCTGCCAAAAGCCAGGCGGAGCGCCGCCGGAATGCTGCGGAGCTTGGACGCCGGGAAGCTGATGAGTACAGCCGCAAGGGTGCCGCCGAATACGATCAGGGCAGCATTGGGCTGCAGCAGGCCGGACAGGCTGCCGCCCTCCCACAGAAAACCGCCGATCATAGCGGCAATTCCGGCCAGCAGGCCGAGTATTGTAATGAAATCCATAAATTCAGGCTCCTTAAATTTCTATATATTATGGTTTGCAACAGTCTGGGCAACGCTGTATAATAAACGGGAACGTGCATTCCTATCTTCCATATTTTTCAGCTTGGTATGGATGAAGGATGATTAGGGTTAAAATTATAATATATTCATATATTCTAGACGATAGAGGGGAGACGGGCAAATGAGTGATATTGTCGTCAGTACGAAGACTTTTGAACTGGAGTCCGAGTATACACCCCAGGGCGATCAGCCTCATGCCATAGAAGAGTTATTGGACGGCATCCGGCAGGGCAAAAAGCACCAGACGCTGCTGGGAGCGACCGGTACAGGCAAGACCTTTACCATCGCACAAGTGATTTCCAAGTTGAACCGCCCCACGCTGGTTATTGCGCACAACAAGACGCTTGCTGCGCAGCTGGCGAGTGAGTTCAAAGAATTTTTTCCGAGCAATTCCGTGGATTACTTCGTCAGTTACTACGATTACTACCAGCCAGAGGCGTACATTCCTTCCTCCGATACCTACATTGAGAAAGACTCCAGCATAAATGAAGAAATCGACAAGCTCCGCCACTCGGCAACAAGCTCGCTGTTCGAACGCCGTGATGTCATTATTGTGGCGAGTGTGTCCTGTATTTATGGTCTCGGTTCGCCGCAGGAATACGGAAGCCTGCTGCTCTCGCTGCGTGTAGGAATGGAGAAGCCGCGTAATCAGATTCTGAGCCGGCTCGTAGATATCCAGTATCAGCGCAATGATATTAATTTCGTGCGCGGTACGTTCCGTGTGCGCGGGGATGTCGTTGAGATCTTCCCGGCATCCCAGGGCGAGCATGCGATCCGGGTAGAGCTGTTCGGAGACGAGATCGAACGGATTACGGAAATTGATGTTCTGACAGGCGAGCTGATCGGCGAACGCGATCATATCGCGATTTTCCCGGCGTCTCACTTCGTTACCCAGGAAGAGACCATGCGTGTAGCGCTGGTCAATATTGAGCGTGAGCTGGAGGAGCGGCTGGCTGTGCTCCGTGAAGCAGGCAAGCTGCTGGAGGCCCAGCGGCTGGAGCAGCGGACCCGTTATGATATCGAGATGATGAAGGAAGTCGGCTTCTGTTCAGGGATCGAGAACTATTCCGGTCCGCTTACCTTCCGGGAGCCGGGAGCGACTCCTTATACATTGATGGACTATTTCCCGGATGACATGCTGATTGTGATTGACGAGTCTCATGTGACGCTGCCGCAGATCCGGGCGATGTATAACGGTGACCGTGCGCGTAAGACAGTCCTTGTAGAACACGGGTTCCGCCTGCCGTCTGCACTGGATAACCGTCCGCTGCAATTCGAGGAATTCGAAGACAAGGTGAGCCAGATTGTATACGTGTCCGCAACACCTGGACCTTATGAGATGGAGCATTGCGATACGATGGTCCAGCAGATTATCCGTCCTACCGGTCTGCTTGATCCGATCATTGAAGTGCGCCCTACCGAAGGGCAGATCGATGATCTGATCAATGAAATCCGTGACCGGGTAGAACGCGATGAGCGTGTTCTCGTCACCACCCTTACGAAGAAGATGTCTGAGGACCTGACGGACTACTTCAAGGAGATTGGCATCAAGGTACGTTATATGCACTCCGATATCAAGACACTGGAGCGGATGGCGATTCTGCGTGATCTCCGTCTAGGCACCTTCCATGTGTTGGTCGGTATTAACCTGCTCAGAGAAGGTCTTGACCTGCCGGAGGTGTCGCTAGTCGCGATTCTGGATGCTGACAAGGAAGGCTTCCTCCGTTCCGAGCGTTCGCTGATCCAGACGATCGGCCGTGCCGCCCGTAACTCGGAGGGCCGGGTCATTATGTACGGGGACCGCATTACGGACTCCATGGAGAAGGCCATGAGCGAGACCCAGCGCCGCCGTGAGATTCAGATCGCCCATAATGAGAAGCACGGGATTACCCCGACGACCATCAACAAGAAGGTGCGCGATATCATCGAGGCGACCAAGGTGGCCGAGTCTAAGGCTGATTACCTCACTGGTGTTGGCGGCAAGCTCAACAAGAAAGACAAGCAGAGCCTGATGCAGCGTCTGGAGGCCGAGATGAAGGATGCCGCCAAGAACCTGCAATTTGAGCGCGCCGCCGAGCTGCGTGATGCCTTGCTTGAGCTACGGGCAGAGTAACCCGGCCGAGAAGTTAACGATCCAGGGAACGGCGCTATTCAGGCCGTTCCTTTTGAAGATAGTATGGTTAAAGTTCTTTGCGCATTCCGCAGGAACAGCCCGCAGTTAAGCCCTTAGCGCGAATCCCGAAGGGACAGCGTGCACTCAAGCCCTAAGCACGTATCCCGCAGGGAGAGTGTGCAGTTAAGCCATAGCGCGTATCCCGAAGGGACAGCGTCTGCGGCAAGCGGAAGCGAGCCGTACCCTGCTCTGTAAGTATAGCGGCCCCGTAGGGGTTAGCGGGCCTAATGCCACAGTAGTCGTCCATCCACCCGCCTAATTCCTTCCGCCAAGTTTGCGGGTGTCCAGAGGGTGCAACCCTTGGGGCCCTCCCTTGGAAGGGAGGGTTTGGGAGGGATCGAAAATATTTCCCAAAATGTTTTTCCATTTTAAATTCCCCTTAAAGGAGAGGTACCGTTGGCACATGAAAGTATAGTAATCAAGGGCGCGAGGGCCCATAACCTCAAGAACATCGACGTAACGATTCCGCGTGACCGCTTCGTCGTGCTGACGGGACTGAGCGGCTCGGGCAAATCCTCCCTGGCCTTCGATACCATCTACGCCGAGGGTCAACGCCGGTATGTCGAGTCGTTGTCTGCCTATGCGCGCCAGTTCCTGGGCCAGATGGAGAAGCCAGATGTAGATTCCATCGACGGACTCTCCCCGGCCATATCAATTGACCAGAAGACGACTAGCCGTAACCCGCGTTCCACGGTAGGGACGGTTACCGAAATCTATGACTATCTGCGGCTGCTCTTTGCCCGGATCGGCCATCCGCATTGTCCGGATCATGGCATAGAGATCACTTCGCAGACCGTTGAACAGATGGTGGACCGGATCATGCAATACCCGGAGAAGACCCGTCTGCAGATTCTGGCCCCGGTCATTTCCGGCCGTAAGGGTGAGCATAAGGGTCTGTTCACAGATATCTCGAAGCAAGGCTTCGTCCGTGTACGTGTGGATGGTGAGCTGCGCGAAGTGACGGAAGATATTGTACTGGAGAAGAATAAAAAGCATACGATTGAGGTTGTTGTTGACCGGATTGTAATTAAGGATGATATTGAGACCCGGCTTACCGATTCCCTGGAGACTGCGCTGAAGCTGTCCGGTGGTCAGATTCTCGTTGATGTGATGGGCCAGGAAGAGCTGCTGTTCAGTGCAAGCTTTGCTTGTCCGGTCTGCGGATTCAGCATAGAAGAGCTGGCGCCGCGTATGTTCTCCTTCAACAGTCCATTTGGAGCCTGTCCTGAATGTGATGGGCTGGGGATGAATATGGTTGTCGATCCCGATCTGCTGATCCCGGATACAGAGAAATCCATCGAAGAAGGAGCTTTCCTGGCCTGGACAGGCAGTACCTCGAACTACTATCCGCAGTTCCTGAAATCGGTGTGCGAGCATTTCAAGATTCCGCAGAATGTACCGGTAAGCAGCCTGTCGCCGGAGCATATGAACAAGCTGCTGCACGGAACAGGCAGCGAGAAGATCCGTTTCCGGTATGAGAATGACTTCGGCCAGCGCAAAGACGCCCTGGTTGCTTTTGAGGGCATTATTCCGAATCTGGAGCGCCGGTACCGCGATACAGCCTCCGAAGGAATCCGTGAGTTCATTGAAGGCTTCATGAGCGCTAAGCCTTGCCATTCCTGTAAGGGCAAGCGGCTCAAAAAAGAGATTCTGGCGGTGACCATCAATGAGCAGAATGTTGCGGATGTGACGGATCTTTCGATTGGAGATTGTCTGGACTTCTTCGCAGATCTCAAGCTTAGTGAGAAAGAAACAGCGATTGCCAATCTGATCCTCAAGGAAATCAGCAGCCGGCTCGGCTTCCTGGTGAATGTGGGGCTGAACTATCTGACCCTTAGCCGGGCAGCAGGCTCATTATCCGGCGGGGAAGCCCAGCGCATCAGGCTGGCTACCCAGATCGGCTCCAGTCTGATGGGTGTCCTCTATATTCTGGATGAGCCAAGTATCGGCCTGCATCAGCGGGACAATGACCGGCTGATTGCCACGCTTGCCCATATGCGCGACCTCGGTAATACGCTCATCGTCGTTGAGCATGATGAGGATACCATGATGGCGGCTGACTATATTATCGACATTGGACCGGGTGCCGGGAAACACGGCGGACAGGTCATTGCTCAGGGGACCCCGGAGGAGATTATGAAGGACCCGGGTTCCCTGACCGGTGAATACTTGAGCGGACGTAAGTTCATCCCGGTGACTTCCAAGCGGCGGCCAACCGATAATGAACGCTGGATCGAGATCCGTGGAGCGAAGGAGAATAACCTGAAGAATGTGAATGTAAAAATTCCGCTCGGTGTCTTCACAGCGGTAACCGGCGTATCCGGCTCCGGCAAGTCTTCGCTCATTAATGAGATTCTCTACAAAAGTCTGGCCCGCCAGTTGAACAAGGCGGTCAAGGTCCGTCCCGGCTTGCACAAAGAAATCCGCGGCCTGGAGAATCTGGACAAGGTCATCGAAATTGACCAGTCCCCGATCGGGCGTACACCGCGCTCTAATCCGGCTACGTATACAGGTGTGTTCGATGATATCCGTGATCTGTTCTCCAAGACGAACGAGGCCAAGGTGCGTGGCTTCCAGAAGGGGCGCTTCAGCTTCAATGTGAAGGGCGGCCGCTGTGAGGCGTGCCGTGGAGACGGCATTATCAAGATTGAGATGCACTTCCTGCCGGATGTATACGTTCCTTGTGAGGTCTGCAAAGGCAAACGGTATAACCGCGAGACGCTGGAAGTGAAATATAAAGGCAAGAATATCTCGGATGTGCTGGAGATGACGGTGGAGGATGCAACGGAGTTCTTCAAGAATATTCCGAAAATTCACCGCAAAATGCAGACCTTGCTGGATGTAGGCCTGGGCTATATCAACATCGGCCAACCGGGAACCACCCTGTCCGGCGGTGAGGCCCAGCGTGTGAAGCTGGCTTCCGAGCTGTACCGCCGCAGCACCGGTAAGACGCTGTATATCCTGGATGAGCCGACAACCGGTCTGCATGTGGACGACATCGGGCGTCTGCTTGAGGTACTGCACCGCCTGGTCGATTCCGGCGAATCGGTTCTGGTCATCGAGCATAATCTCGATGTCATCAAGACAGCCGACTACATCATTGATATGGGACCGGAAGGCGGCAGCGGCGGCGGCACGGTCCTTGCGACCGGGACGCCCGAGAAGCTGATCAGTGTGGAGGAATCCTATACGGGCCGCTACCTGAAGCCTGTCCTGATCCGTGATACGGAACGTACGCAGGCTATGGAGTTGCAGCCTTCGGAGACGGTGTAACTGTAGGAAGAGCGGTATAAAACCTAATAACCTCATTAACCCGAATACCCCATGCCCCCTTCTTACAAAGGGGGCACGGGGTATTTTAATATTGCGGCAGGTTTCACAAGTGCTGATAAGTTTTGGGGAGTCAGAATGCCCTCTATTGAGTCTCTAAGCTATAGAGCGGACGTAGTTGGAAATATGGCACTTAATACTGCCGAAGCGGAGTGTTGGACTAACGTAGTTGGAAAAAGTACACTTCTCTCCATAGAACTCTGTATATTCACCAAAAATCGGGTTCAACAAGTGTTGTTTTTCCAACTATTTGATATAAATGCAACGGTTGCGCCAAACTAGATGTACTAATTCCACTAAATATCCCTCGCCCTCACACTACGGCGGTAAGCAAAAACACACGCAACAGCAATGCTGCCCGATCAGTAATTTATAGTGTCTGCTCCCCGCTACAACTCACTGCGGATGCCCAAGATAATCTTAAAACGGCGGGTAGCTTTAGATCCCCGTTTGAACCCTTCCCGTGAGTCTACAATCCAGACGGTTCTTCCGATCCAGACGCGGATGTAGAAGGAACGGAAGATAACTGGCCGGACGATCCCCTGTACTTCGACCTCTGTCCCATCCGGCTGTTCAATCTCTGTTCGCACCAGCCATGTGTTTCCGATTCCAAATTCGATGTATTTCAAGAAGGGGTCACCGTTCTTTCCAGATATGATTAACAATTGGGCTGCTTTCACTTTTATAATTGTACTGGACAAGAAAGCGCTTAGACATATTCTGCAGGCTTTGTTAATAGGTATCAGTAAGCCTTACTACCTATGAAAATGAGGGGATTTAAATGACAAAGCGTGCATTAATTACAGGGATTACAGGACAAGATGGATCTTATTTGGCAGAGCTTCTGTTGTCAAAAGGATATAAAGTATTTGGTTTGCGCCGCAGAACAAGTATACCAATTATGGATAACATCGGACATCTAAAGAATGAAATCGAATTTATTGAAGGAGATTTGCTGGATCAGGGGTCACTGATGAGAGCGGTGAGCATCTCAGATCCGGATGAAGTCTATAACCTGGCCGCGCAGTCTTTCGTAGCAACCTCCTGGGTTCAACCTGTTGCAACTGCTCAAGCTACTGGAATGGGTGTTACCAATTTGCTCGAGGCGGTGCGTTTGACTAAACCGGCAGCGAGATTTTATCAAGCCTCAAGCAGTGAAATGTTCGGTAAAGTATTAGCAACACCGCAGAAAGAAACGACCCCATTTTATCCACGAAGTCCATATGGTGTGGCTAAAGTTTATGGTCACTGGATTACTGTTAATTATAGAGAAAGCTATAACATGTTTGCTTGCTCTGGGATCTTATTCAACCATGAATCGCCACGTCGTGGCATTGAATTTGTAACCCGCAAAGTATCTGATGCTGTGGCGAGAATAAAACTGGGTCTGCAAACGGAACTCCGGATGGGAAATCTGGATGCAAAAAGAGATTGGGGCTTTGCAGGGGATTATGTTAAAGCGATGTGGCTGATGCTTCAGCAGGATAAAGCGGATGATTTTGTAATCTCGACTGCGGAGACGCATACGATTGAAGAACTTGTAGATATCGCATTTACGCATGTAGGACTGGATTGGAAAGATTATGTTGTGGTTGATCAGAGGTTTGTTAGACCTGCTGAAGTGGATCTACTGCTTGGTGATTGCTCCAAGGCTAAAGAAAAGCTAGGCTGGGAACGGGAGGTTACATTTGAGCAATTGATCAAGATGATGGTGGATAGCGATTTAGCGCTCATCAATGAAGATTTAATTAAAGGTGATAAAGTATTGTAATCGTAGTATTGAGGTCCAGCCAGTCCACTCAGTCCACCAAGTCCAAACAGGCATATCTACAGCATGTCCGCCGTAAGATTCAATGAGAAGCTTTTACGTTGAATGATAGCAGCAGCTGTAGGCTGGATTGAGGTGGATTGGCTCCTTGAAAATTAAAAAAATAACAGCGGTCAATGATGAATATCGCCAATCCGAGGCGTGATTTAGCCATAAGGAATATTTTTTGTGACAAATACGCCGTTTTTAAAATATTTCTATTGCGTGACGGAAATGGTAACGATAACATAGAAGGTGATATGGATTAGAGAAACTTGCTTGACAACACTCTCAGGGAGGGATTGCCATGCTGCTTGCAGAAGCTGCCGCGCAAGAACCGTCTAAATTTCATACCTTCGATGCGTTTATGATTGTATTCACGATCCTGATACTTATCGGTGTGGTCCGGCTGCTTAGAGCTCCGCAGAAGAACAAATTTGCCATTGGTTTTGCAGTGGTAAGCCTGCTGGTTTTTGTGGTATCCGATTATGCAATGATTATGAACTGGTTCAGCTAGAGTAAGACACACATAACCTCAGATGCAAGCTCATCTTAAAGACACCTTTACCGCCAGCGGCGATCCTAAAGGCGTCTTTTTTTGAAGAAAAGAATCTATATGCTTCGCGCTATAATTATCATTATCTTTCTCGCTGAAACGGTAACGTCCTTTCAAAAGAAAGGCAATGCCGTTTCCATTTGGAACATATTGTGCAGGGAAGAAGGGGAGAGCCATGGGAATGGGGAGGAACTGGACTGCCCGGAGTAGGGTAGTACTGCTGGGCACTATACTGTTGGTGTTGTCGGGATTCGTAAGTCCAGCCGGTGTTGTTCATGGGGCGGTCTACAGCGGGATAGGAACATTAGAGGCTGAGAGAGGCGCGGCTGTCAACGTGATGAAGGCCGGACAAGCAGGTACGGTGCACAAGGAGAGCAAGGGGCAATGGAGCCAGCCCGCAACAGCAGACCCGGTTCCGCAAATCATAAGCAGAGTCTCGCCGTCTGTAGTCGGCATTATCGGCAAAGCGGGAGGAGAAACCGGCGGACCGGATGACCGTTACAATCTGACCCACGGCTCGGGGATTATCGTCAGAGCAGACGGATGGATCATTACCAATGCCCATGTGATGGCTGGGCTGGAGAAGGCGGTAGTGGTCACCTCAGACGGGACGAGCTATAACATCACAGATACATACTCGGATGAATTCAGTGATCTTGCACTGGTCAAAATCAAAGCCAAAGCCCTAAAGCCCGCAACCTTCGCAGGCAGTGCCGCCAATCTTCAGGTAGGCGAAAAGGTTATAGCGATCGGGACACCGATCTCTTTTTCCCTGAGAAATTCGGCTACTGTAGGCGTGATCAGCGGTCTTAACCGTTCGGTAGATGCGGCGTACCGGCTGATCCAGAGCGATACGGCCATCAATCCCGGCAACAGCGGAGGACCGCTGGTCAATATGAAGGGGGAGGTACTCGGGGTTAACAGTATGAAGTTTGCAGCTGTGGGTGTGGAAAATATGGGCTTCTCGATTCCCGCAGATACGGTGAAGTACATCATGAATCAGCTGCTCCAATATGGAGAGGTCCGGCGTCCGAGCCTCGGAATTGAGCTTGAGGAGAGCTGGCCCGTAATTGTCGGACTGCCGGGGCAGGAGCCCTTGACGGTGACGAAGGTGCTTACGGCAGAAGCGCGCAAGGCAGGAATCACTACGGGAGATGCACTGTATGCCATAGACGGACATCGGGTAACTTCACTTGTCGATGTTAATGAGTTATTCAGACAGTACAAGCCGGGGGCAGTGGTCAAGCTGCTGATGCAGAGTGAAGGCGATATCGTAGCCAGAAGCCTTGTTCTTGGACAAGGCGACCCTCTGGTGAGTGCCGCTAAGACGGAGGGGGAGACCGATGATCAGACGACAGAGTGAGGAGGCGGCAGGTACAGCCGGGCGGGGGAGGAGGTTGGCACATCTACGGCGCGGAGTGTCTGTTATTGTAGTGCTATTATTACTGCTCAGTCTCTTTCCTGCGGGAAGGGCCCAGGCGGCGGAGGGGGCTCTGCTACAGCTTAGTCTTCAAGCGGGCAGTGCTTCTGCAACGGTTAACGGGAAGCCGGTCACGATTCCGAAGCCTTTTGCTGAGAATGGAACGCTGCTGGTCCCGCTGGGTATTTTCAAAAAAGCTTTCGGCAGCACCGTCTCCCTGCAAGGCGATGATGTGGTGAAGGTTATGTACGGGCCGCATACCGGTGCGATGACGATAGGCAGCATGACTGCCTGGAAGGATGGTGTCAAAATCAAGCTCGCCGCGCCGCCGCGCATGGTATCCGGTGTGCTGATGGTGCCGCTGAGATTCGTAGCTGGAGTGCTGGGTGCGCGGATGACTCCGGCGGAGGGCGGAGGGATACTAGTTACGATATCTCCCCCAGTGGCAGCAGTAGGCATAGAAGCGCAAAGCGGGATTGACAGTGACGCTGGCAAAACCCGGATCGGCAACAGTTATCTGGAGTGGAGCATGAACTATCCGCCAGGGCTGGTCGTGGGCGACAGTGGAGGGAATGAGAGCGTAGCGACTTTTACGAGTGCAGAGAACGGGTACTATCTGGAGGTGCATGCTTCGCCGCTCGCCGTTCCTCTTGATCCCGAAGGGCTGCTGGAGAATCTGGTCCGCTCCTCGGAGGAGGGCGGGGAGATTGTGCTGGACCGGGAGGCTGTGTCTAAGGCCAAGGTTCCTTACGCCCGGACCGTGAGCAAGGATTCGAGCGGCGCGCTCTGGGAGGGCAGGCAATATTATGCCGGAGGCAGGCTGTATGAGATCTATCTGACAGATGACAATGCAGCCAATTATAAGGATCTGGGCAAATATGCGGCGTTGCTGAATTCTTTTCAGCCCTCTTTTGACGCATCCGACCGGAGCATCCGCGATCTCTCCACGGTCCGCAACGGGCTGCGCGAAGGCTACAACGATGACTATGGGATTGCGCTTAAGGTCCCTGCCGACTGGAGTGCGGATGACCAGCAGCTCTACTATGCGGGCAAACAGGGGAGTTATCTGCGTGTAAAAGTAAGCTCCGCCCCTGCGGGCTCCACGCTGGCAAGCTGGAACCAGGAACTGCTGTCTCAGCTCCGTGACACCTATGTGGCTGAGGCCTATACCTTGAAGGACAGCGTAGCGGGCAAGGTCTCCGGTGAACCGGTGCTGATTAACGAGATCGGGCTTAACCCAGGCAGCGGGTGGAGTACCGAATATCAGATTTTGCTGCTGAAGAACGGGTACCGTTATTATTTTGAATATGTTGCGGCTTCCGGGCCCGGGCAGAGTGGTGATCAGGCGCGCTTTACAGAGGTACTGAACTCGATCGATATTGATTTTGCCCAGACGAAGAGTAACTTCGGACGCCTGGCGTCAGAGGATTATACCCAGCTCAGCCAGAAGTCGGTCACCAAGATCTCCAAGACCTACGGCTACAAGCTCGAGATTCCGCGGCTGTGGAGCCCGGTTCAGGATCTTTTCGAGAGCCAGAGCGTGGAATACCGCTTCACCGGCGGCCGATTCCAGCTCTACGCCAGCCCTGAGGTCACGCCGGAATATGCCGTCAGCCAGCTGCAGAGCTATTACCAGAACACCAAGCAAGATCCCAAGGGCCCGCAGGTAAAAAGCGTCACAGAAACCACCTTTGCCGGTATGCCAGCCACCATACTCACAGTAGAGCAGACTAAGAACAGCATCCCGGCGAGCACGAAGATTATTGTGTTCAGCCGCAATGAGGTGGTCTATACGCTCACCATCACACTGAACACCGCCAACGCTACGGCGAGCCAGCAGGCGGTGCTGGAGCGGGTGCAGGGGTCGTTTGGGTGGGTGGGGGAGTAGAAGGGTAATTAGTTTCTTGAGTAAGTGGAAAAACAGCGAAAAACGTCCCAGGCTACTAAGAGCCGGGACGTTTTTTGCTGAATTAAACTAAAATTTTTTATTTGGTTAATACACAAAATTATGCGTAACATCCTTTAGCAGCGGCGCTTGTTCATCCTTAGCAGACAGTACAGGAATTACATCCATCGGCCATTCAATGGCAATGTCGGGGTCATTCCACAGAATACCGCCGTCACATTCAGGCGCATATAGCTCATCGCATTTGTATTGAACTTCAACATCCTCGGTTAGTGTCATGAAGCCGTGGGCGAACCCTTTGGGGATGAGCAGCTGTTTCTTGTTCTCGGCGTTCAGTTCAATGCCAAACCACTTGCCATATGAAGGACTGCCTTGACGGATATCGACAGCTACATCAAAGATCGAACCGCGTGTGCAACGTACAAGCTTGGTCTGTGCCTTAGGGTTTAGCTGGAAGTGAAGTCCGCGCAGAGTGCCTTTTACAGCGGAATAGGATTGATTGTCCTGAACGAACTGATATCGGAGCTCTTGTTCATGGAATTTAGCCTCGCTGTAGGTCTCCATGAACCAGCCGCGATGGTCTCCGAAGACTGCCGGTTCAACGACGAGAACGTCCTCCAGATGGGTTTTGATAAACTTCATCGTATCCACTCTTTCTATGGTTTAAAATTGGATTTTACCTGTAGCGACCTTAATTAAATATTGGCCGTATCCGGTCTTGCTCAGCTTATGTCCGCATTCCAGGAGATGTTCCTTGGTGATCCAGCCATTAACATAAGCAATTTCTTCGGGTGCAGAGATTTTGATCCCTTGATGGTCTTCAATCGTTCTGACGAAGTTGGTGGCATCCACCAGACTCTGGTGGGTTCCGGTATCGAGCCAAGTAAACCCGCGTCCAAGCAAGGCAACATCCAGCTCATCCAGCTTCAGATAGGCTTCATTAATTGAAGTGATTTCCAGCTCGCCACGGTGTGACGGCTTAACTTCCTTAGCAATAGAAATTACCCGGTTGTCATAAAAATAAAGGCCGGTAACCGCATAATTAGATTTTGGATGCTCCGGTTTCTCTTCGATGCTGAGGACCTTGCCGTCTCCGTCAAATTCCACCACGCCAAAACGTTCGGGATCGGGAACATGGTAGCCAAATACAGTCGCCCCGCTTGTTTTATCGGCAGCTTGCTTCAACATCTTAGTCATGCCGTTGCCGTAATATATATTATCACCTAGAATCATAGCCACAGAGTCTTCACCGATAAAAGATTCGCCGAGAATGAAGGCTTGTGCCAATCCATCCGGGCTCGGCTGGACGATATACTGCAGTGAAATTCCGAATTGCGAGCCATCGCCGAGCAAATGCTCAAACCGTGGAGTGTCCTCGGCGGTAGAGATGATAAGAATTTCTCGGATGCCTGCCAGCATTAATGTGGACAGAGGATAATAAATCATGGGTTTATCATAGACCGGCAGTAATTGTTTGCTGGTTACCATTGTGAGAGGGTATAGCCGGGTGCCGCTTCCTCCCGCAAGAATTATGCCTTTCATAACTGTTTCAACTCTCCTTTTGCTGCATATAAATTTTGGGAACCGTGAGATCTTTTGCGTATTTATTCTTTTCTATTCATATTTTACGCTGGTTCTTCTTCATTTGTCTATTCAAGCAGGAACTCCTGGCCTATTTTAAGATAGATCCCTAGGGAAAGCAAAACCCAAGTGTTTCTATTTTACTGGCAGACAGCTGTGATATTTGATACAATTAATAAGTTAAAAAGCTGTAAATGACCCGCCGAACAGGCGGTTTGGGAGGATATAAATGAAAGAGCAAGGAATACGCAGAGAAGACGTAGAGCTGCTGGCTCCGGCGGGAGATTGGGACTGCATGCGTGCAGCGGTGGCGAACGGGGCGGATGCAGTCTTTTTTGGCGTAGAGAAATTCAATGCACGGGCCAGAGCGAACAACTTCCGGATGGACGAGCTGCCGGAGATTATGGCGTTTCTGCACAGCTATGGAGTGAAGGGGTTCCTGACCTTTAATATACTGGTGTTCGAGAATGAGCTGCCGGATGCCAAGGGACTGATTGATGCCTGCGTGGATGCGGGTGTGGATGCCGTTATCGTTCAGGACCTGGGGCTGGTGCAGATGATCCGCGAGATCTCGCCGGACTTCCCGATTCATGGTTCTACGCAGATGACTATTACCTCGCCGGAAGCGGTGGAATTCACGAAGCCTTGGGGGCTGGAACGCGTCGTACTCGGCCGTGAAAATAATCTGAAGCAAATCCGCACGATTGGCGAACAAGCCCGCCTGCCGATGGAGGTCTTCGTGCATGGTGCGCTTTGTGTATCCTACTCGGGCCAGTGTCTAACCTCTGAAATGTGGGGCGGACGCTCGGCGAACCGCGGGGAATGCGCCCAGGCTTGCCGTCTGCCGTATGATCTGATGATTGACGGTGAAGTGAAGCCGATGGGCGATGTGACTTACCTGCTGTCTCCGAAGGATCTTGCTGCCATCGACCTGATGCCGGAGCTGATTGAAGCCGGAGTGACTTCGTTCAAAATCGAAGGCCGGCTCAAAACCCCGGAGTATGTCGCTAATGTGGTCAGTAAGTACCGTAAGGCGATCGATAAGTATTTTGAAGGTAACTGGACGCCTACCTCGAAGGAGGATATGCGTGAGCTGCAACAGAGCTTCTCACGCGGGTTCACGAACGGTTTCCTTGAAGGCACCAATAATAAGAAATTAGTCGATGGTACCTTCCCCAAGAGCCGTGGGGTGTACCTGGGCACCGTGGAGCAGATCCTGCGTGATGGAGTAGTCTGCCGTATCCATGCTCCGCTTAAACGCGGAGACGGCATTGTGTTCGACGCCGGAGATCCGACGAAGAAGGAAGAAGGCGGCCGCATCTACGATTTGCGCCGCAAGGGTGTCAAGCTGGAAGGCGAAGCCGGTGAGGGCTGGATCATTGATATCGTTCCGGGCCGTAATGACGTAGATCTACGCCGTCTGCATGTGGGGGACCGCATCTGGAAGACGAATGACCCGGCGCTGGACAAGGCGCTGCGCCAGTCCTACGAGACCGAGAAGCCGTACCGGGTATTCCCGGTTCATGTGCGGGTGCAGGGCTGCGCAGGCGAGAAGCTGACGACCTGGTGGACAGACGTTCAGAAGAACGTCACTGTCCGTGTGGATTCGGAGCTGGCGCTGGAGGCAGCGCAGAAGCGTCCGATGGATACCGCGCTGCTGGAAGAACAATTCGGCCGCCTGGGCGGGACCCTGTTCCAGCTTGAAGCGCTGGAGTCGCATCTGCAAGGCGACGTGATCGTGCCCATGCGCGAGCTGAACAGCATCCGCCGCCAGGCGGTGGAGCTGCTTGCTGGCGAGCGCCCGAAGCCTCCCGTGTATGTGAAACGGGAGGTTGAGGTGTACGGCAGCGCGTCCCGCAGGGGCGCCGCAGCGGGCAGCGGTGAAGCGGAGCTCACCGCGCTGTGCCGCAGCCTGCCGCAGGTGCAGGCTGCGCTCGAAGCCGGCGTAACGAATATTTACGCCGATTTCGAGTTCATCAAGCAGTTCCCGGCGGCAGTAGACGCTGTGCGGGCTGCTGGGGCCAGCATTGCGCTGGCCACCCCGCGCATCCATATGCCGAACGAGAACGGCTACCATGCCAACATCCTGCGGCTGCAGCCGGATGCTGTGCTGGTGCGCAACACCGGTGCGCTGTATTATTACCTGCGCCACCGGATGGAGCACCCGGATGCTGTGCATCCCCGGCTGATTGGCGATTTCTCGCTGAATATCGCCAATCACAGAGCCGTGGATCTGTTCCTGGACGCCGGTTGTGACAGGGTGACACCGTCGTATGACCTGAACATTCAGCAGATGGTCGATCTGCTCGGGCACAGTGACACCTCCCGCATGGAGGTTGTTATCCACCAGCATCTGCCGATGTTCCATACAGAACACTGCGTCTATTGTACCTTCATGAGTGAAGGCACGGACTACACCAACTGTGGCCGTCCTTGTGAGGAGCAGCGTGCGTCCTTACAGGACCGCATCGGCATGTCCCATCCCGTCCGTGTGGATGAAGGCTGCCGCAACACCGTCTATAACGCGGTAGAGCAGTCGGGTGCTGAATACCTCAATCACTTCCGTGAGCTAGGCGTAGCTTCTTTCCGTGTTGAGTTCCTGGAGGAGACCCCAGAGCAGGTGGCAGAGGTTATCAGCCTCTACAGCCGCGCACTACGTGGCGAAATCTCCGGCACCCAGGTTTGGAAGAGCCTGAAGGCTACCAACCAGCTTGGCGTTACGCGCGGGCAACTGGTGAATGCGAAGTAAATGAATCATACCCAATCGCAAGAGGGCTGGTTTCGTGTGTTTCACGCATATAACTGGCTAAGGCCATAATAAAAGGCCCGGCAGAAATCGGGGCCATCCAATCAGATGGCTCCCGATTCTGCCGGGTCTGTTTTTGTATCCCTAACTATCCCGCCAAGTCTTTTATCCACCCGTGCTCCCTTACAACGGCAACAGCTCCGGCCAGATGTCCAGAGCTTCACCACAGGCCGGGCAGTTCACCTTTCCGGTGAGATAAGGCAATTGCTCCATCAGCTGACCGTTCTTGATGGTATGAGCTGCTTGCCATAGGCGTGCTAACGGGCTGTCTTCCGGCCGGACACTGCCAATCTCGGAAGGCGTAACAGCTTGACCATTCTCCTTGCCGCTGAATACCGGGTCGTCAGAATAGGCGGTCATCCCGGGGCTGTTCTCATCCGGCCAGATATACATTTCCTCATAACAGCTCGGGCATCCGACCATGTATTCATCGCCTTCCGAATAGGTCAACAATATACCCGCTACTGCCCGATCTCCCCGGTAAGCAGCATCCGCAGCGAGGATGTATCGCTTCTCCTGGTCATCCTTTTGTGCCGATTCCGCATAGCGGAAGATCTCTTCCGACAGTTTGCCCAGGTATTCAATAGCAGTGAGGTAGGCCGTATAAATCTCTTGGACAAGCTCCTCAGCAAGCGGCGGGTTCTGGTGAGCAAACTCAGAAGGAAGATTTCCGCTCTGCACTGTTAGTTGATTCGTCACGAAGATCCCGCAGGTCACGTAGATATCCAATCGAACTTCAGGATCATCCGACTGCGTGGCAATCTGCGACAAATAAGGCAATGCGGCAAAAGTGATGCTGTAAATCGTGTCCTGATGGAACAGATGCTCCCAGTACAGCTCGTCCTTAATTTCTTTGGTATAATCGTCCTGCAACTGCTGCAATAACCCGGGTACCGCTTCAGCCGTACCAAAAGGGCCGTGCAGCTGTTGCCATACCGGACTGGATAAGTCTAACATGGATACCCTCCTCTTCGAATGGAAGTGCTGTATAGTGCTGTTATATCAACATCCATTGGGAACGTCAACGCCGGGCGTTCACCCAGAGATCATTGTCCCTATTTGTCCCTGCCTCAGTATACTGCCCAAAATCAGCAGGAACTGTTATAATTGAGATTATGAGTATATCTGTTAAAGGAGATATGAGATGAAGATCCGTAAAGCGATTATTCCCGCTGCCGGTCTGGGAACACGCTTCCTGCCTGCGACCAAAGCGATGCCCAAAGAAATGCTGCCCATCGTAGACAAACCAACGATTCAATATATTGTGGAAGAAGCAGTTGCTTCTGGGATTGAAGATATCATTATTGTGACGGGTAAAGGCAAGCGCGCAATCGAAGACCATTTCGATAATTCATTCGAATTGGAATTCAATTTGGCAGAGAAGCAGAAGTGGGAACTTCTGGAGTCGGTACGCAAATCCTCAGAGATGGCCGACATTCACTATATCCGCCAAAAAGAACCGCGCGGCCTGGGACATGCTATCTGGTGTGCACGGAAGTTCATCGGTAACGAGCCCTTTGCCGTCCTGCTGGGGGATGATATCGTGGAGTCGAACAAGCCCTGCCTGAAGCAGATGATCGAAGTGTACGAGCAGTACAGATCCTCCATCGTCGGCGTTCAACCCGTACCTTGGGAGGATGTTTCCCGTTACGGGGTGGTAGACGGATCTGAATTAGCAGAACGTGTCTATAAAGCCAACAGGCTTGTAGAAAAGCCTAAGCGTGAGGACGCTCCGTCCAACCTGGCGATCCTGGGACGTTATATACTGACTCCACGTATCTTTGATATGCTCGGTGAACAGCAGGTAGGTGTAGGTGGGGAAATTCAGCTTACGGATGCGATCTCCCGTCTAAGTGAAGTGGAGCGGATTATAGCTTATGACTTCGAAGGCAGACGACATGATGTCGGCGAGAAGATGGGTTTTATCCAGACAAGCATTCATTACGCGCTTCAGCATGAGGAGCTTAAGGAAGGGCTGCTAGAGTATTTGAAGGAAGTTATTGAGAACGAGGAGAGACTGATTAGCAGGTAAAAAACTATGTTTTGGGATTGGTCGTGACTAGAGAGATTTTTTGTGTTAGGAATTCCGGTCGCTACCGCTCCTTCAGTTCCCAAATTTTCCTCCGCCACTTTTCACTTAACATGAATTTTCAAGTTCAATCTATTTACACTTATGTTCATACTTATTGCTTTCCCCCCTTTAATCATCATAAAAAAGCGGCCCACTGTACTCAGGCAGTAAGCCGCTTTTTTGAATATCCGTTTTGTTATTCCGATCAGTACTGCGTATTCACAACAGCCTCAATGGCTGCGGCCTCAGCCGGATCTGCGGCAACCAGCTTGTCATAGACTGGCTGATCGACTGCTGCTCCTGCTTTCTTCAGTGCCGCCAAATACCAGCGGGCTACTTCGCGGTTAGCGGTATCACTGTAATCGTCACTTAAACCAAGCTTCAACGTAGCAGCAGCCACATCATTTTGTCCTGAGATGACCTGTAGCTTACCCACATTTAGTGCAATGGCAGGGGTAACTGAGAAAGGACGGCCCTGCAGCTGCTCAGGAGGCAAGGTTTTTAAATGCTCTACGCCATCCACAACATGCTTATACGCATCCAGTCCAGCGGTGAGGTATTCCTGTTTCTTGGCCTCATCCTTCTGCTCACTAGCTGCTGTAGCAAGTGTCTGGGCGCGGGTAATCAATGATTCATACCACGTGATATCCCAGTTGAACTTGTAGGCATTGTCACTGTATACTGCCAATGCCATGTCAGGTTGGCCCTTCAGATCGTAATAGCTGGCCAATTGAGCCAATAGATTTTTGTTGTAAGGCTCATCTTTCAGAGCGCGCGTCAACACATTGGATGCTTCAGACAGATACTGCTCATCTTGAATTTGCTTGAATACCTGCATGTCAAGAGTGGACAAGTATAATGCTGCTTCCGGATGGTATGGACGGGCATCTAATGCTTTGACCAAAGGAGTTTTGATCTCCTCATAAGAAGTACTAACCGAAACTAAATTTTTACCCTTGAGAGCAGCATCGCTGGACCCGATGTAGTTGATCGACAGGAACAGCAGGAATATCGTCCCGATGGTCAGTACAGCCATGTATCCCATCCGAATTCCGGCTTTATTCCAGCTCTGGCGGAGCGGTTTGTTATCCATTACAGCGCCCATACCAGCTAAACCGATGAACACCATAATACCCATGAACGCATAACTCATGTTAAAGTCCAGTAGACTGTGTATTAGAATTGACAGTGCAATAATATAGAAAAAGAACCCGTTATGGAACTCATCCTTGTCACGCTTCAGGTAGGCACGGATGTATTTGTAGAAAATATATCCGATAAAGCCCATAAATACAATGAACCCGACAATCCCAACTTCGATCAAATACTGCAGGAAGAAGTTATGAACCTGACGGCTTATATAAGGGTTGTTCTGGTACTCTTCATATAATGCGGACCAGCCGCCCCCGCCCGACCCGAGAACCGGATAATCCTTTACTACCTTCATGGCATCTTTATAGAAAGTGAACCGTTCAAGTACACTATGCTGTTTGAAGTTAATGTTCTCCAGCCGCGTCTCGATGTTATCCGGCAATACACTGCGGACACTGGTCCCAATCAGCAGGAAAGCAACGACAGCTACAGCCACGACTGAGCCGAGTGGAATCCATAGTCCTGTGAATTTGCGGGTTTCTGAGCCTCCCAGCTTCTCATGCAGCCAAGGTGCAATATAACGTTGAATCACCCATCCTAGTGCGGCCACTACTGCGGAGGCTCCGATCAGATAGGCCCAGGCCTTAAGTGCTGCTGATGAGGTGTAAGTAGTATTCAGCTCTGTTCCAAGAGTAGTCAGCGGGTTAGTGACCAGTAGAGCCGCAAGGCCAGACAACGCAAGATGAATAATCCAGAGAATCTGCTGCGCAGGCTTCAGGAACAGCAGAAGCAGGATGAACACTACAGGCAGCATGACAAGTCCCCCACGGGACAAGGTCAGCAGCAGAGATACAATAATCGGCACCAGCATGAAGCTGTGCGTCAGCGTACCATACCACTTTTTGGAGCGTACCAGGGCATATACCGCCACGAACAGGAAGGCCATGAGGAAGGCAGCATAAGTATTGGCATACTGGAAAATAGAGGTCAGACGCAACCCGTTAGAGTCCGTCATGACTGCATCCAAATATTTATCACCACGCACCGTATTGGAGAACCAGCCTACCAGCCCACCAGCGAATTTCCAGCTCCCAAGCCAGTTCAGCAGACCGAAACCTACGATGAAATACGCAATCGCCAGAATAGCATTTTGAATGACAACATTTAGTTGCTTTTGTTGAAGCAAATATAACGCTATAATGAATATTGCGGCGTACATGCTTTGCACAAACAGCAGGTTCATCGCCATATAATGCGAAGCAGCGCCAATAAGCGACAATGCGTAGGTAGCAGGCAACAGCAGCGAGGCCACAGCCAGCGCATCACGCTGTCCCTCAAGTCTGAACTTGGTGAAGTATAGGCCTACCCACACCAGCAACAAGAGGCTGCTTAGGAGTGAAGACAGATAGATCGGCTTCTCAAAGTCAATCTGCTGCCCATTAAATAATCCCACTTGAAACGGGGCCCAGACCAAAAAAACAATGAACCCTATCGCTAACGCCCATATGTAACTGGATATCTTTTCAACATTTCTCGACTGAACCGCATTTTTACCGTATACTGGTTTCGACACGTTTATAATCTCCTTTATCTGTAGGTACGAGGATATTTTAGCATAATGAATGTTCCTCCACCACTGGACAACTCTATATTTCAGATTTAACAATAAGTATAGCCTGAAGCTTAACTTTCTTTTGAGACTAAGACGAAGATTTTTGGCTTGTTTTAATTGTTGCTAGAAATAGGGGCGTTTCTGTATGCTCGTTGATTATTTTATCTTTAATATTCTATGTCTACCCATATTTCTATTGTTTGATTAAACCATGTTAAGGTTTTAATTGGATGTAATAACATGAAAATGTTTTTTTATTATTTCATGACCAAGTCAAACTTTTGTTGGGGGATGTGCTTACTGAAAAATGCAGAGTCATAGTACAAGGAAGGGAAAATGGGTTTATTAAAATAAATGATAGAAAAGAACTATATTCGTCATTTCATGACGGAAGGCAATTTTTACCTTATACTAAATTTGATGCGACAAAATGGTTGTAGGAATTGTTTGATTAAATGTGAGGAACATAAATACAAAAGAAGAGAAGGAAACTTGCATGAAAAAGGGAAAAACACTACTTATAATACTTATGTTGGGAATGTTGAGTTTAATATATTTCGAGATTACTCATGTCTTTGGGAGTGCGAAAGCCTATAATGTATCACTGCCAGATCGGGATAAGGATATTAATGCAGGAATAGATAATATAGGAGTAAGAAAAATAAAGTTTAAAGAACTTCTTAATATAAATGGTTGGGCGTACATTAATGACATTGATGCAACACAACAAAAAGTGTATATAACGCTAGTTTCCAGTGAGTCACAGTATATATTTGACACTGAAAAAGTACTTCGTGCAGACTTACCTGATGCATTAAACGATAAACAAAACAAAATAGAAAACGCAGGTTTGGAGACTCTGATTGATATGAGTATGGTTGAGAAAGGTTCATATAGAATTGGGTTTTATATTGAAAATGGATCAGAGAAAAAACTTAATCTTTCAAGTATGTCAGTAAATGTTGAAAATAAAAAAGTTGAAATCTTAGAAATTATGAACAATAGGACAGATTTAAAATTGGTTCAATCTACTAATGAAGTTAAAGCCAATATAGAAGAAGTAAGGAATGGAGAAGGTTATGTAAAGATCAAAGGTTGGGCGTTCTTGAAAGGGGTCTCCCATGAATCAAGTGAAATTTATATAGTTCTTAAAGATCAGAAAAATAATCAATTAACCTTTTTTGACTCTGATTCCCAAATCCGTAAAGATGTGACCGCTTATTTTGGAGAGGGGGGGAACTTAGATTCAACAGGTTTTGTATCGAGAATAGTATTAGAAAATTCGCAGAATAAAAAATATAAAATTGGAATCTATGTAAAAAATGACAAAGCAGGCGGTTTATATTGGTCTAAAGAAAGTATAGGTGAATAAAGTATGTTTAGTTTCAATGGATTTTTAAAGGAGATTTTTAATAGCAGGAAAATGATTACATCTTTAGCTGTTAATGATTTTAAAATGAAATATGCAGGTTCATTTTTAGGAATTACATGGGCGTTTATTCAACCTATTGTTACTATACTGGTTTATTGGGCAGTTTTTCAGGTTGGATTTCGTTCTGGACAAGTGGAAAGGGTTCCGTTTATCTTGTGGTTGATGTCTGGATTAATCCCCTGGTTTTTTCATTATGAAGCGATGACTAGTGCGACAAACTGTTTCTTTGAATATAGTTATTTGGTGAAAAAGGTACTATTTAAAATCAGTATTTTGCCAATTGTAAAGATATTATCTTCCTTTTTTGTGCATCTCTTTTTTATCGCGGTCATGATATTGATATTTTTAGCGTATGGTGAATACCCTACAATGTATAGCCTTCAACTAATTTATTATGTACTATGTCTCATCTTTATTACAACTTCTTTGAGTTACATCACTTCTTCAATAGTTGTTTTCTTTAAAGATTTTGGACAAATAGTAGCCATTGTAATGCAGTTTGGAATTTGGGTCACACCAATTATGTGGAACTACAAGATGGTCCCTGAAAACTGGCGTTGGGTTTTTAAATTAAATCCAATGTATTATGTGGTAGAAGGATATAGAGACGCAATGTTTAATCATGTCTGGTTTTGGGAAAAAATGAATGAGACATTATGGTTCTGGAATTTGACACTTATCTATTTCGTAATTGGAACTATTGTCTACAAAAAGTTAAAAATGCATTTTTCAGATGTATTGTGAGGAGTTACAATAATGAGCGATATTTCAATTAATATTAAGAATGTGAGTAAAATTTATAAATTGTACGACAAACCAATTGACAGATTGAAAGAATCATTAAGTATTTCGAAAAAGTGCTTTCATAGAGATTTTTATGCACTGAATGATATTTCCTTTGATGTAAAAAGAGGAGAAACTGTAGGTATTATTGGTAAGAATGGATCAGGAAAGTCAACGTTATTGAAGATTATTACTGGTGTGCTCTCACCCTCTTCGGGTGAGGTGACGGTTAACGGTAGGGTTTCTGCCTTATTGGAACTGGGTGCAGGGTTTAACATGGAATTCACTGGTATTCAAAACATTTATCTGAACGGAACTATGATGGGATATTCCAGTGCTGAGGTGGAAAAAAAGATTCCGGCAATTCTTGAATTTGCTGACATTGGAGATTTTATTAACCAACCGGTGAAAACATATTCTAGTGGTATGTTTGCACGATTAGCATTTGCTGTTGCCATTAATGTTGAACCCGATATTCTAATAGTCGATGAAGCTTTGAGTGTAGGGGACATTTTCTTTCAGAATAAGTGTTTTAAAAAATTTGATGAGCTTAAGGAAAAAAATACAACTATTATTTTTGTATCACATGATATTGGAAGTATAAGACAAATGTGTAGCAGGGTTTTATGGCTGGATGCATCATCACAGGTTTTATATGATGATAGAGAAATAGTTTGTGCACAATACCTTAATAAGCGTTTTGCTGAGAATAATGAAATAAACAGTGAACTAATAGGAAGTTTTGAATATAACAACATTAAATTAAATGACGGTGCTGTCCAACTTGCAAAATTTCCAAAGGTTGATCCGAGAGAGAATAGCGTTTTTTCAGATAGCATTGAAATTGTTTCGTTTTTTCTCTCAGACAGTAAGGATAAAATAACAGAGGAACTTGATGTTGATAATACGTATGACTGTCATATTGTTGCTAATATTAAAGAAGATATGGATCATTTGATTGCTGGGTTTGTTTGGGAAAGTAATAGAGGAGTATCTTTATTTGCCGTGAACACCTTCATCGAAAGTGGTGCGAATTTTGATGCAAAGAAAGGCGATGTTGTTGAGATAATTTTTAGCTTTAGGCTTCCAAGAATAATGAAAGGTGACTATCTTCTAAGCCCTGCAATTGCTCAAGGTACACAAGAAAATCATATTACTCTCACTTGGTTAACTAATGTGAAAAAAATCATTGTTAACAACCCGAGCTATAACCTTTCTCTGGTAGAGATTGAAGCTGATACAAAGCTTTATAAATATAAGAAGGAATTTGTAGTTGTAGAATAGTATTTTTGAGGAGAGGTGCTGAATGGAGTATACTGGCGAACGGTTCGTTTTAGGGAAAGCTGAAGGAGAAATTGAGACAGAACACTTGCATAGATATAATGCTATCATGGAAATGGCTAGTGGGAAGAATATTCTGGATATTGCATGTGGTGAAGGATTTGGAACGGCTATTTTAGCGAGAAAGGCAGCACATGTTTGGGGAGTGGACATTAGCGACGAGGCTATTAATTATGCTAAAGAACGATATAATAGATATAATTTGAATTATAAGCAAGGCTCTGTAGAAAACTTGGATTTCGAAGATGATTTTTTTGATATGATCGTGTCATTTGAGACAATTGAACATGTCGATGAAGTAATACAAGATAAATTTTTAAAGGAAACAAATAGGGTTTTGAAAAATAATGGTATTCTAGTAATGTCAACGCCTGATAAATATTTATATTCTGATGTGCCTAATCATAGAAATCCTTATCACGTAAAAGAGTTTTATTTTTCTGAATATAAAGATTTTTTGGAGAAGCAGTTTAAATATGTTGATTTCTACAATCAAAACTATAGTGTATACGGTTTAATTGCTAACCGGAATGATGACTCGAAAGAAAATATCAGGTTAATTAACACAACAAATTCTCAAAAACAAGGGAAATATATAATTGCTGTATGTAGTAATGAAGAGCTTCCAAAGAACATTTCTATTAGTTCGTTATATGAGAATCCAGCAGTTAACATTGAAAGTGAACAAAATGAGGATTATTTGCAGCTTTACTGGGCAAGTGAGAATGATGGGTTCAATGAGTCTAAATCAAGGAAGGCTAAATTTGCATATAGTGATGAATTTCAAACTTATTGTTTTAAAATACCAAATTGCTCGATAGGAAAAATTAGATTGGATATAGGGAATAGGCCTTCAATTTTTCAGATAAAAAAAGATTTAATATTTAAATTTGAAAATGAAGTGGCATTGATACCGATGAATATCAGCGATGCTATAGGACTTGTACGATTAAATTCTGATGATACTTTCATTGATTTTATTTCTATGTCTGATGATCCTCAACTTTTATTAGACAGCCAACCTATTGAGCATAAAGGAGAACTTTCAATATATATTGACCTGAAAATTAATAAATTTGATTTTAATCTATGCTTGAACGAAATTAACAGTTATTTGGGCGGAATTAATAATGGCGTGGGACAAATAGATGATAGCCCTCAAAGCATATCTATGCAGACGGAAGAAGTTCTTGACTCGTCTGAAACCTAAAACAGCCACATGGAGGATATAAATGAACAAAGCGAAGCCGATAGCTTTTTATTTACCACAATATCATCATGTTAAAGAAAATTCACAATGGTGGGGAAAAGGTTTTACTGAATGGACAAATGTTGCAAAGGGAAAACCTAATTTTCCTGACCATTATCAGCCGCATGTACCCAAGGATCTAGGATTCTACGACTTGAGTAACGTGGAAGTTATGAGAGAGCAAACAAAAATGGCTGAGTTATATGGTGTTTATGGTTTTTGTTTCTATTATTATTGGTTCAATGGTAGAAGGATATTAGAGAAACCACTAGATCAATATTTTGCTTCGGATATAAATTTTCCATTCTGCTTTTGCTGGGCTAACGAGAATTGGACGCGTACATGGGATGGTTTAGATAAAGAAATTTTATTGGAACAAAATCATACTCCAGAGGATGATCGTAACTTAATTAGGAGTCTGATACCTGTTTTTAAAGATGAACGTTATATTAAAGTTGACGGAAAACCAATGTTTATAGTCTACAGGGTAGATCTATTTCCAGATATGAAAAACACTGTGCGTATATGGAGAGAAGAAGCCAAAAAAGCTGGTTTTAAGGATATTCATTTGAGTGCAGTGCAATTTTATGGGATAGAGGATCCTACGGAATGGGGGTTTGATTCAGCAATTGAATTTCCACCGCACAAGTTTATAACACCAGAAAATAGACCTTCTAATATGCCTAATATAACCAATCCGAATTTTGCTGGGGGGATTGTTGATTATCCCAAAGTGGCAGCTCAAGGAATTCAGGCTAAGTCCAAGGACTATACTTGGTACAGAGGAATAATTCCTTCTTGGGATAACACGGCTCGCAGACAGAACAATCCGCATTCTATTATAAACTCATCTCCAGCTCTATATAGATATTGGTTGAGATATCTAGTTGAGTACACCGAAAATACTAATTCAGAACACGAACAGTTTATTTTTATTAATGCTTGGAATGAATGGGGGGAGGGTTGTCATCTTGAGCCTGATTTAAAATATGGTCATGCTTATCTTGAAGCAACATCAAAGGCGTTGCAGAAACAAGACTTTGATTTGCAAGAGGTTATTGAGCATATAACACTTACTAATAATGAGATGAAAACCTTTACTGATGAATACAATAGGGCTATTAATATGTCGATTTTTTATGCAAACGAAAATAGAAATTTGAATATGAAATTGCAGGACAAAACTGCTTGGACCTATTTTACAAAAGATAAAATCAAATACAAGTTGAGAAGGTATCCGAGATTGTTTAATCTGACCAAAAAGATATATAAGCGGGTTAGGAGGTAGTACTTTGAGAAGAATCGCTGTATTTGCGCACTATGATAAAGACGCAATTCTATCTAATAATGTACTAAAGCTTTTAACGCATCTTGAAACAGTTTGTGACCGGATAATAATGGTTTCGACAAACTTAAACAATGATCAGTTAAAGCTGTTGCCTCCTAAAGTTGAATGCTATGTTAGAGAAAACGTTGGATATGATTTTTACAGTTATAAACATGGGATAGAGAGAATTGATAATGTTTATATTTATGATGAGTTGATACTTCTAAATGATAGTTTCTTTGTCTCTTCTTCCTTCAGTATTGATAAAGTCTTGAGGATTGTTGATGAAAGTATATATGATATTTGTGGCTTAGTAGATTCTTATCAATTTAATTATCATGTGCAGAGCTTCTTTGTTGTGCTGAAAAAAGAGGCGTTGGTTAGTGTATGGTTTAAAAATTTTTGGGATAATGTGTCGGTACTGGACAAGAAAATGGATATTATTTTTAAATATGAGATAGGTATGTCTCAAAGTGCGATCAGTCATTCTTTGCTTGTAGGTTCTTGTTTTAAATGGTCAACTAAAAGTTATAGACATGCGTTGCTTAATAGCTATAAGAATAAAAATTGGAAATTGATAGTGCTAAGCTTTTTTAGTTTGAAGTATTTGAGAGAAGGAAACGCCTGCCATTTGCTGTGGAAAGATATTTATGACCAGTTTGCAATCTGCAAGTGGGAGGCTGTCCGGGATTATCCAGAAGCAATAGAGTACATTAAGAATAAAGGTGGAGAAGATGCACTTGAGGTGGAAGCCTACATGATGAACAAAGCATCTTTTTATAAAGAAAAGAAAATTGATGATGTATTGATTGATTCTAGCCAAACATCAACGCAGCTTTTTTTCTCTGTTGAAAATCTCTCCAGCCGGTTAATCGATGATTCTAATCAAACTGCCGTCGTCCTCCATTTGTTTTATATGGAACTTCTAGAAGAAATTGTTTCTTACTTAAGGAATATACCGGTTAACTTCGATTTATATATTTCAGTAGTAAGTTTAGGGGCTGCTTTTGAAGTTGAAAAGAAGTTGAAACGATTTACTAATGCTAATGTTTATGTTTATTGTGTTGAGAATAAAGGAAGGGATGTTGCTCCTTTTCTTTCTCTATTTAATACTGGAATTTTAGATAGATATAAGAGCATTTGTAAGGTTCATTCCAAAAAAAGTTTATACAGTACTCAAGGAACCAATTGGAGACAGCATATTTATGGTGAATTATTAGGTTCTACAAGCGGAGTTTTATCTATTATAAATCAATTTAAAAATGACTCGCGTATGGGGATTATCGGACCAGAACAATCTTATTTAATTAATGAGGAGTTCTGGGGTGCTAATAAAGAAAAAGTTGAAGAAATTTGTTTGAAGGTAGGGCTTACGCCAGAAGAAATTTCTTTGAGATTTTTTGCAGGTACCATGTTTTGGTTTAATCCAAAAGCTATTAGTGCCTTGAAAAAATTAAATATTACAACAGAGGATTTTGATTCTGAAAAAGGTTTGCAGGATGGAACTCTAGCACACGCATTAGAAAGAGTTTTTGTTCCAATAGCTAGACACAACCGCTATAAAATTCTAAGTGTGGAAGATTTGGAAATGGAATTACAAGATGAAAAATATATAAATCGAAGGGTACCGGTGTTATAAAATGGGACAGACAATGTTGAAACTTCATTGATTAGATGATTGGATTATTATTTTTGGATATACTTCAAGTAACGGATCTTATTTGTTTATCAATTCAATTTGAGGTTATAATAACGGGTTTATTGGTTTCTCATAATTATATTAGTAAGTTTTATAAAGATGAAGGCTTGGATACCCTATAATCCATGAGAAGAAGGGTAAGTTGAGTTTGGATTGATAGTTTTACTCAACTGTCAATTAACAAGTGGGAATTATGCGAAAACAGGAGGATGGGTTATAGGTTGTGTTGTTTCCTCTAAACGCTATACAAGTAGGCTTCCTCTAGTCCCAGGAGACATTCTTCAGCATATCATGTATGATCAGGGGCTTAGCTTTAATTAATAACATTAGAACAAAAGGTGGTCAACAAATGAAACTCCTAATCACCGGCGGGGCCGGCTTCATCGGCAGCAACTTCGTAATCTACATGCTGCAGCAACATCCTGATTACCAGATCGTCAATGTCGATGCGTTGACTTACGCAGGGAATCTGGAGAACCTGAAATCCATTGAGAATCATCCGAACTATACGTTCGTCAAAGCAGACATTACCGATGTCGCGGCGATGGATAAGCTGATCGGTGACGGTGTAGATGTAGTGGTTAACTTTGCTGCGGAGTCTCACGTAGACCGGAGTATTCTGGAGCCGGAAGTGTTCGTGAAGACGAATGTGCTGGGCACTCAAGTGCTGCTGGATGCAGCTAAGAAATACAGTGTTACTAAATTTGTTCAAGTGTCCACGGATGAAGTCTATGGATCGCTTGGTGCTACAGGTCTCTTCACAGAAGAAACACCACTTACGCCTAATAGCCCGTATTCTGCAAGTAAAGCAGGCGGAGACTTGCTGGTGCGTGCTTATCATGAAACCTTTGGGTTGCCGGTTAATATTACGCGCTGCTCAAATAACTATGGTCCTTATCAGTTCCCGGAGAAGCTGATTCCGCTGATGATCTCGCGTGCGCTGGCAGATCAGGCTTTGCCTGTGTATGGAGACGGCATGAATATCCGTGACTGGTTGTATGTTGAGGATCACTGCAGCGCAATTGATCTGGTTATTCATGAAGGCGTGAATGGTGAAGTGTACAACATCGGCGGCAACAATGAGCGGACGAATGTGCATATCGTGAATACAGTGCTTCAAGAGCTAGGTAAGCCGGATTCGCTGATTTCGTATGTTCAGGACCGTCCCGGACATGACCGCCGTTATGGCATTGATCCAACGAAGATTACGAATGAGCTGGGCTGGAAGCCTAAGCACACGTTCGAAACCGGCATTAAGGAAACGATTCAATGGTATCTGGACAACAAAGAATGGTGGACCCGCATTCAGTCTGGCGAATACCAGAAATATGCCGCACTCCAGTACGGTACCCGTCTGGGGGATTCTCTGTAATGGCGAAGATGAAGGTGTTTGTCACAGGCTCTGGCGGGCAACTGGGGCAAGATCTTATGCTTTTGCTTCAAGAGCAGGGGTATGAGGTGCTGGGCTGTGACCGTCAGGAGATGGATATTACCGATCTGGACCAGTGTGAGCAGACTATTGGTGCGTTCGCTCCCGATGCGGTCATTCATTGTGCGGCTCATACGGCGGTGGATGCAGCTGAGACTGATGTGGATGCAGCGTACCTGATTAATGCTACTGGAAGCCGCAATGTGGCGCTCGCTGCTGAGAAGGCAGGGGCTAAGCTGGTCTATATCAGCACGGATTATGTGTTCGACGGCATGGGGGAGCAGCCTTACCATGAATATGATAATACCGATCCTAAGAGTATCTACGGGAAGTCCAAGCGTGCTGGAGAGGTATTGGTTCAGTCGTTATCTTCCAGGTATTTCATCGTACGCACCTCATGGGTTTACGGCAAATACGGCAATAATTTTGTTAAAACCATGCTGAAGCTGGGGCAGGAAAAGCCGCTGCTGCAAGTTGTTGATGACCAAAAAGGCTCGCCTACCTACACTGTGGACTTGGCCAGATTCTTGCTGGAGCTGATCCAGACGGAAAAGTATGGAGTCTACCATGCCTCCAATAGTGATTCCTGCACATGGTATGAATTCACTCAGGCGATCTTCGTTGAAGCTGAAGAATTACTGGGTCTTAAGTTCACGGCGAAACTTGAGCCTTGTGCTACGGAGCAATTTCCCCGTCCAGCGCCGCGCCCGCGCAACTCTGTGATGGAGCATCTGGCGATCCGTACCAACGGATTCCAGGATATCCGTCCATGGCGTGAAGGGCTGAGAGAATTTTTGCTGGAGCTGAAGTAGCTCAGGTTATGTTGAAGAACCCCTAATCTATCTTAATGGTTAGGGGTTTTGCTGTGTTTTGATAGTATTGGTGGGGGCAATTGAACAACCTTCCATGGCCCGGCACCTCTCTTTTCGTTATAATGGGGAGTAACAGGTTCGAACAATGAATATATGGAACTCGAGGTACCCCATGAAACTTAAAACGGTCAGTGTGCATATTGTTACTTATAACAGCGCAGATGATATAGCGGAATGCTTGTCGGCTGTGCTCGGGCAGGATTATCCGGTCAAAAAGATTGTGGTGGTGGATAATGCGTCCACGGATGGTTCAGCTGAGAAGGTCAGAGCGTTCCACCATAAGCGTAGTCAGAGTTCAGCGCATACGCGCTTAGATCCTTTATACTCCGTTGACATAACAGCAACCTTATCTACAACCGAAGCAGCAACCAACTATGGAGATTCTAAAGACAGCCCCCCTCCCCCAACCCTAGTCCTCCTGGAAAATGAACATAACACCGGCTTCGCCCCTGCGCACAACCAGGCGATTGCCGGCACTACGACCGATTATGTGCTGGTGTTGAACCCGGATCTTACGCTGGCCCCGGACTATATATCCAGGCTGGTCGCCCGGATGGAAGCGGACTGCCGGATCGGGAGTGCCACAGGCAAGCTGCTGCTGAAGGCGGATCATTCGCTGGTGGACAGTACCGGACTGCGGATGAATAAGGCGCGGAGGGCGTTTGACCGTGGAGCGGGAGAGCCTGCTGACCAGTGGAATGAGTCTGGCGAAGTATTGGGTGTCTCCGGTGCAGCGGCGATGTACTCGCGGCGGATGATTGAGGATATCAGCGTGGAGGGGGAGTTTTTCGACGCGGATTTTTTTGCGTATAAGGAAGATGTAGATGTGGCTTGGCGTGCGGAATTGTTCGGCTGGAAGGCCTACTATGATGCGGAAGCGCTAGGCTACCATGAGCGGGGGTGGAAGACGTCCGGCCGGAGTGGTAAAGCGATGTTCATCAAGCGGATCTCTTATATTAATCGGTATAAAATGATATACAAGAACGAGCCCTCCCGCACACTGCTGCTCACTCTGCTAAATTCTCTTCCTTACGAGATCGCCGCACATGGCTACTCGCTATTGAAAGAGCCTAAGCTGCTGGGAGCTTGGAAATCCTTTTTTGCACAGAGAGCAGCCCTGAAGCGCAAGCGCCGGTATATTCAGGAGAGAGTCAAGCCTGCCGGGGAATGACTGATAGCCTTGTAAAAACCTCCCTGAACAGGCGCTGCCTATCAGCGGGGTTTTTGTGTTATAATAATTGTCGATAGATTACTATATTTGTCAGGAGAGTATAGCAGTGAATGTAGATGTTAGTATATTGATTCTAAATTACAACACATGCCGCCTGACGATGGATTGTCTGAGGTCGGTATATGATTCGGAGACAAGGTATTCCTATGAAATTATTCTAGTAGATAATAACTCCCAGGATAACTCGGTGGAGATGATAAGCAAGGAGTTCCCGGAGGTGCTGTTAATCGCCAATTCGGAGAATGTAGGCTTTGCCAAGGGGAATAACCAGGGGATGGAGGTCGCTTCCGGGCGTTATGTGCTGCTGCTCAATTCGGATACAGTGATCCGTAAGGATACGCTGGAGACCATGCTTGCGTTCATGGATAGCCGTCCGGATCTTGGCGCGTCCGGGTGTAAGGTGATTCTGCCGGATGGGTCGCTGGATAAGGCCTGCCGGAGAGGGTTTCCGACACCGTCTGCGTCCTTTTATTATGCCTTTGGCTTCAGCAAGCTGTTCCCGGACCGTCCGAAGTTTAACGGCTATCAGCTCGGTTATCTGGACCCGGACGATGAATATCCGGTAGATTGTCTGGTTGGAGCGTTCATGCTGCTGCGGCGGGAGACGATTGAGCAGGTGGGCGGGCTGGATGAGACCTTTTTCATGTATGGAGAGGATCTGGATTGGTGTTACCGGATCAAGGAAGCGGGCTGGGGGATCTATTATTATCCGCAGACATCCATCGTACATCTGAAGGGTGGCAGCGCGCGCCGCAGACCGTTCAAGATTGTGTATGAGTTTCACCGGGCCATGATTTTATTTCATAAGAAGCATTATAGCAGCCGCTACAACAGTATGATAAATGGAGCGGTCTATGCGGGCGTCGGCGTTAAGTTCACTCTGTCACTGCTGCGCAACGCATTGATTGCCCCGCGTAAGGTACCTACACCCGCGCAGAGTCTGAATGTTCCCGGGGAAGCCGGTATCCGCAATGAATCGAAGGCTGAGGTGAGATTATGATTCGCCGGAATCAAAAATTTTTGACCCAACTATATATGGTAGCCGACTTTATCGTGATCCAGTTGTCCTTCCTTGCGGCCTGGTGGCTGAAGTTCAAGAGCGGCTTGCTGGAATCCTACCGGACGCTGCCTATAGAATCCTATGGGTACTGGAGTATTATCTATGGGGCCATAGCCGTACTGATCGGTATTGTAGTGTCTCTATACTTGCCTAAGCGGAAGAAGCGGTTCATTGATGAATTCATCAAGATTTTTCAGGTTCATGCCATGGGGATCTTTATCCTGCTGGGCCTGATGTTCTTCCTGAGAGAAATTGATATCTCCCGGCAATACCTAGCAATCTACATGGGCTTCAATATTCTGTCCATTATGCTGTACCGTTATGTGCTGAAGAAGATGCTGAAGTCGCTGCGTGAAAAAGGCTTCAACCGCCAGTTCGTCCTGATTCTTGGAGCAGGCACATTGGGTAAAAGATTCTATAACAACCTGGAGCAGTATCCGGAGCTGGGCTATGAGGCCATCGGGTTCCTGGATGACTTCCATCAATGGGATGGTATTGAAGAGCAGCGGTATAAGCCGATTCTGGGTACCGTGGATCAGCTGGAGGCTATGCTGGAGATGCTCCCTGTCGATGAGGTGATTCTGGCGCTGCCGCTGGATGCCCACTCGAAATATCCCGCTATTATTGCTACTTGTGAGAAGGCAGGGATGCGGACGCTGATTATCCCCGATTTCTTCGATTACCTGCCGGCCCGTCCGTATTTCGATAACTTTGCCGGAATGCCGATGATTAATGTGCGCGATATTCCGCTGGATATGGCCGGGAACAAAATGGCAAAGCGTGCGTTTGATATTCTGTTCGCCTTGTTCGCCATTCTCATGCTGTCTCCGGTGATGCTGATTGTTGCGCTCGGAGTGCGTCTGACCTCACCGGGACCGGTGATTTTCAAGCAGGAGCGGGTGGGGCTGAACCGCCGTAATTTCATGATGTACAAGTTCCGTTCCATGAAAATGCAGACGGACGGTGAGGTGGACACAGGCTGGAGCACGAAGGAAGATCCGCGCCGGACCCGCTTTGGTACGTTTATCCGCCGAACGAGTCTGGATGAGCTGCCGCAATTCTTCAACGTGCTGTTCGGGCAGATGAGTGTGGTTGGTCCGCGGCCGGAGCGCCCTTATTTTGTAGAGCAGTTCCGCGGCGAGATTCCGAAGTATATGGTTAAGCATCATGTACGGCCGGGGATTACCGGCTGGGCTCAGAGTAACGGTCTGCGCGGGGATACCTCGATTGAGGACCGGATCAAGCATGATATTTTCTATATCGAGAATTGGTCTCTGCTGTTCGACATCCGGATTATTGCCAAGACTATTCGTAATGGCTTCAAGAACGCTTATTAATACACGGTCTTATCTATATTCTATTCTCCGCTAAAAAACGGTTGCTGCCCCTTGAGGATGACACAGCCGTTTTTGCTTTTTTCAGCCGACTCTCTACTACTTGCAAAGGAGACTGCCATCATGAAGAGAACAAAGCTTATTGCTTCTATTACTATGATCGGGGCTGTTACACTTCTGCTTGTATTGATGCTTGGAGGAAAAGAAAAACAGCCAGCTACAGGCTTCGCGGCCCACAGGGTCATTGCCCATGCCATGGGCGGAATCAATGACAAGGCGTATACCAATACCAAGGACGCTTTTATTGCGAACTATGAGCAGGGGACCCGGATCTTTGAGGCGGACCTGCTGCTGACCAGTGATGAACAGCTCGTGGCCCGTCATGAATGGACTTCAGGTATGAGTAAAAAGCTGGGTCAGCAGGAGGTTCTTCCTCCTGACAAGCAGGGGGAGGTGCTGACTCACGATGAAGTGATGAACAGCCCGGTGCTGGAGCTCTACTCTCCGCTGGATATTGAGAAAATCGTCAATCTGATGGAGATCTACCCGGATACCTATATTGTTACGGACACGAAGGAGCTGGAACCGGAACAGGTAACGAAGCAATTTCAGCTCATTGTAGAAGCCGCCCGGAAGAAGGACCCAGCGCTGCTGGAGCGGATTGTTCCGCAGATTTACAGCCGGGAGATGCTGGAGGTTGTGAAGCAGGTGTACGCTTTTCCGGAAATCATCTATACCCTATACCAGACAGAGGACAGCGACGAGGTGGTCATTGAATTCGTCAAGCAGACCGGCGTGGACATCACGATGCCGACAACCAGGGCTACCAAGAGCTTCGTGCGTAACTTGAAAAAAGCGGGCGCCAGAGTCTACGTGCATACCGTGAACGATGAGCAGGAGATTGTGGAGCTGTCCCGGCTGGGCGTCAATGGATTCTATACTGATTTTGTCCCGGAAAATGATTTGAACCGGATCAAGGGTCTCCGCTGATCGAGGAGAAGGCTAAGGCAAATATGCGAAAAAATGTTCGCATTTTGTTCTCTTTTAAATTGACACTCCCCTTCGTACTGACTTAGACTAGAGATACGGATTGTGCGTGCGCAGGAGTGTGTATATTCACTTAGATGAACAATGAGGATGGACAAAGATGAACGAGATGCGGCAAATGATCAGGCCATGGCGGCATGTATTCAAGCTGGACCCGGACCGTGTGCTTGGTGACAAGGAGCTGGCCGCTGTGTGCCAGTCGGGAACCGATGCGATTATCGTAGGCGGCTCTACCGGCGTGACTTATGAGAATACGGTGAGTCTGCTTGCGAGAATCCGGCAGTATGACCTGCCTTGCGCACTGGAGATCTCGGATCTGGAGGCCGCTGTGCCCGGTTTTGACCTGTATATGATTCCCATGGTGCTCAACACTGACGATACTTCATGGATTCTCGGCCATCACCGCCGGGCGATTGAACGCTTCGGCAGTCTGATCCCATGGGAATTGCTGCTGACAGAGGGCTATATTGTGCTGAACAGCGATTCCTCGGTAGCGCGCCTGACCGGTGCCGACTGCTCGCTGGATGCGGCTGGTGCGGGAGCCTATGCGCAGATTGCAGACAAGCTGATGAACCTCCCGGTGGTCTACCTTGAATATAGCGGACGTTACGGAGATCTGGAGATTGTGCGCGAGGTCAGGGAAGTGGTTGAGCACAGCCAGCTTTTCTACGGAGGCGGAATTACAGGTCCAGAGGAAGCCATGCATGTAGCCACGCTATGTGATACAGTAGTGGTCGGCAATATTATTTATAGCAATGTGGAGCAAGCGCTGTTGACGGTCCAGGCTGTGCGGGATACACCGCAGATGGACTGGGAGAATTGATAGATCATGAGCGTAGCTTATATTCAGAAAGGAGCATGTAACACATGCAACTTGTTAACATACAGGACGCCGTAAGCCGTCTGAATCCCCCGCAGCGTCAGGCTGTAGAAGCAACTGAAGGACCCCTGCTAATCATGGCTGGCGCAGGCAGCGGCAAGACCCGCGTGCTGACCCACCGGATTGCCTGGCTGATCGCGAACCGTAAGGCACCGCCGTGGGCGATTCTGGCGATTACGTTTACCAATAAGGCCGCCCGAGAGATGCAGGATCGTGTCTCCAAGCTGGTAGGGCCGGAGGGCCGGGATATTTGGGTATCCACTTTTCACTCCATGTGTGTGCGGATTCTGCGGAAGGATATCGATCAGATTGGTTTCACCTCGAATTTCTCCATTCTGGATTCGACAGACCAGCTGTCCGTCATCCGCAATTGTATGAAGGATCTCGACATCGACACCAAGAAGTTCGAGCCGAAGGCCATCCAGGCCGTCATCAGCACGAATAAGAATGAGTTGATTACACCGGCGCAGTATGAGCAGAAGGTTGGCGATTATTTTGAAGGCCTGGTGGCTAAGGTGTATTCCAAATACCAGCACCGGCTGAGAAGCAATAACTCTCTCGATTTCGATGACCTGATTATGAAGACGATCGAGCTGTTCAAGGAGAAGCCGGATGTACTGGATTTCTATCAGAAGAAGTTCAAGTATATTCATGTCGATGAGTATCAGGATACGAACCGGGCGCAGTACATGCTCTGCCGGATGCTTGCTGAAGGCCACCACCGGATCTGCGTGGTCGGGGACAGTGACCAGTCCATCTACCGCTGGCGCGGGGCGGATATATCGAACATCTTGAACTTCGAAGAGGATTACCCCGAAGCCCAGACGATTCTGCTGGAGCAGAATTACCGCTCCACCTCGAACATTCTGAATGCCGCCAACGGCGTGATTGCCCTCAATACGGGCCGCAAGCCGAAGAAGCTGTGGACCGACTCCGATGAAGGCGCGAAGATTAAGGTGTTCCGCGGTGACACTGAGCATGACGAAGGATATTTCGTCACCGGGGAGATCAGCAAGAATGTGAAGCAGGGGCAGGCTTACCAGAACCATGCGATTCTGTACCGTACGAACGCCCAGTCCCGTGTAATAGAAGAAATTCTGATCAAATCAGATATTCCCTACCAGATCGTCGGGGGGATCAAGTTCTACGACCGTAAGGAAATCAAGGATCTGCTGGCGTATCTCCGCCTGCTGTCCAATCCTGATGATGATATAAGCCTGACGCGGATTATCAATGTTCCGAAGCGCGGGCTGGGGGATACAACTGTTGGGAAGCTTGCGGCAGCGGCTGCGGCCCAGGGCGTCTCGATTTTCCGGGCGCTGCAGACGGTGGATGATCTCGGGTTCGCCGGACGCACTCGCAACACGCTGGTGGAATTCTACGATATGATTGAAGCCCTGCACCGGATGGTGGAATTCCTCTCGGTGACAGAGCTGACTGAGAAGATTCTCGAGCTGTCGCAGTACCGCCTTGAATTGCAGAATGAGAATACGCTGGAGTCCCGTTCACGCCTGGAGAATATTGACGAGTTCCTGTCCGTTACGATGGAATTCGAGAAGAACAATGAAGATAAGTCGCTGGTCTCCTTCCTGACCGATCTGGCGCTGGTTGCGGATATCGACAGCGTGAATGATGAAGAAGAACGCAGTGATGCGGTGGTGCTGATGACGATGCACAGCGCGAAGGGGCTGGAGTTCCCGACCGTCTTCATCATCGGGATGGAGGAAGGGGTGTTCCCGCACAGCCGTGCCTTCCAGGACAATGATGAACTGGAAGAAGAACGCCGGCTGGCGTATGTGGGCATTACCCGTGCGGAGAAGCAGCTGTTCCTCAGCTGCGCACGGATGCGCACGTTGTTCGGGCGGACGAACGCGAATGCGCCGTCCCGCTTCCTGGAGGAGATTCCGGAGGAGCTGAAGGAAGATACTGTCCGTGAATCGGACCGCTTCCGGCGCGGAGGCGCGGAGGCTGGCGGTGCCTATGGCGGCCGGGGCTTCAGCGGAAGCGGAGGCAGCCGGGGGAACTTCGGCAGCCGCACCGCTGCTGCCGGGAACGCGCCGGGAGGCGGCGGGTCCGCCAGCTTCGGCAGCGGCAGCTCGGCAAGCGCGGTGCCTGGCGCGGGCCGTGTGGTGGTGACGACCGGAGGCGCGCAGCGCACGACGGGCGGGGCCGGGGCGGCTGCGGAGGCCGGAGGCTTCAAAGCGGGCGACAAGGTCGCCCACGGCAAATGGGGCACCGGCACCATTGTGGCCGTGAAGGGCAGCGGCAACGATACGGAGCTGCAGATTGCCTTCCCGGCGCCGGTAGGCGTTAAGCGGCTGCTGGCCGGCTTTGCGCCGATCACCAAAGTTGAATAAATCAAGCTTGCGATTAACGGCAGTGCTTTTGGATCACGCTAACCGTAGGAAACCTATTTGACGGAGGGATATGCCGGATGGATATGATGTTCACGATGGAAGAGCTTGTAGCCGAGCTGAATCAATACAATTATCACTACTATACGCTGGATGCTCCGCAGATCAGCGACAAGGAATACGATGTGCTCTACGACAAGCTGGTAGCGCTGGAAGCGGAGAGCGGAATTGTATTGCCGCATTCCCCAACCCAGCGGGTAGGCGGGGAGCTGCTGAAGGGCTTCACACCGCACCGCCATCTGGCACCGCTGTGGAGTCTGGACAAGGCGCAGAATATTGAACAGCTCCGTACTTGGAACACCCGTGTGCTGAAGCTGGTGAATGATTATAATACCAAGAACCCGGAGAATCCGCTGCCGGAGCCGTGTTATGCCGTAGAGCTGAAGTTCGATGGCCTGACGCTGAACCTGACCTATCGTGATGGGGCGCTCGTACAAGCAGCTACCCGTGGCAACGGGGTGACAGGTGAGGGGATTCTGGCTCAGGTGAAGACGATCAAGTCCGTTCCGCTGAATATTCCGTTCAAGGAAGGCGTTATTGAAGTGCAGGGCGAGGGGATTATGAACCTGTCAGTACTGGCGGATTATAATACCCGCGCAGCAGAGCCGCTGAAGAATGCACGCAATGGTGCGGCGGGAGCGCTGCGCAACCTGAATCCCAAGATGACTGCCGACCGCAGGCTGAATGCTTTCTTTTATAATGTGGGGTATGCAGAAGGCGCACAGTTCGCCGATCATCAGGAGATGATGGATTTCCTGCGCAGCAACCGGTTCAAGGTTAACCCTTACCTCAACTACTTCAGCAATTTCGATGATGTAACCGAGCAACTGGCAGAGATTGAAGAGAGCCGTTCCGGTCTGGATTATCTGATTGACGGGGCAGTTATTAAGGTCACAGATTTCCGCATCCGTGAGGCGCTGGGTTATACCGACAAGTTCCCGCGCTGGGCCGTAGCCTATAAATTCGAGGCGGAAGAGACCACAACTATTCTGGAGTCGGTCAGCTGGAATGTCGGACGCACGGGCAAGGTCACGCCGCTCGCGCGGGTGGAGGCTGTAGAACTAGCCGGGGTTACGGTGCAGAACTGCACCCTTAACAACGTGGGCGATATTGAGCGCAAGAATCTGAAGTTTGCCTTGGGCACACGGGTGTTCATCCGCCGCTCCAATGATGTCATCCCCGAGATTCTGGGTAAGGTGACAGAAGAGAGTGACGGCGGGGAGATTATCTTCCCCGAAGAGTGTCCGGCCTGCGGGTTCCCGCTGGAGATGCGCGGTGCTCATCTGTTCTGCAATAACAAGCTTGACTGCAAGCCGCAGATTGTCAGCCGGATTACCCATTTTGCCTCCAGAGATGCCATGGATATCGAGACGTTCAGTGAGAAGACAGCGGCTCAGCTGCATGAGGAGCTTAGTGTACGGGAGCCTGCGGATCTGTATGAGCTAACCTTCGACCAGCTGGTGAAGCTGGAGCGGTTCGGAGAGAAGAAGGCGGCGAATCTGCTGAAGGCACTCGAAGACAGCAAAGGCAGAGATCTGGCATCCTTCCTCTATGCACTTGGTATTCCTAATACCGGCAAAGCCACGACAAGAATGCTGGCCGACCATTACCGCAGCCTGGAAGCCGTCATGTCTGCTACAGCGGAGGAACTGGCCGGGTTGCCGGATATCGGGGGAATTGTGGCGGAGAGCATCGTGAATTATTTTGCCGATCCGTTCGTAGTGGTTAGTATCGACCGTATGCGGGCGCTGGGGGTAGAGGCCAAGGCTCCTGAAGCTCCGCGTGTAGTTAATACCAATACCTATTTCAGCGGCAAAACAGTCGTCCTCACCGGTTCCCTGCAAAAAATGACCCGCGAGGAAGCCGCCGAACGTCTGGAGGCTCTGGGGGCGAAGGTATCCGGCAGCGTCTCCAAGAAGACGGATCTGGTTATCGCCGGGGAGAAGGCGGGCAGCAAGCTGGCCAAAGCCCAGCAGCTCGGCATTCAAGTCATTGAGGATGAAGACGAGCTGATCCGGCTGCTAGAGATGTAAGAGAATATATAGGTCCTGTGTTTCCTTTGCTTATGAGCGGAGGGGCGCAGGGCTTTTTTTTGATGTATAGGAAATCGAAAAACCGACCACATTGCGGCAAGCGAGGGTGAACGGGCCGGATGTAATCGAAAAACCGACCACATTGCGCCAAGTGAGGGTGAACGGGCCGGATGTAATCGAAAAACCGACCACATTGCGCCAAGAGAGGGTGAATGGGCGGAATGTAATCGAAAAACCGACCACATTGCGCCAAGCGAGGGTGAACGGGCCGGATGTAATCGAAAAACTGACCACATTGCGGCAAGCGAGGGTGAACGGGCCGGATGTACGGGGATAAGGCACCAGTAGTTGTCACCTGGTAGGGTGATTTTGTTGTGCAGACGGCTACCCTTCCGCTTTCATGTGAACATTTGATAATTTAATACAACTCCATACTTATTTTGACAGTTAGTTAATCTTTCCAAGGTAAGCTTGGGATTAGAACCGTCACAATGAGGAAAGGGGTATATGATGAACAAGTTAATGAGGGGCATGATTTTTGGAGGATTGGCGGCAGCCGTAGTCTCAGGAGCAACCCTTGCAGGGGCGGCCAAGAGCCCGGCTAATTCCGGGGGCGCTGCCAAGGCCCAGTCTAAGAATCTTATCGTTCTGATCGGCGACGGCATGGGCCCGGCCCAAGTGTCTGCGGCAAGATATTTTCAGCAATATACCAAGGGAGTCAAGCACCTGAACCTCGATCCATACTACGTGGGACAAGCTACTACATATGCAGACCGGGGAGAGGACAGCGGTAAAATCGTTTCCGGGATCGTTACAGACTCCGCCTCTGCTGGTACTGCATTTGCTACAGGCCATAAAACCTATAACGCAGGCATCAGCGTCTCTAATGAGGATGTCTCGAGGCCCTTTGCTTCCATTATCGAAGCTGCTGAGAGCGCGGGCAAGGCCACCGGCCTTGTGACCACTGCCCGTATCACCCATGCCACACCTGCCGTGTACGCTTCCCATGTCCGTAACCGTGACAATGAATCGGCGATTGCCTCGCAGTACCTGGAGAGCGGTGTAGATGTGCTCATGGGCGGCGGGAAGCAGTTCTTCCTGACCAAAGATGAGAAGGGCAAACGTACGGATAAGAACCTGCTGCCTGACTTCAAAGCCAAAGGGTACACGGTTGTTGAGAATACCGCAGCCTTAAATGCCCTTACTTCCAAGAATACCAAGGTGTTAGGCTTGTTCGGTAACTCCCATGTGGCTTACACTCCAGACCGCACTCCGGAAATTCCAAGCCTCTCGGCGATGACCTCCAAGGCACTGAATATTCTGTCCACCGATAAAGACGGCTTCGTCATGATGATTGAAGGCGGGCGTATCGACCATGCCGGTCATGCCAACGATCTGCCGACCCTCGTGCAGGAAGCGCTCGACTTCGACGCAGCCTTCAAGACAGCGGTTGAATTTGCGAAGAAAAACGGCAATACCTCCGTGGTGGTTACTGCTGACCATGAGACAGGCGGTCTCTCACTCTCGCGTGACAATATCTATGAGATCAACATCGATCTGTGGAATAAGCAGAAGCACTCCTCCGAGAGTCTGGCAGCCGATCTTGAAGCAGCACAGACACCGGAAGAGATCCGCAAAATCGTAACGGCAAACACCTGGATTACAGATCTGACGGATGAAGAAGTTACCCAGATTATGAACGGTGACGGTTCTTCGTACAAACGGGAAGGCGCTTATAATGCAGTGATTTCCAAGCGCCTGCTGGTCGGCTGGTCGGGTCACGGCCACTCTGCGGTGGATGTTGGGGTGTGGGCGTATGGCCCGATTGCTGACAAGGTGAAGGGGCAGATTGACAATACGCAGATCGCAACTATGGGAGCGGGAATACTGGGACTGGATCTGAACAAGCGTTCCGCAGAGCTGCAGTCGAAATATGTTTATCCGAAATTCAAAATCAGCCGCGACAATGAAGTGCTCTATCCGGCTCAGGCTCTGGTGAAGGCGCTTGGAGGAACCTATACAGGGAGCACTTCTGCTGCCAAGCTTACTATTGGAAAGAATACGATTGAAGTCGACCTGACCGGTAAAACAGCGAAGCTGAACAGTAAAGCGGCCGCATACACGGTGGATGTGGATAACAACGTACTCTACCTTCCGCTTAGTGCGTTCAACCAGTTGAAGGGCACGACCTTAACCTGGGATGCGCTGTCCGAACGCATTGTGCTCAGATAGGAGTGGCTCTTATTGCTCCAGATTCAGAATTTGACCAAACAATTCAAAGTGGACGGCAGAGCTGTGCCGATCCTCGATATCCCCCGGTGGAATGTTGAAAAAGGAGAGCGTGTAGCCATTACCGGACCCAGCGGGTCCGGTAAAAGCACGCTTTTGCATCTGATCAGCGGCATTATGAGTGCAGCAGCGGCAGAATTACCGTAGATGGGCAGCTGCTTCACGAGTTAACTGAGGCGAAGCGCGATGCCTTCCGTGCTTCTGCTATAGGCTATGTGCTTCAAGACTTCCATCTGATTCCTTCGCTGACCGCTCGGCAGAATGTCGAGATTGCCATGACGGCCCGGCTTCCGCAAAAGGAGAGACGGCGCATAGTGGACGGCTGGCTGGAGCAGGTGGGCCTGGGGGCCGCGGAAGGCATCTGCCATCCCAGCTCTCACGCGGGCAGCAGCAGCGCGTTGCTATTGTAAGGGCCATGATCAATCACCCGCCGCTTCTGCTGGCAGATGAACCGACAGGCAGCTTGGACTGGGAGACGGCCGATGAGATATCCTCTCTGCTCCTGGAGCTTAGCAAGGCCCATGGACACACCTTAATCGTGGTAACCCATGACCTCAATATGGCTGAACGGTTTCCACGCCGCTTGAACATTCAAGATATCAATGAAGTACGCCGGGAGGTATTAGCCCGGCAGCGGTCTTCGTTCAGCGGGATAGACAGGGAGGGGATTTCACTATGAGCCTGTTCCGGCTCACCCTCCGCAATGTGCTGCACCGGCGGTTCCTGTCTCTGCTTACCGTGTGTGCTGTGTCGGTTACAGTTGCCTTTATTGTTTTACTTGTTCTATCCCGTCAGAGTGTTGAGCAGGGGGCTAAGAAAGGCTATGGCCCCTTTGATCTTGTCATAGGCGCAGCGGGCAGTGAGACACAACTGGTGCTCAATACTTTTTATCATATCGGTGCACCAACCGGGAATATCCCGCTCGCTGTACTGGATGAGGCCCGGCGTGACCCGTCTGTGGAAGCTGCCTTTGCGATGACTACGGGCGACAACTACAAGGGCTATCCGATTGTCGGGATAGATTCCGGGTATTTCTTCACCCGTTACGGTGGCAGCCGGCTACAGGAAGGCAAGATGTATGCCGATACTGGTGATACGATTGTAGGCTCATACGTGGCCCGGTCGCTGGGACTGAAGGTAGGCGATACCTTTGCGGGGGCGCATGGACTTGTGCAGGGAGAAGACCACGAATCCGCAGCGGCTGAGCATGAAGGTGATCATGAGGCCGAAGAAGCAGGAGGACATGCGGCAGCCGAAGATGAGGGGACGGGAGAGCAAGCCGGGCATGCCCATGATGATTTTCGCTACAGGGTAGCAGGTATTCTTCCAGAACTCCATACTCCGGATGACCGTGCGGTCTTTACGACAGTAGACTATGCCTGGGTTGTGCACGGGCTGTCCCCTGAGGAACGGGAGATTACGGCGGTGCTGGTTAAGCCGGCCAGTCTGCTGGGGGCCCATGATTTGAAGCAGGCGTTCGATGGCAGCAATGGTGTCCAGGCGGCGTTTACCAGCAAGGCCGTGTCCGAGGTGTTGAATGCAGTGGATCAGGGCTCCCGGCTGCTGGGGATGCTGACCGCCATTTGTGTACTTCTCGCAGGTATTGCGATTCTATTATCTCTCGTTGCAGCAGCCTCGGAGCGGACCAAGGATGTCGGAATACTACGTCTTCTCGGAAAATCACGGGCCTATGTATTGCTGACATTGACCACAGAAGGCCTGGTGGTAACAGCAACCGGACTCATCTCGGGGCTTGTGATCGGTCATCTCTGTGCCTTTCTGCTCAAGGACATGCTGTTCTCGCAGGCGGGCATTCAAATCGAGCCTTACCATTGGACACCGGAGCATTGGTTTATTGTGCTTGGGGCGTTGGCTATAGGTCTGCTGTCCTCGCTTGGACCGGCCTTCCGGATGTACCGGATGCATCCGCTCGCCTTGTTCAAATCATAGGAGGTACGTTCAATTGATACGACTACAAGGAAGAATGCTTCTGCTGTCGGGAGCTGTGACAGGTATGCTGCTGCTTCAGGCATGTGGCCAGAATACTGCTGCTAATGGGAACGGGGAGTCCTTTGCGGCGGTGGTGGAAACTCCGCAGAGCACTGAGGAAGTCACGGCGGAGGCTGAGTCGTCCGCATCCCCTTCCCCGCAGGCCACTGTTCCAGCAGCCAAAGACGGAGTTGCTGCATCCGCTGCTCCATCCAAAGGTACGGATACCGGGACCAAGGTGACGGTTACGTTCAAGCCGTCTCCATCGCCTACTGCTGCACCTGTTGGAACGGCTACCCGGAAGCCCTCCGGGAAGAATGTAACCATTACGCCGAGTCCGGCCGCCTCTTCTTCTGTACAAAGCCCCCGCCCAGCGGCAGCGTCTAAGGGTACCGGGGGAGCAGCGCTGAAGCAGAGCCCGTCAAGGCTGGATCTGCTCCGGCATTGAGCGTATCCCCATCACCGTCACCGTCTGCGGCAGCGGCTACCGTGAGTGCTGCCTCCACAGGGAATAAGGCCATAGACTGGAACGGTTTTTTTGACGGAGACGATCAGACCCGGCCCTCAGAGCACTTCTGGGATCTTAGCGGACAGCAGGTTACCATTAAGGGCTTCATGGGTGAGGTCCTTTCTTTTGAGAAAAACTGGTTTCTGCTTATTCCCGAACCGGGTGCAGAGTGTCCGTTCGATAATGGGGATGAGACCTACTGGAACAAGATTATGATCGTGTTTGTTCCTGAAGGCAGTAAGCTCCGCTACACCTCTGGTCCGCTGGAAATATCGGGGCGTCTGGATGTCGGAATCAAGATTGACGAGTCCGGCTACAAAACCATGTTCCGCCTGTACGACGCTTCCTTCAAAAGCCTGTGATCCATTAAGCAAGAACAAAAAACCTCCAAATCCCGGATTGGGAAAGGAGGTTTTTTCTGAAATAGAGGACAGAAGCTACATTATACCCGCTTCGCACCCGGCAGCCAGGCATCTTTATCGTATCCCCGCTGTTCCCAGTACCCGACATAATCTTCATTGATTAACTCAATCCGGTTCAGCCATTTGACTGATTTATAAGCATACATTTGCGGAGTAACGAGACGAACCGGCCCGCCGAGCTGATTGGGGATAGGTTTGCCATCGTGCATCACAGCCACCATGATATCGTCCATCCTCGCCTGATCCAGAGTGAGTGAGTCCGTATAGACACCGTCTCCCGAGTAGAACTTGACCATGACGGCCCCAGGCTGCACACCGGCCATATCGAGCAGCTTTGAGAGGGGGAGGCCCTCCCATGTATTTTTGTACACAGACCAGCCTGTTACGCAGTGAAAATCACTGACCTGCACCTCGCGCTGCAGCTTGACGAACTCTTCCCAGTTCCAGCTCAGCTTCTTATCCACCAGGCCATCAATGGTAAAAGACCAGTTGGAGTTGTCGAATGCGGGAATGGCCGTGACTGTATATACGCGAAAGCTGCCCTCGGCTCCCCCGCCGATAGGAGGTGCAGATTCTGCCAGCGGAATAGGATCGGGAACCAATGCATTGGCATTGCTTGCCGCATAGTCGGCTGTGCCGGGAAACTGCAGGGATTTACCGATCCAGCGGACAAAAGTTGGGCCGAGCGTGACAGCAAGCCCTGCGCCTACCGCAACCTTAATGAACCCGCGGCGTGAATACATAGGCTGGGCTTCAGAAGGAGCCGCGCGCCGAGCCCGTCCTGCGGGAGAAGAGGCCTCTTCAACAGGTACAGCTTCTGCCACAATCGTGCGCTTCTTGGGCTCCTTCAGCCACTTCACCCGTGTAATGGAGTGATAGATGATGACGGGCAGGCCGACCCAGGTCAGCAGATCATGAATGAATAACGCAGTATTCGCTGCTCTCGGCCCGGCAAGCCTGAACAGCCAGAGCACAACCCCTGAGATCAGCCAGCCGATCAAAAGCGTCAGCACGAAGAGGACGTTGGCTTTTTGCGCAGGTTTACCCTTGAGCCGCTTCCAGTGCTTCGCCGCCAGGAGCAGATAATAGACCACAGGGATCAACAGCGCCAGACCGAACACGATATGGCCCCATTTCAGCCACACTCTGCCCTCCCCCAGCAGCTCTCTCCAGAAGCCGCCTACCAGCATTAGACCACTAACGGCAAGGATTAAGACCAGCCAGGCATTCCACGTGTGGATCGAGACGAGCTTCTTGCCGTATCCTTTGCGAAGGGTTGTAAGTAAGTTTTTCAAGCGCTTAGCCTCCTCTGGTGCCTCCACCTTAGAGTGATTAATTCAAGTTTTAATTAATTGTAACGCAAAAAGTGTCCCTTGAATAATTCTCTGCCGTTATCCAGATTCAGCGGATTATTCCGCTGCCCATTCCTCCAGCTTCTTGTCGCCGGGCAGCAGCAGGGCCAGCAGACCGAGCAGCGGCAGGAAGCCGCAGGCCACGAACACCGTGGCTATTCCGATCGTGTCGATCAGATGCCCAATTACGACAGAGCCAATTCCGCCAAGCCCGAAGGCAAGGCCGGTAATAAGACCCGAGACCGTACCGATATTACCTGGATACAACATCTGAGCGTAAATCACAGTGACGGAGAAGCTGGATAATAGAATGAACCCGGAGATGATCAGCAGCACGGCCGCCCAGAACTGGTTCACAAAAGGCAGGGCCAGCGCAAACGGCACCGTCCCGATCATCGACACCAGAATAAGATTGCGGCGGCCGAAGCGGTCTGCCAGCGGGCCCCCGAAGAAGGTGCCGACAGCGCCGGCAGCGAGATAGATGAAGATATAGATCTGAGCCTTATCCAGCGTCATCCCGTATTTGTCCATTAAATAGAAGGCATAATAGCCGCCTATGGAGGCGCCGTACCAGGATCGCACGAATACGATGAAGACCAGAATAACCGTTGTAATCAGAATACGTTTGCTGCGGGCAGGGTCGATAGAGCGTGACGCTGACTTTTTGCGGAAGGTGTATCCGGCATCCAGCATCTCTCGGTACCAGCGGGCCACATAGGCCTGGATGGCGACTCCGGCAGCGGCGATAACGGTGAAGCCGAGAGCACCCATCTGACCGAAGGGAATGAATACCCACTTCATTAATAGAGGACCCAAGGCCTGGCCGGCGTTGCCGCCCACCTGAAATATAGATTGCGACAGCCCCTTGCGCTGACCGGCAGCCATATGAGCCACACGCATCCCTTCCGGATGGAACGCAGCTGATCCGAAGCCCACAAGCATTACGGATACAATCACTAATACATAATTACCTGCAAAAGCGAGCAGGAACACCCCGGCAAAGGTACAGCACATCCCCAGCGGGAGCAGGATCGGATGCGGCTTCCGGTCAGCGGCGAAGCCGATAATAGGCTGAATCACCGAAGAGGTGAGATTCAGCGCGAACGCAATCCAGCCGATCTGGGCATAAGAGAGCACCAGGTTATCCTTTAGTACAGGGAACATCGCCGGAATCAGTGCCTGAATGGAATCATTGAATAAATGAACAAAGCTAACAGCAAGCAAAATACGGTAGATGGTAGCCTGCTGCAGATTGCGTGATTCCCCCAGAGGGCCGGGTGGAGCTTGAGACAGGGTCTTGTTGGACATTTGAACTCCTTTCAGGAACAGTTAATAAATAAGTTATCTATGGATACGAAGATAAATTCTATTGTAGCGACAAATGAAGTATTATGGGAATCAATTTGTGCAGGGCTGCGGTGAACTATTCATTATTAACTCAAAAAAAGCAGTGCTTAATCCTATTATAAAAAAAGACTTGCAAACGCTTGGAGCGCGTGATATATTATCTCTTGTGCTTATGAGACATCGACGCTGAATTGAGCGGCGGAAGAAAAATAAGTTGACAACAAACGTAATAAAATGATATGATATAATTCCTGTGCAAGAGACATAACGTTGAAATGCCGGGAGCAAGTTCTTTGAAAACTGAACAAATGGAACGCTTTAATTTTTACAAGATTCATTCAATGAATCGTCAGTTTCAAAATGAGCAATCGCTCTTTTCGATAGTTTTCGGATGGTTATTTCCTCGAAGTGATTCGGGTGAAGCAGCCGCTCGGAAAAACCTAATTGGAGAGTTTGATCCTGGCTCAGGACGAACGCTGGCGGCATGCCTAATACATGCAAGTCGAGCGGAGTTTGAGAGGAAGCTTGCTTCCTTTCAGACTTAGCGGCGGACGGGTGAGTAACACGTAGGCAACCTGCCCTCAAGCCTGGGATAACCACCGGAAACGGTAGCTAATACCGGATAATTTCTTTTTTCTCCTGAGAGAAGAATGAAAGGCGGAGCAATCTGCTGCTTGGGGATGGGCCTGCGGCGCATTAGCTAGTTGGTGGGGTAACGGCCCACCAAGGCGACGATGCGTAGCCGACCTGAGAGGGTGAACGGCCACACTGGGACTGAGACACGGCCCAGACTCCTACGGGAGGCAGCAGTAGGGAATCTTCCGCAATGGGCGCAAGCCTGACGGAGCAATGCCGCGTGAGTGATGAAGGTTTTCGGATCGTAAAGCTCTGTTGCCAGGGAAGAACGTCCGGTAGAGTAACTGCTGCCGGAGTGACGGTACCTGAGAAGAAAGCCCCGGCTAACTACGTGCCAGCAGCCGCGGTAATACGTAGGGGGCAAGCGTTGTCCGGAATTATTGGGCGTAAAGCGCGCGCAGGCGGTTATTTAAGTCTGGTGTTTAAACCTTGGGCTCAACCTGAGGTCGCACTGGAAACTGGGTGACTTGAGTACAGAAGAGGAAAGTGGAATTCCACGTGTAGCGGTGAAATGCGTAGATATGTGGAGGAACACCAGTGGCGAAGGCGACTTTCTGGGCTGTAACTGACGCTGAGGCGCGAAAGCGTGGGGAGCAAACAGGATTAGATACCCTGGTAGTCCACGCCGTAAACGATGAGTGCTAGGTGTTAGGGGTTTCGATACCCTTGGTGCCGAAGTTAACACAGTAAGCACTCCGCCTGGGGAGTACGGTCGCAAGACTGAAACTCAAAGGAATTGACGGGGACCCGCACAAGCAGTGGAGTATGTGGTTTAATTCGAAGCAACGCGAAGAACCTTACCAGGTCTTGACATCCAACTAACGAAGCAGAGATGCATCAGGTGCCCTTCGGGGAAAGTTGAGACAGGTGGTGCATGGTTGTCGTCAGCTCGTGTCGTGAGATGTTGGGTTAAGTCCCGCAACGAGCGCAACCCTTGACTTTAGTTGCCAGCAGGTTGAGCTGGGCACTCTAGAGTGACTGCCGGTGACAAACCGGAGGAAGGTGGGGATGACGTCAAATCATCATGCCCCTTATGACCTGGGCTACACACGTACTACAATGGCCGGTACAACGGGAAGCGAAGCCGCGAGGTGGAGCCAATCCCAGCAAAGCCGGTCTCAGTTCGGATTGCAGGCTGCAACTCGCCTGCATGAAGTCGGAATTGCTAGTAATCGCGGATCAGCATGCCGCGGTGAATACGTTCCCGGGTCTTGTACACACCGCCCGTCACACCACGAGAGTTTACAACACCCGAAGTCGGTGGGGTAACCCGCAAGGGAGCCAGCCGCCGAAGGTGGGGTAGATGATTGGGGTGAAGTCGTAACAAGGTAGCCGTATCGGAAGGTGCGGCTGGATCACCTCCTTTCTATGGAGAATCGTCTTCTGCAATGAAGACATTCAAATAAAAGTCTTCAGGAAGATTACTTCCTGAAGCAGGCTTTACTTCGTAAAGCCTCGAGCGTTTCCATTTGTTCGGTTTTGATGGAATTTGCGGGGCCATAGCTCAGCTGGGAGAGCGCCTGCCTTGCAAGCAGGAGGTCAGCGGTTCGATCCCGCTTGGCTCCACCAACAAACTTCATCTATTTGTATGTCTGAAATACTGGATACATCGTCTGTTATTCCGAACATCACAGTCGTGATTGTTTCATAATAACAGCAACTTGATCCTTGAAAACTGGATACCGAAACGAATTTGCGTTTTAGAACATTCCTTTAAGTTGAACTTGTGTAAACAAGTTTCATATTAATGGCGATACTAGCGATTTTCCTTAGGGAAAACGCATTGGTTAAGCTACTAAGAGCACACGGAGGATGCCTAGGCGCCAGGAGCCGACGAAGGACGTGGCGAACAACGAAACTGCCTCGGGGAGCTGTAAGCAAGCTTTGATCCGGGGGTGTCCGAATGGGGAAACCCAGCTGTGGTAATTCGCAGTTACTCGTATCTGAATACATAGGATACGCAGAGGCAGACCAGGGGAACTGAAACATCTAAGTACCCTGAGGAAGAGAAAACAATAGTGATTCCGTCAGTAGCGGCGAGCGAACGCGGAACAGCCTAAACCAAGGGGCTTGCCTCTTGGGGTTGTGGGACGTCTCACATGGAGTTACAAAGGAATAGAGTAGGCGAAGAGGTCTGGAAAGGCCCGCGATAGAGGTAAAAGCCCTGTAGCCTAAACTGTGTTCTCTCCGAGACGGATCCCGAGTAGTGCGGGGCACGTGAAACCCCGTATGAATCCAGCAGGACCATCTGCTAAGGCTAAATACTACCTGGCGACCGATAGTGAAACAGTACCGTGAGGGAAAGGTGAAAAGCACCCCGGAAGGGGAGTGAAATAGAACCTGAAACCGTGTGCTTACAAAAAGTCAGAGCCCTCTTTATGGGTGATGGCGTGCCTTTTGTAGAATGAACCGGCGAGTTACGTTTAACATGCAAGGTTAAGGTGAGAAGCCGGAGCCGCAGCGAAAGCGAGTCTGAATAGGGCGACTAAGTATGTGGACGTAGACCCGAAACCGTGTGATCTACCCCTGTCCAGGGTGAAGGTGCGGTAACACGCACTGGAGGCCCGAACCCACGCATGTTGAAAAATGCGGGGATGAGGTGGGGGTAGCGGAGAAATTCCAATCGAACTCGGAGATAGCTGGTTCTCCCCGAAATAGCTTTAGGGCTAGCCTCGGTGAATGGAGTGGTGGAGGTAGAGCACTGATTGGGTGCGGGGCCCGCAAGGGTTACCAAGCTCAGTCAAACTCCGAATGCCATTTACTTCTTGCCGGGAGTCAGACAGTGAGTGCTAAGATCCATTGTCAAAAGGGAAACAGCCCAGACCATCAGCTAAGGTCCCCAAGTGTGTGTTAAGTGGGAAAGGATGTGGAGTTGCACAGACAACCAGGATGTTGGCTTAGAAGCAGCCACCATTGAAAGAGTGCGTAATAGCTCACTGGTCGAGTGACTCTGCGCCGAAAATGTAACGGGGCTAAACACACCACCGAAGCTATGGCTAGATGCTTTGCATCTGGGGTAGGGGAGCGTTGTATATACGTTGAAGGTGTACCGTAAGGAGCGCTGGAGAGTATACAAGTGAGAATGCCGGTATGAGTAACGAAAAGATCAGTGAGAATCTGATCCGCCGAAAGCCCAAGGTTTCCTGAGGAAGGCTCGTCCGCTCAGGGTAAGTCGGGACCTAAGGCGAGGCCGACAGGCGTAGTCGAAGGACAACAGTTTGAAATTACTGTACCACCGTAATCCGCTATGAGCGATGGGGTGACGCAGGAGGGTAGTGACGCGGACTGATGGATGTCCGTCTAAGCAGTGAGGCTGGTGTGCAGGCAAATCCGCACATCGTTAAGGCTGGGCTGTGATGGGGAGCGAAAATTATAGTAGCGAAGGTCATGATCTCACACTGCCAAGAAAAGCCTCTAGTCAGGAGAAGGTGCCCGTACCGCAAACCGACACAGGTAGGCGAGAAGAGAATTCTAAGGCGCGCGGAAGAACTCTCGTTAAGGAACTCGGCAAAATGACCCCGTAACTTCGGGAGAAGGGGTGCCTCGGTAGGGTGAATAGCCCGAGGGGGCCGCAGTGAAAAGGCCCAAGCGACTGTTTAGCAAAAACACAGGTCTGTGCGAAGCCGTAAGGCGAAGTATACGGGCTGACGCCTGCCCGGTGCTGGAAGGTTAAGGGGAGCGGTTAGGGGTTAAACCCGAAGCTGTGAACCGAAGCCCCAGTAAACGGCGGCCGTAACTATAACGGTCCTAAGGTAGCGAAATTCCTTGTCAGGTAAATTCTGACCCGCACGAATGGCGTAACGACTTGGGCGCTGTCTCAACGAGAGATCCGGTGAAATTTTAATACCTGTGAAGATGCAGGTTACCCGCGACAAGACGGAAAGACCCCATGGAGCTTTACTGCAGCTTGATATTGAATTTGGGTACGATCTGTACAGGATAGGTGGGAGCCGTGGAGGCAGGAGCGCAAGCTTCTGCGGAGGCGCCGTTGGGATACCACCCTGATCGTATCTAGGTTCTAACCTAGTGCCCTTATCGGGTACGGGGACCGTGTCAGGCGGGCAGTTTGACTGGGGCGGTCGCCTCCTAAAGAGTAACGGAGGCGTTCAAAGGTTCCCTCAGAATGGTTGGAAATCATTCGCAGAGTGCAAAGGCATAAGGGAGCTTGACTGCGAGACCTACAAGTCGAGCAGGGACGAAAGTCGGACTTAGTGATCCGGTGGTACCGCATGGAAGGGCCATCGCTCAACGGATAAAAGCTACCCTGGGGATAACAGGCTTATCTCCCCCAAGAGTCCACATCGACGGGGAGGTTTGGCACCTCGATGTCGGCTCATCGCATCCTGGGGCTGAAGTAGGTCCCAAGGGTTGGGCTGTTCGCCCATTAAAGCGGTACGCGAGCTGGGTTCAGAACGTCGTGAGACAGTTCGGTCCCTATCTGTCGTGGGCGCAGGAAATTTGAGAGGAGCTGTCCTTAGTACGAGAGGACCGGGATGGACGTACCGCTGGTGCATCAGTTGTTCCGCCAGGAGCATGGCTGAGTAGCTACGTACGGACGGGATAAGCGCTGAAAGCATCTAAGCGTGAAGCCCCCCTCAAGATGAGATTTCCCAGTATGTAAGACCCCTTGAAGACGACGAGGTAGATAGGTTGGAGGTGGAAGTGCAGCAATGCATGGAGCTGACCAATACTAATCGGTCGAGGGCTTATCCAAAAGTTACCCCAAAAAGTGAAGATGAAGCTGACGAAGCGGATTCCGAGTACTTTCCGGGGGCCCCGTAAGAAGGGCAAACGCAGATTCGTTTCGGATTCAGTTTTCAGGCGATCAAGCCTGGCAGGAAGTTAAACCGATGGTTTGATATTTTCTGTAGCGATTATTTTGGAAGGTTCATTATTTTCCTGAAGAAGTTCAGGGAGTAAGCCGACCGGAAAAAATCCGTTTGGTGGCGATAGCGGAGGGGTTCCACGCGTACCCATCCCGAACACGACCGTTAAGCCCTCCAGCGCCGATGGTACTTGGACCGAAGGGTCCTGGGAGAGTAGGACGTTGCCAAGCACATGAGCCATTGTTGAGCAATCGACAGTGGTTTTTTTGCGTGCGGGCAGGGCTGTGGAAAAGCTGTGGATAGATTTCAGTAAGTACAGAAAAGTTGCGCACATGTGGATACCTTTACAGGAACAGAATGATCCCCGGATCATGGAGGAATTACGCACAATATTGTGGATGAGTCAAGCGAAAACATAAGTAATACACCGATTTTGTGGATAAAAAGTGAATATTGTGGATAGATAAAATGTAATCGGGGATAACTCTTTTGAGCCGGAAAGAAACTCTTTCCGGTTTTTTGCTTTGCTGTGCAAAAGCTGTGGATAACTATTCTTTTTGCAACTGGTGGCCAGCCTTTATTAGCATCCGGCGGCTTGGCTTGTTATACTCTCTATTAAGCAAATATCTGGAGCTAATTTATGGAATGTAACGGAGGGAACAGCATGGAAATCAGGCAATTACGTGCCGGAGAATTTGAGGACAGCTTAAGCTTGTCCGAATATGCTTTTAAGTATAAGGTTTCTGCAGAAGACAGAGTACGCGCCAAGGAGAGCTTCAAACCGGAACAAACCTGGGCGATTTTTGAAGGGGACAGTATCGGTGCGAAGCTGACGCTTCTTCCGTTAGAGGTATATATACAAGGCAAGCCCATTTCTATGGGGGGCATCGCCGGTGTAGCCACTTGGCCGGAGAACCGCCGGCAGGGTTATGTAGCCCATCTGCTGACCCATGCGCTCGAGACGATGAATGAAGCCGGTCAGACATTGTCCTTTTTGCATCCGTTCCTGATTCCCTTTTACCGTAAATTCGGCTGGGAGATCTACTGTGAATATAAGAAGTATACTCTTCCGGTAGGGAAGTTCCCGCACAAGACGGAGATTAAGGGCAGCGTGAAGCGCGATATCCCGGATCTTGCAGTATTTCAGCAGCTGTACGACCAATTCGCTATGAAGTATAACGGGACTCTCCAGCGCACTGAGACCTGGTGGAAGGAAAGTGTGCTTGATGACGATACGCATTCCTGTGTGTTTTATTCAGAGCAGGGTGAACCGGAGGGCTATGTGCTGTATAAAATAGTGCAGCAGGAGCTGGTCATAGATGAGTTTATCTATGGGAACGAACTTGCCCGCCAGGGCTTGTGGACCTTCCTGGCCAATCATGACTCCATGATTACGGCTGCACAGCTGAAGCTGGTGCCTGCTGACGATATTCTTCCCTTCCTCCTTCCCGATCCGCGGATTGCGCAGGAGAATTATCCATACTTCATGGCGCGTATCGTCAATGCTAAGGCTTTTGTGGAGAACATGACCTTCAATGTGCCGGAGGGTGACCGGGAGCGGGTGCTTTATATTGAAGATAAGCATGCGTCATGGAACAACGGGTTATGGCGGTGGACTGTGTCGGAGCAAGGGGGAGCGGCGTTCACCCGGATTCAGGGCGAGCGGTCAGAGGCTGACCTGGAATGCAGTATCGGCACGCTTACTGTGCTGCTGATGGGATACAAGCGTCCGCTTCAGGCGGCAAAGTACGGACAATTATCCGGGACTGCTGAGGCGACAGCTTGGTTTGAAGCGCTGATTCCGCAGGCCGAGACGGCATTATTCGATTTTTTCTGACAGAGAACGGCTCTTCCTCTTCCCCTGGGAGGGAGGAGCTGTCCTATACATAACGCCTCCATTTCAGTGAACGAAGCAGGCAACCGGAATACAATACAGCCAAAACGTAAAAAATAAGAGTAACCCCTTGGCATTCAGCGAGAATATGTTATAATATGAAAAAGTCAAAGAAAGTCAAAGTCAACGCAGGCCGGATATCATCGTTCTCAGGAATGTAACATTTAGAGAAAAGCGCAGGGCAGAGGCTATTGCAGCCGATTCTTATTACATTGCCCGGGTTAAGTTCTTAAGAGCATGTCTCTGACGGCAGGCGTTGGCGCAGCACAGATTTAACCAATGCTTATACACTGGAGGATGAGTGATGCGTAATATCTCCGATATTATTGAACAATATCTGAAGAATATTTTGCATGAAAGTCCCGAAGGTACGGTGGAAATTCAGCGCAATGATCTGGCGGACCAGTTCTCCTGTGTCCCGTCACAGATCAATTATGTCATCAGCACACGGTTCACATTGGAAAAGGGATATGTGGTGGAGAGTAAACGCGGCGGCGGCGGATATATCCGGATTCAGCGCTATGAGCTGCCTCAGAATGTCGCCTTATACGCACATTTGAACTCCACGATAGGGAATGATATTGATCAGAATTCTGCCGAAGGGCTGATTTATCAGCTGGAGGAGGCCCGTTTCCTCTCCAAACGTGAAGCGTGTCTGATGCGTTCTGCGGTTTCCCGGGAATGCCTGACGGTTAATCTGCCGTACCGGGATGAGATTCGTGCCAAGCTTATGAAGGCTATGCTAATCTCTTTATTGGGCAAATAATTTGTCAAATGGTAAGGAGGGACACCGCTCATGCTATGCCAGGAATGCGGCGTCAAACCGGCTACACTCCACTTCACGAAGATTGTGAACGGGGAAAAGACGGAATTTCATATCTGCGAAAGCTGTGCGCGGGAGAAGGGTGAACTGATTCCCGGAACTGCGGGAGGCTTCTCTATCCACAGCTTGCTTTCCGGTCTCCTGGATCTGGAAGGCTCGGGCAAGGGAAAGTCAGCAGCCGCACAAAGTGTGCAGGGGCTGCATTGTGAAAACTGCGGCATGACCTATTCACAGTTCAGCAAGCTGGGACGGTTCGGCTGCAGCTCCTGTTATAAGTATTTCGACAGTACGCTTGACCCGCTCTTCAGGCGGGTGCATGGCAGTACAGCGCATGTCGGCAAGCTGCCCAAGCGGGCGGGCGCACAGATTATGTGCAAGCGCCAGATTGATGAGCTGAAGCATGAATTGCAGCAGAGTATTGTGCAGGAGGAGTTCGAGACCGCAGCTGAGCTGAGGGACAGAATCCGCAAGCTTGAAAAAGAAATGCCACAAGAGTAAAGTCTTTGATATATAGGAGGGATCCGGGCATGTCAAGTCTCCGGTTTACCGAACAAGCACTGAGTGACTGGATGCGCTGCGGCGGCAGCCATTCCGAGATTGTCATCAGCAGCCGTATGCGGATCGCCCGTAATCTGGAGCATCTTCCGTTCCCGCTGCTCGCTTCAAGAGAGCAGTCGGAGGAGGTGCTGGAGCAGCTTGCCCCCGTATTTCAGGGTGAAGCTTCGGCCGACTTCGGCAGCTTCGAGCTGCTGAGACTGGATGAGCTGGGTGAGCTGGACAAAAAGGTACTGGTGGAAAAGCACCTCATCAGTCCTAACCTGGCGGATGATTCCAAAGGCGGGGCAGTCATTCTTAATGAGGACGAGTCGGTCAGCATTATGATCAATGAGGAGGATCATCTCCGCATTCAATGCCTGTTCCCGGGGCTGCAGGTCAGAGAAGCCTGGGTAAGGGCAACCGCCATCGATGATATTTTCGAGGCTGCTGTCAATTACGCCTTCGATGACCGCAGAGGCTACTTAACAAGCTGTCCCACCAATGTGGGAACAGGGCTGAGAGCCTCGGTTATGGTGCATCTGCCGGCCTTGGTGATGACGCATCAGATCAACCGCATTTTGTCCGCAGTTAATCAGGTGGGGCTTACCGTTAGAGGAATTTATGGTGAAGGCAGCGAAGCAGTAGGGAATATCTTTCAGATCTCCAACCAGATTACGCTTGGACAGACCGAAAATGAGATTATTGAGAATCTTCACAGCGTAGTCACACAGATTATAGAGCATGAGCGCAACGCCCGCGAACGCCTGCTGGTCGATTCCGCTCTGCGGATTACGGACCGTATCAAGCGCTCCTACGGAATTCTGGCCTATGCTGCTGTGATGGAACTGAAAGAATCGGCACAGCGGCTCTCCGATCTGCGGCTTGGTGTAGATCTGGGGATTCTGGAAGGGCCTTCGATTTCAGTGCTCAATGAGCTGAATGTCAAGACTCAGCCGGGCTTTCTGCAAAAGCTGTTCGGTGACGAGCTGTCGCCTACTGAACGCGATATGTACCGGGCGAAGCTGCTCCGGGAGACACTGGGATCACAACATTAAATTATAGATATTTATTATCCGTGGAGGTGCAGGAGATATGATGTTTGGAAGATTTACGGAACGCGCACAAAAGGTGCTGGCGCTGGCGCAGGAAGAAGCCGTACGTTTGGGACACAACAACATTGGGACAGAGCATATTTTACTCGGACTGATTCGTGAAGGAGACGGCATTGCCGCTAAGGCATTGATCGGACTTGGTCTGGGTCTGGAGAAGATACAGGATGAAGTGGAAACACTGATTGGCAGAGGTCAGGAACAACCGACCAACATCGCGTATACTCCTCGTGCCAAGAAGGTGATCGAGCTGTCCATGGACGAGGCCCGCAAGCTGGGTCACACGTATGTGGGAACAGAGCATATCCTGCTCGGTCTGATCCGCGAGGGAGAGGGCGTAGCAGCCCGTGTGCTGAACAATCTCGGAATTAGCCTGAACAAGGCCCGCCAGCAGGTATTGCAGCTCCTGGGCAGCAGTGAAGCCACCTCCAGCCACAGCGGAGCTCCGGCTAACGTCAGCACGCCAACACTGGACGGCCTGGCCCGCGATCTGACGGCCTATGCCAAGGACGGTAACCTCGACCCTGTGATCGGCCGCAGCAAGGAAATTGAGCGTGTCATTCAGGTGCTGAGCCGCCGGACCAAGAATAATCCGGTGCTGATCGGTGAACCTGGGGTTGGTAAAACGGCGATTGCCGAAGGTCTGGCCCAAAAGATCATCAACAATGAAATTCCGGAGACGCTGCGCGACAAACGTGTCATGACCCTCGATATGGGTTCTGTAGTGGCTGGTACGAAATACCGCGGTGAATTCGAAGACCGCCTCAAAAAAATCATGGATGAGATTCGCCAGGCGGGCAACATCGTGCTGTTCATTGATGAGCTTCATACGCTGATCGGAGCGGGTGGTGCGGAAGGCGCGATTGATGCCTCCAACATCCTGAAGCCTGCCCTCGCCCGTGGTGAGCTGCAATGCATCGGTGCCACAACGCTTGATGAATACCGCAAATATATTGAGAAGGACGCCGCGCTGGAGCGCCGCTTCCAACCGATCACAGTGGATCAGCCTTCCCCTGAGGAAGCTGTACAGATTCTGTTCGGTCTTCGTGACCGGTACGAAGCTCATCACCGGGTGAAGATTACAGATGAAGCCATTGTGGAAGCAGTCAAGCTGTCTGACCGCTACATTCCTGACCGGTTCCTGCCAGACAAGGCCATTGACCTGATTGATGAAGCAGGCTCTAAGGTAAGACTGAATTCTTACACCATCCCGCCGAATCTGAAGGAACTGGAAATGCGTCTGGATGATATCCGCAAGGAGAAGGATTCCGCAGTACAAAGCCAGGAGTTCGAGAAGGCTGCTGCACTTCGCGATACCGAGCAGAAGATTCGTGAAGAGCTGGACACTACGAAGAACCAGTGGAAAGAAAAGCAGGGCCGCACCGATTCCCAGGTTACACCTGAGGATATCGCACAGGTGGTGGCCAGCTGGACCGGCATTCCGGTCAGCAAGCTGAAGGAAGAAGAGACAGACCGCCTGCTGAATATGGAAGCCCTGCTGCATGAACGTGTAATTGGCCAGGACGAAGCCGTTAAGGCGGTCAGCCGGGCACTCCGCCGGGCGCGTGCGGGTCTGAAGGACCCGAAACGTCCGATGGGCTCCTTCATCTTCCTCGGACCTACCGGGGTTGGTAAGACCGAGCTGGCGCGGGCGCTTGCCGAAGCGATGTTCGGTGACGAGAATGCGGTAATCCGCATCGATATGTCGGAGTACATGGAGAAGCATTCCACCTCCCGGCTGGTCGGAGCGCCTCCAGGGTATGTAGGGTATGAAGAAGGCGGACAATTAACAGAGAAGGTGCGCCGCAAGCCTTACTCGGTTGTACTGCTGGATGAGATTGAGAAGGCCCATCCTGAAGTGTTCAACATTCTGCTGCAGGTACTGGAAGATGGCCGTCTGACCGATTCCAAGGGCCGCGTGGTCGATTTCCGCAATACCCTGATCATCCTGACCTCGAACGTAGGGGCACAGGCGATCAAGAAGAATTCGACGCTTGGATTCACCGCAGTACAGGATGCGGGCGCGGATTACAGCAACATGAAGGGCAAGGTTATGGAAGAGCTGAAGAAGAGCTTCCGGCCTGAGTTCCTGAACCGGATCGACGAGATCATTGTCTTCCACTCGCTGGATGAGAAGCATATCGCAGAGATCGTGACTCTGATGTCCGAGGAGCTGCGCAAGCGTCTGCGTGAGTACGATGTAGATTTCCTGCTCACTGACGGCGCCAAAGCATTCCTTGCCAAAGAGGGCTATGATCCGGCCTTCGGTGCCCGTCCGCTCCGCCGGGCGATTCAGAAGCATATCGAAGACCGCCTCTCCGAAGAGCTGCTCAAGGGCAACATCAAGAAGGGGGATTCCCTGAACATTGATGAGGTGAACGGCGAACTGGTCGTAACCACCGTTGAAGCACCGGCCGAGGTCTCCCTGGAGAAAACAGTCGAAACTGAATAATTGTTCCGGAAAATGAAACAAAGCTCCCGCTCCTCCGTATAGAGGGGCGGGAGCTTTACTTGTTTTCGTCCCTCAGACATACTCAAACACGCCTAAAAGAAGATGCAAATAAAAACTAGATCTTAAGTGTCCTTCCGTTCAGTGTGCAGAAATGGTAAACTTTGAATAAGAGTAAAATATCCGCAATTTTAGCAAGTTCGGACGGTAAGGAGTGCACATGGCTAAACCTAAAACAAAATTTTTCTGTACCGAGTGCGGCTACGAATCACCGAAGTGGTTCGGAAAGTGCCCGGGCTGCCAGGAATGGAACTCGATGGTAGAGGAAACGGAAAGCGTAGTCAAAACACAAGGCATGAATGCACCTATTTTTCAGAGTAAAGAAAAGGCGCAATCGATCATAAATATAGAAAGTGACAAGGAGCCCCGTATTCTGACGGGCATCGGTGAGCTTAACCGCGTGCTTGGCGGCGGGATCGTTCCCGGCTCGCTGGTGCTGGTCGGAGGCGACCCCGGAATCGGGAAATCGACACTGCTGCTGCAGACCTCGCATGCCCTGACTACACAAGGGCTGCGCGTGCTGTATATTTCGGGGGAAGAATCTGTGCGGCAGACCAAGCTGCGGGCCGACCGCCTCGGAGCGCTGTCTGCGGAACTGTACGTTCTATGTGAGACGAACATGGAGAGCATTGAGGAAGCGATTGAGCAGATTCAGCCTCAATTTCTGGTCATTGACTCGATCCAGACTGTATTTATGCCGGAGGTAACCAGTGCGCCGGGCAGTGTAGCACAGGTGCGGGAATGTACGACAAGATTCATGCGGATCGCCAAGATCCGGGGGATCGCCACAGTGCTTGTTGGTCATGTAACGAAGGAAGGCGCTATTGCCGGCCCGCGTATGCTGGAACATATGGTGGATTGTGTCCTTTATTTTGAAGGGGAGCGCCATCATACGTACCGTCTGCTGCGGGCAGTGAAGAACCGCTTCGGCTCCACCAATGAGATCGGGATCTTTGAAATGGGGGAAATCGGGCTGACCGAGGTGGAGAACCCGTCGGAGCTGTTCCTGTCTGAGCGCCCGCTCGGAGTGGCCGGGTCAGCGGTGGTAGCCAGCATGGAGGGCACAAGACCCGTTCTTGTTGAATTGCAGGCGCTGGTGGCTTCGACACATTTCCCTTCGCCCCGCAGAATGTGCACAGGTATGGATCATCAACGGATGGCGCTGATCATTGCTGTACTGGAGAAGCGGATGGGCATGTTCCTGCAGAATCAGGACGCTTACCTCAACGTTGCGGGAGGGGTGAAGCTGGATGAGCCGGCGGTGGATTTGGCTGTCGCTATCAGCATTGCCTCCAGCTTCCGTGATTTTCCGACCAAGCCGTATGATGTGTTTTTCGGGGAGGTAGGGCTTACCGGTGAGGTGAGAGGGGTATCACGCGCAGAGATGCGGGTGAAAGAGGCGGCCAAGCTTGGCTTCCGGCGGGTCATTATGCCCGAGAAGAGTCTGAAGGGCTGGAAGCATCCGCAGGATATCCAGATTATAGGCGTCAGCACAGTAGCACAGGCACTAGCGGTCGCGTTAGATTAGGGGGCACAGGGACATGAAAGAATATAATCCATCAGATAATATGAATGATCTGCTTAGAATGGCTGCACCCGGAACACCCTTCCGGGAAGGGCTGGAGAATGTGCTTCGCGCGAAGACCGGGGCACTGATTGTTGTCGGATATAGTCCGGAGGTCATGGAGGTTGTCGATGGCGGCTTCTCCATTAACTGCGATTTTTCACCAAACTATTTATACGAGCTGGCCAAAATGGACGGAGCGATTATTCTGAGCGAGGATCTGAAGCGGATTCTGTACGCCAATACGCAGCTGATCCCCGATTCCTCGATCTCTTCGATCGAGACAGGAATCCGGCACCGGACGGCAGAACGGGTAGCGAAGCAGACCGGCAAGCTGGTCGTTTCCATTTCCCAGCGCCGTAATATTATTACGCTGTATCAGGGCTCCATCCGTTACGCACTCAAGGAAATCGGTTCGATTCTGGCCAAAGCCAACCAGGCGATCCAGACCCTGGAGAAGTACAGAGCCGTTCTGACACAAGGGCTGACCAACCTGTCCGCTTCTGAATATGAGGGGCTTGTGACGGTGGCCGAGGTCGTCGGTGTGATCCAGCGCGTGGAGATGGTGCTGAGAATCAAAATGGAAATTAAGCGTTACATCAACGAGCTTGGCAATGAAGGCCGGCTGATCAGTATGCAGATGGAAGAATTGGTTGGAAATACAGAGGAAGAAGCATGGCTGCTGTACAGAGACTATGCCAGAGAAGAGCAGGAGGAGAAGATTCGTGAGATCATTGCCGGGCTGAAGCGCAGCAGCGATGATGAACTGATGGATGACAACCATATTGCCCGCCTGCTGGGCTATTCCTCAACAGCCATTTCCTCCGAAGAAGCTGTAACTCCGCGTGGTTACCGCCTGCTGAACAAGATTCCACGGCTGCCGAATGTAATCATCCACAATTTGGTGGAACGCTTCGAAATGCTGCCTAACCTGATGAAGGCAAGCATAGCTGAGCTTGATGAAGTGGACGGCATTGGCGAGGTCCGCGCACGCAATATTCAGGACGGGCTGAAGCGGCTCCAGAAACAAGTTCTTATTGACAGACAAATGTAAATACCATACAATCACGTAATGTTGCAGTCCCATGCAGTACAAGTAGGAAAATTGAGGTGAAGAAATGATACAAAAATCAATTCCAAGTCTTTTTACGATTGGTAATCTGATGCTTGGAATGTTTGGTATCATGATGGCGTTTGACGGCAAGCTGAGCATGGCCGCTATCATGGTGATTATCGCGATGCTGCTCGATGGGCTGGATGGCCGGATGGCCCGTGCGCTGAAATGTGAGAGTGAATTCGGCAAGGAGCTGGATTCTCTATCCGATGTAGTTTCGTTTGGAGTCGCCCCGGCGCTGATTATGTATTTAACAAGTCTGCAGGAGCTGAATCCTGCACTGGGATGGACCGTCACAGCGATCTTCCCTGTATTCGGAGCCTTGCGTCTGGCCCGGTTCAATGTCCGCCCGGGGATTCCGGGATATTTCGTAGGATTGCCGATTCCTGCTGCGGGCGGGGTTCTGGCCACGCTTGCACTTTTCCATAAGGATGTATCTGCACCATTCATGATTATGGCTACCCTGCTGCTGTCGTATCTGATGGTCAGCACAGTGAAGTATCCCAACTTCAAGAAGATTGGTTTTCCAAAAAAAGCGGTTATAGGCGCACCTGTAGTTATCGTGATCGCTGTAGCTGTTGCGGTGGTCTTCCCTGAACAGATTGCCAAGCTGATCTTTGGACTTCTGGCGCTGTACGCCTTATATGGCTTCAGACAGAGCTTAGGGCTGTTTAAGGTCCGCCGGCAACGCCGCCGCAGAAGACGCTCAGAGGATAAGGTATATCATTCCAAGAACGGTTAGCCCTTCTTCAGAACTTATTTCATTCATAGACCGCTATATACAAAAGGCATTGCCTTTCCTGAATATCAGGAGAGTGCAATGCCTTTTTGCTGCCTGCGGGAAGGGAAGTATTATACGGAATACGGTTCCCCCGGAGCTGGCGGAATGGATGAAGGAGAGCGCGGACGGTCTGCTCAGGACAAGTTGAACAACCCGAGTGTTGCGCATTTCTGCGATTCCTTGGCGACAACCTCGTCCATATTGATAGCAAGCAAATTGCAGAGTGCAGACATGTAGAACAGCTCGCGGCCCAGCTCGGAGCCAATGACCTCCCGGCAGTTCTCACACAGCTCCCCTGCCAGATGGGTTCCGGCAAGCTCCTTGGCTTGCTCAAGGCCTAGAGTGGGCTCAAAGACCTGCTTGGTGGCATGCAGCTGAATGCAGCCGCATTCGGTAATGGCTTTGACGACAGCCCGGTTGACGGAAGCACTGCTCTGTCCGTTCTTGGACATGACATCCAGAAGACTACGGTGACGGAGCAGCAGTTCGGAGACTTGATCCTGGAAGGCCTGTAAACTTGGTGCGCTCATTTTCCATTCACCCCTGGGTTCGAATTGAATTCATTATATGCCAGGGTCTCCCTCATTTTCAACCAGGAATAGCAGTTTACGGCAACAGAACCGGACGAAATTCGGGGCTTGCAGAAAAAATAACGCGCCCCCGGATTATCGTCCTAAAAATTGGAACATACTGGTGAGGTATAGAGGATTGATGGATGAATAAAAGGAGGTGCGAGGTTATGTGGAAAAAGTCTGTTTTGATACTTGCCGGGTGTTGTGGAGCCTGGTCCGGTTATTCGCTATATCACGCGGCAGAAAGAGGGTTCCCGGTAGGCCTTGGGAAACTGGAGGATAGCTTGCCTATGGAAGGAAGCATTTTGTTTGCGGTGCTGGGTGCCATTATTTTTCTGATTGCGGGGACTTTATGCGCGGAATGGGCAAGTTCAAAGCTGCGGGAGATGGTTGCGTATTGCTCGGGTATCCCGATGAATGAGCTTGCTGCAGGTGCAGCAGGGCTTACGGGAGGTCTGCTGCTGTCTCTGCTGCTGTATCCCGCCATGTCCTGGCTGGGCAAAGCAGGGGAGCTGCTGCAGGTAGCTGCCACGCTTGCTCTGGGCTATATGGGCCTGCGGATCGGGCTGGAGAAGAAGGAGGAGCTGGCTTCGCTCTGGAATACCGGACGCTGGGCACGCTCTGCTGAACCGGAGGAGCGTGGAACTCAGGAGCATAAAATCCTCGATACCAGCGTGATTATTGACGGGAGGATTGCTGACATCTGTAAAACGGGCTTCATCGAAGGCACGATTGTTATTCCTGAGTTCGTGCTGGAGGAGCTGCAGCATATTGCGGATTCATCGGATCTGCTGAAGCGTAACCGCGGACGCAGAGGGCTTGATATTCTGAATAAGATTCAGAAAGAGCTGGACGTTAAGGTGCTGATTTATGAAGGGGATTTCGAGGAGATCTCAGAAGTGGACAGCAAGCTGGTCAAGCTGGCGAAAGTACTGCACGGCAAGGTCGTTACCAACGACTTTAACCTTAACAAGGTATGCGAGCTGCAGGGAGTGTCGGTGCTGAATATTAATGACTTGGCGAATGCAGTGAAGCCGGTGGTTCTGCCGGGCGAAGAGATCATTGTTCAGGTGATTAAGGACGGCAAAGAACATGGACAAGGCGTAGCCTATCTGGACGATGGCACGATGATTGTGGTGGAGGGCGGCCGGGATTATATCGGCACTACGATGGAGGTTCTGGTGACGAGCGTGCTGCAGACATCGGCAGGACGGATGATTTTTGCCAAACCGAAGCTTCTGGAAAAAGCACAATAAGTTCAGCTGTGGCCTCCGGCAGCACCCTTTCGGGCTTGGAAATGCCAGCCAAACACGTTATGATGGGAGTATACGTGAAAGAAAGACAGGAGCCGAAAGCATGTCAAACAGTGTTGGCGTCGTTATCGTAGCGGCAGGCAGAGGAACCCGGATGGGAACGGCAGAGAGCAAGCAATATTTGCTGCTGCAGGGCAAGCCGATACTCGTGCATACCCTGGAGGTATTCCAGCGGCATAAGCTGATCTCCGAGATTGTGCTTGTCACCGGGGAAGAGGATGTGCAGCGCTGTAAGCAGTGGGTACAAGCCTTCAAGCTGGATAAAGTGGCTGCGGTCATTCCCGGGGGAACGGAGCGCCAGCACTCGGTACGCCGCGGACTGGATGAACTTAAGACCCATTGGGTCATGGTTCATGACGGGGTAAGGCCGTTCGTACAGGACAGCGAGATAGAAGCTTGCTACGAGCGGGCGCAGTCCGCCGGAGCGTCGGTGCTTGCAGTACCGGTTAAGGATACGATCAAGCAGGTCGACAGTGAAGGCAAGGTGCTGTCAACGCCGGACCGGCGAAGTCTGTGGGCGATTCAGACCCCGCAGACTTTTCGTTTGTCCGATCTGCTGTCCGCCTATGAGGAGGCAGAGCGGGACGGTTTTCTCGGGACAGATGATTCCAGTCTGGCGGAACGCAGCGGCATTACCGTGTCAGTTGTAGAAGGAAGCTACATGAATATTAAGATCACGACGCCGGAGGACTTGGATTTCGCTGAATTCACAGTAAGAAGCAGGGGAGAGGGACACAGATGATTGCTGTAGGACAAGGATTTGACGTACACCAGCTGGTCGAGGGAAGGCCGTGTATTATCGGCGGAGTGACGATTCCTTATGAGAAGGGGCTGCTGGGGCATTCCGATGCGGATGTGCTGCTGCATGCGGTAAGCGACGCTATACTGGGAGCGCTGGGCCTTGGGGATATCGGCAGACATTTTCCCGATACCGATCCGGCCTTCAAGGATGCAGACAGCCTGAAGCTGCTGGAGCAGGTATGGGCACTTGCGCGTGAGCGCGGATACCGGCTGGGGAATATCGATTCAACCATCATAGCGCAACAACCGAAGATGGCACCTTATATTCCGCAGATGACGGAGATTATTGCCCGCACGCTGAACGCTGACGTATCGAAGGTGAATGTAAAAGCAACAACGACCGAGCAGCTTGGCTTCGCAGGGCGCGGAGAGGGAATTGCCGCCCAATCTATTGTTTGTCTGCTGCAAGATGTGATATCATCGTGAGATGGCTTTAGCGTAAGTAAAGGCCTGATTTCAACCAATATGAAGCGGAGGGAAACCCATGGCGGATCAAGTTCGGGTGCGTTACGCACCGAGCCCTACGGGACATTTACATATCGGAAATGCCAGAACAGCCTTGTTTAACTATCTGTTCGCCCGCAATCTGGGCGGCAAATTCATTATCCGGATCGAAGATACGGATCTTAAGCGCAACATTGCAGAAGGTGAAGAGAGCCAGCTGAAGTATTTGAAGTGGCTGGGAATCGATTGGGATGAAAGCGTGGATGTAGGCGGCGAATACGGGCCTTACCGCCAGACTGAACGTCTGGATCTGTACCGTGTCTACTGGCAGGATCTGCTGGACCGCGGTCTGGCTTACCGCTGCTATTGCACAGAGGAAGAGCTGGAGGCTGAACGCGAGGAGCAGACGGCACGCGGCGAAACCCCGCGTTATTCCGGCAAACACCGTAATCTGACCGAGGAGCAGCGCCTGGCCTTTGAGGCAGAGGGACGCGTGGCCAGCATCCGTTTCCTTGTTCCGGAAGACCGCACTTATACCTTCAATGATATCGTAAAAGGCAGCATTTCGTTCAACAGCAAAGAAATGGGTGACTTCGTCATCGTGAAGAAGGACGGTATTCCGACCTATAACTTCGCTGTAGCGGTGGATGACCATCTGATGGCTATCTCCCATGTGCTGCGCGGAGAAGATCATATCTCCAATACTCCGCGCCAGCTCATGATTTATGAGGCACTGGGCTGGGAAGCTCCGCTCTTCGGACATATGACGCTGATTGTCGGCGATGACCATAAGAAGCTGAGCAAACGGAATGAATCGATCATTCAGTTTATTGAACAGTACGATCAGCTCGGCTACCTGCCGGAAGCTCTATTCAACTTCATCACCCTGCTGGGCTGGTCACCTGAGGGTGAAGAGGAGATCTTCACCAAGGAAGAGCTGATCTCGATCTTTACGGCGGACCGTCTGTCGAAGAGTCCGGCAGTGTTCGATACGAACAAGCTGGCGCATCTGAACAATCACTATATCAAGCATGCCGATCCTAAGCGGATTGCTGCACTTGCCATTCCTCATTTGCAGAAGGCGGGCCGTCTGCCTGAGGTGCTCAGTGAGGAGCAGCAGAGCTGGGCGGAGAGCCTGGTTGCACTGTACCAGGAGCAAATGACAGCTGCGTCGGATATTGTCGCCCTCTCCGAGCTGTTCTTCCGCAGCCACCTGGAGCTGGAGACCGAAGCGGCAGGGGTGCTTGCCGAAGCTCAGGTTCCTGAAGTGCTGTCCGCATTTCTGGCCAAAGTGGAGGCTGCCGAAGATTTCAGCGCCCCGCATATGGCTGTTCTAATCAAGGAAGTGCAGAAGGAGACCGGTCACAAAGGCAAAGCGCTGTTTATGCCGATTCGTGTCGCTCTTACCGGACAGATGCATGGCCGCGACTTGAATGCAACGATTGCGCTGCTTGGCCGCAGCCGGGTGATCGAACGCCTGAAATCACAAATCAAAGGCGCTTAAGCAGGACAAGCGGGGGGAGAAGACCCTTGTCAGTTCTGCGGCTTTTCGCTAAGATAGAAGGATATAAGAATAGCTGGGATCAGGAAAAGTAGGCGTGTACAGACAATTACCAGAGAGAATAACCGCTTAAGGGCGAATGCCCTAGCAGGCTGGGAGTTATTCATTTGTCTGCCGCTGAAGATGCACCTGTGAGCTGCATGGTTGAATGTCCCTGTGCGGGGCTGTAGACTGTGCCGGGCTGTCGCCGTTACAGACACCAAGAGGAACACCGGATACAGCGGCTGCGAAGTTTAACAGCTCTGGCATATACGAATGTTCAAGCAGAGTGGGACCGCGGTTAAACGTCTCTGCAGCTATCATGCTGCAGGGGCGTTTTTTGTTGAAATATAAGAATGTAACTTGAAATATAGCATCCAAAGAAGAGGGGAACCGCGATGTTTAAGCATATCAAGTCGGACATTCGGGCAGTATTCGACAATGATCCCGCTGCCCGCAGCAGGTTCGAGGTCGTCTTCACCTACGCCGGGCTTCATGCGATCTGGGCACACCGGATGGCCCACTCTTTTTATAAACGCCGCTGGTTTACCCTGGCACGCATGGTCTCGCAGATCAGCCGATTCATGACGGGAGTGGAGATTCATCCGGGCGCGGTCATCGGCAGCCGGTTGTTTATTGACCACGGAATGGGTATTGTCATTGGTGAGACCTGTGAGATTGGCGATGATGTTATTATCTATCAGGGAGTTACACTCGGGGGGACCGGCAAAGAGAAAGGCAAGCGGCACCCTACCGTCGGCAACAATGTAGTCATCGGCTCTGGTGCCAAAGTACTGGGTTCCTTCCGGATCGGCGATAATTCTAATATCGGCTCTAACGCAGTCGTGCTGCGTGAAGTGCCTAACAACAGCACGGTAGTCGGCAATCCCGGGCGTGTAGTCAAGCGTAACGGCGAACGTGTATCCGACCGGCTGGATCATACCAAGATGCCTGACCCGCTAATCGATTCCCTTAAGTTCCTGCAGAAGGAGATTGAGGAGCTAAGAGAAAAGATGGGTGCTGAAGATAAGCAGAAGCAGGAACAGCGGCGGCTCGAAAGCCAGCAATATATCGGCGATTACGAAATTTAAGAGCACCGGCATTTCAGAAATCCGGGGACAATAGAAAGGGTTGGGACAAGAATGGCTTTGCACATTTACAACACAATGACGCGCACGAAGGAAGAATTTGTACCGCAGGAGCCGGATAAGGTGAAGATGTACGTCTGCGGACCCACGGTCTACGGCTATATGCATATCGGGAATGCAAGACCGGTCATTGTTTTTGACATGGTGCGCAACTACCTGGAGACGCTTGGTAATGAGGTCCGCTATCTGACAAATTTCACCGATGTGGATGATAAAATGATCCGCAAGGCGGAGGAGCTGAACATCACCGTAGCCGAGGTTGCTGAAATGTTCATTGCCGCCTACCAGGAGGATCTGGCCGGGCTGGGCGTGAAGCCGGCGACGATGAATCCGCGCGTTACGGAGAGCATGGACACGATTATCGAGTTCATTAAGGAGCTTGAAGACAAAGGCTACGCGTATGAGAACGGCGGAGATGTGTATTACCGTACCGGGAAATTTGCCAATTACGGCAAGCTGTCCCGCCAGAATCTGGAGGAGCTGCGCTTCGGTATCCGTGTCGAGGTGGATTCGCGCAAGGAGAACCAGGAGGATTTCGTACTCTGGAAGGCAGCCAAGCCGGGCGAAGTGCACTGGTCCAGTCCATGGGGAGAGGGCCGTCCAGGCTGGCATATTGAATGCTCGGCGATGGTGCGTGAATATTTGGGTACAACGATCGACATTCACGGCGGCGGAGAGGATTTGAAATTCCCGCATCATGAATGCGAATGTGCCCAGACCGAAGCGCTGACGGGTGAACCGCTGTCGAATTACTGGATGCATAATGCTTTTCTGAATATCGGTGACGAGAAAATGTCAAAGTCGCTGGGGAATGGCCTCCTCGTGAAGGATATCCGCGCGCGCTTCAAGCAGGGTGCTATCCGTTACTTCATGCTATCCAGCCATTACCGCAATCCGCTGAACTTCACCGAGGAAGCACTGCTGTCTGCTGAGAAAAGCGTAGAGCGGATCGCTCTGGCAGAAGGCAATGTGAAGCACCGCCTTGAGCTGTCGGCGGAGGGGGCAGAGGGTGAGGCAAGTCTGCAGGTTACGGAGCGGCTGGCCGCTATCCTTAGCAACTTCCATGCGCGGATGCAGGATGATTTCAATACACCGGACGCTATTACGGCGGTGTTCGACTGGGTGAGCCTGGCGAACCTTACGCTTGCTGATCCTGAGGCGAATCCGGCTGACTTCGCCGCGCTGCTGAAGGCTTTTGCCGAGATGAATGCGGTGCTTCGCCTCACGGTAGAGGCTGAGGAAGAAGTGGAAAGTGAAGAGGTGGAACGCCTGATTGCAGAGCGTGTGGAAGCGCGCAAGAACAAGAACTGGAGCCGGTCGGATGAAATCCGCGATGAGCTGAATGCGCTGGGAATTCTGCTGGAAGATACTCCACAGGGAATGCGGTGGCGGCGCAAATGAACGGGCTGTTTGATCTGAACCGCGCCTGGTTCCCGTATGAACCCTCTAAGCCGGCCCATCTGCTGCCTCCAATCGTCCTTGCTTATGCAGGTGACGCTATCTACGAAGTTGCAGTCCGGCAGTATCTGATCTCGCTGCCTAATTTGCGCCCCCAGCATCTGCACCGGTCGGCGACCGGACTTGTCTCCGCCAGAGCTCAGAGCAACATTCTTGCTTATCTGGACCCGGTGCTCACCGAGGATGAGAAGGATGTGGTCAGACGGGGGCGCAATGCCAAATCCGGCAGCATTCCCAAAAATGCGGATGTGCTGGAATACCGCCACGCCACTGCTTTTGAATGCATGATCGGCTATTTATATTACACAGGACAGCAAGCGAGAATCCAGGAGCTTGTTCACAGCAGTATCGAATATATGATGCACCGCCCCAAGTGAGTATACAGAACAGGAGATAAAACAATGGAAGAATTGAGAACTGAAGAGGAAATACTGGCAGGCAAGCATTCGGTGCTTGAAGCCCTTAGAGCAGGACGTACACTCAACAAAATATGGATCGCTGAAACTGCACAAAAGCACCTGACCGCACCTATCGTTGCGGAAGCGCGCAAGGCGGGCATTGTTATTCAGCATGTAGACAAGCGTAAGCTGGATCAGCTTGCACCGGGCGTTCAGCACCAGGGAGTGGTGGCGCAAGCGGCGCCTTTTGCCTACACGGAGGTTGCTGATATTCTGGCAATTGCTGAAGCCAAGGGAGAACCGCCGTTCCTGCTCCTGCTGGACGAAATTGAAGATCCGCATAACCTCGGGTCTATCCTGCGTACGGCTGACTGCACAGGTGTGCACGGAGTCATTGTGCCGAAGCGCCGCTCTGCGCAGATTACAGCTACCGTATCCAAGACCTCGGCTGGTGCAGTCGAATATGTGCCTGTGGCCCGCGTAACGAATCTGGGACAGACCATTGACCGGCTGAAGGAGCTGGGAGTCTGGGTAGTCGGCACGGATGTGGATACCGATCAGAATCTGTTCGGATCGGATATTGTCACCGGGCCGGTAGCAGTGGTGATCGGCAATGAGAACAAGGGGATGGGCCGCCTGATCCGTGAGAAATGCGATGTGCTGCTTAAGCTGCCGATGGCCGGAAGAATCAACTCTCTGAATGCTTCAGTAGCAGCGGGCGTAATCATGTACGAGGTACTCCGCCGCCGCCAAGAACAGGGATAACTATGGCAGACTGGCGCGATATCCTGCTCGTGGACGGATACAATATGATCGGCGGCTGGCCGGAGCTTGCGGCATTGTCGCAGACCGGTATGCAGGGGGCACGCGACCGGCTGCTCGATATGCTGGCCGATTATCAGGCATTCTCCGGGCTGCGCGTCATTGCCGTATTCGATGCCTACCGTGTGCCGGGACTGGGCAGGTCGTTTGAACAAGGGAAGATCCAGGTCTTCTTCACCAAGGAGAAGGAAACGGCAGATGAATGCATCGAACGGCTGGTTGGGGAATTCACGCACCGCCGCAGACAGATCTCGGTAGCCACCAGCGATTTTGTGGAGCAGCATGTCGTTTTTGCCCAGGGCGCACTCCGGATTTCAGCCAGGGAACTGAGGCTTGAGATTGAGGAGAACCAGAAGCAGGTGAAGAAGGCGATCGAGCCGGGAAGCGTGAGCGGAACCCGTCACTCACTTGAAGACAAGCTGCCGCCGGAGACACGTAAACGGCTGGAGGACTGGCGCAGGCAGTAGGACAGGAATAGCAGTTGCCCCTCGCGAGAAAATGACATAATATGTTATTGAAGATTGTTTTTGGACAAATCCGGTTGACGGTGTAAGGTAACATAATATATACTGTTCCTATATTTCGAGAAGTAACGATGTGTCTTGCGTTGCAGCCGGGGGGATTCTTGGTGAGTGTCGACCTCAAGGAAATAATGCTGTCCGAGTATGATTTCATAAGTGATGAAGAAATTGTCGAGATCTTCCGTGGTGGCGACAGTGGCGCATTGGAGCATTTAATTAACAAGTACCGTAATTTTGTGCGTGCCAAGGCCCGTTCCTATTTTTTGATCGGGGCAGATCGTGAAGATATTGTGCAGGAAGGCATGATTGGCTTATACAAGGCCATCCGTGACTTCAAGGGTGACAAGCTGTCATCGTTCAAGGCCTTTGCCGAGCTGTGCATTACCCGTCAGATTATAACCGCCATTAAGACCGCTACCCGCCAGAAGCATATTCCGCTTAATTCATATGTCTCGTTAGACAAGCCCATCTATGATGAGGACTCCGACCGGACATTGATGGATGTGATATGCGGAAGTCAGGTGCTGGACCCGGAAGAGCTGATTATCAACCAGGAGGAGTTCATCGGACTGGAAGATAAGATGGCTGAGATTCTGAGTGATCTGGAACGCAAGGTTCTGATGCTCTATCTGGATGGACGTTCCTATCAGGAGATTGCCGAGGATTTGAAGCGGCATGTGAAGTCCATTGACAATGCTTTGCAGCGTGTGAAACGTAAATTGGAAAGATATCTGGAAGTGCGTGACAATTAATGATATAATGACTAGGAAGGCTCGGGACTCGAGTCTTTTTTTAGTGTCCGCTAGATTTGGATACGACGAATTTACAATTGCTGAAACGTTGGATGATGGCAGGTTTATACACAAGCGGATTGCAGCATAATGATTATGGAAGACAGCTAGCGGTAAAAGAAGAAACAGGATCAAAGATGACTTATGGCATAAGGCTACAGCACCCGGAATTACCCAGTGCGATGGGGGAAACTTTCGTTGACACAGACATTGATATTATGCTAAAGTGTTTTAGGTAGGCCTAAATTCGCGGCTTTTTTTTGAATCAATATCTACGTCTTCTAATTTGATGATTAGAAGTACGTCTTCGGGAGGTGCACATCATGCGGGTAATTATCACTTTGGCTTGTACAAGTTGCAAACAAAGAAACTATGCAACAACCAAAAACAAGCGAAATCACCCCGACCGCTTGGAGATGAAGAAATTTTGCAAGTTCTGTAACGAGCAAACTCCTCATCGCGAAACCAGATAGTCTTTTGGAGGTGTAGTCGGCGTGAAACGTAGTTTCAAGTCTTTGTTTTCCTTTTTCACTGAGAGCTGGAGTGAACTCAAAAAGGTTCGCTGGCCTAGCCGTAAAGAACTGAAGAACTATACATTGATCGTTCTCGGTACAATTGTAGTTATTTCTCTTTACTTCTGGGTTCTGGACATCGGTATTTCCGCTGTGATTGAAGCGATTATTTAGAGAGGTCCCAGGTGGCTTGATATGGAAAAAAGATGGTACGTTGTTCATACCTATTCCGGGTATGAGAATAAGGTCAAGGCCAATTTGGAAAAACGCGTTGAGTCCATGGGCATGGAAGACAAAATATTCCGCGTTCTTGTTCCTATGGAAGAAGAGCTGGTAAACAAGGATGGCAAGAAAAAAACTGTCATGCGCAAAGTTTACCCTGGTTACGTTTTGGTCGAAATGGTTCAGACTGATGATTCCTGGTATGTTGTCCGCAATACACCGGGCGTTACCGGATTTGTCGGTTCAACTGGTTCGGGCTCTAAGCCTACCGCTCTGCTACCCGAAGAGGTTGAACAGATTCTGAAGCATATGGGCATGGTTGAACCTAAAGCGAAGATTGATTTCGAAATTAAGGAATCCGTACGTATTATGGTCGGTCCATTTGCGAATTTTGTGGGCTCCGTGGAAGAAATTTTGGCAGACAAAAGCAAGATCAAGGTACATGTCAACATGTTTGGACGGGAAACCCCGCTGGAGTTGGATTTCACTCAAGTGGAGAAGATATAACAAGCACAAGGGTTTCTTGTGGGAGAATGCTGTTTAGCATTCGAATACCACTATTTACGCAAGGAGGTGTCACTCATGGCTAAAAAAGTTATTAAAATGGTGAAACTGCAGATTCCTGCAGGGAAAGCGAATCCAGCGCCTCCAGTAGGTCCGGCGTTAGGTCAAGCGGGTGTCAACATCATGGCATTCTGTAAGGAATTCAACGCTCGTACTGCCGACCAGGCTGGTCTGATCATCCCGGTTGAAATTACAGTATTTGAAGACCGTTCGTTTACCTTCATCACCAAAACTCCTCCGGCTGCTGTTCTGCTTCGCATCGCTGCAAAAGTAGAAAAAGGCTCCGGTGAACCAAACAAGAAAAAAGTAGCGAAGCTGGGCCGCGCAGCGGTTCGTGAAATCGCTGAAACCAAAATGCCCGATCTGAACGCTGCATCTGTTGAAGCTGCAATGCGTATGGTTGAAGGTACTGCCCGCAGTATGGGAATCACAATCGAAGACTAATATGTATTCGATGAACCGGTCATTCATGACCGCAATATGTGGGAGGAATTTCCGCTAATACCACAAAGGAGGAACATTTCATGGCTAAACATGGTAAGAAGTACCAAGAATCCGCGAAGCTGATCAACAGCGAAGCGACTTACGAGCCTTCAGAAGCTGTAGAGCTTGTGAAAAAGGCGGCAACTGCCAAATTCGACGAAACCGTTGAAGCAGCAGTTCGTCTGGGTGTAGACCCGCGTAAACAAGACCAGGCAGTTCGTGGTGTTGTTGTCCTGCCTCACGGCACAGGCAAAACACAACGCGTGCTTGTATTTGCAAAAGGTGAAAAAGCGAAGGAAGCGGAAGCTGCTGGCGCTGATTTTGTTGGTGATGCTGATATGATCAACAAGATTCAACAGGGTTGGTTCGAATTCGACGTCTGCGTAGCTACACCTGATATGATGAGTGAAGTCGGTAAACTGGGTCGTCTGCTCGGTGGTAAAGGTCTCATGCCTAACCCTAAAGCAGGTACAGTTACTTTCGACGTTACCAAGGCTGTTCAAGAAATCAAAGCCGGTAAGATCGAATACCGTCTTGACAAAGCGGGCCAAATTCACGCGCCAATCGGCAAAGTGTCTTTCAACGCTGAACAACTGAACGAGAACCTTAAAGCTCTTATGGACGCTCTGAACCGTGCGAAACCGGCTGCTGCCAAAGGTGTATACCTTAAAGGCATCGCTATTTCGTCCACAATGGGACCTAGCGCTCGTGTGAACGCGGCTGCTTTCAGATAATTAAAGGTTGACTCCTCGAGTTATCTTTGATAATCTATAACAGTTGTAAACATTAAGGTGATCAATCTTAAATGTGAATATGCTTACCGTAGACAGTAGGTGCCGTAGGGCTTAATTTCCTACCGAGGTGTTGTGATAGAAACAAAAAGTGCCAGGCTCGCCTGATTAACTTTCCGTTTTATCAAGCCTTCGTGAATCTGCGGAGGCTTTTCTAATGCCTGCGTAGGAACGGCGGAGTTTCTCCGGAATAACCGCCGTGACATAAATTTTCAGGAGGTGTATATAATTGGCAAATGCAAAAGTAATCCAAGCTAAACAGGATGCGGTTGATGTTGTGACTGGCAAACTGCAGAACAGTGTCTCCACTGTTGTTGCAGACTACCGCGGATTGAACGTATCGCAAGTGACTGAACTGCGTAAGCAGCTTCGTGAAGCTGGCGTTGAGTTTCAAGTCCTGAAGAACACATTGCTTCGCCGTGCAACTGCGGCAGCTGAGCTGACTGATCTGGACGCTGTCCTGACGGGTCCTACAGCGATCGCATTCAGCGAGACTGATGCGGTAGTAGCAGCTAAGATTCTAAATGACTTCGCTAAGAAGAACGACGCTTTGAAACTGAAAGGCGGCGTTGTAGAAGGTAAAGTTATCGATGCGGACCAACTGAAAGCACTGGCTGAACTGCCATCCCGCGATGGTTTGCTCTCCATGCTGCTTAGCGTGCTTCAAGCTCCAATGCGCAACTTCGCGCTTGCAGTTAAAGCTGTTGCTGAGAAAGAAGAACAAAGCGCGTAAGCCTTTGCTTCCAGCTTCATAATCAAGACCACATACCAATTCAAATATAATGGAGGTTCAATCATGAGCAAAGAAACAATCTTAGAAGAAATTAAAGGCATGAGCGTACTGGAACTGAACGACCTGGTAAAAGCAATCGAAGAAGAATTCGGCGTAACTGCAGCAGCTCCAGTAGCAGCTGGCGGCGCTGTAGCAGCTGTTGAAGCTGAACAGTCCGAATTCGACGTAATTTTGACAAGCGCTGGCGCTTCCAAAATCAACGTTATCAAAATCGTTCGCGAAATCACAGGTCTTGGCTTGAAAGAAGCTAAAGAAGTTGTAGACAACGCTCCAAAAGCAATCAAAGAAAAAGTAAGCAAAGAAGAAGCCGAAGCTACCAAAGCAAAATTGGAAGAAGCAGGCGCAGCTGTAGAAGTAAAATAAGTTGATTCAATAGGTACTGCCCCGGGGCAGAAGTCATTCTCTCCGGTTTCCGCAACCCCCTTGAACTTGTTCAAGGGGGTTGCTCTATAAGGGAGCCTTGCAGGTATGTGTAGTTCAACGTGAAAGGGAGGATAGTATGTCGCAGCATTATTACTCGCAGCAGCCGGAAGCGCGTCATGACAGACGCAGCATCGATACGGAGCTGAGAGGCAAACGCCTACGCTTTACCAGCGACGCCGGTGTTTTTTCAAAAGGAGATATTGATCATGGCAGCCGTGTTCTGATTGAGGCGATGGAGATTCCGGAGGATGCGAAGGTGCTGGATGTGGGTTGTGGTTACGGGCCTATAGGGATTAGTGCGGCGCATCTCGCTTCCAAGGGACATGTAACGATGATTGATATCAACAGCCGTGCGGTAGAACTTGCCCGCGAGAATGCGCAGCATAATGGAATCCGCAATGTTACGGTGATGGAAAGTGATGTGCTATCGGCAGTAGAGGGGCAGACCTTCGATGTGATTCTAACCAACCCGCCGATTCGCGCCGGCAAGGCCGTAGTGCATGCGATTTTTGAACAGGCGTATGATCATTTGAATGAGGGCGGTTGTCTGTGGGTTGTCATTCAGAAGAAGCAGGGTGCGCCGTCGGCGGTTGCCAAGCTGGAGAGTATGTTTGCAGTGGTAGAAGAAGTAGGGAAAGACAAGGGCTATAGAATCTTAAAAGCTCAAAAATAAATAATAATACTCATTGACATGCGATGTCCGTAGTGGTATTATTATAAAATGTCAGTATTAAGCTAGGCTCCATGTCTTTAGTTTGCTGAAATGTCAAGTGATATATTGTCGCCCGGTAAGCGCATGCCGCACGGCAGGTTTTTGCGAATTCCGTTCTCTATGTTCCTGTCACGGCGAAGGTCGCCGGGGCAATAGATAATAGCGCATGAACTGTAGCCTGGTGACGTATAATACGCACGTTTTGGGCAAATCTACTGGATAAGGAGTATTTTGGCCGTGGATAGATGTGCTCTTTTTTCGAAAGATTTCGATAAGGGGCTTTTCTGTATTTATGGCTGAATCCTTGTGTTATGGTTCCATTATACGGGTCCAAACAAGGGTTCGCAATCAATTTTTAAGTGAGTAGACATGAGGGGTGAGTAAAGTTGGCAGGACATCTTGTTCAGTATGGTCGACGCACTCGGCGGAGCTATGCGAGAATTAACGAGGTACTCGAGGTCCCGAACCTGATCGAGATCCAACAAAAATCTTATGATTGGTTTTTGGAGGAAGGATTGCGGGAAATGTTCCAGGACATCTCGCCGATCCAGGATTTCACAGGGAATTTGGTACTAGAGTTCATTGATTACAGCCTGGGTGAACCGAAGTACACGGTTGACGACGCTAAAGAGCGGGACGTAACATATGCAGCACCTCTGCGTGTGAAGGTGCGTCTCATCAATAAGGAGACCGGTGAGGTTAAAGAGCAGGAAGTGTTCATGGGAGATTTCCCTCTGATGACGGAAACCGGCACTTTTATTATCAATGGTGCGGAACGGGTTATTGTCAGCCAGTTGGTTCGCTCTCCAAGCGTCTATTTCAGCACAAAAGTGGATAAGAACGGCAAAAAAACTTACACCGCCACAGTAATTCCAAATCGCGGAGCCTGGCTGGAGCTTGAGACCGACGCTAAGGACATCATGTATGTCCGTATCGACCGGACTCGTAAGATCCCGGTAACAGTCCTCTTGCGTGCTCTGGGCTTCGGCAGTGATGCTGAAATTCTGGAACTGCTTGGCAATGATGAATATATTCGCAACACGCTGGATAAAGACAACACGGATTCCACGGAGAAGGCGCTTATTGAAATCTACGAGCGTCTGCGTCCGGGCGAACCACCTACACTTGATAATGCCAAGAGCTTGCTCGTCGCACGTTTCTTTGACCCGAAACGTTATGATTTGGCCAATGTAGGCCGTTACAAAATCAACAAAAAGCTGCATATTAAGAATCGTCTGTTCAATCAGCGTCTGGCACAGCCTTTGGTTGATGAATCTACCGGAGAAATCCTGGCAGAATCCGGCCAAATGGTGGACCGCCGCCTGCTTGATGAGCTGATTCCTTATTTCGAGAAGAGTATGGCTGCCAAAAACTACCGTGTAACCGGCGGTGTAATGGACAGCGAAGATATTCCGCTTCAGACCATTGACGTATTCTCGCCAATCGAAGAAGGCCGTATCATCAAACTGATCGCCAATGGCAACATTGATAAATCGGTTAAGCATATTACTCAGGCTGATATTATATCCTCAATCAGCTACTTTATTAATTTGCTGCATGGTATCGGCAACACGGATGATATTGACCATCTGGGTAACCGCCGTCTGCGTTCTGTAGGTGAGCTTCTGCAGAATCAGTTCCGGATCGGTCTATCCCGTATGGAGCGCGTAGTCCGCGAGAGAATGTCGATTCAGGATGCCAATGCGATTACACCGCAGGCGCTGATCAACATCCGTCCGGTTATCGCATCGATCAAAGAGTTCTTCGGCAGTTCGCAGCTGTCCCAGTTCATGGATCAGACGAACCCGCTTGCCGAGCTTACGCATAAGCGCCGTCTGTCTGCACTCGGACCCGGCGGTCTGACTCGTGAACGCGCAGGCTTTGAAGTCCGCGACGTCCATCACAGTCACTATGGCCGTATGTGTCCTATCGAGACTCCAGAAGGTCCGAATATCGGTCTGATCAACTCCTTGTCCACCTTCGCCCGCATCAATGAATACGGCTTTATCGAAGCTCCGTATCGTTGGGTAGATCCGAAGACAGGTAAGGTAACTGAGCAAATCGATTATCTGACTGCCGATGAAGAAGATAACTATGTAGTTGCACAGGCTAATGTACTGATCGATGAGGATGGCTCCTTTAAGGAAGACCAGGTTATCGTTCGTTACAACAAGGATTCAGACAACATCACTACTATGCCTAGCAACCGTGTAGACTACATGGACGTTTCGCCAAAACAGGTCGTATCGGTCGCAACGGCGCTCATCCCGTTCCTTGAGAACGATGACTCCAACCGCGCACTGATGGGATCGAACATGCAGCGTCAGGCTGTTCCGCTTCTTATTCCTAAGGCTCCGCTTGTAGGGACAGGGATGGAGCATAAGTCTGCTAAAGACTCCGGCGTATGTATTGTCTCCAAATATGACGGTATTATCGAACGCTCCTCTGCCAATGAAATCTGGCTGCGCCGTGTTGAGGCAGTTGAAGGCAAGGAAGTCAAAGGCGATATCGTTAAATATAAATTACACAAATTCATGCGTTCGAACCAGGGTACCTGTATTAACCAGCGTCCACTGGCTAAACGTGGGGATATCGTCAAAAAAGGTGACATCCTGGCAGATGGACCTTCCACAGAAATGGGCGAACTTGCGCTTGGTCGCAACGTAGTCGTTGCGTTCATGACTTGGGAAGGCTACAACTACGAGGATGCGATCCTGCTGAGTGAGAAGCTGGTGAAGGAAGATGTATACACTTCGATCCACATCGAGGAATACGAATCCGAAGCCCGTGATACGAAGCTCGGACCTGAAGAGATCACACGTGATATTCCTAACGTCGGTGAAGAGGCGCTTCGCAATCTGGATGAGCGTGGAATTATCCGTATCGGTGCGGAAATCAATGCCGGCGATATTCTGGTAGGTAAGGTTACTCCGAAGGGTGTAACTGAGCTGACTGCTGAGGAACGCCTGCTGCATGCGATCTTCGGTGAGAAGGCCCGTGAAGTTCGTGATACCTCCCTGCGCGTTCCGCATGGTAGTGATGGTATTATCGTTGACGTCAAAGTATTCACACGTGAGAACGGCGATGAGCTGCCTCCTGGCGTGAATCAGCTGGTTCGTGTCTACATCGCCCAGAAGCGTAAAATTTCTGAAGGTGACAAGATGGCCGGACGTCACGGTAACAAGGGTGTCGTTGCCCGTATCCTGCCAGAAGAAGATATGCCGTTCCTTCCTGACGGTACGCCGGTACAGGTTGTCCTGAACCCGCTGGGCGTTCCTTCCCGTATGAACATCGGACAGGTGCTTGAAGTCCATATCGGTATGGCTGCACTGCGTCTGGGTATCCACGTGGCTACTCCGGTATTCGACGGAGCCCGTGAGTATGACGTGTTCGATACGATGGAAGAAGCCGGTATGCAGCGTAATGGTAAGACAGTGCTGTATGACGGACGTACAGGCGAGCGCTTCGAGCGTGAGGTTACTGTCGGCGTCATGCACATGATCAAGCTCGCGCACATGGTTGACGATAAGATTCATGCCCGTTCTACAGGTCCTTACTCACTCGTTACACAACAGCCACTGGGCGGTAAAGCTCAGTTCGGCGGACAGCGTTTCGGGGAGATGGAAGTGTGGGCACTTGAAGCTTACGGCGCGGCGTATACACTGCAAGAGATTTTGACCGTGAAATCCGATGATGTGGTCGGCCGTGTGAAAACGTACGAATCCATTGTCAAAGGTGAAAATGTTCCAGAACCGGGTGTACCGGAATCGTTCAAGGTATTGATCAAGGAACTGCAGTCGCTCGGGATGGATGTCAAAATCCTCAGCGGTGACGAGCAGGAGATCGAGATGAAGGAACTGGACGATGAGGACGAGACGTCAGGCGATAAGCTGAGCCTCAATTTGGAAGGCGCAGAAGTCGGCATAGAGTAGTTCACCAGCAAGCCACTAATTTCATTACACAAAGGACCATGCCCTCTGTTGACTTCAGCGTCAAGAGAGGGCTGTGGTACTAAATCAGGATATAGGTTAAGGAGGGTTGCTCCTTGTTGGACGTTAACAATTTTGAATTTATGAAAATCGGGCTTGCTTCCCCGGAAAAAATTCGTTCTTGGTCCCGCGGAGAAGTTAAAAAACCGGAAACCATTAACTATCGTACATTGAAACCGGAAAAAGAGGGTCTCTTTTGCGAACGTATTTTTGGACCGCAAAAGGACTGGGAATGTCATTGTGGTAAATACAAACGCGTCCGTTATAAGGGCGTAGTGTGCGACCGCTGCGGCGTGGAAGTTACCCGCGCTAAAGTCCGCCGCGAACGTATGGGCCACATCGAACTTGCTGCTCCTGTATCTCATATCTGGTATTTCAAAGGTATTCCAAGCCGTATGGGTCTGGCGCTGGATATGTCTCCTAGATCGCTCGAAGAGATTATCTACTTTGCATCTTATGTTGTAACTGATCCAGGGGAAACTCCGCTGGAGAAGAAGCAACTCTTGTCCGAGAAAGAATACCGCAGCTACCGTGAGAAATATGGCTACGGATTCCAGGCCGGCATGGGTGCAGAAGCTGTCAAAAAGCTGCTCCAGGATATCGACATCGATAAAGAACTGGAATTCCTCAAAGAAGAGCTGCGTACGGCTCAAGGCCAGCGTCGCAACCGGGCGATCAAACGCCTGGAAGTCATTGAGGCCTTCCGCAACTCCGGCAACAAGCCTGACTGGATGATCATGGATGTACTCCCGGTTATCCCTCCGGAGCTTCGTCCAATGGTTCAGCTTGATGGCGGCCGTTTTGCTACGTCTGACCTTAATGACCTGTACCGCCGTGTAATTAACCGGAACAACCGTCTGAAAAGACTGCTGGACCTCGGCGCGCCTGACATTATCGTTCAGAATGAGAAACGGATGCTTCAGGAAGCTGTAGATGCGCTGATTGACAACGGCCGCCGCGGCCGTCCTGTAACAGGACCAGGTAACCGTCCGCTCAAATCGCTCAGCCATATGCTGAAAGGTAAACAGGGACGTTTCCGCCAGAACTTGCTCGGTAAACGTGTTGACTATTCCGGCCGTTCGGTTATCGTCGTAGGACCTTACCTGAAGATGTACCAATGCGGTCTTCCTAAGAAGATGGCACTGGAGCTGTTCAAACCGTTTGTAATGAAAGAACTGGTTAACAAAGGGCTAGCCCACAACATAAAGAGCGCGAAGCGTAAGGTTGAGCGCGTAAGTCCTGAAGTATGGGATGTGCTTGAAGAGGTAATCAGAGAGCATCCGGTTCTGCTGAACCGTGCCCCTACGCTGCATAGACTGGGTATCCAGGCGTTCGAACCAATTCTGGTAGAAGGTCACGCGATCCGTCTTCACCCGCTCGTATGTACGGCTTACAATGCCGACTTTGACGGTGACCAGATGGCGGTACACGTTCCTCTGTCCGCTGAGGCTCAAGCTGAAGCCCGTATTCTCATGCTGGCGTCCGGTAACATCCTGAACCCTAAGGACGGTAAGCCGGTCGTTACCCCTTCCCAGGATATGGTCCTTGGTACGTTCTACCTGACCATGGACAACAAGGAAGAAAAGGGTACCGGGATGATCCTGCGTAACGTGAATGAAGCGGTCTCTGCTTATCAGCGCGGAACTGCAGGTCTGCATGCACGTGTTGCTATTCCTGTTAAGGCTCTGGGTAAAACCAGCTTCACAGAAGCGCAGCAGAATGCTCTGCTGATCACTACTGTGGGTAAGATTATCTTCAACGAAATCTATCCAAGCAGCTTCCCGTATATCAACGAAGCTACCAAAACTAACCTGCTGCAGGGAACTCCTGAGAAGTACTTCATCTATGAAAAGGGTGCGGATGTCCGCGAACTGATCATGGCAGCTCCGGAAGCCAGTGCTGTAGGTAAAGAATATCTGGGCCTCATTATCGCCCGCTGCTTTGAGACGTATCACACCACCAAGACTTCAGTGATTCTGGATAAAATTAAGCAACTCGGCTTTACGTACTCTACACGTTCCGGCGTTACGGTTGCCGTATCGGATGTTATCGTGCCTGAAGAAAAAGCTACCATTCTTAAGGAATCCGAAGCTAAGGTTGATGTGGTTGCGAATCAATACCGCCGTGGTCTGATTACCAATGATGAGCGGTATGACCGCGTTATCGAGATTTGGTCGAAGACCAAGGATGATCTGACTAACGTATTGCTTAAATCAATGGACCGCTTCAACTCCATCATGCTCATGGTCGACTCCAAGGCGCGTGGTAACAAATCGCAGATCACCCAGCTCGGTGGGATGCGTGGTCTGATGGCAACACCTTCGGGCCGAATCTTTGAATTGCCAATCAAAGCGAACTTCCGTGAAGGCCTAACCGTCCTCGAGTACTTTATCTCCACTCACGGAGCGCGTAAAGGTCTGGCCGATACAGCGCTGCGTACAGCGGATTCCGGGTACCTGACACGCCGTCTGGTTGACGTAGCGCAGGATGTTATTGTCCGTGAAGAAGATTGTGGTACTGATAAAGGCTTCATGGTTAGCCGGATTCAGGATGGCAAGGAAGTCATTGAGGATCTCTACGACCGTATTGAAGGCCGTTATTCCTTCGAGACCGTCCGTCATCCTGAGACGAAGGAAATCATCGTTCACCGTAACGATCTGATTGACTCGGATAAGGCTGAAGAAATCGTGAATGCTGGCGTGACCAAGCTGCAGATCCGCTCTGTACTGAGCTGCCGTGCCCGTCACGGTGTCTGCAAGAAGTGCTACGGACGTAACCTGGCAACAGGTAAATTCGTGGAAATCGGGGAGGCTGTCGGTATTATTGCCGCACAATCCATCGGTGAACCGGGAACACAGCTTACCATGCGTACGTTCCATACCGGCGGTGTAGCCGGAGACGATATTACGCAAGGTTTGCCGCGTATCCAGGAGCTGTTTGAAGCCCGTAACCCTAAAGGTCAGGCTACAATCAGTGAGATTGACGGGGTAGTTAAGGAAATCCGCGAAACCAAGGACCGCCGCGAGATCGAAGTCCAGGGTGAAGCAGAGTCCAAAACGTATTCCATCACTTACGGCTCCCGTCTGCGTGTCAGCGAAGGCCAGGAGATTGAGGCCGGCGATGAATTAACAGACGGTTCAATTGACCCTAAAGAAATGCTGCGTATCAAAGGGATCCGCGGGGTACAGAACTACATTCTGCAAGAAGTACAGCGTGTATACCGTAACCAGGGCGTTGAAATCAATGATAAGCACATTGAAGTTATGATCAAGCAGATGCTGCGCAAAATCCGTATTATCGATGCCGGAGATACCAGTCTCCTGCCGGGTGCATTTGCGGATATTCATGAATATGAAGCAGCCAACAAGGAAGCTATTCTTGCCGGAAATGAACCAGCAGTCGCCAAACCGGTTCTGCTCGGGATCACCAAGGCCTCCCTGGAAACTGATTCATTCCTGTCTGCGGCATCCTTCCAGGAAACTACCCGCGTCTTAACAGATGCAGCTATTAAGGGTAAAGTGGATAAGCTGCTCGGTCTGAAAGAGAATGTAATCATCGGTAAGCTGATTCCTGCAGGTACAGGCATGAATCGTTACCGTAATGTGAAGCTGAGCGATCCGAATGCTGAAAGCAGTGAAGAAGCTTTAGAGCCGGTACCCGCTGAATAATTGAATACTCATGGCAAGCAGTATCCGCGTCACGCAGAAATCTGGCGTGACGCGGCTGTCTGCTGTGATTATTAATAAATTTATTGTCGTTTTTCTTGACATCATGTGCTGAGGATGCTAATATGTCTAAGGTGCGTGAGTAGTCTTGTCATTCTTATTCAGTGGAGGTAATGATTTTCATGACTGATGACAGAGGGTTACAGGATGCTCAGGTCAAGATCGGTTCCAAGCAAACCGTTAAGGCGGTGGAGTTGGGCCAAGCCGCAGAAGTCTATGTGGCAGAGGACGGAGATCAACGGCTTACTTCCAGAATTGTAATGCTTTGCAACAAACAAGGTGTGAAGGTCACTTATGTGGACACGATGCTGAATTTGGGCAAGGCCTGCGGTATAGAAGTTGGTGCTGCGATGGCAGCCGTCTTAAAACAATAGCAGCAAGAGAACGTTTTTGTACCGGGGTACACTTCGGCAGCAAGGACTTTTCATTTGTCTTTTTATGAACCACCTGGGTCTGTGGACTTAATGTTTGTAAATTGACTATCATTTCAGGAAGGGGGTGGCACAACATGCCAACTATTAATCAATTGGTTCGTAAAGGCCGTCAAGCCAAAATCGAAAAATCCAAATCTCCCGCTCTTCAAAAAGGGTTCAACGCCCTCAAGCGTGAGGCTACAAATTTGAGCGCTCCGCAGAAACGCGGTGTATGCACTCGTGTAGGCACAATGACTCCACGTAAACCAAACTCAGCACTTCGTAAGTATGCCCGTGTTCGTCTGACGAACCGTCTTGAGGTGACTGCTTACATTCCGGGTATCGGACACAACCTTCAAGAGCACAGTGTAGTATTGCTGCGCGGAGGTAAAGTTAAGGACCTTGCAGGAGTTCGTTACCACATCGTTCGTGGTGCACTGGATACTGCAGGTGTTGCTAACCGGATGCAGGCTCGCTCCAAATATGGTGCGAAACGTCCTAAAGTCAAGAAATAAGATGAGCTTATCAGAATAATAACCATATAAGAAAGGGGGATATCCATGCCACGCAAAGGTCCAGTTACTAAAAGAGATGTATTGCCAGATCCATTGTATAATAGCAAGTTGGTTACTCGTTTGATCAACCGTATTATGCTGGGTGGTAAAAGAGGTGTCGCTCAAAGCATTTTGTACAATTCGTTCAAGTTGATTCAAGAACGTACAGGTAAAGAGCCGATGGAAGTTTTCGAAGCTGCCATCAAGAATATCATGCCTGTATTGGAAGTTAAAGCTCGTCGTGTCGGCGGTGCTAACTACCAAGTACCTATTGAGGTTAAACCTGAAAGACGTACTGCTTTGGGATTACGTTGGCTTGTAAACTACTCACGCAACCGCGGTGAGAAGACTATGGAAGAACGTTTGGCGGCTGAGATTATCGATGCTTCCAACAACACAGGCGCTTCCGTTAAGAAACGTGAAGACACACACAAGATGGCTGAAGCGAACAAAGCGTTTGCTCACTACCGTTGGTAGGATTGCAGTCGTTCAAATAACTTCTATTTTGAAAGGAGATCCATTTCATGGCAAGAGAGTTCTCCTTAAAAAATACACGTAATATCGGGATCATGGCGCATATTGATGCTGGTAAGACTACTACCACTGAGCGGATTCTATTCTACACAGGCCGTACGCACAAAATCGGTGAAGTTCACGAGGGTGCTGCTACAATGGACTGGATGGAACAAGAACAGGAGCGCGGAATCACGATTACTTCCGCTGCTACAACTGCTGCATGGAAGGGTCACCGCATCAATATCATTGATACCCCAGGACACGTTGACTTCACCGTTGAAGTTGAACGTTCCCTGCGTGTATTGGATGGGGCAGTTGGTGTATTTAGTGCGAAAGAGGGCGTAGAACCTCAGTCCGAAACCGTATGGAGACAGGCTGACCGTTACAACGTTCCACGGATCGCATATGTGAACAAAATGGACATTATCGGTGCGGATTTCCTTAACGTTATCGAAACGATGCGTGATCGTCTTCAAGCCAATGCAGTTGCTATTCAACTGCCAATCGGTGCAGAAAATGATTTCGCAGGTATCATCGACCTCGTTGAGCAAAAAGCACATATGTTCAGAGATGATTTGGGCCAAAATATTGAAGTTACGGATATTCCGGAAGAATATTTGGCAAAGGTTGAGGAACTGCGTCTCGAGCTGATCGAGAAAGTTGCTGAACTTGATGAAGATCTGACTATGAAGTACCTGGAAGGCGAAGAAATTACTATTCCGGAAATCAAAGCTGCTCTGCGCAAAGGCGTAGTTGAAGTTAAAATTTTCCCAGTAATTTGCGGCTCTTCCTACCGGAACAAAGGGATTCAGCTTATGCTGGATGCTGTTGTTGATTACTTGCCTTCACCTTTGGATGTACCGGCTATTACGGGTCATCTGGAGGATGGAACAGAAGCGGAACGTCATCCTTCGGATGAAGAGCCATTCGGTGCCTTGGCATTTAAGATCATGACAGACCCTTATGTTGGTAAACTCACGTTCTTCCGTGTATACTCCGGTATCCTGGAATCAGGTTCTTATGTAATTAACGCTACTAAGGGCAAACGTGAGCGTATTGGGCGTATCCTGCAGATGCATGCGAACAGCCGTCAAGAAATCTCCATCGTTTACGCTGGTGATATTGCGGCAGCCGTTGGTCTGAAGGACACTAGCACAGGCGATACACTCTGCGACGAGAAGCATCCGATCATTCTGGAATCCATGAACTTTCCAGATCCGGTTATCGAAATCGCAGTCGAGCCAAAAACCAAAGCTGACCAAGATAAACTGGGTGTTGCTCTCGGAAAGTTGACTGAAGAGGATCCTACTCTTCGTGCTCACACTGATGAAGAAACAGGCCAAACCATCCTGGCAGGTATGGGTGAGCTTCACTTGGACATCATCATCGACCGTATGCGTCGTGAATTCAAAGTAGAAACCAATGTGGGTAAACCGCAGGTTGCCTACCGCGAAACGTTCAAGGCATCTGCCCGCGTAGAAGGCAAGTTTGTTCGCCAATCCGGCGGTCGCGGTCAGTACGGTCACGTATGGGTTGAGTTTGAACCCCTCGAGCCAGGTACTGGCAGCCAATTCGAAAGTAAAGTTGTCGGTGGCTCGGTTCCAAGAGAATACATCGCTCCTGCACTTGCCGGTATTGAAGAGCAAATGAAGAACGGCGTTATTGCAGGCTTCCCGCTTGTTGACGTTAAAGCTACCATCGTAGATGGTTCTTACCATGATGTTGACTCCAACGAAATGGCGTTCAAAATTGCCGGTTCGATGGCGCTTAAAGCTGCAAAAGAAAAATGTCAACCTGCATTGCTTGAGCCAATCATGAAAGTGGAAGTAACTGTTCCTGAGGAATACATGGGCGATGTAATGGGTATGCTGAACTCCCGTCGCGGTAGAATCGAAGGTATGGATTCCCGTGGTGGAGCGCAAATTATCCGTGCGAAGGTGCCTTTGTCCGAAATGTTCGGATACTCCACAACACTCCGTTCCGGTACTCAAGGACGCGGCGTATTCTCAATGGAGCTTTCTCACTATGAAGAAGTACCTAAATCCATTGCTGAAGAAATCGTAGCCAAGAACAAAGGCGGAGAATAAGCTTAATTTTTAACTTGCCGTCCGGGTATAACACTTAAGTCACCTTAGAACTGCAAATAGGCGGACGGCTCAAATATATGGACCCCACAATAAGGAGGAACTGTTCAAATGGCAAAGGCAAAGTTTGAACGTAACAAACCGCACGTTAACATCGGTACTATTGGTCACGTCGACCATGGTAAAACAACTCTGACTGCTGCAATCACAACTGTATTGTCCAAAAAATACGGTGGTGCTGCTGTAGCATTCGACCAAATTGATAAGGCTCCTGAAGAACGCGAACGCGGTATCACTATCTCCACCGCTCACGTTGAATATGAAACTCCTAACCGTCACTACGCTCACGTAGACTGCCCTGGACACGCCGACTATGTTAAAAACATGATCACTGGCGCAGCGCAAATGGACGGAGCGATCCTGGTTGTATCCGCAGCTGACGGCCCTATGCCACAGACTCGTGAACACATCCTGCTGTCCCGTCAAGTAGGCGTTCCTTACATCGTTGTATTCCTGAACAAATGCGACATGGTTGAGGACGAAGAGTTGCTTGAATTGGTTGAAATGGAAGTTCGCGATCTGCTTAGCGAATACGACTTCCCAGGCGATGACACTCCAATCGTTCGTGGATCTGCTCGTGAAGCTCTGCAGAACCCTGATGGCGAGTATGCACAGAAGATCGTTGAAATGTTCGAAACGATCGACACATACATCCCGCTTCCAGAACGTCAGACTGACAAGCCTTTCTTGATGCCTGTCGAAGATGTATTCTCCATCACTGGCCGCGGTACTGTGGCAACTGGTCGCGTAGAACGCGGAACAGTTAAAGTCGGAGAAGAAATCGAAATCGTTGGTATTCACGAAGAAACTAAGAAGTCTGTAGTTACTGGCGTGGAAATGTTCCGCAAATTGCTTGATTCCGCTCAAGCTGGCGACAACATCGGCGCACTCCTGCGTGGTGTTGACCGTAACAACATCGAGCGTGGCCAAGTATTGGCTAAGCCGAACTCCGTTAAGCCACACACTGAGTTCACTGCTCAGATCTACGTTCTGACTAAAGAAGAAGGCGGACGTCACAAACCATTCTTCACTGGTTACCGTCCACAGTTCTACTTCCGTACAACTGACGTAACTGGCATCATCAACCTGCCAGAAGGTACTGAAATGGTTATGCCTGGTGACAACATCACTGTAACTGTTCAGCTGATCTCCCCAATCGCTATTGAAGAAGGTACTAAATTCTCCATTCGCGAAGGCGGACGTACAGTTGGTGCCGGTTCCGTAGCTTCCATCCAGAAATAATTCAGGCTCTATCCGTTAGGATAGACTGAATATAAGTCAGGCCCCCTTCATTTGAAGGGGGCCTGTTTTATTTTAAAGATAAGATTGAGAATTAGATTTCCTTCGCATAGTCCGCACTTGGCAACTTGGATAAAACCACATGCAGGCTGGACGGCGATGAACTATTATTCGTATAAGCGAATGACTCGTCACCGGCAATGTAGATGGTCTCTCCTTGGATGAAGGAGAACTCTTCCTCATTAACATGAATGGTACCGTCACCGTGTAAGGCGAGGATATACACATCTGCTCCGGGGTGCTTGTGAACGGGCAACTTTTGCCCAGGCATGAAATTAAGCACAAATACTACGCTATCGCCTTTTTGGAATATGATCTTTTTGGTAAAGCGTTCCTCTTGATACTGTACAGCCTCAGCTAGTGTTTTCTTTTCCATTATAAATCCCTGCTTTCATTATATGAGTATTATTTAAAGCTTAACTTCGTACTCGCAGTGCTGATGACCGGTGACATTACATTTGATCTCTTTCACTGAAACCTTGCGGCCGAGAATTCGGCACAGAGCACCTTCAATGATAGCTCCCTCCAGATCACAGACCATTCTTTCATCTTCAAGGGAAGGTAGTCCTTTGCAGAAGCAATCGTCAACAGCGATATTAATTTTGCGCTCATCGGAATGAACAATTCGGGGAATCCCGATTTTGAGCTCCTCAAAGATCTGCAGCAGCTCTTCCACGGACTGGACAGGCAGGCTCTCGCCGATCTTTCTGCCAATGGTCACAGTCGTTCCCTTTCCGCCTAACGGCAATCCCTGGTTCATTCCAATTAGACGGATGGTCCGGAATAGTTCAAGGGGTACCATATTGCCCAGAGTTGTTCTATTCATCTGGCGCATGTCCTCAAAAGTGTATTGCTGCAAGCCCATCAACTCCTTTTCTCTCTATGAACCTATTGTATAGACAGCCGGCGCGTTAATCCTTGATATAGATCAAGTTTTATGAAAATTTGTGCGTCCAGTCACCCGGCAGCGCTTCGATCATTGATATGGTGGGATAAGCGACAGTAGAGGAGGAATGATGTATGGAATGCAATACGTGCAGTTCTCATGCCTGTGTGCGCCAGGTTCCGGTATTCAGGAGTTTGTCCGATGAAGAATTGGTTATCATAGAATCAATCACAGAATCCCATTCATATAAAAAGGGTAGCCAAGTTTGCCGAGAAGGGGAGCCGTCTGAAGCCTTGTTTGTGGTGAAGAGCGGGCTTATCAAACTGACGAAGAACAGTAAAGAAGGGAAGCAGCATATTCTCCGTTTTCTTTTCCCGGGGGATTATTTCGGTCAGTTTGCCTTGCTTCACAATAAAAATAATGATGTAACGGCGGAGATTATTGAGAGTGGAGTGGTCTGCCGGATGCACCGGAAAGATTTCATTCCCCTGCTGGAGCAGAATGCGGGCCTGGCGTTTAGCTTTCTGATGTCTGTTAGTGAGCAGCTGCATCTGGCGGAAGAAACAGCAGGGGCACTGCATATGTTTGAAGTGGAAAAACGGTTAGCCCGGCTTCTAGTCTACTTGTACACGAGGAATCTACCAGAATCAGCTCTGACAATGCAAGCTTTAAGACATTCCGTGGATCTCCCATCGGCGCAAAAAGAAGTGGCAGCGATGATCGGCACTACTGCCGAGACCCTAAGCCGTAAGCTGAACAAGCTGGAAGCGCTGAAGATCATCGCTATGCATAAAAGAACTGTAAATATTTTGGAGATGGAGACTCTAATTCAGCTCGCTGAAATCAGTCATTAACAATTTTCAGATAAAACCGTGTATTTTTAAACTTTTTTTCTGGAAAAGGTGATTTGTTTTGCAAAGGCTCTTGCAATATAGCCGCCTATTAGATATAATAATAAATGTTGTTCTGAGACGTTGCGATGATGTGAGAGGTTACTGACACACCCGGCCCCTTTGCCATGAGGTCGACGTCAGAAAATTTTCACGGAGTATGTCCGATAATAAATTGGGCGATAGAAGGAGGGACTAAAATGGCAAAGCAAAAAATTCGTATTCGCTTGAAAGCATACGACCACAGAATTCTTGATCAATCCGCAGAGAAAATCGTTGAAACAGCAAAACGTTCGGGTGCTGGTGTATCCGGGCCGATTCCGCTGCCAACTGAGAAGCAAATCATTACCATTCTCCGTGCGGTACACAAGTACAAGGATTCCCGTGAACAGTTTGAGCAACGGACTCACAAACGTTTGATTGATATTGTGAACCCAACACCACAAACTGTGGATGCCTTGATGCGCTTGGATCTACCGTCCGGTGTAGATATCGAAATCAAATTGTAATTCATTAAGTAATCAGGAAAAGAAAAGAGGTGTCAACATTGAAAGGTATCTTAGGAAAAAAACTCGGTATGACTCAAGTGTTTACTCCAGAAGGTAACGTAATCGCGGTTTCTGTTATCGAAGCTGGACCTTGTGTGGTACTGCAAAAGAAAGACCTGAATATCGACGGATATGAAGCAGTGCAGTTGGGCTTTTCCGATAAAAAGGAAAGTCGCTCCAACAAGCCTGAACAGGGTCACGCCAAAAAGGCAAATGCAACACCTAAGCGCTACGTTCGCGAAATTCGCGGTGTTGACCTCGGGTCACTCGAGGTTGGACAAGAGCTTAAGGCTGACATCTTCGCTGAAGGCGAGTTTGTTGACGTAACAGGTACTTCGAAGGGTAAAGGCTTCCAGGGTAACATCAAACGCTGGGGACAAAGCCGCGGACCAATGGCACACGGATCGCGTTACCACAGAAGACCGGGCTCGATGGGTTCCATCCAGGCTAACCGTGTTCCTAAGGGCAAACGCCTGCCAGGACATATGGGTCACACGACCGTAACGGTTCAAAAGCTTGAAATCATCCGGGTTGACGTAGAACGTAATGTACTGCTGGTTAAAGGCGCTATTCCAGGTCCTAAGAACAGCTTCGTGAAAGTTAAACAAACCGTTAAGAAATAATTACTGAAGAAAGGAGGAACATGAAATGCCAAAAGTAACACTTTTCAATACTAGTGGTAACGAAGTTGGCGAAGTTGAACTGAGTGATTCAGTTTTCGGTATTGAACCGAACGTACATGTGCTGCATGAAGCTGCACTTATGCAAAGAGCTTCCCTTCGTCGCGGTACACATAAAGTAAAAGGACGCTCTGAAGTGCGTGGCGGCGGACGTAAGCCTTGGAAACAAAAAGGTACAGGTCGTGCTCGTCAAGGCTCCATTCGTTCTCCACAATGGAAAGGCGGCGGCGTAGTCTTCGGACCAACACCACGCAGCTATTCCTGGAAATTGCCTAAGAAGGTTCGCCGGTTGGCCATCAAATCCGCGTTGTCCTCAAAAGTGCTTGAGAATGACATCATCGTATTGGATAGCTTGACTCTGAATGCTCCGAAGACGAAAGAATTCGCAGCGATTCTGAACAACCTTAAAGTGGGCAGCAAAGCCCTGATCGTAGCTCCTAGCTATGATGACAACGTAGCACTTTCCGCTCGTAACATCCCTGGGGTGAAATTCGTAGCGGCTGACGGCATCAATGTTCTTGACGTACTGACGTACGACAAACTGATCATCACTAAAGAAGCAGTTCTGAAGGTAGAGGAGGTGTTCGCGTAATGAAAGATCCTCGTGATATAATCAAGCGTCCAGTGATTACGGAACGCACATCCGAATACATGAGCGAACTGAAGTACGCTTTTGAAGTGGATATCCGTGCTAACAAGACCGAAATCAAAAAAGCTGTCGAGGCTATTTTTAAAGTAAAAGTCGTTAGTGTGAACACAATGCGCGTACCTGGTAAACTGAAACGTTACGGCAAATATTCCGGTTATACTCCGGAGTGGAAAAAAGCCATCGTGAAGCTTAGCCCGGACAGCAAGCCGCTTGAGTTCTTTGAAGCGGTAGAATAATACTCTTAAAGTAAGGAGGAAACTATAGTGCCAATCAAAAAGTACAAACCGACCTCTCCGGCAAGACGCAACATGTCTGTGTCTACGTTTGAAGAAATTACAACAAACCAGCCAGAGAAATCGTTGCTGTCCCCGCTGTTCAAGCATGCCGGACGCAACAACCAAGGTAAAATTACGGTTCGTCACCATGGCGGCGGACACAAACGTAAATACCGTATCATCGACTTCAAGCGGACTAAAGACGGCATACCAGGTAGCGTTGCTACAATTGAGTATGACCCGAACCGTACTTCCAATATTGCTTTGATCCACTATGCTGATGGAGAGAAACGTTATATCATCGCTCCTAAAGGCCTTAAAGTTGGGGACAAAGTTGAGTCCGGCCCTGCTGCGGACATCAAAATTGGTAACAGCCTTCCGTTGATCAACATCCCGGTAGGTACAGTTATCCACAACATCGAGTTGAAACCAGGCAAAGGCGGACAATTGGTTCGTGCTGCAGGTACTGAAGCTCAGCTGCTGGGTAAAGAAGATAAATACGTATCTGTTCGTTTGAACTCGGGTGAGGTTCGCAGAATCCTCAGCGTTTGCCGTGCGACTATCGGAGCCGTAGGTAACGGAGATCACGAACTGATCAAGATTGGTAAAGCCGGACGCAGCCGCTGGCTCGGACGTCGTCCTGAAGTACGCGGTGTTGTCATGAACCCTAACGATCACCCACACGGTGGTGGTGAAGGCCGCGCTCCTATCGGACGGAAATCGCCAATGTCACCTTGGGGCAAACCAACCCTCGGCTACAAAACGCGTAAGAAAAACAAAGCATCTGATAAATATATCGTTCGCCGCCGCACGAAATAAGACGCTTCAGGGAAGTTAGTTAAGCGCGAAGCGTCGATTCGCGGTTTTGAAGAACCGGATGAAGGGAGGATTCACACATGGGTCGCAGTTTAAAGAAGGGGCCGTTCATCGATGGCTACCTGCTGAAAAAAGTTGAGGATTTGAACGAGTCAGACAAGAAAGTCGTAGTAAAAACCTGGTCCCGTCGCTCAACCATTTTCCCTCAGTTTATCGGACATACGTTTGGTGTATATGACGGCCGCAAACACGTGCCTGTATACGTAACGGAAGATATGGTAGGTCACAAGTTGGGCGAGTTCGCGCCAACACGTACTTACAAAGGCCACGCGGGTGACGATAAGAAAACCAGAAGATAATTAACGTCTTCGTTTGAGAGGAGGGAAAACAATGGAAGCAAAAGCACATGCAAGATCGGTGCGGATTTCCGCTCGTAAAGCGAAACTGGTTGTTGACTTGATTCGCGGCAAGCAAGTGGGGGAAGCAATTGCAATTCTTCGCCACACTCCGAAGTCCGCTTCTCCGGTTGTTGAGAAGCTACTGAACTCGGCGATTGCGAACGCTGAGCATAACTACTCTATGGACGTTAACAGCTTATTCGTAAGCGAAGTTTTCGTTAACCAGGGTCCTACAATGAAACGTTTCCGTCCGCGCGCCATGGGCCGCGCAAGCCGGATCAATAAACGTACCAGCCACATTACTTTGGTGGTATCTGAGAAATAAGGAGGGATAACACGTGGGTCAAAAGGTAAATCCAGTCGGACTCCGAGTCGGTATTATTCGCGATTGGGAATCAAAATGGTATGCAGGCAAAGATTTCGGTACTCTTTTAATGGAAGACGTCAAAATCCGGGAATACCTTAAAGGCAAGTTGAAAGATTCCTCTGTTTCCCGCATCGAGATCGAAAGAGCGGCAAGCCGAGTGAACGTTACAATTCACACTGCCAAGCCAGGTATGGTAATTGGTAAAGGCGGAGCAGAAGTAGAAGTACTTCGCAGCGCAGTTACAACTATCGCCGGCGGTAAGAAAGTACACATCAACATCAATGAAATCAAACACCCTGAACTGGATGCTATTCTTGTTGCTGAAAGCATTGCACAACAGCTGGAACGTCGCGTATCGTTCCGTCGTGCTCTGAAACAAGCGATTCAAAGAACTATGCGTTCCGGCGCAAAGGGAATTAAAACTCAGGTTGGCGGACGTCTTGGCGGCGCTGAGATTGCCCGTTCAGAAGGTTATAGCGAAGGAACAGTTCCACTTCATACGCTTCGTGCTGATATCGATTACGGAACAGCTGAAGCACATACAACTTACGGCCGTATCGGCGTAAAAGTATGGATTTATCGTGGAGAAGTTCTTCCCCCAGCTAAGAAACAAGCTGCTCAGGAAGGAGGCAACTAATCATGTTGGTACCAAAGCGCGTTAAACACCGCAAGCAACAACGCGGTCACATGAAGGGTATGGCAAAAGGCGGAACCGAACTTAACTTCGGCGAATTCGGTTTGCAGGCACTGGAGCCATCTTGGATCACTAACCGTCAGATCGAAGCTGCTCGTATCGCAATGACACGTTACATCAAACGTGGCGGTCAGGTTTGGATCAAGATTTTCCCGGATAAGCCAATCACTCAGAAGCCTCTCGAGGTTCGTATGGGTAGTGGTAAAGGTAACGTTGAGAAGTGGGTAGCTGTAGTTAAACCGGGTAAGATTATGTTCGAACTCGGAGGCGTGTCGGAAGAAATCGCTCGTGAAGCGATGCGTCTTGCCGCTCACAAGCTGCCTGTAAAGACTAAGTTTGTGAAACGTGAAGAATTGGGTGGTGAAGCAAATGAAAGCTAATGAACTTCGCAACTTAACCACTGCTGAGATTGAACAGAAAATCGCCGGATTTAAGGAAGAACTTTTCAATCTCCGTTTCCAATTGGCAACAGGCCAACTGGATAACCCGACTCGGATTCGTGATGTGCGTAAGGAAATAGCTCGTGCTAAAACCGTTATCCATCAAAGAGTACTTGGGATTAGTTAAGTGACGGCGGATGCATAATCCGTAATCAGGAAGGAGGCTAATTATGAGCGAAGAGCGTAATGCACGTAAAGTGCTGATCGGTAAAGTAGTCAGCGACAAAATGGATAAAACCATCGTAATTGCTGTTGAAACCTATAAAAAGCACAATCTGTATCACAAACGCATCAAGTCCACGAAGAAATTCAAGGCACATGATGAAGAGAATGTAGCTAAAATTGGTGATGTCGTGAAAGTCATGGAAACTCGTCCATTGTCGAAGGACAAACGGTGGAGACTGGTTGAAGTGGTAGAAAAAGCGGTAATCATCTAAGACATGAAGCAGATCCCTTTCCGGAAGGAGGAAAATAATAATGATTCAACCATTTACACGTTTGCATGTGGCTGACAACTCTGGTGCGAAGGAACTGATGTGTATCCGCGTACTGGGTGGTACTGGACGCCGTACAGCAGCAATCGGCGATCTGATCGTTTGTTCCGTTAAACAAGCAACACCAGGCGGCGTTGTCAAAAAAGGTGATGTTGTTAGAGCGGTAGTTGTTCGTACAAAACGTTCGGTACGCCGTAAAGATGGATCTTACATCGCATTCGACGAAAATGCAGCTGTTGTTGTCAAAGACGACAGAAGCCCGCGCGGAACACGTATCTTCGGACCAGTTGCTCGCGAACTTCGCGACAAGGACTACATGAAGATCGTTTCCTTGGCACCGGAAGTAATCTAAAAATCCGAGTGATGCTCGGTTGTACTTGAAAAGGTCAGTTATAGGAGGTGTAATCAATGCCTAGAGTTAAAAAAGTTCTGGAATCCCATAACAATAAACTGCACGTTAAAAAAGATGATGTGGTGCTTGTGATCAGCGGGAAAGACAAAGGTAAAAAAGGCCGTGTCATCGCTGCTTATCCTCGTGAAAACCGCGTCCTGGTAGAAGGCGTGAACATGGTGAAGAAACACCAGAAGCCTAACCAGTTGAATCCGCAAGGCGGAATCATCGAACAGGAAGCTTCGATTCATGTGTCTAACGTAATGCACATTGATCCGAAGAGCGGGAAAGTTACGCGTATCGGCTATAAAGTACTAGATAACGGTAAGAAGGTTCGGGTAGCAAAAAGATCCGGAGAGATTATCGACTAATACAGTCCTAATGAAAGGAGGTAAATCTTCATGGCAGCAAGAATGAAAGAACGTTATCTGAATGAAATCACACCATCTTTGATGCAGAAGTTTAACTACACAACAGTTATGCAAGTGCCTAAGATCGAGAAGATCGTCATCAACATGGGTGTAGGTGACGCTGTTCAAAACTCCAAAGTACTTGACGCTGCAGTTAACGATATGCAACTGATTTCTGGTCAAAAGCCGGTTATCACTAAAGCTAAGAAATCCATCGCCGGTTTCAAACTGCGCGAGAATATGCCGATCGGGGTTAAAGTAACACTGCGCGGCGAGCGTATGTATTACTTCCTGGATAAATTGATCAACGTAACGCTTCCACGCGTTCGTGACTTCCGTGGTGTTTCCAGCAAAGCCTTTGATGGCCGTGGTAACTACACACTGGGTCTTAAAGAACAATTGATCTTCCCGGAAATCGAGTATGACAAAGTGGATAAGGTTCGCGGTATGGACATCGTTATTGTAACGACTGCTAAGACGGACGAGGAATCCCGTGAGCTGCTGAATCAGCTGGGAATGCCTTTCACAAAATAAGAATCATCCATTTCTCCGAAAATGTTTAGGAGGTGTCAGTCTAAGTGGCAAAGACTTCAATGAAAGTTAAACAACAACGCGAGCCTAAGTTCAAAGTACGTGCATACACACGTTGCGAGCGTTGCGGTCGTCCACATTCGGTACTGCAAAAGTTCAAAATTTGCAGAATTTGTTTCCGTGAATTAGCTTATAAAGGCCAGATTCCTGGCGTGAAAAAAGCAAGTTGGTAAGAAGTTTATAAACGGGAAGGAGGTTTACACACATGACTATGTCTGATCCTATTGCAGATATGCTTACTCGTATTCGTAACGCCAACACTGTGCGTCACGAGACAGTAGAAATGCCTGCTTCTACTATGAAAAAACAAATCGCGGACATCTTGAAGCGTGAGGGCTTCATCCGTGATGCTGAATTCGTTGAAGATAGCAAACAAGGGATTATCCGTATTTTCCTGAAATACGGCCCAAGCCAGGAGCGCGTTATCACTGGTCTGAAAAGAATCAGTAAACCAGGTCTTCGCGTATACACGAAGAGCAATGAAGTGCCTCGTGTACTCGGTGGTCTTGGAATCGCGATTATCTCCACATCTAAGGGAGTTATGACCGACAAAGAAGCTCGTCAATCTAAATCCGGCGGAGAAGTTGTCTGCTACATTTGGTAATAAACGTCACAAGATAAGGAGGTGCAACACATGTCTCGTATTGGTCGCAAACCAATCGCAGTACCTAGCGGTGTAGATGTCACTTTGGACAACGCCGTTATTACAGTAAAAGGTCCTAAAGGCACTTTGACTCGTGAGCTTCATAAAGACATGAAGATTACAGTTGAAAATAACGAAATCACTGTTGTTCGCCCGTCGGACAACAAATTGCATCGTTCACTTCACGGCACAACCCGCTCCGTTGTCAACAACATGGTGAGTGGTGTGACTGAAGGTTTCTCGAAATCTCTGGAACTGGTTGGGGTCGGATATCGTGCAAGCAAATCCGGAGATAAGATCGTATTGAACGTTGGTTACTCCCACCCGGTTGAAATTACACCGGAAGCGGGTATCGAGTTCGATGTTCCTGCGAACACGAAGATCATCGTTAGAGGGATTGACAAAGAACGCGTTGGCGCTTATGCTGCCAAAATTCGTTCCGTACGTGAACCTGAACCATACAAAGGTAAAGGTATCAAATATGAAGGCGAGCGTATCATCCGCAAGGAAGGTAAAGCTGGTAAGAAGAAATAACCAGCTCTACCTTAATTGTAAGATACCCCGTGCATCTTAAAGTGAAGCTGTTTACGGCAAACTGAAGGGAGTGAAAGGGAAGTCATGATTACAAAAGAGGATAAAAACAAGGCTCGTCTCAAAAGACACCTGCGTGTTCGTAAGAAGATCCAGGGTACTACTGAGCGTCCACGTTTGAATGTGTTCCGTTCTTCGAAACACATCTACGCTCAACTGATCGATGATGTGACTGGCGTTACTATCGTATCGGCCTCCACACTTGATAAGGAATTGAGTGCTACAATCGGAAATGGCGGCAGCGTTGAAGCTGCAAGCAAAGTGGGTCAATTGATCGCTGAGCGCGCCAAAGAAAAGGGTTATGCAGTGGTTGTATTTGACCGCGGTGGATACTTGTACCATGGACGGATTCAGGCTCTGGCTAGCGCAGCTCGCGAAGCTGGTCTTGAATTCTAGAATATTTCTAAAAGGAGGTTAACGACTTGCGTGTAGATCCGAACAGTTTAGAACTGACAGAAAGAGTTGTACACATCAACCGTGTTGCAAAAGTTGTAAAAGGCGGACGCCGTTTCAGCTTTAGTGCACTTGTTGTTGTGGGCGACGGCAACGGCTACGTTGGTGCTGGTATCGGTAAAGCCGGCGAAGTTCCGGATGCCATCCGTAAAGGCATTGAAGACGCCAAGAAAAACCTGATCCACATTCCAATCGTAGGAACTTCGATTCCTCACCTGGTTACTGGACATTTCGGCGCAGGACGCGTTCTGCTGAAACCAGCATCCGAAGGTACCGGCGTTATCGCTGGTGGACCGGTTCGTGCGGTGCTTGAATTGGCAGGCGTTGGCGATATCTTGACAAAATCTTTGGGTTCTTCGAATTCCATGAACATGGTCAATGCTACTCTAGAGGGACTTTCCCGTCTGAAGCGCATTGAAGAGGTCGCGAAGCTTCGCGGCAAATCTGTCGAAGAATTACGCGGTTAAGGAGGGGAACGTCAATGGCTAAATTGCAAATTACCCTCGTACGCAGTGTAATTGGACGTCCAGAAACACAACGTGTTACTGTTAAGACGCTCGGCCTGCGCAAAACCAACTCGTCCGTGGTTCACAACGACACTCCTGCAATTCGCGGGATGATCAACAAAGTGAGCCACTTGCTGTCCGTTACTGAAATTGAAGGCTAATAAGCCTCGCATAAATTAACAAACATAAGGAGGTGCAAACGATGAAGTTACATGAACTTGCTCCAGCTCCTGGATCACGGAAAGAACGCAACCGCGTTGGTCGTGGACCAAGTAGCGGTAACGGTAAAACTTCGGGCCGTGGACACAAAGGTCAAAACTCCCGTTCCGGCGGTGGTGTACGTCCAGGCTTCGAGGGTGGACAAAACCCACTCTATCGTCGTCTGCCTAAACGTGGTTTCGTCAATCCTACCCGTAAAGAGTACGCGATTGTGAACCTGGAAGATCTGAATAGCTTTGCAGAAGGAACAGAAGTAACTCCTGAGCTTTTGCTTGAAACTGGTGTTGTCAGCAACACTAAGAGCGGCATCAAGATTCTCGGCAATGGTGAACTGGCTGTTAAATTGACTGTCAAAGCAAATAAGTTCTCTCAATCTGCGGTAGAGAAAATCGAAGCTGCCGGCGGTAAAACCGAGGTGATCTAATGTTCAAGACGCTTAAGAATATATGGCATGTTGAAGATTTGCGCAAAAAGATCCTGTTTACCCTGTTCGTTCTGATCATTTACCGCATCGGTTCGTTTGTACCGGTTCCCGGTGTGAACAAAGAAGTACTGGAATCAACAAATCAGGGCGGAGACGCTTTGATGGGTCTTTTGAACACCTTCTCGGGCGGAGCGCTCAAAAACTTCTCGATTTTTGCGATCAGCATTTACCCGTATATCACAGCATCCATCATCGTTCAATTGCTTTCGATGGATGTTGTCCCTAAGTTTGCCGAATGGGCTAAGCAAGGGGAACACGGGAAAAAGCAACTGGCGCAAATTACGCGTTACGGCACAGTAGTGCTAGGTTTGATCCAAGCGTTTGCCACATCTATCGGGTTTAACCGGATTTATGGCACTGAGATGATTCCAAATGCAACCTTTGCGGATTACCTGCTTATTGCGATCATATTGACGGCGGGTACATCGTTCTTGATGTGGTTAGGTGAGCAGATCACTGAAAAGGGTATAGGAAACGGGATTTCGATCCTGATTTTTGCGGGAATCGTCGCCGCCTTTCCGGGATATATCACCACTACGGCGCAATCAAGCTTCATTCAGCCGGGTCAGATGTTCCTGAATATTCTTAAAGTCGTTATTGTACTGATCGTGGTTGTTGCGATTATTGTCGGGGTGATCTTTGTTCAACAAGGTATCCGTAAAATCCCTGTACAATATGCCAAGCGCGTAGTCGGTAACAAAATGTACGGTGGACAGAATACGCACATTCCGCTTAAAATTAATGCGGCTGGTGTAATTCCTGTTATCTTCGCCGTTTCACTGCTTCAATTCCCGGTCGTTTTATCGAGCTTCTGGTCCACCCACGCTTGGGCTAAATGGGTCTCGGCCAATCTGGATCATACCAAGCCGCTCGGCATGCTGCTGTATGTAGTCATGATCATCGGATTCACGTTCTTCTATACGTTTGTCCAGATGAACCCGCAGCAAATGGCTGACAATATGAAAAAGAATGGCGGATACATTCCAGGTATACGTCCAGGTAAGGCTACTGAGAAATATCTGACTAGAGTTATGTCGCGTCTGACCATGTCCGGTGCGCTCTTCCTGTCATTAATCTCTGTACTGCCAGTATTATTTGGATCGTTGTCCGGGTTACCGAAGCAAGTGCAGATTGGTGGTACGGCACTGCTGATTGTAATTGGTGTTGCGCTGGATACCATGAAGCAGATCGAGAGCCAATTGATCAAACGCCATTACAAAGGCTTCATCAATAAATAGGCGATAGGTTCCGGAGAAGTACCTAAGGCTTTAAACTTCCCGGTACCTATTGTGCTGTTTCTTGCTTGGTGGCGAACTTTCGGGGGGAGAAGAGAATCGTGAACATATTATTCATGGGCCCTCCTGGGGCAGGCAAGGGAACACAAGCCGCTGTTGTTGTAAAAGAGTTGGGTATTCCTCATATTTCGACTGGTGATGCATTCCGCTTGGCTATTAAGCAAGGCACACCGGTTGGACTTAAGGCCAAATCTTATATTGATCAAGGGTTGCTTGTACCTGATGATGTGACTATTGGAATCGTCGAAGAACGGCTGCAGCAGTCCGATTGCGAAAAAGGTTTTTTATTGGATGGCTTTCCAAGAACCCTTTCGCAAGCGGAAGCGCTGGGAGAAATCCTCAGCCGGCTTGGAACTTCACTGGATCACGTTGTCAACTTGAATGTGGACCGCGGACTGCTGATGGCGCGTCTTACCGGACGCCGGATCTGCTCAGTATGCGGAACATCCTACCATTTAATTTTTAACCCGCCGAAGCAAGAAGGCGTCTGCGACATTGATGGCGGAGAATTGTATCAGCGTCCGGATGACAACGAAGAAAGTGTAGGCAAGCGTCTGGATGAGTACGATAACAAGACAGCGCCGCTGCTTGCATTTTATGACGATAAAGGTCTTGTGCGTCAGGTCAACGGAGAAAACGAAATCAATGTCGTTTCTTCTGAAATCGTATCTATGCTGCGGGGTTAATGTAATGATCATTTGCAAATCCGAACAGGAACTTGTCTTTATGAGGGAAGCTGGTCGAATTGTTGCCGAGAGTCACCGTCTTATTGCTGAAGCTATCCAGCCAGGCATTACTACCGGTGAGCTCGACAGAATCGCCGATGGGTACATTCGCAGTCAGGGTGCTGTGCCGTCTTTCAAAGGCTACAACGGTTTTCCTGCCAGCATTTGCGCTTCAGTCAACGAACAATTGGTGCACGGATTTCCAGGGAAACGCAAACTGGTAGAAGGCGACATCGTTACGCTGGATATCGGTGCAGAGTACCGTGGTTATCACGGTGATTCCGCCTGGACATACGGGGTGGGCAGCATTTCCGAAGAGGCTCAGCGTCTGCTGGACGTCACGGAAGGCTCCCTGTACGCTGGACTGGCGTTAGTCAAACCGGATGTGCGCTTGTTTACAATCTCCCATGCCATTCAGTCATACATTGAAGACGCCGGATTCTCCGTTGTCCGCGAGTATGTTGGTCATGGCATTGGGGCAGAACTGCATGAAGAACCGCAAATTCCGAACTATGGCATAGCGGACCGCGGACCACGTCTGAAGCCGGGTATGGTACTCGCCATTGAGCCGATGGTTAACGCTGGAGAACGTTATGTCAGAACGCTGGATGATAACTGGACGGTCGTTACGGTAGACGGTTCACTGTGCGCTCACTTCGAGCATACAGTAGCAGTTACACCGGACGGCATGGAAATTTTCACAAAACTGAATGCGTAGGTGATCTTCACGTGAATACTGGGAGCAGCCCGCAGGTTGGTCAAATCGTGAGAATTCTCAAAGGCAAGGATGCCGGAGAGGCTGCCGTTGTTATCGCAGTTGTGGATAGCAGATTTGTATATATTGCTGATGGGGACAAACGTAAGTTTGACAGCCCAAAGAAGAAGAATATTCAGCATTTGGAGCTCATACCCTTCATCAGCAGTGAGATTGTAGACAGTTTGGAAGAAACCGGCCGGGTCACCAACGGAAAGCTGCGGTTTGCAGTGATGAAGTATGGCCAGCCCGCTGGAAAAAGTGCTAATGAGAAAGGAGACTAACTGTGGCTAAGGAAGACGTCATTGAGGTAGAAGGAACGGTTATTGAGCCGTTGCCTAACGCAACTTTTAAGGTTGAGCTTGAGAACGGTCATCAAATACTTGCCCATGTGTCCGGGAAATTGCGGATGCACTTTATCCGTATCCTAACCGGAGACAAAGTGGTCGTGCAGTTATCGCCTTATGATTTATCAAAAGGCCGTATAACTTACCGTAAATAGATGGGAACTACAACAAAAGTTTTGCTTCGCAAAACTTTGAGGAGGTAATTAACATGAAGGTAAGACCTTCTGTAAAGCCCATTTGCGAAAAATGCAAAGTCATCCGCCGCAAAGGGACTGTTATGGTAATTTGCGAAAATCCGAAACACAAACAAAAACAAGGTTAAGAAGGGGGTGTAGCGTAAAATGGCTCGTATAGCTGGAGTGGATTTGCCACGTGATAAGCGCGTTGAGATCGCCTTGACTTATATTTTCGGAATCGGTAAAACGACTTCCCAGAAAATTCTTAATGAAACAGGCATTGACGTTAACACACGTGTCCGTGATTTGACGGAAGATGAAGTCAGCAAACTGCGTGAAACGATCGACAAAGAGGTTAAGGTTGAAGGTGACCTTCGTCGTGAAATTTCCTTGAATATTAAGCGTCTTACTGAGATCGGCTGTTACCGCGGTGTTCGTCACCGTCGTGGATTGCCTGTTCGCGGTCAACGTACCAAAACCAATGCTCGTACCCGTAAAGGCCCGCGTCGTACTGTAGCAAACAAAAAGAAATAAGAAGAGGTGATAAGAGACAATGGCTAAACCGAAAAAAGTCGTACGTACGAAACGTCGCGACCGGAAAAATATCGAGTCTGGCGTGGCACATATCCGTTCCACGTTCAATAACACTATCGTTACGATCACGGATCCCCACGGAAATGCAATTTCCTGGGCAAGCTCCGGCGGTCAAGGATTCAAAGGTTCCCGTAAATCGACTCCATTTGCAGCGCAAATGGCAGCCGAAACAGCTGCTAAGGCAGCTATGGAACACGGCATGAAGTCCGTTGAAGTTATGGTTAAAGGACCGGGCGCGGGCCGCGAAGCAGCCATCCGTTCCCTTCAGGCCGCTGGTCTTGAAGTAAACCTCATTAAAGACGTTACTCCAGTTCCTCACAATGGATGCCGTCCGCCGAAGCGTCGCCGCGTTTAGTACAATCAGAATTGTGATTGTGGTATAATTCTGACGCATCTGCTAATAATAGGTGTTTAGGCATACTACATGATACACCTGATGGGGTGACTGTTTCATATAGGAGCGACGTTTGAAGGAGGGGTACACTCGTGATAGAAATCGAAAAGCCGAAGATTGAGACCGTAGAAGCCAATGATGATGGGACCTATGGGAAATTCGTAGTTGAACCGCTGGAACGTGGATATGGCACGACTCTGGGGAACTCGCTTCGCCGGATCCTGCTTTCCTCCCTTCCGGGAGCCGCAGTGACTTCGGTCCAAATTGACGGCGTTCTGCATGAGTTCTCGACCGTTCCCGGCGTAATGGAAGATGTGACGGAAATCATCCTGAACCTTAAAGCTCTGTCTCTGAAGATTCATTCGGATGAAGAGAAAGTGTTCGAGATTGATGCTGAAGGAGAAGGCATCGTTACCGCGGGTGATATCCGTGCGGACAGCGATGTTGAGATCCTGAACCCGGATCTTCATATTGCAACGCTGGGACCTGGCGCGAGACTGCACATGCGCATTTTTGCAGGCCGTGGTCGCGGCTACGTCCAAGCGGACCGGAACAAACGCGACGATCAGCCAATTGGTGTAATTCCAGTTGACTCTATCTACACTCCTATTTCACGTGTGAATTACGGTATTGATAATACCCGTGTTGGTCAAGTGACTAACTACGACAAGTTGACGCTGGAAATTTGGACAGATGGCAGTATCCGACCGGAAGAAGCCGTTAGCCTTGGAGCCAAAATTTTGAACGAGCACCTCGTTCTGTTCGTAGGTCTTACGGATGAAGCGAAAGACGCCGAAATTATGGTTGAAAAAGAAGAAGACAAAAAAGAAAAAGTACTTGAGATGACGATCGAGGAGCTTGATCTTTCTGTCCGTTCCTACAACTGCCTCAAACGTGCCGGTATTAATACCGTGCAAGAGCTGACTACGAAAACTGAAGAAGATATGATGAAGGTTCGTAACCTGGGCCGCAAATCTTTGGAAGAGGTTCAAGAGAAGCTTGAGGAACTTGGTTTGGGACTTCGTACAGAAGAATAGGACCCCGGAGTTCTTGAGACTTGAGTGAAGGAGGGAAAACAAATGGCATACCAAAAATTGGGCCGTGATTCCAGCGCGCGTAAAGCTTTGTTCCGCGATATGGTAACGGATCTGTTCCTATACGAACGTATTCAGACAACAGAAGCCAAAGCGAAGGAAGTTCGTTCCATCGCTGAGAAACTGATCACTAAAGCGAAAAAGGGCGATCTTCATGCTCGCCGTCAAGTAGCTGCATTTGTTCGTCGTGAGACTGTAGATGGTGAACAAGATGCAATCCAAAAATTGTTCTCTGACATTGCTCCACGTTACACAGAGCGTCCAGGCGGATACACTCGTATCCTGAAGCTGGGACCTCGCCGTGGCGATGCTGCGCCTATGGTTTATCTTGAACTGGTAGACCGCGCGTAGTTTCACAAGCCATGATTTCCGGATGTACGCTTTACGTATTTAACGTTATTGTACTGCAGGGCATAGTACCCTGCCGTGCAAATAACCGCGGGAATCACCTTGTATAGAGTAGAAGGAGCTCCCGCCGGGGCTCTTTTTTTTGAGAATAAATTAAGTATATGGACCAACAGGAGAATGAAATGCGCAATCTATTGATGAAAGTCAATTATGACGGTACCCACTATGATGGCTTTCAGACCCAGCCTCAGGGCAATACGATTCAGGACAAGCTGGAGCATGCAATTCAGCATCTGACCGGTGAGACGCTCAAAATCACGGGCTCAGGACGGACTGATGCAGGGGTGCATGCTTATGGCCAACCTTTTAACTTCATAACCTCCTCACAGATTCCGCTGGAGCGCTGGTGTCTGGCGCTGAATGCCAGGCTGCCGCAGGATATCGTGGTTACTGAGGCTGCTGAGGTTCCGCTCTCGTTCCACTCCCGTAGAGGGGCGAAGCGTAAAACCTACCGCTACACGATTAACGGCAACCGGTTCCCGGACCCGTTCCAGCGGCGCTGGCAGCATCATCATCCGATGAAGCTGAACGTTCCTGCAATGGAGCTGGGGCTAAGCGCGCTGCTGGGGACCCATGATTACACCTCGTTTGCGTCCAGGAAGTCTACCAAGACTTCGCATGTGCGGACCATTTATGAGGCTTATCTTGAAGTAGACCGCAGTATGTGCCGCCCGGGCTCTCCTGACCAGGGAGTGATCCATACCTATATTACAGGCAGTGGCTTTTTGCAGCATATGGTACGCATTATTATGGGCACGCTGATGCAGGTGGGGCAAGGTAAAATCAGCGCAGATAGAATGCCTGTCATTCTTGCGGCTTGTGATCGTGCAGCGGCCGGACCTACGGCTGTGTCTAAGGGGCTGGCACTCTGGAGTGTGGAATATGACGAGATAGACGACTAAACGGCCGATACTATATTTTTTATGAAAATAAGTACTGATTGTTTAAAAATCGCTTGCGCTTGTCATGTTTATACTGTAATATAAAAGTTGTGTTTTCTTGATGGCTATCCCACAGCCCCGATCAAGGAAATGCCAACAAATAATTTTTTTAACTCACTAAATTGTAATTCAATCGCGAAACAAGATATACGAAACAGATGATTTTCGTACGAGAACAAGGAGGAAACATTCATGCGTACCACCTACATGGCGAAGCCGAACGAAGTTGAACGCAATTGGCACATCATTGATGCCGAAGGCAAAACACTTGGCCGTTTGGCAAGCGAAGCCGCTGCCCTGATCCGCGGCAAACACAAACCGCAATTCACTCCACACGTTGATACTGGTGATTTCGTAATTGTTATCAACGCTGAGAAGATTCACCTCACAGGTAAGAAAATGCAAAACAAGAAATACTACCGTCACTCGATGCACCCAGGTGGCTTGAAAGTTACCGTTGCGGAAGAACTGCTCAAGACCAAACCTGAGCGTATGATTGAATTCGCAGTTCATGGTATGATTCCTAAGACTCGTCAAGGTAATCACATGAAGCTGAGACTCAAAGTATATGCAGGCGTTGAACATCCACATGCAGCACAAAAACCTGAAGTTTACGAACTTCGCGGATAAGAATAAAGGAGGACAGTTTCATGGCACAAGTACAATACTATGGGACAGGTCGTCGTAAACATTCGGTAGCACGTGTTCGCCTTGTACCGGGTGAAGGACGCATTGTCATTAACAAACGTGAGATGGACGAATATTTCGGTGTTGAAACACTGAAAATGATCGTAAGACAACCTTTGAACCTGACTGAAACTCTGGGCAGCTACGATGTAATCGTACTTGCACATGGTGGCGGCATTTCTGGTCAAGCTGGCGCAATCCGTCACGGGATTTCCCGTGCATTGCTCAAAGTAGACCCTGAATATCGCGGTACGCTGAAGAAAGCCGGCTTCCTGACACGTGACCCACGTATGAAGGAACGTAAGAAATACGGCCTCAAAGCTGCTCGTCGCGCACCTCAGTTCTCGAAACGTTAATATTCCCTTGTTTTCAAGGAAAAGAAGCTCCTGGCCTATTGGCCGGGAGCTTTGTTTTTGTTACCCCTCACAGAAATCTTCGTACTGTACTTTGATCCGCTTCAAAGATCTGTTCAACATCTCTCATTTGGAGCACAAAGTTTCGTTTGGATGAACCATACCGGTGTACAAGCTGGTGAAGCTGTAAGGTAAGCTGTCCATCGAAGCAGATCAGATCTCCCCTTGCGGCTGGCGCAAGTTCGAAATTCCTCAGGGCATCCAGCTCAATTTCTTGAAACCTCTCCTCTAAAGGAATCCTCCATTCAGTTCGTGTAGATAACGTGTGTTGATCAAGACAGACAATAAGCTGATCGGGGCCATCCAAAGTGCTGTGAGGATCATAATAGGCAAAGACTGCTGGTTGATCCGAAGCTTGGCACCATTCCTCTTCAGCTTGATAAAAGGCATACGGATGCTCTTTTCTCTTCTTAGGCCACATTTCTCCTTCATACTCCCGACGTAAGATTTGATCAAACCGGATTTTGGCCATATCTATGGGTACACCAAAGAGCTCTGAAATCTGCTGAACTGCAATAGAATATTCATCGGATAAACTGTACGTTTGGAGCATAAAAAAGGGCAAAGTAGCATAAAGAACGAATTTCTCGGCATCCTCCTCCTGAGCTTTGATGAAGGGGACAGGCATTACCGTCTGATTGCCAGCGTGTCTCAGGATGTGGCATAGCTCATGCAGAAAATCAAACCGCTGCTTCATAGGAGAATTCCGATTATCCAGAAGTATATAACGTACACCTAATGAGGACTCATAGGCACGGCTTGTCATCGGCGCATAATTAACAAGCACATCTAACTCCTCTGAAAGCTTAGGAATCGTGATGTCCTCTGGTTGCAGAATCGAATGTGTTATGTAGAGGTCCTCCACGAAATGTTCCAAATGTGTTTTTGTATAATGAATAAACATAATAAACCTCCAAAATAGAATGTATGTTCGTATATATGGATATGCGGAATCAGCCCGTTGGCTGAAACCACGATTTGTACTACTTTTTAATTGGTGTCTGAAGAATTGGCTTTTTTCTTTTCTTGGTCTTTGATGAATTGCCAGAAGGTTAACATTTCGCGTTTACGCTCCTCGGGTGCATCCAGGTAATCCTTGAAAAATAGCCCATGCTCCGGATTGTTTAAAAAAGCTTCAAATTCAGACAACTCAGATAATGATGAAGACGAAGTGTCTTCTGCGCCTCCATTGGCCAGACGATCCATTTCTTCGGTAGTGATCCCTAAAGCACGGCAAACCTTAAGAACATTATCAACAGAAGCTCCTCCGACACCTCGAATTAGAATAGACCTCAGCGTAGTATAAGGAATTCCTGCCTTTTCTGAAAAAGCCTTGGTGTTCAGGCCGGTTTCCTCGATTAATCGCTTTAAGACTTCAGCCCGTTGCACACGCAGTCCTCCTCAAAATCCATCAGTGTATACGCTATTTCGTATTCTTAAGTTTATTGTAAAAGGTTTGAATTCAAATGTAAATATGCATTTTCGTATTATTTCGGGTACAAGGCTTGACATAATGCGTAATTGAGCATATTATGATTTAAAAATACGAAATTGAGTATATTTAAATCTATTTTCGATAAGGGGGGAGTAAACATGTGGTGTATAGAGCAGGAGGATTTGGAACTTCTGGATTCGAATTTTGTGCAAAAACTGCTTCCGGAATATCAAATTTCTTTAAAGAGTGTAGAGCAATTATACAGAAATGCAGATGCGGATGATAAGAAGGTAATCGCCGGAATGGTCAGTGACTGCAAGTATGTGATTGAGTGGCTGAGCAGCGGCCGGCGGCCGGGGAACAAGCGGGGGATTGAACGGCGTGCGGGATATGAGCGGGAAATTCTGTTAGAGCCGGTTCGTATGCAGAACTTTACCGCCGGGTTCAATGCAGTTCCTTCTGAAGGACTCACTGAGGATCAATGTTTTCAATTGGAATATGTATTGGGGCTGTTAAGCAGAAGGGAGCGGGAGTGCTATATGCTGGCTAACGGTGAAGGATTCTCGCATGTTGCTATTGCTGGAATGCTCATGATTTCGGCAGGCAGTGTAAGTGAGTACATCCAGCGGGCACAAAAAAAGATCAGCTCCGTAATGGAGGAGTATAGGTCCCTTATCTAACAAAGTGAGCTTATTATAAATAATTAAATGGGTTTGTCTAGTGAAAGCCCCTAATAAATAGAAGGGAGGTTAACTAACGTAAATAAGGAGGGCGACAGTGACCATCACATTATTAATTTTGGCCATTCAAAAGTTTCTGCAAAAGGAGTTGGCTGATGATACGCAGCCCGTGCCCCCAGTGCAGCTTGGATATCTTTCACCGAATACAAGCGTAAATCCGGTATATCCGGTAATTATGATTCGGCCTGCTGAGGGTGAAGGAGATTCTGGCCAAGGGCAAATTCAAATGAAGCTTCAATTTGGTACTTATTCTGAAGATGACACAGGCCTGGTTGAGCTGCTTAATCTGATGGAGCGGGTACGTATCCTGCTATTGCGCCAGAGAGTTCTTGAACAGAAATTCAGTTTGGAGGCCAGTTGGACATGGAAGCTTGACGAAGAGCACCCTTCAGCAGTCTGGAGGGGCGAACTTACAACAACCTGGGCATTGCCCCAAATTCGACAGGAGGTAGTATTGTGAATTCTATTGAAAATGAAGACCAGAAACAAACCCAGCGGGAGACGATCCGGATTTATCTGGGGCCTAACCTGCGTGGCGGTCAACTGCTGCAATCCACCGTATTCCGTTCAGGTATTCCATCTTATTTAACGCCGTTAATGGCTGAACAGCCGGATGTGGCAGAACTGATTGTACCTGTTGATGAAATGACGGAAGTGCAGGAGCGCATCCTTCAAGCGGGTACCGCTGAATATACAGTCTATCAAAGGCTTCTAGGGAAGGGGAACTAATCAATGGCATTTAAACATGGTGTAAGCATTATTGAACAATCAACTTCGGTTCTGGCTCCGGCAAAAGCAACAAGCGGTATTCCTTTTGCAGTAGGTACGGCTCCGCTCCATCTGGCGACGAAGGCTGTACCCGTTAATACTCCCGTGCTTGTGAATAACTACGCGGAAGCCGTTGCGGCTCTAGGATATAGTGAAGACTGGTCAAAATACACGCTGAGTGAGTTAGTATATTCTCATTTTGCCTTGTACGAGAGAGCTCCAATGATCCTGGTCAATGTGCTTGACCCGGCTATCCATAAGACAACGGTTGCTCCTGAAACGGTGGCAGTCAGTAACCGGCTGGCAACCGTGCAGACCGAAGGCGTGCTGCTGTCAACGCTGGTTGTTAAATCTTCAGATGGCACTTCCACTTATGTGTCCGGTACGGATTACACAGCTGCTTTTGATGAGAATGGTCATGTATTGATTACAACGAAGTCTTCTGGAGCCATTGCAGCAAGTGCAGATCAGCTATCTGTGGGATATGACAAACTGAATCCCGGTGCTGTAGAAGCTGAGGATATCATTGGAGGCGTAACCGCTTCGGGTGAATACACTGGTTTTGAACTGATTCATCAGGCTTACCCGCGTTTCGGGATCCTTCCGGATCTACTGCTGGCCCCGGGCTGGTCGCATTTGCCTGCAGTTGCCGCAGTGATGAAGGCGAAGGCCGGAAATATTAACGGGAATTTCAAAGCGATTGCCCTGACGGATATTGATCCATCCCGATCTTATACAGAGGTCGGTACTTGGAAAGCTAACAATAGCTATACGGGTGCTCTGCAAGTTGCTGCTTACCCGATGCTGACGCTTGGGGATAAAAAATATCATTTTTCCACTCAGTTTGCCGGCCTTATTGCTGCGGCGGATGCCGATAATGGCGGTATCCCTTTTGTATCGCCTTCAAATAAGCCTCTGCAAGCGGATGGCACTGCACTATCCGATGGGACAAGCCAATTCCTCGGAATTGATCAGGCCAGCTTCCTGAATAGTGCAGGCATTGTAACAGCACTTAATTTGGGAACAAGCGGCTGGAAGAGCTGGGGGAACAACACCGCTGCGTATCCGGGCGTAACCGATCCTAAAGATAGCTTTATTCCGGTCCGCCGGATGTTCAATTGGATCGGAAACAGTCTCATTCTGACTTACATGCAGAAGGTGGATGATCCGATGAACAAGCGACTGGTTGCTGCGGTTACGGATTCCGTTAACATTTGGCTGAATGGCCTGACGGCATCAGGAGCACTGCTGGGCGGACGGGTAGACTTCAATGAAGCCGAGAATCCGGTGACAGATCTGATGGCCGGTAAAATTACATTCCATCTGCATCTTACCCCGCCTGGACCAGCACAGGAGATTTCCTTCCTGCTTGAATACGACACAACATATTTAGCTGCGCTGGTAGCGTAGAAGGAGGAGCAATAATGCCAAAAAGATCAGAACGGGTTATTGATTATTCAGTGTACTTGAATGCCGTCGATTACTTGGGAACAGCAACCGCGACTCTGCCGGAAATTACGTACCTGGTAGATACCATCAAAGGGGGCGGGATTGCCGGAGAAATGGCGGCGCCTTCTCCAGGGTATACGGGAGCGATGAGTCTGGCGCTTAAATGGCGTACGATTGAGAATGCAGCAGCCACTCTACTGGCACCCAAGGTCCACACGTTGGATCTGCGTGCTTCCATTCAGACATTCGATACTGCGACAAGCGAATACCGCGAGGTGCCGTTCAAGGTTACTGTTCGGGCGAGACCGCTCGGCTTGACACTCGGTAATCTGGAGACTGGAGCAGCAATGGATACTACCAACAACTTCTCGGTTAACTATCTGAAGGTCACCCTGGATGGTGTTCAGGTACTGGAAATTGATAAGTATAACTACATTCATAAAGTATACGAAGTGGATTACCTTGCGGCTACTAAACAGAATCTTGGTCTATAAGGAGAGAGCATGATGGGAACAAAAGAACTGGAGGAGACCGGAGCGGAAGTATACACTTTCGCCCGGCCCGTCAACTTTGAGGGCGATACGTTTGAAAGCCTGAGTATTGATTTTGACAAGTTAACCGGTGAGGACATCCTTACCTGTGACCGGCAATATCAGATGGAATCTGCCCGTCAATCTGGCGGGGAATTGATTAAAGAGACCAATAAAGCTTATCAGGCTTATATTGTGGCCAGGGCTGCTGGTGTTCATGTGGGGCTGATTAAAGCTCTGCCTGCTAAGGATTTCACAAAACTGACCTTACAGGCACAAAGTTTTTTGCTGCTGTAGGCTGCGGAGACGGCGATGGGATCAAAGACATCGCCGTCTCTTTGGCCATGCTTACCCATACTCCAATCTCCTATTTTCTCGGCCTGCCTGTTGAGGAACTGGGGGATTGGGCAGAGCGGGTGGCGAGAATTAAAGAAGGGAGGTAACTTATGGCAGGTTCAGGTTCAGGCAATCCAAGCAGCATCAGTGAGCTTATTGTCCGGTTGAATGTATTGGTGAATCCAAATGTTCCCCGCTCTGTTGAGGAAGTGGAACAGCAAATTAAGGATTTGGAAGACGTGCTTAAGGGGCTGGCCAGGGCAGGCTACTTCGATCAACTGCGCGGAGATGCTGAGGACGCTGGCGACGAAGCCGAACAACTTGGTGACAAACTTAAGGCTGCTTTCGAAAAAGTGGATTTCTCCATGCTGACTAAAGCGGTTGAACCCCTAAAAGCCGTCTGGACGGCTGTAAATGATTCTGCCGGGGCAATGGCGCAGCTTCAGGCATCAACCGGATTAACCGCCGCTGAGATGAGCGGAATGAAAGAAATCTCCGATAGCCTGTACAGTCAGAATTACGGTAAAAACTTCGAAGATATCGGTGAGGCGGTTGGAACGGTACAGCAAGTTCTGGGCCAAACCGGAGATGAGCTGGAGAAGACCACCCAGACGGCTATGACGTATCGCGATGTTTTTAAGGGGGATATATCAGACTCAGTACAAGCCGTTGACGCGATGATGCAAAAGTTCGGCATCTCTTCAGAGCAGGCCTATAATCTGATGGCCCAAGGTGCGCAGAAGGGCATGAACACATCCGGCGGGCTTCTAAGTGCCGTAGAGAAGTACAGCGCTGACTTCAAGAAGATGGGATATTCTGCTGACGAGATGTTTGAATTATTAAGCTCTGGCATGGACAATGGGGGGAATTCCCTTGAGGGTCTTGCCGGGCTTGTGAAGAAATTCAGCTCCACCGTAAAAGAGGGTTCGGATTCCACAAAGGCCGCTGTCTATGAGCTGTTTGCACCTGAGCAGCTGAATCAATTCAGTGCTGCGCTTGTAAGTGGCGGAACGAAGTCGAAGGAATTCGGCGAATTGGTGAAAGTGGCCGGGAAGAATGGAGCTGTTGCCCTGGTCAAGGATTTGAAGGCGGGCGGAGATTCGGCGAGCAAGGCCATGCTTCAACTGCGCAAGACAATGGGCAATGGGGATGAAATCTTCAAGGGGCTGGCAGACGGGTCTATGACCGGTAAGGATGCCATGAATCAGTTGATTGCGAAACTAAAAGCAATTAAAGATCCGGTTCATCAAGCGGCCCTGGCCAGCGCTATATTCGGGTCTCAGTTTGAGGAGATAGGTAACAAAGCGGTGTTGTCGCTGGGCCAGACTCGGCATCAGTTTGATATGACCCGGCAGACGATGGATGAAGTGTCTGCGATTAAGGATAATACGCTAACCGAGCAGTTTGCAGCCATAGGGCGGGAGTTGATGTCCGGTCTTGTGGTTCCTCTGGGAGAGAGCGTGATGCCTGCACTTCAGGGGTTGACCAGCTGGGCGTCAGACAACAAAGAAGTGCTGATGGTCATCGGTCTCGCTGTTCCTGCTGCGATGCTGGCCACAAAAACAGTGAAGATTGTTCAGGGGTTCTCCACGATCATTAAGGCGGCCAGCGCGGCCAGCGGAGCGGCTGGAGGATTTGCAGGTGCACTGGGATTGCTGACGAATCCCGTAGGTCTCGCTGTTGCCGGTGTCGGACTGGTCACGGCCGGTGTCATCGCCTTCAAAAAGCATCAGGAGGATGCGCGCCAGGAGCTTTTGAATATGGGGGATGTGCTGGGTGAATCCTATGCTAATTATTCAGCGATTGAGGAGGCTAATTCCAAAACCCAGAATCTAATCACTGAGCATGACCGATTGACAGGGAAGATTAAGGATGCAAGAACTCCAGCTGATGAATTGTTAGAAGCCAGACGAAAACTGAAGGATGTAGAGCAAACACTTATCGATATGAATCCTAATATTTTGTCTGCTGAAGGCTCCAAGAATGATAAATTCCGAGAACAGATGGGTCTTGTCGGAGATATTGCCAAAGCCCGAGAAGAAATGGGACGTCGTGAACTAGAACATGAGGCCCTTACTGCACAAGCCAAATTGCCTGAATTGGAGAATAATTATTCAGAGCTGACTCAGAATCTTAAAGATCAAAGTGCCGCCTATGAGGAGATGAAGGTAAAGTATAGGGACTACGTCGTGCTTATGGAGGAGTACAACGAAATAGAATATAGTGATCTCGATCCTAATCAAAAAGGCGAGAAGTTTTTAGCTTTTTCTAAAAAAGCAAGCCAAGTGACTGGGAAAGATTATACAATAATAGATCACTTTGAAGATGACTATTTTAAAATGGAGGAATCCATTAATAAGAAGAACAACCAACTTAAGAAAACAGATAGTGATAGGAAAGAGGCAGAAGATGGTCTGGTCAATTATTATAATACTCAGAAAAAAATAATTGAACTTGATCTTGGTGGTACCTTGCAAGAGCAAGCAGCCAAGTACAAGGATATGTCTGTTGCTGAACAAGATCGATTTAGGCAGGCTCTGGATAAGGTGATGCTTCTTAACGCTGCGCTTGATAAGCTGCCTGCTGAAATGAAAGTGAATTTGCAGCTTATTTGGGAGCAGATAGGGAAAGTTCCGAATGCTACTGGAGTTCCAGGGGGAGAAGGCAAAGAAGGTGTCAAACCGAAAGTGAAACCATACCACCCGCTCTATGGTGGGCCAAGCATTGCAGAATACGCTGAAGGCGGTATCGCATATGTGCCCTCTATTTTTGGTGAGGCTGGCCCTGAAATTGCTATTCCCTTAAACCGCAAGCCCCGGTCGAGGTCTTTGCTTGAGAAGGCAAATGATTTAATGGGGTATAATAATAATTCCGTTAACAATGGGGATATCCATGTAACTTGGGCGCCTAGTGTAACCCTTCAGGGTGGCGATAAATCTGTAGCTGAACAGGTACGGGAGGCTTTAAGGCAGTCTGAGGACGGATTCGAACGCCGGTTCAAGTCGATGCTAGTGCAACAGAGGCGGGTGAGCTTCCAATGATCTATAGAACGGTACAAGGCGATATGTGGGATGGGATTGCTTTTAAAATCTATGGAGATGCCCGTTTCCTGACGCTGCTCCTGAATGCTAATCCGGCACATGCTGCTGTCAGTGTATTCTCAGGCAATATTGTACTGAATGTACCGGAGCTGCCCTCCGACATATCCAGCTCATTACCTCCTTGGCGAAGGGAGTGAAGCACGTGGAACTTATGCAGGATGCACGCAGAGCGGTATTCGAGCTGCGCTATAACGGAAAGGACGTTACGCAGGATATCACTAAATCGTTGACAGACTTTCAGTATAATGATGCTGCCTCGGGTTCGTTAGATGATCTTACAGTTACGCTTGAGGACAGGGAGCGCAATTGGCAGGGGCCTTGGTCACCGGTTGAAGGCGATCAATTGGTTGCTGCGATACGGACGGTCAACTGGGACAAGCCGGGTGAAATTAAGAAGCTTCCGCTGGGCACCTTTGAGGTAGACAGTATTGATTTTAGCGGTCCTCCCGACACGATCTCGATTAAGGCGGTCTCGCTTCCCGTGACCTCCGAAGTTCGGATGCAGCGCAGCTCACGCAGCTGGGAGAAAACCAATCTGAAAACAGTAGCTGCCCAAGTAGCCAAACGCGCGAAGCTCAAATTAATCTACGAGGCACAGGACAACCCCTCTTATGATCGGCTGGAGCAGTCGGAGGTGTCGGACTTGGCCTTTTTGCTGAACACAGCTACACAAGAAGGTATCGCGATTAAAGTATCTTCTGGAAGCCTGGTGCTTTTTGATGAACAGGAATATGAACAGAAAGAAGCGGTGGCCACGATCGTGCGGGGGGAGACTAATGTGACAGATTACAGCTTCACTTATAATACTGCCTTTGCAGCTTTCCGGGCATGTACAGTGACGTATACTCCATCACAGGGCAAAGAGTCCTTGAAGGCCACGTATACCCCTCAAGGCGCGCCTAAGAGCGGTCCAATTCTTAAGATTAATGAACAGGTCGACTCGCAAGCAGATGCTATGCGGCTGGCCCGTAAAAGGCTCCGGGAAAAGAATAAAGAGGGCGGCAAAGGTACTCTCTCGCTTATGGGAGATCTAAGGATGGCCACAGGACTCACGATTAATATCAAAGGCTGGAAGCGGTTTGACGGTAAATACATTATTGAATCGGCAAGGCACTCAATTGGAAGCAGCGGATATACAACCAGTCTGGACATTCGTAAAGTATTGGGGTGGTGAATGGTGATACTTATTGGCAGGGTATCTACAGCTAATCTGGCAGCCGGAAGTGTCAGGGTTACTTTTGCAGACCGCGATGATATAGTTTCCGCCGAGTTACCGGTTCTAACACCGGGCGGCTGGGGAAAAGGCAATGCAGTACCGTTGCCGGGAGAGCGGGTCGTGTGTGCTTTTTTGAATCATGCGCGTTCCGCTGGCATCTGTTTGGGAACCTATTTTGCGGATGACGGTCAGCCTTCCGGCACCCAGGATCAGCGGGGAGTATGGTTTGAGGATGGCAGCTATGTCTATTATGACCGAACAGCCCAGAAGCTGAATGTTAAGGCAACCGGCGGGGTGCTGATCGAGGGAGACTTGACGGTTACCGGCAAGCTGTCTGCCAGCTCAGTTCATGATGGAGGAGGCAGAACCGGATGAGCAATAAGGGCAGTAATGACCAGAAGCAAGATTATAAGATGAATAAAATTGGCAGTCTAGGCCCGGTGGTCTTTGTCGTTGCGGAAGGCGCCATTCGTACCATAGATGAATTCAAACGCAGCAGCTCCAGCCGGTGGGCGCAGCATGACATTATCGGCAAGAAGCCCAAGAAGGAATTTCTGGGACCGGGCGCAGATTCGGTTTCATTCTCGGTTCATTTCTCGGCGGCGCTTGGCCTTAATCCGCGCAAAGAGCTTGACAGGCTTACCGAGCTGGACCGTGCCGGCAAAGCGATGCCGTTAATCATAGGACGCAAGAATGTCGGGGTTGGGCTATGGGTGATCAGCAGTCTGTCGCAGGATTGGAACAGGCTGGATAGCATCGGCAATGTGCTGGACGCACAGGTCACGATCTCGCTTGAGGAGTATGTGAAATGATGTATACCATTGATATGACTCAGCCTAGCCTGATTGATTTTAGCCCGGTAACAGTAGCAGAGGAAGTGGCTCAGAATATAAGGATGATCCTGGCTACTCCGCTTGGGAGCGCACCGTTGGCCCGTGGAGTTGGTCTGGACTACTCGATTATTGATGAACCGGCATACATCGCTGAATCCCGCCTGACGGCAGCGATCATCACAGCCATTACAGAGCAGGAGCCGCGCGCAATCGTGGCCGATATTTCTTTTCACAAGGATATAGAAGAACAGCTTACAGGCAGCTTGGCCGTTGTATTGAAATATAGCCTGGCAGAGGAGGAGTAGGAATTGGAATATGCTGAATTACCGGATATCCGCTTTTCGGAGGAGGATGCAGCAGCCATACAGCAGAATGTCATCACTGTATATGAAGGCCTTGCCGGACGCACTCTACAGCCTGCCGATCCGGTGCGGCTTTTTTTGTCTTCGCTCGCAGCGGTGATTATCCAGCAAAAGGTGCTGATCAATCAGACAGCCAAAGGAAATTTACTGCGGTATGCCTCCGGAACATTATTGGATCACATGGGGGCTTTTCAAGGATCGAAGCGGTTAGAGGCATCTGCGGCAATCGTTACGCTTGAGTTTGCTTTGTCCATCCCGCTGGCTTCAGCGACCCCGATACCGGCAGGGACACGCGTCGGAGTACAGGGAGGGAAGGGCACGATTTATTTTATAACCATGGAGTACTTGGAGATTCCTCCGGGAGAGACTGCGGGAATGATCAAGGCAAAATGCTCCGAATCGGGGACAACAGGGAACGGGTTCTTGCCCGGGCAGATTAATGTTCTAATGGACCCGCTGCCTTTTGTCCAGTCGGTAACGAATCTGACCACCAGCTCTGGCGGCGCTGCTGCTGAGACAGATGAAGCATTCAAGGAACGCATACGCCATGCGCCGGAATCATATTCAACGGCCGGGCCTCAGGGAGCATATGAATTCTGGGCCAAGTCCGCTTCCTCGGCAATTAAGGATGTTCATGCCTTCTCTCCGGCGCCCGGGCGTGTAACCGTGGTTCCGTTACTGGCAGAGGGGGAGATTCCAAACGAGGATGTCCTGAATTCAATTGCCGAGACTTTGGAGGACAGGGGAATCCGGCCGCTGACAGATCAGGTAACCGTGAGTGCGCCGCAGCCTGTCAGTTATAATACTGCGCTGACCTATTATATTAGCCGCAGCCGGGCTGCTGAGGTTCCGGGTATCCAGGCGGCAGTATCGGCAGCTGTTGCTGCTTATCAGCTATGGCAGCGCTCCAAGCTTGGCCGGGATATCAACCCGTCAGAGCTAATATCCCGTATTATGGCTGCCGGGACACTACGGGTGACGGTAACAGAGCCCGTGTATAAAACCATGTCCGCAACCCAAGTGGCTCGATCCGGCACAACGGCACTGACTTATGGGGGGCTGGCAGATGATTAATATCCAGACCCTAAGCCTGAGCGATCTGCTCCCGCCTTCCATTCGTAAGGACCCTGCCATGGCCGCGGCCGCGGCTGCGTTAGATATACAGTTGCAAGAGACAACCGCTATGATCGCCGGTCTGAATATATTCAGCCGGTCAGCGGAATGGACAGATGCGGAAACGGATGAGCTGGCCTGGCAATTCAAGCCGCCGTATTATGATCCGGCTCTGCCTGTTGAACAGAAGCAGCTGCTGATTCAAAATGCAATTCCCTTTCATAGGCACAAAGGGACTGCCGGTGCAGTAGAAGATCTGATCGCCATCCTGTTTGGCCAGGGTGCAGTGGAAGAATGGTGGCAATATGGAGGAGATCCTTATCATTTCCGGGTGGTCACCAACAATGCAGATGTGACTGCTGCACGGGCTCAGGAATTCATTGCCGCTGTTGATGCGGTTAAGCGGTTGTCTGCTGTACTGGATAGCGTCACTATTTCACAAGCGGAGCCGCTGCCTCTTTATTTGGGCGGCTTTTTACATTTCGGGGAACATATTCAGATTTAGGGAGGGAATCATGTGGCAGTATTTGGAGGCATGACACTGACCAATAAAGGTCTTGTGCTGCAAGGGAAAGCCCAAGCGGGGGGCAAGTTGAATTATACCCGCATTGCTGTAGGCGACGGCTCACTTACAGGACAAGCTGTTCCGGCGATGAATGGCCTGATTTCGCAAAAAATCAGTTTGCCGATTACACGAATAACCACACAGCCGCCTAATAAGGCGATTATTGGTTCGGTGCTGCGGAACGCGGATGTCTCTACAGGATTTTACTGGCGTGAAGTAGGAGTCTTCGCACAAGACCCGGATGCGGGGGAAATTCTCTACGCCTACGCTAATGCCGGAGTAACCGCAGACTACATTCCACCAGGCGGCGGATCAGACATTATCGAGAAAACGTTCGATTGTGTCGTAGTGGTAGGCACAGCCGCCAATATTACCGCAGTCATTGATGAGTCGCTGGTGTTTGCGAAGAAGACCGAACTGGACGCTCTTGCTGACGCCAAGGTGGATAAGGTATCTGGCAAGGGGTTGTCTGCTAATGATTACACCACGGCTGAGAAGAATAAGCTGGCCGGGATCACCGCAGGAGCAGGCGGGGCAGGCACTGCCACGGATGCGGTTATTGGAAACCGGACGATCTCAGATACGACAGCGCCAACAGGAGACAGCGGCACCGTCACCAATCTGCTGGGTTGGCTGGCGAACACGATCAAGTCGATTACAGGCAAATCTTCCTGGAGGACAGCGCCTGCAACAACACTGGAGGCGGCTAAGGCGCATGCGGATGATACTACCCGGCACCTGACGGCAGCGGAGCGTACCGCATGGAACGCCAAAGAGACAACTGCAGGAGCGCAGGCCAAGGCGGATGCGGTGAAGGCTGCTGCTGCAACGGATGCAAGTACTAAGGCAAATGCAGTTCAAGCCAATTTAACGAGTCATACCGGGAATACAACGGTCCACATTACAGCAGAAGAACGGACCGCTTGGAATGCCAAGGCCGATTCTAGTCAATTAGGCCGGGTAGATCTGACCCAAACCCTGGGGACGGGCACATCAGTGATCCAGGCGGACCAGAACGGTAGTGAATTGGATTTGGTGGTACATGGGCGCACACTGGCTAATCTTATTTTTCGTAATAAAGCAGCAGATTTTATGGCTAATGGGGGAAATTCCACCGTTTCAAGAGATACATTCTCCACCAAATACTCAGACGTAGAGACAATCCAAGTAGCTTATACAGGATCAACCGCTGGAAGTGGTACGGGATACCAATTACTTCCTAATGGTCAAATTGACCCGACAAAGTATTATGTGTTCGCCATTGACATCCAAGTAGTGGAGGCGGTGTCTGCCCGGGCATTATTTGAGTTCGGTACAGGAACGCTTCCGAACGGGACGGTAGCAGGTAACTCTGTAACGCTTGGTGGCCCCGGACAGTGGAAAACGTCTTTCGGAAAAGTGGGCCCGCTCGAACTCGCAGGAAAGACAAAATTCTACTTCCACCTACAGGTGTTTGGAGAAGCAAACCTCTCGTTCCAGTCTGCGATTGGTACAGGATTCCGATTTTATGAGATTTCTAAGGACGAATATGATCGTATTGGTACATCACTAACAGCCGATAACTTTGATGACTACTACCCATTTGTCGCGGGTAGGCAGCACATTCAAGGTGTTTCCGTCACTAAGCAGGGACGTAACCTGTACAGTGGCGGGGGCTATTCGCTAGGGAATGGCGCTGGAACAGCGTTGATTGAGGATTTAGCTAAAAGTAGTATAACTGTCACCTCTGGGACAGCAGCGTACAGCTATATGAGATCAAAGAGCTATACAGTCGTACCCAATACGGTGTATACCTTGTCAGCAGTCTTAACCAATGTTGCAGGCTCGGATGCGCCGCAAATCAGTGTGAGAAAAGGCAGTGATGAGGGCTATAGTGGTATTACAGGGGCAGTACTTTCTGGTACTGGAGCTAAAAATATCAGCTTTAATTCAGGCAGTGAAACTGAAATAATCTTGTTCGCTTATGGATCAGTCGCAACTTCCACTGCGCAAACCAAACGCTATGATAATATTCAGATCGAACTTGGCAGCACCACTACACCTTTTACACCAGCAGAGCCGCAGTCCGTTGTTCTCCCTGTCACCCTTGGGCAGATAGGGGATGTTCGGGATAGTGTGTATAGTGCAGGGGTTGAGTGGATGTATTTGGAGCGGGTAAAAAAGCGGATTCTGAGTGGGTCTGCCCCCTGGATGCTTGCAGGAAATGTTTCAGGAGATGTGAAAAGGGTGTATTTGTCAGGTTTAGAGGGAGCCCTCAGATATAACAGTTTTATAGCCATGAAATATGACGGACGTATTCTCAGCTCTGTTTCTAGTATGACAGACGCAGATCAAGCGTATTTTACAGAAGCGTCTAGCAGAAGGGACTTTTATCTTTCGGTGGCTAATACTGACGGTGGTTGGGGAGCTAGTTATTCCCCAACAGCAGCTGAAATTTCAGCCTATTTTTATGGATACCGTATGAATAACGGTACCTTTGGTACTCCGTACAATGGAAGCGGCATGAAGACGTGGACAGTTATCGGAGCTACCAGCAATGCCGGTGCTGTGACTACAGTGCCGGCAGCACAGGCACCTATTACAACAGTCTGGCAGCCGTATACGCTGGATTACATGCTGGCACAGGCGGCGCAGCCAGTATCGCTTCCCAATGCTGAGGGAAGTATTACGCTCCATCCGGGTGGCAATCAGATAAGCGTGGAGACGGGCGTAATTCAAAGGGAGTCCGTTGTTCCGAAGTTAGATTCAGGAAGATACTATATTCTTGCACAAACGGATAGCTATTGGGGAGCTGCCCGGCTGAGCAAGCTATCATCTAAGATGTTAGCGGTCTATAGAGGGGCAGATATTGATCCAAAGTGGAGGTTTACGGTTCCCAACGAAGTAGCTACGGCATCACTCGCTCCAGAAGACTATGACTCTAAAGCCGCATACTATGTGACTTATTTGGCCCGGGACAAATTCATGCTCACGGCTAACGTCACAGAGGTCGCCGCAAGCTGGCGGACGGGCCTGGGCGGCGTGGTCTCCGAGGTGGTCCAGAGTGTCGCGGAGTTGCGACAGGATAATGATCGACAGGACTTCGCTGATGATTATATCGAGGCCAAGGTCGATAATCTGAAGCTGGAGATCGCTGATGCTTCGGCGTTGCCTGATACGATTCAAAAGTTCAAATTGACGGAAAAGACTGGATATAGCAGAGCCCTACTATCTTCAGACTTCAATAACATTCTTCAATCTGGGGAGTACTCCCTTATTGGGTCAGTTATGCAAAACGGTCCCGTTGCTACACCATCTGGTTACCTTAGAGTACGGGCCATTGATGCGGGAAACGTTATTCAAGAGGTCGTACTGACTCCCACTTTCATCGGCTGGTCTCGTCGTATCACAGGTGGAACGTGGAATTCTTGGGTTGAAAATGAGAATTCCAATAAGAAAAATGCAGCCGGAGGTTATGCTGGTCTGGATGCTACAGCTAATATTTCCGTCGATAATCTACCCTTTGGAAGTGTAACTAACATACTGGGGGACTCTGGTAGGTTTGTAGGCCCAGAAAATGGTGCTCATGACATATATTGCTCAGACACATTTGTCAATAACCGATTTTTCACACCAATGAATGGAACAAGTGTGTCAAGCGGAGGGAAATTCTATTTTGATAATTCTACCTTCGGAGGTACAAGGAATGCTTTAACTGATGATATTACAAGCTTACTGAATCGCATAGGATCAATTGCAGGAGGTGTAGGCACGCGTTACGGTACAGAATACCATATAGCGTCTTACACTATGGGGAGCGGTACAGGTAACCCCAATGGTACTATACCATCAACCAATTTGATGACAGCTAATGGCACCTTACCAGCAGGTGGGCTTAACAAGAGTTTTACTACCTCATTCTGGATACGTGTAAAGTCAGGCACACGAGTAATAATTAATAAGAGTGGAAGACTGAAGAAGAACGGAGTAACTCAGGCTACTCATGTGCAACTAACCACAGCGGATGGATGGGTACACATTGAGCGAGTTGAAGTTGCGGCCAGTGGGTACAGTAATGGTGCCCCTGCTATATTTGCAACTGCTGGTGATGTGGTTCAAATAGCTTTACCTGTTGTGACTGCAGGCGATATCGGGGTCGGTATTCATAACAACCCAGTCATGGGGGCTTCATTAGGGTATGTTCCGCTCGACTCTGCAAAGTACACTGCTGCTGATGTGCTTTCCAAATTAATTACAGTGGATGGTTCAGGAAGTGGATTGGAAGCAGACTTGCTAGATGGACTTCATGGGATCAACTATATGCGGACCGATACTGTTGCAGGAGATGCAGACCTTAACACAATTGTGTCGACAGGAGTTTATAGACTGATGGCATCCGCAATGAAGAATCACCCTGGTCCGAATTATTATTACGGACAGATGCTTGTGTTACACGCACCCAATTCAGATACCATAACACAGATTGTATATCCTTACACGGGTTTTGGCCCTATGTATCGTAGAGGAAATCCGACTAATGTAGGGGGCTCCGGCAGTTGGAGCAATTGGTTCAAAATGTGGACAGAAGAGAATGACGGTGCAGGCAGTGGTCTTGATGCCGACCTTCACGCAGGTAAAACATTGGCCGAAGTGGTTCAGGGTTCTTTGTCTTACCTTGGTACCATCGCGGGCAGCTCGCCTAATTTCACTGCTTCCGCAAACCCACCTATTGTGACGCTTGCATCTGGGCAGCGGCTATCCTTTAAGGCGTTATCATCCACCTCCGGCCCGATCACGCTTAACGTCAATGGCCTGGGGGCCAAGTCCATCAAAAAGCCAAACGGCAATAACCCGCCGTTGGTGCAGGGCGGGGTGTACACGGTAGTCTATGATGGAACGGCTTTTATCTTACAGGGTGAAGGGGGTGAGTATGGTACAGCAACTGCATCCCATGTTTTAAGTGGGTATTCTATTGGCACAGAGAATGGAGTCGTGAACGGAGAAATAAGTAATAATGGTCCTGGTGGAACAATAACCCCAAACGCTAATGTACAAACAAAACCAGCGGGATTTTATAGTAGCGCTATTTCGATCTCTGGAGTAGCGGTTCCTGTGGATAAAGTATTAAATGGAACAACTATTGCTGGCAGTTTAGGAACAATGCCAAACAGATCAGCGGAAAATAACAATATGCCTCCACAGGAAACGGCATATTGGCCAGTGGGAGCTTATAATAATCCGTATGCCAAAGTGCACTTTCGTCCCCCTGCGGGATATTATAATGGATCTACCTGGATTTCTGCTGATTCTGCAGACATGCTGCCTGAAAATGTACTTGCAGGGAAATCTATATTTGGGATGAAAGGTAATATTCCGAATAGAACGAATGACCAACAGGCTGTGACTTCATGGACTAACGGAGCTGGTGCACTGTCCCTTGGTTTTCCTACTGGGGCATATCTCACGAGTAGCGGTTTTGGTGCAGGTATTGCATCAGTTGCAATTACTAATGGAAACTTTACTTCTGGTAACATTCGAAGTGGAGTTAACATATTCGGAGTTGTTGGAAATCTAAAACCTATATCTTCGGCAAGCGGAATCATATGGGCAGGTGGATCAATTACAATTTCAGGGTTAGGATTCAGGCCTAAAGTTTTTTCATTTTCTTATAATCCCAATGGAGAATCATGGACTAATATTTGGGGCTATTTTATCGATAGTTCAATTTTAGCCTCTCCCTATAGCAGAGAGATTTTAAGCGTTTATGATTCCGGAGGATCTATAAGTGCCAATGTTACTATTTTAGATAATGGAATTACCATATCCAATAGCTACAATCAAATCGCTACCCAAAATTATTTATGGTCAGCATGGGGCTGAGAAAGGATTGAGATAATGAATATTGGTAGGAAAATTTATTATGAAAAGTCTACAGGAAATGTCCTCGTAGATACTGGGGAAAGATCTGGTGATGTAATCGAAACTACGCAAGAGCAGGATTTTGAATCCTTTAAATTACTTGTGCAGAGAGTACCTGAATCGGTTGGGGTAATTAAATTGGGGTATGGTCAGTATGGCGAGGACTTCGCAGCAGCAAGCGGTTACCGGATTAATCTAGATACAGAAGAACTGGAGTTTTAATTATGAATCAGTTAAAGAGCCGAAGTAGTGTTGACCAAATATCAAACAATAACAAATTGGATTAGGCACACTTTGTTTTTTAATTTCCAAAATGAGATATTAATTTCATCCATCAAAAAGGCCTCTCCAGAAACGGAGAGGTCTTTTTTTGTCTTAAACCAAGTTAATCTTGATCAGGGTTAAATTCCACTCCAAACTTTATTCCAAATTGAACAAAACCCATTGACTTCGCCGGATAAACGGATATACTATATCTTATAGAATTAGTCGGGATTAGCCTCGTAGGTTTCGATCTTGACGATATCCGGATGGAGGAAACTAAGATGAACCTGCTCGAGAAAGAGGATTTAATCAAAGTGAAAGCGGAAGAGCTGGAGAATGCTTCTCCCGAGGAGATTATCCGCTGGGCGGTGGAGACCTTTCCGAATATAACCTTTGCCTGCAGCTTCGGGGCGGAGGATGTAGTGCTGGTGGATATGATCCAGAAGGTGAGTCCTTCGACAGATGTGTTCTATTTAGATACGGATTATCATTTCAAGGAAACCTATGAGACTAGAGATATTATGGCTGATAAGTACGGGATGGAATTCGTCCGGGTGTCTCCGCAGATTACGGTGGAGGAGCAGGCCTTGCAGTATGGGGAGGCCCTATGGAATACTGACCCTAACCAGTGCTGCGCGATCCGTAAGGTAGAACCGCTGACCCGTATTCTCTCACAATACGACGCTTGGATTACCGGGATTCGCCGGGATCAGGCTCCTACCCGGGCCAATGCGAAGAAGATAGAATATGATAATAAGTTCGGGCTGGTCAAGTTCAATCCGATTGCGAACTGGACTACAGAGGATGTGTGGAATTATATCCGCGAGAATGATGTAGTCTACAATCCGCTGCATGACCGAAATTTCCCGAGTATCGGCTGTGAGCAATGCACCCGGGCTGTTATGCCTGGTGAAGATCCGCGTGCCGGCAGATGGTCCGGTTCGGACAAGACAGAATGCGGACTACACAAATAAGACACGCCTAAATAAATATCGCTCAGATATGATCACTAATTTATCCGCACTTATTTACCCGCACGCACTAAATTACCAGCACTCTATACAGCACTACACAGGCATTGCACAGGAGGAGAGAACAGGGATGACTTCAATACTTCCTCACGGAGGAACGCTGATCCGGCGCATCGCAGACGGAGAAGAGAGAGAAGAACTGCTGAAGCAAGCTTCAGGCCATCAATCGATTGCCCTCAATACATGGACCTTATCTGACTTGGATTTAATTGGTGTAGGTGCCTTCTCGCCGCTCACCGGATTCCTGAACGAAGAGGATTATCACTCGGTAGTAAGCAATATGCGCCTGGCTAACGGAACCGTATGGAGTATACCGGTTACGCTGGCTATAGGTGACGAGCAGGCAGCGACTCTTGCAATAGGCGACAGAGTGGCACTCAAAGGCGAACACGATGATATCATCTACGGTTTGCTGGATATTGAGAGTATTTATACGGTAGACCAACAGGTTGAGGCGCACAATGTGTTCAAAACAACCGATCCCGCGCATCCCGGAGTCAGTAAGCTGCTGTCCCGGCCGGCAACCTATGTAGGCGGACCTATAACGGTGCTCAACCGCCCGCAGCCGGAGAAGTTCGCTGAATTCTATTTTGACCCCGCCGAGACCCGCCGGATCTTCGCCGATAAGGGCTGGAGAACGGTTGTAGGCTTCCAGACGCGTAACCCGGTACATCGTGCCCATGAGTATATCCAGAAATGCGCTATGGAGGTTGTAGACGCTCTGTTCCTCAATCCCCTGGTTGGTGAGACCAAGTCGGATGATGTTCCGGCCAACGTGCGGATGAAGAGTTATCTGGCCTTACTGGAGAATTATTATCCGGAGAACCGTACCTTCCTTGGCGTCTTCCCGGCAGCGATGCGTTATGCGGGCCCCCGTGAAGCCATCTTCCATGCCATGGTGCGCAAGAATTACGGCTGTACACACTTCATTGTCGGCCGTGATCACGCGGGTGTTGGTGATTATTACGGCACGTATGAAGCGCAGGAGATCTTTGCGAACTTCACCGCCGAGGAGCTGGGCATCACGCCTCTGTTCTTCGAGCACAGCTTCTTCTGCGTGAAGTGCGGCAATATGGCCTCCAGCAAAACCTGCCCGCATCCGTCTGACCAGCACTTGACTCTCTCCGGTACGAAGGTACGTGCGCTGCTGCGTGACGGACAGTGTCCGCCTCCTGAATTCACTCGCCCTGAGGTGGCGCAGATTCTGATTGAAGGTATGTCACCGGAAGTCTCTGTAAACTCCTGACAGCCAGTACTATTTGGCCCTCTTGTCCCATATAGATGAGTAGAATCTATCGGGACGAGGGGGTCTTTGTTATGTCTGGAGGGCAGAAGCATAAAGTCTCGGTCTGGATCTCTTGGCGCAGCATCAAAAAAGGTATCCTGGGCGCTGTGCTGCTCACGATAATGATCGGAATCATTGCCTACGACATGCCGACTGCGAGGACGGTCAATTATTGGAGCCTGCCGCTCTCCGGCAAGGTGATTGCCATTGATGCAGGTCATGGGGGACCGGACGGGGGAGCAGTGAGCCGCTCAGGCCTGATTGAGAAGGATATCAATCTCTCCGTGTCGCTGTATCTGCGCGATTATCTGCAGCAGGCTGGGGCGATTGTGGTGATGACCCGTGAAGGCGATTATGATCTGGCCCAGGACAGCACCAAAGGGTACGCAAGACGCAAGACGGAGGATCTGAAGCAGCGGGTGCGGAGCATTGAAGAGAAGGGCGCCGATCTGTTTGTCAGCGTACATATGAACAGTATTCCCTCCAACCGTTGGAGCGGGGCGCAGACCTTCTATTATCCAAGCAGCGAGAGGAACAAGGCCTTGGCCGGGCTGGTTCAGGATGAGCTGAGAGCTACACTTGAGAATACGGACCGCGTGGCGAAGACGGCGAATACCATTTATTTGTTAAAAGTGTTAAAGATGCCGTCCGTGCTCGTTGAGGTAGGCTTCCTGTCACATCCTCAGGAGTCCTTGCTCCTAGGGGATGATCTGTATCAGCGGAAGGTGGCAACCAGCATCTACCGGGGCATCCTGCGGTACAGCTCCGAGCAGCCATAGCGGCATAGGGTGGGACTACTCTTCCCTCCGGGGGTAATGCTATAATAGGTACAAATCCCGGGGCTTACCGCCGGATAGGAACAGAGGTGCTTTCCATGCAGACCAGGGAACAAATTCAGGAACTTTTACAGCCGCTTACAGACCCGGAATCCGGAAAAAGCCTGATCGAACTACAGTTAATCCGCGATATCATGATCAAAGAGGACCGTATTTCGTTATCCATCGTATGTCTGGATTCGGATGAGAAGAAGCGGATGGAGCTGGAGCAGCAGGTACGTGACCTGCTTACGGCGGGCGGGGCAGAACAGATTCATATCCGCCTGCGTGATGCCACCGATTATGAACGGGCTATGCTTCGCGGAGAGGGCAGCGGGGACGAGCCGGATTCAGATGAAGGGGAGAAGCTCAAAGGACACGCAGCAGGCCTTGAGGGGCATGAGCTGATTAACGAGAACTCAGGGGTGAACTTCATCGCGATCGCCAGCGGCAAGGGCGGGGTCGGGAAATCAACAGTAACTGTGAATCTGGCCGTGGCACTGGCCCGTAAGGGCAAGAGAGTCGGCCTGATCGATGCAGATATTTACGGCTTCAGTATCCCGGACATGATGGGAATTGAAGAAGGGCCGATCGTGGAAGAAGGAACGATTATTCCGGTAGAACGCTTCGGCGTCAAGGTCATGTCGATGGGCTTCTTCATCCGAGAGAATAGTCCGGTGATCTGGAGAGGACCGATGCTTGGCAAAATGCTGCGCCAGTTCTTCGCCGATGTCGGCTGGGGGGAACTCGATTACCTGCTGCTGGATCTGCCTCCAGGTACGGGCGATGTGGCCCTTGATGTCCACCAGATGCTGCCGCACAGCAAGGAGATCATTGTCACTACCCCTCATGCTACAGCTGCCTTTGTGGCAGCGAGAGCAGGCTCTATGGCTCTGCAGACCGAGCATGAGATTCTTGGCGTCATTGAGAATATGGCGTACTACGAATGCTCCTCCTGCGGCAAAAAGGATTATATCTTCGGCAGAGGCGGCGGAGCCCGTCTGGCGGAAACGCTGCATACAGAGCTGCTGGCCCAGGTGCCGCTGGGTGCCCCGGACAACCATATTTCCGAGCCGGACTTCTCACCGTCAATATATAAGGCGGATACGGCTACAGGAATATTGTTCGCAGACATTGCAGACAAGCTGATTGCCAAGTACGAGCAATAATCACCCTTTGACCTTGAACGCACATAAACAAATAAACAAATAAGGCCATGTCCCATCCACGGGGCAAGGCCTTATTTTAAAATATAAGAGGTTAAGAACCCGAACCGGAATCGTCTCCGCCTTCCTGCTTCTGGCTGTCACCGCCCTGCTTGTCCTCCCCGCCGCTGCCGCCTTTACCCCCATCCTTTTTCTCAACCTTAGGCTGCAGTTCATCCTGGACCACGGATTTGAGAAGCGTAAGTACTTCCATACGGAATAGCGGGTTCTGCATAGCCTCCTGCATAATCGTCATGGACTGCTTGCGGTAATCCGGAGTCTTCGTAAGATCGAGGAACATTTTCGTCATTTCGGGCGACTTCATAATTTCTCCAACCGACTTCTGATAAGTGGGGTCCTTGATCAATTGAAGATGAAGTTCCTTGCTCTGTTTATTAATCGCTTTGGCGAAATCGCCGGCAAACTGCGGATCAGTCATGATTTTTTCAATTTCCTTCTGATACTCCGGCGCGGTGAGGGTATCTTTAACAGCGAGCCGGATCTGCTCCGTGGTTTGCATAGGCATCATCTTCATGCTTAAGCCGCTGGCGGCGCTGCCCTCTTCTGAGCTTGGAGTAGACAAGGCCTCCTCTACAGCCTTTTTCCCTTCATCACTTTTCAATATATCGACAACCATCGTCTTCATTTCCTTATATCCGCCTTGTCCCGAAGAAGAACTGCTCTGTTCGCCCCCGCAGGCCGTCAAGGTGATTATCAAGCCAAGTGCCAAGCCTCCAGACCAGATAGCCCTCCATTTCATTGGCGCTGCCCTCCTTTATAGAATTACTGATTGTAGTATGCCGCGCCAGGGCACATTTATGTTGAAGCGGAATGGTTTTTTGACGGTAACCTTGGTAAAATAAATCTGACACGGGGAGGTGGAAGTGCTGAGCTTGAGAAAATGGTTTTATTTGTTCTGGACCACGCTTTTGATCGGTGCAGGCGGGGCTGTCATTGCTGGACTTGCTCTGCAGATAGGGAATGGCGGTATACAATTTAAAGGCACTGCCGATCTTCTCCTGTACTCCCTGATTCTTTTGGGCTACGGAGTGCTTGTAAGCGTATACGCCCAGCTCGGATTTTTTGCTTATCTGATCCTCAACTATACGGGCATCGGGGTGTTCCCGCGCAAGGCGTGGCGTTACATACAGCTGGTGTTGGCCGTGCTGGCGCTGTTTGAGCTGATGTTCCTGCGCACCTTTGTCAGCGGAGACCAGAGCGCCCGGACGGATTTGACGCTAGGCGTGGCTATTCTGTTCACTGCACTTATTGTATCTTGGCTCAAAATGCGCAGCACGAACGCATCAGCCTGGGTCCCGACCTTTTTTTTCATGACAGCCATCACTATAGTGGAGATTATCGGTGTGCTGCGGATCGGCGTGGACAGCGCCACCATCTTTATTCTTGTACCACTTATCGCCTGTAATGCCTTCCAGATTCTGATGCTGCACCGTGTACTGAAGCCGGCCACAATCTGACCATAGCAACATGCTCAAAACCCCGCCCCTCTGTATACAACCAGGGAGGCGGGGTTTTGGCATTGCCTGTGGGGAGCGGTTAGAATGAAGATGAAGAGGTTAATCTTAAAGAACAGAGTGGAGGAGGGAATATATGAACATCAAGCGCTATATGATAAAAGACACCAGTGAAACACGCCTGAAGGACCTCGATCCTGATGAACGGGGAGACTTCAAATCCAAAGAAGAAGCCGAAGCCAAAATGGAGAAGCTGAAGGAACGGCTGGTCAAGCTGCAGGATATCCTTTTTGCACAGAAAAAGCATTCGCTGCTGGTCATCCTGCAAGGAATGGATTCAAGCGGTAAGGACGGAACCGTCAAACACATCTTCTCCGGCATCAATCCGCAAGGGTTCATCGTAACCAGCTTCAAGAAGCCTTCACTGGAGGAAGAAGCGCACGATTTCCTGTGGAGAGTTCATATGAAGACCCCGCCCAAAGGCTATATTGCCGCATTCAACCGTTCGCATTATGAGGATGTGCTGGTGCCCCGCGTGCATGGCAGTCTTAGCAAGGAGGATGCCAAGCGGCGGTTCCGCTACATCCGCCAGTTCGAGGAGATGCTGGCGGAAGAGGGAACGACGGTCATTAAGCTCTTTCTGCATATCTCTAAGGAGAAGCAACTGGAGAAGATTAAGGAGCGGCTTGAAGATCCGGCGAAGCACTGGAAATTCGATGCCAGTGATCTGCAGGAACGCGAATACTGGGACGATTATCAAAAGGCGTATGAGGATGTTTTCCAGGAGAGCAGTATAGATAAGGCTCCATGGTACTGGATTCCGGCGAATCACCGCTGGTACCGCAACTATCTGGCCATGAAGATTGTGGTCAAAACGCTGGAGGGGCTTGACCTGAGTTACCCGAAGCTGAATACACCGACGCCTGATATCTCTCAGCTGATCTCACCGCGTCACTGATGCCATACACAGGTAAAGGAAAGGGAGTTACATTCCTGCAGCGTCTTCCAGGCCATTATTCAGCAAGGCGGAATCGCGGACTTCCTTACCGTTTGCACTGCTTTGGCTGATTAGCTCAGAGACGGTTACGAACTCATACCCCTGGCTGCGGAGCTTATCAATAATCTGAGGCAAGGCTTCATGCGTTTGTTTACAGGAGTCGCTGGCATGCAGCAGCACAATATCTCCGGGATGGGCTTTGCTCGTTACACGGTTAACGATGTTATCCACACCGATGTTCTTCCAGTCCAGTGAGTCCGTGTCCCATTGAATGACTTTATAGCCGAGATCGGTGGCCACCTGCAGGACTCTTTTGTCAAAATCACCGTTAGGCATTCTGATCAGGTTGGGCTGAGAACCGGTTAGCTCCGTCAATACTGTATGGGCAGTACTAATCTGCGTGCGGATTTCATCATTGCTTAGCGTACTGTAGTTCACATGCTTGTGACCGTGGCTGCCAATCTCGAACCCGGCGTCTTTGATGCTTGTAACGATCTCAGGATGGGTTTTGCTCCAAGGTGAGGATAGGAAGAATGTCGCTTTATCCACCTTCTTGTCTTCCAGCACCTTCAGAATCGGCTCAGGCCGTTTCTCTCCCCAGCTGATATCGAAGGTTAAGGCGATCAGCTTCTTTTCCGTCGGCACACTGTAAATGGCAGAAGGGGCAGCTTCAGAGAATACGGTGATATTGCCCCTCTCCACATAGACAACGCCGGCGGTAAGAAGCGCAGCAGCAAAAATGTACAGGAACCGTTTGATCTTTTTGCCGCTAAATACATAAAAAGAATTCATAATGTCAGCGCTCCTCTCCCATGCGAAATGCTTGTTTGTTCTAAATGTATGCTCGTACAGGGCGCTTATGACCTTAGATATGAATCATTCCATACGAAATGCAATTCGGCAGAATCCAAATCAGGAGGTACGCATGTTATCTTTTAATACATTTATTAAGGATCTAAGGACAATTCGCACAGCGCTCCTAATGGCTACAATCCTGTTCATAGCCGGGGGAATCTTGGGCTGGCTCGGCACAGGTAGTCTTCAGCAGCTGCTGAATGAGCAATTGAAGGGGATCAGTAAGATTAGCGGGAACCTTAGAGAGTCGTCCAATCCGCAGTGGAGCTTTTTTGTATTCATTTTTCTGAACAATAGTATCAAAAGCGTAGTCATCATTTATCTGGGCGCCTTATTCGGCCTCTTGCCGGCATTCTTCCTGCTCATCAACGGTGCCGTTATCGGCTATCTGATTCATTTGTCCGCGATACAGGGACAGGATCTGTTCACGCTGATTGTAAAAGGACTGCTGCCGCATGGCATCATTGAGATTCCGGCCATCATCATTGCCTGCGCCTTTGGGCTGAAGTTCGGCAGTAAGGTGCTCTCTGCACTCTTTGGAGCGATGAAGCGGAGCGGGGAAGGGGCAATGAATTGGCAGGCCTTTATGCGGCAGACCTTCACCGCTTCGGTCTGGATTGTGATTCTGTTATTTGTGGCAGCAATCATCGAGAGCACAATTACATTTTGGCTTTTATCATAAAATCTTGGGGAATTGTGCATAACAGTAAAGCCGAAACATTTGGATCTGCTGCCAGGTTGAATAAAGAGAGTCCATAAATGGAATTTTCTTATGATAATGGTTATAGGTTCAATACTCCGGTTAATTTAGTGTAAGCACTTCAATAGAGCTTCCCACATCAAATGGCTTTTTTGAGTGAGATGAAACGGCGTTTGATGGTTTTGGATAATTATGAATTTCATGAAGGAGGCCAAGCATATGTTGGGGATGTTATTCAATGAGAAGGAATGCAAGGAGCTGGACTATGTTTTGCGCAAAGAGCTGGATGAGATGCTACTGGATATGAGTGATCAGCGTTTAGATCAGAACATTAGGCATGCGATTGCCAATCGATATAAAACAGTTTTCCGTATGTATGCACGATTTGCTCCACAGAAAGAGCTGTCTAAGTATGCATGGGGTGGACGTTCTTCTCAGTTCAAGCACTAGGCTGAAGCAGGCTGATAACCGGAATAAATAAAATGAATGAAATAGCTTGACGAAAAGGGAGCCGACATGATACATTATATCTCGCGCTCCTTTTGAATGTTTAAAGAGAAGACGCAGGCAAGAAATAATGAAAAATAACTTTTTCAAAAAAAAGCTTGCCAAACAACGAAACACTATGATATATTATGAAGGTCGCCGCTGAGATGCGGTGAAGAGCTAAAATGAGACATTGATCTTTGAAAACTGAACAACGAGTGAGTGGGAAATCACTTCGGTGAGATCCAAAAATGAGAATGTGAATTCTCGTCAGATGTTTGAAAATGAGCAATCGCTCTTTCTAAATACCAATTTGGAGAGTTTGATCCTGGCTCAGGACGAACGCTGGCGGCATGCCTAATACATGCAAGTCGAGCGGAGTTTGAGAGGAAGCTTGCTTCCTTTCAAACTTAGCGGCGGACGGGTGAGTAACACGTAGGCAACCTGCCCTCAAGCCTGGGATAACTACCGGAAACGGTAGCTAATACCGGATAATTTCTTTTTTCTCCTGAGAGAAGAATGAAAGGCGGAGCAATCTGCTGCTTGGGGATGGGCCTGCGGCGCATTAGCTAGTTGGTGGGGTAACGGCCCACCAAGGCGACGATGCGTAGCCGACCTGAGAGGGTGAACGGCCACACTGGGACTGAGACACGGCCCAGACTCCTACGGGAGGCAGCAGTAGGGAATCTTCCGCAATGGGCGCAAGCCTGACGGAGCAATGCCGCGTGAGTGATGAAGGTTTTCGGATCGTAAAGCTCTGTTGCCAGGGAAGAACGTCCGGTAGAGTAACTGCTGCCGGAGTGACGGTACCTGAGAAGAAAGCCCCGGCTAACTACGTGCCAGCAGCCGCGGTAATACGTAGGGGGCAAGCGTTGTCCGGAATTATTGGGCGTAAAGCGCGCGCAGGCGGTTATTTAAGTCTGGTGTTTAAACCTTGGGCTCAACCTGAGGTCGCACTGGAAACTGGGTGACTTGAGTACAGAAGAGGAAAGTGGAATTCCACGTGTAGCGGTGAAATGCGTAGATATGTGGAGGAACACCAGTGGCGAAGGCGACTTTCTGGGCTGTAACTGACGCTGAGGCGCGAAAGCGTGGGGAGCAAACAGGATTAGATACCCTGGTAGTCCACGCCGTAAACGATGAGTGCTAGGTGTTAGGGGTTTCGATACCCTTGGTGCCGAAGTTAACACAGTAAGCACTCCGCCTGGGGAGTACGGTCGCAAGACTGAAACTCAAAGGAATTGACGGGGACCCGCACAAGCAGTGGAGTATGTGGTTTAATTCGAAGCAACGCGAAGAACCTTACCAGGTCTTGACATCCAACTAACGAAGCAGAGATGCATCAGGTGCCCTTCGGGGAAAGTTGAGACAGGTGGTGCATGGTTGTCGTCAGCTCGTGTCGTGAGATGTTGGGTTAAGTCCCGCAACGAGCGCAACCCTTGACTTTAGTTGCCAGCAGGTGAGCTGGGCACTCTAGAGTGACTGCCGGTGACAAACCGGAGGAAGGTGGGGATGACGTCAAATCATCATGCCCCTTATGACCTGGGCTACACACGTACTACAATGGCCGGTACAACGGGAAGCGAAGCCGCGAGGTGGAGCCAATCCCAGCAAAGCCGGTCTCAGTTCGGATTGCAGGCTGCAACTCGCCTGCATGAAGTCGGAATTGCTAGTAATCGCGGATCAGCATGCCGCGGTGAATACGTTCCCGGGTCTTGTACACACCGCCCGTCACACCACGAGAGTTTACAACACCCGAAGTCGGTGGGGTAACCCGCAAGGGAGCCAGCCGCCGAAGGTGGGGTAGATGATTGGGGTGAAGTCGTAACAAGGTAGCCGTATCGGAAGGTGCGGCTGGATCACCTCCTTTCTATGGAGAATCGTTTCCTGCAACGGAAACATTCAAATCGGAAGCTTTGCTTCCACAATAGAACCTTCGGGTTCGAACACTCACTCGTGTTCAGTTTTGAAAGAGCAAGTCTCTTTCGTATGCGTTTGGTGGCGATAGCGGAGGGGTTCCACACGTACCCATCCCGAACACGACCGTTAAGCCCTCCAGCGCCGATGGTACTTGGACCGAAGGGTCCTGGGAGAGTAGGACGCCGCCAAGCGAACAATCAATTCATTGATTGCTTCACTACTGCAAGTTTTGTTATATGGGCTTTTAGCTCAGTTGGTTAGAGCGCACCTCTGATAAGGGTGAGGTCGGTGGTTCGAGTCCACCAAGGCCCACCATATAACAATCTAAATTGAATAGCTGGGGTCCCCGAAAAGTAATCGGAATTAACCTTTTTTTGGGGTGATTATATGGGGCCATAGCTCAGCTGGGAGAGCGCCTGCCTTGCAAGCAGGAGGTCAGCGGTTCGATCCCGCTTGGCTCCACCAATCATGTTTTACAACAGTATATGCACATTGTCTGTTATTTCGAACATCACAGTCGTGATTGTTTCATAATAACAGCAACTTGATCCTTGAAAACTGGATACCGAAACGAATTTGCGTTTTAGAACATTCCTTTAAGCTGAACTTGTGTAAACAAGTTTCATATTAATGGCGATACTAGCGATTTTCCTTAGGGAAAACGCATTGGTTAAGCTACTAAGAGCACACGGAGGATGCCTAGGCGCCAGGAGCCGACGAAGGACGTGGCGAACAACGAAACTGCCTCGGGGAGCTGTAAGCAAGCTTTGATCCGGGGGTGTCCGAATGGGGAAACCCAGCTGTGGTAATTCGCAGTTACTCATTTCTGAATACATAGGAAATGCAGAGGCAGACCAGGGGAACTGAAACATCTAAGTACCCTGAGGAAGAGAAAACAATAGTGATTCCGTCAGTAGCGGCGAGCGAACGCGGAACAGCCTAAACCAAGGGGCTTGCCTCTTGGGGTTGTGGGACGTCTCACATGGAGTTACAAAGGAATTCAGTAGGTGAAGAGGTCTGGAAAGGCCCGCGATAGAGGTAAAAGCCCTGTAGCCTAAACTGTGTTCTCTCCGAGACGGATCCCGAGTAGTGCGGGGCACGTGAAACCCCGTATGAATCCAGCAGGACCATCTGCTAAGGCTAAATACTACCTGGCGACCGATAGTGAAACAGTACCGTGAGGGAAAGGTGAAAAGCACCCCGGAAGGGGAGTGAAATAGAACCTGAAACCGTGTGCTTACAAAAAGTCAGAGCCTCTTTATGGGTGATGGCGTGCCTTTTGTAGAATGAACCGGCGAGTTACGTTTAACATGCAAGGTTAAGGTGAGAAGCCGGAGCCGCAGCGAAAGCGAGTCTGAATAGGGCGACTCAGTATGTGGACGTAGACCCGAAACCGTGTGATCTACCCCTGTCCAGGGTGAAGGTGCGGTAACACGCACTGGAGGCCCGAACCCACGCATGTTGAAAAATGCGGGGATGAGGTGGGGGTAGCGGAGAAATTCCAATCGAACTCGGAGATAGCTGGTTCTCCCCGAAATAGCTTTAGGGCTAGCCTCGGTGAATGGAGTGGTGGAGGTAGAGCACTGATTGGGTGCGGGGCCCGCAAGGGTTACCAAGCTCAGTCAAACTCCGAATGCCATTTACTTCTTGCCGGGAGTCAGACAGTGAGTGCTAAGATCCATTGTCAAAAGGGAAACAGCCCAGACCATCAGCTAAGGTCCCCAAGTGTGTGTTAAGTGGGAAAGGATGTGGAGTTGCACAGACAACCAGGATGTTGGCTTAGAAGCAGCCACCATTGAAAGAGTGCGTAATAGCTCACTGGTCGAGTGACTCTGCGCCGAAAATGTAACGGGGCTAAACACACCACCGAAGCTATGGCTAGATGCTTTGCATCTGGGGTAGGGGAGCGTTGTATATACGTTGAAGGTGTACCGTAAGGAGCGCTGGAGAGTATACAAGTGAGAATGCCGGTATGAGTAACGAAAAGATCAGTGAGAATCTGATCCGCCGAAAGCCCAAGGTTTCCTGAGGAAGGCTCGTCCGCTCAGGGTAAGTCGGGACCTAAGGCGAGGCCGACAGGCGTAGTCGAAGGACAACAGTTTGAAATTACTGTACCACCGTAATCCGCTATGAGCGATGGGGTGACGCAGGAGGGTAGTGACGCGGACTGATGGATGTCCGTCTAAGCAGTGAGGCTGGTGTGCAGGCAAATCCGCACATCGTTAAGGCTGGGCTGTGATGGGGAGCGAAAATTATAGTAGCGAAGGTCATGATCTCACACTGCCAAGAAAAGCCTCTAGTCAGGAGAAGGTGCCCGTACCGCAAACCGACACAGGTAGGCGAGAAGAGAATTCTAAGGCGCGCGGAAGAACTCTCGTTAAGGAACTCGGCAAAATGACCCCGTAACTTCGGGAGAAGGGGTGCCTCGGTAGGGTGAATAGCCCGAGGGGGCCGCAGTGAAAAGGCCCAAGCGACTGTTTAGCAAAAACACAGGTCTGTGCGAAGCCGTAAGGCGAAGTATACGGGCTGACGCCTGCCCGGTGCTGGAAGGTTAAGGGGAGCGGTTAGGGGTTAAACCCGAAGCTGTGAACCGAAGCCCCAGTAAACGGCGGCCGTAACTATAACGGTCCTAAGGTAGCGAAATTCCTTGTCAGGTAAATTCTGACCCGCACGAATGGCGTAACGACTTGGGCGCTGTCTCAACGAGAGATCCGGTGAAATTTTAATACCTGTGAAGATGCAGGTTACCCGCGACAAGACGGAAAGACCCCATGGAGCTTTACTGCAGCTTGATATTGAATTTGGGTACGATCTGTACAGGATAGGTGGGAGCCGTGGAGGCAGGAGCGCAAGCTTCTGCGGAGGCGCCGTTGGGATACCACCCTGATCGTATCTAGGTTCTAACCTAGTGCCCTTATCGGGTACGGGGACCGTGTCAGGCGGGCAGTTTGACTGGGGCGGTCGCCTCCTAAAGAGTAACGGAGGCGTTCAAAGGTTCCCTCAGAATGGTTGGAAATCATTCGCAGAGTGCAAAGGCATAAGGGAGCTTGACTGCGAGACCTACAAGTCGAGCAGGGACGAAAGTCGGACTTAGTGATCCGGTGGTACCGCATGGAAGGGCCATCGCTCAACGGATAAAAGCTACCCTGGGGATAACAGGCTTATCTCCCCCAAGAGTCCACATCGACGGGGAGGTTTGGCACCTCGATGTCGGCTCATCGCATCCTGGGGCTGAAGTAGGTCCCAAGGGTTGGGCTGTTCGCCCATTAAAGCGGTACGCGAGCTGGGTTCAGAACGTCGTGAGACAGTTCGGTCCCTATCTGTCGTGGGCGCAGGAAATTTGAGAGGAGCTGTCCTTAGTACGAGAGGACCGGGATGGACGTACCGCTGGTGCATCAGTTGTTCCGCCAGGAGCATGGCTGAGTAGCTACGTACGGACGGGATAAGCGCTGAAAGCATCTAAGCGTGAAGCCCCCTCAAGATGAGATTTCCCAGTATGTAAGACCCCTTGAAGACGACGAGGTAGATAGGTTGGAGGTGGAAGTGCAGCAATGCATGGAGCTGACCAATACTAATCGGTCGAGGGCTTATCCAAAAGTTACCCCAAAAAGTGAAGATGAAGCTGACGAAGCGGATTCCGAGTACTTTCCGGGGGCCCCGTAAGAAGGGCAAACGCAGATTCGTTTCGGATTCAGTTTTCAGGAATCAAATTCCTGAAGCATTTACGCTGTAAATGCCCGTTTGGTGGCGATAGCGGAGGGGTTCCACACGTACCCATCCCGAACACGACCGTTAAGCCCTCCAGCGCCGATGGTACTTGGACCGAAGGGTCCTGGGAGAGTAGGACGTTGCCAAGCGGACAATATTCCCTGATAGCTCAGTTGGTAGAGCACTCGACTGTTAATCGAGTTGTCACAGGTTCGAGTCCTGTTCGGGGAGCCATGCTCTCATAGCTCAGCAGGTAGAGTGCTTCCATGGTAAGGAAGAGGTCACCGGTTCGAATCCGGTTGAGAGCTCCACAAATTTTTTAAGGCCCGTTGGTCAAGGGGTTAAGACACCTCCCTTTCACGGAGGTAACATGGGTTCGAATCCCATACGGGTCACCATTTTTTATGGGATGAGAAATCCCTGGGTTCGTTGAAGCATAGGCATCGTAAGGAATACTTCGCAATCTCGTAATGGAGTGAAGAGTATCCCATACGGGTCACCATTTTTAACTAGTACCCTTATTAGTCACCATACATATGGAGGCTTAGCTCAGCTGGGAGAGCATCTGCCTTACAAGCAGAGGGTCGGGGGTTCGAACCCCTCAGCCTCCACCATAATGTTCTTGATATTTGAGGGAGATTGTGGGCATTATATAGGTATCTATTGTAGGGGATTCGCCAAGTGGTAAGGCAACGGACTCTGACTCCGTCATCATAGGTTCGAATCCTATATCCCCTGCCAAATATGAGCCATTAGCTCAGTTGGTAGAGCACCTGACTTTTAATCAGGGTGTCGAAGGTTCGAGTCCTTCATGGCTCACTTGTATTGATTCATGCGCGTGTGGCGGAATGGCAGACGCACCAGACTTAGGATCTGGCGTCGTAAGACGTGGGGGTTCAAGTCCCTTCACGCGCACCACTTATTTGCGGACGTGGCTCAGCGGTAGAGCATCGCCTTGCCAAGGCGAGGGTCGCGGGTTCGATTCCCGTCGTCCGCTCCAAATTTTTTGCGCCCTTAGCTCAGCTGGATAGAGCGTTTGACTACGAATCAAAAGGTCGGGAGTTCGAATCTCTCAGGGCGCGCCATTATTACTTCTTGAATATTCAAAGTGTCCTCTAGATTCGAACGAGTTCGTTGGAGCATAGGCTTCGATAGGATTACTTCGCAATCGGATGCGCAGCATCCGTATCTCTCAGGGCGCGCCATTATTACTTCATTAATTATTAACGGGATGTAGCTCAGCTTGGTAGAGCACCTGGTTTGGGACCAGGGGGTCGCATGTTCAAATCGTGTCATCCCGATATTTCACCTTTGCGGGTGTAGTTCAATGGTAGAACTTCAGCCTTCCAAGCTGATAGCGTGGGTTCGATTCCCATCACCCGCTCCATAATAATTTCATAGTTTCGGGATGTAGCTCAGCTTGGTAGAGCACCTGGTTTGGGACCAGGGGGTCGCATGTTCAAATCGTGTCATCCCGATCGAACAGCTTACGGCTGGCCAATGAACTCTTACTGCGGTAAGAGTTTTTTGTTGCGTCATTAAAGGAACGTATGTTCCTTTAATCGTCTAAAAAAAAGACAACCTCAGCCGGGATGCCAATCCTTGCATAATAGCTCTGTAGGGACTCATCCTGCTCAATGGCAGTGCCGACCGATAGCAGCTTAACCGCGAACAGGTTAGCCTGCCGCTCCAGCTTGCCTGGCGAGAAATACGAATTCTCCTCCAGAAAAAAACGGTTGACCCCTTTGTGCAGACGGTCATGCGCGAGTTCATGGGCGCATACGAATCGTTGCCACTCCAGCGGCAGCTGGTTATGAATGACGATGAACCTTCTTCTTAACTTCCGATAGTAGAGGCCCTTGGTGCCGTCACCCAGATGCATGAACCGGATGTGAATCCCCAGTGCTTCAGCCAGCTCGAAGGGGCTGCTGGTATTGTATTTTTTGACCAAACGCTTGATTAGCTCATCCATATTCTTCACCCGCAGCATGTTAATAGTAGTTGGATTGCCTGGTACTTACTCCTTGCCTGGATCGTGCTTGGGCTTGGTCCGCTTGTTCATCTGCTTTGCCTCCCAGAATAAGCCGGTTAATACGTCCTTGATCCGCTGCTTATCCTCCTTGTTCAGGGGAATTCCATCAAACATCAGCTCACCATCATCCTCCAGCATTTGGCGGAAGTCCCGCTTATCCTTGCTGGTGGCCCAGGCAGGCACAGCGCCCTCTGTACTGCTCTCCGTCTCGGTTAAATAACCGGCATGGCCCATCAGCTCCTCGTACGACACATCGGTCGCTTCAGCAATCTTACGCAGGGTAGCCGGCTTGGGGACACCCCGTAATCCATTCTCGATTCGTGAGATTTGGGCTCCACTGATACCGGCAAGCGCTGCCAGCTGATTAATGGTCAATCCCTTTCCTTCCCGAAGCTGTCTCAGATAGTATCCGAATTCCTCTGCCATCGATAACCACTCCTTATCCCTAATCACCTAAAAAGCTGTTGTACTTACTATAAGCTATTTATGCCAATAGGTAAACAATAAAGAGTCTATTATTGCCAAAAGGTAAGAATGGGCATGCATTTAGCTTGTTTGTGCTGCAAAACGGGCTAAAATGAGGTTTTACTGAATTGGTAGATAAGTGGTATATTATGAAAAAAGGCGAACAGTATACGAACAAGTAGAATTTTAACACATTTGGCCGGAAAGGTCCGCAACAAAGTTCTTAAATCTGTATAACATCTAAGGAGTGGTATAAATGATGATTCTATCTTCGCTGCCCGAGCTTGACCGCCGCCGGACTCAGGTCACTATAGAGAATATGCTGGAGAAGTACCGGATTTTCAAATCTGTAACGTTTGAGGCTAAAGAGGCCGGGATTACGTACTCCTATACGGAACGGTTCCATGGCGCAACCCATACGGTTACTGATCAGACAGCAGCGATTGCCACGCATAATGTAGATGTGCCTGCTGCAAGACGGGCGTACTGTGCTGTGATTGATTCGGTTGTAGAGCGGCTTACCCAGAGGGAACAACAACTGGTGCGGGAGAGATACATGCGCAGAGAGGAGAGCTACGACTACACGATATACAATCATGTGTTCGATCCTCCGGTGAGCAAGGATACTTATGTGAAAATAAGGTCGAAGGCGTTCTATAAGATGGCGCTGGCGCTTGCCGATCTGCAGCTGTTGTCTCTGGCCACGCTCACGAAGACCCCGGCTGGAGGGAACGTGTCTAAGGAGCAGAAATCCTTTTGACAACATGCAGCTACCATATGTAATCGACATGGCCGTATTGCCCGCCGGGGTGATGCGGCTTTTTGTTTCAGATGAGGTGACCGCCTTTTACCATCCCTAGTACCACCGGAAGTTATCGCTAATTCCTCTGTAATAGCGCCTGCGCAAGGTCTCAGGGGGTCTATGATTATAACATGGCAAATGAAGCAGAAGGACACCGCAGGAGCATGAATGCTCCACCTCATCGAAGCCTAAGACAGGCCGGCAGACAAGCGCGGTGAAAGCTCCTTCGGTCATTGCCGGATACAAGACGGGTCCTATTCTTCCTGAATCGAATCCGCGGGTGACTTCAAGAAAGGCAGGAGGGATTACCACATCTAATCATGAGAGGAATGAAATCATGACGGTACAACATCTACGGGGGAATATCACTGCTGCGCTGGAGCAGTTTTTCCCGGATATTCCTGTATATGTGGAAGGGGATAAGCCGCAGTCAGCCTACTTCAGGCTGGAGCTGCTCTCGGCAACCTACGACAGGCAGCGTGAAGGAAGATACATGGCGGTCTACCGCTTCGGTATCCGCTATGAACAAGGCAGTCTGCTGGATGCAGAGGCTATAGCTGACGGGCTCTGTGAGGCGCTGGACGCAAGAGAAAGTGTGAATCCCGCTTATCGGGTGGTGCGCCAGTCCTGGGTGGCCGGAGCAGAGGGACGGGGGGCGCTGTTCACCGTGGACTATATGCTCTATCTCCAGAAGCAGAAGCAGCCGGAGGAAGAGGCAGAGCTGATGGGACACCTCACAGAAGGGGCGCGGCTGAAATGAGTTCTAAGGAAATGACGGCAAGTGAGCAGGGACGCGGGAGCGGGGGACCGGATGTTTTTGGGAAAAAGCAGATCAGGAACTCGGCCCTGTTCGGCCCTAAGGAAAAGGATGTACTGGAGGTAGTTCTGCAAGAGGACGGGAGCTACACCTTGGAAGAGGCTAAGCATTTGATGGAGCTGTATCTAAATAAGGAGGTTATCTAATGGCTGGAGGAACATGGACAACACAAAACAAGGTGCGTCCGGGGGTATACGTAAATGTGGCCTCGAACGGTATTGTGGCAGGGAAAATGGGAGAACGCGGTACGGCTGCCTTGGCACTTGCACTGCCTTGGGGGCCTGCGGGAGTCATTCTAAAGCTTACGGCACAGGATGATTTTCAGCAAAAGCTGGGCTACGATCTCACGGCAGCAGAGCTGCTGCCGGTAAGAGAGGTGCTGAAGCGGGCAGGCACACTGTTGCTCTACCGTCTGAATCAGGGTGTGAAGGCTGCTGTGACCAATAACGGAATTCAGGCGACTGCGCGGTATGGCGGAGAACGCGGGAATTCACTTAAGGTAGTAATCGAGAAAAATATCGATGACACTAATCAGTTCGATGTCCGGACGCTGCTGGACGGGGCAGAAGTGGACAAGCAGACGGTAAGTGCTGCTGCCGATCTGGTTGCGAACGCTTATGTAGAATTTAAGCCGAATGAAGCCGGTGCGCTGACGGTGACCGCTGGACTGCCGCTGGCAGGCGGAGCGAATGGAACAGTCACAAATGCGGAGCATAGTGCGTTCTTGTCGGCGCTGGAGGTTCAGGATTTCCAGACGGTAGGTCTGGTATCGCAGGATAACACGCTGAAGTCCCTGTATAGCGCCTATGTGAAGCGTCTGCGTAATACGGAAGGCAAGAAGGTGCAGGCGGTCTTGTCCGATTACGCTACGGCTGACCATGAAGGCATCATCAGTGTGGCGAACGGCGTCATTTTGAGTGATGGAACGGTAGTGGATAAAGCTCATGCCGTGGCTTGGGTTGCGGGGGCAACTGCCGCCGCTGCTGTGAACGAATCTCTGACTTATCAGGCCTATGACGATGCTGTAGATGCGGATGTGCGTTTCAGCCATTCCGAGACTGTAGAAGCACTTACAGACGGAGAGCTGCTGTTCACCTATAGCGGAGGCCGTGCAGTAGTGGAGCAGGACATTAACACGTTCACCTCCTTCTCCACAGACAAAGGTAAGGCCTTCTCCAAGAACCGCGTGCTGCGGGTGCTGGATGGGATCGCTGGTGATTTGAAGCGGATTTTTGAGAGCTACTTCATTGGCAAATTGCCGAATAATGAGGACGGGCGTGCGCTGTTCTGGTCGCAGTGCGTCACTTATATGAATGATCTGCAGAACCTTGGTGCGATTGAGAACTTCAATGCACAGAGCGATATTGTAGTGACTCCTGGAGCGGACAGTGACAGCGTAGTGCTGGAGGTAGCTGTGAAGCCGGTAGATTCCGTAGAAAAAGTATATATGAAAGTGAAGGTGGTCTAAGATGACATTCTTGAGAGCCAGCGATACGCTGTCCGGCCAGGAGGGCCGGGCGTATGCCACGATTAACGGACAGACGGAAGAAATGTTCTATGTTAAAACCCTGGAAGCCACTGTAGAGAAGCAGAAGGCGGAAGTGAAGACGCTTGGACGCCGCGGGGTGCAGCATAAGGCGACCGGCTGGTCGGGCAGCGGTACGATGACGATTTTTTATATGACGAGCCGTTTCCGCCAGATGATGCTGGAGTACATGAAGACTGGGATAGACCAATATTTCAGCATTATCGTGACCAATGAAGATCCGTCCTCAACCGTGGGCGCTCAGCGCATCATGCTGAAGGATGTCAACCTGGACAGTGTCATTATGGCTTCTCTGGATACGGAGTCGGATGCGCTGGAGGAAGAGGTTGCTTTTACCTTCGAGGATGTGGAATTGGTGCAGCCCTTCGCGGCTCCGGCTAATGCCGGCCAATAAAGCTTAAGCGGGCTATCCGCAGGTTGTAAAAGAGTAATTGAATGAATAGGTTCGGGAGGCGCCGCAAAGTATCTGGATATTCATTGAAGCCATGGCCGCTGCGCGGCGGTATTCTGCGGCGGGCCTCTTCGCTGCCCTAACACAATAAGAATCCGGGAGGAACAACATGAGTGAATTAAGTTTGTTTTTTGCGCAAAATGCGGCTTGTGATACAACAGAGGAATTCGCGGTCTCGCTGCGGTTCAAGGACAAGGAAGGTAACCCTGCCGTCTGGAAGCTGCGCAGTATGAATGAGGAAGAGAACCAGGAATGCCGCAAGGCGGCTACCCGCAAGGTCAAAGGAAAGAACGGCACTTACACTACGGATATTGATCCCAATGAATATATGGCGAAGCTGATGACGGCAAGCATTGTGCATCCGGATCTGAAGAATACGGAGCTTCAACGCTCCTACGGGGTGATGGGCGCCGAATCGCTGCTGCGCAAAATGCTGCTGCCCGGGGAATTCGCTGCGCTTGGGGAACGGGTACAGGCCCTGAACGGCTTCGCCACAGATATGAACGAGCTGGTGGATGACGTAAAAAACTAATCAACGAGGGCGATGGTGAGGCCAATCTGGCCTACTACGCCCTCCATGAGCTGCATATTCTCCCACATGAGCTGATGAAGCTCTCCGTCCGCGAACGCGCGGCGATCTATGCCATGATCTCTGTACGCGTTGACAAGGAGAAGCGGGAGCGCGCACGGAGCAAGGGGAAAAAGAGATGAAGGGGGTGAAAGAATGGAAATCGATAGCTCCAAAGCAGTCATTATCTCGCGCAGGTCGGTTACGATCTGGAAAGCCGTCCACAAACAAAGCCTGCGGATGAATAATAATCTCGACATGGTTAACCGGTCGGTAAAAGGTTTTCAGGCGGCGGTGAAACGTTCCAGTGAACAAATCATCCGTGCAGAGGATCGGATCATTCAATCCTTGCAACAGATTAATGACACGCTGCTGGAAGGCTTCAAACGGCTGCCTGTCAAAGTGGATGTGTCCAGAACAGTGGTGATGCAGCAAAGCCAAAGGGCTGCGCAATCCCAACAGTTGGGGGTCCGAATGCTTGAGGCCTCGCCTGCTGTAGAGAAGACGAAGGAAGAAGAGGCCAAAAAAGTGAACTGGTGGAAAGGGCTTAAAGAAAAAAAGAAAAAGGAAGAAAAAAAGCCTGAGGTGAAAAAAGAGGATGTTAAACCGCCAGTACCCGAGGTCCTACCGAAGCCGAAGATTAATTTGAAGAAAGACCCGGTGCCGCCACCTCCACCGCCGCCACCTCCATCTCCACCGGGCGGCGATTCCAAGATCATGAAGTTTCTCAAAACAGCTGATGTGGTTAAGCCTTTTAACGCGATTAAGTCCTTCGGGGAGAAGGCTGTGAAGGAAGCTGCACTGCCTGAGGATATTGCCAACTGGAACAAGATGAATAAGAATATTGATCTTGCCCTTGGGCAGATAGGCACCAAGGCTCTAGGTGCTCTGCGGCCGGTAATGGATACGATTAACACAGCATTAACTTCAGGGCAGCTAGCGCCGCTTATTGATGCGATGGCTAACGGGTTTCTTTTTATAGCAAATGTGATCTCAATGGTGGTTGACGGGCTATTATGGCTGGCTCAGGTGGTTCAGGATAACTGGTCATTTATTAAGCCTATTCTTGAAGCGATAGCCGTTGTCTTCCTGGCAGCCATGATTGTTCAGGTCTATATGCTTGCTGCCGCCTGGCTGGTGGCTAACTGGCCGATCTTAATCGTCATTGCCGTAATAGCAGTCTTATTGATGATTCTGCAGCATCTTGGCGTCTCGGCGGGCGAGGTGATTGGATTTATTGTGGGATCGTTCTACTACCTGGCTGCAGTTGTGCAGAATATAGCCATTGGTATCCAGAATTTTTTCACTTTGGCTGGCGATGTGTTAGTTTATATATTTAATTCAGCTGTCAATAAAGTACAGGGATTCTTTTATGGTCTTGCCGCTGGTGCGCTGGATGTTATGTATAGTATTGCTGTAGGCGCAGAAGGATTCGCCGGAGGATTCATGAAGGTAATGGCTAAGGCTATTCAGTGGGTGCTCGACAAGTTCAACTCACTGGTTGATATGCTGAGCAACATTCCATTCTTCGACACATTAGGGATCAGTAAGGTCAAACTAGATGTAGAGGAACCGGAGACCCCTCATGGTGCCAGTGATATTATTGGGAAATATCGTCAAGGCCTTGAAGCATATAAACCAGCAGACAAGGTAGTTTTGGAAATATCCAAGCTAACAGATTATAAGGATACAAAAGCGGCATATGGCAAGGGGAATGAAATAGGAAAGAATGCCATGAACAATTTCATGGATAAGGGACAACAAATGGCGGATAAAGCCAAGGAGTTAACTAACCCTAAGTCTCTTAAGAATATCCCGGGAGGTTCTACTAATGCTTTCGCCAACCAAAACGGCAGCCTGAACAACGTCAACAAGGTGGGCGAGGTAGGCAAGATCAATGAAAAGGTCGATATCTCCAGTGATGATCTGGATATGCTGCGGGAGCTGGCGGAGATTCAGTCGATTCAGAATTTTGTTGAGCTAACGCCAACGGTGCAGGTAACAACAGGGAATATTAATAATTCGGGCGATATTGACTCCATCATCACGAAGATTGGGCAAAAGCTGAAAGAGGAGTTCGTCTCTACGGCGCAGGGGGTGTACACGTAACATGGAGGAGTATGGATTCTATCTGAGCTTCAATAATTATGAAGAGGTGATCCGGCTTCCGGTGAACCCTGAGACGCTGGAGATCAAGGAGAACAGCGATGGCAAAAGCTATACGATTGTGGATTTTGGTGAAATCAACGCGATTGCATATCCGAAGCTGACGGAGATTACGATTGAGAGTATGTTCCCGGCACAGTATTATCCGTTTGTGGTGTACTCCGGAGAGAATGCCGGTAAGCTGTTGAAACCCTACGAGTATGTAGAGCTGATTCGCAAATGGATGCTCAGCCGCAGGCCGGTCCGGTTTGTTTTTTCAGGGCTGAAATCGGCGAATGTGCAGAATACGCAGACCCCAGATTGGCTGAGGCAGGCCAGGGCGCAGGCGCAACAGACTTTTACCGGGGATATTGGCATTAATATGGCGGTCAGTATTGAGAACTTCTCCTGGAAGCTCAGTGCGGGGTCCTCGGGGGATATCGATTATACACTTGGACTCAAAAAGTATGTGTTCTATCAGGCGTTAGCTGTGAAGGTAGGCAGCACCGGTGAAGTGAAGAAGCAGCAGAAACGGGCAAGCGAGAAGGCAGCGCCCGCTACCTATACGCTCAAAGCCGGGGATACGCTCTGGTCGGTGGCCCAAAAGCTGCTCGGTGACGGCAGTAAATCCAAAACGCTGCAAAAGCTGAACAATATCTCGGACAGCGAACTGAAGAAGCTCAAAATTGGCCGAGTGATCAAGCTGTCTTAGGAGGCCGTGGCGATGGAATTAATCATAATTAATAAGGAAGGCGCCATCTGGAATATTGCCGGAATCGTTACGGATATCACGTGGAAAACCACCCGGACCGGCAAGCCTGCAACGCTTGAGCTTACGCTGGTGGACAGCGGGATGTATCAGCATAAAAAGTTCGCGATCAGCAACGGGGATATTGTGCAGTTCCGCAGAGACGGAGTCGATGTATTCTACGGCTTCGTCTTCAGTATCGACACGGGTGCGAATCAGGAGATCAAGCTGACGGCGTACGATCAGATCCGCTATCTGCTGGGCAATGGCAGTTATGTGCTTCAGGATGTTACTGCGGCTGAGGTCATCAGTACCATTGCCAAGGACCGCGGCTTGCGGCTTGGATTACTGGAACCGGCGGAGTACAAGATCCCCTCGCTGATCGAAGACGGCAAGAAGCTGCTTGATATTATTATGGGTGCGGTCGGCAGTGAGCTGCAGTATAAGGGCCAGCTGATGGCGTTCTATGATGATTTCGGCAAGCTGACGCTGCGCAGTCCGCAGTCCATGCTGCTAAAGGTGATTCTGGGGGCAGGCCATTACCTGTACGATTATTCGCTGAAAAGAAGCATCGACGATAATACGTACAATACGATTCTACTCTACCAGGACAACGAAAAAACCGGTAAACGCGAGTTCTATCCGGTCACAGATAAAGAAAATGTAAAGCGCTGGGGTATCCTGCATCTCTACCAGAAGGCGGACGATAATGCGAATGCTGCGCAGATTCAGGAAAAGGCAGGCAATCTGCTTAAGCAGCACAACCGGGAGAAGGTCAGTCTCTCTGTGCAGGCTCTTGGCGATATACGGGTGAGGGCGGGGAACTTCATCTACGTGCTGCTGGATGAATTCCAGACACAGCTGTTCCTGGTGGATCAATGCAGCCATAAAATTTCCGGAGGGGAGCATACGATGTCCCTAGACATTAAGGTGGTGTAGACAACATGCTCGATATTATTAAACAGGCAAGCCTCGGAGCTGTATCGAATACGAATCCGGTGGCTTTGTCTTATGGGACGGTGGTTCTGGCACAGCCGCTGCAGATTCAGGTGGAGCAGCGGCTGCTGCTGACAGGAGCCGCACTGGTGGTGGTTGAATCCGTGATGGAGAGCAAGGCTGTGATCGAAGGCCGGGAGATCCTGCTGCGGCGTGGACTTGAAGCGGGAGACCGCGTGCTGCTCGTGCGGATGCAAGGCGGACAGAGCTATATTGTCCTCGATCGGCTGGTGGACCTATGATTCCGGCGATAGGCAGATCCGGTCCGGTGACGGGAGCTCTGGAAGGGAATGTGACCGCTGCGGGGAATGCTCCGAGCCTGACGTACCGGATGGACTGGGAGCGGGGGCGGATCGGCGGGCGGGTAGACGGACTCGAAGCGGTGAAGCAGGCAGCAATCAAGGTGCTGCAAACCAGCCGTTATGAGCACCTGATCTATAGCACGGACTACGGAACGGAGTGGAAGCTGGTGCTGGGTCAGGACAGGCTGCTGGCCCGGCCGGAGCTGCGCCGGCTGATCAGCGATGCGCTGCTTCAGGATGAGCGGATTCAGGCGCTTGAGGAGGTACAGATTCTTTTTGAAGGGGATACGGTAAGCTTCAGCTGTACGGCTGTAACGGTATATGGCGATGTGGAGCTGAGAAAGGAGGGGATTGGTAATGTATGAGGATCAGACGTACGAGGCTCTGCTGGAACGCATGCTGGATCGGGTTCCAGAGGGGCTGGACAAGCGTGAGGGAAGTATTATCTATGATGCGCTTGCGCCGGCGGCGGCTGAAATGGCCCAGATGTATCTGGAGCTTGAGGTCAGCAATAATCTGTTCTTCCCGGATACGGCGGACGGCGAATATCTGGAACGAACCATTGCCTGGACGGGACTGAAGCGTCAGCCCGCAGGCAAAGCGCAGCTTGGCGCGAGGTTTTATACCAGCAGCGAACAGCCCTTGGACATTCCGCTGGGCAGCCGATTCTCCCTGGGGCTGCTCCATTATAGTGCTGCGGAGAAGCTTGCTCCCGGGACGTACCGCCTGGAGAGTGAGACTGCCGGGGCTGAGGGGAATCAGTATTCAGGCGCGCTGCTGCCGATTGATTATATCCCGGGACTGGCCCGGGGGGAGGTTACGGGCCTGCTGGTTCCCGGCACGGATGCGGAGACGGATGAAGCGCTGCGGCAGCGGTACTTCGATTCGGCCCGGCGGCCTGCAACGAGCGGCAATAAATATCATTACATGGAGTGGGCACAGCAGATCCAGGGCGTAGGGGGAGCGCGGGTCTTCCCGCTGTGGGCCGGACCGAAGACGGTCAAGGTGGTCATTGTGAACGCGGAGCATCAGCCTGCTTCCCCGCTGCTGGTCTCCCAGGTGCAGCAGTTCATTGACCCTGCGCCGGGCCTTGGCGAGGGCCAGGCTCCGGTGGGCGCGGTGGTGACGGTGGAATCGGCCACAGGCAAGGTGGTTGATGTCTCAGCTAAGGTTACGCTGGCAGCCGGCTATGCGTTGCAGCCGGTTATTCAAGCTTTTACGGCGCTCCTGGAGAAGTATCGTAAGGAGAAGGCTTTTGCCGCTACCTATATCAGTCAATCGGTCATTGGCGCATTGCTGCTGAATACGGAGGGCGTAGTGGACTATAGCGGGCTGAAGCTGAACGGCGGAACGGCAAATATCCCTCTGCTTGAGACAGAAGTGCCGCTGTTCGGCAATGTCGTACTGGAGGTGTAGGTATGGGATATCCGGAGCAGATCGATGTTTTTCAGGATAAGCTGAACAAAAAGGCAAATGGCGGCAGTCATGTTGTAGAGGAGAAGCTTCGGCTTACGAGTGGTGTATTCAGCGGACTGCTGGCCCACGACAATATTAACAATGAGACGCTGGCCGTGTACACAGGCTCCCGCTTCAGCGGGACAGAGGTGCGGAATTACTCGGTCTCTTTCCCGGATGAGGCCCCTTGGCGGCGGCTCATTAATATCTATGCGGATGTGCCCGAAGTCTATGTGACTTACGAGACACCGGGAGACACTGTGGAAGCGGATGATGTGAACCAGTTACAGGGCGGGCTTACGGCTACGCAGCGTGAACTGGAGCGGTATAAACAGGCCGGTCTGATTGACGGCGGATCTTTTAGAAGAGAGGTGTAATATGGCACAGACCATTCAGGTCAAACGCGGTACCCGGGCCGAGCTGTCCACTTACGGGATGCTGAAGGCGGGCGAAATGGGCTTCTGTACAGATACGAAGGAGGTCTATATCGGAGACGGTAGCTCCAACTCCATGGTGGGCCGGGCCTTGTCCGGTCCCGAAGCTTCGCGTCCTGCGGCAGCCTCGGTTGGGCGTCTATACTATGTGAGCAGCGGGAGTAACAGCGGGTATTTGTATTTCGATGACGGGGCCGCCTGGCGCCGGGTTAACGCGCAGAAATTAACAGATGTGAGCGGAACGGTGGACGATATCGCTGACGGCTCCACGTATGCCAAGGTGCTCAAGGCAGATCTTACAGCAGGGCATCCCAATAAAGTGTCGGACGGCACGAATACCAAGACTGCCGCAGAAATTGCAACGCATCTTAACGATGCCGCGAAGCACCGAATTATTAACGATGGCGGTTCGACGATTACGGATCTGTGGTCCGCGCAAAAAATCAAAAACGAAATCGAGCTGGCCAAGCATAATATTGAGCCGCAGGCTTCGGTGAAGGATCAGCACCTGACGGCTCCGCCCGTAAGTCCCGTGGAAGCAGACCGGTATATTATTCCTTCCGGCGCTACCGGCGTCTGGGCAGGTAAAACCAGTCAGATTGCGGAATATGCCGCAGGTGCCTGGGCTTATTATGTTCCGGCTGTCGGCTGGACGGCCTATGTGGACGATGAGCAGAAGATCTACAGCTGGAACGGGAGCGCCTGGGTGCGGACGGGCGGCGCGCTGCAGACGATCACGGCTGGGAATGGTCTTACCGGCGGCGGGCAGGCGGACAGTGTCACGCTGACCGTCGGGGCAGGCAACGGGATCATTGTCGGCTCAACCAGTGTTGCGGCCAAGCCGGGTAAGGGTATTCTGGTAAACTCGACGGGGATTGAGGTCAACATTGACGGCTCAAGTATCGTCTACGATTCGGCCAATGGCAACCAGCTCACGGTAAGCACTATCGATGGCGGAACATTCTAGGAGGCGGTGACCATGGCACGGAAGACATTGATTCAAATCCGCCGCGGCCTGGAGAGTGCGCTGGGTACGCTAGCCGCAGGCGAGCTGGGCTACTGCACGGATAGCGGTAAGCTGTTCATCGGCAGCGGCAGCAGCAATATGCTGCTGGCGGCAGGCCAAAGCACAGGCGATATGCTGAAAAGCATCTACGACACGAATAACAACGGTAAAGTCGATTATGCCCAGGCTGCGGATACGGTTCCGTGGTCAGGTGTGGACGGCAAGCCTTCGGTCTATCCGGCGGCTGCACATACCCATGATTATATGCCGAAGGGTCCGCTGACCTGGAATCAGCTGAAGGGGGTGTAGCTGTGGCTTATGGAGACAGTATCTATGGACTTATGACGTATTCGGCAGATGGTGTGACAGGGGAAGGGCCGGAGATTACCGCTCCCGATCTAATGAAATACCTGCCAGATTATTATCAGGGCGTGCCTGAGATGGAGGCTGTGCAGGCCAGCGCCGGTGCAGCTTGCGGTGAAGTGGCTTATGCCATGGCCGACAGTGATAATCAGAAGACACTGGAGTCCGCTACCTGGGGGCTGTCCCGCTGGGAGCGGATGCTGGGACTGGCCTCAGATCCGAACAAGTCCTACGCCACCCGCCGGGAGATGATCAAGGCCAAGCTGCGAGGCAGCGGAACAACTACGCCGGAAATGATTAGGCGGACGGCGTCTGCTTTTTCCGGGGGAGATGTGGAGGTAGTCGAGGTGCCCGAAGCGTACAGCTTCGAGGTGCGCTTCGTCGGCACACTGGGTATCCCGGCCAATATGGCAGGGCTGATTCAGATTATGGAAGAGATTAAGCCGGCCCATCTGGACTATAGCTTCGTGTACAGCTACACCTGGTGGGACTCCTTGAAGTCCCTCACCTGGAACGGTGCGCACGGCAAGACCTGGAATGAACTAAGAGTATATGAATAGGAGTGTGAGCGATGAAAACAACGGGTAATCTGGGGCTGAAAAAGCCCGATGGTACAGACATTGTAGATATCACCGACCTGAACGGCAATATGGATATTCTGGACACCGCCGTCAAGGCCGCGCAGGATCACTCTGCGGATGCGGTCAAGCACATCACAGCCGCGGAGCGCACGGCATGGAATGCCAAGGCGTCTACGTCAGTTGCGACCACGACTGCTGCCGGGCTGATGGCTGGAGCAGACAAGTCGAAGCTGGATAGCGTGGCACAGGGGGCTAATAATTATGTGCATCCTTCCACGCATTCGCCATCGGTCATCGTCCAGGACTCGTCCAACCGCTTCGTAACCGATGCGGAGAAGACGGCCTGGAATGGCAAGGCGAATCTAGTGACTACACCGCAGCAGACTACGGCGGATGTTACCTACTTTGTCCGTACTGATGGGAATGACAATAACACCGGGCTTTCTAATACGGCGGGTGGGGCTTTTAAGACGATTACAAAAGCAATTAATACGCTCCCTAAAGTAATCAACCATGATGTGAATATTAATGTTGCGGCAGGTAACTATGCTGAAACAATAGTAATTAAAGGATTTACAGGAAAAGGTTCTTTTGGCATTTCGGGAACAGCTACCGTGAATATATTAAATGTTTTAGGCAGCGCAAATACAATTCCTGTAACATTATCTACACTTACCAGTACTACAAACAGTTCGAATTGTTTTGAATTTAGTTATTGCTCTTGGACATATTTTAATAAATGTTCAGCGTTAGCAGTTGATAATTCAAACTCTGCGTTCGTTATCTATGGCGGAACTGCAGTTCTTGCAACGTGTACTATATCTAATAAATGGGCGGCTATATTGGCTCGCAGTGGGTCAAATGTCTACGTAATTTGGTGTTCTGGTGTTTCGAATTCTAACGCATATTATGCAATGGAATCGGCGAAAATCGGTGGAGATGGAAATTCCTTGTCGGGAGTTTCATATACCTCAAATGGAGCAACTATTTCAATGGGGCCTGGGGTTATTAACCCATGGGGGGATAATACAACATTAAATCGGCCTATGGCTGAAATGAAGCCTCTCTCTGACCAATTGTTAAGTGCTGGAGTATGGGGCAAGGTTACATTAAACCAGTCTCTTTACAGTATTAAAAATGTTGCGGACATAGCAAACAGTCGACTTGTTTCTCCTGAAACGGGAGTATATCTATTGAATGTCCGTGTAGCGATATCTAATTCAGGAGCAGGGCGGGCCGCTATTGGAGCTTTCGTAAATGGGAATCTAAATGGACTTTTAATAGAACAGACGAGTGATGCGAGTCAATTAGGGCTATCATTGGGTGGATCTTCGCTTTTGCGCCTTAGTGCGGGAGAGTACGTAGAAATATTCATAAACCCTACTCAAAATATTTCTATTTCTGCTCATGATCCATACACACATGTATCTTTAATTCGAGTTGCATAAAGGAGATGAATAAATGAACCTAGCACAAGCAATTAACTATTTATACCCAACTGCCAACCCCATGCACGACTTCATCGTCCAAGACAACGGCCCAGAACCCGTCCTGCGGCCGGAAGCCGAAACCAAGGGCCAGGTACGCTACGAGATCAAGCCGCCAGAAATCGGCGAACAACTCGTAGAGGGCGTCCACTACCGCCATGGCATTGACTATAATCTGCTGATCGAAGGCGAGGACTATGATCTGGTGGAGCGCGGCCCATATATCGCCGTCTGGAATCTGGACGCGCCACAGCCGACAGAGGCTGAATTACAGGCGGCGTGGGAAGCGTATCAAGAAGAAGAAGCGAATAAGCCGCCGGTACTTACGGAGATGGAACAGCTTCAGCAGGAGAATCTGTGGCTAAAGGCGCAGAATAACGCACTAAGCGAACGGGCGGATTTCATTGAGGATCTCATTGCGGAGATGGCCACGCAAGTCTACACGTAATCGTTCAGCGGATCTAACCTGCGCATTACCTCTATTATAGAAAGGTGGTGAGAGCAATGGCATTATTTTTCGCACAACGCGTCATGCTGGGGAAGACGAAGTATAGCGAGGTCCCCTCTACGCTGAAGCCTGCGGTCAAGCAGATTCTGGTGGAGAACGGACTTACGTTCCTTGTAACTGAAGAGTAGATTGCCACAGGCGCCGCTCAGGGCGTTTTTATTTTGCCCTCGGACTCGTCCGGGGGCTAAGTCCAAATATTCACCACAGTGACGATGAAGCTTCAAGTTTAAATCTTAAGTGCGTCTTATAGAACTACTTTAATAACCACTTTAATAACCACTTTAATAACCACACAGAAGGGAGTGAAGCAATGGACAGCAACGATGTTGCGAATCTGGAGAAGCTGCTGCCGCTTGCGGATAAGTATGGACTGGCTTATATCATCGCTCTGATTCTGCTCATGATTATGCTTGTGCTTTTACGGTCAATTGTGAAGGGGAATCTGGTGCCGCGTGAACTGCTGGAGCGTGCTGAGGAAGACCGGGACCGGCTGCAGAATATCCTCGACAAAGAGCGGTCAGACTTCATGGCACCCACGCTTGAAGTCCTGCAGCGATTGAAGATAGACCATTCCGCGGGCAACCATACGGGTAGTAATAGTATTAATGAAGAAGACAGGGGGGGATAACGTGCTGAGTGCGTGGATCAAGCGTCTATCGCCCCTGCACCGGGACAGAGAGCGGAGGCTGGCGCTTGCCGGACATAAAGTTTCGCTCTCTATCCGCAGGTACAAGAATGTCTCTCAGGACATTCAGGATGAAATCAGGAACAACGGGTTCGCCGAGTTCCTAATCTATGATCGGGGGGCAGAAGATGAGCAGCATTGATATTGTGTTGTTACTGGCCTATTCTATATCCTTTATCTGTGCGCTGCTGCTGATGGCTGCGCTTTTTTTGTATTTCCGCCGAAGATTCCGGGTGCGCGTGGTCAGTCTGTTTATGCTGGCGGCGTTCTTTTTCCTCGGGGCGTATACGGTAAAAATGGCGGTGGCCTTCTGGATCAGATTCAGCTCCGCTCCCGCCCCGGACGCTATACGAAGCTCGCTGCAATCGGATGCCTGGGCTATTGCCCAGACGGGAACGACCCTAGGGCTAGTCATTCTAACCCTCTTGATGTACACCAGACGCCGGGATCTGTTCGTGGTCCTCTCTGAAATCAGGAAAGGGGAGGAATCGCATGCTGACGCTGGCTCAAGTCCTGAATAAATCCGCTGCCCGCCTGTCCGGACTTCATCCCGCCGTCCTTGCCGCAGCGACTGCACTGATTGAACGCAGTTATGCTGTTGGAGTTCCCATCCTGATCACGCAAGGTCTGCGGACGATTGCCGAACAGGATGCGCTCTATGCCCAGGGGCGAACCCGGCCGGGAGCAATCGTGACGAATGCGCGCGGCGGGTACAGCTATCACAATTATGGATTGGCGGCGGATTTTGCGCTGCTGCTTCCGGATGGTTCAAGTGTCTCTTGGGATATGAACAGGGATGAGAACCAGAATGGGACCCGGGATTGGCTGGAGGTGGTGCAGCACGCTAAGGCCATCGGGTTCGAATGGGGCGGCGACTGGACCAGCTTCAAGGATTACCCGCATCTGCAGATGAGCTTCGGATTAAGTCTGGCAGATCTGCGAACGGGGAAAAAGCCTACGGCTGCGGCCGTGGAGGCGGTGGTTGAACGCATCAAGCCCAAGGAGGAACAAGCGATGAGGACTCAGATGAAAGTTGCAGTACAGGTGAATGGGAGGAAGATTGCGGACGGGTGGCTGGAGAATGGGGTTACCTATGTTCCTGCACGTAAAATTGCGGAGGCACTGGGCGCTCAGATTGCCTACCATCCGGCTGCCAACACCGTTGATATCACCACCATCCCGCAGAAAGGAGCAATCTCATGATGAACAGCGAACTGCTGGATAATGTATTGGCTTTTGCCTCAATCCTGTCGGTCTTTATTCTTACCCTAGTGCAGCTGATCAAAAATAATACCCGTTTGCCGCGTAACAGCATCCCTTTTATCGGACTTGGCATCGGGCTGCTGGTTGGAGCGGCGGCGTATCCTTTTACAGAGCTGGAGTTGATCTTGCGTCTATGGTCAGGCGGATTGGCCGGGTTATCGGCTACCGGATTATTCGAATTGGCATTCAACAACCGCTCAGGGCACACAATGAAATAAAAGTTAACCTGTGATCAACGGCCGGCTCTGCGGAGCTGGCTGTTTTTGTCGTTTTACGTCATATAACTTCACATGAACACTGCATAAAGTACATATCAAAGAGAGAATATACCAGGAAGAAATACATAATTTTTTGGGACTGCATAAATGGCCGGTTTGGTGTATAATCGAAATCACTGCACTGCTTTACCGCGCAATAAAGTTGAAGATTTCCGGGCGGTTTTATTGTATGATATGAGGAAGCTTTTCAAATAGACAATGTTAAGAGCATTGATCCGGAAGAGGATGGGGGGAGCAGCATGACCGAACTTACGACTACCGTTAGCAAAAGCAACTCCAACAATCTGCTGCGGCGGGACGTACGGTTCCTGGGGAACATACTGGGCGAAGTCTTGGTACACCAAGGCGGCAACGAACTGCTGGATATTGTGGAGAAAATCCGGGAGACCAGCAAATCGCTGCGCTCATTGTTTTTGCCTGAACTGCACAACGAATTTAAAGAGCTGATTAGCTCACTGGACCCGGAGAATCGCCATCAGGTGATCCGTGCCTTTGCGATTTATTTCCAGCTGGTGAATATCGCCGAGCAGAACCACCGGATTCGCCGTAAACGCGACTACGAACGTTCTGCCGGGGAGACTGTACAGCCGGGGTCGATTGAGAGCGCGGTTCAGGAGCTTCGCGAACGGGATTTCTCCCACGAAGAGGTTCTTGAGATTATGAGCGGCATGTCACTCGAGCTGGTTATGACCGCTCACCCTACTGAAGCTATGCGCCGTGCGATTCTCGATATCCACAAACGGATCTCCGACGACGTCATGGGCTTGGATAATCCGACGCTAACGTTCCGCGAACGGGAACAGCTCCGGGAGAAGCTGCTGAATGAGGTTATTACCTTGTGGCAGACCGATGAACTGCGTGACCGTAAGCCAACGGTGCTGGATGAAGTGCGTAACGGGATGTATTACTTCCATGAGACGATTTTTGAAGTGCTGCCGGATGTATATCAGGAGCTTGAGCGCTGTCTGAGCAAATATTATCCGGGCCAGAACTGGCACGTACCGACCTATCTGCGTTTCGGTTCATGGATCGGGGGAGACCGCGACGGCAACCCTTCCGTGAAGGCATCCGTTACCTTGCAGACCCTCCGTCTGCAGCGCAAGCTGGCTATTCGTGAATACCAGCGTATTATGCGCGAGCTGATGCAGTACCTGAGCTTTAGTACAAGCATTGTGAATGTGACGCCGGAACTGCTGGAATCGATTGAGGCAGACCGGAATATTATCAATCTTAACCGGGTCGATGCCTGGCGTAATGATAACGAGCCTTACCGGATTAAGCTCAGCTATATGATCTCCAAGACACAGAATGTGCTGGACGATGAGAAAAAAGGAACACCAGAGCGCTACGCAACCCCGGCGCAATTCATCGACGACCTGAACGTGATTGACCGCAGCCTGCGGCATCACTACGCCGATTATGTAGCAGATACCTACATTAAGAAGCTGATTCGTCAGGTGGAGCTCTTCGGCTTCCACACCTCTACGCTGGATGTCCGCCAGCACAGCCAGGAGCATGAGAATGCAATGACAGAGGTTCTGGCCAAGATGAATGTTACACCGGATTACTCCAAGCTGTCGGAGCAAGAGAAGATTGTGCTGCTGGAGAAGCTGCTGAATGATCCGCGTCCGCTGACTTCCCCTTACCAGTCGTATAGTGAAGGGACAGAGGAATGCCTGGCGGTATACCGTGCGATCTATGAGGCGCAGGAGGAATACGGCAAGCAGTGTATCACAAGCTATCTGATCAGTATGGCGGAGGCGGCAAGCGATATTCTGGAGGTTATGGTCTTCTCCAAGGAAGTCGGCTTGTTCCGCAAAGACAACGACGGTACGGTAGTCTGTACTCTGCAGGCTGTGCCGCTGTTCGAGACGATTGACGACCTGCATGATGCGCCGCAGATTATGCGTACGCTGCTCAACATGCCGATCTACCGCGATGCGGTCCGTGCGATGAATGATCTGCAGGAGATTATGCTGGGATATTCCGACAGTAATAAAGACGGCGGCGTCGTTACCGCGAACTGGGAGCTGCGAGTGGCCCTGAAGCAGATCACAGCGACTGCCGATGAGTTCGGCATTAAGCTGAAATTCTTCCATGGACGGGGCGGCGCCCTGGGACGCGGCGGTATGCCGCTCAACCGGAGCATTCTGGCCCAGCCGGCTTCCACCATCGGCGGCGGGATTAAGATTACCGAGCAGGGTGAGGTTATCTCCTCCCGTTATTCGATGAAAGGCATTGCTTACCGCAGTCTGGAGCAGGCGACATCCGCTCTGATTACGGCCGCTATTCATGCCAGATCGCCGCAAGCGGATCTGTACGAAGCCAAGTGGGATGAGATTATTGCCCGTATCTCTGAAGTCTCGCTGAACAAGTATCAGGATCTGATCTTCCGTGATCCGGATTTCCTGACGTACTTCAAAGAATCAACCCCGCTGCCGGAGGTAGGCGAGTTGAATATCGGCTCACGCCCTTCGAAGCGGAAGAATAGCGAGCGCTTCGAGGACCTGCGTGCGATTCCTTGGGTATTCGCTTGGACGCAGAGCCGTTATCTGCTTCCAGCATGGTATGCCGCCGGAACTGGTCTGCAGAGCTTCTATGAGGGCAAGGAAGAGAATATGAAGATCATGCAGCATATGTATGCGAACTTCTCATTCTTCACGACCCTGATCGATACGCTGCAGATGGCTATTGCGAAGGCGGATCTTGTCATCGCCAAGGAATACGCCGGAATGGGCAAGAACGAGGAAGCACGTGCGCGAATCTTCGGCCAGATTGAGGCTGAGTTCAAGCTGACCTCCGAGCTGATTCTCCAGATCACCGGCCAGCAGGACATTCTGGATAATGTTCCGGTCATTCAGGAATCCATCCGCCTGCGCAATCCGTATGTTGATCCGCTCAGCTACCTCCAGGTTCAGCTCCTCGCCGAGCTTCGCGCCCTGCGTGAGGCTGAGGGGGATGACGCTGAGCTGCTGCGTGAGGTACTGCTCACGATCAATGGTATTGCTGCCGGTCTTCGGAATACCGGCTGATGGTTTGTGAGTACCCGCTCTGACGATCTTGATCTAAAAAGTCGGCGAAGCCGCTTTAGGATTTTGGATCTCAAAGTCGGCGAAGCCGCTTTAAGGTTTTGGATCTCAAAGTCGGCGAAGCCACTTTAAGGTTTTGATTTTCCGATCTTAGGCCCTGGTCTTTCGGTCTTGAATCTTTGAAGCCTGCCCTAAGCCGCTTCAGAATTCCCCGCCCGCTTCCTAACCGGAGGTGGGCTTTTTTTATAGGAATTGGCGGTCACGAAGGCACATATGAGCCAATGTATGTGAAAAACCGAATAGAAATAGAATGAGGATAAAGCAGGTGGATGCAAAACAGTGGGGTGCTGCCCTAAGAGGGGCATAAGGCAACGTCATGCTCTATGTGTTAGGAGGATTTTGTTGTAAAGGAAGGGAGGCCGGGAGTCGCAGACCCGGCCGAGCCCATGCCCCACCCCATTGTTGCCTGAGATATACCTGGGCAACAAGAAAAGCAGTGGGGGGAACCAGGCTGATGGAGGGGGCGGAGCGGAAATTTGGAACTGTAGGAGCGATAGCGTTCGCCTTTATTGGCAGATTTCAACCGCAGCGTGCGGTTCCAATCAAGAAATCTGCCAATAACAGCGACCGGAAGTCCAAATGTTCTGCGCAGCCCCCGACTAATCAGCCGCCAGGGGGGCCAGGGGGTTCCTCCAGCGATCAGCCGCCAGCAACCCGGCAGCAAGCTTTTCCAGCACATTATATAGAAGGTAACAATACAAACCTTGATTTTTGCAAGCACATGATTTACGATTTAAATGCTTGTACCGTGGTCTTCGAAGAGCTGAAAGTCCAAGGGCGGCAAGTCTGGGGGAGTTAACAGGTGGAGAATCTGGAAGGCAGACTGACAAAGCTCGCCCTGAAGGGTGACCAAAGGGCATTTGCCGAGCTTGTGGAACTATATAAAGACAAAATTTATCATTTGGCTTACCGTATGCTGAATAACCGCCATGAGGCGGAGGATGTTGTTCAGGAGACTTTTTTGCGCGTCTACAGAAATTTGGACAGGTATGATGATAAGCAGAAGTTCTCGACATGGATCTACCGGATTGGCACGAACCTCTGCATTGACCGGCTGCGTAAGCGTCGCCCGACCTATTCCCTGGATGCCGAGATGAACGACCAGGAGGGGATTGACGGGTATTCGATGATTCCGAGCGATAATGTGACCCCGGAGACGGAGCTGCTGCTCTCGGAGACACAGAGACTCATCTATGAAGCCATCGACAGCCTGCCCGTGAAGTACAGGTCGGTTATGATTCTGCGCTATCTGCAGGATTTGTCGCTTCAGGAGATCGGCGATGTGCTGGATATGCCTGTAACGACGATCAAGACCCGGGTGCATCGTGGCCGTGAGTTTTTACGTAAGAAGTTAGGACCCAAATTGTAAAAATAGATTATTTTTTATGAAACTCCTGCATTGCAGGGACGTATGTAAGTTAAGCAAGTCTTATGCACTAAATTAGCACGTATGAAAGGATTGGCTCCTATGGAATGCAAACTGGCCGTCTCTATGATGCACGACTACCTGGATGACGACTTGCCCGACCTGCAGCAGAGGGAATTGAAGGAGCATCTTTTATCCTGTACGGAGTGCCGTGCGAGGTTCAAAGAACTGGAACAGACCGATATGCTGATGTTTTCCCTGATGCACCAGACACCTGTGGCCTCGGAGGATTTGGTTGGCCGGATTATGGATTCATTACCGAAACCCAAGAAGGAAAGAGCCTTCATCACCTGGATCAAGCGGCATCCGGCCCTGACGGCGGCGTCTATGTTCATTCTTGTGATGCTGATGAGCTCTGTAACTTTTTGGAATCAGGATCGGCAGCTTGTGGTTAGAGGGGCAGACCTCGACCAGGTTGTGATCAAGGGGAATACGGTGATTGTACCCTCCGGCAAAATTATCTCCGGCGATCTGACGGTGGAGAACGGTAAGACTCAAGTCTACGGGGAAGTCAACGGAAACGTAACGGTCATCGACGGCTCGCTGTATCAGGCTTCAACCGCCCATATCTCCGGGCAAGTCAAAAGTATAGACCAAGCCGTAAGCTGGATCTGGTATAAAGTGACGAACATGTTCTCTGAAGTTGCCTACCGATAGCTAAATGTTGGTCGCTTGTAGCAGATAACTCATTTGCGCCTCTTTTTCCGGAAAGATGGCGCTTTTTTGTTGCCTGAAATGACAGGTTCATCAATTTACCAGCCGCCAAACTTGCAACCGGAGGCGTAACGTTATAACCTAGAATAAGATTCAAGCTTAACAGACAATTTACATAAACCCAGTTAATTTGAAATCACGGGGGTTTTCGGCCATGAGCTACTTTACCGACCTTACATGGAAAGAATCCATTAAAGATATAATTGATATTCTAATTGTCAGCTACATTATCTATAAAGTGCTCAATATGGTGCGCGGGACGCGGGCGGTTCAACTGCTGAAGGGGATTATGGTCCTGGTCGTCATCTGGGGCGGCAGTACTCTACTGGATCTGTATACCCTGAGGTGGCTGATGAACCAGGTGTTTACTTTTGGGATACTCGCGATTTTTATTATTTTTCAGCCGGAGCTGCGGCGGGGGCTGGAACAGCTCGGCCGGGGCAAGTTCTTCGGGCGGAATGCGGAGAATGATGAGGAGATCAGTAAATTAATCGGTGAAGTGATTAAAGCCGTGAATTATCTGGCTGTCCGCAAAATCGGGGCATTGATCGTATTCGAACGGGCCACGGGGCTTAATGAATATACGGAATCCGGGATCGCCATGCGCTCTGAGGTCAGCTCCGAGCTGCTGATTAATATCTTCATCCCCAATACGCCGCTGCATGACGGAGCGCTGATTATGCAGGGAGGCCAGATCGCTGCGGCAGCCTGTTACCTGCCGCTCTCGGAGAATCCGTTCATCAGCAAGGAGCTGGGAACCCGGCACCGGGCCGCAATCGGTATCAGTGAGGTGGCAGACTCGGTGTCTGTGGTCGTCTCTGAGGAGACCGGCCTGATCTCGCTGGCCATCAATGGACAAATTGTCCGGGATATCAAGGAAGAGTCCCTGATCTCGAAGCTGCACCAAGAGCTGAGCGCAACCAGCTCGCCCCTGATGGAGAAGAGCTCCGCTTTCTGGAAACGGAGGGGGAATAAAGACAATGGATAAATGGATGAAGAACAATAACTTCAACAAGATCCTTGCCCTGGCTCTGGGGATTATTCTGTGGACTATTGTGCATGTGGATACAGCGCCAACGTACCAGACTACGGTTAATAACGAATCGAAGACGATTGAGAATGTCAAAGTGGAGATTGAGGGCTTCGACAGTGAGAATTATGTACTGACCAAGGATGTGGACAGCGTCAGGATGGAGGTAATGGGCAAAAAGTCCGATCTGACCTATAAATTCTCCGATGCTTATCGGGTATGGCTGGATCTGAAGGATGTGAAGCCCGGTGATAACACGCTTCCGCTGATGTATTCGACTCCGAGTGGTGTAACCCTGGAAGCTATGGTCCCGAATCAGGTGAATGTGCATATCGAGCCGCGGACGACGAAGTCTTTTCCCGTCTCGCTGAATATTACGGGAGAGCCGGCAGCAGGCTATGAAGTAGGCAGTCCTGTGATTGACCCGGTATCCGTGGAGGTTACTCTTCCGGCAAGTGATCTTGGACGGGTAGCGAAGGTGCAGGGGAAGGTGGAACTGGAGGGGCAGAATGAGACTTTTAGTGAGAAGAGGCTGAAGCTCTTTGCTCTGGACAGTAAGGGGAATGAGCTGGAGGATGCGGTCATTGAACCCTCTACAGTAGCGGTAGAAGTGCCTGTTACCCTCCCATCCAAAACCTTGCCGCTAGACATCAGCTTCACCGGAAGTCTGCCCGGTTCACTAGTGCTGTCCAGGGTAACGCCTGAACAGGATATGGTAACGGTGTACGGCAGTGCAGAGACCCTTAAGACCTTATCCTCGTATGAGGCTGTCCTGGATTTGAGCGCTATCAAGAATGCGGGTACTGAGCAGATGAAGCTGGAGCTTAAGCCGCCGGAGGGCACAGGCAGGATTGAACCTGCGGCAATGACCGTAGCGGTCTCTGCGGCGGAGATTACCCAGCGGACCCTCTCTGCTATCCCCATTAAGCTGGAGGGCGTCAGCAGCGGGCTGACAGCCCGTGTCATAGACCCTGGAAGCGCCACTATGGATCTGACCCTATCAGGTGCGCCAACACTGCTGGACCAGCTCGACCAGGATAGCATCAGTGTGGTTGCAGATGTCGTGGGGCTTACGGCCGGTGTTTACGATATTACGCTGCAGGTGTCGCTCCCCCGGTTCATTACCCTGGAGAATGCCGCCTCGCAGCTTGTTGCGAAGGTGGAGCTGGTAGCGCCTGCTGCTCCGGCCGCGACTGCCGTGCCGGACAGTAGCCCTATCCCGACGCCTACGCCGGAGCCCAGTGCTGAGCCTGCATCCGGGGACGAGACGCTCGTAGAGCCAACCCCGGAGCACACCACCGAGATTATAGAGGAGACCCCGACGCCGACACATATTCCGCCGGAGACTGCTGAACCAACGCCGCCCGCAAGCGGCAATAATGCCGACAGTACGGGCGGAACGTAACCTTCCGGGCATGTAAAAGTCTATTTATATGCACCTGACATACACGAATTATCGAATCATTCATACTATAATTTATTAAGCTGAAGCAGCGTATTCTAAAGGAGAAAAAAAGATGGGTAAGTATTTCGGAACAGATGGCGTACGCGGGGTGGCTAACCGTGAATTAACAGCAGAAATGGCCTACAGTATTGGACGCTGCGGGGGATATGTGCTGGCAGGAAATGTGGAAAAGCCTAAAGTGGTCATCGGCATGGATACACGGATCTCGGGTCCAATGCTGGAATCTTCACTCATTGCGGGTTTGTTGTCCATTGGGGCAGATGTGATCCGTCTGGGTGTAGTCTCTACACCTGCTGTTGCTTATATCACAAGATTGCTCCAGGCGGATGCCGGAGTGATGATCTCTGCTTCACATAATCCCGTGGAGGATAACGGAATCAAGTTCTTTGGCGGAGACGGCTTCAAGCTGACAGACGAAACGGAGCTGCGCATCGAGGAGCTGATGGATGCCGAGCACGATGAGCTGCCGCGTCCGGTAGGATCGGGTCTGGGCACGCTGCGGGTCGATGATCAAGCGAAATATCTCTACCTGGAGTATCTGAAGACCACCATCGACCAGAGCTTCAAGGGCACGAAGGTGGTGCTCGACTGCGCACACGGTGCAGCCTATGAGCTGGCACCGCGATTATTCAAGGAACTGGGCGCAGAAGTAATTGCCATTGGGGCAGAGCCGGACGGGCTTAATATCAATGACGGCTTCGGCTCCACACACCCGGAGACTCTGCGTGCAGAGGTGCTGCGCCATGGTGCGGATCTTGGGCTTGCTTTTGACGGGGATGCGGACCGCCTGATCGCTATCGATGAGAACGGCGACGAGGTGGACGGCGACTTCATTCTCTGCATTTGCGGGGATGCGATGAACCGTGCAGGGAAGCTGAAGGATGGCACCATTGTATCTACAGTAATGAGCAACATCGGTTTCTACAAGGCAACAGAGAAACTGTCATTGAATACAGCGAAGACTGCTGTCGGCGACCGTTACGTGATGGAAGAGATGCGCCGCGGCGGCTATAATCTGGGCGGGGAGCAATCCGGCCATGTGATTTTCCTGGATTATAATACTACAGGTGACGGAATTCTGACTGCGATTCAACTGGTGAATACCATGAAGTCTTCCGGCAAAAAGCTAAGCACACTGAAGTCCATGATGACTAAATATCCGCAGGTGCTGGTCAATGTGCGCGTGCAGGACAAAACCAATTATCCGAACAATCCGGCCATTGAGGCCGCGATCATAGAAGTGGAAAGCAAGCTGGGCGACAACGGGCGTGTCTTGGTGCGTCCTTCGGGAACCGAGCCGCTGATCCGTGTAATGGCCGAAGGGCCGGATAAGGCGGAGCTGGATCTTTTTGTAGGGCAGATTGTTGAAGTGGTTCAGCGCGAGCTGGTGTAATCACTCACTGAAGTAGCAGGAACGGGTAGCCGGTGGATGGATCAATCCGATTCATTCACCGGCTGAATGATTAATGTGGTCATGGCTGTTTGGAAAAAGTGTGAAATGGATGAAAAAGGTTTTCTTCGCCACATCGTTGCAAAAACGGGTTGAGGTGCATATAATAGACTAAGTGTCATTCCAGAAGGAAAGCGGGGATTGTAAGGTTATTGCAACACAAGCGCCAGAGCTTGATCTTGCGCGGGAGAGAAGGGAGGACCGGTGGCTGCGTAAGCAGTACAGGACGGTCTGAACGGATCACGGCAGATGTAAGCTGACGAGGTGGAGGTGTTCGAAATGTTCGGCGGGGACCTCCCGGTGATGCACCAGAGCCGTAAATGGAAGCGGAAAATGCGAGGGCGACCTTGCACACAACGCTTTTGTGGGTGCTAACTTAAAGATGTACAAATCATGGGTATGCGCATTTGCAGGAACGCAAACGGTTCTGCCACGGCAGAGGAGAAGACTGTGCATAATCGTGACTAACGATGTAATTGACAGGTTATCATGTTGGGTGTAATGGACAACATCATATTTGCTTTTCTTCAAAACATGCCGCACGGCACGTTTCTTTCCTCATGCGCGCCTAATTACGATAAATTGGACGGAGGAAATTATAATGTGTGGTATTGTAGGATATATTGGTAATCAGAATTCGCAGGGGATCTTGGTAGAGGGTCTGAAGAAGCTGGAGTATCGCGGGTACGATTCCGCAGGGATTGCCGTATTCACGAAGGATGGTCTGCAGGTGGTAAAAGCACAGGGACGTATGGCGAACCTGGAATCCCGTCTGGATGCGACTCCACTGACAGGAAGTGCCGGCATCGGCCACACCCGCTGGGCAACACACGGCAAGCCGTCCGATGAGAACTCCCATCCTCACACTGACAACAGCCACAAATTCTCGGTAGTACACAACGGGATTGTCGAGAATTACCTGGATCTCAAGGAAGAACTGATTGCCGGAGGATGCCACTTCACCTCGGAGACAGATACAGAAGTCATCTCCCACCTGATTGCCCGTGAATACAAGGGAGATATCGTTAAGGCTGTACAGCAGGCGATTTCTTACATGCGCGGAGCGTTTGCCCTGGGTGTACTGACTGAATATGAACCGGATAAGCTGGTAGCTGTGCGTCAAGCCAGCCCGCTGATCATAGGTCTTGGAGAAGGCGAGAACTTTATCGGGTCCGATATTCCTGCACTGCTGGAATACACCCGTAACGTATATATTCTGAACGACGGCGAAATGGCTGTATTGACACGGGATGCTGTCGAACTGATGACGATTGAAGGCAATTTTATTTCTCGGGAAATGATTACTGTCGATTGGGATGCCGTTACCGCAGAAAAGGGCGGTTATGAGCACTTCATGCTGAAAGAAATCCACGAGCAGCCTAAGGCATACCGCGATACCATGCGCGGACGGATGAATGCGGAAGGCAACAAAGTCATTCTGCCTGAGCTTAACCTGACAGAAGAACAAATCAAGAACATCCGCAATATCCAGGTGGTAGCTTGCGGTACTGCATATAATGCCGGTCTGGTTGGACGTAACCTGATTGAGTCCCTGGTACGCATTCCTGTAGAGAATGATATTGCTTCTGAATACCGTTACCGTTCGCCAATCGTAACTCCGGAGACACTGGTTATTGTAGTGAGCCAATCGGGTGAAACTGCTGATACACTGGCTGCTCTTCGTGAAGGTCAAGCAAACGGAGCCCATGTGCTGGCGATCACCAACGTAGTGGGCAGCTCTATTGCCCGGGAAGCAGACAGTGTTCTGGTTACGCTGGCTGGTCCAGAGATCGCTGTAGCCTCGACCAAGGCCTACACTTCCCAGTTGATCGCATTCACTTTGCTGGGTCTGTATCTGGCTGAAGTACGCGGCACACAGTCTGATGCTGAGGTTACCAAGATTCTGGCCGCTATGCAGTCTCTACCGGAGCAAGTTGAAGTCATTCTGGGTCAAAAAGACGCGATCAAAGCCTACGCTGAGCAAATCGCTGAGCACAAGCACCTGTTCTTCATCGGCCGCGGCGTAGATTACGCAGTAGCTCAAGAAGGCTCGCTCAAACTCAAGGAAATCTCCTACATTCACTCGGAAGCCTATGCTGCGGGTGAACTGAAGCATGGTACCCTGGCACTGATCGAAGAAGGTGTTCCGGTCATCGCTCTGGCTACCCTGGAATCTGTGCTGGAGAAGACCGTCAGCAACATCAAAGAAGTAAAAGCCCGTGGCGCCCATGTCATGGCCATCACCCACGAAGAGCACAAAGACGACCTGCTCCGCTCCGTTGACCAGGTCTTCGTGATCCCGCAGACCCTGCCGCTGCTTACCGCTGCGCTGTCTGTAGTTACCCTGCAGCTGCTGGCTTACTATGCGTCTCTGGCTCTGGGTCATGATGTGGATAAGCCAAGAAACTTGGCTAAGAGTGTTACTGTGGAGTAGGATTTGGGAAATTGGATATGTTTTTTGATCAAAGTTGATATGAAAATATTCATCGATTAAGTTAATTCATCTTGAGCCGTCCTGAGAAATTAGGACGGCTCATTTTTGATGAAAAGGTACAAAAAAACAAACTTCATCGTTAAATCCGGTAGAGTCTGCTATGATGTGTAAACGATTACATCCTGAGGGGCCTAGGGTAGTTAAGGTATCATCATTTTCAAAGAGACAGTAGGCATAGAACAGTAAACAGGTTGTCATGAAGGAGGGAATCCATATGCTTTATATTTTCGGCGGGTTGCCAGGCACCGGTAAGTCTACATTAGCATCAGCTTTAGCAAGCGAACTTCGGGCACCGTATCTTCGGGTTGATGTTGTAGAACAGGCTATGCGCGTGGCCGGGGGTAAGGTTGATGGACCTGAGGGTTACATCGTTTGTTACGAGATAGCGAGGCAGAATCTCATTTTGGGTCTGGACGTGATCGCGGACACGGTCAATCCCATTCACTATACCCGCCAAGCTTGGCGTAATGTAGCAGAGTCTCTAGGAATTCCGTTTGTCGAAATCGAAGTGGTCTGTTCGGACGAATGTACACACAAGCATCGAATTACCACTCGTACAACGGATATTCCCGGCTTTACCCTCCCCACTTGGAGTGAGGTGAAGAACAGACATTACGAGGCTTGGGACCGTGACCACATCGTGATCGATACAGCGCATCAGACCGTGACGGAAAGCTGGATGTCGTTACGTGAACAGCTAGGTCTGAAGAAGTTAGCTACTTAGATAACCCAAGAATCCCCTGGACATCCGACATCGGAGGTCTCCCGTACTGGCGTGCATATTCGCGGCTGAATTGGGAGGGGCTCTCATAGCCTACGCGGAAGGCGGCATCGGAGGCTTGGAGGGATTCGGTTAGCATGAGGCGGCGGGCTTCCTGCAAACGGATAACCTTCTGGTATTGCAGTGGGCTCATGGCGGTAACGCGTTTGAAATGCTTGTGGAAGGCGGATGTACTCATATTCACAGACTCTGCAAGCTGTTCAACAACAAGGGACTCGGAATATTGCTTAGTGATCACTTGAATGGCTTGAGCAATCCTGTGCGCATGGCTGCCGATGATGGCGAATTGATGCAGGTGTGCGCCTTGGTCGCTCTGAAGAACGCGATAGAGAATTTCGCGGATCACGAGCGGGGCCAGAATGGCAATATCCTGCGGCGCGTCGAGTAATTGAATGAGCCGTACGATGGCTGCAAGTAAGGGCTCAGAGGTTCGGGCAACCGTTATCCCAAGCGATGTTTCACCCGGAACTAGGGTGGAGTCATTCATCTCTTTTACAATGTCCAGGATGGTGCCAGGATCGAAGCTTAGCTTGATGCCCAGAAACGGATGATCAGGCGAAGCTCCGGTTATTCTTCCGTTGATCGGCAGTTCAACCGAAGTGACCAGGTAAGTGGAAGGATCGTAATGATAAGTTTCGCTGGACAGGGTGGCTGCTTTGGCTCCTTGGGCAACGACACAGATCGACGGCTTATAGACAGACTCCAGCGGTTCCGCTGCATCCGTGGCGTGCATCAACTGCAAGGAAGGGATATGCGTCTGGTGGGTGCCTGCCGATGGAGCATGGCGAAGGATCAGGGCAGCCAATTGCTGTAAAAGCGGCTTGGTCCGCAATGAATCTTTCAAGTTAGAAGCCTCCTTTTCCCGTATACGTGGGGTTTGCTGTTAATCATAGCGATTAGAAGAGAAATAGGCAAGAAGTGAACAGGTCTGTTATAACGAAATGCTCTTCGATTGCTTTACAATGAATCTATAAGGCCAACAGGATAATCATCCGGCCAAAACGAGATTAAGGAGAGTGGTCCTAATGAGTCAGAACGGAAAAGTAGCCATCGTTACAGGTGCGTCACGGGGTATTGGAAGACAAATCGCCATTCAACTGGCCGGGTTAGGAATAAAAGTGGCTGTCAATTATTCATCTAACCGGGGAAAAGCGGACGAGGTCGTGCAAACTATTAAGGAATCTGGCGGGGAAGCGATAGCCGTTCAAGGCGATGTAAGCAAGGTGAGTGAGGTCGAAGCCCTGTTCTCGGAGACAATCGGGCAATTCGGGCGCATCGATATTTTGGTGAATAATGCCGGAGTTATGGAATGTGTGCCTATCGCAAACGTAACAGAGGAGATGTTCGACCGTCAATTTGCTGTCAATGTCAAAGGCACTTATTTCGCCTGTCAGCAAGCGATGAAGCATATGGAGCAGGGCGGAACGATTATTAACTTCTCGACCTCTGTATCGGGAGCGATGCTGCCAACCTATAGCGTCTATGCCGCAACCAAAGGGGCAGTCGAGCAGTTAACCCGCCAGTTAGCGAAGGAATTCGGAGCGAAGGATATCGTTGTGAATTGTGTGGCACCCGGGCAAGTATCGACGGAGCTATTCCTGAACGGGAAATCTGAGGAGCTGGTGGATTCCTTCCGCCGGATGAATGCTTTTGGACGGCTTGGCGAACCGGAGGACATTGCGAATGTAATCGAATTGCTCGTCAGTGATAAGTCCCGCTGGATTACAGGGCAGACGATTCGCGTCAACGGCGGGTTTAACTGATCCGGCTGAGAGTTCCTTCCTCTATCGCCTATGGTTTATAATGGGAATGACTTGCAAGAGGGGATAGAGGAGAGGGAACTCATGACGGATTCACACTTCATTAACCGGCTTCCGGACGTGGAGGAGAGCAGATGTATTTTCCAGGCGGCAGCGATGCTGGAGGCCATCCTTATGCCGGAATGGGAATACCGGTATTATTCGTACAATGCCCATTGGGATAAAAATGAACAAATGGCTTCAATGCGGGACGGTGAAGGGAGCACTATTTTGCGCTGTTTCAGCCGGAGGGGCTGATTATCAAAGGATATGACCGCCAGTTTGGCCGGATGTACGGTCCGCAAGATGTGCTGCAAGGCGTGCCTGACGATTTTGAGGGATTCCTTCAAGAACCTGCCTTTATGATGGATACGACCACATTCTGCACATGGAAGCAGGGCGGCCGGGCGTGGTCTGCAGGCAAGGAACTGGAGGCTGAGGCCTACCAGCTGTTGGAGCTTTTAATTGGCAAAGCGGATTATTATTATACTTGGGCCCAGGAATATTACGAGATCTCACTGGACCGTTCGCTGGTGCAGCGAATCTTCGACATGGAGCCGCTGGATGAGGAGATGCTGAAGGGGCTAAACGAAGAATTGGACCTTGCTGATCTGGCAGAGGACATTCAGGAAATCGGTTATCCGGTGAAAGGAAGGCGGCGAAATGAATAAAGGCATGTTGCTTGTTCTAAATGGAACTTCAAGCTCCGGAAAGACCTCCATTTCGGCTGAATTGATAAAGCAGAAAGAGATTCCATTTTATCATGTATCGATTGATGATTTTTTCATGAATTACAATGATTTCATTAATTATAAATTTCCAGACGAGCCTGTACGGGAAATAGACCATCAGGCGGTCTCGCAAATACTGGATGACTCCATAGTCTCCGTGTACTATTCGACGATTAAGCTGTTAGCGGAAATGGGATTCAATGTCATCGTGGATACCGTATTCGACAACGATAAGAGATTTAATGAGTTTTGGGATCATTTTGCTGATCGGACTACTACGCTATTTGTTGGTGTCCTATGCTCCCGGGAAGAGCTTATCCGAAGAGAGCAGGCCAGAGGGGACCGGCAGATTGGACTGGCGGATGCACAGTTCGACATCGTCTATGGCTTTGATGAATATGACCTCGAAGTGAACACAGAAGAGCTGAATCCGGCAGAATGCGCCGAACAGATTTTAACCATCAGTTGACAGAATTCCCCTATCTTCTTTAAGTGGGGGATGAATGGAAACGGTCTAATCTACATGGATTCTAACCGCCTAAGATGCTATAATTAAAGTATTCAGTCGTATCTTGGAAAGGTCAGTGAAGTTAATGAAATTAGACTCAAATAACCATTCAGTGTTCTCCCTTCACTTTCACCTTATTCTAGTCATCAAGTATCGTAGGAAAGTCATTACAGATCCCATATCCGAACGTCTGAAAGAGATATTTGCATCCATTCAGCCTACTTACAATGTGACTTTGCAGGAATGGAATCATGACAGGGATCACGTTCATATCCTAATGAAAACTCATCCTAATACTGACATTTCTAAATTTCTCAACGCTTATAAGAGTGCATCATCTAGGTTGATCAAGAAGGAGTTTCCTACCGTCCGAAAATCACTTTGGAAAGAGGCTTTTTGGTCACGCTCCTATTGCTTGCTTACCACGGGTGAAGCGCCAATAGACGTCATTCAAAAATACATCGAAACCCAAGGGGTGAAAGGGTGATCGCCATTGCTGAAAGCCTACAAATACCGTATCTATCCAAGCCATGGGCAACAACACTACTTCGCTAAAGTGTTCGGATGCGTTCGCTTCATCTACAATAGAATGCTTGCAGATAAAATTGAACATTACAAGCAAACGGAAACGATGCTGAGGAATACACCCGCACAATACAAAAAGGAATTCGACTGGCTGAAAGAAGTCGATAGCCTTGCCTTAGCGAATACACAACTGAATTTAGATAAGGCTTATAAGAATTTTTTTCGGGATAAGAAAACGGGATTTCCTAAATTCAAGAGCAAGAAGACGAATAATCATAGCTTCACAACGAATAACCAAAATGGAACCGTGGCTATAGAGGATGGATATCTCAAGATTCCAAAGCTAAAGACTGGCATTAAAATCAAGCTGCACCGCCCATTCGTGGGGCTGATCAAATCATGCACGATTTCAAAAACACCAACGGGAAAGTATTATGCTTCCGTATTGGTTGAAACGGATATCGTCCAGTTGCCCAAAATGCATACGAAGATTGGCGTTGATCTTGGGCTGAAAGACTTTGCTATGACTTCAAATGGCGAAATCATATCCAATCCTAAATACTTGCGTACGTCTGAAAAGCGATTAGCGAAGCTGCAAAAGGATGTATCGCGGAAGAAGAAGGGAAGCCATAACCGTCATAAGGCTAGGCTGAAAGCTGCCAAGCTACATGAAAAAATAGCGAATCAGCGTAAAGACTTCTTGCATAAAACGTCTGCCAAAATGATAAACGAAAACCAAGTTATCGTGATGGAAGACTTACGTGTAAAGAATATGATGCAGAATCACAAACTTGCAAAAGCGATTAGCGAGGTATCTTGGAGTATGTTCCGTTCGATGCTTGAATATAAGGCTCAATGGTATGGCAGAGAACTTATTATTGCCCCAAAGCACTATGCAAGCAGTCAGCTTTGCTCCTGTTGCGGTTATAAGAACGCAGAGGTGAAGAATCTCGCCTTGCGAGAGTGGACTTGTCCAGAATGTAACGTGCATCATGATCGCGATGTAAACGCTGCTCAAAACCTACTGAAACTAGCAATGTGATATTGCAATGATTGGGCTAGGGACTAGCCTTTGAGCTTGGGTAAACTTGGAGCAGTAGCTTCATTGACCAAGAAGCCGCCACCTCTTAGGTGGATGGTAGTTCACACTACATTAAGTCCAATCAGGAATACTCGGCATTTCAGAAATTGCGTAAAAGAGCCTAATTAACGGCATGAAGAACAGGCTTCTGTAAGTGGATGCTCCCCATATGGCAGGCAGGTGAGATGGTTAAACCTGTTAACTCTATGGGGAGTTTTTGCTATGTGCTTGACTATGACGTTGCGTCATAGTGCATAATTCACTGTAAGAATAGATGACTGGAAGTGACTAAGATGAATATAACAGCATTGCGTTCAGACCACATTTATCAAAAGGTGATTCAAGCCTCGCCGGAAGACAAGCAGGAGCTATTCCGACACGAAATGTTGGCTCCCTTTATGAAACAATGGCAAATTCAACAGATTCCTTTTAGAGCGGAAGAAGCCAAAGGTTTCGACGTGATTTCGTTTAATAGTATGATGAACCGTGCACCTGAGCAGATGACTCCGAATATTTTACCTGAGGTCGAGTGGATCTCTGTGAATTCGTTCTGGTCCGGGTGTGAGCAAGCCGTAACCACGAGCCTCCGTCAATTTATCGAACATGGAATAAGTCTTCCTGTATCTGATTATTTATTCACCATCCAACTGGGAGATCCGGGGAGTCGTGCCTTGATTATCAACGAAGGGTATAGCGGCTTTGGGGGGATTCCCGGGTTTATCTGGATTACGCTCTTGCCCAATCAGCATACCCTTTCCCGGATAAAAGCAGCGCTGGCGCATGAATGCAACCATAATGTCCGCTATCAATACATTCAGTGGGACCATACTGTTGATCTGGGCGAGCTTATTGTAAGTGAAGGATTAGCGGAGAATTATGCCACCTCCCTGTTTGGTGAAGAATTGCTGGGGCCTTGGGTAACTAGAACTGATACGGAAACCCTTAACAGGCGTATTAAGCCCGTGCTCCGCGAGCAGCTTCAACTAACCGGATTTCATCATTTTGCCCCGTATCTTTACGGTGACGAGCTTGCGGAGCTTCAGAACTTTAAGCCGGTCAATATGCCTTACAGTGCTGGTTACGCATGCGGGTATCATCTAATCAAGTATTACTTGAGAAAAACAGGCAAGACAATTTGGGAGGCTACCATAATGCCTGCTGCGCAAATACTGGAAGAAGTAAAGGGATATTGGGATGAAGAAACCATTATTAGCGGTTAAAGAGATCGTTCAGATTACAGGCATTACGGCGCGGTCTCTGCATTTCTACGATAAAATTGGTTTATTTAAACCGGCACAGCTAACGGAAAAAGGATATCGCTTATATGACCGCAGCAGTCTGGAGAAACTGCAAACCATCCTGATCTTGAAGGAAATGGATTTTTCCCTGAAAGAAATTGCGGACATTGTAAAGCTGACCCGGGAAGAACAGAAGCAAGTATTGAAGAAGCACAGACAAACGTTATTAGCAAAAAAACAAAGACTGGTAAATATCATGACAGCTCTGGATGAATATGTTTCAGGGAATGATGTTAGTACTCTGCATATTTTCGACCATTCTCCGATCCTGCCCTTGAAGGAACAGTATGCGAATGAGGCGGAGATTATTTATGGAGAAACAGAGGCGTACCATGCCTATGATGAAGTGATGGCCAAGATGTCGGCAGAGGATCAAGAGAGATACTTCTCCAGTTTTGAGGAAATATTCAAGCGAATTGTGGCTTGTTCCGGTCAGGAACCTTCCTCTGATGAAGTCCAGCAATTGATTGAAGAGTGGAAAATAATTCCAATTCAATTCATGCCGTGTGATGCGGAGTTGCTAGCTTGTATTGCCCATAATTACAAATACGATGCCCGGTTCAACAACTATTTCAATCAATTCAAAGAGGGGGCAGCAGATTTTCTGTATAGTGCAATAATGTATAACATCAGCTACTGACATAACGTTGTCAGGAAGGGTGGTTATAATGAAGACTATATTAACCTACAAACGCGAATATTAGGAGGCTATATTATGTCAGCTATTGGACCCGATTTCATCTCCCTTCAGGTAAGCGATCTTGAAGGCTCTGCTGAATTTTATCAACACTATCTTGGACTCGTCCGTTCACAGGCGGGCCCGCCTCATGCGGTGGTTTTTGACACCAAGCCCATTGCATTTGCACTTCGTGACCTCATGCCGGGAGTCGAACTCAGTACGGGGACTCAGCCTGGACTTGGTGTTGCGCTATGGCTCTATGCCCCGGATACGCAAGACATTCACGATAAACTCGCAGCAGCAGGCGTGAAAATCACATCCGCACCCATCGACGGTCCATTCGGACGTACCTTTACCTTCGCTGATCCGGACGGTTACCTGATAACTCTTCATAGTAAAGGCTGATTCACACCATAAGAAGACAGTGTTTCTGTACTGATTAGCTCCCCATATGGTAGACAGGCGAGATAAGGCCTGATACTTTGTGGGGAGTTTCTGTTTGACCGAATTGTATTTTATAGAGAAATCAGATACGTGAGAGTAATTTGTGGTGAATTATTTAAGAGGAGGAAATATTATGATAAAAAAATGGACAATTGCATTGCTTTCATCAGCATTTCTTATGCTATCTTTAACAACTGGGTCTAGTTATGCGGCTGAGGTACAAACATCTACAACGATTAACAATGGTCAAATAAACAATGGTCGAGTATTAATCCCCCTACGTGCTGTCTCCGAAAATCTTGGCGCAAGTTTGGAATGGTTTCAAACAGATAAAGTTGTTAAAATCAAAAACGGGAATTCGACGATATGGCTTGCGGCAAATTTCAAACGTGTGATTATTGAATCTGCTCCATCGAGTGAAACTCCAGATACACCGTCACGGAAATATGTCGATTTGGATACTGCAACACAAGTCATCAATGGAACAACTTATGTTCCTCTTCGTTTTGTTAGTCAGTCGTTAGGGGCAACGGTAATGTGGAACCAACTGTCTAAACAAGCTGCAGTAACAATGGGCAACAAAGGATTGGTTGTTCATATGGAGACCCCGCCCATTCAAATTCCGGAAAAAAATAAAATTTCTGACGCGCGTTTGAAGCTCCTATCTGATAAATTAAATCAAGCCTCAAAGGTATCCTCCATTAAGAATGTAAATTCAACCTTAAAACCGTACTTCACGGATAGATTCATGAAGTCTATTGTTCAGAACAAAGGATTGGAAACAGCGGGTACTTATGAAGCGCCTGTCACTTTACCCGTTTATACTAGTAAGAATGCTGCTACACTTTCGCAGTCTGTGATAGTGGCAAATGGTCTTACAGGTGAAGACCAATACGCAGAAGATCGGATAGTCTCGCTAGTATTCGCGAAAGGAACGTGGAAGGTGGATAGCGTCACTAAAGGGTCTAGAGTTCTGATTTCGGGATTCGCTGATTATCATCCACAGTGATTTTGCTCAATTTTAAACTGAAGATACGAAAGGAGCCACACCCATGGACCTTAAGGTCATAATCAATCCCCCAATCGAACCCCATGAAGTACCAATGTTAAGAGAACTGGCGGGGTGGGAGGGCAGGCAGGCGGATTACCCGGCGGTATTCGAGCGCTGTAACTTTTGGGCGGGGGTACGGGATGAGAGGAATTTGGAGCTTGTAGCGTTCGGTTATGTTGCCGGAATGGGCTTGCAGCATGGATATATGGAGGACATCCTGGTGCATCCTGAATATCAGAGGAAGGGATTGGGGCAACCTCTGGTAAAGAGGTTGCTTCAGGAAGCGGAGCGTTTCGGACTAGAGATTGTCACCCTGACCTATGATGTCAAGCATACTTCCTTTTATACCGGATGCGGATTCACCCCTAGCGCTGGAGGCGTCTGGAGGAGAGCGATGTAAGCCAAGCCGAGGCAGCAGTGGCAGCCGTCCAGGCCGGAATGGAAGCCCCCACCCCTTGTCTTTTCTAACACCACTGTGTTATCTTAGGATATATTTTCAGGGAGTCATACAGAAGAGGTGAAGCACCATGATTATCCGGCAGATATTCAATAATAACGTGATTCGGGCTGAAGATCAGGTCGGACATGAATACGTTGTCATTGGGAACGGATTAGGCTTTAAAAAGAAGGCGGGGCAGCGGGTCGAAGAGGAACGGATCGAGAAGACCTTCATGCTCAAACCTGAGAAGGTTCCGCGCAAATTGATTGATCTGATTGGGGAGACGTCTGTTGAATATTTCTCGCTGGCCGATGAGATTATCGCTTATGCCAAGGCGGAGATGGGCGACATTTTCAATGACAATATCTATATCACATTAATTGACCATATTCATTTTGCGATTGCCCGCTACCGGAAGTCGATGAATCTGAAGAACGCCTTGTTCTGGCAGATCAAGAAGTTCTATCCCAAGGAATTCGCTATCGGTGTGCAGGCGCTGAGTCTAATCCGCAAGCATTTTGACATCGAGATGGATCAGGATGAGGCGAGCTTCATTGCGATGCACTTCGTCAATGCCCGGCAGGATGGGCAGGAGATGCAGCGGACGGTCGAGGTGACCAAGGCGATGAGCGATATCTTCAGCATTTTGACGGAGGAATACCAGGTTAAGCTTAATGAGAATTCGTTCAATTATTCCCGGTTCCTCACCCATCTTCAGTACTTCCTCCAGCGCATGATCAGCGGGGAACAGGAGCGGTCCGCATTAGGCGACAACTTCTTGTACGATCAGATTAAGGTGAAATTTCCGCAGGCTTTTGCGTGTACGGGCAAGATCAACCGCTACCTGGAGCAGACGTACGGGAATGCCATGTCCATTGACGAGAAGGTCTATCTGACGATTCATATTCAGCGGGTAACCTCAAGAGATATGAACCCGTTGGATTAAAAAGGAAGTCAAAAAGGGCTTGCAAACGATTACTTAATCCGCTATATTGGAGTCACAACTTAAATCTAAGGATTGTTACTGCTACAGCAGGCGATACCTAAACGAGATGTGGATCACACCGGTGTGATCTCACAACTTTCGTTTAGGTTTTTTTTATGCCCATTTTTGGCGGTAAAGCAAAGGAGAATCAGCATGGATAACCGAAAAATGTCGGAAGACATCATCCGTCTCGTAGGCGGAGAACAGAATATTAACGACCTAGTCCATTGTGCCACCCGGCTGAGATTCAGCCTCAAGGATAACAAGAAGGCCGAGCGGGAGACGCTGGAGAAGCATCCGGGCGTCATTACCGTGGTGGAGAGCGGAGGGCAATTCCAGGTTGTCGTGGGAAGCAACGTAGCGAATGTATATGCCGAAATTGTCAAAAGCACCAGCTTCCTGTCCAGCACCTCCACAGATACGCAGAATTCCGGCCAGAAGACCTCGGCGGTATCGAAGGTGTTCGAGATCATCTCAGGGAGCTTCTCCCCGCTGATTCCTGTAATGGCCGGATCGGGGATGCTGAAGGCACTGCTGACGGTACTTACGTTGCTGGGCTGGATGTCTGATTCAGGCGATGCCTACAAGATTCTGTCTGCGGCCGGCAATGCCGTCTTCTACTTCCTGCCGATCTTCCTGGGAATTACCCTGGGCATCAAGTTAAAAGCGAACCCATACGTAGCAGGAGCAATCGGCGCAGCGCTAATGGAACCGAACTTTACGGCGATGCTGGAGGGGGATGGGGGACATTCCTTCCTCGGAATTCCGGTGGTGATGGTCAGTTATGCCTCCAGCGTTTTCCCGATTTTCATTGCGATCAGCATCTATGCCTTACTGGATAAGTTGCTGAAGAAGATCATTCACAAGGATCTGCAAATCTTCATGGTTCCGATGCTCTCCCTGATGATCATGGTGCCGCTGTCGGTGATCGCCTTCGGTCCATTCGGTACAAGTGTCGGCGACTGGATTGCTTCCGGTGTGACCTGGCTGATTGGCGTAAGCGGCATCCTGTCGGGCGTTGTACTTGGCGGGGGAATGACCTTCATGGTCGTGTTCGGACTCCATTGGGGCTTCACTCCAATCACGCTGCAAAATATTGCGAACGGCGGTGACCCGATTGAAGCGATGGCTTCAGCGGCGGTATTCGCCCAGATCGGGGTGGCCTTCGGGATCTTCCTGAGAGCCAAGAAAGACCGGAACCTGCGGAGTATCGCCGCCTCTTCCGGGATTACCGGACTGCTGGCCGGTGTCAGCGAGCCGATTGTGTACGGCCTGATTCTCCGCTACAAGCGGGTGATTCCAATCGTTATTATTGCCGGGGCACTGGGCGGAGCGATTAACGGACACTTCGGTGTGCTGTATACGGCGTATGTGTTCCATAATATTTTCTCGATTCCGGTGGAGCAGCCGATGTCGATCTTCATTGTCTCGATGGTGGTCTCCATGGGTACAGGGCTGCTGCTGACTTGGCTGTTCGGATATGAGAGTAAGAACAAATTGGAGGCTTCCGCTCCAGCAACAGTAACTGAACAGATTCAGCCGGACAAGCCGGCAGCACCAGTGGTGGACTTGAAAAAGGAACTGATCTTCAGCCCGCTGACCGGCGCAGCCTTCCCGCTTAGCACAGTGCCGGATGATGCATTCTCCACCGGGGCCATGGGCAGAGGGCTGGCGATTGATCCTGTAATTGGAGAAGCGGTAGCCCCTGTGGACGGGACGGTGACCTCCATTTTCCCGACAGGTCATGCCATTGGCATCACGTCCGCAGCCGGAACAGAGGTGCTGATTCATATCGGAATTAATACGGTTGGCCTGAAAGGCAAGCACTTCACACCAGTGGTCAAGGAAGGTGACCGGGTGAGCCAAGGTGATCTGCTGATCCGCTTCGATCTGGAGCAGATCCGGGCGGCCGGGTATCAGACGATTACGCCGGTGATCGTAACCTTGACGACCAAAGAAGTCGAGATTTTCGAAACGGACCAGCAGCAGATTGAGCAGAACGAAGTGCTTTTGACATTGGTGGATTAATACAAGACTGAGGAGGAATAAGGTATGCTGCACAAACAACTTCACGCTTTTCCAGAGAATTTCTTGTGGGGCGGGTCCACTTCGGCTTATCAGCTGGAGGGTGCCTGGGATGAGGACGGCAAAGGGCCTTCGGTGATTGATCTGGCCAACCATGTGGAAGGGGTGACGGACTTCAAGGTAGCCAGTGACCACTACCATATGTACAAAGAGGATGTGGCCCTTATGGCAGAGATGGGCTTCAAAGCCTACCGCTTCTCCATCGCCTGGAGCCGGATCTATCCGCATGGAGACGGTGCTGTCAATCCGAAGGGGCTTGAATTCTACAGCAATCTAATTGACGAGCTGCTCAAATACGGCATTGAGCCTATCGTCACGATGTACCACTTCGATCTGCCTTACGGGCTTGAAGAGCGTGGAGGGTGGTCCAATCGGGCGACGATCGATGCTTTTGAACAATATGCCAAGACATTGTATGAGAATTACGGGGACCGCGTAAAGTGGTGGCTGACCATCAACGAACAGAATATGCTGATTCTGCATCCGGGATCGATCGGAACCTTGAATGAGAATATGACCGATCCGCAAAAAGAGCTCTACCAGCAGAACCACCATATGCTTGTTGCGCAGGCAAAGGCCATGGTGCTGTGCCATCAGATGCTGCCTGAAGCGAAGATTGGTCCTGCACCCAACATCGGTGTGATCTATCCGGCCAGCTCCAAGCCAGAGGATATGCTGGCCGCAGATAACTATGCTGCGATCCGCAATTGGCTCTACCTGGATATGGCGGTCTATGGACGTTATAACCATATTGCCTGGAGTTATCTAGTGGAGAAGGGCTATGAGCCGAAGATTGAGGAAGAGGATATGGACATCCTCCGGCAAGGCCATCCGGACTTCATCGCCTTCAACTATTACACTTCGCAGACCGTTGGGGAGAGCAAAAATGATGGCAACGACTTCTCCCACACGGGCGATCAGCACGAAATCGTTGGCGAGCCGGGAGCATACCGGGGGTCAGTGAACCCTAACCTTCAGACCACAGAATTCGGCTGGGAGATTGATCCGGTGGGCTTCAGAACAACGCTCCGCCAGATTTATTCCCGTTACCACCTGCCGCTGATTGTTACGGAGAACGGTCTAGGGGCATTCGACAAGCTGGAAGAAGACGGAACGGTAAATGATGCGTACCGGATTGAATTCTTCCGCAAGCATATTGAGCAAATTCAGCTCGCGCTTACCGACGGAGTAGAGGTGTTCGGCTTCTGTCCTTGGTCTGCGATTGATCTGGTCAGCACCCACCAGGGCTCCAGTAAACGGTACGGCTTCATCTATGTAGACCGCGAGGAGTTCGACCTGAAGGAGCTGCGCCGCATCCGTAAGATGAGTTTCTACTGGTATCAGAAGCTGATTGCTTCCAGAGGCGAGATTCGCTGATTGGAATTACACAGGGTTGTCCCGATAGCCACGAGAGGCTGCTTGGGGCAGCCCTATTTTTTCTTCCAAATCATGCACAACAAAACCGGTACAATCGCCGTCTATACATAAAGAATGGAAAATAGTCTCAAAGGAGTGTGAACCGCAAGTGTTAAAGAAACTGGCTTTAACCCTACTAATGACGACGATGGTGTTCAGTGCAGGCGTAGCGGGTCCAGCGCAGGACAAGGCCCAGGCTGCCGGTGCTGGTACTGTGCAGGCCAAGACAGCAGATCAATTATATCCGGTTGAAGTGAACGGGAAATACGGCTTCATCAACGGCAAGGGCAAGGTGGTTATTGAAGCGGTGTATGATAGTTATGGTTACTCAGGAATGCCCGGAGGGACGGTGTATGTCGAGGACCATGCAGCCAAAAAGCAATATTATTTCAGTTCGGCCGGTACGAAGCTGTTCGAATATAAGCTGAGAGATGCCGGTATTCTGTATAATGACCGCGCGCTGTATACAGCGAAGGTTCAACTCGCCGGCGGGGCCACGGCGACCCGGTACGGGTATATCGATAGCCAAGGCAAGGTGGCCATACAGCCAATCTATGTCCGGGCATTTAATTTCTCCGAAGGTCTGGCCCGGGTCAATATGGGTAAAGCCTCGGGTTACATTAACACGAAGGGCAAGCTTATCGTTCCTTACAGATATAGCTTTACTTCTGATTTCTCGGAAGGCATGGCGGCCGTTACACTTGCCGTTGGCGGCAAATACGGCTATATCGACACCACCGGCAAGCTTCGCATCACCCCAAGGTATGATTACGCCACACCGTTCTCCGGCGGGGCGGCAGTTGTGTATGTGAACGGCAAATACGGATACATCGACAAAACAGGCAATTACCTGATTAAGCCGCAGTTCAGCATGGCCCAGCCGTTCTCGGAAGGTCTGGCGTTCGTCGAGCGCAATGGAGCCACCTTCTATATTAATAAGAAGGGCGCCAAGGTCATTCAGGGATTCACGGCTGGAGGTTTGTTCAAGGGTGGTCTGGCACCGGCAAGCCCGGGGCAGAGGTACGGCTATATTAATACCTCCGGACGCTTCGTGGTTAAGCCGCAACTCTATTGGGCCGCTGATTTTAAAGGCGAACTGGCAGAAATCACCCTGCTGGTTCCAGATACTCGCGAGGAAATCAGAGGGTACATGAACCGCAGCGGAACCATCGTCTGGCCGCCGGCTTCCGAGCTTCCGGGCGGAGTGGTGAAACCGTAACTAAATTAATCGATCAAGGGTAGAGGAGGCAATAATATTCCATGGGCAACGACTTATACAGAAAACTAGGGGCAGCCTTTCTGATTACGGCCGCATTAATCTACACGATCGAACGTGTAGGTACATTGATCGCTCGAAATTATGAAATTTCTGCGTTATACCAAGCGCAAATGTACGATGTCCAGCCTAATACTCATATCGCAGGCTTCTTCGATAATATCTTTGTCCCAATCCTTACGTTAATTGGTGTGATACTATTCGTATACGGTTTTCCGAAGAAAACAAAATAGGAGAGTGAACAGCGATGAACAGTGATGAAAGGTTTTCGAACCGGGTCGATTCCTATTTGAAGTACCGCCCAAGCTATCCACAAAAGGCTATTGATTATTTGTACGACAATATTGGTCTGCGCCCGAACAGTAAAATAGCAGATATCGGTTCAGGCACAGGGAGCCTGTCCAAGCTGCTTCTGGAACGCGGCAGCGAGGTCATCGCGGTCGAGCCCAATCAGGGCATGCGTGAAGCCGCAGAGCAAAGGCTCAACAGAAACCCGAGCTTCCAGAGTAGATCAGGGTCTGCGGAAGCTACCGGGTTACCGGATCGGTCGGTTGAGTTTATTGTCTGTGCGCAGGCATTTCACTGGTTTGACCGGCAAGCCGCGCAAACGGAGTTCCGCAGAATACTACAGCCTGGCGGGAAAGTCATACTCATATGGAATTCCCGGCTTACAAACGGTACTTCATTTCGTGAAGAGTACGATCAACTGCTTCACACCTACGGAACCGACTATGAACAAGTGAATCATAAAAACATTTCTCAGGCGATGCTTGTCTCTTTTTTTAAAGAGAATACGATGCATAAAAGCCAGTTTGAAATGACTCAGGAGTTCGATTTCGAGGGTCTGAGCGGCCGGCTGTTATCCTCCTCCTATAGCCCTGTTCCCGGACATCCGAATTACAATCCGATGATGACAGAGCTGCAGAATATATTTGACAGGCATAATCAGGGCGGTGTGGTTCCATTTGAATATGAGACTGAGATTTTTTGGGGAGAAGTATAGTTAAAAGGTATAGGTTGGCTGATGTGTAAACCGAGGGCGCATTAACACTGGCGCTGAAGGTTGAGAAACGGATAAATGGATAATCGAGAACGCAGAGTTGTAATCAACAACTCTGCGTTGTTCCTTCTCAGAATAAATCAATATTAGTGTCAAAATGTAGTTTTCTCATTACTGCCAATTATTTGGTTTCGTTGTTTTTCAATCCGGGGATTGGTTTGCCTCTTGGAAGGTCAAAAGACCATTGAACATCTGAATAATATCGATCAACAATACTTCGAAGTAAAGTTAATCTCATTGGTATACTGTTTAACCCTTTAACGATGAAAATTCCATCTTGTTCTTTCTCTTCTAGACTCGTGCTCCCTCGAAATTCTACAGGATAATTATTGCCTTTATCATCAATGGCTTGCCACTTATCAATATCAGGATTGCCCGTATTTACATAGGCACCCTTAATTTCGAAAACTCCCGCCGATTTTGGTTCTTGATTCTCGATAACTCCAGCCGCTATTGCTGCTTGTTGATCAGGGTCCTGAGTGATTTTAAAGGATTTGAACCTTACTATATCACCAGAATTATTAAATACGGCATTTTCTTTGCTTAGCTTTGATGGATAAATGACTATGGAACCCTCGCTCTTCTCGGGTAGGGAGTATCCATCTAAAACCATCTTTATGTGTTGTGTATCATAAGGCAGATCAATAAAGGTATAAGCCCAATGAACCCCTTTTTCAGTACGCTCTGATATATCTCCCACCAACATATTAAAAGAACCCAGTCCATTAACTTGTGATATTATTTTTCCTTGTTCATCTTCAAAGTGAAACATCAGCTTCTGCTTTTCTTCCATATCAGACGGAACTTTATTTCTTAATTGTTGGCTTAGTGTTGTTGTAAGCTCCAATTTAACTCCGCTCGGGGTACGGGTCAGTCTGTCCATTTGAATCGTCAGGCCTTCTGGGGTAACATAACGCTCGTTCAACTCATCTACAGTAGTCAGAGAAGCTGCTATAGTCAAATCCACAGGAAAAGAAAATTTCCAGTTCCCTTTGGTTTCTTTGATCTGATCAATATGGCTTTCTACAATAATTGTTGATGAAGTAAGTTCCCCTTTATAAGTATATTTATAAACATATACACCACCAGCATATCCTGCAATCCCACTCCCTAAGCCGACTTCATTTCCTTGCTCATCTTTAACGATAAGTTTCTCTGGATCAAATCCGTCTTTAATCGGTTGTCCAAAACGGTCAGTGATCTTCAACGCTATGGTGAGTCTGACCGCATCTGCTGAAACTTCATTTACCTGAATTCTGTAACCGTGATTACTAACATTTATTCCTGGATCTTGAATCAGCCCTAATTCTCTGGATTGTAGCAGTCCAGGGTCTAACGAGGCGTTAGATGAAAACATGGATCGAACGAATTCCGCTATAGATGGACTTGCAAATACTAAGGATCCACACAATATAAGAATCGTCGCAACAGCCGTCCATCGTTGTAAGGTTCTATGTGTCCGGTGAGGAGAATTTTTAGAAGGGAGATTCGTTTGCACTGGATCTCCAACAGGTTCTATTACGGTTTCTTGTATTTCATCCATGATTTTGTTTGTGAATGAAGAAGGCAATACTTCCGGGAATAGGGCATCAGAGAATTCAGATTGTTCTTGCAGGAGCTGATTATAACGAGCCAAACAACCCGGGCAGTTTTCAATATGCTTCTCCAACTCATCCAGGTGCCCCCTAATGAGATACTCTTCCATCTCCGCAATGCTCCAACATTTCATTTAAGTTCACCCCTTCCTTTATGAGTAATTTATGAAGTCTTTTTTTAGCCCGATGCAATCCGTTTCTGATTTGATTAATACTGTACCCTGTAATTTGCTCCATTTCTTCATAAGTCAGGTCATTTGTATATCTCAGTAGTATCATTAATCTGTATTTGCTTGGAAGCTTGTTGACTAGAACGGAGAGCTCTTTTCTATTCTCCTGATGTATAGCTTCACTTTCCGGATCAGGTAACGAGCTTAAGAGATCGTTTGTGATTTCTAGATGAACCTGGTGCTTTTTTCCTCTGTATCTATTCTGGAAGATATGAATCGAAATGGTATAAATCCATCCTGCAAAACTTCGGTCTGTGCGATGACTTCCCAGCTTCCGATAAGCTGTTATAAAGGCCTCCTGTGTCATATCTTTTGCATCTTCAGAAGAGGCACCCATTTTTAAAAGTAGGCCATAAATCTTGTTTTTGTATTTGTCTACCAGGAAAGTGTAGGAGGCCTTATTTCCTCTTAAAATATCCTGGATTATGCTAAGCTCCTGTTCCCTGTCATTCATTTGTAATCCTCCTTTCCTGCTGTTCTACTTCTAAGATGCAAAATACCATTCATTATTCTCACTTCATTACACAAAAATTTATAACAGACCAGTTTTAGATAGGAAAGTGGAGCATAAAGAAGTAGCGTTCGCTGTTGCGATTCAGGTTTCTTTTCTGCTAAAAAGCCTGCAACCCCATACCGGGATTGCAGGCTTTTTGCGGAACTAGATATAGGATATGATCTCAATGTCCGTCACTTTTACTCAAAAGGTATACACATGATCCTTAATATCCGCCCAGGCCAGCGTTCCGTCCGGCATCCAGCCCAGCAATGTGCCTGCGGATACAAACGTAAAGGTCCGCTCCCGTGTGTCGTACACCTGAATGGCGCCTGTGCCGGATTTGAAGGCTGCGAATCGGTTGTCGGGTGACCAATTCAGCCCGGATAGCAACAGGTCATTATGCGGCTGACGCTCATGCTCTGCGAGATCCTTCTTTAGCTGGTCCGTGATCCGCTGATCCTGCATCACCGTGGACGTTCCGCTTCCGGTGTTGTAACGGACTTGTCCAAGCGGGTTATGCTCACCTCTGTCTGCGGGAAGGATCAGATTTGAATCGTCCTCCCAAGTCAGAGAATAGACGAACAGGAAGCCGTCACTATGGGAGATGAAGGCGGCGTTCTGCTGCGAATGCAGTATTTTCCCCTTCTGATCCAGCACCGTCAGGTCCGCCCCAGGTCCAATGTATTCGTCATGAGCAGTTAATACAGCTATGCGCTTGCCGTCAGGCGAGGAGGACATGCCGTAGACCGGCTTGCTGAATACATGAAGCTTCGTACGGGTGAAGCCCTTCAGGTCTACCCGATACAGCGTCTTATTGCCTGAGATCATATAAGTAAAGTCCCCATAGAAGCGGTCAGAATACATCTCATGGTAACCATAGTCATTGCCGTAGGCATCCTTCTCCTGAGCAAAAACCGGAATCTCCAGCGCCTCGCCTGTCAGGGCGTGCACCAGATGATGCTTCTCCTGTCCGTAGAACAGATAGGAAGCGGCAACCGATTCCCGGGTCTGAATGGACTTGATCCAGCCCGTGTTCCAGGCAGGTACTACGCGCCGGGTACCGGAGGTGACGCCTTGGAACAACAGACTGCCCTCGCCGTCTCCAGCTCTGATCACTACCGTGTTACGGTACGGCTGCTCTGTACTAGCATACTTGCGCCCGTCTGTGGTGACGGCTTCGTCCAGATTGAACGTCCCGGACCAGACACTGCCCTCATCGAGATGCAGGCGGATTTGCAAAAACCGCGGGGACTCCCATTCCAGCGTGTAACGGAATTCAGTCTCGGGATCACTGGTCTGCAGACTATTCTTTATCGCTTGCTCCAATGATTTTTTATCGATATCGCTGTTCGACTTCACTTGTATCAGTTGTCCACCGCCGCCGATCACTTTCAATTGCTCAATATAGAGCAGCGGCTCCTCCTCGCTTGAAGGTGCTGAAGTGGTAGGTGTGGCTGACATAGCCGTGGGTGACCCTTCTGCGGGTGAGGATGGGGACGGGGAAGAGCCGTTCACACCGGCCTTGTCTGCCCCCTGACACCCTGAGAGCAGAGCTGCCGCCAGCACAATTGCTGCCATATAGCGCATATAGAAACCTCCTGTAATGTTCGATTGTCCTATTGTTTTCAGAGAATAGATAGATTTTCCATATTGTTATGGACGCGGATGCTGCACAGAAGTTGCAGATGCGGGTTTGACTTCAATGCTCTTCATGGATACCATGGAAGCAAAGATCTGGCTGTTATGCCACAAACAGAGGTGATCCTAGATGATAAAAGAAGTAGAGATGTGGACCCATACCTTAGAAGAAATGAAATACTTTTATGAGAATACTCTTGGGCTGACGGTAGTCCAGGAACATTCAGCCTGCTTCAGTGTACAAGCGGGAGTGTCTACTCTAACCTTTACTGAGTCTAACCCAAGCAGACAGCCGAAATATCATTTTGCCTTTAATATTCCTGAGAACCAGATCAATGAAGCGTTGCGCTGGATTACTCCTAAGGTGTCTGTCATTCCCGACGAAGGGCAGGAGGTTGTGCGCTTCGAGTCTTGGAATGCCGATTCCATCTATTTCTATGATCCGTCAGGTAACATTGTAGAGCTGATTGCCCGGCACAATTTGAACAATTCCGCCAATGAAGCCTTTTCTCCGGCCAGTCTGTTATGTGTCAGTGAGATTGGTCTGCCTGTACCCGATGTGGAGGAAGCACTCCTTAAGCTATCCCGGGTAGGGATCGTTCCTTGGCAGGACTATAGTAACCAGTTCGCTGCTGCCGGTGACGAGCATGGGCTGATTATTGCTGTGAAGCAAGGCCGGGTCTGGTTCATGTCTGATCAGGAGGAAGCCTATCCGCATCCGCTAACGATCAGGACAGATGTCTGTGAAGTGACGCTGGATGCTTCAGAGGGGTTGAAGGTCCAGGGGCTTCGTTAAGCTAACCGTACAGAATGAGTATAACGGTACAAACATATAAGAATAAACTAGGCAAATGAACCTTTTCCCCGCTCCGTTTGTTTATAACTTGCCAGGCTCTGAGTAGTGAAGCTTAACAACCAAAGCGGGGGGATTACAGGTGTCTATGATATTGGCAATGCATATTGCTACACATCTGCTTACGGGCAGTTTTATTGTATCGATTGTGCTTATGCGCAAGGCGATTTCTTTTAAGGAAAAAGTGGTTCTGCTCGGACTGACCTCGTTCCTTGGAATTGTGCCGGATCTGTTGGGGAACAGGTATGTATCTCCTTGGTCGCATTCCATTATAGTCATGGGGCTGGTTATGGTTCCGATTGTGTTCCTGTTCAGGCTGCTGCTGAAAAAATATTCGTATACCCAGTTATATCTGTGTCTAGCGGGGAGTGTGCTGGGGCATATTCTTGTGGATTATTTGGGACATGGGGTCCATTTGGTCTATCCGCTGTCCAGCGAAGCTTATACTCTGCCCTTGATCTATCTTGGTGATCCTACGGTTTGGATGCCTATGTTAGTGGGGGTTATGAGTTTTGTGCTTCCGGTGTCGTTGGGCAGGAGACGGGTGCTAAGTACGGGCTGTGCTGTGTTTATTGTCCTGTATCTCAGTCTTAAGCTTGCCATGCTAATGCAACTGGAACAAGGGCTTCCGCGTAAATTCACACTCACTCCACAGGCAGCCGTTCAGGTGTATTCGCTCGGGGATTATCAGATTCACAAGCTGAGTGATTTTTGGAAAATGGGGTTTGACGTCATCGACTCCCAGCGAAGGGTGCTTGGGGTGTTGCCTGTCTTGGGCGGAGAGGTCCGTTTAGACTTGAATATGATCTTTGCCGTTAAGAGTGACGTTGTCCGCAGCAAGACGGGAAAAGACGGGCTGGAGCAAGTATACCGGAAGCTCCCTGCCGGGGATGAGGCTTCATTTGAAGTGATGGAGGAGAGCGGGGAAGGGCCTGCCGGAGAGATTGTTGCACGCGACCGGGAGGGGAATCCCCGTTATTTCATCTATAAGGATGGAACTTGGGTGGAAGAACAGAGGGAATAGACTATTGCAAAGTAGGGATAGCACGTGGAAGATATTCAAGCACTTATTCAAAAGCTAGACTGGGACACACCTGAAGCCGAACAAGCGGAGGCTATGGGTCCATCAGCCAGCCTCAATATCTTAATGCAATCTTAATATCTATGCGTAATCCTTAACGCTATATTAATGCCGGACATGATATGTTGAAGGTCACAGAACATTCTTCTGTGGTCTTTTTGTTGTGTCCGAGAATGGGAGCAGATGGGGTACAAACAAGATCCTACAAATAATAAGCGAGTGGTGAAACCGAGTGATTTCATTTTTAAAACGATTTTTAATTGGCAGGCCCTTAAAGTCCAGTGAATTGGGAGAGCAAAAGTTAAATAAAAAGAAAGCGCTGGCTATACTGTCTTCAGATGCGCTGTCATCCGTTGCCTACGGGCCGGAGCAGATTCTGATTGTTCTGGTTACGATTGGGGCAGCCGCCTTCTGGTATTCGATCCCGATTGCGCTGGGTGTGTTGATCCTGCTGACCGCACTCATTCTGTCCTACCGGCAGATTATTTTTGCTTATTCCCACGGCGGGGGCGCCTATGTGGTGTCCAAGGAGAACCTGGGCAAGTATCCGGGGTTAATAGCCGGCGGTTCGCTGCTGGTTGACTATATTTTAACGGTGGCTGTAAGTATTTCGGCGGGTACGGATGCCATCACCTCAGCGTTTCCAAGCCTGCATGAGCATAAAGTGGTGATTGCCATTGCTTTTGTGCTTCTGATCACGATTTTGAACTTAAGAGGGGTCACGGAATCTGCCTCCGTCCTCGCTTATCCGGTCTATTTATTCGTCCTGGCCTTATTCATCCTGATTGGTACAGGTCTGTACAACATCTTGTCAGGTAACGTTCCGGCAGAACTGCATACCTCACTGGGTACTCCGGTAGCGGGGATCAGCCTATTTCTATTATTGCGCGCATTTTCTTCCGGGAGCTCTGCGTTAACGGGGGTCGAAGCGATCTCCAATGCCATACCGAATTTCAAAAGCCCGGAAGCGTCCAACGCCTCCAAAACCTTAATCGCCATGGGAGTGTTACTGGCCGTGATGTTCTCAGGCATTGTGGTGTTAGCCTATTATTACGGGATTGCTCCCCGTGCTGACGTCACTGTGGTATCGCAAATTGCCGAGCAAACCTTTGGCCGGAATGCGATGTACTATTTTATCCAGGGAACGACTGCATTAATCCTGATACTGGCTGCCAATACCGGCTATTCCGCCTTTCCATTGCTGGCTGTGAACCTTGCCAAGGATAAATTCATTCCGCGAATGTTCACCATGCGGGGAGACCGGCTGGGTTACTCCAACGGTATTATCATATTGGGTGTTCTGTCCATGGTTCTGATTTATGTCTTTGAGGGGAAAACGGAGCAGCTGATTCCTTTATATGCTGTAGGTGTGTTCATTCCCTTTACGTTGTCGCAGAGCGGAATGATGGTGAAATGGCTCCGGGAAAAGCCAGCAGGCTGGGTGCAAAAGTTCATCATCAACACCGTTGGCGCTCTAATCAGCTTCGTTGTGACGATGATGTTCTTCATGACCAAGTTTACTCAGGTATGGCCGGTATTTGTCTTTCTGCCGATTCTGCTTCTGGTGTTCCACCGGATTCATAAGCATTATGAGGCCATTGCGGATCAGCTTAGAATTACTACCTGTGAGGAAACGATCAAGATTGAAGGCAATGTGATTATCGTGCCGGTCGCCGGAATCACTCATGTCGTGATGAACTCCCTGGAATATGCCAAGTCGCTGTCTCCGCAGCAGATTATAGCCGTCTACGTGCCCTTCGAGCGGGAAGATGAAGCGGTGTTCGAGGAGAAGTGGAGAAAGTGGCAGCCGGACGTAAGGTTAGTAACCCTGTATACTCCTTATAGAAGCATTGTACAGCCGTTGACCAAGTTTATTGATAAAGTGAATTGGAAGGCCGCAGAGTTGAACCATAGGGTAACGGTAATTATTCCACAGTTCATTCCAAAGAAAGGCTGGCATAATATCCTTCATAATCAATCGAGTCTGCTGATACGCGCCCGTCTGCTGTTCCGCAGCGATGTGATTGTCACTACAGTGCCTTATCATTTGAAGAAGTGATTGAGTATAAAAAGCCTGCACCCCATGCCGGGAGTGCAGGCTTCTTGCTGTTATTAAGGTTCGTTAACTTAGCCTAGCTTAAGCAGCCTGCTTCGCAGGCAGCAGCCGGCGGATCAGCTTCGCCAGCTCCATCACAATGACTGCGCCTAGGGCGAGTCCGGTGGCGGTTAGCCAGTGGTTCATCCCGAAGGTGGCAGGGATCGAGAAGATCTCTCTGACACCTGGCAGGACCGCAATGCCGTAGAAGGCAAAGCAGATCAAGACCGCGCCGATTACATATTTGTTGCTGAAGAAGCCGGCCTCCACAGAGGTCTGGCTGTTGGAGCGGGCAGCGAAGGTCTGCAGGGTGCGCGCCAGAATCAGCGTGGTGAAGGCCATCGCAATCCCCATTTCATCCGAATGCTGCAGCCCGATATACTGGGAGATAATCACGGCAATCCCGATCAGCAGACCGCGGGTGATCACTGCCTGCATCATCCCGCCTGCAAAAATGCCCTCGCTGATGTCCCGCGGCTTGCGGCTCATTACATCCGGCTCGGCCTTTTCCATGCCCAGCGCAATCGCCGGGAGGGAGTCGTTCGCCAGGTTAATGAATAACAGCTGAATGGCCGTGAACGGATTGATCCAGTCGAAGATCAGGGCGAACAGGATGGCGATAATCGCACCCAGATTGCCGGCGAACAGATAGGCGATCGCCTTCTTGATGTTATCGAACACCGTCCGGCCCACGGCCACCGCATTGACGATGGATACGAAGTTATCATCCGTTAGGATCATAGCCGCCGAATCCTTGGCGACATCGGTTCCGCTGCCCATCGCAACCCCAATATCGGCCTGCTTCAGTGCCGGGGCATCATTGACGCCGTCCCCGGTCATGGCGGTGATTTTGCCCTTACGCTGCCACGCCCTGACGATCCGGATCTTGTTCTCCGGGGAGACCCGGGCATACACGCCGATCTGCTCCAGTCTGTTGTCCAGCTCCTCATCGGACATGGCATCCAGCTCCTGGCCGGTGACGGCGATCTCATCCTCTGCCATCAGCCCAATGTCGCGGCCGATCGCCTGGGCCGTAGTCTTGTGGTCCCCGGTAATCATAATTGTGCGGATACCGGCTTTGTTCGATTCGGCGATAGAGCCATATACGGCCTCGCGCGGCGGGTCAATCATCGCCGACAGGCCGACCAGCACCAGGTCCTGCTCATCGTCAAGCCCCACCTCAGTCACTGTGTCCGGCACGTTCTTATAGGCATAAGCAAGCACGCGCAGCGCTCTGCCGGAGAACTGTTCATTCGCTTCATTGAAGTTTTCCAGGACCTCTGCCGTCAGCGGAACCTCCTGGCCCTCCAGCAGGACATGGGAGCATCTGCTGAACAGAACATCCGGGCCGCCTTTGGTAAGCAGAGCTTTCTGTCCTTCGAACGTATGCAGCGTGGTCATTAGCTTGCGTTCCGAATCGAACGGCAGCTCGGCCTCGCGCGGGAAGTTATCGCGGATCTCGCGGTAATCCCTGTCTTTGCTGTTGCTGAAGGCAATCAGCGCTACCTCGGTCGGGTCGCCCAGCTCTTTGCCTTCCTCATTAATGTTGGAATCGTTGCAGAGCACGGCAATATGCAGCAGCTTGCGGGCTTCCTCCGACCAGTCATCGGCCTTCAGCTTGAACTGCTCTTCTGGCCCTCCGGGGAGAAAATAATCGACAACCGTCATTTTATTCTGGGTCAGCGTCCCGGTCTTGTCCGTACAGATGACGCTCGTTGATCCGAGTGCCTCTACAGCAGGCAGCTTACGGATAATGGCATGCTGCCGGGCCATTTTATTCGTGCCCACGGAGAGTACAATGGTCACGATAGAAGACAACGCCTCGGGAATAGCGGCAACGGCTACTGCTACAGCGAACATCAGGGCATTCAGGATGGCTTCGGTGGTGTCCACCGTGTCATTCGAGAGCCAGACGCGTGCGGCCTGAATGCCGAAGATCAGCACCGACAGCAACAGGACGGCGATCCCCAGCTTTTTGCCGAAGCTCTCCAGCTTGCGCTGCAAGGGCGTCTGCTTGGCTTCGGCACTCTCGATCAGCCCGGCAATCTTCCCGAGCTCGGTGCCGAGTGCCGTTCCTGTAATGACCAGCGTTCCCCGGCCATAGACGACCAGCGAACCGCTGAAGGCCATGTTGCGCCGGTCGCCCAGCGGAGCCTCCTGCAGGATCGGTTCGGTATGCTTATCGACGGCTTCGGATTCGCCGGTCAGCATGCCCTCATCAATCCGCAGACTCCCGGATTCAATAATCCGTCCATCCGCAGGCACATAATCGCCAGCTTCCAGGAAGACGATGTCGCCCCGGACAAGCTCCCTTGCCGGAATCGACAGTAAGGCCCCGTCCCGCATGACCTTGGCTTCGGGTGCGGACATTTTGCGCAGGGCGTCCAGTGAGCTCTCCGCCTTCCGGGTCTGAACTACACTGATTACAGCATTCAGAATCAGCACCACGAAGATGATAACGGATTCCATAATATGTCCCATTACGATCTGAACTGTAGCCGCGATGAGCAGCACAATGACCATAGGATCTTTGAAATTCTCCAGAAACAGCTTCCATAGCGGGTCCTTCGCTTTACCCTTCAACTCATTGTAGCCTTCCTTGGCCAGCCGGTTGTCTACTTCAGCAGACGTAAGCCCGCTTGCGGAACTGTTGACTTCTTCCAGGGTGTCTGAACTATTGCGGCGGTAATACTCCATCAGGTACAAGCTCCTCTCCCGTGTTTCTTTGTCTGTATGGTTCAAATCTACGTTAGGAATGATGACAAGTTTCAGCATTCTCAGCTCGGGCGACTAATTACTTATACCCCAATAGGCCATAGTTAGATAGAATGAATGAAGATAATTATTCGTTAATGGTGAAAAATATTTCGTAAAGGCAGGGTTCTGCTTGAATCGGACATTTGCATATGTGATGCTGTTTATCGTCTTTATTCTCCTGTTATCCATTAAGGAGCCGTCAGTGGTGAATACGGTGTTCCTTACGGTTATGGTGACATTGTTAAAATATCTGGTCACATTGATTCATGAACTTGGGCATTATTTGGCTGGGAAACTCGTGGGCTATCCTGTACCATTAGTAACCATTGGAGAACGAAAGCCGTTTTGGCAGGTCTCTTTTGGCGGAACTTTATTTATTTTCTGCTATGGCTTCGGCGGGTTAACGCTTATGGGGAGCAGTGACAAGGTCAGCAGGCTGCGTTCTTCCATATTTGCTCTTGGCGGGGTACTGTTCCAGCTTGCTGCAATAATTCTGGTTTATACTACAATGGGAATCGGCAACGAAGACAATTATTTCCTTCCGCTGATTTTCCTCGTTTTGAACGGCTGGACCATTGCAGTCAGCCTATACCCATCTATCATTGCCAGGAATGAGGCATACTATTTTAGCGACGGCCTGCTTCTGGCAAGAATTATGAAGAGTAGAGAGATCCATCACGATTGATTCTTCTCCTATGTGTTAAGGCGCTTCGGCATATAGCCCTGGCGTCTTTTTTGTACTTTTTAGAGCAAAATCCATAAATAGTGGTATTTTTCCCAATGAGGGGTTCCTTATGCGAGAGAAGGACAAGCACTATAATATGAAGGCGGTTACAAAAAACCGAGGATGAATATAAAAGGGGAGGCAAAGTATGAAAAGTATGAAGCGTGTTTTAACGGGGCTCTCAACAGTACTCGTGATGTCATCTGCTCTGGCAGGATGCGGCGGCGGGAATTCGGATTCCAGCTCATCCGGCGCAGCCGCGACAACGGCTCCGGCCGCATCGAATGCTGCAGAGGCTACCAAAGCTCCGGAAGCGGGTAGCGGTGAGAAGGTAACGATCAATCTGTGGAGCTTCACCGACGAAATTCCAAACATGACCAAGAAGTATATGGAAGCGCATCCTGATGCGAATGTGGAATTCAAAACTACGGTAATTGCAACTACAGACGGTGCTTATCAGCCTGCACTTGACCAGGCGCTGGCAGGCGGCGGGAAGGATGCCCCGGATATTTACGCAGCGGAATCCGCATTTGTACTTAAATACACGCAAGGCGATGCATCCACCTATGCTGCAAATTATGCAGACCTCGGACTTGATGATCAAATGGTAAAAGATGCTGGCATCGCCCAGTATTCTGTAGATATCGGCAGCAGCCTTGACGGTCATCTGAAAGGCCTCGGTTACCAGGCTACAGGCGGTGCCTTCATCTATCGCCGCTCCATTGCCAAGGATGTCTTCGGAACCGATGATCCGGCTAAGATCAAAACAGAGGTTGGGCCCGGCTGGGATAAATTCTTCGATGCAGCGAAGAAGTTGAAGGCTAAAGGCTATGGTATCGTATCCGGCGACGGCGATATCTGGCACCCGATCGAGAATAGCTCGGACAAGGGCTGGATCGTGGACGGCAAGCTGCACATCGATCCGAAGCGTGAAGAATTCATGGATCTCTCCAAAAAGCTGAAAGACAACGGCTATCATAACGATACAACAGACTGGACAGAAGCATGGTATGCCGATATGTCCGGTGCAGGCGCTCAACCTATCTTCGGATTCTTCGGTCCGGCTTGGCTCATCAACTACGTGATGAACGGTCAGGTGAAGGATACCAACGGCGACTGGGCTGTAACTGAACCGACTACTGGCTTCTTCTGGGGCGGTACTTGGCTCTTGGCCAATGCCGAAGTAACCAAGGATGAAGCGAAGAAGCAAGCCGTTGCAGACTTCGTTAAATGGGTTACGCTCGACAGTTCCGAGACGGGCCTCCAGTATTACTGGGCTAACGGTACGATGAAAGCGGGCGAACAAGGCACGAAGGATAGCGTAGCTTCCTCTGTGGTGATGTCCAAGTCCAATGGTGAAGTTCCATTGCTCGGCGGACAGAACATGTTCGACGTCTTCGTTCCGGCCAACGCGAACGCTTCAGGTAAGAACCTGACCCAATTCGACGAAACGATTAACAAAGCCTGGCGCGAACAGGTACGTGAGTACACTGCAGGCAATAAGACCAAGGAAAAAGCAATCGAAACCTTCAAGTCGCAAGTCAAAGACCAATTGGGTATTGAAAGCGAATAAGAGGAATTCGAAGGGGGCGGGGGATTATCCCCGCCCCTATAATCAACTAAAGAGGTGAGAGCATGCGCCGCAAGGATGTCAGCTATGCGAAATTCGGCTATATCTTTACTTTTCCATTTGTACTTGCCTTTCTGATTTTTTCGCTGTACCCGATTCTGTATACAGCAGTCATCGGGTTCACGGATATGAAGGGGCTCATTCCGAAGCCTATACATATCCTTGATAACCCGTTCCAGAACTTCAAGGATCTCCTGTTCGATAATGTTTCATTCCGCAAGTCCCTGATCAATACTTTCCTCCTGTGGATTACCAACTTTATTCCGCAGATGGCCCTTGCGCTTTTGCTGACCGCCTGGTTCACGAACAAGCGGCTTAACGTCAAAGGACAAGGCTTGTTCAAGGTTTTGCTCTATATGCCGAATATCATCACTGCAAGTACGATTGCCGTGCTGTTCAGTACATTGTTCGCATATCCTATGGGTCCGGTCAACAGCCTGTTTCAGATGCTGGGCTGGAGTGATTCTCCGATCTTCTTCCTGCAGGATAAGACGACAGCCCGCGGCATTATCGCTTTCATCCAGTTCTGGATGTGGTACGGGAACACGATGATCGTCCTGATTGCAGGCGTAATGGGGATTAACCCGGCGCTGTTCGAGTCGGCGGCGATTGACGGCGCGAACGGGTTCCAGACCTTCTTCCGGATCACCCTGCCGAGTCTGCGTACCATCCTGCTGTTCACCCTGATTACCTCAATGGTCGGCGGTCTGACCATGTTCGATATTCCGCAATTATTCCTGGCGGGCGGACCGGATGACTCTACGCTTACTACGTCCATGTTCATCTACGGGCAGGCGTTCAAGGGCAGCTACATGTATAACCGTGCTGCAGCCGCAAGTATGATCATGTTCCTGATTTCTGCTGTACTGTCCGGCCTTCTGTTCTACGTGATGCGTGACCGGGACGCAGCCAAGTTGAAGAAGATCCAAAAACAAACACACAGAAATGCTGCTCAGGCAGCGGCTAGGGAGGTGTAATCCATGGAGAAGAATCGGGAAAGCAGTAAAGTCACCCAAACTGTCAACAAGACGATTATCTACGTGGTTTGCATCGCTTTGGCAGTACTCAGCATTTTGCCGTTCTGGATTATGTTCGTGAACGCTACACGCTCTACACCGGAGATCCAGAGCGGACTTTCTTTGCTCCCCTCGAGCCACATGATGGGCAATCTGAAGGTGCTGCTCGACAAGAGCTTTGATCCACTGCAAGGCTTCATGAACTCCTTCATTATTGCCAGCGGTGCAACGCTCTGTACCGTCTACTTCTCCTCACTGGCTGCTTACGGACTGGTAACCTACAGCTGGAAGCTGCGGGGCGCGTTCTTCACCTTCATTATGTGCGTGATGATGATTCCTTCCCAAGCCAGTGCGATCGGCTTCTATCAATTCATGTATAAGCTGCACTGGACCAACAACTTCCTTCCGCTGATCTTGCCGGCCATTGCAGCGCCTGCAGTGGTGTTCTTCATGCGTCAATACCTGCTCGCTACACTATCCATTGAGATCGTGGAAGCTGCTCGTGTTGACGGATCTGGTGAATTCAAAACCTTCAACCGGATTATTATGCCGCTGATGATGCCGGCCATTGCGACACAAGCCATTTTTGCTTTTGTTGCCAACTGGAACAACTTGTTCATGCCGTTAATCCTCCTTACTCAGAAGGAGAAATATACGATGCCTATCATGGTCAGCTTATTGCGCGGGGACATCTACAAGACGGAATTCGGCTCTATCTATATGGGGCTGGCGCTGACCGCATTGCCGCTGTTCATAGTCTACTTCCTGCTGTCCCGTTATATTATCGCAGGTGTAGCACTGGGCGGAGTCAAAGAATAACCGGATCAGGATAGCTGTGAAGACAAACCATACTGCAGAGAAGGTCCATTCCGGTGGATCATTCTACTGCAGTTTTTTGTATGCGGTTGGTTGAATGAACAGCCGGCATCGGGTAATGTTGAAGGATAAGCGGATAGGGGGAAGCAGGAGTGAAAATCGGATTGTTAATTATTGATCTGCAAGAGGTCCATGTCAGCGGGGTGGAGCAGAAGGAGATTGACCGCGCCTGCGAGTATATCAATTATGTCTCCGGGCTGCTGCGGGCCAAGGGCCATGCCGTGATTCATATTCAGGACATTGAAGGGATGCAGCCCTCTGAGGAAGCGAAGTTCGCGATCCTCTCCGGAGTTGAGGTTCAGGAGACGGATTTCAACGTGAAGAAGGAATACTCGAATGCCTTTTGGAAGACGGATCTGGAAAAGCTTGTGCGGGAGCAAGGCATCGATCTGCTGATTCTCTCCGGCTATGCCGCCGAGCATTGCGTTCTGTTCACCTATAACGGGGCTGCCGAAAGGGGAATCAAGGCGGTGCTGCTGCAAAATGGGATTCTAAGCTCTCATCAGGATGTAATCACGGCGGCGTACAGGGACCGGAATCTGGTTTCATATCCTGTGATTCAAGCGTTGGTGGAGTCTTAGTTTTCAACGAAAAACACCTCAAGCACCGTTTGGCGCTTGAGGCTTTCTTGTTGTTTAGGAAATTATGATTTTCTTCTGTTGTGGATAAGTGGCGCGCAGCCCTCAGGGTGATTTTGTTCCGGATAGAGTAAAATATTCCCGGTTAGAGTGAAGCCGGACTTTATTTCCCCTCAGTACGGGCTAACTCCGCATGCACGATAGGGGCAACCTTGGTGCCTAGCAGCTCGATGGCACGCAGGACCTCGCGGTGCGGCATGTAGCCGACATTCACATGCAAGAAGAACCGGGTCACGCCGAGATTCTTACGCAGCAGAATGATCTTCTCGGCGACATACTCTGCGTCACCGACATAAAGTGCTCCGCGTAAGCTGCGGGCATCATCGAAGGCTGCGCGGTTGTAGGTTCCGCCCCAGCCCCGTTCGCGGCCGATGACATTCATCTGTGCCTGGGTGGACGGGTAGAATAAGGCCGCAGCCTGGTCGTTAGTTTCACCTACGAAGCCGTGGGAGTGTGTGGCGATCTGCAGTTTGTCCGGATTATGTCCGGCGCGTGCTGCGGCCTCCTTGTACAAGTTCACTAGCGGAGCGAACCGCTCCGGCATTCCGCCGATAATCGCGAAGGCGATAGGCAGACCAAGGGTTCCAGCCCGTACAGCGGATTCAGGGTTGCCGCCGCTGGCGATCCAGACCGGAAGCGGGTCCTGAACGGCACGGGGATAGACCGGCAGATTATTTATAGCCGGACGGTGCCCACCGCGCCAAGTGACCTTCTCGGAGGCGCGGATCGCCAGCAGCAGCTCCAGATTCTCCTCGAACAATTCATCGTAATCCTCCAGACTGTAACCGAACAGCGGGAAGGACTCAGTGAAGGAACCGCGTCCGGCCATAATCTCTGCCCGGCCGTTCGAGAGGCCGTCCAGCGTAGCGAACGCCTGATAGACCCGCACCGGGTCATCCGAAGACAAGACGCTGACCGCACTGGTCAGTCTGATCCGCTTGGTTGTCGCTGCCGCTGCGGCGAGGACTACAGCCGGGGCACTCCCTGCATAATCCTTACGGTGATGCTCGCCTATTCCATATACGTCCAGGCCCACTTGGTCAGCGAGCACAATCTCCTCGACAGCTTCCCGCAGCCGTTCTGCATGGCTGATTGTCTCCCCCGTCACCGGGTCAGGTGTAGTTTCCAAAAACGTGCTTATTCCTATTTCCATAATCTTCTTCTCATCGGCCATGTTCATCCGCCCCTTTCTTCATGTCATCATTCTACTATACTTTTTAATGTTTCTCAACTTTAGTAAGTGAAATGAAAGTGAAAAGTAATTTATCACCTGTCCCATTCGCCGTTGCTGCCGCCTGTCCGGCGACATAATTATATGTTAATACGAAGAAAGCGGTGATGAGGATGGGAAGCGGGTCAGGGAACACAGCTAGCGGCTTCGCTGCGCATGCGGAGGGACTTAGTACGACGGCAAGCGGTACAGCAGCTCATTCTGAAGGGTATACCACGCTGGCCAGCGGAGAAACCTCGCATGCGGAAGGCAATACTACGACTGCCAGCGGAAGCGCATCGCATGCGCAGGGGTATCTGACCCAGGCGACTAATGATACGGCACATGCCGAAGGATCTACTAGTATTGCCAGCGGAGTCGCGGCGCATGCCGAGGGTTATTTGACCAATGCTACAGGTGAAAGCTCTCATGCAGAAGGCTCCATGACGGTGGCCGCCGGGCTGGTGGCACATGCCGAAGGGAGCGGCACCCAAGCCTGGGGGGACAGCTCCCATACAGAAGGGTTGAATACTTCAACTCAGACGACGGCAATCAACGCGCATGCAGAAGGAGAAGGGAATTCTGCCAGCGGGAGGGCTTCCCATGTGGAAGGCGGCGGGTTAGATCCGCTTGGGAATCCGGCCCCGAACTTCGCTGGCGGCTCCGCTTCCCATGCCGAAGGGGTGGGAACCACCGCCATGGGCTTAGCGTCCCATGCGGAAGGCGGAACAACAGATATCACACAGGGCGCCGGACCTTCTGCCCTTGGCGATTTCTCGCATGCCGAAGGGCAGAACACGGTAGCCAGCGGTACTTCAGCGCATGCGGAAGGATTAGCAACAACAGCGAGCGGCAATGTGGGAGCGCATGCGGAAGGACAGAATACGACAGCCAGCGGAACCGCTTCCCATGCCGAGGGCTTCCAGACCTTGGCCAGCGGGGCTTCCGGCCATGCGGAAGGGGCTAATACACAGGCTAGCGGTTCCTTTTCCCATGCCGAGGGGGTGGGGACTCTGGCGAATGCGCCTTATGCGCATGCCGAAGGTGCGGATGCGATAGCTTCCGGCCAGGCTTCGCATGCTGAAGGGCTCCAGACCCAGGCCCTTGCTCCGAATTCGCATGCCGAGGGTGAGGCGACAGTTGTACTGGCGGAGCATACCGGTGCCCATATCATGGGACAGAACGGGTCCACCCGGTTCCCTTATTCGTGGCATCTGGCTAATGGGCTGGCCGTAGGGCCGACTTTTAACTCGGCAGTCATTGAAGGACTTACGGGGAACATGTATCTGGATGGTACTCTGATGTCTCCAGGTGCGGCTGATTATGCGGAAATGTTCGAGACTTCGGACGGCTTATCCATTGAACCGGGGTATTTCGTTACATTCGATAGCGCCAGTGACAGGGTTCGTAAGGCCAACTCGGCAGATGAGTACATTGTTGGGGTCATTAGCGCAAGACCGGCTATCGTTGCGGATTCGAGTGATTTGCGCTGGAAGGGCATGTTCGCTACGGATGATTGGGACCGGATTCTGTATCATGAGGTGAAGGTCCCGGAGGTAAGGAATGAATATGGTCATGTCGTACGCGAAGCAGGAACGAAGACAGAACCGGTACTTAATCCGGAGTGGGATGCCGCGCAGGAGTACATTCCCCGCCAAGAGCGGGAGGAATGGGTGGCGGTCGGAATCGTGGGCAAGCTGCTTGTCCGCGATGACGGCACTTGCGTGCCTGGAGGATACTGCCGCCCGGATCAAAACGGCGCAGCAACATCGTCGGCAGACGGATACCGGGTAATGAAGCGTACGGGCGAACGCCAGATTCGTATTTTCATGAAATAACCTGCTGAACAGGATAACAGCCAAAGAGACCGGGTTCCCCCGGCCTCTTCGGCGGCCTGCTGTCTTCAGGATTCAGGATTCAGGATTTATCCTTCTTGACGGCAAGCTGTACAATCATAATAACAAGAACGAGCAGTGCGATGAGCTGGTCTGTACTCATGGTAGTCCGAACCTCCAATCCCGTAACAAGGATGGCTCTTTACGGACCTGCATCTCCTCTCCAAGAAGCTGCTTCGTTCCCCTTAATCCAGCCTATGTATTCATACATACACTTAGTACTTAAGCATATAAATATTATTGCAGCAGACGGCTGCCGGTCGGGCGGCAATGTCTCTGAACAGGCTTGCGTAGCGCAGGTGAACCTTCCAGCAATTTTTATCTTGTACTTCGGATGAGGCTGCTTTAGTATATATAAATTGGCTTATATTTATATCTACTGTAAGGAGTGCATCAGGGAATGCTGCAGATCAAATGGGGGGCTGAATTATGGTTGTGATAGCCTGCCTGATTTTTGTTGTGACTTTGGTTTTTGTGATCTGGCAGCCGCGGAATTTATCAATTGGCTGGTCCGCCTGCGGCGGGGCGATTCTCGCGCTTGCGGCAGGAGTGGTCAGCTTCGGGGATGTCCGTGATGTGACGCTGATTGTATGGAATGCAACGCTTGCCTTTGTAGCGATTATTCTAATTTCCTTAATTCTCGATCGTGTCGGCTTCTTCGAGTGGGCGGCGCTGCATATGGCGGCGGCGGCACGCGGCAACGGCACGCTGATGTTCATCTATGTGATTGTACTGGGTGCAGTCGTGGCGATGCTGTTCGCCAATGACGGGGCAGCGCTGATTCTGACGCCGATTGTGCTGGCGATGGTCCGGGCGCTGAATCTGGACGAGCGCAAAGTCTTTCCTTTTATTATTGCCAGCGGCTTCATTGCCGATACCACCTCGCTGCCGCTGACCGTCAGCAATCTGGTGAATATTGTCTCTGCCGATTTCTTCGGCATCACCTTCATGCAGTATGCAGGACACATGTGGCTGCCTACCTTGTTCTCGCTTGGAGCAAGCATTCTGGTCTTATATCTCTACTTCCGCCGCAGCATTCCGAAGGAGTATGACACCGCCGGAATGAAGCTTCCGGGGGATGCCATTAAGGACCAGCGGATGTTCCGGCTATCCTGGTTCGTACTCGCGCTTCTGGTAGCCGGATATTTTGTCAGTGAATTCCTGGACATTCCGGTATCCGTGGTAGCGGGAGTGATCGCAATCTGTTTCCTGCTGATGGCCCGCAGAAGTCCTTACGTGAAGACGATGGAAGTGGTTAAGGGGGCGCCTTGGGCGATTGTTTTCTTCTCTATTGGCATGTACGTAGTGGTGTATGGCCTGCGTAATGCGGGACTGACGGATGTGCTCGCAGAGATGATCAGCGAAATTGCGAAGCACGGGCTGTTCGCAGCCACTATGGGGATGGGCTTCCTGGCCGCGCTGCTCTCCTCCGTGATGAATAATCTGCCGACCGTGCTGATCGGGGCGCTGGCCATTGATACCGCACATGCCGCGGGTCTGGTGAAGGAGGCTCTGATCTACGCCAATGTTATCGGTTCGGATCTGGGCCCGAAGATTACACCGATTGGTTCACTGGCCACGCTGCTGTGGCTGCATGTGCTGTCCGGCAAGGGTGTGAAGATCTCCTGGGGCTCCTATTTCAAAATAGGGATTATCCTGACGGTTCCCACACTGTTCATCACGTTGCTCGGTCTATATTTGGAGCTGAAGTGGCTCTAATCTAAGCGGATCAAGCGTTTTGAAGTGACCGGTGAATAGCTAAGTACTGTGAGAATTGTGTGATATACTGGAAATTTGATATAAGAAAAAGCGGTGCAGACGGTGAGTCTGGCCGCTTTTTGTTGTTGGCGTGTCCCGGGGTGATTGGAGCTGCGAAAAATGTAACAACGCTACCCTTTCTGCTCCCATGCTCCTTTCCCTGCGGCTGCTCCTGCTGCTCCGGGTACTTCACCACAGGCCATTTCACCTTGCGCAGGGCGTTCATCAGCTCCGGCCCGGCATGCAGATTGCTGCTGACCAGCTCATGGGGCGTGAGCGCCATCCACTGGTTGAGGGAGACGTCGGCGAACCGGTCGCTCTTGAACATTTCCAGGAACCAGAGCGTCTCTGTGCCGGTATTCTGAACATAATGCCCCTGGGCAAAAGGCACATAGCCGACATCCCCGGCCCTTACATTGAAAGTGCGCGCATCGCCGTTGCCTCCGAAGACGGTCATTCGTCCTTGCCCACTGAGGTAATACTGCCACTCGTCATTGTTCGGGTGCCAGTGCAGCTCCCGCATCGCCCCAGGCTCAATCTCTACCAGGGCTGCGGCGATATTCCGTGAGACGGGGAAATTGCTGGAGTCGACAATCCGCACACTGCCTCCCGGGGTCTTGAGCGGCGGCTGGGCCATCAGCCGATGCTTGAAGCTCAGCGGAATCTCCCCGTAAGGCGATTCGATCCGCTGGCTCGCAATTGGACCTGGCACCTGGTCCTGATAGATGTACACCTGCTCCTTGGGAAGATAGGCGAAGGCGGTTTCAGGTATGCCGAAATTCGCGGACAGGACTTCACGCGGCGTATGGGCGAACCAGTCGGAGATGGACAGGGTGTTCAGATCCGAGAAGCCTCCGTCGTCGAACACAAGCAGGAATTCACATCCCTCAGCCAGACCCTGAATGGAATGCGGGATGCCTGGAGGGAAATACCACAGATCGCCGGGACCGACATCGGCGATGAAGTTGCGGCCATTCTGGTCCACAGCTGTAATCCTTGCGCTGCCCAGCAGCATGTAGGACCATTCTGCCTGCTGATGCCAGTGCAGCTCACGTACGCCGCCCGGCGTCAGGCTCATATTTACGCCCGCAAGCGTAGTGGCTACCGGCAGCTCCCTGACTGTCACCTCACGGGACCAGCCGCCATGATTCAGCTGCATGTGGGCGTCGGAGAACGAGAACTTCAGATTCGGGATCAGCCCGTTGTCCGTGACCGGAGGAACGAACATGTCGGGATTCTCCCGGTCGCGCATGATGTCACGTGGACCCAGGTCGATATTGCCTGCACCGTCACTGCGTATGGGCTGGGGAATGACGGGCTGGCCTGGAGAACGGGGATGCTCAGGATTCATCACATAGGCTCCTTTCTGGAACGCACAGCATTTCAAGAAAATATATGCGCAAATGTGATAATATTTGACTACCGGACAAAGATCCGTACGATAATCAGAGAGCAGGGTTAGAACCAATGACATTAAGTGGACAAGAACGCTACCGCTTCAGCGAAGCGCCTATATGGGAGTTGCAGCGCACCTACTATGAACAGCTGGGGCTCCAGGCTTGGGCCAACGACCAGGTTCCGCAGTATATTACAAGCAATCCGATGATTGGAACAGCGTATGCGGAGATCATCTTCGGCTTTCTTCAGGACCGTGCGCAGAAGGGATTCACTACAGAGCCGGTAGTGGTACTGGAGCTGGGTGCAGGTGTGGGGCGTCTGGCGTTCCATGTGCTCCAGCAGCTGTGTGAGCTGATCCAGTATGCGGGCGTGCCGCTGCCGCCGTTCCGCTATGTGATGAGCGATTTGCCCTGGAAAAACATTGAGGGCTGGCAGCAGCATGAGGGGCTGAAGCCTTTTGTAGAACAGGGAATGCTGGACTTTGCCCGCTTCGATGCGGTCCGGGATACGGAGCTGAGCTTAACGCAGAGCGGATTGGTAATTAAGCCAGGGGAGCTGGGGCAGCCGCTGATGGTGATCGCCAACTACTTCTTCGACAGTATCCCTCAGGAGCTGCTCTATGTGGATGAAGGCAAGATCTATGAATGTGAGGTCTCGCTGAAATATCCTGAGCAGTCTGCTACCATGGGGCCGTCCGAGGTGCTCCGTGATCTGGTGCCGGAATACCATTACAAGCGTGCAGCGGGCTATGAGGACAGCTCGTATCCTTATCATGAAGTGATCTCGTTCTATTTGGACAAGCTGGAGGATTCACATGTGCTGTTCCCGGAGGCAGCCCTGTCCTGTATGGAGCGTCTGGGTGCACTCTCCCGGGGAAGCTTCCTGCTGCTCACTGCCGATAAGGGAGACCACCGTCTGGAGAACTGGGAGTTTGCCGAGCCGCCGAAGCTGATTCATCACGGAAGCATCTCGCTTACAGCGAATTATCATGCGCTGGTGCATTATTTTGAGCGGAAGGGCGCACAATCCCAGTTCACGCAGCATCATTATAAAAATCTCAATGTGGGCTGCATCCTGATGCTGGAGGAGCCGATGCTGCATCCGCATACCCGGCTGGCCTACCGGCGGTTTGTCGAGCGGTTCGGGCCGGATGATTTCTTCAGCCTGAAGGTGTGGATCGATAAGAATTACGACACCATCGGCATGCAGCAGATCCTGGCCTTCTGGCGGCTGGGGGGCTATGACGCGGAGCTGTTCATTCAGAGTGCCGAGCGGATCTCTGCGCTGCTGCCGGATGCCAGCGACGAGGAGCTGCTGGACCTTCAGCGGGGGATCGACCGGATGTGGCGGGGCTTCTACCCGATGCCGCAAAAGTATGATCTGGCGCTGGACTGCGGCCTGCTGCTGTTCGAGATGGAGCAGTACGGGGAATCCCGCCGCTTCCTGGAGCATTCGCTCCAGTCCAGTGAGGAGGAGCCGGTAATTACCGTGCTGTACTGCCTGGCGATCTGCAGCTACGAGCAGGAGGATGATGAGGCGGCGCTGGATTATACGCGCAGATCGCTGCTGATTGAGCCGGAGCATGAGGAAGCGCTGGAGCTGCTCGCGGCGCTAAGCCAGGACCCGGCAGAGGCTTAGGCTGCTGCTCCCGGCAGTCCGGTGCAGCCCTTTACACCCGTTGTGAGTTTTGTTATTCTGTATCCAATAACGCAAACGCGATGACGAGAAGAGTACATTCAGGTTCTTCCCTCACAGAGAGCTCCGGCTGGTGTGAAGGAGCAGGGAAGACTGGATGGAAACAAGCCTCTGAGCGGCTTACCGGAACCAGGCAGCAGCCGGGGATGGTACGACAGGAGCTCCTGTTACAGAGCTAGAGTATAAGCCTGCCGGACGGCAGCGCCGTACTTGATGAGATTAATATGGTGACATATTAATGAACCTGGGGTGGTACCGCGAGAATTTCGTCCCCAAGACTTACGGTCTTGGAGGTGAGGTTCTTTTTTGTTGTATCCAGATAAGGCGGCGTACCACCCATGAACAGGAGGAGATTGGAATGACAGAGAATAATGGACCGGCTCTGCCGGAGAATTATATGGATAGGCTGATTAGTGAAGATGTGGAGGCGGGAGTCTTCAGCCGGGAGATCTGCACCCGGTTTCCGCCGGAGCCCAATGGCTATCTGCATATCGGGAGTGCTTTTGCCATCCACACGAATATGGGGATCGCCCGTAAATATGGCGGACGCTTCCATCTGCGCTTCGATGATACCAACCCGCTCAAAGAGGATAAGGAGTATGTGGAAGCGATCATCCGTGACCTTGAATGGCTGGGCTGCAGTCCCGGGGAACACATCTACTACGGCTCCGATTATTCGGAGGAGTTCTACCGCAGGGCAGAGACGCTCATTCTGAAGGGGAAAGCCTATGTTTGTGATATGACGGCAGCAGAGGTAACGGCTTACCGGGGGACCTTAACCGAGCCGGGGAAGGACAGTCCTTACCGCAGCCGAACGCCGGAGGAGAATCTGCGGCTGTTCCGGGAGATGCGTGCGGGGAGCTATCCGAATGGCGCTAAAGTGCTGCGGGCCAAGATCGACATGGCCTCGCCGAACATGAATCTGCGAGATCCGGTGTTGTACCGGATTATTCATGCCGCGCATTACCGCACGGGCGTTGCCTGGTGCATCTACCCGATGTATGATTTCGCCCATCCGATTCAGGATGCGCTGGAAGGGGTGACGCATTCGCTCTGCTCGATCGAGTTCAAGGATCACCGGCCGCTGTACGAATGGGTGCTGAACGAGCTGGGCACCCCGGAACCGCCGAGACAGAGGGAATTCGGCCGGGTGAACCTGACCGGAGTGGTTACAAGCAAGCGGCATCTCCGGGCACTGGTAGCCGGAGGCTTCGTGGACGGCTGGGATGATCCGCGCCTGCCTACGCTCAGCGGGCTGCGCAGACGGGGATTCACGCCGGAGAGCATCGAGGCCTTCGTGCGGGAGATCGGCATGGTCCGCAATACGGCGATGGTGGATTTCTCGCTGCTGGAGCATTGCCTGAGACAGGACCTGAAGGCGAAGGTGCCGGCGGTCATGGCGGTACTGGACCCGCTGAAGGTCGTGCTTACCAATTACGCCGCCGGGGCCTCTGAGCTGCTTCCGATCCCTAACAACCCTGAGAATGCCGGGCTGGGTTCAAGAGAAGTACCGTTCTCCGGCACGCTCTACATCGAGCGGGCCGATTTCATGGAGGTGCCTCTGAAGGGCTTCCGCAGACTGGTCCCAGGCGGTGAGGTGCGGCTTAAGGGCGGATACATTATCCGCTGCAATGAAGTCATGAAGGACGCAGAGACGGGAGAAATCCTCGAACTGCGGTGTACCTACGACCCGGAGACCCGCAGCGGCGGCCCTCTAAGCGGCCGGAAGGTGAAGGGGACTGTGCAATGGGTCTCGGCTGCTCATGCGCTGAAGAGTGACGTATACCTGTATGAGCAGCTGCTGACGGATAACAACGGGCCGAAGCAGGAAGGAGAGAGCTGGGAGGAATACATCAATCCGGGTTCCGTGACCCTGCTTACAGATTGCCTGCTGGAGCCGCTTGCGGGCAACCCTCAGCCCGGGGACACCTACCAGTTCTTGCGTCACGGCTATTTCTGCATCGACAGCAAGCATAGCACAGCTCAGAAGCTGGTGTTCAACCGAATCGTTCCGCTTAAGGACACCTGGAAGGGCAACGCAGGACACGTAAGCAGCAGCGAATAAGTAGTGGATGAATCTAGAATTTGGCGGGTTGTGCGGGCTATGCCAGGCTAACTTCTTAAAAAGTTTAGAATGTTACACAAGCAGCGGTGCTCCTGTTACTGGAGGATCGCTGATTTGCGTATGCGTCTGCCAGGCTAATGGTCGACAAGTGGGAGAAATATCGGGTTGGGAGTAAAGCGTTGGCTGCACTTTGTACATTAAATTTCATTATAATCGACCAAAAAGCAGCTTTTATTGTAGCTTATACAGCAGATTACTGGGAAAATGGCCTTTGAAAACAAAAAAACGAAAATCAAATGTATGAAATACAACAGAGTGAGTTTTATCGCAAATTATTGTGTAATCTACTGCACAAAGTACAATCACCCCCGGCAGAGGAGTCAACTCGATAATGGGAGCGGGTAATAACATACGGCAAGAGCCTCACTTAACAGAGTGGCCTTACATAATATGGGTCGAGACATTACATGAAAACCCAATGAAAATACATTTACAATTCTCAACTTGCGGATTATAATAAAACCAGATCAAATGTTGCACCAGGGAAACTTTCGTGTGTATAGACAACTTTTTCCGGGCAAGAGGAGGACAGAACATGATGGAGCAAAATACCGCAGTAGAATCATCCCCTATACTAAAAGGTCATATCAATACACATTCGGCACAATCCGTGCTTAATGGAGATGTCAAAGGACTGAAGAGACTTCTTCCTTTTCTGGGCCCGGCTTTTATAGCTTCCGTAGCTTATCTGGACCCCGGCAATTTTGCCACTAATATTACGGCAGGCTCGAAATACGGTTACCTGTTATTATGGGTCATCTTTGCCTCGAATCTGATGGCTGTACTGATACAATCCTTATCCGCCAAGCTGGGCATTGCCACCGGCAAGAATCTTCCGGAGGTCGCACGGGAGAAATTCCCGAAGGGCGTATCCATCTTCCTGTGGATACAGAGTGAATTGGTCATTATCGCAACCGATCTGGCCGAGTTTATCGGGGCCGCGCTCGGACTGTATCTGCTGTTCGGCATCCCGATGCTGCCAGCGGCCCTGATTACCGCAGTGGGTTCCTTCGCGATTCTGGAATTACAACGGCGCGGGTACCGTACCCTGGAGGCCGGAATCGCCGGGATGGTGATGATCGTGGTGCTGGCCTTTGCGTTCCAGGTCATTATGGCGAAGCCGGATGCGGGAAGTGTGGTTGCCGGCATGTTCACTCCAAGGTTCGAGGGCGTGGACAGCGTCCTGCTGGCAGCGGGAATTCTCGGAGCTACCGTAATGCCCCATGCAATCTATCTGCATTCTTCGCTAACCCAGAGCCGGATCGTCGGGATTGATGAACGGGAAAAGAAGCAGATCTTCCGGCTGGAATTCATCGATATCCTTATCGCGATGCTGATTGCCGGTGCGGTCAATATGGCGATGGTCATTGTGGCGGCCGCGCTGTTCTTCAAGAACGGTCTGGTGGTGCAGGATCTGGATGTCGCCTTCGAGCAGTTCCGCAATCTGGCCGGTCCCGTGACGGCAGTCTCCTTCGGCCTGGGCCTTCTGATCGCAGGGCTATCCAGCTCGTCGGTTGGTACGATGGCCGGTGATGTGGTCATGCAGGGCTTCATTAATAAAAAAATTAATCTCTACCTCCGGCGGGCGATTACAATCATCCCCCCGCTGGCTATCATCGCCATGGGCATTAATGCTACCAGCGCACTGGTCATGAGCCAGGTCGTCCTCTCCTTCGGGATTGCCTTTGCCCTGATTCCGCTCGTGATCTTCACCAGCGACCGCAAGATCATGAAGGGACTGGTGAATCACCGGATCACCACCATCCTCGGCTGGATGATCTCCGCCCTGGTGGTCGCGCTGAACCTGTTCCTGGTTGTGGAGATGTTTGTGTAAAGCATTGAACTTGAAGCATGTGTATTGTAACAGAGCAGCGGTCCTCCTAAGAGGGTCGCTGCTCTGTTTGCTGCTGGCGCTGCTGATCACAGGTGATGTGCCTGACCCGAAACAGAATTCCCCTGTTTTTAAACAGTATATCCCATTCATTGCACGGCCTATCCTTTGCTATAATTAATGTGTTTAAGATATTTCGGGATTACAGGTCGCAGAGCCAGGGAGGAAGCCGCCATAACCGGAAGCTGGAGAGGGCTGCGTTCGATCCGCAGCAAGCTGATCGCTACCGTACTCATCGTGATTGCCCTGCCGACGCTGATCGTGCTGTACAGCTACTTCACAACATCGGTCAGCGTGGTGGAGCAGGAAGTGTATGCTGCCAATCAGAGCCTGATCGAGCAGGCAGCCTTGACGATTAATGATAAAGCTAAACGGATGATTCAGGCGACTTATCTGCTGGAGGCGGATATGGCCCAGTCTTTCGGCTCCAATACCTTCAACTGGGACTACGGGAATGCGGAGGCGATGGGGGCTATTTTTCAAATTCAGAAGAAGATGGGCTATTTAAGGGATATCCTGCTGGATAACAGCGCCTTCATCGGACTTGTCGATGCGGAGGGCAGTGTGGTGACGACCTTATACAATTTCAACCGCCAGGCAACGGGTACGATTATCCGCGAACCCTGGTTCAAGACGGGGATGGAGCAGAAGGGCTATCCCTATTGGGAGCGGGTCTACCGCTTGCCCGCAGCCCTGGGGTATACCGAGAATGCGCCGGATAAGGAGTTCATGCTGCTGTCGCGTTCCTTTGCGTTCGAATCCTCCATCCGTAACTGGGGATTAAGTGTAGTAGCCATTCCAGTGAGTCAATTCTATGGCATCCCCGCCAAAGGGCTGCCCGATAATACGCAGCTGCTGGTGATGGACACGGCCGGAGCCCTGTATGATATATACGGCAAGCAGCAGTATTCCCTGACGCCGGAGCAGCTGGAAGACTTAAGGAAGAGTCCGTCTGTAACGAGGAAGCTGTCCTTGGGCAAGGAAACCTATCTAATGAATGCGGCTTCAGTCCCGCAGGTGGGCATATCCATTGTCTCCCTGCAGCGGATCGGGGATTTCTCCGCCCAGTTGGATAACTCCCGGACGAAGTCCATTGCCTTGTTCCTGCTGTTCTTCGGCGTGGGGATCATGATCGTGATCTACATCCTGCTGCGCCTGACGAAGCCGCTCTATGCACTGGTGCGCTCCATGAGCAGGGTGGGCAGCGGCAACTTCAGCACCAAGGTTGAGGTGCGCGGCAAGGATGAGATCGCCGTACTCGGAAGCCATTTCAATAAAATGGTCGCGCAGCTGGAGGAACTGGTCCATCATGTGGCGGAGGAGCAGCGGCATAAGGAGGAGGCGCATTTTCAGGCGCTCCAGGCACAAATTAATCCCCACTTCCTGTTCAATACGCTCAATTCCATCAAGCTGATGGCCATGCTCTCGGGGACCAACCGCAATGTCAGCGATATGATTACCGCGCTGGGTAAGCTGATGGAGTTCTCCATGAAGCAGAATACGCTATTCGTAACGCTGGGGCAGGAGCTGGAATATCTGGAGCTGTATATGTCACTGCAGAAGATCCGGTACCACGACGACATCACCGTCTCTATTCAGGTTGCGGAAGAGCTGCTGGATTGCACGGTGCTGAAATTCACGCTCCAGCCGCTGGTGGAGAACAGTATTATCCATGGCTCGCAGCTGCCGCTGCATATCCGCATCGAGGCGGAATGCACCGGTCCCTACCTGCTCATTCATATTAGGGATAACGGCAAGGGGATCTCTGAGGAGACCATGCAGGTAATCTCTAATCAATTGCAGCAGGATCATGTGAAGACGAGCGGCATCGGGTTGCTGAATGTGGACAGGAGAATCAAAATCCACTTCGGGCAGACCTGCGGCATCCTCCTGTCCCGGCCGGACGGGGGCGGACTTCAGGTGACGGTGCGGATTCCTTATCGGAAGGAGCTTGAAGGATGACAACACGCGTGTTGATTGTGGATGATGAAATTCTGGTGCGGGTGGCGCTCAAGACGCTGATTAAGTGGGAGGAGCACGGCTTTGAGATTATCGGTGAAGCCGCGAACGGCGTGGAGGCTCTGGAGCTGCTGGAACGCGAAGTCTGCCATATCATTCTGTCCGATATCCGGATGCCGGAGATGAATGGCCTTGATCTCATGAATCATGTCCGGGTGAAGTGGCCGGAGATAAAGTTTATTATTTTGTCCAACCATAATGACTTTGAATATGTGCAGAAGGCGCTGCGGCTGGGGGCTGCCGATTATACGCTGAAGCTGGCTTATACGCCGGAAGAGCTGCTTGATAAATGCAAGCGGCTTCAGCAGTCCTTCCACAGTGAACAACAGGAGCGCTCGGAGAAGCATAAGCTGGATTACCGGATCAAGGTGCTGGAGTCGAAATCCGCCGAGCTGACGCTGCTTGACTTGCTTGTGAAGCAAAGGTCGAGGCTGGAGGTGGACCATCTGCAGCGGGACGGGAACCTTCCGGCGTTCGTCCTGGAGGGCTGCCGGGTGATTGTGGCGGGTGTCGACCATTACCGGCAGGTCCTGGAGGAGAACCGGTTCCAGAGTGAGCAGCTGCTCATCTATACGGTCAGCAATATTTTTGCGGAAATATTGAAAAAATATGAAAAGTGCCAGCTGGTGGATATGCATAACCGCAAGCTGGTGATCCTGGCCGGCTCCTATGCGGAAGGGATGCTGGATGAGCTTAAGGCTGCAGGCAGCACCTTTGCCAAGGTCAATGTAAGCTTCGGCGTGTCCGGGGACAGCTGCAGCCCGTATCAGTTAAATGAAGGCTTCCGGCAGGCGGAGCTGACGCTCGGGCGGCGGTTTTTTCATGAAGACCGTCATATCTTGTACCCGCTGGCCGGGGCGGGAGAAGTTCAGCCCAAGGTGAGTATTCTGAGAAGCGGGCACTGGGATACCTTGCTGGAAACGGCGGAAGAGGCTGTGATTCTGGAGGAATTACGGCACTGGACTGCCCGGCTGCAGGCGGAAGAGGCGATGGGGGCCGCCTGGGTCAGGGAGCAGTGGCTGCAGTGGCTGCATCTGGTCTTCCGGCATATGGGGCAGTCGGGGGATATTCTGTATGTCATGCCCGAGCATCAGGGAAGATACCCCTTCGATGTGATCCGCAACGCGGAGACGCTCGGGGAGATCGGCAGCTGGTTTCTGGGCTGGCTTCCGGAAGCCTTAACCCTGACGGGACGGAACAGCCAGCCGGTATACCGTGATGAGGTGAAGCAGATGATCGCCATCATGGAGGAGGAGTACGCCAGTTCACTGAAGGTGGCCGACTTGGCCAGAAGGACGGGGTTTGCCGAGAATTATCTCAGTGTCATGTTCAAGAAGGAGACAGGTGTGAAGATTGTGGATTATCTGACGCAGATCCGCATGCAGAAGGCCCGGGAGCTGCTGCGCAATCCCACCTATAAAATCTATGAAATTTCGGAAATGGTCGGCTATGCCGATTCCAATCATTTCAGTAAGTATTTTAAGAAGATAGAGGGATTATTTCCGCTGGAATACCGCAAAACTGTGATCGGCCGCAAGCCATCCAGCTTGGAAAATCCCTCGAAGACCAAAGAATAAGCCGTTCGTTATTGGGCAGCGCTTTGTTATAACTAAGGTGTGCTTACTGTTCAACTAACGAAAGGGGAAATCATAATGAAGCGTGGATTCACATTAAGCCTGTCCTCTGTCCTGCTGGCAAGTGTGCTGTTAAGCGGCTGCGGAGGCAATAACGGGAGTCAGGCTGGCGAACCGGGCAATACGCCGCAGCAGAGCGCACAGACCTCCGGGAATTCGAAAACGGTTACACTAAAATGGTGGGGCGGCGTGCCTGAAGAGAACGGGCCCAAGGCGGTTGTAGACCGCTGGAACGCGGAGAACACTGACATTCAGGTGGAATATGTCCGGTTCGTGAATGATGATCCGGGCAATGTGAAGCTGGAGACGGCGCTCCTGTCGAATACGGATGCTCCTGACTTATTTGTCAGCTACGCGGACGCCCATCTGGAACGGCGCATTAAGGCCGGTATGGTAGAGCCGCTGGAGGGGCTGATCGAGTCCAGCGGGTTCGACCTGGAGGGAATCATCGGCTCGGAGAACATTACGAAGGTCGACGGAACCATCTATAACCTTCCGGGGTCCAGGGATGTGAAGTTCATCGCCTTCAACAAGGCTTCGCTGGATGCTATCGGAGAGAGCGTCCCGGAGCCGGGCTGGACCTGGGATGACTACGCAGCACTGGCCGGAAAGCTGACCCGGGACGGACAGTACGGGGCGTTCTTCACGCCTACCTGGGAGCCGATTGCCTTCGATGTGCTGAATTCTGCCCAGCCGAAGGATGCTTATTATGCCGCCGACGGCACATCCAACTTCGGGCATGAAGCATTCCGCAAGGGGCTTGAGCTGCAGAAAAAGCTCATTGACGGCAAGAATGTGATGCCTTATGCGGAAGGGGTAGCGAACAAAGCCCAGCCTCAGGATGAGCTGCTGAACGGAAGAGCGGCTTCAACCTATACATCCGCTTACTTTGTCCGCTATATCAAGGATGACACCGCGTACCCGAACCGCGATTATCAGATTGCCTTTGCGCCAATGCCGCAGTGGACGGCGGGGGGCAATATCAACAACAGCAAGCTGAATGACATGACCTCGATCAATGCCAAGAGCCCGAACAAGGAGGCGTCGATGAAGTTTCTGAGCTGGTTCCTCACCGAGGGGAATACCGAAATGCTGCCCGGCGGACGTATTCCTTCCAGCAAGAAGGCCGATGTCGCGCAGGTGGCGGAAGCCATTATGGGCGACAAGGCCCAGTATTTTGACAAGGAATCCTTCGTGAAGCTGCTGAACACCCAGTATACGAATACAGAGATCACCCAGACGGCGGGGCTGACCGAGATGCGCAAGGCCTTCATGGAAGAAGCCGAGAAGTACTTCATGGATGCGCAGGATCTGGATACTACCGTACAGACGATTAAGCAACGGGCTGACGAGGCGATTGCCGCGGCGAAATAGGACCGGGTGCAACCCCTGAGACAGATGAATACGATACATGGCCGTTCCCTGAATGTAGGGGAGCGGCTTTTTTTGAACCGCCGGTTCAGCAGCAGGCAACTCCAAAGAATATCACGGTTTAAGCACAGTTTATGACATTCAGGGAGCGGGGCCCCGCCTCTATAATACTGGTAAAAGGAGTTGAGTGTATGAGAGAAAAAACGAGGGAGAATATTGCCGGTTATCTGTTTATTCTTCCGAACCTGCTGGGCTTTGCCGCCTTCATCCTCTTTCCTATGGTGTTCAGCTTCGTCCTTATTTTCACGGACTGGGACTACCTCAAAGGAATGGACGGCTTCAGCTTCGCCGGTCTTGACAATATCCTCAAGCTTGGGGGCGATCCCATTGTCTGGAGATCCTTGCTGCATAACGTAGTGTTCTCCCTGACAAGTGTGCCTGTGGCGCTGGTGCTGGGCCTGCTGCTGGCCGTGGTGTTGAACAGGTTCGTCTATATGAAGACAGCGATCCGTACCATGATTTTTCTGCCGTATATGAGCAGCATTGTGGCCATTTCCGTGGTCTGGAGGGTACTCTACAATCCTTCCCAGGGCCCGGTCAACTCGGTGCTGAAAGCGCTGGGAATAGACCATCCGCCGGGTTGGTTGTCCAGTCCGGACTGGTCGCTCACGGGAATCATAATCATGACCATCTGGACGTATATCGGCTATGCAATGATTCTGTATATGGCCGGTATCCAGGGGATTTCCAAGGATTTGTACGAAGCGTCAGAGATTGATGGAGCCAGCGGCCTGAAAAGCTTTCTGTACATCACCGTGCCGATGCTGAAGCCGACAACCTTTTTGACAGCGGTTACGTTGATTATTTCATCCTTTCAGGTATTCGCCTCGGTGCAGGTGATGACGGGTGGCGGGCCGATGCGCTCCTCCAGCGTACTTGCGCTGTATATCTATGAGCAGGCCTTTGAGCTGCGGAACATGAGCTACGGAGCCACGGTGTCCTGGCTGCTGTTCCTCTTCATCTTCGTTGTGACGCTGGTGCAGTGGCGCTCGCAGAAAAACTGGCAGGATCAATTCTAGGGAGGAAGGGTGAGGTAGTTGAACAAGCGCAGTACTTATCTGGTGGCCGCAAAAATATCGATTACAGCTGGATTCCTTCTGATCGGAATTGTGATGCTGCTGCCGTTTATCTGGATGCTCTCGGCATCCTTCAAGAACACCTCGGAGCTGTTCCGCTATCCGATCGAATGGATTCCGGATACGCTGAACACCGCCAATTATGAGAAGGTCTGGAACGGGGCCGTTTCCTTCGGTGTGTATTACAAGAATTCAGTCAAAATCACCTTCTTCCAGGTACTGGGCTCGCTGATTACCAGCTCGATGGCCGGGTATGCCTTCGCGAAGCTGCGGTTCCGCGGCAAGGAGACGATCTTCCTGCTGTATCTGGCAACCATGATTATTCCCGCCCAGGTGTTCTTTGTCCCGCGGTTCATATTGTTCGACAGCCTGGGTATGGTCAATACGCATCTGGCGATTATTCTGCCGGGGATGTTCACGGTGCTGGGTACCTTCATCATGCGGCAATTCTTCAGCACGCTGCCCGGCGAGCTGCTGGAAGCAGCCCGGGTAGACGGGGTCGGGTACTGGCGGATGTTCTGGCAGATCTGTCTTCCGCTGACGAAGCCGGCGCTGGTCACCCTGCTGATCCTGACGTTCACCTGGCACTGGAATGAATATGAGAATCCGCTGATTCTGCTGCGGGACCGCAATCTGTTCACCATCCCGCTTGGACTGACCACCTTCACGGATGAGAACGGCACGGATTATCCGCTGATTATGGCCGCTTCTGTATCGGCACTGGCACCGCTTGTGCTCGTGGTTACCGTCTTCCAGCGCTGGTTCGTTGAGGGGATTGCCAGTACGGGGCTTAAAGGCTGAGGAGTTGAGGAGTTGGAGGGCTGGAGAGTTAGAGAGTTGGAAAGCTGGAGGGCTAGGGAGCTGGAGCTAAGAGGTGCGTTGGAGAGTTAAGAGATGAGGAGCTAAGGTGCTGCAAATTTGCAGTTACAAACAGGAGAGGGATGACGTTATGATGCACAAAAAGGAACAGTATGAGTTCGCAGTAATCGGCGGGGGAATGGCCGGATTCTGCGCAGCCGTTGCTGCTGCCCGGCACGGGGCGAAGACCTGCCTGATTCAGGACCGGCCGGTATTCGGTGGCAACAGCTCGTCGGAGATCCGGGTGACGCTCCACGGGGCAGCGGCCTTTCATACGTACGCGAGGGAGACAGGGATCATCTCCGAGCTGTTCATCGAGGAGCGGGCGCGCAACCATGAGGAGATTACCGAGAACGGCTGGACGAACAGCGTCTGGGATATGACGATGTATGATATGGCCTTAAGCACGCCGAATCTGTCCTTTCATTTGAATACCTCCGTTCATGAGGTCGTGATGAAGGATGACAAGACCATTAAGTCTATCCTGGCCCGGGTTGCTAATGCGGAGACGAATCTGGAGATCACGGCGGATCTGTTCATTGACTGCACCGGGGATGGCGTGATTGCCGATCTCGCCGGCTGTGAGTGGAGAATGGGCACCGAAGGGCGGGACGAGTTCAACGAGCCTCATGCGCCCGAGCAGGCGAGCGGGGACACGATGGGGAACTCGATACATTTCAAGGCCAAGGATATGGGGCGGCCGGTGCCCTACACAGCCCCGGAGTGGGCCACCAAATATGAGGATGCGGCGTATTTCTACGACCAGGGTCGCATACCCTACGATATCCGCAGCGGATACTGGTGGATCGAGATCGGCGTGCCCTGGCATACGATTACGGAAGCCGAGGATATCCGGCATGAGCTGACTAAGCATACGCTGGGCATCTGGGACTGGATCAAAAACCGTGATCCCCGGACGAAGGAGCTTGCGGCGAACTACGCGCTGGACTGGATCGGGCAGGTGCCGGGCAAGCGGGAGAGCCGGCGGATTATGGGCGAATATTTCATGACCGAGCATGATCCGGTGAACCGCAAGGTGTTCGAGGACGAGATCGCCTACGGCGGCTGGTTCCTGGATTTGCATACCCCGGGCGGCCTGCTGGCCGCGACCAGTGAGCATGCCAGCTCCGAAGGCTACAACGAGACTTCCGACTATGCGGTCAAAAGCTACTGCGGCCCCTATGGCATCCCCTTCCGCATCATGCTGGCCCGGGATGTGGATAATCTGATGATGGCCGGCCGCAATGTCAGCGTGACGCACGCCGCGCTGGGAACTGTGCGCGTCATGGCAACCGGCGCCCTGATGGGCCAGGCTGCCGGAACCGCAGCGGCCATTGCCTTGAAGAAGGACATCGGCATCAAGGCAATGACCACGGAGGGCATGCAGGAGCTGCAGCAGACGCTGCTGCGCGACGGCTGCTTCCTGCCGAACGCAGAGAACCGCGATGCGGGTGATCTGGCCCGGCAGGCTGCGGTCTCGGCCAGCAGCGAGGTAGCGGTCTACGGCGCAGGGCCGGAGACCGGGACTTACCTGCCGAAGCTGAGCGAATGGAATGACCGCAAGGACTGGAGCGGGCAGGATGAGCTGCTGCTTCGAAGACGCGGCCAATGGATCGCCGTGTCCTCCCCGCAGCTCGACAGCCTGGCGGTCTGCCTGAGCAACATTACGGACCAGCCGCAGGAGGTGGAAGCTGTATTGCTCCAGGTGGACCATATATGGGACTACCGTTTGGAGCCAGAGGAGGGGCAGCTGGCCTCCTGCACCCTGACCGTTCCGCCGGGAGGCAGGCACTGGATCGAATGGGCCAGCCCGGCCGGAGCTGCACAGGGGCTGAAGCCGGGCAGGTATATCCGGCTGGATCTGGCCGCGAATCCCCAGGTCATCTGGCATGCGGCAGGCTCGATAATCCCCGGCCATATCAGCGCCTTCGAGATGGGCGGCGGCAGAATGCGGCGCTTCGAGAAGGGCATGACGATGAGCTACCGCATCGCTCCACCGCAGCAGCCGTTCGGCGCAGAGAATATTGTGAGCGGGGTTACCCGTCCTTACCGCTACACCAACCTCTGGCGCTCCGATCCTGTGCAGCCGTTGCCGCAGTGGGTGCAGCTATCCTGGGAAAAAGAACAACAGATAGGTACGGTGGAGATCACCTTCGCCGGACATATATTCCGTGAGTACCATGCCTACGGGCCCTTCTACCGTGATCCGCAGTGTGTGAAGGAGTACCGTATCCAGTCATGGACGGGCGGAGAGTGGAACGATGTCATTCATGCCACGGATAATTATCAGCGTCATGTGCGTCATACGCTGCCGGACTCCATCCGGACGGAGAGGCTGCGGATCGTGATCGAAGCTACGAACGGCGACCCCTCTGCGGCGGTGTATGAAGTGCGCTGTTATGAATAGAGCGGATTCTGAACAAACCTAATCCCAGTAAAGGGTGAAGGATTCGTAGAGTGACTCTATGCGGAAATCCGAATACAATCGGTGCTGCTGCGATGAAGTATGGGCTCCATGCTCCAATGCTATCCATACAATCGGTCGGTGAGAGAAAACGCTCAGAATTGGCAAGAGATAGCGGCGAACGTAAATGAAGAGCAGAAGTGCACTTGAATCTGTGTTTGTAACTTTCCCTCTTAAACAGCGGAGCGTGCTCACCGAGCATCGTACGTAAATCATGCGCATAACAAAAGAGGTGTCTCAATTGCCGTTTGCCGGCTTCTGAAGACACCTCTTTTCTGTTAAAGGATTAGCCCCCTATTGCTTCACAATATCCTGCACCGCTTTATCCAGCTTCTCCAGCAGCTGATCATGGTTCAGCTGGCCGCCGAGGTATTCCTGCATGGCAGCGCCGAAGCCCTGGGTCACGCCGTCAGGGAACATATCCCAGTTCCAGCCCAGCGCGTTCCCGGATTTCTCCTGCACGGCAACGGCAACCTGGCCGATATCAGCAGCGTCTGCGGTGATATTTGCTTCCGCCGGGATGAACTTGAACTCCTTGGTCAGATACTTCTGGCCGGTTTCCGAGCTGACCATCCAGTTCAGGAAGGCCTTGGCTTCCTCCGGATGTGCGGATTTGCTGTTCACGATATAGTTGTTAGGCACGCCTACCAGGATGGTGCCTTCTTCGTTATTGATCGGGAGCGGGAGGAGGCCCAGGTTCAGCGCCGGATCGATTTTGTCGATATCGCCTTGCGTCCAGTTCCCCTGCAGCATCATGGCGGCCTTGCCGGAGGCGAATTCAGCCACCTGGGTCGCGTAATCGGTAGTCATCTTGTTATCTTGGGCATTATCGAAGATCACATCTACGAGATCCAGCCACTGCTTGAAGACAGCATTGCCCTTAATAGTCTGTTTGCCCGCCTTCACATCGTCAATGAACTGCTTCGGATCAGGCTGGTGCGCCATGCCCACGTTAACGAGGTGAATCCCCATCGACCACCACTCATTGGTCGCTTCAAACGGCGTGATGCCGGCGGTCTTCAGCTTGGCTACGGCATCCTTGAGCTGCGGGAGTGTCTTGGGCTCTTCCGTTATGCCGGCTTTGGCGAACAGATCCTTGTTGTAGATCAGCCCGTAGCCTTCTACATTCATAGGCATACCATAGAGCTTGCCGTCTACGGTTGCCGGTGTCTTGGCGGTCGGAATCAACTGGGCGGCCCAAGGTTCATTGCTCAGGTCAGTGGCACGGTCCATATAAGGAACAAGAGCAGTATACCCGCCGTTATTGAAAATCTCAGGCTCAGAGCCGGAGGCAATCTCCGCCTTCAGCAGCGCGCCGTAATCCTCACCGCCGCCATGCGTTTCGACTTCCACCTTCACCCCTGTCTCCTTCTCATATTCTTCAGCGAGTGCATTCAGCTGCTCGGCAATCTCCACCTTGAACTGGAACATCTTGATCGTGACATCCTTGGCAGGCGCTTTGCCGGCTTCCGGTGCTGCGGATTCGGTTGACGCGTTAGGAGCATTCGTAGCGCTTCCATTGCCTGCGGAATTCGTATTGCCGCTGTTCCCGCAACCTGCGATAATGAGGGTGCAAACGGTTGCCATGATGAACGCGAACTTTCTTTTCATAGAATAACCTCCCTGGTCTGTGGTTCTTGCTCTTAGAGCGTAAAGGAATGGATAGATGACTTACACTTCATATGTTGCTCGAAAAAGTGGATATTATTGCTGCAAAGGAAAGCTGGCCGAGTGATCATCCCTTAATGGAGCCTGCAGTCACGCCTTCCACAATATAACGCTGTAGCGACAGGAAGAACAAGAGAATAGGCGTGATCGCCATGACGAGACCCGCAAGGGCCAAATCCCACTTCTTGGTGTACTGTCCGAAGAACTTGGTCACAGCTACGGGCAGGGTCGTCAGATCCTTATTCCCGCCGATCACCAGGACAGGCAGCAGATAGTCATTCCAGATCCACAGTGTATTCAGGATAATGACAGTTACAATAATCGGCAGCAGCAGCGGGAAGACGATCCGGAAGAACACGCCGTACGGATTCGAGCCGTCCACCCGCGCGGCTTCCTCCAGCTCCAGCGGCACCGTCTTAATGAACCCGTGGAACAGGAAGACCGACAGCGGCATCCCGAAGCCGAGATAACAGGCCACAATGCCGTACAGCTCGCCGCGCAGCTCCAGCAGGCTGGTCACCCGGACCAATTGCAGCATGAGTGACTGGAACGGAATGATCATCGCCGAGACCAGCAGCAGGAACACGAAGGAATTGAAGCGCGTCGGCTTGCGTACAATCTGGTAAGCGGCCATCGAGCTGAACAGGACGATGAAGATTACACTTAGAATCGTAATGGTCAGAGAGTTGAAGAAGGCCTGCGGGAAGTTAATGGCATCCCATACCTTGGAATAGTTACTCCAGTGGAGCACCTGCGGCCAGGAAGCGGCATCGATCAGGATGTCCTTCAGCCCTTTAACCGAATTGCTCAGGACCAGATAGAACGGTGACAGGAAGACAATAGCCAGCAGAATGGCGGCAATTTCGAGGATGAAGTTGCCCGGGCGGTAGCGGCTGCTGTTCATTAGGCGGACACCTCTTTTCGTTTGGTAAGCCAGACCTGGGTGACGGTAATCAGGGAGACGGCGGCGAAGAAGAGCAGCGCTTTGGCTGTACCGAGGCCATACCGGTTGTTGATCAGTGCCTCCGCATAAATGTTATAGGCCAGCGACTGAGTCGAGGTGCCGGGTCCGCCTTTGGTCAGCGACAGGTTGAGGTCGAACATTTTGAAGGCATTGGAGGTCGTCAGGAACAGGCAGATGGTGATCGCCGGCATAATCAGCGGGATGTAGACGCTCTTGAACAGCTGCGGAGCGCGGGCACCGTCTATGCGGGCAGCTTCAATGAGATCCTTCGGAATCCCGGCCAGCCCGGCAATATAGATGACCATCATATAACCGGCTGTCTGCCAGACGAACACGATTACCAGACCCCAGAACCCGGTGCTTGGCGTGCCCAGCCAGGGCAGCTGGAAGAACGAAATCCCGGTCAGCTCGCCGATTGTAGCGAAGCCCTTGGTGAAGATGAACTGCCAGATGTAGCCCAGCAGAATACCGCCGATCACATTGGGCATGAAAAAGACGGTACGGAGCAGCTTCTTCGTCTTCAGCGTCGTCATTAGAATGAAGGCCAGCAGCAGTGCAAGCACGTTGGCAGCCACAACCGAGATCACGGTGAAGCGCAGGGTGAAGACCAGGGACTCCCAGAACTTATCGTCATTCATGAAAATCCGTTTCCAGTTGGCCGCGCCGGTCCAGACTGCTTTGTCCAGATCCAGCCCGTTCCAGTCCGTGGAGGAGTAGTAGAAGCCGAGGAAGAACGGGGTGACCACAATGGTCAGGAAAAAGAGCAGACAGGGGCCGAGAAATACGATTTGCTGTCCCCAGCCGCGCTGCATACGCAGAGTTTTTCTCATATGGATTCTCCTTAGGGTAAGATAACTACGGGTTCACAGCTTGATTATAGAAAGCCCGGGCCACCGCTAACACTTCATTTCATGCCGGGAAAAGTGGATTATATTGCAGCCCATACGGCTCACACAACTTGTAGGAGGTTCCCCCATGTTCAAGAACAGCATCCGGACACGGCTGATGGCCTTAGTGCTACTGGCGTCAGTGATCCCGTCAGGCATCTCTGTGACCTTCTCTTATCTCTATACGAGGCAGTCGGTTACGGACCAGTCCGTGAAGCAGAATACGAAGCTGCTGACGTTGGGGGAGGCGAATCTCCGGAGCTATTTCAGCGGCATGAACCAGCAGGCGATGTCGCTCTACAGCGGAATCAATGTTCCCAGCTCCTTCTATACCACCCTGCTTACCGCCAAAAGCGCTGCCCAGGCCCCGCCCGGCACGATTCTGCCGGATACCCGGGCCATCATCTCCACCCAGCTGTACAATCTGTTTCTCTCCGACCGCAATACGTATCAGATTCATCTGTATGTGAGGGCCGCCAGGCAGTCCAATCTGCTGCTTAAGGGATTTTTCCGCCGTGAGGATAATGCCAGCTATGCTGCGGAGGGGCAGGCTGGAGGGACTTACCGCCCGTATCTCGAAGTGACGCATATGGATCATCAGTACGGAGTGAAGTCCGGCTTCCCCAATCTGAAGCCGGGGAGCGTGCCGGTCTTCACGGCCCATTTTCCCATCTACCGGACCCCTAGTGACAGCGTACTGGCAGATTTGTCGATCGATTATACGCTGGGGGAGCTGGAGGGGATCGTGGAGTCGATGTACAATTCGGACACAGAGCGCCTGTATGTGCTGAATGAGCAAGGCGAGGCGCTGTTCGCTTCCGATCCGGACTGGATCGGGAAGCCGGTCGCAGCGGGCTGGAGCCGTCTCCCCGCAGAGCAGGACAGCGGGCATTTCGCCTGGAAGAAGGACGGCTTCCAGGGGATCGTAATGTACAAGCAGATCAAGGCCCCTTTGTTCAGCGGAAGCATTATCAAGCTGGTGCCCTATGAGGATCTGTACACAGACGCAAGGGTGATTACCCGGTTCAATATGGGCATCGGACTGCTGTTCCTGCTGATCGGAGGCATCAGTGCCGTGCTGATCTCGATCGGCTTCACCCGTCCGATCAAGAAGCTGATTCACTTCACGCAGAAGGTGCAGACCGGCCAGCTGGATGCGCATATGGATGCCGAGCGGGAGGACGAGTTCGGGCTCCTCACCCGCAAGATCACCGGCATGACCCGCACGATCAATGAGCTGATCGTTAAGGAATACCGGCTGGAGCTGGCGAACAAGACGAATCAGCTGAAGGCGCTCCAGGCCCAGGTGAACCCGCATTTTCTCTACAATGCGCTGCAATCCATCGCCAGCCTGTCCTTGCGCTATAATGCGCCGAAGGTGTATGATCTCATCTATTCCCTGGGCAGTATGATGCGTTATTCGATGAATACCGAGCGGACCCAGGTGCCGCTGCGGGATGAGATTGAGCATGTGCAGAACTATATGATTCTGCAGACGGAGCGGTTCGGCGAAGAGAATCTGCAGCTTGCGGTCGAGGCGGGGCCGGAGACTCTGGAGCTGATCCTGCCGAAGATGATCCTGCAGCCGATTGTAGAGAATATCTTCAAGCATGCCTTCGCTGACGGGATAAGCGGGGGGCTGATCCAGATAGAGTGCAGGCTGGACGGGGCGGCCAGGCTGGTGCTTGCCGTGAAGGATAACGGCCGGGGCATGAGCCCGGAGCGGCTGGAGGAGATTACGGCCTGCCTCAGAGGCAGCAGCCAGCCGGACCAGGAGGAGATCGGCCTGTACAATGTGCTGGCCCGCCTGCGGCTGCAGTTCGGCAGCGCAGCGGAGATGCAGCTTAAGAATAATGAAGACGGCCAGGGGCTTACTGTTACGCTGATTATTCCGCTGGAGGAGATCGACGGTTAATTCCGGCGGCTTTTGCGAATAGAGACTATTTCTTGAAGGAGCGGCTGAGATGAAGGTGCTGATTGTAGATGATGAGAAGCATGTGCGGGAGGCCATCCGGTATTTTGTTCCGTGGGACAGCTATAACATCTCTGGGATCTATGAGGCAACCAACGGGCAGGAGGCGACACGGATTATGCAGGAGCATCAGCCGGCTGTCGTCTTCACGGATATGCGGATGCCGCTGATGGACGGGGCGGAGCTGCTGGAATGGCTGCACCGTCATTATCCGCATACGAAGACGATTGTCATCAGCGGGTATCAGGATTTCAATTATGTGAAGCCGGCTATCGTATACGGCGGTACGGATTATCTGCTGAAGCCGCTGAACAGCAAGCAGCTGATTGCCTCTGCGGAGCATGCCTTCAAGCTGTGGATGGAGGAGGAGGCGGAACGGAAGCGGCGCCAGCGCCAGAACATGCAGCTCAACGCGCTGCGTCCGCTCTACTGGGACAAGATGCTGTCCGATCTGGTGAGCGGACAGGCCTCGTTCCATGAGCTGAAGCTGGCCCTCTGTGAAGAGCTGGGAATGCCGATTGGGGCGCAGGAGTGCAGGATCGCCGTCATCCCGCTGCAAGGCGCAGATTGTCATCTGCTCCAGAGATTTCGCGGTGATGTGGCCTTGACGGCCTTCGTGCTGGCCAATGTCTGCAATGAAGTGATGGCAGAGGGCCAGAGCGGCTACGCCTTCCGCAACTGGCAGGGCGGGGGCGAGCTTGTAGTGCTGCTGTGGAGCGCTGTAGTGCAGGCGGAGGAGATACTTACCCGCATGAATGAAGCTATCGCCCAGGCGTTCGGTGTTCAGCTGGATATCGGGCTTAGTCCGCTGAACCCGTTGCCGGAGGGGCTGCGGCCAGCTTTGGAACAGGCAGGCCAGGCGCTTGCGGAACGGAATCTATTGCAGCGGGACGGGCGTATTCATCTCTTCAGGAAGCGTGGGGAAGGGAGTAGACCTGTGAACGACTACGGCCTGGAGGAACGGCTGGACAAGCTTAGAGTCGCCGTCTTGTCCGGCGATCTGGAACGGATGGAGCGGGTGGCGGAGGAGTGGGCCGGACATCTGGCCGGGCTGCCGCTGCTCACGGAGAGCAGTCTGCTGCATCAGCAGACGGAGATGCTGGACGTTCTGAAGCGCTGGCGGCCGGAGGCAGAGATTAGCTTGGAGCGCTGTTATGACGCTGAAGGGCTGTTCTCGGTGGAGAACTGGCAGTGCCGGCTGAAATCGCTGCTTCACCACTTGTCCAAGGGCAGCCCGCAGACGCCGGATAGCCGGCTCGTCCAGGAGATCAGGGAGTACCTGGACCGGAACTATGCGCAGGAGATGACGCTGCAGCATATTGCGGAACGCTTTTTCATCAGCAGGGAGAATGTATCTCGCAAGTTCAAGCAGATCACCGGGGAGAATCTGTCGGATTATCTGACCGGCCTCCGGGTGGAGAAGGCGAAGACACTGCTCCAGAATACGAATCTGCGGCTGTCACAGATCGCGGAGCTGGTAGGCTATGAGGATGAGAAGTATTTCAGCCGTGTCTTCAAAAAAAACGCCGGAATCACGCCAAGAGAATACCGCAAGCAGGAGGAAGAAGCCTGAGTATGTAAGGTTCACGGACTGCCTGTCAGTATTTCCCGGCCTGCAACCGATAATAGCTATATGGGCAATAAATACATAGCTGCGGTTATTGGGGAGGGCTGGATAGTATGGACAATGATCTGGGAAGAACGATTAAGAATGACCTGATTAATGCCTACGGAGTGACTGTAATTCCGGCAGGAAGCAGACTGAATGCCGAGCATCTGGAGCTTATCCGCAAACAAAAAATCGACAGGTTCGACATTCTTTTTGCAGATGAGGCTGACCAGGCGCCCCCCTACCAGAAGATGGTCAACAGTACAGTGGACCTGTCCAAGGAATTATTCGAATCTTACCGAATCTCCCGCAAAATCCCGCTGGCGGATATCCGCAAGGAGGTGCTTCCGGTCATCCAGGAGATCTCGCGCAACCCGGATATCTTCGCCTTGTTCCATTCGGTGCAGGGCAAGGATGATTATACATATGAGCATAACATCGGCGTTGCAGTGCTCTCTACCCTGATCGGCAGATGGCTGGAGATGAGTGAAGCGGAGCTGTCCGTGCTCTCCATGGCTGCAACCCTGCATGACATCGGCAAGCTGAAGATACCCTCAGAGCTGCTGAATAAGCCCGGCAAGCTGACGGACGAGGAATACACCCAGGTGAAGAAGCACACGGTCTACGGCTACGAGATCCTCAAAGAAACCACCGGAGCCAATTCACGCATTGCCCTGGTGGCGCTTCAGCATCATGAGCGAAATGACGGGAAGGGGTATCCGCTGGGGCTGAAGGACGAACAGATCGATCCGTACAGCAAAATTGTGGCCGTGGCGGATATTTTTCATGCGATGTCCAGCAAGCGCCCGTATCATGAACCGACGCCGTTCCATATGATTGTGGATCAGATGAGAAGAGGCAGCTTCGGCGCGCTGGACCCGCATATTGTAACCGTTTTTCTGGAAAATATCGTGAAGCGGTCTGTTGGGCGTGAAGTGGTCCTAACCGATGGCCGGGTCGGCGAGATTGTCTACTTGAACCCGCATGACATCGAGACTCCGCTGATCCGCATCGGGGATGAATATATTGACCTCAGCAAAAGAACGGAGCTTAACATCCGGGAGATCAGCCTCTGATTCTTGGCTACTTGTTGAAATAATCGGCCACTCCCTCAGCGACCGCCTGAGCTGCCTTCCGCTGATAAGACGCCTTGCGCACAATCGATTCGTCATACGGGTTCGACAGGAAGCCCAGCTCTACAAGGGTGGCCGGCAGCGGGTTCTCCCGCAGAATATGATAGTCGCCGAAGGAGAGGCCGTTGCTGCGCAGGCCGATGCCCTCACCCAGCCGGGTCTCCACTGCCCGGGCCAGCCGCAGGTCATTCTGCTGCGAATAGAAGAAGGTCAGCGTGCCGGAGACATTCTTCGGTGATGAATTATAATGAATGCTGACAAAAGCGTCCGCACCGAGCGACCGCCCAAGCTGCACCCGCTGGGAGAGCGCAGGCTTCTGGTCCCCGCGGGTCCGGGTCATCTCCACTCTGGCTCCCTTGGCGGTCAGATAATCCCGCAGATACAGGGAGGTCTGGAGCGTCAGATCCTTCTCCATCGTGTTATAGGTTGTCCCGAGCATGCCCGGATCGGTGCCGCCGTGGCCGGGGTCCACTATGATCAGCTTGCCCCGGATACTGCCGGATTTCCGTACCACACTCGGAGTCTGGCTATTTGAGCTGATAGTGCTTGCGCTGCGGACAGTTCCGCCTGACAGATACCCGGAGGATACCCAGCCGACGGTTCCTCCGGCGGTGCGGACCCGCGACCATTCTCCCTGCCGGAGCAGGAGTGTCACCTTGTTGCCGGATTGCAGGGAACCGACCACCTCATAGCCGGTTCCCGGCCCGCTGCGGATGCGCAGGGAAGATGCGGTCACGACAGCCGTTCCGCTGGAGGCCGATGTGGTCTTAACCGCCGCCGTGGCCGATGCCTTGGAGGCGGTGGCACTGGAAGAGGTGCTGGCGGAAGAAGTGCTGGTGGACGAGCTTCCGCTGGTACGCTTCAGATAATAACCGGCTACCCAGCCGGAGACAGAGCCGGCCCGGACCTTGAGCCAGCCATGCTGCTCTTCAGTGACGGTAACGGTGGCTCCGGCAGCCAGAGAGCCTGTGACGGCAGCGCTTGCAGCAGGCTCACTGCGTACATTCAGGGAGCTAGCGTACACTTTGGCCGTGTAAGCAGTTGCAGCATAAACGGTAGAAGACGGCAGGACAGGTGCCAGTATGGATGAAGTCAGCAAACAGGCTGACAGGACTGCAGTATGTAATTTTTGTCGCATACAAATAAATCCTCATTTCCCGGAGAGATAACAATCTATTACCCGTTTCATCGGCAGGAGAACACCGAAAATTTAAAATTGAAGATAAATACCTACTCCAAATACAGCTAACAACGCATCTGATCATCTTCCTCTGCGGCTGCCCAATATCGCCTGAAGCCCTATTCGTTGGCAGGAAATGTCTGTATAATTATTACATATTGGGGAAACAGACAAAGGAGTGCCGCCGTGATCAGACCTAGATTATTCATTGGTTCTTCCAGAGAATCTATCCGCTATGCCAGGGCTATCCACGAACAGCTGAAGCGGACCGCTGAGGTCCATCCGTGGTATGCCGCTGCTTTCCGGCCGAATGAATACACCATGGAAGCGCTGGAGCGGAATCTGGATATCAGCGATTTTGCCGTCTTTGTGTTCTCGCCGGATGATGTAGCCCGGATTAGGGGTAAATATTATTATGTGACCCGGGACAACACCCAGTTCGAAATGGGCCTGTTCTGGGCGCGGCTGCGGCGTGGCCGGGTCTTCTGCCTGCTGCCGGATCAGGTACCCGCGCGCAGTGATCTGATTCCGGGTGAGAATGTGGAAGAGTATCATCTGCTGTCGGATCTGTCGGGACTAACCCCGCTGGAATATGAGTGGCAGCACGAGAATGTTACAGCAGCGGTGGATGTAAGCTGTGGCAAGATCATCGACAGCATTCAGGCGCAGGGGATGTACCACGACCCGGCTATAGAGCTGTTGCAGCTTCGGGCAGAGCTTAGGCGAAAAGAAAGTATCCTTCACTTCTTTTGGCAATATAATAATAATGTAACGCCACCCCAGGCAGCCGAGAAATATCAGGCACTGAGCGAAGCCGTCCGCAATTCATTCCTGCCCCCGGAGGATTGCCGGGTCATCGGAGCCGCCATGTGGCGGGCCGAAGCGGAAGCGGGCCTGAAGCAGGTCGGCGGCAATGTGGGACGCGGGCAGATGTATCCGTTCGCCGCCTTCGAGGACGGAAGCGTGAAGCCAGGGGTGCTGGATGCTTTTCTGGCAAAAGAATGGACTTTTTTACAGCGTACGGAAGTTGCGGAGGTATATATCCTATGCTATCCTTTAGGGGAGAACCATGTGCTGTCCGTGCACTTCTCGGGAAATCAGAGATTATCGGGAGAGGACATTACAGCAGTCGTGGCCTATAACCGGGATTTGTTCCGCACCGTCAATCATTTAGTGGGAGGGGACTAACAGGATGAAGAATATGAAGAATGCCGTTAGTGTATCCAGTACTGTCCGCCGGTCTGCAAGCGGTGACGGCAACAGCGCGGGAGGCAAAGGCCGCTCCAGACGCAAATCCGGCCCCAAGCTTACGCCCTCAGCGTCAAGCGTGTATTTGGCACCATCCGTGGAGGGTGGAGACGACGAGTACAAGAAGCTGGTCAGCGGTAAAGTGGATAATAACAAGCCATCATTTGCCTGAATATTGGCTAAATCATACTATTGAACAGGTCCCCAGCAATCGCTGGGGGCTTTTTTTGCTGTTTGAGGAACGGCGGCCAACGACTTAGGGAATGCGAAGTTATGCGCTCTCCTGATGGGCTTGCTCACTCACATCCGTGGCATCCTCCGTCAGCCGGGTCTTGAACTCAAACTAATATAAGGAATTAGGGTGATATGTGGACTCCGCTGGGAGCGGGCTGGATGGAGAAATGAAAGGGATAAATCCCATTGGTGGCGCCGGAAGTGGGCTGGATGGGGAAATTAAAGGGATAAATCCCATTGATGGCGCTGAAAGTGGGCTGGATGGGGAAATTAAAGGGATAAATCCCATTGATGACGCTGAAAAGTGGGCTGGACGGGGGAATTAAAGGGATAAATCCCTTTGGTGACGCTGAAAAGTGGGCTGGACGGGGGGATTAAAGGGATAAATCCCGTTGGTGGGCTGAAGGTAGGCTGGATGAGGAGTGCAAGTTAGCTAAATGAGCAAATCAGGAGCACAAGTGCACCTGAATCGAGAAAAAGTTGGCTAAATGAGCGAATGAGGAGCACAAGTGCCCCTGAATCGAGCAAAAGTTGGCTAAATGAGCGAATGAGGAGCACAAGTGCCCCTGAATCGAGCAAAAGTTGGCTAAATGAGCGAATCAGGAGCACAAGTGCACCTGAATCGAGCAAAAGTTAGCTAAATGAGCGAATGAGGAGCACAAGTGCACCTGAATCGAGCAAAAGTTAGCTAAATGAGCGAATGAGGAGCACAAGTGCCCCTGAATCGAGCAAAAGTTAGCTAAATGAGCGAATGAGGAGCACAAGTGCCCCTGAATCCACCAGATGTTAGCTAAATGAGCCAATCAGTTAGACGACCCCCCATCCAGCGCAATGGCCCCTATTGCGCGGAGGAAATTCCGCGCTGCTTCTTCGCAACCTCGCGGCGCACCACCGGGGCGACCTCGGTGGCGAGCAGCTCGATAGCGGCGGCTACTTTGGCGTAAGGCAGGCCGCCGATGTCTAGCTGGGTCATGAAGCGGTTATGGCCGAACAGCTCATGCTGATAGAGAATCTTCTCGATAATCTGCTGCGGGCTGCCCACGGCCAGGGTGTTGTCCGGCGAGGTGAACCGGCCGAACTCGCTGCGGGAGATCCGGTACTCCTGACCGGGGCGCGGGCTGATCGCATTACGGTAGCTGTAGTAATAAGGGTAATACTCATCCAGTGCCTGCTGAGAGGTCTTGGCGATGTAGCCATGGCTGGTGATGGCGATCTTCAGGTCCTCCGGCTGGTGGCAGGCGGCTGCCCCGGCGCGGCGGTAGGTGCCGGCCAGATTCTGGAAGGGCTCCGGGCTGCCGCTCAGGATAGCGATAGCCATGCCTATGCCAAGGGCCCCGGCCTTCTCGGCACTTTCGGCTGAACCGCCGATGCCGACCGAGAGCGGCAGTCTCTGCTGCAGCGGACGTGGAGCGATCTCGGCGTTATGCAGCGGGGAGCGGAATTTGCCCTTCCAGTTCATGACTTCATGCTGGTTCAGTGTGAGCAGCAGGTCGAGATTCTCGCTGAACAGCTGCTTGTAATCTTCCAGCTCGTAGCCGAACAGCGGGAAGGATTCCAGAAAAGCGCCGCGTCCGGCAATGATCTCGGCCCGACCGCCAGACAAGAGGTCCAGGGTGGCGAAGTCCTCGAAGACACGGACCGGATCAATGGTACTTAGCACGGTCGTAGCGCTGGTAAGCTTGATCCGCTGTGTAACCTGGGCGATAGCTGCCAGGACAACGGGCACCGATGAGATTACGAAATCCAGCCGGTGATGCTCGCCTACGCCGAATACATCCAGTCCGGCTTCATCGGCCAGCTTCGCGGCTGCAATGACTTCCTGCAGGCGTTGAGCGGGGCTGATCCGCTGCCCTGTATGGCAGTCGGTAACAATATCGCCCAATGTATAAATGCCGAATTCAAACTCCGGCAGGCTTGCTTCTTTTTCTTGAGCATCCGCTTGTGTATTTGCTTGCGCATTAGCTTGTGTATTCCCTTGATTGTTCATGGTACAGACCCCTTATCATCCAGAATGGTGAGCAGCAGTTACTTGTAAGCTTGTCCGTTAGTGCAAGGATATAGCCCAGTATATCACAATTACTTACTAATTGTAAGTATATGAGTGGAAGTTTGCGAATAGCTATTAACATTGTCTGGTTCATCGTTACTGTTTCATAGTTTCAGAAGAATGTCAGCAGTAAATCAAATTAATCCGCCCGGATATTGTGTATTTTTATTGACAGATTACCTGATGGATGATATTTTAAATTTACAAATTCCAATCAACTTACTTTGGATTATATTTTACCGACTGTTCATACAGAGGTGCCTGCGTGATTGTTGCGCGAGGTCCCTCTGTTTTTTGTTGCTAAGGGAATTCAGCCAGAAGGAGGAGCAGATATGGGAGAGGCATTGTTGTCTATCACAGAACTGAATAAGCACTTTGATACCGCTGGAGGCAAGGTGCAGGCGCTGGAGGATGTCGAGCTGGAGGTGCAGGAGGGGGAGTTCATCACGGTGATTGGACCCAGCGGCTGCGGCAAAAGCACCCTGCTGCGCATCATTGCCGGTCTGGATACCGGCTATACCGGCAGTGTTACCCTGGAGGGGGCAGCGATCAGCGGGCCGGGAATCGATAAGGGGTTTATTTTTCAGGAGCACCGCTTGTTTCCCTGGCTTACGGTAGAGAAGAATATTGCCTCGGATCTGCCGCTGGGCAGGCCGGATATCCGGCAGCGGGTAGATGAGCTGATTGAGCTGGTGAAGCTCAGCGGCTTCGAGAAGTCCTATCCCCGTGAGCTGTCGGGCGGGATGGCCCAGCGGGTAGCGATTGCCCGGGCACTGCTGCGCAGTCCCAAGGTTCTGCTGCTGGATGAGCCCTTTGGTGCGCTGGATGCTTTTACCCGGGCGCATATGCAGGCGGTGCTGCTCGACATTTGGCAGCGGAACCGGACGACGATGATTTTTGTGACCCATGATATAGATGAAGCCGTGTTCCTGGGGAACCGGGTGGTGATTCTGGAGCCTCGTCCCGGCCGAATCCGTAAGATCGTTCCCATAGACCTGCCGTATCCGCGCTCCAAAACAACAACCTCCTTTCAAGAGCTGCGGCTCAAGGTATTGAATTACTTCGAGAAGGTGGATGAGCTTGAGCTGAAGGACGGGGCCGGAATATAAAGTGAATCCAGATGCTTATTGTGGAAAAGTGAGGGTAAGTGCTAATTAATATCCGACTTAATCCATGAGAATATATTAATTAATTCAGAAGGAGGGACAGCCATGGCAGAGCGGACTGTAGCTGTAGGGAATGCCGGAAAAACCGGACAGCCTGATGGACCCGGAAAAGTGGTCATTGCCGGTCTGGGGCTGCTGCTTCCGGCAGGGGTGCTGATCCTGTGGCAGATTCTGGGCTATTACGGAGTGATCTCGGAGATGCTGTTCCCGACACCTTATACGATTGCCCAGTCGTTCATTGCGCTGGCGTCTACCGGGGATTTATGGAGCAACCTGAGAATTAGTGTCGTGCGGGCATTGTCAGGATTTCTGCTTGGCGGCGGGCTCGGTCTGTTCTTCGGCATCCTGGTCGGATTATTCCGCCGGTCGGAGAAGCTGCTGGACCCCTCGCTGCAAATGATCCGCATGATTCCGAGCCTTGCCGTAGTGCCGCTGTTCATTCTCTGGTTCGGCATCGGCGAAGAATCCAAGGTGCTGCTGATTGCCAAAGGGGCGTTTTTCCCAGTCTATATCAATACCTTTATCGGTATACGCGGGACGGATAACAAGCTGTTTGAGGTAGCCAGAGTGCTTGGCTTCAGCAGAGGGAAGCAGATTGTAAGGCTGGTGCTGCCTGCGGCGGTGCCGAATATTATGCTCGGGGTGCGCTTGTCGCTGGGACTCTCCTGGCTGGGACTGGTGGTTGCGGAGCTTATTGCTTCTACCTCGGGGATCGGCTACATGATGTCAGATGCCCGCCAGTTTGCCGATACGCCTGTTGTATTTGTCGGAATTATTGTATTTGCCGCTGTCGGACTGCTGAGTGACACGATTGTCCGCCTGATTGAACAGCATCTGCTCCGGTGGCGGGACAGTTATCAGGGATAGGAGGGAAAGAACAGCATGAGTGAAGGGATCGAAGCCATAATCAAGACAGCCAAGGGGGTAAGGGAAGCCCGTGATTATAGCGGAACTGCTTCAATTACTACGGCTAACAACAAGAGAAAGACAGATTCAGTATTCTGGAAAAAGCTTCTGTATGACTGGGGAGCCGGGGCAGCCATTCCCGTAGCGGTGCTGGCCGTGTGGCAGCTTGCCGGGAGCGCAGGCTGGATCTCGCCGGAGTTTCTTCCGGCACCGCTGACGATCCTCTCTGCATTTGCGGATCTGACCGTTAAGGGAGAACTCGTCCATCATGTGGGTGTCAGCATTGGACGGGCGGGCATCGGGTTCCTGATTGGAGGGATTCTCGGCTTGCTGCTGGGGACATTGACCGGCCTGTTCCGCAGCGCAGCCTATCTGCTGGACCCGAGTGTTCAGATTCTGCGGCTGGTTCCGCATCTGGCGATTGCCCCGCTAATTATTCTGTGGTTTGGCTTCGGCGAGATCTCGAAGGTGGTTATTATCATGAGCGGCTCCTTCTTCCCGCTCTATGTTAATACCTTCATGGGCATCCGGGGAGTGGATAACAAGCTGTTCGAAGTGGCCCGGGTACTGGGCTTCAGTCCACTGCAGAAGGTGCGGCGGCTGATCCTGCCGGCTGCGCTGCCCGGCATTCTCCTGGGACTGCGCCTGTCGATGGCTGTGGCCTGGATCGGTCTGGTGGTTGCTGAACTGATCGGATCACAGTCCGGGGTTGGATTTCTCATTAATGAAGCGAAGCAGAATTCCAATACGGCAGTGATTTTTGTCGGAATACTTATTTTCGCCGTGGTCGGCAAGCTAATCGATTCTCTATTCCGCGTCATCGAACGCAAATTCCTGTACTGGCGTGACAGCTATCAAGGTTGAAGACGGGCTAATGCAACGCTAACGCTAATGAAACCAAGGGGGCAACAACATGAGCCAACCGGCACTGAAGGAAGCATTGAAACTGACGGCAGATGTACTGGTAATCGGCGGAGGTCCGGCAGGAACATGGGCGGCACTTACAGCCGCAGCCAAGGGAGTGAAGGTGATTCTGGCCGATAAAGGATACTGCGGCTCCAGCGGCGCGACTGCCCCGTCGGGCACAGGAGTATGGTACGTGAAGCCGGAGGAGGAGCTGCGCGAGGCCGCGAAGGCCAGCCGTTATGCTATGGGCGGTAAGCTGGCAGAGCACCGCTGGATGGACCGGGTGCTGGACCGTACTTATGAGAATATGAACAGACTGGGCGTCAGCGGCTATCCGTTCCCGGTGGATGAGCAAGGCAATCCATACCGGCGGGGCCTGCAGGGACCTGAATATATGCGTCTGATGCGCAAGCTGGTAAAGAAGGCAGGTGTGAAGATTCTGGACCACAGTCCCGTGCTGGAGCTGCTCGCCGATGAGCACGGGGTAGCCGGAGCGGCCGGCGTGCAGACCCAGAACGGAGAAGCTTGGAGTGTGCATGCCGGGGCGGTGGTTATCGCTACCGGGGGCTGCGCTTTCCTCAGCAAGGCGCTGGGCTGCAACGTCCTGACGGGTGATGGTTACTTATTCGCTGCTGAAGCAGGGGCAAGCCTGTCCGGCATGGAGTTCTCCAATGCCTATGCGATCTGCCCGACCTTCTCCTCTGTAACGAAGACCGCATATTACAGCTATGCCAGCTTCTATTATGAGGACGGCAGCGTGGTGGAAGGAGCGGGCTCCAAGAAGGGCCGCTCGGTCATTGCCAGGAATCTGCTGGCGGGCCGCCAGGTGTTCGCGAAGCTGGACGGAGCCGATGAGGCCTTGCAGCCGCTGCTGCGGGTGGCGCAGACGAATTTCTTCCTGCCGTTCGACCGGCGGGGAATTAATCCCTTCAAGGACCTCTTCCCGGTAACTCTGCGGCTGGAGGGGACCGTGCGCGGCACAGGCGGCATTCGGATCACGGATGAGCAGTGCGGTACAGGGGTTCCCGGCCTGTACGCAGCAGGGGATGCGGCTACCCGCGAGCTGATCTGCGGCGGATTCACAGGAGGCGGGAGCCACAATGCAGCCTGGGCCATGTCCTCCGGCTCCTTCGCCGGAGAAGGGGCTGCGGCTTATGCCGCAGGACTTGGCCGGCATGCCAGCCATCGGACACCTTCCGGCTTGTCCTCTTCCCCGCTGGTTCACGGGGAAGTCCGGGCAGGCGCAGCAGCCAGAACCGCAGAATATGTGGAGGCTGTGCAGGCAGAAGTCAAACCGTACGATATTAATCTGTTCCGTACAGAGCAGGGGCTGGCCTCTTCGCTGGAACGTCTGGACGGACTATGGAAGGAGCAGCGCAGCCGGGAAATCCAGCGCACGCCGGAAGGTGTAAAGGCGCGTGAAGCCGAAGCGATGACGGCGACGGCACGCTGGATGTACAGCTCCGCACTGGCCCGGACCGAGACCCGGGGAATGCATAAACGGGAGGACTTCAAGGCAAGTGATGACAGCCAGCATCACCGTTTGATCAGCGGCGGACTGGATCAGGTATGGGTGAAGACAGAAGAGGTAGCGAAGGAGAGTGTATTGTTGTGATTGAAGTCATCAGCGCTGACCGGTGTATAGAATGCAACCAATGCGTATCCGTCTGCCCGACCAATGTATTCGACCGTTCAGATAATGGAATTCCTGTTATCGCCCGGCAGAGCGACTGCCAGACCTGCTTCATGTGTGAGCTGTATTGTCCGGTGGATGCGCTGTATGTTGCTCCGGATTCCGAGGGAATTACCGGGATTACAGAGGCAGAGCTGGAGGAGCAAGGCCTGCTTGGAGGCTACCGCGAGAAGGTAGGCTGGGGCAAGGGCAGACAGCCGGTGGCTAGTCATGACTTCATGGTGAAGCTGGCGGCCCGGGCAGGATTCTGATTTCTGATATGCGATAACAACATCCAGTAGACGACTGAGGGGAGAATACACCAATGAGCAGATTGTACAGAGAGATTACAGGTATATGGAGCAAAAGGGGACGCCTCACGCTGATTACAGGTGTGGTGATGATCATGCTGGTACTGCAGGCTTGCGGCAATAATACGGGGAGCAGCAGCTCAGCAGCAGGCAGTGGAGGTACCAATACCGCTGAAGCGGCTGGCGATAAGGCTGCAAGCAACGTTCCGGCCGTGCTGAATTACGGATTCATTGGCTCCAATAAGCTGAATCTGCCGGGAGGCGCGGAAGGCTGGGGCCTTTACAAGGGCATTATTCAGGAAGAGCTGAAACCATACGGAATTACCGAAGTCAAGCTGACAGGCTTCCCGAACGGGCCGGATCAGACGGAATCCTTAATCAGCGGAAGACTTGATTTCGGCAGCCTCGGGGATACCCCGGCGATTATCGCCTACGCCTCAGGAGCCAAGACCCGGCTGATCGCCCAGACTTCAGCGCATACAGTCGGTTATCTGATCGGCAAGAAGGACGGGCCGAAGACGGTGCAGGACCTGAAGGGCAAGACGATTGCCATCCAAAAAGGTTCGTTTATGCACCGTTATGTAGTCGGCTTGCTGAAGCAGGAGGGCGTAACTGATTATAAGCTGGTTCACATGCTGATTCCCGATGCAAGCGCAGCACTGGCCCGCGGCGATGTAGACGCGACCACCAATAACGGTGTGGCAGCGCTTAAGCAGATTGAGCAGGGGTACACCCATTTGGATGATGCCTCGCAGCATCCGGATCTGCTCGGTAGCAGCGCTACCGTAGTGTCAGAGGAGTACCTTGCGAAATTCCCGGATTTCCCCAAGGTCTGGAATGCGGCCCGGGAGAAGGCACTGGCCGACCTGAAGCAGCATGAAGATGAATATTATGCATTCCTGGCAGAGATCGGAGATACCACCCCGGAACTCGCGAAGCAGGTTAATCCAATCAGTGATATCAAGGATACAGCCTTCACAGATGACGGCATTAAGCTGCTGGAGGGCACCAAGAACTTCCTCGTCGATGAGAAGCTGGCCAAGAAGGATTTCAATATCAGCGATTGGCAGCTCAAGTAATTCAACATAGGGAAACGGAGGGAATGCCGATGTCTCATGAAACCTTAACTATTGAACATTTCAAGCTGCCGCTGGAGAATGGGCTGTATCTGGAAGGTGAGGTACGGGTCCCTGCGGGGACGGCAACGAAGCCTGTACTCCTGATCAGCCATGGCTTCAGAGGACATAAAGATTGGGCGTTCTGGCCGGAGGTCTCCGGCAGAATTGCCGGAAGCGGGTTCTACACCGTAAGCTTCAATTTCTCGCGTATCGCTGCCCGTGATGCTGATGGGATCAGCCCGGAGGAAGCAGCCGAAGCGGCCACGCTGAGCAGGGAGCTGGCGGATCTGGAGCAGTTGCTCCATAGCCTGCTTGAAGGCAGGCTGCCGCTTGCCGGGCTAGCCGACACGGAGCGGATAGCGGTTCTGGGGCATAGCCGTGCAGGCGGGAGCAACATCCTGTTCGCGGCAGAGCATCCTGAGGTGAAGGCGCTGGTAGTCTGGAACGGCGGTGCTGCACCGCAGCCTCGGCAGGGTGAAGGTACTGCGGCGCTTACGCCGCAGGAGCAGGCGGTCCGGGAGGATCAGCTGCGGAATAAGGAGCGTTTCAATCTGGAGGAGGCGCTCAGCAGAGTATCGGCTGCTGCGCTGCTGATTCAGGGTGATCAGGACCGTGATGCCCTGCTGCTGCAGCATGCCGGCTTCAGGGAGCAAGCGCCGCAGCACCGGTACCTGAGCATCCGGGGTGCAGATCATACCTTCGGAACGGTAGATCCGTACGAAGGCTCCACCTCTGCGCTGAATGAGGCTGTCACCTCAACGATAGCATTTTTGCAGGAGAAGCTGGCCTGAGCTTATTTCTACATTTAAAAGAACCGTGAAGAGGAGGAAGCGGAATGCCGCAGCAACAGCAGGCTACAACAGATGTTCTAGTGCTGGGTGGAGGCCCGGCCGGAGCATGGGCGGCATGGAGTGCAGCTTCTCAGGGAGCGAAGGTGATTCTGGCAGATAAGGGATATCTCGGAACCAGCGGGGCTACCGCGCCGGGGGGAACGACGCTGCTGGTGATTCCGCCGGTAGCCGAGCTGCGGGAGCAGGCCGTGCAGGACAGACTTAAGGCCGGCGGCTATCTCTCGGAGAATGCCTGGATACACCGTGTGCTGGATCAGGTCGAGCAGAATCTGCAGCTGGTTGAGGAGTGGGGGTATCCCTTCCCGAAGGATGAGGAGGGCCGGCCGCTGCGGACGCATCTGCATGGCCCCGAATACATGAAGATTATGCGCAGAGTGGTGCGCAAGGCGGGAGTGCGCATCTGGGATCAATCGCCGGCGCTGGAGCTGCTCCATGATCAGCACGGTGTGGGTGGCGCCCGCGGAATCAACCGCCTGACCGGAGAGAGCTGGGAAGTGAAGGCGAATGCGGTGATTATGGCTACGGGCGGCTGCGCCTTCCTCAGCAAGGGGCTGGGTTGTAATGTGCTTACCGGTGAAGGGCTGCTGATGTCAGCCGAAGCCGGTGCCGAGCTGTCGGGCATGGAATTCACCCGGCAATATGCTCCGAGCTTCGCGGACGGAACGGTCACCCGCGGGCGGATGCTGGCCTGGGCCACGCTGTATGATGCTGCGGGAAGGCCGCTGCACCGGGGCGACCGCACCTTCGGCAGCATTCCCGAGCTGATGCTGAAGGGCCCGGTCTATGCTTCTCTGGATTTGGCTGATACGAAGGAGAAGCAGGAATTCCTCCGCAATGCCCACCCGATTTTCTTCATGCCGCTGGAGCGGGCGGGGATTAATCCGTTCAAGGATAAATTTCCGCTTACGCTCCGCTATGAAGGCACGATGCGCGGCACGGGCGGCCTGCGCCTGACCGGCCCCGGTTGTGAAACCTCGGTGCCGGGGCTGTATGCGGCAGGCGACGCCGCCTCCCGCGAGAAAGTGACCGGCGCCATCTCCGGCGGCGGCGCCTACAATGCATCCTGGGCCATCTGCAGCGGCAGCTGGGCAGGACAAAGCGCGGCGCGGCACGCTCTGCAGCAGCCGCATCCGGCGGAGCGCCGGATGCTCCGCGCGGCGGGCCGCTACGGCATGCCGGCTGGCGCCGGCACCTCACGGACGCTGGACGCGAAGCCGCTGATCGCGGCGGTCCAGCAGGAGATCCTGCCGCTGCGGATCAATTACTTCCGCAGCGAGCCCGTAGTCGCTGCCGCCCTGCAGCGCCTGAACCGCCTGATGCCCGAGCTGGGCGGGCAGGTGCCTGCCACGGTTCAGGGCATCGTGCAGTCACGTGAAGCGGCCGCTATGCTGAATGTCGGCCGCTGGATTTACACTGCTGCGCTGGCCCGCAAAGAGAGCCGCGGCCTGCAGCGCCTGGCCGAGTATCCGGCGCTGGACCCGCGCCAGACCCACCGCCTGATTCTCTCCGGCGTTAATACGATCGGTATCCGCACGGAAAGTGTGCCTCATGCCCATGAGCTGCGGATTCCGGGAGAGGAGCGGGCCATATGATTGAGCTGGTTAGCCAGGACCGCTGCATCGGCTGCAGGCTGTGCGTGAAGGTCTGTCCGACGAATGTCTTCGCGATGGAGGGCAAGCTTGCCGTCATTGCCCGCCAGGAGGATTGCCAGACCTGCTTCATGTGCGAAGCTTATTGTCCTGTCGATGCATTGTATGTGGCACCGCAGGCAGATAAGTCTGCGAACCCGGATGAGCAGGAGCTGATTGAATCCGGCCGGCTGGGCAGCTGGCGGAAGGAGATCGGCTGGAATCCGGGGGCGGAGGACACGATGGCAGAACGGGACACGACACCGTTCTTCGAGGTCTTCACCGAAGCTTACCGCGGCAAGCAGCAAGAGATAGGCAAGTGAATTCACAGGTGTTCCGCAGCCATGCCGGCAGCGGAACACCTTTTTGTATATAATCGCTTCTGACTGACGGGTGCATGTTCTTGTATGTTTCGGCCGTGTCTAAGTAATATGACATAATTTGGGCAATACTAGGAACACGCCGATACATATAGAAGCAGGCTAAGCTGCTGCAGAAAAATATAAATTATTTTAATATATACTAACTGGGCGGTTGAGATTATACTAAGTTGAACGAACCGTTTCTTCAGCAGGCGGAGCGTCTCCCCAAATCTACACACAGACACTAGAATATTATGCTGGAGGAAATTGAATGAGCACTACAGAACTTACTAGCCAACTTTCCAGTTTCACAGGAAGGCTACTGCGGGAACGCTTCGGGAAGGGACCTGAATCGATACATGCCTCTATCGGGGAGCAATGTATAGCACTGCATATCCGTAATTTCATCGGACCTGTGGAGAGGTTTTTATTGAATAAGGAAGAAGAACAGGCGTTTCGTTATACACGGGAGCTTCTGATGAAGTCCCTGCTTCCCGAGCTTGCAGCATACCTGAAGGAGAGCCTGGCTATTGAGGTCGGCGAGCTTTTTTATGATTGGGGCATTCATAATGCATCGGGTATGATCGTGGCACTCATCAAGAACGACGACGTACCGATTGATGATTATGCCGGGCGTGAAGAAGTCCATACCCAGATTAACGAGGTGACCAGGAAGGTCCAAAAGGAACCGGTCCATACAGACTCCTGGTGGCTGGGACCCCGCATTCTGATTATCAAGCGCGAAGGCATCATGATTCCTTTGGAGAAGGAATTGATCGGCCTCGGCTACGAGAATACACTGAAGACCACCAAGCGCAAGATGGAGAAACGATATTTGGAGGATACCACCACGATAGCCCCGATGCTCGGCAAAGAGCTGGCGGATATTTATGTGGATTGGGATTTCGACAAAGATACCAGCGTGATAGCCTATACTTTTCACTAAAGTCTAACCATATATGAGGTGGAAATGAGTCGGACATGCAAATGAGCCGAACATGAGCCGAAGAAGGGGGAATCGTCCCTTTCTTCGGTTTTTTTATTTTCTGCCCATCTGCCGTTAGGGGTGCTGAGACTTTTTAGGAGGATAAGCTGGATGGAGGAGTGCAAGTGGACGGTATTATATGTAGAAGATAATCAGCTCAATATGGCCTTAGTACACCATATCTTCAAAAGAAATCTGCCCTCCGTATTGCTGCTGAAGGCTGAAACGGCAGAGCTTGGACTGCAAATAGCGCGGGAAGCTCTGCCGGATCTGATTATCCTGGACATCGGGCTTCCCGGACTTAACGGGTATGAAGCTCTGGAAATACTGCAGCAGGATCAGGCAACTTGTCATATTCCGGTGCTGGCGACGAGTGCGTTTGCGCAAAGCTCGGATATTGAGAAGGCCCGGAAGAAGGGCTTTGCCGAATATATCACCAAGCCCTTTCAGGTTAAAGCGTTCACCGAAACCGTGAAGAGGCTGCTCTACGGAGAAGACCTGCAGAAGATTTAGCTTGAAATAGCAACAGGGGATTCATTAAGGTGGGGAACTGGGGAGATCTCTGTCTGGCGGCGGGTTCACGGGCTGCTGTAATCCGCTGAATAAGGAATTGTCAGTATTCGACATAATGATTTGACTTTCGCCCGATTATGCAAGATATTTATATTGCAGATTTAATATAAAGGAATTGCATCTAATACTTCACAAACGGGCGGTGGATCTTATGCTAGGGCAGCATACGGAGACGTCTTCTCCATTTGAACAGGCATTTAAGACAGGAACTGCCGGAGTAGCCTTTCTCTCCATGGCTGAAGAATGGATGAAAGTGAATCCGGCGGTAACCCTCTTGCTCGGATATTCCGAAGAGCAGTTGCTGGGACGCAGCTTCCAAGCGTTCTGGGATGAAGATAGCCTGCACATACATAGCTACAGGATGGGGAGCCTCAGGACAGGAGCAGCCCCTTTTTTTGAAGCCGAAATTAAGCTGCGCCATGCGGATGGCTCTGCGGTTCCGGTGCTGCTGCATGTGGCGAGGGTGAGCGAGCCTTCGACGGGAGAGGGGCTGTATTATATCGTTCACTTGGCTGGAGGGCAGCTTGCGGCACCGGCTAAGGCACTTCCCGGACCGTCTGAGCGGCTGTACGAGCTGATTGCCGGCAACATCAGGGACATTGTGTACTATGCTGCGCCGGGTTCAGTCTGCCGCTACTGCTCCCCTTCTGTGGAGGAGGTGCTCGGGTATAGACCCGAGGAGCTGATCGGCCGGGATAACAGCAGACTGGTTCATTCTGAGGATCTGGCCTTAATCAGTGCGCAGCAGATGGCTGACTCGCCTGATGTCCAGCTGCGGATATTACATGCGAACGGCCAATATATCTGGATTGAATTCTCTCTGAGAACGGTGGAAGACGGCGGGGAGCGCGGGGTGCTGGCTGTCGGCCGCGATGTGACCCGGCGCAAGATTGTGGAGCAGAAGCTTCAGGAATCGGTCGAGCGTTATACCTCGCTGAAGAAATACAATCATGACGCGATCATATCGCTGGACCTGGAAGGCCATATTATTAACGGGAATGAACAGGCGGTAAGGCTGACGGGGTATACGATCCCTGAGATGGTGGGCATGAGTGTCAGCCGGATCATCGGCGAGCGGCAGCTGCAGAATGTACTCGGCCCCCGCCGGCGGAGCGGCTCCGTGGGACAGGATATCAACCTGATCTGGCATAAGGACGGGCATTCTGTGGAGGTCCTGACTACCCTTGCGCCGATTATTATCAACCAGTCTACCGTAGGCTTTTATATTATCGTCAAGGATATTACCGAGCAGAAGAAGCTGCTGATTGCCAAGGAGACCGCAGAGAATACGAACCGCGCCAAAAGTGAGTTCCTGGCTATGATGAGCCACGAAATCCGTACTCCGATGAACGGGGTGATCGGGATGACCGACCTGCTGCTGGAGAGCAGTGAGCCGGGTTCGCAGCAGCGGGAGTTCCTGGAGATTATCCGCCAGAGCGGTGAATCCCTGCTGAATATCATCAACGACATTCTCGATCTCTCCAAGATTGAGGCAGGCAAAATCTCACTCCAAGACGAGCCGTTCATCCTCCGGCACTGTATGGATTCCGCACTGGAGCTGCTTCAGCTCAAGGCGGAGCGCAAAGGGCTGACCCTCAGCGTGGAGACGGAGCCGGATGTGCCGCAGCGGCTGATCGGGGACGGGGAGCGGCTGAAGCAGGTGCTGCTCAATCTGGCCGGCAATGCCGTGAAATTCACCTGTACCGGCGGGGTAAAGGTAAGCGTGAAACGCATTGCCGATGGCCTGGCAGGCGTAACGCTCCAGTTCACCGTGGCGGATACGGGGAGCGGGATTCCCGAGGAGGCCCGCAGCCGCTTGTTCGAGCCGTTCTATCAGATGGAGCATTTCAGGGGCCGCCAGGGTGAAGGCACCGGTCTGGGGCTGGCGATCAGCAAGCAATTGGTCGAGCGGATGGGCGGAGAGATCTATCTGGATACAGCAGCCGGGCAGGGGGCGACCTTTGTGTTCACCGTGGTCCTCCGGACAGAAGCGCAGTCGCTTCCGGCTGACGGGCCGGAGGGGAACCTGCCGGAGCCGCAATCAGAAGGCCGGTCCCTGCATATTCTGGTAGCCGAGGACAATGTGATTAACCAGATCGTCCTGCGCAAAATCCTGGAGAAGCGCGGCTTTGCCGTCGATGTGGCCGAGGATGGGCGGCAGGCGGTCGATATGACAGCCCGGCATGGCTATGATCTGATCTTCATGGATGTGCAGATGCCCGGGATGAACGGCCTGGAGGCCACAGCTGCCATTAGGGCAGAGCAGCCGGCAGACCGGCAGCCGGTCATTGTTGCAGTGACGGCCAACGCGCTCAAGGGCGACCGGGAGCTATGCCTTGAAGCAGGGATGGATGAGTATATCAGTAAGCCGCTGAGAAGCGACAGCATTGCCAAAGTAATCGGGAAATTTTTTGCGGAACAGGAATAAGCAGACTTCTCTTCACAAAATAATCACAATGCTGAGTTAAAGCTGCAGTGCAGTGCTGTGATGTCTTGCATATGGAAGTCTTTTTGATTAAGATAGCAGAAACTGGTGCATAAGCAGCACCGATATACCTTGTAATGACAATGACGAAGAGAGTAAGCACTTCATAGCGTATTTTAACAGGGAAGGCGTGCCGGAGACTGAGAGCACCCCCATTAGACGCTTAGTGCCGAAGTTCACTTCCGAGTCGGTCCCTGAAGTACACTGCTGCAGCAGTTATGGGTAGGGTGGCCCGCTTCCTGCGTTAACGGATGTAAGACAGAATGAATCGACTGGCCGGTATCCTTCAGGTATGCCGTCATGTGCTGATGCGTCAGCAGGATTCAGTTCTAAATAAGGGTGGTACCACGGCTCCTCGTCCCTTGCGGCGGGGGGTCTTTTTGCGTTCGTTCATAGCCTTAACTATTAATATCACAAAGGAGTGTCTTGGAATGAGTAATGTGGAATTGGATGATCTGAGAGCAAGATTGGATGAGATTAACGGTCAGCTGCTGGAGCTGATCTCGGAGCGTGCCGGAATCGTTCAGGAGATTGGGGTGCTCAAAGAGAAGCAGGGCGTGCCGAAGTTCGATCCTGAACGGGAGAAGGCGATGCTGGAGAAAATGGTCGCAGGCAATAAGGGGCCGTTCACGAATGGAACCATCCGTACGCTGTTCAAGCAGATTTTCTCAGCTTCGCTTGATCTGCAAAGTACGGAGCATAAGAAGACCTTGCTGGTAGCGCGTAAAGACCATGCGGAGGATACAGTTATTGAGCTGCCGGGCGGCGTTACAGTAGGCGGATTATCCTCCCTGATGGTAGCTGGCCCGTGTTCGGTGGAGAGCGAGCTGCAGACCCGTACGGTGGCTGCGGCCCTGCAGAAGGCAGGCGTCAAGGTTATGCGCGGCGGCGCCTTCAAGCCCCGGACCTCCCCTTATGATTTCCAGGGACTGGGCATGGATGGCCTGCGGATTCTGCGTGAAGCGGCGAATGAATATGGGCTGCTGACGATCAGTGAGATTGTCGATCCCCGGCATATTGAAGAAGCGCTGGATTATGTGGATGTCATTCAGGTCGGCGCGCGGAACATGCACAACTTCGAGCTGCTTAAGGCGGTAGGGGAAGTGAACAAGCCGGTGCTGCTGAAGCGCGGACTATCCGCCACGCTGGATGAATTCGTCCATGCGGCAGAATATATTATGTCCCGCGGCAATATGGAGATTATGCTGATTGAACGCGGTATCCGCACCTATGAGCGGTCGACGCGCAATACGCTGGATATCTCGGCGGTACCGATTCTTAAGCAGGAATGCCATCTGCCGGTGCTGGTGGATGTCACGCATTCCACCGGACGCAAGGATATTCTGATCCCGTGTGCCAAGGCTGCGCTTGCTGCCGGAGCCGACGGTATTATGGTGGAGGTGCATCCTGATCCGGCTACAGCCTTGTCCGATGCGGCGCAGCAGCTTAATATTGAGGAGTTCAACACCTTCTTCAATGAGGTGAAGGCCTCCGGATTATACCGTTAAGTGAAACAGGGTGAATTCAGGTAACAGGAGGAACTGAAATTTTGAAGCAAATCGTCTCATACAACAACGGTTGGTTCTCCAACACACGGAGTGATATTTTATCGGGCATGACCGTGGCTATTGCCTTAATTCCTGAAGCGATTGCTTTCTCCATCCTTGCTGGCGTAAGCCCTATGGTTGGTCTGTACGCCTCCTTCTGTATCGCTATTGTAACAGCCTTCGCCGGCGGGCGGCCGGGGATGATCTCGGCGGCGACAGGAGCGATGGCCCTGCTGGTCGGCAGTCTGGTGCTGTCGCACGGCATTGAGTATCTGTTCGCGGCTACGGTGCTGGCTGGCATCCTGCAGATTGTGATGGGGCTGCTGAAGCTGGGCCGGTTCATCACCTTCCTGCCGCAGCCGGTCATGACCGGCTTTGTCAACGCGCTGGCGATTCTGATCTTTATGGCTCAGCTCGTGCATTTTGAGGGACAGGGCTGGATCATGTACGCACTTGTGGCTCTTACGCTGGTCATCATCTATACGGTTCCCCGGATCACCAAGGCGGTGCCATCGGCGCTGGTCGCCATTGTCGTAGTCTCGGTCCTCAGCATTGTGCTGGGTCTGGATGTAAGAACCGTGGGCGATATGGGGACTATTACTTCAGCGCTGCCTGTATTCCATCTGCCGAGCCTTCCCTTGACGCTGGATACACTACTGATTATACTGCCGTATTCGCTCTCACTCGCGGTCGTCGGATTACTGGAATCGCTGATGACAGCCACGCTGATTGATGATATCACGGGCACCGGCAGCGACAAGAACCGGGAAGCGAAGGGGCAGGGGCTGGCCAACATCGTGACCGGCTTCTTCGGAGGCATGGCTGGCTGCGCGATGATCGGCCAGTCGATGGTCAATATGAAATCGGGCGGACGGACACGCTTGTCCACTTTTGTCTCCGGGATCTTCCTATTGTTCCTGATTCTTGTGCTGGGTGATGTTGTTAAGCAGATTCCTATGGGCGCACTGGTCGGTGTAATGATTATGGTCTGCATCAGCACCTTTGAATGGAAGTCCCTGACCTCCTTGCGGAGAGTTCCGCTAAGCGATGCCCTGGTCATGGTGGTCACTGTGGTTACAGTAGTAGCTACCGATAACCTGTCGATCGGCGTGCTGTTCGGCGTGCTGCTGAGTGCTTTGTCTTTTGCCTGGAAAATCGCTTCCCTTCAGCTGAATGTTCATACTACGGCATCTGTAACGACTTATCGGGTATCGGGCCAGCTGTTCTTTGGAACCACGAGCCATTTCGTGAATGAATTCATGTATGACAGTGATCCGGCGCAGGTCATTATCGATTTCAGCCGTTCCCATGTGTGGGATCAGTCGGCGGTGGGGGCCATTGCCAAGACGATGGACAAATACGCGGCATTGGGTACTAAGGTCACTCTCACGGGTCTGAATGAAGAAAGTGCCCGGCTGGTGCAGCGGGTTGGATTGTCGTCTTCGGGCGGCCATTGACGGATCAAGGACAGAAGGCTGTTTTTGGAGCGATTAGGCTTCAGAAGCAGTCTTTTTTTGACAATTAATAATGTAAAGGATTCATCCTACAAATTTTAATCGTCTACGCCGTCTTTGGAAAAGGGTTTTTGAAAAGTTTGTCGAAATTTTCCGGTAGAGGGACATTTGTCATTGCTTCTTCGGATGGCCCTACTATAACCACGCAATTGTGATGCGCGAAAGGGAAGGCCTCCATGTTTTCTTTTATCCGAACCAGACTGATTGCCCGTATTCTCTGTGTTATGACCGTAGTGATTCTCTGCATTACAGCAGGCAATGCCGCCATTCAGTGGGTGAACACCGGATCAGCGGTCAAAGGGACGATCAGCAGCTACAACATGAGTATTGCCAGCCATTATGTGACGCAGATTGATGCCGGGCGCTACAGTGAATTTCTGGCCGATCCGCAGGAGTCGGACCTGTATTGGTCGCTCCGCAATGAACTGGATCAGTTCCGGAAGTCGATTGGTGCCCGTTATGTATATTTTGTGCGGATTGATGATGCCCGCCAGCCGCAGCTGATGATTGACGGCAGGCCGGAGGGAGACCCGCTGGCTTCGGGGATTAATGAGAGTACTGATATGCCAGCGGCCGCAGTTACGGCTGTGCTTGCCGGAGAGAATGCCAGCACGCCGCTGATCAGCAATCCCGAATACGGGGATTATATCTCAGCATTCGTTCCTATGAAGGACACCGGCGGGAAGCTGGTCGGGGCGCTGGGCATTGATACCGATGTTGCTGTGCTGAGTACGCTGACCCGTGATGTCCTGATGGAGAGCCTGCCGCTCTATAGTATTATTCTAGCTCTGTCTCTGGGCGCACTCGCGGTGCTGGCCTGGTTCGTCTCCCGGTCCTTGCGTCCGCTGGTGACGATTACAGAGAGCGCGGGCACGATGGCTGAAGGGAATCTCGCCGGGGCAGCCCGTATCTTGCATGCCCATCCGGTCAACTCCCGGGATGAGATTGGCAGGGCTTATCAGGCGATGCTCCAGATGTCAGGGGATCTGAATGCCAGAGTGAAAGGGATGGTATCCGGGGTGTCTACCGCATCTGACAGTCTCTACGGCTCCTCCGAGACCTTCGCCAGAAATGCCGATGATGTGCTGAAGATGAGTGAGACGGTGAGCGGCAGAATCAGCAATATCCATGCCGGGGCTAACTCACAGACGGAAGGCGCACAGAGCAGCGCAGTAGCCATGGATGAGATGGCGCTGGGCATCTCGCGCATCTCGGAGGCCTCGGCAGCGGTCTCGGAATTCGCAGTCAAGGCGCTGGACATTGCAGAGGCGTCACAGACGGCGATGAACCACACCAATCAGCAGATGAAATCGATCTCTGTATCCACCGGGGAGACGCTGGATATTGTGCTGCGGCTGCAAGGGTACACGGATGAGATTGAAGGCGCGCTGGCTGCGATCAGGCAGTCTGCGGATCAGACGAAGCTGCTGGCGTTGAATGCTTCCATTGAGGCGGCGCGTGCGGGGGAGCACGGCAGAGGCTTCACTGTCGTAGCCGGTGAAGTACGCAAGCTGGCGGAAGGCTCCGCAGCCTCGACCGAGCGGGTGACCGAGCTGCTGCTGCACATCAGCCAGGCTTCGGCAAGCATCGGGGTACAGATGACGGAAGCATCCGCTGAAGTGAAGGAAGGGGTGCGGATGTCAGCCGAAGCGGAGGCTGCTCTGCTGGAGGCTTCCACTGCCTTCCGTGAGGTAGCCGGACAGATCATTGATGTGTCGGCGACCGCCGAGCAGCTCTCCGCCGGCTCAGAGGAGGTAGCGGCAGTGGTGGGCAGCATGGCCGATATTGCCGGAGAGGTCTCGGAGCAGACCCGGGAGATCCGTGAGCTGACTGATCTGCAATTGGCGCGAATCAAAGAAGTCTACGAGGCTTCGCTGAGCGTCAGCGCTAGTACAGGCGATCTACGGGAGGCCATCCGGCAGGTGAATGTATAGGGCTAAGGGTTCGGTGCGCTTGATCTATACTGCCCGGAGCGGATACAGGATTAGCAGAGGTTATGCCCTCCAGCTTTCAAAAGCGTCCGACTATTGGTATGATACAAGGGATGTGAACATCTATTACCGATTATATGGAGGAATTGAACATGAGTGAAACTACAATATCCGGGATTATTGATCATACGCTGCTGAAGGCGGATGCCCGGAAAGACGATATTATCAAGCTTGCCGAAGAGGCCAAAGCCTACAAATTCGCCTCTGTGTGCGTGAATCCGGCCTGGGTGGCTACGGCGCATGCCGTGCTGAAGGATACCCCGGAAGTGAAGGTATGTACAGTAATCGGCTTCCCGCTGGGGGCATCGACGCCTGAGTCGAAGGCCTTTGAGACGAAGGATGCCATTGCGAATGGTGCCGGTGAGGTGGATATGGTCATTAATATCGGCGCTCTGAAGGACGGCAATGACGAGCTGGTGAAGCGCGATATGGTTGCAGTAGTCGAAGCCGCGCGCGGCAAAGCGCTGACCAAGGTTATTATTGAAGCCTGCCTGCTAACTGAAGAGGAGAAGGTCCGTGCCTGCAAGCTTGCTGTAGAAGCGGGCGCAGACTTCGTGAAGACCTCAACCGGCTTCTCGACCGGCGGAGCCACGAAGGAAGATATCGCTCTGATGCGGGCGACCGTCGGCCCTGAGATCGGCGTGAAGGCCTCCGGCGGTGTCCGCAGCGCGGAAGACGCGCTCGTGATGATCGGCGCAGGCGCCAGCCGGATCGGCACCAGCGGCGGCGTAGCGATTGCCAAGGGCGAGCAGAGCCAGAGCGGCTACTAAGCTGAGGTGAGTTAAACACATAGAAACGGCTGCGGCCTCCTTGATGTCAATCTTCAAGGGAGCCGCAGCCGTTTTGTGTTTAGAGGAAGTATGATAGGTGGATTTCCTCCAACTAAATTCTCCCGATTCATCCAAAGTAGCATAAACTAATTATATTAGTTGCTGTTTGTCCACCTGTTACCGGTAACTCCAGCCCAATCGGCGAATTAAGATACGTTATTCCACTTGCTTGTTGCAGGATAAGCTATCCGCTTAGGGTTCTCCTGGGGATATGGCGATCTTACCCGCTTATTCGAGCAGGCGGCTACCTTGGAGCGTATGCTTAATTGTATTCCATACACCTAAACTGTGCTGAAACTCCGATTTAGTGGTTTAACTGTATTCGGTACAATTAAAAACAGCGGTTAGCCGTCTTTTGCGGAAAGTAGGGAATTATAGCTGTACAAACTGCAACTAAACCGATTCAAGCCGGATTCTGCGCCATTTTAGTTGTACAAACTACAGTTAGAGTCCGCGCGGATGACGAGGCTGCCATGTCTTGACCAGCCCCCCTAGACCAATCCCCTAAACCAATCCCTTATCCATCGCCTTGCCAATCAGCGTAGCGAACAGGCTGTTGGACCAGGCGAACCACTCGCGCGAGAAGTCGGCCGGGTTATCCGGGTGGAAACCTTCATGCATGTAGCCGGTATCGGCATCGGTCCGGATCAGCATATCGATCAGCTCCTTGATCTCCTCATCATTATCCGCCGTCAGCGCCTGCATGGACAGCGCCATATGCCACACGTAACCGCCCGGGGTGTGCGGACTGCCGATGCCCTTGGCATGCTTGCCTTCGAAATAGAAGGGGTTGTCGAAGCTGAGCGCGAATCGGCGGGTGTTCTGATAGATTTCGTCCTCCACGCCCACATAACCAATGTAAGGAATAGAGATCAGCCCTGGGGTTCCGGCATCGTCCATCAGCGAGTAATTGCCGTAACCGTCCGTCTCATAGGCGTAGATTCTGCCGTATTTCGGATGGGTCACGATGCCATAGGTACGGATGCCGAAGTCGATCTCCTTGCGCAGCTTCGCCGCTCTCGCCGCCAGCCGCTCGTCCTGGTAGACCTCGTTCGCTATCTCGCCGATATACCCCAGAATGACCACAGCGAACATATTCGAGGGAATATTGTAGCCGAATTCGCAGCTGTCATCGCTCGGGCGGAAGCCCGACCAGCTCATCCCCGTGTAGTTGACCGGCATCCCGCGTCCGTTATTGTGCAGCGTCTCCGTATCCTGGAGCGTCTGGCGGATGAAATGGTAAGGGGATTTCTCCCCGTGGTGCTGCTCGGTCTCGATCGTGTTCACGATGGAGGTCAGCGCCTGGTAGCAGGCGGCATCGAAGATATCGGTCTGCTCCGCTTCCTTCCAGTACATATAAGCCAGCTGAACGACGAAGCAGAGGGAGTCCAGCTCATATTTGCGCTCCCACATCCACGGGTTCAAGTTACAGTCGTCCGTATCGCGGTAATGCTTGTCACTTGCCGTCTCGTTGAAGGCATTGGTGTACGGATCAATATTCACATAGAACATCTGGCGGGCAATCAGGCCGCGGAGAATCCGCTGCAATTCAGGGTCGTTTTTGGCAAAAGGAATATAATGCCGCACCTGCTCCGTCGAATCGCGCAGCCACATGGCCGGAATATCGCCGGTGAACACGAAGGTCGTGCCGTCATCCAGCAGCTTGGTCGTGGTCTCCAGTGTGTTCGGGAAGCAGTTGCGGAACAACTGCTGCAGTTTCGGGTGATGCGCTAGCCGTTCATCGGCCTCATTCAGATAGGCGGTAATGGAAGCTGGCAGATTCATGGTGTAACTCCTCCTGGCATAGTCAATTTAGGGTTGTACGGTTTGCAGGGCATAGGTGACGATTTGAGCTTTACCGACAGAGCGGCGGAGAGTACCTTCATCCAGAACTTCCCGCTGTTTGCGCCGTTCCAGAATATCACTGGCATAGACAGCCTTCACCGGAAAATGCGGCGCCAGCGCGAGCTCCTGCTCTGCTCCCGCCAGATTATACCAGCGCAGAATAAGGTCCTCATGGTCTGCGGACATTTTGAAGACCGACAGCGCCAGGGTGCGGCCCTGCCACTCCAGCGGCTGATAGACAGCAGGGAGGGAGCCTTCCTGCCAGCCGGTCTGGACCGTGAACCAAGGCACCTGGTACTGATAGGCCCAGGCACAAGCCTCCGTCCAGTCCGAGTCCCCGGCGAAGGGGCGGATCGCGAATTCCACGGTCTGCTCACCAAGGCACTGGGCTTCCGGTGTAGGGAACACGCCCCAGTCACCAAGCTCTGATACGCTGCGCAGCAGGGTGACAGCAATCGTATTGCTGCCGTCCCGCAGCACCTCGTATTCGTTCAGACCTTGGTTGGCTACCAGCAGTCCGGCGCTGCCGTCTGACACGCTGACATAAGCCTGCTGGTGCTGGGCATTGCTCGGATTGATCCAGTCCGCTGCCGGCTCAATCTCGCGTTCAGCAGCTTCGAAGATCGAATCGGCCCGCAGGGTGGACGCCGCCAGCCCGGTAGGGATAAGCACACGCAGCCGGTGGTCCTTAGCCTGATTATTGAACGTGGCAGAGATCTGAACGCCGGTCCCGCTGGTCTCCAGGCTGATACGGGTCACGATCCGCAGTGGCACCTGCTCCGCAGAGCGTCCGGCCTTGCGTTGCCGGAACGGCACCATTCTGCGCTTCTCATCTTCGAACGAAGCATCGGCGGAAGCGGGAATCGCCCATTCATGCACGATTTCATACGTGATGCGGTAAGGCTCATGCTCAGCCAGCGAGATCTGGGCGGCAAGGCCCTTGGTCGTCAGTGCAGCATCGCCCTCGGGCTGGCGGAACACGTATTCATTCCCGATATCTCCGCAGTTCTCATAGACGCCGAGTCCGGTGAAGCTGCGGCCCGTCCGCTTGTCAGCCACATCGTAAGAACCGTCCTCGCGGATCTGAACGGCCAGGAATTCATTCTCCATCCCACGTTCCAGCAGCTTAAGCGGGCCTTCAGCAGCAGCCCAGGCAGACTCATCCGCCGACTCTACCCAGGCGTAGGTGCTGTAGCCTAACGGCGGCACCTGCGCAGCCTCGAAGGTCAGCCGGACCATCCGGGCCATATAAGGCTTGCGGAACTGGTCGTCCGGCAGCTCATAGCCGAACCGGGTGCCCAGATCCTCCGCCTGGCAAGCCACGGTCTGCCCTTCAGCGTCGAGCAGCCGTCCGTTCGCAAGCTCAAGCGTAAGCTGATCCAGCGCTTCTGCGATCGCCGCCGGATTCGGCCCTTCCTTGAAGTAACGCTTGGCGAAGATCACCTCCACGCTTACTGTTCCGCTGCGCTCCCAGCCGGTGGTATTGAACACCGTCACCGGCCGCGCCGATTCATCCCAGTTCGCAACCTTCCGGGTGCCAATCTGTGCGGAGACCGCTTTCAGACTGTCTTCTATAATAGCTTCGCCGACATGGCGGCTCTTCTCGAAACGGCTGATCATCTCGCGGTGGACCTCATCTACACTGCAGCCGCAGATGCTGTCATGCGGGTGGTTCTGCATCAGAGTCTTCCAGGCGTAGGTCAGCAGGGCATGGGGGTATGCCTGCCCGCTGACCAGATAAGCGAGTGCCGCCAGCGGCTCTGCGCCCTTCTCCAGCAGCGTCTGGCCCTGCTGGTTAAGCTGCTTCAGATAGACGCGGGCGGAAGCGGTATTCACCAGCGTCCCCCAGCCGTCCGTATGCTGGCTGCGCAGCTCGCCGTGCACGGTGACCAGATCCTCAGGCAGCGAGGGCGCCAGCGCCTTTAGATACTGCTCGAAGCTGGAGTGGACGAAGTCCGTGTCCGGGTACAGCTTCCGGGCTGTCTCCAGCGCATCCGCGAGATCACGCTGCACCGGCTGATGATCACAGCCGTTCATGAACAGCAGCTCCGGGGTGGAGGCGTATTTGCCGGCATCCGCGAGTTTTTTGTCCCAGAAGACCTTGGCTTCCTCTGCATCCACCGGCACCTCGTTGCCGTTGCTGTACCAGTTCGCAAATAGCAGTCCAAGCACAACTGAGCCATCCGGGGATTCCCAGTACATCTCCGAGTATGGCGACTCATAGCTGGTGCTGTTCAGCTCGCCGACCATATTATCGAAGCCTGTCGGCTTCACGCCGCGGCCGAACACCGCAGTCTTGATGTCAGCCTGCTTGAGCAGCTGTGGGGCTTGGCCCATATTGCCAAAGGAATCGGGGAAGTACCCGAGCTTCGAGATCACGCCATATTTCGCGGCGTCCTGATGGCCGATCAGCAGATTGCGCACATTGGCCTCGGAGCTGGTCAGGAATTCATCCTGGAGCACATACCAGGGGCCGATGACAATCCGGCCTTCGCGGATGAACCGCTCTAGCTGCTCTCTTTTCTCAGGATGCACCTGCAGATAATCTTCAATAATAATGGTCTGTCCGTCCAGGTGGAAATACCGGTAGCGCTCGTCCTGCTCCAGCGTCTCCAGCAGCTCGTTCATCAGCTTCGCCAGCAGCACATGGTGACGCTCATAAGGCATATACCATTCCCGGTCCCAGTGGGTGTGTGAGATCAGGTGGGCAGTTGTACGGGTCATGACAGAAACCTCCTATATCTTCAGTAGGGTGTTGTAGTGTTGGCATTCGTAGCAAATGTTTGCATACCTGCCCGGGGATCACAATATGTAACTTTTGCAGGGGGGAGAAGGGTTCATAATTCACACATTTACAGCAGACAGCCAGCGGCGGCCTATACAAGCTATTAAGCCCGTAAGCCCCGTAACAGCGCGGTTTTACACTCCGTTAACATGACAATGCACAACCTACATATTTACGGTGTTAGCTTAGTTTCACTACAATTTGAGATGTAAGCGTTAGCAGGCAAGGCCATTGCAAGAATGCGAAGCGGATACAGATTTATGTGTAATGAAAACTAACATAGAGAGGAGTGGGAGAATGAAGGGGAACAAGTCCCTTGGCAAACGAATCTGGCAGAATTGGGAGCTCTATCTGTTCATGCTTCCCGCGTTACTGTATTTCTTCATCTTTCATTATGGTCCGATGTACGGCATTCAGATTGCCTTCAAAAACTTCGTACCTTCTAAAGGAATTACGGGCAGCGACTGGGTAGGCTTCGACCATTTCGAACGGTTCTTCAATTCTTATTTCTTCTGGGATCTGCTGTGGAACACGTTCAGCATCAGCTTCTATGAGCTTGCCATCGGGTTCCCGCTGCCGATCATTCTGGCCCTGGCCTTCAATGAGGTCCGCAACGGCCCGTTCAAGAAGTCGGTCCAGACGGTTACCTATGCGCCGCATTTCATTTCAGTGGTCGTCATGGCGGGGATGATTATTACCTTCCTGTCGCCCTCCAGCGGAATGATTGTCCGGGCGATTGAATTCCTGGGCTTCCAGCCCGCGCAGTTCCTGACCGATCCTGCCTGGTTCAAGACGGTGTACGTCTTCTCAGGCGTCTGGCAGAGCACCGGGTGGGGGACGATTATCTATCTCGCAGCGCTGTCCGGCGTAGATCCACAGCTGCATGAAGCGGCCATTGTGGATGGAGCCAGCCGGATCAAGCGGGTGCTGCATATCAATCTGCCGACGATTATACCCACGATTACGATCATGCTGATTCTGAACATGGGTAACATTCTGGGCCTGGGCTTCGAGAAAATCCTGCTGCTGCAGAATTCGCTTAACATGGAAGCCTCCGATGTCATATCCACCTATGTCTACCGCGCCGGTCTGGTGAACGCCCAATACAGCTTCTCGACAGCTGTCGGATTGTTCAACTCGGTAGTCAATGTAATACTGCTCGTTACCGTGAACCGGATTGCCAAACGCACCAGTGAGAACAGCCTCTGGTAGAAAGGAGTTGAAGTCTATGGTTACTGCGATGAAAGAATCCAGGGGAGATAAGCTGTTTCTTATCAGCACCTACATCTATCTGTGCCTTGCGCTGGTAGTGGTCCTCTATCCGCTGATCTACATCCTCAGCGCGTCCATCAGTTCGCCGCAGGATGTCAATTCGGGCGCCATGTGGCTGTTCCCGAAGAATGTGACGCTGGACGGCTACAAGCTGGTGTTCGAGAACCCGAAGATCTGGAACGGCTATCTCAATACCATCATTTACACAGCGGTGGGCACTCTGCTGAATCTGGCGGTTACGTTGCCTGCTGCGTATGCGCTCAGCCGGTCTGATTTTGTCGGACGCCAGCTGTTCATGGGCCTTATTCTGTTCACAATGTTCTTCAGCGGCGGGCTGGTGCCGACGTATCTGCTCGTCAAGAACCTTGGCCTCATTAACAGCATGGGGGCGTTGATCCTGCCGGTGGCCGCATCGGTGTGGAACATCGTGGTCGCCCGCACCTTTTTCCAGTCCACCATTCCAAAAGAATTACAGGAAGCGGCCCACATCGACGGCTGTACGAATCTGAAGCTGTTCATCCGCATCATCCTGCCGCTGTCTGCGCCGATTGTCGCCGTGATGGCCTTGTTCTACGGGGTTGGACACTGGAACAGTTACTTCCCGTCCCTGATCTATTTGAACGATGAAGCCAAATATCCGCTGCAGATGGTGCTGCGCCAGATTCTGGTCCTGCAGGAAATGTCGGCCGAAACTACAGGCGCTGCGATCAACGGCGAGGTAGCTATGGCCATGAATAATAAGGCAGAGACAGCATCGCTGGTCAAATATGGCGTCATCGTTGTGTCGACACTGCCGATTGTGGCGGTCTACCCGTTCCTGCAGCGTTATTTTGTGCAAGGGGTCATGATTGGCTCTGTGAAAGGCTAAAGGTTAAAATGTAATGAACCTAAGGGAGGAATTATTAATGCAGATCACACGTAAACCATGGAAGATTCTGCTGTCATCGGCTGTGATTGTTGGACTGCTGGCAGGCTGCGGGAGCTCGGGGGCAAATGAAGGCAACGCGAATAAGAGTACCGGAGAGGCTACAGTGAACAAAGAGGGCTTCCCGATTGTGAGTGAGCCGATCACTCTGTCCATGATGGCCCCGGATGTGGGCATCCAGAACTGGGAGAACATGCCGGTGCTCCAGCAGATGAAGGAGAAGACCGGGATTACGATGGAATATAAAAATGCGCCGAAGGACAGCTTCGATACCAAAAAGAATCTGGTGTTCGCCAGCGGCGATTACCCTGATATCTTCTATGCGGCCGGTCTGACGACTGCCGAGCAGATGAATTACGGCGAACAGGGGATTCTGATCCCGCTGGAGGACCTGATCGAAGAGTATGCCCCGAACTTCAAGGCGCTGTTGGAGCAGAACCCGGATGTGCGCAAATCGATTACTGCCCCGGACGGTCATATCTACTCCCTGCCGGTGGTGGAAATGAGCCAGCACTGGTACCGCAACCCGATGTGGTATAACGGCGACTTCCTGAAGGCGCTGAACATCGATAAGCTGCCGGAAACGACCGAGGAGCTGTACACCTACCTGAAGCGCGTGAAGGAGGAAGATCCGAACGGCAACGGAACCGCCGATGAAATTCCGATCTCTTCAGTGACGACAACGGCCGCGAACCTCCGCGATATCCGCACCTGGCTGCTGGGCGCTTTTGGCATCTATGAAGAAGAAATCTATGTAGACGATGCGGATAAGGTCCACTATACACCGCTCGAAGAAGGCTATAAGGAGTATCTGACGTATATGAACCGTCTGTGGTCCGAGGAGCTGCTGGATCATGAGAGCTTCTCGCAGACGGCGGAGCAGAAGAAGGCCAAGGCGCAGAATAACCGCGTGGCGCTCTTTTCCGACTGGCACGCTTATATGACGAAGGGTGGAGAGCCGTCCACGTCAGATCCGATGTTCGCCCCTGTGCGCAGTGAATCGGTGTCCGCTCCGGCGATTGCCAAGAACAGAGGAATTACGACAGGCGCATTCGCCATTACGAACAGCAATCCTGCACCGGAAGCCTCGCTCCGCTGGGTGGATTACCTCTATTCCTATGAAGGAGCTTTGTTCTTCAACAAAGGGCCGGAGGGTACACTCTGGGAGTACACCGACAAAGACAACCGTGTGAAGCAATACCTGCCTGTACCGGACGGCAAGGAAATGGAAGATTTCCGGGCCACCTTGACGCCGAACTACGGTATTCCTGCCCCAACCCTGTCCATGGATGACATTAACAAGGGGCTGAAGACGGACTTTGACCTCTGGGTAGAGCAGGAGACTAAGCAGAAGCTGCTGGATAAAGGCGCACGCATTCCGTTCCCGGCCCTGTTCCTCACGGTGGAAGAGCAGACGGAAATCAGCAGTCTGAATTCGGACCTGAGCACTTATGTGAAGCAGATGGAAGCGAAGTTCATTACCGGAGCCGAGCCGCTGACCGGCTGGGATAACTATGTGGCCACTGTCAAGAAGATGGGCGGAGAACGTGTAGCCGAGATTAACCAGGCTGCCTATGACCGCTGGAAAACCAACTAAATCAGGCCCGGCAGAAAGGTGCTGTAAAAATGATCTATAAGGACAAAACACAATCTGTGGCGGATCGGGTACAGGACCTGCTGCAGCGCATGACGCTTGGAGAGAAGGCTGGACAATTAGTCCAGCCTTTCGGCTGGCAGTGCTATGAGAAGCACGCGGACGGAACTACAGGCATGACGGAAGCCTTCAAGCGCCAGGTTGCTGCCGGAGGCGTCGGCTCCCTGTATGGGACGCTGCGTGCCGACCCGTGGACCGGGGTCACGCTGGAGACCGGCCTGTCCCCGAAGGAGGGGGCGGAGGCTGTTAATGCAATTCAGGCTTACGCCATGCAGGAGAGCCGGCTCGGGATTCCGATTCTGTTCGGGGAAGAATGCTCCCACGGGCATATGGCTATCGGCGCCACCGTATTTCCGGTTCCGCTGGCTCTGGGCAGTATGTGGAACCCGGAGCTGTACCGGGAGATGTGCCGGGTGGTGGCGCTGGAGACCCGCAGCCAGGGCGGAGCGGCAACCTACTCGCCGGTGCTTGATGTGGTGCGTGATCCGCGCTGGGGCCGGACGGAGGAGACCTTCGGCGAAGATCCGTTCCTGATCGCGGCGATGGGTGTAGAAGCCGTGAAGGGCTTACAGGGGGAACGGCTGGACGCGGAGGATTCCGTGCTGGCCACCTTGAAGCACTTCGCCGCCTACGGCAGCTCGGAAGGCGGGCGGAACTCTGCGCCCGTGCATATGGGACTGCGCGAGCTGCATGAGGTCGATCTGCTGCCGTTCCGTAAGGCGGTAGAGGCCGGAGCGCTGTCCATTATGACAGCGTACAACGAGATTGACGGCGTACCTTGTACGACGAACCGTTATCTTTTGCAGGATGTGCTTCGGGAGCAATGGGGCTTTGACGGGTTCGTGATCACGGACTGCGGAGCGCTGGGCATGCTGACGAATGGTCATAACACCGCAGATAGCGGAGAAACGGCTGTAGCCCAGGCACTGCTGGCGGGCATCGATATGGAGATGTCGGGCGAGATGTTCGAGCAGCATATCGCGTCCGCGATCGAGCATGGACGGCTGCAGGAATCTGATCTGGACCGCGCGGCGGCACGGGTTCTGGAGCTGAAGTTCAAGCTCGGGCTGTTCGACCGTCCCTATGCCGATCCTGAGCAGGCAGAGCAAATCATCGGCAAGCCGGAGCACCGGGAGCTGGCCCGGCGGATCGCCGGTGAGAGCATCATCATGCTGAAGAATGAGAACGCAGCGCTGCCGCTAAGCAAGGAGATTCGCAAGCTTGCCGTAATCGGTCCCAATGCGGATGCGCCGTACAACCAGCTTGGCGACTACACCTCGCCACAGCCCGCAGGCGCGATTGTTACCGTGCTGGACGGCATCCGGCAGGCGCTGGGCGGCGAAGCGGACAAGGTCCTGTATGCACCCGGGTGCCGGATCAAGGGCGATTCCCGGGAAGGCTTCGCCCCTGCGCTGGCCTGCGCGGCTGAAGCGGATGCGGTGGTGCTGGCGATCGGCGGCTCCAGCGCCAGGGACTTCGGTGAGGGGACGATTGATCTGCTCACCGGCGCTTCTGTCGTGACGGAGCATTCCTGGAGCGATATGGAAAGCGGGGAGGGCATCGACCGGTCCACATTGAATCTGATGGGCGTGCAGCTTGAGCTGGCGCAGGAGCTTCACAAGCTGGGTAAGCCGCTGATTGTGGTCTATATCAACGGCCGTCCAATTGCCGAGCCTTGGATTGTAGAGCACGCCGACGCCATTCTGGAGGCGTGGTATCCGGGCCAGGAGGGCGGACATGCAATTGCCGATATCCTGTTCGGCAAGGTGAATCCTTCGGGGCGGCTGACGATCAGCGTTCCGAAGCATGTCGGCCAGCTTCCTGTGTATTACTATAAGCGGCGGACGAGAGGCAAAAGGTATCTGGAGACAGACTTCCACGCCGAATATCCCTTCGGCTATGGTCTTAGCTTCACTGAATTTGGGTACAGCAACCTGAAGGTGGAACCTCCTGTAATCTCTGCGGATGAAGAAGCGCTTGTCTCCGTGGATGTGACTAATAGGGGCGACCGGGCGGGCAGTGAGGTGGTACAGCTCTATATCTCCGACTTGGTCTCCTCCATTACCCGGCCCGAGAAGCAGCTGAAGGGCTTCCGCAAAATCAGCCTTCAGCCGGGAGACACGCAGACGGTAACGTTCCGTGTAGGCCGGGAGGAGCTGGAATATGTATCAGCGGATCTGACGCGGATCGTCGAGCCGGGAGAATTCGCGGTGATGGCAGGCCCTCACTCCGCAGAGTATCTGAGCGCACCGCTCCAGGTCAGAGAGGAGGGCTAAGCCATGAAGCGAATGGAGCGGTTCACCGGATGGCTGGCCAAGCGGCAGTGGGCTGAGAAAATAGAGCTTGCGGAATGGACGATGCGGGGGTCCCGTTACCTCACTCCGGGCTGCTATGAGCATGAGGAGGAACTGCATCAGGAGTACAACATTTCCCGGCTGGATGGCGGGTATGGTACTACGTATTTCCTTCAGCGGGAGATCACGGTTCCGGAAGGCTGGGCGCATGAAGAAGCGGCACTGCTCTATCTGGGACGCGGGGAAGGATTGCTGAAGCTGGACGGAGCGCCCTATCATGGGCTGGACAGCAATCACTGGTTCATTCCGCTGCCCTCTTATGCTCCGGGTGAATGCCTCAAGCTGGACATCGAGCTGTATGATCCGGTGCCTGAGCCGGAGGACCCGCTGAACCGGCAGGCGGTGATTAAGCCGCCGCTGACAGGCATTGAAATCAAGCTGGTGCGCGTCAATCGTCTGGTATACAGCCTGCTGTATACGGTGCGAATCGTACACGAAGCAGCCCTCCTGCTGCCGGAGGGCGACATGCGCCGCATCCGCAGCCTTAAGGCGCTGGAGCGGGTGATGGACGCGCTCTATATGAAGGAGGAGCTGCTGCTGGACTCTGAGGCCGTGACTGCGGCGGAACAGCAGCTACGGGCTGCTGCTGCGGCTGACCGGGCTGCGGGACTGGACCCGGGAACGATGCATATGGTCGGCCAGTCCCATATTGATGTGGCCTGGCTGTGGCCGGTCCGGGAGACGGTCCGCAAGGTCAGCCGGACCTTCTCCACCGTCTGCACCCTGATGGACAAGTACCCGGACTTCCGGTACTCGCAGAGCCAGCCCCAGCTCTATGCCTTCGCCAAGGAGCATTATCCCGAGCTGTACGGGCGGATCAAGGAGCGGATCGCTGAAGGCCGGTGGGAGCTGGTCGGAGGCATGTGGGTAGAGCCGGATCTGAACATTCCCGGCGGGGAGTCGCTGGTCCGGCAGATGCTGTACGGCCAGGGCTTTTATATGAAGGAATTCGGCAAGCATTCTACGATTGAATGGCTGCCGGATACCTTCGGCTATTGCGCCTCCCTGCCGCAGCTGCTGAAGCAGGCGGGCATCGATTATTTCATGACCACCAAGCTGGGCTGGAATGATACCAATCCCTTCCCGCATACCTTATTCCATTGGGTCGGCATAGACGGAACGAAGATTGTGGCCTATCAGAACCATGGGGTGAACGAGCATACCCACCCGAAGGATGTGCTGGAGCACTGGGAGGCCTACGCTCAGAAGGAAGTGCATGATGAGCTTATGCTGCTCTATGGCCACGGAGACGGAGGCGGCGGAGTCACTCATGAGATGCTGGAATATGTGGCCCGTACTGATCTCGCGCCGGGCCAGCCGGTCAGCGGATTCTCTACGGCCGAAGCTTTCTTCTCGGAGATCGGTGCGTGTCAGCCGGAGCTTCCGGCGTGGCACGGCGACCTCTATCTGGAGCTGCACCGGGGCACCTTCACGACCCATGCCTTCAATAAACGCAGCAACCGCAAGGCGGAGGTCTTATACCGGCAGGCAGAGATTTGGAGTGTGCTGGCGCAGAAGGACGGTGCGCTGGAGCTGGAGCAACCGGATCAGCCGGATGTGCAGCGTCTGCTGCCCGCCGGGGAGCTGGCCGAGGGCTGGAAGCTGCTGCTGCTCAACCAGTTCCATGACATCATTCCGGGGACTTCCATCCCGGAGGTGTATACAACCTCGCGTGAGGAATACGCTGAGATCTTCCGTCTGGGCGGGCAGGTGCTGGACCGCTCCCTGCACGCTCTAGCGGCTGAGGTGAATACATCGGGCGAAGGCCGCCCTTATGTGGTCTTCAACAGCCTGGGCTGGGAGCGGACGGAGGTCATCCAGCTGGAGGGTGGTCCTGAGCTGGCTGCTATGCAGGCCTTCGATGAAGATGGGCCGCTTGCGAGCGAATGCTGGAACACCGAGGCTGGCGGGGACAGCTACACACTGGCTGTGGAGGTCCGCAAGGTACCGGCCTTCGGCTGCCGGACGATCTGGCTGCGGGAGGCTGCAGAGCCAGCCGGAGTAAGGCTTGAGCGGCAGGTTGATTCAGCTGCGGGAGACGATTTCCCGGAGCAATGGGAGACGGACCATTATATCCTGAAGTTCAATGAAGACGGCGAGATCAGCCGCTGGTATGACACAAGCGAGGGCCGCGAGCTGCTCCAGCCCGGCCAGTCCGGCAACCAGCTGCAGTTCTATCATGACACCCCGCCGCTGTGGGATGCCTGGGATATAGACCCGCGCTATGAACAGCAGCCTGCGGGCAAGGCGAAGCTGCTGGACCGCGAGGTAGTCAGTAGCGGACCAGCGCAGACAGTGCTGAAGTTCCGCTGGCAGCTCGGTGAATCGCAGATTGAGCAGGAGATTGTCCTGCCCCGGAACAGCCGCAGAGTGGATTTCCGCACCCGCGTAAGCTGGAGGGAGCAGCATAAGCTGCTGAAGGTTGCTTTTCCGGTCGATATTGTGGCCGCGAAGGCTACCTATGAGATTCCGTTCGGCGCGCTGGAGCGCCCGACCCACCGCAACACCAGCTGGGAGCAGGCGCAATTCGAGGTCTGCGGACACCGCTGGGCTGATCTGTCCGAGGGCGGCTATGGCGTCAGCCTGCTGAACGACTGCAAATACGGCTATGACATCCATGACGGAGTGCTGCGCCTCTCGCTGTTGCGTTCCCCGCGCTGGCCGGACAGTTATGCGGACCAGGGGGAGCATGAATTTACGTATTCGCTCTATCCGCACAGCGGAGAATGGCGGCAGGCCGATGTGGTGCGGGAAGCGGCAGCGCTGAATGAGCCGTTGCTGGCGGTCAGCGAAGCCGCACATTCCGGCCGCTATCCAAGCACCAATGCCTGGCTCGCCTTCCAGAGCAGTCACGTCATGCTCGACACGATCAAGCCTGCCGAGGACGGCAGCGGCACGATTGTCCGGCTGTATGAGGCGGCAGGCAGCAGAGAGACAGCCACGCTGGACTGGCAGGACGAGGAGATCAGCGCCTGCCGGGTCAACCTGCTGGAGAGCAAGACCGGCTCAGTGGAGACATCCGGCGGTGTGATCCCGCTGTCCTTCCGGCCTTATGAGGTCCAGACGCTTAAGCTATATAAGAAGCACAAATGAAATTAATTGAAAGCAAAGAAGCACGAAAGAAATTAACTGAAAGCAAAGAAGCGGAGGGGAAATTTGGAACTGCAGGAGCGGTAGCGTCCGCCTTTGTGTTTGGATTTCTACCGCGAGGAGCGGTTATAATCAGGAAATTCAAACACAACAGCGGCCGAAAGTACAAATGTTCACCGCAGTGACGATCAAGCTTCAAGTTCAAATCCTAAGTGTTTCTTGTATACCACAGTGCTTCCTATATACCACGAACATCATTCGCAGGAGGAATAGACATGCAAATTACAAGACATCCCAATAATCCGATTGTCGTCCCGGGCGGCTATGAGTGGCGCAAGGTGACCGTGTTCAATCCTGCGGTTATCATCGATAACGGCAAGTTCTATATGATTGAGCGTACAGCCGGGTCCCTGACTCCGTGCAAGAACTATCTGGGGCTGCTGGAGAGCGAGGACGGCGTGAACTTCACCCATGTGAAGGATGAGCCGATTGTCACCCCGGATATGCTAGGCTTCCCGTACGGTAGCGTGCAGGACCCGCGTATTGTGAAGATTGACGGAACCTTCTACCTCAACTACGCCCTGCGCCCTTGCGCCATGAGCTATTATCCTACCGGGCGCGGCGTCCCTGAGCGCTCCATTCCGACCTACCCGGACGGTTGGGGGGAAGAGGAGGGCCACTGGCTGACCCGCTCCTCGATTCTGAAGTCAACCAATCTGCTGGACTGGGAGTTCGTCGCGGACACCACGCCGCTGGACATTAACGACCGGGACAACATCCTGTTTCCTGAGAAAATAAACGGCAAATTCGTGCTGCTCCGCCGCCCCGAAGAATATGTGGGCGAGGCTTACGGAACGGAGAAAGCCGCCATGTGGATTACCTATTCCGAGGATCTCGTGAATTGGGAAGAGCCCAAGCTGCTCGCCACCGCCGGGAACCTGTCCTGGGAATCGCGGAAGATCGGCGGCTCTACGCCTCCAATCCGTACAGACAAGGGCTGGCTGGTGCTCTATCACGGCGTAGATGAAGAGATCGTCTACCGCGTGGGGGCGATGCTGCTGGATCTGGAGCAGCCGGAGAAGATCATTGCCCGGACCCATAACTTCATTATGGAGCCGGAGACGTATTACGAGAAATTCGGCTTCCAGATTCCAAATGTCATCTTCCCGACCGGCAATGTAGTCAAGGACGGATTGCTCTATATCTATTACGGGGTAACCGATACCGCGATTGCGCTGGCTACCGTGCCGCTGGATGAGCTGGTAGAGCATATTTTGCAGGAAGCAGAGTAGGCGGCAGCTTCAGAAATCGGAGTAGGCAATGAAGTGGAGCAACCAGTCCCAGTTCCCCTACGGGCGAGGGGTTCACTCCCAACTGCCAGGGAACTCCTTTATAAGGCATTGAGGACATAAATGTTGCACTTTTTGCAGCTTCGGTTCGTAGGTAGCCAGGTGTACAGGCAGATTGTTGCATAGAATTCAACAATCTGCCTGCTAAGCGGCCTGAAAAAGGTGAAATCCTGCCTTTTGTGCAACAATCGCGGATTCGGGCCAAACAGATACGGGAAATGTTGCATTTGTTGCAGGATTATAGGGGTGCTCACCAGATTTCAGGGGTTCAGGCTATTAACTTTCACAGGATAAATAATTGCTCAGGTTCAGCCTATCCACAGGGCGGAGGCTCCGCCCAATCAAACCGGTCTTTTCGCAGCGGCCCCCTTCAAGGCATGTTCCTTGCGGTATTGCCCCGGCGTCAGACCGGTTTCTTTTTTGAACTTGCGGATGAAGTTGGGCGCATCCAGGTAACCGACCTGCTCGATAATCTCCTTGAGCGGAGCGCTGGTGTTCTCCAGCAGCCGGATGACCTCGTCCACACGCCGCTGCCAGATATATTGCGAGAAATTGCTGCCGGTCTTCTCCTTGAAGCTCCGGCTTAAATAAGAGGTCGAGATGGCGAACTTCAGCGCTACATGCTCCAGGCTGAGGGTGTAGTCTGCGAATTGCTGGTCCACATACTCCAGAATGTCATCCATCAGGGAAGACTCACTGGTCTCTGTGTTCCGCTCGACCTGCGCGCAAATGGCGGAAGCGAGCGAGAGCAGCCGGCTCTCCAGCTCCTCTAATGTCTCGAAGGAGGTCAGCTCCGGCATATTGGTGAACACCTCATCCATACCAAGCTCGGAGGCGGTGCGCAGAAAAGCGTTCAGCAGATCGAAGCAGATACACCGCAGCAGATGAACCTGCAGCGGCTCGTCCTTGATCGTGTCAATGGTGTCGGTAATCATCTGGGCCGCTACCGATTCGTTGCCCTGCTTCAGACTCTGCTCCAGCTTCAGCATGGTTTTGCGCGGAATCCAAAAGCTCTCGGCAGCGGCAGGGTTCAGCTCCGCAAGCTGCTCGAAGTAGGTGACCTGGCCGCTGCGCCGGATCATCCGGTGCTCCAGCGCGGCGGCGGCTTCAATGAAAGACTGGTTCAGCCGGGCGAGGTCACGGTAGGCCATACCGACACCGATACTCAGCGCAAGCTGCGAGTGTTCACGGATCACATCCTGAATCCCTTCAATGACCTGCTCCATCCGGCTCTGAACGGGCAGCTCCCCCTCCCCTGGAAGGGAGATGATCAGGGCGAACTGGTCCTTGACCGAGAATTCAATTCCGAAGATCTGCGCATCCGGGCCCGGCAGGCAGATATTGCTCAGCATCTCCTGCAGCAGATGGCGTTCCTGCCAGGACTTGCCGCCCGGAGCGGTATCATCCCAGGACAGGATGGCCGAGAAGTAAAGGCCCTGTCCCTGCGGATGCCGGAAGCCTGCGCTCAGGATCATCTGTTCAATCTCGGGATCATCCGGCTGGCCGTGCTTGAGCAGCAGCAGCATGCACTGGTTGCGGACAAAAGGCTCCTGGAGATCAATCCGGGCACTGTAGTCATGAAGCGTCTGCCGGATGGACTCCCATTCATCGCGCAGCTTCGGAGCCTCATTGCCGTTGCCTCTCGGCTTGGCGAACTCCATCAGATCGCGGATCGGGTGATACTGCCGCTTGGCCAGCAGCAGCGCGGCCGCTATGCCGGTAACGACTGTAATACAGAAGACAATCAGAATCAGCGTCTGGACATGGGCAACCCGGCTGAAGAACTGGAAGCTGGGCATCGTGGTGACGTAGGTCCAGCCATTCTCCTCCGACTGCACGGACACGACGGAGTACTGTTCCCCGTCCAGCTCCAGATTGTGTATCCCCGGCTCAAGGGCGGATAGGGTCTGAAGCTCGTTCTGGGGAAAGCTGACGCCATGGCTGTTCGCGGTCAGCACCTCGCCGGAGGGGCCGAAAATATAGCTGCTGCCTGAGAAATCGCTCAGAACCGAATCCATAACGCCGGTAAGATTGGATTCCTTCATCAGATAGACGACCGTCCCGTAAGGGAAAGGGTCATTCGGCTTCACCGGGACAAGCATGGCGAGCATCGGCTCCATCCGGGAATTGACGGTCACATTCTCGGCAGGACGGACGAGCGGCTGACGGGTCTCGTTCAAGTCGCGCCGCAGCTCCTCCGGGGTCCAACGCTCGAACTGATAGAGGGTATCGAAGGTGACATGAAGATCAGCCAGGCCGCGATAAGAATAGATATTGGAATCACCGTGGAAGTAGAGGAACAGGTCCTCCGCGATGCTGCTGCTGGCCTTGTAATTGGCCAGTGCCTGAATCGCCTCCAGACTGTAATAGGGATGCCGGACCATATAAGGAGTCAGATGCTTGTCATAGGCGATTCTTCCGGCGATCTCCTGAAGCTCGTTCATCCGGCCATCGATGGTGCTTTTCACCTGATTGAGCTGATTGACATTGGACTGTTCAATTTCGACCCGCAGGCCCTTGACGGCGTTTTCATAGACGAAGATGGTAACACCTGTGAGCGGGATCAGGAACATGAGGATATAGGAAAAAGCGTATTTCAGCAGCAGCCTTGACTTGAAATGATTCCAGGTCAGCCGGAACCGGTTCAGCAAGGATGGCTTGGGTGCGGAATTAGCCATACAGCAGTACCTCCAGTGTTAAGATATTCGGACTAGAAATCTAGGATGGAACCTCTTGACTTAGAAATTGCAGTTCTCTTCTGGATTACACTTGTGCTACTATAAACATTATAACATTATAATCTTTGGAGTGAAGCAGCTTTATATTTTTCTAAGAGGACGGCATGTCCGTTACTACTTGTTAAATATAAGGATGTATGGAGTTCATGTCATTAATCATTTTTTGTAATTCCCCTGTAAATCTGTATTTGGAAAAAAGGAGATGGGACAAGTGGGCACAGAGAACGTGCTGCGCAATTTGCGGCTGGTGGACGGCCGGACGGTGGATATCTCCATTCAGGATGGGATCATCACCGCGATTACCCCGCCGGGCCAGGCAGAAGGCAGGACCCTGCTGGACTGTTCCGGGTTATACGGCTCCAGCGGATGGATTGATCTGCATGTACATGCTGTGCCGGAGCTTGACCCCTATGGTGATGTGATCGACGAGATCGGGGTGAAGCAGGGAGTGACGACAGTGGTGGATGCCGGAAGCTGCGGGGCAGACCGGATCGGGGATTTTTATAGTGCCAGTCTTCTGGCGGATACACGGGTATTCGCGCTGCTCAATATCTCAAGAATCGGCCTTACGCGGACCGATGAGCTCTCCAAGCTGGACTGGATTGACCGAAACTGCGCACTTGCAGCAGTAGAGGCTTATCCTGAATTCATCGTCGGCCTGAAGGCACGCATCAGCCAAAGTGTCGTCAAGGACAGCGGCATACAGCCGCTTAAGCTGGCGCGTACCTTATCGGATGAGATGAAGCTTCCGCTCATGGTGCATATCGGCTCCGCTCCGCCTGCTATCTCCGAGGTACTGGAGCTGCTGCGGGCGGGCGATATAATCACTCATTACCTGAACGGCAAAGCCAATAATCTGTTCCGGGCGGACGGCACACCGCTGCCGGAGCTGCTGGATGCGGTGGCCCGGGGCGTCCGGCTGGATGTAGGACACGGCACAGCAAGCTTCTCCTTCCGGGTGGCGGAGCAGGCCAAGCGGGCCGGGATTGCGCTGAATACGATCAGCACAGACATCTACCGGGGCAACCGGCTGAACGGTCCGGTGTACAGTATGGCAGATGTACTGACCAAGTTCCTCTATCTCGGCTACAGCCTGGAAGAGGTCATCCGTGCAGTCACCAGCAGCGCCGCGGCGTGGCTCGGCAAGCCGGAGCTTGGGCAGATCCGGGTAGGGGAGCAGGCGAATCTGACCTTATTCTCCATGGAAGCCGGAGAGAAGCAGCTTATGGACTCGGAGGGCGATGTCCGGACCGCGAATCACTATATTGAAGCAAAAGGAGTCTTTATCAATGGATCACTCATTACAAGCTAAATATGGATTGAAGCGTGTGATTAATGCCAGTGGAAGAATGAGCATCCTTGGTGTATCTGCGCCAACAGATTCGGTGATGGAGGCAATGAAGCAGGGCGGGCAGCAGTACGTGGAGATTGCGGATCTGGTGGACAAATCGGGAGCGTACATCGCCCGTCTGCTCGGCTCGGAAGGGGCTGTTGTCGTGAATTCGGCCTCCAGCGGCATTGCGCTGTCGGTGGCAGCCATTGTGACCGCCGGAGATCCCCGCCTCAGTCTGCGCCTGCACCAGGAGCCGGTGCTGAAGAATGAGATCATTATGCTGAAGGGCCATAATGTGCAGTATGGAGCGCCTGTTGAGACGATGGTCTTCCTCGGCGGCGGCCGGGTGGTCGAGGTAGGATATGCCAACGAAGGCCGCGCAGAGCATATTGAACAGGCCATCGGGGAACGTACCGCAGCGATCCTCTATGTGAAATCCCATCACGCCGTCCAGAAGAATATGATCTCAGTAGAGGAAGCCTGGGAGGTTGCACAGCGCAGGGGCGTGCCGATGATTGTCGATGCGGCTGCGGAGGAGGATCTGCGCAAATATGTCCAGTATTCTGATCTGGCCATCTACAGCGGCTCAAAGGCGGTGGAAGGTCCTACTTCAGGCATTGTAGCCGGCGGGAAAAAATACATCGGCTGGCTGAAGGTGCAGCTGCACGGGATCGGCCGCAGCATGAAGGTCGGCAAAGAGACGACCTTCGGACTGCTCCAGGCTCTGGACGAATATCAGGACAAGGCGGACAACAGCCAGCAGGAGAAGCAGGCGCTGGAGGCGCTTCAGCCGCTGGCGGGTCTTCCCGGAGTGTCGGTCCGCACCGTGCAGGATGAAGCAGGCCGGGCGATTTACCGGGGACGCATCCAGATTGATGCCGCTGCTGCGGGAATGGATGCAAGGGAGGTCAATGACCGCCTGCGGGAAGGCGAGATTGCGGTGTATACCCGGGACTATGGGGTGAAGCAGGGGTATTTCGATATTGATCCAAGGCCGCTCCAAGGAGATGATCTCCAGGTTATTGTCAGCAGAATTCATGAGATTATAGGGGGCAGATCATAATGAGCAAGATTCAGGAGCGATTCTATAAGAACAGAGCGGCACTGAATGTACTGGCCGGCAGTATCAGGAATGCCAAGGATATTTACGAGGCTGCCGAAGGGCATGTTCTGGTAGGCGTACTCTCCAAAAATTACGCCAACGCCAGGGAAGCATCCGCCGCTATGACGGAATATGGACAGGTGATTCAGGACGCCGTATCCATCGGGCTTGGAGCCGGGGACAACCGCCAGGCGGCGGTAGTCGCAGAGATTGCTTCAAGCTATGCGGGCAGCCATATCAATCAGGTGTTTCCGGCTGTAGGCGCGACCCGGGCCAATCTGGGAGCGAAGGATAGCTGGATTAACAGCCTGGTCTCGCCATGCGGACAGCCCGGCTATGTCAATATATCCACCGGACCGGTCAGCTCGGGGAATGCTTCGCAGGCTATCGTTCCAGTTCATGCTGCCATCGCTCTGGTCCGGGACATGGGCGGCAATGCGCTCAAATATTATCCGATGAAGGGGCTGGAGATGGAAGAAGAGTATCGTGCGGTAGCCAAGGCCTGCGGAGAAGCCGGATTTGCCCTTGAGCCTACGGGCGGCATCGATCTGGATAACTTCGCACCTATTCTGGAGATTGCGCTTCAGGCGGGTGTACCGCAGGTGATCCCGCATGTCTATTCCTCGATCATCGATCCGCAGACCGGGAACACGAACATCCAGGATGTCCGCACGCTGCTCAGCGCGATGAAATCACTGGTGGACCGGTATGCCTAGAATCGCTGCATTTGGCGAAGTGATGATGCGGCTGCAGGTTCCGGGGGTGGAGACACTGGTCCAGAGCAGCAGGCTGGAGTACTCTTTTTCGGGCAGCGGGGTAAATGTAACGGCAGCGCTGGCCAGATATGGCCATAACGGAGCATTAATCACGACCTTGCCGGAGACTCCGGTAGGGGAAGCCGCGATTGCTTATCTGCGCAAGCTTGGGGTAGATACGTCACTGATCCGCCGGGGCGGCAAGCACCTCGGGATGTACTTCCTGGAGAACGGGTTCGGTGCCCGCCCCGGAAGAGTCACGTATACCGACCGGCTGGGCAGCAGCTTCAATACCGCTGAGGCTGATCAGTATGATATGGCGGCGCTGGTTTCCCGGGTGGATGTGCTTCATCTATGCGGCATTACGCTGGCTATGAATGACAGGGTGCGCGGGCAGATGAAGCAGCTTGCGGCAGAGGTGAAGCGTGCGGGGGGCAGGGTGGTATTCGACTGTAACTACCGTCCGGCGTTATGGGGCGAGGAGGGTTATGCCAAGGCCCGCCCGCATTACGAAGAGCTGCTTACGCTTGCCGATCTGGTGCTGATGAACGAGAAGGATGCGCTGTACATTCTTGGCACCGCAGCGGCAGATTATGATAGAATAACACAGTTGAAGCAAGCGGTTCCCGCTGTGGCGGAGCGCTTCGGAATTGCAGCGGCAGCGGGCACCCACCGTGAGATTAACGCAGACAATACGCATTCCCTTACAGGATATCTGTACCGTCAAGGTACGTTCGCGTTCTCCCGTAAGTTGACCTTTCCGGTGTATGACCGGATCGGTGCCGGGGATGCTTTTGCCAGTGCCATTATTCATGGTGAATTGCAGGATTATCCGCAGCAGCAGACGGTGGATATGGCAGCGGCCGCAGCGATGCTGGCCCATACCATCCCGGGCGATACAGCGTTGTTCACCGAGAGCGAGGTGCTCCGCGCGCTGGATGGCCATACCTCAGATGTTGAAAGGTAGTGAACGTAAGGTGTCTCTGAAACGCAAGCAAGGCCCCTTATACCAGCAGATCCAGAAGATCCTCAAGGACCGGATTCTGCACGGGGTATACCCGCTCGGCAGCATTATCCCTTCCGAGCCGCAGCTGGAGAAAGAGTTCGGTGTCAGCAAAATGACGGTCCGCGGCGCGGTCCAGGAGCTGGCCCAGGAAGGCTATGTGCAGAAGAAAAGCGGTGTCGGAACCATTGTCATGCGCAATACCGCCTATCAGAAGCTCTCCAAGGGCAAACGGTTCACAGAGCTGCTGGTTGAAGCAGGTCATAAGCTGGAAAAGAAGCTGCTGAGCACAAGTCTGGTCACCAATGAGACTGGGACAGAGGAATACAGCCGCTACGGGCCGTATTGCCAGCGGATTGAACGTCTGTATATTCTGGATGGACAGCCTTATATCCATCTGGTGCACTTCTTGACGGCAGCAGCCCTGCCGGGCGGAGGGTCGGCAGAGCTGGGGGAGGACATCCAGTCCCTGTACGACTCGCTGGAGGAGAACGACATCGTGCTGGAGAACTTCAGGGACCGGTTTTTTGTCGAGTCAGCACCACCCGAGGTATGCCTGCTGCTGAAGCTTCCGCCGGGGACGCCTGTGCTGAAGCGCCTGCGCAACTCCTATGACGGGGAAGGCAGGCTGATCGAACACAGCATCGGCAGCTATAATACGGAGCTCCATCATTATCTGGTCAGCTACGACACCTGAGGCTCGTCACTCTCATTCTATGCTACGGTTGCACACAAGCTCGCTTGTAGGTAACTGTAGCATTTTTGCTTATATAGATTGAACTTGAAAATATACGGAAAGGGAAAGTGGCGGAGGGGAATTTTGGAACTGTAGGAGCGGTAGCGTCCGCCTGATAGTACATATTCGGTTCATATTCTGTTCATATTGTCGTCATAAAGAGTACATCTTCGTTCGGTAAGCTTGCATTAACGTCAATGAAGCAAGCTTACTACCATTTAAGATAGGGGAAGATGAACATGAGACCATCGGCGAATAACATAATGGGAAATCAAACGGGGCTCAAGAAACTGCGCAAGATTCTGCTTAAAATATTGGGAGCCATCCTGCTCGCTATTGTGATTTTTGTGGGGATTGTGTATATCACGAATGTAATCAGCAGCAATGCGGAGGCCAAAAGGATAGAGCCTTACGGCCAGCATGTATCCGTAGACGGCAAGAATATGAATGTGTTCATTCAAGGAGATGGCCCGGACACGGTCGTGCTGCTTCCCGGCTTCGGAACAGCTTCACCGGCGCTTGATTTCAAGCTGCTCATCGATGAGCTGTCTCCGCATTACAAGGTTGTAGTGGTTGAGCCTTTCGGCTACGGCTTAAGCGACGCAACGAAGAAAGAACGAACCTCAGAGAATATCGTAAGTGAAATCCATGAAGCGCTGCAGCAGCTCGATATTGACCGTTATATCCTTATGGGCCATTCTATTTCAGGAATTTACAGTCTGGATTATGTGAATAAATACTCAGATGAAGTAAGTACATTTGTCGGACTGGATAGCAGTGTACCCTCGCTGAGCGAGAAGAAAATAGAGTCTTCAGAGACAAGCATGGTTAAATGGTTCCGCAATCTGGGCTTCGCCCGGCTGCAATTGAAGCTGAGTGCTGACCCTTATGAGGGACTGCCGTATGATGAACATACCAAAGAACAATTGAAACTGCTGATACAGAGAAATATGTATAACACCACTCTGTTAAATGAGGCAGAAAACATGTACTCCAGCTTTAGAGGGGCTGAACAGCGAGGGGTAACGTTCCCTCCTAATCTTCCTGTCCTTCTTTTTGTTCAAGCAGAGCATCCGGCAACCGATCAATGGATTCCTGAGCATGAGAAGCTGATCCAGAATTCCGTACATGCAGACATGGAGCTGCTGGATGCCAATCATTATTTGTACCGTTCCCACCCCAAAGAAATTGCGGAGAAATTCATGAGCTTCATGAAGGGGATAGCGCAGCAGCCATGAGGCTATGCCGGGGCTTACTAAACTTAATAAAACACAGTGAATTAATAAGAATTTTATCTTTTCAAATGACATGGTTTGTGAGAGAATAGGTACAATCTTATAGAGTTAACATTTGACATTACCTATTTTAGAGGAGGAAATACCCATGTCAGAAGAGCGCAAGCTGTCCTTTGAAACCCTCGCCATCCACGCAGGCCAGGAGATTGATCCCACTACTTTAGCCCGTGCCGTGCCGCTGTATCAGACTACATCCTACGGTTTCCGGGATGCGGAGCATGCTGCTAATCTGTTCGCGCTCAAGGAGTTCGGCAACATCTATACCCGGCTGATGAATCCGACCACCGATGTGTTTGAGCAGCGTCTTGCCGCGCTGGAGGGCGGGGCAGGGGCACTGGCGACCGCTTCCGGAGCAGCAGCGATTTCCTTCTCTATTCTGAATATTGCCGGGGCAGGGGATGAGATTGTCTCCTCCGCAAGCCTGTACGGCGGAACTTATAATTTGTTCTCCACGACGCTGCCCAAGCTGGGCATTAAGGTGAATTTTGTGGATTCTGATAACCCGGAGAACTTCCGGGCAGCTATTACGGACAAGACCAAGGCGCTCTACGCTGAGACGATTGGTAATCCGCAAGGGAACGTTCTGGATATCGAAAAGGTTGCAGCCATCGCCCACGAGCACGGGATTCCGCTGATTGTAGACAACACCTTCCCAAGTCCGTATCTGCTGCGTCCGATTGAATTCGGGGCGGATATCGTCGTACACTCGGCGACCAAATTCATTGGCGGCCACGGTACCTCTATCGGCGGAGTCATCGTGGACGGCGGCAAGTTCGACTGGAAGGCCAGCGGCAAGTTCCCGGGCCTGACCGAGCCGGACCCGAGCTACCACGGGGTAGTCTACACTGAAGCGGTCGGTCCGATTGCTTATATCATCAAGGCGCGGGTTCAACTGCTTCGTGACCTGGGCGCGGCCATTTCACCGTTTAACTCGTGGATGCTCTTGCAGGGTCTCGAAACGCTGCACCTGCGTCTGGAGCGTCACAGCCAGAATGCACTCAAGGTTGCCCAGTATCTGGAGGCGCATGATTCGGTAGAGTGGGTCAGCTACGCTGGACTACAGAGTCACCCTTCGTATGAGCTGGCACAGAAATATCTGCCTAAGGGCCAGGGCGCGATTCTGACCTTCGGAATTAAGGGCGGGGCCGCCGCAGGGGTGAAGCTGATCGAGAACGTGAAGCTGTTCTCCCATCTGGCCAATGTCGGCGATTCCAAGTCGCTGATCATCCACCCGGCCAGCACCACTCACCAGCAGCTGTCGGACGAAGAACAGATTACCGCCGGTGTTACACCGGAGCTGCTGCGCTTGTCCATCGGTACTGAATCCATCGATGATATCCTCTATGATCTGGAGCAGGCGATCGCTGCCAGCCAGCAGGCTTAGGCGCTGTTCCTTGCAGCATAGGAAGAGGAATTACAGACCACTGTTTGATGCAGCGTATTTCTGCATTAGGCAGTGGTCTTGTTTTTTTAGCAGGAGCAGGAGGTGGGTTTGGGAGTAATGGGAAGAGAGAGGAGTGTCAGCGGGGGAATCGTTTGTGAGTAAAACGGTTGGTGAGGTATGTGTTCGCGCTGAAGTTGCACGGCAATTGTACTTTCTGCAATGGATTAGGCCATTTTCGGCGTTAAAATCCGTTCTAATGTATTCCATACAACAGATTTCCGGCATACGGCCCCAAAACACCTCTCCCGCAAAAATCTGCTGTACAAACTGCAACAGATCGCTTTTTACAACCGCTAAAGAGAAGATCTGCTGTAGTAAATACATTAGATCACTGTGCGCGCCAAGCAAAAGCAGAACTCGAAGCCTAGCTCGAACCCGAACCCGAACCCGAACCCCAGTTCAAAGCCATTAGAGACTGACAACAAAATATGTGAAAGTTATTTCCTACCCACTTGAGCTCGCTCCACTTACTTCAGTTTACTCACTCACTTCAGCTCGCCCGATTTACTTCAGCTTACTCACCCACTCCAGCTCGCCCGACTTACTCCAGCTTACTCACCGACTTCAACTCGCCCGCCTACTCCAACTCGCGTACTTCCCTCAACTCGTCGCCCCACCGTGTCCACTACCCATTCGGATAAGGTGCCGCAGCCGCATTCATTTGATACCGTTTGCATATTTCAGCATCATTGCCCGTAACTATAGAATGAAGCATGTGAGGTGTTGACAGCAGTCCTGAGAGGAACAGCACGGCAGTAATCCTAGTGAGAAAAGGTGGGTGCGAGGATGAAGGTTGAACGCCAGCAGAATGAGGGTCCAAAGTATGAGGAGCATCCGTTCCAGTCTGACCCCGGTGGCCGGGCGGCTGGTGCAGAGATGAGCCAGTCCGCATCTGTAGCCTCCGCCGCAGCGGAATTTCTTGCTGAGGGGGACCGGCGCAAGAGTAACGTGAGTACGAGCCGCACGTATATCCGCCGTCCCGGGGAGCGCCAGGCCTTCCTGGTGCTGCGCGAGGGCAGGGGGGACGGGGCTGTCCGCCGTGAGCCGCCCGGCGTCTACCCTGCGGGGCCCTGCCTGATCCGGGGCGAGGAATGGCTGCACGAGCCGGAACTGTCGGCGCTCTACTCGCGCTGGATGTCGTGCGGGGATGAGGAGCCGGTGCAGGCTGAGCGTATCCTGCAGCGGATCTATCACCGGCTGCGGGCTGCTGCTGCCGACCTCCTGGAGTCGGCGGACGGCGTATGGGCCGCAGTCACTCTGCCTTACACGGCGGAGCTCGCCGCCCGCCCGGACCGGCTGGCCACGCTGCAGGATGCGCAGCTTGGCGCGCTGTTCGCCGCCGCCCTGCACAGCCAGCGGCTGGGCGGCGACAGCCGCATTGACCTGCTGGCGCCGTACCCCGCCAGCCTGGAGGAATTCGCGGCGCAGCGCGAATTCATTGAGGGCGTGGCCGAGCAGACTCTCGGCCACGCTTATGCGGCAGCCTGCCGCATCGGGGCGTTGCTCGCGCCCGATGTGGGGCCGGCTGCCGCAGGGGAAATCGCGCGTATCGCCGATTTCCTGGTGCTGGACGGCGCGGCGGAGGAGGCCGCGCCCGGGGAGAACGCCGCCGAGGGCTTCGCGCAGGCGGCGGCTGGGGTGCTGGCCGCCGTGCGCCGGGTGCGGCCGGCAGCGGCAGTGCTCGCCGCGGGGGCACCGGCGGCGTACGCGCTGGCCGATCTGTATGAGATCGGCCTGAGCGGGGTCTTCTGCGGCGCGGCCCAGCGGACCGACGCGCTGCTGCGGGCGGCCTGCCTCACCTGGATAGCGAGGCAGGAGCATCCTGATGCTGCCGCCGGAGGTTGGCAGTAGGTGGAAGTATCTGGCGGTAGCTGGCAGTAGCGGCGGCCTGGCCTGCCTACACTGTCTGGTCTGCCGCGAATAGCGGGATCGGCCAGGCAACGACTGATACAGCGCTCTATTCTCCACCATCTGCACAAACGTATGCCAACGAAATACCCGCAAAACACTCGAAAACCCACAAAAACCCGATTTCGCCAAGCCCTGGGGCTGCGCGTAATCGGGTTTTTAAACTAACTTATAGGTGTGTTTTATGTCGTATGATTTATCTCATGTGTTTTAAGTAATGTGTTTTAAATTCATATGATTAGGGAAGCTCACTCCATTTTGCGGCGTAATGCGGCTATGCTTGGAGCTCCAAGTTTTCATTCGCAGCGATCATTCAGCGGTAGTTGTATTCTGTACATTTAAAACCAGCGAAAAGGAAGACTTTTCTCTTCTAAGTGTAGTTGGTACAACTAAATTAGCCCGAATGAGCAAGGAATCCAGCTATAGCGTTATTATAATTGTACGAACTACAGCTAAACGGATATTAGTCGGTATAACAGATAATTTAGTTGTACAGAGTGCAAGTAAGTATACCGTGTACACATTACTCGGGCACGGCACGGTTAGCGCTATAGCTGGGGCTGTGCTGAGGCTGAAGGGAGGACTCTTGTGGCGGCTCGGTGGGGGCTGATCGGTATTGATAATAGTTGAGTGCATTGTCACAGCCCCAGTTACAGCTATAACCCCAGTCTCAGCGATAGCCCCAAGTCTCAGCCCAGCCCCAATGTCAGCCTAGCCACCGTCCAAGTACAGCCCCAGTCTCCCCCAAATTTTCTCTCTATTCAGCCCCCTATCTCTAATGCCAGCTCCTGGGTCTCACCCTAGCCCCAACTCCTAGCCCCATTCCCTACCCCAGCCGCACCATCCCCCCGCCCGGAATGCGGCAGGCTTCATCCCCCACAGAGACCCACACCTCCGTAGCCGACGGATTATAAACCATCTCCTGCGAAGCGGAGAAGCGCAGTCCTTGCAGGGCGGACAGGTAGTCCACAATCTCGATATTGGTGGCATACCAGATGTTTTCGTGGCCGCCCATCACAGCGGCGAACTGCTCCAGCTCCTGCCAGTTGTCATCGTCATTGAACTCATAGCTGTGTCCCCAGACATAGAGAAGCTGCATATGCGAGAAGCGGGGCTTCTCCTCCAGGAACTTTTTGCCCAGGGCCAGCATCTCCTTGTGGTGGCAGGTAGGGTGCCAAGCCAACAGGTTGTCCGGCAGGCTGAAGCTGCGGTGCGAATTCACCGTGCGGGAATACTCAATGCCCATGGCAGGCAGCAGGCCGATCACCTGATCATCGTAATTGCCGAACGGATAGGACATGCCCCTTACCGGATAACCGGCCAGCGCTTCCAGCGCCTTGCGGTCGGTCAGAATCTCATCCGCGATCCCCTCGCGCGGAGTCATGGTAAGGAAAGGATGAGTACTGGTATGTGCTGAGATCTCATGCCCCTCATAGAGCGCAGCCACTTCGTCTTCAGTGATATAGCCTTCCTTGCCGAAGAACCCCGAATTCAAATGGAAGGATCCCTTCAGCCCATGCCGGTTAAGGATCTCCACAAGACGTCTGTCGTAGATTCTTCCATCATCCCAGCTCGTTGTTAGCGCTTTAGAAACTCCGCCCGGAAAAAGATCAAACTTAATTCTCATTACCTGTTACCCTCCCTGATTTCTTTATACAGAATTAGAACGTGAGCATGTACTCCTTCTACTCATGTACTCCTCCAACTGAGGAATACAGCTCTATTATGAACAATGCCAGAAGTGAAAGCGATTAGCAAGATTCTTGTTAATGGACGGCAATGCGGCGCTTGACTACACTGGGGTTGCGAACAGCTAAACAGCCGGGAACAGGCTACAGGTTTGAGGTTTGAGGTTCCAGGTTTGAGGTTCCAGGTTTCAGGCTACAGGTTTCCGGTTCAGAGCAGGACATTGCAGAAGGAGGAGCATTATGGAAGCAGTATCACGGACAGTACTCGAAGGCCATATCGCCCGCGTCATTGAGCGGATGAAGGATATGAGAGGCTCCATTCAGGAAACCGCACCCATCGGCATCATCTCTATGGACAATTGGGAGTGGCCCCAGGGGGTTGGATTATTTGCCTTATACAGATATTACCGGGAAACCGGGGAGCAGGAGATTCTACACTACCTGACGGGCTGGTTCGACAGCAAGCTTGACGGAGGCATTCCGGCGAAAAATGTTAATACGATGTGTCCGATGCTTACCCTTAGCTATCTGGCAGAGGAGACCGGGCGCGCGGATTATATGCAGCTGTGCCGGGAATGGCTGGAGTATGCGCTGCATGAGATGCCGCGCACAGAGGAAGGCGGTCTTCAGCATGAAGTGACCGGCAGTCCGAATACCGGGCAGCTCTGGGACGACACGCTGTATATGACGGTGTTGTTTGTGGCCCGGATGGGGATCGTGCTGAAGGAGGAGGCGTGTATACAGGAGAGCATCCGCCAGTTTCTCGTCCACCTGAAGTATCTGACCGATCCCGTGACCGGCTTGTTCTTCCACGGCTGGACCTTCGAGGGCGGCCATCACTTTGCCCGGGCCCTGTGGGCACGCGGCAATTCCTGGTATACCGCCGGGCTCGTGGATTATCTGGAGATGGTGGAGCTGCCGTCAGGGGTGAGCAGCTTCCTGCTGTCCTCCCTTGCGCGGCAGGTACGCAAGCTGACGGAGCTGCAAGCTCCGTCAGGCGCATGGCATACGCTGCTGGACGACAGCAGCTCGTATCTGGAGACCTCGGCCACCGCCGCTTTTGCTTACGGGATGCTGAAGGCGGTGCGGCAAGGACTGCTGCCTGAGGATTGCCGCAAGCCTGCAATGGCGGCACTGCATTATGTGCTGGGCCAGATCGATGAAGAAGGGGTGGTGCAGGGCGTCTCCTACGGCACGGGGATGGGCGCTACGCTTGACGACTACCGGGAGATTCCGGTCTGCCCGATGCCCTACGGGCAATCCATGGCCCTGCTGCTGCTGGTGGAGGCGATGAAGCATGTATAATCCCGCCAGCACCCATTCTGCCAGCATCAATTCCGCCACCAAGGGGCTGCCGGGGCTGGACCGGATTGCCTTCCATAACGTGGCCGAGCTGGAGCCGGCAGCGGGCTACGGCGTGCACCTCCGCCGCATTCCCCGCAGCGTCAGGGAGCATCTGAACGAGCGGGGCCGGTTCATCGCCGGGGAAGCGGGCGGCTGTGAGCTCAGATTCGTCACACCGGCTCCGAATATCCGTATTACGCTGACCTTGCCGGAGACGGGTGGCAGCGTATCGGTATACAAGGGCGGGTTGTTCCACTCCAGGCATGAGCTTCAGGCCGGGACGATCCGCACCCTCCAGTTAAGCGAGCCGCCGCGGCTGGCGATGGCGGAGCGTGAGCTGCTGATGGAAGCGGGCTTCGCGCCGGAGGTATGGCGGATCTGCTTCGGACGCTATGCCTGTGTGGTCTGCGGCATCGAGACCTTCGGCCATCCGCTCCGCCCGCCGGTGGAAGGGGAGATTCCCCGCAAGCGCTGGATGGCTTACGGCTCGTCCATCACCTATGGAGAGAACGGCAGCCTGCCATATGTTGCCCACGCGGCAAGAAGGCTGGCTGCCGATGTACTCAATCTCGGCATGAGCGGCTCCTGCCACTGTGAGCGGGAGATGAGCAACTATCTTGCGGCGCAGGAGGACTGGTCATTCATGACGCTGGAGCTGGGCGTGAATATGCGTGACCACCTGTCGGCGGATGAATTCCGTGAGCGGAGCGGCTACCTGCTTGACCAGCTGGTGAGCAGACATCCCGGGAAGCCGGTTGCGGTAATCACGATGTATCCCAACTTTGCGATGTTCCCCGGCAGCGGAATAGCGGAGAAGGATCTTCAGTTCAACGACATTCTGCGCACTCATGTGCAGCGTCTGTCCCATCCCAAGCTGAGCCTGATCGAGGGGAGCCGGGTGCTGGATGACCTGGCCGGGCTGTCCTGCGACCTGATTCATCCGGGGGATGAAGGACATCTACGGATGGGCGAGAATCTGGCCCGGGAGCTGGCTGGAATCCTGTAACCCCAGGCGGTATAAGGGTCCGCGCCAATTAACAGAAAAACTGAATATTGCCCTAACCCGCTGAAGCGGCTATGGTGAGGACATGAAATCGGCCATTTCAGCTCCATCGCAAGACTTAATCACGCACGAGCAGGATCACGCACAACATGCAAGCGAAAGGAGGCACCGAAAATGAAAGCGAATACAAGCAGTAAAGCGGTGCTGCGGCTGGACACTTCACGGCAGAGCGGAAGCAGCCGTAAGCGCTTCTGGCAGACCCGGCGGTTCAAGAACAATGTTCCCCTGTGGGTCATGTTCGTTCCGGTTATCGCATTTTATATGATTTTCAAATACACCCCCATGCTGGGGCTGGTTATCGCCTTCAAGAACTATACCTTCTATGAAGGGGTATGGGGCAGCCAGTGGGTCGGCATGGACAATTTCACCAATCTATTCACCCAGGCACAGTCGGTGCAGATTATCCGCAATACGCTTGTGCTCAGTATATTATCCGTGCTGGTCAGCTTTCCGTTCCCGATAGCCCTGGCGATTATGCTGAATGAAGTCAGGAACAAGTGGTTCAAAAAATCAGTCCAGACCCTCGTCTACCTGCCGTACTTTTTCTCCTGGGTCATTGTCGGCGGGCTGGTAGTAACGATCTTTGCCCAGACCGGGGTAGCCAATGCGGTAGTTGAGAAGCTGACCGGCCAGGCTTTTCCCTTCCTGTTCAAGGAGTGGTCCTGGGTCTCGATCTTCCTCGGCTCGGGAATCTGGAAGGATGCGGGCTTCAATGCAATTATCTATCTGGCTGCGCTGACCTCCATCGACCCCAGTCTCTATGAGGCGGCGAGTATGGACGGAGCAGGCAAATGGAAGCAGATCCGCCATATCACGCTGCCCGGGATCAGTCCGACCATCGTCATTATGCTGATTCTGGCCATGGGACGGGTGATGGAGGTGGGCTTCGACCATGTCTACGTGCTGCAGAATTCGATTGTATCGGGGATCTCCGAGGTCATCAGCACCTACATCTACGCGATTGGACTGCAAGGCGGACAGTTCAGCCTGACGGCTGCTCTGGGGATGTTCGATTCCCTGGTTGCGCTGACTCTGGTGCTGATCTCCAACGCCATTGCCCGGCGCTTCAATAAAGGCTTGTGGTAACAGGAGGGACACTATGCAAAGTACAAACGGTGAAAAAGTATTCTATAGCTTCAATTATCTGCTCCTGACCCTGGCAGGCATTCTGTGTCTGCTGCCGCTGCTCCATCTGGCTTCTCTGTCACTCAGCGGCAAGGATGCGGTGCTGTCCGGTTTTGTCACCCTGTGGCCGGTGGATTTCACGCTAAGCTCATATACGATGCTCTTTGAAGGAACGCCGGTGGTGCGCGCCTTCGGCAACAGCCTGCTGATTACCCTGGTCGGTGTGGCGGCCAGTATGCTGTTCACCATTTTCGCCGCGTATCCTCTGTCCCGCCGTGATTTCTACGGAAGACGCACGCTGACGCTGGCGATTGTGTTCACGATGCTGTTCACCGGCGGACTGATCCCGACCTATCTCGTGGTCAGCAGTCTCGGTCTGGTCGATTCCTATGCAGCCCTGTGGCTGCCGGCTCTGGTCAGCACGTATAATATGATGATTATGCGTTCCTTCTTTGAGAACATCCCGGAGGAGCTGGTGGAAGCGGCGAGAATTGACGGCTCCGGCGAATGGCGGCTGCTGGCGGGCATTATTCTGCCGTTGTCCCTGCCTGTGCTGGCGACAATCGGTCTCTTTTACGGCGTGTATTACTGGAACTCCTTCTTCAACGTCATGATCTACATGAACAGCCCGGAGAAAATCAATCTGACCGTACTGATCCAGCAGATGGTGAAGAGCCAGGCCGTCCTGCAGGAGCTGAATACGATGAACTCGCAGGAGGTGGTCAACATTACACCGGAAGGCATCAAGGCTGCGGGGATTATGGTCATGGTTATTCCGATGCTGATTGTCTATCCGCTGCTGCAGCGTTATTTTGTCAAAGGCGTAACCATCGGGGCCATCAAGGGCTGACCGCTGCTGCGCCATACTGCAAGTACCAGAATGCCATTATAGGAGGGTCATAATCATATGTACAATTCACCCCGGCTTAGAAAAACAACCGCTGCCGGTGCAGCATCCCTGCTGCTCGCAATCGCGGTAACAGGCTGCGGCGGCGGCAATGCCGCCACGCAGGGCACAGACAAGGGAGAGGGCTCCGGGAAGCGCGGGGCCATCACCGTCTCCCTGTATGACCGCGGCTCCGTACCCGCAGAAGAGGGGACAATGAGCGACAACCGCTGGACGAAATGGGTCAACGAGAACGGGCCAGTGAATGTCAAATACGTTACGGTGCCGCGCTTCGAATCCCTGCAAAAGTTCAACGTGCTGTTCGCCTCGAAATCCGCCCCCGATCTGATCTTTGAATTTGATACCGCTTACCAGGGGCAGCTCTATAACCAGAAGCAGCTTCTGCCGCTGGATGACCTGATTGAGAAAAGCAGTACAGAATATAAGGCAATGCTGGAGAAGTATCCGGCGCTGCGCAAGGCAGGCACCATGGCAGACGGCAAGCTGTATACGGTGGGGCGTCCGATCCAGTTCGGCCCGCAGCATTATCTGTTTATCCGCAACGACTGGCTGAAGAAGCTGAATCTGCAGGTGCCCACCACACCGGAGGAGCTGCTGAAGGTCGCGAAGGCCTTCACAGAGCAGGACCCGGACGGCAACGGCAAAGCGGATACGTATGGAACCGGGCTCAGCTTCGTGGCCGGTATTATTTTGAACAACATGTTCGGCACCGGGTTCACGCTGTTCGGCGAAGACCAGTACCCATGGGTACTGGAGAATGACCAGGTGGTGCATGACTGGGATCGAATTAAGGCAGCAGTTTCTTTCCAGAAGGCGCTGTATGCGGCCGGGGTGGTGGATAAGGACTTCGTGACCGATAAGAACGGCGAGAAGCAGAAGCAGGACTGGATCTCCGGCAAGCTGGGCATTTACGGCGGTAACGGGGCCGATGTCAGCACCTATGAGACACTTAAGAAGAACTCCCCGGAGGCCGAGGTGATTCCGATTGCCCTGCCAACGACGGAATTCGGCCAGTTCAGCCCGACGCTGACCTCACCGATCCAGATGACCGGTATGGTGAATGCAGCGGCCAAGGACCCTGAGTCCGTCATGAAAATGATTGATTTCATGGTGACAGAGACCTATACCACCACGATCCAGAACGGGATCGAAGGGGTCCATTACAAGAAAACCGCCGATGGCCGTGCCGAGGTGATCGACCCGGAGAAGAACAAGAAGGAGCTGGAGTATAACCGCGATATGGGAATGCTCACCCCGCTTATTGGCAAGAATTACGGGCTGAAGAACAAGGTGAACCCTACACCGGCGGAGCAGGATTTTATCGCAATCTATGAAATGGCCGAGAAGCTGTATTTGAACCCTGACCGTCCGATTGTCGGCATTACGCAGAAGGCCTTCCTGCCGCTGCTGCCTCAGGAGCTGACCCAGATCAACACCAATGCGAATAAAACGATTCTCGACCGGGCCATGCAGGCCATCGTGAATTCCGATCCGGCTTCGGTGGACCAGTTCATTGCGGAGGCCAAGGGCATCTGGGAGAAGGCGGGCGGACCCAAGGTCGATGAGTTCTACGCAGCCTGGTATCAGGACAATAAAGCGGATGCCATCATGCTGAAGGATATTTATGAGATGGGCAAGCAGCTGGATGCGGCTGAATAAATGGAGTCACAGCTTAGGGGGCGAGCAGAGTTGAACAATGGGGTTAGAGCCATTTTGGAGCAGAGCTGGGCGGCGGCCACGGAGAATATTGTGGTGGAAGAAGGGCTGGTGCGCTATAACTGGCCCGGACATACCCGGCAGGTCTCACAGCTGGCGTATTGCCATGAGGCCCGGTTCTCGGCCGGATTTTATGCTTACGGCACCTTGCTGGGAGAGCTGGATGAAGCGGCAGGGCTGGAGATGCTCGAAGCGATTGCCGCGCTGCAATTCACTGACCCGGAGCACCCGGATTACGGAGGCTTCCTCTGGTACCGGGAGGAAAGCGTGATCCAGGATTCCAATGCGGCCTTCTTCATCCTCATGCCGCTGGTGGCGGTGCGCTTCAGCAGTCCCGGCGTCTTCCCGGCCAGCCATCTGGAGATTATGCAGCGCATGTTCCGGCATGCGGCTGCCTGGTTCTCCAAGGAATGCCGGACACCGGAGCTGTTCTACCCGAACAAGACGATGAGTGACGGGGCAATGCTGCTGGCGGTGGCCCACTTCCTCGGAGAACCTGAGTATCTCCAGACGGCAACTGCCTATTTCAAGCGGTGGGAGGAATATACGGTCCGCCGGGGCTGGGGCTGGGGAGAGAATATCAGCCTTGTCTATCAAGGGGTGATGATGAACGCGCTGAGAATTGCCGGTTCTGTGCTGAAGGAGCATGACCGTGAGCTGGCCGGGCGGCTGTCTGTGCAGATGGATGCTCTGAAGGGGCTGCTCCTCTTCCATGACGGAGAGGAATTCGTTCCCTCGATCCGCAGTTATAACTTCCGGGGAGAGACTTGGCGGCAGAGCCTGCTGTGGACGATTGCCGGTGTGACCGGGGTCAGCGCTCTGGCGGAGCAGACCTTTTCCCTTAACGATATGGCGGGGTTCCTGCTGTTTGCGGCAGATTTGCAGCCCCGGGAGAACGCCCCGGCTGCGCTGCCGGTCCCGCGGATTCGTGAGGAGCGGATCTTCGATGCCTCGCGTTCCTATACCTGGATCGGGCAGCATACCCGGCTGGGCAGCATCAACCGTTTCCCGGTGATGCCGGGCAGCTACCAGCATCCGTCCTGGGGGCTGGGCTGGCAGAGCTTCCCGGTCAGCTTCAGCGTGCGGGATCAGCAGGTGTCCTATCTGCGCTGGTATGTGGATGATTCCACAGCCGTGCGGACGCATCCGGCGGAGGAGTACCGCAGCGCCTATCTGATGCCCGCATTGTTCGCCGAGCCGCTGTACCCGGAGGTGGAGACGCGCTCCGCCCAGCAGGGGAATGCGCTGGTGGTGGTCCGCTCGATGACCCGGGTGCATAACCGGGCAGCGGAGATTGCCGATGAATGGCTGATCCACCGCTATGACGGCGAGGTGGAAGCTGTAGTGAATACTGCCGGGGACAGGGAATGGCTGGTGATGCGTTACCCGGGCTGCGCGGTAGCGGTCACGGCGCTCAGCGGCCTGGACTCCAAGGCGGAAGCTCACGCCGTACTGCCTGTTACGGTGGTGCGGGAGGAAGGACGGATCAGGCTCCGCCAGATTCTCTACTCCGGCAGCAGCACGATGCTGGCACTGCCCCGCCTGGAAGCGGGCTGGGCGGTGGTATGTCTGGACGAAGCAGCGGAGTCAGCGGATATCCAGAGGTTGCTCGATACGGTGACGATTGAGGATACGGTGAGGGATGACCGGGAGGTGCCGCGCGAGCCGTGGGCCTCTATACGCAGCATTGTGCTGACTGCGGGCGACCAGCCCCCGGTTCAGCTCACCGTTGATCCATACGCCCCTTAACCACGCGGTTCAAGCGGCAAGGTTTGCCGTGCCCCGATTGAGATGCAAGCGGAAACGGGGGCGGGAGCACCATACTTAATTGCACTTTGTACAAGTAAATCGCCCAATGTACCGCCGAATATACGTTTAGCTGTATTTCGTACAACTAAAATCCCCCTATACCCCGCTTCTCACCCATTTGGGTGAATTTAGTTGTACAGACTGCAGTTAGAAGACGAAATCCTGCCTGTTCACCGTTTTTAAATGTACAAAGTACAACTATCGCTGAATGTTCGCGTCGAACGCAACTCCATAGAGGCCGCATTTAATTACTTCCGTATCTATGGGCTGCATCTATGGAATGAATTCACTGCTTAACTTCGGATGCTCTACCGGAACACTATACTTGCTTCCCTACGGAAAGGTGGCTATTATGAGAAAATCAAGTCGGAAACCGTTCTTTGTATACGCTATCATTTTGGTTCTGCTGATGGGTCTGCTTCCGGCAGACCTTGGTTCTGTGGCCCGGGCAGACAGTGATTACAGGCTGGAAGAGACCTTTGAGACGTATAGCATCGGTGCGAAGCCGGCCGGATGGACGATCAAGACACCTCCCCAGGGAGTGAGTGTGGGGGTGCAGGCGTGGGAGGGGTATCCCGGCAAGCTGCTGGAGCTCCAGCAGACCAGCAAGCTCGCCAGCAGCTACAGCATCAGCAGATCCGTTACAGATGTGACGTACAGAAGCATGTTCAGCTATTCGTTCAGAGCCGAGCAGACTGGAGCCGTGATCTACCTGCCCACCCCGCAGAGCGGTTCCGTGCCGCTGGTGAAGTTCGCCATTAACAACGGGGCATTCAGCTATATGAAAAAAGGGGCCGGCTCCTGGACCTCCGTACTGCCGGTATCGGCAGGCGTATGGCATGAGGTGCGCCTGTCGCTTGACGGCGGCGGCCACACCTTCGATCTGTCTATTGACGGCAACCGTCTGCTGACGAAGGAGCCGATGGCCGAGGGAGGGGCTTTAACCTCCTTTTATATGGGGTTCTATAAAGACAGCATAGGCAAGATCGGCTTTGACGATTTTATTGTAAGCGGATACAAACAGGCGCTCAGTGCGGCCTTTTCCCAGCAAAGCTACAGTCTGCGAAGAGGCGATAAGCTGTCCTTACCTCTCCAGTTCACACCTGCAGATGCTACCGATCAGACGGCTGTCTGGTCTGCCGGCAACGGGGAGATCGCCACAGTGGATGGCAACGGCCTGGTCACAGGCATCCGTCAGGGAACCACCGTGGTGACGGCCCAGCCGAATGAGGGGCTTCCGGCTGTCACTGCGACAGTTGCCGTCTACGAAGCTCCGGTCACGGAGATCGTGCTGGCTCCGCTGGCGCGGGCCGTTCCCGTGGGCTCACGGGTGCTGCTCCAGGCAGCGGTAACGCCCGAAGATAATACAGACACAGGCATCCGGTGGGGAACGGAGGACGAGAGCATTGCCGTCATTGACCGCTACGGGGAATTGACGGGCGTCAGCGCCGGAACGACAACCGTGTTCGTCACGGATGAGACCGGAAGCGTCCGCGCCGAGACGGGTGTCACCATCACCGGAAGAACGACTGGTCAGGAGCTGTATGTCGCTCCTGGCGGGAACGACAGTAATAACGGCACGGAAGCGGCGCCCTTCCAGACGATTACCCGGGCGCAGGAGGCTGTTCGCCTGCTGAATGACGATATGGACGCGGATATCGTAGTGAATCTGAGGGGAGGTACCTATACGCTCACGGAGCCGCTGGCGTTTACACCTGAGGATTCCGGGACGAACGGGTATTTTGTTACTTACCGCAGTTACCCCGGGGAGCAGGCAGCCATCAGCGGCGGACGGCCCGTCACGGACTGGGGAGTCTTTGACAGTGTCAAGGGAATCTACAGAGCTAACGTAGGGACCAGCCTTCAGACCCGGCAGTTATTCGTCGATGGCATCCGCGCGGTCCGGGCCCGCAGTACGGCAGGACTGGTTAATCCGGTCAAGACGGCCACCGGCTATACATCCGATAACCCGGAGCTGGCCGGATGGGGTAACACCGATGATCTGGAGCTTGTATACAATGAGCTGTGGACGAATTCCCGAATTAAAGTAGCGTCTATCGCTTCTTCAGGCAGCCAAGCGCAGATTGTGCTCCAGGAGCCGGGCCGCAGCGCGGTCTTTAACCGCGGATTAACCTCAGCTACGGTTCCGGTCTATTACGAGAATGCTTTTGAGCTGCTGGATGAGCCTGGCGAATGGTACTATAACCGCCAGGAAGGGATGCTGTATTACAAACCGCGTGCCTGGGAGGATCTCTCCACCGCAGAGGTGGTGGTTCCGGTACTGGAACAGCTCGCCACAATCTACGGCGAATCGGCTGATGAACCGGTGCGTAACCTGAATTTTGCAGGCCTGAAATTTATGTATACCACCTGGAACCGGCCCAGCACGGCTGCGGGACACTCCGATTCCCAGAACAACCATCTGCGTTATCCGTCCATCCCCGATGAGCTGACCGAGGCGGCGGTGATGCTGGAGCTGGCGAATACAGTGAATTTCCGCAGCAACGAGTTCACCAAGCTGGGGATTACAGCGGTACGGATGCAGAATGGCGTTCAGAACAGCCTGATCGAGGGCAACCGCTTCTATGATATTTCCGGCAGCGCACTGAACGTGGGCCAGCCGAATTCGGCAGACCGCAATATCTATCATCCGGCAGACCCCCGGCTGCTGATGAAGAATAATGATGTGCTGAACAATGTGATTCATGATATCGGCATCGATTATAAATCAGCGTCCGCCGTATCGGCAGGGTATCCGGTGGACATGGATATCAGCCATAATGAGATGTACAATCTGCCTTATAGCGGAACCCATATCGGCTACGGCTGGGATAAGCTGTTCGATGCTGCCACCCGGAACGTCAAGATTCAGAATAATCTGATCTATGACCTCATGGGCATGGGCTTGCGTGACGGAGGCGCCATTTACAGTCTTGGCCCGACAGGAGCCACAGCCGAAGGTAAAAACCTGGTCAGCGGCAACTACATCCGCAACCAGATGGACGGCAATGCCGTTCTCTACACGGATGAAGGGTCTGCCTATTGGAGCTTCGAGCATAACGTCATTGATCTGAAGGACGCTCCGCTCTGGCATTCTCCGCTCCGCTGGGCGATGGCGTATGTGCCGACCATCCATGATGTGGATTTCGTGAACAACTATACGACAACAGACGGATACACCAACAACGGGCGCAATGTGCTGTTCCAGAATAATCTGGTCCAGCCGGATGCCGCCTGGCCGCAGGCGGCCCTGTCCATTATCGAGCAGGCGGGGCTTCAGCCGGAATACGCCTCTGGCGCAGAAGGGCAGGTCAGCCGCTGGAGGCTTGCTCCGCTTAAGCTGGCCGCCGGTGCAAGCGGGCAGGTATCCCTCCAGGCGCTGGACGGCAAAGACCGGCCGCTGGGTACAGCGTCGAGCACCTTCTTCTATAGCATTCTCGATCCGGCAGTGGCCTCGGTTAGCAGCGGGGGTGAGGTCACCGGACTGAGCCAGGGACAGACGAAGCTTGTAGTGAGCATCCTGAACGGCTCGATGCTGCGCACCCTCAGTGCGGATGTGTTCGTGGGAGACACCCTGTCCACGGTTCTTCTGGAGGGGCACGACGGCCATGTTGCTTACATCCGTGAAGGCGCAGACCTGCAATTGCAGCCTTATGGCGAGACGCTGTTCGGCAACCGTGAGGAGCTGGATGCGGTCACCTATACCAGCAGCGATCCTTCCATCGTCAGCGTCAGCGGGAACGGCCTGTTAACGGCCCATCAGACCGGCTCGGCCACCCTGACCCTCTCTACGGAGTATTTGGGCACTGTGACGCAGGGGCAATATGAGGTTAAGGTATGGAATGAGGAGAGTGCCTACGATCATACCCTGCAAGGCGAGGTGCAGGACTCAGGCGGCTGGTATGTAGCGGCAACGGCCAACGGGCTGAAGGAGAGCGGGACGGACACGCTGACCCTGCGGGCACCCGGCGGCCATATCATCTACCAGAACCGCAAATATCAGAATGAGCTGCTGGATTTCACTATGACAATCAATGACAGCCCTGCCTCCTCCAGCTGGTATGCCCTGATGCTGAATAATCAGAGCAAGGAGCTGAGCTACAGCACCGGCAGCATGTATCTGGTGGTCGTTGGAGCCTCGGGCATTGAGCTGCACCGCTTCAACAGCGGGGTGCGGACCGTGATCTATGGCGCAATCGAGGGCCTGCCCAGCCTGGGCGGACCGGCGATTCCTAATTCGTTCCTGCCCTTCGGGGAGCGCAAACGGGTTCAGCTCGGTGCTTTTCAAGAATCCGGGGGTGTGCGCCTGATCCTGAAGGTTAACGGGGTGCAGGTATTCAATTATCTGGACACCGCCGCCGGGGCCATTGGGGAAGCCGGGTACTTCGGGCTGGTCTCCCGCAATGCGAGCACGGAGCTGGGATACTGACAGCATAAGCTTATGAACCCGGGTGCGCAGCCCATATCATTAATAAGATAGCCAACATCTGGACTTACAGGGGATGACACCGATGCATAAGAAATGGCTGTACCGACTGATTCTTTCCTATCTGCCGATCCTGTTTGCTGTGGTGTTCTGCCTGATTATTCTGTTCTTCGTGACTTTAAATGAAGCGATGGAGAGGCAGACCGCGAAGGCCAACGGCGTATATGCAGAGAATGTGCTGCAGATTGTAGATACTACCCTGCGCAATCTGGAGACCATGACGATCAAAAGCCTGCTGATGGATGATCAGGTGGGCAGTTATTTTGACCGTCCGGGGAAGCTTGATCCTTACCGCGATTACGGGGTAACGGAGGTGCTGCTGGATTTCATGTCGCCGCTGCCGATGATTGAGTCGGTCTATTTATACCGTGCGGCTGACGGCAAGGTGCTGATGCAGCATTTCTCCTCGCGTCTGCCGGACTTCGGGGACCGCAGCTTCATAGAGTCTTCCATGAAGAATACCGGCAGTCCGGTCTGGAGCGGAATTCGTGAGCTGCAGCTGTTCTCCGGCGAGGATCAGCGGAAATCAGTCATTTCGCTGGTGGAGCAGGTGCCGTATTTCTCCGGTGAGCAGGGGCTGATTGTCATTAACGTGCGGAAGCAGTCGCTGCAGGCGCTGATTCAGGAGATGAACATGGCGAATACGGAGATTTGCCTGAAGGATGCGGCGGGACGCGCTTTTGCCGGGGGAGAGGCCTGCTCCGGGCCGCAGGTTCATAGTCAGGCAGTCAGCCGCAAATCCTCCTATACCGGCTGGACGATCCAGGTAGGCATGGAGCGTGCCAAGGCCTTCTCTCTGTTGTCTGCCTTCTCCAATGTCTGGGCGGTCCTGGGGTTCGCCGCGATCATCGGCGGTATCGCCGCCATGACGTATATCAGCCACCGGAATTACCGTCCGATTGAGCAGGTCATGAGCCGGATCTACTCCTTCGGGGAGGACCGTGCCTTCGGCTGGAAGCCGCAGAGCAAGGAAGGCGACGAATTCGCCTTCATCGGCCATGCGCTGGAGAGCCTGATCGAGCAGACCAACAGCTATGAGCAGCAGCAGGCCGAGGGGATTCTGCACAGGCGGAATCAGTTATTCAAGGAGCTGCTGGAGAACAGCGGCCAGATGTCGGCGGATAACTGGAGCCGGGAAGCGAAACGGATCGGGATGGACGGTGAATTCGCTGGTGCGGTGGTGGGCATTGCCGAGATTGATTTCTATGAGGCTTTTGCTGCAGATTACTCGGCCCGGGATCAGGCATTGTTCAAATTCACGCTGCGCAGTGTGATTCAGGAGATTGCCGAGAAGGAAGGGGGTTCCCTGTGGACCGAGTGGATCGGACCGGGCCGTCTGGGACTGCTGTTCCGCCGCTCTGCGGATGAGGAGACAGCGGACATCGCAGAGAAGACGCTACTCATTGCCGAGTCTGCCCGGTCCTGGGTGAAGCAGCATCTCAAGTTCACGGCTACCTTCGGCCTCAGCGGACCCGCCGCCGGTCTCAGCGGCTTATCCGTCGCGTACCGCCAGGCCCTGGGGGCGCTGGAGCGCAAAATCACCGCCGGTCCAGGCCGCGTCTATGCGGCGCCAGCCGAAAAGCCGCTGCCTCCGGCAGAAGGCATGGATGTGCTGGTTCAGGCCATCGGCGCTGTTCCCCAGCTCTACCGGCTGGGGAATGCGGAGTGGAAGCCGCTGATTGAGCGGATCTTTGCACTGCTGGCAGGCGGCAACTACTCCAAGGAGGATATCGTCCGGCTGCTGAGGCTGCTGGAGACGGGGCTGTCCCGGGAGATGCAGGAGCTGCCGCCGGAGATGAAGGGGATCTGGAACAACGGGCGGCTGCGGGGAATTCCGCATTCGCCGGAATCTTTTGAATGGATTGAGGAGCTGCATGGAGAACTGGTCTCTTCGCTGGAGGAGATGGAGGAGGCGCTGCGCAGCCTGCGGATGAACCGTGAGCAGTATACGCTTGCCAATAAGGTGCGCGAATACATCGCCTGTAATTACGCTGATCCCGACTTCTCCCTGACCCATGTTGCCGACAGCTTCGCCATGAACACCAAGACGGTAAGCCGGATCTTCAAGGAGGAGATCGGCGAGAACTTCGTCGATTATCTGGCCCGCCTGCGTATGGAGGAGGCCAAGCGCCTGCTGACCGGAACCTCCGATCCGGTGCAGCGCATCGCGGAGCGCGTGGGGTATCTGTACCCCATGTCCTTCATCCGCGTCTTCAAGAAGCTCGAAGGCATCACACCCGGCGAATACCGCAAAGCCCAGGGCAGTCCCCTGCATGGTGGTGATAGTGAGGGTGATGGGGAGAGTTAGGCTCATGTGGCCATGTGATGTGAGCGGGGCGCACAGCGATTAGCCGGTTATAGTTGGCGAAGCTACGGGGGTATAGGTGTGTAACAAGACGGCCGGGGTTTCCGGCCGTCTTGTTCGTCTGCTTGCTGCTGAGTCGCTGCCATTCTGGAAAATAACATCGGCGCACGAATGAAGTGCATAAACACACCACATTTTCGCAAATTCACCGTTGGCGCATGTATGCTGATTTCCGCATACATTGGGTCCATGTGCCTGCGTGCGAGCTGAATGTATGCTGATTTCCGCATACATTGGTTCACGTGTCTGCGTGCGAGCTGAATGTATGCTGATTTCCGCATACATTGGTTCACGTGTCTGCGTGCGAGCTAAATGTATGCTGTTTTCCGCATACATTTGGTCCATGTGCCTGCGTGCGAGCTGAATGTATGCTGTTTTCCGCATACATTTGGTCCACGTGCCTGCGTGCGAGCTGAATGTATGCTGATTTCCGCATACATTGGTTCACGTGTCTGCGTGCGAGCTGAATGTATGCTGTTTTCCGCATACATTGGTTCACGTGCCTGCGTGCGAGCTGAATGTATGCTGTTTTCCGCATACATTGGTTCATGTGCCTGCGTGCGAGCTCAATGATGAAGGGTATAAATACACTACATTTCCGTAAATCTACCGTTGGCGCACGGATGAAGGGATAAATACACCGTATTTACTGGAATAGCACTGTTGGCGCAAGAGTCAAGTGTATATGTCCCCCCCAGTGCCGGCGTTGGCAGGCCTCGATCAGCATCTTATTTTCTCCCGGAACAAGATTCTCCTTTATTCTGAAACATCGGCGGGTGGTCTGCACAGCGCTGACAGTAAGCCCGGATTCGGTTGCCGCATCATGTGCACGTATAGCTGCATTTTTGCATGTCGTTATTATGCTAAAGAAGGGCATGATCGTCAAGGAATCGGCCCGCCGGATACGTTACTCTAGAAGGGTAGATGACATAAGGCTGGAGGGACACGATGCAGCGTTGTTTATATAGAGCCGAGTGCAGGGAGGCTACTAATCCATCAGCGTTCTGGGAGGCACAGACCGGGCTGCTGAATGAATGCATGGACAGGCTGGGCCTGGGACGGCTTAGTATTTTTCAGGATGGCAAGGAGCTGTTTCTGTACTATGAGTGCACCCGCCGGGAGGTGGAGCCGGATCAGCTGTTTCAGGGGACTGCAGAGATTCTCAAGGAATGGCCGGGAGGGGAGCAGCCCCGGTTGTGGGTGCCTATGATGGATATTTTCCATTATCAGCAGCCGGTCTCCGCAGAGCATTGGAAGCGCAGTCATGCGGCGGGAATCCCCTACGGAAGAGTGGCGGCGCTGAAGCCGGAGCAGGTCGCAAGCTATGTGTATCACCATTATCAGTATCAGGAGGAGCATCCGGGGGACGGCGACAAATATGGGATTATCGGGCTGCATGAGAACCTGCTGTTTTTTTATTCTGAGCTGCCTGCAACGGTGGAGCCTGCCCCGTACGCCGGGAAGCTTACCACGAATCTCCGGCCGGAGAACTGGGGTGAGGTGATGGACCCGCATTTCAGGAAATGGAGTGAGATGCAGCCGGATCAGGCCATTTGGAAAAAGCTTACGCTCGTCCTAACCATCCCCCGCCCCTATGCGGAAAAAGGAGAATGATTATGCTACGTACATCCATATGTCTCAATGGTGAGTGGGATTTCATGCCGCTCTATGACCAGCCGCGCAGCCGCGCGCTTCCGGAGAGACTGCAATACGAGGCCCGCAAAATACAGGTTCCCTCAAGCTGGCGCTACAGCTATACTGCGCCTTCGGGCAGCAAATTCGGCGAAGTCGCCGACCATAATTTTCAGCCTTTCGATGTGTACAGCTACCCGGAGGAATGGAATGCAGCCGAAGCCGGGGTGCTTCACCGCAGCTTTCAGGTGCCGGAGACAATGCTGGAGCAGCGGGTCGTACTTCGGTTCGATGGTATTATGCAAAAAGCGGCAATCTATCTGGACCGCGAGCGGATTGCGCTCTGGGAGGACGGCTTCCTGCCCTTGCGGCTGGATATCACCGGGCTAGTGAAGCCCGGCCGGGAGCAGCAGCTGCACGTGGTCTGCGGCAGCTTCGACACGGCCGTGCTTCCCTCCGGGGAGACCAAAATCACCGGACTCTCCGGCTCCTGGTTCGGCAGAATCGCCCGGGGCATCTGGCAGGATGTCTTCCTGGAGGCCTGTCCGCCGGTATCGCTGGAGGATCTTACGATCCGCACCTCTGTCCGGCAGGGAAGGCTGGAAGTGGATGCCCTGATAAGCGGCACAGAAGACGGTCCCTTGTCCGAAGGACTGCGGGTGCTTTTGCAGGTCAGGGAGCGAACGTCCGGCGTTCCGGCCGCACGGACAGAGCCGCCCCATCTGTCGCAGAAGCTGGCGGCCGCCCGTCCGCTGCCCATACTTGAAGCGGAAGCCGCAGTAGCGCTTCGCCCTGCGGAAGCTGCGGCCGGACGGCAGTTATGCAGAAATACCGGCAGCCGGGAGTGGGGAGGAGCGGCATTCAGCCTGCCCTGGCAGGAGGCCATGCTGTGGAGTCCGGATTCCCCTGTCCTGTATGAGCTGGAGCTAGTGCTTCAATCGGGCGATGTCGTTCTGGACCGCCGGAGCGAGACCTTCGGCTTCCGGGAGTTCTGGTGCGAAGGGCCGCAGTTTATGCTGAACGGGATTCCCGTTAATCTGCGGGGGGACTCTTGGCATTTTCAGGGTGCGGCCCAGCAGACAGAGGACTATATCCGTAACTGGTACCGGATGTGCCGGCAGGCGGGCATTAACAGCATCCGGCTCCACGCACAGCCGTATCCGTCCGACTATCTGCGGATTGCCGATGAGGAGGGGATGCTGATTGTCGATGAGACGGCTATCTACGGCTCCAGCAAAAGCATGGATGCCGCCCATCCCGATTTCATCGGCAATTGCCGCGCGCATGTGCAGCGGCTGGTGCAGCGGGACAAGAATCACCCTTCGGTCATCCTATGGAGTGTGCAGAACGAGATGCGTTGGGTGGATGGACGCGATGAATACAAGCAGCATATCCCCGGCCTGATTGAGCTGATGAAGGCGCTGGATGATACCCGTCCGGTCATGGTAGAAGGAGATAACCGCCTGGTCTCCAGGCAGCAGACCGAGGTGGAGAGCCGCCATTACAATATTGACGGCACGATCGCGCAGTGGGATCGGCAGGTTCCGCTCACCTTCGGCGAGCATGGCGGCTGGTGGTACATCTGTCCGCAGAACAGCAGCATGTACTCGGGAATGGATGTATATAAGGAATCGGACGCGAGTGCTGCCGGTCTGGCCCATAAGGAGCGGCTGTTCGTGGAATATGCACGGCGGCAGGGCGTCTCAGGCATCTCTACCTTTAACTTTGTCCATTACTTCATGCGGGCGATGCCGGAGCAGGAGCTGAAGCTGCCGCAGGCTGATCTGACCACACCCGGCCCCAAGCCTGCTGTGATTCCTGCCTACTCGCTTTCGCTGAATAACGGGCTGCTGCCGGAGGCGTATCCGGTTTACAGGCCTAATCCGGCTTTTGCCATTATGGCCGCGGCCTTCAAGCCGGTAACGCTGATTGCCGCCGAATACAACCGCTGCTTCTTCGATGATGCGCCGGTCTCCCGCAGCTTCGATGTCTATAACGATACACTGTCCACGCAGGAAGTAACGGTGGAATGTGAAGTCATGCAGGGCGGGCGCAGCGTACACAGCGAGACCTTCCGCTTCCGTCATGAGCCTGCTCAGCGCCGGAGCATCCGGCTGGAGTGGATGCCGGAGGCAGTCCATGGCGAAGGAGCTGGGGTAGCAGTAGGAGATAAGGTAGCAGCAGGAGATGGGACATCAGTACAAGATGGGGCAGGAGTAGGAAAAGGGGCAAAAGGAGGAGAGGGGGCCGGAGTAGGAGCACCACTAGGTGAAGGAGAAGCCACTCTGTCTGCCCGGCTGTTCCATGGCAGCGAGCTGATGCATGAGCTTGAGGTAAGCTACCGCTTGCTGTCCGGGAGCTGCCGGACCGAGCCGGTAGAGATTGCCCTGTCCGCAGCATACATCGGCTCTGACCGGGACTTCCAGGCGATTCACGCGCTGGTGCCCGCTCTGGTCCGGGCAGAGCCGGAAGCGGTAGATAAGCTTGCGGCTGGAAGCCTGCTGATTGTCGGCAGCAAAATGGCGGATAAGGATGGGTCGCTTGACCGGAGGCTGAGAGGATTCGTGCAGCGGGGCGGCCGGCTGCTGCTGCTGGAGCAGCTTCATCTCTCTTGCGGCAGACTGCCGCTCACCCGCCGGGAATTCATCCGCGCACATAGTGGGGATTACGGGCATCCGGTGCTCCGGGGATTAGGCGCGGAGGATCTGATGTACTGGCATGAGGAGCTGCGCGAGGACGGGCCGCTGCCGATCATCCGGGCGGCGTTCGAGAAGCCGGTGACCGGCGACTTCACCCTGCTGCTGGAATGCAGTGCAGGAGACTTCGGAGACGGCGGCGATCTGTGGTCGCCGCTGCTCGAATACCGCAGCGGAGTGGGCATGTTCCTGGCGAATCAACTGGAGATCATGGATCATCTCCAGCAGGTTCCCCAGGCACAGCTGCTGCTGCGCAGCCTGCTGCAGTATGCGGGCCGCGCAGTCCACGCGGCCGCTGGTCCGGCGGCTGTTGCGCTGCGGTCCGCCGCGCCGGAGACCGCAGCAGCCGATCTTGCCACCGCCGCCAGGTCCGTCGTAGAGGAGCAATGCGCCACCGTTCCATCTTGCACCGATCTTACCGCAGCCGTAACTGCTCCAGCCCCGGCTGCGGTGCAGCCCGCAGCAGCCGATCCAGCCGCGGCACAATCCGCTGCGGTCTGGGTCCGCAGCGACAGTCCGGCGGCAGCCTTGCTCGGCAAGCTCCGCCTGAAGGGCCACAGGCTGGACAGCGCCGCAGGCTTGTCCGGCCTGACCCCCGGCCTCCTCGTCGTGGAGGCCGCACTGCTAGGCGCACCGGGCGCGGCGGAAGCCGTCCGCCAGGCAGCCCTGGCCGGCGGCAGCGTGCTGGTGCTGCCGGCAGAACCCGGCGGGCAGGAGGCACTCGCCCGCCTGCTGGACGCTCCCGTGCGCATCGCGCCGCACGGGACGTATCATCTGGCGGCGGACTATGCGCACGCCGCCATGCAAGGCATCAGCCCCGTCGACCTGTTCGGCTTCGACAAGGTGCATCTCTCGCCCCGGGATGTCGTCAACCGGGAGCTGGCCGGGTACAGGCTGGAGGTGCCAGATGCGGAGGTGCTGTGCACCAGCGTCGAAGGCACAGCCTGGAAGGACTATTTCGCCGGGCAGCATACGGCGGAATACAGCAGGCTGGCGCTGGTCGAGCTGAACCGCAGGAAGGCGGCTGCCCCGGGAGCTTTTGTGATCCGGCAGGCTGCCGGAGCGGGAGAGATCCTCTGCTCGCAGCTGCTCGCCGACCCGGATAGCGACAAGAGTCTCAGGCTCTACACGCGCCTGCTCGGCAATCTCGGAGCAACTTTCGCCGATGAGCTGCTGCTGCATGACAAGGGAGATGCGCAGTGGGCGGTGGAGGCCGCAATGACACTGTTCTGTCCGCCGCATACCGACTACGAGGCGATGAAGGACTACTATACAGACCCCGAATTCTCCCTGAACAATTTGGGGGAAGGCCTATACGGCTGGATGAAGAAAAAAGAACGGCGCCCGGACGGAACCTTCCTCATCCCCGCACCGGAGGGCCGGTCCCTGTTCCTGAGCTGCTTCGTGCACCTGCCGGAGACGGCGGATGCAGCCTCAGACAGCGTGAGCAGTGACGGCATAAGAACCGGCAGACTCCGGGTGAACTCGGCCTGTGCTTTTGAGATCTATATGAATGGCAGGCTGGTGGCAGATCCTGAACAGGAGATTACGCTGGCCAGCGGGATCAACCGTCTGATCGCCATCGTGCGGGGAGCGCAGGAGGATATCGCCTTCGGCATGGTTTTCCTGAATACAGACGGCACATATATGAATGATCTGGAGTTCCGCCTGACAATGGATGAGGTGGAGCCCAAGTGAGCAGAACCAATGGAGAGGAGCAGACCGATATGAACGCCAATGAACCGGTACCATCCGCATCAACTACATCATCCGTACCACCCACATCACTCACTCCACCCGCAGGCCCTCCCGGCCGCGATACAGAGCTGGACCAGTATTTTGCCTTCAACGATGACGCGAGGGAGGTGGAGTTCAAGCGGCATGACATGCCGACCCCTTGGCTGAACTATCTATCCAACGGGACCTTCCATACCATGCTGTCCCATGCGGGCGGCGGACTTTCATTCTATAAGTCTCCGCAGATCTGGCGGATTACCCGCTACCGTTTCTTCCATCTGCCCACCGATCGCTCCGGCCCGTATATTTACTTGCAGGATGCCGGAACAGGCAGCTACTGGTGTCCCACGTATGAGCCGGCCTTCCGGAAGCCGCAGGAGTGGCGGAGCAGCCATGGCATGGGCTATACCCGGTTTGAAGCGCAGGCGGATGAGCTGGCGGCGAAGACGGTTTATTTTGTCGGGCCCTATGAGAATTCCCTGATCTGGAATCTGACGCTGACGAACAATAGCAGCAAGGTCAAGGAGCTGAATGTGTATGCTTACGCCGAGTTTGGGATGATGGAATTCATGCGCGAGCTGCAATGGCAATGCTATAACAAGCATCAGGTGTCGGTGCAGTATCATGAGAAGGAAGCGCTGATCTACAAATACGGGGTGGAAAATCAGCCCAAGCCGGACGAAACTCCGCTCGTCTATATGATGTCCGATGCACCGCTCGCCGGGTATGACGGAGACCGTGAAGAATTCATCGGCAGCTACCGCAGTGAATCCAATCCGGCCGCTATTGAGCAGGGGGGCTGCACCGGCTCGGCCATTCTGGGAGGCGACCCCTGCGGTGCACTCCAGGTCCGGGTAAAGCTTGCGCCCGGCGAGACCCGCACCGTGAACTTTTTCCTCGGAACAGCGATGAACGAGGCTGAGATTGAACGGGCCATCGACCATTCGCGGGAGGCGGATTTCGTCACCCGTTCCTACGCGGCGCTTCAGGAGAACTGGGAGCATTACCTCGGGGCATGGAATTGTGAACTGCCGGATCAGGATGCGCAGCGTATGCTTAACACCTGGAATCCGTACCAGTCGCAACGGAATTTCCTTTTCTCGCGCAATATTTCGTACTATGCCACCGGTACCTTCCGGGGCGTAGGTTACCGGGATACCGCACAGGATATTCTGGCAGTCGTACCATACGATCCCGAGGCCGCCAAAGATAAAGTCCGCCTGCTCCTCGGGCAGCAGTATCAGGACGGGCATGTGAATCATTACTTTTTCCCGAATGAGGGTTGGGACCCGGTGACCAGCATCCATTCGGATGATCACCTGTGGACGGCGCTGGCCGTTTGGGACATTCTTGCCGAGACCGGAGACGCGGCATTCCTTCAGGAAAATATTCCGTTCTATGATGGCGGTGAAGCGCCGCTCTATGAACATTTGAAGCGGGCGATTGATTTTACCGTCTCCAGGCTGGGACCGAACGGCTTTCCGCTGATGCTGCGCTCGGACTGGAATGACCAGCTTTTCCGCGTATGCCGTGAGGGCAGGGGGGAGAGCATCTGGACAGCAATGCAGTTCGGGACGGTGCTGCTGCGTATGAAGGATCTGGCGGCGGCTTCCGGTTACCCGGAGCATGCGGCGTACTATGACCGGCTCTATGGGGAGCAGAAGTCGCTCGTGAACACGCTGGGCTGGGACGGGAAGTGGTTCCGGCGGGCGGTGATGGATGACGGGCGGTATCTGGGTACCGCCGAGCATGAGGAGGCCCAGATCTGGCTCAATGCCCAGACCTGGGCGACCCTGTCCGGGATGGCCGAGCCTGACAAGGGGCTGAAGGCGATGGACAGTGTGCGCGACATTCTCGATACAGAGCTGGGCATTAAAAAACTGCACCCGTCCATCACCACCTTCCCCGATCCCGCCGATCCGCTAACCAACTATAACAAAGGAACCGGAGAGAACGGGGCCGTCTTCTGCCACGCCAATACCTGGGCGATTATTGCGGAGTGCATGCTGGGCAGAGGGGATCAGGCGTACAAATATTACCGCCAGCTGATCCCGAACATCGCCATGGAGCAAGCCGGAATCTGGCGCTACAAGGCAGAACCGTATGTCTATGCCTCGAACCTGTTCGGGCCGGAGTCCGACCGCTTCGGTCTGGCGAATGTATCCTGGCTGACCGGGACGGCTGCGTGGATGTATGTAGCTGCTACACAGTACATTATGGGCATCAAGCCGGTGCTGGCCGGACTGTCCATTAACCCGTGCATCCCGTCTGCCTGGGAGGGCTTCTCGGTCACCCGGCGGTTCCGTGGCTGCGAGTATGAGATTACCGTGAAGAACAACAGCCATGTCTGCTCAGGCGTCCAAGAAATCCGGGTGGACGGCGAACGGCTCGAAGGAACAGTCATCCCCGCATATCCGCACAAACAATCAGTGAAAGTGGAGGTCATATTATAACGATAGGCTTTCTGTATAGACAGAGTGTCTAAGTTAGATTCAGAGTATATAAGCAGTGTATAAAAAGTGTCCCGCTAACGGCTTTAGCAGCGCCCCGGCGGGACTTTTTGTTAGTGTTCAACGACAGCCGGTTGATGCAACCCCCTCTTTCCCAAAAATCAGGCTTGCCCCCGGGTTTACTTTTACGCCTGGCGTGGTATAGTATAGTTATAAGTTGCGCGAAGGAAATATAGTTGCTCTATTGCAACAATGATTATCATTCTCATTTATCTTTCAGTCATTATCCTCAACTACCATACCCATTCAACATGCTGTCCCGGCGATGCCGGGGCAGCATGTGTCATTTTAAGGGTGTTAATAATGGCTCTCATTCTCAAGTGTGCGCTTAACCAAAACCATTCAGGAAGGTGATTGTTCATGCAAGCAACCTCGAAATCAATGCCCAAATCTATAGCGCGTCAAGGAGGGGCGCAGCAGCCCCGCACTCCGGGACCGCGCCGCTTCGATCCGCTGGCGATGCTCAGCAACTCCGAAATGCAGGCCGCTCTGGGGAGCGGGCTGATTATGCTCGTAGCCTGGGCTACCAGCGGCTGGTCGGAGGTCTTATCCGTTATCCTCTATGTGATCTCTTATACACTGGGCGGCTGGATGAAGGCGAAAGAAGGCGTGGAGACGCTGGTCAAGGAGCGTGACCTGGATGTCAACCTGCTGATGATCGCTGCAGCGCTGGGTGCCGCCTCCATCGGGTACTGGAATGAAGGGGCGATGCTGATTTTCATCTTTGCCCTGAGCGGAGCGTTGGAGAGCTACACCATGGAGCGCAGCAAAAAGGACATCTCCGCTCTGCTGGCCCTCAAGCCTGCTACTGCGGTCCGGATTGAGCAGGGGGCGATGAGTGAGGTAACGATTGATGAGCTCATGCTCGGAGATCTGCTGCTGATCCGTCCGGGTGAACTGATTCCCGCTGATGGCAAGGTATGCCGGGGGGAATCATCTGTGAATCAGGCCTCCATCACGGGAGAATCGCTTCCCGTAGACAAAGCTGCCGGCAGTGAAGTATTCGCCGGTACCGTTAATGGAGAAGGCCCCCTCTATATAGAAGTGACGAAGACGGCCGAGAATACGCTGTTCGCCAAAATCATCCGCATGGTGGAAGAGGCGGAGAACGAAGTGCCGGATTCGCAGCGTTTTATCAAACGGCTTGAATCCGTATATGCCCGAGTTGTCGTGGCTGCCACGGTCCTGCTGATCACCTTGCCGCCGTTTGTGCTGGACTGGAGCTGGAGCAATACGTTCTACAAGGCAATGGTCTTCCTGGTCGTGGCTTCCCCGTGTGCGCTGGTATCCTCCATCATGCCCGCCATGCTGTCGGCCATCTCCAAGAGCGCCCGCAAAGGCATCCTGTTCAAAGGCGGGGTACATCTGGAGAATATGGCACGGACCTCGGTCGTTGCTTTTGACAAAACGGGTACCCTGACGGAAGGCATCCCGCAGGTCACGGACTTCATCGCCGGAGAAGGCTATGTGCGGGAAGAGCTGCTGGCCGTGAGCGCCTCTATTGAGAAGCTGTCGGGGCATCCGCTGGCAGAGGCCATTGTCGCGCTGGCGGAAGCGGAACAGATCGGACTGCGGGATATTGAAGAGAGCCAGTCGGTCACCGGCTGGGGAATTGAAGGCGTCATCGACGGCCAGTTGTGGCGGATCGGCAAGTCGAATCTGCTGGATGAAGCGGAAGGGGCGGCTGCCGGGGCGGATACGGACCATTGGAAGGCTCTGCGCAGCAGGCTGGAACAGGAAGGCAAAACGGTATCGCTGATCCTTTCCGGAGAGACCATTGCCGGAATGATTGCCCTGCAGGACACTGTGCGCCCGCAGGCGGCGGCTGCCGTGCGCAAGCTGCATGATCTGGGGATCAAGGTAGCGATGCTGACCGGTGACCGCGAGGCTACAGCCCGGGTCATTGCGGGTGAGAGCGGCGTAGATCTCGTGTTCGCCGGGCTTTTGCCGGAAGATAAGGTATCACACATCAAGGCGCTGCGGGAGCAATACGGTCATGTTATCATGGTAGGCGACGGGGTGAATGATGCACCTGCGCTCGCAACCGCAACAGTTGGCATGGGCATGGGGATGAAGGGCAGCGGGGCTGCCCTGGAGATTGCTGATGTGGTGCTGATGAATGACAACATTGAGGAGATTGCCGGGACGATTGCCCTGGCGCGCCGGACGCAGCGGATTGTGAAGCAGAATATGATTTTTGCCGTAACGGTCATTGCCGCCTTGATGATCAGCAACTTTGTGCAGGGGATTGCGCTGCCGTTCGGGGTGGTCGGGCATGAGGGAAGTACGATTCTCGTTATCCTTAACGGTTTGCGTCTGCTGCGTTAGAGGCCGGTACAATGGAGGGAGCAGCTGAATAGGTGCGCCCGCTTATTTTAAATTGCTTAAAATTGAATTGTTCACAAAATGGAGCGTTTACAACGGGTCTGGCATATTGACAACTCCCCTTGAGGTGATCATAATAAATACTAGATTATAATTATTTTAAATAAGGAATGGCGTCTTTTCCGTCCATCTCAAGGGGGATATCATCATGTACAAATCAATTATTGTCGGTACTGGACCGGCCGGATTGACAGCTGCTATATATTTGGCCCGTGCGAACCTGAACCCGCTCGTTATCGAAGGTCCGCAGCCAGGCGGACAGCTTACAACTACAACGGAGATCGAGAACTTCCCGGGATTCCCGGAAGGCATTCTGGGTCCCGATCTGATGGATAATATGCGCAAGCAGGCTGAGCGATTCGGCGCACAGTTCGTGACCGGCTGGGTGAACAGCGTGGAGCTGGGCGACCGTCCGTTCAAGCTTAACGTGGAAGGTATGGGCACACTGATTACGGATACGCTGATTATCTCCACGGGTGCCACAGCCAAGTATCTCGGAATTCCCGGGGAACAGGATAATATTGGCCGCGGGGTCAGCACTTGTGCTACCTGTGACGGATTTTTCTTCCGCGGCAAAGAGATCGTGGTGGTCGGCGGCGGCGATTCCGCGCTTGAAGAAGCGGGCTTCCTGACACGCTTTGCATCCAAGGTAACCCTGGTGCACCGCCGTGAAGAGCTGCGGGCCTCGAAGATTATGCAGGATCGTGTCCGTGATAACGCCAAAGTGACCTGGGGACTGAACCGCACCCCTGTTGAAGTGATTGCCGGAGACAAGGGCGTAACCGGGCTGAAGGTTGTCAACAACGAGACTGGCGAAGAAGAGTTCATTGAAGCCAGCGGCGTATTCGTGGCGGTCGGCCATCATCCGAATACGGCATTCCTGGGCGGACAGATCACTACGGATGCCAACGGTTATATCGTATCGAATCCCGGCACCTCCGAGACGAACATTCCCGGCGTATTCGCCTGCGGCGATGTGCAGGATACCCGTTACAGACAGGCCATTACGGCTGCAGGCAGCGGCTGTATGGCGGCTATGGATGCCGAGAAATATATCGAGAGCCTGGAGCACAGCGCGGTAATTATGTAAGTCTGGCATTTGGAGAAGCAGGGATTCCGGTGCTACAATAGAGCTCAGAGTCTAATACTTAGATACGAGGAGGAAATCATACTATGGAGAATGTAATTGTGTACACATCGACGAATTGCCCGCATTGCCGTCAGGTGAAAAGCTTCCTGAGCGATAAAGGGGTAGCCTACGAAGAACGCAACATCGAGCAGAATGAAGAGTACGCCCAGCAGGTGTGGGATATGGGCATGAGAGCTGTGCCGATTACGGTGATCGGGGATATGAAGATCGTCGGTATGAACAAGACCAAGTTCGACAAGGCTTTGGCTGCAACGGAATAATAGCCGGCAGTCCTGAAATATATAGAGCCGCTTCCCGGTGGGAGGCGGCTTTTTGCGGTGCATGCGGAGGAAAAACAACATTTAAATCTGCCCATTGGCCTGGCCTGCTTTAGCGAAAATGAACAATCTTAAATGCTGCTTCTCTACTTGCTTACGTCATTTCTGTCTGCTTGCAGGCCTCAGGTAAGAGACATGAACATCTGAAAGACAGCATAGACGGCAATGCCGCTGGCGATAAGGAGGAATCCCGATTTCTTCCGCGACTGGAACAGACGCAGGACACCGAGGCTGACGAGCGGAGCAATGATGAGCAGCAGCAGCAGCACTGCGATGAACATCTTCGCCGAAATATCAGACGTATCAACATAAGTCATGGATTCTCTCTCCATTTCAGAAAAAGGGGTGTGGTGACAAATGTCACACGAGTATCCTTATTATATAGGATAGCCACTCCTTATAGAGCAGGAAATGCAGAAAAAAATGCGGCGATTTTAAGAAATATAAGAATTTAAGGGTCTATAGGGTGACGCGGATGTTGCCCAGAAAATGCATCACCGCTGAAAAACCCGCTCCAATCATGGTTCCCCGGCTTCCCAGCCTGGAGAAGGTGATTTCGAGCTGCTGCTTGTGGTAGGGGAGGGTACGCTCAGCTACCACCCGGCGCAGCGGCTCGCCGAGCCACGGCTCCGCCTCCGATAGAGCGCCGCCGATCACGATCAGCTCAGGGTTGAAGCTGTTGATCAGATTGGTAACTCCGATCCCCAGATACTCTCCAATGGAGTTGAAATGGCTTAGCGTATCGGACTGCCCCTCAAGCGCATACTTGACCAGTCCGGTCGTTGTGCGGGCCGGGAGGGAGAGGCCGGGGTTATCATAGGTTTTCTCGGAGGCGTACAGCTCCCAGCAGCCCCGGCTGCCGCAGCTGCAAGGCTTGCCTTCCGCTTCAATCGTCATATGTCCGGTCTCACCCGCATAGCCGCGCGCGCCCTTGTACAACTCTCCGCCGATAATAATCCCCGACCCGATCCCCGAGCCTGCGCTGATATACAGCAGATGGCGCACATCGCGGGCCGCCCCGAAGTTCAGCTCACCCTGAGCCCCTGCGTTGGCCTCATTATCAATGGTGACTGGCACCGCGAAGGCGCTTTCCAGAATCGAACGCAGGTCTACCATCTCCCAGCCCAGGTTGGGCGCGAACAGGACAACGCCGTGCTCATCGACCATTCCCGGGACGCCGACACCAATGCCGACGAGTCCATAATGTGAAGGCGGGGCCGTAGCGATTAGCTCCGAAATCATCTGCTGCATCTGCCCGAGCACATAAGGGAAGTCGTGGTTCTCCAGCACACTGTCCCGTTCATGAAGAATGCCGCCCCCCAGGTTGCAGAGTACGGCCTTAAGCTGTTTCACGCGCAGCTCGATCCCGATCACACTTCCCGCCATTTCGTTAAAATGCAGCATCAGCGGCTTACGCCCGCCGCTGGATTCTCCGGGTCCAGCCTCGGTTACGAGCTGCTGCCCGCATAGCTCGGCTACCAGATTGGAGACGGTAGCTTTATTCAATCCTGTCACCTCGGACACCTTGGCCCGCGAGATGGGGGAATGCATACGGATGGTATGTAAAATAATCGATTTGTTTATTTTTTTGACCAGCGCCTGATCACCGGTAACTTTCAAGCAGCACACTTCCTTTTACAATATAAGAATTTATCAGTATAGAACCGAGTAGATTACTGGGCCCTTGCACAGGCGGGAGGAGGGTAGCTGTGAAGACGCTCTCCGCTGCGCGGGTATGCCCCCTAGTCTAGAATGAAGAGCGTAAAAATGCAACTATATCCGTTGGAGCTGGACGGTCCGAACGTTACATATTTTTAAATAACTGGAACTTATGAAGGTGAATATAAGCTCCGGTAGACACGCGAAACAGCGGGGAAAATAAAAATAAAAAAACTTTGTTTAACCAATATACAAAGTCAAAGAGATGTGTTAAGATGATGCTGTAAACGCTTGCGGGCGAAGCAAAATATCGAGGAGGATTTTACAAATGGCTTATTTTGAAACAGTGAGCAAGATCTCTTACGAGGGAAGCCGTTCCACCAACCCTTATGCATTCAAATTCTACAATCCTACAGAAATCGTAGCCGGCAAAACAATGGAAGAACACCTGAAATTTGCAATGGCTTACTGGCATACATTAACAGCTGGCGGTTCCGACCCGTTCGGCGCTGAAACTGCAGTCCGCGCTTGGGACAAACTGAGCACGCTGGACAAGGCTAAGGCCCGTGCAGAAGCAGCATTCGAATTCATGGAGAAGATGGACCTGCAGTACTACTGCTTCCATGATGTGGACATCGCTCCTGAAGGCGCGTCCCTGCGTGAATTCTACAGCAACATCGATACGATCGTAGACATCCTTGAACAAGGCATGAAGGCTTCCGGCAAAAAACTGCTGTGGAACACTGCCAACATGTTCACCAACCCGCGCTACATGCACGGTGCAGGCTCCACCTGCAACGCTGACGTATTCGCACACGCTGCTGCACAAGTGAAGAAAGGTCTGGAAGTGGGTAAACGTCTGGGCGCTGACAACTATGTATTCTGGGGCGGCCGTGAAGGTTATGAAACACTGCTGAACACCAATATGCAACTGGAGCAGGACAACATTGCCCGCCTGTTCAGTATGGCTGTAGATTATGCGAAGGAAATCGGCTTCGACGGCCAGTTCCTGATCGAGCCTAAGCCGAAAGAGCCTACCAAGCACCAGTATGACTTCGATGCAGCAACCTGCATCGCATTCCTGCAGAAGTACAACCTGGATAAGCACTTCAAGCTGAACCTTGAAGCGAACCATGCTACACTGGCTGGCCACACATTTGAGCACGAGCTGCACGTAGCCCGTATCAACGGTATGCTGGGATCACTCGATGCGAACCAGGGCGATCCATTGCTCGGCTGGGATACAGATGAATTCCCTGCAAGCATCTACGATGCTACACTGACTCTCTATGAAGTACTGAAGAACGATGGTCTGGGCAAAGGCGGAATCAACTTTGACTCCAAAGTACGCCGTCCTTCCTTCGAGCCTGAGGATCTGTTCCTGGCACATATCTCCGGTATGGACGTATACGCTAAGGGCCTGAAGGTAGCTGCTAAGCTGCTGGAAGACGGCGTATTCGAGAACTTCATCGCTGAGCGTTACAGCAGCTTCAACGAAGGCGTTGGCGCTGACATCGTATCCGGCAAAGCGACACTGGCTTCGCTGGCTGACTACGCGCTGAACAACGAGAGCCCGCGTCCGAACAAATCCGGACGTCAGGAACTGCTGAGAGCTACACTTAACCAGTACATCCTGACTGCTGAGTAAGACGCTGCCGGATTTGCGGGATTGCCCGCAGATTCATTAGAGAATACACGCAACGGGGGTTGCTGAAGAGAGCATTCTTCGGCAGCCCCTTTTTTAATACTGGAAATGCATTTTATACAACTAAATCATCTGATGTACCGCCGAATATCCGTTTAGTTGTAATTCATACAATTAAACTGCCTCCGTACCCGGGTTTTCGCCTATTCGGGCAGATTTAGTTGTACAAAGTACAGTTAGAAGAGGAGAATCTTTCGTTTCACTCTATTTAGATGTACAGAATACAACTACCACCGATTGGTTCGGTTCATACGCATCTTCATACATTACCTTGTTTATTGAATAAATTCACTTGTTTAGCTCTGATGCTCTACTAGGACTGTGTGAGTGTATTTAGTGCAGTAGAATGCTCTAATTTGGCTGCAAAATAGCATTCTGCTGTATTCCGTACAACAGATATTTGAGGATACCGTACAAAACAGCCTTTTCATGGAATTCTAGTGTACAAAGTGCAATTGCCTACGATTTTCCGCCGATTTAACGAGAATCTATTGCAGGAAATACAATCGCGGCCGCATCTTCAGTGGATTGAAACCGTTGGAACGGCTGATGCTTACGAAGCGAGTTTTGCTCGAAGAGAATACAGGATGCGGAACCCCGCAAAACTTAAGATTATGCTTACGAAGCGAGTTATATTGCGGAGATGTTCCAAGAGAAGTAATGCTTCATATAACTAAGCGTATGCTTACGAAGCGAGTTTTGCTCGAAGAGAATACAGGATGCGGAACCCCGCAAAACTTTTAGGAGGATAACTATGAAATATGTAATTGGCGTCGATCTTGGAACCAGCGCGGTAAAGACTGTACTGGTAGATCCTCAGGGCAAGGTGGCTTTTGAGCACTCTGAAGCGTATCCGCTCAGCAGACCCCAGCCGAACTGGAGTGAGCAGAACCCAGAGGATTGGGTGAAGGGAACCATTGCCAGTCTGAAGCGTCTGATGGAAGTATCGGGTGCAGAGCCTGGACAGATCGACGGTATCAGCTTCTCCGGCCAGATGCACGGGCTTGTGCTCGTTGACGGCGAAGGCAAGGCGCTGCGTCCCGCCATTCTATGGAATGATACACGTACGACTGCGGAATGCCGCAAAATTGAGAAGAAGCTCGGCAGCAAGCTGATCGATATCGCCAGAAACCGCGCGCTCGAAGGCTTCACACTTCCGAAGATTCTGTGGGTCCAGGAGCATGAGCCGGAGGTACTCGCGAAGGCTGAATTGTTCCTGCTGCCGAAGGATTATGTGCGCTACCACCTGACGGGTGACTACGCTATGGACTACTCTGACGCAGCCGGAACCCTGCTGCTCGACGTTGGCGCGAAGCAGTGGAGTGCGGAGATTGCCGGAGCGTTCGATCTGCCGGTCTCCCTCTGCCCGAGACTCGTGGAATCCTTCGAGCAGACAGGAACTCTGCTTCCGGCAGTTGCCGAAGCCTCCGGCCTGCTTCCTACCACCAAGGTGTTCGCCGGCGGGGCAGACAATGCCTGCGGCGCACTGGGTGCCGGCATTCTGGGTGAAGGCCGGACGATGTGCAGCATCGGGACTTCCGGTGTGGCATTGTCCTACGAGAGCAACAAGGATCTTAACCTCGAAGGCAAGGTGCATTTCTTCAACCACAGTGAGAAGGATGCCTTCTATATCATGGGTGTTACCCTGGCGGCAGGACACAGCCTGACTTGGTTCAAGGAGACCTTTGCGGCAGACAAGAGCTTCGACGAATTGTTGCAGGGAGTGAACGAAATCCCGGCTGGCAGCAGCGGTCTCTTGTTCACCCCTTACATCAGCGGGGAACGCACCCCGCACCCGGATGCGAGCATCCGCGGCAGCTTCATCGGTATGGATTCCGGACATACCCTGTCCCACTTTACCCGGGCTGTGCTGGAAGGCATCACGTTCTCGCTGCGTGAATCGATTGAGATTGTGCGTGAATCCGGCAAAGAGATTACCGAGGTCGTGGCGATCGGCGGCGGGGCCAAGAATGAAGCCTGGCTGCAGATGCAGGCTGATATCTTCGGCGCTACGATCATCAAGCTGGAGAGCGAGCAGGGTCCGGCTATGGGCGCAGCTATGCTGGCAGCCTATGGCGCAGGCTGGTTCGAGTCCCTAGGTGCATGTGCGGAAGCCTTCATCCGTCCGGCAGAGACCTATACCCCTAATGCAGATCAGGCGGCGCTATATGACGGGATCTTCGCTTTGTATCAGGATGTATACGGCCAGACCCGCGAACTGAATGAGAAGCTGGCTTCTTACCGTAAATAGAATATCCGCACGGAATGACTGCCATCCTGTAAAGGGTGGCAGCTTGTTTTCTTTAGGGTATAAGATCTATATAAGAAGACTATCTGGTGACAACAGCGGCCGGAAGTCCAAATGTTCACCGCAGTGACGACACTGCTTCAAGTACAATTTTAAGTGTTCCTTATTTAGTAAGATAAATTCCGGCTCGGAAGCTCGAGTACGGCATGAAGGGAGGCCCCAATTGATCAAAGTACTGATTGTGGATGATGAGCCCAAGCTGAGGGAAGGGATGCGCACCTTGATTCCCTGGGAGGAAGAGGGGTATACCGTGGTGGCGACAGCGGCTAACGGTTATGAAGCGCTGGACAAATTCCGTGAGCTGCAACCTGGACTTGTGATGGCGGATATCCGTATGCCGGGAATGACCGGACTGGAATTAATCGCTGAGCTGCGCAAGGAAAGTCCGGGCTGCCATGTGCTGATTCTGAGCGGCTATGCCGATTTTGAATATGCGAAGCAGGCTATTTCCTATCATATTGACGGATATTTACTCAAGCCGGTGGATGAGGAGGAGCTGATCAGCTATCTGCAGGAGCTGCGGGAGAAGATCAGCCTGGAGGAACGGATCAACGAATGGCAGGCTCTGGAGCCGGCAAGAACTACCGAGGTGCTGGTGCGGGAGCTGCTGCAGTCGAATTCGAAGGAAGGCGGGGAAGCCGCGGCTGAACTGGGCCTCACTGACAGCAGCTGCGAAGTGGTGCTGCTGGAATTGAAAGGGCTTAACAAGGGTGAGGATGCCCGCGAAGATGTGGTGAAGCGGCTGATGGAGCGGCATTGGCAGGAGCAGGAGGGGCACGGCTTCTTCTTCACCCTTCCCCCGTACATGGGAATTCTGCTGAAGGAGCCGCTCCCGGATGAACGCGCCCGGGCGGCGCTCTGGCAGGAGCTGCACCACCTGATCTCGAAGGAGGGGCTGGAGTTCGTGGCCGCAGCGGGCGGAGCAGCTGTCCGGCCGGAAGAGGCCGGAGAGTCCTTCGGGGCTGCGCGCGCCCGGCTGGAGGATGCCTTCTTCGGGCAGAAGAACACACTGCTCTGTGGAATGCCGGACCTGTGGGAGGAGCCTACACAAGGCGCGGTTGAACCGGAGGAGGAGCTGGACCCCGAGCGTGATATCGAGGTGCAGCTGCTGCTGGCAGTAGAGGCTGGCAGTAGCGAGGTAGCCAGGGAGCTTACGCTGCAGATTATCCGCAAGCTCGTGCATACCCAGCGGGACGAGACCTATATCAAGGACCAGCTGCTGCGGATTGTCAGCAGCACGATTGCCCGGCTGGAGGCAGCGAGTCCCGAGCTGCGCCCGCTGATTGCCGGACAAGCCTCGCCGATGGGCGAGGTCTACAGCAGCAGATACCTGCATGATGCAGAGCGGCTGGTGTCGGGCTATATGGAGCAGCTCTCCAGGCTGACGGGCAGCGGAAGCGGACGCGGCGATGAGATTAAGCGGATCACGGATCTGATCCAGCGCCGGTATAAGGAGAATTTGAAGCTGGGCACACTTGCGGAGATTTTTAACTACAATAGCGCCTACTTGGGTAAAATGTTCAAGAACCAGGTGGGCGAGCACTTCAACACATATCTGGATAAGGTGCGGATCGAGAAGGCCAAGCAGCTGCTGACCCAGGGCATGAAGGTCTATGAGGTGGCCGAGCAGGTCGGGTACATGAACTCTGATTACTTCAATGCCAAATTCCGCAAATATGTCGGCGTCTCCCCAAGCGCATACCGCAAGGAGAACTAAATTTATATAAGAAGCGCGAAAGCACTTAACGAAAAGCAAAAAGAAGCGGAGGGGAAATTTGGAACTGTAGGTCGCGGCAAGCTTGCAGAGATTCAGGTATGAGGCTTATGATATACAGGCTGTTCCCCTTCTTGCAGAAGATCCGGGAGCAGCCTGTTTGTATAGAGAGGGGGAGATTGATATCAAGAAGCTGGTGCGGATGGTCAATAACATGAAGCTGAAATACAAGCTGATCTTCTTTTATATCATAGTGGTGATGATTCCCGTGCTGATTGCAGGGGTGATTCTGACAAATTATTTTCGGGAGGGAGCCTTGAACAGAGCGATAGATCAGGCCACCAACAACGTGGAAAAGATCAAAAGCCAGTTGTACAGCAAGCTGCGGGTCCCCACAGATATTTCGAATCTGCTCTATTTCGATGAGGATCTGGAGCGGCTGGTCAATACGCATTATCCGAGTATTCTGGAGCTGACCAAGGCCTACCTGAATTATACCGACCTCAAGGAATATGTGCTGCGGTACCGGGAGATCTCCAATATCCGCTTTTTCATCGATAATCCCACACTGGTGGACGATATGTCCATCGCGCCGGTAACGCCGGAGATCCGTACGAGAAACTGGTATACACAGGCTATGCAGAACAATCAGATCTACTGGATGTATATCCACGACAAGGACCCTTATATCAACAGCCCCAAAGGGACCATCAACAAGCTGAGTCTGATCCGCCAGGTTCCCTACCCTGAATACAGCAAGTCAGGAATTCTGATGGTGCAGGTGAATCAGGATGAGCTGAACCAGATGCTGCACCAGGAGCCGTTCGAGACGATCATTATTGATGAGCAGGGCTATATTGTATCCGCCAAAAACCCGCAGCTGGTAGGCAGCACGGTGGATGCTTTTGACATTGGAATTGATGTGCAGGCGCAGTCCAAGGGCGTGTTCACAACGCAGGTGAAGGACAAGGATTCCTACGTTATCATCGATGAAATGATCCCTGAGCTGAGTGTCAGCAAGCTGAAGATTATCTCGGTGTTCGAGACCAAAAGCATTCTGAGCGATGCCAACAAGGTGAGTCAGCTGGGTCTGTTCATCGTAATCGGGGTGCTGCTGGTTGCGCTTGTACTGGTATACACCATCTCGCTGCTGACGAGCAACCGGCTGCTGCGGCTGAGCCGCCAGCTCAATCAAGTCGCCCTCGGGAACCTGAACATCGTCTCCCACATTGATGGAACAGACGAGATCGGCCAGCTGTCGCGCCAGTTCAACTACATGGTAGCCAGCATCAACCAGCTGATTACCCAGGTGATAGAGAGCAATGAGAAGAACAGTACGCTGGAGATCGCGCAGCGGGAGATTAAGCTGAAGATGATGGCCAGCCAGATTCATCCGCATTTTCTGTTCAACGCGCTGGAGTCGATCCGGATGAACGCCCATCTGCGGGGAGAGAGGGAGATCGCCAATATTGTCCGGCTGCTGGGCAAGCTGATGCGCAAGAACCTGGAAGTAGGCCGGGAGAGAGCGCCGATCAAGGAAGAGATTGAGATGATCCGCTCCTATCTGGAGATTCAGAAGTTCCGGTACGAGGACAGGCTGGAGTATGAGATTGCCTTCGATCCCGCCGCCGCTGAGGTGATGATTCCGCCGCTGATTATCCAGCCGCTGGTGGAGAATTCCGTCGTTCACGGTCTGGAGAACAAGGAAGGTACGGTGCATGTCAGCATCGCCGTCACTCTCACGGAGAATCAGGAGATTCAGGTCATTGTAATGGATGACGGGATCGGCATGACGGAAGATCGGTTGGCTGCGATTATGGAGGTCATCACCAAGGCGGAGGAAGAGGAGCAGGGCCGGATCGGGCTGCGCAATGTGCAGCAGAGACTGACTCTGTATTACGGAGCGGAGCACGGGCTGAACATCTCAAGCCGGGAGGGAGAGGGGACCCGGATTACATTTTCAATCCCTAAGGACAGTGGTTTGAAGGCTTAAGGGGATACAGGCGGGGAGAATGTCTAATTTCTATAGGTTTTTACGTGAAATCTGTTGGGTATTCTCGCCCCCGGCGCTGGGATAAGATAAAGCTATCAAAGCGAAGGGGGAATAATGATCGTGAAAGCGCTCACTGAAAGCGGTGTTACAGCAAATGAAAGCGTAACCCCCCGCCCACCTGCGAAACGGAATAGTGGATTTTGGAAAAGCGTACTCCAGCAAAAGTACTTATACCTGATGTCCCTTCCATTCGTAATCTGGGTATTTATATTCAGCTATGTGCCTATATGGGGATGGCTAATGGCCTTCCAGAATTATAAGCCGGTCAGGTCGTTCAGCGAGCAGAAATGGGTCGGACTGGACAACTTCAGGGAGCTGTTCCAGGATGAACGCTTCTACCTCGTATTAAGAAATACACTGGCGATGAGCATGCTGGGACTGATCTTCGGCTTCGTGGTTCCTATCCTGTTCGCCGTGATGCTCAACGAGCTGCGCGGGAACGTCTTCAAGAGATCGGTTCAGACGATATCTTACCTGCCCCACTTTGTATCCTGGGTCGTTGTAGGCGGGATTGTCTACAAGACGCTTGCCATCGATGGAGGGATCGTGAACGATCTGCTGCTCTGGATGAATGTGATTGATGAGCCGATTCAGTTCATGGCCAAAGGGAAATACTTCTGGGGAGTCTTAACGGCTGCTGACATTTGGAAGGAAACGGGCTGGAACGCGATCATCTATCTGGCAGCGATTACAGGCATTGATAAAGAGCTGTATGAAGCGGCCAAAGTCGATGGTGCAGGACGGGTCAAGCAGATGTTCAATATTACGCTGCCGGGTATCCGCACAACGGTGATGGTGCTGCTGATTATGAATATCGGCCATCTGGTCGGTATCGGCTTCGAGAAGCAATTCCAGCTGCAGAACAACATGGTTACCGATTATTCGGAAGTGCTGGATTTGTATGCGCTTAAATACGGGATACAGATTGGACGGTTCTCCTACGGTACCGCGATAAGCATGTTCACCTCGGTAGTCAGTGTCATCCTGCTGTTCACCGCTAACGGTCTGATGAAGAAATTTGCCAAAGAAAGCATTATGTAAGGAGGGGATCATCCATGGGTGGCAAAGCATTCCAAATGTCAAAAGGTGAACGTGTCTTCGATGTTTTTCTCTACATCGCTCTAATCCTGATTATGATTGTGACGTTATATCCCTTTCTGAACGTGCTGGCGATTTCCTTCAATGAATCTACAGATACGGTCCGGGGCGGCATCTATATCTTCCCGCGGGTCTGGACTCTGGAGAATTACCAGCGGATCTTCAGCTATACGGGGCTGATTCAAGGCTTCAAAATATCGATTCTGCGTACCCTTTCCGGGACTCTTCTGGGGCTGATCAGTGCTTCCATGCTGGCCTTTACCCTCAGCCGTCCGGAGTTCAGAGCCAGAAGATTCGTCTCGGTATTCCTGGCCCTGACCATGTATTTCTCCGGCGGTATGGTGCCGATGTACATTCTCATGAAGGACCTGAATCTGATCGGAACGTTCTGGATCTACATCCTGCCGGGTATGGTATCCGCGTTCAACGTGTTCATTATCCGCTCTTTCATGGACGGCCTGCCGTTTGCCCTGCAGGAATCCGCTAAGCTGGATGGGGCGAATGACTTTATGATTTTCTACAAAATCATTCTTCCGCTCTGTAAGCCGGTGCTGGCAACCATCGCCTTGTTCCTGGCCGTGGGGCAATGGAATGAGTGGTTCACTACCTATCTCTACAACGGCAACAAGCCGCATCTGACTACGCTGCAGTTCGAGCTGATGAAGGTCCTGTCTTCGACCAATCAGGGCAGCGGAATGGCAAATGCGAATGATATGGCCAGACAGATGGCGCAGATTTCACCGGAGTCGATCAAGATGGCGATTACCATTGTCGTAACGGTGCCGATTCTCGTGGTCTATCCGTTCCTGCAAAAGTATTTTGTCGGCGGGATGACGCTGGGTGCAGTCAAGGCTTAGGCCTTAACCCAGAGCGACAAGGGGAGAAGCTGCCGGGTTCAGTGCAGAGCCGGGCAGCTAACCCGCTTAGGGTAAAGTGTTAATTAGTGGTAATTTATATTTATAGTAGTTTTGCAAGCGTTCACAATGGTATATTCAGGTCTCACCTGATATGCATAGAGGCAACATATTAAGATACAAGGGGGATACACAATGAACCGCAAGAGTACCAAGACGATCTTCACACTCCTGCTGATGAGCTCAATGCTGATCGCCGGTTGTGGAGGCAACGGCAATAATGCAGCCAACAATACGACGCCTAACAACTCAGGAACAACACCTGATGCTACTGCCGCAGCAGATGATACCGCTCTAGATACCTCACCGGCTACATTCACCTTCTTCGGAGCGGATGCCAGCCCGAACTGGAACAAGATGCAGGATGATGTCGGTAAAGCCATTACGGAAAAGACAGGCGTCACCCTTGAAGCTGAATTCGATGTAGGCAGCGGCGGCGGCGACCAGAAGATTGCGATGATGGCGGCGAGCGGCGACGTTCCTGATATTATTTTCGCTAAAGGAAGTCTGAGTACCCTGGTGGATGCCGGTCTGATCCTTGATATGACGGACCTGATTGACAAATATGGCCCCAACCTCAAGAAAGTCTACGGCGAGAATATGAACCGTCTGAAGTACAGCCTGGACGACCAGAGTATCTATCAGATTCCTACGAATATGGGTGTCGGCCAGAAATCCTTCGATGCCACAGGCGGATTTGAAATCCAGCATCGTGTACTCAAAGAGCTTGGCTATCCGAAAGTGCGGACTGTAGCTGATTTTGAAAAGGTGCTTAAGGATTATGTCGCTCTGCATCCGGAAACCGATGGACAGCCTACCATTCCGCTGACGCTGAACGCTGATGACTGGAAGATTATGATCACCGTGACGAACCCGGCCTTCACTACAACCGGTGCACCGGATGATGGTGAATATTATGTGGACCCTGAGACCTTCGAAGCGAAGCTTCACTACAAACGCGCCGAAGAAAAGGAATATTTCCGCTGGCTGAACGGTATGTACAATCAAGGCCTGCTCGACAAGGATACCTTCGTACAAAAGGATGACCAATACAAAGCGAAAGTGGCCAGCGGCCGTGTACTCGGTCTGATCTCCCAGGAATGGGAATACTCCGACGGTGAGAATGCCCTGAAGGCTGCCGGCAAAGACGAGTATACCTATGGACACTTCCCTGTAACCCTGACCGAAGAGTATAAGGACCATTCCTTCATGCAGACCGGTATCGACGGCTACGGCATTGCGATTACTACGGCAGCCAAAGATCCTGAGCGGATCATCAAATGGCTGGACTGGATGTCCTCCGATGAAGGCCAGATCCTGAGAACCTGGGGGATTAAAGACAAGCACTATACTGTGGATGCGAATGGCAAGCGCGAGGTTCTGCCTGAGATCCGTGACGGCTTAGCAAACGATACGGCGAACACCCAAAAAACAACCGGGATCGGCCAGTACCTGATCTTCGGTGCACGGTATGGCGACGGCGTGAAGGATTCAACAGACAACTATTACACCACAAGCTTCCCTGAGCAGATTGTTGCTTCGTACTCCGAAGCTGAGAAGGAGTCCCTTGCCGGATATAAGGCGACTACCTGGAAGGACCTGTTCCCGAAAGAGGATGAATTCCCTGTAAAAGAAACAGGTGCTCTGTACAACCTGCCGGTTCCGACAGACGGTAAATATCAGGTCATCTTCAAAAAGACCCAGGATATCGTACGTAAACGTATCCCGGAAGCGATTCTGTCCAAACCGGCTGATTTCGATAAAGTCTATGACGCCTTCCTGGCCGAGCTGGACAAAGCCGGTGCCCAGGATATGGAAAAAGAATTCACTGAGCTGGTGAAGAAGAGAGTATCCCTGTGGACAGGCAAAAATCTGTAAATCCTAATGGGATGTAGCATGATCCAGAGTACAGCAGAAAGCAGAAGGCCCGACTTAGGTCAGGGCCTTTTGCTGTATTCAGAACTTAGTAGGAAGGGTGAGGAGAACATGGAAACTAAACAAAATACATCCGCATGGAAGCTCAGATACCGTCAGCCCGCAGCTGTCTGGGAAGAGGCGCTGCCGCTCGGGAACGGGCATATGGGGGCTATGGTATTCGGCGGTACGGATAAAGAGCTGATCTCGCTGAATGAGGATACCTTATGGTCCGGGTTCCCCCGGGATACCAATAATTACGAAGCGCTCAGGTATTTGAAAAGAACCCGGGAGCTAATCGCTGCAGGCCAGTATGGGGAGGCCGAGGATATGGTGAATGCCCATATGCTGGGGGTCAACGCCCAGGCCTATATGCCGCTCGGGGACCTGATTCTTAAGCAGCCGGGCGCAGAGAATTGTACGGCCTATGAAAGAGAGCTGGATCTGGATAACGGAGTTGCCAGAGTGACCTATCAGACCGGGCAGGGAGCCTTCACCCGTGAAGTATTTATCAGTACCCCGGACCAGGTCGGAGTCGTGCATCTGACAAGCGATCAGCCGGGGGGAATTCAGCTAGAACTGGAACTGGACAGCCAATTACAGCATAGCGTTAGCCCAGGGGAGGGAGACAGGCTGGTAATGAAGGGGCGCTGCCCCTCGCATATTGCCGACAATTACCACCAGGATCATCCGCTCGCGGTGCTCTATGAGGAGGGACTTGGAGTAGCATTCGAACTGCACCTGCATGTACAGGTAACCGGGGGGAGTATCCGGCATTCCGCAGGCAAGCTCGTGATCACCGGAGCAGATCGTGTACTGCTACTGCTGGCTGCCGGAACGGACTATGAGGAGGTGCGGTCCAGAGCAAGCCATAGATCCGCTGCGTCAGCACCGTATTCCGCAGCTAGGATAAGTCCGGCGGAGCTGTGCGCGAGCAGATTAAGCGCTGCGGCCGGTAAGACTTATGAGGAGCTGTACGCACGCCACGTTGCAGATCATCAGGCGATCTTCCGCCGGATGGATCTGGAGCTTGGCGGTCACGAGGCGGATGAGCGGCCCACCGATGAACGTCTGGCCGCATATCAGCAGGGGGCAGAAGACCCGGCGCTGGAGGCCCTATTGTTCCAATATGGCCGCTATCTGCTGATGGGCAGCTCACGGGCTGGAACACAGGCAGCGAATCTGCAGGGGATATGGAATGCCCATGTTCAGCCGCCATGGAACAGCAATTACACGACCAATATCAACACGCAGATGAACTACTGGCTGGCGGAGGTCTGCAATCTCAGCGAATGTCATGAGCCGCTCCTTGAGCTGATTAAGGAGCTTAGTGAGACCGGGGCCAGAACCGCGGCTATTCATTACGGGGCACGCGGCTGGGTAGCCCATCATAATGTGGATCTGTGGAGGGCTTCCACACCGTCCGGCGGAGATGCCAGCTGGGCCTTCTGGCCCATGGGCGGCGTGTGGCTATGCCGTCACCTGTGGGAGCATTACGAATTCAACCCGGATATGAAGGTTTTGAGTGAGACCGCTTATCCGCTAATGAAAGGAGCTGCTCTCTTCTGCCTGGATTGGCTGGTGGAAGGACCGGAGGGGTGGCTCGTTACCAGTCCGTCTACTTCGCCGGAGAACCGGTTCATCACGGAGGACGGCAGAGCTTGCAGTATCTCTATGGGTTCGGCCATGGATATGAGCCTGATCGCTGAGCTGATGCAGCATTGCCTGGAGGCTGCGTGTATTCTTGGCGTGGACGCTGAATTTCAGGAGGAGCTGGAGCAGACACTCACCCGGCTGTCTCCGCTGAGGATTAGCAAGGATGGACGGGTGCAGGAATGGCTCTATGACTTCGCTGAAGCCGAGCCAGGGCACCGCCATGTCTCCCATCTGTACAGCCTGTATCCGGGCAGCCGGATTAACAGGCGGGACACGCCGGAGCTGCTGGAAGCCAGCCGCTTAACGCTGGAGCAGCGGGTTGCTTCCGGCGGGGGGCATACCGGCTGGAGCTGTGCTTGGCTGATTAACCTCTATGCCCGGCTCGCAGACGGCGATGCGGCTTACGGCTATGTGCGCACGCTGCTAACCCGCTCCGTCTATCCCAACCTGTTCGACGCGCATCCGCCGTTTCAGATTGACGGTAATTTCGGCGCGGCCGCCGGCATCGCAGAGATGCTGCTTCATAGTCATCTCGGGGAGCTTACACTGCTTCCGGCGCTGCCTGGAGCCTGGAAGAATGGCCGCATCCGGGGTCTTAAGGCGCGCGGCGGGTATGAGGTGGACCTCGAATGGCGGGCCGGAGTTCTGGTATACGCGCGGATTACAGTGAAGTGCGATGGGATGCTGCGGCTCAGTTATGCGCAGGCACTGAAGCTGCTGCTTGCGGACGGCAGCGCTCAGGCACTGAATGGTGCGTTTGAGGTTAAGGCTGGCGGGATTTACTCGGTGGGGGTGTGATGATTAGGAGAATTGAAGGAAAAATGGAAAACTATAAATCTAATGGGAAATAAACCCGATAATATAGGAGGTAACCTGTATAACTGAGGGATATTTATTGGTTTAAGTGGAAGCCAGAGTTCTAGTGTCCGGCGGGGAGGGTGGCTATGGCATCAACGAAGCTAGTATTTAACGAAGATGAAGTCAAGCGCCTGCAATCGAAGATCGGCCAGGTGAGTCAGGACACCAACCGGCTGTATCTTCAATTGAAGGGCCAGTCCAGCAGCTGGGGCGGCATCCCCATGGGCGACCATCTGGTCAAGGCCCAGGTCCTAATCAATGAATTAACCGTTGAAGCGGAGAAGTTAGAGGATATTATCAGGGTCGCCCTAAGAGGCGTCTCGGAGTTGCAGGAAGAGAATAAGCGGCAGGCGGACAGGCTGGCGGGGCAGTTTAATCTTTTGCTCGCTGCCTTCGGCAGCTTGGGGCTGCAATCAGCCACCGGACGGGTCTCCATCCCTGAATTTGTGCAGCGAAGTGCGACGAATCTCATCACTTCGATTGCTGCTCTATCAGGAAAAGATGAACTCAGCAGGGACCCGGTGGTGCAGCAGCTTAGGAATGTTATTCAGACCTCCGGTCTGCTGAGCGTAGAGAGTATAGCTGCGCAAAGTAAGCTGAACGATATCTTCGCGGCGCGCAATGAGATCGCCAGGGCACAGACGGCCTTCAGGGTGTATCAGGCGTTTGGAAATCAGGCGCAGATGGAGGCTGTCCACGCGCAGGCCGAAGAAGCCCGGCAGAAGCTGGCTTCTCTAGGCGTAGCCAAGATATACTATGAATCCGGCAAGGATCTAAGCGGATATTACAAACAACCGGCGGTTACAGCCTGTGAGTATGATCCGTCAATTACGGCGGAGATGGTTCCCTTACTACATAACGAAGAATATTTACTGCTTTTGCGGCTGGCCATGGAGAAGACCGCCGCCGGAGCGTATGCGCGGAGTCAGCTTACGGCGAAGCGGCAGGAAATTAAGATCGCAGCGGCTCTTAAGCAGGTTCAAGAGCAGATCGAAGCAGAGCGGCGGTTGAACGGGCCGCCGCTCACGCTGCCGGACGGCAGGCCAATTACCGCAGACAACAAGGAAAATGAGACCACCACCTGGGACTTTTATCAGGCGAAAGTCTATGTGCCGAATGAATATCTTACCCCGATGTACACTAGTTATCTGGGGTGGCTAGAGGATACCTACGGGCTGACGAAATGGGAGAGCAAGGTCCGTCAGTCGGGAGATGTAGTGCTGGCTTTTACCGAAGGCTTGGTGAAAGAGGTCGTCATGGGCGTAGCGGATACGGCAACCTTTGCCTTCAAGCTAGTGGTAGACCCGGTCAAAACCACCACGGACATGAAGAATCAGGCGCAATACCTTATCGAGCATCCGGAAGTGCTGGTCGAAGCGGCGAAGAAGGCGTATCATCAATTTGATGAAGGCACCCCGGAAGAGAAGGCGAAGATGCTGGGTGCGGTCGCTTCGATTCTGGTTCCTGGACTCCAGGTCACCAAAGCAGGCAAAGCCGGTAAAGTGCTGGGCGAGGTTGAAGAGGTCGTCAGCCAAGCGGCGAAGGATGCCCTGCAAGGGATCAGGCAGAAGCTCCCGGATCTGGGACGGGCAATGCAGACGCCGGAAGGTTTTGTTTTCAAGATAGGGGAGATTCCCGATACGCCAGCCTTGCCGAAGACGCCGGTGCAGCAGCGGTATATGGATGGGTTGGAGGGTGGCACGGTTGAGGGGCCGCACAATGTTGGTTCTTCTATAATTAGTATAGAAATGGAAAAGAAAATATTAGATGGACAGAGAAAAGTTCCTACAAAAAATGAATTGATCGGTGGTCATTCTCCGAACATCAATAATGCAAATCCTAATTATGCAGTTCAAGAAATAACAGTTAATGCAGATGGAACAAGAAAAGTTAAGTTTACTACTGAATATCCTGATGGTAATTTATCTAATATTAAAACGAGTACTTTATTCCCGGATTCATGGAGTGATTCGCAAATTATTAATAGTATAAAAGATACTGGTAACACAGCATCCGTTGGAGTTCGTACCTCGGATGGTGCGACTCTTCATAGAGGAACGGTTAATGGCGTTCAAGTTGAAGTTATTAAAATAGGTGACAATGTTGTATCGGGCTATCCAACAGGTGGGGGAGTTACACAACTTTTAAGTGGTTTTACAGCACCTAACTTGTAATCTAATTCGAAGGAGATTTTTAATGTTTATAGAATTTGATGACTATCTTTCAGGATATTTTACGGATGATTATTGGTATGATGAAGGTTTTTTAATTGCACAGGAGATGCTGCTGAAATTCTCCCCACGGGATTGGGGGGAATTATCAAATGGAGTATTGAATAAGCCAGTAGAGTGGCAAAGAAAATTAGCATATTGTTTGCATAATGAATCTAGCATGGATGAATTGAATATGTTATTGAAACTGCTAAATACTGATGATGAAGAGTTATTCGAAATTTGTATTGATGCATTAAGAAGTTTTACTAGTTCAGAAAGTAAAAAACTGATATTAAAAAACCCTTCAATTCTACAGAAGATTCATGAGTTAATTCCCATTTCAGGGGAAGCGACAAAAAAAGTATTTGAAGCTTTTCTGGAGAAGATACAGAGCTGACGATATTATTGGTGGGGGCTACCCAAAACCCATGTAATACCTGTATAAAGATTTGTTCATTTTGGTTGTACGTGCATTAAAAGCTTTATTTTCATAACTCAATTCCCGCAATACCGATACAATGAACAGGTTGATTATGGTCAGATACCACCATGATTGACCTGTTTGTGCTATCCACGCCTAGTAGAGTATCAGATTTTAACTTGTGAAAAATACTTTAACTAATCGCTTGCTGAGAGTTCTGCCGCGCCCCGATTAGGGTGTAAGGGATCGGCTTAATTGCAATCTGTACAACTAAATCACCCGGAGTGCGGCCGAATCTCAGGTTAGCTGTATTTCGTGCAATTAAAATGTCTCTGTACCTGGATTTTTGCCCAACGTGGCAGATTTAGTTGTACAAAATATAGTTAGAAGAGGAAAGCCATCCGTTTCATTGTTTTTAGTTGCACAGAATACACTAATCTCTGATGGTTCGCTACAACCCGGGTGCATTCTTTACTCCATCCAAAATATGAGTTCCTCCATCTGTTACACTGAGTCCTCCAGCAGAGGGGGCCCTGACTTCACCATTTTAAATCTGATGCTGTACTAGTTAGACGGCCTGAGATGATATAATGAATAGGTCAGGCTGGCGCATAGTTACGTTCTTCAGGTCGGAGTTGTAAACATGGCATGATTGGCATTTACTATAGAGTACATACGGCTACGGCCGATGATATAGATTGCAGGAGGCGCGCGGATCATATGGGGAAGAGACAGGGATCGCTGTTGAAGACGGCGGTTGGACTTATGCTTGTGTTTGCTGCTTTACCGCCTGCGACGTACTGGGGATACGAGCATGCGTATGCTGCAGCGGATTCGGCGGTGGTGCAGACGACACAAGGAATGACGCAGAAGCTGGCCGGAGCGATGAGTAACCGCAGAGAGACGATTACCTTCACTTATCAGGGCAAGACCGCCAAGCTGAAGAGTGAGATCCAGACGGCAATTAATCAGGCGATGGGGAGCGATCCGTACCTGTATTATATTATTGACAGCTATGCCTTCTCCTACCGCGGAAGCACGCGCGCTGTTCATGTGACGGTTCAGGTGGAATACCGGGAGACGCTGCAGCAGACGGCCTATGTGAACAAGCAGGTGAAGGCTATTCTGCAGCAGATCATAACACCGGGGATGAACAATCACCAGAAGGTAAAAGCGATCCACGACTGGGTTGTGCTGAATCTGGAATACGATCACTCGCACCGCAAATACACCGCTTATGAGGGACTTCAGACCGGGAGTGCGGTCTGCCAGGGCTATACGCTGCTAACCTATAAGCTGCTGCTGGGGGCGGGGATTCCGAACAGAATTGTGGAAGGGACGGCCAGGGCGGCAGACGGTGTGACCCAGTCGCATGCCTGGAATCTGGTACTTCTGAACGGGGCATGGTATCATCTCGACACCACCTGGGATGACCCGGACCCGAGTCCGGAGGGCGGAATCAGCACGGTCTATTATATGAGGACCGATGCCCAGATGCGGCTTGACCACACTTGGACGAAGTCCTATCCGGCGGCCTCCACCAGTTATGCACAGACCTTGACTAAGCTGGTCAATCAAGGGGGCCAAGGGGTGGAGGCATACAAGAGGCTGCAGAAAGACCTGAATTACTGGCTGTACGAGGAGAATCAGGTGGTCTCGTCAGCGGAACAGCTCGAGAAGCTTGCGAAGCAGGCGGCAGAGGCCGGACAGCAGTCGCTGCTCTTCCGCTACCGGGGAAGCGACAAACTGCTGAGGCAGGATCTGCAGGTGCTCTACGGGCTGGGACTGAATAACCTGGCCTTCAACAGTTCGCCGTTCGAGAATACAGGAGATCTTAAGGTATATGTGACCTGGAAATAAAAGCGTGCAGCTACCCGGCGAACCAGCCAGGGTGCACTTCAGGCCCTGGTCTCCAGGAATTGGATGGTCTGAAGCTTGTTTGTTGAAGGGTTGAAGCGGACCATCACGAATACGCCGAATTCCCGGCCTGCCTTGCTCCGGACCACCAGCTTGAACTTCTCTTCTGCAAGCTTAGGCTTGATCTGGGTCCGGCCGATGTGCTTGTAATCGATGATTTCGGCGTTGTATTTCTGCTGCGTCTCCTTCACGGCAATGGTTCCCCACCGGGCATAGTCAGGTGCAGCGGAGCTCCGGCTTAACGGGCTGCTCAGGACCAGGGCTAACGTCAACAAGGCTACTGTCCATTTTTTTTTCATAAAGGCCTCCTTGAACTGGGATTACAGGTTAGCGTCCCCCGGCCCCCGCGCCTTTATACGACTCCCTGGAGCACAGCTCTGGGGTTTTAGTATTTTCCGTACCCGTTCTCACAGGTAATATTCATTTCGAGAAGCTCGTAAAGAGACTGCTTGGAAGCCTCCAGGTTTTTTTGCGCAGCTTCAATTTCCGTAATTTTGTCGGCAATGATCCGTTTTTGTTCCTCTTTCGATATTCCCTGCTTGGAGATCATCGATTTAATATCGTGGATTGAAAATCCAACAGCTAAGCTATTCTTTATGACTTCAAGATACGGAATAATCTCCGGGGCATAATTCCGGTAATTATTCTCTTCTCTGAGGATGTACTCCTCCGTAATCAGGCCTATTTTCTCATAGTAGCGCAGGGTTGATATCGGAAGGTCAGCCTTTTTGGCAACTTCACTGGTTTTCATGGCAATCCCCCCATTTATTGTTCTTGCTATGAAGTATACTTTATAGTTTACAATTCTTCTAGTGATGATACGTTCACGTTCATCCGTACCATTCCGTATATAAAAGGAGAGAAATGTACATGAGCACAATGATGGGGAAATACCAAAAAACCAATGATTTCAATGAAATTGTTCTGGAGCGCCGTTCCGTGAAAGTCTATGATCCTGAGGTGAAGATCAGCAGAGAGGAACTGACCGAGATTCTGGCGGAAGCTTCCCGCGCCCCCTCTGCGATTAACATGCAGCCGTGGCGTTTCCTGGTCATTGACAGCGCTGAAGGCAAAGCGAAGCTGGCACCGCTGGCCTCCTTCAACCAGACCCAGGCGCTCACCTCCTCGGCTGTGATTGCTGTATTTTATGATACGAACAACGTTGAATATATTGACGAAATTTTCGGCAAGGCTGTAGAACTCGGGTACATGCCCCGCGAGGTGATGGACATGCAGCTGCAGCAGGTCAAGCCTTATTATGCGAACATTTCCGCGTCCGAATTGCGGGATGTGAATCTGATTGACTCGGGGCTTATTTCGATGCAGTTAATGCTGGTGGCCCGCGCCCACGGATATGATACCAACCCGATGGCCGGCTATGACAAGGAGCATATTGCAGAAGTGTTCGGCCTGGACAAAGAACGGTTCCAGCCGGTCATGCTGATCTCGATAGGCAAAGCCGCCAAAGAGGGGTATCCATCCTACCGTCTGCCGGTTGAGACGATCACAACCTGGGCATAAACAGCAGTTGCCGGAATTCCCACGAAGAGAAGCAAACTTAAGCTAGTAAAGCGTCAGAGTTACAACCCAAAATCTAACGGACCGGAGAGATCTTATCCCCGCGAAAACGCCACTTTTTGCAGTGTAACGGACTCAGGCGACCTTAGAGTCTCTCTATGAGACGTTTCGGAGCTGAAGTGCAAAGGATAAGGCCTGTGGAGTCCGTTACTCGCCCAATAGGCGACTTTCTTCCCAAATAAGCGCACCTCAGTCCGTTACGCTAAGCCAAACGCCCTGAAGAACAAGGCCCGCTTGGAAAAAAGATGTTATTTGAAGGGGACTTGCGTCTGATCCACTATTTTAAATCTGATAAGGTACTAGCAATATATAAAAGACCGGTTTTGGCCCACTTTTGCGGGATCAAAACCGGTCTTTTGCTGAAAGATAAGAATTTATATGCTGCTGCAATGAATCAGTCTGCGTGGGTGCTCAGATCACACTTCTCCAGCGGGATAAGGCTGCTCTTGCGGAACCAGCCATAGCCCAGCCAGATCAGCAGGAACAGCGGCACACTGACATAGGAGACCAGAATGCCGTACCAATCGATCTTCGCACCGGTGAAAGCGCCCATGTTCTGGCCGAATACAGCGACCATACACAGAGCGAAGGCAAACAGCGGACCGAACGGGAACCATCTTGCCCGGTAAGGCAGCTCCTCCAGCGAATGGCCCTGCTTCACGAAGGCCCGGCGGAAACGGTAATGGCAGACGGCAATTCCGAGCCAGTTGATGAAGCCGCACATCCCAGAAGCGTTAAGCAGCCAATTGTACACCGCGCCGTCTCCGAAGAAGGAGGCGAGGAAGGCGAGCATGCCGACAGCGGTTGTCACGAGCAGTGCGCCTACAGGAACACCTCTGCGGTTCAGCTTGCCGAGCGCGCGTGGTGCCATTCCATCCTTGGCCATAGCGTACAGGACACGGGTGGAGGCGTACATCCCGGAGTTCCCGGCAGACAGCACGGAGCTGAGAATCACGGCATTCATGACCGAGGCGGCAATCGCCAGCCCTGCTTTGTTGAAGACGATGGTGAACGGGCTGACGCCGATATCATCAATACCGCCGCGGAGCAGATCGGGATTCGTATAAGGAATCAGCATACCGATGACGGCAATGGCGAAAATATAGAAGATCAGGATGCGCCAGAACACCTGGCGGATCGCGATCGGCACGTTGCGGCGCGGATTCTCGCTCTCTCCGGCGGCTACGCCGACCAGCTCTGTTCCCTGGAAGGAGAACCCGGCGGCCATGAAGACCCCCACGAAGGCGAAGAAGCCGCCATGGAACGAGCTGCCTCTGAGCTGGAAGTTGCTGAAGCCCACCGCCTTGCCGCCCAGAATCCCGAAGATCATCAGGACGCCGACCGTCAGGAAGACGACCACCGTAATAATCTTGATAATGGCGAACCAGTATTCCGACTCGCCGTACCCCCGCGCAGACAGGAAGTTCAGGCCGAACATGAGCGCCAGGAAGAGCAGGCTCCACAGGAACGAAGGACTGTCCGGGAACCAGTACTTAATGATAACGGTGGCCGCTGACAGTTCAGCTGCAATGGTTACTGCCCAGTTGTACCAGAAGTTCCAGCCGATAGCGAAGCCGAAGGCAGGACTGACGAACCGTGTACCGTAGGTGCTGAAGGAACCGGAATCGGGCAGATAGGTTGCCAGCTCCCCAAGGCTGGTCATCAGAAAATAGACCATAATGCCGACGGCCGTGTAGGCGAGCAGTGCTCCGCCCGGACCGGAGGAGGCGATGGCCCCGCCGCTGGCGAGGAATAATCCGGTTCCGATCGAGCCGCCGAGGGCGATCATGGTCAGATGTCTTGCTTTGAAGGATTTGCGCAGGCCCGGCGTATTGGCGTTGCCCGCCTGTACTGCCGGCCGTTTAGGCTGCTGTGCTTGCATGAATAAGACACTCCCTTTAGATTGATAGTTCTGTTCACAGTGGGAGTGCCGCTGCCTGCATGTGCCGGTGTCTTCTTCCCGGCATGCTGCACGCAAAAAAACCGCAGACGGACGCTGCGGTTTCCTGATTATAGGCTCCGCATCATACTCCCTGTTAAGATAGCGCAACACAGTGCAGCTCCCGCAGTCTCCTGACAGGCGGCAATACACAGTGACAGTTCCGCGCCTTTCGGCAAACGGCCCCAATCGTAGCTGCGGACTAAGAGCAGCAGTTACGATTTCGGCGGATATTCCTTTGGGCGCGTATCACTGATGGCTCTTAGGCATCTCCACGCGCTTACTCTTCTTATCCGCGACCTCTACCTCATCCTAGGTATGATGAGGCTATCTTTGAACGATATGAACAACAGGAATCAGTATAAGGCATACCGGCTTCTCAGGCAATGACAAAATACGGCAGGTTCACGTCAGCTCCGCCGGCGCTCTGACATCTGCTGCCAGACAGTACCCGCCGCTTCCTCGCCGGACAGAATCCGCTCCAGCGCCATCTTGGCCTGCAGCCCCACCTCGAATTCGGGGTCTTCGGCAGCAACGCTCAGCGCGTCCTGGGCCTCGGCTGTCCCGACTTCATACAGGAAGCGTGCCGCCCGCCAGCGCACCAGCTTGCTGGCATCACTCAGCGACGCCGTCATCACCGGCGTCGCCGCCGGGTCGCCGATGTCGGAGAGCGTGTCCCCGGCTGTGCGCCGCACGGCCGGGGCGCTGTCCTTCATCGCCTCATAGAGCAGCTCCATCGCACCTGGCGTGCGGATGTCGCCCAGGTACACGACCGCAAGTCTGCGAATCTGCAGCTTGGGGTCGTGCAGCGCCGCCCGCAGCTCCGGCAGGAGCTGCTCGCCCGGCGCCAGATCCTCCAGCGCGGCGTAGCGCACGCGCCAATCCGCATCGTGCAGGTCCCGCAGCAGCTCGGCCAGCTCTTTCTTGTGCCGCTGCTCGACGAACTCGCCGGCAGCCCCGTGCGCGATGGCCTGCTGCACGAGGGAGTCGAGGCGTTCCTGCGGATACGCCGCCTCCAGCTCCTGCTCGACCTCGCGGGCAATCTCCGGCGGCTCGCCGTAGCGTACGCCGTAATCACTGAGCTTGCGCTCCTTGATCATCACGGCGCTGGCCACATCGGTCACCGCCTGGGTGAAGCGGCTGGAGAGGGCGATGCGCTCCTCCTTCGCGCCGGTCTTGACGCGGATCTGGATCGGGATGCCGCGGAACATCTGCACGAACACCTGGGACTCCCCGTAGTGGGTGCCGTCATTCTCATCGCCGAGACTATATTCCGCACTGAGGCCGTCCGCTCCGAAGCGGTTCTGGACCTCGCGCAGAATTGCAGCCCAGTCCGCACTGCCTTTGCGCTCCAGCGCGGCGAAGTCAGCGGCATGATAAATACTCGTAACGCCTGGAATCTCCAGCATCTCCTGCGCCCAGGAAGGGGCGGAGCGCCGGGTCTCCGGGGTATAGGTCCGGCGGATACCGGGTGCAAGGCTTTCATCGAGATGAAGCTTCATGGTATTTGGACTCGGTGTCGGTTCAATAAATGTAATCTTCATATGTCAGCTCCTCTTCTAAGTAGCATAAGCACCGTTTGCTTTACCCGCATTTTACCTCATTTAAGCAAGTGAATACAAAGGGGCCGTAAGTCCGGACGTTTCCCGCCCGGCCATTTGGGTACAATTTGTAATGAGCGTCCCGCAGGGCCCTGTAGTTTTGCAAATGATTCTGCGGAACCCTATAGTTAAGATATGTGGTTTGCCGCCGGCAACAGAAACGGCAAATCTGCTATAAGGAGTGGTTCATGCTATGGCCAGAATACGTTATAACAACATCGACAATGTAAGCACCGATAAAACACTTAAGGAATTCCGCCAATGGCGCGAGGAACGCCGCCGGAAGAAGAAGGATTACACCTATAAAGTGCCGAATCATCCGCCGCGGCTCGACTATCTGGCCGGGAACCGGCTGGAGACAACGATTACGTGGATCGGGCACTCTACCTTTTTTCTGCAATACGAAGGGCTTAATATCATCACCGACCCGATCTGGGCGCGGCGGCTGGGCTTCGAGAAGCGGATCGGGCAGCCGGGCATTCCGCTCGCGGATATCCCGCCCATCGATCTGATCCTGATCTCCCATTCCCATTATGATCACCTGCATATCGCGTCCATCCGCAAGCTGTACCGGGCAGGAACAACCCTTGTGGTGCCTGCCGGACTTAAGCGCAAAATGCTCCGCAAGGGCTTCCCGAACTGTCAGGAAATGCAGTGGTGGGAGGAGATTACACTGGGCGCTGTCAAGCTGACGTTTGTCCCGACCCAGCACTGGACGCGGAGGACGCCGTTCGATACGAATTCCTCGCACTGGGGCGGTTATGTGCTTCAGCCGGCAGACCCGCAGAAGCATCCGGAGGGGGAAGAGGGCAAGGCGCAGCATAAGCTGCTTCCGCCGAACCTCTATTTTGCCGGAGACAGCGGCTTCTTCCCGGGCTTCAAGGAGATCGGCAGACGCTTCAAGCTGCATGTTGCGCTGATGCCGATAGGCGCTTATGAACCTGAATGGTTCATGAACTCCCAGCATGTGAATCCCGAGGAGGCCGTGCAGGCCTTCCTTGATGTAGGCGCCGAGCTGATGATTCCGATGCACTTCGGCACCTTCAGGCTGGCCGATGATACCGCCCGCGAAGCGCTGGACCGGATGGAGCAGGCCAGGGTGGCGCAGGGGCTTGGCGAGGAGCGTATCCGTACCCTCGGGTACGGGGAGACGCTGGTCGTGCAGCCCGAGGAACGCCCGGCGGGGGAATAGCCCGTAGAAGGCTTGTATTAAACACTTCTACTTAAATAAGAGCCGTAATAAGGGCCATTTTGCTTGATTTTATGCTATAATGAGCCGGAACCTATGTGAAAAGGATGGTAATGCTTAATGATCAGCACAAGCGGTATAACACTCCGCTACGGAAAACGCGCACTATTTGAGGATGTAAACATAAAATTCACACCCGGCAACTGCTACGGTCTGATTGGCGCGAACGGCGCCGGCAAATCGACCTTCCTAAAGATTCTGTCCGGAGAGATCGAAGCGAACATCGGCGATGTGCACATCACACCCGGTGAACGTCTGGCCGTACTGAAACAGAACCATTTCGAGTATGACGAGTTCCAGGTGCTGGAGACCGTAATCATGGGTCATACCCGCCTGTATGAAATTATGAAGGAAAAGGACGCCCTGTACGCAAAGAGCGACTTCACCGAAGCAGACGGACTTCGTGCCGGTGAGCTGGAAGGCGAATTCGCGGAGCTGAACGGCTGGGACGCCGAGCCTGACGCAGCCGCCATGCTGATCGGTCTTGGTATCATGCGTGAGATGCACGACAAGAAAATGGCCGAACTCAGCGGCAACGAGAAGGTGCGGGTCCTGCTGGCCCAGGCCCTGTTCGGACGTCCGAACAACCTGCTGCTCGATGAGCCTACCAACCATTTGGATCTTGAATCGATTGGCTGGCTGGAGAATTTCCTTATGGACTACGAAGGCACCGTTATCGTGGTATCCCATGACCGTCACTTCCTGAACAAGGTCTGTACGCATATTGCGGATATCGATTTCGGCAAAATCCAGATGTATGTCGGCAACTACGACTTCTGGTATGAGTCCAGCCAATTGGCCCAGGCGCTGCAGCGCGATGCCAACAAGAAGAAGGAAGACAAGATGAAGGAGCTGCAAGCCTTCATTCAGCGCTTCTCGGCGAACGCCTCGAAATCGAAGCAGGCGACTTCCCGTAAGAAGCAGCTCGAGAAGATTACCCTGGATGACATCCGTCCGTCCAACCGTAAATATCCGTTCCTGAACTTCAAGCCGGAGCGTGAAGCCGGCAAGCAGCTGCTTACGATCAGCGGCCTGACCAAGGCAGTGGACGGCGAGAAGGTGCTGGATGAAGTCAGCTTTGTAGTCAACAAAGGGGATAAGATCGCTTTTGTAGGACCGCATTCCCAGCCTAAATCCCTGCTGTTCGATGTCATTATGGGCGAGAAGGAAGCAGATGCGGGTGAGTACACTTGGGGAGTGACAACTACCCAGGCGTATTTCCCTAAGGATAACTCCAGCTACTTCGACGGGGTGAATATGAACCTGGTGGAATGGCTGCGCCAATACTCCAAGGATCAGGACGAGACCTTCCTGCGCGGCTTCCTGGGCCGGATGCTGTTCGCCGGCGAAGAAGCACTGAAGAAGGCAAGCGTATTGTCCGGGGGCGAGAAGGTCCGCTGTATGCTGGCCAAGATGATGCTGAACGGAGCCAACGTGCTGGTATTCGATGAGCCTACCAATCACTTGGACCTGGAATCGATCACCGCGCTCAATAACGGCCTGATCGACTTTGACGGCACGATCCTGTTCACCTCCCATGACCATCAGTTCATCCAGACGATTGCCAACCGCATTATCGAGATTACTCCGGCTGGAATCATTGACCGTACGATGAGCTATGACGAGTATCTGGAGAACCCGGAGATCAAGGAAATGCGTGCCCGGATGTACCCTGTAGAGGCTTAAGAACTAGATATAGGCAGAATGAACAGTTATGAGTTCATATACAAACGGCTGCGTCGTCCCCGGAGGGATTACGCAGCCGTTTATGTTCACCATATACAACAACCTAGAAGTCTAGGAACCGCCAGTCCGGCGGCGCTGATTGTTAGGCTTCTTGTTATTCTGGCTTTTCAGCGGCTTCGCGGAGCCGGCCTGGAAGGTTGAACCCGGTTTTCCTGAAGCATGCTGTTTCTTCTGCTCCAGCTTCTGGCGGATCGCATCAGCCAAATTAATTTTTGGTTTCTCATTGTTCTCGCTCATTATGTTACCCCCTTAGGCAGCAAGTCCTTATTCCTTATTCTAATTGTTTTTAAATGCTGCTACAAGGGCAAGAATAACTCAAAGAAAGTTTTCCTGTAATTATGCGGCAAAGGATGGGAGGGGCGGCAGAAATGACCGATATTTATGAGGATATACGCAAGGGTGAAAAGGGTGCGATGGTCAGCATTGCTGCTTATCTGGTTCTGTCTGCCTTCAAGCTGATCTGCGGCTACTTGTTCGCTTCCAGTGCGCTCCTGGCGGACGGATTCAACAATTTAACCGATATTGTGGCCTCGCTGGCGGTGCTGATCGGGCTGCGCATCTCGCGGAAGCCGCCGGATTCCGATCACACCTACGGGCATTTCCGGGCCGAGACGATTGCGGCGCTGATGGCCTCTTTCATTATGGCGCTGGTGGGTATTCAGGTTATTGTGGAGGCGGTGCGCTCGCTGTTCGAGGGGGAGAAGGCCACGCCGCAGCTCTGGTCTGCCGGTGTTGCGCTGGTGTGTGCGGTAGCGATGATGGGGGTATATATATATAACAAGCGTCTGGCCGAGCGAATTAATAACCATGCTCTGATGGCTGCTGCCAAGGATAATTTCTCGGATGCTATCGTAAGCGTAGGTGCAGCTGTAGGGATTGTAGGGGCACAATTCGGACTGCCGTGGATCGATTCCGCGGCTGCCATCGGAGTCGGCTTGCTGATTATCAAGACCGCCTGGGATATTTTCCGCGATTCCACGTACCGGCTGACGGACGGATTTGACGAAGACAAGCTGCTGGACCTGCGCAGCACCATTGCCCGGACACCGGGCGTAGAGGGCATCAAGGATCTGAAGGCCCGTGTACACGGCAATCATGTGCTGGTGGATGTAGTCGTAGAGGTGAATGCCCGCATGACAGTCATGGAAGGGCATGAGATCAGCGACTCGATTGAAGAACGGATGACCAAGCTGCACAACATCATGCATGTGCAAGTTCACGTGGAGCCCAAGGACTAACATTCCATGATTTCTCCTAGTTAGCTGTAATTTCCACCAAATACAAGGAGAAATCGAGACTATAGACCTGTATGTTACCATAAGATGGAAAGGTTTTTTGTGAAATTTGGAGCATGTTCCAAATCCCGGGCCAGCCTATAATGAGGGCAGAAAGCAACAAACGTAGCGCGCGCCGTTGTTGATTTTCTTAATACGCTAAGCGGGGGAACGCTATGATCGTATCACGCAAGAAAATTACAGCATCGTTATGGGTTTCCGCATCACTGGCATTATCCTTGGGAGTGTTCAGTCCCGGGCAGGCTTTCGCTGCAACCGATTCTTCGATTACAACGCTTGCGGCGTCCGCTGGACAGACAGGCATCATTGAAGCTTCGGTACGGCTGCGTACAGATCCGTCTACCAGCAGCACGGTATTGAAATATCTGAATAAAGGCGACCAGGTTGTTATTCTGGAAGCTGCGAACAGTTACTGGTACAAAGTAAGAACGGCAGAGGGAATTGTGGGGTATATGAGCTCGGGGGATTCCTATATCCGGGTAGGTACAGCTTCCGCACCTGCGTCCCGGACAGCGGTGATTCAGGCCACGGTCCGTGTAAGAGAGACCCCAGCAACCAGCGGGCAAGTGGTTGGATATCTCTATAAGAATGACCAGGTAACCATTCTTGAAGAGACCAACAGCTATTGGTACAAAATAAGAACGGCAAACGGGACGGTGGGTTATACAAGCTCATCCGATCAATATATTACAGCGGGTGCTTCATCGCCGCCTGCTCCAGCCACTCCAGCTCCAACACCTGCACCTGTTCAGACACCGGTGCCGGCACCTGTTCCAACACCAGCTCCGGCACCTGTACCTACAGCCGGGCAGACTGCTGTGATTGAACGAGTGATATCAGTGGGCATGGGCTATCTGGGAACACCATATGAATACGGCTCTGACCGCAATAATACAAGTACCTTCGATTGCTCTGATTTCATCCGCCAGATCTTCATGGATGCAGCGAACTTGAAGCTGCCTGCCGATTCCCGGCAGCAAGGGGACTGGGTGAAGCAGAACAGTGGTGCAGTTACGGATGTATCCGGCTTGAAGCGGGGCGATTTGATGTTCTTCATGGATTATAAAGGAACTTCTCCCTCTGCTTATGCCGGAATCAACAAATCTACGGCAAGAATTACGCATGTTGCCATGTATTTGGGTGACGGGAAGCTGCTGCATACCTATTCAGTAAGCTCCGGCGGTGTAAGAGTGGATAATCTTAGCGCTTCTTGGATGAACCGTTTCCTGTACGGAGGCTCGGTCATCCGCTAATATATACAGCTAGGACAGCAAGAAGCGACAGGCAGTACAAGTTTGTGACGGGTGAACTACAAGCGGGTGTATGGCGGGGTTATCCCTCCAGTAGAAGATTCTACTGGAGGGATAACCCTTTTTATATGTTTTGGTGGGGGAATTTAGCATCCATCAGACGCAAAAAAAGGCCGTTTGGATTGGCGTCCACGTGCCTTGTTAGGTACATCCGTTGAGTCATAGCTGCAGCATATGAGTGGAGCAGCTATGACTCCTATATGTCCAATCGCTTATGGATTGATTACGTATGCAGAGGCAGGAACCTTGATCCAGGCTTTACCCAGCCAAGTGTAGATTTCTCTCCATTCGTTGCCCATAGCGTCTTTTGTGATCACACCAGTAGTATCCACAGTCTGTGCACCCAACCAGCCAATAGCAGTTGTGCTTCCCGCAGAAAGATGGAATGCTGTGAGTTTGGTCAGAATGATCTGAGGTGTTGCTGGCTTGATGTCAGCTTGTGTAATTACCGGGTCTGCCGGGTTCAGGTAAGTCACTCCGGTTACAGTAGTTACTGCATCGGAAGAAGTGGTTTTGGTAGTTTCTGTTGTTCCTGTTACTACCTCAGCTGCGGAAGCTGTTGCTGCCAAGGAAGCCATAAGACCCATTGCTACTGTTAAACTGGCTAATTTTTTCATCGATGATTCCTCCTAGGTATGATGGTGAGATGTTCTATGTTCATGCTGTGCTAATAAGGATGTAAACATAAATTGCATTGAATGAACCAGCGGCATCAATAAATTTTATTTTTCTTGTCCGGCCTTAGCGGGGGAACGCTTCATTACGGACTGAATCACGGATGACAACCTGAGCGGAAAGGCCTATACTTTTTGAAGGGGAATGAAGCCCATTTCAACACTACATAAGACTGGCGGGAACAGCAAGAGGCCCGGGGATCTCCTGGCGGAGACCTCCGGGCCTGCAGCACTGCCTGTCCGGCAGTCAGCTAACGTGGGCTTGCCTACATAGATCGTCCTCTGCGCCCCATAAAGAGTGAGACCACGAAGAGGACCAGGAAGATGTAGAACAATACTTTGGCGATGCCGACAGCCGCCGCCACAATATTGAAGAATCCGAAGATACCGGCAATCAGGGCGACTACCAGCAGAATTATTGACCATCTTAGCATGAGATGTCATCCTTTCTGTGCGTTGATGTAGTCATTGTTTAAACGGCGCGTATCCATTTGAAACAGGGAGGAAAGGAAGAGGATTCCAGGGGCTTGGCCTTTGTTTCGGCCTAATTCTGTAAGGGTAACTATGCAGTATCAGACAGTGCAAACCGATAATTTACACACTTGGAAGGGGTTATCTACAATGATCATTGAACTTAGCGTAGCACTGGCTGCTATCGCATTCGCAGTACTCGTATTCTTTTTAATCAAAACCTTGAAGTCAGCGAAGGAATCGCTCGACAAGGTCAGTCAGACTCTGCAGGAGGTTCAGAAGACTATTGATGAGCTTACTTATGAAGTCAAAACAACTGTCCGGCATGCCAATGACATCACAGCGGATGTGCAGGGTAAAATTCAGAAGATTGACCCGATCGTGGATTCTGTAAAGAATCTGGGCGATGTCATGAACGAGCTGACATTGACCGTGAAGCAGGTATCTGTAACGGTAATTGAGAAATTCCGTAAATCACGTGAACTGAAGGATAAGGCAAAATCGGTATCCATCGCAGAAGCCCCGTTAACACCGGCCGAGGAGAGAACCGTGCAATCCTATGAGGCAGTGAGTTCAAGCAAATCCAAGGGCAAGATAGCCTCAGCCCTCAAAGGCGTGGATGCAGCCGCTGCAATCTGGCAGAAATTCCGCCATTAATACGATGGAATGAAATACGGCGGGGCTCAGGACGGGGCAATACCAGCTCATGAAAGGCGGGAACTCTATGAAAATGGTTATTCTCTTGCTTAGTCTGCTTGCTCCCTTCATATCTGCACCGCCGCAGGATGAGACTGTTTCTCCCGCTCCCGGTACCGCTGCACAGCTGCCGGTAATGTTCGCCTTCGAGCATAGCACAGCTGCCGATCTCTACATAAGCAGCTTCGACTCCTTGTCCGGTATTAGCTTATATATGACGGAAGAGGAGCTGCTGCAGATCAAGGGAACCCCTCAGCAGATTGTTGAAGATCCTTGGGCCGGGTGTCTTGAATATCAGTATGCCGATAGCTCGGCGGGGGTATGCGGCGGTGTTGTCCTGTATGTTCATGCTTCGCCTTCCCAGGCCGGACAATATGGTCTGAGCCTCAATGGACGGATGCTTAATCCGCAGGCCATGAACGTGCAGGATATGCTGGGAGCGCCTGATTTTGAAGCTGAGGATGGGGATGTTTATATTAGAGGAGAGGCTGCGCTCAAGATCTACCGCAATACGGAGAGCGGCGAATGGGCCGGGCTGGATTTATTCGACGCGTATTCCTTCTGAAGCTGTTTCAAGCGCGGCGATTTGGGTTAAAGAATGCTCAGTCATCCATCCGGTGGCTGGGCCCTTATTCATTATGAAGGAGAGTGATCTCATGGATTCAACAGGTACACAGGCTTATGCCAAGCTCCTGGAGAACGGCGTTCAGGCGATCGAAGAAGTGAATCGGCTCCGTAGCAGCGGCTACACCAGAGAGGATCTTTATGTGATCAGTCACGATGAAGACCGCGAAGGGCGTATCGTGGACGCCGCAGATACTAATGAAGTGGGGCTGAGTGAAGAAGGGCTGTTCGGTGCCATTGCCAACCTATTCCGTTCGCGCGGCGACGCTTTACGCTTCAAGATGACTTCACTGGGCTTCAGCGCAGCGGAGGCGGCATTTTACGAGAAAGAGCTTGATACAGGCAAGGTTCTGGTCATTGCCAAAAGAAACCCACAATAATTGCGGGTCGGCTTCGCTGACCTTAATAGTACAATAGCGTAACCTCCAGTCCCACTAGATGTTAGTGGAGCTGGAGGTTACTTTGTTGAAGCCGGGACCTGCTTTATGCCAATATCTAGCTGGTTGGTAACAGGCCGTGTAAATATCGTATGATAGAATGACAGAGCTGCGGGTTAGGGCCTTAACACAATATTCGCGTGAGGTGAGGAAGCTTGAGAATATTAATCGTAGACGACAATCCTACCAATGTAATTATTATCCGTGAGATCCTCAAGAAGGAAGATTACCGGAATTTCATAACGGCTTCGTCCGCCAAAGATATGCTGAAGCTGCTGGGCGTCGGTGTGGGGGAAGAGCCCCGGCCGTCCGATGTGGATCTGATTCTGCTGGATATGATGATGCCGGAAATGGACGGAATTGAAGCCTGCCGGGTGGTCCAGCAATATGAGCATCTAAAGGATATTCCTATTATTATGGTTACGGCTGTAGGTGACTCCAAGAAGCTCGCAGAGGCGCTGGATGCCGGAGCGGTGGATTATGTTACGAAGCCGATTAACAAGGTGGAGCTGATGGCCCGTATCCGCCTCGCGCTGCGGCTGAAGCGCGAGAAGGACTGGCATAAGGAGCGGGACCAGCGGATACAGGATGAATTGAAGCTGGCTGCCCTGGTGCAGAATGCGGTACTCAGTCTGCCGCTTGCCGAGGAGACCCTGGAGGTACATGCGATTTACCAGCCTTCCTTCGAGTTGGCCGGGGATCTGTATGCCTGGTATCCGCTGGGAGACGGGCGCTATGCGGTCATCCTGCTGGATATGATGGGCCACGGTATCTCGTCCTCCTTGTTTACCATGTTCCTGGCCTCGGTCCTGAAGGATACCGTAACGACCTATGTGGAGCCGGAGAAGGTTATTCAGGAGCTTAACAGACGCTTTAATCAGCTATATATTGAGAAGCAGCTGGTTCAGTATTATTTCACGGCGATCTATCTTGTCATTGATACCCGCATGAAGCGGATTAATTATGTGAATGCCGGGCATCCGCCGGCGCTGTTTTTTGAAGGGGAGGCCAAGACGCCTGTTCTGCTTGAGAGCAACGGCCACCCTGTCGGGCTCTTTGACCGGATCGATATTCAGCAGCAGAGCCTCAGCTACGAGGACGAGGGTCATCTGGTGCTGTTCACGGACGGCCTTATGGAGATGGTAGAGGGTGAACAGGAGGAGCAGCTGAAATTCATGGTCGGGCATTTGAATGCCACTCATGACTGGCAGGAAGACCTGGTGCGCGCTGCCTTCCTGAGCGAGCCAGTTAATTCGGAACGTGATGACGATAAATGCCTGGTGTGGATCTCGCTGAAGAAAGGAATCGATAAGGAATGAAGATTAAGGCTAAGCTGCTGATCGGATTCAGCGCCATGCTGGCGATTATGCTGGCGCTTACCCTGATCGGGTATGACAGGCTCCATTATATGAGCAATCAGCTGGATAGCTACCAGGAGAGATATAGCAAAGGCCGTGCTTCTTCGGGACTTCGCGGGGAAGTGAACGACATGGCACGGATACTGACCACTTCCATGCTTAATGCCGATACTGTAACCCTGGAAGCGCAGAAGGCGGAAATTGACAGCAAGGTCCTGAAGTCTGCGGAGCATCTGGAGAATATTAAGGCCTCTCTGAAGACGGCAGAGGAATTGCAGATTTTATCCCGGATTGAGAATGCCTATTCCGGCTATCTGAAGTATCAGGACAAGGTCCTGGAGATGCTGAGTGCCGGATACTTTCAGAATGCCAACACGTACCGCAATGCAGAAGGACAGGATATTCAGAACGAGGTGCTGAACAGCCTGAATACGTTGTCTGATTACAATGCCTTCCGGATGACGGAGGAGACTGCTAACGCCCAAGAGGCTTCGAGCAGATCGATTCAGATGGTAACCCTGATCATGGTCTTAGGGCTGCTGCTCGGGCTGGGTGTCATTCTGTGGGTGATACCGAGCATCACGCGCGGCCTAAGTGTCGTCTCCATGATGATTACCAGCTTCGGCAACGGTAAAATGCGGGCGATCCGCCGGATCAAGGTGAAGTCGAAGGATGAGATCGGCGATGTGGCCCGGGTATTCCAGCGGATGGCCGAGGATCTTGAGCAGAAGCAGCAGCTCGAGAGATCCTATGCCCAGGCACAGAGCGATCAGGCCTGGCTGAATGCCAATATTGCCCGAATTACGGAGCTGCTGCGCGGCGTCAGCTCACTGGATCAGGTAGCCCAGACCTTCATCAGTGAGTTCACGCCTGTGCTCGGAGCGCAGTATGGTGCCGTCTATCTGAAGAGTCAGGATAATCCGAATCTGCTGGTCAGCAGCGCTTTTTATGCCGGTGAGGAGGGGGTTACGCCCAGGGAGAGCTTCGAGATCGGTCAGGGACTGGTCGGACAGAGCGCGTTGGATAAGCTGCCGATCAAGCTGACGGAGGCGCCTGACAACTATATCTCGGTGTCTTCGGGATTCGGGGAGTCGCATCCAAGTTATATATCGATCCACCCTCTTTTATTCGAGGATGAGGTTCTGGGTGTTGTGGAATTCGCTTCCTTCACACCATTCTCGGTGCTGCAGAATGAACTGCTGCATCAGCTATCCAATAATCTGGGGATTATTCTGAACAACATCAGCCGCAGGCTTGTGGTTGAGGAATTGCTGCGCGAATCGCAGGCGCTCACGGAAGAGCTGCAATGCCAGTCGGAGGAGCTGCAGACCCAGCAGGAGGAGCTGCGCCGCTCTAACGAGAATCTGGAGGAGCAGACGGATGCCCTGAAGCGTTCAGAGGAGCTGCTGCAGCGCCAGCAGGAGGAGCTGGAGCATTACAATACAGAGCTGGTCTCCAAGACACGTGCCCTGCAGGATCAGGTGCAAGAGGTTGAAGAGAAGAAGGATGAGATTGAACATGCCCGTATGCAGCTGGAGAAGCAGGCTATGCAGCTTGCAGTAACCAGTAAATACAAATCCGAGTTTCTGGCCAATATGTCCCATGAGCTGCGTACTCCGCTGAACAGCCTGCTCATTCTCTCCCAGCTTCTTACGGAGAACAAGGAAGGCAATCTGAGCGAGAAGCAGGTCGAATTCGCCCATACCATCTATATGTCAGGTGCAGATTTGCTTAAAATGATTGATGAGATTCTCGATCTGTCCAAGGTCGATGCCGGCAAAATGGAGTTGAATCATGAAGAAATTCCGCTCGTCGAGCTGAAGACCTTCGTGAAGCAGAACTTTGCTCCGCTGGCTGCGCAGAAGGGGCTGTCGCTGCGCCTGTCCTTTGACGAGCCGCTTCCGGACAGTGTATATAGCGACAGTCACAGACTGAAGCAGATCCTGCGTAACCTGCTGTCCAATGCCTTCAAATTCACGAGCGAAGGGTATGTAGAGTTCTCTGTCAGCCGTGCGGACGTCAAGCGGCTGCCTGCCTATCTGCCGCATGAATATGATTATATTGCCATATCCGTCAAAGACAGCGGGATCGGCATCCCGTCAGATAAGATGGATATCGTCTTTGAGGCGTTCCAGCAGGTTGACGGTACGACGAGCCGCAAATATGGCGGCACGGGGCTTGGCCTGTCGATCAGCCGCGAATTAGCCCGCCTGATGGGCGGGGCCATCGGACTGGAGTCCCGTGAAGGGCAAGGCAGCGTATTTACACTGTATTTGCCGGTTCAGGGGAATTTTAGCCTGCTGCCGGGAGCGGTTGAAGCCGCTCCTGCCGGGGAGCCCTTGCAGCTTGAGGAGTTCCGGGAGGAACTTTCATGGGATAAGGCAGGGGACATCACGCCTACACCTGCTAAGCCTGTAGTTGTGGAAGATGACCGGGAATCACTTGCCAGCGGCGACAAGGTGCTGCTGATTATTGAGGATGATGAGAGCTTTGCCAAGATATTGCTGGGCATGGCCCGCGGACGCGGCTTCAAGGGGCTGGTAGCCCTGCAGGGTGATATCGGCCTGCAGATGGCCAAGACCCTGCTTCCGGACGCGATCATCCTCGACATCCAGTTGCCTGTCTTGGACGGCTGGTCGATTCTGAGAGAGCTCAAGAGCGACTCCCAGACACGCCATATTCCGGTGCATGTAATCTCTGTGAATGATGAGATGAAGCAGGGGCTCATGATGGGAGCGATGGCCTACCTCAGAAAGCCGTCCTCCCGTGAAGCGCTGGACCGGGCCTTCTCGCAGATTGAGAATTACACCGCCAGCACGATGAAGCATCTCTTGATTGTCGAGGATGACGATATCCAGCGCCGTTCCATCGAGGAGCTTATCGGACATGACGATGTAGTGATTACGGCGGTGTCTTCAGGCCAAGAGGCGCTGAATGAGCTGCACAAGCAGAGATATGACTGTATGGTGCTTGATCTGATGCTGGATGATATGACCGGCTTCGAGCTGCTGGATCAGATCCGCGACGATGAGGAGCTGAACGATCTGCCGATTATTATTTATACCGGCAAGGATCTGGACAGCAAGGAAGAGACCAAGCTGCGCAAATATGCGGAATCCATTATCATCAAGGATGTCCGCTCGCCGGAACGGCTTTTGGATGAGACAACGCTGTTCATGCACCGGGTAGAAGCAAATCTGCCGGAAGATAAGCGTAAAATCCTGCAAAAGCTGCACAATAAAGAGGAACTGTTTGAAGGCAAAAAAATACTGCTCGTCGATGATGACATCCGCAACGTCTTTGCTCTCTCCAGCGTGCTCGAAGGCTATCACATGGAAGTGAAATTTGCCGAGAACGGCCGCGAGGCCATCGACATGCTTGTCGAACAGAGTGATTATGATCTGGTGCTGATGGATATGATGATGCCGGAGATGGACGGATATGAAGCTATGCGCCGCATCCGGCAGATGCCGCAGTACCAGAAATTGCCGATTATCGCCCTCACAGCCAAGGCTATGAAGGAGGACCGGGCCAAGTGTATTGAAGCCGGAGCCTCCGATTATATGAAGAAACCGATCAGCACGGATCAGCTTCTTTCGTTAATGCGCGTCTGGTTGTATTCGTAAGGGTGATTTCGGGGTAATAGCTATACAGCAGGTTCAAACCAAGTACGGAAATAAGGCGCAGGCAAGGGAGTATTGATGACAATGGCAGCGATGGAGCACGGATATGAGGGTCAGGGGAATCCGCCGGAGAGCAAGCAGGAGCTTGAACAGATTGAGATTGAGCTGCTTCTGAACGGAGTACACCGTTTGTATGGATATGATTTCAGGAATTACGCCCTGCCTTCCTTGAAGCGGCGCATCTGGCATCATGTCCATGCGGAGAGCTTACCTACTATTTCTGCCCTGCAGGAAAAGGTGTTGCATGACCGTGCCTGCTTCGAGCGGTTCGTGTATAGTCTCTCGATCCCTGTGACAGAGATGTTCCGTGATCCCGGACTCTTCCTGACCTTCCGTCAGAAGGTCATTCCGCTCCTGCGGACCTATCCTTATATCCGGATCTGGCATGCCGGCTGCTCGACAGGCGAAGAGGTCTACTCGATGGCAATTATGCTGCATGAGGAAGGATTATATGACAAGGCTAGAATTTATGCCACGGACATGAACGCCCGTTCCTTGCAGCAGGCCAAAGAAGGCGTGTACGAGATCGGCAAGATGAAGCAATACACCAAGAACTACCTTGAGGCCGGAGGCACGGGCGTCTTCTCGGAATACTATACAGCGAAATATAACTCAGTGATTCTGCAGCCGTATTTACGCAAGAACATCATTTTTGCAGAGCATAATCTGGCAACGGACACTTCCTTCAACGAATTCAATGTAATCCTGTGCCGGAATGTAATGATCTACTTCAACGACGAGCTCCGCGATCATGTGCATGGCTTGTTCCATGAGAGCCTCAGCCGGTTCGGAGTGCTGGTCCTCGGTTCCAAGGAATCCATTCATTTCACACGCTACAGTGACAGCTATGAGCCTCTGGACCGGGTAGAGAAAATATACCGCAAAAATAAATAGCGGGTAAGGAGGGACCTATGGGGGTTCAGGAACCGATTCATATACTGCTGGTTGACGACCGTCCCGAGAATTTGCTGGCACTCGAAGCCGTCCTTGAGAGTCAGCATTACAAGCTTGTCAAAGCCAATTCTGGAGAAGAAGCACTGCGGTGCTTGTTGAAATATGAATTCGCCGTGATTGTTCTGGACGTTCAGATGCCGGGTATGGACGGGATCGAAACCGCCAAGTTAATCAAAGCCAGGGAGAAAACCAAGGATATTCCGATCATCTTCATTTCTGCCAACAGCAGGGAGTCGGAGCATCTCTTCGCAGGGTACTCTGCCGGCGCTATTGATTATATGGTCAAACCGTTTATCCCGCAGATTCTGAAGTCGAAGATTGAAGGCTTTGTGAATATGCATCTGACCAGCAAGAAGCAGCAGATTCAGGCGATGCAGCTGCAGCAAAAGACGCTGGAGCTTGAGCGCATGAACGGTGAACTGATCAAAGCCAAGGAAGAGGCGGAGATCGCGGCTAAGGCCAAGACCGAATTTCTGGCGATGATGAGTCATGAGATCCGCACGCCGATGAATGGCGTAGTGGGCATGATTGATCTTTTGATGGAGACCCAGCTTGCTCCTGAGCAGAAGGAATACACAGAGATTATCCGTAAAAGTGCGGACACACTAATAACCGTGATTAACGATATCCTTGATTTCACCAAGATGGAATCGGGCAAAATGGAAATGGAAGAGCAATTATTCGAGCTGCATACCACCGTTCAGGAGGTATTTAGTCTGTTCTCGGCGGAAGCCGGCAAAAAAAATCTGGAGCTGGCCTATTTCATCGACCAGAAGCTGCCGCGGCTGATTTATGGAGATATGGCCCGGCTGCGCCAGGTGCTGATCAACCTCGTATCCAATGCGGTGAAATTTACCAACCAGGGCGGCGTTTATTTAGTTGCTTCCCTTCTGCCTGCAGCGGATAATAAACTGGTAATAGAATTTACCGTTAAGGATACAGGCATTGGAATTTCACCGGAGAAATGTGACCGGCTGTTCCAGCCCTTCTCCCAGCTTGATTCCTCCATGACGCGTAAATACGGAGGCACAGGCCTCGGCCTCGCCATCTGCAAGTCCCTCGTGGGCATGATGGGCGGAGATATCCGTGTAGAGTCGATGGAAGAGAAGGGGGCTACCTTTGTATTCACTATCCAGGTTGCCCTGCCGGAGGAAGAGCTGGAAGGCGGCTGCCGGGAAGAGGACGGTACAGCGGACGAGCTAGATGAAGCAAGCCGGAGCAAAGTGCTGGTCGTAGATGACCATCCGATTAATCAGCGCCTTATGGTTAGCATGCTGGATAAGCTCGGATATCGTGCCGATGTTGCTGAGGACGGGAACCAGGCTGTAGAACTGGCCCGGCAATCCGAGTACGATTTTATCTTCATGGACCTGCAGATGCCTGTGATGGATGGTCTTGAAGCCACTTCCCTGATTCGTGAGGAGAGCAGCGGTTCGCCTGACAAGACGGTGATCATTGCGATGACTGCGAATGTGATGGAGGGGATTCAGGACCGCTGCACCGCTGCCGGCATGGACGGCTACATCAGCAAGCCGCTCAAGCTAAGCAGCATCAAACAAATGATCTCCAGATATTCAGGCAGAGATAATCCCGCAACCGCGCGGAACACTTCGCTTTTCAACGCATGACCCATGATTTACCAGTGCCGTATTGTCTATTTGTTGTTTCAACCCTAGGCTATTAGGGTTATTGGTAAAGAAAACATTTAACCAGGAGAGTTGTCTATGAATACACATAAAAGCGAAAAGTTTCACGCAAAGACCGAAACCGTTGGCTCGGTATGTACTGTTTATCTGACAGGTGAACTCGATCTGTCTGTGGCACCTGACTTTCGTCTGGTGATGGAACCGCTAGTGGGAGACACGGGGCTTGATCTCGTGATTAATCTGAAGGATCTGAAGTATATTGACAGCACCGGTATCGGAATCCTGTTGTCGATCCTCAAAGCAAGACATGGAATGGACGTCAAGTTCACCGTTGCTGAAGTTCCCCCGCAAATACAGAAGCTGTTTGACATGACCGGCATTTCCAAGTTTTTTGCCTCCCAAGAGAATTCCCACTAGGAAAGGATCGAACTAAGAATGAGTGATGACATACAAAGAGTAGTTCTTCAGTTACCCGCCAGTGCAGAATATGTCGATATTGTCAGACTTAATTTATACGGCATTGCCTCCAAAATGGGTTTTACTTATGAAGACATTGAAGATATGAAGGTAGCCGTCTCGGAAGCATGTAATAACTCCGTGCTCTATGCCTATGGGCAAGCGGACGGTATGGTTGATGTAATCTTTGAGGTAGGATCAAGTGTCTTATCCATTACTGTCAAAGATGAGGGGGAGAGCTTTGACGGTTTGGATGCGTCCGGGGAACGTCTGACGCTTCATGACAAGGAGCTGAATGATGTTCAAGTGGGCGGACTGGGCTTCTATCTAATGCAGGCGCTGATGGATGACGTTAGCGTTGTTAGCGAATCAGGGAAAGGGACAGTCGTTACCCTGACTAAACGGCTCAATTTCAGCGAGGAGAAAGTATGAATGACAAAGTGACTCCCCCAGAGTCCATGAATGAAGCAGTAAGCCTGATCTGGGAATACCAGCAGACGAAAGACAATGAAATCGCAACAGTGCTCATCCGCAAATATGAACCTATGGTAAAGATGGCAGCCGGCAAAATTGCCCGTAACCGTCCGGATCTCTATGAGGATCTGTATCAGGTAGGGCAAATGGCGCTGATCCGGCTGCTGGCGCAATACGACATCAGCTTGGGGATTCCCTTCGAGCCGTATGCGATGAAGAGCATGATTGGACATATGAAAAACTACCTGCGTGATAAATCCTGGTACATACAGGTTCCACGGCGGATTAAGGAAAAGGGCGCGCTTGTTCAGCAGGCCATTGATGAATTGACCATTCGGCTCGAACGTTCTCCGGCGGTTGAAGAGATTGCCCACTATCTGGATCTCACCGTAGAGGAAACTGTGGAAGTACTGGCCGGCAGAGAATGTTATCATTATGTCTCCCTGGATTCACCGCTCTCCCAGGAAGAGAGTGGGGCCACACTCGGTGAATTGATCAGCTCCGATGCGAATGACTACGAGACAGTGGAGAAGCGTATGGATCTCCAGCAGGCGCTCGGACAACTGAAGGAGCAGGAGCAGCAGGTGCTGCTGCTGGCCTTCCAGGATGGCCAATCCCAGCGGGCCATTGCCCAGAAGCTGGGTGTCTCGCAGATGAGCGTATCCCGCATCCAGAAGCGGGCCACTGAGAAGCTGAAGCAGATCATGGCTAATTCATCCTATTAAGGATCAAGGTCATTATATTTATCAGGGCAGGTTCCATCCCGTAAGGGATAGAGCCTGCCCTTTTTTGGGTAGATAAGAATTTATATGTTTTGGGGTCCCCGCAAAGTCCCTGAGTCATCACCTACGCTAGAGCCCCACTTTGTGGGGTTAAAGAGCAACATCCCTCCTGCAGTCTATTCGCGGTAGAGTAGGCTGCAGGAGGGATGCGCGGGAAATGTATTTAGTTAGCATCTATATACTTTTTGATTTCTCCAAGATATTCCCCGATAACCGGTACATTGAGAAACAAACTGAGGATATAGCCAAGGATACCAAGAATGACAAAGGTACCGAGTGAGAGGCCCAGGCCTCTGGAGATCCCAGCCATCAGATTGGTGATAATCCGCTTCTTGGGGTCTGTATAGTTTTCCAGGATATCCTTGAACTCGGATTTCTCCAGTGAGTCGGCGATCTTGTCGAGCCTCGCATTCAAGCGTTTGACCTCATGCCGCAGCTCGAAGGGATGCTCATCTACGTCATAAGCTTTGGTTCTGTTGTCCGCTTCTCCCATAAGGCGTACCTGCTTTCTGTAGCCTAAATCAGGCTTTATTGAAATATAAGACATGCATAAATAGGGAGCGGCCAGCTACGGAAGATCTGGCCGCTCCCTTCAATGTATAATCAGCCTGAACATCCGGGATTAATAAGAGGATTTAACTTCGTCCTTGGCATCCTTCGCTGCGCCTGCGATTTCCTTGGAAGCGTCCTTCGCCTTGTCGGCAACCTCTTGGGAGGTATCCTTGGCTTCAACCGCTATGTCCTGGGAGGCGTCCTTAACGCTGCCCGTGATGTCCTTGGAGGCATCGCTTACCGTTTCGCCAATCTTTTTGCCGGTTTCCGCCAGAGTAGCTGCAATTTGTTGCTTGCTGTCACTGACGGTGGTGAAGATATCGGAGGCCTTGGCTGATACTGTGCCGGCCAGATCAGTAGCTTTTTCACCTACGGTCGTAGCAATCGTCTTGGTCTTGTCAGTTACGGCTCCCGCAACCTCTTTTGTCTTATCCGTAGCTACTGTGAGCTTATCGGACAGGTCACTGCGCATCTCGCGTCCAGGCTTTGGTGCGAATAGCAATGCTGCCGCCGCTCCCAAGAGTCCGCCGATGAAGATCCCTTTTAAGAATGTGCCGCCGCTTTCTACCGGATATTCCTTCTCTGCTTTATTCATTATCAATCACTCCTTGTCAGAATTGTTATTCAAATTCAGGTGAGCCTGAATGTTCTTACTTCGTATATACACTTTGGGCTATGTGCTGAAACAGCGGAATAGCTTGGCAAAGATTGCCGGAGCATAAGGGAGCATCCCAGCCGAAAAGGTGTTTTTTCATACCTAATTGGATGAATATGCGGCTTTACAAGATTGATTGATCTCGAAGGGAAGGGGGTAAGAAATAGTTAATCATAGCGCATCTATACATCCCATATTGAAGAGCATTCATTCCCCTGTTTAGGATATTGATAAGATTCCAACATCTATGGAGGTGCAACATTATGATAAAAGTAGTTACAGCAGCCGAGCGTCATACTTCGAATAGAGAATGGATACACAGTGAATTCAGCTTCTCGTTTGCCGATTATGATGATCCCAGCAACGCCCATTTCGGCGCACTGCTGGCACATAACGACAATGAATTGAAGCCGGAGCAAGGCATGCATGAGCACCCGCATCATGATCTGGAGATTATCACTTATGTGGTATCCGGTGTACTGAAGCATCAGGATGATCTGGGGAATCATGCAGATCTGCAGGCAGGCAGTGTGCAGCTGATGAGCGCAGGAACAGGCATTAACCATTCGGAGACGAATCCGTCAGACCATGTGGATGTCCGATTCCTGCAGATCTGGCTGTTGCCCGACCGGCCTGGTAAGACCCCGAAATGGGATGCCCGGTTCTATCCGGCTGAGCTTAAGCTCAACCACCTGCTGCCTATTGCTTCAGGGGAAGGGACTCAGGGCTCGCTGCAGCTGGACAATGATGTTAACATCTACTTGTCCGTTCTGCAGACGAACCGGGAGCTGCGCTATCCCCAGCAGGAGGAGCGGCGAACTCATCTGTATGTCATTTCCGGGAACCTGGAGATATCATGCGCGGACGGTGTATTCCAGCTCCAGCAGGGGGATGCGGCGCGTATCCGCAAGAGCTGTGAGCTTACGCTCAAAGGCATAAGCAGCTCAGGAGATGCAGAATTCATTCTGATTGATCTCCCGTAGCAGGCCGGAGCATGACAGTAAGATTATTATTGGAGTATACAAAAGCCCTTCAGCTTCAACGTCCCGTCTTACGGACAATGAAGCTGAAGGGCTTTATATTGTATACGAACTGCTGGTGCTATTTCTTGCGCAGGCGGCCAAGCTCTGAGACGAGCGCCTCCACCTGGGAGATACTGAGCCGGTCACTGCCCATCGCAACCTCATAAATATCCTGGATATCCTCATACTGCTCCACCGAAAAGGCGGACGCCTGCATTGCAGCGGCACTGGCCATTTTCAGCTTGCTTTTGATGCCTTCAATCATATATTCAACGTTCTCCTGGCTTGGTTTTGACAAATCCATTGAGTATAACCATCCTCCCTGAGTAATATAGAATGTGAACTGGTATAGTTCAAATATCTTATCATGTTTGGGCAAGGGATGACCATTTTTTTGTCCAGATCACGCAAACATGTTAAATTAAAGGTAAATATAACTGGCTGCTTAGCAAGGGGGAGAGAGTCTTTGGCCATCAGAGAAGAAGAGAGCAGAAAACGGCGTAAAATGGATGCCGGGGGACTGGCGGCTTTCTTCCGCGGGATCGCAGACGAGTATTCCGCTGAGCAGCTGACCTTCCTCTGTATCGGAACAGACCGCTCCACCGGAGATGCACTGGGGCCGCTGACGGGAAGCCGCCTGCTGGAGTACGGATTTCCGAATGTAACGGGTACGCTTCCGGCGCCCTGTGATGCGGATAATCTGATTCAGCGGATAACAGAGATTCCGGAAGGGCAGATTATAATCGCTGTTGATGCCTGCCTGGGACCGCCGGCCGCACTGGGCTGTTACTTTGCGGCCGCGCAGCCGCTGCGTCCGGCAGAATCGGTAGGGGGACTCTTGCCTGCTGTAGGAAATTACAGTCTGGCGGCGATCGTTGATGTGAACAGTCCGCGTCCTTACCGGACCATCCAGACTACCCCGCTCTACCGGGTAATGGTTATGGCCGACCAGATTGCCAGGGCAGCCGCCCTGGGATTCGGACTTACGGATTGAGAGCGTTTCAAATCAGCTGTTCTAGCTTATTAATATAGACCACTACATAGAAAGAGGGTAAGCAGCCATGGAAAATGTTCGATGCGAGGGAAGCAACATTTGCTATAGTGATCAAGGCAAAGGGGATGTAATCGTGCTGCTGCACGGATTCTGCGGGAGTGCCGAATACTGGGAAAAGGTGATTCCCGGACTTACAGCCCATTACCGGGTCATCGCCCCGGATCTGCGCGGGCACGGGGCTTCCGATGCTCCGCTTGGAGCCTATACCATCGAGCAGATGGCTGATGATGTGCTGTCGCTGCTGAATGCCTTGGAGATTCAGGAATGTTATCTGCTGGGACATTCGCTCGGAGGCTATATTACCCTGTCGTTTGCCCAGCGCCATGCTTCCCGGTTGAAGGGCTTCGGGCTGATTCATTCCTCCGGGTATCCTGACAGTGAAGAAGCCAAGGAGAACCGGCTGAAGAGCGTCACCATGATCCAGAGCGAAGGCATCTTTGCTTTTGTGGATCAGCTGGTGCCTGGACTGTTTGCTCCTGGAGCGGAGCCCCGGCTGCTGGAACGGGCCAAGGAGATCGGCTACAAGACTCCGCCGCAAGGCGCGGTTGGCGCGTCCTTGGCGATGCGTGAGCGCCCGGACCGCCGAGATGTGATCTCGGCAACGGCGCTGCCGGTGCTTCTTGTTGCCGGAGCAGAGGATTCGAAGGTGACGCCGGAGCGGACATTCACCTCAGACAACCGGAATATCACCAAGGTGACGTTGCCGGGTGTAGGCCACATGGGTATGTTTGAAGCACCGGAGCAGCTGGCGAAGATTATTAAGGATTTCGTTCAGGCCCCTGTGCAGAAGTAAATTACATCAGGCAATAGGGACAGAAGGCAGCACTTCCGCTCTCCGGCGGGTGCTGCCTTCTGTTTGCTGTGCAAATATAAGAATTTATTGGCTGGATTTTATTGAAACTTACGGATAGCCGGAACGCACAGCACCAGGGCAACACAGGAGAGGCCCAGGCCGGAAAAAATAATAATGGTCGATACTCCTCCGATCTGGTCGGCCAGCCAGCCGACTAAGATATATCCGACCGGCAGCAGGGCGAAGGACCCAAACATATCCAGACTGGCTACCCGTCCGAAGGCTTCCTTCGGAACAAGCTCCTGCAGGCTGATCTCCCAGATCAGCCCGAAGATCATTAGTCCGAAGCCTTCTACGGCAAATAAGGTGACAGCTGCTGCCGGAGTGCCTGCGAACGGGAGCAGCAGCAGAGCAGCCCCGCTGATCAGTGCGCCGCCGTAAGCCAGGATGCCGCGGTGATTCCATTTCGGCCGCAGGCCGTACAGCAGGCCGGCCGCTATGGCCCCGACACCGGAGAACGTAACGGCCAGGCCATAGAGATAAGGAGGCCAGCCGTGATGGACCTTGAACAGCCAGGGAAGAAGGACGCTGATTACGCCCGTATAACATATATTGACGAAGCAGAAGGCGAGAATTGTAATCCAGAGCCAGGGCTGGCTGCGCAGAACATGTATTCCTTCGGCGAAATCCTGCCTCCAGTGCGGAGCGGGAGAGGTCCCGGCAGCAGGCTTAGCCGGGATGTCAGTCTCAGTGGCAGCAGACTGCAGCCGGGTCATCATCACTCTGCGCAGATAGACCAGGCAGATGAGGGAGATAAGATAGGTGAAGGCATCAATTCCGAAGCCGATGCCCGCGGACAGGTGGGTAATCAGCAGTCCCCCTAACGCGGGACCGATCAGCCGCACGGACTGGGTTGTGATCTGAGTTAAAGAATTCGCTGCTACGCGGATATCCGGAGTGAATACGGTAGCGCGGACGGCAGCGTAGGCAGGCTGGAATAAGCCGTCCAGCAGGCCGTAACAGGCAACTAGTCCATAGAGCAACGGAATGCTCAGCACTCCGGTCAAGGACAGCACAGCAGTCGTAATCATAACGATGAACCGGGCAATATCGGCCAGCATCATAATCCGTACACGGTCGTAGCGGTCGACAATATGTCCGGATACCGGAAGCATGATTACATTAGGCAGCATGTAGGCGGCCATGACCATCCCCATAATGGTGGTGGAGCCGGTCAGGGAATAGACCAGGACAGGCAGGATAACCATGGTTACCGAGCTGCCCAAAAAAGAAACTAAATGTCCCAGCCACAGGTAAGGAAAGGCGCGGGATTGCCGGAAAGGGGCGGCGAAGCCCTCAAGCGGATGATGCTTCGGTTGTCCGGAAGGGCCAGCGGTGCTCATCTATTAATGTGCCTCCTCTTCCGGCTGCGCAGCAGCATCGGAAGACTGCAGACGGCCCAGCATCACTTCCACACCGTATTCGTCACCTTCCGTTACCTTGGACTCCCAGGCGGTAATCAGCTCCAGCAGCTCCTGGTGGAATTCCGCAAGCTCCTGAGGAGAGAGAGTAAGTCTGGTATTGAAATGCCGGGTCTGGTCTTCTTCGCGGAAGTGAAGGCTGCGAAGCGCCTCCGAGTGGAACACCGTACCTTTGGAACGGTAAAATTTCTGGATGATTCCTCCTGCGGCTTCTGTACGGACAAGCTCCAGCAGACCGCCCTCATAGAGCTTGACGATATGGTAGTGAATATTACCCGGAGTCTTGTTCAGCTTCTCCGCAACCTGCTTGGATGTAAGCGGCTCTGCCGACAGCGTGTGCATAATCTTAATCCGTAAGGCGCTCTCCAGCAGCTTATCCTGTTCCGGCGTAACGTTTAAAATCCGGTTGCTTGACTGCAGATCCGGTTGACCTGAAACGGCTGCTGTGATGGAGTCTTGCGTGTTGCCGGTTGGCTTGGTCATTAATAAACCTCCTATGTAGGGTCCGTTTTAACATGTATACAGTCTGTATCCAATTCCAATCTGCTAAATAGTTCAATCTGGAATACAGATCGATTAACTGAATTATAGTTGATCATTATAGTATGGTCAAGACTTAACTCCGCACAGTGGCGCCGGAGAGACGAATGGTTTAACCCTCAGTTGACAGAATTCTCCCATCTTCTTTAAGTGGGGGATGAATGGAAACGGTCTAATCTACATGGATTCTAACCGCCTAAGATGCTATAATTAAAGTATTCAGTCGTATCTTGGAAAGGTCAGTGAAGTTAATGAAATTAGACTCGAATAACCATTCAGTGTTCTCCCTTCACTTTCACCTTATTCTAGTCATCAAGTATCGTAGGAAAGTCATTACAGATCCCATATCCGAACGTCTGAAAGAGATATTTGCATCCATTCAGCCTACTTACAATGTGACTTTGCAGGAATGGAATCATGACAGGGATCACGTTCATATCCTAATGAAAGCTCATCCTAATACCGACATTTCTAAATTTCTCAACGCTTATAAAAGTGCATCATCTAGGCTGATCAAGAAGGAGTTTCCTACCCTCCGAACATCACTTTGGAAAGAGGCCTTTTGGTCACGCTCTTATTGCTTGCTTACCACGGGTGAAGCGCCAATAGACGTCATTCAAAAATACATCGAAACCCAAGGGGGGAAAGGGTGATCGCCATTGCTGAAAGCCTACAAATACCGTATCTATCCAAGCCATGGGCAACAACACTACTTCGCTAAAGTGTTCGGATGCGTTCGCTTCATCTACAACAGAATGCTTGCAGATAAAATTGAACATTACAAGCAAACGGAAACGATGCTGAGGAATACACCCGCACAATACAAAAAGGAATTCGACTGGCTGAAAGAAGTCGATAGCCTTGCCTTAGCGAATGCACAACTGAATTTAGACAAGGCTTATAAGAATTTTTTTCGGGATAAGAAAACGGGATTTCCTAAATTCAAGAGCAAGAAGACGAATAATCATAGCTTCACAACGAATAACCAAAATGGAACAGTGGCTATAAAGGATGGATATCTCAAGATTCCAAAGCTAAAAACTAGCATCAAAATCAAGCTGCACCGCCCATTCGTGGGGCTGATCAAATCATGCACGATTTCAAAAACACCAACGGGAAAGTATTATGCTTCCGTATTGGTTGAAACGGATATCGTCCAGTTGCCCAAAATGCATACGAAGATTGGCGTTGATCTTGGGCTGAAAGACTTTGCTATGACTTCAAATGGCGAAATCATATCCAATCCTAAATACTTGCGTACGTCTGAAAAGCGATTAGCGAAGCTGCAAAAGGATGTATCGCGGAAGAAGAAGGGAAGCCATAACCGTCATAAGGCTAGGCTGAAAGCTGCCAAGCTACATGAAAAAATAGCGAATCAGCGTAAAGACTTCTTGCATAAAACGTCTGCCAAAATGATAAACGAAAACCAAGTTATCGTGATGGAAGACTTACGTGTAAAGAATATGATGCAGAATCACAAACTTGCAAAAGCGATTAGCGAGGTATCTTGGAGTATGTTCCGTTCGATGCTTGAATATAAGGCTCAATGGTATGGCAGAGAACTTATTATTGCCCCAAAGCACTATGCAAGCAGTCAGCTTTGCTCCTGTTGCGGTTATAAGAACGCAGAGGTGAAGAATCTCGCCTTGCGAGAGTGGACTTGTCCAGAATGTAACGTGCATCATGATCGCGATGTAAACGCTGCTCAAAACCTACTGAAACTAGCCATGTGATATGGCAATGATTGGGCTAGGGACTAGCCTTTGAGCTTGGGTAAACTTGGAGCAGTAGCTTCATTGACCAAGAAGCCGCCACCTCTTAGGTGGATGGTAGTTCACGATGAGTCCAACAGCAAGCAGAGGATACAGAAGAGAAGCAACTGCGTAACGAAAGGAGCTCGGTATGTTCCGGAGGGATTATATTGTACGGATGATTGAGGATATGACAGCTATGGTCGCCAAAGTAATGACCCTGAAGCAGGATAAAAAAACAACGGAAGCCCTGTGGGAAGTGGATGAGCTGCTGATGCGGCATTTTCGCCTGAATTCGCGTCTGCTTAATTCGTTGTCCGTAGAGGATATTATTGATATGTTTCGTCTTGGAGGGGTGCTTGAGGCCGACAAGCTGCAAGGAGTAGCCCGGCTGCTGAAGGAGGAAGGCGGGATTTACGCGGCCAAAGGAGACCGGGATGCGGCCCTGTTCAGGGCGATGCGTTCCCTGCATTTATTCATCTATGCCGATCTTCATGGCGCGGACCGGGAACTGCTGAACATGACGGAAGAGATAAATGAGCTGCTGGAAGAAGTGGAGCCGTACCGCCTTCCCGCCAAGACTGAACGCCTCTTGATGGCGTACCACGAATCTCAGGGGCACTACGCCAAGGCGGAGAACAGTCTCTACCGGCTCTGGGAGCAGGGGGAGAATGTAGCCGAGGAAGGCAGGGAGTTGTACGGACGGCTGCTGCTCTTGAGTCCGGAGCAGTTAGCCCAGGGCAGTCTTCCTCTGGAGGAAGTGCAGCAGGGCAGGGAAGAATGGAGCAAGCTCACGGTTAATGCTATAATATAACGATATTCAGGAGACAACGTGCTCTATTTTATATACCCGAAAGTGAGATGTACCCATTTGGAAGCGTTGAAGGAATTGATCGAGCAAGTGATAACCGGCCGCACTCTGATTACGGCTACACTAAGCCAGCTGCGCAGCAAGGGCGATGCCGCCTACAATAAAGTACAGGTTAAGCCTGTTGAGCTAAAAGGGAAGCTGCATTATCAGTTTGCCTATTATATCGGCCCTAAGGTGGAGCACCGTAACATTCCGGCAGAGGATGCCGCTGAAGAGATGCTCTCTTTGCTGAGGGACACCTTCCGCCAAGGTCTGCTGTGTACGGCCGGTGCCGACTATCAGGTGCTGATCAGCAAGAAATACAAGGTATCGATTCTGACCAAATCAGCCAGCAAGCAGGAAGCGCCGGATCTGGCCCATAACCGCCGGAAGCAGTATGTGCTGGATGAGGGGGAGCCGGTGCCGTTCCTGGTCGAGCTTGGCATTATGAACAGCGAAGGCAAGGTGCTGGCCAAGAAATATGATAAGTTCCGCCAGATCAACCGGTTCCTGGAGATGGTTCAGGATGTGCTGGGCGATCTGCCGGCAGGCCGGCCGCTGACGATTGTGGATTTTGGCTGCGGCAAGTCTTATTTGACCTTCGCGCTGTATCATTACCTCGCCGTCCGCGAGCAGCGGGAGCTGAATATTGTCGGTCTTGACCTTAAGGCGGATGTCATTGCGCATTGCGGTGCGCTGGCTGCCAGGCTGGGTTATGACCGGCTGAAGTTCCTGGTGGGCGATATCGCGGACTATAATGAGCTGGATCAGGTGGACATGGTGGTCACGCTGCATGCTTGTGACACCGCCACCGATGCTGCACTGGAGAAGGCTGTACGCTGGGGCGCATCGGTGATCCTCTCGGTGCCCTGCTGCCAGCATGAGCTGTTCGCGCAGGTCGAGAGCGAGGTGCTGAATCCGCTGCTGTCACACGGCATCCTGAAGGAGCGGTTCTCGGCGCTCGCCACCGATGCAATCCGGGCGAAGCTGCTGGACCTGATGGGCTACCGCAGCCAACTGCTGGAATTCATCGATATGGAGCACACCCCGAAGAACATCCTGATCCGCGCCGTCCGCAGCGACAGCGGTGACCGGGCTGCCAAATGGCGTGAATACACCGCATTCCGCGATTTCCTCGGTGCCAAGCCTTACCTGGAACGCGTCTGCTCCGACCTGCTGCCCACCGGCAGTACGGAAGTTTAATTCATGTGTTGAATAGTTTAGGGTATGACAGACCGGCCGCTTCCTGATGGGGGCGGCTGTTTTTTTGCGGGTTCGGGGCTGTATGTGAAAAACCGAACACAATTTGTGCTGACGCGAAGGTGAGTAGGCAGGATGATGGCTATAGAGAGCTTTTGAGAGACAATAGTGTTCCTGAATTGGCGGAGGGCCACTTTGGGTGGAATGAGGTGCACAAGTGCTCTTCAATTGAGCGTGTAAGCTGCGTTTGAGTGTGATCAGGTGCATAAGTGCTCTTTATTTGAGCGTGTGAGCAGCGTTTAGTGAAATCAGGTGCATAAGTGCTCCTCATTTGAGCGTGTGAGATGCGTTTGGTGAGATCAGGTGCATAAGTGCTCTTCATTTGCGTGTTCGAGCTTACTTAGAGGGGAGCGGTGGCCTCTTCTGTTTTCCGGTAAATATGGGCAGACTGTTAAGCATCATGAGCAATAGGAGATTTAGGATGCTGGTGAACAGGTATGGACGGCAAAGTGATTGGTTGGTTACTTTGGTTTGCGGACTGGCGTTAATAGCAGCGGGGTTGGCGGCCTGTGTGCTGAGAGGGTTCTTTTTCACCGGGGAGATGTATGGGTTCCTGACGGTGTGGTTTGGCATGTGCGGAGTGTTGCTGGGATCGGCACTTATCTATATGGCTACTGGTAGAGGGGCCAGGCTTAAGCTGCGTTGGGAAGATCGGAAGTGGTCTGGCAGTTCCTTGATTAGGGCGGAAGTAGAGGAGCAGTCTGAACACAGAGAGAATACACGGGAGTTGGCGGGCAGTAGGAGGAGAGGGAACGAGAGCGGGAGCAGGCTGGTTGTATGGGGGTTGCTTAGCAGTTGTGTGCTCCTCTGTTTCTTGTATGCTATCCATGCACTGGGCAGTCCCGTATCCGCGCAAGGAACGCTGAATGAAATGCTGCGCTCAGGCTTCTACACTAGCTTTGTGACATTCGCTTTGCTGGCGGCGCGAACCCGCCGGGGAGTAACTCTTCTTGCAGCAGTGTGGCATCTGCTTGGAATCACTATTAGTTTGTCGGCCCTTTTGGCGGTCTGCGGAGGTCTGCCGATTCCTTATGCGGTGGCGTATACCCAATCGCCGGGAGTCAGTGCCACTGGTGCCAGGCTGGCCGGGCTGCTTCAGTATCCGAATGCCTTTGGTGCGGTGATGGCGGTGTATCTGCTGGAACGGCTGTTTGCTGCCGCTTATAGCTTCGGGTCTGGAGATTCTGGGAAAGCAGCGGATGGGGAGAAGAACGGTGCGTTTGGAGGCGCGGCTGTAGCCGGAGTAGATAAGGGAGATGCAGGTAGTAGTGCGGTGCGTTCGGCTATCAGGGGAGCGTGTGAGGTAGGTACAGAAGGCGCGGGTGCGGGAAATAATGCGGTGCGTATGGGTGACAGTGGAGCGTGTGAGGTAGGTACAGGAGATGCAGGCATCAATTGGGAGCGGACCGGAACCTGGTCCGCTTTGCACTGGCTAAGAGCGGCGCGCCTGCTGCCGCTCTTCCCGTACGCCGCCGCGCTGCTGCTCAGCGAGTCGCGCGGCGCATGGCTGGCTGCGGCTGCCGCCGGTGTCGCAGCCCTTCTCCTGAAGCGGCAACTGTTCGTGCCGCTTCTAATCACCGGCGCCGCCCCCGTTGCCGCGGCGGCGCTGCTCTACCGCCAGCTGGCCCGCTCCGGGCTGGCGGCAGAGCCCCTGCCCGGCCTGCTGCTGCTGGCCGGGCTTTGGGCCGGCGCGTGGCTAGCCGGCCTATGGCTGCACCGCCGCAGCTGCCGTGCGGCGGGCGGGCACCGCGCCGCCCTGCTGGCGCTGGCGGCGGCGGGCTGGACGGCGGCGGCCAGCGCCGTCCTGCTGCTGGTACGCGCGCGGATCACCGGGCCGTCACCGACGGCCGCCGCGCGCGGACTGTTCTACCGCGACGCCTGGAGGCTCGCGATAGAGGCGCCCTGGCTGGGGCGCGGGGGCGAGACCTGGCGGCATACGTACCTGGCCGCCCAGTCCCGCCCTTACGTGGGCAGCCAGGTGCACAGCGGTTACCTCGACATCCTGCTGAACCTCGGGATGGCGGGTCTGGCTGCGGTCATCCTGCTGCTTCTGGCCGCAGGATGGCTGGTATTCAAGGCGTCACCAAGGCTGCTTCCGCCTCTGCTGGTGATTATTCTGCATAGCGCAGCCGATTTCGACTGGAGCTATGGACTGGTCTGGTTGCTGCTGCTCCTGCTGCCCGCCTGGGCAATTGCCGAAGCAAACAGCCGGACCGCTAGGACGGCTGTCCCTACAGTTCTGCATGACTCCCGTTGGCGGCGCAGCAAGCCGGCTGACCAGCGAAAGAACCGGCTTCGCCGATTATGGAGATACGCAGGCATAACCGTTCTCTGCGGGCTGACCCTTCTATGCAGCAGTCTTTCCTTCCAGGCCATGAAGGGGGCCGCCCTATTCAAGCAGGCGGTCAGGGAGAGTGATCCTGCCGTAAGAATTACGCTGCTGCAGCAATCACTGAGCTGGAACCCGAGAGAGCCGCAGACTGCGGTTGCATTATCGCGGCTGGTTCCACAGAAGCAGGGGGTTGATCTGCTCCTGCGAAGCCTGTCATTCTCTCCGGGGGACGTTGCCCTGCACGGGGAGCTTGCGGCAAGTTCTCTGCGGGGCAGTGATCCTGGAGAAGCGCTATACTGGGTCCGCCGCAGTCAACAGAAGGATCACTTTAATGCTGCCAGAAGGCTTGCTGCTTTAAAAGGAATGCTTGAGATGGGGGAACGCAGCTTGGCAGAGGGAGACAGACGTATAGCGGCGGACAGCGCGGCGGCGGGACTAGAGCTGCTGCGGCAGTACAGCCTGCTGACCGCCAAGGAGCAGGACAGAGGACCGCAGCACAATGACCGCAACTTCATCCTGCTTCCGCAGAGCGAAGGGATCTACTTTCAGTTAACACATTTACAGTCCCAGGCGCTGCTTAGCTCCAACGACAGATAAGACGCACCTCAGAGTGGAATTCGGGGCTTGGTAGCCGCTGGGGTGAACATATCAGCATAATGACCGCAGCTTTACCCTAAGACTGTCCATCACTGGAATCTCTTTTATTAGCCTGCCTCCCGACTAATCTCAGGCTTTAACACTCCGTGAGATCAGCCATGAGTACACAATAGGGAGAATAATCATGATTACCAGAGCAGTGATGATCATGCTGATCGACAGCGTAACGGGCATGAAGGCCGCAAGCGCAATTAGCAGACCGCCGCTCACCCACATCCTCCCGGAGAAGCGGTGGGTTCTCCGCCATACGGCAGGGTCATGCAGCGTCCAGGGCGTGCGGATTCCCGTGAAATAATTATCCCTGATCTGCGGCAGAAAATTCCCGATTACAGCCAGCAGCAGTCCCACACTTACAGTAGCCCACTTCGCGGCGGCGAAATGCTCATCCAGCCCGTAGCTCACCGACAGCACAAGGGCGGCATCACATATGACGGCAATGGTGAGACGGCCCATTTTGTAAGCCCCCTGGAACTTAATATAATTCTCTCCCTTGGGATCAATATTACGTATAAACTGTATCGCCAAAGGAAAAATCAATCCCATAAAAGAGAACAAAGCAATAACCGAACCCTTGCTCCAGTAAGTGTTGACCTTGCCGGTAAGACTGAATTGGGCGGGAAGCAGATCCGGCAGCCTGCCGTAATTCACCAGCGCATAGCCCAGTGAGAGGAACCCGAGAATGACAATAAGCGTATCCTGCCACTTCCATGTGAAATTCTTCATCAATGTTCATCCTCCGTATGTTTAATAGCGTGCGGGTTACTTTTTCCTTTTGGGTCCTGAACCCTTTGAGCCAACATCCGCATGTTCTTCGGGTTGGCTGTCCGTACTGCCCTTGCCTGTACCCGTCAATTCGAGAAACCAGCCAAGCACCTCTTCAAGTACCGTGGAGTCCAGCGAATAGACGATAAATTGCCCGTTACGTTCGTCCTGCACCAGCCCCGCGTGCTTCAGCGCATTGAGGTGGTGAGAGATGCTGGGCTTCGTCATATTAAAAAAATCGGCGATTTCCCCGGCCGTCCGGTCCTTTTCACGCAGCAGCCGGAGAATTTGCCTTCGGGTCGGGTCTGCGAGCGCTTTGAACGATTCGTTCCGTTTCCAGCCTTTGTCAATTGCAGATTTCACTCTTGAATCATAGGAATCCTTCCGCTTCATTTCCCTCAACTAGAAGTCGTAAGCCTGCATATGCTAGAATAGGCTAGGAGAAGCTGGATACATAGAGCGGTTAAGCAGATGGGTTCTGCCAGCAGAATACCAGGCTATTACGCCATACGGGAGGAGACCTGCAGTGCACTTTATATCTGATGTCATTTCACATTTGTTTGAATGGATTCAGTCTCTGGGCTACTTTGGAATTATGATCGGGCTCATGATTGAAGTCATTCCAAGTGAGATTGTCCTGGCTTTTGGCGGCTATTTGGTCTCACAAGGCGATATTAACTTTTTTGGCGCCGTGCTGTTCGGTACCGTCGGGGGAGTGATCGCCCAGATCTTTGTTTATTGGATTGGCCGTTATGGCGGCAGGCCTGTGCTGGAGAAGTACGGCAAGTACATTTTCATCTCCAAAAAGCATATTGACCACTCTGAAGAATGGTTTCAAAAGTATGGAACCGGTGTGATTTTCACCGCCCGCTTTATCCCGGTTGTCCGCCATGCCATATCGGTCCCGGCCGGTATTTCCCGCATGCCGCTGGGCAAATTCACTTTGCTGACAACCCTTGCAGTCATTCCATGGAGCGCGTTGTTTGTCTATCTGGGGTATACGCTTGGAGACAAGTGGGAGACCATTGATGAGGTCGCAGCCAAGTACACTCATGAGATTCTTCTTGGCGCTATTGCGGTAATTATTCTGTATTTCCTGTTCAAGTGGTACAAATCCAAAAAGAAGGGTAGTGCAGTATGAAGCAGAATGTTGCATCCAAATTTGGCCAAGGCCTGACTCCGCGCCAGTTCGTGGAAGCCATGACGAAGAACCAGCAGGCTTTTGAATCCTGGTACGAGAAGTTCACCTGGGAAGACGAGAGTGACCGCGAATATTTTGAGAGCCTGAATCACCGTGATGATCTGCGTGTGCTGATTCTGGCTGCGGACTGGTGCGGAGATGTGGTCCGCAATGTCCCGGTGGTCTTCCGAATTCTGGAGACTGCGGGTATCAAGACGGAAGTGCTGATTCTCGAAGAGAACCAGGACCTGATGGACAACTTCCTGACCATGGGCGGCCGTTCCGTTCCCATCGTGATTTTTGCGGACACCGGAGGTTATGTACTGGGGCAGTGGGGACCGCGTCCGGAGCATGTCCAGACCCTGATGAGAGAATTCAAACGGGAGAACCCGGACCGCGAAGCAGCGGACTATGACAGCAAAATTACCGAAGTGCGCAAAGCAATGGGGCAAGCCTACGGAGAAGGAACGGAATCACACGCAGTTATCGCCAAAGAGCTGCGCAGTCTGATCTCCGGATTCTAATGCCGATGCTTAATATTCGTTCTTATAATCTGGGGGCACTCCAGACCAATGCCTACCTTCTGACGGGGGCAGACCCTAAGCGCGGTGTCATCATTGATCCGGGTGCTAATCCTGCGGGTCTGCTCCGCGGCGCTGAGGGAATGGAGATTGAAGCGATTCTGCTGACGCATGCCCATTTCGACCATATTGCCGGGCTGGACGAGGTCCGCAAAGCGAAGAAGTGCCCGGTCTATATCCATCCGCTGGAGAGTGAGTGGCTGGGCAGCCCGAAGCTGAACGGCTCCTTGATGTGGCCTGATACCACACCTCCCGTCAGCACAGATCCGGCAGAATACGATCTGGCGGGAGGCCAGATTCTGAAGCTGCTAGGCCTTTCTTTCCGGGTGCTGCATACGCCGGGACATTCACCGGGAAGCGTCAGCTTCCTGTGCGGGAATGATTTGTTCGCCGGTGATGTCTTGTTCAAAATGGGAGTGGGACGTACCGATCTTCCGGGCGGCAGAGAACGGGATCTGATTGACTCGATCCGCGGCAAGCTCTACCGGCTGGATGAGGAAGTGAGAGTGTTTCCCGGACATGGTCCGCGAACCTCAATCGGCTATGAAAAGCTTCACAACCCTTATGTCCCGATGTAAGAGGACGCCAAAGCCGTTTCCGTTTGCCGTGTAACGACATCTTTTGGCCGGATTTGACACAAACCGGGAAATTAGAGGTAGACAAGCCGGGGCCAGATTGTTACAATATGGTTAATTAAATGTAACATTTACCTCGCGAAGCACGCAGACTGTGGAATAATCCCGGTTTGCGTTCTTTTTTTTGCCTATAGAGATGAATTTTATTGGGGGAAGCAGAATGAAGGATAATATGCATTGCCAGTTGGATTACGGGGAATTAGAAGCGAAAGATTCATTGATAGCGGAGCGGAATGAAGTGAATGATCTGGCCGGGAAGAGTGATACTAAGTATACGCTGTTCTGGAGCTTTCCCGGAGGCAAGGGGGCTATTCAGCCATGGAGACGCAGACTGTGGGAGCTGCAGAATAATTCTGACTCGGAATGAACGATAACTATTACATAGACGTATTACAGGTGTGACAGAAGAGATAAGGGGAGGGGCTATGGGCGACAGGACGCTGGAGATCATCAGTCAGGCACAGCAGGGTGACGCTGCTGCACTGGCCGTGCTGCTGCGGGAGCATTATCCCTTCCTGTACAAGTATCTGATCAAAGCGACACTTGACCCTTTGCTTGCGGAAGAGATTGCTCAGGACACAATGGTCAGATGCATGGAGAAGATCGGGACTTATAATGGGACCTCGGCATTCTCTTCTTGGCTGATTACCATTGGCAGCCGGTTGTACATTGACCGTAAGCGGCGCTGGAGCCGGGAGGCACAGTGGCGGGAAGGGCAGATGCAAGAGCAGGGGAACCGCAGTTTACGCTGGAGCTTTGAGAGCCGGAATATGGAGTGGAGTGAAGTGCTCGACGCCTTGTCGCGTCTATCCTCTGCGCACAGAATGGCTGTGCTGCTGAAGCATTATTACGGATACAGCTACGATGAGATCGGGGAGATGCTGGAGATCCCTTCCGGAACGGTCAAATCACGGGTAGCTGCCGGACTGGTTCAACTGCGAAAGGAGCTGAATGAGGATGAGGTTTAAGAGTGACGAGGAGCTGCTGGGTAAGCTGTCCGCAGAGCTGGATCACCTGGATATGCTGTATGCCGATGTTACTCCACCCTCCTTGCCGGAGCTGGAGCATCTAATTGCCGGGGAAGCTGTCCGACGGAGGAAGCGGCGCCGTAAGGAACTGCTGCTATTCATTCTAGTGGCTCTTGTGCTGGTTACCATAGTGATTTCTATTCTAAGTACGGCGCCGGTGCTGTATTGGAGTCTGCAGGCAGTGTTCATCCTGAGCGCACTTGGCAGCTTGGGAGCAGTGCGGATCAGACACGGGCGGGAGGAATCATAAGCGTGAAGGAACTGCAGGAGATACCTATTTGGCTTTGGATGCTTATTGCAGCCGTACTGCTGCTGCAGGGAACCTGGCTGTTCCGCGATGCCAGGGACAGAGGTCAGGGGAGGAAGGCCTGGTTCTGGGGGATCTGGGGGCTTACCTGGGTGCCGACACCGGCAGTGTGTTACCTGCTGTTTGTAGTTCTTCCAGATAGGCGCAAACGGAAGGCCGGAAGGAACCGCTGAGACAATAGTCCATTGTTTGGGAGATAAGGGGGATACCTTTATGAAGGATTTGAATTGGGGATTGATTGGGCCGCTGCTTGCACTGCAGGTAGTGCTGGCAATAATCGGTCTGATTTCATTGAGCAAGACAGAGCAAGTACGCGGACCGAAATGGATGTGGGTTCTGTTCTTGATTTTTGGCAACCTGCTGGGCAGCGTGGCTTACTTCACTCTGGGAAGGAAAGAATTCTGATGCCGCTGCTTGAGGTCAAGGATCTTCACAAGAGCTTTAAGGGGCATCCCTCGGTGAACGGCATCAGCTTTGGAATTGAAGCAGGACGCTGTGTCGCGCTGCTCGGACCCAATGGAGCCGGGAAGACTACAACGCTGCGTATGCTTGCCGGTCTTCTGACGCAGTCTGCCGGATCGATCACTTTTGGCGGGAGCTCTCCGGGGACGGATTACCGTCAGTATTTGGGTTATCTCCCCCAAGCCCCGGCTTTTTACAACTGGATGAGCGGTCACGAATACATCTTATTTGCCGCCAGGATGAGCGGCATGAATGCACGGGAGGCTGCGGCGGCATCGGGCGCTGTGCTGGAGCGTGTGGGACTAGGCTCTGCGGCACGGCGACGGATTGGCGGTTATTCCGGGGGAATGAAGCAGCGCCTCGGGCTGGGCCAGGCCCTGGTACACCGACCGCGCCTGCTTTTGCTGGATGAGCCTGTCTCCGCGCTTGATCCTATCGGACGCCGGGAAGTCATGGAGCTGCTCAGGGACATCCGGGAGGAGACAACTGTTATTTTCTCCACGCATGTGCTGCATGATGCGGAAGAGATATGCGATGATGTCGTATTGATGAACAAGGGGACTATAGCCGTTCAAGGAACCTTGTCCAGTCTCCGCGCAGAGTACAGTCTGCCGGTAATCCGGCTCACTACAGGGAAAGAAGATTCGGCTATCCGCTGGCTTGAAGCGCTTAGACACAAGGATTTTATTGAAGAAGCGCTAATTTCGGATGGCAAGGCCGTGTTCAACGTCACAGATGTAGCACTCGCCCGCCGGACGCTCTTGCAGGAAGCTGTGGAGCTGAATATTTCGCTGCTGCAATTTGAAGCAGGCTCATCGACACTGGAGGACCTGTTCATGAAGGTGGTGGGAACATGAGGAGACTTTGGGCTCTATATTTGAAGGAGATGCTGGAGAGTGTGCGCAGCTATAAGCTGATTTGGATTCCGGTGGTGTTTATTGTTCTGGGAATTATGCAGCCGCTGGTCAGCTTTTATATGGCGGATATCCTGGCGTTCTCTTCCAATGTCCCGGCTGGATTGATGGAGAATATGGAGAGACCGGCCGCGTCTTCTGTAATGGCTCAGGCCCTGGGCCAGTATGGAACAATTGGGATGCTGATTCTGGTGCTGGGAACGATGAACAGCCTGGCAGGTGAGCGCAGCAGCGGTACCTCTGAACTGTTAATGGCGAAGCCGGTCTCCTCTATATCCGTTGTTGCAGCCAAATGGACCGCGAACTTCACAGTGCTGGTTATTGCCATTGGGCTGGGGGCAGCGGGAGCGGCTTATTATACAGTACAGCTTATGGGGGCTTTATCCTGGCGGGATGTGATTGCAGCGTCCGGACTGTATGCGCTGTGGCTGCTCTGTGCGGTGTCGCTTACGCTGCTCTTCAGTGCATGGCTGCGCGGGCCTGCTGCTGCCGGTCTATCTCTCCTGCTGGCAGCGGTCATGAGCCTCGTCCATGGCCTGTTGCCGGTTAAGCTGAACTGGATGCCTGCTTCTCTGCCGGGAATGTCTGCCGGTGTGCTTGCAGATGGAGGCACCGGAGTGAGCTTGGCACCGATTGTCTCCGCAGTGCTCCTGATTATTATTTGTATTGCCGGTGCCTCACTGATGGCTGGAAGAAATAAATTGCCAGTTTAGCAAGCTTTGCAATAAGTAAGCGATCTTTCATGAATTTTCAGAGTGTTTTCTGCGGAAATTCATCCTACCATCATCCTGCTGCTGGACAGCTCTATCTTTTTTTAGTAGACTGTTGAAACAAGCAGATCCATGATAGATTTTGGTCAGGAGGTAGGATGATGCTGCGTTTAGGAGAGAAGATTGTCATTGTCGCAGACGCTTTTGAGCAGAGTCTTCCTATCGGAGACTATGGCTACCTGATTGCTTACGACCGCAATCCTGATAATGCGTTTGATTATGTCATTCGTGTTCCCGAAGCTAACCGGAATTTCTATGTTACGGCAGAGGATATTGAGGCCGAGGAGCAATTGCTGGTAGCAGAAGCCGAGCGAGCCACGCACGAAGCGCTGATAGATTATGCATTGTCAACGTACAATGAGAAGCTGTTCCATCACCTGATGAACGGCGAAGAAGTTGAAGTGGAAGAGATAGAGACAACATCCCAAGAAAGTTTGTCCCAGGCGGATTTCATCAAGCAGGTGAATCTTCGCGCTTGGATTTAAGTAAGGGCCGGCGAATGCCGGCTTTTTTTTGTCTTGTGATAAGATAGGCACGCCGCCTATAATCCACACCCTTGAAACAAAATGACTATTAATTCAAACGATTATTACTATTTTGGTCCAGGGACCGGATGATAAGATCAGCACAGAGCAGGGCAGAATTGCTAGAAGCCGGGGGTGATAACAGAGGCTAGTGACGGTAGCTGCCACCTCTGATGTATACGCTTCCAATTCGGGTGCGATCAGAACCGGTCCAGAGTGCGTCCTTGTAAAGTGTTTTCTTTGCGGTAGACGCTGGGCAATGTGCCGGTGACCCTTTTGAAGGCTTTGGTAAAGTAATTATAATCGGGAATGCCGACTTGCTCCGCAATTTCGTAAATCGGACTATCGGTGTCACCCAGCAGCCTTTTGGCCATTTGGATACGGAGGCTACGGATATATTCCGCAATGCCCATGCCAAAGTTCTGCTCCGAGAGCTTGTAGAGATGGGATTTGCTGATGCTGAATGCTTTGCACAGAACGGGAACGGACAGCGGTTCCTGGATATGCTCTGTAATATAACCGTCGATCTTTTGTGCCAGCGTATCCTCCTTCAGCACCAGCATCCGGGATAGATACAGGTAGCTGGCGCTCATCTCCATGGTTTTGGCGTAAGCATCAATGACTTCCTTGGAGATGTATTTTTTGCGCTGGAAGGCGCTGTATAGTTTATTCATATCCACATTATAGGGCCTTATATTCTCGCAGACCTTCTCCCATAACTCATCGCGGGACCCGGTCTGCAGCAATTGGCCGAACATAATATATCCGATGACCTGATTGTCCGTTTGAATAGGAACCACCGTTTCGGTAAGTCCGGCATGACACTGATAGGTGTAAAGGGTTTTCTCCTTTTTCACTTGGGTGCAGGCTGCCTGGTCACAGAGGATGCACTGGGCCTCCGCGCGCGGATCACTGCGGATGATATGACAATATGTCGAATGACGGGTAGGGTATGCGGCCAGCTCAGTGAAGGAATTGTCGAAAATCACGGTGCGGATACCGGTCAATGTATAGAAATTGCGCAGCAATTCCTTGACTTCGGGCAGGTTGAACAACAAGCTCATGGTGCGGCCTCCTCTTCTTCCGGGTTGTTTCTTTCGTTGCTGGCAACATTGTACTGTATTTGATATAGGACACACAAACAAAGAGTGACGGAGGTGCTTTTTAATGCCGCTAATTGATATGCCGCTAGAGCAATTATTAACGTATGAGGGACGGAATCCCCGTCCGGCCAACTTCGAGGCTTATTGGGATCAGGCACTGCAAGAGATGAGAAATACGGATGCCTGCGTTGAACTGGTGAGGAGCGAATTTCAGGTTCCATTCGCCGAATGCTTCCATTTGTATTTCACGGGGACAGGCGGAGCGCGTATCCATGCGAAGCTGATCAAGCCGAAGCATGTTGCCGGTCCGCACCCCGCGGTCGTGCAGTTCCATGGGTACGCCCACCATTCGGATGACTGGGCCGACAAGCTGATCTATGCTTCCTTGGGCTTTACTATAGCCACATTGGATTGCAGAGGCCAGGGAGGACTGTCCGAAGATGTTGGCGGGGTCAAAGGAACCACACATAAAGGGCATCTGATTCGCGGACTGGATGATGCGCCCGAACGGCTGCTGTTCCGGCAGATCTATCTTGATGCGGCACAGCTCGCCGGAATTGTAATGGACATGCCGGAAGTGGATACCGCCCGCGTCGGTGCAATCGGCGGATCGCAGGGAGGGGGGCTGGCGCTGGTCTGTGCGGCGCTTGAGCCGCGGATCAACCGGGCTGCACCCAGTGTTCCGTTCCTGTGTGATTATAAACGGGTATGGGAAATGGACCTGGCCCGAGATGCCTACGAGGAACTGCGGACGTTTTTCCGTCACCGCGATCCCCAGCACCTGCGGGAGAATGAGATTTTTGAACGGCTCGGCTATATTGATGTTCAACACCTGGCGGACCGGATCAGCGGGAAGGTGATGATGGGGGTAGGATTGCTGGATACGGTGTGTCCGCCTTCGACGCAATTTGCCGCCTATAACCGACTCCGCTGCGACAAAAAACTGGAGATCTATCCCGATTTCATTCATGAACGGCTGCCGGGCTTTGAGGACAAAACCATACAATTTCTGCTTGAAATGTGAGAGGCTAACCGCCTCTCTTTATTATTGTTTAAGGGCCTGCTGCAGAGGTATGATGGGACTACAGGGGAGGCTTTTGGAAGGAGAGAGATGCTGTTGATCAGATTTATGAGAACGCTTTCAATTTATCCCAAACTTGTTATGGCTTTCTTGCTTGTCATTATTCCGCTCTACCTGTGGGGCCTGGTCATGAATCAATCCGGACAGGAGGTTGTCCAGAAGCAAATCTCGGAATCCATGGCCAGCCGTGTCCACTTCTATCTGACTTCGCTGGAGACAGAGCTGACACGGCTGACGCGGCTGAAGCTGGAGTATGTCAATGACGATGATTTGCTCTTGCTGGCGACGGTTCCTAACCAGTTGAACGACTATGAACGGACCCGCGCCTTATTATCCGCCAAGAGTAAATTGTATTTGCTCAAAAGCTCCAGCCCGTTCGTGGAGAACGTTAAGCTGTATATTCCTTCCCTGGACCGAAGCATCAATGCCAACAATTTCGACAGTGCGATGCCGCCTGAAGAACTGGAGGGCATTCTGAACCCGGCCCACATGAAATCACCGATCTTCGGCATGGGTGAGAAGCTGCTAATGAGTGGCGTCTATCCCGATGCGGTGTACGCCGGCCGGCCGCCTGTGCTGGCCATCGAAATTCAGCTGTCACGCCCGGAGATTCTCCGCTCACTCTCCAGCATGGCCGAGGGGGAGGGCGGCGGAGCTCTATGGATGGACACCGGCGGCCAGTGGCAGATTGCCTCCGGTGTGGAGGACTCGCTGCTGGCTGCGTTCGGGGAAGCTCTCCGCGGGGAGTTGCTCAACGACAGCGGCGAGTCCGGCCAATACCGGCTGGAGTCGGCAGGCATTGACTATTTTGGAGCCAGTGAATTTTCACCGCTGCTGGGGACGACTTTGGCCGTGTTTGTCCCTGCGGAGACGGTGCTGGAGCCGCTGAACAAGCATCGCAACTGGATTTGGGGAGAGTCGCTGGTCGCTTTGCTGCTCGCCGTAGTGTTCTCTTACTGGATATACAGGTTTATTCATAAGCCGATGAGGCGGCTGATTACTTCCTTCCGGAGAGTGGAGATGGGTGATCTGAGTGTCAGGCTCTATCACGGCAATCAGGATGAATTCAATTATGTATATAACCACTTCAATCATATGCTGGAGCGGATTCAGGAGTTGATTCATGAGGTGTATGAGCAGCAGATCAGATCCCAGCAATCTGAGCTTAAGCAATTGCAATCGCAGATTAACCCCCATTTTTTCTACAACACCTTCTTCATTCTGCAGGGTCTCGTTCGTATGAGGGAACATGAAGTAGCCGAGCGGATGCTTCACCACCTCAGCGGCTATTTTCAGTTTATTACACGTAGTGGAGCAGAGCAGGTCAGTCTGCTTGCAGAGATGAAGCACGCATGGTCTTATGTGGAGATTCAGAATATACGTTTCGCCGGTACGGTCACAGCCGAACTGGAGCCCATACCGCAGGGGTGGGAGGCTTCCATGGTGCCTCGGCTCATTGTCCAGCCATTAATTGAGAATGCGTATGCCCACGGGCTGGAGAACAAGCTGGCAGAAGGGATGCTGCGGGTAACCTTCCGGGAGGAAGGGGCGGATCGGCTTGTCATCGGGGTGGAAGACAACGGCGAATCGCTGGACGATGAACAGCTGAATGCGCTGCGCAGAACGCTGGATCTTGCTGAAGAAGCTATGGAGACGACAGGAATCCTGAACGTGCACCGCCGGCTTCAGTTGAACTATGGTCCGGCGTTCGGAATTGAGGTGTCACGCAGCGGGCTAGGCGGATTGAAGGTGCTGCTGATGATAAGACGGGAAGAAGGGAGACAGCCATGATCAGACTGCTGATTGTCGATAATGAACGGTGGATTGTACGGAACCTGCTTGATCTGTTCGGGCATTGGGACAAGCTGGAGCTGGAGGTATACGGTGCGTATTCCGCTGCGGAGGCACTGGAGCAGCTCGGAAAGATGAAGTTCGATATTGTATTGTCCGATATCCGTATGCCGGGAATGGACGGGCTTGAGCTGCAGCAGGAAATCAGACGTCACTGGCCGTGGTGCAAAATTATTTTTTTGAGCGGATATAACGAATTTGATTATATACAGCAAGTCATGCGCGGCGGCGGGGTGGACTACCTGTTAAAGACAGAAGGCGAGGAAGCGATTCTTCACGCTGTGGAGCAGGCCGCTGCGCAATTGGATGCGGCGGTGGAAGCAGAGGAGCTGATTGAGCGCGCGCACCGGCAGCTACAGCTTGTCCGTCCGCTGCTGCTGGGTGATTATTTGCTGGAGCTGATGCAGGGGGATAGCACGGGCGTAAGCCAGCTTGCACATAAATTCCAGGAGCTGGAATGCCCACTGGATGCTGCCCGCGGCGTACTGCTCACCATCGGGCGTGTGGACGATTGGCGGGACGAGCTTAGTGTAGCAGACAGGGAGCTGATGCTGTACGCTATCCGGAATATTGCCGAAGAATATTGGCTCCCCTCCGTGCGCTGCCTCAGTCTGCGTTATGAGAAGAACAAGCTGCTATGGCTGCTGCAGCCTATGGCAGACGCTCCGGAGGACAGGGCGCGGGCGCTCCGGTTCATCCATGGGACGCTTGAGACGATCGCCATGAGCTGCAAGCGGCTGCTGAAGCTGCGGCTGTCGTTCTCGGCCGGTGCAGCGTTTCGCCCCTGGGAGGAGGCGCCCCGGCAGTTCAGCACCCTGAAGGCGCTGCTGGGACGGGGACTTGGCATGGGCAAGGAGCTTGTCCTGATCGAACAGCGCAAGGAAGCCGGAGAAGAGGCGCAGCAGGCAGAGCTGCACAATCATGAAGTTAGCAGCCAATTGGGGAAGCTGGGAGCCATGGCGGCTTATTTGGACAACGGACAGCAGGAGCATTTTTTTCTCGAATTCGGCAAGCTGGCAGCGTTGGCCTCCCCTGCGCGCGGCACCGACAGCCGGCTGAAGCTGGAGATCTACTATTCGCTCATGTGTTTGTTGCTGTCTTATATGAACCGCTGGGAACTGCATGAGGTCATCGGAGAGTCCATGGATTTGGACAAGCTTACAAGATATGAGGCCCACCCTTCCTGGGAGAGCGCGGAAGATTATTTGTCGGCGCTGGCCATGCAGCTGTTTGAACAAAAGCAGGATGACCAGGTTTACCGCGAGCATGATTTGATTACCCGCGTCCGGTTGTACGTGGAGCATCATTTGGCCGGCGATCTGTCACTGACCCGGATCGGTGATGTCGTCGGCTACAATCCGTATTACTTGACCCGGTTGTATAAGCGTTTAACGGGCCAGTCGTTGCCGGATTACGTGGCTTCCTCCCGGTTGGCTGAAGCCCGGAAGCTGCTGGAGGGCGGCAGTCTGATTGTGCAGGACATTTCGAAAGCGGTCGGCTTTATGACGGAGCAATCGTTCTACCGCTTTTTCAAGAAGGAGAGCGGCATTACTCCCCAGGAATACAGAGAGCGGCATACCTTATCCAAATCGGATAATCAAAAGTGAAAATCGGCGAGTAGAGGGGCCAGGGGAAGCGAGCCTATAATAATGCTAAATAAGGCGAACTTTCACGAAGCTCCTCCAAGATTGAAGGGGGATAAGAAGTGAAGGGAAAGAGATTGGCAGTCTTGACGTCTTACGGAATCGTTCTGTCGCTGCTGCTGAGCGCGAGCAGTCCCGGAACGGGCATAATTCTGAACTCTGCGGAACATGAAGTCTACCCGTTTGGAAAATACGATCCGCCGATTCAGCTTCATATCGCTCGTCCGGTCGATCAGACCTGGACGTATCCCGGCGGTGACAGCATTGAAGATAATATCTGGTACCGGGAGTACCGCAGCCTGCTGGGCATCGAAATTGAACACGATTGGACCGCCCTGCCGGGCGAGTACAGCCGTAAGCTGAATGTCCTGATCGCATTGGGCAGTCTGCCGGAGATGTTCTCCGTCTCGGCAGGCCAGCTCAAACAGCTGGCGGATGCGGATCAATTGGAAGATCTGACGGCGGTATATGAGCGCTTCGCTTCCGGCCGCACCAAAAAACTGCAGCTGGGAGACGGCGGTGCGGCCTTGGCTTCCGCCACGTTCAACGGCAAACTGCTGGCCATTCCCATCGTCAATGCTCCGATCTACGAAGCCAATCTGCTGTGGGTGCGTACGGACTGGCTGGACAAATTGGGTCTGCCTGAGCCCAAAACGCTGGAGGAGGTGTTTGCGATTGCTGATGCATTTACGGGGCAAGATCCCGACGGCAACAACCGGCAGGATACCTTTGGCCTGGCCATTAATAATTACCTGTATGGCGGCATTGCTTCGGTTACCGGATTCTTCAATGCGTATCACGCCTATCCGCAGACCTGGATCAAGGACGGGAACGGTCAAGTGATGTACGGTTCCATTCAGCCGGAGATGAAGCGTGCGCTGGGCAAGCTTCAGGAGATGTACAGGAGCGGGCAGCTGGACCGGGAATTCGGTGTCAAGGACAGCGACCAGGTGGTGGAGGATATCTCCGCGAACAAGCTCGGCATGACGTTCGGCGCTAACTGGAATCCCTATGTATTCCTGGATGCGGTACGGCAAAACCCCGGAATGGAGTGGAAGCCGTATGCAGTACCTTCGGTGGATGGCGTGCCGGCCAAGGCCAGCGTAGGCTTCTCGGCCAGCGGATATGTCGTAGTGCGCAAAGGCTATCAGCACCCGGAGGCTGTAGTGAAAATGCTGAACCTGCATGAAGAGGTGGTTCACGGCGCAAGACGCGGCGAAGGCGAATTCATTACCGTGGAAGAAGCCGGCGGACGGATCAATACCTCCAGGCTGTCCTTTGTCCAATCTGGCGTATCCAACGAAGATGTGGCAGAGTCGTTGTCGTTACTGCGCGAGGCCATCAGGAACAAGGATGGAAGCCTGCTGAAGGATGCGCTCACCGAAACCGACAAATACGGGCCGACTCTTGATTACCTGACAACCGGGAATATGGACAATTGGGCCGTTGCCCATCAATACTTCGGGTTCGAGACGACCATGGACCACTATAGCGGCGACCGGCTGCTGATGACTGCCTTCGGCGGACAGACCCCTACGATGACAGAGAAGTGGGCCATGCTGGACAGACTCGAGAAAGAAACCTTCACCAAAATTATTATGGGGGCGGTTTCCATTGATGAATTCGATAGATTCGTAAAGGATTGGAACCGGCTTGGCGGTAAGGCGATCCTGGAAGAAATTAATGAACCGTATGGAGGAGAGTGAACGAGCAGCATGAGCAAATTATTCTACAAGCCTGAAGACGGCTGGCTGGCCGACGTTATCCCGTTCTATGAAGACGGCGAGTTCAAGCTGCTGTATCTGAAAGATTGGCGCGACAGGGAAGGACACGGTGAAGGCACGCCCTGGTTTCTGCTGGGGACCCGGGATTTCATTCACTACAAGGAATACGGAGAGGTTCTGCCGAGGGGCGGGATATCTGAGCAGGACCTGTATATCTATACGGGATGCGTGCTGAAGAAAGACGGACTGTATCATATTTTCTATACCGGCAACAATTTTCATTATCCGGCAGAGGGCAAGGCGCAGCAGGCAGTGATGCATGCGGTCAGCAGCGATTTTGTACATTGGGAAAAACGGCCGGAGGATGCCTTCTATGCACCAACGGACGCCTACGAGGAGCATGACTGGCGTGATCCGTTTGTGTTCTGGAACGAGGAGGCGGGGGAATATTGGATGCTCCTTGCCGCCCGGTTGAAGAAGGGCCCCGCGGGTCGCCGCGGCTGCGTTGCCCTATGCGCCTCCAAGGATTTGACCAGCTGGGAGGTACGCGATCCGTTCTGGGCTCCCTACTTGTATACGACTCACGAATGCCCCGACCTGTTCCGGATGGGGGACTGGTGGTACCTTCTGTACTCGACATTCTCGGACCGCACGGTCACGCATTACCGGATGAGCCGCTCGCTGCAGGGGCCTTGGCTGGCGCCCGAGAACGATGCACTTGATACCCGGGCATTCTATGCCGCCAAGACCTGGACCGACGGTGAGCGGCGTTATGCATTCGGATGGAACCCGACGCGGGAAGGCGAGCATGACGGGGGCACCTGGCAATGGGGCGGACATCTGGTTGTGCATGAAGTCGTACAGGGCACGGATGGTGCGCTGCTTGTAAAAGTGCCGGATACCCTGAATGCTGCGTTTAATCAGGAAAGCGCTTTATCCTTCACCGAAGTGCTCGGACGCTGGAAGTTCAGCGGCAGCACGGCTGCGGTTACGGCAACCGATTCCTTCGCCGGTGCCTATGCGGGGCCATTACCGGACGGCGCCTGCAAGCTGGAGGCGACGATAACGTTCGCTGCCGGCACCCGGGGCTGCGGCATTGTTCTGCGGACCGATCAGGAGTTCGGGCAGGGGTATATGATCCGGCTGGAGCCGGGCCGTAACCGGATTGTTGTTGACCAGTGGCCGAGGAAGGGGGATGTCCCTTACGCCGTCGGCATGGAGCGGCCGCTGCAATTGCTGCCCGGAACCCCGTGCTCGTTAAGCGTCTATCTGGAAGATCAGGTTTGCGTAGTCTATGTGAACGGGGAGATTGCGTTAAGCACGCGGCTGTATGATTTCCAGCAAGGAGGGAAGGGATTGTTCGTTAGTGAGGGGAGTGCGGAATTCAGGTTCAGCCAGTTTGAAATGCAGATTCATTCCAATCCGGATCAAGAGAGGGGATAGGTAATGATCAATATTGTCAGAAGAACAGTGATGGTGTGTGTGGCGTGTATGCTGTTGTATAGCCTTCTGCCGGGCTTCAGTGCTGCAGATCCAGTCAATGGGAAGGTAACGATTGATTCCGGCACAGCCGCCATCGACTTCACCTATGGAACGATAAATCTGGCCCGCGGCAACGAAGGCAAGCTGACTGGTATCCGCCATCTGGCGCAGAACAATCTGTGGAATGATACGGCAGCTTCCATCGTTTCAGCGAAGAGAGGGCATGTCACCTATGAACACACCTGGGGGTCGGGCACTTCGCTGGCTGAGCTGGAGACGACGGTTGCCCGTAAATATGACGGTACCTTGACCGTCAGCCAACATGCGCAGACAGAGCAGCCAGGCATATCGGGCATGCAATGGGGATTCATTATCCCCGATACGTATGATCTGATTATTCCTGCACTGGGCGGGATCCGGCTCACTGCCGAATCACCGGACGCCGCCTATGGCTTCTCCCAGTTCACCTATCCCGATGTCTGGGAGGCGCAGATGTTTCTTGTGCAGGGGGCAGAGGGCGGATTGCTGGTTCATGCGGATGACAATGCTGATTTCTTCAAAACATTGCATGTGAAGCATGAGAATGGCAGCTTCTATGTTGGAATAGAGACGCAATCACCCGCTCCATTTCAGCAAACGACCAAGTCGGTCTCCACGGATTGGCGGCTTAAAGCCTACGCCGGTGACTGGGCAAAAGGATCTGCGATGTACCGGGAGTGGGCAGATGGTGCTTTCGGGTTGTCTGAATCTGCCGCGAAGGCACCGGATTGGGCCAAGGATATCGGATTCACGGTGCTGACGGATCTGGAAGACCAGCCGATGCTGGAGGAGCTTGCAGAGCGGGTAGATCCCGGGCGGACGCTGCTGGTCGTTCCTGGCTGGAGAGCGGACCCCTATGACGTGAATTTTCCCAATTATGAGCCTAAGCCGGATATCGCCGCCAAGATCGACGCCGCTCAGGCGCTGGGGTTCCGCGTAATGCTGTATGTTAACATCTTTGGAACATCGTTTAACAACGAGAATTACACACAGATGCAGCCCTATCAGGTGAAGGATCCGTTCACGCTGGAGCGGAAGCGCTGGGAGTATACAGCAGGATCGGAACAGATTTCATTTGCCGTTATTAATCCGGCGGCGGAGGCGTGGCGGGAACTCTTCGTTAACAAGATGACTGCCCTGGTGAATGAGGTCGGACCGGACGCGCTGCACTTGGACCAGTCGCTGCTCATGTATAACGATGCCAACGGCCTGATTGACGGCAACAACATGATGCAAGGCAATATCGCCCTGCACCGCGAGCTTAGAGAAGCGCTGCCGGAGAATATCGCCTTGGGCGGAGAAAGCCTGAATGAAATCACGACCCGGTACGAGTCCTTTGCACAGCGTCATGCATATGGCATCTTCGCCGCGAGCGGCACCTGGGATGAGAGCAAAATCGACCAGGTGGTTCCGGCCAGCTCTGCGATTTTTGCACTCTATACGACCATTTACGGTCATCCCGATCATGCCAACCCGATGACGGAGGACTATTACATGGCCTGGCATAAGGTCGTTCAGAATAGGCTCGGGGCAATTCCGATGCTCACCAGACCCAATCTGGGTCAGATCGCCAATGCCACCCCGCTGATGGAGCAATTGCTGGATGAAGCGAATTGGTACCAGAGCGCACAGCCTACAGCTGATTTCAGCAATATGTCAGATCCCACTCTGTTTGCTTTCAGGACAGCTAATGGCGGCAGTGCCAAATATGTGCGCGATTCCTACGGAGAGAAGCTGACCGCCTACGAAGTGAACCCTTCCGGCGGGGGCACCGACATCATGCGTTATTTGTACGGGGCAGAGACCTATCCGTTGCCGGGAAGCATTCCGGGGTGGCTACTCTATGACGAACAGAAGCTGTTCGGGCTGGACCCGGACAAAACGTATCTGTATTTGAACCAGGTCCGCGATCCCGAGGGATTCCATGTCTATGAGTGGCCGGAGGATGTGGCGTTAAAACGGCTGTCCAGCCGGTCCACCCACACCACCATCGTTATGGACGACAAGCTTCTGTCCGGTGATATAGATCTGCTGAATTACGAGGGACCGGTTAGAGCAGGAGAGGTTCTTGGAGACGGTACCGTCCATACTACCGCTGCCCCGTTCCCTACCACGGGCGGATTCTCCTACTCCTTCCCCGGAGGAGGAACTGTGCAGCACTGGGGCGACCGGATCCTGGCCCATCCGCCTTACGCAGGACAGTGGCAGGGCGGGCATACCTGGCTGGAATTTGATATCAGTCTGCCAGCGGCAGCGGCAGCGAGCTTTCAAGCCGGTGTGCAATTGGGCTCCGAGCAGAACGTTGCGAGCAGTGACGGTGTCACCTTCAAGGTATCCGCTTGGGATAAGGCAGAAGCGCCTGAAGACCGTACGGTGCTGAGTGAAGAGCAGTTCAGCAGAAGTGCCTCACCCACAGCCATGGAGCTGGATTTGTCGGAATTAGCAGGCAAAGAAGTGACCCTCCGGCTGGAGACGCATCCCGGTGTGACGGTGGACAATGATTCTGCCGTATGGGTGGCACCTACGGTAGCCGTCGCAACTTACGGCGGCAATCGCAGCGTAAACTTCAAGGTGAACAGCCCGCTGCCCTTAACTGTGGTGCAATCCAGCTATGGAGCAGCCTCGTCTGTAAGTCTAGGTAACAATCACTACGAAATTACAGCACCTGCCTCGGGTACGGTGTATCTGATTCACAACGTGTCTGCTCCTGTGCAGCTGCCGTTATCGTTACCCGGAGCTCCATATCATTCGAGCCTGGTGTTCGAGGACGGAAGCGAAGGGCAAGCCCAGTCTCCGTTCGGCGGATTCCCGGGAAGCGGCTCTGTACTCGGCGTTGAGAAGCAGGGGCTGGATGCCCACCCGCCGCAGCACGGGCAGACGCATATTGAATATGCCTTGAATTTGCCCGCAGACACGCAGGCTGTACTGCAGGGATTCGCCGGCATTAAGGACGGATCGGAGGACTCCCAGGGCGCCGGCTTCCGCATAGCGGTGAACGGAACGGTAAAGTGGTCGCAGGATATCATGCCAGGCGGGGCCTGGACGCCGTTCAGTATCCCGCTGGCCGAATATGCCGGAACTTCGGTCATCATCACCCTGATCACTGATTCGTTGGGCGACTACGGATATGACAGGGCCTTCTGGGGCCAGCCGGCTCTGATTGTGCAGTAAAGAGATCATGCAGAAACCGAATATGAGGGGGAAGCAAAATCATGAGGAAAATTGCCGCTTTATCTATTAGTACCGTTCTTTTGGCCCTGACAGCCTGCAGCTCACCATCCAATACCAATACCAAAGACACTGCCAGCTCCAGTGCCGATCCGAAGCAACCCATTGACCTGCGGGTAGGCCGTTATTCCCTGCCCACCTGGGGGTATCCCGCAGGGGATGATTTTGCGAACAACATCTGGTACCGGCATTATGCTGACAAGTTCAATCTGAACGTCATACACGAATGGACAGCTCTGCAGAATGAATACAATGAGAAGCTGAACATCGTCATTGCCTCGGGATCAATTCCGGATATCGTCATCGAAGCCTCCACCAACCAGCTGGAGACCATGGTGAAGGCCGGTATGACAGCAGATCTGACCGATGTTTTCGAGGAGCATGCTTCTGATTTGACGAAGGAGATTCTCACCGGTGACGGCGGCCTTGCGATGGATTCGGCGACCTTTGACGGCAAGCTCATGGCTTTGCCTTACACGACCTCGGTCATCTATGAACCCAGTCTGCTATGGGTGCGGCAGGACTGGCTGGATAAGCTGAAATTACCAGTGCCGAAGACCATTGACGATGTGATTGCGGTGGCCAAGGCCTTCAAGGAACAGGACCCGGACGGCAACGGTATCGACGACACCAGCGGGCTGGCGTTCAGCAACTGGCTATTCGACGGGATTACCTCCACCACCGGATTCTTCAACGGCTACCATGCCTATCCGCAGAGCTGGCTGAAGGGAGATGACGGCAAGATCACCTACGGCAGCGTGCAGCCTGAAATGAAGAATGCCTTGGCTAAGCTCAGAGAAATGTATCAGGCCGGCCTGATTGATCCTGAGTTTGGCATGAAGGATACGACCAAGGTAACGGAGGAGGTAAGCGGCGGCAAATACGGCATCAGCTATGGACGCTGCTGGAACGTATACATGTACGGTACGGGCCTGGAGGGCCAGCCGGATATGGTCTGGACTCCACTGGCGGCCCCAAGCGCCGACGGCGAGGATGTATTTGCCAATGTAGGCACAACCGTGGTGAGCTATTATGCGGTGAACAAAGACTATAAGCATCCCGAAATTCTCGTCCAATTATTGAATGATTACAACGAGATGGCCTACGGTCCGAACCGGAATGATCCCGAAGTCAAGAAATTCTTTGCTTTCGAAAAAGGGCAGACCATTGTAGAACAGGGGCACTTGTCCCTGGCCCGGACCCTTACGACCGATGATGCCACCGTGAAATCTTTGGAATACCTGATCGAAGCCATCGAGAAGCGCGATCCCAGCAAGCTGGATCAGGCTCTGACCGAGACGGGGAAATACGAACCGAGCGTAGCTTATCTGGACGGCAAGGGGACCGGCTATATGGAGTATCACCAAGTCAAGGCCTTCAAAACGATTGTGGAGGGCTATGGCACGGATCATCTGATTCCCCAGGCTTATGGAGGCACCACGGAAACGATGCTGAACAAAATGGGCATTCTGGGCGATTATGAACGTGAAATTTTCACGAAGATCATCATGGGTGCGGAGCCTATTGACGCCTTCGATACCTTCGTATCCGAGTGGCACAAGCTGGGCGGCCAGCAGATTCTGGACGAGATCAACGCCAGCTTGTGATGAAAGGGGTAGCCTATTGTGAGAGCATTGCACCTGAAGAGCCGCTTCAGACATGAATTACCGTACCATTTGTTTTTGATACCGGGAATTATACTGGCTGTTCTATTCTGCTATATCCCGATGATGGGGATTGTCATGGCCTTCCAGAACTTTAGCGTGTTCAAGGGCTGGCTTGCGGGTCCGTGGGTCGGGATGGACAATTTCAAATATATTATTTCAATGCCCCGATTCGGGCAAGTCATGTATAACACGATCTATATCTCGATTTTGAAAATTGTATTTTCATTGATTGTGCCGATCGTTGTTGCGCTGCTGCTGAACGAAATGCGCGGCCAGAAGCTGAAACGGGTGCTGCAAACTGCGATGTACCTGCCGTATTTCCTGTCCTGGGTGGTGCTCGGCGGCATCATTCTGGATGTCCTCAGTCTGGAGGGGGTGATTAACAGCCTCATCCAGGCCTTTGGCGGAGAGCTGGTGGGCTTCCTGTCCAGCAACCGGCTGTTCCCCGGTGTACTGGTCACTACTGAAGTGTGGAAGAACTTTGGCTTCAATACGATTATCTATATGGCTGCGCTAACCTCCATCAATCCGGATTTATATGAAGCAGCCATGATTGACGGAGCCAGCCGCTGGCGGCAGATCTGGCATGTTACGCTGCCCGGCATTCGTCCCACAATCATTCTTCTGGCTACTCTCAGTCTGGGCAATGTGCTGAACGCCGGGTTCGAACAGGTATTCATGCTGCTCAATCCGCTGGTAGTCGATTCCGGCGATATCCTGGATACGCTGGTCTACCGGCTGGCGTTCAATCAGGCGCAGTACAGCGTAGCGACAGCCGTAGGACTGTTTAAATCGCTGGTATCCGGAGTACTTATTTCAGTTTCCTATTATATGGCTTATAAGTTTGCCGATTACCGCATTTTTTGAAAGGGGGAGCAAGGGTGAAATACCGTTTGAACGGCAGCACCGTGTTCGCAGTATTCAACAAAGTGTTTCTCATTCTCTTGGGAATCCTCTGCATTGCGCCGATTGTCAATACGTTAGCCATTTCCTTCAGCTCCGCCTCGGCGGTGGCGATGGGGAAGGTGCGGTTTTTTCCGTCGGACTTTTCACTGGACGCTTATAAATTTATCGCTACCCGTCCGGAATTCCTAAGATCCTTGGGCGTGGCTGTGATCCGGGTGCTTGTGGGCAGCGCCCTGCAAATGCTGGTTACCTTTATTTCGGCTTATCCCCTTTCCAGGGAGAACAGGGATTTCAGCATGCGGACGTTTTATGTTTGGTTTTTCATGTTCACCATCCTCTTCAGCGGAGGCATTGTTCCCCTGTACATGCAAGTGAAATCCCTACACATGCTGGATAGCATGATGGTACTGGTCCTGCCGACAGCCCTGGCGGTCTTCAACATCGTTCTGATGATCAATTTCTTCAGAGGACTGCCCCGGGAACTGGATGAGTCCTTCCGCATAGATGGAGCCGGACACTGGACCATCCTGTGGCGGTTATATTTCCCGCTGTCGTTGCCTGCCTTTGCAACCATCCTGCTGCTGGCTATGGTAGGGCATTGGAATAGCTGGTTTGACGGAATGATCTTCATGAACCAGACCGAGAACTATCCGCTCGCCACCTATTTACGCTCCATTATTGTCAGCTTCGATTTCAGCAATGTGAGGTCTGAGGATGCCGCACTCCTAGCCAGCATCTCACCGCGCACGACCAAGAGCGCGCAGATCATTCTGGCCACGTTGCCCATCTTGTGCGTCTACCCTTTTTTACAGCGTTATTTCGTGTCTGGTCTCGTCCTGGGAAGCGTGAAGGGATAGTTCCAAAAACTATTTACAGTAGAGTAGGAGAAATGGATTATGCAGAAAATTGCCAGTGGAATCTTTAAGCTGACCTTCGGAACACCCGAAGAATTTACACCGGTATCAGTATTGAAGCCCGTCACATGCCTCGAAGCGCTGAATGCGCTTGAAGATCATCCGCTTCCCTTTCTAAGGGAGGACATTCAATTTCAACCGCGCCAAGGCTCCGTATTGCTGGAGATTCCCTTGGAGCCGGAAGAGGAAGTATACGGTTTGGGCTTACAGCTTAAATCGTTCAGACAGAGCGGCAGCAAGAAGAAGCTGCGCACGAACTCCGACCCGTCCGCAGATCTGGGCGACTCTCATGCGCCGGTTCCCTTTTATGTGAGCACCGCCGGTTATGCCATTCTGGTGGATACGGCACGGTACGCGACTTTTTTCAGCGGAGGGTGCAAGAGAGTTGGCAGCAAGCAGGATCTGGAAGGCTTCGAATCGGCAGGCACCGAGAAGGGGCACTGGGAAGTGAAAAAGGGAAGCGGCAATATGCTGGTAGATATCCCTGCGGCGCAAGGAGTAGATATTTATGTGTTTTGCGGCGGGGATATGAAGGACGCGGTCAGCCGTTATAATCTGTTCAGCGGCGGCGGGGCGTTACCTCCGATGTGGGGATTGGGTGTGATGTACCGCGCCGACTGGCATGCGGATCAGGAAGATGTCCTGCAGTTAGCCCGGCAAATCAGGGAAGATGAGATGCCCTGCGACATGTTTGGTCTGGAGCCCGGCTGGCAGACGAACGCCTACTCCTGTACTTATGTGTGGGATAGCAACAGATTTCCGGATGAAACAAGGCTGATCCAGGATCTGAAGGATCTGGGGTACCGGCTTAATCTGTGGGAACATGCTTATGTGCATCCAGATAGTCCTGTCTTCCCGGAGCTGAAGCCTTATTCGGCCGACAGCTATGTATGGGACGGTCTGGTGCCGGATTTCACGCAAGCTGAGGCCCGGAAAGCCTTCACGGACATCCACCAGCCCTTTATTGAGGCGGGGTTGTCAGGCTTCAAGCTGGATGAATGTGATAACGGCGATTATATCGGCAACTGGGGTTTTCCCGATTTCGCCCGTTTTCCGGGAGGGGCGGACGGGGAGCAGATGCACAGCTTGTTCGGCCAGCTCTATCAGCAAACGATGCTCGCCCCGTTCAAGGCAGCGGATCGCCGGACCTATGGACAGGTTCGCGCTTCCCATGCGCTCGCGGCGCCCTATCCCTATGTACTGTACAGCGACCTCTACGACCATGAAGACTTCGTACGGGGGCTGGCCACAGCGTCCTTCTCAGGTCTACTCTGGTCGCCGGAGGTCCGCCAGACAGCAACGAGGGAAGAGCTGCTGCGCCGGATTGGCGCTGTGATTTTCTCGCCTCTGGCGGTGCTTAACTGTTATATGATTCCTTCGCCGCCGTGGAAGCAATTCGATCATGACAAGAACCATGCCGGTGAATGGCTGGAGGATTGGCCGCAACTGGCGCAGCAATGCAGGAAGCTTCTGCAAATCCGAATGAGTCTGATTCCTTACCTGTATGCCGCATTTGGCAGATACCGTCAGCAGGGGGTACCGCCTATACGTCCCTTAGTGATGGATTACCCGGGTGACTCTGAGGTGCTGGATTGCTTCGACCAGTTCATGGTTGGAGAGGATCTTATGGCTGCTCCTGTTGTCTATGGTAACGGTGACACACGTAAGCTCTACCTGCCTCAAGGCCGCTGGTACGAACGATTGACCGGAGAGTGGCTGAACGGCGGACAATGGATCACCCGCCAAGTTGCTGAGGATGAAGTTCCTCTGTATATCAAACAGGGCGCGCTAATTCCTTGGGCAGAGCCCGTTCTATGTGTCCGGGACGACACCGTTTTTAATATAGAGCCTGTTCTGTACGGTGCGGAAGCAGGGGAATGCTCGCTTTTATGTGATGATGCAGTAAGCTATTCCAAGATTTCTGAGAGCCTGCCTTTTGCCACAATTAAGGTGACCCAAGAAGGCGGTCTGAGCATAGAGGAACAAGACATAATCTCTGAGCGCTATAGTATAGCCGGTGTGAAATACGTCCCGGATGGGGAGAGGGGCTGAATCGGGGACATGGCCGTCGATCTCATAGGCTTAGATATCGGTTCAACAGGCACGAAATGTCTGATCATGGCTTCAACGGGTGAAGTGCTGGCCCAGGCATACAGGGAATACTCCATGGAATCGCCGGAAAGCGGCTGTTATGAGCTGAGTCCGCAGCGGGTGTGGGAAGCGGTTCAAGCTGTTATCAGTTCCGCAATGATTAAGTATGACAGACCGCCTGCCATGCTTGCCGGACTGTCCGTTTCTTCCTTTGGGGAGGCTGCCGTTCTGCTCGACAGCGGGGGCTGCGTGCTTGGAAACAGCCTGCTGTATATCGACAAGCGGGGAAGCGGGCAACTGGAGGTTTTGGTGGAGCATATCGGAGAAGAGAAGATCATTGGCAAGACGGGCCTTCACCCCCATCCGATGTACACCCTCTCCAAATTGATGTGGTACCGGGAAGAGCAGCCGGACATTTATGAGCGTCTTCATACCTTTCTGCCGTTTGGATCATTTATTCTCTACAAGCTGGGTGCAGGACCCGTGATCGACTACTCGCTGGCGTCCAGAACGATGGCCTTTGATGTTCACCGGCTTAAGTGGGATGAGGAGATTATCCGGGCGACAGGCTTAAGGAGCGGGATATTTCCCCAGGCGCTGGAGCTTGGATCACAGCTCGGCCGGATTTCACCCGCAGCGGCTGAGGCGCTGGGGCTGCCTGCCCACCTTCAGCTGGTGCTCGGCGGACATGACCAGGTATGCGCCGCCATCGGCGCGGGAGTCACGGAAGAAGGCTCGGCTGTAGACGGTATTGGCACTGTAGAGTGCATCACGCCGGTCTTCCATACCATGCAGGTCGATGATAAGGCGCTTGCGCTCAGCAAGCTGGCGCTGGTTCCTTATATCCAGGGGAGTTATACCACCTATGCGTTTAATTTCACCGGCGGCTCCCTGCTGAAGTGGTACAGGGACCAGTTCGGCTATGAAGAGAAATGTGCGGCAGATGAGTCCGGGCGGAGTGTCTATGAGATTATGGGCGAGAGCGCCGGAGAAGGTCCCACGGACATCTTGGTACTGCCGCATTTTGCCGGCTCAGGCACTCCATACATGAACCCGGCTGCGGTTGGGGTCATCGCGGGCTTGAATTTTAATACCACAAAGGGTGAGCTGTACAGAGCTTTAATGGAAGGCGTCACCTATGAGATGAGGCTCAATCTGGATTGCCTGGAGCAAGCAGGTATGAGTATCAGGGAACTAAAAGCCTGCGGCGGCGGTGCCAAGTCCTCCCTGTGGCTGCAAATCAAGGCGGACATCATGAACAGGGCCGTCATCGCCCTTGATATCGAAGAGGCAGGTATTCTCGGAGCGGTTATTCTGGCCGGGGTGGCGCTGGGAGTATTCCCTTCCTATGCAGAAGCTGCCCGCATTTTGGTGAAGGTGGGCACTACCTTCTATCCCCGCCCGGAGAACCGCAGGCACTATGATAAGAATTACGCCAAATATAAACGGCTGTATCAAGCGGTGAACAACGTTATGTCAAATCCATAGGAGATGCTGAAGAATGCCATTAGTGACCCTGAAAGAATTAATGAAGGATGCCGAAGCCAAACGTTATGCCGTCGGCGCGTACAATGTGATTAATTTGGAGATGATCCGGGGAATCATTGCCGGGGCCGAGGAGGCGCGCTCACCGGTCATTCTGTCCTTTGCGGAAGTGCATATTCCGCTTGTTCCGCTGGAGGTGATCGCTCCCATTATACTGGCGGCTGCGAGGCAAGCGCGGGTTCCCGTTGCCGTACACCTGGACCACGGCCAGGATCACGAAATTCTGATCCGGGCGATGCAGCTCGGCTTCTCGTCGGTGATGTTCGACGGCGCGCATCTGCCGCTGGAGGAGAATATCCGCCAGACCAATGAGATCAGCAGAATCGCCAAGGCGCTCGGAGTTTCCGTAGAAGCCGAGCTTGGCAAGATTCTGCGTCCGGAGGGCGGAGGAGCGGAGGAAGAAATAGAAGAATATGATCCGGACGATGTCTACACCAATCCCCAAGAAGCCCAAACTTTTATTGCACATACCGATGTTGATGCGCTCGCCGTTGCTTACGGGACTGCGCACGGTGTTTATCTGACAGAACCGGTTCTGGATTTTGAGCGTCTGAAGCTCATCAAGGAGCTTACCGGCCTGCCGCTGGTGATGCATGGCGGGTCCGGACTGGATGAAGCCGCCTATATCACCTCCATACAGTGTGGCATTCGCAAGCTTAACTATTATTCCAATATGGCGCATGAAGTGGCCAATACGCTCCAGGCGAAATTGGCGGCCAACAGCGCGCAGCAGCGCAAAAGCTATTATCATGACATTTCCGCATGGGCTATGGAAGCTGTACAGCAGGATATTGTGAGAACGATGAGAATTTTCGGGAGTGCCGGACAAGCCTGAGGCTTTCCTGCCCGTTACAGGAGGAATGGCGGTATGGCAAGACTTTATGGCAGAGAATGGACCCGGCGTGAGCTGGAGGCCAGAGTTGGCCGGATAGAGCAGCTTGCGGGAGTGCAGCCCTTTGTAATGAGAGAGGGGCCGGAGGCCGGTCAGGAAGTGTTCCGTGTGCGGACCGGCTCCGGCCTCTCCTATTGGGTGCATCCCGGCAAGGGAATGGATATCTCTTTGGCTGAATTTTGCGGCATTCCGGTTAGCTGGTCTGCCGCCAACGGAGATCCCCATCCCGCTTATTTCCGGGAAGAGGGGAATCACTGGCTGCAGACAGCTTCCGGCGGGTTGCTGATGACTTGCGGATTGTCGCAGGCAGGTGCGGCCGGCCGGGACGATTACGGAGCTTATGGATTGCATGGACAGATTCATCATACGCCTGCACGCCAGGCTTCCTATCAGGCGGAATGGCAAGGTAATGAATATGAGATACGCCTGCGGGGAGTCGTAGAGGAGACGTCCATCTTTGGACAAAAGCTGCGTTTGACCCGCACGATTACAAGCAGGCTTGGAGAGAACAGTTTGCAGCTTAACGATTGCGTGGAGAATGTAGGCTTTACACCGGCCCCGCATCTGATGCTCTATCATTTCAACTTTGGCTTTCCGCTGCTTGCGGAGGATACCAGGATCATCTTGCCGGAGAGCAGCTGTGCTCCGCGTGATGATGATATGGAGATATCACGGATACATGAATGGCAGGCGCCGGATCAGCGTTTTAAGGAACAAGTGTATTACCATGAGCCATTGGAACAGCAAACGTACATCTGCGCACAAATCTGCAGCCCTTCTTTTCCTATCCCCGGCTTATCCTCTTCTGCGGGCGGCCTGACGGCAGAGCTGCGGTGGGATCAGCGGACGCTGCCCAGACTGGTGCAGTGGAGAATGCCCGGAGCAGGCGAACATGTGCTGGGACTCGAGCCTTCCAATTGCTGGACCCGGGGGAGAGCGGGAGAGCGCGGAGCGCATGCTTTGAAGCTGCTGGAGCCTGGAGCAGCCGTTCATTATGAGATTGAATTGAAATTCAAAACGAACTGAACAAACGGAGGAATTTGATATGCTGCAGGCTAAGCCTTATGTATTCTGGTTCGTAACAGGGAGCCAAGGTTTGTACGGAGAGGAAGTACTTGAGCAAGTGGAGGAGAACTCCAGGAAAATGGTGGAGGAGCTAAACCGCGAAGGGGGCCTTCCGTATCCGATCCAATTCCGCGAAACGGTCACGGCTCCGGAAGCGATTCTGCGAGTTTGTCTTGAAGCCAATTCCAGCGGAACCTGCGCGGGGGTGATCACATGGATGCACACCTTCTCTCCGGCCAAAATGTGGATCTCCGGGCTGACCCAGCTGCGCAAGCCGCTGCTCCATCTGCATACCCAATACAATATCGAGATTCCCTGGGACAGTATTGATATGGAATTTATGAACTTGAACCAGGCGGCGCACGGCGACCGTGAGTTCGGGTTCATCGGCGCCCGCCTGCGCATGGCCCGAAAGATTATTGCCGGCCACTGGAAGGATGAAGAGGTGCGTGCAAGAATCGGAGGGTGGATGAAGACGGCGGCGGGCTATACCGGGAGCCAGACGATGAGAATCGCCAGATTCGGCGATAATATGCGTGATGTTGCGGTGACGGAAGGGGATAAGGTGGAGGCGCAAATCAAGCTGGGGTTGACGGTCAACGGTTATCCGGCCGGTGATCTGGCTGAACTGGTTCGGAGTGTAAGTGATGCCAAGCTGCGTACGCTGATGGATGAATACGCCGAATTGTACGATTTTACGGATCAGGGACGTGCCGATGGCGCTGAACGGGAAGCCATTCGTGAACAGGCGCGGATGGAGATTGCGCTGAGCGAATTTTTGGAGGAGGGCGGATATACAGCGTTCGTGACCAGCTTCCAGGATCTGCATGGACTGAAGCAATTACCGGGGCTGGCGGCTCAGCGGCTGATGGCGGCAGGCTACGGCTTCGGCGGTGAAGGCGACTGGAAGACGGCCGCGCTGGTACGGATGATGAAGATTATGGCCGGTAATCAAGGGACCTCTTTCATGGAGGATTATACGTATCATCTGCAAAAGGGCAATGAAATGGTGCTGGGTTCCCATATGCTGGAGATCTGCCCGTCCCTGGCTGCGGACAGACCAAGAATTGAAGTGCATCCCTTGTTTGTCGGCGGCAAGGAAGCTCCGGCGAGACTGATTTTTAACGGAGCCAGCGGCAAAGGAATCAATGCCACACTGGTGGATATGGGCGACCGGTTCCGTCTGATCGTCAATGAAGTGAATGCCGTACAGAATGAACACAGCATGCCCCGTCTGCCGGTAGCACGCCTGCTCTGGCAACCGGAACCCTCCTTGACCGGGGCTTCGGAAGCATGGATTCTGGCCGGCGGTGCACATCACTTCGCCTTTTCCTTCCACACCACAAGTGAACAGCTCCGGGATTGGGCGCGCATGGCAGGAATCGAGTGTCTCGTCATCGACGCCTCCAGTACCTTTACCTCACTCGAAAATGAGCTGCGCTGGAATGACCTGTATTACCGGTTGAATCATTAGCCGGATTAAGCTTAAGCACTCAAGACCCGCTTCCTGCCACAATCAGCAGGTGCGGGTCTTTTGCTGTATATATCCCCCTTAATCGACAAGCGCATTGAATTGTAAGGCCGTCTACCCTATAATTAAAAACGTTATCCGGGCGCTTTAGCCCTTTAAACAGGAGGGATATCCATTATGAGCATCACCGTCAAAGATGTGCAGCATGTGGCCAAGCTGGCTAGGCTGCAATTAAGCCCGGAAGAAGAGGCTACCTTCACCGAACAAATGAATGCTATTTTACAATATGCCGAGAAATTGAATGAGCTGGATACTGAGAATGTAGAACCGACCACCCATGTGCTGCAAGTCAGCAATGTGATGCGTGACGATGTGGTAAAGGAGAGCCTGACCCAAGAGGAAGCGCTGCTTAACGCACCGGAACATGAAGAGGGACACTTCAAGGTTCCCGCTGTTCTGGAATAACCATACCCTGAGAGGAGGAAGCAAGTTGAGCCTGTTTCAATATCGACTACCTGAAGTACATAACATGCTGCACAGTAAAGAGGTCTCGGTCCGTGAACTGACTGAAGAATCCCTGTCCGTCATTGCGGAACGTGACAGCAAGGTTCATGCTTTTTTGACACTGAATGAAGAGGGGGCCCGCGATCAGGCACGTGCGCTTGATGACAAGCTGGCAACCGGAGCTGCACGTGGTCTGTTATTCGGATTGCCCGCCGGAATCAAGGATAATATTGTGACCCAAGGTCTGCGCACCACCTGTGCCAGCCAGTTCCTTAATAACTTCCAGCCGATTTATGATGCGACCGTAGTCTCCAAGCTGCGTCAGGCCGATGCCGTAACTATAGGTAAGCTGAACATGGACGAGTTCGCCATGGGCGGGTCCAATGAGAATTCAAGCTTCGGCGCTGTGCGCAATCCATGGGATCTGGAGCGTGTTCCAGGCGGTTCGAGCGGCGGTTCGGCAGCAGCGGTTGCGGCCGGAGAGGTATTCTTTACACTTGGTTCCGACACCGGCGGTTCGATCCGCCAGCCGGCTTCCTACTGCGGAGTGGTCGGCCTTAAGCCTACCTATGGCCTGGTCTCCCGTTACGGTCTGGTAGCTTTTGCCTCCTCCCTGGACCAGATTGGTCCAATTACCCGCAGCGTTGAGGATTCTGCATATGTACTGCAGGCGATTGCCGGTTATGATGCCCAGGATTCCACCTCGGCCAAGGTCAGCATACCTGATTATCTGAGTTCACTTACCGGTGATATTTCCGGTCTGCGTATAGCTGTGCCTAAGGAATACATCGGCGAAGGCGTAGATGCTTCGGTCCGTGAATCCGTGCTGTCAGCGCTTAAAGTGCTGGAGGGCCTCGGCGCCGTGTGGGAAGAGGTTTCGCTTCCGCATACAGAATATGCCGTAGCCGCTTATTATCTCCTTTCCTCTTCCGAGGCTTCCTCCAACCTGGCCCGTTTTGACGGTGTCCGTTACGGAGTGCGTGTGGATGATGGGGGTGGATTGCTGGATCTGTACCATAACTCCCGCAGCCAGGGCTTCGGCCCTGAAGTCAAACGCCGGATCATGCTCGGCACCTATGCGCTAAGCTCCGGATATTACGATGCTTATTATTTGAAGGCGCAGAAGGTGCGCACCTTGATTAAGCAGGATTTTGATGAAGTGTTCAAGAAATATGATGTCGTGATCGGCCCGACTGCGCCAACCACAGCCTTCAAGCTGGGCTCGCAGACCGAAGATCCGCTGACCATGTATCTGAATGATATCCTTACCATTCCTGTCAGTCTGGCCGGTATTCCTGCCATCAGCATCCCTTGCGGGTTCGCGGAAGGTCTGCCTGTCGGCTTGCAGATTATCGGCAAGGAGTTTGATGAGAGTACGGTACTGCGCGTTGCGCATGCCTTTGAACAACATACAGAGCATCACAAGGCCCGCCCGCAAATGTAGCTGCCAGTTTGAAGTAGTTGCCCACAAAACTTTTAAGGGATGAGATTATCTATGTCTAAATATGAAACGGTCATCGGGCTTGAAGTTCATGTGGAGCTTCATACCAAGTCCAAAATCTTCTGCGGCTGCTCCACAGAATTCGGCGCTCCGCCTAATACCCATACCTGTCCGGTCTGTCTCGGCCACCCCGGTGTACTGCCGGTGCTTAACCGCCAGGCGGTGGAGTATGCCATGAAAGCGGCAATGGCTCTGAACTGTACGATCGGCGATGTCAGCAAATTTGACCGCAAAAACTATTTTTACCCCGATTCCCCGAAGGCCTACCAGATTTCGCAATTTGATCAGCCTATCGGCCTGAACGGCTGGATTGATATTGAAGTGAATGGAGAGACCAAACGGATCGGGATCACCCGTCTTCATCTGGAGGAGGATGCGGGCAAGCTGACTCACGTGGATGGAGGATTTGCTTCACTGGTTGACTTCAACCGGGTAGGCACTCCGCTTATTGAGATTGTCTCGGAGCCTGATCTGCGTTCACCGGAGGAAGCACGTGCTTACCTGGAGAAGATCCGCGCCATTATGCAATACTGCGATGTGTCGGATGTGAAGATGGAAGAAGGCTCGATGCGTTGTGATGCCAATATCAGCCTGCGGCCGGAAGGGCAGGAAGAATTCGGTATCCGTGCGGAGCTGAAGAATATGAACTCCTTCCGCGGGGTTCTGCGCGGGCTGGAGTATGAGCAGTTCCGTCAGGGGGAGATTCTGGATGACGGTGGAATCGTTGTACAGGAGACCCGCCGCTGGGATGAAGCGGGAGGCAAGACCTTGTCCATGCGCGGCAAGGAGGAAGCCCATGATTACCGTTATTTCCCGGACCCGGATCTGATTGTGCTGCATATTGGCGAGGACTGGAAGGAAGCGATCCGCTCCACGATCCCTGAGCTGCCGGATGCCCGGCAGGCCCGGTACAGTGAGGAGTTTGGTCTGACTGCCTATGATGCCGGAGTGCTCACCTCCTCCAAGCCGCTTGCGGACTTCTTCGAGGGCAGTCTTGCCTTCACGCAGGATGCTAAGGCTGTCGCCAACTGGATGATGGGCGATCTGCTGGGGTATTTGAACAGCAATAATCTGGAGTTATCCCAGGTGAAGATTACGCCGCAGGGGCTGGGCGAGATGATCGGCCTGATCGCAGGCGGAACCATCAGCAGCAAAATTGCCAAGACCGTGTTCAAAGAAATGCTGGAGAGCGGCAAGCTGCCGGCAGTTATCGTTGAAGAAAAGGGTCTGGTGCAGATCAGTGATGAAGGTGCGATCAAGAAAATCGTACAGGAAGTGGTCGCTGCTAATCCGCAATCTGTCGAAGACTACAAGGCCGGCAAGAAACAAGCGATCGGCTTCCTTGTAGGACAGGTCATGAAGGCGAGCAAAGGGAAGGCTAACCCGGGTCTTGTGAACACACTGCTTGCAGAAGTGCTGAACAGCTAGATTGGGTAATAGATTATAGAATCTTGGGCACAGGGCTTGTCGGCAACGGCAGGCCCCTGTGCAGTATATAAGGGGATTGTACGGATGGATACAATAGTGAAGCTGAATCTGCAGGATGAGATCACGCTGGATGAGCTATGGAGCCTTCAGCATAAGGCATACCGCCTGGAGGCGGAGATCATCGGGTTTCGTGACATACCGCCGCTGCTGGAGACGAGGGACATGCTCAGCCGGGTTACAGAGGAGTTCTACGGCTGCTTCGATGAGACGGAGGAGCTGCTCGGCGCTGTTGCAGTCACCCAGGAGTCTCCCGGCAAGCTAACCGTTACCCGGATGATGGTCAGCCCGGACCATTTCCGCCAAGGCGTGGCCGGAAGACTGTTAGAATTTATCTTTGCCCGTTACGCGGAGATGGAGCAGTTTATCGTATCTACGGGGAAGCTGAACCTTCCGGCAGTGACGCTCTATACCAAGCACGGGTTCATTCCTGTCGGGTCCGAAGAGGTGGTTCCTGGAGTAGAGCTGCTGGAATTCCACCGGACAGGCAGGCTGAAATGACAAGTACATCCCAATTTAGAAAGGAGGAGTACCGAGAATGAGTTCCGGCCATCAGAATCATGAGGAGCTTTCCGTGCGGGAAGAAGAGAATGAGGCAGGCTTGCCGCTGTCTGAAGCTGACGTAGAATTGAACCATCCCTACATCCCTCCCCGTCCCAAACGCCGTCCGCGTAAACGTAAATTTATAGCCGGCCTGCTTGCTGCAGTGCTTCCCGGCACGGGACATCTCTATCTCGGGCTGCTCCGCAAAGGGGTTTCTGTCATTTTCCTTATTGTGCTGGATATTGTGGCACTGCTGTATTTCTCATCTATCGGGATGCAAATTAATGTACCGCTGCTGATTTTACTGGGGCTGCTGATTCCGGTGTTATATTTCTATAATGTGTTTGACGCGCTTCAGAACGCAGACCGGATTCTGCGGTTTCCTGATGAGCATGATCTTGAAGAGCTGGAGACCATCCAGTCCGGTACAACAACCTCAAGACGCCGGGTAAGGATCAGCGAGCCGGGGATTTCCTTTGGCCTCCTGCTGCTTATCGGCGGGGCGATGCTCTTTCTTTTCCAGCAAAAGCCGCCCTGGCTTCGCGTATTCATTGAGACCTCTGCCGGTGCTGCTGTTGCAGTGGTGCTGATAGGCCTTGGCCTGCTTATGGGAATCAGAGAGATGGCCAGGGACTCCATAGCGCGTCAGGACAAGGAGCGGAAGAAGCGGCGGATCGGCAGATATACGGCCTCAGTAACGCTGGCTGCTGTCGGAATTCTGCTTCTCCTGGATTGGCGCGATGGAACAGATTATATGATGCTGCTGCTCAAATGGTGGCCTATCATTCCGGTATTATGGGGAGTAGAGTATCTGCTGATCTATATTCTTTTCCGCCGGCTGAAGCAGAACGGTACTGCCGGAAGAGCGCGGATGGATCTGCGGGGATTGTTCTCTGCGGTAATACTGGCTGCATGTGTGTTTATCGTAACCGAGCAGGAGCACTATCTGCATTTGTGGAACAAGGTGAGTCTTAACCTGACCGTGGCGGCAGTTGATTACGGGGAAGCGGAAGGAAGCTCTTATCAGAAGGCTCCGCTGATGGTTCCGGTCGAACTGAACACCTCCAAGGTCAATATTGACGCTATTAATGGAGACATTCTCATTCACCGGGCTGCTGTGGAGGATATCGAGATTACGGCAACCGTATGGGTGGACCAGCTGGACGGGGTGCAGGCGGAAGCCATAGCGGACCAGTCCTTTGTCGAGGTGACGGAAGGTACGACAATCAAAATCACACCCCAGAGTAAGGCGTACGGTGAATCCGGCAAACGCCAGCCGCGGATCAACCTGGATATCTCCCTGCCGGAAGACCGGCGGTTCGACCTGAACGTCCGTACGATGAATGGCGGAATTACCCTGCAGAATGTGGAAGCCATTGCCGACATCTCGCTGGAGACCGGGAACGGGGAGTTGATTCTGCACCGCATTTACGGCAATGTAAAAGGTAAAACCTTAAACGGCGCGGTGCGCGCCAGAGATGTCCTGGGCAATGTGGAACTGGGGACAAGCGGAGGCGATATGGGGGCTTGGGACGTTAGAGGCGCCCTGAAGCTGTCAACGGCGGTCGGCAACATCACGGCATATGACAGCGGGGATGTGCTGGATCTGTCCACGAAGAATGGCAATGTGGAGATATCCGGAGCAAGATCCAAGCTGCATGCCGAATCCCTGAACGGCCGGATCAGCATCCGCTCCGGGGATTTCGGGGGAGACTGGGATGTTTACAGTGCAGTGGGGGATATTGAACTGTTCCTGCCGCTAACAGGTAATTATACGGTGGAGGGCTCCAGCGGATATGGAGATATCGTAACAGACCTGCCAGGGCTCGTGATTGACAAAAAAGTGCTTTCCGGCCAGATTGGAACCGGTGAATTCAAGCTGCGTGTAGACGGAAACAGCAATTTAAATGTGAGCAAATATTGAAATAAGGAATTTTTATTATATAATAATGAATATAATGTAATGACTTCATTGACAACGTTGAAAGCAGAGTCATACAATTACATTAGAATTATTATTAAGTGTATAATCAAAGGCGGTGGCATGGATGGGTAGTGGCGTACAGCATGCATTGGAGCAACTCAAGACAACCGGTGTCCGTATTACGCCTCAGCGTCATGCGATTCTAACGTATCTGATGGAAGCTATGAATCATCCTACGGCAGACGATATCTACCGGGCACTTGAGCCTCAGTTTCCGAGCATGAGTGTGGCAACTGTGTATAACAATCTTAAGATGTTCATGGAAGCAGGTATGGTCCGTGAGCTGACCTACGGTGATAATTCCAGCCGTTTCGACGCCAATGTATCTGATCATTATCATGTTATCTGCCAGGAATGCGGCAAGATTGAGGATTTCAGCTATTCTACTCTTCATGAGGTAGAGCAGCAGGCCGAACGGGCCACAGGCTTCAAGATTCATGGATTGCGTATGGAGCTGTACGGTGTGTGCAAAGGCTGCGGAGAGAAGCAGCACTGAATGGAATAATACCTATAACGTGTAGAGTCCGAATGCGGATTCTGCACGCTTTTTTGTATAAAGAGAGTATCAAGCTGTTACAAAAATACAAACCTTCCAAGAGATTCGCGCAACCAAGCTCGCCTGCATGGCGTATACTTAACAGAAGTGTTGCCTGCTTTTAAAATTCAATGAATGGTTTGGAGGACCTATTTTGGACAGAAGACAGAGACAAAGACGCGTCACAAAGCGTGGAAGTCTTACTCGCCGCTTATTGGGACTTGTCATCATAGCCGCCGCAGCCTTTTGGGTTGTTTATTATGTACTGCCGAACCGCCAGCATCTGGACCCGGACTGGAAGGGGCTGGACAAGCCGATTTTTGTGAAGGGACAGCTTACCGGCTATTCAGCATCGGGTACGGGGGACGGACTGCTTTTACCGCTGCCTTTTTTGCAGGAATATGTAGATCCTTCTATCCGGTATGAACAAGAGAGCAAATCAGTCATCCTCTCAACGGACAGCAGCCTGCTATACATGCAGGAGGAATCCACGGCCGCAGCTCTGAACAATGAACCTCTGCAGCTTCGCCTTGCTCCCGAGGTTAAAGATAAAGTGACCTATCTTCCGGCAGACACACTGGAGAATCTGTACGGCTTCGAGATCGAAGAGGATACGAATACCGGTGCAGTGCTGCTAATGACTGCAGGTGAATCGGTGCCGCTTGGCAAGGTGAAGGGTAAAGAAGGCGGGAAAACGAAAGCCCTGCGCAGTGAACCCTCGGTGCATGCACCGATTTTTGCTGATATGAACCCCGGGGATGTCGTACGGATCTGGAACACGGACACCAAGGACTGGGTATTCGCTCAGCTTGATAATGGTTATTCGGGTTACGCTCAGGCGGATGATATTACCGAAGACGGTACCCGAACTGTAGAGAAAAAGCCCGAAACACCTACACGTGCGCAGCGCAGCTGGAAGGATAAGCCGGTTAACATGTTCTGGGAAGCTGTGTACGAACGCAAGCCGAATCCCGCCAAATTCGCAGCCTTGCCTGGAATTAATGTGGTTAGCCCCACCTGGTTCAGCATTATTGATGTGAAGGGGAATGTGCGCAGCCAGGCGGACCGCTCTTATGTAGATTGGGCGCATAATCAGGGGATGGAGGTATGGGGGCTGCTGAGCAACAGCTTTGAACCCGATTTGACCACTGAAGCCTTATCCACGTATGACAATCGGATGAATGCCATTGTCCAGATGCTTAAGTATGCAGACCTGTATAACTTAGACGGGATTAATATCGACTTCGAGAATGTGTACACCAAGGATGGACCGAACGTAACGCAGTTCATGCGGGAACTGAAGCCGATGGCCCAGAGCCGTAATCTGATTGTTTCTATTGATGTTACGCCGAAGTCCAAGAGCGAGATGTGGTCCCTGTTTCTCGACCGTCCGGCGCTTGCCGCCGTGTCCGACTTCCTGATTGTAATGGCCTACGACGAGCACTGGGCAGCCAGTCCGGTTGCAGGATCAGTAGCCTCTTTACCGTGGGTTAAGACCTCTATGAACCGGATTATCGAGGAGGATAAGGTGCCGGCAGAGAAGTTAATTCTGGGAGTGCCACTCTATACGCGGATCTGGACGGAAGCCACCGAGAAGGGGAAGACCAAGGTAAGCTCCAAGGCCGTCAGCATGAATGCAGTCAAGGAGATCATCGCTGAGAAGAAGCTGACACCCGTATTCGATAAGGAAGCCGGACAGAACTACGTGGAGTATAAGGAAGATGATGTTCTCCGCAAAATCTGGATCGAGGACAGCACCTCGCTCACAGCCCGGGTAGAACTGGCCCAGTCCTTGAAGCTGGGCGGTGTGGCAGCCTGGAACCGTAGCTTTGCCAGTCCGGAGGCATGGGAAGCATTGAAGGGAATTATAAAATAATCATATAAAAAAGGTGATGTCCTCTACAGGACACCACCTTTTTTGCAAGAAAATCTGAATGCTGCATAATAACTAATAATTGCAGTTAACGCTGCATGAACACGATCAATGTTTAAGCTGCTGGAGTTCAAGCTCTTCGGCAGTAATGGTAGCTTGTGCAGGGTCCATGGTAAGGATGGTGTGGCAGAACATGCAGCGGTCGGTTTTGCCCAGCATTTTGGTCAGCTTATGGCACTCCGGACATTCCACCTGAACCGCACTGGTTGAGAGCATGCCCGCCCAGAAATAAATAGCCAGACTGGCCATCATGGAGACGAGTCCAATGACAAGACCGACAGCAGCAACGACTTTGCCGGCAGAGCCCCAGAATACAATACCTGCGGTTCCCATGATCATGAGACCCATGCCAAGCATGGTCAGAAGCAGTCCCCAGGTGCGAAAAGCATTGATTTTAGCCGATTTAAATTTCATGAGTACGATCTCCTAACTGAAATATAGTTCGGTTGTTCAGGAGGAACTGGCATGAATATGTAGAATAAGCTTATGTATAGAGATTATAACTGACGGACGCAAAATCGCCAAATTTGATGGAGGGAAGCATGGAACTGTCCAATTTGACCCTATTAAGCGGGGAGACTTTTGAAGAGAATGTTCTTGGAGCCGTTGCTTGGCGGCAAAGAGGAGACGCCACGTTTCAAAGTGCACTGCTGCACGATTTTGATATGGTGGTCCTTCTGCTGCATGAGGAACAGGAGACGGAACGCATCATAACCCATAGCATTGCTGGTGATAAGCGGACACAATCGGTGCATGTAGGTCTATCTGCATTGGAACGTGCTGTTATGGCCGGAGATAACAACGAGCTTCTTACCAGCCTGATATCCGGAGAGGTACTCTGGGACCCGAAGGGGATCTTGGCGGAGATGCGTAAGCAGCTCACCCAGTTTGAGGGCCCGCTCAAAGAACGGGTGCTGTTCATGGAATTCTCCCGTTTTTTACATATGTATATTAAGTCCAAGCGTTATATTGAAGCAGGCTGTACCATGGATGCCTATAATTGCGTACTCATTGCCTTGTATCATTGGGCGCGCATTGAAGTGAGTGAAGCGGGATATTTCCCCGAACCGGCAGTATGGGGACAGGTGAAAAGCCTGAACTCCCCGGTCCATAAGCTATATGAAGAATTGACTATCAGCACAGAGACACTGGACCAGAGAATCGAACTGATCCTGCTTGCCTGTGAATTTGCCCTCATGTCAAAAATGGAGGATTGCTGTATCATGCTGCTTCATATCCTGGGCAGCCGTAAGGAGGCGTGGAGCATTAAGGAGCTTCTGCAGCATTCGGGGCTCAGCCCGCTCCAGGCAGAGTTGCCGCTTGTGCTCCGCAAGCTGGTATCCCGTTCATTAATTCGGGAGATCGCCTCGTGGGCAGTGGATGCCGGGGATGGTCATGCCATTCGTTATACCCTTTAAGTTAACAAATCGCCTACTGGCGGTAACAGCTCTATATAGATAGCATTAGCGGGAGAATGGAGAGGGTGAATATACTCTCTTTTTTTATTTGTCCAGGTTTGCAGAAGAGCTGAAAGGGAATAGAATATTTAGGGTTGACTAGGGTGCAGTTCTTATGATAAATTATAACTCGTCCCTCTGACATAACGATGCGCAGCAATGCAGTCGTAAATCAGCCGAAAAAAGAAATTAAAAAAAAGGTTGACTAAAACGAGGGCGCTGTGATATATTATAAAGGTCGCTGCTGAGATAAAAAACGGCGACGGAAGATGAACTTGATCTTTGAAAACTGAACAACGAGTGAGTATCTGGAGATCACTTCGGTGAGATCCAAAAATGAGAATGTAAATTCTCGTCAGATGTTTCAAAATGAGCAATCGCTCTTTCTAAATACCAATTTGGAGAGTTTGATCCTGGCTCAGGACGAACGCTGGCGGCATGCCTAATACATGCAAGTCGAGCGGAGTTTGAGAGGAAGCTTGCTTCCTTTCAGACTTAGCGGCGGACGGGTGAGTAACACGTAGGCAACCTGCCCTCAAGCCTGGGATAACTACCGGAAACGGTAGCTAATACCGGATAATTTCTTTTTTCTCCTGAGAGAAGAATGAAAGGCGGAGCAATCTGCTGCTTGGGGATGGGCCTGCGGCGCATTAGCTAGTTGGTGGGGTAACGGCCCACCAAGGCGACGATGCGTAGCCGACCTGAGAGGGTGAACGGCCACACTGGGACTGAGACACGGCCCAGACTCCTACGGGAGGCAGCAGTAGGGAATCTTCCGCAATGGGCGCAAGCCTGACGGAGCAATGCCGCGTGAGTGATGAAGGTTTTCGGATCGTAAAGCTCTGTTGCCAGGGAAGAACGTCCGGTAGAGTAACTGCTACCGGAGTGACGGTACCTGAGAAGAAAGCCCCGGCTAACTACGTGCCAGCAGCCGCGGTAATACGTAGGGGGCAAGCGTTGTCCGGAATTATTGGGCGTAAAGCGCGCGCAGGCGGTTATTTAAGTCTGGTGTTTAAACCTTGGGCTCAACCTGAGGTCGCACTGGAAACTGGGTGACTTGAGTACAGAAGAGGAAAGTGGAATTCCACGTGTAGCGGTGAAATGCGTAGATATGTGGAGGAACACCAGTGGCGAAGGCGACTTTCTGGGCTGTAACTGACGCTGAGGCGCGAAAGCGTGGGGAGCAAACAGGATTAGATACCCTGGTAGTCCACGCCGTAAACGATGAGTGCTAGGTGTTAGGGGTTTCGATACCCTTGGTGCCGAAGTTAACACAGTAAGCACTCCGCCTGGGGAGTACGGTCGCAAGACTGAAACTCAAAGGAATTGACGGGGACCCGCACAAGCAGTGGAGTATGTGGTTTAATTCGAAGCAACGCGAAGAACCTTACCAGGTCTTGACATCCAACTAACGAAGCAGAGATGCATCAGGTGCCCTTCGGGGAAAGTTGAGACAGGTGGTGCATGGTTGTCGTCAGCTCGTGTCGTGAGATGTTGGGTTAAGTCCCGCAACGAGCGCAACCCTTGACTTTAGTTGCCAGCAGGTGAAGCTGGGCACTCTAGAGTGACTGCCGGTGACAAACCGGAGGAAGGTGGGGATGACGTCAAATCATCATGCCCCTTATGACCTGGGCTACACACGTACTACAATGGCCGGTACAACGGGAAGCGAAGCCGCGAGGTGGAGCCAATCCCAGCAAAGCCGGTCTCAGTTCGGATTGCAGGCTGCAACTCGCCTGCATGAAGTCGGAATTGCTAGTAATCGCGGATCAGCATGCCGCGGTGAATACGTTCCCGGGTCTTGTACACACCGCCCGTCACACCACGAGAGTTTACAACACCCGAAGTCGGTGGGGTAACCCGCAAGGGAGCCAGCCGCCGAAGGTGGGGTAGATGATTGGGGTGAAGTCGTAACAAGGTAGCCGTATCGGAAGGTGCGGCTGGATCACCTCCTTTCTATGGAGAATCGTCTTCTGCAATGAAGACATTCAAATCTTAAATCTAGCCGGTCGGCTAGTGACTCACTCGTTGGTCAGTTTTGAGAGTTTAAGCTCTCAATTGTCTGTTATTCCGAACATCACAGTTGTGATTGTTTCATAATAACAGCAACTTGATCCTTGAAAACTGGATACCGAAACGAATTTGCGTTTTAGAACATTCCTTTAAGCTGAACTTGTGTAAACAAGTTTCATATTAATGGCGATACTAGCGATTTTCCTTAGGGAAAACGCATTGGTTAAGCTACTAAGAGCACACGGAGGATGCCTAGGCGCCAGGAGCCGACGAAGGACGTGGCGAACAACGAAACTGCCTCGGGGAGCTGTAAGCAAGCTTTGATCCGGGGGTGTCCGAATGGGGAAACCCAGCTGTGGTAATTCGCAGTTACTCGTATCTGAATACATAGGATACGCAGAGGCAGACCAGGGGAACTGAAACATCTAAGTACCCTGAGGAAGAGAAAACAATAGTGATTCCGTCAGTAGCGGCGAGCGAACGCGGAACAGCCTAAACCAAGGGGCTTGCCTCTTGGGGTTGTGGGACGTCTCACATGGAGTTACAAAGGAATAGGGTAGGTGAAGAGGTCTGGAAAGGCCCGCGATAGAGGTAAAAGCCCTGTAGCCTAAACTGTGTTCTCTCCGAGACGGATCCCGAGTAGTGCGGGGCACGTGAAACCCCGTATGAATCCAGCAGGACCATCTGCTAAGGCTAAATACTACCTGGCGACCGATAGTGAAACAGTACCGTGAGGGAAAGGTGAAAAGCACCCCGGAAGGGGAGTGAAATAGAACCTGAAACCGTGTGCTTACAAAAAGTCAGAGCCCGATCTATGGGTGATGGCGTGCCTTTTGTAGAATGAACCGGCGAGTTACGTTTAACATGCAAGGTTAAGGTGAGAAGCCGGAGCCGCAGCGAAAGCGAGTCTGAATAGGGCGACTCAGTATGTGGACGTAGACCCGAAACCGTGTGATCTACCCCTGTCCAGGGTGAAGGTGCGGTAACACGCACTGGAGGCCCGAACCCACGCATGTTGAAAAATGCGGGGATGAGGTGGGGGTAGCGGAGAAATTCCAATCGAACTCGGAGATAGCTGGTTCTCCCCGAAATAGCTTTAGGGCTAGCCTCGGTGAATGGAGTGGTGGAGGTAGAGCACTGATTGGGTGCGGGGCCCGCAAGGGTTACCAAGCTCAGTCAAACTCCGAATGCCATTTACTTCTTGCCGGGAGTCAGACAGTGAGTGCTAAGATCCATTGTCAAAAGGGAAACAGCCCAGACCATCAGCTAAGGTCCCCAAGTGTGTGTTAAGTGGGAAAGGATGTGGAGTTGCACAGACAACCAGGATGTTGGCTTAGAAGCAGCCACCATTGAAAGAGTGCGTAATAGCTCACTGGTCGAGTGACTCTGCGCCGAAAATGTAACGGGGCTAAACACACCACCGAAGCTATGGCTAGATGCTTTGCATCTGGGGTAGGGGAGCGTTGTATATACGTTGAAGGTGTACCGTAAGGAGCGCTGGAGAGTATACAAGTGAGAATGCCGGTATGAGTAACGAAAAGATCAGTGAGAATCTGATCCGCCGAAAGCCCAAGGTTTCCTGAGGAAGGCTCGTCCGCTCAGGGTAAGTCGGGACCTAAGGCGAGGCCGACAGGCGTAGTCGAAGGACAACAGTTTGAAATTACTGTACCACCGTAATCCGCTATGAGCGATGGGGTGACGCAGGAGGGTAGTGACGCGGACTGATGGATGTCCGTCTAAGCAGTGAGGCTGGTGTGCAGGCAAATCCGCACATCGTAAGGCTGGGCTGTGATGGGGAGCGAAAATTATAGTAGCGAAGGTCATGATCTCACACTGCCAAGAAAAGCCTCTAGCCAGGAGAAGGTGCCCGTACCGCAAACCGACACAGGTAGGCGAGAAGAGAATTCTAAGGCGCGCGGAAGAACTCTCGTTAAGGAACTCGGCAAAATGACCCCGTAACTTCGGGAGAAGGGGTGCCTCGGTAGGGTGAATAGCCCGAGGGGGCCGCAGTGAAAAGGCCCAAGCGACTGTTTAGCAAAAACACAGGTCTGTGCGAAGCCGCAAGGCGAAGTATACGGGCTGACGCCTGCCCGGTGCTGGAAGGTTAAGGGGAGCGGTTAGGGGTTAAACCCGAAGCTGTGAACCGAAGCCCCAGTAAACGGCGGCCGTAACTATAACGGTCCTAAGGTAGCGAAATTCCTTGTCAGGTAAATTCTGACCCGCACGAATGGCGTAACGACTTGGGCGCTGTCTCAACGAGAGATCCGGTGAAATTTTAATACCTGTGAAGATGCAGGTTACCCGCGACAAGACGGAAAGACCCCATGGAGCTTTACTGCAGCTTGATATTGAATTTGGGTACGATCTGTACAGGATAGGTGGGAGCCGGTGAGGCAGGAGCGCAAGCTTCTGCGGAGGCGCCGTTGGGATACCACCCTGATCGTATCTAGGTTCTAACCTAGTGCCCTCATCGGGTACGGGGACCGTGTCAGGCGGGCAGTTTGACTGGGGCGGTCGCCTCCTAAAGAGTAACGGAGGCGTTCAAAGGTTCCCTCAGAATGGTTGGAAATCATTCGCAGAGTGCAAAGGCATAAGGGAGCTTGACTGCGAGACCTACAAGTCGAGCAGGGACGAAAGTCGGACTTAGTGATCCGGTGGTACCGCATGGAAGGGCCATCGCTCAACGGATAAAAGCTACCCTGGGGATAACAGGCTTATCTCCCCCAAGAGTCCACATCGACGGGGAGGTTTGGCACCTCGATGTCGGCTCATCGCATCCTGGGGCTGAAGTAGGTCCCAAGGGTTGGGCTGTTCGCCCATTAAAGCGGTACGCGAGCTGGGTTCAGAACGTCGTGAGACAGTTCGGTCCCTATCTGTCGTGGGCGCAGGAAATTTGAGAGGAGCTGTCCTTAGTACGAGAGGACCGGGATGGACGTACCGCTGGTGCATCAGTTGTTCCGCCAGGAGCATGGCTGAGTAGCTACGTACGGACGGGATAAGCGCTGAAAGCATCTAAGCGTGAAGCCCCCTCAAGATGAGATTTCCCAGTATGTAAGACCCCTTGAAGACGACGAGGTAGATAGGTTGGAGGTGGAAGTGCAGCAATGCATGGAGCTGACCAATACTAATCGGTCGAGGGCTTATCCAAATTTCTAACACGCAGATTCGTTTCGGATTCAGTTTTCAGGCGATCAAGCCTGATATGTATATTCCCTGATAGCTCAGTTGGTAGAGCACTCGACTGTTAATCGAGTTGTCACAGGTTCGAGTCCTGTTCGGGGAGCCATATGGAGAGGTGTCCGAGTTTGGCCGAAGGAGCACGATTGGAAATCGTGTAGGCGCCACAAGCGTCTCGAGGGTTCGAATCCCTCTCTCTCCGTAGCGTTACTTTTCATTGAATACTTTTTACACAGCATGGCTCGTTGGTCAAGGGGTTAAGACACCTCCCTTTCACGGAGGTAACATGGGTTCGAATCCCATACGAGTCACCATTTTTTTGGAACTGATACATGGAGGCTTAGCTCAGCTGGGAGAGCATCTGCCTTACAAGCAGAGGGTCGGGGGTTCGAACCCCTCAGCCTCCACCATCTATCTTAACCGAATAGATTTTGTTCAATGACGCGGGGTGGAGCAGCCCGGTAGCTCGTCGGGCTCATAACCCGAAGGCCGCAGGTTCAAATCCTGCCCCCGCAACCAATTTGGAACCGTGGTGTAGTTGGCCTAACATGCCTGCCTGTCACGCAGGAGATCGCGGGTTCGAATCCCGTCGGTTCCGCCATCTTTACAAAATTACTTTTATGGCTCGGTAGCTCAGTCGGTAGAGCAAAGGACTGAAAATCCTTGTGTCGGGGGTTCGATTCCCTCCCGCGCCACCATACACAACTTAATATGCCGGTGTAGCTCAATTGGTAGAGCAACTGACTTGTAATCAGTAGGTTGGGGGTTCAAGTCCTCTCGCCGGCACCATACCGTGGAGGCTTAGCGAAGTGGCCAAACGCATCAGACTGTAAATCTGCTCACGTACGTGTTCGGTGGTTCGAATCCATCAGCCTCCACCATTTTTTAGGGGCATAGTTTAAAGGTAGAACAACGGTCTCCAAAACCGTTGGTGTGGGTTCAATTCCTGCTGCCCCTGCCAAGTAATTTCATATAAAAGAATCATATGGCGACCGTGGCGAAGGGGTTAACGCACCGGATTGTGGTTCCGGCATTCGTGGGTTCGAGACCCATCGGTCGCCCCATTTCTTTTATAAGAATTACATAGCAATACAACTTAAAAGCTTCACATGGCGACCGTGGCGAAGGGGTTAACGCACCGGATTGTGGTTCCGGCATTCGTGGGTTCGAGACCCATCGGTCGCCCCATTTTCTTTTAAAAAATATATTGGGGATTAGCCAAGCGGTAAGGCAACGGACTTTGACTCCGTCATTCATAGGTTCGATTCCTATATCCCCAGCCATTATATGCGGACGTGGCTCAGCGGTAGAGCATCGCCTTGCCAAGGCGAGGGTCGCGGGTTCGATTCCCGTCGTCCGCTCCATTTCATGTGGTGCCATAGCCAAGTGGTAAGGCAAAGCTCTGCAAAAGCTTTATCCCCAGTTCAAATCTGGGTGGCACCTCCATTATTTTTTTCTGGAATTTATATATGTGTACGCCGGCGTGGCGGAATGGCAGACGCGCTCGACTCAAAATCGAGTGGGAAACCGTGGAGGTTCGAGTCCTCTCGCCGGTATTATTTTTAGTAAGAACAGCCCATTAGATTTTTCATCTAATGGGCTGTTCTTATTTTTCTGGATCATTTCCCTACCGCAAAAGTTCCTCCAGTCGCCAGCTCCGCCGGCCGGTCAAGGATAACCAGCGCCACCGGAGTTCCTTGGCTTCGATCCTAGCAAGACAACACTGCGTGATTTTAGTTTATCCCGAATTACTACACGGTAATGTCTCCGCACCAGCGAATGATTCCTTCTTTTATGGTTTGAATTGGATTTGGATCGGATAGAGAAATCGCCCAGGCAATATGTCCATCCGGCCGAATAAGCGCCGTGTGGACGTCGTTCCAATCCGCCTCAGCCTCAGCTAAAGAGGCATGTACAACTTGAAGGTTGCTATACGTTTCCCATTGACCGCTATTCTGTTCATTAGAATGGAAATGCAACAGAAGAAAAGTACCTTTGTGCAGGAGTGGATAGGAGTTAATTAATTGCCCGTCTTTCAGCTTTAAGCTTAGATCTTTGAAACGTTTCCCGTTTAAAGGATGGGAACGCGCTTCGGCGTCGGGTGCATAATGTACGTCCAGGGCGGAAATTTGTGCAGCGATTTGATAATTAGCCTCCGGTATTTGAATCAGATTAGCCAGCATGCTTCGCAGTTCCGTGATGAGAGGCGTCACGTCCAGAAGCAGGGTTTGGACCTCGGTATTCCGGAGCAAGGCCGTATTCCATGGAAAACGTTCGGCATGATAACTGTCTAATAGCCAGTCTGGAGCCCAGCCTTTGATTGCTCCTGCAAGCTTCCAGCCTAGGTTCATCGCTTCTTGTAAGCCGACGTTCATTCCCTGTCCACCAGCGGGAAAATGAATGTGCGCCGAATCTCCCGCCAAGAACAATCGACCATTCCGATAGCGTCCCGCTTGCCGTGTAGCATTTCCAAATCGGGACATCCATTTCACATCGTTCAATCCCAGGTCGCTTCCGGTCGTACGGATGAGCGATGAACGAAACTCTTCCAATGTAACGCTCTCATCCTTGGAGACGTTACGTCTCTCCATATCGATCATCAAGACTCGATAGATATGATCATGTATTGGAATGATGCTGACCAATCCTTGTTCTGTAATTCGGGATATGACACTCATAGGAGCCAAATCAGATAGAACGGCATCCCCCAGAATAGCCGTGAAGGTCGCATCTGTACCTTCAAAGGATATATTTGCGTGTTTGCGAACCAAGCTTCTGGCTCCATCCGTACCTACCACATAAGCTGATCTTAACGTTGTTTCTCCATGCGGTCCCGCGATCTTAACGTTGACCCCATTCTCATCCTGATGCACAGACAGAGCCTCAACCTCTCTCAAGACCTCCGCGCCAAGACTAACAGTCCAGTCCTCCAGGACCTTCTCCGTCTCACTCTGCGGTAAAAAGAGGGTATGATTGGAAGAAGAATCCAACACCGAGAAATCCAAAGGAGTATCTAATCCGGCGAAATGTCCTCTCGAAAGTAAGCGGCCTTGCTTGATTAATTGTGATTTCACTCCACGCATATCTAATATTTCAAGCGTGCGTGGATGTACGGTAAGCGCACGTGAATATGGGGTTGTCTCCTTTAGTCGCTCAATGACGCATACCTTTACACCGGCTAAGGCCAATTCTCCAGCCAACATCATGCCGACAGGACCGCCACCGATCAGGATAACTTCATATTTCATATCAATAGCCTCTTTTCTTATACATTATGGGAAGATCACGATAGCGTCTATTTCGATAAGCCATTCAGGATCGGCTAGTGCTTGAACGCCTATATAGGTACTTGCTGTCTTCGGCCAGTTAGGGCCAAACACATGAAATCCGGCGTCAAAAATAATCGAAATCAAATCCGGGCTGTGGTTAACGACAAAAATATTCATTTTTGCAATGCACAAGGGATCCGCTTGCACGGCTTCCAATGCATACTTAAGATTGGTGAACACTTGAATCGCTTGCGCGTAATAGTCCCCTGAACCGATCAATGCTCCTGATTCATCTACAGAAACCTGACCTGAGATGAAAGCCAGTTTTGAGGCAGTAGTTACCACGACATGAGAAATTACAGATGTAACCTTGTCCGTCACTATCTTCGGATTCACAATTTCCATAGGCAGGTAGGCTCCATTCCCATATTTATAAATCTTCTCTTGAAAAGTGGTCAAGTATTTCCAGTAAACCTCCTTCATCAATTATTGTTTCGTTGGAACCTTTTTTACTGCCTGTTAAAACAAGTGTGATGAAAATTATATTCTTCTTTTGTTTCATATGAAACAATATCAGTTTACTTTGTTGCTATTCGTTCTGTCAACCCTAATATAAATAAGTGTATGAACATTTGTTTCACAGAGAACAATATATGATATAATAATAAAAACAAGTTGAGGAGCCAGTATAATCATGGATACTGCCAATAAGAATAAAACCGCCATTCATGAATTTTTCGTTCAGTTTCTTGAGCAAAAAGAGCAATATGAAACCCGAATAACTGCCACATACCTGGAGGATATCCGGAAATATATTGAATCGGAATTCAGCTTGAATATGACGGAACTGCACATCATTGCGTGCATCGGTGAGCAGGAGCCGATCAATCTCACTTCCATCGCGGAGAGAATCAATTTAAGCAAAGGAAATACCTCCAAGATCGCAAATAAATTACTAAAGGCAGGTTGGGTTCGAAAAGCCCAGCTCAACGACAACAAAAAGGAAGTGTATTTTCGGCTAACGTCTGTCGGCAAAAAGCTATTTGCTGCTCATGATGAGCTTCATGCGAAGGAAAAGCAAAGAATGTACGAATTTTTGGGGAAATATAACGAAAGCGAGCTTGAATTTATTAAACAGTTGTTTGGAGATATGGTTGACTTCTATCGCTAACTTACCTCTCATCTGAGCATAAAGGGGTTAACTTACCGGGTACAAGAGCTCAATAATCATAAAGCAGCTTAGTATTCATTCGATTTGAAAAAAACGAGTCTATGCTACTATCAGAAAGCGAGATTGCAGTAAACCTGGGTGGTACCGCGAAACAATCCCCTTCCGTCCCTGTACGAGCTGACCGCTGTCAGTTTGATCAGGAGGAAAGGGGTTTTATTTTGCAAAGGAGGCTGCCCCATGGAACAGCAGTTAGGAATGACGAATGAAACAACCATGCCAGCAGGGGAATATATCACCGGTTCGGAGGTGCTTTTGCGCGGCTTGCTGCAGGAAGGCGTAGAGTGCGTACTCGGTTATCCTGGCGGAAATGTGCTCTATATTTATGATGCGATGGTACATCAGCCGGATTTCAAGCATATCTTGACCCGGCACTAACAAGGCGCAGTCCATGCGGCGGACAACCTCAGTCGTGAATTGAAATTCACATAATATGATAAGCAAGTGCTGGAAAAGATATCCGATGTCTACAGCCATGAATGGCCCTTCCAGCCTAATAGATAAATGAGCTTTCAGCGAAAGAGGCCGCACTTATACAAGCAGCAAAAGATCAACCGGATCAGTCAGAATGAAAATGAATGTTGGCAAAAGAGCAGAAGCGGCCCGCAAAAAAGAGGGACCGCTTCATTTTTAATGGTTTATGATTTTTCGGAATAAAAAGCCTTGGATACTGCCTCTGTGGCTTTATCAATAAAAGCTGCAACTTTACTGGGGCTTTCCTTCAGGCCACTGCTCACCCACTTTTTAATAATGGCTATACTGCCATGAGCGGTAAACGTATACCAGGACTCAAATAATTGTGGATCAAAATATTTTAATTCGCTTCCATCGCTCAATCGTTAAATCGTGACTGATATAAAGGATCCTTTCTAATAATTCTTTATCGCCATGCTCGGAGAACAGAACCTCACATATTGTTTTATTCGCTTTTATATACTTACATAATTCATAAGATAGCTTCTGAGGGTTGGAAGAATTAATCCCAAGTTGCTTAATTTCTTCGTAAAGATCATTTTCGATCGTTGAAAGCAGCTCAAACTGATTAGCATAGTGCGAATAAAAGGTGTTGCGATTAATATTTGCTTCACTGCAAATGTCGGTCACGGTAACTTTATTGATTGACCGTTCTGTCAGCAGCTTCAACAAGCTTTCTTTGATCACCATTTTTGTATATCTCACTCTGTGATCTGTTTTTTTGTCTGACATCGTATCCTCCTGATTTTAAATAATAAAATAGTTAAATGAACAAATCTAATATGATTTGTATGATAAGTAACATAAGCTAAACGAACAGCCTGTTGTTTTACTAACATGGTGATATTATAATTTATTTGAACGTTCGATTCAAATTAAATTAAATGGAGGAATAATATGGGAGATATAACTGTAGTCCCTGTATGGATTATTCAAGATATTATAGTCTTAATTGTTGCTGTTCTTATGGTTTTTTATATCCTTGATAAGGAAACACATCCCAAAACGGTTCTGCTGCAATTTATAGGTTTTGTGTTTTTTTACGCCGCCGTTTTTGAAATTACTGCTTCATCGCTTGGGGAAGGGTTCTACGCCTACGGGCGGAGTATTTTGATGTTATTTAATATACCGATTACTGTTCCTATTATTGAGTTTCTGATTATTTATTCCACTTTGCGTGTTCTGAAGTCTGTAAATATACCTTCCTGGACGAAACCCTTTATTACGGGATTGAGCGCTATGGTGTTTGACTTTTCACTCGACCCGGTGGCCGTTAAACAGATTTTTGAGACCATGGATGGAACCATTGCAAGATGGACGTATTATCCGCTGGCCGGGGAACCTCAGATCTATGGGGAACCCGTGATGAATTTTACAGGATGGATTTATATCGCAGGGTATTGGACAGTCTTTATTCTGATAGGGGAATGGTGGCATAAAAAGAAAGGCTACAGTAAAACCGTTGGTTACATCTATCCGTTTCTGGCGGCCCTTGCGTCATTGGCTTGTATGTTCTCACCGTTATCTAACTTCTTTAATTATATGGGGCCGTTCTTCGAAAGAACCTCTAATATGCAATGGGTGATGTTGATTGCACTTTCTGTAATTACAATCGGAGTTTTAGCATTAGCTTTCACAAAGTTCTGGGACCGGAAGGTTAATTATTCAATCACTCCCAAAAAAGATTTTCCGATCATGTTTACTTTCTTGGGGTTCCCACTGGTTAATACTATATTTTGCCTGATAGGAGGTTTCACGGAAGTCTTGTGGCTGGTCGTTCTGGCTCAGATCATATTAATGTTAGCCTGGATCGGAATCTATAAGATGGGTAAAAAAGCAAGTCCGATCGGGAGGTAGTTAAAGAAAACAGAAAACACCGCCAGCTTTAGACCTCTTTTGGTCTAAAGCTGGCGGTGTGTTTTTGCCTTCTTCGTTTAAGGCAGAACATTCCCGGCTGCGCGGTAAATCTCATACCATTCCTCGCAGCTGAGGGTGATGTCGGTTACTCCTTTGTCGGCTCAAACAACGGTAGGATATACTTTGTAATCAATTGAATTCTGTCCTTCGCACGCGGCATGAAACGGGAAGCAATCGTAACTACAATTTTCTTGTCGGGATTTACGTAAATCGCATTTCCGCCGTCGCCCAAAGCCGCATAACAACCTTGTCCCTCATTGTTAACAATCCACCATAAATACCCGTAAGGTAACTCTCCCCATCGGCTGTTTTCTTGGGTACTGTCCTTGATCCATTTTGCGGATAGCATTCGCTTGCCGTTCCACAAACCTTCATTTAGGTATAGCTGACCGATCTTTGCCATATCCAAGGGGGTTAAGGTAAGTCCCCAACCGGCGGTGCTCGTTCCTTTGGGATCTATGATCCAACCATTAACAAATTTATCTTTGAGGAACGCCAAATACTCTTCTTTACAATGTATATTCGCATTAGGGGGCACTTTGATTCCCAACGGTTCAAACAGATGTTCTGTGGCAAAATCAAGCACAGATTGGCCGGTTGCATTGGTGAGGATTCCCGACAGGACCTGTAGGCCGATTGTGGAATACTTGAATCCTCCAGGATCGTCCTTGCCACCCAACAAGTCCAGCGCAGCTTTGGTCCAATCCTCGCTGGTATAGACCTTTGTATATGGCTCCGACTTGTATTTATACGGTGCGGTCATTGTCAGTATATTTTTAATTGTGATATTCTGTATCGTTTTTTCACCGCGTTTGACCGTGTAATCAGGAAAAAATTCCAATACTTTCTGGTCAATGCTTTTAATATAGCCTTTGTCTATGGCAATGCCGATCAGTGCAGACACAACGCTCTTCGTCACCGATGCAATATGGATCGGATCGTTAGCGGTGTAGCCGTCAAAATAGCCTTCATATACCTTTTCGCTGCCGAGCAGTACTACAATACCTGCAATATTGCCATACTCTGTTTTAATCAGATTCTCGAAATCTAGAATTCTGTTATTCATAGTTGTTCTCCTTCTAAATATAAGTACATCGATGTCTGTGAAAAGCGTATTATGATATAAAATTTTTTGCAAGAGCCTATTATAAAACTTGCTTGAAGTCATGGGTGCAATACAAAAAGACCCGCAAACCCCTTTCTAAAGAGGATTTGCAGGTCTTTCATACAGATGGTCTGGTTTAAGGCAGCACATTTCCCGCTGCACGGTAAATCTCGTACCATTCCTCGCGGCTGAGGGTGATGCTTGAGGCCTTGGCGATGTCGAGCAGGCGCGCGGTGTTGGTGGTGCCGACAATCGGCTGCATTTTGGCCGGATGGCGAAGCAGCCAGGCGGTCGCGATGGCGGTATCGGTTACCTCTTTTTCTGCGGCAAGACGGTTAATCACTTCATTTACCTTAGGGAACTTCTCGTTGCCCAGGAATACGCCCTCGAAGAATCCGTATTGGAACGGCGACCAGGGCTGGATGGTCATATCGTGCAGGCGGCTGTATTCCAGGATTCCGCCATCGTGGACTACGGAACCCGCATTGGTCATGTTGACATTGAAGCCGGAATCTATCATGCCGGTAACCATGATGCTGAGCTGAAGCTGGTTGAAGAGGAGGGGCTGCTTGACATTCTTTTTCAACAGCTCAATCTGTAGAGGGTTCTGGTTGCTGACGCCGAAATGCTTGACCAGCCCTCTGCGCTCCAGATCATCGAAGGCTTCGGCTACTTCCTCGGGCTCCATCAGGGTGTCGGGGCGGTGGAGGAGCAGGACATCTACATAATCGGTCTGCAGCCGCTTCAAGCTGTTCTCTACTGAGCTCACGATATGCTCCTTGGAGAAGTCGAAGAAGCCATTGCGGATGCCGCATTTGGCCTGAATCATCAGCCGGTCGCGCATGCCGGGATTTGCAGCCAGTACATCCCCGAATACTTCCTCCGCTTTGCCGCCGGCATAAATATCCGCATGATCAAAAAAGTCTATGCCGACCTCAAGGGCGCTGTGGATATGGACTTCAGCCTCTTTGGGAGACAAATCAGCGATCCGCATACAGCCGAGTGAAATCTCGGACACCTCAAGTGTACCGTTAGCCACATTAATTCTTTTTACCATTAATTATTCACTCCTTAAATGAAGGTATAGTGTAAGCTTAGATCTTAGAGTTAGGTGTAAGTAAGGATACCGGAATGGCTATAGCGGATATTAAGTAATCCATCGTGCTCTCGCAGGAAGGCTGAGAAGCCTTGCCCGACTAGCGCAGACTACTGCAGGAGCATAAACAGCATATCGATGAGAAGATCAAGTTTTTTCAGAGCTTTGCCCGGAAGGTTGATAATAAGATCGCTTATTTTGCATCATTTGGAGGAGACTCAAGGTAGAGAATAATATTTGCTTACTCAGCAATACGATATAGCGTATCGTTTTCTTTCCCGTTGTGAGGATTTTTACCAATGTATTCTGTTACAAATCCACATGAAATAAGATTTTGAAGATTATTGTTAGTTTCTATTATTTTTATTCCCATATTATTGCACTTAAGAGCAGCAATAATTTGATCGAAGTTGCCAGTACCATGTGACAAACCTGCTTTTAGAGCGTAATACACAGCATATGAAGAATCACCCATTAATGGTCTATTCATTTTTGCACTTCCCTTGAAGATACTCTACTACTATAACTTGATCAACAGAATTTGTAAGGCGCTCATATATCAAGGCAGCTTCCTCCACAAAAAAACGAGTGAGTTGTCGAGGCATCACAATTTTGAGTTTGAAATTCTTATTATAGTTTTTGTTATAGGTATTAATCCTAATCTTCTCTTGCTCCAAGGTATTAATATACTGAATTAAGCAATTTTTAAAGTACAGATCCTCATTACTTGCTGGAAGTTCACAGGGCTGGATGTCAAGGAGAATCCCGTCAAAGTCGGTATCACTATGCTTAAGGTTAAACTGAATAACCGAATGTACAAGTTCTTCTAAGAGCCAAAGACGTAATGGATTAGCCCAATCCGATTTACGCACATATATGTAGGGTGCATAATTTAGGCTACGTGCGACTTGAGAAAAATTCTTAAGATATTGTGATTGTGAGCTTTGTAGCTGATAACTATTGGACTCGATATAAACATCAATAATATGACTGTGATTTAAAGCGTTAACAAAGAACGGAGATGTATCCAAGATTACAGTGTTATTAACACCTAGTCCATGTCCGTCTGCTGTTTTAAAAATCAATTCCATCCTGTAACTCCTTAATAAAAATTGTTTAGTAAAGAAGGCGGGAGGAGGTCCCGCCTAATGAGGCGACCGGGAGGCCGCTTATAATGAAACAGTCCTGGGAGGACTGTGAACAGAGGATGAGGCTTTTACTGCCTCATTGTTACATACGCGACTATTCTCAGATTGTTTAGAAAAAAGGTGGATTATATTTTATAGTTCATTTTGCTTTAGGTTTAGATATGAACCCAGTGCTGTTATAGTGCTGTTTTTTTTTATGTTTAGTAAAACGGAAAAATATCCTATAATTTTTCATTTCAATATAATGCTGCAGTTCTTGCTTTTGGACAAAAATGATGTGTTAGGAATTAATTCAGATTGCCTACTCTATGCAGGAAGAACAAATAAGAGCTTCAGGTTTATTGAGATCATTATGATATGGATAAGCCTGATGCATCAATTAAAGGAGTGGAGTGCTCGATGGCTAAAAAGATGATTATTAAGGGAGTAGGACAATTTCTTGCAAAGAAATATGCATCTGATGGTAAAGGTGTTGAGGTGGTTTCACTAGGTACACTTCAAAATCTTAAAATTGATCTTAATGTAGAACTGGAAGATGTATTCGGTTCGGATGGCCTATTTGCAATTGATAATCTTGTAAAGTCCAAATCGATTGAGATTACAGCTACAGACGCAAAATTCGACTTGGCTCAGCTATCCTTAATGATGGGTTCAACTGTCAAAGAAGATGTAAGTGGTTCTCTCTGGGTGCTAAATGAACAACATGAGCTAATTAAAGGAGGACTTGACCACAATACCGGACCTGAAGTTGCTGTAGCAGAAGTTATATTTGGCAACACTCTTTACGGCGACGGTAATTTCACAGTGAGGCTGAAGGACAGCAACTCGCTCCTTGAGAAAGTAGCCTATAGTTCAACAGTAGGACCAACAGACAAACAGTTCATGATCACTTCCGATGAAGGAAAAACTTATGTGATTCTAAATGCATCGCATACCAATAAGGATATTGTACTGAGCTACCAGCGCACAGAAACCATTGATGTAGTGGATATTCTGGTAGATGAGGTTCCATTCCCGGTTCACATCATTCATCATGGATCTTTTCTGCAAAAGGATGGTACATTCCAAGGTATCGAAACAGAACTATATCAATGTCGGGCAAAGGGGACGTTCTCCATTGACGCTGCCCGGGCTACTGCATCTACTTCGCAGGTTACTCTGCAAGTGCTTGATCCAGAACGTGCGGACCGTAAGCTAGGAAGTATCAAACGATATTCGGCTGCCTCCAGCGTGTAACAACCTTTGAAGTTAGCAACAAGAAAGGGGCCCGGGTCCTCCCACCCGGGTCTTTGTTATTTCAATAGAAGTATAAAGGAGAGAGTGTATGAGTAAGACAGTCCAGGAAGCAATGCACTCAAAAGAGATGAATGAGGCAGCGCTGCAGCGAATTAAAGCTGAAAGCGCAGAAGAAGAGTTGCCAAAAGACAAGGACGTTCGTATATCTGAGCGTGTGTGGTTTGAGGAAGATGAAGAGATTATGCTGCGCAATGGAAAGTTGTATCGAATTCCACCAATGACCTTTGGAGATACTAGGGAGTTCATGCAGTATTTAAAAACTGTAAATGTGGGAGAGATTATTCTCAATTTTGCTCCAGGTCAGGAAGCCAAGGAAAAGAAACTTCATGATATTTTGGGATTAGCTTTTCAAGTCTATCCAGAAATTGCTTTCCGAAATAAAGATGGAAATCTAGTTGTGGATCATTCATTTATTGACCGTAATGTGGATCTTCGTATGGCTAAGCATATTCTAGAGATCATGATGGATCTTAACGGATTAAAAAAGTAGAACGGGTTGAGGGAGAAGAGCAGACAGGGGTAGAAGTCCGCGACGCCGAGACAGGAGAGCCTGTTACTTGGAACGAGGTGTTTTTCTATCTTCATAAGCACTGCAACCTCGATAAGTGGGCAATCAGGAGATACACTTACCCGCAGATTCAGGAACTCCTGAAACAAGTGCATAAATATATTCGCTTTGAGGTGGAGGTTTCAACCGCTCCTATACGTGCAATATTTGGCGGAGGTAACGGAGCGGAGACACATTCTGAAGGTTACGATGATGCAGACTACCGTGAAATAGATGAAGACGGTGTTTTGGAGCTTGCACGTATGTTTGGAGGAGGGTGAAAGTGAAGTCCGGCCTATTCTATGTAGGAAGGGCTTTTTTATTTGAAGAGAGGAGACGTGGAACTATGGCATCTGATCATAATCAGGAGCAAAGTAATTTGCTAGAAGCGGAAATTTCGCTCACAATGGGATCTCTTACAAGCCAGACTTCCTCATTTGCTGAGCAAGCGGAGGTGTTAATTGCTTCTTTTGACGACATGGCTGAGGGAACTGGGGCAATTGACATTGTGGGACGCAAACTGCAGGCTATAGTGCAAAAGATAAGGAGTATCAGCAATAATATTAACGATATTGAAAGTACAACAGATTTTTCAGAGGCTGTTCTTTTGGCACAAAAGATGGAGTCTCTTCAGCAAAAACTTACAAATAAGGTCAGATCTTTGCTGGAGCAACAGTTTACAGAGCTTGTCAAAGCATTAAATGAGCTTCAAGCAGTACCGGTGAGTATTGGTAACAATGACGCAGCCATTCAGTCAGGCGGGTACTCCCAGCACGTGATAAATACTGCTGATCAACAGAAGAAGCCCAAGTATCAGAACGCTGAGATGAGTACTGCAATAAAGTTGTTGACTGTTCAAAGCCAAAAGCAAATGTCTATTGTTTTAAACGCCATGAAAAATGTCCTGGGAGATTCGTTTGACAGTGGTGCATCTTTACTGCTCTCTATGGGGTATGAGGTCAATAAAGAGTTTGAATATACAATGGCAAGGGCGGCCTTAAATTTTAGGAATAAGGATGCGGGAACTCATAATTCACCAGATAGTCCAGTCCAAAACATTGCCCTTGCTTATGGACTACCTCTGGAAGACGCTGCTACAGCCTACCAGCATGCAGCAACGGCATCAACCGATCCTCTTGAAGCACAGCGCATTGCTACCTCGGCTGCCAAGCAGAAAAATGTTGGAGACATGGATATTCGCCAATCCGCAAGCAGTCTTGCGGCTTTAGCCGTCAATTGGGGGCTAAACGCTGCAGGCGTTGAAGATGCCGCTAATATGATAACTACTAGTTCAATATTAACTGATTCTAAAATAAGCGATATTATGGATTTTTTGAAACAATCATCAAGTTTTTCCCCTGTATCATCCAATGATGAAGATAAGCACAAGGCGATGGCTTATTCTATTGCAATGTCTTCCATGTACACTTCTGCCCTGGCCAGGACAGGCGATCATGGTGAGATGTTCTTTAAAAATATGGCGATTCCACTAGACGAGCCTTCAGCCAAGAATTTTGAAGTGATCTCTCAGCGGACTGGACTTAAGACCCTCAATCCTTGGAATGAAGAGAAAGATGAGAATGGGAGGACAATTAAGCAGCAAAAATCAGGAATTGATATGCTGTTTGCGATTACGGATGTCATTGATAGATTAACTCCAGAGGACCATGGCTTTGTTAGAGGCACCTATACAAGCAAATTAGGGAATGACTCGGGTATAACTGCGGCTTTATTCGAGGACATGGATAGGATCCATAGAATCCCGAGTATTATGGCACAGGGTGGCGCAGTAAGATTTGTAGAGAAGCTGCAAGACAAGGACTGGACGGCAAATCAATCAAACCAGTTACTTGCAGAAAATATGCTTACCCCTGAATTTCAGGAGCAAAAGTTGAAGACGATGTGGGAGGTTTCAACAAAAGGGATTTTTGATCGTCTTAAGAAGGAGTTTCAAACCGTAAGCTTGAGGATTATCACTTTTTTAAATGTGATCCGTGCTAACGCAGGATTATTTACATCGGGGATTGAAAGCATGGGGAAGGTTGGGCAGGGCTATACTGCCCAGAAGGTTCCCAAGGAGGATTTGCATAATCAGATAATGGCTGTCCAAAAACGTCTCGATCTCGTGAATAGTAAGTGCGGCGTTCTCCGTGTCGGTAATTTGAACGATACGCTTGGTAAACAACACGAGGAGTATGAACAGCTTAAGCAGCGACGTGCAGAAATCGAACGAAGCGGCGAATATGGTTCTGAAGTCCATATGAATATTAACCGCCAGATGAATAAGAAGCAATGGGATATCAATCAGACACGGCGGAGTCTAGTTTGGGCACAGTCGGTTGATCCTAGGCTAGACTTAGAAGCGCAGCACTTGGAGCGTAAACTGACATTTCTTATACGTCAAATGAAAGAGTTAGGCCGTCAAACCGAATCTGCGAATAACCGAATGGAGCTATTGGATCTAGCCATTAGGGATAATAGGCTGGACGGAGATATGCTGGTTGAAACAATAGCAAAGATATCCGGGGATTTCTCAGCGGGACTATAAGTGCCCAGAAATTTGAGGAAGAACTGAGACGTATTGGTTCGAGTACAGGGTATTCAGATCTACGTATTAAGCAGTTCATTAATGACATGGTAAATCTTAATAAAGAATTCCAGGATACAAGTGATATTCAAAAATATATAGATGCTTTAGTCCAGTTAGAGAATGCGGCTCAACTAAATAATTTAGAGATAGCCAATGAGAAGAGCGCTGAAACCAAAAGCAAGCAAACATCTGAGGACAAAGACAAGGACAAGGGCAAAGAGGGAGATAAGGAGGAAGACAAGGACGACGACGAGGATGAGAATTCTGCCTATGAAACTGCAAAGGAAATTCAAGAGTTTTTCACTGATGATTGGTACGAGGATGAGGATGATGACAAGGACGATGATGACGGGGGAAGAAGAAGAGGCTCCGGCGGCTCGGATGAGGGTGATGATGGAGGTAGAAGAAGAGGCTCTGGCGGTTCGGATGAGGATGATGATGGAGGTAGAAGAAGAGGCTCCGGCGGTTCGGATGAGGATGATGACGGAGGCAGAAGAGGCTCCGGCGGCTCGGATGAGGGTGATGATGGAGGTAGAAGAAGAGGCTCCGGCGGCTCGGATGAGGGTGATGATGGAGGTAGAAGAAGAGGCTCCGGCGGCTCGGATAGAAGTAGTAGAAGAAGCAGAAGAAGGAGGGCTGGAGGCGGCAGGAGGGGAATTACATCAAAGCTAGCAGGTCTGACCAAAGGAGCCGGGAAACTATTTTCTAAAGCCGGTAAGCTTGGGAAACTTGCTTCAGCAACGGGCAAAGGGTTAAAGATCGGACTTAAAAAAATCCCTTTGATTTCGACTGTTGAAACCGCTATGGACTTCTATAGTGATGTTGTTGCCCCTCTCAGTATGAGCCCCGAAGAAAGAAAAGAACTGGACGCGAGTGGACGTGTTGATCTCCAAAAAAAGGCTCAGGCTATAGGCGATGGTAATTTTCTGCAAAAAGCGTTTGGTATAGGTGAAATGGTTCTAGATGGTGGTATTCGAGGTGGCATTAATCAAATATTTGGTGGCGCCGGGGTAAAGTGGACAGAATATGCAGATGCTTTAAAAATAGCTTTTAGTGGAAAAAAAGGCGGAGATCTTGCTAAAGCGCTGGAGCAAAAGCTTAAAGGTAATGCAGACTCTAAGAAGGAATCCGATAAGCTTGAGGAAAAACCAAAGGATTCAGGAAAGGCAATTGATTCAAATGAAGACAGCGAGCAGAACAGTTTAGGCAATTTAAATCAGAATCAGCTTATCGAATACAAGGATGCTCAGACTATAATGTCCAGAAATCTGAACCTCCAACAAAACGAAGCTACTAAAATTCAGGCTGCTCATGATGAAAATTACGCCAAACTTGTTATGTCCGGTGTGCGTGAAGATTCTGCTGAGATGAGGGCTTTATTCGAAACTTATTTTAAGAAGAATATTGAAATGCTAGATGGTATCTTAAATGGAACAAAAAATGCGAACGGAAAAATTATTGATGAGGGCTTAATCGCCAAACGTGACAGGCTGACTGTAGGTTCAGATTCTTACAACGAAATAGATGCTCAGATTGCAAAGATAAAAGGACAGATATCTTCGTTGAATCTTCAAAGCTATCAGATGGACACTGACGGTGAGTTTAATGACATTATGGAGCAGCTTAATCATGACCTGAAGATTTCTAATGCAGACTGGAGTATGAAGAGAAGTGATGCTATTCTGTCAGGTGCAAAAGAAGATTCGAATAGTGTCAAGCAAATTCAGTCTGCGATGGCTAGCAATGTAAACTCAAGGATTGGCATTACACTTAGCAATCTACAGGCGTTGCTTGTTCAAAACAAAGATAATGAAACTCAGCGTAATAAGATACTTGAGCAGATTAAGGAACTGGAAGTACAGCAGAAGAATAATCTGGTAGACATTAAAAATAGCCTGTTACAAGGAAAATCTACATTCAATCTTCCGGAAGGTGTACAGGCCATGAGTTATTACGAAACGAAGGTCAGTGAAGGGACAGCCAAGCAGATATCCTTTGGTTCTGGGGATGTTAATATCACTATTCAAGCGAATGTTAAAGGGCAGCAGGATTGGGCGGCTGTAGGCAATCAGGTCGCAGGCATTGTTAAAAATGCCAACGTCAATGTCTCCCGAGAGCTCTCGCAGCAGGTAAAGACGGGGATGCAATACAATCATAGATAGGAGGAGAGGCAATGCCTGCTCAGTATCCTTTTGGAACAGTAAATGATCGCTATAAGAAGCGTTTATTCGTAGAATCAGGACTAAGTTTCACAGAAGTAGATGCTAAAATCATTGAACCCTATGCTCCGCCAAGCCCGCAATTATCTCTTAAAGAAATAAAGATTTTAAATGCACCTAGCCATTTTCACCAGATGGGTATTTCAAGCTATAAGGTTCATCTCAATCTGCTTTTTAAGGATAAAGAGGCCTATAATAATTATCTTACCTACTGCGGATGGACCCATAAATTCTATGATGAACGTGGGGTTCTATACTTAGGATCACTGGAGAGTATCACCCCTACAATTGTATGGTTAAACAATGAGCTGGACAGTAATTTAGACCAGAACCGCGGATATAAGTGTGTTGTAGAGCTAGTGCTGATTAAGAAAGATAAGTATGACCAGAAACACCGTTTTGAATATCAGGATACTGCAGGTCACTGGGCCGAAACGGATATCGAGGAGATGGCTGACGCAGGTTTGGTTACGGTAGTCTATGCAGACGGCACTCCGGTTCTTTACTTCAGGCCGAACGGTTATATCACTCGGGCAGAGTTTGTTTCCTTTTTAAATCGAACCCGGCGTTTCGTTGAACGGGTATTGAGGGAGTAGCCCGCAAGGCTATTCTCTTTCCCATTCTATACTATATATGAGGTGATCAAAGATGGGGGCTTGGGTAGATGTTAACCCTAATGATTGGTTTTATAACGAGATTATGGAAGCGTCGGGAATTTATTTAGAAGATGGTGATCCTATGATTTCCGGGATTGCGTATGGAAGGTTTATGTCTGACGCTCCCTATCTGTATGAAGAACAGAGCGGTTCGGAGGGAAAAAAGGAATTTACTCTTTTAAAGAAAATCATACCTACACCGGCGAATCCATTATTTATATATGTAGATGGAGTACAGACTGTGTATAAGAAAGTTAGTAATCCTTCCGTTACAACGACTCTGGTTGAATTCTACAGTGCCCCGCGCAAAGGGGCAATTGTATCATTTATAAGCCAGGGAAAAGTTCTTACAGATCGATTCGGCCGTCCGGAGGAGCCTATAAGTTGGTCTGGATTTGGACATCCGAAGCATGTGCTAGATAATGGAGATGATTACGTATGGGACCCATTCAACAGAAGTTATCAGGAATATTGCTATGCGTTCGGAAGACCCCTGAAGCGAATTATAATTGATGAGGAGTTGTGGGGAGTAAGTGTACCCAGTGCGCTTGTTGCGAAATATCTTGGAAACAAAACAGATTCTTATATGGTATCGCCCGCTCCTAATGCCTGCATCTATCTTCCCTATAATCTGAACGGTGTAACCTGCAAATTTAACTATGTCGTATTTAAAGATGGGTACCATCAGTTAAAGGGCGGTGAGTTCAAGGCGACAGCAGGGATGACCTGGCGTAATGACCGCTTTTTCCCCAATGCATACATCACCCGTGGAGAGGCTTTCACTTTAATTGATAGAGTGCGCAAGACGTTGTATAGCCGATTTAGTGATATTGATGCCCCAACCGCCAGGCTGGATCAATACATGTATGCGGAGGAAGGGCAGCGACGCTTCCGGCTGAATGGCACGTATCCGGCAGGTCAGGGGGTGCTGAAGGTCAAACGCAATGGTGTGCTGCTCACAAAAGATGTCAACTATCTGGAGACGGACAACCATACCGTTACTTTTGTGAATCCGCAGTCAGCAGGCACTACCTTATATTTTTATTATGAAAAGAAGGTATCTACAAGATTTCTGGATGTGGGTACACTTACTGCCTTATATAACAATGAAACCAAAGAGACCATCAGTGTAGATGGTCGAATACCTAATGGCTCCTGGTGGGCAGAACCGGTTCTATCAATGGAAGGGGAAACCTTTCAGAATGGCAGTTATCTGATAGAAGGATATGAACTCTCCCGGTTTATGGATGGGAATCCAGTAGTGGATAATATGTACACTCCGATAGATGCAGTTTCTGAAGGACACAAACTTCCATATTTTCTGCCATCCACACTTCTAAACCGTGCCCAGGCTGTAACGTTCCTCAATCGGTTCAGGAAATGGTGTGTTGAACGATTCAAATGAGAATGGAGGATAAGGATGCAGTATATGACACATGAATTGCAAAAGGTTCTAGCTGATCGATTAAAGTTAGGGGAATATGCTAAACCCGTTTGCAGGGTAGAAGTGGACCGAATGGCCTTCATTCCTGGAAGAATGGAGGAAATATCCTTTGTAACTGGCGAGGCTCAAAAATATGTTACTGTTCAGCAGACGTTTATTCAAAATGGGTCTGAGGGGCAGACACTTGTCAATTATCAAACTATTGTGCCTCCAATTCCAGCGAGGGGAACATTTACTCCAGATGATATTACCAGTAGATATGGTTTACGAGGGGGGAAGATGCATACCGGTATCGATATAAAAGCATCAGTTGGGGAAAATGTGGCTGCAGTTTGGTCTGGACGCATCTCAGCAACAAGCCATTCTAAACCTTATACAGGATATGGTTATTACATTGATGTTCAGCACACCAACGGTGTAATGTCCCGTTACGCCCATCTCAGTAAGATTTTGGTCAAGGTGGGGGACGAAGTCAAACAAGGGGATATCATTGGACTAGCTGGAAACACGGGACATGTTATGTCTGGAGGTAAGGATGTAACAGGGAATTTCGAAGATCCTAATTCAGAGCGCTCCAAAGGAAAGGGGGCTCATTTACATTTTGAAATCAGAGTGAATAATGATCATAAAGATCCACAGCCTTATCTAGAAGGTAACGCCAAAATGTTTACCTCCTCGACAAATACAGGTGGAGGTATTACAGATGGAGCAAAGGTTACAGGGGCTGTAGGCGCGCAGGTATTCAATCAACAATTTAAGGACAAGCAATGGATAAATGGACCAGGTATTAAGAATGTTAGTCCTGATGCTCTGAACCTAGGCTCTATACAGATGTTGCAAAAGCCAAGCTATGACAGTTTTTTAATTTATAATTTTGTAGCAAAGAAGGTGAATGCACCTCGTTCATGTTCATTTGATATCGAATTTCAATCTGCCAAGGACTGCCTTCTCAAAGCGGGATATTTCTGCAATGTTACAGAAGGATTAGAACTTAATATTTATTTTAACGATCAGTTACAAGTAAGGGTTAAGAAGTTCGATAATGGGAATGCAATAGAATCTATTGAAGATGTTCCTTTTCCCGTAGGAGCATACAAGATAAAAATCGAGGTTCTGTGGTATGGGGGGGAGAGTTGTAAACTTGGTCTTGATTATGTAAAAATACATGAATTGAATGCTGCGGAAGGTACTAATATGCTATCTGAAGCTGATCCTACACAGAAAAAAGGTTATTATGAAACCGCTGAAATTGAATCTCTTGTATTCAATGAAGTTACAAAACAGAATGCTTTGCAGGTTGGGCAGTTCGTATATATGGATACTTTGGTTCTGGATAATATTATTTCTGTTGATATCGATGATCAGCTTGGGATGGAGTCTCATGAAGCTCGAATTATCATATCTAACCCTGATGGATACTACTCCCCTGACTATAACCCCTTCCACTTCCCCGAGATGTATCAGCAATCTCCATGGAGCTATTTTATTAATGGTTATCATGTAGGTGTTCTTTCCGAGAATACACCGGTGCGAATTTATTATGGATATGGCCACAACTTAATGCGTGTGTTTACAGGACTTATTGATAAGGTGGATGGCATGGGTGAAGACCACCAGTTGACCATTACATGCAGAGATATGTATAAGAAAGTGTTGAATCATGTACTGTTGGAGGATAAAGCCTATCCTAAGGTGAGTGTACTGAACACTGGAAAAACAGAAACGAAGGTGGTCGATGCAGGTAGTGTAAGCGATGGATATAAAGGTTCTAGGTTTGAAGAGATTGTAGCCAGAGCCAAGTCTAATGCCAAGCACCCAGACTTCAAGGGGGCTTCTGTAGATTACCTCTTCTTGCTAGCTATTGCTAAGCATGAAACAAATATGGGGACGTCAGGAGCGGGAAGAGAAACCAGCGGAGGTTATATATTGGGCTATGGTGTGCCCAGTGGTTCCGCTAAACAACCACAATATGCAGGAATTAACAAACAACTCTATTTCGGAGCTAAACGATACGCAGAGGCACTTAAGAGTCGGGGATGGCGGATTAATTCGCTAGAGGACGTGAAATACTTCTGGCAGGGAGGGGACAAAGGAAGTTATCAATGGTCGCAAGATACCAATTGGCCAAATCCAGTATGGAAGATTTATCAAAGTTATGTGGCAGATCCGTCGCCATTTGCTGATATTCCTGCATATTCTCAGGCAACATCTGCAACTGCTGCAGCAACAGGTACCGGACCAGACGATCTGAAGGCTGCGTGGCTGAAATCTGCTGTTGTAACAGATCTGATTGTTTCAGCAGGAATGACCGGCTGGCGTCAAGCTCCTAATGATATACATTATCCTGATTATGTCATTGAAGAATCGTATTTCATCAGTACCAGCCAAGCTTCTGGCAAAGTTATTCGTGCTATTCCTAATAAGGAAGGTGAGTTTGAACAGGTCGATATTGATGCTGTTCTAACCCCGAATGGCTGGCTTAACCCTTATATAGAAGAGTACGGTAAGGAATTTGAAGCCCTACAGAGTAAAGCAGGGGAGGCCATCTCGGAAATCACCAAAGATACTAACTACCGGTCTTATTGTGATCGATATGGCACATACCACTTGGAAATGATTAACATGAATAAGCCCATAGCAGGACAGTTTACCGAATATGAAAACCTGGTGTCTTTGGAAAAGAGTACTGACTGGAGCCGGGGCCGGAGTCATCTTGCAGTTTTTGATGATGAAGGGAAGTATATGCATTTTGTGGATACGGAAATTCTGATGGAGCTTAAAGGCGAGGTTCGGACTGCAGTGCTTAACGTTCCATATGCTAAAAGTGAGGCAGAGAAGCGTAAGATAGCCGAAAGATTCTTCTTCGATATCAAATGTCTTTGCCGGACTCTTCAAATCTCTGTTCCGGGTAATCCTGCGCTCGAAGTATTGGATAGAGTATATATCTCTGACCGCAATACAACCACAAGAAGTGTCTATACTATTAAAGGGATCAAATCGTCGTTCTCTGTTGAGAATGGCTACCTGCAAATCATCGACTTAACCTGGTCAAGCGGAGAGGGGGCAATTCTGTAGTGGCCGGAGTAGCAAATGACTATTTGATTTACCCTATTATGGATCTGATCAAGGCCGAAACAAAAAAGGCTTCAACAAAAAGAACAGATATCGATCCCTTTGCAGGAACACCCTCAGTTCTTTTGAGCAGAGAGCATCCTCTCGATGTGGAGAAGGTAACTGGTGCGCACATGCTTTATGAATCAGGATACATTACTGATGTTTATATGACTTTTGGATGTGGAGATGATATGACTGGGGTTCCCGTTAACGTGGATTCGGAACATCCTGACTGGGAATACTACACGGTCTGGCGGTTGGGCGCAGTGAACGTGATCCGTAAGACCCCGTCGGGTGCAACGCTAGAAAATCTGATCATTAGCCTAAACTATGATGAGGAAAGCGGACTCTTAACTGGGACAACTTTAACTCGTATATAAGAGGGGGTGAAGCAAAATGTCTTTTCAGATTACACACGCGGCAGGAGGTATGATCGATAAAGTCCGTGAACTTCCATATCCACATTTCAGTAAATTCACCCGGCCCTTTGTACGCGGAAGAATGGTGGATGTGACGAGTGTGGCTAAAGTTTATGAGGATTCTTATAAACTACCTTATGCGACGGAGTTTCTGTCCGTAGCTTTTGCAGCTAGTGAATATTGCATCGGAGATTTCTGGGAGTTAACTGTAAATGGAGACAAGATATGCGAAACGGTTTACACCAAGGAACTTCCGGAAAGCGTATCGATGGGCAATTCTTTCGGGATCGTATATCCACTCCCGGAAAACGCTGAAATCAAATTTGAATACCACAATCTAAGCGGATCAGCCAAGCAGGTGTGGTACAACATCAAGTTCCTACGAAAATAAGGAGGGAGCGTAATAATGCCAAGTAACAAAGTGGCCTGGATTGAAGGGAGCGCATATGCAGACAAAATTGTATTCGAGCTTTCTAGTAAAATTGTACAGGCTGAACTCCCTGATGGGGAAGTAAACGGGTGGACGGAGGCCCACCGCTCTATTCAGGATAAGTGGGTTACGTACACACCAGTGACTACCACCAAGACAGTAGGGCAATATACACATACTAATGGAAAGATCTATCCCGTCTATAAGCTGAGTGATTTAAGTAATTTAAAAGATACCACCCCTGCTAATAATTCATTGGTGGATGCGGACGGATACGTCAAGGAGATTAAATATGTTTTGAACAATTCTGGAAACATTACGGGAACTATTGCAACAGGTAAAAGAATTCTTGTAACTAAAGTGGCATATACAGACCCTGACACTCACCTCCCAGTTATTCAAGATGTAGCAGGTACCTTAGTAGTGGCAGTAGATGATGAAACTACAGAATCCAAGAAAAAGTGTTACATTGTAAAGCAAGGTTACATGGTAGGTTCTGAATTTGTAGCAAATGAGAGATGGCCAAACTTCCGCGTTGTTAGTGAGATGCCATCAGACTACGATTACTTCTTAGGAAGAGGAACAACATATATTCTAGCTTATTACAACAGTGTTTATGGAAGTGTATCTCCACAGTTTAGTATATCCTTCAGTTATACCCAATTATCGTATAAAGCAAATCAGACCCACTATTCAGACACAACAGTGGTACTGAAGTCAGAAAAGGCGCCACCTGAAGGGCAAACTGCAAAAGCGTATTATGTAATGCTAAAAATGCCTGCACAGCAATTTAATTACTTCGATGTGTACTACGGCGAGGAGTTTAAAGTCATTCCTTCGTCAGGCAGTTCATCGGATACTTATAAGCTGGCTTGTGACATCGCATCTGTTAAAATCAATCAGGTTCCAGTCATAAAAAACCAAGTGGAGGCCCACCTGGCCTACCAACGATGGAATGATCCCAACTCTTCTGAAGGTAAATTCACTCCAGCGGATATCGCCTGGCTGTATGACTACGATGGGACTTCGCAAATTACAAGTCCCGCCGCGCATTTCTTCTTCGGGGCGGACAGTACGGTAACATGGCTTGCTAACAAGAAAAGGCGTCCCGACTATGATGTAAACTACTGGGTTTCTGTGAACAATAACCGAGTTACCTTAGTTCTTGAAGGTGATCCTGCACCGGATATTGAAGGATATTACCGCAGTTTTGGCTATATTGGAAGGATCATTCCATTTAATGAAACGGATTACGGTGGGAACTTTGGTGTAACTGTGGGTATGGGGGATATGGTAAAAGAGAAGACAGGGTTCCAAATCTCCGATATCCGTGTCGATCAGAATCCAGAGTATGCCAAGTTTGGCCGAAACACCTCTAACGGTATGTATTCCTTGTCCATGTTTAGAACCAAATCAAATGTCCTCTACCAAGCGTATTACCCCGCATTTATTACACAACTGCCCTCCTACAGTGGTGTTGGCAGCATCCCTTCCGATCTCTCTAAGCTAATTCTTGATAAGACTAAGAACTTCTTTCAGGCTTCGGTCTGGACCAAAAGATACCATGCCAGCCCTGTGTACCTTGTACATCAGTACGAAGGGTATCGCGGATACATGGATGGTGTAGTTGCAATTAATGATTTTAACCTAATTAATAAGGACGAGCTGATTGTCGATACAGAGGAATGGAAAGACCCGAAAGACCACTCTAAAGGAACATGGACAGAGGTCTACAAATTCTTTAGTGTCAATTCACCCATTAATTTTCTGAAATTTTCCGCAAACCCTAATGAATGCTCTATTGCGATTTTAAAAGAGGTAAAGTAAGGGGAAGGCTCCCCTTTTACTCGTACAACCCCGAATTAATTTTCCCACATACAAGGAGGACTCCCCCGCATGGCTAATTTTAGATATATTGAAACGATCACCACTTCCCGTGAGCTTCTCGATACCATCAAAGCACAGGTAGTTGGCGTGAAATACCCCTTCAACGCAACCTCTGGCGAGACTGAAGTTACGAACACATGGACGGTTGATTCCGAAACCTCGGACGTGGCTACTGGAAAAATCAAAGAACTTACTTTAAAAGGAATTTCTAAGATCAATGCTCTAACCCGGGAGTTCTATGTGAAATTCACTAATAGCGGATTTGGTACATCGGCCAAGCACAGCTCTATGGTTGTGCAGACTCTATTTAACAAAACAGGTACTGGTAGTGCTGCCACATTCGGTGAGGCAGGCCAGCCGGTCACTATTGAGTGGGCCAAACAGGATTATACACCAACTACTGACCGAACTCATGATAAACCAGTGTACTTATACATGAACGTAATGAATAACCGTTTAACAATGGTACTTGTCGGCGATCCGGCGGTTAACTTTGATGACTACCGTAAATCCTTCGTATATATTGGAGCCTTGAAGCCATTTAAATATAATGAGGAGGATGTAGACGGCAATATTATGGTTACCGGTGGCTCAGTCACACCGGAACCGTCTGCAGTACCTGCTGCACCTTATAACTTTGGAGCTTATACCTCTTATGGTAACAACACACTGCAAATGTTCAAAACAAAATCCGGAATCAAGTTTCAGCAGCACTTTGCTTCTTTCATTACACAGGCTCCTGCGCCTGGCAAGGCATTCGTGGACACTCAGGTAGGGGATACAGGCATCAAGCTGGAACCTCAAGGCTTCAACGCTTCGTCGTGGACGAAAAAGTACCACCTTTCTCCAATCTACATTGTGCATCCATTCGATGGGTACCGGGGCAGTCTTGATTATTGCATTGCTGTTTCGAAAAATAATATCCTTCATTTGGATGAATTGATTGTAGATATTCCTGATGGAACCGAAGGGAAAACTTGGAAGCAGGAAGTTTACAGGTACTTCGACCACAATACCGAAAATCATTTCATGAAGAAGTCGGCAAACATCCAGATGGGGATTGCCTTCCTGAAGGAAGTTCGATACTAAAAAATTGTCTCAATAAATCGTATAAGAGCTTAAAGGGAACTTCAGACAGCCCTCTGAAATTCCCTTTTTTCTTAGGACGGAGGATTCTCTTATGCCCGGTCAACAATTTAATTTCAAAGTGTCTGATTATGCAGTGTCTCAGACAGGATATCTCTTAAAAGTCACTACGTTACGGCCATCCGCCAAGTCCTATTTTTTAGTCTACATTCCGTTTGGAAGGTATAGCAGTGTGCTTATGCTGGATTTCCTCGTTACGACTCGAAAAGAGGTCCCAGCAGCGCTGCATCAGCAGATTTCACAAGCCATTCGGGAAGATATGGCTGCAATGGAGAGCGGCATCGTTATTTTAGAACAGGAGCCGATTCGTTCAGCAGAGGTATTTAGCATAGCTCTGGCTGAACAAGACCCGCGTTTTTCTGCCAACCTTCAAACGATGCAAGTTCAGAGCCGGGAGCGGCTAGGGGTACCTACAGATTTAGCAATGGCAGAGCAGGATGAAAATAGCCGCCGGTCCATCCATAGTGAATCCCTGGAGGCCAGAATCAGTGAGCGTAGCCGGGAGGGTTACGTGCTGCTCGATGTCCTGGGCCAAATTAAAGAGAGAGAAAGTAATTTTTTCGATGATGTTCTGCCTGCTGCAATAAAACCTAAAGAGTCTGAAAGTATAACCGAAGCGGATGGGTTCCAGGCAGAACGCCCAATTGATTGGGATTTTAATGTGTTACGAAATATTTTTATCTCGAACCGGATTTCAGCCTCAGGTGTTCATAAATTGCAGATGAAGGACCTGGGCTTTCGTGTAGATAAGCAGGACCTATTAATTGATTTGCAGAATGAAGCAGGTTTCCGTCCCTTTAGCTCAGCAGGAACGGTTATGCAGAAGAGGGGAGCAGGTCACCGTCTCAGTCTTTTTGATCTGCGGGTGAACACGGAGCGGCTCTTGGGTCACAGGACTTTTAATTGGGAGGGCGAGGTTAGTAGTAATTACTCAACAGGACATCGTATTTTTAATTGGTTAGGCGATGTACTTAATGATCGAGAAGAAGCCAAGCGTCTACTTACCTGGGATGCCGTCTCAGTAGTCCCCAGTCACACCGCAGGCCAGCGTAAGGATAATTCACCTACCAAAGTGGACTATTACAGAATTAGGGCTACACGTGTTGGAGACAACCATCCCACTATTCAGGTACCGAATCTAGTTTCTGCTCTAAGAGATGACGCAATCAATGAGGCTATTGTTCCTCTAGAGTATAAGTGGGCCGAGATAAAGACTAGACAGTATAAAACACATCTGACAAAGGAAATTCAGTCCGTGCGGAGGAAGGATTTTCTTACCATCCGGGATGCTGTCAATTTAAGTGGGTACCGTAACGGGGAACGCCAAATGGATACAAATAAAACGGCTGCAGCCTGGCGATTCACGGACTTTTTAACTGATATCTATCGGATACGACAGGCAGCCCGTGACGTTCTGAATAGTTCCAGTGTGCTTATCCCGTCTTCAGCAAAGCGGAAAATCGATAAAATCATGGAGTTGGGTATAGATACCTTGGGATCTAGGGGGATTCACCGAACCGCCCGTGTTCTAGAAGAAAGATCTGCAGGTGCCCGTAGCTGGGACGGTCGCTTACACCGGCATGAAGTGGGAATGGCAGTTAGGAGTGCCAATCTCTTGGCATACTTAACCCATTCCGAAAAAGCAGAAATTACTCGTAAAGTGGTAATTCAGGTAATGCAGGAATTTGGACGGGCTTACCGAAATCCATTGCAGGTCTACCTCCCACGGGAAATTGGAGCAGCCTACCGTCCGGATTGGCTGGTCACCCGGCTACTACACATAAAATCAGCCTCAAACAATACAGAACGAAATACAGAGATCTTCAGAACAATTTTCAGCAGTAAGAACCTGCAGAAAAATACATTACTGTCTCAGACTATACTGGGAGCACGAGATGCAACTGTTCCGGTCTATCATTTATCAGACGCGTTAGGCAGTTTCAAGAAAGCAAAGGACCTCTATGTTCCAAGCGGCGCAGAGGGAGCAAAGGTACGGCAAGGCGGAATTCCTCTTGCCGAGTTAACGGATGAACCTACCTATGCCAACGGGATTACAATACCCCGGGCATCCAATATAGTTGAGGAACTGGAGCGCCTTTTCAGTGAAAACGCCCAAGAAAATAAATGGGGAATGCTGCCTGAGGATTTGGACATAGGTGTTGTAGACCGGAAACTTATGGGTACTATTCTGGATGTTATTTACGCTTGGAAAGGGTTTTTCTCTGATTTTCTTGACCCAATGATTTTTGCGGATCGATCGCATAATGGTCACTCCTTACTTGAATATGCTATTCGATGGGCCAATAAGGAAAGAGCGGCTGAGTTGATGTCCTCTGACTTCTTAGTGGGTGCCCGAGGGCGGATTGAAGCTCTCATTGAATCTAAAGTTGTATTTGCTAATGACCAAGCATATAGCGGACTTTTGGTCTTTAATGTGAAATTTGCTGATCGGGAGATCTTACGTGAGGCAGCAGAATTCAGAGAAGAAGAATGGGCATCCCAGGCTCCCAAATACAGTCATGTGGAGGAAGTCCGACAATTAGTCAAAAATCAAATTCCTTCCTATTTAGAAGAAGGACTGGAAGCAAATGATATGCTGCTGCGTCCAGCAGTCATCCATGTTGAAAATCCTTTTGGGTATTTTGAACCGGATCCTTCTTATTTAGGAAGCCACACCCAAGGGAGACAGACCGGACGTCTCACTCACGTTGAAGAGGGGAAGACCTCAGGTAAACCTCGGAAACCTTCTGAAATAAGTGAATTCAATCTGGGCAGTGTAGACGAACGAATTTCTCACTACGAGGTAGGGGTACAGGGAACTGAACCTAATCGCCAAGGTAATATATTGGATGATACAGAGATGGATCGTTTTACTAAACCCTCAGTGACAGGCGCGGAATTGGAGGGAATAAGACCAGATATTCGTTCTGCTCTAAGTGCACCTGAATCCCTCCTTGCTAAGCAAGACGAGCGACCTGTGCTGCACTTAGAAGAAGGAAAACTCGGACAGCAAGTTAATCGCCAAGTCACACAATTAGGGGAAGAAAAGCTAGGCAAGCAAAAAGAACGTTCTTCCATGCACACTGGTGAGGGGGGGACAGGAGGTCAAGTTTCAAGAGATGCTGATACAGAAGAGTCCAGCTTAGCTGAACTTCAGGAGCGTCTCAGCTATCTCGCATCAGGCTACATCTTTGGGGAGCACCAGGATCGGGCAGGATTTATAGCAGAGATGTATTACGAGGCAGTTCGGTTTAGTAAGCATGACAGCATCCTTAATGACAGCCTGTTGGGGTATGCACGTCTAGTGTTTCACCAGGCATTTCTGGAGGAGCATATGTTTGCAAATAAGCCATCGGATGCTGCAGAATTGCTAGAGGATATTGTCGGTAGGATGGAACCTTTTCCAGCCATTAATCACGATGTAGTTATCGCGGACAAGCGGGAACATTATACCGAACTGTTGGTGGAAATTGCCGGAACGAAGGAGCTTGCGGAGGCTGTTCTTGAAGAGTACCTGTCGGCAGTGAAGAGACTGAAAGACAGCACTTTTAATCAAGACCTGACAGTTACTGAGAGAATTAAGCAGGCCTTTATGGAGGCTATCCAGACTGAAGGACAAGGGCTTGTATATGACTACAGTAATGGCGTATTAGAGAACGGCATGGATCCTGAAGATTGGACAGGCGGCTATGGAGTGCCAGAAGATTACGATCCTCATGATCCTGCCAATCCTTATTATCCTTGGGTGAAGGATCTAGACACGCTGGAACTCGGACAGGATGAATGGATTCGATTTGATAACCAGCCGACAACGGCTTGGAGCAGAGAACCGAATCAAGGATTATTCAAATGCGAACAGCGACTAGATACTATCACAGGATTATACCGGAATGATTTTTCTCACGAAGATTATATGTTTGAGGCAGACTTTCGGGTCGATTCAGAAGAAGGAGATAATGCAGCCGGAATTTTGTTCCGGTACACCAACCCTCAGAATTATTACATGTTCGTAATCCATGGGGGAGATGTAGGAGGAACGCTAGGTATGAGTCGTCCTATGCAGCTCTATAAAGTAGTGGACGGCCAACAGCTACAGCTAGGAGCACCCATGAACTCGTTTGCCTGGGAACGGAATAAGTGGTACAAGCTTCAGGTTTCCGTTGAAGGATCACGTATCAAGCTGTCCGTGAGCGGAAGGCTCCAATATGACTTTACAGATTAGAGGTGCGGGTATTTGAAATCGACATTTGGTATTTTTACAAAAGCTCAAGGTAATGTAGTCTTCGGGCGAATGAAGGCATCGCTGGTGAACAATATCACTGATCCCAATCATCCCGAGAATCCGGCTAGTCCGAATAGACCTAGGATAGGCCAGCGTGAACCGGGGGATGTGAATCCGGCTCTTGGTGATCCTGGAAAAGGTCGAATAGGCCGCTGGCAAACAATAAATCTGGATTCCCTTGAATCTGTTATAGATCAGATTATTGAGCAATATCTTCGGGATAAGACTTGGTACTCTAACGTTCGCTGCCGTGAAGCGCTTTGGAATATGCACAAACGTTTGGAGTGGTGGGTAAAGCAGCAGGTTGACCCCAACCGGAGTGATTACCAGCGGGCCCTCTTATTAATTAAGGATTGCATCCGACATATTCTAGAAGAAGCGCAAGACCCCGAACTTGCTCATAATGTGACACTTCCTCTTTGTCCGGCCCCTTTTTATTTTCCATTCAATGCGGACTATTATAATCACTTTGATGGAAATGATGTGAAACGTACACTGTTTGATATGACAGCACTTCCAAAATCGGATGATTTTCATGGATTGTTTCGGTATGTTTCATCCGTAGAGGATCAGGAGTGGGAGATCGTTCATTCGGTGGGGGATAGTGAGAGCAGCGGGAACGAAAATATTATGAAGCTAGCGCTTTCTCAGCTGCTCCCTGGCAACTCTTCAAAGATTACGTTTAACTGGCGCTGGAAGCGCATGGGGTACATCTCCTTTAAATACTGGGCCAGTGCAGCGAGCGGAAACGGTCTTAATTTCTTTATCAATAATAATCAGGTAGGCGGAGAATGGTCTGGGGAAGCCGGGTGGAAGGAGGTGAGATTTAATGTGGCGCCTGGACAAACGTATAAGTTTGACTGGTTAATACGAAAACAAGTAGGAGATCAGTTTGGACAGAATGCAGTCTATATCAAAGATGTTAAGTGTATCGAAGTGATCCGTAGCCTGGGCGGCGATACCCCTCCTGATTATGACACTATGGGCTCCGCTGCGTATGGTGTCCCTGGTTTTGAATGGATTACCCACTCAAAGAGCAGTGTGGTGAAGACCCACTTTAACGGAGTGGTGACTAATGAAAACAGGGCACGAACCTTTCTTTACCGCCTGGACAATGAATGTGACGGGACTGTTCACTTTGCTTACAGGATGGGCACCGCTCAGCCTGCTGTAGAGAGTGAGAATTACTGGATGTTTTCCGACAACCTCACAGACCATTCTCAATATGGCCAGGGGAAGCGTGGAAGTTCCGTTTCAGCAACCCACGACCAGTCATGGGCACTGAATGGGAACAGCTCCAGCACGCAAGGAAATAAAGCAAAAATCACTTATTCCATAGTGGTTGGAGGGAACTGCACCGTAGATGCACGTGGGACAGTCGAGATGATATGCCCTCCACTAGAAATAGACCATTATGAGGACTCCATGATCCAGACCATAGAAAACGCAAACTGGAGTCAGAGTGGTAATCTTCACTGGCAGAAAATAGACGGCAGCACATATCTTATGGACAACCCCACTGAAGGAAGCGGTTCACTGCAGACAGTTCTGTACTTGCAAGATGACGGCTGGTTTGAATTCAGTTTCGATCATTCGCTTCGGCCTTCAGAACGGTTTGAGGTTCTTGTTGATGAAGAGGTTGTGTTTGAATCTGGGGAGATGAACTCAGGACAAAATATTTACATTCCCCTAAAACAAGGACAGCATTTTATTTCTTTTCGAATTACAGACACCTATACAGAAGAAAGGATTACAGCTGTTACAGAGTCTGACTTCAGCTACGGATCAGCAACACAAGGGGATTCCTTTACCAAAACGGGACCCTTTGGAAGTGGATTTACGGTCACGCGAGACTGGGATATGAGCAACGCAGGAACTACAACAAGTCAGAACGGAAACCCAATCAACTACACGGTTACTCTGAACCCAGGGGCTTCTTTAAATCTAGAAGAGATGCTTCAACTAACTGCCCCAGTCAACGAGAGTACCAGCAAAGTTATTTTTGAAGAGGTGTTTAACAAAACTAACGGCAGTTATGACCCTCATATAAATATGACCTCAAATTGGGTGTGGAAAGATATTCTCACCTGGTTTTCTCCTCCTGCTACCGGGGATGGAGTATACGCAGTTATTGGGAAGGATAACTCAACTAACACTATTACACTTTCCGGGGTCACTCTATCAAATGATGGGTTTCTTGAGTTTGAGTACGGGGGGAAGTTTGGGGCGAAAGAAAGTCTAGCCCTTACTATTAATGGAGCTGTAGTTTGGGCCGATGCTCAGACTACAAGTAGTGCTACAGGAACAACTGTGAAGGTTCCCGTCAACGCAGGGACACATGTGTACAAATGGATATACAAAGACCTTGGTGGTACAACATATACCGAGCCTGGAGAAGGAGCGGTGGCGCCTGATACAGGTGAGGTTTGCTATCCTGCGGGCTCCTTTAGCCAGCCTGTTGTATACGGCCAAAGTGATTGGACTTTATTGACAGACCGGCACTCACGGATGCGCAGCGGAGGAACGAATTTCAATACCTCTTCAATGCAGCAGGCAACAGGCAACGATGGAGCAACTATTACGCGAAATCTATCTTTTAACAGCTTTGCGAAAATGGACTTCTCTGAAACACTAATTATTCAGTCTGGAAAAGATATCCCAATTCCAAGCCAGACAAAGCAGCTTTCTATTGGGATTTCAACTGAAAACAAAGACCTGTTTGCAGGTAAAGGATATTACTGCTTAAATATTACAGGGGTTAAACCAGGGAATGGTTCAGGGTGGAAAACTGACACCTTCTACACCCATGGTTGGGTGAGTATAACTTTTGATTTATTGTCATATCTGGTCGATTCGACAGGAGTTCTACTAACACCTGATACCAGAAACAAATCGGGGCGTGACACAGATCATCGAGGAGAATTCAGTGTACACATTGTTCCTGCTACTGGAGTTGCTACAAAGGAAAACCAGGTTTTTCAGCAGTTGGAGAATATAGGGGCAATTGATTACTATCAGAATATTACTAGCTGGAATGATGCACTATCCATTCCACCCATTAAGAAAAGCGTTCCCCCGGGCAATTACTATATCTATTTAAAAATGTTTGATGCCATCCATGACTATGACAAGGATATTAACAATTATCCATATTATGCTGCATTCAAAAATGTTAACCTTAAGGTTTCAACTGCTCCCACAACAATACCAAATAGTGTGGATAATACAAAGGTGAAGGTTGAACTTATTGATATCTCAAACGGGTCTTTGGTGAAATCACAAACTTACGAAACAGCAGGTGCTACAAGCCGAACTGTGCAAGTTTTCTTTGATGATTTTCAGCCAGGGCATGCTTACCAGGTGAAATATACTTTGCTAAAGGGGAATGGAACAAAGGGAGGTCTATACGGCAAAGGGGGGAGCATGCAACTTAGTTCCGGGCAGTTCTTCGAAACCTGGTCTCCGTATTGCCGGGATAAGAACGGGAATTACTATATTCCAGGCAACAGCCCTTACCCATCGCCCACAACCAATCCGCCATATACACTCCCCACAGATGATTCGTACTGCTGGATTGATGCTATCAAACTCCATCAGTCCAACCTTACTGTTTGCCCAGGTACCGGGCTTGATGTAGTAGTCACAAGTGGGGGGAATCTTATTTCCCAGCATGTTTACAGTTCACCAGGGCAGCAGAAAGTGACTGTGAATTTAAATAATGATACTGAAACAGCCCGGACTTATGGAGTCACGATGCGTTTCTTGGCCGGATGCAGCGGAGATAGGGCTTCTCTATACAAAGGGAAGTATAAACTGATTGATAAAAGTATTATTATTCCATCTTATGCGCGAATTACAGGTTTCCGGGCCACTAACCAAAAACCGATCTGGATGGGCGGTTGCTATACCAGTAAGATGCACGTCAGAGTATATAACGAAGCAGGTTCTATGGTATATAGTACTCTTTACGCTGGTGGAGGGCTAAACTCATTCCTTGTTAGTAAATTACCCTTTTCTCCCTACTCTAAGTATAGGGTTGAGGTTGAGACAGAGCAGGGCGGTCAAATCAGTGCTATAACAGGGAAACCCTATATGACAACCTTCAAGCTGGTTGATTTTACAGCCTACGAGAATTGGGTTTTTGTTCCTGATCCGTTCCAGGCTAAGTTGGAGTTCTTTATCGACAACACACTTGTCGGCATATATACAGACCCGGGAGGCTTTTATGATGTCTCATACCCCGTCCCCAAGGGAGCTCATGAATTTAAATGGGTGTTCACAGAGCTCGGGAGCGGTTACAGCTGGGACTACTGTGATATCGATCTCCTGCAATTGAAGAACTGGATTTGTGACAAGGTGCGTGTTACGCCTTACTGCGAAAAAGGCGGCGGGGACAAATGTGTTGAAGAGCTCATAAAGTGTCTGCTGAAATTATGGCGGGACAGACCAAAAGCTTGTTCAATAGGCAGGAAAATATGGCTGTTCACGTAAGGGGGTTCTTGCTTTGGGAGTTGTCACGCTGAAGAAAAGCGGGCTGATCTATCAAGATAAGTTTGATGCTACAGCCCTGGATGGTAGCTGGGAGCTGATACCGCACGACCCGGCAAGCTATGAATTAACAGGAGGGGGGCTACGGTTAAAGTCAGAAGCAGCACCGCTGTTTTTGTTCTTTCCCCAGCTTACAGCGGAAAATGAATTCGTATTCGACCTGAAAAATGAGTATACCCCGTCTATCTCAGGAGACAGGGGAGGGCTTACTATATTCGGCAGAGATGCGGATCGTCTGGATATGGAAGAGTATTGCGACGAATCGGAAGGGGGGACCAAAACATACCCATGGATACGTATGATCCGCAGTTATAATGCCTACAGCGCATTATGGTCGGACACTGGTACGCTGTGGAATTTTGAAGGGGCAGAGCAGTTTGATATTACAGCACCGAAGGTGGGAGTGTTTCTTACTGGCATGGTAGATATGCTTGTGCAAGAGGTGCGGATTTTTCGCTCCACCAAGGTGAAGATCACCGGCTTAGTAGAAGGAAGCCAGGTGGATTTATGGCAAGGAAGTTCCATTGTCTCTTCTGGTATATGCCGGAAGGGGTTATCGGAACTGGATCTGGATGTGTCAGGAATTAGCCTTCCCTTCACAGGGAACTTTGTTGTAAGGCTTCCAGAAAATAATGTGTTTAGTAGCGTGGAAAACCTAGAGATATGGGGCGGAGATGAATATCATTTCGAACCTAACGCCGATTTATACCTTGTGGATGATGCGGGGGAAGAGGTTCCCTTAATGGAGAATATGGAGAGGTTTTTGGGTTACGTGCAATCTATGGGGCAGGATTATAAGGATTTCCGAATTCTGATTCGTAACAATATGGCTAGTGGAACCATAAAAAATATAAAAATTAATCTAACTTGGTCCAAGGGTACCACCGCTGATCTGAAACTAGCGGATCTATATCGGGATATTAATGGCCAGCCGGCTGTAAAGTACGCCGTTCTTGACTACCCAACAATTGCAGCCGGGACTGCAACCCCCTTCTGGCTACGGATATATCGTATCACGGACGCGATGGCCTCATCTGGGATATCGGATGTTCAGTTCGGGATAAATATGGTCTCGAACTACATTAAATAAGTTAAGTCTATTTCATAGAAACGGGCAAGTGGGGGTGAATTCGTTGGCCGTTCGGCTAAAACGTACGGGAATAAACATTAAAGTTACGGATCATAATGAGCTCCTGAATAAAGGTATTTACACGCATGAGGAAATCGATTCTGCCCTTTTGGAACTGGACGCTGCCCGTAAAGATTTTATTGATCTGGATGCCCGGCTGTCGTATATCCAAAAAAACGCGACCGGGGGCGGAGGGGATGGAGGAAAAGGGGGGAGTGGCGGATTAAAGTACCGTTTTGAATCAGCCCCTGGGAGTCGAAGCTCCCCTCAAACAGATTTCACAATCCAGGAGTTTACTGTTGGGAATAATTCTTTACTTGTTTTTGCAGAAGGTATCTTAATGTCCTCAAAAGAGGATTATCAAGAAATCAGCAGTACTAAGATCCGATTTAACGAGAGCATTCCTGCTAATCAGAGGATAACCTTTATCTGCTTAGGGGTAAGCGGTGAAGATACAAATGCGCCTTCAGAAGTGGCTGACGCAAATATTGAGTATGAGTACAACTCTGACAATTCCATAAAGGCAGAACGAACATACAGCACAGATGAAGTACCTGTTCTACTGAAGGAAGTTGCTTACACATACATTAATGGCTACGTAGCTACTGAGAAGGTTTCGACGGGGACGGGGACTGTAAAAAGGACCTTCCAATATGATAATCAATTCAATGTGGTGAAGGTAACATCAAGGAAACTATAGGGAGTGAAGTAGATGGCAGCACCAAATAGGTATGATTTAGGTCGCGTTAATGTGTTTTCTTTGGCCTCGAGCATTGCAACTGCCCTGGTAGATGATCCAAACTGGGTGGTTGCATACTCTACCGTGATACCTAAACCTTTTAACAATATAAACAGAGGGAGCATGATTTTTAAAAATAAGACAGACCCTACACTATATTTTATGTTGAATATTAACACACAGAATAATCACTTCATACAGGCGGGATTTTACGAAACAGATGCCGGGAATATCATTGCTGACGTTGGGAGGGACTATTCTTACGGTTATAATAACGCCGTTACGCCATTAAATACGTCAGGGACCGGTGATTTCTACTACAAACAATTGACTGTATTTACTACGAGTAACTTTGTGTATATAAACGGAGAGGCGGAAAGCATATCCATTGTTTACCCCTTGCGTTTGTATATGGGGAGGCTAATAGCATATGAAAATGAAGACCCGTTAATAGCAAAGGATTTTGTAGGGCTCTTTACTCATTTCCCTGCAGGCTATAACGAGTATGATCAAAATTCTTATTCGGTTAGTGCTAAAAACGTTGGGCAGGGCTTTGTCAAAAAATCAAGAAATGGAACTAAAAATGTTGTGTATAATTTTTGCACCAGCAGCCAGTTAGTATCCCCAGCTGTAAGCGGGAAATTTTTCATCTCACCATTTTATGTCTATGAGAACACTGAAGGGGTTCGTGGAGAATTTTGGGATATATACGTTGTATGCTTTAAGGATGGAAGTGCTTACCCTGACGGCTCAGTTCTTTCAGTAGGGAATGATAAGTATTACGTATTCCATGTCGTTGATCAATTAGCCCCACAGTCGTATAACATAACTGCTCCAGGAGGCAACAGTCAGATATATGGAAGATGGTACTTTTTCGATACTTCTGTTTTACGCAACTCAGGTGGTGGGGACAAGCCACAGCGGGCGCTGCTTTTCAAAATATAAAGGAGGACAGAAGGATATGGCTTTTTTCAGTAATAAGATTAAAATTAATCAGCTATTTGGTTTTTTGGTGACAAACCTGAAGAGCATTAATGATGATTCCTGGAGCGTGGTGTTTGAGAGTACGTCCATGCTGGTTGTGAAGTCAGCAGGTTCTTCAGGCTCGGAGAAGATGTTCCTGAAGCTGGAGCCTGATACCAGCAAGAATGCTACTGGAAATTCGATTAAAATCACGATATCAGACAACATGTCAACAACAGACGGTAGTATTCCTCCCCCTTCGATTGCAATTAGCCGGGTTTTTACATTCCATAGCAATAACGTGGATACAAATGGACTCATAGATTATCACATGTCCGTTCTTGTAGACCGGATTGTTCTCTGGGTATCCGGTGATGTTAATTCGACAACAGGAGTATCTAATATGGCTTTTATTGGACTTATTAATCAATACAGTACAGGGACCCCGGCAGCTAATGCGTTCTCCATCGGTCTAAGCTACCGATCTAATGAAGATGGATTCCGTGCAGTTAAGGATGTATCCGGTGGCACAGCGAGTTCGTTATACAAAGCGTATTCCACTCTTGTGCCCACAAATCCCGGTCCTGCCGGTGCTTATAATGTTTACCCGCAGGTACTTGCAAACGCAGTAGAGGGCGCGCGCGGAGAACTACCTGATATTTATCACGTACCTCCTGTTGGTGTGAATCTAGGGGACATTATAAATGTGGGAGGAAAGGCATATACCGTCTATTCTCTCAGCCCTCAAACAACTTCATTAACTCAGTTTAATAATTTTACAGGCACGAAAGTGGCCGTATATATGGGATAAAGGAGCTGAGAAATTATGGCCTCATTAGAGGGCAGCGTAACTCCTCCTCTCTCTGGAATACGCATCTATGCCCGTGCAATCTCTCATCAATCCCCGTCGATTAATCAATTTGCAATTCCAATTATCACGAAGGGCACTCCTCATAGTCTGATCGGACGAGTATCTAATATAATTCAGACATCAATTTCTCTACATTATCCTCTTTTAATTCAGAATCCAGTCTCGCTCACCACCAGTGGTACCCCTAGGGGGCTGACCGAAAGAGCCGCTAGTATAATCCAACCGGTAATTCCTCTGTATTCCCCTCCCTTAATGTACAGTGCTATCCAAAGACCTAATCTTCAAGGAATTCTCCAAGGAGGTTCTTCTAAACCAAAAAGATACAGGGATTTCCCTAATCCACATATTCCTCTCATAAAGGGGGTGAATAAATGAATGAGGCGTGGATGATGCTGACGTATGATAACAAGCCCATCACTGTCGAGTTTGAGGCAAGATTACTGAGCGGTGAGGAACAAGTAATATCCACCCCGTTTAATACCCGAAACTTGAATATTAAGACAGTAAGAGTAGTTCCTCAGCTAAACGCTTGTGATGTGGAGTTGAGCATTCTTAGCAATGCAGATACCAGTATTGCAGAGAAACTCTACAAAAATGATACTACCTTCAGTACTGGTAGTGCAGAGGAAGGGATCTACGACAATATCGATATGATATACATTGATGGTGACGGGACTTCCAAACTGCACTGCAGGATTAAAAATACTGGTGCGCTAACTACGACGTTCAAAGCGAAAATTATGGCCTTAACGGTCCGATAGGAGGCACTATGATGATTTCATTACTGAACGGAGGGACATTAAGCACTCTTCAGGCAAGCCTGGCATACCTGGCGGAAATGATAGATGTAAGCGTGGAGTATGAGTATGAAGGCAAAAACATATCAACGGAGACTGTCTTTGATAAGCTAACCCCCCGTAGCACACTGAAGAGGACGGAATATACCTATAATGTGGACAATCTACTCCAGATCGAAACAGTAATTAAGGGAGGGATTACTGTGGTGAAAACATTTCAATATGATGCAGAAGGGAACTTAACTGCCGTGGATATTACTAAAAGCTATAAGGAGGGACAAAATGGCCTATGATTTAGGAGCAATCCGGCGTTATTCACTTCCCAGCTATGCCCGCATATCCTTCGTTACTCAGCTGGGGAATCTGCTCGTAAATGATCCTTTTTGGACAGTTGTCACATTAACCCCCACAAATGGAATTAATGGAGCAACCAACGGTGTTATTAAACTAACAAATAAGGAAGACCCTTACATGGAGTTTATGGTAGGGGTAGATTGGAACGCAAGTTATGGTGCTGTTTTACGTTTTGGATTGAAGAAGCAAGGCACCACGCCTGTATTAGACTGTTACTCCGATAGCACAAAAACCACGGCCTACGATTTGCCGCTTCAAAGTTATAACAATGGATATCCCGCTAAAACAAGTAATGCAAATGCGGCTTCTCAGATGACTGTTATCACGCATAAAGAGTATGTGTTTATAATGACTACACCAATTACTTATACTGACACTGATTACCCTGTGCGTTTGTATTTAGGCCGTTGTAAGGCGTTTGAGGAAGAAGACTCTGTATATGGGAAGGAGTTCTTTGGAATCTTTGGTTACCTTCCGTTAGGTTTAACCGGTAATTCGGCTGTTGAGTATGGCAACCTAAACGGTTACGTGCTTAGCCGTGGGGTTACTAAGAAAAATCGCTCCAACCAGTTATACGGAGAATATGAGTTTGTAGGCAGCTCCCAAATTATCTCACCAGGGCCTGGGGGAAGGGTTATTATGTCGCCATTCTTAATCGGGAATGCCGAAGAGGGGGTACGCGGTACCTTTTGGGACGTGAACACTGCTGTTTTCAAAAACACAAATTTTTATCCTGACGGCTCTGTTATTGATATTGACGGTGCGCGGTATTATGTGCTTCATTGCCATATTGAGGCAGGTAGTTGGTACCCTTATTCTGCAGGAGCCACGCACAACGGCAGTATTTATACCTACGGCTATAATTTTTTTGATTCAGTAACACTACCAGCAGGAATCCGTGTAATGCTATTTAAAATCTGAGGAGGCGATGAAATTGCCAATGGCAAATATTCGGCGCTATGATATGCCCTCCATAGCGCTGCATAGTTTCATGCAGGAAATGACGAACCAAATGGCAGATGATCCCTTTTGGAACATAAAATATTTGCCTACAACATCACTAGGGAATTCTATAACTAATGGTGGAATTGTTCTTACCAACAAAAAAGATCCTGATATGGTAATAACATTAGGTTTGAGCGTGCCAGCCAATAACAACTTCCCTCCGTCTATGCGGTTTGGTCTGTTTAAAAATGCGACACCAAAAGTAGATTGCATGACCGACTCGGTATCAGCGGCTTCCGCAGTAGCCCCTACATTTGGAGGATGGGGCGGAGCATACTTTGATGTTGGCTTAGGCTGTTACACTGGAGCAAATCAGAGCAGTGCTGCAGGTGCCCAGAAATTTGTAGTCATCTCTCAAAAGGAGTTTGTAATGATTACTTCAGAGCCGTTGACTTACCCCAATTGGCATTACCCAATTCGCCTATACCTGGGCCGCTGTAAGCCATTTGAGGAAGAAGACCCTTTAGTATCTAAAGACTTCTACGGTTACTTTCCTCATGTTCCTGTAGGTATCAACCATAATGTTATTATGGCAGGCGTATCCTCATACCACCTAAATTTTGGGCGTGGTTTGGTCAAGTACTCCAGAGCAAAAGAAAAGTACACTTACTATAATTTTCTGCCCCAATCTCAGCAGCCATCCCCAGGAGTAGGCGGGGCAATCTTTGTCTCCCCTTTTTATGTATATAACCCCACAGAGGGCGTCCGTGGCGAGTTCTACGGTATGCGGACAGCTGTATTAAAGCAATCGGCACTCTCTGCATACCCTGATGGCTCCATTATGACTACGGGCGAAGATGAATATTATGTTGTTCATGTTAATTCCTCTCCGACAATTAATAAACCTTCCGGAGTAAATTGGTATAACGCTTCTGGTCAAGGGATCTACAGCGCCCCCCGCTTTTTTGACTCCGCCATACTGCCAAACAACGGCCAACGTGTGCTGTTGTTCAAAATCAATTAGGGAGGTCTAAACATGTCTGCTTTTTCAGGGAAAGTTAAAATTAATCAGCTCTATGATTCACTCGTGGCACACATGAAAAGTGCAGAAGTTGCTGCCCTGTGGACAGTAGTCAATGAAACAGACTCTACACTTGCATTGACCTCTACCGGAGTTAACGGAACGGATAATCTCTTTGTGAGAATAGATGCTGGAAACTCTAAAGCAACATCCGGCAATCAGCTCATCTTGACCATAGCTGAACTGATTGGTGAAGATGGGACGGTTAGTTCAGTAAAATATGAGAGAAACGTTGTTATCTTTTCGGTTGCTGTTGATACTGCCTTGCTATGTGAGTACGATCTTTCAGTGACAAAAGATCGAATAATTCTCTGTACAAAAGGAGATCCCTACGCAAACAATAACGTTAGCATGGTTGCCTACGCAGGACTTATGAAACGGTACAGTGCTGAGGTCAATTCAACCGGGCAGGGAATAGGCGTCTCATATCAGGGGGATAACGGCATCCGTTGTCTGCGAGACATCACTTCTCAGCAGTACTATAACGTATACCAGGGGCAAAGCGTTATTGTTCCCTTAAATCCGGGATGGGGTGCTCTGTATAATGGTAATCCTGTCATTTGCGCTAATATGTATGAGGGAGCGCGAGGGGAACTGATGGATATACTGGCTTTACACTACTCGGGGGTTACAGCAGGCGATAAGATTACAGTTAACGGAGATGAACACAAGGTGTACCAGCTAACTACGAATGGCAGCAGCTTCCTTCCAAGTACTACGATAGCAGTTCGTCTCGTGTAGGCGTTATATCGCAATTATGATAAGAGGTGGTTAAAATCGAAACCTTCACCTTAATTCAGAAAGTCGGACAAGTCCACCTGCGCCACAACCTTGTAGGACTGAACGTTGTGTCCAAACAACTTGAAAGGAAATATAAAGCACCAATCCCTCAGTATGAGGTGCTATGCACTATTCCCCGCCCTCCTCTTGAACTTACTGGTTCTAGTGCCCCAAGCCGTACCGGATCCATTCCATTGAAGGTAATCCCTCCACAGAGTTTGATTTTCAATCCAAAAGCACAGCCAGAGACGCACGGGTCTGGAGTAGCAACAAGGTATAGATATGGTATCCGTTCCTTCACTCAGTTTGTACCTCAGTACGTCATTATGGAAACAGAACGCCAAGATTCCAGAGAACTGACCGGTATTTCAATCAGCGGGTTGGGCAGGGGGGAGACGAAGAGGCCACGAAAATATCCGGTTGCTTACTTGCCTAAAAGGAGTTGAATATGTGAACGGTAATTTTTTCATGCTGCAATACCAGAAGACAGTAGGTGAAGTTATGAAGCTTGTAACTCTTGACTTTCAATTACATTCGATACCTTCAGGTAGCATTCAAAGGAAAAGCATTGTGACTGGAAAAGATAAGCTATTAATCAAGACTATTAAGGTAATCCCCGTAGGGACTATGTCGAGCTGTGAAGTCACTCTAGTCCGCGGCGCGGCATCGGCATTAGATGATATGGCGCAAGTAGTGTATGTTAACACAACCGAGTACAGCACCAGCAATTCCACAGACGGGATTTACGACTTGGTGGATATCCCATACGTGGATGAAGATATAACCAAGAGTATCCATATTGCTGTAAAAAATACGCATACTTCAGGTTCGGCCGCTGATTACCGTGTCATCATCGAAGCTATAGAACTGCAATAATATCTACCCTAGTTGTAACTATGAGCTCAAAGGAGTGTTGCCGTTGCATAAGCAACTTAGAAAACTCGTCAACCGGTGTAAGCCTGTTGAGTCATCGTTGTCCTTTCATCAGCTCATTGCTATTCGTTGGGAATCAGGCCTCGATTGGATGGGGCGCTTATCTCAATTACGCCTTGTTGTCCTCTTGGGCCTATGTGAAGGTGGGGGAGCAAAGGCATGGACGTTAATGCGTTAGTAGCCCTGGCGGGCGTGCTAGTTACAGCATTAGGGAGTGTAGCCGTAACTAAGTTTAATAACCGGAAGGATCTTACGCTCAGCGACCGCCAGCAGCTCTCCCAGGAACAGAAACAGATTCGGGAAGAGCTTAGAGAAGAGATTAAGTCTCTGCGTGATGAAATGAAAATTTGGCGTGAACGGAGCCTGCATCTTGAGGATGAGCTGCGGAATTGGAAAGAGAAGTATACAACGCTGGAGCTGGATTATATAAAGGCGACTGCCAGAATTGAAGAGTTGGAGAAACGCCTCAATCAACGAGACGGAGGTGAGTGTTTTGTTAACGATTAAGCAGCAGCTAATACCAGTCAACCGTTTCTCACGTCCAGGGAAAAAGCTTGTGGCCAAGCGGGGTATTGTAATGCACTACACAGCTGATCCTGGAGCTTCTGCACAGGCAATCGGCAACTATTTTATCAGTTTAAAGAATCAGAAGTCTGGTGACTCGACAACCAACCGTTACGCGAGTGCTCACATTCAGATCGACCGTACAACCATTGTCCAGTCCTTGCCATTTGATGAGATGGGCTACCATTGTGGCAGTAAGCAGCCGTACCTTACGGAAGCTCTAGCGAAGCTTGGTTCGTACCCGAATAATTCTACAGTGGGCATCGAGATGTGCATTGAGACGGATGGGGCAATTCATGAGGATACGTTCAATAATGCTGTAGATTTGGTAGTGTATCTTATTCAGCATGAAGGATTCCCGGAAGTAATCTTTACACATAAAGGGGTTGTAGGCTGGAAGGATTGCCCGCTCCCTTGGGTCAAGAACCCGAGCGAATTTGAACGCTTTAAACAGAGAGTTCATAGTCGTCTGGAGACTCGCGATTCTATAGGCCAGGATAATTTACAAGATTCAATAACATTTGAGGAGGAAGAACACTTGAACTTGTCAGTTAATCAATGGACGATACTTATTAATCAGCTCAAAGAGCTTTACAATAAAAAACTCATCACAGACTATACATGGATCGATAAGGCAGTAGCAAAGAAACTCACGGCTTCCGAGCTTTTGTTCATCAATACTGTAATTATAAACAGGGGCATTAAGTAAGGGGGGGAATGAGATGAACGTGATTACACTAATGGCCGTAGTGGCCTTTTTATCCGAAGCTTTAACTGAGATCCTGAAACAAGCCATCCCAATCCGAGACAAGCAAACTTATCTTTTATCTATAGTAGTCGGTGTGGCCCTGGCCTTTACTTTCAAAACGGATCTATTCAACCTTACTGGGCCCGGGCACTATGCATCTATTATTCTGTGCGGGGTGCTCGCTTCACGTGGCTCTAACTATATCAATGGATTATTAAAACAAATAGGGATTATCACAGGCAGGTCATAGCGCTGCCCAATTAAAAGCAAAAAACCGAGTATTTATACTCGGTTTTTTTATTTTCTTATTTGTTTCCAGAAGAGTACCGGTCAATGTAGTGGTTTATCACTTCTGCAGAATCCAGATCTAGAAGAGTCATGCTGGTTTTTGAATCTAGCAGCAGTTCTGCAATTTTTCTCATAATTCTCCCGGCACGCATTTGTGAAATGTTTTCTTTTTCTGCGGTCTGGGTCTGGTTTAAACCGGAGATACGATGCTGAAGAACCCGCAGCTCTAGCTCAGAAAGATATTCTTGAATTGAAGCTACTACATCTTCGACATAGCTTCTGTCGGTAGCTTCTTGTTCTGTGTTGTTGTTGCTGGTTAAAAAGTCCATATAAGTAGGGTCTGAGTCTACGCTGGAGCGATCGATTACTTTCTCCTGTAAATACTTCACTCTTGGCCCAATAATCAAAGCTTTTCTAACCTGGTCCTCTGGTTTCTTCAGCGTTTTTGCCAGATGCTCCACAGAATCAGCTTCGAAACCGTTACCTGTTAAGTTGTTGATTTGATTTATCAATTCGTGTGCAGTTCGGGTTGGCCGAATAATCGGGGCGTTATCTCGAAGGTAGCAACGGACTTCGCGAACGATAGAGGGTACTGCGTAAGAAGAAAATTTAACTCCTCGTCCGGTATCAAAAGCCATAATTGCTTTAATGAAACCCAAGCGGCCGAGTTGAACAATATCATCTTTTTCCACACAATAATTCTGAACAAGCTTTTCGGGCTTGCCAATGTATTTATGCACGCTGTGCCATATCAAGGTCTCATGATAAATTAATAGATCACCCAAGAAATCTGAATCTCTTTGAGCAAGATTAATATTAGACATAATAGTTAAAGAATAGAAGTTCTTATCGTGTTCCAAGTTACTGCGTATATGTTCGGGGTAACTGCTCAAGTGAGGACACCTCATATAATATGAATTTTTCATGGAAGGCGTATTTTGAGGGGGAAATTATGGGTTGCCTTTACTAGAGTCCGACGGGATCTTCTATCTGTCTCTTAATTTCGTTGTCAACAACTTGATTAGCCAGATGTTCTGCAAGAATGTTGTCGAACTCTTCTTTGGTGATAATTTGAATTTCAAGCTCTTCTTTAGAGAGAACCCATCCTGCGCCGTCAGTCATAAGCAAATTGATATATATAAGTGGCGTGCTTAAAAACTCCTGATTCATATAGTCGAAGGAAATGACAGCTTTCTCATAACCCGCAACTTGGCCTGCAAACCAAGCATTTACGGATTCTCCAGCTGAACCTGTATGGGTGTTTTGTGGTGCGGAAATATATTTGCCGGTAAGAGAGAGGACCTCCTCTTCAGTGATGTTGTGAGTATAGATTTGTCGTCTGTTCATACATGTTCATTCCTTTCATTTTGATTGTGCTCTTCTGCAGTTCCCGTAATCTTCGGGTGATGGAGCCGGCTGGGGTAGCATGGATTATCTCTCTTGGGTATTTCAAATTATCGAACATTAGCCGCCTGAAAAATAAAAATCCCTTCCAATCACTATATACGTGAGGAAGGGATGTGAATTTAGGTGGAGTTTAAAAGTAATTCATTCAAATGACTACAGCGCATTTTGTTGTAATATCACTCCAAATTTGGGACATTCGTCCCCTACTAATATTAAACACCTGTGCGATTTCTTTGAATTCATATCCCGACACACGCAGCTGAAACATTTCTTTTTCGCGTTCTGTTAGCCCTAGATGTTCCATGATATCCATCATGAGCTCAGCATTTTCATAGCCCAGATCCTCTGCCCCTGCCTCATAGGTGACTTGTGTATCGTCAGCACCCTCAAAAGTAGTTAACGGGATAGCATTAACAACCTGCAAATTAGATCTCGCTCCAGCCTTTTTCAGACAATCACGGATGGCGCTTGTTACGATGCGGTCCAAATAAGTCGATACTTTAGCCTTGCTGCTGTCATATTTAGGAAGATAACGGTAAACTTTTATTAGAGCTTCCTGTACAACATCTTCACCATCGGTGCCTGCGAGACGCATTCCATGTACTCGTTTTTCCACTTTTTCCTTGCTTTTCTGAAAAAATACGTCCATTTCCCCTAGAGCGTAAAGTTCATCCAGTGTTTCAGTCCCCATTGTGTAGTCTGATTCCTCCCGAGTTGACCCTATATCCCATCAACAACAATTAAATATTAGGTATATTGTATCAATTAAATTGTTCCTATACCTATTATATTATACGAACTTATGTTCGTATATAAATCTAAAGTCGTGCTTTTTTATCAATGTTTAGATAAATATAACATTAACAAAATGTCGATAGCTGTCGTTTATTGCTGTATACTTAGCCGAATAGAACTAAATGCGTATTATTTTATTGATATGATGGGAGACATAAAATACTGAATCCTATTAAATCCTCAACTTGGTTATGATAATCAGGCTGATCTATCCTGATTTTATTTACTGCTTCTTCTATCACGAATTCCATTGTGTCAGCAGTACTGGAGAAATCAAAAACGATAATTTCTGATCCGTTGATCGTGTAAGTTACCCTATAGGCTTTATGATTCATAATTTACCACCAAGAAATTGGAGTAGAGTTGTTTTTCTTGAATCAATGTATAATTCCTCCCATTAATGAATTATCGATGGTACTCTTTCCTGTCGATGTTTTATACGAGAGATATCAAATGAAGTTAAGGATAGAATGGTTTTATATTTCGTTAGGGGATAACACAGATGAAAGATTGGGAAAAAGGTATTTATTGAAGTAGTTAAGGGGAAGATTCGTAGAATAAAACGATAGAAATGAAAGATTAGGGGGATTTAGCGGATAATTCCATTCTCCTCATCAATTAATTCATTTATCTCAGCTTGCGTAACTTGGATATCCGCAAAAACCTTGCAGACAATCTGAATTGCTTCGAAATAAGTATAATTCTCTACAAGTTCTTCGGCATTTAAACCGGCCATGTGGAGCGCGTCCATAATCTCATCAAGATCGGATTCACTTGTCAGAGTCTGTGCGGTTTGAATCATTTCTTGAATTGTGGACATAAGTAAAAGAGCTCGTCTTGCTGGTTTCATTTAATTCTCCTCCTTTAAATTAACAAGTTGTATTGGGGTATATGAAAGCATCTCAGTATAACTTCATGATGTAATAATTTGCAAGCGAAAAAACAATGCAAATTAAAAGGCCACGGTTAAGTGGCCCTGACTTCTTTTATGATAGAATTAACCATTTCTTCGTCTATTACTTTCTGAGCTTCAATTAACACAGCCAAAATTTTTACTTTGTCATCATAGATATCATGCAAAATTTTATTAATATTCATAGAGCTTAACCTACCGGCTTTTGCCATAGAAAGTAAAGTGACTACAACAATATTATCTTTAGCTTCACCTGAATGAACACGGCGCTGTAGTTCATTAGCGATGGCAGTTACCTGGGCTTCACTCATTAAATTGTCCATTTTAACAGATCCCCTCGCTAGTTATAACTTTCTTAAGGTTCCACTTTTTCATTACATTTATATGAGGGAGGTTACTAACAATGACATGGGTTCTTTTTGAAACAGGAACTCTAAATGCTCTCACCATTATCCACCTCCGACTAGAATTCTATCAAATTAGATGAGGGCCTTCACAGAAAATACTTTGAATCCCCTCCTTCAACATATTATCATAGATCTTCTCTTAATTTTACCCTGTATTAATGGTTAAATATTGAAAATATTAACTCTGAGATTCCAATTAGCAGATTCACCCATATTTCAGGGAATTTCCATAGTATATTTATATAAGATGACGGGGAGGTTTAAAAAAGAGGTGATTTACTGAAAAAACAGAAAAAGATTATATAGTGCAATTAACCTTCCACTAAAAGTTTGCGTACCAGTTTAGGATATTAAATAAAATGAGCTTGTCATGGAGATTGGAGCAGACAGCTCATTTTTTATGACCATATATGACTAAAGGATGCTCCCCGTCGTAATTTTAAATAGAGGAGCGAAACATAGGCTTAATATAAATCTAGATAAAAAATGTATGGAAATTCCCTGTATTACGAATATACGTTCGCATGTTATAGTATGATTACCAATTAATTTATGATTACAGCACTTGGAGGTGCGCATCTTGCCTTATGATTATATCCCAGTATGCAATGTATGTGGATCAGTCGATCAGTACGTGGCAAAAAAGTCTAAAAGGGACGGAAATGAGAACTATTTCATTCAGACATTATGTTCAGTTTGCGGTCATCCTATCTCAATAGTTGAAGCTCAGTATCGTTCAGAGAAACAGCTCTCTTATAGTCCGGTAAAAGAACAGACGGAAGAATACTTTCATGAGTTATCCAGTGAGGAGTTGATACGAGAGGCTTACTATTTAGAATTTTTATATTTAGAATGGTCAAGGCTGGTAGAGACTCAAGGGGATATTGATGATCGGCTTCTCTTAGCCAGGAAGAATTGTTTTAAAGTACTCCGTCAACGACTTTCTCATCATGAATAATTGAAGAAATCGCAGGCTAATAGTTGAACGCACCAAGTAATAGCCTGCTAAGGTGTAAAGTATAGACGAATGAAAACTACTTATGAGAAGCACTGCCGGTATTCGCGCGACGGCAATCCGGTTTTACAAAAGGTAAAGGATTATAATGGAGGAAGTTAATGTGAATTGGCGGAGGTTGAAGACGAGGCGTTAAAGATCACTATTAAAACGCTGCTACTGAACTAGCAATTCTTGTGGAGATTAATAATAGAAGGCGGCGCAGTCTATGCGTCGCCCTTATCTTCGTTTAAGGCAGCACATTTCCCGCTGCGCGGTAAATTTCGTACCATTCCTCGCGGCTGAGGGTGATGCTTGAGGCCTTGGCGATGTCGAGCAGGCGCGCGGTGTTGGTGGTGCCGACAATCGGCTGCATTTTGGCCGGATGGCGAAGCAGCCAGGCGGTCGCGATGGCGGTATCGGTTACCTCTTTTTCTGCGGCAAGACGGTTAATCACTTCATTCACCTTAGGGAACTTCTCGTTGCCCAGGAATACGCCCTCGAAGAATCCGTATTGGAACGGCGACCAGGGCTGGATGGTCATATCGTGCAGGCGGCTGTACTCCAGGATTCCGCCATCATGAACTACGGAACCCGCATTGGTCATGTTCACATTGAAGCCGGCATCAATCATGCCGGTAACCATGATGCTGAGCTGAAGCTGGTTGAAGAGGAGGGGCTGCTTGACATTCTTTTTCAACAGCTCAATCTGTAGAGGGTTCTGGTTGCTGACGCCGAAATGCTTGACCAGCCCTCTGCGCTCCAGATCATCGAAGGCTTCGGCTACTTCTTCAGGCTCCATCAGGGTATCGGGGCGGTGGAGGAGAAGGACATCTACATAATCGGTCTGCAGCCGCTTCAAGCTGTTCTCTACTGAGCTCACGATATGCTCCTTGGAGAAGTCAAAGAAGCCATTGCGGATGCCGCATTTGGCCTGAATCATCAGCCGGTCGCGCATGCCGGGATTTGCAGCCAGTACATCTCCGAATACTTCCTCCGCTTTGCCGCCGGCATAAATATCCGCATGATCAAAAAAGTCTATTCCCACCTCAAGGGCGCTGTGGATATGGACTTCAGCCTCTTTGGGAGACAAATCAGCGATTCGCATACAGCCGAGTGAAATCTCGGACACCTCAAGTGTACCGTTAGCCACATTAATTCTTTTTACCATTAATTATTCACTCCTTAAATGAAGGTATAGTGTAAGCTTAGACCTTAGAGTTAGGTGTAAGTCAATAGAATCATAGAGTGGCTGTTCATAGAAACGGATTGGTGTTACCTTTACATATAGGTGAAGCCAGCCATGGTTGGCAGAAAGGAGCTGCATGATGGGATACAGCATCAAAACCATAGCACAAAAAAGCGGACTGAGCCAATATACGCTGCGTTACTACGAACGGGAGGGTGTATTGCCGGTTGTGGCAAGGGATGTGAACGGTAACCGTTGCTTCAATGATGAGGATCTGGAGCTGATCTCGCTAATCTGCTGCCTGAAGGATACCGGAATGGCTATAGCGGACATTAAGCAATTCATTGCGTTCTCGCAGGAAGGCAGGGACCGTCTGCCCGATCAGCGCAAGCTGCTGCAGGAGCATAAACAGCATATCGATGAGAAGATTAAGTTCTTTCAGAGCTTTGCCCGGAAGATTGACCATAAGATCGCTTATTTTGCCTCCCTTGAGAATGAAGCGAAAGCCTCCGGAAATCATAAAACCACCTGAAAAGTAAGTTATCTGCACCGAAGTTGTGATCCGCTTCTTGGAGCCGGGGCAAACTTTGGGTAGAATAAGGAACAGATTCACTTCAAGAAGATGAAGGAGGACACTATAATGTCAGGCAATGAACCTAGTCTGGATTGGCTGAGCGATGTATCTGTATTTAAGGTGAACCGGTTGGAAGCGCATTCGGACCACCGGTATTATAGAACGATGGAGGAAGCGGAGAGACAAGCCCCCATGGCGCTGCGCCACTCTCTGAACGGAGACTGGAAATTCAGCTATGCGGTGAATGCGGCAGCCCGTGTTAAGGATTTCTATAAGACGGAATATGATACGAGAGGCTGGGGGGATATCCAGGTGCCGGGTCATATTCAGCTTCAGGGGTACGGCAGGCCGCAATATGCGAATACGATGTACCCTTGGGACGGTCTGGATGCTGTAAGACCGCCGGAGATTCCGGTGAGCAGTAATACGGTGGGCAGCTATGTGAAGTTTTTGGAGGTGCCGGAGAATATGGGGAAGGGACCGGTCTTTATTTCTTTTCAGGGGGTAGAGGCGGCTTGTTATGTATGGTTGAACGGGCACTTCGTCGGCTACAGTGAAGACAGCTTCACCCCTGCGGAATTTGAATTGACACCCTATCTGCAGGAAGGAGCCAATAAGCTCGCGGTTGAGGTCTATCAGCGCTGCACGGGGAGCTGGCTGGAGGATCAGGATTTCTGGCGGTTCTCGGGGATTTTTCGTGAGGTGTATTTGTATACGGTTCCTGAGCTGCATGTACAGGATCTGCGGATTCAGGCGGGGCTGGATGCTTCCTATGAGGAAGGCAAGTTAACGGCTGAACTTCGCATGGCGTCAGAGGCCGAAGCTGTAATCCGAATGGAGCTGAAGAATGCGGCCGGCGCTGTGGTGGCGACAGCAGAAGGACGGGCTGTGGCGGGCAAGGCGGCTCTGAGTATGGATGCAGGCAAGGTGTTCCTGTGGAGCGCGGAGAATCCGTACCTGTATAACCTCTGTATCTCTGTATGTAATAGCGAAGGGAAACTGGTGGAGGCGATTGTGCAGCGGGCGGGCTTCCGCGTGTTCGAGCTGAAGGACAAGCTGATGCTGCTGAACGGCCAACGGATCATGTTCAAAGGCGTCAACCGCCATGAGTTCAACCCCCGCACAGGACGGAACATCTCCAGGGAAGATATGATTAAGGATATCATCATCCTGAAGCAGAACAATATCAACGCGGTGCGGACCTCGCATTATCCGAATCAGACGCTCTGGTATGAGCTGTGCGATGAATACGGAGTGTATGTTATTGATGAGATGAACTTGGAATCCCACGGCTCGTGGCAGAAGATGGGCGCGGTTGAGCCGTCCTGGAACATTCCAGGTGACAAGCCGGAGTGGGAGGGGATTGTCATGGACCGGGCGGTCTCGATGCTGGAGCGCGATAAAAATCATCCGTCGATCCTGATCTGGTCCTGCGGCAATGAATCGTATGCGGGTGAGGTTATCCTGAAGGTGTCCCATTACTTCCGCAAGGCTGATCCGGGACGGCTTGTGCATTATGAAGGAGTCTTCCATAACCGCAAATATAATGACAGCAGTGATATGGAGAGCCGGATGTATGCCAAGCCCGCCGACATTGTGGAGTACCTGGAGAATCAGCCGGATAAGCCGTATATCAGCTGTGAGTATATGCATGCTATGGGGAATTCGGTTGGAGGACTCCATAAATATATCGAGCTGGAGAGCCGTTATCCGCTCTATCAGGGCGGCTTCATCTGGGATTACATCGATCAGGCGCTGGTAGCCAAGGACCGGTACGGTGAAGAGTATCTGGCGTATGGCGGGGATTTCGCTGACCGGCCGACGGACTACAGCTTCTGCGGCAACGGGATTGTTTTTGCTGACCGGATGATCACGCCGAAGATGCAAGAGGTGAAGTTCCTCTACCAGAACATCCGGCTTGTTCCTGAACGGGATGCTGTGACGGTGATCAACGGGAATCTGTTCGAGGGAACGGAGCGGCTGCTGCTGGAGTTCAGGTTGTTCAGAGAAGGACGGGAGATCTTCAAGGGGCAGCAGGAGCTTGCAGTTGCGGCTCAGGAAGAGGCGAGAATCTCGCTGGAACTGCCGGATATATCCACAGCTCCAGGGGAGTACACGCTGGCGGTAAGTCTTACGCTGAAGGAAGCTGAACTATGGGCGGATTCCGGGTTCGAGACCGCTTATGGAGAGCATGTGTTCCGCGTAGAAGCAGCCGGGGCAACAGCAGGCGGGAAAAAGGCACTGCTGCCTGCGTCCGGGGAGTTCGGCGTCATTGAAGGGGATGTAAATATCGGGGTCACCGGGCGCGGCTTCTCCGCGCTTTTCTCCAAGCAGGCGGGCACATTGGTGTCGCTCTGCTACGGTGGGCGTGAGATGATTGCGACTCCGCCGGCTCCATTGTTCTGGCGGGCCACCACCGACAATGACAAAGGGACTGCGCTGGGGTACCATGCCGGCGGCTGGTTCGCGGCCAGTCTGGCCCGCCAGTGTACGGCGGTCAGCCTGCACACCGAAGCAGACCGGGCTACGGTCAGCTTCGACTACGCCTTCAGCATCAGCAGTGAGCTGAAGGCAAGCATTGAATACACGGTCCATGCCGACGGCAGCGTCCGTGTCCGGATGGTCTACACCGGAGCAGACGGCTTGCCGGATGTGCCGGTAGTGGCGGTATCCTTCCGGATGCCGGCAGACTACGAGGCCACCGAGTGGTATGCCCGCGGACCGGAAGAGAACTACAGTGACCGCGCGTACGGAGCGCGGCTCACCCGCTTCCGGCGGAAGGTGGCGGAGCTGCCGTCGCCGTATCTGGTGCCGCAGGAATCCGGCAACCGGACGGGCGTCCGTGAGGTGAGCATCACGGACAGCCGGGGGTATGGGCTGCAAGTTCAGGCGGCTGCGGGCCAGCCGCTGGAATGTACGCTGTCACCGTATACAGCGTTCGAGCTGGAGCAGGCAGCACATGCTTATGAGCTGCCTAAGGTGCACTACACGGTTGTCACCCTCGCGGCACAGCAGATGGGTGTGGGCGGGGATGACAGCTGGGGAGCGCCGGTGCATCCGGAATACCGGATCGCAGCGGGTCAGCAGCTGGAATTCGAGTTCACGCTGACGGCGGCATTGCCGGAGGCGTAAGCATCACTAAGTAAACAGGCCATCAGCGTATTCTTCGCTGATGGCCTGTTTCATGAGAAGCGCTGCCGGTATTCGCGCGGCGACAACCCCTCCAGCTTCATGAAGCTGGAGCTGAAGTAGGAGGATTGGTTGAAGCCGACCTCTCCGGCAATCCGGGAGATCGGGAAGCTGGTCTGCATCAGCAGCAGCTTGCTCTGTCCGATACGGTAGCGGAGCAGATATTCCATGGGTGAACAGCCATATACCTTGTTCATGCAACGGGCGATATAGACCGGATGAAAGTTGAGGCTGTCTCCCAGCATGGCGGTTGTAATCTCTTCACGGTAGTGGGTGCGGAGATAGGAGGCGGCCTGCTCGGCACATAGGGTGGTTTGGGAGCTGCGGTGCTCCGGGTTCACAGAAGCGGCCAGCTGCTGCAGAAGATCCTGGAAGAGGAGCTGCTGCCGGAAGCGGACGGCTTCGAGGTGGGCGGTGGCCTGCAATTGCGTGAGCTGCTCCAATACCTCGTAAGCTCTGTCCGGCAGAAGTAAGTTAACAAACTGCGATAACACCAGATTGAAGGAGCTGATATCGAATAGAGAAGCGGGATGCTCTCCTGTAGTCTCAGTCAGAGTGCCGGAAGCGGACCCTGTCACCGATAAGGCGGGCAGGTCATGGAAGGTCTGAAAGTGGAGCCAATGATAAGCCGTCTCCTCCTTGCAGCCTTCGGTTCCAAAGTGGTGGCAGTCGGGGCGAAGGATCAAGGCATCGCCTGCCTTCACGGTGAAGCGCTGCTCCTCCTCGCCGATATACAGGCATCCCTGCTGGACAATGAGCAAGTCAAATACCTTGATCTGCTGGCGGCTCCGGTGCTGATAGCCGGGCTGGCAGTGATTGAGGCCGCTGGCTATATAATGCGGCAGGGGAGGGATGCGGAACAGAAGCGGGTTCATGGGCTGGCCTCCTGAAGAAAGTTTGGATATTGAAAGTTTAGGTTGGAGAATTAGTACATTTCCCAGAGTATATCACCTATAATTTATTACAGGCAAGTTTAAATCGTAAGGCTGTGGATAGGTCCAGCACGACCACCCGAATTCCCCCGGATTCTTCTCCTTAAGGAGTACTCCGGGGGCTTATTTGCGTTGAACTTGCGATTACTGCACAAATGTATGATAAGTGCACAGTGCGGTTAGCCGTAAAGTACAGGAATATCCCGAAGCTTCACTGTTCAGCCGCAGGAGGCTTCTTCTATACTCAGGTCATACATTGGATTTCACGAAGCCACAGGGGCCATCAAGGCCCAAGGGCAGAGGCTTCGAACCCAGTGACGCGGCAACTTATCTATAGGCATAGGAGAGTGAAGGCTTTGAGACACCGCAAACGCAAGACCGGTATACCGCTCGTCACCCAGCTTCCCTTGAAGGGAACAGGCGGGCTGTCCCCGCAGCTTGAGTCCGGCACCCGGAAGACAAGGAAGAAGGGCTTCGTGCATGAGCTGGTCCATAACCGGATTCTGTTCCTGATGCTGCTGCCTACGCTGTTGTTCTTTCTAATTAACTCGTATTTTCCGATGGTCGGGGTCTATTATGCGTTCACGCAGTTTGATTTCAATTCCGGGCTGTTCGATGCTCCCTTCGTGGGGCTCAAGAACTTTGAATTCCTCTGGAAGTCCGGCACGCTGGTGAAGCTGACGCTCAATACGATCGGCTACAATCTGGCTTTTATTTTACTCGGGAATGTGCTGGCGATTATCTGTGCGATTCTGCTCAGCGAGCTGCGGGTGAAGTGGTTCAAGAAACTGACCCAGTCGGTCATGTTCCTGCCGTACTTCGTATCGTTCGTTATTCTGAGCGTTATCGTCTACAATGTGTTCAATTATGATAACGGTTTCTTGAATACGCTGCTGACTCAGTTCGGGGCGAATCCGGTGGATGTCTATAATAATCCGGTCATCTGGATTTTCCTGATCATTCTCTTTTATCTCTGGAAAAATCTCGGCTACAGCATGGTCATCTACCTGGCCTCCATCACGGGCATCAGCGAGGAATACTATGAAGCGGCCAAAATTGACGGTGCCCACATTTTTCAGCGGATCTGGTATATCACGGTGCCGATGCTGAAATCGACCTTCGTCATGCTGCTGCTGTTCTCGCTGGGGAGTATTATGAAGGGGCAGTTTGACCTCTTTTACCAGCTGATTGGCAATAACGGGGTGCTGTACAATACAACGGATATTCTGGATACGTACGTGTTCCGCTCGCTCAAGGTGACCTTCGATGTCGGGATGGCCACGGCGGCCGGCCTGTACCAATCACTGTTTGGCTTCTTCCTGATTATGACGGTCAACTATATCATCCGTAAAATAAATGACGATTACGCCTTGTTCTAGGTTGTGCGGAACCTGCTGCGGAAGGAGAGAAAGAGCATGCAAATCAAAGACGACTCGTACACCAGGCTACTCCAAGGAGTGGCTTACACCGTAATTATACTGGGCTCCTTAGCCTGTCTGATTCCGTTCCTGCTGATTATTTCCGCTTCCCTGACGGCTAATGAGTCCATCATCAAGGATGGTTATCATTTCATACCGGCGCAGTTCTCGCTGGAGGGCTACAAGACGGTATTCACCTTCCCTGATGAGGTACTGCGGGCGTATGGGGTGACGCTGTTTACTACGGTGACGGGGACGACGCTGGGACTGTTCTTCATGACGATGGCCGGGTATGTGCTGGCCCGCAAGGATTTCAAATACCGCAATACCTTCTCGTTCTATATTTACTTCACGACCCTGTTCGGCGGGGGGCTGGTGCCCTGGTACATTATGATCACCAAGTATCTGCATCTGACCGACTCTTACGGGGCGCTGATTTTCCCTGGCTTGATGACGCCGTTCCTGATTATTCTGATGAAGAATTTCATCCGCTCGGCGGTGCCGGAGGAGCTGTTCGAATCGGCCAAGATTGACGGGGCGGGGGATTTCAAAATATACTGGCGCATTGTGCTGCAGCTCTCGATGCCCGGGATTGCTACGGTAGGCCTGTTCCTTGCGCTGGCTTACTGGAACGACTGGTTCTCCTCATCGCTGTTCATTAATGATCCGCATAAGTATCAGCTGCAGTTCCATTTGTACAATGTCATCAACTCAGCCTCCTTCATCGCCAATATGGGCGCGGGTACCGGGGTCAGCTTAGGCAGTGACCTGCCGACAGAATCCACCAAGATGGCGATGGCGATTGTGGTCACGGGACCGATTCTGTTCCTGTATCCGTTCATCCAGCGTTATTTCGTGAAGGGTCTGACGATCGGAGCGGTCAAAGGTTAGAACCGGCTGGCAGACTGTACCTTTACCATACATCTGCTATATCGGCTAACATAGAGTTAGACACAAGGATGGTATGCTTCCGGGTAGAGAACTGCACGAGGGCATCGGGGAAGCGTGGGCTTACAACAAATTCTAGGAGGGTTCATTCATGAGAAAGAAAGCAGGCAGACGATCTTTGGTTACGCTTACAACGGGGTTGCTCGCTCTATCACTCCTGGCCGGCTGCGGCGGGGGGAACAGCAATGGCAATACCGGCAGCGCCGGGAAGGACGGCAACGCAAGCACACCGGCTGCATCAGAGGGAGCGGCGAAGGCAGCGGATACCGGAATCGACACCTCGAAGAAGGTGGAGCTGCAATTCTATATGCTCGGCGATGCTCCTAAGGATCTTCCGGCCATCCAGGCGGAGGTCAACAAAATGGCTGAAGCGGACCTGAACGCCACGGTGAAGTTCAACTTCACCAGCTGGACGGACTGGGATCAGAAGTATAAGCTGCTGCTGTCCTCCGGGCAGGCGATAGATCTGATTTTTACAGCGGACTGGACGCAATATCAATCCTATGCGAAGCGCGGTGCCTTCCTGGCACTGGATGATCTGCTGCCTAAGGCGGCACCCGAGCTGCAGAAGTTCGTCCCTGAGAAAATGTGGGAGGAAGTTAAGGTTGACGGTAAAATCTACACGGTTCCGGCGACCTTCAAGGAGTATGTAACCAACGGGTTCGTCTACCGCGAGGATCTGCGCAAGAAATACAATCTCCCGGAGCCCAAGGACTTGGCCAGCTATGAGGCTTACATGGACGGCATTGTCAAAAACGAGCCGGATATGATGCCGATGTCCCTCAATAGCGATGTGGGTAACAATCTCCATTATATCTATACGGAGCTGCATAAAATGGTCGGCGCGCTGCCGTACGGCATGGGTGTGAAATATGATTCTCCGTCCACGGTCTACTCCTACTGGGGCTCCGATGAGCAAAAAGAAGAGCTGAAGATGATGAAGCGCTGGGCCGATAAAGGCTTCATTCCAAAGAATGTGCTGAATATTAAGGATACGATGCAGGACCCGGTCACTTCAGGTAAAGCGGCCAGCATGTTCGGGGACAATCCTAACCGGTTCAATGATATGAAGATGAAGATCAGCACAACTCATCCGGATTGGGAGCTGGCGTATTCTCCTTTCGGCTTAACCACCGGCTATGCGACCCCTGTACATCCGATTCACAACGGGTTCGCTATTCCGAAGAGCAGCAAGAACCCGGAGCGGGCGCTTGCCTTCTATCAGAAGATGGTGCTCGACAAACGGTATAATCAGCTGACGCAATACGGCATTGAAGGCAAGAACTACACGGTAGAAGACGGCTATTACAAGCTGGTCGGCACCAGTACCTCCAATGGCTTCACCCGTGAGGGCATGAATGGCTGGGCGTGGAGAAATCCGGAGTTCATGCTGTTTGACAAAGGCTTCGACGGGGTCAAGGCGATCTTTGATGAGCTGGATAAAATCCAGAAGCCGGACCTGTTCCTGGGCTTCGCCGAGGACTACACCTCTTATCAGGCAGAGAAGGCTGCGCTTGAGCAGGTAGAGAAGCAGTACCTGTTCCCGCTGGAGGCCGGACTGGTGGATGATGTGGATAAGGGCCTGGAGACCTTCATGCAGAAGGCCAAGCAGGCGGGACTGGAGAAGATTCAGGCGGAGTGGACGAAGCAGTGGGAGGCTTATGTTGCTGAGAAAGGTCTAAAATAATGAGGGGAGCCCCGGGAGCCGAATGGCTTTTGGGGCTTTTTGTGTGCGCGGGAGCTGGAGTGGGTGCTGGAGTGGGTGCTGGTGCTGGTGCTGGAGTGGCGATGGCGCTTGGGTGGACGCTCCGAAAACGGAACGATGTTCCGATCGCTGTTGTGTCCGGATTTTTTGATTTTACCTTAGCGGTGAAAATCCGGACACAAAGGCGAACGCTCCGCTTCTCCACATTCATTCCGTTTTCTCCGCTGTTTAAGCGCTGGGCACACCTGCGTCAACCCCGGCCCTCTTGCCGCGTCAGCCCCCGGCTTCCGGGGCAGGTGGGGAGAGCAGAAGAGCCCGTCTCCACGAATCTGGAGACGGGCTTGAGGTGAAGCGTACCCTAGCTTCTCCGTGCACACGGAGAAGGGCTTGGTGTTCCACCAAAGCGAACAAAAGAAGGCTTGGTGTCCCACCAAAGCGAACAAAAGAAGGCTTGGTGTTCCACCAAAGCGTTACCATGGATGATAAAGTGTGCTATCTAGTCAATTCTATGAAAAATTGCTGTAAGTCCAGTTCTGATTTTATATTTTCAATTACGTTTTTTAGTCCAGGGACCCACAGCAGAGTGTCCTGCCGAATATAGTTTAATACTATGGCACAACTCCGTTCAAACTTTTCAATATGCGGACTGTGTTCATTTGTCAAAACATTTCTGACCTCTTCTGCTAAATTCATATAATCTGAGTTAATGTGATCCTGTTTACTAATTTCAGCAGGTTTTAATTTGGACCACACATAAGCTCCTCCTTCAACAACTGCTTCTGATCCCTCTAAATATTCCAGGAATGAATCCTCATTAATAAATTCATCGATCCGCTCCTCCAGACCTTTGAAAGCTTGGACAAAATTAATAACGTCTTCCAAAAAAGACACCTCCCGGATAAATAAGAAGATATGATTTTTGCTTGCTGTACAATTTCCTCAGTTAGCAAAACAATCTTATGTGATTTTAGTATATCGTGTTTTTTAACATTTTCAATTGTGAAAATGTTAACAAGTTGAATCTAAACTGGGGCCACGGCCCCAGATCGAAAACTTACAAATACGATTTATATAGTCCGCACGCTCTTTAAACGCCGGTAGTCGGTAGGCGTCGTACCGAAGCTGCGCTTGAACATCCGGTGCAGGTAGGAGCTGCTGGTGAAGCCGCAGCGCTCGGCGATCGCGGTGACGGGCAGGTCGGTGTTCTCCAGCAGGGCGCACACTTCGCGCATCCGCACCTCCAGGATGACATCGACGATGCTGTTCATGGTCTGTTGCTTGTAGAGGCGGCTGATATAGATGGGTGACATGTCCAGTTCATCGGCGATCTGGTTCAGGCTCAGATGAGGCTTCATGTAATCCTCATTGATCTTGGCGTTGATCTGGCAGATGAGGTCGTGCTGCTTGGTGTTCTTTTTGCCGGCCAGCTGCTCCTGCAGGGTATGGAAGAGGGCGGTGAAAGCCTCCTCGAGCTCCTCTATCGTCTCGATAGCGTCCAGGCTCGGCAGCTCGGCCATTCCATCGATTTGTAAGCGGTTACGCTTCTGGATAGTGTTCACGATCTCTCTAACGGTGACGCTGAGCCTGGACACGGTTAGCTGCGCGGTCTGGTAAGGGAAGGCCCCGGTCTCGCGGATCATCGCGCTGAACTGCTCGGCGGCGTCCGTCAGCTTGCCGCTCAGCAGCGCATCCGCTAGTCTCTTCTCCTTGTCAGCCGGATAATGATAAGTGCTGGACTCCAGCGCACAGATGTCCCGGGCATTCAGGATACTGCCATGCCCATAGAACAGGCGGTGATTCGACGCCTCGCGGACCTGCTGATAGAGCTGATGCAGATGGCTGGCATTACGGTCGATATGGCTGTAGGTCAGGGTAAGACTGATCTTCAGATAGTCGGAGCAGGCCTGCTGAATCTGCCGGAGCAGGGCTTCGATTAGGCCGGTATCCGTATATTCGACGGGATCGATAATGTTCAGCAGCACCAGAATCCCGTCATCGTTCATATCCACAGTCTCCACGCGGTAGGTCTGGCCGCAGATTTCGGAGGCGATGTTCATAATGGCGAATTTAGAGGCCAGCAGATAAGAGGAGCGGGCTTCCCGGAACTCCCGGTAACGGTCAATCCGCAGCAGGATCAGCCGGTAATCATCATTGAAGGTGAAATGAATGCCGAGCTGGCGCAGCTTCTCTACCTGCTGCATGGACTGCAACGGCTTCAGGCCGAGGATCAGGTCCCGCAGTGTATTTTGCCGGATCATGAACATGCTGTCGCGCTTCTCGGTCTCCAGAATATGCATCTCGCTGACAATCCGGTTCATCGGCAGGTAGAGGCTTCTGGACATGATCCAGGAGAGGCCGATGCCGGCCACCAGCACCAGACCTGCGATCAGTAAGGTGGTGTTGCGGATGTTGTTGGTCTGCTTCGTAATGATCTCATACGGCGTAATTCGTACATACTGCCAGCTTAAATCATCCGGTGCCGTATAAGAGATCAGCGAGTTCACGCCCCCGAAGGGAGCGATGAAATACCCGGCCTCCCGGCCCTTGATCCGCTGCTCGATGAATCCTGCTTCCTCCGGGGTAAGCTCCTGCTGCTTCAGGCTGTTGCTGGAGCGGAAGGCGCCCTGATCATCCAGAATATAGGTCGCGCTGGTGGAATCCGCCGGGCTGGCGATCTCTTTGTTGATCCACGGAGCCGAAATATTCACAATCACCGCCGAATTAATGGCCCGGTCCCAGCCGATCGCATCCAGACACAGGAAGGTGTAGGCACGGACCTGATCGTTCTCCTGTGCGCCGTTGGAATAGACTCTGGGAATGGGAGTGAACGCCTTATAGTTCTGATAGTGGCTCAGGATATCCAGAATGGAGGTATCGACCAGCTCCTTCTCGTTATACACACCGTTCTGACCATGGGAGGAGGCAACATACAGCTGTCCGCCCTTGGGATTATATACATAGATGGATTCAATATAAGGCATGGAGCTTAGATAGTTGCCCAGCTCGGACATGGCGGCGGTGACATCGTAGATGTCCGGCTTATCGTAGAACACGATTTTGGAGATGGTGCTGTTGCGGTAGATTTGAAAAGAAAGCGATTGCGCAGCATCCGTCATGTTCACGACCTCGCGGCTGGTCTGTGTGAGGTTGCCTAGGTCGGACTGGAAGGTCTGTTTCTTTTCTACGCCGATATAGTAGTTGTAATAAATGATGGTGGAGACCAGAAAGGTTAAGGAGACGCAAAGCGTAATGCTGACTAGCAGTCTGCTGTACAATGCCCGTTGATTGCCGATCTTGTTCAGTCTCATCCAAAGTAGCCCCCTGACTCACTGTGTATTCTTGCGGGTACCGTCCTTGTCTTAAATGTTCATAGTACGATTATAAGCTCCAGCCTATGAACAGGACAGTAGAACAAGCTTACAACTGTGAACAGGCCGGACCCCTGCGCAGTGAACAAATGCAAGATTCGTGTACAAAAGCTACTTGTGACAGGGGAGGGGACTATTCCCTATATGACTCTGCTCTGAATGCGGAAGGTGCGCGGGGAGAGGCCGATCTCCCGTTTGAACATATTGCAGAACTGGGCGTCGTTGACGAATCCGGCTGCAGCCGAGACCTCGGAAATATGCATTTGGCTGTGCAGGAGAAGCGACTTGGCATAATCCAGGCGTTTTAGTAAAAGATAACGGTGGGGAGAGTGCATGAACCGCTCCTTGAACAGATGCCGGAAGCGGTCATAGCTGTAACCGGACATCTCTGCCAGCGAGGCCACCGAGAGCTTGTGGCGGTAATGCTCGTTCATATAATTGAGCACATACTGCATCTGATCCTCTGCCGGGGAATGGAAATCGGAGGCGCTGAGCAGCCGCTGGAGATAGACGGTAATTTCACTCATCTGCAGATTCAGCAGCTCGCTGAACCCGTCGCGCTTGCGCTTGAACTCAGCGCTCATCCGCTGCAGGGTCTGTAGTACTGTGTGCTCTTTATCGTCGTCAAACACACCGGACAGCGAATTAATCACCGGGTTGCCGCAGTGGAAGCCGACGAACAGCACCTCCGGGCTGGGCTGATGATTCTCATCATGCTTAAAGCCTGCCGGAATGAGGGCGAAGGTAGAGGGCCGGAAGTGATAGCTGCGCTGGCCGATGCTGCAGGTGCCCTGACCGTGGATGTAATAGACAAGCTCGAAGCACTCATGCTGGTGCGGAGGGATATAGGTACCTGCTTCATGTTCTGCATTTACAATATATAGGACACGATCCATGATGAGCCTCCCTTGATCGTCATTTAGCCGAATCGTACAAAAACATGACCGAAAATATATAAATATTTATGTTTTCATTTGATATGATCTTATCAATAAAACCGAAGATTCTCAACTGGACTGGCCATCTTGTTCGGATATTTTACGGTTTTTTAGCGAAATGTAACATGAAATGTTTGGTTTTCAGAGTAAATTGCTTATTTTCAGAATTTCAACAGTCGCTTATTCATGCTGCCCGATTCGAAGGGACCAACAAAACGTGTAATTGGGATTTTATGCTATTCAGCAGGGTGGATCTATTACAAATAGGGGTGTGAACTTAGAACATGAAAAAGAAAATGCTCACTTTAATGTTGCTGGCAGTTATGGTACTGGTCGCTGCGTGCGGAAACAACAAGTCCGGGAACGGGAATGGTGCGACAGCAACTCCGGGAACGAATGAGGAAGGCGGCGCGGCTGCGGGGGACAAGCTCAAGGTGGTGCTGCTGATTCCGGGGACGCTGGGAGACAAGTCGTTTTTTGATGCGGCGAACAATGGTCTGCAGAAGGTGAAAAGCGAGCTTGGCGCAGAAACGAAGGTCGTGGAAATGGGCGCTGACAAGACGAAATGGGAGCCGACTTTTAATGATATCGCTGCTGAGGATTGGGATGTTGTCATCTCCGGCGGCTCGGAAATTACAGAAATGTTCAATGCAACGGCAGAAGCAAATCCCGATAAAAAATTCATCAACTATGACACCGACATCGAGGAAGCGCCTGCCAATATGTACAATATGTCTTACTCGACCAATGAGGTCTCCTTCCTGGCCGGAGCGGCTGCGGCGCTTGCTACCCAGTCTGATATGCCTAATGCCAACAAGGACAATGTGATCGGATTCCTGGGCGGAATGGACATTCCCGGCATCAATGCTTTCCTGGTCGGTTACATTCAGGGAGCACAGTATGTTGATCCGGAAGTGAAGGTAGCGGTCTCTTATGCCGGAGATTTCGTGAACCCTGCCAAAGGCAAGGAATTGTCGCTGATCCAGTATAACTCGGGCGTGGATATTATCTTCAACGTGGCGGGCGGTACGGGCCTTGGCATTTTCGATGCAGCGAAGGAAAAGAACAAATATGCCATCGGGGTCGATTCTGACCAGGCGATGCTGCTGAAGGATACGGATAGTGCGAAGGCCAACCTGATCGTTACTTCTGCGATTAAAAAAATCGATTCGGCCATCCTTGGCGCAGTGAAGAAACTGCAGGACGGCACGCTTGAAATGGGTAAACGCGATGTGCTTGGCTTCGTTGAAGACGGCGTGGGCATTGCCGAGAACGAGATCTACAAGGCGGCATTCCCGGCGGAATTACAGACCAAGATTGAAGAAGTGAAGCAGAAGCTGATCAATAAGGAAATTAAGGTAGATAACGCAATGGGTATGGAGACCTCTGAGGTTGAAGCGATCCGTAATGCCGTTAAACCTTAAGGACATGAATAAAACTTTGGTTGAAAGGCGTTGATGACCCATGGCAAATGCTCTGCTGGAAATGCGGGGAATCACCAAAGTGTATCCGAACGGTGTGGTTGCCAACAAGGACGTTGAGTTCTCTCTGCGCGAAGGCGAGATCCATGCGATTGCGGGTGAGAACGGAGCCGGTAAATCGACTCTGATGAAAATTATGTTCGGAATGGAGAGCCCGAGCGAAGGCGGGCTCTATATCCGGGGAGAACAAGTGAAGCTGCAGTCCCCGCAGGACGCGATTGACCGCGGCATTGGTATGGTGCATCAGCATTTCATGCTGGTGCCTTCTTTTACGGTGGCGGAGAATATGGTGCTCGGTATGGAGCCGAAGAAGGGCGTTGGCTTCAATTATGCAGAGGCCGTGCGCCTGACGGAAGCAACTGCACGTAAATATAATCTATTAGTGAACGCCAAGGCGAAGGTGGAGGACCTAAGTGTCGGCATGAAGCAGAAGGTGGAAATTCTGAAGGCGCTGGTGCGCGGGGCCAAGATTCTCATTCTCGATGAGCCAACGGCAGTGCTGACTCCGCAGGAGACGGAGGAGCTGTTCCATGAGCTGCAGCAGCTTAAGGAGCAGGGACACACGATTGTGTTCATCTCGCACAAGCTGAAGGAGGTCAAAGCCATCTGTGACCGGATTACCATCATGCGCGGCGGCCGGAGTGAAGGCGTCTTCGATACTAAGGAAGTAACAGAGCAGGAGATCTCGCGGCTGATGGTTGGGCGGGATGTGGTGCTGAAGTATGACAAAAGCGATCTTCCCTACGGCAAGCCGGTGCTTGCGGTGGAAGGGCTGAGCGTCTCAGACAGCCAGGGCAAAGCGCTGCTCTCCGAGATCAGCTTCTCGGTCCGTGAAGGCCAGATTGTCGGCATCGCCGGCGTTGAAGGGAACGGACAGACGCAGCTGATCGAGGCGCTGACCGGCGGCCTGCGCGGGGTTGGCGGCAGCGGGTCGGTACAGGTGAAGGGGAAGGATGTTCGTGAGCTGGATATTCTGGACATCCGCAACCTGGGGGTATCCTATATCCCTGAGGACCGGATGCGCCAGGGCTCTGCCGGAGATGCAAGCATTGCCGACAATCTGATCTCCACGCGCTACCGTCAGAAGGATATGAATAAAGGGCCTTTCCTGCACGGGTCAAGAATTGCTGCGCTGGCCTCTGCGCTGGTGGAGGAATTCAAGGTGCGCTGCTCCGGCCCGCAGCAGCCGATCGGCATGCTGTCCGGCGGTAACATGCAGAAGGTAGTCGTAGCCAGGGAATGTTCCACGAATCCGCAGCTGCTGATCGCCGAGCAGCCGACCCGGGGCGTTGATATCGGGGCTGCCCAGTTCATTCACCAGAAGCTGCTGGAGCTGCGCTCGGCGAACTGTGCCACGCTGCTGGTATCAGCGGATTTGAATGAAATTCTGGAGCTGAGCGACAGTCTTCTCGTGATGTATGAGGGCCAGATTGTTGCCTATTTCGATAATCCGTCAGCAGTCGGTGAGGAAGAGCTGGGGCTCTACATGCTGGGAATTAACCGGCAGGACAAAGAGCAGACCGGGAGGGCCGCATATCATGTTTAAAGTCAAATATTTCGAGGCGATCCGCACAGCGGCGGTCATCGTCATTGCACTTATTATCGCGTTCCTGATTATCTCGCTGGTCAGTGATCACCCGGTGAAGACGATCGGAATCTTCCTCTGGGAGCCATTGTCCACGAAGGGCCATATCGGCAATGTCATTGAGATGGCGATTCCGCTGATGTTCACCGGCCTTGCGGTCTCCCTGCTGTTCCGGGCCAATATGTTCAACCTGGGAGCGGAGGGGATCTTCTATTTCTCCGGTGTCGTGACTACTGCGCTGGCGATTCATCTCAGCCTGAACAGCTGGTTCCATCCGGTAGTGGCGATTCTTGCGGGCTCGATCGTAGGGGCACTGCTCTCAGCCATCCCCGGTATTCTCAAAGCGAAGTGGAACGCCAATGAGCTGGTAACCTCGCTGATGTTCAATAATATCCTGTTTGGGGTCGGGCTGTACCTGCTGAACTATCATCTGCGGGATGCCAAGGCCTTTGCCAACGTTTCTTTTAAATTCGAGAAAACGGCCCAGCTCAGCAAGCTGTTTGCAGGGACGCGGATTCACACCGGACTTATTATTGTGCTGGTGCTTATTGTGCTGGCTCACCTGTTCCTGTACCGGACCAAATGGGGCTATGAGCTGCGGATGACCGGGGTCAACCGGGACTTCGCCCGTTATTCAGGCATGAAGACGGCAAAGGTGATCATTCTGGTCCATCTGATCGCCGGGTTCATTGCCGGTATGGGCGGCTCGGTGGAAGTGCTCGGGATGTACAGCCGGTTCCAGTGGACCTCCTTGCCGGGCTACGGTATGGATGGTGCTCTGGTGGCCATGCTGGCCAAGAATAATCCGTTCTCCGTCATTGTATCGGCGCTCTTCCTGGCCTATATCCGCATTGGCGCCGATATGATGTCGCGCCTCTCCGATGTTCCGTCCGAGATGATCTCGATCATTCAGGCTGTCATTATTCTGCTGATATCCGCTGAGCAGTTCCTTAAGTTCTGGAAGAACCGCATGCTGCTGAAGGAGGCGAAGGAAGCATGAACAGTCTGCTGAATGTCATTCTGACGACGGATTTTGCCTTCTCTGTCCTGCGTGTAACCACGCCGATTCTGTTCGCTGCACTAGGGGCGCTGATCTCGAACCGTGCCGGAATCATCAACATCGGGATGGAAGGGATCATGCTGGTCTCGGCGCTGGCCGGGGTTATTGTGAGCGCCTATACGCAGAGCGCCTGGGTGGGATTGCTTGGGGCGGTACTGTCGGGAACGCTGATTGCGGGCATTCTGGCTTTTTTCACCTTAAAGTTCAAGACCCACATTATTCTCGGCGGGGTGGCGATCAATATGTTCGCTTCCGGCGGTACGGTATTTATTCTGTATCTGCTGAGCGGTGACAAAGGCTCTTCCACCTCCCTGGCGAGTAAAGTGCTGCCTAGTATAGATATTCCGCTCCTGCAGGATATTCCGGTGCTGGGCCCGATTCTGTCGGGGCACCACATTCTGACGTATTTCTCTATATTGTCAGTGCTCGTAGTCTATTATCTGCTCAACCGTACACCGCTGGGGCTGCGTATCCGCTCTGTAGGCGAGAATCCGCATGCGGCCCAGTCAGTGGGCGTCAGTGTGGTCCGCATTCAGTACAGCGCACTGCTGCTCAGCGGCTTCTTCGCCAGTCTGGGCGGAGCCTATATGTCGATGGGCTACCTGTCGCTGTTCACCCGCGATATGATCGCCGGCCGGGGCTGGATTGCCATCGCTGCTGAATCCATGGGCCGGAGCACCACCGTGGGCACAGCGCTGACCTCACTGCTCTTCGGCGCAGCTGACGCGTTATCCAATGCCCTGCAGGTGCTGAAGATTCCGGCGGAGCTGATCGCTACGCTGCCTTATGTGGCAACGGTGATCGGTCTGATTATCTATGCGGTCTCGGAGACACGGAAGAAGAATAAGAAGCTGAAGGCTACTATTACGAAATAAACCAGGTAGATAAGACGCACGAAAGAAATTAACGAAAAGCAAAAAGAAGCGGAGGGGAAATTTGGAACTGTAGGAGCGTTAGCGATCGCCTTTGTCACCGGATTTCAACCTCGACGAAGAGGGATAAAATCAAAGAAATCTGGTGACAACAGCGGCCGGAAGTCCAAATGTTCACCGCAGTGACGACCAAGCTTGGAGTTCAACTCTTAAGTGCGTCTTATCTAGCCACTCACAACTAATACAAGGGAGCGACAACGATGCCAACACCTATCATTATTGACTGCGATCCGGGGCATGACGACGCGATTGCCATTCTGCTTGCGCTGGCACATCCGGGAGAGCTGGATATCCGGGGGATTACGACCGTTGGCGGCAACCAGATTCTGGATAAAATTACCGACAATGCGCTCAAGATTCTCAGCTTTGTAAATGCAGATATTCCGGTAGCCAAGGGCGCTGCGGCACCGCTGCTGGGCAAGCTTGTTACCGGAGAGGAAGCCCACGGGGAGTCCGGCATGGATGGCCCGGCGCTGCCGGCGAGCAAGTTCAAGCCCGTAGAGCAGGGGGCAGTAGAATTCATGCTGGAGATTATCCGCGCCTCGGAAGAGAAGATCACTCTGGTGCCTACCGCCCCGCTGACGAATATCGCCCTGCTGATTATGGCGTACCCGGAAGTGAAGGAGCGGATCGAGAAGATCTCTCTAATGGGCGGCGGACTTGCTTACGGCAACGTGACCCGGACAGCGGAGTTCAATATTTATGTAGACCCGGAGGCGGCGCGAATCGTTTTCGAATCCGGCATTCCGATTGTCATGAGCGGATTGGATGTGACAGATAAAGCGGCGATCTTCGAAGAGGAGATTCAGGAGCTGAAGACGCGCGGTCCCGTGTCCGTCATGGTCGGCGAGCTGCTGGATTTCTATTCGATCTACGGGAAGAAAATGGGCTTTGTCGGCAATGCGCTGCATGACCCTTGCGCCATTGCCTGGCTGCTGCACCCGGAGCTGTTCGAATCCGAGCACCTGTATGTAACGGTAGAGACCGAAGGCAAGCTTACCCGCGGCATGACCGTGGCCGACCGCCGCAAGAAGCCGGACCAGCCTGCGAATACGGAGGTACTGCTTGGTGTGGACCGTGCAGCCTTCATCAAGCTGCTGTTCGATTCGTTGGAACGGTTAGACCGGCAGCTGGGGTCTCCGGCAGGAGAATCCTAACGGATGGCGGGCTGGGAACGTCTGCAGGAGACGGTAAGGTTCGAGCTGCAGCAGCGGATCGAGGAAGGCTGCCAGCCGGGCAGTCTGGCGGAGAAGCTGGATGCGGCCGGGAGCGATGAGGACAAGCTGATGGAGGTATACCGGGAGCTGATGGCACTTCCTGTATCCGCTGATTTTCCTTATAAGGAGCCTTCGGATCTGGCGGGGATCAGGCAGCTCCGTCCGGAAGGTCCGCGCAAGCTAGCGGTGGACTGGACGCCGGACCAGTGGCGGGACAGGTTCTACGGGGCCTGGCTCGGTCGGAGTGTAGGCTGCGCACTGGGCAAGCCGCTGGAATATTGGGATTACCTGTACGGGAAGGATGGCCGGACCGGCTGGGAGAATATCGAGCTGTGGTTCCGCGGTGCGGATGCTTGGCCGATTACAGGTTATACTCCTGAGCACTCCACGGCACGCGAGGAATATGGCCTCGGCTTAAGCGACTGGTCATTCACCAGCACGCGTGAGAAGATCAGCTACATGGAGAGCGATGACGATATTCGTTATACCGTGCTTGGCCTGATGCTGCTGGAGCAAAAAGGGTTGAACTGGGATTCCTGGGATATCGGCAAGCTGTGGCACGGGCATCTGACCTACAGTCAGGTCTGTACGGCGGAGACACAGGCCTATATGAACTTCGCTCAGGAGACCTCCCATCTGCACGGGGAGAAGCCGGCGGATTGGCCGCTGCGGCAGGAGCGGGTACGGATGCATCTGAATCCGTACCGGGAATGGATCGGTGCGGCGATCCGCGCGGATGCCCTGGCTTATGGAGCGGCCGGACATCCCGAGCTGGCAGCGGAGCTGGGCTGGCGGGATGCGTCGTTCTCGCATGTGAAGAACGGAATCTATGGCGAGATGTTCAATGCAGCCATGATCTCAGCGGCGTTCGCAGGCCTCAGCAACCAGGAGATTGTCCAGATCGGGTTGAGTGAGATTCCGCAGACGAGCAGACTGGCTAAGGATGTGCTGCGGGGAGTTGAAATTGCACAGCAGGCAGGCAGTGAGCGTGAGCTGGTCAGCACCCTCTGGAACGAGTTCAGCCATTACGACCCGGTGCATACGAACAACAACGCTGCCATTGTGGCCGCATCGCTGATCTATGGTGGCGATGACTTCGAGAAAGCGGTGGTCACCTCCGTATCTGCCGGAATGGATACCGACTGCAACGGGGCCACCGTCGGCTCCATTATGGGAGCGAAGCTGGGGGCTGCTAAGCTGCCGGTCCAATGGACCGCACCGCTGAACGATCTGCTGTATGCGGATCTGCCGGGCTTCCACCCGATCGCCATCTCTGAGGTCGCGGAGCGGAGCTATCAGGTGTTCCTGAAGCTGCGGGCGGAGCTGGGAGAAGAGGAATAGGGTTAAGACAGATACTAAAGTTATAGTTGAGCGCTTTTTATGAAGTCGCCCCGCACCGGATGTTTTCAGGTGAAAACATCCGGTGCGGTTGGGCGGCTTTTTTTGTTGATTAGGAAATTATGATTTGCGTCCGATGTGGATAAGTTGTGCATAAAGTTGGGGGTAAGTGTCTTGGAGCATCGGCAGGATGACTATATTCTGGATCAGTCATAGGAATGACTTCTCTGATTTCACCGAACAGCCGGATATGGTCGAAAAACCGACCACATTCGGTGCGGCAGAGGCGTGTGGGCCGGATATGGTCGAAAAACCGACCACATTCGGTGCGGCAGAGGCGTGTGGGCCGGATATGGTCGAAAAACCGACTACATTCGGTGCGGCAGAGGCGTGTGGGCTGGATATGGTCGGAAAACCGACTACATTCGGTGCGGCAGAGGCGTGTGGGCCGAATGTGGTCGAAAAACCGATCACAATGGGGATGCCGCAGGCATTTTGTTCTCGTATGGGAAGGAAAGTTTGCCGAATGTAGGTGAAAAACCGAATACAATAGGCCGTTAAGAAGGTAAGTTGATAACAGGGAAGTCTACAGCCAGATCATACTGGCTGCGGACTTCCCTGTTTCGTTTAAAGAAAGCCTCGCTTAAGTTAACATTCACATGATTGAACTTGTATGTTAGCATTACTTGTAATTCTATTACTTACCAAATTTAGATGATTGAGAGGGGAGCGGAGCTCATGCTGAAAGTCATGATTGTGGACGATGAACCCTGGGTTCTGGAAGGACTCCGGACGATGGTGAACTGGGAGAAAGCCGGATTCGAGGTATGCGCTGAAGCGCTTAGTGCCGGGGAGGCCCTGCGGCTGATCCGGGAGCACAGGCCGGATCTGCTGCTGACGGATATCAATCTTCCGGTGATGAGCGGCTTGGAGCTGATTGCGGCGGTGAAGGAAACGGTAGACCCGCCGCCCCGGTTCGTGATCCTGAGCGGATATGACGATTTCAACTATGCCCGGACTGCGCTGCGCCACAAGGTGGACGGCTACCTGCTGAAGCCGGTGGATGATGAGGAGATCGAGGAACTGCTCGGGAAGATCCGAGCTATTATCCATTATGAAACCGCTTCCAGACTAGAGGAACGGAAGAAGCATAATATTCTGGTGCATAATCTGATCAGCCGTTGTGTCCAGGGGGATTGGAGTCAGGAGCTGGAACACGCCGCCTACGGTCTGCTGGGGCTTCAGCCTGATACAGAGCTGCAATGCATTCTTGCTGCTGCCATTTCAGGTTCAGGTACGGTGAGCCTGAATGAAGGGGATACCGAAGGCTTCCCGGATCACCTGGGCTATGTGTTCCAGGACCCGGCCGGAAGGGCCGGGCTTCTGATTCGCTCAGCCGGACTGTCCACGGAAGCGCTGGAGGCAGCAGCTGCTCAGGTGCAGAAGGTGCAGTCAGCGAAGCTGGGGGTACCGGTGGCTGTAATGATCAGCGGCCGGGGGCAAGGCCTGCGCGCGGTCCAGGAGCTGTACACCCAGACGCTTGAGGTCTGGGGGCTTAAATACCGGAAGGAGCGGGGCGGAATTTTCTACTACAATGATCTGCGTACGGCCCGCTTGTCTCCCGGTTTCACTGACGGGCACTTTACGCGTGTGCTGGATGAGGTGAAGGAAGGCGTGCCTGAGAGAATCCGGGCTGCTGCCAGGGAAGCCTTCGCAGCCATGACCGCTAAGAGGGTGAGTATTGACGCTGCACAGGCTGAGGTAGCCCATCTGGAGATGACCTTATGCCGGAGTATTGCTGAGATGCAGGGAGACCCCGACCAGATCATGTGTGCGATGCACAAGGAGTACGGCAACATGGGCGGGCTCAGGGACTATTACAAGCTCAGCCTGTATGTGGACCGGCTCTGCCTGGAGACCGCAGCGTACCTCACCGAGCTGCGGGCCCATAACGAGGGGAACACCATCTATAATGTTATTCAATATGTAGATCTGGAATTCCGCAGCAAGCTGCAGCTCCAGGATCTCGCCAGGCAGTTCCACATGAATTCTGCCTATCTGGGCCAGTTGTTCCGCAAGGAGACGGGGCGCAGCTTCAGCGATTATCTGAATGAGAAGCGGATCGAAGCGGCCAAAAGCCTGCTCAAGCGCACCCAGCTCAAGATATCGGATATCGCGGTGCAGGTGGGCTTTTCCAATACCGATTATTTCATCGACAAGTTCAAGAATAAGGTGGGTTCATCACCATCAGTGTACAAGAATGCCCACAACAATAAACAGCTCTAATACAACCCCACAAAGTGGGGCTTTGGCTTCGAAGGTTACTCAGGTACTATGCGGGGACCCCGAAAACTAAAGTAACCCCACAAAGTGGGGCGTTGGCTTCGAAGGTTACTCAGGTACTTTACGGGGACCCCGAAATCTTAAGAAAGCCGGGTGTGTGTGAGGGATGGCGACAAAACGGTTTAAATTCGGCACCATCGTCAATGATATTCCGCTAAGCTACAAGTTCTATCTCATCTACATTGTGGGTGTGCTCCTGCCGATCATGGTGCTGAATCTGGTATTCCTGGAGCGGATTACAGATCTCATCAAATCGCGGGAGCAGCAGAATCTGGAGATTTCCATGGAGCGGGCGCGGAAGGACATTCATGATTTTATTGAAGGGGGAGTCTCTGTCGGCTACACGCTGGCTGCGGATAAGAATCTGTACGAGATGCTGGACCGGACCTATACGGACTCTATCGAATTCTACAGTATGTTCAACGAACAATTGAGAGACCGGATGAACAGCTATATGCCTGTCAATAACCAGCTGGAACGAATCAGTATATTCACGAACAACCAGACGGTTGTATCCGGGGGGAATTATCAGGTAATGAACGATAAAGTATGGTTCAGTGACTGGTACCGGCAGGCCAAGAAGGCCACTACCCAGGTCTATGTTGCTGCTTACCGGATCATGGAGAACAAGAATCTGGCTTCATCCACCCCGACGCTCAGCATTATTGAGACCATGGACAATTACCGTAATCTGAACAACTATGAGAAGGTGCTGCGGATCGATCTGGACCTTAGTGAGATCTATGACATTATCGTCCGGGAACGGGATTACCTGAGCCTCTTTCTGATCAATGGGGAGAACAAGATCGTGATGTCAGCGGACAGCGGCTATCAGCATATTACGGATGATCCCTATCCGGTATTCGATCAGTGGGGGGACAGCCAGGACGAGAGCGAGGGGGTGCGGGTAATGGCTGTAGGGACGGCGAATTATCTCAAAGGCTGGCGGATTGTCGGAATTACGCAAGGGGAGCGGATCTCCCAGGCGGTTCTCGACATCCGGCTGTACGCAGCGGGCCTAGCCACCACGCTTACTCTTTTGACCAGCATATTCATATATATCATGCTGCGCTCCTACAACTACCGGGTGAAACGCCTGTCCCGGCATATGCAGAAGGTGACGAACGAGAAGTTCGAGCTGATCGCCATCGATGAGGGCCGGGATGAGATTGGCGGGCTAATCCACAATTTTAACCGGATGACCTCCAGAATCCACTCCCTGATCAACGATGTGTACAAGCTGGAGATCCAGAGCAAGAACCTGGAGATGGAGCGCGTCAGGGCGGAGCTGAATTTCCTGCAGAGCCAGATGAACCCCCACTTCCTGTTCAACACGCTGAATGCGATACTGGTGGTCTGCACCAAGAACAAATATAACGATGTCACCGATATTATAAAAAGCTTGTCGAAGCTGCTGCGCAGACTATTGAGCTGGAAGGAGGATCTGGTGCCGGTGCGCGAGGAGATCGCATTTATCGACATGTATCTGAGGATTGAGAAATTCAGGTTCAGGGATAAATTCGATTATACCTTTGAGATCGATGAGCAGTCCCTGGATTATAAAATACCGAAGCTGAGTATGCAGCCACTGGTCGAGAATTCCTGCAAGCATGGCCTGCAGACGATTGAGGGGCTGGGCGTAATCAAAGTGGCTGCGTTCGTGCTGGATAACAGGCTGCAGATTACAGTATCCGACAATGGTAAGGGCATGGAGCCGGAGAAGCTGAAGGAGCTGATGTTCGCGGTCCGCAAGGAGGATTACTCGGGCACCCACATCGGGATTCGCAATGTATACCGCAGACTGGAGCTGAATTACGCAGATCAGGTGCGCTTCGAGATATCCAGTACGCCGGATCAGGGAACCGTAGTGACCTTTGGCATTCCCCTGAAGCTGCTTGAGAAGAATTATTCCCTGGAAAGAGAGGTATAGACGATGAAATACAAAGTTCTATTAATTGATGACGAGCCTAGCGCTCTGGAAGGTATGGAGATGTGGATCGATTGGCAGGAGCTGGGCTTCGAGCTGTGCGGAACCTGCGGCAACGGCCGGGAGGGGCTGCAGATGATGAAGCAGCTTCAGCCGGATCTGGTCATTACCGACATCCATATGCCGCTGATGAATGGTCTGGAGATGATCGGGGAGTGGCGGCAGGAGGGGACGGATTCGACGAAGTTCGTCATTCTGAGCGGCTACAGTGAGTTTGAATATGCCCGTAAGGCAATCAGCTACGGAATCAATCATTATCTGCTGAAGCCGGTTTTCCCGGAGGAGGCTACCGAGGAGCTGCGGGAGATCCGCCTGGAGTTGGAGCAGGAGGCGAACCGCAGAAGAATCCATGAGACCGCTTCCGGGGAAGAGGCGGCAACCTTAATCAAGGGGCTGTTATATGGCAAAAAGGGAGAACCCGAGCTTATGGGATGGCTGGAGACTCTGCCCGGCTTCAAGGAAAGCACTTCCTGGAACATCTGCCTGATCCGGACGGTCCCGGAGCTGTACACAGAGGTACGGAGCCGCACAGTCTCCCTGCTGGCCGGATATCAGGCAGTGGTGACGATCGATCTGGAAGCAGGATTGCTCGGGATCGTGTACGGGATGACGGAAGGCAGCGGGGACGCTGCCGGAATAGCTGAAGTGCTGGTTACCCTGCTGCGCGAGTACGGGGGAGAGAATATCCACATCGCTCTGGGAACCCCCGAAGACTCCTTAGTGTCCATAGAGGGGAGTTATGGCCGGGCCAAAGAGACTCTTTTACATTTCTTTTACGAGCCGGAGCAGGCAGGGGTGCTGGCTTACAGCGCGGTGCAGGACCAGCCCTTCAGTTATCACTATGACCATATCGGGCTGATGGATGCTCTGCTGGACTGCGTGAATCTCCTGGACGCGGATGGCTACCGCGAGGCACTGGAGGCAGCGGCCCGCAGCTTCCGGGAACAGCAGGTGGCGCCGGAGGTGGTGCGCAAATTCGTAATCCACCTCATGTACCGGATATTCGCACTCGCACCCGGGGCAGAAGCCGCAGGCGAGGAGGGCGGAGTGGCCTCGGGTGTTGAGGTATCAGAGATTCAGCAGGCGATGACCCCGCTGAGCGGGCTGCTCAGCCGCTTATTGTCCTACGGCGGGAAGGCCATAGATCTGCTGGTGCAAGAGCAGAATTATAAGTCGCATGGGATTGTCCGGGAGATCAACCAGTACATCGGGGAGCATTATCAGGAGAGCCTGAGCATTCAGAAGCTGGCCGAGATCTTCTTCCTGCATCCGGTATACCTGGGGCAATTATTGATTAAGAAGAACGGGATGACCTTCAATGAGCAGCTGCATCATCTGCGGATTCAGGCTGCGGCTGAGCTCCTGCGCGGGAGCAGGCTGAAGCTCTCAGAGATTGCCGAACGTGTCGGTTATGCCAATTACGGACAGTTTCTGAAGCGGTTCGAGAAGGAGCTGCACATGGGCCCGAATGAGTACCGGCATGCCAAGTTCTAAAATTTTCGGGGGTACACCTTTAGTTCGGTCGTATTTTAGCGGATAGTTCACCTCTATAATTTACTTGTGTAAGTGCTTACAAATTAAAGACAATACACTATGGAGGTGCTTTATGGGGGGCAAGTCGAAAGTGACGTTTAAGTATTCCCTGGTTGCTCTATTAACCCTAAGCTTCGCACTGTCAGGCTGCGGCGGGGGCAACGACAAGAATGCTGCTACAACTGACAAAGCAAAGGCGACAACAACAGCGGATTCTGCTTCAGCTAACACGGGAGGAAAGGTTGAACCGTTCAAGGTTAGCGCATTTATCGGGGTAGCCGGGCAACAGCCGACACCGGACAACAAGATCTACAAGAAGATCAAAGAGGAGACCGGTGCCAGCTTCGATATGGAATTCCTGGCAGGCGATATTAACCAGAAGCTGGGCGTTATGATTGCAGGCCAGGATTATCCGGACCTTATGACCGGGAGCACCAAGCTTACAGCAGCAGGGGCTTATATCCCGCTTGAAGACCTGATCGAAGAGCATGCGCCGAATTTGAAAGCGCATTATGCAGAATATTGGAACATGATGAAGGACCCGAATGACGGACATATTTATATTTTGCCTAACTACGGTGTATATAACGGTAAGGTCAACAGCTCATGGTATTCAGGACCGGCCTTCTGGATTCAAAAAGCAGTGCTTAAGGAATTCAATTATCCGAAGGTTAAGACACTGGATCAGTACTTTGACCTGATTGAGCAATATAAAGCAAAGTATCCCAAAATCGACGGAAGCCCGACCATCGGGTTCGAAATTCTGAACTATGACTGGAAAAACTGGGGTTTGTTCAACGCACCTCAACATCTGATCGGACATCCGAATGATGGCGGCGTAGTCGTGAAGGACGGCGTGGCCGAGGTATTTGCCAATAAGGATTATGCCAAGAAGTACTATCAGAAGCTGAACGAGATGAACGAGAAGGGCATTATCGACAAAGAAACCTTTGTGCAGAACTACGACCAGTATATGGCAAAGCTATCCAGCGGAACCGTTCTGGGGATGTTCGACCAGCACTGGAACTTCAACGCTGCTGAGGATTCACTGACGACCCAGAATAAAATTGAACGCACTTATGTAGGTCTTCCGCTGGTATACGATGAGTCGACCAAAGACCACTACCGCGATCTTGCGGTGCTCAATCTTAACAATGGCTTCGGCATCAGCATTAATGCCAAAGATCCGGTGAAGATTATCAAGCTGCTCGACACCCTGATGGATGAGAAGTGGCAGAAGCTGTTCTCCTGGGGTGTAGAAGGCGAGGATTATATTGTTGAGAACGGCAGATTCATGAGAACCCAGAAGCAGCGTGATGATGCAGCCGATGCAACCTGGCAGCTGGCCAACAAGGCCAAATCATTGTTCGAATATCTGCCTAAGACCGAAGGAAGCTACAGCGACGGCAACTCCACGGATGCCGCTGCACAGCCGGAAGAATACAAAGCAGGCCTGAAGCCGTACGATAAGGAAGTTCTGGATGCCTATGGCTTCAATTCCTACGTGGACTTCTTCAGCGATCCGCCGCCAAACCCTGTGTATTATCCTGCCTGGTCCATCGACCTGATTGAAGGCTCGGATGCCAAAATCGCCAGTACCAAGCTAAATGAGCTGCAGACCAAGTTCCTGCCGAAAGCCATTCTTGCCAAGCCGGCCGAATTCGATTCCGTATGGACCGATTATACGGAACAGATCGAGAAAGCCAATGTGAAGGCTTACGAAGACAAGATCAATGAGCAAATTAAGTGGAGAATTGAGAACTGGAGTAAATAATGTAAGGTCTGGTACCGGGTTTTAGAAGGTGGAAGGCCGTCAACCGGCCTTCCACCTTACATTAATTTGATGGAGTAGGAGACAACGAATATGGATGAGACCTTAGAAATAGATACTGGCGTCCGGCGTCCGAAGAAGAACAAGAGGAAAAAGCAGCCGATTACCTGGCGCGTAATTAAGAATCAACAACAGCTGATCTGGATGTCTGTGCCTTTAATGCTCTACATTATCCTTTTTGCCTACGTTCCTGTGTGGGGCTGGACCATGGCCTTCCAGAACTACAGACCGGCCAAGTCCTTCGGTGAGCAGGAATGGGTGGGACTGAAGCAGTTCAAGTTTTTGTTCACCGATGATAACTTCATTCGTGTCCTGCGCAATACGCTGGCTATGGGGGTTATCAATCTGATCCTCGGCTTCGTTACAGCCATCGTGCTGGCGCTGCTGCTTAACGAGATTAAGAAAGTATTCTGGAAAAGAACCGTGCAGACAATCTCCTATCTGCCCCATTTCCTGTCATGGATTATCGTTACCGGTATTGTGGCCACCTCGCTGTCCATCAATGACGGGATTGTAAATATCGTTCTGATGAAGCTGCATCTGATTAAAGAGCCGATTCTGTGGCTCAGTGAAGGCAAATATTTCTGGGGAATCGTAGGGGCTTCACATGTGTGGAAGGAAGTAGGCTGGAATACGATTATTTATCTGGCAGCCATCGCTTCCATTGACCCTGCCCTGTATGAGGCTGCCGAGATTGACGGAGCGAACCGTTACAAGAAAATGATGCACGTAACCCTGCCTGGCATCAAGGCAACCATTGTTATTCTGATGATTATGTCCATAGGACATGTGCTGGAAGCAGGCTTTGAAGTGCAGTACCTGCTCGGCAACGGACTGGTAGTAGACTGGGCCGAAACGATAGATATTTTCGTGCTTAAATATGGACTTGCACAAGGGAATTATTCACTCGCAACCGCTGGCGGGATTTTCAAAACGGTGGTCAGCGTGACATTGCTGCTTATGGCTAACGGGATTTCCAAGCGGCTTGGGGAAGAGAGGTTGTTATAATGGCGGATAACCGGCAGATTAGCCCTGGGCATAAAGCAGGCTTTACGGCGAAAAGAAACCTAGGCACCGGCAGACTTGAACCGTTTTTGTTCACTTCCTTCAATACGGTCTTCATGGTCTGTCTGGTGGTTGTGACTTTATATCCATTCATCAATACCATTGCTGTTTCATTTAATGAAGGAAATGATACGATCCGCGGCGGCATTTACTTATGGCCACGACAGTGGACCTTTCAGAATTACAAGGCGATTTTTGCTACCGGAACGATCTTTGATGCTTTCCTGATCTCAGTGGCACGTACAGTGGTTTCTACATTGCTTAATATTTTTCTGACCACCATGCTGGCGTATACCTTAAGCCGCAGGGAGTATGTCTTCCGTAAGTTTATTACTGTAATCTTCGTGCTGACGATGTATTTCAGCGCAGGTCTGATCCCGAACTACTTCCTGATTAAGGACCTGGGCCTGCTGAACAGCTTCTGGGTTTATGTTATTCCATCGATGATCAGCGCGTTCAACATGATCGTCATCCGCACTTACATCGGTACGATACCGGAGAGTCTGATGGAATCGGCCAGAATCGACGGCGCCGGGGATTTCAAAATCTTCATGCGGGTCGTTTTCCCGCTCTGTAAGCCGGTGCTGGCGACGATTGCGCTGTTCGTGGCGGTCGGAGCCTGGAATGCCTGGTTCGATGCTTTCATCTACACCTCCTCCAAGCAGCATCTGAGTACACTGCAGTATGAGCTGATGAAGCTGCTGTCTTCAACGATGAACTCTAACGGGAACCCTACCGTAACCAACGGGGTGGGGATGGATCAGAATTCAGCACGGGCGATGGTCACGCCGATTTCGATCCGGGCAGCTATCACAGTGGTCGCCTCCGTACCTATACTGCTGGTGTATCCGTTCATGCAGAAGTATTTCGTAGTGGGTCTTAATGTCGGCAGTGTGAAAGAATAAGCGTTCAGAGCGAATAGACTGATGTATGCAAAATAGCAAAACGGGTGCAGTCCTACCAGGGACTGCACCCGTTTTTGTGCTACTATCCTGCTTCCCTTGAATAATCCCATAGAGCGGCGAGCATCCTTATAATGCTCTGCTCTTCCAAGGGCTTAGCAATCATTTTGAAAAAAATGATGACACAGCGGAAGAAATACCTTATTATTTAAAGAGATTTTTAATGAAACAGATTTTAAATAATTATAGTACAATAAGTCCTGAGGTTCAGAGAGTACGTTCAGGCAGTCTGTAAGGGAGGGCTTCATATTCTTTCGCTGAGTCAGGTTAGCAAGAGCTTCACTCTGAAGGACGGCCCTTATACGGCTGTCGATCAGGTATCACTTGAAGTACAGGCGGGTGCCATTCACGGTATTATTGGCGCCAGCGGGGCGGGGAAGTCCACGCTCCTGCGGCTGATCAATCTGCTGGAGCGGCCCGATGCAGGAACGGTTACGGTTGACGGGCAGCGGCTTACGGAGCTGCCGGACAAGGAGCTGCGCCGGCAGCGGCAGAGAATCGGTATGATCTTTCAGCATTTTAACCTGATCGGCAATGCCACTGTCAGCCGGAATGTGGCGATCTCTCTAGAGCTTGCCGGAGTGCCGCGTGCAGGGCGGATGAAGCGGGTGGAGGAATGTCTGCAATTCGTAGGCCTTGCAGACAAAGCCGGGCAATATCCGGCCCAGCTCAGCGGCGGACAGCGCCAGCGGGTAGCGATTGCCCGCGCGCTGGCGAACAATCCGAAGCTGCTGCTGTGCGATGAGCCGACATCTGCGCTTGATCCGGGCACCACTGCGGATATTCTGGAGGTGCTGCGCCATATCAATGCTTCCCTGGGCGTAACCATCGTGATCGTTACCCATGAGCTGGACGTTGTGCGGAGCATCTGTTCCGAGGTATCCGTCATGGAGGGCGGACGGATCGTAGATTCCTTCTCCCGCGGCGAGGGCGGCTTCCTCCCGCCGGGAACGCATTCAGGCTCCTTCCGGGAGAGAATCACCGGCAGAACGGGGGCATCCCATGTTTGAGAGTATGCTGAAATACCAGGATCAGATGTGGCAGTCTATCGGCGAGACCTTTGTTATGGTCGGCATTGCCATAGGCGCTGCGCTGCTGGTGGGGCTTCCGCTGGGGACACTGCTGTATTTTTGCCGCAAAGGCCAGTTGTATGAGAATAGAGGGCTGTCCCTGGTGCTGAACAGCATCGTCAATGTCATCCGTTCGTTTCCGTTCCTGCTGCTGGTGGTGGCGCTGATTCCGTTCACGCGGCTGGTCGTAGGTACGTCGATTGGCACACTGGCGGCCACGGTGCCGCTGTCGATCGTTGCCATTGCTTATTACTCACGGCTGGTAGAGCAATCACTGCTGGAGGTTCCGCGGGGAACGATTGAAGCGGCATTGTCGATGGGAGCATCCAAGCTGGGAATCATCTTCAAATTTCTGTATGTAGAGGCCCGTTCAGGGCTTGTGCTGGGACTCACGGCGTCTACGATCAGCTTCATTTCTTTTTCAACCGTAATGGGGGTTGTCGGCGGCGGCGGGGTGGGTGATTTCGCCATCCGTTACGGGTATCAGCGCTTCGAGACTGAGGTGATGATCTACGCCATTCTCGTGATGATTGTGCTGGTGCAGCTCATCCAGTTCACGGGAAGCACGATAGCCAGACTGCTGGACAAACGCTAGAATACTATACAATAATGGGGGCTTGAGAGATATCATGAAGAGAACAGGAAGAAGAATAACCACCACGTTTGCACTGGTACTGCTTGTATTGACGCTTGCACTTGCAGGCTGCGGCAACAGCAAAGAAGCGGAAGAGACACCGGCGGCAACCAGCACCGGACCTGTGAAGATCAAAGTAGCCTCGCTGATTCCGCCAATGACGGATATCCTCGATATTGTGAAGCCGATTCTGAAGGAAGAAGGCGTGGACATGGAGGTTGTCGTGCTGTCCGATAATGTGCAGCCGAACGAAGCACTGGCGAATAAAGAGGTGGATGCGAACTTCTTCCAGCATGTCCCGTACATGGAACAGTTCAATGCCAGCAAAGGGGCAAAGCTGGTGCCGGTTCAGCCTGTATATGATGCCATCTACGGCGGGTACTCCAAACGCTTCAAGAATATTGCTGATCTGCCCGAGGGAGCAACGCTCGTGATGGCGAATGATCCTTCCAATATTGGACGCTCCCTGCAAATGTTCGCAGATGCCGGATTGATTACGCTGAAGGATGGGGTAGGAATTCAGGCTACCCAAGCTGACATTACTGCCAATCCGAAGAACTATAAGTTCGAGGAGGTCGATCTGCTGATGCTGGCCCGGATGCTGGATGATGCGGATCTGGTAGCGATGACGCCAGCCTACGCGAGCCCGCTGGGGCTAACTCCGAAGAAGGATGCGCTGATCACCGAGCGTGAAGATTCCGCCTTCACCATCACCCTTGTTGCCCGTGAGGACAACAAGGATTCCGAAGCCATCCAGAAGCTGGCGAAGGCGATCAGCGGCCCGGAAGTGAAGAAGTTCCTGGAGGATAATTACGCGGACATCGCGCTGCCTGCTTTTAAATAGAAGATAAACGGGTTACATCCTATACCGAAGTAAACGAATAAGCTGTCCCAAACGCCATGAACTGGCTGATTGGGACAGCTTTTTATTGTAAGTAGGAGTAGCGTGGGCAATTGGGTGGACGCTCCGCAAACGGAATTACCGTAGAGCGTTAACGGGATACGCCACCTCATATTGCGCTGCTTCAATCCAGGTTCCCGTAGTGAAGTCCCGTCCCCGTACAAGCACTTTATCAGCATAGACTTCTATATAATAACCCTGGCTGCCGCTCTTGTGTTCATCTGCATCCGTCCAGAGGTAGGCCACCGAAGCAGCATTGAACATTGTAGCCGTCTGCCCGTTGCCGGGAAACATCGTGTTGCTGACCTCCAGCTCCCAGTGGGTATGTCCGGTGAACAGCAAGGTCTGCGGGTGCCGCGACAGAATAGTACGCAGCTCCTGATCCTGTGTTACCCCGTACCATTCCTGAGATTCCAGTGAACCGGCTACCGTATCCTTCAGCGGCTGGTGCAGGAAGAGGAAGACGGGCTGATCCGGCAGGTAAATCTGTTCCTGGTCAGGCTGCAGTTGCCCGTTAGGCTTCGGTTTGTCCGGTGCGTGTTCACCAAGCTTGCGGTCCAGCCACTGCAGCTGTTCAGCGGATAGACTGCAGAACGTAGGCAGCCCTTCCTCTGTGCCGAGAAAGATGAAATGATACCCTGAGATCCAGTGGTCATGATAGGGGCCCGGCATCCCCATACGGGAAGTATACATCGCAAGGCGGGATTCCCAATGCCCGAGGCCGACATCATGGTTGCCCAAGGTGTAATGAAGCTGCGGCAAGGACGCCTGATGCAGCTCAAGAATACGCTGGACCTCCTCATACTCCTCCGGGAAGCCATTGTCTGTTATATCTCCAATGTGCATGATTCCGCTGCTGCCTTGAGCATGTCCCGCTATATCCTCAAGCGCCCGTCCGAAGTTCTGATTGTACTCATGCTCGGGATCGGCCGTGACATGGGTGTCGGTAATAATCTGGAACGTCAACAGCGGTTCAGTAACGCCGGGTGTGGCAAATGTATTCATAGGCAAGCGAAGCCTCCTTGAAATATTTTTTATTCGTTAGGCTAATGCCCCTTGGTACTAATGTTCAAACCAATAATTCCGGCTACAATCACAGTCACCCATAGGAGGGAGGAGCCCGTCAGCCTCTCTTCGAACAACAATGCCCCCGCCAGAGAAATCAGGAGGATACCCGCCCCGGACCATACGGCATAAGCGACTCCAACCTTGATGGAGGTGAGGGCGACACTCAGTGAGGTGAAGCTGACTCCGTAGAATACGAACATCAGCACAGAGGGCCAAGGCCGGGTGAGGCCATGCGACAGCTTCATGGAGACCGTTCCGGACAGCTCGAAGACAATAGCTAAGGCAAGAAATACCCAGGCCAAGGCCCCTTCGGCCTTCATCGTACCATCCTTCGTACGCCAAGCTCCGCATAAGAGGACACGATACAATCTGCATCCGGCAAAAGAGTCCCGGCAGCCCGCGTGTCTGCCGCCAGCCCGGCGGTAATTCCGCCAGCAATCCCAATGGCTGCCGCAGCGCCCGCTGCCTTCGCCATCCGCATATCTCCGTTCGTATCGCCGATCACGGCGGCTTGAGCCGGAGATACCCCCAGCCGCCCGCAGGCAAGCAGCGCCATGTCGGGGAAGGGCTTGCCCCGCTCCACCTGATCTGTGCCGATCACGGCGGTGAAATACTGGTGGATGCCCAGCCAGCGCAGATGACTCTCGGCTGCCGCCGTTTCGTCGGCAGTCACTACGGCCATAGGCATACCCTGGGCTGCGCACGCGTCCAGAAAGGGCACCAGCCCGGGAAGCGGACGGACCGGACGGCTCTGCTCCAGCATCGCATCCGCTGCATTCCGGCAGGAGTCCACCAGTTCTACCGCTTCGGCCCAGGATAGGCCGAGAGAATAACCCTGCCAGGACGCAATGGCGTACAGATCGCTCATCGTGCCCATGGCGAGCGGACCGTTGCGGTCGTAATCGGTGATCTTCCCTGCGGCATCATGAACCGTTCCCAGCAGGGAGGCCCGGTGCTGCTCAGGGAAGCTTAGTCCGCGCTGCTCAAGCTTCCAGGTGAACTGGTCCAGGAAGCACTCACCCCAGCTTCCCCAGAGGGATACGAACTGTAGTAAGGTTCCATCCTTGTCGAACAGGATGGCCGATATGGGATAGTTTCCTTGCGGAGTGTTAAGCTCAATCACGCAGCGTCCCCCTTCATTTATAGAAATTTGTTCAGCCGTTCTATTTCAGTTTATCCAGTGCCGCCTGAGCCGTCTGCTGCGCTTCCTTCAGCGCCTCGGCTGCAGGGATATTCTCAATCTGCACCTTATCCGCAGCGATGGTCAAGGCATCATTAATTTTGCCGCCTGTCGGGTCCTGGAACGGAGGGGAAGCATGAGCCGCCTGCTGTAGCGGGATTTTGATCTGCGGATTGCTCTCACTGAAGGCGACGAATGCCGGATCTTCCAGCGCAGACTGGCGGACGCTAATATAGCCGGTGTTGATGGACCAGAACGCGGTATTCTCGGAGCTTGTGAAGTAGGTTAGCCATTTCATCGCTGCCTGCTTCTCGGCGTCTCCGGCTTTGGCAGGAATACCGGCCATACTCGCCCCCGCGACAGGTTTGCCTTCGCCGGCTCCAGCCCAGCCCGGTTGCTCCATAGCGGAGACGACGCTGAAATCGAGGTCGCCCTGGTCGCCGCTGGAGCCGGTGTATCCGGCCGCCTGGCCTTTCATCACATCGTCAATCGTCTTGTACCAGTACTCCCAGCCTTGCCCGCCCGAATGAATGCGCATCGTCTTGTCCTCATGAATTGCTTTGCGGAAGAACTCCCAGGCGTCGATCCACTCCGGGGAATCAATCGTGACCTTGGTGCCGTCCTCACTAAGAATACTGCCTCCTTTGCTGAGAGCGGCATCAATCATATTGCCGGAGCCCCACATCGGTTCCCAGCCGTAGAAGGTGGTTTTGCCGCCTGCAGAGACAGTCATCTTTTTTGCGGCCGCAGCGAGGTCTTCCCAGGTCTTAATCTGGCTGGCGTCTATGCCGCTCTTCGCAAAAGCATCCTTACGGTAGTACATCACCTGGGTCGATCCATACATCGGGAGGAAATACTGCTTGCCGTCAACCTGGCCCTGGTTCAGGAAGGTCTGGACGAAATCCTCTTTATTGAAGTCCGGCTGCCCGGCAATCAGCTCATCCATCGCGGCGTAATAACCCTTGCGCGCCCAATCGATATTGGAGGAGAGGACCGCCGCCGGGACCTGCCCGGCAGCAATCGCTGCCTGAAGCTTCTGTTCGGTCTCTGTATAATCCCCCTGCACGATTCCCTTGACGATGACCTCCTGCTGGGAGGCGTTGAATTTCTGAATGAGCGATTCCATATTTTCACCCAGCTTGCCGCCGAGCCCATACCAGAATTCAATCGTGACCGGTGCGCCTCCAGCCGGAGCGGCATTGGCAGCAGGGACTGCGGCAGCTGCTCCGTCCGCTGTGACTGCATTGTTGGGAGCGGCATTTCCGCCGCAAGCGGTGAGCACGGAGAGTCCGGCGATCAGGGATACTGCAGACAACCTTTTGAAAATAGAAGAATTTCTCGCTGGAACGGTACGGTCCTTTAAAAGGACGGCGAAGCTGTTTCCACTTGATACGTTCATCATCATTCTCCTCTTGGGTATTGAAGTTTAGGGTTTAGCCTTTGCTTGAGCCTGCGGTCATGTTGACACTTTGCATTATCGTTTTCTGCGCCAGCAGGAAGACTAGCAGCAGCGGAGCAATCGTGAAGGCACTGGCGGCCATGATGAGCGGCCATTTCAGTCCGTAAGCACCTCCTTCCACGAAGAAGCTGCGCAGACCGGCCGAGACCAGCTGCAGGCTGGGGTCCTTCGTAATGAGCATCGGCCAGAAGTAATTGTTGTACTGGTCAATGAAGGTAATCAGCGCCAGTACGGCGAATGAGGATCTTGTGACCGGCACAAGGATCGTCCATAGAATCCGCATATGCGAGGCACCGTCCACTTCACCGGCCTCCACCAGCTCATGCGAGACTTGAAGGAAGGCCTGCCTGATCAGAAAGATCGAGAAGATACTCACACAGTTGGAGAGAATCAGGCCCGCATAGGAGTTCAGCAAGTGTAACTCGGAGAGGACCAGGTATCCGGGCAGGTAGACTGCCGTTGCAGGAACCATATAACCGAACAGAATCACTCCGGCAAAAACGCCCTTCAGGCGGAATTTCATATGCGTCAGCGCATAAGCCATCATCCCGGAATTGATTGTCTGCAGGAGGACAATGGAGACAGCGACGAAGATACTGTTACCCATATATCTGGCAAACGGCGCCTCGTTCCAGGCAGCGGCGAAGTTGCCCCACAGCGGCACCTCAGGCCAGAGTGTGGGCGGGGAGCGCCAGATCTCATCATTGGTCTTGAGGGCACTCGTAACCATCCAATAGAACGGGAAGGCCATCAGAAGAGCAAGCGCGGCGAAAAAAATCTGGCGGACCAGCCTGCTGATAGTTGTGAATATAGGCAAGCGGTGAGACCTCCTTAAGGGCTGATAGTAAAGCTTCTATTGATAATGAGTGGTCCGCTTGCTGATTCCGAAAGAGAGGACCGACAGCAGCATGCAGATCAAGACCAGAACGACAGCTACGGAAGAAGCCTCTCCGATCTGGAACGATTCGAAGGCGGACTGATAATACAGATAGAGCAGAGTGCGGGTGGAGCCGGACGGGCCGCCCTGGGTCAGGACATTAATCTGGTCATAGGCCTGAAGTGCCGAGACTAACTGCACCACGAATAAGAAAAGAGTAGTCGGCGAGATCAGCGGCCATGTAATCCGCAGGAACTTCTGCACCGGACTTGCCCCGTCCAGCTCCCCGGCTTCCAGCAGGTCGGAAGGTACATTGCGCAGCGCCACCAGATAGAAGATCATTGCCCAGCCGACCGACTTCCAGATCGTGACCAGCAGGACGCCGGTTAATGCCCATTTGGGGTCCTGCAGCCAGCCGATGGAATCCAGGCCGAAGAAGTTCAGCACCGCATTGGCAAGCCCGGCTTCAGGCTGATAAATCCAGGACCAGACGATAGACACAGCGACGGTCGGCGTCACCCAAGGCGAGAACAGCAGGATCTGATAGAGGGCTGAGCCCTTCAGCTTTCTGTTCATGAGGAGGGCCAGACCCAGTCCCAGCAGGATCACCGGCAGCACACTGCCGAGACAGAAGAGAACGGTCACCCTTAGCGCTTTGTAAAAAGCGGGGTTGCTGAGCAGATCGGTATAATTCTGCCAGCCGACAAAGGTTTTCTCCGGGCTCATGAAATCCCATTCCGTGAAGCTGAGATACAGCACATACAGCAGCGGCGCGAGCCAGAATACGGCGAAAGGAATCATGGCCGGCAGAGTGAACAGCACGGGCTTCAAGCCGCTGAATAATTTTGAACGTGTCATTTTCGTCCATATTCTCCATTTCATTCATATTGGTTGATGCGGTATAATGCAGAGGACAGCTCCTCTGTTCAAAAAAAATTGTACACTCATGAGGCAGGCTTGTGGTCAAGCGGGGGTAAAACCCGGTCGGATTTTGTGTAAAATTTGTAGGATGATTGCGGTAAAGCTGCGGTATTGTGTAAGGTAGAGAGAACGATTCTATGTGAAAATGAGGTGCCACCTGATGAAGCAGGCCGCATTCGGCGAGGAACATCCGCACCGTTCGCCCCGGGAGCAGCTGCTCGGCCCGGTGATCGATGCCATAGCCCAGACCATGGATTTATATGGAGCGAATTATTCCTTCGGCCAGCTGTACGGAGTGATGTTCTTCGAGGACAAGCCGATGACGCTGGAGGAAATGAAGCAGGTCATGAATATGAGTAAAAGCAATATGAGCTACGGAGTCCGCTCCCTGATCGCCTCCCGGATGGTCACGAAGCTTCCGGAGAAGCGTGAGCGGAAGGAACTGTACGCAGCGGAGACAGACTTCTTCGAGGCCTTCCGGAACTTCTTCACCCTGAAGCTTCAGCGGGAGATCGATGTGATGCAGGAAGCCATGGGAGCCGGGGTCCCGGGCCTCCAGGCACTGGCCTATGCACCAGACACACCCGAAGAGGAGCGGCAGGCCTGCCTCAGAGATTTGGAGAAGCTGGAGCACGCGGCCGAGTACTATGCCTGGCTGCAGCGGTTCGTGTCGGGGCTTGCGGAAGGAGCGATATTCGGCGGGGAACGGGGAAGTACCGGCGAGGAAGGCGGAGTATGAGCTATGAATAATCAAATTCTTATTGTTGATGATGAGGCGGATATAGTTAATCTGCTGAAAGATTATTTTGAGATAAATGGTTATAAGGTCTTAACCGCGCGGAGCGGCGGGGAGGCATTACGCAAAGTAGTGTATAATCCAGACATTATTATACTGGATATTAATATGCCGGAGATTGATGGTCTTGAGGTGTGCACTCGTATACGGGATTTCGTATCCTGCCCTATTATATTCCTGACTGCGCAAGTGGAAGAGTCAGATAAAATTAATGGCTTTCGAGTGGGTGGGGATGATTATATTGTGAAGCCGTTCAGCATTGATGAGCTTGGAGCCAGGGTGGAGGCACATCTGCGCCGTGAACGAAGACAATCTGTTAAGACACAAACCAGATTTTCAGATGATTTAGTGATCGACTACTCCGCCAGAGGGGTGTATTACAAAGGACGCGCACTTTCTTTTGCCAAGAAAGAATTTGGTATTATTGAGTTGTTGTCCATGAACAGCGGTCAAGTCTTTGATAAAGAACATATCTATGAAAAAGTCTGGGGCCTGGATCATGAAGGGGATAGCATCGTTGTTGCAGAGCATATCAGAAGAATTCGGTCTAAATTTAATGAGGTTAGTGATCACATATACATTTCAACAGTATGGGGTGTGGGCTATAAATGGGTAGGGTAATAAAAGGTTGGCGTAACTTATCCATTAGGGTGACATTTATGATCTATATGCTTGTATTTGTACTTATTGCCGGACTCCTTAGTGTGATTACTATTACTGGGGCAGGCCAGATACGTAATAATATGTTTCTGAAGTATAACGACTCTTACACCTCAGCGGACATTGAGAACCCAGCCATTATCTATAACATGAAGGATTTTAATACAGATTATTCTTATACAGATGAACAGATTATTAAGTTATGCAGTTTTCTGGACTCCTGGTCCATTTTGATATTTTTTGGGCTAGCTACCCTGGCGGCTTCTTTGTTGTTTTACCACCATAAGCTCAAACAACCGATTGGGATTTTGCGCGAAGCTTCTGCTAAAATATCCAATAATGACTTGGATTTTCATATTCTGCAATATAGCGAAGATGAAATGGGGCAGTTGTGCAGGTCTTTTGAGAGCATGAGAGCTGCTTTGGAGGATAACAACCGTCAGATGTGGCGTTCTATAGAGGACAGAAAACAGTTAAATGCCGCTTTTTCACATGATTTGCGGACACCACTGACCGTATTGCGCGGATACACTGACTTTTTAAATAGATATCTTCCAGAAGGTAAAATAAGCAAGGAGAAGCTGCTGGATACGATAACAACTATGAGTATACATATATTACGGCTGGAGAATTATGTGCAAATTATGGGCGAGGCCCAAAAACTCGAAGATATCTCGGTAGCATGGACCCAAGTAGAGGTTTCCGTTTTTTTGAAACAACTAAGCAGTTTGGCTGAATTTCTGGCACGGGAACATTCATTGGAATTATCATTTGAAAATCAAATCGCTGAACAATCGTTGAACATTGATACAGGAATGGTTACCAGGATATACGAAAACTTAATTGCCAATTCCCTTCGTTATGCGAGTCTGACGATTTCTGTACGATTTGAAATGGATGAGGGGTTCTTTTCAATTACAGTCAGTGATGATGGCAAAGGGTTCTCAAGTCAGGATCTGAAGCTTGCTACCACGCCATTTTATACAAGCAAGGCGGAAGCTGAGGAGAGCCATTATGGCATGGGGTTGAATATTTGCAAGGTACTGGCTGAGAAGCAAGGGGGCAGTATTCAGCTAACGAACAATAAGTCAGGTGGCGCCTGTGTGAAAGTTTCGATTTTGCTGCACCAAAGTTGATAAATAATAGATAACTATTGGATATCCTTTCCTAGAGAACCACTTAGGGGAGGATATTTTTGTATCCACGTATAAAGGGAGGCGCCGATATGATTCTGGAAGGAAAGAAATTATGTAAATATTATGGAAGTGGAGAAGGTCAAGTGAAGGCAATCCACAATGTTGATTTCTCAGTGGCGAAAGGTGAGTTTATCTCTATTGTTGGACAGTCTGGTGCAGGCAAAAGTACATTAATGCACATCATTGGGGGGTTGGATGCTCCTACAAGCGGTGAGGTCATCATAAATGGGACTTCCATTTATACATTGCCAATGAGTCAACTAGCAGTGTTTCGCCGCCGCCAAATCGGATTTGTGTTTCAGGCTTTTAATTTGGTACCCTCACTTAATGTGTGGGAGAACATCATTTTACCCATTGGGCTGGATGGGAAGAAAGCAGATGTTAGCTATATTGAAGATATTTTAAATACTTTGGGGATCTATGAAAAGCGGGCCAGTCTGCCCACAGTATTGTCTGGCGGCCAGCAGCAAAGGGTGGCAATTGCCCGTGCATTGGCAGCTAGACCGGCTATTGTGCTCGCAGATGAACCCACAGGAAATCTCGATAGCCGTTCTAGCAACAACGTTTTGGATTTGCTGCGTTTATCCGTAGAGAAATATAACCAGACTTTGATTGTTGTAACGCATAATGACGAAGTGGCTAAGCTTGCAGGTCGGACTGTTCGAGTGGTGGACGGTTCCATAGCAGTAGAGGTAGAAGGATGAAAAATACGATTACTGTCCACAATGTATCCCTGAAAAATCTACGTCATCACAAAAGCCGGACCTTATTGACTGTAGGTACAGTTGCTTTAGCCGTAGCCTTAATTTTTGTGGTGCTGACTTATTTTTACTCTGACGACCAGAGGAGCAAGCGTGAAGCGATTAATGAGCTAGGTGCCTATCATGTGCAGTATGAGCATTTGTTGCCGGAGCAGCAACAAGCTCTTGAGAATAATCCGAAGATAAAAAAGCACTATGTTTCCTATATCAGTAAAAATGTTAAGTCGGACACGTTTGAAAAATTGAATATTAATATGGCTATAAGTTATATAGAGGGAATTAATGAAGGACTGATTCAATTAATGCAAGGGAGGGCTCCGGTCACTGACGACGAAATTGTATTGGATAAATGGGTAATTGAGGAACTTGGCTTTTCTCCTAACATAGGAGTAGTAATTCCATTGAATTTGCAAGTTATGAATGCAGGGGAAACAGAACATATAACAAAAAAATTTAAGCTAGTTGGCATTATTGATGATATCGCCGTACGTAAAACGGTTAGAGCTGGTCTAATGTTTATTTCTCAAAACCTTTCCAGGCAATATAGTCCTAACCCGGATGTTGTTCTATTTGCTCTTTTGAATTCAGACTTTAATGCTTCATCTACGGCTCACAAAATTGGTGAGGGCTCTCAGCTAAAAGATGATCAAATACAAATAAATGAACGTTACAATGGCGCATATGAGCAGAATCCGTTATCTATTCTGAAAGTAACCATTGTTGTGTTTGTAATTATAATTAGTGCAGCCATGGTTATTTATAACATATTCAATATATATATATCAGAACAGATCCGTTTATTTGGGATGATGAAAGCAATAGGAATGACTCCTAATCAACTGCGAAAGATGATTCTTACGGAAGGACTTATGATTTCGCTGGTTGGGAGTTTTATGGGGCTTTTGCTGGGGGTAGGGGGAAGTGCAGCATTTATTCCCTTCTTAGGAAATATGGCTAGTGGTAGCTCCGAATTATATGTTCAACTGTCTCCTAACATTGCTTGTATTGCTTTAATTACAGGTCTGATTCTCGTTGTATTTTCTGTTTATATTCCTGCTAAAAAAGTAGGAAAAATTACGGAGATTGCAGCTATTCGTTATAATCCCGCTGAAGACTTGGGAAAGAGAAGTCATAAGACCAAAAAAAAATTCAAAAACTCAATTAGCGGTTTTGCTCTGGTATTGGCACAAATGATCCGATACCGTAAACGCACTTGGGTTACCATAACATCGATTACCCTGACAGGACTTATTTTTGTGGTCACTTGGAGTATTCTTAGTAGTATTAATATTAATAATATGGCTGGAAGTATGGTGCCTGGTGATTATAAATTAAGTACTGCTGCTTACCGTGGAACTGATGTAAACCTAGATCTGTTAAATAACAAAGTTATAAACCAAGTAGATGCTATTACTGGTGTCAAGACAGTATTAACAGAAATGTATGATGTCTTGATCTATAACAAACAAGATGCAAACCTTCATCTCAAGGACATGGCGAGTATGAAAAACCCGGAAATTCGAACGGATATTTATGCTTACGATGATGCCTTAATGAAAAATACACTCAAGATGCTCGGGAAAGATGATTCTATGCTTACAGAACTGAGAAATGGTGATAATCTCATTGCGGTCGCGGAAGATGGAAGGTACAAAGTGGGTGATAAAATACGATTGGCAAAGTATGGAGAAGGAAAGAAAGAACATGTATTCACTATTGTCGGTGTATTGCCCAATTATGTTACGTATAAAGGTAGTACTTCAGAGGGTGGAGCTCTTATTGCGCATCAGAACCTGTTTAAGCGATTGGACTTAGATCAACGTATTAAGCAGATTAGTGTTTTAGTCGATCAAGGCCAACAAGGGAAGGTAGAGCAAACCCTCAAAGGGATTGCAAATGCCGATCGAAGAATAACATTCACTTCTTTTCAAGAAATATATCAAGAGTTCAATGGGATGAAGAAAGTGCTTCAGTTGGCGGCTAATGGTCTTATTTCAGCATTGATGATTATTAGCATATTTAATTTAATAAATTCCAATTTAACGAGTATGAATTCTAGAAAGCGGGAAATTAGCTTAATTGAAGCTATCGGATTGTCACGGAGTCAGCTGATTTTACAATTAGGCAGCGAAGGCTTAATGGTTATTCTAATTAGTCTGTTATTCACTTTTTCACTGGGTATACCAGTAGGATATTATAGTGTTGAAATTTTCAAGCAATCCGCCGCCTATGTCCAATATCAACTGCCAATGACAGCCATGCTAACCCTATTATTCGCCTATTTCACAGTTCAAATAGGGACTACCTTCTACATGCAGTGGCGCTTAAGCAAGGAGAGCTTGATGGAACGAATCCGGTTTAGTGAATGAGCGAGGGACAGCAAATAGTTTAATATAATCTTGGAGGGGGAAATAATAGTGTTTCAACCTAAAGTGAATTCTACACAACCCGTTTACAGTATATTAGTTGTGGTAATGGTTATTGCATTATCGTTAACAGCATGCGGAAGTAAAAAGGGGGATGGGATTTCTCCTGAGTATCATGGCGTAAAATACACAGGTCAAGGAGATGTGGAAACAAAAGTTAATGTAGTTATTTATAATGAAGATGATATTTTGTTTCTTCAGACCGTTAAGATTATTGATGATAACCCCACAGTCTGGAAAGCACTTCAGGCCATTTCAGACAATGCTGAACAGGGGATGCTAATCGAAAAAAATCAGAATGGACAAATAATTAAGGTAGGTGATATAAAAAATGATAAAGAGAAGCACTGGAAACTTTTTGTTAATAATACTATTGAAGAGGGAGATATTGAGAAAGTAGGGCTTGACGAGAACCAGCCGCTAACATTGAGATACTCTAACGATTAGTCAATGTACGGGGAGGGATCATGCTATAATATTGCCCAGGGGATGTTCTTATAAATGATAGAACGGGAGACCCCTCATAAACCTGTTTTTAGGGAAAAGGGATGACGCGGCTTGAAGCATAAGGGGAAAATGAATCAGTTATATGTGGTGGGAATAGCACTCTTATTTGTTTATTTATTTTGGGGAGGCACCTATGTCGGCATGAAGATTGCCATCGAGACGATGCCGCCCTTTCTGATGGCAGGGGTCCGCTTTTTCACGGCAGGTGTGGTCCTGTACCTCATTGCCAGAGTAAGCGGAGCGAAGCGTCCCGCCGGGCGTGAATGGCGATCCTCCGCGATTGTAGGCGCCTTGCTGCTGCTTGGGGGCAACGGGGTAGTAGCCTGGTCAGAGCAAAGAGTCTCTTCCTCCATCGCTTCGCTCATCGTAGCGGCGGTGCCTGTCTGGATGATGCTGATGGGCTGGCTTGGACGCGGCGGCAAACGGCCGAATACCGGAGTCATCGCAGGAATTGTTCTTGGACTGCTCGGCATCGCCGTGCTGGTCTTCCAGCCGGGGAAGGGAGAGGGCGGTACCGCTACCGATATGATTGGCATTATTACCTTGCTGGCAGCTTCCATAAGCTGGGCGGCAGGGTCTATGTACTCCCGAAGCGCAACCATGCCAGGTTCACCCTTGATGTCGACAGCTGCGCAGATGCTAACGGGAGGCGCGCTGCTGGTGATATTCTCTTATTTTACCGGCGACTGGTCCAGGATTGAACTCTCCGGCATTTCTATGCGCTCGTACCTGGCTCTGGCCTACCTGATCACTTTCGGCTCCATTGTCGGCTATACAGCTTATATCTGGCTGCTTAAGAATGCTGACGCTACCCTCGTCTCCACGTATGCCTTCGTTAATCCGGTAGTCGCTGTGCTGCTTGGCTGGCTGCTGGTAGGCGAACAGCTTACCTTGAACACCCTGATCGCTGCCGTGATCATTATCGGGGCTGTGGTTTTGGTGACTCTTTTCCGAAGTAAGCCACAGCCGGCGGCTACTCAAGCAGCGCTTGATATACAACCGCCGCAGCAGTCGGTACACTGAGAGCGAATAACCACATTCTGCTGACTGTTCAGGTACGCTATTATTAAACTGTATTTCATATCTTATAACAGCAACAGCCGGTACTCTATTAGAGCATCCGGCTGTTTCAGCATGCCTTTATTCCATTTCACGGAGCCTTTCGACGATTGGGCTGCGGGCGAGCGGCTTATAGGCGCTTAAGGTGATGAGATAAGAGAGGACTGCCAGGATCGGGATGATCAGAATAAACGGCAGCCACATCATCCGGAATTCCATGTAGGCCATCCCTGCGGTAATACCCCTTGCCGTCCAGTAAGTCAGCAGCACACCTATAGTAGAGGTAAGCAGCGCAGTGAGAAGCACGGTGTACATGCCTTCGTAGACGAGCATACGCTTGAGCTGCTGTTTGGTCATTCCAATGCTCTCTAGAACGGCAAATTCATGCCTGCGTGCGATCACTCCGGTCAGGACAGAATTAATGTAATTAAGCAGGCCAATAAGTGCAATTACGAGACTCAGTCCATACCCTATAATCTGAAAAATATGGATATTATCACTTAACTCCTCCCTGTAATCTTCTCTTGATTTCAGCTGCAGAGCATCCAGCGGGCGGATAGCCTCCCTGATCAATTGCCCCGTTTCGTCAAGCTTGCCTGGGGCTGCATTCAGGGTAAGCGAGAGGATGTCTGCTGGAGTCCCGCTCTCCAAAGTGGCTTGCCGGAGTTCGGCTGCAGGCAAAAAGGCATTGTAGCCGTTACCGAAATACGTTTGACTGGTTGCTGCATAGAAAGCATTATATTTCAACACGGCCATCACTTCGTATCTCCTCTTCAATCCGGAATAGCTGATTGTATCCCCGGGATGATAGTAGCTTGTATAAGCACCTGGCCCTGTAAGAGTCTCCGCCACCAGTATGTAATCTCCGGAATCGAATTGTTCCTTGTTAAAGTGACCTTCAAGTATATCCTGATCAGCGAGATCGTACCAGCCGGAATCAAGCCCGTAGAGTTGGGTGTGAACTTTGGCGGGAAGGGCAGAAGGAGTGGCTGAAGACTCGGCTGAAGCACGGACAGAATCATCCGGAGGATAAGAGAAGAGGGTATAATATACTTTATCGATACTTTCCACACCGTCCAGATGCTTCAGCTTCGCACACAGTTCCTCGGACAGCTCGGTTTCATTGACTGAGCGTTCCCCCTCCTGCTGGACAATTCCCTTGTTGTGAATCATATAATCTCCATGAATATATGCACTGAGATATTTATTGACATCCATAGAGGAGATCACCGTAAATATCGTGTTAAATAGCAGAATGCTTAAGAAGAGCGAGGATAGCATCAGGCTCAGCTTCTTCTTGCTCCGGAACAGGTTGGAGAACGACATCCGGTATAGTCTGGCTCCATGCCTGGATGGCTTGAGGGTTCTTTTTCCGCTATTCTGAACGCCTGAGAATTTAACGGCTTCCACCGGAGCGATGTCCGCTGCCAGCCGGCCCGGCTTATGCGCTGCGATCCACACGGTCAGGAAGGAGAAGAGGGCTGCCCCTGCAAATATCCATGGACTGGATGATAGAGAATTTCCTTTAACCTCCCCTGATAGCGAAGTAGTCAGAGGTGTAGCCCATCTGCCGGTCATATAGCCGGAGCCAAGGCCGAACGGCAGGGCAATGAGGTACAGCAGCCTGGCTTGAATAGCGATGATTCTCCTCAGTTGTCTCGGGGTGGTGCCAATCATTTTCAGCAGGCCGTAGAACTTCACATCCTGGACCACCGAAATATAAAAAATATTGTAAATAAGCAGGTAGCCGCTAAGCATAATGATAAAGATAACTGCGGCATATGGAAGGATATTCTCAACATTTTCCGCCAAAGATACGCTGGAGTAGGCCCAATTGATCCCGATAGGAGCCGTAATTCTCGTATCAGCCAGAATCCTGTTCATTTTTTTCTCAATATGAAATGAATTGTTGAACATGACACTCAGTTCTGAGGTGTTTACGTAGGATCCGCTTTCCTTCGATTGTACGGGATCAATGTCTGAGAGGTTTTTATCGGTAAAGGCCTTGGAGACAAAAGCCAGACCCGCCATCGCCAATTGCTTGTCCGCTTCATAATAGCCCGACAAGGTGAATTTGCGGTTAATGATCCGTTCTCCGGTATCGATCTGCAGTGTGATTTCCTTCCCGAGCTCCGGCTGCACCCCTAGCTTGCCCAGAACCCAGGTATTCAGGGCAACCTCATTCTCTCCGGCAGGCAATCCCCCTTCAACAAATTCTATGAAGCCGTGATCAGCGTAATTCTGGTCAACCTGCAGCACCTCAACCCGGTCCTGGTCGAACACTTTATTATGCAATATGCCGGAATTAAGGGAGAGAGAGGATTGTTTAATGGAAGGGTGCTTCAGCAGCGTCTCCACTTGTTCCGGGCTAAGATATTTAAACCCTCCGTGAAAGTCACTTCCGACTGTCTTCATCTGTGCGTATTGCATGGATTGGTTAATGCTTAGAGCCATGGTGAAAATGGAGGTGATGAGCAGTGTAGTCAGTATAATGGCGCAGATGGCAGCCAGATTCCGCAGCCGGTTGGCTCTCAGGCTAGTCATCGCCAGATTTAATATGGTCTTCCGGTTATTCGTCGCGATCATAACCGGCTCTCCCCGTGGGCCTGCGCCGATCCCACGGCAAGCCTGCCGTCCTCAATGCGGATGATCCGGTCCGCCATCTGTGCAATGCTCTCGTTATGTGTGATCATTACAATGGTCTGGTCGAATTTGACACTGAGCTGTTTCAGCAGGATAAGTACCTCCTGGCTGGTCCTGCTGTCCAGATTGCCGGTGGGCTCATCGGCCAGAATAATGGAAGGTTTGGTGGCAAGCGCTCTTGCGATAGCTACACGCTGCTGCTGGCCTCCGGAGAGCGCAGAAGGCAGGTTACCAACTTTCTCCTGAAGCCCCAGACTTGTGATGATCAGGTTCAGATATTCCTGGTCAATCTGGCCGCCGTCAAGCTCAATGGGCAGGACGATATTTGCCAGCACACTCAGGATCGGCACCAGGTTATAACTCTGGAAGACAAATCCTACAGAACGGCGTCTGAAGATGGTCAGCTTTTCATCACTCATCTGAAAAATATCATGCCCGTTGACATAAACCTTACCCTCTGTAGCCCGGTCCAGACCGCCAAGCATGTGAAGCAGCGTGCTTTTTCCGCTACCGCTCGTCCCGACGATTGCCACGAACTCCCCTTTTTCTACATTTATAGACACGTCATCCAGGGCTTTGACCGTATGCTCTCCTTTTCCATAATATTTCTTGAGATTCTCTATTCGTAGAATAGACATGTTATATTCCTCCTGTGCGTATGTTCGTATCCACCTCTACAAGGTATCAGACAAATCTAACAGGAGAGTGTCTGAAATCTGACGGAATGGACATATTCAGAATAGCGGCAGGAAGATCGAGAACACAGTGCCTTGTCCGGGCACAGAAGCAGCTTTCATATGTCCGCCTTGAGCGGTGATGATCTCCCGGGCCAGGAATAGCCCAATTCCCACACCTTCTGAATCGCGCACATTTTTTCCCCGGTAGAACCTCTTGAAGATTTGGGGCAGCTCTTCCTGGGAGATTCCACGGCCGGTATCTGCGATATCCAGGCGTATAAACATCTCATTTGCTTCCGCAGTGATATGGATACTGCCCCCTGGTTCTGAATATTTCACAGCATTCTCCAGCAGATTGAATAACACTTCCGTTGTCCATTTGGGGTCGTAGCACGCTGTGATGTGAGGTTCACAGTTTATACTGATAGTGATGCGGCTGTTCTCTGCCTGGATGAGGATCTGGGAGACTGCTTCAGAAACCGCACGCATCACAGGACAAGGCTGCATGCGCAAAGAGATCATGCCCGTCTCCAGCCTGGACAGTTTGATCAGGGATTGGATCAGCCAGTCGAGTTTTTCCGACTGTTTTTTAACTTGTACAGCAAGCTGAAGCGCATGTTCATCATTCACCAGACTTTCCTCAAGCAACTGGCTATAGATCATAATATTAGATAAGGGTGTTTTGGTCTGGTGGGAGATGTCGGAGATCAGTTCTTTAATTTTGTTCTTTTCCGTTTTCAGATTCTGTCCGTTCACTCTTGCAATCTCTATGTACCGCATTAATTTATGTTCTATGGAGGAGAGCAGGGTTTCTTCATAATTATAGGTGGGCTCACGCCCGTGAGTAGCATTGTCTACCAATGTCTCTACCTTTCCCATGAAAGAAGTAACCATATTCCGGAGCGACCGGGACCAGGCACCTCCAAGGATCAGCATGCAGATTATGAATAGAAGAGAGAGTCCAAGCAGCGATGAACCAGTGATCTCCAGTAATATAATACAAGTCACATATACCAGCACCAGAATGATAAAAGCTGCAGCAAATGCCAGATTCACCAATTGGTTAAGCGGCAGCCGTTCTTGTCTCTTCATAGAACAGGACCTTCTGTCCATGTATACCCTAAACCATATACAGTTTTGATATATTGAGGCAAAGAGGGATCCTCTTCGATCTTGGCCCGCAATCTTTTGATGGCTACCGTTAGTGCATTCTCATCAACGAATACCGCCTCCTGGCTCCACGTTTTGTCGATCAGCTGCTCACGGGTCAGAATGTTTCCCCTATTCGTTACCAGTATGCGCAGCAGTTTCTGTTCGGATTTGCTCAGCAGCAGCGGCCGGCCGTTCTTGAAGTACTCCATTTTGCCAAAATCAAATTCAAGCAGGCCTACAACGATCCTCTCACTGGTAAGCGCATCACTTCTTCTCAGGACGGCCATTACCCTGGCCCGCAGAATCATCAGACTGAACGGTTTGGTGATATAATCATCAGCCCCCAGAGCAAACCCGGTTACAATATCCGGCTCCATGTCGTTGGCCGTCAGGAAGATAATCGGCACCTGCGAGGTTCCGCGGATTCTTTCGCAGTAATCCAGTCCGCTTCCGTCCGGAAGGTTCACATCCAGCAGAATGAGATCGATTGGGGTTGAGGAGATAATCTGATCAGCCATTGCCAGTGAATAGGCTTGTTCAATATGCAATTCATTATGGGCAAGTGACAGGGCTATCCCCTTGTTCAAGCTTTGATCGTCTTCAACGATGAGTAGTGTCTTCATGGGCATGACTCCTTTAGTAATCAGGCATTCTCCCAATATTATGGCCAACCCTGGAATATCCTGCAAGTGGGGCGGTGCAGTCTTGATTCGTCGGACAATAAAAAGGCATCTCCATGGTAGAAATCCACCTTGAACTTCTTGTTCTCAAAGCCTTGGACTACTTGTATCTCCCTCAGCAAACCCCAGTGCAGCGATCTTCATTACATATTTGTACATCCATGAGCTGTTGCTTACATCGCTGAAGCCTTTTTTTCTCTTCAGCATGCTGAACTTCTCCGCATCTGCAGGAAGCAGCAATAGAATATATTTCAGGATGTATAGCCGCTTCCAGTCCTGCAACCATCCCCGACTAAGGTCCAGTACATAAAACCGTCCACAGTCTGTTTTGAAAGATGCGGGATTGCCCTAGAATAAGGGTATAAGAAAGAGAGCAGCGAAAGGCGGTGATAACAAATGCAAAGAAACAAAGGTAACGGACTTGCGATTGCGCTGATTGTAATCGGAGCGGTAATGCTGCTTGGCATTCTGCCTCACTTGATTTCAGGAATCTTCGGTATCCTGTTCCCGGCAGTGCTGGTTGTGCTCGGATACTACGGAATTAAGAGCGGCCGCAAGATTATCGGCTGGGTGGTGCTGTTCATCGGTGTCATGTCCCTGATCTCCAAGCTTTCCTGGATTATCGGTCCGCTGCTGGGTATTGCTCTGGTAGTGTGGGGCATCTCGGTACTCAGGGGCAAACAAAGCAGAACATACTAATACACACTGTCCATACTTATTAAGAAGCAGGGAGGGAGCAGGAAATCATGAGTGTTTTTCGCAGAATGAGGGACATCACCGTAGCCAACTTGAATGAACGACTGGAGCAGAGCCAAGATCCGGTGAAGCTGATTGATCAATTTCTACATTCAACCCGTGAAGAGATCGGGGAGGCCGAACGGCTGTACCAGCAGTACGCTTCTCATACGAAGCAATTGCAGCAGCAGGTGAATCAGGCCACCGCCATGAGGAACAAACGTGAAGAGCAGGCGCTCCTCGCACTCAAGGCAGGCGAAGATCATCTGGCCAAGCTGGCATTGCAGGAGAAAATTATCCACGAGGAAAAGCTGGAGCAATACAGCGGGCTGCTGGAGACGAGCCAGCAATCACTTTTCGAACTGGAATCCCAGCTGAACGAGCTCAAAATGGAGTATCAGACGGTATACAGCAAACGCCAGTTCTATGCAGCACGGATGGAGTCGTTGCGGCTGCAGCAGCGCATGAATCAAAGAGCCGGTGCTTATGGCGGCGGCGGAGATGTTCCCAAAATGTTCGGCCGTCTGGAAGACAAGATGAACGACTGGGAGCTAGAAGCCAAAAGCCTGAGCGACTTGCGCCGGATGGGACAGGAATATGCGGTGCAGGCCGGAGAGACCGTGGCAACCGTACTGGAAAGAGAAATGGCCCGTCTAAAGGAGAAGCTGAACAATGATGGCAGAAAGGAGTAGTAGTATGACCCGATTGTATCGTTCAACAAGAGACAAAGTAATGACTGGGCTGGCAGGCGGATTGTCCGAGACTCTCGGCATTGACTCTACACTGTTCCGGATTCTGCTGGTGATCAGTATTCCATTTAGCGGTGGAGCTACAATCCTCGTATACTTTATCGCAGCAATGGTGATTGCCAAGGAGCCTAACCAGTACAATCCCTTCGGTCCCGGACCTGGTGGGCCGGGCGGCCCGTACGGCGGACCCTACTCCGGCGGACCTGAATATGGCCGCGGACCAGAGGCTCCTCACCAAGGACCTCAGAGATATGGCCCCTATGGCGGACAGCCGGGCTACAATCCCGGTTATGAGAAGGCAGGCGCTCATGCGGCTCCTGATTCCGGCCTGGATGCCATGATGAAGGATATCGAGAAGAAGGCACTGCAAAAAGAAGTGGAAGAGCTCAAACAAAAACTTGCTAAATACGAGAAGGGAGAAGTGTAAATTATGGGAGTATTCAAACGGATTAAAGATATGACTAAGGCGTCGGTAAATGATATGTTGGATAAGGTAGAGGACCCGATTGTGATGCTTAATCAGTATCTGCGCGATATGGAGGCTGAGATTCATGAGGCTGAAGTAACGGTAGCGAAGCAGATGGCTAATGAACGCCGTATGAAACAGCGTGTGGACGAAGCTGCCAAGGTAGCCGGACAACGTGCTGCACAGGCTGAGCTTGCGCTCAAGAACGGGCAGGAGGAAGTTACCCGCAAGCTGCTGGAAGAGAAAATCTACTTCGACCAGAAGTTTACCGAGTATGGCGAGCTTCACGCACAGGCTGAAGTACAGGCCAAGGAACTGGTGCAGCAGCTTCATGATATGAAGGATGAGTTCTACAAAATGCGCAACAAACGCAATGAACTGGTATCCCGCGCTCAGATGGCTAAGGCCAAGAAGCAAATGTCCCAGATCAGCAGCGTACATTCCATCGAAAGCGGAAGTGCCTCCCTTGGCTTCCACCGCATGGAAGAAAAGATCATGCAGCTCGAAGCGGAAGCAGATGTGATGCGCGCTCCGTATAGCCCTTCGGCAACCGCATATGCTAAGCCGGTAGATCCTGAGAAGGAACTGAAAGTGGAGGAGCAGCTTGCCGCACTCAAGAACAAGCTGAACTCAACTCCTGCAGCCCCTCCTTTGAATAAAAAAGAACAATAATCCCTGTTCCTAAAGAGCAGCCGGATATGATATGCTGATCAAGGTAAAGCCATACGGTATGGATTCTCCATACCGGTATGGCTTTTGTAGCGGATGCAGTATGTTGAAGATGTAGCTTCGCAATACTTCAGCTAAGGCTTACGAAGTAAGTTTTGCTTTGCAAAACTTTAAGGAGGTGCGGAAATGGATAAACGGAACCGTTTGATTGCCATCGGATTGATTGGTGTAGGCTGCTTGATGATATTTGGCAAATGGATCGGCTTCTTCTCCATTGTCGCACTCCTGTTCCTGCTGCTGGGAATCTACCAGACGACGTCGGGCAAGGTCAAGCAAGGTTATAAGCTAATGGGAGTCGGAGCAGTCCTGCTGTTGCTGGATCATTTGCTGCTGGTGCTTGGCATCTGCCTGCTTTCGCTGGGGATGTTCTTTGTCAAATCGAAAAGAATGCAGCGCAAGGCGGGGTTTGTGCAGAAGCAAAGCTTTTCTTCCAGATTCGACTGGGATCTCTCGCCGTGGGTGATGCGCAGTCTGAGCGCCTGGCATGTGCTGGGCGAGGTGGATGTGGATCTTTCACTGGCCATGGCGGAAGAGCAGGAGACGATTATGCTGTATCAGGGGATTTTTGGCGATGTGGACATTCTGCTGTCTGAGGATTACGGAGTGGAGATTGAGGCATTCGTACTGTTCGGCTCGATTGAGTCCGGCAGTAACCGCGATACGGGGATGCTGAACCGGCTGAACTGGAAGTCACCTAACTATGACAGCTGCGAGCATAAAGTGAAGTTTAACATTTCTTATCTGATGGGGGATCTGGACATACGCTTCCCCTAAGAGTATGTTAGGGCCAAGAGAGAAGGGAGAGCTCCCGGCATGGACAAAAAAAGCAGTAATATGGTAACGCGCAGTATGGGTGAGGGAGCTCTGTTCTCTTTGTTCATGCTGCTCGTTATTACATATATTATGTATACATATGGGCTACTACGGCCGTTCGAGGATTGGCGGATTGGCATAAGGACAGGATTGACGCTGATTCTGTTGCCGATGGCTTTCGGAATCGGTTACGGCTTCTATCAGGGCTTCCGCAGCAAGCGCAAGCTGGAATTACTGCGGGCTACCCTGGTCGCCTGGGAGAAAGGCAATCTTACCCCGGCTATGCCGGACCTGGGCAACGATGAGCTGGGGCGGCTCGGGGAACAGCTCGGGCGGATCAGCGGCAAGTGGGAGAATCAGGTGAATACGCTGCAACGGCTCTCCACCAATAACGCGAAGCTTGCCGAGCAGGCCCGGGTCACGGCAATCATCGAGGAACGGCAGCGGCTGGCACGGGAGCTGCATGATGCGGTATCGCAGCAGCTGTTCGCCATCTCGATGACGGCAACGGCAGTAGGCCGGACGCTGGAGAAGGACTTCGACAAGGCACAGCGGCAAATCGCGCTGATCGAGGAGATGTCTGCAGTAGCCCAGTCCGAGATGAGGGCGCTGCTGCTGCACCTGAGACCGGTGTACCTGGAAGGTAAGGGGCTGGAAGAAGGTCTGCAGGAGCTGATTAAAGAACTGAAGATCAAGGTGCCGATTGATATTCTGTTCGAGATGGATCAGGGAGTAGAGCTGCTGAAGGGCGTGGAGAATCATTTGTTCCGTATTGTGCAGGAGGCTATCTCCAATACGCTCCGCCATGCCAAAGCGGAGAAGATGGAGATCCGCCTGCACCGCCGGGGTGATACCGTCCGGCTCACGCTGCGCGATGATGGAATCGGGTTCGAGATGGATGACAGCAAGCAGACCTCTTACGGTCTGTCGAATATGCAGGAGCGGATTACAGAGATCGGGGGCTCGATCCAGTTCATCACTGCTCCCGGCAAAGGCATGCGGATTGATATTACCGTACCGGTAGTCAATGAATAGGGGGCAGGTGTAACGATGGAGATAGAAGAAGATAATGCAATCAAGGTCCTGCTTGTAGACGATCATGAGATGGTCCGGATCGGACTTGCTGCGGTGCTTGGCACCGAGGATGGCATTGAAGTCGTCGGCGAAGCGGGAAGCGGCGAGGAGGGCATCCGTCTGGCCCAGGAGTATACGCCGGATGTGGTGCTGATGGATCTGGTGATGGACGGCATGGACGGAATCGAGACGACTAGACAGCTGCTGAAGCTGTACCCGGATTGCAAGGTGATTGTGTTGACCAGTTATTTGGATGATGAGAAGATGTATCCGGTGATTGAAGCGGGAGCCTTCAGTTACCTGCTCAAGACCTCACGGGCCAGCGAAGTTGCAGATGCGATCCGGGCAGCCGCAAGAGGCCAGTCCGTGCTGGAGTCGCAGGTGGCATCCAAGATGATGAACCGGTTCCGTTCCAATGCAAGAGGAGAGGCACCGGCTTACAAAGAGCTTACCGAACGCGAGATGGAAGTACTGAAGCTGTTAGCTCAGGGTAAATCCAACCAGGATATTGCTGATCAATTAATTATTGGAATCAAGACGGTGAAATTCCATGTCACGAATGTTCTTGCCAAGCTGGGGGTTGAAGACCGGACTCAGGCGGCTATTTATGCATATAAGAATGGACTGGCGGAGTAAGACCGGTCTATTGAAGCTACACAGCACTTTCAAGTGAGTCCGCCCGGACGATCTTGGAAGTGTTTTTGCATGCGTTCGTATATCTTTCTCTGAAATTGGATAACCTGTCTAGTAGATTACTAGATCGGTTGAGAGGGAGATGCGAAGTGGGGAATAAAGGGCAGAGTAAGGGGATACTGGTGTTGGTGCTGGCAGGGATATGTGCGCTGATGCTCCTGAGCGGATTCCGAAGCGTGGAACCCGCAGGAAGAAGCGGTGTACAGAGTGCTGATGCTTCTGCAGCTGCCGGAGAGCTTCAGGAATCCCTTGCCCTGCTGACCACACTGGGCGGACAGGCCTCCGCTCCCGGCGCGCCGCTCCGGCTCGTATTGAAATGGCAGGGGGAATACAGCGGCGAAGAGACTGATGAGGTTGCTGTACAGCACCTTGCCACTAGGCTTGGACTGGATGGAATTAGCAGCGCAGATGATGATGGGCACCGGGTCTGGCGTTCTGCCGCGCAGCTCAGTGGCGGTACACAGCTGTCCCTGTTCTGGAGTGAGCTTGGCGGCGGCCGCAGCTACTGTATTGTTACGCTGGAGACGGCTGATCTTCTGGGCTCCCCGGAGCTGCCGGCCGCAGCGGCGGACGCCGGAGAGGCGATGCTGCAGGCGGGAATTGCTGCGGAGTGGAATGCTTCGCTGCAGGCACCAGCGAAGGAGCAGGGCGGAACGCAGGCAGCACTCCTTGCTACGGAGCAGTTAATGGCTGCGGAGCTTCCCGGTATTCAGGCAGAGGAGAGCTACACCGATATCTCTACATCCAGTCATTCGTATAGTGTCCCGGGTCTTCAGCGCACAGTCAGCAGCGGTAACCACAGCCTGGCCCTCCAGCTGGCAGTTCACAAGAACGTCAATGCAGACGTGAACCGGATAACCCTTGGAATGCCATTAATTACAATCGAATACTGAAGTTAAATGACTTAATATAAGCGTAATCCGGTGAAGGCATAAGAAAGAGTAATGGAAAAGTGCGAAATCCCGAGAAAAACTGTCAGGAATGTGATGGCATCCTCCGTGCAATTATGATAAAATGACATCACGCCTATAGTCGTATGTTGTTTCATACCAGGCGATGAGAATGAATGTCAACTATATTACATACAGAGAGATGAGGAGCCATGGCTGAAAATCAAACCCTTGATGCACTGCATACACCCGGTGCTGTATTCTTTATCTTCGGGGCAACCGGAGATCTGGCCCGGCGTAAGCTTTTCCCGGCGATTTACAGTTTGTACCGTGAAGGCAAGCTGACCCAAGATTTTGCGGTCATTGGCGTGGCTCGGCGTCCCCGTACCCAGGATGAGTTCCGGGAAGATGTGAAGGAATCCATTCGCGAGTTCTGCCGTTATCAGGCAGGAGATGTTGCGGAATGGAACGAGTTCGTACAGCATTTTGAATACAAGTCACTCGACATCAATAATATTGACGGCTTCCGTGAGCTGAATGAGCAGACGGAGCGTCTGGAAGAGAAATTCCATATTCCGGGCAACCGCATGTTCTATCTGGCGCTTGCGCCTGAGCTGTTCGGCAGCGTATCCTTCAACCTCAAGGCAGGCGGGATGCTGCAGGCCAGAGGCTGGAACCGTCTGGTCATCGAGAAGCCGTTCGGCTACAATCTCGAATCCGCTGAGGAACTGAACGAACAGATCCGCCAAGTCTTCAAGGAAGAGGAGATCTACCGGATTGACCACTACCTGGGTAAGGAAATGGTTCAGAATATTGAAGTGATCCGGTTCGCCAATGCCTTCTTTGAGCCATTGTGGAACAACAAGCATATCGCCAATATTCAGATTACACTCGGCGAGACGGTGGGCGTGGAAGAACGCGGCGGGTATTACGATCATGCGGGGGCGCTGCGCGATATGGGCCAGAACCATATTTTGCAGCTGCTGACGATGATCGCTATGGAACCGCCTAGCCGTCTGCTGGCTGAAGATATCCGTGATGAGAAGGTGAAGGTTCTACGTTCGCTGCGTCCTTACGCGACCGCTGATGAAGTTCGCGAGAACGTAGTCCGCGGCCAATACACTCAAGGTCTCTACAAGGGCAAGACGCTTCCGGCTTACCGCCAGGAAGACAAAGTGGACCCGGAATCGAATACAGAGACGTATTTCGCAGCCCGTGTGTTCGTGGATAACTTCCGCTGGGCTGGAGTTCCTTTCTATATCCGTACCGGCAAACGCCTGCCTGTGAAGACCACCGAAGTGGTTGTAGAATTCAAAGGAATGCCGACCAACGTCTACTTGGGCCAGAAGCACAAGCTCGAGCCGAACCTGCTCGTCATCCGCGTCAATCCGATGGAAGGCATCTATGTGAAGATCAATGCGAAGAAGCCGGGCTCGGAATCCGAGATTCAGCCGCTGGCCATGGATTTCTGCCAGAGCTGCATGATCGGCATCAACTCGCCGGAGGCGTATGAGCGTCTGTTGCATGATGCTGCACGCGGCGATTCCACCTACTTCACCCGCTGGGATGAAGTGTCCTCGGCCTGGTCCTTCGTGGACCGGATTGCCAAGGCGTGGAAGGAAGAGAGCAACGACTTGGCTTCCTATCCTGCGGGCTCCTGGGGTCCGGTTGAAGCCGACCAATTGCTTGCCGGAGAAGGCTTCCACTGGTGGCCGGTCAACGGCCAGGATGAAGACAATGTGGTCTGGCAGGTTAACCGCTAGTCCCTGAAGAAGAATTGTTACAGATCCTCCTGCATCTCGTTGCGGGGGGATCTTTTTGCTGAATCGTGAATTTATATTACAAGATATTTCACTACAGGCGCTTTTTTGTAGATAATCTCTGCCGGATTTTGCTATACTGAGAAGGATGCTTTCAACATAAAGATTTCTAAGCCTAGCGCTATAGATGATCCTATACATGGTAAACGTTACGTTCAAGAAATAGACGTTGATTCTCTGTTGATTCTCTAAGGAAAGGATCTGAATCCATGAATAGACCGATTTGATTGATCCGGTAATAGAGGCAGAAGTAAGCATGAATTTATAGATGAAGGGATATGTGCAATGAATAAAGCAACGGACCATAAGCTTCAGAGTGAAGTCGACAAACGCAGAACCTTTGCGATTATTTCCCACCCGGATGCGGGTAAAACTACACTGACAGAGAAACTGCTGCTCTTCGGAGGTGCCATCCGTCTGGCAGGTACAGTCAAAGCCCGTAAGGCAAGCAAGCACGCCACCAGTGACTGGATGGAAATTGAGAAGCAGCGCGGAATCTCGGTTACGTCCTCTGTGATGCAGTTTGATTACCTGGACCACCGGGTGAACATTCTGGATACTCCGGGTCACCAGGATTTCAGTGAAGACACCTATCGTACGCTCACTGCGGCTGATAGCGCGGTCATGCTGATCGACGTAGCCAAGGGTGTGGAGACACAGACCATCAAGCTGTTCCAGGTCTGCGCGAAGCGCGGCATTCCGATCTTCACCTTCATTAATAAGCTGGACCGCGAAGGCCGCAGCCCGTTTGATCTGATGGAGGAGCTGGAGAATGTGCTGGGCATCCGCTCGGTGCCGATGAACTGGCCGATTGGGATGGGGCGTGAGCTGTGCGGCGTCTATGACCGGATGAAGAATCAGGTTGAGCTGTTCCAGGGCGATGACCATTCCGTAATTAAAGTACAGAAGGTGGAGAGCTACCGCGACCCGATTATCCGTGAGATGGCGGGGGAGTACCTGCATGATCAGCTATGCGCGGATCTGGAGCTGCTGGATGTAGCGGGCGATCCTTTTGACTATGAGAAGGTGCTGCGCGGAGAGATTACTCCGGTATTCTTCGGCAGTGCTATCAACAACTTCGGTGTGCAGACGTTCCTGGATAATTTCCTGGAGCTTGCGCCGAAGCCTGAACCACGCCGCAGTACAGCGGGCTCTGTAGAACCGACGAATGAGAAATTCACCGGCTATGTATTCAAAATTCAGGCGAACATGAATCCTGCACACCGTGACCGTATCGCTTTCCTGCGTATCGTGTCCGGCAAGTTCGAGCGCGGGATGAGTGTGAAGCATGTACGTGCCGGCAAAGACATCAAGCTATCCCAGCCGCAGCAGTTCCTTGCCCAGGACCGGGACATTGTTGAAGAGGCGTATCCGGGGGATATTATCGGTCTGTTCGACCCGGGCATCTTCCGGATTGGCGACACGCTAAGTCAGGCCGGAGATATCGAATTCGATGAGCTGCCGACCTTCTCGCCGGAGATTTTCTCCAAAGTCACCATCAAGAATGCACTGAAGTCGAAGCAATTCCAGAAGGGGATCGACCAGCTGACCGAAGAGGGTATGATCCAGGTGTTCCGTACCGTCAACTTCGATGATATTCTGCTGGGTGTAGTCGGACAACTGCAGTTCGAGGTGTTCGAATACCGCATGAAGGGTGAGTATGGCGTGGATGTGCAGCTTCAGCGCATGAGCTACCAGTTCGCACGCTGGATTGTGGATGAGAACAAGCCGGATGCCAGCAAGTTCCGGATCAACTCCACTCTGGTTACGGACAAGAAGGGCAATTACGTAGTGCTGTTCGAGAACGAATACGCTATGCGGACCGCGATGGAGAAGAATCCGACCGCGAAGTTCCTGGAGACTGCACCTTGATGGGTGTAATAGAAGTAAGATGAGCAGTTAAGCATATGTACGATTAGGCTATAAAAAAACCTCCGGCTCCACCTGTGCAGCAGCACGGTGGGGTGCGGAGGTTTTTGACGGGATGGGCCTCCTCTAGGAGGTGATGGACCCTGGGGTAAGCTTGTCCAGATGTCTGTGCAGCATAGAGAGAACCCGGTCCTGCTTCGCAGGGTCGAGGTCCTTCCAGATCATCTCAAAGACGACACCCAGTCCGGGAAGCGCGGCTTCCGGCCCGTCCACGGAATTCTCAATAACCTCCCGCAGACCTTCTTCGGACTGGCCGTGCACCTTGTGAATGATGGCCTGGCGCAAATCAAGGGTGACTGGCATAATCGGCCTCCTTAAAGTTTTGTGAGCATCTGCTTCCTGAATCAGCATCGCAAAACTGACTTCGAAAGCAGGGGCTTAGTCAGGTAAGCAGCCTTCTTATAAGGTGCCCTGCGGGAGCGCTGAACATTCAAGTTTATAACGGCTTATGCTATACTGTGTGAGATGTATTATATGGGCGGGAGGGACAAGGCTTAATGGCAAAAAAACAGTATGCGATCATCGGTATGGGCCGCTTCGGCTCAAGTGTGGCCAAAGCGCTCAGCGGGATGGGCTATGAGGTGCTGGCCATTGATGCGGATGAACAGCGCACCCAGGAAATCTCCAACATTGTGACCCATGCCGTATCTGCAGACTCCACGGATGAAGAGGCGCTGCGTGCGCTTGGCATCCGTAACTTCGATGTGGTGGTGGTCGCCATCGGGGAGGATATTCAGGCCAGCATTCTGACAACGCTGATTTTGAAGGATCTGGGCGTACCTGCCATTATCGCCAAAGCCAAAAGTGAGCTGCACGGCAAGGTGCTGGGGAAAATCGGAGCAGATAAGGTGATCTACCCGGAGCGGGACATGGGGATGCGGGTGGCGCATCATCTCGCTTCTCCGAACATCCTCGATTACATCGAGCTGTCACCGGAGTACAGCATTCTCGACATGAAGGTCTCAGGACCGATGCTGGGCAAGAACCTGCAGGAGCTTGACATACGCGCCAAATATGGGTGCAATGTTATGGCGATCCGTCAGGGCGAGGAAATGAATATCTCCCCCAGAGCGGAGGACCGCCTGACCGATGGTGATGTTCTTGTCATTGTCGGACGGAAGGATAATCTGACGAAGCTGGAAATGGCTTATCAATAGGAATCTGTAAGCAACAGAAAGGTAGGACCCTATGGAAATTATGTCGCCGCAGAACACGCGGGTGAAGGAATGGGCCGGATTGCAGGAGAAGAAGCACCGTGACCGGTCCGGCAAATATATCGTGGAAGGCATTCATCTGGTGCAGGAAGCGCTGCAGGCGGAAGTGGATGTGGAATGCCTAGCGTACGACCTCGATAAAGGGATGCCGTCTGAGCTGAAGCCGCTGCTTCAGGCCGTACAGGGCATGGAGGTCATCGGCGTGTCGGCGGCGGTGGTTGCCAAGTGCAGCAGCACGGGCACCCCGCAGCCGGTGTTCGCCATTGTGCGGAAGGAGCAGAAGGGGATAGAGGCCATTCTGGCGAAGCCGGACAGCCTGGTTATGGTGCTGGACGGGGTCCAGGACCCCGGTAATGTAGGCACTATCATCCGCAGCGCGGATGCGGCGGGCGCGGACGGCGTGATCCTCGGCCAGGGCTGCGCCGACCTCTTCAATCCCAAGACCATCCGGTCCACGATGGGCTCGATGTTCCATCTCCCGGTAGTGGAGGGCGAGCTCGGCACGATTCTGCCACAGGCACGGGAGCGTGGTGCGCTGCTGGTCAGCACCTCGCTGACGGCGGAGGATTCCTGCTACACCCATGATTTCCACGGCAGCCAGTGGCTGCTGATCGGCAGCGAAGGCCAAGGCATCTCACCCGAGACAGCCCGGCTAGTCGACAAAAGCATCCTCATCCCGATGGCCGGCCGCGCCGAATCACTGAACGCCGCGATGGCCGCAACGATCCTGCTGTTTGAGGGGATGCGGCAGCGGGGGAATTATCTTAACCAACCTGTATAACTTTCACAACAAAGTCAGTCCCGGTATGTCTGAATAAGACGTAATGCATCCGGGACTTTTTTGTATTCTTTTTTTGCTTCAATATTATAAATAGGAGTGATGAAGATGGGGATTATTGTGGCGATTGGCGGAGGAGAGATTAGCAAATTGGAGACTTTGGCAATCGATCAAACGATTGTAGATCTAACGAACAAAAGGAATCCCAAAGCGCTGTTCATTCCTACAGCCAGCATGGATGCGGAAGGGTATTGTGACTCTTTTCAATTAGTGTACGGTGACCGCTTAGGGTGTGAGGTCCAGCATTTACTACTGACGAAGAATACATATGCACCAGAAGAGATAGAAGACATGATCTTATCCGCCGATTTAATCTATGTGGGGGGCGGCAATACGCGGAAGATGCTGGACATTTGGCTGGAGCATGGTGTGGATATTTTGCTGAAGCAAGCGTACGACTCGGGGGTTGTGTTGTCAGGGATGAGTGCGGGTTCGATCTGCTGGTACGAATACGGTCATAGTGACTCAGAGGCGTTCGATAATGAAGGGAAATGGATCTATATCAAATTGAAGGCGATGGGGATCTTACCAGGGATTCACTGTCCTCATTATAATGAAGACAACCGCGAGGCAGATTTCTTGGAAATGGTTAAGGGAATGGATACAACAGGCATAGCCATTGAGAATCACTGCGCCATTATTTATAAAGATGATGGGTATAAAGTGATCTCCTCCAGAGAACAGGCCAAGGCCTATAAGATACAAGAGATCAATCAGCAGATGATCGTGACGGAGATTGAGAAGCATGCTGAATATAATGAGATAGTGAATATGTGATTAAAAGCCCGCACTCCGCCTATCAGGCCAGAGTACGGGCTTTTGATTGTTCAGAGGACATCCTGTCCGTTTTCGCTTTCAGTGTAGATGGAGATTAGCACAATCGCGGTGTCCTCTCCCGTATTTTTGACGGAATGGGGGGTGCAGGCATTCCAGCTAAAGGAATCACCCTCAGTAAATTCAGCTCCATCTTCCCCTTGCTGCGCATAGATGGTTCCTTTAATGACGACATGGACCTCCTGCCCTTCATGCGCATGGGGGGCATCCCCAATCATGGCACCGGGAGGGAACTCGACGATCGACATGCGTACATTCTGGGTGGAGCTGAGGTGCTCAACCTTTAGCTTAGCTGCGCCGCTGGTGGTGATTCTCCGTTCATCCTTGCGGACAATCTGCATGCGTTCTTCTTTTTTTAGCAGCAAATAAGCAAGAGGAACCTTCAGAGCCTGGGCGATATTCTCCAGTGTAGCGATGGAAGGTGAGGTCTTATTGGTTTCGACCTGGCTCATGAAGCCTTGGGAGAGGCCGGTAGTGTCGCAGATTTGCGCGATGGTGATATTTTTCCGCTTGCGAATTGCCCGTATTGTAGCGCCGATATCCATAGGTTCACACCTCTATAATATTTGTAATACTAAACTTATTTTCATATTAACAATTTTATTGTTGACAAGTCAATGTGCATTGCGATAAATTACTCATATAGAAAATATATTATTATAACTAATATTTGAAAAGTGATCTTCAGGATGGAGGGAAATAAGATGAACCCTAAGTATTCATATGATGTTCACTTACCGGATGGGCTGGAGCAGGGCAGGAAATACCCGGTGATCTTTACTTTTCACGGCAAAGGCTCTGATGAGCGCAATATGTTCGGTCTGGTGGCCCCGCTGGCTAAGGAGTTCATTATTATCGGGGTTCGCGGGAATCTGCCACTGGGTATGGGGTATCAATATTATGATTTGAAAAGCCTGGGCAACCCTATCCGCGAGATGTTTGACCAAGCTGTCAGCGATCTTGAGACCTTCATTCACTATGCTGCGCAGCAGTATCCGATCGATCCGGACAAACGTTATTTGCTCGGCTTCAGCCAAGGGGCCATTCTGTCTATGACGCTTGCGCTTACGATGGGGGATCAGCTGAAGGGGATTGTAGCACTGAATGGATATATTCCTGAATTTGTGAAAATGGAGTATAAGCTCCATAGCCTTAAGAACGTGTCTGTCTTCGCTTCACATGGTGAATACGATTCGGTGTTCCCGGTGAGCATTGGACATGAGACTGCCGCCTATCTGAAGGGGCAAACCGAACGGTTGAACTTCAGACTCTATCCGTCTGACCACGGCGTAACTGAAGAGAACCAGCGTGATTTCTTGCAATGGCTCAAGCAGGATGCCGCATTAACCACTAATAAGGAGTGATTGACTATGATGCCTTCCTATTTTTTTGCACACGGAGCTCCATCTATCGTTCTTGAAGATAATGCCTACACCAAGCTGTTAAAAGAGTTCAAGGACCATATGCCCAAACCGAAAGCTATCGTTCTCTTCTCAGCGCATTGGGAGGAACCCGTGCAGTCAGTGGGCGCGGCGGCAACGTATGATACCATTTATGACTTTGGCGGATTCGATTCCAGGATGAGCTGTACCAGATGACGTATCCCGCACATGGTGATCCGGCTCTCGTGGAGCAGATTCAGAAGCTTTTGACCGCGGGCGGTGTGAAGAATGTCAGGGATGAACAAAGAGGGCTCGACCACGGCGCATGGGCTGTGCTGAAGCTCCTCTACCCGGAAGCGGATATTCCGGTTGTGGCGATGTCTGTGAATCGTGACTTGCCTAATGCGCAGCAGTATGAGATAGGCAAGGCGCTGGCGGAGCTGCGTGAACAGGATGTGCTGATTATCGCCAGCGGGGGAACCGTTCATAATCTGCGGAGATTGAACTGGAGTTCGGATGAGATCAACGGATGGGCCGAGCAGTTCGATCGCTGGATTCAGGAGAAGGTAGAAGCGTGGGATACAGAAGCGCTGTTTCAATACGAGGAGCTTGCTCCTTATGCGGAGATGGCGGTCCCGACGAGTGAGCACTTTATTCCGCTGCTCATCGCTATGGGAGCGGGAGACCCGGGGCGTAATGCGCAGCTGCTTCACCGGAGTTATCAGTATGGCAATCTAAGCTTGAGCTGCTGGCAGTTTAATTAAAAGGTGGTGAACTCCGCATGCTCCGCTTCGGCAATCTCCTTGGCATAATTCCGAAATCGGGCATGTCAAGCTGTCGGGGAGGAAGGAATTTCCGGTCCACTTTTCAATACATTCTTGGTAAGGTAGGGGGACTGCTATTCTGAAGAGGTGATAATTATGCAAAAGAAACATTGTGCATTCTGCGATCAGATTGTCCGCATTACAGCAGACGGTGAGTACGATCAGTATATCGACTGCTCCTGCTCTCCTGGCGGAAGCTACGGCCTGCTTAGAGACAGCTATGAATCAATTCTTGCGCTCTCGTTCCAGCAGAAGCGGGACATGCTGCATCTGATCTCAGGTTATATCCGCGAAAAGACGGATTGTGGCGAGAAGGTGATCCTTGCGTTCGGCGATCTGGAGGATATTGTGAATGCCCCGGGCATTCCGGTAACGGCTGAGGATAAAGGAGGCCGGCTGTTGCAGTATCTATATAGGCATTGTAGTGGCCCCGGGGAGCCCGTAGTGATTCATCCCCTGTCCCGCAGCTACAATCTGACATACTCTCCCAATCTGCAGGAGCTGGTCTATATTATTGACAGGCTGCAAGGTGAGAATCTGTTAGTCCGGGAAGGTATGAACTTCACATTGACCTCCCTGGGGTGGGAGGAAGCAGTGGCTGCCTCAGGAGGCCGGACCTTACAGCAATGCACCGTTCTTCTGCCGGATGATGAGAAGCTGCAGGCGGAGTGGCAGGACAAGCTGTGGGCCAAAATCGAGCAGTTGGGCTATTTTCCCCGTTTGCTTGCCAGCAAGAACGAAGCTGCGAATTCGCTGGAGCCTGTGGCGGACAGCAAGCTGGTTATTGCGGACCTCACAGGCCAGTCATCTGAGGTGTATCTGGCAGCGGGCTATGCGCTTGGGCTGAACATTCCGGTAATCTGGACAGTCAGAAGCGATGAGGCAGATACATTAAGGATCCATCTTCAGGAGATACGTCCTCTGGTTTGGGATACTGCGGAAGAGCTGATGGTATTGCTTCAGCAAGAACTTTTGAAATAATAGTTGCATAGTTGTCTGATCCATGTTATATTATAAAAGTTGCTGGTGACGAGCTAATCGACACTGACAACGAGCTTGATCTTTGAAAACTGAACAACGAGTGAGTATCTGGAGATCACTTCGGTGAGATCCAAAAATGAGAATGTAAATTCTCGTCAGATGTTTCAAAATGAGCAATCGCTCTTTCTAAATACCAATTTGGAGAGTTTGATCCTGGCTCAGGACGAACGCTGGCGGCATGCCTAATACATGCAAGTCGAGCGGAGTTTGAGAGGAAGCTTGCTTCCTTTCAGACTTAGCGGCGGACGGGTGAGTAACACGTAGGCAACCTGCCCTCAAGCCTGGGATAACTACCGGAAACGGTAGCTAATACCGGATAATTTCTTTTTTCTCCTGAGAGAAGAATGAAAGGCGGAGCAATCTGCTGCTTGGGGATGGGCCTGCGGCGCATTAGCTAGTTGGTGGGGTAACGGCCCACCAAGGCGACGATGCGTAGCCGACCTGAGAGGGTGAACGGCCACACTGGGACTGAGACACGGCCCAGACTCCTACGGGAGGCAGCAGTAGGGAATCTTCCGCAATGGGCGCAAGCCTGACGGAGCAATGCCGCGTGAGTGATGAAGGTTTTCGGATCGTAAAGCTCTGTTGCCAGGGAAGAACGTCCGGTAGAGTAACTGCTGCCGGAGTGACGGTACCTGAGAAGAAAGCCCCGGCTAACTACGTGCCAGCAGCCGCGGTAATACGTAGGGGGCAAGCGTTGTCCGGAATTATTGGGCGTAAAGCGCGCGCAGGCGGTTATTTAAGTCTGGTGTTTAAACCTTGGGCTCAACCTGAGGTCGCACTGGAAACTGGGTGACTTGAGTACAGAAGAGGAAAGTGGAATTCCACGTGTAGCGGTGAAATGCGTAGATATGTGGAGGAACACCAGTGGCGAAGGCGACTTTCTGGGCTGTAACTGACGCTGAGGCGCGAAAGCGTGGGGAGCAAACAGGATTAGATACCCTGGTAGTCCACGCCGTAAACGATGAGTGCTAGGTGTTAGGGGTTTCGATACCCTTGGTGCCGAAGTTAACACAGTAAGCACTCCGCCTGGGGAGTACGGTCGCAAGACTGAAACTCAAAGGAATTGACGGGGACCCGCACAAGCAGTGGAGTATGTGGTTTAATTCGAAGCAACGCGAAGAACCTTACCAGGTCTTGACATCCAACTAACGAAGCAGAGATGCATCAGGTGCCCTTCGGGGAAAGTTGAGACAGGTGGTGCATGGTTGTCGTCAGCTCGTGTCGTGAGATGTTGGGTTAAGTCCCGCAACGAGCGCAACCCTTGACTTTAGTTGCCAGCAGGTCGAGCTGGGCACTCTAGAGTGACTGCCGGTGACAAACCGGAGGAAGGTGGGGATGACGTCAAATCATCATGCCCCTTATGACCTGGGCTACACACGTACTACAATGGCCGGTACAACGGGAAGCGAAGCCGCGAGGTGGAGCCAATCCCAGCAAAGCCGGTCTCAGTTCGGATTGCAGGCTGCAACTCGCCTGCATGAAGTCGGAATTGCTAGTAATCGCGGATCAGCATGCCGCGGTGAATACGTTCCCGGGTCTTGTACACACCGCCCGTCACACCACGAGAGTTTACAACACCCGAAGTCGGTGGGGTAACCCGCAAGGGAGCCAGCCGCCGAAGGTGGGGTAGATGATTGGGGTGAAGTCGTAACAAGGTAGCCGTATCGGAAGGTGCGGCTGGATCACCTCCTTTCTATGGAGAATCGTTTCCTGCAACGGAAACATTCAAATCTTAAATCTAGCCGGTCGGCTAGTTACTCACTCGTTGGTCAGTTTTGAGAGTTTAAGCTCTCAATTGTGTGTTATTCCGAACATCACAGTCGTGATTGTCCCGTAATAACAGCAACTTGATCCTTGAAAACTGGATACCGAAACGAATTTGCGTTTTAGAACATCTTTTAGCTGAAACTTGTGTAAGCAAGTGGAAATAGTTATTAGTTGCTACCGTGATTTTCCTTAGGGGAAACACATTGGTTAAGCTACTAAGAGCACACGGAGGATGCCTAGGCGCCAGGAGCCGACGAAGGACGTGGCGAACAACGAAACTGCCTCGGGGAGCTGTAAGCAAGCTTTGATCCGGGGGTGTCCGAATGGGGAAACCCAGCTGTGGTAATTCGCAGTTACTCGTATCTGAATACATAGGATACGCAGAGGCAGACCAGGGGAACTGAAACATCTAAGTACCCTGAGGAAGAGAAAACAATAGTGATTCCGTCAGTAGCGGCGAGCGAACGCGGAACAGCCTAAACCAAGGGGCTTGCCTCTTGGGGTTGTGGGACGTCTCACATGGAGTTACAAAGGAATATGGTAGGTGAAGAGGTCTGGAAAGGCCCGCGATAGAGGTAAAAGCCCTGTAGCCCAAACTGTGTTCTCTCCGAGACGGATCCCGAGTAGTGCGGGGCACGTGAAACCCCGTATGAATCCAGCAGGACCATCTGCTAAGGCTAAATACTACCTGGCGACCGATAGTGAAACAGTACCGTGAGGGAAAGGTGAAAAGCACCCCGGAAGGGGAGTGAAATAGAACCTGAAACCGTGTGCTTACAAAAAGTCAGAGCCCTCTTTATGGGTGATGGCGTGCCTTTTGTAGAATGAACCGGCGAGTTACGTTTAACATGCAAGGTTAAGGTGAGAAGCCGGAGCCGCAGCGAAAGCGAGTCTGAATAGGGCGATTTAGTATGTGGACGTAGACCCGAAACCGTGTGATCTACCCCTGTCCAGGGTGAAGGTGCGGTAACACGCACTGGAGGCCCGAACCCACGCATGTTGAAAAATGCGGGGATGAGGTGGGGGTAGCGGAGAAATTCCAATCGAACTCGGAGATAGCTGGTTCTCCCCGAAATAGCTTTAGGGCTAGCCTCGGTGAATGGAGTGGTGGAGGTAGAGCACTGATTGGGTGCGGGGCCCGCAAGGGTTACCAAGCTCAGTCAAACTCCGAATGCCATTTACTTCTTGCCGGGAGTCAGACAGTGAGTGCTAAGATCCATTGTCAAAAGGGAAACAGCCCAGACCATCAGCTAAGGTCCCCAAGTGTGTGTTAAGTGGGAAAGGATGTGGAGTTGCACAGACAACCAGGATGTTGGCTTAGAAGCAGCCACCATTGAAAGAGTGCGTAATAGCTCACTGGTCGAGTGACTCTGCGCCGAAAATGTAACGGGGCTAAACACACCACCGAAGCTATGGCTAGATGCTTTGCATCTGGGGTAGGGGAGCGTTGTATGTAGGTTGAAGGTGTACCGTAAGGAGCGCTGGACAGCATACAAGTGAGAATGCCGGTATGAGTAACGAAAAGATCAGTGAGAATCTGATCCGCCGAAAGCCCAAGGTTTCCTGAGGAAGGCTCGTCCGCTCAGGGTAAGTCGGGACCTAAGGCGAGGCCGACAGGCGTAGTCGAAGGACAACAGTTTGAAATTACTGTACCACCGTAATCCGCTATGAGCGATGGGGTGACGCAGGGGTAGTGACGCGGACTGATGGATGTCCGTCTAAGCAGTGAGGCTGGTGTGCAGGCAAATCCGCACATCATTAAGGCTGGGCTGTGATGGGGAGCGAAAATTATAGTAGCGAAGGTCATGATCTCACACTGCCAAGAAAAGCCTCTAGTCAGGAGAAGGTGCCCGTACCGCAAACCGACACAGGTAGGCGAGAAGAGAATTCTAAGGCGCGCGGAAGAACTCTCGTTAAGGAACTCGGCAAAATGACCCCGTAACTTCGGGAGAAGGGGTGCCTCGGTAGGGTGAATAGCCCGAGGGGGCCGCAGTGAAAAGGCCCAAGCGACTGTTTAGCAAAAACACAGGTCTGTGCGAAGCCGTAAGGCGAAGTATACGGGCTGACGCCTGCCCGGTGCTGGAAGGTTAAGGGGAGCGGTTAGGAGCAATCCGAAGCTGTGAACCGAAGCCCCAGTAAACGGCGGCCGTAACTATAACGGTCCTAAGGTAGCGAAATTCCTTGTCAGGTAAATTCTGACCCGCACGAATGGCGTAACGACTTGGGCGCTGTCTCAACGAGAGATCCGGTGAAATTTTAATACCTGTGAAGATGCAGGTTACCCGCGACAAGACGGAAAGACCCCATGGAGCTTTACTGCAGCTTGATATTGAATTTGGGTACGATCTGTACAGGATAGGTGGGAGCCGGTGAGGCAGGAGCGCAAGCTTCTGCGGAGGCGCCGTTGGGATACCACCCTGATCGTATCTAGGTTCTAACCTAGTGCCCTTATCGGGTACGGGGACCGTGTCAGGCGGGCAGTTTGACTGGGGCGGTCGCCTCCTAAAGAGTAACGGAGGCGTTCAAAGGTTCCCTCAGAATGGTTGGAAATCATTCGCAGAGTGCAAAGGCATAAGGGAGCTTGACTGCGAGACCTACAAGTCGAGCAGGGACGAAAGTCGGACTTAGTGATCCGGTGGTACCGCATGGAAGGGCCATCGCTCAACGGATAAAAGCTACCCTGGGGATAACAGGCTTATCTCCCCCAAGAGTCCACATCGACGGGGAGGTTTGGCACCTCGATGTCGGCTCATCGCATCCTGGGGCTGAAGTAGGTCCCAAGGGTTGGGCTGTTCGCCCATTAAAGCGGTACGCGAGCTGGGTTCAGAACGTCGTGAGACAGTTCGGTCCCTATCTGTCGTGGGCGCAGGAAATTTGAGAGGAGCTGTCCTTAGTACGAGAGGACCGGGATGGACGTACCGCTGGTGCATCAGTTGTTCCGCCAGGAGCATGGCTGAGTAGCTACGTACGGACGGGATAAGCGCTGAAAGCATCTAAGCGTGAAGCCCCCTCAAGATGAGATTTCCCAATTAGTAAGACCCCTTGAAGACGACGAGGTAGATAGGTTGGAGGTGGAAGTGCAGCAATGCATGGAGCTGACCAATACTAATCGGTCGAGGGCTTATCCAAAAAATAATTCGCAGATTCGTTTCGGGTTCAGTTTTCAGGAATCAAATTGTAATTTATGGAGCTCAAGTAGCTCTGTAAAGAAGATTTGTTTTCAGCATTTGGCGATGCTGAGACCTGAATAATAGCATTTGATATTCAAATGCCCGTTTGGTGGCGATAGCGGAGGGGTTCCACACGTACCCATCCCGAACACGACCGTTAAGCCCTCCAGCGCCGATGGTACTTGGACCGAAGGGTCCTGGGAGAGTAGGACGTTGCCAAGCACACATGACCACTGTTGAGAAATCGACAGTGGTCTTTTTGTTTTTTTTTAGGAAATCTGAACACAATAGGTGCTGCTGCGCCGAGGGATGGGTCCCATGCTTCACAGCCAGTAACATTTATAAAGAAATCCTGCAAGAAGTGGAGCGACCGAGCCTAGGTTGAGTAACTTAGCAGGTGGAACCCCTGCTTGGAAAGGCGAAAGCCACGCCACCAATAGCGAGTCTTGGAGCGGCAAGGGTAACCCTGCCGTTTAAGCGTAGACAGTTAGGATGCAGGCCTGAAAGTGATGGAGCCTCGAAATGCAGCAAACGGGAAGGTCGACGGGCTCACTTTCCCGGAAGACAACATGACTCCAGCCGAAAAAAAAAAAAAAAAAGGCGAGGATGGAGGAGCTTCCCCGGGGTCGAAGAGCCAGGCATGTATACCCATGGTTACTCAGCAACTCGGGAGACCCTGACGCTCTTCTGCGAGAGAAGTACTATTTAGGAACCTTTGCAGGAGTATGGCAAACAAGCCGTAACACGTAAGAATGTCAAACGGCGTTCAGGGAGTCGGATTGCCGCATAAACCTGTGAAACCCCTGTAATGGGGGCGGAGGAAAGGCAGGCGACACCCCATCAATCTTGGTAAGGACACATTGGCCACACACAGAGGTGGGAAAAAAATGGAAACGAAATTAACAAGAATAGCAGAAATGGCCAAAGCAGATCCGAAGTTACGGTTCAACTCCATCGGACATCTCATTGACACAGAAGCATTAAAGAGAAGTCACAAAGAGATGAAACCGGGAAAGGCAACCGGAGTCGATGGATCGACCAAAGAGACGTACGAAGCCAACGTGGAAGCGAATGTAACACACCTGGTGGACCGGTTAAAGCGAAGAAGCTACAGACCTCAGCCCGCGAGAAGAGTGTACATCCCAAAGGACGGGAAAAACATGCGGCCCCTAGGAATTCCTGCGTATGAAGACAAACTGGTGCAACATGCGCTGAAAAGAGTACTGGAAGCCATTTATGAACAAGACTTCATGGATTTCTCGTATGGATTTCGCCCGAACCGAAACATGCACAGTGCGCTGAAACATCTAAACCGGGTCATCGAGCAGGGAAAAACCAGCTATGTCGTCGATGCAGACATCTCCGGCTTCTTCAACCATGTAAATCACGAATGGCTGATGAAATTCCTCGAACTGCGAATCGGAGATCCAAACATCCACCGGCTGGTGAGACGGATGCTGAAAGCAGGTATTCAGGAGGATGGACACTTTGAACCGACGGAGGAAGGAACTCCCCAAGGTTCGGTGGTGTCGCCCCTGCTAGCCAACGTCTACCTGCACTATGTCCTTGACCTATGGTTTACCGTGACGGTGAGGAAGCAGTGCGGGGGGCAAGCCGAAATGGTGCGCTTCGCCGATGATTTTGTATGCTGCTTCCAGTACAAAGAAGATGCAGAACGCTTCTATACCGCACTTGTGCTCCGGCTGGAGAAATTCGGGTTAAGCATTGCGGAAGAGAAGACGAAAATCATCGCGTTCGGTCGTTTTGCGGAAGCAGAATCACGGAGGAAGGGCGAAGGGAAACCGAAAACATTCGATTTCCTAGGCTTCACGCACTACTGCGCCAAGAGCCGAAAAGGAACCTTCCGGGTAAAGCGTAAAACGAGTGGGAAGAAATTCAGACAGAAGGTCAGAGCCATGAAGAGCTGGGTCAGGTGGAATCGCCACATGAAGCAGGAGGATTTCCTAGGCGTCATCCGGTCCAAACTGTCGGGACACTACCGATACTATGGAATCACGGATAACTCGGAGAAAATAAAAACCTATTACATGCAAACGCTCGACTTGATCTATACATGGCTAAACCGCAGAAGTCAGCGCAGGAGTTTCACCTGGGAGAGGTTCTACGAAGTGCTAAACGAATTCAGGCTACCTAAGCCGCGGATCTACGTCAATATCTACGATTAAGGCCAATTGTGAACGATGGGGTGAAGAGCCGTATGCGTAAATTGCGCACGTACGGATCTGTGAGGGGTAGGGGCACAATCCACGAAGGAAAGGCCCCGCCTACTCGACCAACAATGCTGCCCCGTAGAAGCGGTCTATGCTGAAATCCTGCACGAAATGCAACAAATTCAGCGCTAACTTGCTCTAACCACCGAAATTTGTGCAAATAATGCAACAATGTAGCGTAGCCCGTAACTTTTTTAAAGAATTCTTGTAAAAAGTGCAATATTGCTGCTCCTTACAAGCGGCCGATGAGAGAGAAAATAGCCTATGGGCTGGATGTATTCTACCAGAAGGCGTTGAGGTACCAGCATTTTTCACCCGCAGGGTGAGTTTGTTCTATTCCGGGCGAGGGTCTCTTTTTACAACTCCATAACAACTGTCACTCTACTTTATAACATGTTGAGAGTAGGGTAATGGTAGAGAAAATACTATACTCCTGTGGAGGTTATCCCGTTGAATAAGAAGAAGTGGTCTGCTTCTATAGCAGTCCTGTTATGTGCAGGAGGGTTATTCGCCATCAGTGCTGTTGTCGTCCCAAACTTAGTGAACTCTGCTGTTGTCACCAAAGGCAGCGCAGCAGCACAGAATGATCTCAGACTGACACTGCCGGAGAGTACAGTTCCTGTATTGAAAGTAGCGGCACCTGTGCCAGTATCTACTGTCGATGATTACCTGCGGAAGAATATGAACAAGGAGCTAATGGAGCAAATTTATGATTCTCTGAGTAAAGCACCTGAGCCCACGGTAGTTGGCGGCCAGGATCAAACCGAATCTGAGCTTAACCTTCGAACTAAGCGTCAATGGGTGCTGGAAGATCAGTATGAGTATGATGGCCTTCGGCCTCAGAAGCCCCTGCCCTTCGAGGCGGGACAAGGAGATTTATATCTGGATCTAAAGACCAATACGCTCTACGTTCCAGATAGAACTTGGACCGATGAAGAACTGCTGCAGCTTATAGACTGGAACTATCGCCAGGCGTCTGCAGCCTCTCTACGCTTTCCGGAAAAACCTGTTCTTCCTCAAAAGTACAGCGAATCTAAATTCATCATGCGTGCGGTTGAAAGTGTGCGTAAGCTCTACGATGCCGATGTGTCTAAGATGCAAATGGCAACTAATCTGAGAAAAGCGGAATATGGCTTTCCTTCCCAATGGTGGGTGTATTTTTCTCCCTACAAGGAGCGGACCATGCGGGGACAAGGACAGGAGGTATGGAATTACCATGTGATTATCGATACAGAAACCGGAGTGGTAGTGGATACGACAGCAGTTAATTTGGCAGCGATAAGAACGCCTATTGATGAGGCTGCGGCTAAATCAGTCCAAAAGGATCCTAGCTGGATCAAGGAAGCTATACGGATTGTTAAGGATAAGCAAGGTGAGCAAAGGAAAATCGCAAAGGCATATCTGACTGATACCGTGGTGAACAATAAGCGCGGAATGGTTGCGGTAGATGTGTTATTAGAAGACGGCAGCAAATATAATGCGGAATTTCGCTATCCGAGTATGATTTTGCGTTGCCTCATTTATGAGCCTGCCGATAAGGGGAAATAAGCGGGAAGCTTATGTTCAATGAACAAACTAGTCCTGACGATCAAGCAGTTCTTGATTTGTCAGGATTTTTTGGCAGGCGGTTGTGTAAGGTCAGGTTCGGCTTATAGGTTATGGATGCTTTGGAATCTGGTATGATTAAGATTAGGTTACCTATGAAAGGGTATTCTGTGGCTACAGAGTTAGGAGGATATTCGACAGATGGCTCATATACTTGTTGTTGAGGATGAACAGGCGATTAATGATTTAATAACGATGAATCTTAAGCTGGTGGGACATACGTATGCCAAAGCCTATAGCGGCTCGGAGGTAGCGGACATGCTGGAGAAGGAGCGTGCGGATCTAATCTTGCTGGATGTCATGCTTCCCGGACTGGACGGGTTCGGGGTGATGGAGCAGATTGCGCCACTACGGATTCCGGTGATTCTGATTACGGCCCGGGGTGCACTCTCTGACCGGATCAGGGGCTTCGAGCTGGGTGCGGATGATTATATTATTAAGCCTTTTGAGATTCTGGAGCTGCTGGCCCGGATTAATGTCGTGCTGCGGAGGAATGAACAGGCCGCCTCTGCTTTTGTATGCGATAGGGTTGAAGTCCGGTTCACGGAGCGTCAGGTGTGGGTGGATCAGCTGCTGGTGGATCTGACGGCCAGAGAATTCGAACTGCTTGAAGTGCTGATCCGTAACCGGAATATTGCTCTTTCCAGAGAGAAGCTGCTGGAACTGGCATGGGGTTATGATTATGCGGGTGATACCCGTACCGTGGATGTACATATAAGGCAGCTGCGCAAAAAGCTGGGCTGGGAAGAACGGATTAAAACCGTGTTCAAGCTGGGCTACCGGCTGGAAGTTCAGGTCTAGCCATGCGGTTCTGGCATAAGATTCTCCTTGCTGTCCTGGTGCTGTTTATAGCGGCACTTGATGTAAGTGTCGTGATGGTAATGAAAAAAAGCTGGCAGCTGAACATGGCCAGTGAGAGCAAACGTGCGGCCAGCGAACAGCTGCTAATTACGAATAATATCTATGAGAATCTGGATTCCATTCGGGCAAGAGGCGTCTCTCTTACCCCGGCACTGCTGGTCAGTGTGGCTAAGTCCTATGGAGAACACTACCGTAAGCAGGGGATAGAGCTGGAGCTGCGGGATGATGGACTGCTGCTCTATCCTGGTGAGAAAGAGCAGCGCGCTGTGCAGGAGGAGCATATCATGACGTTAGCGATGTCGCTCCCGGCTCCCTATCAGCATTTGGAACTGGTATACAAGCGCGATATCAGCGGGCTGTACGCTCAGCAGGAGGAGCTTAACCGTTTTTTTGTGATGATTAACTGGATTGTAGGGCCGCTTCTTGTGGTACTGCTCTACCTTTTGATCCGGCATCTGACTAAGCCACTCAAGCTGTTGTCGGAGACGACAAAGACGATTGCCGAAGGCGACTATTCCAATCGTGTGGAGCTGAACAGCAGGGATGAATTCGGAGAGCTGGCCTTCAACTTTAACAAGATGGCTACTGTGATAGAGCAGCGGATGAGCGATCTCGCAGGCATGGCTGAGGATAAACAGCGGATGGTCGATAATCTAGCTCATGAGCTGCGGACACCGCTAACCAGTATGCAGGGATTTGCGGAGCTGCTGACCACGGCTAACATAGATCAGGAGGATCAGGTCAAAGCGGGGCGCTATATTCTCAGCGAGACGGTGAGGTTGAAGAATCTGGCCTTCAAGCTGTTGGATCTGTCCGTTCTGCGGCATCAGCCGCTGGTGTTGGCAGAGGTAGATGTGGCTTCGCTGTTCGACACAGTGGCCCAGACCGAGCAGCAGAGGGTAACAGATAACGGATTACGGCTGGAGCTGGATAGCACCATTCCTGCCGTATGGGGAGATGCGGATCTGCTGGCAGCTTTTCTGGTGAATCTGATTGAGAATGCCATTCCTGCGTCCCCGCCAGGCAGCACAATCCGCTTGCTGGCCTATCAGCAGGACGGAGAAGGGGTGCTTGAAGTACAGGACAGCGGGAGCGGAATGACAGAAGAGCAGAGCAGGCGGGCATTTGAGCCTTTCTACCGTGCAGATTCTTCACGTTCGCGGGCCTATGGCCATGCAGGTCTGGGTCTCTCTCTATGCCGCCAGATTGCCGAAGCGCATCAGGCCAGAATTGAGCTGCTATCTGCTCCTGGTGAGGGGACGAGCATCCGGCTTTTTTTAAGATCCACTTTGTGAAGCTATTTTACAACTCCATAACAACTGCTCCTCTACTCTATAATATCCCGGGATTAAGCTATGGATAGAGTTAATATCCTGAATCCCGATGGAGGTAATACAATTGAACAAGAAAAAGTGGTCTGTTACTATGGCAGTTGTCCTATGCTCAGGCGGTATGTTTGCATTCAGCGGACTCCTTGTCCCCAGTCTGGCGAACTCAGCAGTCATCGCAAAGTACAGTACGGCAACTCCGGTCAGTGCTAAGGCAAGTCCGGCAGGAAGCGTTGTTCCTGTGCTGAAGGTGGAGGCACCCGTGCCGGTATCTACCGTGAATGATGATCTGCTGCTGAAGCAGATGACTGAGGAGCAGATCCAGCAAATCTACGACTATATGGAGCTACCGGGCGATCCGAACACTTCAGGCCGGGAAATGACCGAAGCGGAGATCAACCGCAGGCGGGTGCTGGAAGATCAATATGTCTATGATGGTGTGCGGCCACAGAAGCCATTGCCGCTACAGGCGGGGCAGGGAGAAGTGTATTTCGATATAAAGACCAATACGTATTATCAACCGGAGCGCACCTGGACGGATGAAGAGCTGTTGCAAATGATTGACTGGTCCTACCGGCTTAATCTTGTGGCATCCAAACGTAATATCACTGCTCCGGCCGTTGCCGTACCGCAGAAATTCAGCAAGGCTGAAGTACAGGCACGGGCGGCTGAAAGTGTGCGCAAGCTGTTCGATGCCGATGTCTCCAAGCTGAAAACAAATGTTATGCTGGTGGAACCGGGTTATGGCATACCTTCATTTTGGTCGGTTCACTCTGAACCATATAAGTCGCTTACTCTGCTTGGACAAGGTCAGGAATACTGGCAATATAGTGTGCAGATCGATCCTGACACCGGGGTGGTGGTTGATACGACAGCTTTTAACTCTGTGATGAAAAGAACCCCTATCGACGCGGCAGCTGCGGCTGCCATGAAGAAGGATGACAGCTGGGTAAAGGAAGCTACCCGGATTGTAAAGGACAAGCAGGGAGAGAAAAGAAAGATAGTGAAGGCGTATCTGACAGGCACTGAGGTAAACAATAAACGCGGGATGGTGGCCGTGGATGTGTTGCTGGAAGACGGCAGCAAATATAATGCGGAATTCCGCTATCCGGGTAAACAGCTGCGTTGTCTGATCTATGAGCCTGCCGGTAAGGCTAAGTAAGCGGGAAGCCGTGTTGCTATAGAACTGAATTTATCCTGATGATCAAGTCTCTCTTGATTCATCGGGATTTTTTGTTACATTAGAGAGAAGAAAGGAAGGGGTGAGGGGATGAAAAGATTAAATGTGGCGATTCCAACGCCTTTTCATGGGGATGAGGGTCTGAATACAGACGGATTTGCGCCTATCGTGGCTTACCAGCAGCAAAACGGCATCGAATCCCTGCTGATCTCAGGAAGTACTGGCGAGCAGCATTCGCTGAGTATTGAGGAAAGATTAGAAATTATTGAATATTTCAATCAAAAGCGTTCTCCGGGGATGGAGCTGATCTTCGGCGTGTCCGCGATAAGAACCCGTGATGCTGTCCGGCTGGTGCAGGAGGTGGAGACATCAGTGATGGATGTGCTGCTGATCGGATTTCCCCCGTATATCCGGCCTACGCAGCAACAGGCGGTTGCTTATGTGGAGGAACTGCTTAGTCATACGAGCAAGCCCGTAGCGTTGTATAATAATCCCGGCCGGACCGGATTTGATCTGACCCCGGAGTCGCTGTACACGTTAATCCTGCGCCATCCGAATATTGTCGGCTACAAGGAAACAGGCGATTTGCAGCGGCATATGGGAGTGGAGTATCCGGAGGGGTTCATTCTTTTTGCAGCAGGGGATATGAGGCTTGTGGAGAATTTCGCCTCAGGCCCTTGCAATGGCCTCTCCAGTGTGGCGGGGAATCTATACCCCTTGGAGATCAAGAGCGCGGTGGAGCGTCTGCTGCGGAAGGAGCAGGTGGAGGCTGGACCTTTGGAGGACATAGTGGCGCAGGTGTTCAGCGGGCATGCGCTTGTCAACATCAAGCAGCATTACAACCGGTTGGGGATTCCGGCGGGTGTGTGCCGGGCTCCGATTCTCTAGATATGCATATTCGCCTCCTGTAAGACAAAAGCTAGCCTATCTACTGTCAAAAGGAGACGGAGCGATGAATGAAATCTGGAGCGAAATCTGGAAGGCGCTGGTGCTGATCATTGTCGGGATGCTGGTGCTGCGGCTAGCCGGCCGCAAATCGATCTCGCAGATGACGATTCCTACGACGATCGCCATGATCTCAATTGGGACGATTATTGTGCAGCCGATCGCCGATCATAGTATTCTGATTACTATAGTTGCAGCAGCCGTATTCATCATAGTGTTAATTATAGTGGAATGGCTGCAGGTACGGTGGAATGCTTTTGAGCGGCTAATTAAGGGGCCTGCGGTTATTGTTATTGCGGAGGGACAGCTTCAGCCTAAGAATCTGAGGAAGCTTAGATTAACCGTCGATGAGCTGGAGATGAGCCTGCGGGGACAGGGTATCTCCAGGCTTAGCGATGTCAAAACGGCGACGATTGAGCCTAACGGCCAGCTCGGATATGAATTACAGGATTCCGCAAAGCCGGTCACTATGGCCCAGGTAGAGGCGCTTTTTGCTACGTACCTGGGCGGAAGCTGTCCAGCGAATGAGACTGAATACCTGGATCAGCCTGATCGGCAGACGGGGCTTTTTGACGAGATTAAGTTGCAGTAGAAGTGTAGAGATGGCTGTAAAATCAGCTAAGCAGAAAAGAAAGGACGGAGTGAGATGAAGCATCCTTTTCACCTGAAGGCGGTATGGAATGGAGGGCGGAACAGCGAAGGGCATATTGATGCGGGCGGACTGCGGACGGTTATATCGATTCCGCAGGAGATGGGCGGGCCGGGAACCGGCACGAACCCGGATGAGATGCTGCTGGGTGCAGCAGCGACCTGTTACCTGATTACTCTGGCCGCAATGCTGGAGCGTTCGGAGATTGTTCCAGAGGAGCTGACCCTGGCGTCTGAAGCGACAGTAGATGTCACGAATAATGTGTTCACGTACGAAAAGATCGTGCACAAGCCTAGCATTGTGCTCCAGGCTGGTGCGACACCGGCGCAGCTGAAGATGGCAGAGCGGCTGGCACATAAGGCTGAAGCCTCCTGTATGATCTCCAGAGCCGTGGCCGGTAACGTCTCTATAGAGACTAAGCCAGTTGTGGAAATCGCGCACGGGAGCGGACAAGCCCGGGTAGAGTTATAGAAGCACAGGGGGATACAGAGCTAGAGCTGCACTGGTGATGCAAAATGCTGCTCCACCTCGTAGCGCGGCAGCTCAACAATTACCGAGGTTCCTTTGGTGAACTCACTCTCGATCCGCAGACGCCCGTCATGCAGCTCGATAATTTCTTTGCAGATGGCAAGGCCCAGGCCGCTGCCGGACTGACGGGAGCGGCCTTTGAAGAATTTGGTGCCAAGCTGCGTCAGATCCGCGGCCTCGATGCCTTCGCCGTTGTCAGCCACGGTGACGATTATCCGTTCGCCTTCGAGCACTGCGGTAAGGCGGATCTCACCCTCCGCAGGGGTGAACTTGAACGCATTATCCAGCAAATTGACAAACACCTGCTTCAACCGGTTAAAATCACCGTCCACCGGCAGCGGCTGATCGGGAAGGTCGGCATAGAGGCGGATCTGCTTCGTCTGCCCCCGGTATCTGAATTGCAGCAGCAGATCCTCCAGCAGGCCTCTGAGATCATACGGCTGGCGCACAATGCGGATCTCTCCGGCCTGAAATTTGGAGAAGTCGAGCAGATCCTCCACCAGGCCGATCAGCCGGTCTGTCTCCCCGGTCATGACCTCAAGCCCCTGCAGGATCTCCTGCCTATCTGATAAATCACCGACCAGCAGCGTTTCCCCCCAGCCTTTGATGGAGGTAAGCGGGGTCCGCAGTTCATGGGTGACGGAGGAGATGAAATCATATTTGAGCTTCTCGCTCTTGAGAATTTCCTCCGACATATAATTCAGCGTTACCGCAAGGGTGCCGACTTCATCGTCATAGCGCCTCGCTGCCCGGACGGCAAAATTACCGGTGGCCATTTCCTTGGCGACCCCGGTCAGCTGCTGGATCGGCCCTACGATCCGTTTGGCGATAATCAGGCTGAGCATGAAGCCGAATCCAATGACGAGTAGTCCGATGACGGCTGCATTGAGTGCGATCCGGATAATAACATGATATAAAGGCTCTGCCGAGACCGAGTACCGCAGCAAGCCGATTGTGCTCCCCGACTCCTTCAGCGCGATAGAGACTGCCATAATTCGTTCCCCGTTCACTGGCTTGATGCTCTGAAAGCTTCCTTTGCCGCTGGTCAGAGCTGCTCTCACATCAGGGGTACTCACCTGCTCTGTACTGGAGAAGCCGAAGGAATTAATGACCACGTGGCCAGCTGGACTCAGCACTTCCACCTTACTGCTCTCCTCAGGGGAGAGATTCTCCAGAATATAACGCGCCCGCTCATTCAAGCTATAACTCTCCAGATACTTATTGAAAAAGGTCGCTGAAGTCGTGGCCCTTGTATTCAATGTCTCCATCGCACTGCCCAGATAATAATAGTGGACAGCAGCGATGAACACTCCCTCCAGCAGCAGCACGATCAGGAGCAGCACAAGGGTAATATAGACGATAAGTCTGGACCTGATTCCCTTCAGCACAATTAGCCCCTCCAAATATATCCGAATCCCCACACGGTCTCGAGGAACTGCGGCCCGGAGGACTCCTGTCCGATCTTCTGGCGGATTCGGCTGATATTCACATCTACAATTTTAAGATCCCCCATGAAGTACTGCCCCCATACGGCTGTCAGAATATCATCCCGGTTCATGGCCTTGTTCGGCTGTTCCATCAGCAGCTTAACGATCATAAACTCGGTTGGGGTCAGCGGGATATCCTGCCCGTCCTTCAATAATTTCCGTTCATCCAGCATTAGGGTAAAAGGCGGAAGCTCGATGAGATTCTCCTGCGGCAGCGCTTCTCCCGGATACATTCTGCGGTAGAGAGAGCGCACCCGGGCGACCAGCTCTACCGGACTGAAGGGCTTGACCACATAGTCATCTGCGCCGGATTCCAGGCCCATGACCTTGTCGATTTCCTGGCTTTTGGCGGTGAGCATAATGATTCCCAGCCGGGGGAAGTGTGTCCGCAGAAGGGTGCACACCTCAAACCCGCTGAGTCCGGGCAGCATCAGGTCGAGAATCGCGATGTCAAAATCTCTCTGCTCTCTTGCAATGTGCAGCGCCTCTTCACCGGTAGAAGCCTCCGCGATCTCGAAGCCTGCCCGCTTAAGGTTGATACACAGCAGATCACGGATAGGCTTCTCATCTTCCAGTATCAGCACTTTCATGAACAGCTCTCCTTCTTATTGCCGGAGCTTCTGGGGTGTGCCGGCCAGCTGAACGACTTCATCCAGTGTCAGCTTCAGCTGATTATAATTTTGCAGATCGGCCCCCTGCAGCTTGCCGGCGGCATCCGCTGCGGGCATTACGGCAACGAATAGGGTAGGCTCCGTGTCATTGTTAGAGTTCCCCTGCTCATACAGCAGCTTATACTCTCTATTCTCAGCCTTCAGCTGGACCTCTGCGGCAGCCCAGGCCTTCTTCGTCAGCAGGCGAAGCTCCAGCAGCGGAGCCTTCACAGCAGACCCGGTATTCTTGTAGCTGAACTGGAGCTTCTCCCAGGGCTGGGGTGATTCTTCCGGAACCTCCAGCAGGGTCTGGCCCGCCCAGGACTTGGGAATATGGAAGTTGAAGCCCCAGCGGTCGAACTGCTCCTGCACGAAGGTCAGGCCGGTCTGTCCGTCCCACTGATAATATTTGGTGATGAATGGGGTCGCCAAGGGAGCCATGCTCTCCGTACCGGCTGGCGGCACCAGGAAGCCGAATTCCAAGATCCCGTCATTATTCACATCCAGGCTGGACTGCGGGTAGTCCTTAATTGCAATACTGCTGCTGCCAAGCAGGTCAGGAGAGACGGCTGGCGGAGACAGCACCAGATCCTTGCTTGCAGCGAGCGCAGTACGCTGATAATCATCTGTTGCCAGTATATCAGTAAACCTGTCTTTTTCCCAAGTTAGAAGTGAAGTATAGGAAGCATGTGCGCCAATGGCGGCATCGATGACAATTGCGTTCCGGGTAGGGGACGCCTTGCCGAACTGGGCTTCGATCACATTACCGTCCAGCTTCTGGTCGGATAAGGTCTGTAGTGTACCGTCCTTGAGCCGGAGCAACAGGAGATGGGTCTCACGGATGTTATCTGTGGTGTAGGTACTCTGAAGCAAGGCAATATCGGTATGCCCGCTTCCGGTCAGGTCGCCAAGGACCAGCTGGTCGTAAGGCTGCTTAAGCAGCTCGGTCAGCTTGCCGCCGCTTAGGCTGTAGACCGCCAGCTCTTTGCTTAAGCCCTCCCCGCCGCCGTATCCGAGCAGCAGCTCCTCCGCTCCGTCACCGGTAACATCTGTGAAGGACACTTCATTCAATTCGCTGCCTACCCCGGTAAGGTTAGCCAGCTTGGTCCACTTGCCGTTCTGCTGTGAGAGGAGGAGAGTATTGATCTCGTAATCGGTTTTGTCTGTCTTGTAGAAGGCCAGAAGCTCCTCCTGCCCGTCCTTGTCCAGATCCTGTAATTGAATCGCACTGCCGGATTCCGAGTGGATGGGAACCGTTAAATGCGCGTTGGCCGGTAGAAAGGATTTGACGATTCCGGTAAGATTGCCGTCGCTATTCCCCTGTGCCGGGGCTTGAAGCAGATCGCTCGGTGTCTTCATGGTGCCACAGCCGGAGGCGATCAGGCTTAAGAATAAGAGGCTGCTGAGGCCGAAGGTATATTTGTTCATTGCAGTTACGCTCCTTAGGATTCATCTGTGGCTAGTATATCCTAACCTTTCGGGCAATTAGTTTCAAAATGGTAAAGGAGCTGACTGAAGATATTAATATGAGATGGAATATGAGATGGAATGGCAGTAACGGTAACGCAAAGCTTAAACTTGTCGCTGCGGTGAACATTTGGACTTTCGGCCGCTGTTGTATACAGATTTCTTGATTCAAGCCGCTGTTTGCGGTTGAAATCCGTATACAAAGGCGGTCGCTATCGCTCCTACAGTTCCAAATTTCCCCTCCGCTCCTTCCCAGCTTTTTGTTAATGGCTTATTCAACTGAAATTGATATCTTCAGTTATTGGGGGGAGGAGGGCAGGCAAAGAACGGCGGAATGGGCCGCTGTCGCTACCATTCCTACAATTTAATATAAAAAGGCTGTCCCATTCAGCCTTTTATGGCTTTTCGGGACAACCTGTATTGTCTGGCTATTCTATTGGCCTGAGCGCCGCAGGCTCTGTCCATTGGTAGCAATAACATCCTTATACCAGTGGAAGGATTTCTTGCGGTAGCGCTCCAGGGTTCCGGTATTGTCGTCGTGGCGGTCTACATAGATGAAGCCGTAGCGTTTACTTAGTTCAGCGGTTGACGCACTGACCAGGTCAATACAGCCCCAAGAGGTGTAGCCCATGACTTCAACGCCGTCCTCGATGGCTTCGCCCACCTGCACCAGATGGTCATTCAGGTACTCAATCCGGTAGTCGTCATTGACGGTTGGCACGCCGTCTTCGCCGGTGATCAGCTCATCCTTGGCTCCGAGTCCATTTTCCACAATAAATAGCGGCTTCTGGTAACGGTCATAGAACATATTCAGCACATAGCGCAGACCCTGCGGGTCAATCTGCCAGCCCCATTCGGAAGCCTTCAGATATGGATTAGGTGCGCCCCCGATCAGGTTGCCTTCCTGGGTACGTTTGCTGCTGTCTCCGGTCTCACAGATGCTCACATAATAGCTGAACGAGATAAAGTCAACGGTATGCTTGAGAATGTCCGCATCTCCAGGCTCCATGTGAATCTCAATGCCGTGCTCTCTGAAGTAACGTTTCATATAGCCAGGGTACACGCCTCTCGCATGCACATCTCCGAAGAAGTAATTCATATGCTCTGACTTCATTGCCGCAATGACATCGTCCGGGTTAGGCGTGAGCGGATATGTGGGCATGCTTAGGATCATACAGCCGATCTGAGCCTGCGGATTGATCTCATGTCCGATTTTGACCGCTGTAGCACTTGCGACCAGCTCGTGATGAATGGCCTGGTACAGATCCTGCTTGCTCAGCTTGTCCTTCGGTGTATAGATCCCGCCGCTCATGAATGGCTCGTGCAGGATGGAGTTGATCTCGTTGAAGGTCAGCCAGTACTTCACTTTATCCTTGTAGCGGGTGAATACCGTTCTGGCATACCGTTCATAGAAGCCGACTAGTTGCCGGTTCACCCAGCCGTCATACTGCTTGGACAAGTGCAGCGGAGTTTCGTAGTGGGAGAGGGTCACCAGCGGCTCAATGCCGTATTTGTGACATTCATCGAACAGGTCATCATAGAATTGCAGACCTTGCTCATTAGGCTCCAGCTCGTCGCCGTTCGGGAAGATTCGCGACCAGGCGATGGAGGTACGGAAGACCTTGAAGCCCATTTCGGCAAAAAGCTTAACATCTTCTTTGTACCGGTGGTAAAAGTCGATGCCGACCAGCTTCATATTATCCTCGGTAGGCACCTCGGTGATAGGGCCCCTGATTCCTTGCGGAGCTACGTCTTGAGTGGACAGGCCTTTGCCGTCTTCGTTGTATGCGCCTTCCAATTGGTTCGCAGCGACTGCGCCGCCCCACAGGAAGCCTTCAGGAAATGGAGTGTTCATAGATAATCCCGCCTTCTATTAGTTATGGATTCAGATATGGTAAGCTGTTCATAGGTCCTATAATTCAATGCTAAATGTTGTAACGCGTTACATGTCAAGTATTATTATAAAGATGAAAAATTATGTAAGGAGAGCCATCATGTCGAATCTGGATCAAATCGCTAAACTGTCGGGATTCTCCAAAGCTACAGTATCGAGGGTGCTGAATCGTTCTCCCCATGTGAGCCAGGCAACGCGGGAGATCATCCTGAAGATCATGGAAGAGCTGGACTATGTGCCCAATGGCAATGCCATCTCCTTATCCACAGGAGAGACGATGCAGATCGGGATGGTAACGGAGGGGATTAACGAGGTAATGCTGCCTTTTCTGAACAGCTTCGTGGAGACTGCGAGCCGGCACGGATATCAGACGATTATCTATACCTCCGGGGGTGATCCGGCCAAAGAGCTGCAAGCCTTCGAGGATATGCGGCGCAAAAGAGTCGATGCGCTGGTCATCAGCACCTGCGTTAACGATCAAGCGCTCCTGGGCTCCTATTGCAAATACGGGCCGATTGTCTCCTGGCAGCGGATGGAGCTTCCCGAGATTCAGAGTGTCGCCATGAATCAATATGACGGGTACATGCTGGGACTTGAGCATGTGATCGGACGGGGTTATACGCGGATTGCCAATGCTTGGGGCAGGCCGGCTAGTATGAATACCTCCGGGCGGATACAGGCGTACCAGGATGCTGCCCGCAAATATCATCTGGAGGTGAACCAGGAATGGTCGCAGACAGGGATCTTTTCCATCCGGCAGGGTGAGGAGCTGATCCGCAGGCTGCTGCTGATTCCTGGCGGGCCTCCGAATGCCATCCTCTGCGCCAATGATATGGTAGCGGCAGGGGTGCTGAGCGAAGCCCGCAGACTTAAGGTGAAGGTACCGGAGGAACTGGCGATTGTCGGCTTCGACAACACGGAGCTGGCCCATACGCTGGGGATCACCTCAATTAATAATCCGATTGGCGCACAGGCGCAGAATGCGCTGCATCTGATTCTCGGCAAGCTGAAGGGGGAAGAGGCGGAGCAGGAGCCGCTGGGGTTCCAGCTCGTGCCGAGAGCGACTACTTAAAGAAGCCGTGAACCGTCCGATTTGGGCGGGTTCGCGGCTTCTTTGCTGTTTGGGAAATTATGGTTTGTCGTCCTTCAGAAAATAATCTTCTGCGCCGCCATGATCCGGCCGATCTCAAAGATAGCGGCGCATTCCACGAAATGAACCTCGGAGATAATCGAATGGTCATGCGTTCTATAGTAATACCTGCCGTCGGTATACACGTGATCATAGATGAGGCTGATGTCATACACCGAGGTGGGGTAGAGCTCCCCTTCACCCTTGGCGATCCCCGCCGTTATGGAATGATGTCCTGAGCCTTCCACGAAGGAGATGCCAAGAGGGAGCCAGAGGGTAACCTGATGATCCTTATCCTGCCGCCAGCTTCCGTTCAGGGTACCTTCACCGATGCGGATCAGACTGTCGCGCAGCTTGCGGGGAATCCAGGGGGAGGGGAAGACCAGGTCACGTGCCAGGTTGATGATTCTGCTGCTGTTGTCAATCTGCCGCATCAGGAAGTGGAAGCTCCGTCCATCCAGCGTCACCTCGGCCCATTCATCAAAGAACAGGTTGTCCGAGAACATCCGCTCCATCTGGTCGACCTCCCCGTAGAGCGCGGGCATCAGCATGAGCTGGCTCTGAATACGTCTGCCTATCAGCCGGATGAAGTCCACAATCGGATGGGTCTCGGGCTGGAAATAACCATAATTGATATCATAATAAAAGCCGAGATTCTCATTGATTAAATCCTTGGCAAACGCCATCAGATTATCGAATTCTTGTTTCATCGTCATGCAAAAGCTGCTCCTTCAACCATATGATAATGTGCTTATCATATTACGTGCCATGCTCCCCTGTCTGTGATGAAAACAGCAGGTAAAGATTGGTTTAACAGCAGCTCCGCAGCTTACTCGGCAAATTCCTGGACCTCGTCCAGTGTCGGCAGCGCGGCAATCGCCCCGACCTTGGTGCAGACCATCGCCCCCACCCGGTTGGCGAAGGTGACGAATTCTTGCTGCAGCTCCGCGCTGCGGGTGAAGTCTGCCGGATGGGCCAGCTGGCTGATCCGGCAGAGCAGCGCTCCGATGAAGGCATCGCCGGCACCGGTGGAATCGATGGACTTCACGGTGATGCTCGGAATCAGCAGCCGGGAGTCCGGGGAGGAGATGAGGGTGCCGTCTTTGCCCAAAGTAACGGCTACTGCTCCGGCTCCCCACTCATGCAGCATATCAAGGGCGGCATTACGGTCCGCTTCGCTTGTAATCAGCTGCAGCTCCTCGTCGCTGACCTTTACCAGATCGGCCTTGGAGATACCGGCTCTGGACAGCGTGATGAATTCCTCCTGCCGCCCGGTCCACAGGTCGCCCCGGTAGTTGGGATCGAAGGAGACGAACTGTCCGTTCGCCTTCGCTTCATCCATGAGCGTCATATAGACCTCGCGGAAGGGATCAGCCAGCAGCGCTGTCGCCGAGCCGAAATGAAGCATGGCCGCCTCACGGACGGCTGCCCGGTCAAGCTCTTCCAGCCTGAGCAGCCGGTCTGCCCCGCGGTGGAACACGAAATCGCGTTCCCCGTTCGCTGAGCGCGAGACGAAAGCCAGTGTGGTCGGGCTTGCGGGATCAAGCAGCAGCATCGAGGTATCCACGTTCTGTTCTTCCAGCGTCTGCTTCAGGAAGAAGCCGAAGGGATCGGCTCCGACTTTGCCGAGGAAGGCGGAGTGGCCGCCGAGCCGGGCAATGGCTGCACTTACGTTCGCTGGCGCTCCGCCGGCCTGCTTGGAGAAATGCCGCCCTGCAGTCAGGCTGACGTCAACATCGGTGCAAAAGAAATCAATGAGCAGCTCGCCCGCACAAAGGACTGAACCATGTAGTTTCATTGTGAAATAACCTCCAGGCAGAATGGGTTGGTATTAGCTAAGAGCGGGGGTAGAGTCTCTGAATACAACGTCTGTAGCGACATGTGTCACCTGATAGGGCTTGGCAGGGTCCTTGATCCGGGAGAGCAGCATTTCGGCAGAGACAATCCCCATATGACCGCTGTAAATATGTACCGTTGTCAGATGGGGCTCGATGATCCGGGATTCCGAGGCATCGTCGAAGCCGCAGACCGCAACCTGCTCCGGCACCTTGATTCCTCTGTTCTTAAGTGACTTCATGACACGGATTGCGATGAAGTCATTGGCGCAGATGAAGGCGGAGGGCCACTCGTCAAGGGCGTCCAGCTGCTGATCCATCCAGTCCGCCTCCAGCATGTAGTCCCGGTCCTGACCCACAATGCATAATTCGGGATTGAGCGGGATACCGGCCGCAGAGAGTGCCCGATTGAAGCCGATCCAGCGTTCATTGAAGCTGCGGCAGTGGTTGTAATCGCCTACAAAACCGAAGCTCTGCACTCCCTGATCCATCAGCTTGCGGGTCATGGAACATACACTGTGCTCATTCTCCATGAGCATCAGATCTGCCTTCAGCTCCGGATAAATAATATCGGACGCGCAGTCAATGAAGATTGTTGGTATGCCGAGCTCGGTAACCAGCCCGCTGTATTCTTTACTGAACATTTCAATACAAATGATGCCGTCCACATTCGCAGGCTCGAAATTGCCGGGCAGAGTCATACCGTTAATATCGTTCTCCCGGACAAAATAAATGGACAAGGTATAGCCTTCGGTACTGATACGCTTCTCCAGTCCGCTGAGCAGCTGGGAACCGAAGTGGGAGCTGTTGGGGAGATTGCTGGTCAAAAGGGCGATATTGCCCTGATTCTCAGAGGCGCTGCCTGCTGCTTCCAGATAGGAGAATTGTTTATATTTGAGCTCGATGGCCTTGTTGATGACCTTCTCCCGGGTCTCGGGAGGAATGCTCTCTGCACCGTTCAGGGCTTTGGAGGCCGTATTTCTGGAGATGCCTAGCGCATCTGCAATGTCTTGAATGGTGACCTTTGCTTTCTTCATCACTGTGTTCCACCTTTGTTTCCCCGTATTAGTAACCTCTGCTACCTAATATATAGCATTTACTCAATATTGACAACGTAATTTTACAAATGCACAAATTGATTTTACAATTCAAAAATTAAAGGCACCGATAAATACTAATATCTATGTTAATGTTACATTTGCACTGTATAATGCACGGTTTTAATTATTTTTTGTGCAAAATGTATTGACTTATAATCACAATCTCTGATAAATTGTAAAGGCAAAACATGTTCAAATGTAAATTTGAAAACCTATTCATTTTGTTAAATGTAAATTACATAGTTAGACCGGAGGTGGGTAACCTAACCGTCAGGAGGATAGACAGATCCGGGCGGACCTATGCCATGTGAATGGCAAGCTAGCAGCGGCCCTGTTGCACAGCAGCATTAGCACAGCCGCACTGTAAGGAGGGGGAAAATTGGCAAATCCGATGGTTCAACAAAGGGGTACTGAACTCAAATCACGTAAATCAATTCTAAGCTATCTGCGCCGGAATTATATCCTGTATTTATTCTTGGCTCCGGCCGTAATTCTTACCGTTATATTCAAATACGTTCCAATGTACGGCGCTATTATTGCCTTCAAGGATTTCAGCCCGCGCAGAGGCATCCTGGGCAGCGCATGGGTGGGCTTCGAGCATTTCGAGCGGTTCCTCTCCTCGCCGAATTTCTACGATATTCTAATGAATACGCTTAAATTAAGCGCCTACGGGCTGATTCTGGGTTTTCCGGTGCCGATTGTGCTGGCGCTTATGCTGAATCTGATCCGCAGCGCGAAGCTGAAGAAGAACATCCAGCTGATTGTGTATGCACCTAACTTTATCTCGGTTGTGGTTGTCGCAGGGATGCTGTTCGTCTTTCTGTCGCCGACAGGTGTGGTGAACGCGCTCATTACTACTTTTACAGGTAAGCCGGTGTCCTTCATGAGTGATCCCGCTTACTTCCGTACCGTATATATTCTGTCAGGCATCTGGCAGACGGCAGGCTGGTCCTCGATTATCTATGTAGCCACGCTGGCCGGTGTAGATCCGCAGCTTCATGATGCGGCGACGATTGACGGCGCCTCCCTGCTGAAGCGCATCCGCCATATCGATCTGCCTGCGCTGAGGCCGGTGATGGCCGTGCTGTTCATCCTTGCTGCAGGCGGCATCATGTCCATCGGCTATGAGAAGGCCTTCCTGATGCAGACGGCGCTCAATACCCCGACCTCGGAGATCATTGCGACCTATGTCTACAAGGTGGGTCTGCAGGCCGGCGATTATGCCTATTCCACCGCGATCGGATTATTCAATTCCGTCATTAACGTAATCCTGCTGGTCTTCGTCAATACGGTCGTCAAGCGGCTGAACGAAGGGGAAGGGCTGTATTAAAAGGAGGTAAGTATGGATATTCAATATTCCGGGAAGGACCGGATTCTGGTTGTTATCACGTATATATTGCTTGGTCTGTTCATCCTGGTCATTCTGTTTCCGCTGGTGTATGTCGTGCTGGCCTCCTTCTTAACACCGAATGTGCTCATTACCAAGGGGCTGGCCATTGCGCCGTCGGACTGGACCATTACAGGCTACGTCAAAATTCTCAGCAACGACGCGATGATCCGCGGCTTCTTCAACGCTTTGTTCTACTCTGCCGCCTTCGCGCTGGCTACGGTATTCTTCTCCGTCTTCGCGGCGTATCCGCTGTCCATTGAGGGACTGGCCGGGAAGCGGCCGGTAATGATCTTCTTCCTGATTACGATGTTCTTCGGCGGCGGTCTGATTCCGACCTATCTGGTCGTGAAGGATCTGGGGATGCTGAATACGGTGTGGGCGGTGATCCTGCCGGGGGCGATCAGCGTGTTCAATATTATTCTGGCGAAGACCTATTTCCAGGGTCTGCCCAAGGAGCTGTTTCAGGCGGCGAGTATCGACGGGGCGTCTGATCTGGGCATTTTCTTCCGGATTGTATTGCCGCTGTCCAAACCGATTATCTTCGTGCTGGCTTTATATGCCTTCGTGGGGCAGTGGAACTCTTATTTCGATGCCATGATTTATCTGGACGATTCCCGGCTGTTCCCGCTGCAGCTGGTGCTGCGTTCGATCCTGATTCAGAATCAGGTGCAGCCCGGCATGATTGCCGATGCACTGGCCCAGGCGGAGCTTAAGAAATTGTCCGAAATGATCAAATATTCTGCCATTGTTATCTCCAGTCTGCCGCTTATCGTGATGTATCCGTTCTTCCAGAAATACTTCGAGAAGGGCGCCATGGTCGGCTCCATTAAATAATATTAGGGGGAATCTCATATGAAAAAAACATTGCAAACCTTGTCTGTGCTGGCACTCTCGGCTTCCGTGCTTGCGGGCTGCGGCGGAGGGGGCGGCAATTCCTCGGCTTCGGAGGATTACAAGCTGGAGAATGTGACGCTGCCTCTTAAAGAGAAGGTATCGCTGCACTTCATGTCCCAGAGCTCAGCGCTGGCGCCTGCCGATCCGAACGAGAAGCTGATCTACAAGCGGCTGGAGGAGAAGTCCGGGGTCCACATCGATTTCACCAACTACACGAACGACGCTTTTATTGAGAAAAGAAATCTGGCTGTAGCCAGCGGCGACCTGCCGGATGCAATCATCGATGCCGCGTATTCGGATTATGATCTGCTGACCCTGGGCAAGGACGGAACGATTGTGCCGCTGGAGGAGCTGATCGAGAAATACATGCCGAATCTGCAGAAGGTGCTGGCCGCCGCGCCGGAGTACAAATCGATGATGACTGCGCAGGACGGGCATATCTATGCTTTTCCATGGATTGAAGAGCTGGGCTCCGGTAAGGAGAGCATTCATTCGGTCAACGGGATGCCGTGGATCAATGTGGAATGGCTGAAGAAGCTGGGACTCGCTATGCCAACTACGACGGAGGAGCTGAAGAAGGTGCTGGTTGCCTTCAAGAATGATGATCCGAACGGGAACGGCCAGAAGGATGAGATTCCGCTGTCTTTTGTGCTGAATAACGGCAATGAGGATATGAACTTCCTGTTCGGCTCGTTCGGTCTCGGGGATAACGGCGATCACACGGTGGTTACCAATGACGGCAAAGTGGTCTTCACCGCAGGCCAGGACGGATATAAAGAGGGCATTAAGTATCTGAACGAGCTGTACCAGCTGGATCTGATCGACGAAGAGGCGTTTGAACAGGATTACAACACCTATCTGGCCAAAGGGCAGAGCGGGCGCTACGGTCTCTATTTCCAGTGGGATAAAGCCAATATTACCGGGTTCAACGATAAATATGATCTGATGCAGCCGCTTGCCGGACCGGACGGAGAGGTCAATGTAGCCCGTACGAACAACTTCGGTTTTGACCGTGGACGGATGGTTATTACCGGTTCAAACAAGAATCTGGAGCTTACCGCCAAGTGGATTGACCAGCTCTATGAGCCGCAGCAGTCGGTTGAGGATAACTGGGGAACGTACGGGGATGAGACGCAGCAGAATATTTTTGAATACGATGAATCGGCCAAAATGCTGAAGCATCTGCCGCTGGAAGGCGCGGCTCCGGTTGAATTGCGCCAGAAAACCAGTATCGGCGGTCCGCTGGCGATCCTCGATGAATACTACGGTAAGGTGACTACCAAGCCGGATGATGCCGCTTGGCGGCTGGACCTCATGAAGGAGAAGCTGGTGCCTTATATGAAGGCCGATAACAACTTCCCGCGTGTCTTCTACTCCCTGGAGGATCAGAAGGAATTGACCGCCATTGAGACGGACCTGTTCGCTTATGTGAACCGCAAGCGCGCGGAATGGACCAAGACCGGTAAAGTGGAAGAGGAATGGAAGGATTACCAGGCAGAGCTGTCCAGACTCGGGCTGGACAAATGGCTGGAGATCAAGCAAAGAGGATATGACAGCTATCTCAAGAACAAAGGCTGAGACTGCACTAGCTGCGGAACATGATGAACTTATAAATAGATAAAGGTGGTAATGGAGTGGAAATTATCGGGAGAACCAAACACAGGCCGGCGCTGCATTTTACGCCGGAGCAGCATTGGCTGAATGATCCAAATGGATTGGTTTATTACGAAGGGGAATATCATTTGTTCTATCAGTATCATCCGCATTCCTCCATCTGGGGGCCGATGCACTGGGGTCATGCCGTCAGTAAGGATCTGATTAACTGGGAGGAGCTGGACATTGCGCTGTACCCGGATGATCACGGCTATGCGTTCTCCGGCAGCGCAGTCGTTGACTGGAATAATACCAGCGGGCTGTTCCCGGAGAAGCCGGGTATCGTTGCCATCTATACCAGTCATCAGGAGCCGACGGAATCGTCGCCTGCCGTGCAAAGACAGAGCCTGGCCTACAGCCATGACAATGGCCGGACCTGGATCAAGTATGCAGGCAACCCGGTGCTGACGCATCCTTCCAAGGCCGATTTCCGTGATCCGAAGGTGTTCTGGTCTGAAGCTCACGGGAAATGGATGATGGTGCTGGCGACCGATCAGACAATCACGTTCTACTCCTCCCCGAATCTGCGGGAGTGGAGCCTGGAGAGTGAATTCGGCGAGGGTGCAGGCTCTCATGATGCAGTATGGGAATGCCCGGATCTCTTCGAGCTCCCGGTGGAAGGAACAGGAGACAGCAAGTGGGTGCTGCTGGTCAGCATCGGTGATAACAGCGGGGCGAGATTTGGCTCGCGGACGCAATATTTCGTCGGTGGCTTCGACGGCTCCGTCTTCACACCGGAGCACAGCGACATCCGCTGGCTGGATTATGGCAAAGACAATTACGCAGGGGTCAGCTTCTCCGACATTCCGGCTGCGGACGGGCGGAGGATCTTCATCGGCTGGATGAGCAACTGGCGGTATGCCAATCAGGTTCCAAGCCAGGGCTGGCGCGGAGCGATGACGATTCCGCGGGTACTGACGCTGCATGATGCGGCAGACGGCCGGATGTTGATCCGCCAGCAGCCGGTAGCAGAGCTGGATCGTTACTTCGCGGCAGAGTCTGCGGCATTGCCGGAGATGCTGCTGATACCGGGCGAGCGCCAGGATATCAAGTGCAAGGATTCAGCCCTGGAGCTGCGGCTTACGCTTGCGGACAATGAAGCGGAAGAATTCGGTCTTATTATTCATCATACAGCTACTGAGTATACTGAACTCATTTACTCTGCTGCTGAAGACACTCTAACCCTGCACAGAGATCAGTCCGGCGAGACCGGCTTCTCGGAAATATTTCCCGATCTCCAGAGCACCGGGGGAATCGGCAGCCTGAAGAGCCTGCATATCCTGCTGGATGCCTGTTCGGTGGAGGTATTCGCCAATGACGGCCTTGCCGCCATCACCAGCCTGGTCTTCCCTGGAGGCATCTGCTCGGGCCTAAGCTTCTATGCTAAGGGCGGCAGTGTACGGCTCCAGGGCGGGAGCCTGTCTTTCATGGAATAAATAATCAATAGAATGAATCCCGGACAAGGGTGTTCCGCACAGCCATGAGGTCATGGCTTGCTGAACACCCTTTTTGGTGTGGCGGGAACACCGCAGCCATGGCTGGGGGCCATGCCCGTATTCGAGTAAAAGCGGCGGACTGGTTTCAGCCAGCCTTAGATTCCTGGTGCTGCCGTACGGACCGGAAACATCCGGCTGAACAGGAAGCGGGTCAGCGGACCGGCCACCAGCAGCTGGAGCGGCAGGGCGCAGATGAAATTAAGCCCCAGGATGGAGAAGTAATGACGGAAGAAGTTGTCCCCGAATCCGAAGTGTGCTAGTGTGCCGTATAGAGACATGAGAATGACCATGCCGCAGACCATGAAGCACGAGATCGTCAGCACTTTGCGGATCTGGGGTGCGGACGGCTTCACTATTTTGAAGGCCAGCCCTTTGGCAATTCTGCCAACCACCACAATATCGCAGAACAGGGCAACGGCAAGTGCCGGGAGCAAGCCCACAGCCACATCCGTGAGCAGTCTGTTGTTGAATCCGTTCGCTATAATCACATTGTAAAAAGACATAAAGACGACCATGCAAAAACACATCATACTGGTGAAAATTAAAGCTTCCTTTTTGTTACTGCCCATGTTTCCGAACTCCCTTAAATGTAAGTTTGTCAAACTTCACTTATAGTAGCAGTGGGATGGATCATTGTCAACTTGGTTGACAATTGGAGCGACAGTAGTTCTCGGTTAGACGGAACTGCATTTCTATCTATGGAGGTCTTGTAAATGAAGGAATATATGAGCGGGTTGAATCTGGTCGATATGATCAGCGAGAAGCACAAGGTTCTGCGTGACAAGGTAAACCAGATGAGCGGCGAGCCGCTGAATAAGACAGAGACGCATATTCTGGCGATGCTGGAGCAGCACGGCGTTCTGTCCATTTCGGAGATCAGCAGGCTGATCAGCATTTCCCGCCAGGGGACGCAAAAGACGATCAACAATCTGCTGGATGAAGGTTACGTGGATACTGCTGCTAAGGAAGGGAATAGCCGGGACAAGCCTATCGTGCTCACTGCGAAGGGGACAGCGGCTTGCCGGAGTATGCTGGAGATCAAGCAAAATATTGAAGCCGAAATCACGGCACGGATCGGCAGGGAGCAGGTGGAGCTGCTGCGGACGCTGCTTACACAGGACTGGCTGTGAGACATCCTGAAAATGGCTGAATATAGCAAAAAAAGCTGAAATAAGCAAACGGGACGGAGCGGAAAGCCTGCTTGATCCCTTTTGCTGTGTCTTTCGGCGAATATCATTTGTTATTCATGGTTTGGGGTTTGTCTAGGATATCTGCATATATACAGATGGTGATAAAAGAATTAATGTAGTATCGAACGGCAGCAAGAATAGTGTCTGTATCCAATTAAAGGTCCAGATTTTATTCGTGCACCAGGGGTAATATAACAATAAAAAAGTCGGTGAGTGATGATGATGTCTTCGGTAAAAAGGTTCCTGATCGGACGGCCGCTGAAGTCCGATCAGCTGGGAGAACAGAAGCTTAACAAAACCAAGGCCCTAGCCATACTGTCCTCAGATGCTTTGTCCTCTGTGGCCTATGGCCCGGAGCAGATTCTGCTGGTGCTGATCACGGTTAGTACAGCCGCATTCTGGTATTCCATTCCGATTGCAGGCGGGGTACTGGTGCTTCTGCTGGCCCTGATACTCTCCTATAGGCAGATCATCTTCGCCTATCCCCAGGGCGGCGGAGCTTATGTTGTATCCAAGGAGAATCTGGGTAAATATCCGGGTCTGATTGCAGGGGGCTCCTTGCTCGTCGATTATATACTTACCGTAGCGGTCAGTGTCTCTGCGGGAACGGATGCGATCACTTCAGCTTTTCCGAGCCTGCATCCTTATAATGTGATAATTGCCATCATCTTCGTCCTGCTGATCACGACACTGAATCTGCGCGGGGTCACCGAGTCGGCCTCTTTCCTGGCGTACCCGGTCTATCTGTTCGTACTGGCGATGTTCATTATGATCGGGCTGGGCCTGTTCAATGTGCTGACCGGAAGAGTACCGGCGGAGCTTCACACCTCACTGGGAACACCGGTGGCCGGAATCAGCCTGTTCCTGCTGCTGCGGGCGTTCTCCTCAGGCAGCTCGGCGCTGACTGGGGTGGAGGCCATATCAAATGCGATCCCCAATTTCAAGGCACCGGCACCGAATAATGCAGCTAAAACCTTAGCGGCGATGGGAATTCTGCTCGCGCTGTTATTCTCAGGCATCGTGTTCCTGGCGTATTATTACGGCATTGCTCCGCGTGAACAGGTTACGGTGGTGTCCGATATTGCCGAGCATGTCTTTGGCCGCAACTTCATGTATTATGTCGTGCAGGGAACGACAGCCTTAATTCTGGTTCTGGCGGCGAACACCGGATATTCCGCATTTCCGCTGCTGGCTGTGAATCTGGCGAAGGATAAATTCATTCCCCGGATGTTCACTGTGCGCGGAGACCGTCTGGGGTACTCGAACGGAATTCTCAGCCTGGGCATCTTGTCGATTATCCTGATCATTGCCTTTAAGGGGCGGACGGAGCATCTCATTCCGCTGTATGCAGTCGGGGTCTTCATCCCGTTCACCCTGTCGCAGACAGGCATGATCGTCAAATGGCTCCGGCACAAGCCAGAGGGCTGGCTGCCTAAGCTGATCATCAATGCAATCGGGGCGCTGATCAGCTTCATTGTCACGATGATGTTCTTCCTGACCAAATTCACGCAGGTCTGGCCGGTCCTGGTCTTTCTGCCGCTGATTATCCTTTTCTTCTACCGCATCTACAAGCATTATGAATCGGTCGCCGATCAATTGCGGGTAGCCACCTGCGGGGAGCCGCCGCTTGCGATTGAAGGGAATATCATCATCCTGCCGGTAGCAGGGATTACCCATGTGGTGGAGAATTCCTTGCGGTATGCCAAGTCGCTGAGTGCGCAGCAGATTATCGCCGTCCACATCCCGTTCGAGCGGGAGGATGACGCTATTTTCGAAGAGAAGTGGAAGAAATTCCATCCTGAAGTACGGCTGGTAACGCTGTATTCACCTTACCGCAGCATCATTCATCCATTGACCAAGTTCATTGATACGGTTCAGCGCAAGGCCAGCGAGTCGAATTATCAGGTGACCGTCATTGTCCCTCAATTCATACCGAAGAAGGGCTGGCATAACATTCTGCATAACCAGTCCAGCCTGCTGATCCGCGCGCATCTGCTGTACCGGCGCAATGTAATTATCACTACCGTCCCTTATCATTTGAAAAAATAACAGGATTATGCACATGGAAGCCTCCAGCTTACGGATATCCGCAGGCTGGGGGCTTTCTGTACCTCCCCGGGATGTGTTAAGCTTGACTCCATAAGAGAAGATTCGCTTCTTCAAGGTACGGTTAAGCTAGTAGCAACAGTCAGCGGATGGAGGGACAGAGGTTGAAGAAACGCAGGTTGAACGGGACTCGAATTAAGGCAATACTGATGATGCTTATGCTTGTCCTGCTGCTTACAGGCTGCGCGCAAGGCACGGCCCATGTGACTGTGAAGAAGGACGGCTCACTGGATCTGGCCTTCAGTCTTATGCTGGATGCCCGGGCAGAGAAGCTGGTCAGCGGCAAAGTGGAGGAGCTTCTGACCACCCGGCTGGCGGCCGCAGGCATAGAGCTGAAGAAGACGGCAAGCGGCAAATCAACGGAATATCAATTTCATAAATCGTATGCTTCAATGGAGGAACTGAAGAACAGCAGCAGCGGCATAGATATTGTGGAGGCTGAAGTGGGACAGACGGACAGGTGGCTGTATACCAAATACGATGTGGTGGCCCAGCCTAAGCTGAACGCCTACTCCGATGAGATTATTGACGGCATCGGCAGCTTGAATGTTCCTAAGTCCCTGGTGCGGCTCCTGATGGGCAGCTTCTCCGTGGATTTCAAATTAACGATTCCCTATGATCTATACGGGGCTAATAATGCGGCTGAGCAAGACGGCAACACGTTAACCTGGCATGTGTCCCTTGCGGATTCCGAGCCTATTCGGCTGGTAGTCTATGTACCGGATATCAGGAATATTGCGATTACTGTAGGCGGGATCTTGCTTATTCTGGCCTTACTTCTTACATGGTTTATCAGAAAAAGAAAGCTGCAGAGGCCCAAGGCCCCGCCTGAAGCCACGGCGCCTACTCATCGTCCGGGACGGCTCTAAGCTTTGTATGGAAGCTGTCACGGTATTGGCCGGGGGTCATCCCCTCCTGCTTACGGAAGGAACGGATGAAGTTCTGTGAATTGTTGTATCTCAGGCGGGAGGCGATATCCTTCACGGGCATATCGGTCTCCTCCAGCCATTTTTTGGCCATTTTGAACCGGTACATGATCAGGTAATCACTGAAATAATACTGCGTTTCCTTGCGGAATACACTGCTGATGTAGTTCGCGTTATAATGCAGCCGGGAAGCACACTCCTCCAGCGTCAAATCCTGGTCATACTCATGCTGGACGATGTCGATCAGCTTCTCGGAGATATTATGATACTGGGCGTTCTGCCTGCTGTGGAAGATGACGATGACCGGCTGGATCACAATGGTCCAGAACCAGTCCTCAATCTCAGCCACGATATGCAGATCGGTCAGCTCCTCGAACAGGGAACCGCTCGCGTGGTAGATCTGATTCAGCGTAATTCCCGATTCCTGCATCATAATGAGCGTATTGTTCAGCAGCCGGGTCAGCGGAATCTGATATTCCTGCGGCGAGAGTCCCAGCGCAAAAATACACTTAAACAGCTTATGCAGCAGCTCCTTCGCCTTATCGCTGTCAGCCAGCTTGATGGCATCCATCAGGTCATTTTCCGTGTGGGTCGGGTAGTTCAAATTGAGATAATGTTTGCCGGAGTTAAGGTTCTCGTACTGGATGATGATGCCTTTGCCCAGGGTAATCCGGTGCTTCAGGGCTTCCAGACTTTCCCTGTAGGCAATGGACATTTTGTCAAACGAATGAAACGGCAGGCTCAGCCCAATGCTGACCTGCAGCTTCAGGACCTCGTTAATCTCCTGCTGGAGCTTCTCCGTAAGCGCATAGAGCATCCGGTGAAAAGCTTCCGTGCCCTCATCCTCACTGCCGATGACAACCGCCAGCGCATGACCCATCAACACAGGGGTTAGCCTGTGCTGCGCAGAGACCAGCTCCTGAGTCATATTATGCGCTGCGAATAACAGCAGATTGAGATCCTTTTTCTCATAGCTGTTCTCCTCGGAGAAGTCGATGCTCAGCGTAATGACAGCCATCGTCTTCCACTCCTCGACTTGCTTGCCGTACCCGTATTGCTCCAGCTCCTCCATCAGCTCGCGTCTTCTCAGATTGCCTCCGAACGCCTGAATCAGAAAGAAGGTCCGCACCTGCCCGAGATGCTGGCTAACCTCCTTCTCCAGTTGTGACTTCGATTGGAACAGGGAATGCACCTGCTCGCCGATGAGCTGGAATTCATCCGTACGCCCTGCCCGCAAACCGGGACGGCGCAGTCCAATCTGAGTGAGCAGCCGTTCGATAGGCGTGTACATGCGCCGGGAGCCCAGCCACGCCAGCAGCACAGACAACAGCAGCATGAACGTGCAGACGAATACCGTGTAGGTGCCGATTTTGCCGGATTCGCGGGTCAGACTCTTGATGGAGGTGGCCGACAGATAGATCCAGCCGTTCAACTGGGAACGCATATAGGTGATCGAGTAATCGGCTTCATTAAGCTTGGTCTTGAATTGTCCCGATGGCTCGGCGGCAGCGGCGATCTGCTCGAAGCCCGTGAATCCAGCCGCTGCGGCAGGCTCTCCGATCAGATTGCGGTCCGGATGCAGCAGAATCCGTCCGCTTTTATCCAGCACCATAATACTGTCCAGCGGCTGCATATCGGGATTAATGAAGTCCTGAAGACTGCAGGCGGGAATATTGGCCAGAGCCAGTCCGTATTTCTGCAGCTTGGTCGTGGGCAGCTTCTTAATCAGACTGATGCTGTACTTGCAGCCGGTCACGTTAATGCTCTCTTCGCTGTAGAACAGGGAGGAGGGGTTCAGCACCCATGAGGAGGAGCCTTCCACATTCAGCAGATTCGTGAGCTGCTCGTAATTGCGGTATTCATTTAGCCGGTAGAGCCCGGAGTTCTTGATCATCCAGTTCTGGCGCTGATTGAGCAGGATGACATCTTCCAGCCGCGTATCGAAGGACTGCATATTACGGATCTCATTGCGGATGTCGTTATATAAAATGAAATCGTTTTCATTCAGCGGATTGTTCAGCGCCTTCTTCAGCACCGAAGAGTTCACGACCTGGTTCAAGGTGTGGTTGACAGTATTCAGCTTATGCTCTACATTTGAGGTGATTTGTAAAATGAGTTCCTTTTTGCTTTCGTTAACATTTTTTTGAATTTCGCTGGAGGATGTGAAATAGGAGAACGAGCCAATGAACAGCACCGGCAGGATGCTGATGGCGAACGCGAACATAGTTAATTTACTGAGAAAGCTAAGCTGTTTCAACAGCGTTCAGCACCTTTGCATGAAATATGGAAATCACTGTCTTAAGTGTATGCATCACGAAGGATAATAACAATAATCATCTGGTACCGCAATAATCATTTTCTCTAATCATTCATACATAAGCTACATTATTCAATAGATAGGCTTCTAAGGCAGATAAATATTACGCTTCAGGGGGTTATGGAATGTTCAACCGGTTAACGGGCAGGAAGAAAGCTCTTGCAGGGTGCTTCATCCTATTCTTATCGTTCATTACGTTAAGCGCTTGCAGCGGGGGGGAGTCTGAGCGTTCCGATTCAGCGGATGCCCCGGCGCCGATCTCGATTCTGGCACCGCTGCATTTTCCGCAGACGCCTTCGGCGGAGCTGATTGCCGAGATTGAGAGACTGACCGGGACTCAGCTCAATATTACTTGGGTACCTGAGGGCGTCTACACGGACAAAATGAATACCGCACTGACCACCGGCTCACTCGGCAAAGTGACATTCGTGAAATTCACCGATTATAATCCGGTCAAGAATATGATCCGCTCCGGCGCCTTTTGGGAGATTGGTCCCTATCTGGCGGAATTTCCGAATCTCAGTCAGCTGAATGCGGCGATTCTTAAGCAGACTTCGGTGGATGGGGGCATCTATGGCCTTTATACAGAAAGGCCAGCCTCCCGGCAGGGCATTATTATCCGCAAGGACTGGCTGGAGAAGCTGCACCTCAGTCCGCCCGGAACGCTGGAGGAGCTGTATGAGGTGATGAGGCAGTTCACCATGAAGGACCCGGACGGCAACGGCAAGGCAGACACCCTAGGACTGGTGGACCGCAACGATCTGGTGTACGGGGTATTCAAGACGTTAAGCTCTTATTTCGGTACGCCGAATAACTGGAAAATTGAAGATGGACAGTTCATCCCGGAATTCGCCACGCCCGAATATATGGACACGATGAACTTCATGCGCAAATTATACAAGGAAGGGATCATTAACCAGGATTTCGCCCTGACCAGCAAGGAAGTGCAGCGGGACAAATTCATCCGGGGAACGGCCGGGATCTTCATCGGGAGCATGACGGATGTGCAGCGGCTCTCCATTGAGGCCAAGGCGATCAACCCCAAAGCAGAGCTGACGCTGATTAACCGCATTAAGGGGCCGGATGGATATAAGGTATGGTCCATACCGAAGTACAACGGCTTGTACCTCTTTTCACGTAAAGCTATTGCTACCGAGCAGGAGCTGAAGCAGGTGCTGGGATTCTTCGACCGCACGATGGATGAGGATGTAGCCAACCTGATGGCCTACGGCTTCGAGGGCCGCCACTATAAGCTGGACGGGGAAGGCAAAGTGATTCTTCCGGAAGAGACATCCCAGCTTCGGGTGTATGAGGTCAATCCGCTCAATTCCCTGATGATCGCCGATGTAGGCAATACCCATATCAAGGAGGTCGCACAAAAAGAGCAGCTTACCGCCCTGGCCGACCAGCTCAGCCGGGATAACGAGCAGTTTCTGGTCGATGACCCTACCGTGTCGCTAACCTCGCCGACCTATGACGAGAAGAACGCCGAGCTGTCCGCGATCATCGTGGATGCCACCTACAATTATATTCTCGGCAACATCGACGCCGCCGGCTTCGCCGGGGAGGTCGAGAAATGGCACGCCAGCGGCGGCAGCCTGATTATTCAGGAGTACGGGGAGGCGGAGGGGAAGGCGCGGGAGGGGGAGGAGTGAGAGGATAATTTACCAATATTATGATAGGATGATATTTATACCTCAACTGTTGATATAAGGAGAAAACATGAAACCAATCGTTATCCAACCTGTGAACGCCCAGAATTGGGAAGAAGCTCTAGAGATATCTGTTGGTGAGGAGCAGCGCAACTTCGTTCCTTCTGTGATGGAGTCCCTAGCATATGCCTATATCAAGCCGTGGGATGAAGCGTTAGATCCGTATATTCTATCCATCGATGGAAAAATTATCGGATTCTTCTATCTTTCATTTACTCCCGGAAGCTCAGATAATTACTGGATTGGCGGGTTTCAGATTGACCACAAGCACCAACGAAAAGGCTATGGGCAACAAGCTATGGTAGAAATCATTAAATTCATTAAAGAAATCCATCCGAAGTGCAGCTTAATATCCTTAACGGTGGAACAAAGAAATTCAGTTGCAATGAAGTTGTATGAAGAATTAGGATTCACCAGCGAGCAGCGCTTGAACCAGGATGGGGAGATCATCTATACCATTCAGCTTGACTGAAGATCAATTCATAATGAAGGTTGTGAACACTTTGACTATTGTTAAATTACATAAGATTACCCCCGAGCTGGAACACGAATGTACTCAATTGAGCGTGAGCACGGAGCAGTTGGACTTGGTTGCAAGTAATGCAGATTCACTTGTGCATGCGGTAAATGAGCCTACATCGGTACCCTACGGTATTTTTGCTGAAGGAAGGATGGTTGGATTTATCCTTTTTGATAATGAAAGATATACAGACGGTTACTATTGGATTCTGAGATTTATGATTGACGGGAGATTTCAGGGTAAAGGATACGGGAAAGCAGCAATTAAAGAGGTCATTAAGATGCTGAGCAGCCGCGAGGACTGCACACAGATTAGGGTATCGCATATTCCGCATAATCTAACGGCCAATAAGCTCTATAAGGATGTGGGATTCACCGAGACTGGGGAGTTAGAGGACAACGGGGATATTATATTGGCTTATACGATGTGAGGTTCTCCACAATTGTTCAGCCGGGTACCAGTCGCTATAAGAAAAGAATTAGGCAAATACCTGCAGTTCCTCATTGGAACTCGCAGGTATTTTGCATTTTACTGAGGACAAATAAGCTGTCTCGGCTTCAATGATAAGCTTGGAATGAGTGTGGCTGAAGGAGAATGGTGAGGAGCATTGATGTATGCGGAAAACCGAACACAATGGGCTGGTGGATGTAGGCCGAATGCTGGTCCAGACTCAGCCATCATGCAGGTGGAAGGAGAAAAATGTGGTACCACATTTGAATGGTAATCGAAATTCCAAATTTTTAAAATATAGGAAAAATACATAAATAAACACTTGATTAATGAATCTTCCGTTGATATATTTTGTGTAATATAAAAGGGATATTATTCTATAAATCACAAATTGAAGAGGAAAGGTGGTTAGGACTTGCAGGCAACGACTACGGTATTATCGGAACTGGAGGAATATTTGCGGAGGACTGGTTTGACGATTACCCAATTTGCCAAGCGTTCTCAGCTTCATTCCGGAACACTCAGCAATATTCTTCGCGGGCACCGGCCTATTGCGATGCAGCAGCTGGATCGGATTACTCAGGCCATGGGACGGGAAGAAGGATATTTTTACGACTTGTACATCAATGACTATATTTTTGGCGGCTCTTCCGACTGGCGGAGGATTGGACCGCTGCTGCTTCGCTGTGCCGAACTGAACATGCTGGAGAGTATTGAGCGAATGGCCCGCCATATTATGGACAATCTGATGTACGCTCCCCTGTTGTTTGATAGTGCAGAAGAACTCTTCATGGCCGGGAAAAGGGATGCCGCCGCCGCAATCTATGAGATCGTCGCCGAATCTGAACGTTATCAGCATTCGGAACGGCTAGCCCTATGCCAGTTCAGGCTGTTTACCATTGCGCTCAGCGATGACCAGAACCGGAACCTGTGGGCTGCGAACCGGTTCGAGCCTTTTGTCGAACGGTTAGATGAAGTTGATCAGCTTGATGCACTCAAAGAGCTTGCCAATACATACCGCTCCCTACAGCGCTGGGACAAGGTTGAGGAATACGCCGCTAAGATGGGCCATAAGGCCAGAATTCAATATGACCTGAAGGTCCGGGACGAACACAGAGCATCGGAACCGGTCATGCTTCCCGGCAGACCGCTGTTCTTTTACATTGCGTACAGTAATTTGCTGCGCGGAAATGTCTGCGATGAGCTGGGTGATTATGAGGGAGCTTTGGGTTTTATAAGAAGTTATGCTGATTTGAGCTGGGTTAGAGAGCAAGGAGATGAGGTCGAGCGTTGGAAAAGTTTGTTCATGGAGTGGTCCAAAGATAATATTCTTTTGACAAAGCTGGTAAGTGGAGATTCCACTGTAATTGAGCAGTATTCTGCCTACCTTAACGCACATCAAGAGGAGAGAATTACTGGGTTGTTGTATATGCTTAAGGCTGCTAATAAATACAACTTTAATATCAACGCTATCTTACAACAATTTAAGCAGGACCTAGAGAAGAGTGTTATTGATCTGGTCCAGGTGAGATATTCGCGTAAATTAGTTCTAGACCGTCAAGCTAATTTACTGCTGGAACTGGCTAAGTACCTACTAGACAGAGGAGAATATCACAGCGGCCTAGAATTTCTAACGAAGTCGGTTCAGCAGTATCAGTTGATCAATGATGAGAAGCATAAGATTCTGGGCGTTCTCACCAACATCCTTAAGCAATCCAGAAGCAGTACAGGTTAACAGTTGAACAATCTATTTCTCCTACAATCCTCCATCGAACTTATTGCCCCCTGTACCCGCTGAGCTTCATTCAATCATCCAATCACCGTCGCTGCCCACTCCCAGTAGACTTCAAGCACACACCTGAACGATTTGCAGAAATATCCTTTAGTTTTTCTAAAAAAGCATAGGAACCAAAATTAGATAAATTGTATCTCAGTGCGTTACTCTCAAATGAAACAGATGAAAACCCGGCTGATACTGATGTTCCATCAAGTTTATCTATATATAGCAATTAATAAAGAAGGAGCCGTTGTTTCACTACAATGACTCCTTCTTTGTTTTCATATTTAATTATAAGGGAGTATTCACCTTAAGGGGAATCGGAGAGTTGTCTCTGTTCCCCGAAATTTAAATATGCGCACATTGTATTTACCTTGTGAGTAAAATATAATACGATGTAAACAATACTTATGAAAGAGGTGTTGAGAATGGCTCAAACCAATATCAATATTCGGATTGATGAAGACCTAAAAAAAGAAGCGGAATTGCTTTTTTCAGATTTGGGATTAAACATGACAACGGCGATAAATATCTTTGTTAGACAGTCACTACGTCAAGGTGGAATTCCTTTTGAAATCACAACTCAGACTGATCCTTTCTATAATCCATCCAACATCAAATGGTTAAAGCAATCCATTCAACAGATGGAGCAAGGAAAGACTGTGACTCAAACAATGAACGAATTAGAGAATATGGCTGATGAGTAGACTTATTTTTACAAACAATGCCTGGGAAGATTATTTATATTGGCAAACCAAGGATAGAAAAACACTGAGAAGGATCAATCAGCTCATAAAAGATATTGAACGAAACGGCTACGAGGGGATCGGAAAGCCGGAGGCCCTGCGTGGCGATTTCTCTGGTTATTGGAGCCGTCGCATTGATGACACCAACCGCTTAGTATATCGTATCCAAAGTGGAGTGATTGAGTTTTATGCTTTTCGAACTCATTATGGTGATAAGTAAATGTTGTACTGTGGCTTGAATCTAAGCATCTAATCACCGTCGTCGCCCACTCCCAGTAGACTTCAAGCACACACCCTGAACGATTCGCAGAAATATCCTCATTTCCAGAATGGAGCTGTTAATGTATAAGGAGGCCCCGCCGCTTCAGCGGTGGGGCTTAGATATGGGACTAATCCGAATATATTCTCAACAGCTTATGGTAGACTACTCATCGTTTCAATCAGTAGGTTTGCTCCTAACTTGAACCCTTCAATAAAGGCAGCTTCCACACGTATACTGTTCACGCTGTCGCACAAGTCCAAATATTCCTCCAGCTCTCTAAACACTTCCTCGCCCAACCGTTCGGGCCATTGCTGTGTCTCTGCTGTTACCTGTCTGCATGCAGAACGATACTCTGGATGTGATGGCACAATGTTCATATCGGGTTGAAGCTTCCCGTGGTACAAGGCTTCCAAAATTGTTTTCATGTTCGTCCTCCCATTATGTTCATCGCATCGCTTGAATGAGATTCCTGCACATGGTAGGATATTTATGCAGTCTGCTTATCCAAGCGGATGTGTGGGTAGGAAGTAGCGGTGTTCTTTGCGGGATTTACGCTGCTTCCTTCTTTATTTTTGGAGCTCGTCAAACACCTTTTCAATTCCCTTGCGAATCACATCGGAACGGGTCGTTTGTAGTTTTTCGGTGCAAGCATCTAGCTTGCTCAGAATCTCTTGATCAACACGTATCTCAATCTTTTTGCTTTTGGGATTGTCAGATAGAGGACGCCCCATCTTCTTAGCGGACATTTCATCACCCCTTTTTTGCCCTGACAATAATATATTATTGCCTGGACAAAAAGTCAATGAGATCCTGCATGGTTACCTTGCTTTTTCATACAAAGAATGCGGATAACTACGATGAAACTATAGAACTATACAAGCACAGGTGTTTTAGAGACTGAAGTAGTTGGATTTTTTTGAATGCAGCTGCTTGAAAATCGATTTTTTCATCAGTCTGTAAATCTATAAATCATTTCAATGCGAATAGTAAGAAGCACAGGAGATACAACGGGGAACCTTGGACGAAAGATGTTCGAGGTTTCCTTTATTTTGCATTACAAAAATTCTTCACTTGAAAGATTAAGCGAAATGTAAAATATATCCTTGTGATCTCGATTTTCTTTCCCAATATTGCAGCGTGTAACCGGGTGTGGCATACTCATCAGCAAAAGGTTCGTTTTTTTGAACGGGGAAGCGGATTGAGGGGGAGTAACATGGATAAGCAGCAAGCGGTCCGAAGGATTAGAGAAGATTTTAAAACATGCCAGCAGATCTTGTCTGCCATTGGGAATGATACACGCCAGTCGATTATTACGGCACTTATGGAGACGACATGTACAAACGGCCTGCGTGTAGGCGAGATTACGGAGCTAACCCATCTGTCGCGCCCGGCGGTGTCGCATCATCTTAGAATTCTCAGAGAGGCAGGGATTATTAGGGTCAGGGAGGAAGGGGCCAAGAACTTTTATTACATGGACGTCAGAACCAACCTCGGGACGCTGAGGAATGTAGTCACTCATGTCGATGAGTTCATTGAACGGTTCTATTAGACAAAAGCTGGAGGGTCCATCATGAAAGCAATGGTTATCGAAAAATACGGAAAAACCCCGCTTCGTTTAGCGGACCGCCCAATGCCTGAAGCCGGCGAGCATGAGGTGCTTGCGGAAATCCGTGCGGCCAGTATTAATCCGATTGATTTTAAAATCCGGGATGGCAAATTACGGATGCTTTTGAAATATGAGATGCCGCTTATTCTGGGCAATGATTTCTCAGGTGTCATTACCCAGGTGGGGGACAAGGTGAAGAAATTCAGGGTAGGGGATGAAATCTACGGCCGGCCCAGAAAAAGCAAAATTGGCACCTTCGCGGAGTATATTGTCGTTCATGAGGATGATATCGCGCTGAAGCCCCGCAACCTTACTTTTGAAGAAGCAGCTTCGATCCCGCTTGTTGGGCTGACCTCTTATCAGGCACTACATGATATTCTTCAGCTAACGGCTGGGCAAAAGGTATTGATTCAGGCAGGAGCGGGCGGAGTAGGCACCTTTGCCATCCAGCTTGCCAAAGTGATGGGGATTTACGTTGCAACCACTGCCAGTGAAGCTGGAACTGAACTCGTTAAATCCCTTGGGGCCGATCAGGTCATCAACTATAAAACAGAGCAGTTCGATCAGGTGCTGCACAATTATGATGGAGTATACGATACTCTCGGTGGTGAGGCGCTGGAGCGAGCATTCCGCATCGTCAGACCGGGAGGGCAGGTCGTATCCGTATCGGGTCTGCCCAACGCCCGTTTTGGTGCAGAGTATGGTGCTGGTTTTCTGAAAACAACGGCTCTCCGGCTTGTTACCCGTAAGCTAACCAAGCTGGAGAAACAGTACAATGTCAAATACAGCTTCCTGTTCATGAAGCCAAGCGGCAGGCAACTGGACATCATCACTGCATATCTGGAATCGGGCGCAATCAAGCCTGTTATTGACCGGGTTTTTCCTTTGGATGAAGCCCAGCAGGCGATGCAGTATTCCGAATCCGGCCGGGCTAAGGGGAAGATTATTTTGAGAGTAAAATGCGAATAACATTGGAACGGGTCGTTTGGAGCTTTTCGGTGCAAGCATCAAGCTTGTTCAAAATCTCTTGATCGGTACGTACTCGGATCATGCGGCCCGAGATAGTTGGAATTGTTCCACTTGTTGATGAACAAATAAACGCTGCTAAAATAACAATTGGAAAAACAACACTTAAATTCGCCCAATTCGGCCGCAGTATGCAAAACTAACAAAATTAGATGCCTTTTTTCCACCTGCTTCCGCCTTTTCTCGGAAATGAGCCTAATTAAGATGCATTTTTCCACTTGCTACCTGCAGGAGTAGGTAACCTTCCAAGGCCCCGCCGCGCGAAGCGGCGGGGCTATTCCCTTTGCCCCCCTTTCAAGGATAGGCCTTGAAAGCCCCCTAACTGGAGCGGCAGAAAGGGACGGAGGGAGGTTTGGAACTGTAGGAGCGGTAGCGTCCGCCTTTAGGTTTGGATTTCTACCGCAATTAGCGGTCCGAATCAGGAAATCCAAACCTAACAGCGGCCGGAAGTCCAAAGCTCACGCAGTCCCGCCCGCCGCCGCTCCTCTTGTCTCACCGCCCGCCGCCGCCCCTCAGTCCCGCCCGCCGCCCCAAATTGGTTTCCCACAATGCCTATCCCCCCATCACACGATAATCATTAACCCACACCTCCCGCCGCTGCGCACCTTTATGAGCAAATGATTGTTTTCGTAATCCAGCGCAGAGCGTAATGTGAGGCTTGTAACCAATACAAGTTAAACGGAGGTCAAAGAGGAATGACGAAAAAATCCTTCACCCTGCTCCTGAGCTCGCTGCTGACACTCAGCATGTTGTCCGCTTGCGGCGGTAACAACAACAAAGAGGCGGCAGCCACGAAAGACCCGGGCGCCAGCACCGGGACCAACACAACCGCAACCACGGACCCGGCCGCAGAGCCGGAGAAGCCGACAGAGATCAAGATTATGCTGCCGCTGAATACGACAGATACTCCACCGGATACGATCAAGAATGAAGTGGAGAAATTGACGAATACGAAGCTGACCTACCAGTTCTTCCCGGCCGATACGTATGAGGAGAAGCTGAACTCCTCGTTCGCCACCGGCTCCCTGCCGCAGGTGACGTACCTGAAGAACCAGACGACCTTCCTGCAGATGAAGGAAGCGATCAAGGACGGGCAGTTCTGGGAGATCGGGCCGCTGCTCAGCGAATTCCCTAACCTGAACAAGCTGAAGCCGGAGATCCTGAATAACACCAAGGTAGACGGTAAGCTGTATACCCTGTATATCGGCCGCCCGCTGGCCCGCCAGGGCATCATCTACCGCAAGGACTGGGCGGATAAGCTGGGACTGAAAGCGCCGGCCAACACAGAGGAATTGTTCGCGATGGCCAAGGCCTTCACCGAGCAGGACCCGGACGGTAACGGGAAAAAGGATACCATCGGCGTAGTTGACCGCAACGAGCTAGTGTATGGTGCGTTCAAAACCGTCTCCTCCTGGTTCGGCACCCCGAACAACTGGGCGGAGAAGGACGGTCAGCTTGCGCCAGAGTTCACTTTTCCGCAATATATCGATACTATGGATTTCTTCAAAAAGCTGCGTGAAGGCGGTTACATGAATCAGGACTTCGCAGCAACCAGCAAGACGGATGCGGTCAATATGTTCACCAGCGGCAAAGCTGGGCTCTATATCGGCGGCTCGATGCAGGATATTGATTCCCTGAACAAGGACCTGATCAAGAACGTGCCGGATGCCGTGCTGGATACGCATAGTATGGTGGCTGGACCTGACGGCAAGTTCGCCCAGTGGATGATTCCCGGCTATAACAACGTCGTGCTGTTCCCGAAATCGGCGGTGAAGGATGAAGCGGAGCTGAAGAAGATTCTGAAGTTCTTCGACTACATGATGACTCCTGAAGTATCGAACCTGATGTACTGGGGCATTGAAGGCACACACTATACCGTGGTGGACGGCAAAGCCAAAGCGACCGACAATAAAGAGCTGATCGAGCGTGAGGTCAAAGGCTTCAAGGACAGCGTCATCGGCGAATACGAAACGAACGGTATGTACCAGAGCTTAAACGTGCTGCCGGGCCGGATTCATGCAGAGGAGCTGGTGCTGGAGAACGTGAAGTACGGGGTCGCAGATCCTACGGCGGCGCTCGACTCGGCAACCTATACGTCCAAGGGCGTAGAGCTGCAGCAGATTATTGCGGATGCGACTTACAAGTACATGTATGGTCAGCTTGATAAGGCCGGCTTCGAGAAGGAAGTCGAGAACTGGAAGAGCCGGGGCGGGGCGAAGATCATCGAAGAATATAATGCCGCGTACAAAAAATAAACAGAGCGCAGCCGCGATAACAGCGGACTGAACACAGGAAGAGGGCTGCCCCGGGTTAGCGCTCCGGCAGCCTTTTTTTCTACTATAGAATAATTTACAGAGAAAGGAAGAGAATCATGCAGGAAGTAACCGCCCCGCCCCGCGTAGTTCCCGAACCGCAGCCGAAGAAATACAAGAGCAGCAGTGAGCTGAAGAAGCGGCTGTGGCGCAACAAATTGCTCTATGTCATGCTCATCCCCGGCGTGCTGTATTTCATTATCTTCAAATACTTGCCGATGTACGGACTGATTATTTCCTTCCAGGATTACAAGCCTTACCAAGGGATTACCGGGAGCGAATGGGTGGGCATGAAGCATTTCAGCCGGCTGTTCACCGAGCCTGATTTCTTGAACATATTAGCCAATACGCTGATTCTGTTCGGGATGAATATTCTGATTTATTTTCCGATTCCGATTATTCTGGCCCTGATGCTTAATGAACTCAGAGGCACCTTCTTCAAAAGATTCTTCCAGACCCTGGTGTATCTGCCGCACTTCATGTCTTGGGTTATCGTCGTCTCAATCTCCTTCGTCATGGTGACGATGGACGGGGGGATTATCAACGAGCTGCTCGCTTACTTCGGATTCGCCAAGATCAATTTCCTGCTGAGTCCAGGCTGGTTCCGGCCGATGTATATCCTTCAGGTCATCTGGCGGGAAGCAGGCTGGGGCACGATTATCTATCTGGCTTCCATTGCGGCTATTGATCCGGGGCTCTATGAAGCTTCGCGCATGGACGGAGCCGGACGGCTCAGACAGGTCTGGCATATTACGCTTCCGGCCATCCGGGGAGTGATTATCACCCTGTTTATTCTGAAAATCGGTTCCGTTCTCGACCTGGGCTTCGAGCATGTCTACCTGCTGCTCAACTCCATGAACCGCGAGGTTGCGGAAATTATCGATACGTATGTCTACACCGCCGGTCTGCGGCAAGGGCAGTTCAGCTACAGTACAGCCATCGGCTTCTTCAAGTCGATTGTGGGCCTGATCATGGTCATGACCGTCAATAAGGTGTCCAAGAAAATAGGAGAAGAAGGCGTATATTAAAATGCCGCAGGAGGAATTCAAATGGTAGAAGACCGCACGTTCAGCGGCAGACTATTCTCTGCCGTCAACTTTATACTGCTTGCCCTTATCGCGCTGGTAACGGTGCTGCCGTTCATCCACGTTGTAGCAGGCTCCTTCACAACCAGTGCTGAGCTGGCTGCCAACAAGTTTGTACTGATTCCGAAGGTATGGAGCTTAGAGGCGTACAAATTTATTTTCTCCACGAATACGATCTTCAGAGCCCTAGGGGTATCGATTGGAGTCACGCTGATAGGCACGCTGTTCAGTATGTTCATCACGGCGCTGATGGCCTACGGTCTCTCCCGCAAGGATCTGGACGGCCGCCGGGTGTTCAACTTCCTGGTGGTGTTCACGATGCTGTTCCACGGGGGGATGATTCCTACGTTCCTCGTGGTGAAGGAGCTGGGGCTGATTGACTCGTATGCGGCGCTGATTCTTCCTTCCGCGATCAGTGCGTTCAATATGATTATACTCAAGAACTTTTTTCAGAACATTCCGGAGGGGCTGGAGGAATCGGCCAAGATTGACGGCTGCAATGACTTCGGGATTCTGTTCAAAATCGTGCTGCCCCTGTCGCTGCCAGCGATTGCCACGATCTCTCTGTTCTACGCTGTGACGTACTGGAACACTTATATGAGCGCCATTCTCTATCTTGATAACAGCGCCAAATGGCCGATTCAGGTCCTGCTGCGGCAGATTGTCGTGCTGGCCAGCGGGATGGATCATAGTGCGACACTGGACGGCACGGTTCCGCCGCCGGATCAGACGATCAAGATGGCGGTTATCGTGGTCGCTACGCTGCCGATTCTGATGGTGTATCCGTTCCTGCAGAAGCATTTTGCCAAGGGTGCGATGCTGGGCTCGATGAAGGGCTGATGACTGACGGCTGATGACTGACGGCTGAAGGATGAAGGATGGAAGGAGGGTCGTTGAGATAGAGGGGCCGCCGGATATTCTGACCAATTGAAGGGGGATTACGATGATAGGCAGTCTGCCGCAAACACCGATTGAATGGGCACAAAAGGCCTGTGATTCATTAATGGATACGTATCAGGCGGGAGAACTCCCGCCTGCGCACCGCTGGCATTATCATCAGGGCGTTTTCCTGTGCGGAATGGAGCTGCTGTGGAAGACACTCCGGGAGGACCGCTACATCCATTATATCCAGCAGTATGTGGATGATCTGGTGGATGAACAGGGGAATTTCGACTTTGCCCGGGATGAGCTGGATGCCGTGCAGGCGGGGCTGCTGCTCTTCACACTGTATGAACGGACCAGTAAGCGGAAATACCGGGAGGCTGCGTTCAAGCTCCGCCATCTGCTGCTGACGCTGAACCGGACCTCCGAGGGCGGGTACTGGCATAAGGACAAATATCCGCACCAGATGTGGCTGGACGGGCTGTACATGGCCGGGGTGTTCTCGCTGAAATACGCGAATACTTATAGAGACGATGCCTTGCGGGCCGAGGTGCTGCACCAGGAGCGCCTGATGCGCAAATACATGAAGGACGAGGAGACCGGCCTGCTCTACCATGCCTGGGATGAGAGCCGCCGCATGCCATGGTCGAATCCCGCCACCGGCTGCTCGCCGGAATTCTGGAGCCGCTCGCTTGGCTGGTACGGGCTTGCCGTCTCACAGTTCATGGATGAACTGCCGGAGACTGATCCTGGACGGGCCGAGCTTGCAGCCGAGCTAAGCGGATTCGTACAGGCGTTGATCCGTTATCAGGACCCGCAGAGCGGCCTGTGGTATCAGGTGGTGGATAAGGGACATGAACCTGATAATTGGCTGGAGACCTCCGGCTCCTGTCTGTTCGTCTACACGATTGCCAGAGCAGTGAAGCTGGGTATCCTTCCGGCTGAAGTTGCGGATGAAGCGGCGGAAGCCGCGCGTAAAGGCTACGAAGGCTTAATTCAGGTGCTCCAGTGGGATGAGCAGGGCCGGCTGCTGCTGCCGGATATCTGCATCGGGACCTCGGCGGGAGATTACCGTAACTATGTAACCCGTCCGAAGGTCAGCAATGATCTGCACGGCGTGGGAGCGCTGGTGATGGCCTGTGTGGAGATGCAGGGTTTGTATCCGGCATAAGCGGAGTGGAGTTAGAGGGCTGCCGGTTCAGACACAGGCACAATAGAGCCGGAAGCTGCCTGGATCAGCCCGGCAGCGGATGACAAGAATGGAGGCGGACCGTGTATAACATAATAGACTACGGAGCGCAGCGGGACAGCGGAGTACCAGCAACGCAAGCGATTGCGGACGCGGTTGCAGCAGCACGCAGTGCCGGTGGCGGAACGGTATATATTCCGGCCGGTACCTTCCTGACCGGCGCAATCCGTCTATACAGCAATATTGAGCTGCATGTCAGCCCCGGTGCGGTATTGTCCTTCAGTACCGATCCGGCGGATTATCCTGCCGTGGAATCACGGTGGGAAGGGGTGGAGCAGGAGGTTCATGCAGCCTGCATCTACGGAGTGGGCCTGACTAATGTCTCTATTACCGGGAGCGGAACCATTGACGGGAATGGAGAACCTTGGTGGGAGAAGCACCGAAGCCGCCCGGAAGAGCTGGAGTATCCCCGTCCAAGACTGATTGGTTTCGACGATTGCAACCGGGTGACGCTCCGCGATCTGACGCTGGTAAATTCCCCAAGCTGGACGGTGAATCCGATTAATTGCAGCAATGTGATGATCGATAATCTGTCGATTCTGAATCCGGCAGATTCCCCGAATACCGATGGAATCAATCCCGAATCCTGCCGCGATGTGCGTATCAGCAACTGCCATATCGATGTCGGCGATGACTGTATTGCCATTAAGGCAGGCACCGAGGATACCCGGGAGCGGATTCCCTGCGAGAATATCACGATTACGAACTGCGTGATGGTCCACGGCCACGGCGCGGTGGTGCTGGGCAGTGAGATGAGCGGCGATATCCGCAATGTGACGATCAGCAATTGTGTATTTAAGCAGACGGACCGCGGCATCCGCATGAAGTCCCGGCGGGGACGGGGCGGGATTATTGAGGATATCCGGATCAGCAACATTGTGATGGAGGATGTGATCTGTCCCTTCACGCTGAATCTCTATTATTTCTGCGGACCCCGGGGCAAGGAGAAATACGTCTGGGACAAGAACCCGTATCCGGTGACGGAGGAGACCCCGCAGTTCCGGCGGATTCATTATGCCAATATTACAGCCCGCAATGTCCATGCGGCGGCGGGATTCCTGTACGGGCTGGCGGAGCAGGCCGTCTCGGAAATCACCTTCACCAACATCGATATCTCGATGGCGGAGCACGCGGTGCCCGGCCAGCCGGATATGATGGCAGGACTTCAGGACATGCAGCGCCGGGGCTTCTTCCTCGGCAATGTCCGCGAGGTGCAGTTCCAGCAGGTCACAATTGAGAACCATGACGGCCCGGCCTTTTATGTTGAGAATGGGGAAGAAGTGGAATTTCTGAACTGCCGCTCCAGGAACACGGTCAAGCCGGAGAAGCTGGTGGAGGAGGCTGGTGTGGAGTTGCCGGTGAAGTGAGAATGTAACGCCAATGGGCCGCGAATTACTGGAGATGAAATACTCTAAATTCAGCAAGATAGCGGTATGCCAAAGAGCCTGGTCCTGTTAGGGGGTCCGGGCTCTTTGGGGATAATAAAAGTTGTACTATTCATATTAAAAAGCACTAAAGAAATAAACAAAAAGCAAAAGAAGCGGAGGGGAAATTTGGAACTGTAGGAGCGGTAGCGACCGCCTTTGTCACCGGATTTCACTCGCGAACAGCGATATTAATCAAGAAATCTGGGGACAACAGCGGCCGGAAGTCCAAATGTTCACCGCAGTGACGGTGAAGCTTCAAGTTCAAAACTTAAGTGCTTTTTATTCAACTTGAATTTTTAAGGCATAAATCGCGGAACCTTTCTTCCAAGTAGCCATTACTCCATAAATGTAGGTCCCTTTATCATCCGGGATATTAAATTGGTTAGAATCGGTTATATCTTTGAACTTGTATTTACTAAAGTGTTCTCTTATTAGTATGGAATCAGGTGTAGAGTCAAATTGTATATTAATTGTAGATCCGCCAGGAATGATCTCGGGATCTTTCTCCTCCATAGCTTCCCATGGACCTCCGTATAACTCTTTAGCACCCCAACTATACGTACTAATCTCCACAGGAACAACTTCACCAGTATCCAAAGTAGCGCTCATTTCGGGTAAAGGCATGGAGCTAAGCCTACTACACCCGGTGATCATCACTATAAGAACAAGTGCTAACAATAACTTTCCTATCCTGTGCATAGGCATCCCCTTTCTCAGCAGACTATGTAACAGGTACTCTATACTATGATTTATTTAAAAAAATAGAGGAGATAGCTGTATTCCATACATTTAAAAACAGTGAAAAGGAGGTGTATCCGCTTCTAACAGTAGTTTGTACAACTAAATCTGCCCGAATGAGGGATAAGTCCGGTATTGGTGGAATTTAGGTGTACGAAATACAACTAAACATATCATCGGAGGAATATCAGGTGATTTAGATGTACGGAGTGCAATTAAGTCCTAAATTAAGTCCTCCACTCGTATCGTAATCGGGTACGGCAGCCCCCACCGCCAGTATGCAATTAGTTACAGTATTCGTTACATCCGCCGCCGCAGATCCTTCGGCTTCAGTCCGTTCTCCCTGGCTGTGCGGTGCCAGAAGGAACGGGTGGAATAGAATTTCCAGGCAAAGCGGGGGAAGTTCGGGCTGAAGAGCAGGGATTCCCCGGCGCTTCTGGACTGGATGCTCTCGGCCAGGCTATGCATGGCACGGCCCAGATTCTTCAGCGGCCCCCGGCCCAGAGGCACCTTATCCAGGGAGCCTAGCATTTCCCCGGCGCCTTGGCCTATGGCTTGCCCGAAGTGAACACCGGCGCGCGCGCACCAATTCTTAAGGATCTCCACCGCAATGTGGTTCTGCTGTCCCTCGTAGAAGCCGTTGTTAATCAGCGCATAGACGTAAATCTCCCGTTCGCGCTCGGTCTTCAAATATCCTTCCAGGGTAACCAGCAGCTGGAACAAGTGTGACGGAATTCCGTCATAATACAACGGGAAGGCCAGAACCAGCACATCCATGCGGCATAGCTCGCTGTACTCTTCAGGAGTGAGCGGTCTTTTATTCGGCGTATAGGGGTGCAGTTCGTTCCCGTCCGCAATCAGCGGCTCGAGCATGGACAGCAGTATGCCCGAGTTGCTGCCGTTTGGCTTGGGGCTGCCGTTAATCAGCGCGATGTTCATTGGAGGGCCTCCTTAATGTGCTGCGGGCTGGTGTGGAAATAGACGTTGTTCTCTGACGAATACAGATTCAGGCCGTTTGCCGCGACCAGCATTCGGGCCGTATGCTGCTCACCCTCCGTAAGGTCATTGCCATAGAAATGTACGGATAATGTGAACTGGTGCTTATAGCGGGGCCGGTGATGTGTCTCCCCGTGTGTGGTGACAAAATAGGGCAGCATGTAGGAGAGGCTCCGGTTCAGCACATTCAGCACAAAGGGGCTATAGCTGCCGTACATACATTTACTGATGATCATGAGCTCATCGCTGCGGGAGAACAACTCCCCCAGATTGTCGTAGCCATCTCTCTTAATGACGCATGTCCCGGGAGTCCGGGTCCAGCAGCCGAAGCAGCCCATGCACGAACGGATCGCACCGCTATCCGAGATGACTGTTACTTCCTCTTGCGCCGTATCCCCCAGCCAGCCCGCGAATTCTTGCTCCTGCAGATCGTGTATGATCGTTCTCAAGACTTCATCTCCCTAAAAGATAGATTTAAGCTCCAGCAGATCGCGCCAGTTGCCCGAATACCGCACTCCGTTATTGGTAAGCAAAGCTGTAATTCCATGCACCATGGACCAGAGTGTAACTAAGTGCTTGGTGAATTCCGGCTCCGGCAGCCCGCTGCTGCGGAACACTTCATAGACCGTTGTCCGGAACAGGGCAAATGGCGGGTAGCTGTCAGAATCGTAGCTGTCCAGATCAATGACGATGCCTGAATGGTAGAACAGAAACTGGAAATACTGTGGATGCTCTATGAAAAAATCAATATAGGCCTGCCCCAGCAGAATAATCGTATCAGGGTTCCCCTCCTGGCCTTGAACCGAGGCATGCAGAGTGTCCATAAACTGGCTCGTGACATGCTCCCCCATGGCGGCTACCAGTTCATCTATATTTTTAAAATGGCTGTAGGGGGCGGTATGGCTGACTGCACATTCGGCGGCTACTTTGCGCAGGGAAAAGCTATTCATGCCGTCCAAGTTAATCAGCTTGATGCCGGCTTCGATCAGCTGGTTGCGTAAATTGCCGCGGTGGTAAGGTTTATCTTTCAAGGTATGCATTCTTCCTTTCATACTTGCTTGTCATCTTAACATTGTAAAGATTGTAGCATGTGTTTGTGATCTTTACAATGTTAAGATGTGATTGCCGCTCGGCATTTCCGGGTATACATTTTGCAAAATAGTTTGGAGCAGGTTATAATTAGTACCAAGTACTAATATCAGATACTAATAAAATCAAAAGCTGAGGTGGATCTAATGACAGGTGCAAAAATAACAGCGATCGGATCTTACGTGCCGGCCCGGAGACTTACGAATCAGGACCTGGAGCAGATGGTGGATACCAATGATGAGTGGATTGTGCAGCGGACGGGGATCCGGGAGCGCAGGATCAGCCGCGAGGATGAATATACCAGTGATCTGTGTGCTGCTGCCGTCCGGGATATGATGAAGCGTTATGGCAAAAGCATGCAGGATGTCGATATGGTGCTTGTGGCGACCAGCACGCCTGACTTCTCTTTTCCATCTGTAGCGTCCATTGTCCAGAATACCCTTGGCATTCCGCTGACTGCGGGAGCGATGGATCTGAGTACCGCCTGCGCCGGATTCGTATATGCTCTGCATACGGCTCACGCGCTGGTGTCCTCGGGACTGCATCATAAGGTGCTGGTCATTGGTGCCGATACGCTGTCCAAGATCACAGATTATACGGACCGCAGTACCTGTATTCTGTTCGGGGATGGTGCAGGGGCTGTGCTGGTCGAGAGCGGCGGGGCGCAGGACGACTTCATGGGATACCATCTCGGCAGTGACGGAAGCGGAGCGCAGCATGTCTATCGCACAGGGCTGTCGGAGAAGGTGAACGGAGTGGAGCTCTCCGGGACAGGGCTGCTGGTGCAAAATGGCCGGGAAGTATTCAAGTGGGCGGTCCGTACGGTTCCGCAGGGAGTACAGCAGGTGCTGAAGAACGCCGGAGCAGATATTGCGGGAGTAGACTGGTTCATCCCGCACAGCGCTAATCTGCGGATGATTGAACCCATCTGTGAACGGCTGAACTATCCTCTGGAGCAGGCACTGTACAGTCTTGAAGCCTTCGGTAATACCTCGGCTGCCAGTATTCCGCTTGCGCTGGATCTGGGTATCCGCGAAGGGAAGGTGCGCAGCGGTCACCAGGTGCTGTTGTACGGATTCGGTGCGGGGCTTAGTCATGCGGGTCAATTGGTCAGACTGTCGCTGGACCCTCAGGTAGCTGAGCCTACCTCGCTGTGATGGGTTCAGGCTAAAGAAGCAAGGACAGGCCAATGTGGGGGCCAAGCCGAAAAATGGTCCCCAAAACCAGAAAAACGGTGCCTTGAAGCAGCCCGTTAAATGAGCGATTATAGTATCGAAAGCGTTTTCGGGTGGGTGCATCATGCAGCCAAGCGAAGTTCTGAGCTGGAGGGGAGGGATCGCAGGGCAAATCCGGGAGAGGCAGAAGTTCAGCGTTACGGCGATCCGGTGGTTTAGGCGTTCAGCGGTTCAAGTGTTTCAGCCCGCTGCCGCAGGATTCACGGACGATCAGCGCCGGTTCAACCACAAACGAGCCACCCTCAGACTGGTTATTGATGAGATCGAACAGCATATGGGCGGCGAGCACACCCAGGCGTTCTTTGTTCTGGCGGATGGTAGTCAGCGTAGGGCTGGTATACTGGCAGGCCTCGATATCGTCACAGCCGATGATGGCTACATCCTCAGGAACACGCAGACCCTGCTCCTTCAAGGCGCGGATTGCACCGAGGGCGAGGAGATCGGAGGCGGCGAAGACCGCTTTTGGCAAATCTCCTGATGCAATTAACGAGTTCATTGCTGCATACCCGCTGGGCTCGAAGAAATCATCACCATGCACGAACCACTTAGGATTCATGACCAGGCCGAAGCCGGCAATGGCTCTGACATACCCTGCTTCGCGCCGGTTGGAGATATCCGAATCCGCTCTGCTGCCTATGAAACCAAGCTCCCGGTGTCCGAGCAGGTAGAAATGCTCCACCACTTTGGAAGCAATCTGGTAATTGTCTGACATGACATAGCCGGATTTCCTGCCGGTCAGCTCCAGGTCAACGCCGATGCAGGGAATATGGCTCTGGTCGAGTTCCTGTATCGCAGGCTCCATCTGTTCTCCCGAGATAATGACACAGCCGTCCACATGGAAATGCAGGCAACGCGAGTAGTAATCGCCGCTGTTAATGAACTTTTCATTCGAGAAGAAAATCAGATCATACCCCAGAACCCCCATCTGCTTCTTGAACGAATTCAGCACCTCAACAAAAAAAGGATGGGTAAATTCCACATTTAGCTCACCGGCAAAAATAACCCCGATCAGATTCGATTTCTTGGTAGCCAGCGTCTTGGCGGAGCTTGAGGGGGTATATCCGGTTTGTTCGATGATTTCGAGCACTCTTCGTTTCGTTTTTTCGGAAACATCGCTGTAATTATTCATGATTTTGGAGACAGTCGATACAGAGACCCCGGCCATTTCGGCGATTTTTTTGATATTCATTTGCATGGCTATGCTCACCCCCGCTTCATAGTTATAACAGGGCCAAAAGACGGGTATGCCAGGGTTTCTCAAGGCTACTGACCGTTCACTTGGACACTCTCTGCTGTCAAACAGCAGTCCTTTCTAGAGTCTATTCAACTTGCCGAAACAAGTCAAAGGTTAATTGCGTTTAGAGGAATGGCACGGAGAAAATCGAAACCGATTTCGGTCAGGGGGCCTGAGAGTACTTTAGATTGAGCTGAGAGCAACTTGAAGGCAGCGGGGCGATGGAAATGCGGTAAGAGGAGACTCTAATCCTGAGGAGGCATACACGGAATGAAAAGAAATATATCAGCGTTGTTAGCGGCCGCTGTCATCGTAACGGGACTTCTATCGCCGCTGGGCAGCGGCGGGGCTGAGGCGAAGTCTGTTCAGAGCAGACTGACAGCGTCTGCGGAGACCACAGCCGCCTTGCAGAGCGGGAGCTTGGCTGCTAATGATTTGAAAGCGTTTACCGATGTAAAAGAGGGCAGCTGGGCGGCATATGCGGTGCAGCGCTGGAGCCGCAGCGGGGTGATCTCCGGCTACGGGGACGGCAGCTTCCGGCCGGAGCAGCAGGTCACCCGGGCAGAATTCACGGCAATCGTCAACCGTATATTCGGCTATAAGGATATGGCGGCTGTGCTACCGGCGGATATCCCGGCGGCGGCCTGGTACAAGGACGATATCGCCAAAGCGGTAGCAGCTGGGTATCTGAGTGAAGACGCACATCAGCGAATCGAACCTGCGGCTCCGCTGAAACGCGGGGAGGCGGTCCTTGCGCTCCAGCGGATACTGAGGCTGGAGACAGAGCGTCAAGCGCAGGGGAGGTATAGCGACCTGGCGGGAGCCGATAGTGCAGTTAGCGCTGCGGCGGATGCTTTTACGGCAGCCGGTTATATGCAGGGCTATCCCGGAGGCTTATTCAAGCCGGACGGGAGGATCACCCGTGCCGAGCTGGCGAAGCTGGCGGATACACTGGTGCCGGAGCTGCGCTCCGCCGCCGGGGAAGTGAAGCTGGGCAAGGTGAAGGGCAATGTGGTGCTGAGCCATGAGGATATTACACTGAGGGACACTATCATAGAAGGAAATCTCTATCTTACCGAGGGGATCGGGGAAGGAGTGATCCGGCTTCAGGGGGTGCAGGTTACCGGCACAACCTATATTCGCGGCGGTGGAGGGCAGGGCGTGAGCCTTACGGACAGCAGCCTTGGGGCTGTGCAGGTGGCGAAGCCGAAGGGCAGTGTCCGCATCGTTGCCAGCGGGACAACATCCGCCGGAACGGTACATCTTGATTCCGGTGCTATCCTTGAAGAAGCTGCGCTTACCGGGGAGGGATTCGCTGGTGTTGTCCTCCCGGCAGGTGAGCAGACGGTCACTCTTATTGGCAATTATGGGGTTGTATCCACCGCTGATGCGGCCGGAGGCAACCTCACGCTGAGCTTGTCAGGCAAGCTATCCAAGCTGATCTGGGGCACTCCCGGCAAGCTGGTGCTGATGAATCAGGCGCAGGTGGCTGAGCTGCTCCTTACAGCCGGTGCCCGGGGCACTACAATTACAGGCAGCGGTAGCTTAGGTACTGTGCTGAATCAGGCCGAGGCTGTAACGGCCGGGGGCATTGTTCTCATGCCAGGCAGCCGCAGCAATCTCAATCTGGCCTCGCCGCAGGCCAGCCAGCCGCCTGTGGCCGCCGGTGGCGGAGAGACAGCGACGGCTACACCGGCTGTCACTCCTTCGCCGGAAGTGACGCCGACTCCGGTGGTTACGCCTACGCCGGAACCGACAGCGAAGCCGACACCGACGCCAACACCGACGCCAGAGGTTACGCCGGAGCCGACGCCAGTACCAACACCAGAGGTCACGCCGGAGCCAACAGCGACACCGACGCCGACACCGACAGCGAAGCCTACGCCGGAACCGACAGCGACGCCGACACCCACGTCAACACCCGCGCCGAGCACTGATCCGTGGAGTCTGGTGTGGAATGATGAATTCGATGACAATGTCATTGATCCTGCGAAGTGGACCTATGATCTCGGAGACGGCACCGCTGTCGGGAATCCGGGCTGGGGCAATAATGAGCTGGAATATTACACCAATGATCCGAAGAATGTGAAAGAGCAGGACGGTAAGCTAATCATTACCGCACGCAAGGAGGCAATAGGCGGCAAGCCGTACACTTCCACCAGAATTAAGACCAATGGCTTGTACAGCAAAATGTACGGCAAATTCGAGATCCGGGCAAAAGCTCCGGCTGGCAAGGGGCTGTGGCCGGCGATCTGGATGCTGCCGGAGAATTATGTGTACGGCAATTGGGCGGCCTCCGGGGAGCTGGATATTATGGAAGGCTGGGGCAGCCGTCCGAATGTGGTTGCCGGAACGATCCATTATGGTTCCCAGTGGCCGGATAATGTCTATTCCGGCAAGGAGTATGTATTGCCTGGCAGTTCCACCATTGAAGAGTTCCACACCTACTCCATTGAGTGGGAGCCGGGAGAGATCCGCTGGTATGTGGACGGGGTGCTGTTCTCGACCAAGAATGACTGGTACAGCAAGAGCAGCGGACAGCCGGCTATCAATGCGTATCCGGCACCGTTCAACCAGAAGTTCCACCTGCTGATGAATTTGGCAGTCGGCGGCAACTTTGACGGTAACCCTACGGATGAGACCGTATTTCCGAGTTCCATGGAGATTGACTATGTCAGAATCTATGAGCTGACCGGACGCGAATACCGGCAGCCGGTACCGGTGGAGCTGGCGAAGGAGCCTTATCTGGAGGGAGCGAAGCCGCCGCTGGCAGATGGGAACTTCATTTATAACAGCGGATTCACGCAGCAGGTGGAGGGAGATCCGGGGATGGGCATCCCGAATACAGCCCACTGGGTACTCTACAAAGATGAAGGCGCGGATGCGGCTCTGTCTCTGGAGCAGGCAGGCGGCGTGAATCTGCTCAAGGTAAACATCTTGAAGCCAGGCGGCAACACCTATTCGATTCAGCCGCAAGCCATTGTCTCGCTGGCAAAGGGCAGATTTTACAAGCTGAGCTTCGACGCCAGAACAGATACGGCGAGGGAGTTCACAGCACGGCTGACCGGTGGCGCGCCGCTGGGCTTCCCGTCCTATTCCCCGGCATTCAAGGCGGTGCTGACCCCGCAGCTTCAGCATTACGAGACGATGTTCCAGATGAAGGAGAGCTCGGACAATGCTGCGCGGATTGAGTTCAATCTGGGGACCAATGCTTCTCCGGTCTGGCTTGGCAATGCACGGCTTGAAGAAATCGATAGCATTCCCTTCGATCAAGACAGCGCCAAGGCGCCGCTCGGCAGCGGCAACCATCTCTACAACGGCAGCTTTGATCTGGGAGAACCGGACCGGATGAGCTATTGGCATATTGCTGCTTCAGGAGGTGCGGAGGTTACTCCGCGGGTTGAGGCTGACGGCCGCCTGAAGCTGGACATTACAGACGCAGACACCGGCGGCAGCGAGGTTACGCTGCAACAGAAGGGAATCTTCCTGGTGCAAGGCCAGGATTATAAGCTGACCTTCGAGGCCGATAGCTTCTCCGCAAGGACAGCTGTAGTCGAACTGCAAGGCAATGACGGCGTAGTCTATGCTTCGGAGCCGGTTCAGCTGAATGCAGGACATCAGCAGGTTGAAGCGCTGTTCAAGAATCTCGCGGGGGCCACGGATCATCTTGGACAATTCGTACTGCGGCTTGACGGGACAGCAGGAACGGTCTTTCTGGATCAATTCGCGCTGGTACGCACCAGCTCCTATTATGATCCTGATCTGACCTATTACCCGCTCTTGAACGGGGATTTCAGCTTCGGGCTTACGAGCTGGGAGCGGCTGCTGACAGAAGACGGCGGCCAGAGCACTGCCGCTGCGGTGGATGGAGCAGCCAAATTCAGCATTACGAATACCGGCAATCAGGCGTATTCGGTGATGCTTTTCCAGAATAACCTCAAGGCAGCGGCGGGCCTCGATTATGTGGTTGAATTCGATGCCAGTGCCAGCGTGGCCCGGCAGATGAATGTGAAGGCAGAGAATGCGAGCTATTCCCCTTCCATCGATAAGACGGTGGAGCTGACACCAGAGATGAAGCATTACCGGTTCGAATTCCGGCAGGGGGCGAATGATATGCTCTCGCTGAAATTCCTGCTTGGCAAGGTAGGGGGTGTGAGCGTTCCGCAAAGTCATGATATCATCATCGACAATGTGCGATTCGAGATCAAGGATGCCCCGGCGAAGCCGCAGGAGCTGCTCGCAGATTCCACAGCCAACCGGGTATCACAGCCGATTGAGCTTACCTTCATCCCGAAAGCAGAATGGTCCGGCAGCATTAAGTCTCTTAAAGTGAACGGCGTCACGCTTGCGGCGGAGCTGTACAATGTAGGGTCGGGAGCAATCACAATTCAGCCTGCCGCCTTCCCGGCAGAGGGAAGCTATAACATTACCGTGGAAGCCGAAGGGTACGTCAATGCTAGTGTGCTTCAGACTATACTGGCGAATGATAACAATCTGGTCGTCAACGGATCATTCACCGGCGGCAGCTCGGGCTGGTCCACCTGGTCCGGCGAAGGCGGAGTCTCGTCCTTCCAAGTGGTGAACGGAGCAGCGGAGGTGCTGATCACGGCGGCCGGGTCACAAGCCTGGCACACCCAGCTCTATCAGGAGAAAATACCGCTGGAAGCTGGCGCAACCTATGAGCTAAGCTTCAGAGCGAAATCTACCGTTCCCCGGCAGATTATCGTGGAATATAGCGGAACCTCTGCCCAGGCGGCTCAGGCGAAGTTCGACATTACAGCCACATGGGCGACTTACAGCACTCAGTTCAGTGTGACGAACGCCAATCCGCTGAAGCTGAACTATCTGATCGGCGCCACGCTGGGTGAAGATAAAACGGCGAACCATACGGCGCATACGATTTCTTTGGATGATATCGTGCTTAGAAAGGTAACAGACGGACCGGACACCGAGCCTGCCAGCGGCACACTGGATAACGGCACATTCGATGCGCAGCCGGCCCTTAAAGGCTGGACCCAGTACTTCGAGAGCACCGGAAATGCCGCAGTCCAGAATGGGGAGCTTGAGGTGTCGCTGGGCTTCACGGGATCTGCCAACTACGCCGCTCAGGTAGATTACAGAGATTTGAAGCTGACTCAGGGTAAAAGCTATACCTTGGCCTTCAGCGCCCGTTCGGATATCAACCGGCAGATTGAAGTAGCAGTCGAGCATTTCGGAGGAGATTATACGAAATATTTGCAGACAACCGCCGCTTCATTAACTGGCGAAATGCAGCGCTTCAGCTACACCTTCACCATGAACGGCGGAACGGATGCAGGGGTTCATCTGGTCTTTCTGCTGGGGCTGAATCCCGGAAACAGCGCAGAGACGAATGCGGCTATCGAAGCAGGCAATCATATCTACATCGATGATGTCAGTCTGATCGAGAACCCGTAAGCTAACGAAAGATGGTGTGATTTGCCGGAAGTATAACTGCCGAAAGACAGCACATCAGCATGCGAAAACGGCCGCAATCCTTGAATTAAAGGGTCGCGGCCGTTTTGATACTTATATGGAAACTATAGTTTCCCTGATAAAGCATCATATGGGATCAAATGAAAGTGAAAAACAGCATACATTGTGCTTAAACGCAGGCGCATGGCCCAAATGTATGCGGAAAACAACATACATTGTGCTCACACGCAGGCGCATGGCCCGAATGTATGCGGAAAACAGCATAAATTGTGCTCAAACGCATGTGATGGCCCGAATGTATGCGGAAAACAGCATACATTGTGCTCAAACGTAGGCGATGGCTCAAATGTATGCGAGGCTAGGTTCCCTTGAAGTCTTTGGTAGTTCCATTTCCTGCTTAAACAGTGGAGAGGACGAAACGATTGTGGAGAAGCGATAGCGGTCGCCTTGGTCTCCGGATTTTCACCGAATAGGGGAATGAAAAAAATCTGGAGAGCACAGCGATTGTAACAACGTTTCGTTCGCGGAGCGTCCTCACCGAGCGCAAACGTCCATCCAACTCCAAAACACGGGGTGTCCCTGCCATTTCATGGCTTATGGAACATCCCCTTTTGGAACAGCCTTTTCAGCATGAGCAGAATAGTTTGAACGCCAATAGCTGATATTATTCTTTAGGGATTAATTCAAAGATCTTGCCGGTCTCCAGCGCTTCGATCAGCTTCAGCAGCCAGCGGTAATATTTAATGGCTTCTTCAATCTTGAGCTCGTCGGTGTGGAGCAGGCGCGATAGGTCGGGCTCGTCCGCGTAATCGATTTTCATTTGCCGGATTTCGGCGAGTGATTTGTTAAGGGCGGTCATATTCCCTTCAACTGCTTTTCTCCATTTAATAGAGAAGTAATCGCTGAAGTTCTGATGCCAGTCGGGAACCACCTCGAACAGATCCTTGCGGGTGCCCTTGCCCCAGACTTTATCGATCATCTTCAAATCAAGCAGTGTACGTACTCCAGTACTCATGGAGGTCTTACTCATGCCCATGGTGCTGCTTAGCTCATCCAGTGTAACCGGGCCCTCATTAAAGTACATGTAACCGTATAAATGCCCGATGGACAGGGTGATGCCGTATAAATCCATATTTTTGCCGATAGAGTCGATGACCCGTTCACGGGCTTTGCTGATTTTTTCTATTTGCTCGGGCAAAAGCCCCTCTAAATCGTTCATGATGTCCCTCCTGAGGAATAGGCTGACATTCTGCATGTCTCTCCTAGTGTATTGTAATCAAATCCCCGGCAAGAAGTAAAGAATTCATCCGGAACGGAATCCGGCGTTAAACAGAGTATTCTATACGTAAAGTACGTAAAGTTAAAACTGTACACTCAATTCTTAGCGAATATGAGCTTTGCGTATTTTTTCGTAAGTCCGTTACACTAGGTCAGTAGCGTTAACCCGAAAGTAAAAGGAGAGAAGGAGGTCAACATGGCAATTATAGAGGTGAAACAGTTAACCAAAGTATTCGGTCATGATGCAGCACGGGCGCTTCCATTATTAGAACAAGGCTGGTCCAAAGAAAAGATCGCCCGGGAAGCCAAGCTGACGGTCGGTGTGAATAAAGCCGAATTCAGCATTGAAGAGGGAGAAATATTTGTCATTATGGGATTGTCGGGCAGTGGTAAATCCACGCTTGTCCGTCTGTTGAACCGGCTGATTGAGCCTACCGGAGGACAGGTGCTGTTCAAGGGTAAGGATGTTGTCAAGATGAATCCGGAGCAGCTTCGGGAATTCCGGCGGAAGAATATCGGCATGGTCTTTCAAAAGTTCGCACTGTTCCCGCACCGCAGTGTGCTGGCTAACGCAGAATACGGACTGGAAGTCCAGGGCGTGGAGAAAAGCAAACGAACCCGGCTGGCCATGGAGGCTCTTGAGCTTGTAGGGCTGAAGGGCTGGGAGAACCACCGCCCGGATCAGCTCAGCGGAGGCATGCAGCAGCGTGTCGGCCTGGCGCGCGGTCTGGCCAATGATCCTGACATTCTGCTGATGGATGAAGCCTTCAGTGCGCTTGATCCGCTGATCCGCAAGGATATGCAGCAGGAATTGCTGGAGCTGCAATCCAGAGTGAAGAAGACGATTGTCTTCATCACGCATGATCTGGATGAAGCGCTGCGGATCGGGGACCGTATTGCCCTGATGAAGGACGGGGTCATTGTCCAGATCGGATCGCCGGAAGAAATTCTGATTCAGCCTGCGAACAAATATGTGGAACGCTTCGTGGAGGATGTGGATCTGTCCAAAGTATTGACCGCTTCCCATGTGATGCGCCAGCCGGAGATGATCCGCCCGGAACGCGGTCCCCGGGTAGCCCTGCAGCTCATGCGGGACAGCGGGGTCTCCAGCCTGTATGTCGCAGATAATGAGATGCGGCTGCAAGGTCTGCTGACAGCGGATAATGCCTCACAGGCCTTGAAGGAGAACCGCAGTATTCTGGATGTGATGCTGCGCGACATTCCCCGGGTTCAGCCGGATACCCTGCTGAATGATCTGTTCGAGCTGATGTCGGAGACGCATCTGCCCGTTGCTGTAGTGGGGGAAGGCGAGAAGCTGAAGGGCATTGTTATCAAAGGGGCCGTGTTGTCTGCCCTGGCCGGTAACGCGGTTCCTGAAGGAGGAATTGGTTCATGAATTTACCCAAAATACCGCTCGGAAAGGGCGTAGAATGGATTGAAAATTGGCTCACGACCTACTTCGGCCCTATATTTGATATCATTCATGCTGTGATTGGCGGAATGGTGAGCGGGATTGATGCGGCGCTGAATTTCCTGCCCGCAATGGTGCTGACCCTTCTGATCGCAGCTCTGGCCTACTGGATCGGCAAATGGCGGATGGCGCTGTTTGCGGTGGTCGGACTGCTCCTGATTGACAATCTTGGATTGTGGGGACCGTCGATGCAGTCGCTGGCCCTGGTACTGACAGCCTCTCTGCTGGCTGTAGTGATCGGGGTTCCGCTCGGAGTGCTGTGTGCACAGAGCCGGACTTTCCAGAACATTGCCACCCCTATCTTAGACTTCATGCAGACGATGCCGGCGTTCGTATATCTGCTTCCAGCCGTGTCGTTCTTCTCGCTGGGCGTTGTTCCCGGCGTCATTGCTTCTATTATATTTGCGATTCCGCCAACCATCCGGTTAACGAACCTGGGGATTCGCCAGGTCTCACCGGAGCTGGTGGAAGCGGCGGATGCCTTCGGTTCAACCGCAGGGCAGAAGCTGTTCAAGCTGCAATTGCCGATCGCGCTCCCGACTATTATGGCCGGGATTAACCAGACGATTATGCTCTCGCTGTCTATGGTCGTCATCTCGTCCATGATCGGTGCCCAGGGTGTAGGTGCCTATGTATACCGTGCAGTATCACAGGCGAAGACGGGTGCGGGCTTCGAGGCGGGGATTGCGATTGTTATTATTGCCATCCTGCTGGATCGTCTGACCCAGAAGCTCTTCAAATCCAAACCACAAGAATAGGAGTGTATGATTAATATGAAAAGAATCCAATTGATAAAGCGCAGACCACTGGTCCTGCTGATGCTGCTAATGGCAGTAATTCTGGTAGCTGGTTGTTCGTCCAATAATAACAGTACGGTGAAGCTGGCTTATGTGGCCTGGGATTCCGAGATCGCCAGTACTAACGTAGTCAAGGAAGTGCTGGAAACGAAGCTCGGCGTGAAGGTGGAGATGCTGCAGGTCGATGCCGGGCCGATGTGGGCCGGGATTGCTGACGGAAGCGCAGACGCCATGGTAGCCGCCTGGCTGCCAAGCACGCATGCCTCTTATCTGGAGAAATACGGCAAGGACATTGAGGATGCCGGTGTGAATCTGGATGGAACGAAGACCGGGCTTGCCGTTCCCGCCTATATGGAGATCAACTCCATTGAAGATCTGAATAATGCGGAAGTAGCGGCAACGCTCGATAAGCGGATTATCGGAATTGAGCCGGGGGCCGGAATTATGACGGCCACGGAAAAAGCGCTCGAAGCCTACGGCTTGAGCGATTATACGCTGCTGGAGAGCTCGTCGGCGGCAATGGCGCAGGAGCTGCAGAAGGCTTTTGACAAGAATGAACCGATTGTGGTCACCGGCTGGACTCCGCACTGGATGTTCGCCAACATGGACCTCAAGTACCTGGACGATCCGAAGAATGTCTACGGCGGAGCTGAGCAGATTCATACCATGGTCCGCTCAGGTCTGAAGGAAGATATGCCGGATGTGCACAAGTTCCTGAGCCAATTCAAATGGACCGCAGAGGATATGGAGCAGGTTATGGTCAAGATTCAGGGCGGACAATCGCCTGAAGAAGCGGCCAAGGAATGGGTAGAGAGTAATGAAGCCAAGGTTAATGAGTGGACGGCTGGTATCTCTGCTTAAGTGAACTCTGTAGGGTTCAGTGATCTGGCGGCGATGACCGATGTGTGCTATGATGGGAGAAAATAAGCAACAATTCTGTAACTTGTACGCTTATGTCGCAGAATCTATAGTTAGATGTTCAATAAACACCCCGCAAGGGGTGTTTTTCTTCAACATTAATGAGCGGTTCCTTTACATGCTGCTAAGAGTCAGGGAAGGAGAGCGCTCTATGACCGAGATCATCAATGCCTGGATTGACTGGCTGCTGCAAAGTCTGGGACTTAGCGGCCCGTATATTGTTTTTGCTACCTTTCCGCTCGCCGTGCTGCAAAGCTTGTTCGGATTTTTCCCCCTGGCGATTCTGATTGTGCTGCATGTCTCTGTATTCGAAGTGATCGGCGGGATGGCTGTCAGCTGGCTGGCCTGCAACCTGGGCGCGGTAATTGTCTATTTTCTCTTCCGGCGCTATCTCTTCGACTGGTTCGACCGCAAATGGGGCTACAAGCTCAAGAAGTATGAGAAATGGCAGACCTATCTGGACCGATACGGCATCTGGACCCTGGTGCTGCTGCGTACGATTCCGATTGTGCCCAGCAATATCATCAACCTGATGTCAGCCGTGTCTCCGATGAAGCCGGCGGCTTTTGTCTGGGGGACGGTGCTCGGCAATCTGTCTTTTATCTGGCTGTTCGGTACGCTCAGCTCCTCGCTCATTGTCCCGCGTGAGGACTGGAACGGTTTTCTGTTGTGGTATGGCGTATTTATGCTGATTCTGCTTGCTATCTTTGTCCGGCTGCATTGGGGGCATCTTCAGGAGGATAAGCGCAAGCGGGCGGGGCATTAGAAGAACGTTGCTGCGGTGTGCTGCCGCGGGGATGTTCTTTTTTTTTGTGGATTAGGAAATTATGATTTGCGTCCGATGTGGATAAGTTGTGCATAAAGTTGGGGGTAAGTGTCTTGGAGCATCGGCAGGATGACTATATTCGGGGCCGGATATGGTCGAAAAACCGATCACATTTGGTGCGGCAGAGGCGTGTGGGCCGGATATGGTCGAAAAACCGATCACATTTGGTGCGGCAGTGGCGTGTGGGCCGGATGTGGTCGAAAAACCGATCACATTCGGTGCGGCAGAGGCGTGTGGGCCGGATGTGGTCGAAAAACCGACTACATTCAGTGCGGCAGAGGCGTGTGGGCCGAATGTGGTCGAAAAACCGACTACATTCAGTGCGGCAGAGGCGTGTGGGCCGAATGTGGTCGAAAAACCGACTACATTCGGTGCGGCAGAGACGTGTGGGCCGGATGTGGTCGAAAAACCGGCTACAATCGGTGCGGCAGAGGCGTGTGGGCCGGATATGGTCGAAAAACCGATCACAATGGGGATGCCGCAGGCATTTTGTTCTTGTTTTATGGTGGGGATAGGGTTGGGAGGAGGATTATGTGAATTATCTGGAAGAGAAACCAACATGTGTATGAAAAACCGAATACAATGGCGAGTGCGAAGGCGTGTGGGCGGATGTATGAGTAAAAGCGAATATCATGTGGCCACAGCCAGTAACAAATTTCGAGAAATCCTGCAAGAATTGCAACAATGCTGCTCCGTACAAGCGGCGGTGAGGGAGACAACCCTCAGAATGGACCAGATATATCAAAGCGGAAACCCCACATTGTGGGGTTATTTTGCGTGTGCGCCGAATAGCCTATTAGTACAGGGAGCGGCTTGACCGCAGGAATGTCGGGAGGGACTGCAGGCATGGGCAGAATCAGAAAATGGGGGAAACGGAGCGCAGGCGTACCGCTCTTCGGGCGTCTGCGGCTGCCGGACTTCAGCGGAAGCGGTCTGAGGGGGCCGGTCGGGCGCCGCCAGGCCTTCAAGGCCAAACCGTCCAGAGCGGGAATCCGGCCGCCGGGTGCGGGTTCGGGAGCAAGGTTCGAAGCGAAGCCTTCAAGACCCGGCGCGGGTCTGCCTGGCCGGAGCTGGGGACGGAGCGGGGGCTTCGTGGCGAAGCCCTCCAGGTCCGGCGGCCGGCTGGACGGGAGCGGAGCGGATTACGGGACAGCGAAGCCGTCCGGGAGAACAGCGGGCGCTCCGGGCCAGCGGGTCTGGCGCAAGGCCGGGCGCGGGGGCGGCGGGTTCCGCCTGTTCGGCAGCAGGGACGGGAAGCGGCAGGAAGCTGACGGGGACAAGGGGCGGAAGCCGCGCAGACGGGGCAGATTCTGGATCGTTCTGAGCCTGCTGCTGCTTCTGGCGGTGCTGCAGGGGCTGCGTTATGTGGAGCAGCACCTGAAGCCGCCGATTCTCCATCTGGCGCAGATCCGGGTGAAGCAGATCGCTACGGAATCCATTAACAAGGCAATTACGTCCCAGGTGGCGGACGGCGGGAATGCTGAGGCGCTGATTGACTGGAAGACGGATAAGAGCGGCAAAATCTCCGGCTTCATGCTCAACTATAAGGAGCATATGCGGATTACCTCGCAAGCCGCCGAGGTGATACAGTCCACACTGCAGGAACTGCATAACCGCAGCGAGCGTATTCCGCTGGGCCAGGCGCTTGGCAGCCCGCTGATTGCCTCCTTTGGACCCGATATTCCGATCAAGATCGAACCTCAGGGGGCCGTGAAGGTGGAGCTGAATACCCGGCAGCAAAATGCCGGAATCAATATGATTCTGGTTGAGGTCTATATTCACATTGTGACCGAGGTAGCGGTCGTAATCCCCTTTGACATGGAGCCGCAGGTGGTGGACACAGAGATCCCCGTCTCCTACCTGATGGTAGTCGGTGACGTTCCGATGTACTACTATGACAATCAGGGCAAGCCTGTCGGCGAGAACGGCAGCAGCGCCCCGGGCATCGCCATCCCGGCCCCTTCGCTGAGTACGGAGAAAAGCAGCACCGGCGCGGAAGGCACGCCTTCAGGCGGCGGCAACAGCAGTTCAGGCTCGGGCGGATCAGGCGGACATGCGGGCAGCGGGGAGAGCCCCTCGCCTGCATCAGGCAGCAACAATGCGCCGGATGCGGAAAGCGGAAGCGGAAATACGGGGGATGGGCCGGAGTAGGGGAGAAGCGGGGATAATGTCGGGGTAAGGGCTCCTGTGGTCATTTAATGGCTAAATGGGGGTCTTTTTTTATTGTGCCGGAGAGGTTGATACGGGCTAATGCGGATAAAGTTCGGAATTAGTTGGCAGGCTGCCGGTGCGATGAGGACGATGAGGGAAGTGGGTGGAATTAGGACACTTGTTAATGGACGAATGGCGGATATTGCGACAAGAGTTGGAAAAACAGCATTTAAATTTTCGTAATTTCTCCACTAGTGGTCAGAACGGTATTAGCAGATGCTGTTAATCCACTTATTGTCCTGTAACCGCCAGAAGTGGAGTAATTAAGCTACATTTTTCTACTTGTTTTCAGGATTGAGCTCATATTTTTCAATTCAAATCCACCTTTCCAATATGAATCCACTAGGAATGAACCGGAATGGCTTCTATAATAAGGGCAACACTGCGGCTGACAGGGGCTGTAAGCCAATCTTGGGGGGCTAGCATAATGAGAATATTGATCGTGGATGATGAGCCCAGACATCTTAGAGGGATGGTCAATCTGATCGGACGCCTTCGGCCGGAGGATCAGGTGGTGGCGGTGCAGGATGGCTTGTCCGCTATGGAAATGGTGAAAGCCCACCGCCCGGAAGCTATATTGACTGATATCCGTATGCCCGGAATGGATGGGCTTGAATTTCTGGAACGGCTTAAGCTTGAAGGTATCCGGACCAAGGTCGTAATGGTATCCGCTTACAATCTGTTCGAGTATGCGCAGAAGGCAGTTCATTATGGGGCTTACGATTACCTGCTGAAGCCGGTGGAGATTGACCAGGTAGCGGATGTCCTAAGCCGGATCGACCTTCTGCTGACAGCGGAACAGAGGCAGCGCCGTGAAGAGGAAGAAATGCAGCACCGGCTTAAGCTCGCTTCTTCCGCCTACCTGAACCGGCTCATGCTGTCCTGGCTGAACGGCAGTGCGTCCTTGGCCGAGCTGGCGGAGCTGGACGGTTATGATTGGCTGCGGGAGAGCGGTGTCGCTGTGTATTCGGAGCTGAACTCCTGCCAGGATAGCGGGGAGAGGCAGGACAGCGGCGTGTTCATCCGTGCTCTGGAGCAGGCCTGGGGCAGGTGGGGGGAAGCCATCACCATTCCCTTGAGCGGGATGACGGAGGACGGCTCTCTTGCCGCCGTTACCTTGATTTCCCTGGAAGCCCTTACCGGGGACAAGCGGGAAGAAGCCCGGTCCATTGCCCGTTCCTTGGCGGCGGATTGGGCGCATACCGGACAGCTCACCCACGGGATTGGCCCGGAATGCCGTTCCCTCCGGGAGGAAGCGCCGCGGTCCTATCTGGCAGCCAGAACGGCCAACAGTTACAACTTCTATGATTTCCGGCAGGGGCTGCTGTTTTCAGATGAGATCAGGTTTTCTTCCCGCGAGGCCGTTCCTGACTGGAGCAAGGTCTATGAGGCGTTGAAAATGGATGATGCTGCGCTTGTTCTGGAAGCTTGTGTGGAAGCCCTCTGCCAGCTTGCAGACGGTGGACATGCCAGCCCTATGCTGCTAAAGGAGCAGGCATCGCTAATGCTGCTGCAGATCCGGAGTGAGCATCAGGACATTCTGGATAAGAGAGCGCAGCAGATGCTGACCGGTACGGCTACGATGCTTATCCGCTCATGCCGCTCGTACCCGGAGCTGGTGGCCCATTTGGGGCAGGCACTCCGGGAAGCGCATTTGGCCTTAACCGTATCCCGGCAGGATCAGGGGGAGAGCATGATCGCTGAATGCCTAAGCTGGATACAGCAGCATATGAAGGAGGAGCTTACACTGGAGCGGGCAGCTGAGCATTTCCATTTTAACCCTTCCTATTTCAGTACACTGATCAAGAACAGGACGGGAAAAACGTTCTCGGAGCATGTGACGGCGGCCCGGATGAAGCGGGCCAAGGTACTGCTTGCCGGGGAGCCGCTCCGAATATATGAGATATCCCTGGAATGCGGATTTCAGGATACGAAATATTTTTGCCGCGTATTCAAGAAGTATTACGGCATGTCGCCCAAAGCCTATAAGCATGCGCTGTCGCAAAGGAAACGTGAGGCATGAAGATCACCTTCCGTTACCGGCTGCTGGCCAGCTATATTCTGTTGATCGCCATTCCCCTGCTCGTTCTGGGGGCTTTATTCTACCGGACCAGCCTGAAGATTATCACAGAGCAGGCGCAGAAGAATGTATATGAGATTGTCAGGAAGAATAATGAAGTCATGGACACCAAGCTGCGGATCGTGGACCAGAACAGCATGTCCTTGTTCCTCGATAAGGATCTGTTCCGCATCTTCAACCAGCTGGACCCCGCGAATGAAGCGGAGCTGTTCGCAGCCGACCGGCAGGTGACGGCTGTGCTCGGCAAAACCTTTTCCCAGAACCAGGATATCTTTGCCTACCAGCTATGGACCTCCTACTTCACCTTCGGACAACCCCTGCCTCAAGGAGAACCGACGCAATCGGATATATACCGTATGGCCCGGCAGGCGGGAGGGAAGCTGGTGTGGATACCGACTTATGAGTTCGCGTCCATGTTCAACCAGCCCTATCTGCAAGGCGGAAATCTGGAGTTCCGTTATCTCTTCTCGGCTACACGTCTGCTGGACTTCACCTATCTGAGCAATACGAAGCTTGCTAAAATGGATGCCGGAGTGGAACGCCCCGTACTTGCCATAAGCTTCAAATCCGAGGTGCTTAAATCCTTGTATGCAGACAGCCTTCCGGGGAACTCGCGCTACATGGTGCTTGATCCGCAGGACAGGGTAGTCGCCAGCAGTGAGCCGGGTCAGGTTGCACAGATCTATAAGGAGGCAGGACTGGACAAGCTGCAGCGGGAGAACAGCGGGGCACGGAGAATGAAGCTGGACGGCGAAGCGGTGATCGTCTGCTTCGACCGTTCGGAGGTGACCGGCTGGATGTCTGTGGTGTGGATACCGGAGGCAGGGCTGGTGAGCAGCCTGGTGCCGGTGATCCGGACATCTATTACTGTACTGGCTGTTGTGATGGGGATTGTGGCTCTGATCTTCGCTTATTTCATTGCAGGTAAAATCACTAAGCCCATCAAGCGGCTGCTCAGCGCAATGAGATCGGTGGGCGAGGGAGATTTCCAGACCCGCGTGGATGTGGTGAGCCATGACGAGTTCGGCGTGCTGACGCAGCGCTTCAACCGGATGAATGACCGGATTCAGCTGCTGGTGACGGAGAATTACGAGATCAAGCTGAAGGAGAAAGAGGCTGAGATACAGGCGCTGAATATGCAGATGCATCCGCACTTCCTGTATAATACGCTGAATGTGATGAACTGGACGGCAATTGAGAATGATCAGCAGGAGCTTAGCAGGATGCTTGTCTGTCTATCCAACATGCTGCATTATACCTCCCGGAAGACATGGGACGCCGTACCGTTGTCCGAAGAGATGAGCTGGATGAGTAATTACTTCTATATTATGTCGATCCGCTTCGAGGACAAGTTCACCGTGGAGTATGATATGGACCCGCAGCTCTTGGCGTACGATGTGCCGAGACTGCTGTTCCAGCCCTTTGTGGAGAATGCGATTCTTCACGGCTTCGATCAGACCGGCTCTGGAGGACTCATTGGAATCCGCGGCTGGATTAACGGCAGAACCCGGCATTACGAGGTGGCCGACAACGGCCGGGGCATGAGTGCGGAGACGGTACACAGAATTCTGTATCAGAAGTCTTCCTCTGTGGGTATTAAGAATACTATTGACCGCATTCAGATGACCTACGGCGGCGAGTACGGGATATCCATCTTCTCGACTCCGGGAGCAGGCACGAAGGTAGTGATTACTTTGCCGCTATAAGCCAATCCCGGTCCACCAATCCAAAGAGATTAGGGTTATGTAAGCGCTATCTTATATTTTATAATAAAGACATCATAGACTGCAGCTATGAACCCGTTGAACTTAGAAATCGAGAGGGGCTTCCGAATATGTCGCAACCCAGGAAATCAGTCTTCATCACATTGGCTCTGGTTCTGATGCTTGCCGCCGTGCTGTCTGCGTGCTCGAAGTCTAATACTGCAAGCCCTGACACTTCCGCATCTTCCGGGAATTCCGGATCGAAGGAGAATATTAAGCTGCGGATGACGGTCTGGGGCTCACCGGAGGAAGTGGCTCCTTATAAAAAAGCGATTCAGAATTTCGAGGCCAAGCATCCGAGCGTTAAGGTCGAGCTTCAGCATATTGCCGCCGATTATGATACCAAGCTGACGACTATGGTCGCCGGGAATGATGTTCCGGACATTGCCATGATGGAATCGGGCACCATTGCTTTTCCGATGGCGGAGCAGGGCAAATTCTATAATCTTCAGGAATTCCTGGATACGGATGCCGATATCAGTCCGGATACACTGGTTCCCAATATTACCTATTCCCTGGAGCCGGGCAATGTTATCGGAATCGGCCCCGGCCCCGAATCCTTCGCCTTGTTCTACAATGAGGATATCTTCAAGGACGCCGGCATTGAACCTCCTCCGTCGAATGTGGCGGATGCCTGGACCTGGGATGAATTCGTTGAGGTGGCCAAGAAGCTGACGGTGGACATGAACGGCAAAACAGCGGACCAGGAAGGCTTCGATCCGACCAGAATCAAGCAATATGGAGCAAATATCTCCACCTGGTGGGGGGTGTACAGCAACTTCATCTATTCCAACGGCGGGGATTTCATCTCAGCGGACGGCAAAACCTTCGGGCTGAACCAGCCGGAGGCGGTGGAAGCCCTTCAGAAAATATCCGATCTGATGAATGTGCATCATGTCTCCCCTTCACCCGTGCAGTCCAAGAATATTCCGGCAACGAATGTAGCGCTCCAGACCAAGAAGGTGGCGATGACTGTAGACGGGCAATGGGCAAGCGCAGGCCTCGCCCAGTCGAACTTCAACTTCAATGTCGGGGTCATGCCTGTAATGAAGGAGCCGGTCACCACCGTGGTCTGCGGCATGTTCTCCATTTTCAAATCCACCAAGCATCCCCAGGAGACCTGGGAGCTGCTGAAGGCGCTGCTCGATCCCGAAGCCTCCATTGACATGCTTACAGCCGGAACCTGGATGCCATCTCCCAAGGACTGGTACACCGATCCTGCGCTACTGGCCAAATGGACGGAGAATCTGGACGCCAGACCGTCCGGCTATAAGGAAGCCATTGTCGATGTGATTCTGACCAAAGGGCATCAGACCCCGACCGGCTATGTGAAGAATTTCAACAATATTATGGACTTGGTCAATCCTGCGCTGGATAAGGTGTGGCTCGGCCAGCAGACTGCCCAGGAAGCGATGGACTCCATCGCGGCAAAGGTCCAGGCCCAGATTAAGGGACGGCGCGATATCAAGGAATAATCAACAAGACTGGAGGCCAGTATGCGAAAAGGAATGTTCTACGGGCTGCTGTTCACCGCCCCCGCCATCCTTGGGTTTGCCATTTTTACGCTGGGTCCCATGATCGCCAGCCTGGTGCTCAGCCTGACTAACTATAATGTGTTCAAAGAGCAGACCGCTTTCACCGGTCTGGATAATTACCTGCGGCTGTTCTCAGGTGAAGATGAGCTGTTCTATAAATCGCTGGGGATCACCTTCTATTTCGTCATACTGCGTGTGCCTGCGGTGATTCTCCTCTCCTTCGGGATCGCGCTGCTATTGAATCTCAATGTGAAGGGAAGGGCTATCTTCCGTACGATCATCTACCTGCCGAGTATTGTTCCGGCGGTGGCCTCGGCCATGATCTGGATGTGGCTGCTTAACCCTGACCTGGGCCTCATCAATTCGCTGCTGAGCCGCTTGCATCTGCCGACCAGCAACTGGCTGTACGGGGAAGGCAGCGTGATCCCCTCAGTCGTACTTACCACGCTCTGGGGGATCGGCAGCACGGTGATTATTTTCCTCGCCGGACTATCCGGCATCCCCCGGCAGTATTATGAGGCCATTGAGGTGGATGGAGGGGGCTGGTTCCGTAAGCTGAGCCATGTGACGGTTCCGATGGTCACCCCGACAATCTTTTTCAATACAATCATGACGATTATCGGTTCCTTCCAGGTCTTCAACGAAGCCTACATTCTGACGCAGGGCGGACCGAATAACCGGAGTTTGTTCTATGTATTTTATTTGTGGAGAACAGGCTTCCGGGATGCCGAGATGGGGTATGCGTCCGCGCTGGCCTGGATCTTGTTCGTCATTATTCTGTTCTTCACCTTCATCGTCTTCAGAACCTCGAAGTCATGGGTGTATTACGAAGGGGGGGACCGGGCTTGAGGCCATCGAAGCTTTCACTTACCGCAGGTTACGGGGCGCTGATCCTAATCTCCTGTATGTTCATCATTCCGTTTGTCTGGCTGATCCGCAGCTCGCTGATGAATTTATCGCAAATATTCACCATGCCCCCCGAATGGATACCGAAGCCGTTTCAATGGGGCAATTTCCATAAGGCGCTTACGGTGCTGCCGTTCGATGTTTTCTTCAAGAATACGCTCATCATCGTGGTCACCGTGCTGGTGGGAACCGTAATTACGAGCAGCATCGGAGCCTTCGGATTCTCACGGATTCCTTGGAAGGGCAGGGATGCGGTGTTCGCGGTCCTGATGACCAGCATGATGCTGCCGGCGGCGGTGACGATGATCCCAAGCTTTCTGGGCTGGCAAATGATGGGGTTCTACGATACGTTGTATCCGCTGATTGTGCCCGCTTATTTCGGCGGGGGAATCTTCAACATCTTCCTTCTCCGGCAATTCTATCTGAGCATTCCGCGCGATTTCGATGAAGCTGCCTATGTGGACGGGGCGAATTACTGGCAGATCTATACCCGGATCATCTTTCCCCTAAGCCGTTCCGCGATTATCGTAGTGGCCTTGTTCAGCTTCCTGGCCTCCTGGAATGACTTCATGGGACCGTTGATCTATCTGAAAAGCGACAAATGGTTCACCCTCGCGCTGGGCCTGCAAATGTTCCAGGGCACCTATACCGCGCAGTGGGATCTGCTGATGGCGGCCTCGGCCACTGTCGTTCTGCCTTGTGTCATTGTGTTTCTGGCCGGACAGCGTTACTTCCTGGAGGGCATAACCTTAACGGGATTAAAAGGATAAAGGAGGCGGGGAACGGAAATGGCAGAGCAACAAGCGAAGATTCATGCCTGGCAAGATGTGTCCTTCACCTGTGTAACTATCAATGACGAGTTCTGGAAGCCGCGCCTGAAGGTGCTGAGGCAGACCACGCTGCCGGATTGCCTGTCCAAATGTGAGGAGACCGGCCGCATCAATAACTTCGCCAAGGCAGCAGGACTGCTGGAAGGGCATTACGAAGGCAAATATTATAACGACTCAGATGTCTACAAGGTGCTTGAAGGCATTGCCTATGCGCTGATGTCAGAGCGGGATGCGGCGCTGGAGGCTGAGGCTGACCGGATCATCGGGCTGATCTCGGCTGCGCAGGAAGAAGACGGCTATCTGTGTGCGTACTTTACCCTGGAGAATCCCCAGGGCAAGTGGACAGACATGGAGAAGCACGAGATGTACAACGGCGGCCATCTGATCGAAGCGGCGGTTGCCTATTATGCAGCCACCGGCAAGCGCGAGTTGCTGGAGGTGGCCTGCCGTCTGGCCGATCATGTTGACGAGGTCTTCGGCCCCGGCAAGCGGCACTGGGTGGAGGGGCATGAGGAGATCGAGCTGGCACTGGTGAAGCTGTACCGCGTGACGCAGAGTGAGCGCTACTGGAAGTTGGCACTCTGGCTGCTGGAGGAGCGAGGCCATGGCTATGGTGTTGGCGCGATCTGGGATAATCCGGAGTGGGGACCGGCCTATTGCCAGGACGATGTCCCCGTCCGCGAGATTAAGCAGGTCACCGGCCATGCCGTCCGTGCCATGTATCTGTATACGGCCATGGCGGATATTGTCCATGCTTCAGGAGATTCCGCTTATACGGAGGCTCTGCACAGGGTCTGGACACATACGGTTGAGCGCAACATGTATGTAACGGGCGGCATCGGGCCGTCCAGGCACAATGAAGGCTTCACCTCCGATTATGACCTGCCTAATGAGACAGCCTATTGCGAGACCTGCGCCGCCATTGCCATGGTGTTCTGGAATCACCGGATGAATCTGACGTTCGGGGACGGTAAATATGCCGATGTGGTAGAACGTGAGCTGTATAATGGCGCTTTGTCGGGAATCTCCCTGTCCGGGGATCAATATTTCTATGAGAATCCGCTGGCTTCCCAGGGCGGGCATCATCGTGTCCCATGGTTTGAAACCTCTTGCTGTCCGACCAATCTGGCCCGCTTTCTGCCATCCCTGGGCCAGTACTCCTATGCTGTTACAGAGGATGGCCTGGCGGTGAATCAATATATGAACAGCGAAGCGGAGCTTAGGCTTGCCAGCGGGCTGGGCGTCAGGCTGAAGCTAAGCACCCGTTATCCCTGGGATGGCCGGATAGAGCTTGAGGTGAACCCTGCTGCAAGCGCCGAATTCAGTATCCGGCTGCGGGTGCCGGAGTGGTGCAGCGGGTACCGGGTGGAGGCAGGAGGCATCAGCATCGGGGAGGCGGAAGCCTTGACGCATCAGGGGTATATGGTGCTCGAGCGGAACTGGTCGCCGGGGGATACGGTGGTGCTTGAGCTGGAGCTGCCCGTGAATAAGGTGCGGGCCAGACCGGAGGTGGAGGCGGACAGAGGGAGGGTTGCCGTGCAGCGGGGACCCGTTGTATATTGTCTGGAGCAGACGGACCATCCCGGCAGTTCCTATGATGCCTTCTCCCTGCCGGCCGGAGCGAGGTTCCGGGTGAAGCATCTGCCGGAGCTGCTGGGCGGGGTGACGGTGCTGCAGAGCCGGGATGCAGACGGCAGGCCGCTCAGGTTCATCCCCTATTATGCTTGGGACAACAGGGAGCCTGGTTTCATGCAGGTCTGGGTGCGGGAACGGGAAGGAAGTGGCCTGTACGGCTATTGAATTCGCTAGTGCAGAGCAAAGGAGGAGATTCGCTTGCGCGGAATTACGAACCCGGTTATCCCGGGCTGGTATGCTGACCCGGAGGCCAGAACATATGGGGGCAGGCATTATGTGTATGCCACCAGATCCTTCACGGAATATACCCGGCAGATGAATCTGGATGCCTTCAGTTCCGGGGATCTGGTTCACTGGACGACCCACGAGGGGATCATCGAAATGGATGATTTCCCCTGGATCTGGAGAGCGGTATGGGCTCCGACCCAGATTGAGCATCACGGCCGGCATTATCTGGTCTTTGCCTCGAACGATATCCAGAAGGACGGCGAAGCCGGCGGGCTGGAGATTGCTGTTGCGGATGCTCCCGAAGGCCCCTACAGAGGGTATCTCCACCGGCCGCTGATCGGCGGGTTCGTTCACGGCGCGCAGCCGATCGACGCTCATCTGTTCAAGGATGATGACGGTGCAATCTATCTGTATTACGGGGGCTGGGGGCATTGCAACGTGGCCCGGATGAATGAGGAGATGACGGGGTTTGTTCCGTTCCCGGACGGAGAGGTCATCCTTTCCGTCACCCCGCCGGGTTATGTGGAGGGGCCGTGTATGATCAAGAAGGACGGCCTGTATTATCTGATGTGGTCAATGGGCGGATGGACCAACGGGACCTACCGGGTCGCTTATGGCGTAAGCGACAACCCGCTTGGTCCATTCCCGAACCTGGGGACCATACTGGAGAGGCAGGAGCCGGTGGCGGAAGGCCCCGGCCATCACGGATATTTGCATCTGCCGGACCGCGATGAATGGCTGATCGTCTATCACCGCAGACTCATCGGAGACCGGGAGCCGGGCAACCGCATGTTATGCATCGACAGACTGGAACTCGGTGCAGGCGTTATCAAGCCGGTAAGGATGACCGACCGGTGGTAAGCTTGTCGGCTTATCGTAGGTGAATACAGGAGGAATGAGGCCTTGGCTTATGACGGGGCCTTTTTTGTAGTGGTGCCGGAGAGGAATGCGTCATTCAATTAATGTTATTACCCCTGTATTCCCATAATGTTGTACAAATTGCAACTCGGAAACCGGGATATCCGGGGATATGATAGAGTTGTTGTATAAAATGCAAGAATTGCCCCCCGCTGAGCGTTTGGAGGATGAAAAATCCTGCTTTTTATGCAGTAACTTTGAAATGTAGCCGGGATGAGCAGGGTAATGTTGTATTTTGAGCAGGATTTTCACTGGGAGGTTGGGGACGAATGCAAAATATTCATGATAATGAAATTATTTCTTATAAGGTTGATTTGCAAAAGTCAAAAATTACATTCCAAACATTGGGCGGCAAAGACAATTCAGTTCCCGTCATGATTGAGTTCATTGATGTCTTGGCGCATATGTTTGAAACGCAGTTGCAAGGGAGTATTAATGAGTAAAGCTTTGAAACCAAGCGGAGCTTCAGACATTGTTACCTCCCGTCATCCCCACCCTGAAGCACCGACTTCACAAGCAGCAGCCACGGAATGCTTCCAGTAGCGGCGATGCTCCCCTCCGGGTGAACCTCCGCTGCAAGCAGCAGCATGTAATAACTGAGGCCAGTGATTGCGGCAGCGCTGCCGGATTGCAGTAGCGTCTGTTCATCGTCTGACGTAAGCTGTGGAGCTTGCCCGCAGGATTGAGCTATGGCTGCATAGAGCAGCCATTCGGCAGCATCCCCGGGCAATCTATGGTGCTGAGATTGCCCGGTATATTCCGCACACCACTGTAATCTAAATGAAGCAGGTGCATGCAGCATTCCTTGCAGCAGTGGCAGGGGAAGTCTGCTCCAGAGAAAGTGTGCAGCGCCAAGCGGCCTGTCAAGCAGAAGCAGGAGCAGTGTGTCCCAAGCGCCTGCTTGAAGCAGCAGTTGTGCTGTGTAAGAAAAATCTGTAGAGCTAAGCGGTGTGTCTGCGCGGTATTCCGAATCGGCTAAGCTGCCGATATCGGGGGCCGGGAAGGAACATTCTGCCGGAACAGAAGGGTCTTCTTGTTCTTCGGCTTGGCATTGTGGCAGCCTGGAATGGCTGGTTTCAGCATGGGGGGAGGCGACTTGGCGCTCCTGCATGCTGTTAGAGCCTGCCCGATGCTCCGCCGGGCCGGGCTGCTGCCCCGCCAGCCGGCGGTGCATGGCTGCAAGCCCGGGCGGCAGCTCCGCCAGCCGCCCCAGGCCTTGTCCTGCCGCGGCGATCCCGCTGTTGCGGCAGGACAAGGCCCACAGATAGCCGGATACCCACGGGTTATCCGGCGCGCCTCTCTGCATCCGCGCAAGCTCAGCGGATGCGGCCCCGGGCTGTTCCGGGTCGCGGAACAGCGTCCCCAGCAGCACCTGAAGCACCTGCCGGATATCCTCCGGCAGATGCGGTGCTGCGAGAAGCGCCGCCAGCCACGGGGCGGCGCGGGCATTGAGTGCGGCCGGCACCAGCCGGATCAGCACTCGCCGGGGCAGGGCAGGGAGCAGCTGACGCGTGAACACTGTCAGCTGCTCCGCTTGCCCGGACAGCAGGCACAGCGTGGCCAGCTGCTCCCAGGCGGTTACGTCATCAGGCGCGTAGCCGATCGCCTGTCTGTAATGCTCCATTGCTTCCGAGTAGAGGAACAGCCGCTCGCAGACCCGCCCGGCGGAAAGGCGGGTGCGGTAGGTTCCGCTGCCGGAGGAGGAAGGGTATTTATGTGCGGTATCCCCGCTGTCCAGCGCCTGCTGGAGCAGAGGGTATGCCCGCCATACCTGCCCTTGCTCCAGCAGCAGACCCGCATAGCTCTCCAGCAGATCAGTGAAATCTGCGTACAGCCCAATCCCGGCCTGATAGACAGACTCCGCGTCCGCAGGCCGCCCGCCCGCTTGGAGGGCAAAGGCTGTTTTGAGATACAGGTCGGCGGTATAGCCGGAGTCGGGCGGAGCTTCTTCCAGCAGCGGCAGTAGCAGGTTCGCCGCAGCCGGGTACTTGCCCTGCTGGTAATATTCCGTCCCCAGTGCGTACCGCAGGGGAACACTGCCGGGCTCAAGCTCTAGCGCAGCATGGATCAGCTCCAGATTGCGGCTGGCTTTATTTTTGCGCTGAAGCTCATCATCCAGATAGCCGTAATGGTGGACAGGCAGACGGGCATAAGCAATATGTCCTCCGGGGAGGCTCCAGATGCTGGAGGCTACCTCTTCATGAATGCTGCCGCGAAAACAGATACGTACATCGTTTCGGAAGAGTCTGCACACATTGTCTGTCACGTATTCGCGCCCGGAGGCATCACCTACATAATGAATAAAAGGCAGGAAATACCCGTCCGCATGCTCCGATTCCAGCAGAAGCTTTAACTCCTCTGGCTTCCAGTCAGCAAGGGCTTCATCTGCATCCAGCACCAGAATCCACCCATAGGAGGCCAGCTGTAGGGTATGATTACGGGCTTTGGAGAAATCGTGTTCCCAGGGCAGCCTGATTACCCGGGCACCGAACCTGCCGGCGATAGCCATACTGTTATCCTCTGATCCGGTATCCGCGATAATAATCTCCGAGACCATACCCTGAACAGACAGGAGGCATTGCTCCAGATGTTGCGCCTCATTCCTTACGATCATGCAGAGCGAGATCCCGGGAGTATCCATGGTCTATACGCTCCTTTCTAACAGTATCTGATTGAAAAAGCGGGAGTGCAAAGCAAGCGGGTATACCCTGACGGACTGGAGAGCCGTTATTTTCAAAAAAACAGCACTTTTTACGGAGTTGCGGACTCAGAGGAACCTATTATCACTCTAACCGATGATTTAAGGCAGCATATCCGCCTTTAAGCGCCGTGGAGTCCGTAACTCTTCCCAGTCATGCGTTTTCTGCAAAATAAACGCTCCTCAGTCCGCAACGCCCAGGCAACTGACACTCTGCTGAATAAAAACGGACTATGCAGGGATAGTTGCAGAACGTACACCTAAAACGAGCGAAAAGGCACACTTTCATTGTATAACTGTAGTCTGTACAACTAAATCTGCCCAAAAAGGGGAGAGGGAAGAATCAACGGATGTTTAAATGTACGAAGTACAACTAAACCGGAAATTGGCGAGCAATCAGGCGTTTTAGTTGTACCAAATACAATTAAGGCTTATCGCAACTCCGATCATCTGATGACATACTAATCGGTTGATCTGGGAAGCGGAAGTGTAAGACGGACTGCCGCAGCCGCTGGTGAATAGATTGCCGAGGTTGCGAGCGCAGCCAGAACCTTGTCAGCCAAAAGAATCAAGGGCTGCACAGCCGCAGCAATAGCAGATAAGGGGAGTGAGGTGTTCCCGTCCGCCGGGTTAACTGCAGGATGATTTAGCAGCCCGGTGATATCATCGTAGCTCAGCTCAGCTGCGGAAGCTGCTTCCGCCCGTTGCAACAGCTTCAACAAATCAGCGCTAGGCGGCACCTCAAGCGCTGCATCATCTACCGCTCCAGCACCTACCCCAGCATCGATCTCACCCGCACTCTGCGCCGTAGCATCCACCGCTCCCGCCGCCACACCAGACCCCACACCGCCCTCAAGCATATCAGCCGCCGCTGTGTAACAGCCATCCCTTACCAGCAGGCGCAGTAGCTCCTGGCGCTGCTCCGTCAGGATGCCGGGCAGCTGCCCGGCCAGCCAGCCGTGAAGCTCGGGCTCGCGGCCCGTGCATTTGAACAGGCGCGTGAGCCGGGGAATCAGCAGCCAGGGCTCCGGCTGGAGCTGGGCTGCCCTGGTGAAGCAGGCTGCCGCTTCATGGTCTTCGCCGATCTGCTGGCAGACCTGCCCCAGCAGCGTGTGGGTGAGATAGGTGCCTAACCCGGATTCTGTATGATAGAGGGGAGGGGAGGCTCCGATCTGCAGTGCCCTGCATAGCGCAGCCTTGGCTTCGGCTAAGGCTGATACCTGCAGCAGCAGCGCACCTTTGAGATGGTGAAGATCGGGATAGTCCGGGAAGAGCGAGCTTCCCTGCCCGCAGGCTTCCAGCGCAGCCGGGTAATCACCGGTTACCGCCAGGCAGCGGACTTTGTATTTATAGAGCAGATGAATATAGCTGGTGCCCGGCTCGGCCAGGTTCAGCGAGGTGCCGATATGCTCCAGCGCCTGCCCGTAATCGCCAAGCCGCATATATTCAACCGCCAGATTGAAATGCTGAAAAGCATCTCCGGGACTCTCCTCCAACTGCTGCTTCAGCAATCCGAGATTACGGCTGATTTTATCTTTTCGCTCCACAACTCCGTCGGCATAGCCGTAGTGATGAACAATCACGGTGCTCATATGCATCGCGGCCGCCGGGGTCTCCTGCACAATGGAAGCCGCAATCTGCTCATGAATAATGCCGCTGAAGCGATAATTCGGGCTGTTCTTGAACATACGGAGGATCGGGTTAACCGTAAGGGTCTGCGAAGCGCGCTCCATCCCCTGATGATTATGAATCCGCACAAAAAAAGCCTCATACTCCGTATGCTTCGCGCACACCAGCAGCTCATCCCGGCTCCCCGGATCCAGTTCCTCGTCTGCATCCAGCACCAGAATCCAGGTACCCTGAACCAGGGCCAGCCCGGCATTGCGTGCGGCGGCAAAATCCCCGTTCCACGGGTAATCGATGATCCGGGCACCGAAGCTGCGGGCAATGGATCGGGTGGCGTCGGTGGAGCCGGTGTCCACAATGATGATTTCATCCGCAGCCCCGCGCGCACTCCGCAGACAGCGGGCCAGGTTGTCGGCTTCATTTTTGACAATCATGCATAAGGAAATCAGCGGTTGGTGTGGTTTCGTGGTCATTAGCTCAGACCTGCTCCTCTCTGCCGTTGGGTGTAATTCCACTTCGTATGCCAAGGGGTGCGGCGCAGCACCGCGATGGATTGAACCACCGCTGCACTGTCCTCCTGAAGCGGGCCATGAGGCGGTTGCCCCTTCCCCTGTAGTCGTTCTACAGCTTCTGCGAGACGCTGCTCCGCCAGATGAAGATAACAGAGCGCTAGTCCGGTGCTAACTGCATCGTCTGCAGGGGATTCCCCCAAGGCAAGCCGGTACCAGCTGGCAGCTTCCGCATAATGTCCTTTATCGATGAGCAGTTCTCCGAGATACCGTAGGGTTGCCCCTGAAGCTTCCTTGCTGCCTGCAAGGCCAATGAACAGTTCCCCCGCTTCTGCACGCCAGCCTTCCTCATAGAGCGCCTCTGCCAGAGTGCTTGTATGCGCTGGGAAGCGTTCAACGAGCCGCTTGCCCAGGGCGATGAACTGGTGCTTCACAGCAAGCCGGATGACCTCGGCAAGCAGAGGGGATTCCCCGAAGGCGGCGAACTCCGCTTGCTGCACGGCAGCATCGGACGACAACCTTGCATCGATCTCCAGCAATTCGGAACGCACTTCCGCAGGTGATTGCAGCCAGAGCTCCTCTTGCAGCTTCTCGCCCAGTTCCCATGTCACCATGGCTTCAAGGAGCCATAGCTGCCGCACCGTTTCTGTGTTCAATCCTCCGGCTGAGAGCTGTAGAGTGCCGGCCCGCAGCTTGTCGGCTGTCTTCCTGAACGAATGATATTTTCCGGTAATGATCCAGGAAGACAGCAGGAACAGCAAGGTGTCCTCCTCCAGCGGGCAGACCGCAGGCGGCAGCTCTGCAATTGCCTTATAAGCGCCCAGCCGATATAAAGTACCGATAATTGCGGTTCTGGCAGCACGCTGTGCTGTGCCGGTCAGCTGTATCAAGAGTGCGGCGATCTCTCCCTCCGGCACCTCCAGCTCCTGAAAAGCAGCAGCGATCCCCTCCAAAGCGGGGAGATACAGGGAGTGCTGCTGAAGCGCACGATGATACAACTGCGCGGCCTCCTTTTGCTTCCCGAGCTGCTGGAAAATGGCCCCCATCCGGTGCAGCGGGCGGAAGCTGTCCATGCCCTGTTCAGTGACGTATGCTCTGCGCGGAGTCGGGGCAGACGAGGTATCTATGGCGTGCTGGTAAGACTGGACGGCGCGCTCATAGAATCCTTGGTTCTCCCACGACTGGCCCTGCATGTAATGCAGGTCGGGATAATCTCCATAACGTGTCAGCTCGCGGGTCAGCAGGCTGTCGACCGCTTTCACATTACCGGCGGCCAGATCAATTTTGCACAGATCGCGAATGATCGAGGGACGGTAAGAAGCCTGAAGCGGAGCGAGGGTAAGACTCTGGCGCAGCAGTTCTCCGGCTTCCTCCAGCCGTCCGTCCTGACAGCAGGTGACTGCCAGATTATAACGGCTGAACACATCGTCAGGCTCTTCCGCAAGCGCAAGCCGCAGCAGGTGCTCGTTGCGGCTGATTTTATGCTTGGCGCGCATGACCGGGGGCAGGTAGCCGAAGTGAAGAATCTCTATTGGACTGGCCTCGATGGAGGCGGACCCATGTTTTGTGAGAATAGAGGACTCTACACTTTCGTGAATTCTCCCGCTGAAAAGATAGCCCTGCCCACCCCGGAACAGCCGCACAGGATGGTGATACAGACGATCCTCGGGCCTGCTTCCCAGCAGGTTCTCTATGCGCACCGTGTACGCTTCGGCTGTGCTGCCTCCGAGAATCTCCTTGATTGAATCTATGGAAGTCTGAAGGATTTCATCTGCATCCAGGACCAGTATCCAACTGCTGGCCGCATGGGAGAGACCGGTATTGCGTGCGTCTGAGAAATGGTGGTTCCACTGGGCTTCAATGACCGTTGCCCCGTATCTCCGGGCGATTTCCACGGACTGGTCCGTGGAGCCGGTATCGACCACGATGATTTCATCGGCGCCCTGCAGACTAGCTAGGCAACGTGGGAGCAGCTCGGCTTCATTGTTGACTATGAGCTGTACTCCTAGTGTAGGTTTGGCAGATTGATTCAAGATCGTTCCTCCTTCGCGGGCCTTAATTCCTCCGGGTATTCTGCAAAAATAAGAATGTACATGCGTTGCTGCCGTCTTATGTAGATGCGGAATAACGCACAGCCAAGAGTACATGGGTATCCATGCACTCTTGGCTCCTGCATCGTATGACGGAAATTATGCTTACGTTCCTTGTGCATCAAAAATAACATTAAGCGTAGAAGCCGCACCCGGCGTGGCGGATTGATAGGAGAGGCGGGTGTATTTCAGGAACCGGGCAGGCACAATAACGTCTACAGAACCTGCTGGCAGCGGATTGTCTCCGGTCGTATCGACGAAATAGTTGGTTCCGTCTGCACTGATCTCGACCCGTGTATTCACCGGATTGGCTCCGGTATTCACAATGAAGTAGGAATAGGTGCCAAGGACACTGGTATTGTTGGCCGGCAGCGGCGTATAGGTATCCGAGGTTGCAATTGCCGTTGTAGGCAGCTCAATGAAGCTGCGCTGGGAAATAGACGTTACGCTGCTCAGAGTACCAGCAGTGATAGTCGCACCAAGCACGCTAGTAATGGTACCATCCAACAGGTTGGTCACCGTACCAGCGGATGTTAAAGTACCAGCAGTGATAGTCGCACCAAGCACGCTAGTAATCGTACCGTCCAACAGGTTAGTCACCGTACCAGCAGATGTTAAAGTACCAGCAGTGATAGTCGCACCAAGCACGCTAGTAATGGTACCAGCGAGGATGTTCGTTACTGTACCAGCAGATGATAGAGTACCAGCAGTGATAGTCGCACCAAGCACGCTAGTAATCGTACCGTCTAAGAGGTTGGTCACCGTACCAGCAGATGATAGAGTACCGGCAGTGATAGTCGCGCCAAGCACGCTAGTAATCGTACCGTCTAAGAGGTTGGTCACCGTACCAGCAGATGATAGAGTACCGGCAGTGATAGTCGCGCCAAGCACGCTAGTAATCGTACCGTCTAAGAGGTTGGTCACCGTACCAGCAGATGATAGAGTACCGGCAGTGATAGTCGCGCCAAGCACGCTAGTAATCGTACCGTCTAAGAGGTTGGTCACCGTACCAGCGGATGTTAAAGTACCAGCAGTGATAGTCGCACCAAGTACGCTAGTAATCGTACCGTCTAAGAGGTTGGTCACCGTACCAGCAGATGTTAAAGTACCAGCAGTGATAGTCGCACCAAGCACGCTAGTAATCGTACCGTCTAAGAGGTTGGTCACTGTACCAGCAGATGATAGAGTACCGGCAGTGATAGTCGCACCAAGCACGCTAGTAATCGTACCGTCTAAGAGGTTGGTCACCGTACCAGCGGATGTTAAAGTACCAGCAGTGATAGTCGCACCAAGCACGCTAGTAATCGTACCGTCTAAGAGGTTGGTCACCGTACCAGCAGATGTTAAAGTACCAGCAGTGATAGTCGCACCAAGTATACTAGAGATGGTGCCGTTCAAAATGACGGTGGTCAGGTTCCCGCTGGTATCCGTAGTTAGCGGCCGGTCGATCAGGGTCGAGGGGTCCCGCCCAAAAATAAGTGTGCGCAAATTATCCGGATTGGCCTGAAATGAACTGAAATTTGGCAAATGGAGTCATCCTTTCTGTGGGCGATTTCTGCCGTCAGCCTGCTCATGAAAAGACCCAAACCGTCGTCTGGGTCCATAAGCATGTATAGGCTGCCGGGTTAATAGAGAGAAGCATGAGTTGGACAGGACCATTCGAATGGTGTGATATTAGGATATGGAGCTTTTAAGAGAATGACTGGGTTAGCCCTGCAAAAATACGCAGCCGCCAAACAACCTGCCGGACAGCTTCGCATACTATGAAAATATGCTAGACCGACAGAAGGAGTGAGAATATGCCGAATGAGACTGTATTTAATCAGAATAGCCAGCCGCTGTATACCGAGCAGGTTAACACCTATATTGCACCCGGGATCGATACTCTGCCTGAAGCGGGAGCCGCGATGTCAGGTTTATTGTTTGGGATTCCTTTTGCCTCCACGGTGGGTACTTCAACCCCGCTTGTCATGCAGATAGCTAATCCCGGCGGCAGCGGACGTACCTTGTATATCTCCCGCATCATCGCAAGCACGGGAACAGCGTCGGTCACCTTAACCTTGCTGCGTAATGCAACGGTGAGTGGATCAACAGTCACCCCGGTCAACTATAATTTCGGGAGCTCGGTCACAAGCGTCGGCACTGCCCGGACCGCAACGGCTGCGCCTACAGGTTCTCCGGCAACATTAATGTCGATGCTGCTGGCCATAGGTCCGGTCATCCTTAATATGGACGGCAGGATGATCCTGCCTCCCGGCAACTCTCTTACGATATCGGTAACCATTGCGTCAGGGAGTACTGCGGCAACAGGCAACATCAGCTGGTGGGAATTTTAGAACGGAAGAGGAGGAGAAGAACCATGCCCAACAACTATGTAATCAATGACAATGACCAGCCGGTCTATGTGGAAATGACGAACACCTTCCGTGCCCCGGATATCAGTGCCCCGCCAGAGATCAGCGCTTCGCAGGCCGCCGTATTATTCTCGGCGAATGCCTCGAACTCGGCAACGATCGTGCTGTCGCTTCTCTCGGCTGTTATTTCAGTCCGCATCAGTAATCCTGCGGGCAGCGGCCGGACCTTGTATCTGTCCCGGATCAGCGGCAGTATCGGCGGCACCTCGGTGCTGACCTCGATCTCTGGCAGCTTTACCATTGTCAAAGGAGGCACAATTTCTTCACCGTCCACGGTGACGCCGGTAAATAATAATCTGGCCAGCGCGGCAGCAAGCAGCATGACGGTCCAGTCCTCCACCGCAGCTATTTCCGGGGGCAACGTGCTGGCGAGTTATCAGATTGCTCCGGGAGTGTTCAGTCCGGCTTTTACTGGCAGTATTATAGTCCCTCCGAACAATGTCATCAGCATCAGCGTAAGTTCATCAAGCGCGGCAGTCGGGACGATTATATCTGCGCTAAGCCTGAACTGGTGGGAGAGATAGCGGGCCAATGCTTCAGTACCTCTATAGCCGCTTTGAGAGAATAGACTTTGAAATTGTAAGGGGGGTATATTCACGCTATGCAAAACCGTGCCCACTTGACTTCAGCGTGGTTAAGGTTTATTTTTCTATAAATGGATGAATTAGAAGATTGGGAGGAGGAAGCATGGAGAGCTGTCTGTTTATACACGGCTTCACCGGAGGCGAATACGAGATTTCTCCGCTTGCGCAGTTTCTGGAGGCGAACGGATATGCGGCCAGAATGTTTACCTTGCATGGACATGGAGGCAGCAGAAGGGAGCTGCTCCATTCAAGCCGGGGGGACTGGCAGCTAAGCGCCGAGGAGGAGCTGAAGCAGCTATTCTCAAGCGTCGAAAAAGTGCATCTGATCGGCTTCTCTACCGGAGCGCTGATTGCATCTCGGCTATCCGTTCAGTATGCTTCCAGGATTCAGTCGCTCACCTTGTTGTCAACCCCGGTGTATCCGCTCAACCCGGCCGAGATTCTGCGCACACTGGTCCGCCCGGAGATGCTCCGGAATTATCTCAGCAAATGGGGTTCTACACCCATGAGAGCCACGCGGGAGTTCCAGCGGCTGGTGCGTGAGAGCTTCGAGGTTTATCCGCAGCTGAAGGTGCCGACCTTGATTGTACAGGGCAGGCGGGATCATCTGGTGAAATTCAAAAGTGCGGACTATCTCCGGCAGACGATCCCCTCGGAACGCAGACAGGTGCTGATTATGGAGCAAAGCGGACATATGGTCTGCCATAGCGCGGAGAGTCCCGCCATGATGGATGAAGTGCTCCGGTTTATCCGCCGCGCCGGCGATTCCGGGTAGACGAAGAACCCTTCCAGGGCTGGAAAGGGTTCTTCGGTCTGTCGCTGCTTTTATGATTATACGTTGACATTGAGGAGGGGGCGTGGTATTTTCAGCTTAAGGAAACCGGTTTCCTATTGAAAAGGATGATTACCGTCCTCCCGCTATTCTTCTATTCCGTTATTGCGTGATTCCGTTAGTTATTCCGCAGCATCTCCGCCGCTTCGCTTGGAAGATAACCGGGGAATCAACTCCGGCTCCAGCAGTTGTCCGCTCACAGCAGCTTCTTTGTTATCCAGCTTGTCCATTAATAATCGTCCTGCGGATGCGCCGAGCTGGAAGGTATCCATATCGAGTGAAGTCAGCGGAGGAGTGGTGTAGGGGGACAAGGGATATTCATCGAACGTGGCAATGCCCAGCTGTGAAGGAATGGAGATATTCAATTCCCGGGCCGCCTGCAGCACGCCGTAAGCAGAGAAGTTACTCATGCAGACGATGGAGTCGGGGGGATTCGCACTTTGCAGGAGCTGCTTGGCTGCCTGATAGCCATCCTCCTCCACCGCCCGGCCATTGATGATCCAGCCGCTCTGCACAGCCATTCCCGCCTCGCTGAGTGCCCGCTGATAGCCGGCTGCACGGCGCAGGAAGAGCGGCTCATCCTTCTCGCCGCCGATGAAGGCTACAGACCGGTAGCCCTGGTCCAGCAGATGCCGGGTCAGCATGAATCCGCCCAGCTCATTGTCGCAATCGACCCAGATTCCCGGAGCGTTGATCTCACCGATGGAGATATAGGGGAACTCAAGCCGGTTCAGCTCCGCGCACAGCTCAGGAGTCAGCACCGAGGTGTTGGCAATAATGCCGTCCACCCGCTTATTCAGCACCAGCCTCTGCAGGAAATGCCCCTCCGCATGGTCATGCTGGATATTGGCAATGGTCAGCTCATATTTCAGAGGACCAATGATGCTCTCCACCCCGCCGATAATGTTATAAAAGAACTGATTGAGAAACTCGCTTTCCTTGGACATATCAATGAGGATAGCTATCGTATTGCTGCTCTGTCTGGCAAGTCCGGTGGCGATGCTGCTTGGGGTATAGTTCATCTGCTTGATGATGTCCCGGACCCGGGCCTTCGTTTCCTCGGATATTTTGGGAGAGTCGTTCATGACCTTGGATACAGTGGATTTGGCGACACCCGCTGCCTGGGCGATATCCTTAATAGTAACTTTCATAGCTTTCCCTCCCGTCCTTACGGTATGGTACGCCCTAATGGCGAACCTTGTTCTACCTGTCATAATAACACAGTTGCTGAGACTGCTCTATGCGGCATAAAAGGAGACTATACAGTATGCTTACCCGGTTATTCGTATATCACACAGCGGAGGACCCTTTTGCCTTCCCGGCAGGCCCCCGCCTGCTTAAACTCAGACTATTCGTGCAGAGCGGACAGTCCTTGTCCTGCACGGTTGTCCACGCTGACCGTTATGATTCACCCGGCCATGAGCTTCCGCAAGAGATGGAGCGGATCGGCTGTGCCGGAGCGTATGACATTCATGAAGCCCTTATTCCTGCCGAGACTGGCAAATGCCGGTATCTGTTCCACATCGGGAATCCCGCAGGTGAATACATATGGTATGGGGAGCGGGGAAGCTCGGAGAACAGGGACCAGGCGGGTGCCTTTCAATATGCCTATATTCACCGCCCGCAGGCTATTGCGCTGCCTGCCTGGAGTTCAGACACGGTGGTCTATCAGATTTACCCCGAGAGCTACCATCAGGGGACGCTTCAAGGCATTACAGACAAGCTTACATACTTGCAAGAGCTTGGCGTGACTGCTATTTATATGACGCCAATCTTTGAATCGCCTTCCGGGCATAAGTATAATACTTCCGATTACTATAAGGTAGACCCTGGATTCGGGACGCTTGAGGATCTGAAGATGCTGGTCGGGACTGCCCACCGGCTGGGAATGAAGGTTCTGCTGGATGCGGTCTTTAATCATTCCGGCGATACCTTTTTTGCCTTCCGGGATGTGCTGGAGCATGGGGAGGCTTCGCGCTACAAGGACTGGTTCTATATCCATTCCTTCCCGGTCAGCGGGGCGCCGGCTCCCGGCTATGAGACCTTCGCCAAGGCGGAGGCGAGTATGCCTAAGCTCAATATGGATCATCCCGAGGTAGCAGATTACATGATGGACGTAGCCAGGTATTGGGTGCGGGAAGCGGGGATCGACGGCTGGAGGCTGGATGTGGCCAACGAGGTGACTCCGGCCTTCTGGACAAGACTGCGTCGGGAGCTGAAGGCGGAATTCCCGGACCTTCTGCTGATCGGCGAGATTATGCATGCTTCCGGGCCCTGGCTGCGGGGAGACCAGTTCGACGGCGGGATGAATTACCTGCTGCGGGATGCGGTGCTGGAGTTTTTTGCAGCGCAGTCTGCGGGGCCGTCGCGGTTCATGGAGCAGCTGCTGCACCAGGAGGCCTTGTACAATGATCAGGCCAATTCGGCGATGTTCCAGCTGCTGGGCAGCCACGATACGCTGCGTTTCCTGACCGCCTGCAAGGAGGGGGGCCGGGGCTGGGACCGGGAAGCTACGGCAATGAGCCGGATGCGGCTGGCTGTCTTTTTCCAGATGACTTATATTGGGCTGCCGATGATCTATTACGGGGATGAGGTTGGAATGGAAGGCGCTACAGACCCGCATTGCCGGCAGCCGATGCTCTGGGAGGAGCAGGCTCAGCATACCGGACTGCTGGACTGGTACAAGCGGCTGATCTCGCTGAGAACAGAGCATGAGGTGCTGCGCCGTGGGGCCTTCCGCCCCTGGTTCACAGATGAGACGCGGGTGATCCTTGGCTATGTCCGGCGCAGCGGGCAGGATCGGATGGGGCTAATTATCAATAACTCCCCCAACCGCTACCATCTGGAGCTGCCCGCCTACCGTTCGGACACCAAAGTGCTGACTGAGCTGTTAAGCGGACTCACCCTCCGCAGCTCAAGCAAGCTTCTTGTGGAGATCGAGCCATTTGGCTGTCTGATGCTGCACTAACCTGTAACCTCTGTCCACGGTAAAAGAGTAACGGACTCTGAGGGACGCAGCAAGCGGGTGTTATTTCTTCTTTTTGTTTTGTCTCAGCAGCCGGAATTCCTTGTTCTCCCATTGCTTGAGCAGCGGATAAGGATCGAAGGCCCACTCCGTAATGCCGCGGTCACGGTAGATGCCATAATGCAGGTGGGGCGGGAACTTGCCCTGTGTGCCCGGGCTGCCATAACCGGAGCTGCCGACCCAGCCGATGGTCTGTCCCGGAGTGACAATATCCCCGCGCAGCAGGGACTTCTCATACCCCATCAGGTGGGCATAATAATGGTAGCGGTTCTCGATATCGCGGATACCGATGCGCCATCCGCCGTAGCGGTTCCAGCCCTTGGTCTCGACAATGCCGAAGCAGGTGCTGCGCACCGTCAAGCCATGCGGCGCGAACAGATCCGTACCTTCGTGAATGCGCGCGCCGCCCCAGCTCCGGCCGGTGCCCCAGGTGCTGCGGTAGGCATAATTAGTCCCGATCGGCAGCGGAAATGCGCTGCCGGACAGGTCCAGCCGTCCGAAATGCTCATATAGCTTGGCGAACTGGGAGACGCGCTGGGCGGCCCGCCCGTTATGATAATACTCCCAGATCCCTATATTGAAATCCGTAGCGGAATCCCCGTACTTGAGCAGGTGGCGGGCCATGCTGTAGAGCACATCGGCATCGCTCTCGGGATCGGCGATGCCGTCTCCCGAGCCGTCCAGCCCGAAGCCGCCGAAAAAGCGGATCGACTCCGGCTGCTTGTCGTCCTGATCCGGATTCAGCGGACCGGACCATACGGGCGCCGGAATCATAATTCCGGTAAGCCGTGGCTTAGCCGCTGCAGAAGTGCTATCTGCGGCGGCTGTTTTTTTGCTTTTCCTGGCGATGGACCGTTCATACTGATCGATGGCAGCGAAGCGGTACCAGGGAATGCCGGTTGCCGCACCCATCTGCTCAAAGAGCTGCTTGCGGTCAGCGGCGGCAGTCTCTTTGCTGTCTGCGGGAGCAGGACTGCCCGAGCTCAGTTCGGGAATTTTATGATAACGGGCAGCTTGGGTACTTTCGGCAGGACTACCGCTCCAGAGCAGGGCGGCGGCAGACATACACATCAAGGTTCTCCGGGTGTAGGGGCTCTTTATTAAAGCCAGCATGATCTCATCCTCCTGCGTTTGGGCGCATGAATTGCATATAGGTTTGCGGAAGCGGCACTCGGGCCAGATGCTTTTCTTTAGATTGAAGCAAAAGGACTTTTTTTATCCATGACTGCTCCAAGGTTCACAAAAACAGGCAAAGGACTACTTCACATGCTATAATATGAGGCAGCAACTTTTGACTGTGAAATAAATTGACATGACATTCAGCTCGAAAGCGGGGTCTCATCACTTTGACTAATCGAACAGCCAAACAGCCCAAGCCAGACTGGATCAAAATCAAGTTAACCACCGGTGAGGAATATCAGGAAATCAAGGGTATGATGCGCTCGAAGACGTTACATACCGTATGCGAGGAAGCACGCTGCCCGAATATTTATGAATGCTGGGCTAACCGCACGGCGACCTTCATGATTCTGGGGGATATTTGTACGCGCGCTTGCCGCTTCTGTGCGGTGAATACAGGCCTGCCGACCGAGCTGGACCTGCTGGAGCCGGAACGAGTGGCAGAGGCTGCCGAAGGCATGCAGCTTAAGCATTGTGTGGTTACGAGCGTGGCCCGCGATGATCTGAAGGATGGGGGTGCGGCGATTTTTGCCGAGACCGTGTCTGCGATCCGTAAGCGCCTTCCTCTATGCAGCATTGAAGTGCTGATTCCTGATTTTCTGGGGGACCGCGAGAGCCTGGAGACCGTGATGAACAGCCGTCCGGATATCCTGAATCACAATATCGAGACTGTGGAGCGGATGTCCGACCGTGTCCGGGCCAGGGCCAAGTACCGCCGTTCCCTGGAGCTGCTGCGCCGGGCCAAGGAGATGAAGCCGGAGATTCCGACCAAATCGAGCATTATGCTTGGCGTCGGTGAGGAGTGGGATGAGATTCTGCAGGCGATGGATGACCTTAGAGCCGTAGATTGTGATATATTGACATTAGGACAATATCTTCAGCCTTCGCCGAAGCATCTGAATGTGGAGAAATACTATCCGCCGGAGGAGTTCGCGGTGCTGAAGGAAGAGGGCTTGAAGCGCGGCTTCAGCCATGTGGAGGCCGGCCCGCTGGTGCGCAGCTCTTATCGTGCCCATGAGCAGGTGAAGTCTGCTGCGGTGGCCCGTGAGGCGCGTTCCGTTTCACAGGCATAGGTAGGTCTTTTAGTCTATTTGCGTTGGGTCCGATTTTATAAAAACTTGTGAAAACAAGTTTGCCGCGTGACGGAGTCACAGTAGATAGGTTTTGGTTTTAATGTTTGGATTTAGATTTAAAAAGGGGGAAAGGACCGATGCTGCGTAGCGGCGAGGTTCTTGGGTGACGTTTGCACCCCCTCACGTTGATGGAGTCATGGAGAGGGATTTTGAAATTGTAGGAGCGGCAGCGGCCGGAAATTCAAAATCCTGCGCAATGACGGCTTATCAACGCCCCCCTAGATATCATTGAAAGGCAGGCGACACACGCTTGATCGTTATAGGTGGAAAAGGTTACGAGCTGATGCTCGATCATAAGGATGGCTGGAACCCTGAGGCTTTTCGCGGAAGATACAGTGAAGTGCTGGACCGGTACGATTATATCATCGGTGACTGGGGCTACAGCCAATTGCGCCTCAAAGGCTTTTACCGGGATAATCACCCTAAAGTGAACCGGGACACGGCCATCTCAGGCATGGTGGATTATATTAACGAATACTGTAACTTTGGTTGTGCGTACTTTGTGCTGCATAAGCTGAAGGAGTCCCCGCAGGAGGGAAGCTTCAAGGATATTCTGATCAAGGAAATCCCGGAGCCGGAGCTAGACGAGGATCTGGAGCAGGATGCTGAACAGGTGGTGACGGTAAAAGAACACCGGGAGCCGCAGACCAAGGGTGCAGGCCGGGAGCATGTAACCAAAGACAGACCGGTGCGTGAGCACCAGAGCCGCAATCACCGCAACAAAGAAGGCCAGGGCAAGAAGAACCATAAAGAGTTCCAGGGCAGAGGCCAGCAAGGCCAACCGAATAATGCCCGGCAGAACAGAGAACACAAAGACAACCATTCCAACCGGTCTAACAAGCAGGCGAATCAGAATAAGCAGGATAGACCGGAGAAGCAGGACAACCAGAGCAGACAGGATAGTAACCAAAACAAGCAGGACAACTAGAACGATAGCCAATGGGGACAGCATGTACCCCCGGTTTCTCAATGTAACTCAAAAAGCCTCTTCAGCACACTAGCTGAAGGGGCTTTTTCTAATTCTATGGGCGGGCGAGAGGGCACGGGCCAAAGGTATGCGAAAAACCTCTGACGATTCTATTTCACAGCTAATTTCAGCTGTTTCAGTGAAGCATTGTAGCTCCATACGAGCGCAGGGAACTTTTTCTTGAAGGCATTCAGCTCGATGAAGGACTCTCCGTCCTGGAACAGCGCCTCCTTGGAGGCCAGGGTGAACCCGAATACGTTACCGGCGCCGGTGGTCAGCATTACCTTTTTATTCTTGGCATCCCAGGAGACCTCATTCTCCACTAGCGCGGCGAGGACACGGGAGGCAGCATACACCTTATCGCCCTGCTTGATCAGACCTACATTTCCGGCAAAAGCAGTGCCGTTGATATCCAGAATATGATGGTCACCAGACGCGACAATCTCTTTCATGCCGGCAATTTGCAGAGCGGTAATCAACTGGGCAGTTTTGCCCTTGACCTCGATATCAGGCGCAAGCCCGATATGGTTGAAGTCCTCCTTGTTCGGAGTCAGATACTTCATGGTGGTCAGCTTCAGCTCGCCGCCGCCGGACATGGGAATCAGGCTCTGAATCCGGGCCTTTCCGTATGAGCGTGTGCCTACAACTGTAGCCAGCTTGTTGTCACGAAGTGCACCGGTTAAGGCTTCGGAGGCGCTGGCCGTATATTCATTGGTCAATACGACCACGGGCACGCCGATCTTGCTGCCGTTCGTAATTGCGACCGGCTTCAGTGTACCGGTCTGATCGGAGGTGTACATCATAATACCGGAATCCATGAACTTTGAGACGATATTCTGGGCGCTGTCCATATAACCGCCCGTATTATCTCGCAGATCAAGAACCAGCGATTTCATGCCGCCTGAACGCATTTTGTCCAGCGCTGCGGAGAATTCCTCATCGGCAGTCTGGGTGAAGCCGTTGATGGAGATATAAGCAATTTTAGAGTTAAGCATCTTGCTGGTTACGGAGCTTGTAGCAATTTCACTGCGGGTTACCGTATAGGATTTGTTAGCTCCGTTTCTCTGAATCAGCAGAGAGACCTTCGTGCCCGCTTTGCCGCTCAGCTCATCGCCGTTCGTATCAGCCACCCGCACCCCGTTGATCTTGAGAATGGAGTCGCCGCGCTTTAGCCCTGCAGCCTCGGCCGGTGAACCGCTCATGACCTCTTCAATATATAGCTCTTTGGCCGTATACATCAGCCGGACACCGATGCCGACATATTCCAGATCGACCTGATGACCGAAGTCAGCAGCCTCCTCCTTCGTGAAGTATTGGCTATAAGGATCTTCCAATGTGCCTACCATACCGTCAATTGCACCGCGGATAAGTGTATCCTGGTCCACACCCTCAACGTTGTAATACTCCAGATATTGCATAATTTCATTGATGATCTCCGTCTTCGAGGCTTGCGCAGCTTCTGTAGAGGCAGCAGCATCTGCCGCTGAAGCAGCAGGGGCCCAGGCGATGGATAGTGCCAGACAGCCGCTTAAGAGTGCGGTAACGATTTTGGCTGATTTCATGAGTTCATTACATCCTTTAGATGAATTTTTGAATTTAGGACTGCGCGTCGAAGCCGATATGATAAGTAGTATCGATCGTCCAGGCACCGCTCTCCGGCTTCGAGAGCAGGAGGATCAGAGACTGGGTATAGGTCTCCTTCGATTCACCGTCCGTAATCACCACTTCCGTATAGACTGCGGCTTCATAGTCAGTGTAATAGAAGACATTGGAGGAAGACACCGCATAGCTCAGATCGTAGGTTTTGAAATAATCACGCAGCTCCTCTTTGTAAGAGTCATCCTCTTCCTTATCGTACGAGGTCATCACGGCAAGGACTGCATCTGCATTGCGGGCATTCATACCCTGGTAGTATTTGCTTAGCGTATCCTTAATTCCGGTCTGATCGCCCTGTGGAAGCACAGCGGGCTTCATGCCTTGTTCGCGCGTCAGCAGCACAGAGGATTCCTGCAGCTCCATTTCGGAGATCTTCCACGCGCCGTCTTGACGGACCAGTGTATATAAATATTCGTACTGCTCATCCGGAGTATAATAACCGCCGGTTCGTACTGCTTTTTCGACAGTATAGACTGTAGCTTCATTACCTGTAACACTGAGGACTTTAAGACTCTCAATCGTGTTCTTGATGTCATATAGCTCGAACTGGGAATTCATATTGCTTACAGCTTCTGGTTTGTCTGCCCCTGCATCGACAATCGAATAGAAGCTGCTGGCCTTCTCTTCATTATAATATTGGTTAGCTAATTGAATGATAGCCTTGATCTCCTGCTCACTGGAGGCGGAGGACGGCGATACGGTGATCTTCACGCTGCGGCTGGCTGCATCCCAGACCGCTGTGCCCCCGGTGGCTTCGGCAATGAAGCGCAAGGGTATGTAAGTGGTCCCGGCGTTCGATACAGGAGCGACTGTAAGCTGCTTGACGGTTCCATTGACGCTGGCCCGCTTGCTGCCTACCTTAAGGCTGATATCCAGCCCTGTTCCGGTGCCGGTTACCGTACCCGTCTTGGAGTCCCACAGCACCTGCAGGCCAAGCTTCTCAAAAACAACGCGGAAAGGCACGAGCACCGTATTATTCTTCAGATACGGAGTCCCTGCTGTGAAGGCAAGATTGCTGCCGTTAATATACACCTTAATGGGTTTGTCTGCGGCAAAAGCGGGAACCGCCAGCACAAGGGCCAGCAGGCTGATGCCTAGCAGGGATACTAATTTCTTCAATAGATTCGCTCCTTCAAATAGAAAACTTTGTAAAATAGAACCATTATACCATTTGGAAATTCCGTCTGTCTATTTATTCTACGGGATAATGCCAGGCTCAGTAGAGTTCCCGTCAGCCGGCATGATAAAGCCGGAGATCGGGAGCATCTCCGGCTTTATCGGCAAATACTAACTAGACCAAGAAGGCCTCCCGGACACGGTTCCAGAACGGGAAAGGGCGGTAACGGGCGAAGCTGATTTTTTTGTCAGCGACCTGAGCACGTACCGAAATCAGATCATCCACCGGAATATTATTATGGTCAATGGTCAGCAGCAGGCGCTGATCCTTGCGCGAGAAGATATCGCAGTGATGATGCTTAGGCAGCATTAGCGGCGAGCCCATGGTGCGGAATACCCGGTTATTAATGGAGGCAATTTCAGCAATCTGCAGCGCCTCGATCGAGGGGTGTACCATAGCGCCTCCCAGACTTTTGTTATAAGCGGTACTGCCGGAAGGTGTGGATACACACAGGCCGTCCCCGCGGAACATCTCAAAGGTCACATCATTAATATCCACCTGGATCACAACCGTCCCGTCCACGCCCTTAAGGGTGAATTCGTTCAGGGCAATGTGCTTGCTGGAGCCGGATTTCTTATGTATTTCCAGTTCGAGCAGCGGGTACTGTACGATACGGGGTTTATGCGGCCCAACCTCTCCGCACATGTAATCAATCAAGGACGGCAGCTCTTCGGCCTGCCAGTCCGCATAGAAGCCCAAATGGCCGGTATGCACGCCAACAAATGCGAGGTTCGGGATCTGATCGATAAACGTATGAAAAGCGTGCAGCATCGTGCCGTCACCGCCAATCGAGATCACGATTTCCGGTGACTTGGCATCCAGCTCCAGATTCCGGCCTTGCGCCAGCTTGTGAAATTGCTCCGCTAGTTGGATGGATAATTCATCTCCGCGGTCCAGAACATAATATCTCAAGGTGTACAGGCTCCTTTGTGTAATTCAGTCATACACCGATCATAATCAATCTTGACCCGGAACACAATATTAGCGCTGTGAAAAGCCGGAATCCGCTTCAGTGTTGCATCAGCAGAGCTGTGACATATCGAATTAGCTGCGGTGCGCATAAGATTGCCGCCACAGCTTCCCGAGCACAAAGACTACCAGAGACAGGGCCAGCATGACTGCGAGCAGAAGGCAGAGCAGGCTGATGCTGCTGATTAGAGCGGCTTCTGGAGCGGCCAGCCCGGAGGCGGCGGGTAGTATGGACCACTGACCAGCCAGTCCCGAGCTGACTACCGGCTTCCAGAGCAGGAGAAGCAGAACCGCTGAGAGGAGGGCATGCACCAGGCGGGCGGCCATGAACGGGAGATAGCGCAGTCCGGTACCGTTCAGGATACTGGCGACCTGTGCATGAACCGACAAGCCGCCCCAGGAGAGGATGAACGCTGCCGCCGCAGCCTTGAATTGCAGCGGCACGCCTCCGGCAGCTTCACCAGCCGACCGGGCGCCGAGCGTCACTTCGAATAAGCCGCTGACCAAGGCGGCTGAGAGCTCAGGCGGGAAGCCGGCCAGCGACAGCAGTCGTCCGGTCATGCTGAACAGGGCGGACATTACGCCGGCACGGGCGAGCAGCTCCATCAGCACATTGAAGAAGACAACCAGCCCGCCGACAACAATAATAAGCTGGAGTGAGGAGGTAATGGCACTCTTCAGCAGCTCGCCGAGACTTCTGCCGTCTACCCGGCGCGCATGTGCCATCGCGTTCAGGGCAGTCCGCAGCCTGCCGGGGCCTTGTCCTTCCGGAGATACAGAAGAGCTGCCTGAATGGGGGAGGGCGGTGTTCGCAGCTGCTGCTTCCGGCCTGCCCCGGCCATGGAAGGACATCAGCAGACCTACGATGAGCCCTCCCCCGTAATGGGCAAGGGCAAGCACAAGCCCCAGAGAGGCATCGTGAAAGAATCCGACAGAGACTGCACCCAGCAGGAAAATCGGGTCCGAGGAGGTCGTGAAGGCGACGAGCCGCTCGCCTTCGATTCTGCTGATCATTCCCTGCTCGCGCAGCTTGGCGGTTAATTTCGCGCCGACAGGGTATCCTGATACATATCCCATTGCTAGGGCAAAGCCGCCGCTGCCGGGTATATTGAAGAGCGGGCGCATCAGCGGATCAAGCAGAGCGCCGAAGAGATGGACGATGCCGAAGCCCAGCATAATTTCAGAGATGACGAAGAACGGGAACAGCGAGGGAAACAGCACATCCCACCAGACGGCGAGCCCGCGCAGCGCCGCATCCAGGGAGCTGGCGGGATGGACCAGCATCAGCAGCATACAGCCCGCCAGCACGATCCCGAGCAACGGGCTTGCGATTTTGTTCAGAGTCATCGGTTTCTCGCCTCCAGTTCTATGCTTAGTTGTATGCCGAAAGCTGGACAAACAGCACAAAAAAAACGAGGAAAACGGTTACATTTACCGGTGCTTTTTCATTGAAATTATGGTATTATAAACTTAATTAATGCACATCTTGTTGAGATAGATTTTCAGGGATGGAGTGATGGTGATGAGTGTAGTTGCCGGAGTGCTCGTTTGTGCTTTTGTATATGTGATCCGGGTCTCCCTTGTCCCGCCTGGTGATGAAGATTTTAGAACATACTGATTAGCTTACGAGCGCTGAACTCCGGTTTGGCGCCTTTTTTTTGTTCAAATTTTTATTTTCATAGGCTTAGCAGGCATGTCTTAAGGCAGGGATAACTGTGCAGCCTGTTTTTTGGTATAATGATAAGCAACTGCTTATCAGATTAATATGGAAGAAGGCGAAACCTCCAAATGAATCCGAAAGAGAGCCTGTATGACAGCCTGGGAGGCGCTGAGGGAATTCGCCGTCTGGTGACTGTGTTCTATGCCAAGGTGCAGCTTCACCCGCAGCTCAGTCCGTTATTCCCTGAAGATATTACTCCGGTGCTGGAGAAGCAATATCAGTTCTTGAGCCAATTCTTTGGAGGCCCTGCCCTGTTCTCCGAGCAGCACGGCCATCCCATGATGAGAGCCAGACATATGCATGTCCCCATCACTCCTGCTCTGGCGGAGGATTGGCTCGCCTGCATGAAGGCGGCGCTGGAGGAGATTGGTGTGGAGGAGTCCCTGCGTACGTTTGTCCTGAGCCGGCTGGCGGGTCCCGCCCATCATTTTGTCAATATGCCCCATGAATAAAGTGTAGTTGTGAAAGGATGAGGGCACCCGTGCCGGAATTAATACCGCTTTACTCGATCAAGGTTACCTGCTGTAACTGTGAACATGAATTTTCAACCTCAAGAGTACGTCCCAGCCTTAAGAAGGCCATCCGCCGCGATGCGGACTTCTGCTCCTATTACAAGGCGGAGAATCCCGATTATTATGTGGTTCGGGTCTGTCCAAAGTGCGGCTTTGCCTCCACGGAGAATTCTGCAGACAAGCTGGCTGACTGGCAGCGCAAGTCCTTCGATGCACAAGTAGGAAGACGGTGGCAAGCCCGCGACTTCGGAGAGAAGCGTAGCTGGGAGGAGGCGCTGGAGACGTACAAGCTGGCGCTGATCTGCGCGCAGAGCATTAAGGACAAGGAACGTATTATAGCCAGCCTGCTTCACCATATTGCCTGGCTGTACCGTTATCAAGGGGATTCGGTGCAGGAGCAGCGTTTCCTGGCCTATTCGCTGGATGAGTATGTGAAAGTGTTCGAGAATGATTCATCCGGTGGTAATGATGCGCGTCTGATGTATCTGATTGGTGAGTTGAACCGCCGGATCGGGGAGTTCGCCGCTGCTGTGCGGTGGTTCTCAAGGGTCATTAATGACCAGCGGATTACGGACGCGGCCATGATCCGGGCTTCGCGCGAGCAATGGGCCATTCTGCGTGAGCAGATGCGCGGGCTGGACGTTGATCCGGACGGGCTTCCCGCAGGTACATAGAAGGCGGAGTGAGGGTGTTAGAGTGTCTATCCGGTATACCGGAACGCAAAAAGGCGTAGAAGGGATGCCTCTTCTACGCCTCTGCCCGCTTAAGCGGGGCGAACTGCCGGACAACCGCGTTTAGCGGACCGCCCGGTCAAACAACAGGTAGTCATTGTCATTATCAATGACGGTGGGACTTGCACTGCAGCAGGGAAAGACCAGCAGCTTTTTTTTGCCGTCACGCACGTGCTGCAGCTCCCGCGGCTTCATCGGCAGAAGCACATTCTCATGGTCGCAGAAGGGGCAGTATTGCACGTACATGTCGCCAAGAATAATGTCATAAGGCCAGGTATGGCTGAAGGGGATCATTGCTTGTCCTTCTCGTCAGAGGGAGCAGGCACGCTGCCTTCGGGGGTCTCGCTAGCAGCTTTCTTGGATAATTCAGCGATCTTTTGCAGCAGGATATGTTGGGGCATATGCATCAGGTGTTCCAGCGGAACGCCGAGTTGTTTCGATAAGGTGATGGCCGTCTCCGGCGATATTTGCAGTGGCTTCATCAGGATGCCCTCCTTACAGTTAGTGGAGTATCATGATTCACTTTACCATGGCTGTACCGCAAATACAAAGAAAACTACTCTATAACGAAGGAATGGTGAGTATATATGAAACAACCGTTATCACTGACATGGGAGCTGGAATCGATTTTTCCGGGAGGCTCTGCCTCCCCGCAGTTTGAGAGCTTCCTGAGCCAGCTCGAATCCGATATTGAGCGCCTGCGCGCACAGGTGGCTGCCGCTGCCGCACCGGCTGATGCGGCTTCAACGAAGGGGCTGGACCCGGTCATTGAGCTGCTGCAGAGCTGTGCCGGACGCCTTACACAGGCCTCGGAATTCGCCGGCTGTCTGGGTGCACAGAATCAGCTCGACAAAGGGGCGGTGAGACTGTCCTCCAAGGTAACGGGGCTGCGCGCCGGTTATGAGGGCATCAGCTCTGCCTTCGATAACGTGCTCCGGCAGACCTCTGACGCGGTATGGGCCGAGTGGATGGCCCGGCCGGAGATTGCGCCGCTGAATTTCGTGCTCAGTGAGAGCCGGAATCTGGCCCGTGAGAAGATGAGCCCGGAACTGGAGAGCCTGGCACTTGAGCTTGCAGTTGACGGCTATCATGGCTGGAGCGAGCATTATGAGACGATTGTCGGACAGATTCAGATTCCTTGTGAAGAAGACGGGGAGCAGAAGCTGCTCTCTGCCGGGCAAGCCTTCAACAAGCTGGCGGATGAGAATCCTGAGGTCCGCAGTACGATGTTCCGCAAATGGGAAGAAGCCTGGGGCGGCGCGGCCGACTATTGTGCAGATACCTTGAATCATCTGGCAGGCTTCCGTCTGAAGCTGTACAAGGGCCGCGGCTGGGAGGATGTGCTGAAGGAGCCGCTGGGCATCAACCGTATGTCCCGTCAGACCCTGGATGTCATGTGGGATGTAATCACGAAGAGTAAGCCTGCCCTGGTATCTTATCTGAAGCGCAAGGCGGAGATTCTGGGTCTGGAGTCACTCGCCTGGGTCGATGTGGATGCGCCAGTCGGCAAGTCCTCCGGCAAAATTCCCTATGAACAGGCAGCCGCCGACATCGTGACCCAGTTCCGCAAATTCAGTCCGAAGCTGGCGGATTTCGCCGAACGCGCCTTCGACAAGGATTGGATCGAGGTCGAAGACCGGGCCGCGAAGCGTCCGGGGGGCTTCTGCGTCTCCTTCCCGGAGAGCAAGGAATCCCGCATCTTCATGACCTACAGCGGTACGCCGTCCAATGTATCCACACTTGCGCATGAGCTGGGCCATGCCTATCATTCCTTCCTGCTGGAGGACCAGCCGCTGTTCAACCAGAACTATGCGATGAACGTGGCGGAGACGGCTTCTACCTTCGCGGAGGTTATTGTATCGGATGCGCAGGTGAAATCTGCGACGGACAGTGAGGAGAAGCTGGCGCTGCTTGAAGCGAAGATCCAGAACAGTGTGGCGTTCTTCATGAATATCCATGCCCGCTTCCTGTTCGAGACCCGCTTCTATGAGAAGCGCAAGGCAGGTCTGGTAAGCAGTGAGGAATTGTCCGCGCTGATGGAGGAAGCCCAGAAGGAAGCCTTCTGCGGGGTTCTTTCCGAATATCATCCTCATTTCTGGGCGTCCAAGCTTCATTTCTATATCACAGATGTGCCGTTCTACAACTTCCCGTATACGGTAGGGTATATGTTCAGCACCGGTCTATACCGGCTCGCGCTTGAGGAAGGGGCTTCCTTTGCCGGTAAATATGACAGCCTGCTGCAGGATACCGGAGTGATGACGCTGGAGGATCTGGTGTCGAAGCATCTGGGCGTTGATCTGTCCAAGCCGGATTTCTGGCAGGGGGCTGCAGATTTAATCGTTGCCGATATTAATGAATTCCTGGAAATGACGGAACAACGCGGCTAAGAATTTGTCGAAAATGAGACGAAATGCTTTTTTACAGTAAAATGATGGCGGTTGAATATGGTGTGAATGTGCAAAGACCCCGGTTAAGGGGTCTTTTTATGCTGTTTATTTGTCGATAAATGGCGACAAAAGTTTGTATATTGCTATTAATACTAAATAATTTGCGCATTTATAGGGATTATAACCCAATTATGTTGAATAATGTTGTGCGTGTTTAATTAGTATCCTATAATGAGCCTAAAGCCTTATATAAGCGCTGCTAGACCCACAAAATTCAAACAACTGCTTACGAAGCAAGTGTTGTGTGAGGCAGAGCCATGAGGCTGCATCACCCACAAGACTTTTAGGAGGAAATGCATGTGAGGACGGAACAATTATCGCTTGCAAGACAGATGGATCTGGTATTTCATGAGCTGCAGGAGGAATTGTCAGGACTGAATTCAGGGACCGTATTTGTACAGATCAGGAATAATATCATCGGCAAGTTCGGGGTCCGCCACAATCCGCTCGCCGGACGCAGCGGAAGCTTCGCAGCCGGGCAGGAGGGGCTGACTTCAGGCCAGCAATCCTCATTCCGCGTCATGGCGCTGGAGAGCCTGAAATATAAAAAACGGTGGACACATGGAGAGATCAGCTATGAATTTGCTGTACGCCAGGGGATGGTGGTGGTGGATGCCACGCTGGAGTCCAATTACAATATGGCGAATCTGATGATCCGCTATCCGCGCAACAGCCACGGCGATGTCTCGGATCAATCCTTCGGCTGATTCTATATACATATAGAAAAGCCCCCCTGCGCTTCGACGAGAAGCGCGGGAGGGCTGTGAAGCTGCTCGGTCTATGCCTCACGGCTTAGACGGTTTGTAAAGATAAGGTAGCGATTACGAACGACCGGACAGTTGTTGCTCTGCCAGTTGCACCAGACGTTTGGTGATATATCCTCCCAAAGAACCTGTTTCGCGGGAAGTATAGTTCCCATAATAACCGTCAGCCGGGATAGTTACTCCAAGCTCTTGTGCTGCTTCATATTTCAACTGCTGCAGCGCTGCATTCGCTTGAGGAACGACCAGGTTGTTAGAACGGCTACCACGACTTTGTTGACCTGCTTGACCCATGTGTGCTCACCTCCTTCGCCCGTTGTGAAGATAGTATGAGCGCGGGAGGGAGAATTCATGCACGGATGTTGAAGTTTTATAGGATGGTAATTATTATGAAATTTATCGTTCCGGGTAGATCATCTGCAGGGTGCCCCCCAGCACCAGCGTCTGTCCGGGTTCAAGCGTGATCAGCCCGGTAGCGGAGGCGTCCTGCTGGAGATTAGGCGCATCCGGGAGCCAGGTGAGCGGTTCAATGCACAGGAACTGGTCGGCCTCGCCTTTGGTATAGAGAATCCAGTGGCGGAAGAAGTCAGTATCGGCTGAGTAACGCAGCCCGTATCCATCATCGCGCATCAGCACGGCCTCGGCAGGCTGGCCCTCTGCTATACGCAGGACGGTATCCAGGTCCGCACCTTGAAGATTCAGCCGGGTATGCAGGCTCGTAAGCTCTCCGAGCGGCAATAGCTGGCCGGTAGGCAGGAGATCCTCACTCAGCTCGCAGACGGCTCCGGCAGGAAGGGTTACATTCCAGCGGGACGGCGTTCCGTCAAGCATGAACCAGGTATGGTAGCCTGCGCCAAAAGGAATACGCTTGCTGCCGAGATGAGTGACCTTGAGCGTCTGCTGCAGCCGGTCATCCTGAAGCCGGAAGGTCATTTCAAGCTTCAGCGGCTCAGGGAATTGTCTGATCCACTCCGGATCATCTGTGGTTATGAACTCAGTGGTGACCGCGCAGCCGAACTCGTCCTCCTCAATATCACTGACACACCAAGCCTGGGCGCGGTGCAGCCCGTGAATATGATGTTCTCCCGCATTCCGGTCGAACTGGTAGCTTGTGCCGTCGAACAGGAAGCTTCCGCCGCGTATGCGGCCAGGCGGCACAAGAAGCGGAAGGCCGAAGTGATAAGGCTTCTGCATATATGATGCCAAGTCGCTTTCTTCAGGCTGACGGAGGATCTGCCGCTCCATGGTGCGGTCCCATAATGAAATTACGTTATTACCCAGCCTGGGCAGAAGCGTGACTTCCAGTTCCCGGCTATGCAAAATATACGTATCATAACCGTTCCATTGCCCTTTGGTCACCTGTTTCATAAGAGATATGCTCCTTTGATAAGCTGTAATCGGATTACATACACACGAATACCTTTATCATACCAGATTTATCCGGCGGAGGTTAGGGATTTGACAACTTCTCCAGGCCGATCTATGATGGAGGCATCAATTAACACAAGTAATGCGATGACAGGGACAAGTAAGCATGGACTGTACCTCCAGAAAGCCGGTGGCTGATGTGAACCGGTGGTGCACCTCTGACTGAATGGACCCTTGAGCGCCGCGCTCGAACAGGCTGCAGAAGCCCTAAGTAGACCGGCCGTCTCTTCCCCGTTAACGGAAGCCAAGGCTGTTTGCATAGATCCCTCCGGGGACTCCAGGCAGCGAATAAGGGTGGTACCACGGTCTCACGTCCCTTGCGGATGTGGGGCCTTTTTGCGTTCCTTGCACCAGCGGACAATTTTAATGATGATGGAGGATAAGAGGATGGCTAAAAAAGTATTGTCGGGCATACAGCCCAGCGGTTCACTCACACTCGGTAATTATATCGGGGCAATCAAGAATTTCGTCAAGCTTCAAAAGGAATACGAATGTTACTTCATGGTGGTCGATCTGCATGCCATTACGGTAGCCCAGGACCCCGCAGCCCTGCGCGAGAATTCGGAATCGGTAGCCGCGCTGTATCTGGCAGCAGGCATTGATCCATCGATCGCGCATGTCTACATGCAGTCCCATGTGCCGCAGCATGCCGAGCTGGGCTGGATTCTGACTACGCTCACTGCCATGGGTGAGCTGGAACGGATGACACAGTTCAAGGATAAGTCGGCCGGCAAAGAATCCGTAGGCGCAGGTCTGTTCGTCTATCCGTCGCTGATGGCCGCCGACATTCTGGTCTACAATGCGGATCTGGTACCGGTAGGCGAAGACCAGAAGCAGCATCTGGAGCTGACACGTGACCTGGCGGGACGCTTCAATCACCGGTTCGGTGACTTCTTCACCGTCCCTGAGCCTTACATTCCGGAGGTCGGGGCGCGGATCATGTCCCTGGATGACGGCACCAAGAAGATGAGCAAAAGCGATCCCAACCCCGGCAGCAGAATCGGACTCCTGGACCCGCCTGATGTAATCCGCAAAAAGATTAGCCGGGCCACAACGGATTCCGGCCGTGAGGTTATTTTCGACCCGGCGGCTAAGCCGGAGATCAGCAATCTGATGAGCATCTATGCCGAGTGCTCGGGAATGAGCCTGCAGCAGATTGCCGACAAATATGAAGGCCAAATGTACGGCGGCTTCAAAAAAGAGCTGGCTGAAGTGGTCGTAGCGCTGCTGGAGCCAATCCAGCAAAGATATCAGGACATCCGCAGCTCAGGGATGCTCAGCGATATTCTGGCTCAGGGTGCCGAAAGTGCACGTATAAGTGCCGCCCGTACCCTGGAGGGCGTGAAGGAACGGATGGGCTTCCTGCCTACCCGTTAAGTTAAGGGGTAGGCTGGTTGCTCTCCGCCTTGCGTCTCAGCCTGGCCTTGACGATGAAGCCCCAGCCGATGTTAAGCACGCACAGCGCGCCGAGCAGCAGCGCCAGCCAAATGTTATAGCTGATCGAGATGGAAGCTGCTGTGAGGAGTAGAATTGAAGAGCAGGCGAACCACAGTGACAGACCTTTACCCATATGTTCCAGCCTTCCTTTCTGCTTCAAATAATGTACAAGTGAATCCCGGTGTGCCTCGCAGCATGCCGGGATTTTACGTAAAGTGAGCGTATATAGGCTTTGACCTGTAAGCGCTTTTGAAATATAAGAATGTAAATGTTTCACACTGTGCATTGTCTTTATATTTCTCGCTGAAAGGGTACCGTCCTTTAAAAGGACGGCAAAGCCTTTCCACTTGTTGTTGATTGTGACTTATGCGGTCCCGGACGTCAAGAGGGTTGCCCAAGGCAGCCATTTCCTTCCTGGCTTCCGGGGCAACCCTCTCCATGGTGATTATCGTTTGCAAATCATACTACAGCTTGACGGTTCCCGGATCAACGGCGAAGCGCTCATCCAGCTTCTCGCTGCTCAGCCAGCCGACATAAGTATTCAGCGCTTTATACTCATGGTCCATTACCAGCACAGCCACGAACGGGAATTGCTTACGGTGTAAATAACGGACATCTCCCCAGCGTACAATATAACCAGAGGGCAGCTCCTCCACCTCCGCGACAGCGTACGAGGTGAAGTACAGGAAGGCCTGAATATCCGGATGGGATTTGGAACGCTCGACAGCGGGGTGAGTGGAGCACACCGCATGCTTGAACCATTCCAGCCGTCCGCTGTTCAGCAGCCCGACATTGTAGCTTCCGTCCGGCTTAGCTTTGACCAGATTCCACCGCGTTGGCGAAATGGTTGGGATCACATAGTAACGGTCGCCTGCATTATGGTGAACATCCTTGTTCTTGATGCTGCGGGTAATGCGGGCATGAACGAGGGTCCGCCAGATGTAGTACAAGACGATGCAGGCATACAAGGTGATGAACAGGGGAGCGGGCGGCACCAGTCCGCTGATCCAGAGAATAATCGCCGCTGCATGGCTGCCGAAGATAAACGGATCGAAAATATGGATGATGTTCCAGGCGATCCATTTCTCGGTGAACGGGCGTGCGGCCTGAGTCCCGTAGGTGTTGAACAGATCGGAGAATACATGGACGGCAACGCCGATGAAGCTCCAGAGTGCGATATGGCTTAAGGTGCTCAGGTCCGTGAAGCCGAACAACGGCCCGATGACCACGGTGATCAATGCCGGCCACAGCAGTAAGAAGGGCAGGGAATGGGTGATCCCCCTGTGATTGCGGATGTATACCGCGTTATCCTTCAGACGCAGGGCGGTATCGGCATCCGGTGCCTGAGAAGCCAGTACAGTAGCTACCATCACCGCTCCGGCAAGCGTTCCATTCGAAGCGACGAGCGGATCGACGAAGGACAGACCTGCAAGTCCAAGTCCCATAACAAAATGTGTGGCAGTATCCATTAGTCAGATCTCCTTTGTACGGAAGTTCTCTATTAATAACTACCCATTATTGGGCTAAGTTATTTAAGGACGGGAAAATAAATATCGTCACGTAATTGTCGAATTAATGAACATCTTGGTCAATGATTGTCAAAGTCTTTCCCAGTTTGCTATGATAAAGTTAATAGCGGAGTGTAAGAAGTTCCCTAGAAGGAGGAACCCGATACGTGGACAATCAATTGAGATATCAAGCTTCTTCTGATTCCGCATCAATGTCTGCCAAGTCTCCACCGGAAGGTGCAAGCTGGCGCGACTTTATTACCGTTACAAAGCCCGGGATTATCCGCTCCAATCTGATTGCGGCATTCGCAGGCTACTGGGTGGCATCAGGCTGGGATGTACAGTATGGCCGCCTGATTCTGACTTTGCTCGGCACCATGCTGGTCATGGCTTCAGCCTGTGTCTTCAATAATTATTTTGACCGCGATTTGGATATGAAGATGGAACGGACCCGGGAACGCGGGCTGCCTACAGGAAGGCTGAAGCCGACAACGGTTCTTATCTATGGCATTGGGCTCGGCATTGCCGGGCTGGGCGTGCTGTTCGCCTTCTGCGGCGTACTAGCCGGATTATTCGGCATAGTCGGCATGTTCGTATATGTTGTAGTGTACACCCTTTGGCTCAAAAGAACCTCCACCTGGAGCACCTCGGTAGGTGCGATCTCGGGAGCCATGCCTCCTGTCATCGGCTATGTGGCTGTTACAGGAACAGTGGATCTCGGCGCCTGGCTGCTGTTCGCAATGCTCTTTTTGTGGCAGCCGCCCCATTTCTGGGCCCTTGGCATCCGCCGCAAGGAGGAATACAGAGCAGCAGGATTTCCGCTCCTTCCGGTTGTGAAGGGGACGCGCCGCACCAAATTCCAGATGATTCCTTATGTGGCATTGCTGCTACCGGTGCCTGTGCTGATGTACGCCTATGATTATGCAGGTATATATTATCTGATTGTATCACTGGGACTGTCGGTGGCATGGCTCTACTTAACTCTAATCGGATTCAAGGCAAAGGATGATGAGGTATGGGCGAAGAAAAGCTTCCTCTTCTCCATTAATTATCTGACCTTAAGTCTGATTGCCCTGGTGCTGAATACCATTCACGTGTAAGTATTCTTAGGATAGAGGGGGAGGGCGTCCTGTGCAGACCTTGAAGCGCTACAAGTGGACCTGGCTGCTGCTGCTGATTGCAATAATTATGGCTGGCTATCTGGCAGTCCAATCCTTTGGGTTCGGTGAGAAGAAGCTGCCTGTCATAGGTCAGGTACAGGACTTCTCTCTGGAGAATGTGGACGGGAAGCAGATCAGTCTGGCGGATACGGCAGGCACAGCAAGGCTGGTCTATTTCTTCTTCACGGTCTGTCCCGATGTGTGTCCGATTACCACCTATATGCTGTCAGAGACGCAGGATATATTGGTTAAAGACGGCAGCTTCGGCAAAGACGTTGAATTCGTCTCGATATCTTTCGATCCGAAGAATGATACAAGGGAAGCGATCAAGGCCTTCGCCGACAAGTTCCATGCCGATTATAACGGCTGGTACTTCCTGCGGGGGGATCAGGAGCAGGTACGCAAGCTGGCAGCGGAGTCCTTCAAGGTGCTGATCTATGGCACGAGCAAGGATGATTTCGCCCACGCGAACCTTATTGGCCTGGTGGACAAGAACAACCGGCTCCGGGGATTGTACGATGCCGGGGATACGGAGAAAGTAACGCCGGAGTTCCTGGCCAGAACGGTTAAGAAGCTGGCCCGTGAATAGCACAGGAACGCAATAAACGAGGGTGTCCGTGGAGCAGTGGAGCTGCTGCACAGGACACCCTCGTTTTGTGGTGAAAGGTTAAGAATGTATATGCTTCATGCGATGAATTATCCTTCTATACCCTGCGGATACGGCTGGGGGTAAATAATGAAATCTTCAAGTCCGGCCTTCTCCAGCTGGGTGATGTTATATTCATCCGGAGTCCCTTCCACGCCGGCATAACCCTTGCGGGTATACATATGAATGGCATCGGGAAAGGCATCACGCAGGACTGCACGGATTTTTTTGCCTGAGCTGTCATTGTCCATGTACAGGTAGACTTCCCCGTCCCGGATGGTATTCCGCAGGGATTCCAGCTTCAGGGTATTCAGCGTACCGAAGGTGCACAGAATGTCGACCTCTGGTTCAAGCAGCCGCCTCAGTCTGCTGCGGTCGTTCTTGCCTTCGACAATAATGGTGATGGACATATGCAATCAGCCCCCGGATCTTAGTTGTTATGACGATATTGTACCTAAGCTGCGCTATTTTTAACAGCTTGGCGGAACAATATGTATTCATTCCCCGGGAAATGTCGCATTCAGGCGGCCGGGCTGTTCCAGCCGGGAGCGTAGGAAGAGAGACGGCCGGATCTGCCCGGAGGCAGCAGCATAAGGGCTGTCATCAGCAGCACGAAGGCGATGAAGTACGGGGACACGTACTCCCTTAGCTGCCCGGCAGCGACGGGTCCGGCGAAGGCTCCGAGGGACATGGCGATGGATTGCAGCGAGAAGGTCCGGCCCAGCCGTCCTGCGCCGCCCAGACTGATGAAGAGGGAGGCCATAGCCGGGAACAACACGCCTTTGGCAGAGCCGAGCAGGAAGAGAATCACTCCGGCCGGGATGCTGCGGAAGGCAGCCAGGGTGAAGAAGCAGAGAGCCATTCCCAGCAGGGCAGCGGCAATCCGGATGCCCGGCGAGAGGCGGTTCAGGAAGAACAGGCAGAGGGTCGCCAGCGCTCCAAGGCTGAGCAGGGAGAGCAGAATTCCGGTAGATACCATCCCGTCTTGTCCTTGTGACAGCGGAAGCTCGAAGAACAGTACGCCCTGGGAGCAGGATACGAAGAAGGGCAGCAGATAGTAACGCCTGGAGACAGCAGGCTGGCCGGTAGCGGCCGCCCCAGACGGCAGATTCTCCTTCACCGGGAGTACTGGCCCCGGCAGGGCCAGGGCCGGATTATGCTTCGGCACACTGAAGAAGGCCATCACACCGGTGAAGATCAGGAGCCACCCCAATGTACTGAACGTGCCGGAGTAACCGGCTTTGGCGACGATGAAGGCTCCGGCGGCAGGGGAGACAACCGAAGCTAGCGTGTGAATAATTCCGTTGCCTGACATGTATTTACCCTGGGTCGCAGGGTCAGACGAGAGCGAGGCCAAGAGGGTCATACAGGCAGGGGAGAGGAACGCCAGAGCGAACCCGCTCGCTGCCCGCAGCAGGAGTAGATGCCAGGGCAGCTGGGCATGCGCCTGCAGAAGCAGGATCAGACCTGCTACAGTAAGGGCGAATACGATATAGCGGCGGCTGCCGTTGCGGTCTACAAGTACACCGGCCAGCAGATTGCCCGGGAGGTGGGTCAGGGAATACATCCCCATCATCCAGCCGATGAAGGCCGGGCCCGCTCCCAGGGACATGGCAAAGGGTGTCAGGATAGGGTACTGGGCATGTAAATCGAAGAACGCCAGGAACATGAAGAGGTACAGCCACATTGCAGTTTTCACGGATAACACCTCCAGATTAGCGGCCAGCCGCTGATGACGGAACGGATTCCAGCAGAGGGAACAGCCTACTTGTACTTTACGTGCGGCAGCGGGGGCTTATACCATTTTCTTGGCCAGCCTCTGTATGCAGTTCTGCATTCCGGCAACCATGAATTATAAAGGTCATTCATGTATAATAATTAATATTAATGAAATGTCTGACGGGACAGCGTCCCGGAGTGGCGAAATTTGCGATTGGGGTGTTGTGAAATTGATGAATCCGGAAGTGTGGTCACAGTTTATCAGAGAGAATTGGCTTGTTATCGTTATTGCGCTTGTCCTGCTGTTCGCAGTCGTTAACATCGTTAAGACTATGCTGAAATGGGCTATCGTCGTCGTTATTGTGGTGGGGTTATTCATTTATAGCGGGGTGACCATGGATCAGATCGGTAATGCCGTTAACAAAGTGGCGGACGGGACAGTCAGCACGCTGAAGAATGAGGCGCAGGAGGTTATGCTCAAAGAAGCGCAGGAGGCGGTCTATACCTCTGGCGGTGACGGCACCTTCACCATCACTACTCCTAATTTGGAGGTGAAGGGCTCTGCTGCAGAGGACAAGGTGGAAGTGGTCTTCCGCGGAGTCAGCCTCGGGAAGTGGAGCGTTACGGATACAACCAAGACCTTCATCGACGAAGCCCGGAAGCAGGCGGGCAAGTAATAGTGCAGCGGGCTCAGGGTTACCTGCAGCAGCAGAAGGAGGAGTGATTCATTGAATACCTGGATAGAAAGTCTTCGTGAAGCCAATATCATCTCCATTGTTCTGCTGCTGATCGTCCTCTTCTCTGCACTGCAGGGCTGGGGCCGGGGCTTCCGCAGAGCAGCCGGAGGGCTGTTCGGCATGCTCGGATCAGGAGTGCTTGCGGCAGCTTCGCTGGTGATGGCGATTCCCGCAGCCGTATACCTCTCGCCTGCTGCCGGGAACTGGGCTTCCGGCATTACTCCGCCGGAGGACAAGCTAAGCCAATGGCAGCAGCTATATTATACCGGTGCCTCTGTACTGGCGAATTCACCGGTAGTGCGGTTTCTGTTGCTGCTCTTGCTGTGCTATACCTTGATTCGTCTGCTGCTGGGTCTGCTGTTCCTGCTGCTGCCGTTTCGCCTGCCGCGCCAGTCCGGGAGGGGTTCGGGGCGGATCACAGGCGCCAGCCGGCTGGTCGGGGCAGTGCTTGGCACCGCCGCAGGGCTTACCCGGGCCATGGTGCTGGTCTTTGTCCTGTTCATCAGTGTCGCCCTGAACCCGGACAGCGGCTTCAGCCGCTATGTGCAATCATCACCGGTCTACAGCCAGAGTGCGGAAGCGGTATTTGAGCCGCTGGCCGGTGAACAGGTCAGAGGCAAGCTTCCGGTACTGACCAAGGCGGTAGCCGCCGAGATGAGTGACATTCTCCGTCGTAAATATGAGGTGATTGACCATGATATTTCGGCGGATATTGCCGGTGCAGCCGCAGAGATCGCCGGACAAGCAAGCGGCGATGAAGAGAAGGCCAGGCTGCTCTATGACTGGGTAGGCTCGCGTATTGCCTACGACTATAACAAGGCGAAGAATTATGAAGAGAGACGGATCTGGCACGAGCAGACCCCGCAGGATACGATGGATACACGGCTTGGGGTATGCATTGATTACGCGCGGCTCTATGCCATGATGGCCCGCTCGCAAGGTCTTCAGGTGCGTGTCGTCACCGGCAAGGGCTATGACGGTCAAGGCGGTTATGGCCCGCATGCCTGGAATGAGGTCTATATCAGCAGCAGCGCAGCCTGGATTCCGCTCGATTCCACCTGGGCCAGCAGCGGCAACTGGTTCAATCCGGGGGATTTCGACTCCACGCATATCAAGGAAAACGTCCTCTGAGAAGGAAGCGGACGCTCTTGTATCTATGGTACAATAACAGCGGGCAAGTGGAAACGGCTGTGCCGTCTTTTCAAAGGACGGTACTGTTAGCTCTTGCCCGTGATCTGACGGATAAGCAGTACTGCAAACCATACAAGGAGAGGACTTGCTGTGAGATGGTTCGGTAAGCCGGGCTCCGGCCCGGGTGATGGAGAGACCCGCAACTACCTGAGCTTACGCATAAATCTGTTTTTCTTCGGCACTTTTTTTATTTTTGTGATCATTATGATCCGGCTTGCGGGACTGCAGTTTGTAGAGAGTCCCGAGCTTAGCGAGGTGGAGGCCAGCCGGGAGACCAAGGATGTTCCGCTTGCGGCGATCCGGGGGACTATTCACGCGGCGGGCGGGGAAGACATCGCCCATTCCACACCGATTCAGTCGCTATTCGTTACGTTAACCCAAGAATACACCGCGAAGGTCAAGAATAAGAACACCGGCTTATATGAACCCACCGCTGAAGCCAAGGAGAATACGAAGGCGCTGGTGGCGGGGCTGTCATCCGTTTTTGAACAGTATGGGGATCCCTCTGCGAAGAAGCTGCTCAAGGAGGATATCCTGCAACTGCTGGACCTTGATTACAAGAAGTCACTGGGGTATGTACCGCGCAAGATCAAGGCCGGTCTTACGATGAAGGAAGTCGCCCATCTGATGGAGAACAGGCAGCGTTATCCCGGGGTGTCAGTGGTGGAGGAGAGTATCCGCCATTATGACAAGGACACGGTGGCTGTCCAAACGGTTGGTTATATGAAGCAATTCCGTTCTACAGAAACAGGATATAATTTATACAAAAATATCCGCAGCGCCATGAAACAAACGGGTGCGGACCCGGGACTTAGCTACAGGGAAGATGAGTTCGTCGGCATCTATGGTCTTGAACAGCAATACCAGCGCGAGCTTAGAGGGAAGAACGGGTATCAGACGATCTCAGTCAATGCCCAGAATATGGCCGAAGAGGTTATTGCGTTGGTCCCGCCCGTCAAGGGCAACGATATCTGGATGACGATTAACAAGCAGGTGCAGATGAGCACAGAACAGGCGATTATGGATCAGCTCAACTGGCTGCACCGCAACCCTGTACAGGGGAAGCTTCATAAGGATGCGCTCACCGGCTATGCCGTTGCGATGGAAGTCGATACAGGCAATGTAGTGGCAATGGCGAATATGCCGGACTATGATACGAATGTCTGGAATGCCGAGAGGCTACCGCCAGAAGAGTGGGCCAAAATTGAGGACTATTATCAGAACGGGACGATTACCGATATTTCCTCCGGTATCTCCGGCAACGGACTGAAGTCATTGATCTACCTGGGTTCCACGATTAAGCCGTTAAGCGTCCTGATCGGTCTGGAAGAAGGCTTATTCACTACCGGTGATACTTACATGGATAAAGGAATTGGTTATTTCGGTAAAGATAACAGCTCCTCCGTGAGGAATTCCTCCGGCCATGTCCTGGGCCCGCTTAGTCCGGCGAAGGCGATTCAGGAATCCTCGAATGCTTTTATGGTAGAGTGGGTCGGTAATGCCCTGTACAAGAAGTATCCGGGAGAAGGCATTGCCATATGGGATAAATATATGAAGGCATTCGGGCTTGGGGTATCTACGCAAAGCGGGCTTCCGGGTGAAAGTCCCGGGGTTGCCGATTATCTTGATCCCAAGAAGGCAGGCTCTGCCCAAGCGGCGCTGGTCTATGCCTCCTTCGGCCAGAAGGGGAAATACACCGCACTGCAGCTTGCCCAGTATACGGCAACACTTGCGAATGAAGGCGTGCGGATTAAGCCCCAGCTCGTCAGTAAGATTACAGATCCCGATGGGAAGACGGTTAAGCAATTTGGACGGGAAGTCCTGGACAGCATCTCGTTTCACCCTTCTTACTGGAAGGAGATCAAGCGCGGGATGAATACTAAGGTTAAGGCGTTTGACGGATTCCCGTATGACTTCGCCCGCAAGACAGGAACCTCTGAGATGGAAGCCTTCGGGGCCATCCGTGACAACGGGGTGTTCATTGCTTATGCTCCGCGTGAGCATCCTAAGCTTGCGGTGGCCGTGATTATTCCGGAAGGCGGCTTTGGAGCGAACAGTGCCGCACCGGTAGCCCGCCGGATTTTTGAAGCCTATGACCAGGAGTATGGACTGGATGGAGTCCCTAAGAAGAATGTGCCAGAGTCAAGGGTGGATTAAACGGTTTATTTTGATGTAGAGGAGTGAAAAACTGTGGGTGTTTTCCGAAAGCAGGCCTCCCCCCCGGAAGAGAAGGACAGCAAGAGCTCGCTTGGCCTGCGGCTTAACGTGTTTTTCTTCAGCACGTTTGTTATTTTTTGTGTCATTATTATTCGCCTCGCAGTTATTCAATTTGTGGAAGGACCGACGCTGACCGAGGTAGAGACCAGCCGGGATACCAAAAGTGTCCCGCTCGCCTCCATCCGCGGAGGCATCCGCGCAGCTGCAGGCGAGCAAATTGCCTACTCCACCTCCGTTCAAACGCTGTATGTTACGCTTACGAAAGAATATACAGCCAAGGCGGTGGACAAGGAGACGGGGATCAGCTCGCTGAAGCCGGAGGCAAGAGCCAATGCGTATGCGCTGGCGAATAATCTGGTTGCGAAATTTGACGAATATGGCGACCCGAACGGCGAGAAGCTGACCGTTAATGAAGTGATTAATTCTCTGGATTTATATTTCAAGAAATATTCGGGCTATATGGCCCGCAAGATCAAATCCGGTCTGACCACCAAGGAAATCGCCTATTTCATGGAGCACAAAAGCGAGTTCCCCGGTCTGGAGATCGTAGAAGAAGGCGTGCGTCATTACGACAAGGATACCGTTGCCGTGCAGACGGTCGGCTATATCAAGCCCTTCAAATCCTCCAACACGCTCAACATCTACAAGAATATTCAGAGCGCGATGAAGAAGATCGGCGCAGATCCCGGCCTGAATTATAAAGACGATGAATTCGTCGGCTTCGACGGTCTGGAGCTGCAATACCAGCGGGAGCTGCGCGGCAAGAACGGCTATCAGGTCATCTCGGTGAATCCGCAGAACATGGCCGAGAAGGTGGAAGAGGTAGTGCCGCCTGTCAAGGGTAATGATATCTGGATGACGATTGACAAGAATGTTCAGCTTAAGACGGAGCAGGCCATCACCGAACAGATTAATTGGCTGCACCGCAACTCTGTACAGGGTAAGACTCATCCTGACGCCAAGACAGGCTACGCCGTGGCGATGGAGGTCGATACCGGCAATATTGTGGCCATGGCCAGTATGCCGGATTACGATACCAATGTCTGGACAGCGGAGAAGCTGGATTCAGATACCTGGAACAAGATCATGGGCAATTACCAGAACGGGACGATCACCCCGTATTCTTCCGGCCTGTCCGGTCATGGATTCGGCTCCACAGTGCTGCTCGGTTCCACCATTAAGCCTCTGACGGTGCTGATTGGTCTGAATGAAGGCTTCTTCAGTACCTCCTCTACGTACACTGACAAAGGGATTGCTTATTTCGGTAAGGATGATAAATCCTCTGTCCGAAATTCCTCGGGTCACGTATACGGCCGGATGGGTCCGGCTAAGGCGATTGAGGATTCCTCCAACGTGTTCATGGTGGATATGGTCGGTAAGAAGCTTTATGAGCATTACAAGGGTGAGGGCATTAATATCTGGGATAAGTATATGAAAGAATTCGGCCTGGGCGTATCTACGCAGAGCGGTCTGCCTAATGAATACCTGGGACAGATCAACTACACAGATACTAAGGCAGCGGGCAGTGCGCAAGCCGCGCTGGTCTATGCCTCCTTCGGACAGCAGGGCCGTTATACGGTGCTGCAGCTAGCCCAGTATGCCTCGACGCTTGCGAATGAAGGGGTGCGGATTAAGCCGCAGCTTGTCAGCAAGATTACGGATTCAGCGGGCAAGGTGGTCAAGAAGTTTGAGCGCGAGGTGCTGGATGAAGTGACGACCTTTGACAAGTCCTATTGGAGAGAGATTAAAAAGGGCATGAACAGTAAGGTCTCCGCATTCGCAGATTTCCCTTATGATTTTGCCCGTAAGACAGGGACCTCACAGCAGCTGGGAAAAGGGCAATTACGCGATAACGGGGTATTTATTGCCTTCGCCCCGCGTAATAATCCTAAGTTAGCGGTGGCTGTGGTCATTCCGGAAGGCGGCTTCGGCTCCAACAGTGCCGCTCCGGTTGCGCGTAAAATTTTCGATGCTTATGATTGGGAGTACGGACTGGACGGTGTGCCTAAGAAAAGCCTGAAAACAGCGAACTCAAATGACGGCGCTGCTTCCGGTGACAGTGCCGATAATACTCCTGCAACAAACTGATGATATTATAATCGAGTAGGAGATGGATCTGCGTAATACCAAATATACGGTTGCCTTCAAACGAAAGAGCAACCAAGAATGGAGGGGTGGCAAATGACTGCCAAATACCGCCTGCTAGCATTGGATATGGATGGAACCCTACTGAACGACGAACAGAAGATTACCCCGCTTACGGTGGAATGGATCAAAAAAGCGATGGAAGCCGGCGTACATGTCTGCCTGTCTACCGGACGCTCCTCGCGCAGTGCGATGCCGTATGCTGAACAGCTTGGCTTGAACACTCCGATGATTATGGTCAACGGAAGTGAAGTCTGGCGTGCGCCTCATGAGCTGTATCGCCGGTCCCTGATGGATGTTGAACTGGTCCGGGAGATGCACAAGATCGCTGAAGAATTCGATATCTGGTTCTGGGCCTACTCCGTAGATGAAGTGTACAACCGGGATAGCTGGGACGGGGAGATTGACAGCAGGGAATGGTTGAAATTCGGCTATTCCACCGAGGATAACGATATCCGTCATAAGCTGCTGATGCGCCTGCAGGAGCTGGGCGGGCTGGAGATCACCAACTCCTCGCCGTTCAACCTGGAGATTAATCCGCTTGGCGTCAATAAGGCTTCAGGCATACTTGAAGTATGCAAGCTGCTCGGCATTAACATGTCCCAGGTTGTTGCCGTAGGCGACAGCCTCAACGACCTGGCAGCGATCCAGCAGTCCGGCTTCGGAGTGGCTATGGGCAATGCGCAGGAAACTGTTAAGCAGGAAGCGGATGCGGTAGTAGCTACGAATAATGAAGACGGGATCGCGGAAGTGATCCAGAAGTACATCCTGACAGAGGCCGGAACCTCGGCCGGTAGAGTGTCGAAACGAGCTTAAGATTACTGAGAGACAACAATATAGGTGGGAGTAACGGAGGGGAAGTTTGAGCTGTAGGAGCGGTAGCGACCGCCTGAAAGCTTTCCGTAGGAAAGCTAGCTTCGGAAGCATCAGCAGTCACCGGATTTCCACCGCTAACAGCGGTTTGAATCAAGAAATCTGGTGACAACAGCGGCCGGAAGCCAAACATTCACCGCAGTTACGACCCGCACCATTGATAGCTATCTAAACTTAAGGAGTTGAGGGAATTGACAATTCTGGGCTGGATTCTGATCATTGCTTTGTTCGCAATCGGGCTGGCGGGGGCGGTATATCCGATCCTGCCGGGGGCGCTTGCGATTTACCTGGCTTTCTTTGTATATGGCTGGTTCTTTTCCTTCGACTCCTTCGGTCCCTGGTTCTGGATTGCCCAGACCCTGATCGTTGTCGTTCTGTTCGTTGCCGACTACGTGGTCGGGGCCTGGGGCGTCAAGAAGTTCGGCGGCTCCCGCGCTTCGGTGATCGGCAGCACCATCGGTCTGATTGCCGGTCCGTTTGTGATTCCGGCATTTGGCCTGCTGATTGGCCCGTTCGCAGGTGCCTTCATCGGCGAGCTGATTGCTGGCGAGAAGGCCGGCAAAGCGGTTAAGGTCAGCTTCGGCGCTCTGCTGGGGCTGTTCAGCAGCACAGTCGTCAAGATTATTCTGCAGATTGCTATGATCGTCCTCTTCTTTATCTGGATCGGGCGTTACTAAATTTATTGTGAAGAAGGCGAAACAGCTTGTCCACCAAGAAAGAATCCTTTGTCAAAGGCACGCTTATTCTGGCGGCAGCCGCACTGGTGGCCCGTGTCCTCGGGCTTGCCCAGCGGGTGCCGCTGGAGCATTTATTCAATGAAGTCGGTAACGCTGCGTTTACACAAGCCAACAACGTGTATCTGCTGCTGCTGCCGCTGGCGACAGCTGGAATTCCCAGCACACTTAGTAAAATGGTGTCCGAGCGCTATGCGCTGAACCGCCCGCAGGAAGCACAGCAGGTGTACCGGGCGGCGCTGATTTTTGCGGCTGTGGTTGGTGTGCTTATGAGTGTGGCGCTCTACATAGCTGCTCCTTATTATGCGGAATCCAGCAAGGTTCCCGAGAGTACATTGGCCATACGGGCGATTGCCCCGGCGCTGCTGCTATTCCCCGCGATCGCGATGATGCGCGGGTATTTCCAAGGGCGTAACAATATGATGGCCGGCGGCATCTCACAGATTGTTGAGCAGATTGCCCGGGTATCCACGGCCATTCTGCTTGCCTTCATTCTGCTGCGCCAGGGCTACAGCAACACCTGGATGGCAGCAGGCGCATCCTTCGGGAGTGTGCTCGGCAGTATCGGCGCCTTTGGCGTGATGCTGTATTATGCCATGAAGCTGCGCCGCAGCGAGGAGAAGGTTGCATTATATGAATCGAGTGAGGCCCGTATCCCGCTGCTGAAGATTTACAAGGATATTTTCAAGCTGTCCATACCGATTGTATTGTCTTCCGTTACGGTGCCTGTAGTGAACTTCATTGATACTACCTTTATTGTGCCGCTGCTTAGCGGACAAATCGGCTTGAAGGAAGCCACGTGGACACTGGGGATCTTCGGCAGCCGGGCACAGAGCGTGGCCGGGATTCCTCCGGTCTTGTCGATCGCCCTAAGTGCATCGCTGATTCCGATTATATCTGCCGCCTTCGCCCGCAAAGATGAACAGCACCTGCAGCGTCAGGTCACACTTGCCATGCGGGTGTCCATTCTGACCGGCACACCGGTTGTGCTCTCCCTGGTCGTGGCTGCTTATTCTGTGAATGGCCTCTTGTTCAAGACACTCGATGGAAGCGGCATTGTGGCGATGCTGACGCTGGGTACCATTTTCCAGATTACGATGATGACCACGAACTCGATCCTGCTTGGAATGGGCAAATCGCGGATATCGATGTATTATGTACTTGTTGGTATCCTCGTGAAGTTTGGCTCCAATTTCCTGTTCAGCCAGTGGTTCGGCATCTACGGCATTATCGGCTCTACGGCATTGTGCTTCATTGTCATTACACTGCTGAATCTGCGGATGCTCAAAAAAATCGTACCCTTCTCCATTCTCGGCAAACGCTGGGGAGGCTTCTCCATTGCGGTTCTGGCCTCGGCAGGCATCGGCTATGGTCTGAATGAAGCAGGCCTGTTGATGACTGATCTGATGCCGGCCCGTCTGGCCTTCCTGATCACCTGTCTGGTGGTTGGAGCGGCAGTCGTGATTGTGTATCTGGTTCTCCTGATTATTCTGGGTGTACTCAGCAGCCAGGAGATTGCCGGTTATCCCCGTCCGCTGCGCAAGCTGCTGGGTCCTTTAATGAAATTGCAGCCCGCCCGTGTTCGTGCCGGTGAATAATGATGTTTGACTTATTCCGTACATTTTGCTTCACTTAAAGAGCAAGCTTCTTGTGTAACTTTCTGATAGAAGGGAATGGTCAATAAATGGACAAAATCAGCTCGCCTGCCCAGTTCCAGGTGGCAATTCAGTCTCCGCGCCTGACGGTGGCAGTCTTCAAGGCAGATTGGTGTGTGGATTGCAAATTCATTGATCCGTTCATGCCGGATGTGGAACAGAAATATGCAGAGCGTCTTACCCTAGTCGAAGTGGATGTCGATGCCGTAGGCGATGTCAGCCAGGAACAGAATATTCTGGGCATTCCAAGCTTTGTCGCGTACACCGATGGACGGGAACTGGTCCGGTTTGTGAACAAGCTCCGGAAGTCCCGGGAGGAAATCGAGAAGTTTCTTGATACGGCGCTGGACGTTTATCTCAGCATTCACAAGTAATTCCGCAGCACCGCTTTCGCCCTATCCGAGCAGAAGCGGTGCTTTTTTTCTAATCATATAAGCATTTATATGTTTCATACTCATTCCAATACAATACGGGTGATACTATTGACGACACATCAATTAAAATGGCTCAGCTATCTGACCTGTCTCATTATGTTCATGGCGCTGTTCGGCGGGGTTGTGGTGACTAAGACCGGCTCGGGACTGGAATGCGGAAATCAGTGGCCGCTGTGCCACGGGAAGCTGATTCCGGCCTATACCATCGGCTCTCTGATTGAATATACCCACCGCTTGTTCAGCGGCCTGGCTGGCCTGCTGTCCCTGGCTTCCATGGTTGCCTTCTGGCGTTATGCCAGGCACCGCAGAGATCTGCTGGCCTATGCCCTGCTGACCCTGATCTTCGTCATCGTTCAAGGCGGGATGGGAGCGCTTGCAGTAGTGAAATCGCAGTCGGCTGCGGTTATGGCCCTGCATATGGGCTTCTCGCTGATTGCCTTCGCCGGTTCGCTGATGCTGGCGCTTGGGACCAGACGGACATTCGCTCCAGGAGCGGAATTCAGCACAGGAAGTCCCAAAGTCCGCCCAGCCTTCCGCAACTTAACCTGGGTTACTGCAGTATATTCATATATCGTGGTCTACATCGGCGCCTACGTAAGCCATACCAGCTCCCAAGGCGGGTGCTCCGGCTGGCCGCTGTGTAACGGACAATGGATTCCGGAGATGAGCGGCGGAGTAGGGATTGTATTCATTCACCGGATGGCGGCGGCGATTCTGTTCCTGCTGACGGCTATACTTGGGCATCTGGCCTTCTGGAAGCATAAGGAGCTGCCGGAGCTGAGGGCTCTGGGAGTAGCGGCAGTTCTGTTATGCCTGATGCAGGTATTCAGCGGAGCCGCAGTAGTATACACATTGAATAATGAAAGATTGTACATATTTGCTGCGTTGTCTCATATCGTGCTGATCTCCGGACTCTTCGGGGTTCTGTGCTACATGAGTGTAAGGGTCTGGCAGTTAAGCGGAGCCGGCAGGGGCAGCAAGTAATAAGTAAACGGCAACGGTGGACGGGATAAGCATAAGGTCCTGTTTGAGGAGGAACGCTATAGTGCGATACGGTAATTTACGACAATGGATTGAGCAGCTCCGCAGGGATAAGGATCTGGCAGTGATAGATACCCCTGTTGATCCTTATCTGGAGCTTGCCGAAATTCACCGCCGGGTGGTGGAGGAGGAAGGCCCGGCACTGCTGTTCACGAACGTGCAAGGAACACCGTTCCCGGTCGCTACGAACCTGTTCGGTACAGTTCAGCGCGTCAACAAGGCCTTTGGGACAAGACCGGAGCAGCTGCTGAAGTCGCTGACAACGGCGATGGACCAGCTGTTTCCGCCTTCAGGCGCCGGCTTATGGCGGGAGAAGACGGTGCTGCTGGAGCTGCTGAGGGCAGGAACCAAGAATATACCGCAAGGAGAGGCTCCGGTACTCGGCGTCTGCAGCAGCAGTGATCCGCTGAAGGAGCTGCCCCGGATTACGGCCTGGCCTAAGGACGGCGGGGCATTCATCACGCTTCCTCTGGTCTATACGGAGAATATCACCAACCCCAAGGATCATAATCTCGGACTGTACCGGATTCAGATGTATGACGACAGCACCACAGGTATTCACTGGCAGATTCACAAGGGCGGCGGCTTCCATCACTCGCAGGCAGAGCTTCTCGGCGAGACCCTGCCGGTGTCTGTCTTCATCGGCGGGCCGCCGGCCCTAATTGCAGCGGCAGTGGCACCGGTGCCGGAACGGATTCCGGAGCTGATGCTGGCTTCGCTGATGCTGGGCGGCAAGCTTCCCATGGTGCAGGACCCCTTGGGCGGGCACCGGATTCCGGCTGAGGCGGAATTCTCCATCCGGGGACGCGTGTCTCCGCTGGAGCGGAGAGCGGAAGGGCCTTACGGCAGCCAGTCCGGCTACTATTCCATGCAGCATAATTTCCCGGTCATGCATGTTCAGCGGATGTGGCACCGCAAGGATGCCATCTACCCGGCGACCATCACCGGCAAGCCGCGCCAGGAGGATTATTATCTGAAGGATTATTTGCAGCGGCTGCTCGCTCCAGCCTATCCTCTGCTGATCCCTTCGGTCAAAGCGCTGTGGTCCTACTCCGAATCCGGTTCGCATTCACTGACCTCAGCGGTCGTTAGGGAGAGCTATCCCCGTGAGTATATGGTGTCAGCGTTTCGTATCTTAGGGGAAGGTCAGCTCTCTTTAACCAAATTCCTGCTGTTGACTAATGTGCAGGTGGAGCTAACGGATTTCCCCAAGCTGCTGGAAACTGTGCTTGAGCGCTTCAATCCGCAATCGGATCTGACGATCTTTGCCAATACCTCCATGGATACACTGGATTATACCGGACGTAAGCTGAATCATGGCAGTAAGGCGGTGATGGCGGGCATTGGCAGCCCGGTCCGTGAGCTGCCACGGACCTATACAGAGGGTCTGCTTCCATCAATCACCGCCGCTGTGCCTTATTGCGGAGGATGTTTAGCCGTTTCCGGTGCATCCTATGAAGAGGACCCGGAGCTGCCGGAGCGGCTGGTGGCTGCCTTCAAGGAGAGGGAGACCGCCTGGCCGCTGATTGTGCTGGTGGATCAGGCAGAAGAGGCGGTAAGCACGCAGACCTCCTTCCTGTGGACCGTATTCACCCGCTTCAATCCGGCGGATGATATCTATTCGGCGGCCGGGGTACACCGGGGCAGCGTCAGCTATACACTGCCGATCATTATAGATGCCCGGATGAAGCCGGGATACCCGGAGGAACTGGCTCCGAGCGAGGATATTGCGAAGCGGGTAGACCGCAACTGGAACCGTTATTTTCCTCTAGTGTAAAAGTGAACTTTAAGGAGGGTCAAAATATGCTGCGGACGTTACTTGGAGAGCCGCCCCGCGTGAACAGCGGTGTGCTGGCTGAAGCTATGGAGTCCATGGCGAAGGCAGCCTCCATGCTGCGCAAGGAGATGGCGGCACATGAAGACCATGACCATGAATACCGCAAGCTGGAAATTTGGACACGCGGCCTGATCTCCTCTCTGGATGAGCTGGAGCAGAGCTGGTTCGCAGCAGCCTTTTTCCGGAAGTCAGTGATCGCAGGTTATATGGATGATATGTCGTCCACGGAGCAGGGGGAGTACGCCAGATATGTGTATTTCTACAAGGATGGCTTCATCCGTGTCTTCTCGCTGCTGGACAAGCTGGGCACGGTGCTGAATAATCTGTACAATCTCAATACAGGCAAGGTGAAGACGCATTTCTCTTATTTCACGGTGCTGAGGCAATTTCAGCTGCTTCACCCGCATCATCCGCTGGCGGAGAAGCTGGAGCGAATCAGGAATTCCTACCGGGAGCCAGTGGAGAATCTGCGCAAGCGGCGCAACGCTGAGATCCATTACATGAACGCGGAGATGACCGACGACCTCTGGCAGCGTCACCAGGGATTGCATGACAAGATTCGTCTGGAGGATCTCGACAGCCACCTGGAGGATTTGAAGCAGAGCCTGGAGATGGTATGCCAATCACTGGCCGCCGCATACAGCTACGGGAATGAACAATGGCACAAGAACAAAGCGGCCCCAGGCCCGAAATCCGGACAAGCCCGTCCGTAAAAACTTACCTTTGACAAAAATCTCGAAACTGAATTATACTTAGGCATACATTAACTTCTGACAGGATACGGAGTCTATAACTTCATACTATGATCTTATCGAGAGCGGCGGAGGGATAGGCCCGATGAAGCCCGGCAACCGGTTTGAATACAGCCTTACGCTGCATCCAAATGTCATGGTGCTAATTCCTACAATGCCGCCGGATTCGGGGGTTTTGGCAGATGAGAAGGCATTGTCATTATACACACAGGGCCTCTTGCGATCTGCATGGATCGTAGGGGGTCTTTTTTGCAATGATGGAAGCTAGAACAGAAGGGGGACGCAGCGGTTGATAGAATTGAAGGATATAACCAAGGTGTATGGCAAAGGCAGTAAGCAGGCAACTGCACTCTCTGCGCTGAGCCTGTCGATTAAGAAGGGGGAAATCTTCGGGGTGATCGGTCACTCCGGGGCCGGCAAAAGCACGCTGATCCGCTGCATTAATCTGCTGGAACGTCCGACTGCGGGCGAGGTGTGGGTGGACGGTGTCGAGCTGACAGCGCTCAGCCAGGGACAGCTGCAGGAGCAGCGGCGTAAGATCGGAATGATTTTTCAGCATTTCAACCTGCTCTCATCGGCTACAGTCTATGATAATATCGCGTTTCCGCTGCGGCTGATCGGAGCCGGAAGGAACGAGATTGAACAAAAGGTTAAGGAACTGCTCGCCCTGGTCGGGCTGGAGGAGCACTGGAATAAGTACCCGGCTCAGCTATCCGGCGGACAGAAGCAGCGTGTCGGAATCGCCCGGGCGCTGGCAAGTGATCCGGATGTTCTGTTATGCGATGAGGCGACCTCGGCGCTTGATCCGCAGACGACAGACTCCATTCTGCGCCTGCTGATGGATATCAACAGCAAATTCCATCTGACCATCGTGTTGATTACCCATGAGATGCATGTCATTCAGAGCATCTGCGACCGTGTTGCCGTGATCCATGGCGGCGGTATTGTGGAGCAGGGTGAAGTGGCCGAGGTCTTTCTGAAGCCGAAGCATGAGGTTACCAAGGAATTCATCCGCAGTGAGACCCAGTCGGACGGACCGCTCCGGCAAGCGATTGATGCTGTACAGCCAGGTTACACGAAGTCGGTCAAAATCACTTTTCTCGGACAAAAGACTTACGGGTCGACGCTCTCACAGGTGGTTCAGGGAACCGGGGTTCACTTCGCCATTCTTCATGGAACCATCTCTACGATCAAGGATGTTCCTTACGGCCAGCTGATCGTCCGGTTCGAAGGACCTGAGGGTGCGGTCGAAGCCACGCTCACTGAGCTCATAGCGCAAGGTCTTGATGTGGAGGTGATTTTGTAATGGACTTTAGCACAATTAATTGGGAAGAAATGCTGGAAGCTACGATTGCTACACTCAAAATGATCGCTATTTCAGGAATATTCACAATAATCCTTGGTTTACCGCTTGGAATTGTGTTATATTTATGGGGCAAGTCAAATAACGTTATTATCAGGGTGGTTTACTCGGTATTATCCTTCGTTGTGAATATCCTGCGTTCGGTTCCTTTTATCATTCTGATGGTTGCCCTGATTCCGTTCAGCAAGGCCATTATGGGCACTTCGATTGGTGTGCTTGGAACGATTCCGGCACTGGTAATCGGCGCGGCGCCATTCTTCGCCAGACTGGTGGAGACGGCACTGCGGGAGGTTGACCGGGGAATTATTGAAGCGGCGCAGGGCATGGGAGCGTCCACCGGGCAGATCGTTATGCGCGTGCTGCTGCCGGAGGCTCGTCCGGGTCTGCTTGCCGGTGTAACCATTACTGTTGTGACCCTTGTCTCGTATACCGCAATGTCCGGCATGATCGGCGGCGGCGGACTGGGTGACCTGGCGATCCGCTACGGATATTACCGCTATGAGAAGGAAGTCATGCTTATCTCGGTAGCGCTGATGGTGATTCTGGTGCAGCTGCTGCAAATGGCCGGTGACCGGCTGGTAAGACATTTTACACGGAAATAAGGTACGTCCACATATAGCCTTATTCAATAAACCATATGGATTAGAGGGGGATTTACAGATGAAAAAAGTACTGCTTACATTCTTCAGCCTGACCTTGATATTGGTGCTTGCCGCTTGCGGAAACAACAAGGCGAATAACACCACGAATTCTGCTGCGACAACGGCACCTACAGAAGCGGCTGCTGCAGAGCCGACTACAGAGCCTGCTGCGGACCCGGTAACCCTGGTGATTGGTGCTTCTCCTGTACCGCATGCGGAGATCCTCAAAGCGATTGCCCCACTGCTTGAAGCCCAAGGCATTAAGCTGGAGATCAAAGAATTCACAGATTATATTCTTCCCAATACACAGCTTGCCGAGAAGCAGCTCGATGCGAACTTCTTCCAGCACAAGCCTTACCTGGATGATCAGAACACCAAGAACGGCACAGATCTCGTATCTGTAACTGCTGTTCATGTAGAGCCATTTGGCGCCTATTCCAAAAAGATCAAATCGATCGATGAATTGGCAGAAGGTGCGAAGGTTGCGATTCCGAATGATGCAACGAACGGAGGCCGCGCCTTGATTCTGCTGGCGAAGAACGGTCTTATCAAGCTGAAGGATGACACCAATATTGCTTCCACCAAAGCGGATATCACCGAGAACCCTAAGAAGCTTGACATCATTGAGCTGGATGCAGCCATGCTGCCCCGTCAGCTGGATGAAGTGGACCTGGCGCTGATCAACACCAACTTCGCACTGGATGCCAAGCTGTCTCCTACGAAGGATGCGTTGTTCATCGAAGGCGGAGATTCCCCGTATGCTAACCTGCTGGTAGCCCGTCCTGACAATAAGGATTCCGATGCCATTCAGAAGCTGGCAGCAGCGCTGACTTCCCCGGAAGCGAAGGAATTCATCGAAAAGCAATATGACGGAGCAATTATCCCGGCATTCTAAGCTTAAGCCTAGGGAAGCGGAATAATCTAATGAGACCAGAAGAAGCCCGTAGCCAGAAATGGCTGGCGGAGCGGCTTCTGGTCTTTTTGAATCGCCGGGTGGTTGATCCTACAGACGAAATCCTCTATAATAAAAAAAATCCCGGCCTCTTAGCGGAGGCCGGGATGGTTTATGAAACGGGATTAGAATACCTGAACGACTTCTTCCACGCCTTCTACTTCTTCAATCAGGGCGCGTTCGATCCCGGCTTTTAGCGTGATCGTGGAGCTTGGGCAACTGCCGCATGCACCCATAAGCTTCAGCTTAACGATGCCGTCTTCAACATCAATCAGTTCCACGTCACCGCCATCGCGCTGCAGGAACGGACGAAGTTTATCAAGGACTTCCAGTACTTCATCGTACATGGTTGCGCTTTGTACATTCTCACTCATTTCTCAATCACTCCTTTCGTATGTTTATTATAGTACAAAAAGTTAAAAAATAAAATGGTTAAGGCAGAATAGGGAGATTATCATGAGACCAATTATAGAATTCTGTGCCAGCAACATCGGCCACGGCACTGAACCGCTCAAGCTTAAGCTGGAGCAAAACCCTGAATATGATGTAGTGGAGTACGGCTGTCTGAACAACTGCGGAGAGTGTTATCTCCAGCCGTTCGCCATGGTTGACGGGGAGATCATTGAGGCTGATTCCCCCGCTGCTCTGGAAGAGGCCATAGAAGCCGCTATACGAGAGGCAGAGGCCTGGGACAACCTGGAGATAGACTAAGCCGCCTGGATTCAAGCCGGGATTCTTTAGCCGAAATGGCGTTTGGACATCCACAGGACGCCGCTCTTCAGCAGGCGCGGAACCCGGCCCATGACGGAGCGGCGGCCCATCAGGCCGAAGCCGGCATTTTTACCGAGTGAACCGAGGGTTCCCTTCAGCTTAATCTTATTCAGCTTCGGGGTTTCCCCCCGCCATAACGCCTGTAATATCTGTCCCACCTGCTCGCCCTGGGCACCCGCCGCCTGTGCACTGGGCGCGAAGGGCAGGCTGGCACAGTCCCCGATCACATAGACCTCCGGATATTCAGCGATATTGTAATATTCCCCCACAATGAGCCTGCCTCCACGGTCCTTCGGAAGCTCCAGCTGCTGCACGACCTTCACGGGTTGAATACCGGCAGTCCATACCGTCACATCCGCCGGAATAGCTTGGGTGCCATTGAAGATGGCATCCTTCTCGACATGAGAGACCGACACCCCGCCAATCGTCTCCACCTGATGCTCACTGAACCATTCCTCGACATACCTGGACAGCTTGGCCGGAAAAGAAGATAAAATACGTTCTCCCCGGTCCATCAGAGAGATATTCAGATCCGGCCGGCTCTCCCGCAGCTCCGAGGCAATCTCTACGCCGCTCAGTCCCCCGCCGACAATATTGACGGTTCCATAAGGCTTCACATCGTTCAGCCGGCGGTAAGTTTCCCGGGTTCCGGCGAAGCTCTGAATACTGCAGGTGTATTCCTCGGCACCCGGAATGTTATGGTAATTATCCGTACAGCCGAGGGCAATCGCCAGGATATCATAGGCTACCGGCTCCCCGGAATCGAGCAGGACCAGCCTGCTCTCCAGATCAATGGAACCCACCTGCCCGTAACGTACGGTCAGGCGGGGGTGTACCGGGAATTGAATCCGCAGATGGTAATCGGTGGCGGTGCCTGCGGCCAGTGCATAATATTCGGTCTTGATCCCCTGATACGGCATCCGGTCCACCAGGATGATTTCCACATCAGGAGGAAGATGATTATCCAGCAGTTGCTGAATGAGGGCAAGACCGCCGTAGCCGCCGCCCAAGACAAGTAGGGTTCTCATGCCAACTGATCTTCCTTTCGGGTACATAATGGACAAGGCAGTTCTGCGTTCACTGGCTGAGGTAAGCTTGTTCTGTTCTTATTCGTATACCTTGATCTCGTTATAGAAGGTATCCCGTTCTACAGGAATCCGTCCTGCGCCCTTCACGAGCCAGATCAGCTCATCCCGGGTCAAGCCCTCCGGCGTCAGCGCGCCGGCAGCGTGGCTGATCCGTTCCTTCAGGATCGTTCCGTGCACATCGGAAGCGCCGAAGTTCAGGGCAACCTGGGTCAACTGGGGCCCGATATTAATGAAGTAGGCCTTGATGTGATCGAAATTGTCCAGCATCAGGCGGCTGACGGCAATGGTCTTCAGATCCTCATTCGCGGAGTTGCGGCGCATAATGCCTGCATTCTTGTTCTTAGGCTGCATGGACAGCGGAATGAATACCATAAAACCGCCGGTCTCGTCTTGCAAGTCACGAATTTGCAGCATATGGCGGATGCGGTCTTCACGGGACTCAATCGACCCGTACAGCATCGTGGTATGGGTCTTCATGCCAAGGTGATGGGCGGTGCGGTGCACCTCGAGATATTCCTCGACATTGGCTTTGTCGACGCGCATTTTTTTGCGGTACTGGTCAGACAGAATCTCTGCCCCTCCTCCGGTAAGGGTCTTCAGTCCGGCGGCGCGCAACTGCTCCAGCACTTCACGGATACTAAGTCCGCTGATGCGGGTGAAGAAGTCGATCTCTGCCGCTGTATAGGCCTTGAGAGTCACTTCGGGGAAATGCTCGTTCAGAGCCTGCAGCGAATCAACATAGTACTGGAAGGGCACATTATCATTATGCCCGCCTACAATATGGAACTCGCGCACGCCGGGATGAATATGCTGCTGCACATACTCCACCATCTCCTGGCCGGAGAGGGTGTAGGCCCCTTCTTCGCCTTCATCCTTGCGGAAATTGCAGAAGGCACAGCGGGATTCGCAGACATTGGTGAAATATAGACTCATGTTCTCGATAAAATAGACTTTATTCCCGTTCTTTCGCAGATTGACCTCATTAGCCAGCTGTCCGATCGTTAAGAGATCGTTACTCTCATATAAATAAACGCCGTCTTCCAAATTCAATCGTTCTCCGCCGCGAACCTTCTCAATGATGTTCGCCATCCGGGCATCTGTGTGGGGTGTAATAAGGGTAGACATATAAGTTCCTCCTGAAGGTTGGCGAGGCAATTGCATCGCATAATCGTGTACCTGAGAATATCCGGCAACAGCCGGCATTATAAATAGAGGTTAACTGCAACCCCCGTGACAATTTTTCGAAAATTTATCGCTTTTCTCATTATAAACTTCTCCCGTAGGGTGAGCAACCGCCAGAAACTGCAGGTCTTCCGGGATAAATGGCTTACCTGCGCCCGGTTTACGACTTGAGGGCAGAAGAATAGTGGAGTATACTGATTGAAAGAGCCGATGAAAATGATATACATCATACTCATTCTTTTCCCGGCAAGGCATTGATTTCATTACGTACAGCCTGAAGGCTGCTTGATTCCAATACAATGAACCCTAAGGAGGTTGTTATTATGATTAACATAAGTGAGACAGCGGCAGGCCAGCTGAAGGCCATGCTTGCGGAGCAGGAAGTGCCGGATATGTTCCTCCGTCTGGGCGTAACCGCCGGGGGCTGCAGCGGATTCTCGTACGCGATGGGCTTCGATGATACCGAGACTGAGCAGGACATCTACATGGACGTTGCAGGTCTGAAGGTGGTCGTCAGCAAAGACGATATCCGTTACCTCAACGGCCTGGAGATCGACTTCGAGGAATCCGGCATGACCGGCGGCTTCACCATCAATAATCCCAACGCCAGCGCTACATGCGGCTGCGGCTCCTCGTTCCGTACGAAGGAAGAAGCAGGGAACCCGGCGGCGGAGCCTTGCTAAACCTGTGAATGCTGAATTATTGATAAAGTAAGCGTGGATTGCGGCTTCCGCGACCTCTTAATTATGTATGGTGCAAACTGTACTTATTAGGAACCCACAAGGCCAGATACAACAAAGAGCCGCAGATCCTAGACACAGGATTCTGCGGCTTTTTGTCGGGAAGTCGATGTTATGGAGAAATGAGATAAAGTCCAGTAAGACCTAAATCAGAAAATGTTGACCACAACGCCTCGTATACTTTATAGGTGCCTGCTTTAATACCGCTCGCCAAATCTTGGTCTATTGTTAGCGATCCTGTATGAGTTCCTGCCAGTTTGAAGGTCCAGCCAGAAAGATTATTGTTATAAGCATAATTAGTTAATACAGGCCCGCCGCTATCCCCTCCTACTGAGGTGTAGCCAGAGGCAAGGACTTCGTTAGTGTTATAACCATAACCATCTGAGCCCCACCAAATATCAACATTTGAATATTTGATCGTGCCAGAAGTCGTTGCTCCACTATTTGCGCCCCTCATGTAGATGGTATCCCCAACCGTATCGGTTACGTAGGTACCTGTTATCATAGCCATATTAGTTGAAGAAGGGTATGGTACTCGTGCCCATGGTGAAAATCCAGAATTTAAAGTAATATATCCGGAATCGGAAGCCCCTGCTGAACCGTCACCGGGGGATGTAGTCCTGAATGTGTAATCACCTATCGAACTCGTTGCATTTGTCGGCTGATACCATGCACTAACGGTGCCTGCTGTTTGGCAATGGCCAGAAGTCACCACTACAGCTTGATCAGAAGCATTTACGCCAAAATATCCGTTAGTGCATACGCCATAGATCGTTTGTGAGGGGTTACTCGGGTTTGGACGGTAATTGCCACCGATTTTTGCACCCATTGGAATGGTGGAACCCCAATTTGTATTATCGGTTTCCGTTTTAAATGCTGAGGCTGGCAATGTTGTGTAGACAAGCAGATCTGACTTTTCGAGAAGCAGTGATGAAACTGTTTGCTTTGATTGTATGCCAGATTTTTCGTCTAAGGCGATAATAAGCTTATTGTTCATTGTATCCGGTATGAGCGCAAGTACTGTTCCCGGTTGGACTGTTTTTTTGATTTTTTCTTTCGCTTCAGTAATATCCGACCACGAGTATTTTGTTACTTCAAATTTTATTTTATCTCCGTTTTTTGAGGCTTTTCTTATTAATGCCTTCAAAGATTCCGAATCTTCCGTGATCTGAACGGTTACCATTCCGGTATCCGCATCGTAATAGTGGCCCGAGAAACGGGAGGGATCATTTTCAATTAGTTTCTTAATGGTCGGTAAGTCTGCTTTCACCCGCTGTTTCTCGACATAATCGGCAAGAACTTTGCTGTTCTTTAATTGTTCTGGAGGAGTGCTCAATTCTATCGGATACGGAATCTCGTTCAATTCATTTTGTTTTTGCGTGGCAGCCTGGATTTCGGAGATTGTTCCGAAAAAAGCCTTTGCTTCAGCATTAGAGCTTCCTTCTGCATGTACAGAAGTGATTGAACTGCAAAGGAGTAAAGCTGCCAGGAAAACAGGGAGTATATACTTTCTTACAAACATTCCTCATCAACATCCCTTCGTATTGAAATGGGGTGATTGGGAAATGTGGCAAAGCGGACGGTAGATAATGACTCCATTCTCCCTTCCTTTTAATTTTGCGCTCTGCAACAACTCCCGGATTGTAGCCGATGCAGATCAAGTTGCAGTTCACTCTCCTATATGGGGCTACTGAATATATAACGATGGTTTAAGGCGAAACCTGACATCTCTTTTTAGAATTCATACCCATTTTAGCGAAACAAAACCATCTGTCGTGACGTCAATTAGGTTGGAGGTGTTTATGTTGAACAAGCTGATTGTTCTCCTTTTGATGGCCGTAATTTTGTATCATTCTTCGGAACCGAATGAATCCATAGCTGCCAAGGCGAGTCCCACGCCATCTGCCTCAGAAAACGTGAAAAGTGAACCTTTTTCAGTTCAGATCTCTATTCCGAAGCAGGTGAAAGCAAATCAGGAATTTGTTATTTCTGCTGAGTTGAAAAATGAAACTGGACGGGATCTGGAGATTACAACGGGAAGCACGGCATTTTACTATGTTGTACGGGACAGTAACGGCAAGGTGATTAATTCGATTGCAAGAAAAGATATTGGACTTACAACTTCAATGCCGAAGGGGGCTGTCATTTCAGAAAAATCTCAATACCGGATTAAAAAACCGGGCACCTACGAGATTTCCGCGATTGCAGAATTTTCGGTTAAAGGCGGAGGAAAGAATGAGGTCTTCAAAATAGAAACGGCTCGAAAGTCTATTCAGGTAAGCGACTAAAGGCAAGCTCATGGTCCTCGATAGCCCTCTCCACAGTAAATAAAGCGCCGCCCCGCCTTGGGGGCATTGGCGCTTTTCTTTATGTGCAGAACATTCGTTTAACTACGGAAATGGGCTAAATATTTTTTGGAAATCTTGATTTTATGAAAATAGACTCAAGCGCTCATCGTTTCCCAAGGGAGAATGCAAGGTCTAGGACAAGGGTTTGCCGTTTATTGTGGTCTAATATATATTCACCAATGATAACATCCGGTACTTTCTTCTATTTTAAATAACTGAACTTAATTCTGTGACATAAGCTGTCGGAGATGATTTCTAGCTCTTTGCAATCTCTTTAAGGTAGTGGATTCCGTTATGTCCACGATTGCTCCAATTTCCTTGCAACTTTTCCCATCCAAATAAAACATTTCCACCATTGCACGGTGGTTATTTTGTAATTCTCCGATAGCATCATACAATTCCTCATGCAGCCATTTTTTTTCTAATACCGTTTCTACAGAAAAGCCAATAGAAGTTTCATAAAGGGGAACGAGGGCGTTAAAAATCTCAGCTTCTTTTTTTGCCTTCCTTATAAAATCAATTGCGGTAGTATAAGCAACACGTTTGATCCAAGCAGGAATATTCCGCATGGATTGTAGCTGTGGTGCTCTTGATGAAATTTTTAAAAAGCTTTCATGAATCAAATCTTCAGTAAGTGAGTGATCGGAAAGTAGAGCATATAGATAGGGATAAATAAAAATGCGATATTTTTTGTAGATGCTCTCCTGTTGGTCTTTTTCCAATTCTTTATAAGGCCTGCACAATAAATCAAACCAATTCTTCTCCATCATTGGTACACTCCTCCCAACTTTGTGTTGAAGGGTTCTTTTCATTCCAGGATTTAGTGGTAAATATTATCGACTTTAACATATCTATTATACCTGACACCAAATAAATATGGGAGAAAAGGCAATTATTTGTCAACTTTAATCGTAATATAGAAAGGAGCTTCTTTCGGTCGGGAGGTTTTTTTATGTTGAATTAAACCATTATATGTTAAAATATGGTGATGAAATAATTAATGGAGCTATGAGGAGGGTAACAATGATACGAATGAGAATGCCATTTGAACGTCCAACAGAGCATTATGATGAACGGATTATTGATATCGATCAAGAAATTTGCTCTTTGATCAAGAAGAGAAAGGAAGTGGCGGATAATAATCCAGGATTTCCTCCGTTAGAGTATATTTCTAAATGGTCAGAGGAACTTGGGCTTTATGAAGGATTCTTGATGTCGTTATTTGGAAGTATGATGAATGAAGAACAATATAAACCAATGATTGAACCAGCCGGATTTAGACAACACATTGCAATTCTGAAGTCAGTCGTGAACGGGGAGCGTTTCTATACTCTAACGTCCTTACGACAATACAGTAATGCAAGTGTATTAACACTAAATATAGATTGGGACGATGAGCCGGAAGTTGAATCCAACTCTCATCAACATAGGCATTACGAACTAGATATTAACGGCCAATATGATTGCCGAATGATTAGTGGTGGAAGCGGATCAGATCATGCATCATATAAATATGTAGTCTCTCCACCCTTACCTGATGAGATTTCAGGAATTCAATTTAGGTTCAAAGAATACAGTCACCCGTTCAAGATGGGTGAGGCAAGTGATGAGATAGTATTTGAACTTTAGTAAGGTGAATAGCCCTCGACACCTATTAGGTGCAGGAGGGTTATTTATTTGTCCAATTAGTGTCAATTCGCAATTCCCCTATAAAACATACTTGACTAGTGGGAATAATAGGATTATAGTATGAAAAAAGCTTGATTGCACAGAGAGATTTTCAACCGATACTTTCATTTTATCTTGAATCTCTCTCCTCTTATTAATTGTATACAATTATACAGTTGACCGGGCGACCCGCAAATGAGTGGCGAGGAGCAATGAAATCTATGGAAATGCGTTCACGAAGATTGTCGAAGGATAATACCTACTATGCACTTAAGCAAAAAATAATAGATAGCGAGCTGGAGCCGGATCAGGCGGTTAACGAAGAGAGCCTGGCGGCACTTCTCGGGGTCAGCCGGACTCCGTTACGGGAAGCGATTCAGCGGCTGGAGAATGAGGATTTCCTGGTGCGCCAGCCTAACGGCAGGCTGCGGGTAGCCCCTTTAACGATTAAGGAGGTCGAAGAGATCTTCCAGATCCGCAGTATGCTTGAAGGCCATATCGCCAGAAGCGCTGCCAGAAACGCTACCATCAAGGATATTCAGCGGTTAACGCTGATTCTGGAGAAGCTGAAGCAATCCTTCCAGATGGGGGATCAGCAGGATGTTGTATCCTATGGCTTCGAATTCCATGATTACTTGTGGGAGATCAGCGCGCTGAAGACTTTTGAGAAGGTGCTGAACCAGCTAAGAGACCGTTCCCTCCGGTATTGCCGTTATGTCTCTCTGCACGGGGACTGGAATACGCAGGCGGATGAGGAGCATCTTGTGATTCTGCAGAGGATTGTAGCCAGGGATGAGGAGGGGGCGGAGCGGGCGATGCGGGAGCATATCTTAAGCAGCCTCGCGACTGCACTGGAGCGGATTAGAGGAATTGAACATACGTAATGAAGGGGGAAGAACAGGAATATGAGACCACAGCATGAGACGGAAGAAGCACTGGCAGCCCGGCTAACCGAAGTGCGGAGGAACCTGCACCGTGAACCGGAGCTTAGCAATCAGGAGTACAGAACCACGGAGAAGCTGCGGAAATGGCTGAATGAAGCGGGGATACGTGTGCTGGACCTTCCTCTGAAGACCGGGCTGATCGCAGAGGTGGGGCAAGGTGATGGCAGCATAGTAGCGATCCGTTGTGATATCGATGCCCTGCCGATTGAGGAGCAGACGGGCCTGCCGTTCGCATCAGAGATTCCGGGAGTCATGCATGCCTGCGGCCATGACTTCCACACCGCTGTGATCCTGGGCGCGGCCAGCCTGCTGAAGCAGCGTGAGCATGAACTGCCGGGCAAGGTCAGAATCCTGTTCCAGCCGGCTGAAGAGACGGGACACGGTGCGGAGGATGTACTGGCATCCGGCGGGCTAAGCGGGGTGGAGGCCATCTTCGGATTACATAATTCACCGGACCTGCCTAACGGGGCGTTCGGCACAAGAACGGGAGCTTTAACGGCGGGGGTGGACCGCTTTGAGATTACGGTGCAAGGGGTCGGCGCTCACGCCGCTACACCGGAGAAAGGGGTAGACACCATTGTTACCGCCGCGCAGATCATTACGATGCTGCAAACCGTAGTCAGCCGTCTGAATAACACGCAAGAGCCGGTCGTGCTCAGTGTGACCCGGATCAATGGGGGCTTCACCTGGAATGTCCTGCCGGAGAAGGTGGAGCTGGAAGGGACAGTACGTACCTATAACGAAGAGATCCGCAGCAGCATCCCGGCCCAAATGACGCGGATCATAGAAGGGATTGCAGCCGCAGCCGGAGCAGAGGCGAAGCTGCACTGGTATCCCGGCCCGCCCGCTACGGTCAATCACGGAGCATGGACAGACTTCACCAAAGATGTCGCGGCACAATCAGGCTATGAGGTACTTGATATTCCGCCGCAGATGGGCGGAGAGGATTTCGCCTATTATTTGCAGCAGATCCCGGGTGCTTTTGTGAATATTGGTACCGGCCCGAACCATGCGCTGCATCATCCCCGTTTCGATGTCGATGAGGCGGCCATCCTGCCGGCGGCTAAGTATTTCGCCCTGCTGGCAGAAGAGGCGCTTGCGAAGCTGAAGCAGCAGACTTGAATCCTGAATCCTAAATTTACCAGATGATTGAGGGGAACAACTATGATTGAACTACGGAATGTGTACAAGACGTTCACCCGCAAAGAGGTGAAGATAGAAGCGCTGAAGGGGATTAGCCTGAAGGTTGAAAAGGGCGATATCTTCGGGGTCATCGGCTACAGCGGAGCCGGAAAAAGCACGTTAATCCGCCTGGTCAATTACCTGGAACGGCCGTCTGAGGGCCAGGTGCTGGTAGACGGGTACGATCTGGGCGCGTACAGCGACAAAGAGCTGCGGGCAGCCAAGAAAAACATCGGCATGATTTTTCAGCATTTTAATCTGCTGGAGTCCAAAAAGGTGTTCGACAATGTGGCCATTCCACTCGTCCTGCTGAAAAAGAGCAAGGCGGAAATCCGCAAGCGGGTGGAGGAGCTGCTCGAATTCGTCGGGCTAAGCGACAAGGCTGGAAGCTATCCGAGCGAGCTGTCAGGGGGACAGAAGCAGCGGGTCGGGATTGCCCGGGCGCTTGCCTCGAACCCTTCGATACTATTGTGCGATGAAGCTACTTCCGCTCTGGACCCGCAGACGACACAGTCCATCCTGCAGCTGCTCAAGCGGATCAACGCGGAATACAACATCACAGTGATGATCATCACGCATGAGATGTCGGTGATTCAGGAGATCTGCAACAAGGTAGCCGTTATGGAAGAGGGACGGATTATCGAGCAGGGCAGCGTGCTGGATGTGTTCGGAGAACCGAAGCATCAGACGACGCAGAATTTCGTCAAAACAGTCATTCAGAACAGTATGACCTCAAGCGTCCGCAGAACTCTGAAGACAGAGCAGGGGAGCCGGGTGTATAAGCTGAATTTTGCCGGGGAGAGCGCTTCTGAGCCTGTGCTGTATGAGATCATCCGGTCTTATAGTGTTAAGGTTAACATCCTGTTTGCGAATACGACAGAGATTCAAGAGACGACGCTCGGTACGATTATCGTTCAACTGCAAGGTGATCCGGCACAGCTGGAAGCGGCCTTGAATTACATGAAGCAGCATGAGGTCCGGGTAGAGGAGGTGAAGTCCTATGTTCTCGACATCGATCACAAGTGAACAATTCCTGAAGGCGATTATTGAAACGATTCAGATGGTGGGCGTGTCGCTATTCATCGGCTCGCTGCTGGGTATTCCGCTGGGCATCCTGCTAGTCATTACCCGTCCGGGCGGGGTACTGGAGAATAAGGCGCTCTATACGGTGCTCAATCCGCTGATCAACATTATCCGTTCGCTTCCGTTCATTATCTTACTTGTCGCTATCATTCCGGTAACACGGGCAATTGTTCATACTTCGATTGGGACCAGTGCCGCGATTGTTCCGCTGATTATCTACATCGCACCTTATATCGCACGGCTGGTGGAGAATTCTCTGCTGGAGGTCAATCCGGGTATTCTAGAGGCAGCGGAAGCAATGGGAGCTACGCCGTTACAAGTCATATGGTACTTCCTGCTGCCGGAAGCGATTGGCTCGCTGATCCTCTCCCTGACCACAGCGACCATCGGGCTTATCGGGGCAACCGCAATGGCCGGAACCGTAGGCGGCGGTGGGGTTGGTGATTTGGCTATCGTGTACGGATATCAGCGTTTTGACAAGGTGGTCATGGTTGCTACCGTTATTATTCTGATCATTCTGGTGCAGGGTATTCAGTCCCTGGGCAACACATTGGCGCGCAAGATTCGCCGTTACTAGAGATTACGAGACAAAGGGGATAGGCAGATGAGTGTATGGAGCAAGCAGGAGCGTTTTCAGGCGATCTTATCCGGGGAACTTGCGGACCGGCCGATGATTAGCGGATGGCGCCACTTTATTGACAAGGAGCAGAACGCTGAGGACTTGGCGTCGTCTACGATTTCTTTTACGGAGAAATATGATTGGGACTGGGTGAAAATCAACCCGAGAGCGACCTATCTGGCGGAAGCCTGGGGAAATGAGTATAACTTCGCAGATTACCGGACGGTATTTCCGAGACAGCTGACTACGGCAGTTCCGGCAGCCGCGAATCTCTGGGATCTTGAGGTGAAAAAAGCCGCACAAACCCCTTCGCTGCTGGAGCATCTGGAGGCGGTAAGGAAGATCCGCCAGGGCTTGCCGGATACACCGCTGATTCAGACGGTATTCTCACCGCTCACGGTATTGCTGTTCATAGTAGGACGTTCTGCTTATGTTACGGAGACCGTATTCGGGATTGAGCAGCCGGTGACGCTGGAATCGCTCTTCAAGGAACACCGTGCCGCTGCGCATCATGCCCTGCATGCGATTGCCTTAACCTTGGCCGATTATGTGCAGGAGCTGCGGCAGGCGGGATCAGATGGACTGTTCTATGCGGTGACAGGCACAGCCCACCCCGGCTTATTTGATGAAGCGATGTTCGATGAGCTGTCGAGACCGTATGATTCCATCGTGCTGGAGGCGGCGAGCTATGGCAAGAATATTTTACATACCTGCGGCGCTCATGCCCAGCCTGAGAAATTCAATGATTACCGGATTGACGGGATCAGCTGGGATACGGTAGCCGAAGGCAATCCTGGGCTGGACGCCGATCTCAAGGCTACGAAGGTGGGCGGAGTGGATCATGGGCTGTTTGCCGGAAATCATCTGGAGCAGATTGAACAGCAGGCTAAGGAAGCCTTGGCCAAGATGAAGGGGCAGCCGTTTATTCTGTCGCCCAACTGCGCCATTCCGCTGACGGTTACAGACGAGGCATTAGTGCATTTTAAAAACACAGTATTAGGATAGGGGATGAGAGTGATGAGAAAATTACTGGCGGTTCTACTGATTAGTTCGATGGCGGTGCTGGCGGCTTGCGGTAACAATAAGGAAGCGGCAAGCTCCGGGGATAAAAAGGAAATCACAGTCGGATTCGGCGTAGGTACGTATGAGGAGCAGTTCCGGCAATCCATTCTCCCGATCCTGGAAGGAAAAGGGTATACTGTAGATATCAAAACCTTCTCGCAGAATATGCAGGTCAACCCGGCCATGAAGGAAGGCTCGATTGACGCGAGTATCTTCCAGAGTACGGCCTATATGGATGCGATCAATAAGGAAATTGGCGCCGATATGGTAGGCATTGCTTATGTTCCAGGTGCACCGCAGGGGCTGTACTCGGTTAACCACACGACGCTTGACGATGTGAAGGACGGCACTACCGTCGCGATTCCGAACGACCCGGTTAATCAGGAGCGCGCGCTGCGGATTCTAGAGGAGCTGGGTTGGGTCAAGATCAAAGAGGGCGCCGGGGTAGCGGACTTCAATGTCAACAGCGTGGAGCCGGACAAGTTCAAGATTGACCTGAAGGTGCTGGACCCGGCACAGATTCTGGTCTCGCTGCAGGACGTTGATTATGGTGTAGTGAACGGGAATTATATCGCTAACGCTCCCGACCGCAAGATTACAGATGCGCTGAAGATTGAGAATACGCCTATGCAGCACAGAATCATCGTATCGGTGAACAAGAAGGACCAGGATACCCAGTGGGCCAAGGATCTGAAGGCTGCGTATGAATCCAAGGAGTTCGAGGAATACATCCTGGGACAGGAGAAATATGCCGGGTTCATTCTGCCGGAGGCTTGGGCCAATAACTAATCTAATCAGGGAGTGAATGGGAGTGTCAAAAGGCAAGATTCATTTCATTGGCGGCGGGCAGATGGCGGAAGCGATCATCCGGGCCTGCCTGGCAGGCGGCACGCTGGCTGCCGGACAGATCAGTGTGTCAGATATTAATGAGGCCCGGCTTGGGCTTCTAAAAACCAAATATAACGTAGACACGGATAGCGCGCAGGAAGAGGCGCTCTCCGGCGCAGAACTGATCGTCATCGCTGTTCGCCCGCAGGATAATTTGGCTGCACTTGGAACTCTGATCCAGCAATCTGCCTCACCGTCTGCGGTCATTGTATCGATTGTAGCGGGGGTAACGATTGACCAGCTTGGAGATTATTTCGGAGCAGAACGTCCGATTGTCCGCGTGATCCCGAATACCTTGACCGATACCGGTTATGGATACAGCGGTGTAGCTCTGAATGCTGCCGCTTCTCTGGAGCAGGTAGAAGCATTTCTGCTGGGCTTCGGCAAGGTGCAGGTTCTGGAGGAATCCTATATTGATATCTTCACCGGCTTCGGGGTAGCCGGACCGAACTACATCTATTATTTCATTGAGTCGTTCACAGATGCCGGAGTTCTTGCCGGACTGCCGCGGGAGCAAGCCTGGAAGGTGGCGCTGGAGAATATGCTGGGAGCGGTGGCTATGCTGCAACAGACCGGACTGCATCCAAGACAACTGCTGGATATCAACAACTCGCCTGGCGGCGTCGGTATGCACGGCTTGTATGAGCTGAACAACAGTGATTTCGCTGCCGGATTGCAGCGGAGTGTACTGGCCGCGGTGAAGCGGACCACGGAGCTGGGAGTGAAGAAGTAATGGCCGTACTGAAATGGGATCACCTTGTACATTATGTGAATGATCTGGACCAGCCGGTTCAGCTCTTCGCGGAGCATGGACTAACAGCCTTCCGGGGCGGATCGCATAAGGATTGGGGAACGTATAACGCCCTCAGTTATTTCGGGCTCACCTACCTGGAGTTTCTCGGGATCGAGAACCTGGAGCTGGCACGGGCGACCAAGCATAATGTGGTGGTGCGGGATGCCGTCACGCTTTTGCCGGAGCATGAAGTGCTTAGCCGGGTGGTGCTGCGCACGGATGATATTGAAGCTGTTGAGGCAACGCTGAGGCAAGCGGGTATGTTATTGTCGCCGGTCATTGACGGCCGCCGTCTGGATGATCAGGGCCGGTTGATCGAGTGGCGGATGATGACCATTGACGGTGACTTCCAGGGACTGCCCTATCCGTTCATTATTCAGTGGAACGAGAGGGATGAGCAGCGGCTGGCTAGTCTGAACAGTGCGGGAATCAACCGTCCTCACCCTGCAGGCCAGGTGGAGGTCGTCAGTGCAGGCTTCCGGGTCAGCGATCCGGCCGCTGCCGCCAGCCACTGGAGTGAACTGTTTGGTCTTCCGGTGAGCGCACCTGCGGATGGTTCGGATGGCAGCTACAGCCTTAAGGCCGGAGACCAGACGTTTGAATTCACGCCAGGGGAGGAGAACCGGCTCAGCCGGATCGTGTTCCGCACGGACTCCCCTCAGCTGAAGGGACAGACGCTGGCTGTTGGCGAAGGCGAGTACGTGTTTGAATAAATGCAGGACAAGCTTAGGGGACAGGCTGTTGCCGCAATTAGCGGTAGCGGGCCTGTCCTGTTTTATGTTAAAGTGTGACACAAGAATGGAGTAAGGGAATATATGGAGAATGGAGGCAGCGGATGCAGAAGCTATTTGAGTATAACTGGCAAGTGCGCCAGGATTGGTTCAACTGGTGCAGCGGGGTGGACAGGGACGAATTGATGAGGCCGCGCACCGGGGGCTTAGGCTATATCCTGCCCACGTTGTATCACATTGTAGCGGTTGAATACGGTTGGATCTGCGGCGGCATTCAGGAGAGAGTCATTGAAATTCCAGCATTCGGGGAAATCGCCAGCCTGGAGCTTGTGCAGGATTTCTCCGCCCGCTGCCATGCGGAGCTGGCTCCGTTTGTCTATGGCTGGTCGGATGAGCTGGAAGACCGGATTATGGTTGATATTACGGATGAAGGGGAACGCGAGCCCCATCCCTACGGGGAAGTGATGCGGCATGTGATCGCCCATGAGATCCATCATATCGGCCAGCTCTCGGTATGGGCGCGGGAGATCGGCAAGCCGCCGGTGACAGCTAATTTGATTGGCAGAGGGTTGTTCGACAAATAGAAGCGTAAGGAGGCCACAGAGATATGGAATTTGAGACCAGACGTCTGATCATCAGAGAGTTCACTCTAGAGGATATAGGGCAGGTACATGAGTATGCATCTGATCCGGCAGTAGTAACGCATTCGATCTGGGGGCCCAATTCTCTGGAGGATACCGGCGAATATATCCGCCATACGCTGACATTGCAGCAGGAGGAGCCGCGCCAGGGCTTCGAGTATGCGGTAGTTCTGAAGGAGAACGGGCTGCTGATCGGCGGCTGCGGCCTGCATATTACCGGAACAGGCCAGGGAGAGATTGGCTATTGCTACAACAGGCTGTACTGGGGACAGGGCTATGCTACTGAGGCTGCCGCTGCACTGCTGGACTTGGGCTTTCATAAGCTGGAGCTTCACCGGATCTATGCCACCTGCCGTCCCGGGAATATCGGTTCCGCGCGTGTGATGCAGAAGCTTGGCATGACATACGAAGGGCATCTTAGAGGACATATGTATCATAAAGAGAAGTGGATGGACTCCTACCAATATTCGATTCTGGAGGATGATTATAAGGGGCTGCACCGTTGACAGCGGCGCAGTATACTGCATTCATTGTTTTTCGCTAATGGCGACTAATGCGACCGGAAATCTTCAACTCTAATTGCATTTTATACAATAGATTTCACTTTAGTTCACACTAAAATGCAATCTGCTGTATTTGATACATTTGATTTCTGGATTTTTGCTTGGGAATGCCTAATTATTGAAATTCTACTGTACAAAGTGGAGCGACCGAGCCTAGGTTGAGTAACTTAGCAGGTGGAACCCCTGCTTGGAAAGGCGAAAGCCACGCCACCAATAGCGAGTCTTGGAGCGGCAAGGGTAACCCTGCCGTTTAAGCGTAGACAGTTAGGATGCAGGCCTGAAAGTGATGGAGCCTCGAAATGCAGCAAACGGGAAGGTCGACGGGCTCACTTTCCCGGAAGACAACATGACTCCAGCCGAAAAAAAAAAAAAAAAAAAAAAGGCGAGGATGGAGGAGCTTCCCCGGGGTCGAAGAGCCAGGCATGTATACCCATGGTTACTCAGCAACTCGGGAGACCCTGACGCTCTTCTGCGAGAGAAGTACTATTTAGGAACCTTTGCAGGAGTATGGCAAACAAGCCGTAACACGTAAGAATGTCAAACGGCGTTCAGGGAGTCGGATTGCCGCATAAGACCTGTGAAACCCCTGTAATGGGGGCGGAGGAAAGGCAGGCGACACCCCATCAATCTTGGTAAGGACACATTGGCCACACAGAGGTGGGAAAAAAATGGAAACGAAATTAACAAGAATAGCAGAAATGGCCAAAGCAGATCCGAAGTTACGGTTCAACTCCATCGGACATCTCATTGACACAGAAGCATTAAAGAGAAGTCACAAAGAGATGAAACCGGGAAAGGCAACCGGAGTCGATGGATCGACCAAAGAGACGTACGAAGCCAACGTGGAAGCGAATGTAACACACCTGGTGGACCGGTTAAAGCGAAGAAGCTACAGACCTCAGCCCGCGAGAAGAGTGTACATCCCAAAGGACGGGAAAAACATGCGGCCCCTAGGAATTCCTGCGTATGAAGACAAACTGGTGCAACATGCGCTGAAAAGAGTACTGGAAGCCATTTATGAACAAGACTTCATGGATTTCTCGTATGGATTTCGCCCGAACCGAAACATGCACAGTGCGCTGAAACATCTAAACCGGGTCATCGAGCAGGGAAAAACCAGCTATGTCGTCGATGCAGACATCTCCGGCTTCTTCAACCATGTAAATCACGAATGGCTGATGAAATTCCTCGAACTGCGAATCGGAGATCCAAACATCCACCGGCTGGTGAGACGGATGCTGAAAGCAGGTATTCAGGAGGATGGACACTTTGAACCGACGGAGGAAGGAACTCCCCAAGGTTCGGTGGTGTCGCCCCTGCTAGCCAACGTCTACCTGCACTATGTCCTTGACCTATGGTTTACCGTGACGGTGAGGAAGCAGTGCGGGGGGCAAGCCGAAATGGTGCGCTTCGCCGATGATTTTGTATGCTGCTTCCAGTACAAAGAAGATGCAGAACGCTTCTATACCGCACTTGTGCTCCGGCTGGAGAAATTCGGGTTAAGCATTGCGGAAGAGAAGACGAAAATCATCGCGTTCGGTCGTTTTGCGGAAGCAGAATCACGGAGGAAGGGCGAAGGGAAACCGAAAACATTCGATTTCCTAGGCTTCACGCACTACTGCGCCAAGAGCCGAAAAGGAACCTTCCGGGTAAAGCGTAAAACGAGTGGGAAGAAATTCAGACAGAAGGTCAGAGCCATGAAGAGCTGGGTCAGGTGGAATCGCCACATGAAGCAGGAGGATTTCCTAGGCGTCATCCGGTCCAAACTGTCGGGACACTACCGATACTATGGAATCACGGATAACTCGGAGAAAATAAAAACCTATTACATGCAAACGCTCGACTTGATCTATACATGGCTAAACCGCAGAAGTCAGCGCAGGAGTTTCACCTGGGAGAGGTTCTACGAAGTGCTAAACGAATTCAGGCTACCTAAGCCGCGGATCTACGTCAATATCTACGATTAAGGCCAATTGTGAACGATGGGGTGAAGAGCCGTATGCGTAAATTGCGCACGTACGGATCTGTGAGGGGTAGGGGCACAATCCACGAAGGAAAGGCCCCGCCTACTCGACCAATAGATTGTCTTTTTGGGTGAATTTCAGAGGTATCTATTGTAGGAAATACAACAGAACCAAAAACAGAAAAAATCCAGCAAAAAAAACGGGGGCAATAGCCATGAAATGGAGGCACTGCCCCCGCAGACAGTAAAGAGCGCCCAGCCGTTCAGGCAGGCGCTCTTTACTGTTATTTGATTGGCGGTTACAGCGGCATTCCCGCCACTTCATTAATCCTCGCCGCTTCTTCCGGGTCAGCAGCGATCAGCTTCTGATAGACCGCCTGATCCTGGGCGCTTTGCAGTCTCTGTTGAACGGCCAGCAGCCACCGGGCAAGCTCACGGTTGACAGGGTCGCTGTAGTCCTCACTGAGGCCTTGCTTCAGTGTGGCTTCTGCGGCCTGCATGTCCTGCGACAGATACTGGATTTTACCGGTATTCAGCAGCATATCCGGCGTGACGGTAACGCCCTGCTGTTGTGCATCCCGATCTGCGGCGGCGTAGGTATAGGCATCCAGTCCGGTTTTGAAATACCGCTGCTTGTTAAGCGTCTCCTGGTCCTTGATCTCCAGCTTGCCCTCGGCCGCAGCTTCCTGCGACCGCTTCAGGGCTGCGGCTCCCAGCTCCTGGGACCGGGCAATCACTCCGCTGTACCAGGCGGTTGTCCACAGGCTTTCGCTGTCGGTCAGATCCTCGTATCCGCCCGTGAAGCCCTGCTTCACAGCCGCGGCAGCCGCGTCCTTGTCCCCGGACAGGAATTGTACTCTCCCTGCGCTTAGGCCAATTGTAGGTGTGACGAAGAATTCACGGCCCTGAAGCTGCTCAGGAGGGAGGCTTTTCAAATGCGCAATGCCGTCCGTTACATGTCTGTACGCGGAGAGCGCGGAAGCGAAATACGTCTGTTGCCCGGCTTCATCCTGCTTGGAATAAGCTTGCTGTCCAAGGAGTGAAGCCCGGCTGATGAACTGGGCATACCAGTTGATATCCCACATGAACTTGTCCGCGTTGTCCAGGTAGACATGATAGGCGGCATCGCTCTCGCCCTTCAGGTCATAGTAGCTGGCGAGCTGGGTCAGCAGCTCTTTGTTGGACGGCTCATCCTTCAGCGCACGGGTCAATACCGCATAGGCCTCGTCCAGGAACTGCTCGTTCTTGGTCTGCTCATACACCTTCTGATCCAGCAAGGACAAGTACATAGCGGATTCGGGGTGGTAGGGGCGGATGTTGAGTGCTTTTACCAAAGGAGCCTTGATCTCCTCATAGGACTGGCTCACTTGGATCAGCTTCTTGGCGGCATAAGCCTCAGAGCTTGACCGGATGTACCCCAGAGACAGGAAGAGCAGGTAGCCTGTGCCGACTCCGAGTACTGTGAAATAGCCAGCTCTGATCCACAGCTTGTTCCACGTAAAGCGGAGCGGCTTGCTCTCCATGGCCACAGCCATTCCCCCCAGAGAGAGGAAGACGAGCATACCCATGAACGCATAACTGAGGTTGAAATCCAGCAGGCTGTGAACGAGAATGGACAAGGCGATAATGAGATAGAAGAATCCGTTGTTATAGTCATCGGTCTCCCGTCTCAGGTACTGTCTGCTGAATTTGTAGAAGATAAACAGGATGAAGCCCATGAACACCAGAAAGCCGACAATGCCGACTTCAATCAGATATTGCAGGAAAAAGTTATGCGCCTGGCGGCTCAGATAAGGGTTGTTCTGATAATGCTCATAGAGTGTAGCCCAGCCGCCGCCGCCCGCGCCCAGTACCGGGTAATCCTTGACGACCTTCATGGCATCCTCGTAAAAGGTAAAACGCTCCAGGACACTGTGCTGCCTGAAGTTGATATTCTCCAGCCGTGTTCCGATATTCGCCGGGAGAATATTACGCGCGCTGGTGCCGATGAACAGGAAGGCGATGATCGCGACGCCAGCCACAGAGACGGCTGGAATCCACAATCCGCTCATGCGGCGGGACTCGAGTCTGCCGAGCTTGCGGCTCAGCCAAGGAGCCAGGTAACGCTGGACCACCAGGCTCAGCGCACCCGCAATGGCCGAGGCTCCGAGCAGATAGCCCCAGCCCTTAAGGGCAGCAGACGAGTTGAACTCCGCATTCAGCTCCAGGCCGAGCCGTGTGACCGGGCTTGTGATCAGAAGGGAGCATAGGCCGGCAATGACGAGATGTACAATCCACAGAATCTGCTGCACAGGCTTCAGGAAGAGCAGCAGGAGGATGAATACTACCGGCAGCAGCACGAGTCCGCCACGGGATAAGGTAAGCAGCAGCGAGACAATGATTGGCACCAGCATGAAGCCGTGCAACAGCTGTCCGGCCCATTTGCGGGAGCGGATCAGCGCGAAGACGGCCACGAACAGAAACGCCATCAGGAAGGCTGCATATGTATTGGCATACTGAAAAATGGAAGTCAGGCGCAGGCCGTTCGAATCAGTCATAACTGCATCGTTATACCTGCCGTTAATTACGGTCTCTGAGAACCAGCCCACCAGGCTTCCAGCCAGTTTCCAGCTTCCGAGCCAGTTGAGCAGTCCGAAGCCTACGATCAGGTAAGCGAGGGTAAGCACGCTATGCTGGACGGCGGAATTGAGCCGCTTGTGCCGGAGCAGAAGGATGCTGATGATGAAGACTGCGGCATAGGTGAACTGGGTGAACAGCATGTTCATCGCCGAGTACCGGGAAGCTGCGCCGAATAGCGACAGGGCATAGGTTACGGGAAGCAGAATGGCCGCTGCAGTGAGCAGGTCACGCTGACTCTCCAGCTTGAAGGTTCTGAGATACAGGATCGCAGAGGCCAGCATCAGAAGCCCGCTCACCAATGCAGCTACATAGATAGGCTTCTCGAACTCCGCCCTCATTCCGTTGAACAATCCGATCTGAAAAGCGGCCCAGCCAAAAAACAGCAGGAACGCAGCGCAAATCATCCAAGCTGCCCCTGAAAGCTTGTCCGTAGCTTTGACAGAAGCCGCCTGTTTTCCGTACACAGGTTTCGACACGATAGAATCTCCTTTTTCAAAATAGTAGGTCTTCCAATTTATTGCACATACATATTACGGATATAAAGTGAAAAAGTTGTTGTCTGAACGGAAATTTCAAAGATTGGAGTGTCTTGCAGGAGAGGAGGGAACGGAAAAGTGGGGAATAGGCCGGAACCTGCTCAGCGAATGAAGCAGTCTGTCCGCACAGGCCAGCCTGAAGCAGTTTTCATAGAATAAGGTAACGGAGCGAATCTATGATTCATGTAAGAATGGACGCTTAAGAGTTCCGCCCGAAGGCAGCAATGACGGCAGGGGAACGCGCAATCCGCATCCTGGGCCACTGCTGCCGGGAACAAGCTTCAGGCGGGGATAATGAATTTCAGGTTAATCATGAACACGATCAGGGCGGAGGCCCCCAGGGAAAAGGCGATGCAGCCGGCACCGAGCACTCTGCGCCGGTCCTTGATGAATTTGAAGCCAAGCGCACAGACGAGTATTGTCGTTCCTGCCAGTACAACAGACATGCCGATCATCGCAAACCAATACAGGATTTCAAAAAACTCAGCCATTAGGAAACCCTCCCTTTCAGGCAATAATACAACGAATTTTAATGATTTTCCAGTCAAATGAATCAGGGACATAAGGCCCCGCAGCCATATGCCCTTTTTTGCTGTGGCCTGCTATACCACGGACAATCATACAGGAGGGCACGGCCTTTCGTGAGTAATCTATAGGGTAGGCTGGGAATGCGAAAGGAGAGGGCAAATAATGGCGGGGAGAGAACTGGCAAGCAAGCTGCTGAAGACGGCGGCGCTGCTTAGCGATTCACGGGTTGCCGGTTACATTCCGAGAACGCGGGAATATAGTGCTGCCGGATTGTCCGCGATGCTTGGAAGATACGGCAATGTTGTCATCAAGCCGGTTGTAGGCGGAGGAGGATATGGTGTCATCAAGGTGTTCCGGGATCATAGGGGGTATGGCTTCACGTATATGCAGAGCACACGTATCTATGGAGACTTTACTTCCATGCGCCAGGCACTGGACAGATTCAAGGTGAAACGGAAATATTTGATCCAGCAGGGAATTTCCCTTGCACGGATCTCCGGGCGTCCGATTGATTACCGGGTCAAAGTAGTGAAGAACGGCGAGCACTGGGAGTTCCGATCTATGGTAGGGAGAGTCGCCCGGCCGGGATTGTTCGTTACGAATCTCTGCAAAGGAGGTACGATGCTCAGCTGCCGCCAGGGACTGCGAAGATCATTACCAAGAGTGGGGACCTCATCCAAAAAGGCGGAGATGCGCAGGCTGACCCTAATCTGTACCGAGCTGCTGGAGCGTCATTTTCCGGGGATCGGTGAACTGGGCTTCGACTATGCTGTAGATCATCGGGGGAAGATTTGGATTCTGGAAGTAAATACAAGACCAAAATAATTAATAAAATTTTTATATTTGACGATAAATACAGTAATAGGATAATATTGCGTTTAGTTGTTTAGATTCAGAGGTAATACAACAAGAAATATCCCAGCCAATTATGAACATTCTAAAAAAGTTTTTGTGTGGAAATGTCAGGTTTCAGCCCTGTGTATAACTGTTATCCCCATAGTCCACTGCGCAATTGCTGACATTATAACCCTTACTCACATATTATACACAGGATTTCCACAGCAGCTTGTGGATAATGAGAACGCTTGTTCGAAAAATGATAGTTTGCTATGATAGATTCAGATCCAAATAAAGGAAAGGTAGGTGAACGTTATGGTTGAATTGTCGGATGAGATGCTGCTTGACTCTTATCACAGAGCGATAGAGCTGCATTTGGAGCATGATTTCATCGCCCTGCTTCTCGCTGAAATTCGCAAACGGAACTTACACTCTCCAGACCATGCGGTTCTGCATTAAAGATCAGAGCACATCCTGCAGCATTGGACTTCTTTAAACCGCAAGCATCAAGGAATAGGGTATCTTTTCAAGTTGAGGTGGAATCAACCTGAAAGGATACCCTTTTATTATGGCTATAAGGTTATAGACAACCTAGAGCTTAAGGTTACTGCTGTGTCCCGGAGACAGCTTCGCATCCGGATCAATATACACCTTGGCGTTATTGACTGCTGTTGGCGCTTCTCCGAATCCTACAGCAATCAGCTTCAGCTTGCCCGGATAAGTCGTGATATCGCCAGCGGCGAAGATTCCTGGAATGCTGGTCTCCATGCGGGAGTCAACTACAATAGAGTTGCCCTCAATGTCGATTCCCCACTCGGCAATCGGGCCCAGAGAGGAGACAAAGCCGAAATTGACAATAACGCTGTCTACTTCGATTTCTTGAGTTTCCTTGGTCTTGATATGGGACAAGGTGACCTTGGTAATGAATTCTTCACCGTGAAGCTCAGTGATCTCGGACGGCGTAATCACATTTACCTTAGAGGCCATCAGATTCTCTACACTATGCTCATGCGCACGGAATTTATCGCGGCGGTGAATCAGGGTTACCTGTTCAGCGATCGGCTCCAGCATCAGCGCCCAGTCCACAGCGGAATCGCCGCCGCCGCTGATCAGCACCTTTTTATCCTTATAAGCATTCAGATCATTTACGAAATAATGCAGGTTGGCTTTCTCGAAGCGCTGTGCATCCGGTACCTCCAGACGCCGCGGCTCAAATGCGCCTACGCCTCCCGTGATGATAACGGCTTTGCTGTGATATTCAGCCTTGTCGGTGGTGACGGTGAAATGGCGCTCACCCTGCTTCACAACCGATACGACCTTCTCCTCCAGACGGATATCGGACTGGAACAGCTCCATCTGCCGGGACAGGTTGTCCACCAGCTCCTGTGCGGTAATTTTGGGGAAGCCGGCGACATCGTAAATATATTTCTCAGGATACAGAGCAGCAAGCTGCCCTCCGAGTTGGGGCATACTCTCAATAAGGGTTACTGAAGCCTGGCGCATACCGCCGTAAAATGCGGCAAACATACCGGCTGGTCCTCCGCCTATAATCAGCAGATCGCTCATAGGAACGGTTTGCTCTAATGTCACGTAATATTACACCTCCGAGTTGATAGTTTCAATTTGCCATACAAGCGTACCTACTCATTATAAACATAGTCTCACCTGCCTGCAAAGGCCCTGATTTCAAAGAAAAAGTGTGACATTTTGTTGTATGATTATATTTGATTAAAACGATACTAAGGTTTACAATGGATATGGTTATTTTAGAAATCCTTTAAGTTTTATTGGAAATTCTTCTGAATTTAAGTGTATAAATTCACAAAAGAAACCTGATTTTTTTACAAAAAATAACACATAGACAGATTCACCTGTTGGAAGGAGCCGGAACATGAGCAGTATTCCCAAAATCGTTATTCTAGGCGCGGGGTATGGAGGGATTTTGACCGCCCAGCGGCTGCAGAAAGCTTTGAATTATAATGAAGCCGATGTAACCCTGGTTAACCGCCATGAATATCACTATTTCACGACCCATCTGCATATGCCTGCAGCGGGCACGGACAGCATCGAGCATACACGCGTATCTATCTCCAAATTAATCGATGAGTTCAAGATTGATCTTGTCAAATCCTCGGTGCAGGAGATCCGCACCCAGCAGAAGAAGGTTATTCTGGAGGACGGAACGCTCTCGTATGATTACCTAGTGATTGCCCTTGGCGGTGAGCCTGAAACGTTCGGGATTCCGGGACTCGACAAATATGCGCTGACCATCCGCAGCATCAACTCTGTGCGGCTGATCCGGGAGCATATCCAGTACCAGTTCGCCAAATACAAGAATGAGAATAATGCACAGGAGCATATCAACTTCGTCATTGGCGGCGCGGGCTTCAGCGGGATTGAATTTGTTGCGGAGCTGGCTGACCGGATTCCTGCACTATGCAAAGAATTTGATGTCGATCCAAGCATGGTCAACATCTATAATATAGAAGCTGCGCCTACGGCTCTGCCGGGATTCGCGCCTGAGCTGGTTGAGCATGCCATGACCGTACTCACCAAGAAGGGGGTAACCTTCAAGATGGGCGTAGCGATCAAGGAATGCCTGCCTGGCGGCGTAATTCTGGCCACGGGTGAAGAGATCAAGGCTTCCACCATTGTATGGACCGGCGGTATCCGCGGGAACCGTCTGATCGAGGCTGCCGGCTTCGAAGCGATGCGCGGACGGGTGAAGGTAGACGAATATCTGCGGGCTCCGGGACATGAGAACATCTTCATCATAGGTGACGGCTCCCTCATGATTAATCCGGAAGGGCGTCCTTACCCGCCGACGGCACAGATTGCAATGCAGCAGGGAGAATGCTGTGCGCATAATCTAGTAGCGGCCATCCGCAGCCAGCAGCCGAAGAAATTCGCCTTCAGCAACAAGGGTACCGTAGCTTCACTTGGTAAGGGCCAGGGAATTGCCGTAGTCGGCGAGAAGACGTACAAAGGCTGGAAGGCAGCGCAACTGAAGAAGGTTGTCGATATGCGCTACCTGCTCATCATCGGCGGCATTCCGCTCGTGCTCAAAAAAGGAAGATTCCTCTAAGATGCGCCACTGCAGCGTGCAAGTACGCGGACTGCTGACGCGCGAGGAGCTCGACCGCTATAATGCTCTGATTGAGGTAGGCTCTTATCTGGAGGATCAGACGCGGTATGATCTGGCCTACAATATCCAGAAGGAAATCGACATTCTCATTCTCCCGGCCATCGAACGCCTGAAGGATAAGGGCCGCGCGCGTGACCGGGCGACGGCTGAATATCTGGAGAGTCTGCGTGACGGGGATGAAGACGAAGAGGACGATAAGGAACCTTCGGTCTAAGTGGAGGTAGAAAAGACGTACAATGCAAAGAGAGCCGTGCTTGCAACACGGCTCTCGGGTGCAATAGCCGCTTTTAAGGGCGGCGGCTTTCGGAAAAGTAGTCAAGAAATAGACCGTCTCCTTTGATGAAGTGCACCCCTTAGAATAGACATTGGATTAAACCCCTGGTTTAACCGATGAAATTCTAGGGGGTGCATTTTTTATGCCAGCGGTAAAGGGACAGAAATTTAAAGAGTATCCGTACGAGACAAAGGTGGAGGCTATACGCCTTCATGTAGTAGAAGGTTGGACTTACCGTAGAATAATGGAGAAGTTTGAAATTACAGACAGACATCGTCTCAAAGATTGGATGAAGAAGTATAAAGAATCCGGTGAGTTTGGACTCATCGATCATCGGGGAAGACGAGAGGAATATGTGGATCAAGATAGACAAGTGCAGCGGCTGAAACGGGAAAACGAAATGCTAAAAAAGTGTTTAGAAATCTGGATGCAGGAGATGAAACGCAAAGGTATATAAGCATTGAGAGAGCTGCAAAAGAGTATCCCGTTAGCGAACTCTGTAAGATTTTCGGTGTCTCCAGAAGTGGCTACTACGCCTACCTTAAACGCAAAAATCAAGATCGGAATCAAGCAGACAAAGCGCTTGTAAAGAAGGTCTACGAGCACTACAACGGAGTATACGGCTACCGGCAGCTTCAACTGTTCTTACTGCAGGACCATGGAGTCTGGATGAATCATAAGAAGGTACTTCGGCTTATGCAGGTGCTAGGGATCCGCTCACGAATTCGGCGAAAACATCGCTGTAACTACGCTTCTTCGACCGAAGGACGTGTCGCTAAAAACCTACTGAAACGGGATTTCAAAGCGGATGCCCCTAACCAAAAATGGGTTACCGATGTAACTCAATACCGGGTGGGGGAATCGTGGCTCTACCTTTCTGCGGTGAAAGACTTATTTAACAATGAAATTGTAGCCTACCATATGAGTCATAGAAATGACAATCCACTGGTTCTACAAACCTTTGAGAAGGCCTTTAACCAGACAAAAGACGTGACCGGACTGATCGTTCACAGCGACCAGGGATTCCAGTACACGTCTCATGCATACCATGACATGCTGCCAAAGGTTGGCGCCCGAATCAGCATGTCTCGCCGAGGAAATTGTTATGACAATGCCTCCATGGAAAGCTTCTTCTCGCATCTCAAAACGGAAGGGCTCTACCCTTATGATATCCGAAATGTGGACGAGGCACAAAGGCGAATTGAAGCCTATATTCAATTTTACAACGAGCATCGACCGCAGCGAAAACTAAATAAGCTACCTCCGGTAGAGTACCGGAAGCAGCTTATAGCCTAGGGGCTTTTTTCAGTGTCTATAAAACAGGGGCTTGACCATTGACCAGGGCGGTCTATTTGCGTTTATGCTGTTACAGCTTCAGCATCTCCTCAAACGATTCTTCGTTCAGCAGGTTGCCGACATAGAAGGGGCCGAACTCTCCGTAGCGGGCGCTGACTTCATCGAAGCGCATCTCGTAGACGAGCTTCTTGAACTGCAGGGCATCCTCGGCGAACAGAGTCACGCCCCACTCCCAGTCATCGAAGCCGACAGAGCCGGTGATGATCTGCTTCACCTTGCCGGCATAGCTGCGTCCGATCAGGCCGTGCGAATACATCAGCTCCCGGCGTTTCTCCATATCCAGCATGTACCAGTTGTCGGCAAGCTCACGCTTTTTGTTCATCGGGTAGAAGCAGATATGCTTCATTTGCGGCAGTACAGGCTTCAGCCGGGCAGCGACATGCGGGTTCAGCATCGGATCGCTGCCGTCACCGGCACTTCCTCCTGCGGCGTAGTTGCTGAGCTCAACGATGCTTACATAGGAATAAGCCTTCGTAGTGTATTGGGCAAAGGCGATTTTGTTAAAAGCGGTCTCCAGCGCATTCAGCGCCTCCAGACTCTCTCTCAGAAACATCATCACGAAATCTGCCTTCTGGCCCACGATGGAATAGACAGCAGTGCTGCCCTCCTTCGCTTCCTCGACAGGTCCCCACTCCTGCATGAAGGCATGCAGCTCCTCCAGGGCCACTGCCCGTTCCTCGTCATCGGCTGCCGTCCAGGCTGTCCAGTTCAGTGAGCGGAAGTCATGCAGCGCATACCAGCCTTCCAGTGTCAAAGCGGCTTCGTTCAAGTTGTTCACTCCTTATAGGTTATCGGTGGAATATCCTCGCGTAAAATCTTCTTGGTCCGCATACCTTAAATATGTATGAACATAGGTCGGGTGCTATTTGCATTGTAGCGCAGCGGGCGGCAGAGAGCAAACGCCAAGGCCCCCATTCACGCGAATTCCGGTATTGAGCGCGATAATGTTCATTGCTTCGCTACATTTTTTCTAGTAAACTTACTATTATATAAGCTTAGGTGTGCGGTTCTTTATAGAGAGAGGGGATGGCGGTACGATGGGCTTTATTCCGGTGTTTGTTCTGGCCGTTTTATTCTTTGTGATGATGTTCGGCATTGGCTTCATTCTTAACATGCTGATGAAGACTACCTGGTTCCCTGCCTATCTGTTCGTCATTGTCATTCTTCCGGTGGTGGTCTACTCCATCTGGGACCGGAGCGCGATGTCCTTATGGGAGCACCTCTCTACCTTCCACATTGTGGATTATCTTACCGGGGTAGCCGGTCTTGCCGGAGCGGTGCTGAGCGGCTGGACCATTCAGAAGCTGCGGCTGGGCGGATACAAGATGTTCTAAGCGCTGCCTGAAGTGCGGTACAACAAGAAACGGCTAATCTCCTGTAATGGGGGGAGCCGTTTTTTTCTTTTTCCTCCAGAAGAGCCAAGGATTCATCTTTATTTTACATTTTCGGCCGGGTGTTTTGTGATAGAATAGAAATCTATATGAATTCGTATAGAAGAGGGGGAGGTATCCGCAGATGCGTATGAGCAACCTGCATCATTTCACTGAACATCACCGGTACTGCGTGTCCCGCGAATTCGGTCTAAGCCAGCTGGATGGACGTATGCTGGGCTCAGTCTATCAGCCAATGGTAGGCGCGTTCGCCATCAGCCTGTACAGATTGCTGTTCGAGCATATTCCGGCTGAATCTATCGGTTACTCCGGTGTGGAGCAGCAGCGCAGGCTCTTTATGACCCTGGGCGTTGAACCCAACGAGAAGGGCCGTAAATATATGGTAGACCAGGCTTCCCGGCTGGAGGCGGTGGGACTGCTGCAGACCTGCCGGCTGTATGCCGCGGAGAATGATGATTATATGTACGAATACGAGTTAATGCCGCCGCTGTCGCCGGCTGATTTCTTTGCAACCCAGCATCTGACGCTGCTGCTCCGGGATAAGATCGGCAAGTTCGCTGTGCTGTCGCTGCGTGAGCAGTTCTGGCACCGGGAACCGGAGGAATGGAGCGGGCGGTCGCTCGGGAAAGAGAATATTTCACTGCCCTTTTATGATATTTTTGAGCTGAATACCCATGTGATCGACTATGAGCTGGAGCAGGCGCTGGCCGAGGTAGCCTCCGTGCGTCAGCCCGGCACCACTCAGGCGGTTGAGCCGAATATAGCCTACAGCGATATTATCCTGCGCTTCCCGCGTGAATCGGTGAACCGTGCGCATGTTGAGAAGCTGCGTTTTGACCATAACCAGATGGGTGTCATTAATTATGTGGCCCGCAAATACGAGCTTGGCCCGCAGGATGTATGCCGTCTGCTGGATGAGGATGATGTCTTCACGCCGGACGGAGAGGTGATTCTGGATACGCTGCAGTACAAGGCAAGCCAGCATTTCCGTCAGGATAGGAAGCGTCAGGAGAAAAGAGAGATTGCTGCCGCCAAGGTAGTGTCGCTGCGCTCTGCCGCTGAGGAAGAGAGTGATCCCTCCGCAGTGCCGGTGGAGCAGGCTGTCGAAATGGAGTTCTATGTAGAAGTGCCTCCGCAATTTCTGTCCAAATGCGACATTCACCAATATAATATGATGCTGCGCAACGAGCCTTATACACGGCTGTTACAGACGTTCTTCCCGGGGGCGGTTCCGGGCCAGCTGATGGATATCTTCGAGAAGATTGATCTGAACTATAAGCTCAGCGGCGAAGTGATCAATGTCCTGATCCATTATCTGATGACGATGGTGGCCTCCGGCGGCGATCAGCGGATGAACCGCAACTTCGTGGAGGCGATTGCCTCCAATATGCTGGTGAAGCAGGTGAATACTTACGAGAAGGCCGTGCGCTATATCCGTGACCAGTCGAAGGTGAAGGGCAAGGGGGCGGCTTCCGCCTCCTCCGGCACAGGCACCGCGGGAGCCCGCCAGCGTTCGTATACGAAGAGCGGCGGGCGGTCCGGCAAGCAGGAGATTCCGATTGTGCTTGATGACGGCAGCGCCGGAACCGTATCGGAAGAGGAATTCGCGGCGATGATGAAGAAAGCGGCCGAGATCAAGGCCAGCAAGAAAAAAGGCGTTCTGAGAACGCCCTGAAGAAAGTGAGGTGCAGCGATGGAGTCCATGGGCGAAGTGCTGCGTTCGATGAACAACCCCGCTCTGCGCCAGCGCTCCCGTGACCTGGAGCAGACCCTGCTGAACCATCCCCTGGTCAAGGAGCTTCAGGCGGAGCATCCCGAGCTGGACGAGTCCCGGCTGCGGCTGCACTTGAGCCGGCTATACCAGTATGTCGAAGAGGACCGGCATTGCAAGAACTGCCCCGGCCTGGCGGCTTGCCCGAATGATTTCCAGGGGCATTACAGCAAGCTTACGGTAGAGACGGTTAATGGTGTAACGGATCTGTACGAACGCAAGACACCGTGCAAGCTGAAGATTGCACAGGATAATCAGGATAATGTCCGCAAGCGGATTCGCAGCTTCTATGTGGATGAGCGGGTGCTGAACGGCGGATATGATGAGATGGATATTATGGGCAAGGACCCCCGGCGGGCCTCAGCCGTGAACAAGATATTTGACTATATAGCAACTGTGCGGGCAGAGGGCCTGACTTCGCGGGGGATCTATTTGCAGGGCAGCTTCGGGACCGGCAAAACCTTCCTGATGTGCTATCTGCTCCATGAGCTGGCTATCTCGGGCTACAGCGGCGTGATTGTCTATATGCCGGATTTCATCGAGGAACTGAAGCTGATCATGATGGACAACCAGAAGCTGAAGGAAATGGTCGATACGATGAAGAATTGTGATCTGCTCATCTTCGATGACATCGGCGCCGAGAATCTCAATCCCTGGGCGCGTGACCATGTGCTCGGAGCGATCCTGAACTACCGGATGAACCGCAAGCCGACCTTCTATACCTCGAATTATCCGCTGGACGGGCTGGAGAAGCATCTCAGCATCACCAGCAAGGACGGGGAAGAGCTCTACAAGGGTCAGCGGCTGATGGACCGGATTGCCCCGTTCGTAGAGGTGATTCCGCTGCATGGGGAGAACCAGCGTGGCAGGGCCAGAGACTGAATTTTTATTAATACAAGCGGAAACGGCTTCGGATAAGTTATCGGGTGAAACATATAAATTCTATATTTTAAAACAGGGGACCACGCCAGCATCTGGCCGGGGTCCCCTGTTTGCCTGCGCTTAGATTTAGCTGGCGCTGAATTTCCACCAGTTGATATTGAACAAGTATCCGCTGCCGCCTGTGAATTTCAGGTAAAGGTCATGAGTCCCGCTTGCTCCACTGACCGTGCAGGTCTTGGTCACCCAGCTCTGCCAGCCCCCTGTATTCTGCACTGCACAGGTGCCGACCAGTGTTCCTGCCGGACTGTCCAGCCGCAGCTCAATATTACCGCCGCTGCCTGCTGACGCTACCCGGGCCTCGAAGGCTGCGGCTCCGGCGCCGAAGTTCACATTTTTGATTTTGAGATAATCGCCGTGATCTATGAAGCCGACATTCATTCCCCCGTCCGTATCTGAGGTGGTCTCGGTCTCTACCCCGGCCGCCCATGCACTGGTCTCGGCTTGTGTTCTGACATAGGGGTTAAGGGTGGCGATGGGCTGCGGCCCGGCGGTTGTCATGTTGATGACCGGGAAGCTTCCGTCCGCGTTGTAGGTGAATTGCTCTACCCCCACTGACCGGGTGAAGCCACCCCCTCCAGGCAAGGCACCATTATGGTAAAAGAAATAGGAGCGGCCTTTGAAGTCGATGATGCCCGGGTGATTCGTGAAACTCCCGCCCTGGGTGGGCATAATGACCCCTCTGTACTTCCACGGGCCGGTAGGCGAAGAGCTGGTGGAATAGGCGATATTCTCTGGAATGCCGCTTGCGGCGTAGACCATGTAGTATAAGCTGCCGCGCTTGTAGAACCAGGGTCCTTCTTCGTAGAGGGTCGGTCTGTCGGCATTGCCGTTTCGCACACCGAAGCTGTCTGTGGTCATAGGCACCTGGACAATACCCGTACTCTGGTTGTAGGAGATCATATCCGGGTTCAGCTTCACATATTTCAGTGTCGGATTCCCCCAGTAGAGATAGGCCTGGCCGTCACTGTCTACATATACCGTAGGATCGATGTCGCCCCAGCTGCTGGAGACGAGCGGCCCTCCGATAGCGTCCACGAACGGGCCGGTCGGGCTGCTGGAGACGGCGACGCCGATGGCGGGCCGTCCGAGCGAAGTGCTTTTTGCCGTGACATAAAAGTAGAATTTGCCGTTGCGCTCAATGACCTGGCTGGCCCAAGCTTCTCCGCTCGACCAGCTAAACGCCTTATAAGATAGCGGTGACCCGTGATCCGTCCAGTTCGCCATGTCCTTGGAAGAATAGACCCTCCAATCATTCATCGTATAGTAGGTCGAGTTGTCTTCGTCATGTCCGGTGTACAGGTAGACCGTATCATTGTATACAAGCGGGGCCGGGTCTGCCGTGTAGATGGTCTGTACAACAGGGTTGTCAGCGAACGATACCGGGGAATATAGCGCCGATGCCAACAAGCCTGCGACAGCAAGGCTGACAAGCTTTTTCATTCTTCCTTCCTCCTCAAAATAGGGTATAAGAGCGCTTTCGCATACAGAGTAACATGGCTCCTGTGAAACAAAAATGTGTTTTCTTTTTATTAAATTGTAAATTTATGTTATTGTTACTGAATCTCGATGGAGCACAAAATGAACGCAAAAAAAATCCGGCATCCCGCCCTGACCTGGGCAAAGAATACCGGACACTGCAGCTAAGCAGCTATTCGGACAAATACTTGATGATTACCATTCCAAAGAAGACCACGGTCATGAAGCCGGTCATTCCGAAGAAACCGGCCAGCAGATCACCGAGATCGTTGCGGGGCTCCTCATTGATATGCTCCCGCGGGTCACGGACCTGTGCGTTGACATTGACGTCCATTCGCTTCTTCCTCCTTGCTGTTGCATGACTGCATGAAGTGGGTTACAGTTATACATGTGAGAGAAGTCATTGACAATTAATGCGCTTTCTTCAAGTATACGAAGATGCAGGGAAGATGTAAAGATAGAAGGGTGATTTTATGATACATATAAGACCTATGGAACCGCAGGAGTATGATTTTCTACTGGATATGCATTATGAGTCCATTCATATTGAACAAGGTAAGCCGCCCAGAAGTGAGTTGCTGAATTCCCCGGGGATTGCGAAGTACAACGAACATTGGGGGAGACAAGGCGACAGGGCGATAATCGCACTGGTGGACAATCAGCCCGCAGGTGCTGCCTGGTACAGGCTGTTTGACGAGACGAACCAGGGCTACGGATTTGTGGATACCACAACCCCGGAATTAGGCGTTGCTATTCGGTCTGACTACAGGCAGCAGGGATTGGGAATCAGGCTAATGGAGGGCATCATACAGCAAGCCGTATCCGATGGATACCCGTCACTTTCGCTCAGTGTTGATCCGGAGAATCAGGCGGCCGTCCGGTTATATAACAAGCTCGGCTTCGAGTATGCCGGGACAGCCGGTACCTCGTGGACTATGAAGCTGAATCTCAGGGACAAAGTTTAAACCGTTAAAAGACAAATTAATTTTATGCAATATAATTTCTCGAAATATATAACAAATGCATTGTATTTATGTTATACTGTGGATGTGTCGGTAATTGATAATCTGGTTATCATATTACATGAAGCATTTTATCCCGCTATGATCTCGGAGTAAATTCTGCGGACTTGGCTCAGGCTATAGAAGCGGAAGTTATTTCGTACAGCTTAAGCTCAACAAAACTTTTTGAGGAGGAACAATATCATGGCTATCGTGAACGTGTCTGACCAATCCTTCGTGAATGAAGTGGAAGGTCAAGGTACTGTAGTAGTAGATTTCTGGGCACCTTGGTGCGGCCCTTGCAAAATGCTTGCCCCAATTCTCGAGGAATTGTCCACCGAGCTGGGTGACGATGTGAAGATCGCTAAATTGAATGTCGATGAGAATCCTGAGACAGCTTCCCGTTTTGGAGTAATGAGTATTCCTACTCTGATCTTCTTCAAAGACGGCCAGCCTGTTGACAAAGTCGTAGGACTGAACTCCAAGGACTCCCTTAAGAATATCGTAGCCAAGCATCAATAATGGGTTACAATCTGCTGTAACCTGGGCCTTGCGGCCCTTCAGACAAAGCGCCTTCGGATTACCGAAGGCGCTTTGTCTGTCCTATAGAAACGGATGTTCTATATTAAGGCTTGAATGTGTAGTACATTCTATTCTAAACTTACCTTATAACCGTGTAGTAACAGGTGGGGGAGAACTTATGGATTATATGGATAATATCCGCAACAAGCTTGCGCTGCTGCCTGATCTGCCCGGCTGCTATCTGATGAAGAATCAAGAGGGTACGATCATTTATGTCGGCAAGGCCAAGGTACTGAAGAACCGCGTGCGCTCTTATTTTACAGGCAGCCACAACGGGAAGACGCAGCGGCTGGTCGCCAATATTGTTGATTTCGAATATATCGTGACATCGAGCAATATGGAAGCACTCATTCTGGAGTGCAATCTGATCAAGAAGCATATGCCGCGCTACAACGTGCTGCTGAAGGATGACAAGACCTTTCCTTATCTAAAAATCACGAACGAAGCCCATCCGCGCCTGGAGGTTACCCGCCGGGTGTTGAAAGATAAAGCTAAATATTTCGGCCCGTATCCGAACAGCTACGCCGCCCAGCAGACCAAGAAGCTGCTCGACCGGATGTATCCGCTGCGCAAGTGCGGGGTGATGCCGAAGGAGGTCTGCCTGTACTATCACATGGGCCAGTGCCTCGCGCCGTGCGAGAAGGAAGTGCCGAAGTCCGCTTACGAAGAGATTATCCAGAACATCTCCTCGTTCCTCGGAGGCGGGCATGACGCGGTGAAGAAGGATCTGCAGAAGAAGATGCAGGAGGCGGCGGAGGAGCTGTATTTCGAGCGGGCCAAGGAGCTGCGCGACCAGATTCAGCATATCGATGCCGTGATGGAGAAGCAGAAGATCAATACGGCCGACACCAAGGACCGCGACGTCTTCGGCTATGCGGTGGACAAGGGCTGGATGTGTGTGCAGATTCTGTATATGCGGCAGGGGAAAATGATCCAGCGCCATTCGTCGGCTTTCCCGTTCTACGGAGAGGCGTACAGTGACTTCATGTCTTATGTGACGCAGTATTACAGCGACAATCCCGCGCTGCCGCAGGAGATTCTGCTGCCGGATATGGCAAGTGCCGGCATGGTTCCGCCGGAAGCAGGCAGCGCTGCCGGCCAGGGAAGCAGCGGGCTGGTAGCCGGTGGAATGCCGAGCGGCCAGGCGCTGATGGCGGCCTTGGGCGCAGAGGATGAGTCGGAGGCCGGAGAGGTGTCTCACGGAGCGGACGCTGGTGAGGTGCTTGCGGCTGATCCGTCCAGGGCAGCAGGGCCGGGCGCAGCGGCGGAAGCGGCGCGGGAGCAGGCGGAGCAGGATGCAGCCGCCGAAGGAACCGTGGATGCGGCCGGAGGCGCCGCCGCCCTGCAGGAATGGCTGGGCATCAAAGTGCTGGTGCCGCAGCGCGGGCTGAAGAAGCAGATGATCGGCATGGCCTGCCAGAACAGCCGGGTCGCGCTGAATGAGAAGTTCCGCCTGATCGAGCGGGACGAGGAGCGCACCTCCGGGGCGGCCAGCAGTCTGGGGCAGAGCCTGGGGCTGGACTCGCTGAACCGGATCGAAGCGTTCGATAACTCGAATATCCAGGGGGCCAATCCGGTCTCGGCCATGGTGGTCTTCATCGACGGCAAGCCTGCCCGCAAGGAGTACCGTAAGTATAAGGTCCGCACCGTACAGGGGCCGGATGATTATGAGACGATGCGCGAGGTGATCCGGCGGCGTTATGAACGGGTGCTGAAGGAGAATCTGCCGCAGCCGGATCTGATCGTAGTCGATGGAGGGAAGGGCCAGATCTCTTCGGCGATCGATATTCTGCAGAATGAGCTGGGGTTATTCATTCCCGTCTGCGGTCTGGTCAAGGATGACAAGCACAGAACCGCCCAGCTGCTGGTCGGCGACTCCGCCGAGCCGGTCTCGCTCGCCAGGGACAGCCAGGAGTTCTACCTGCTGCAGCGTATCCAGGATGAGGTTCACCGCTTCGCCATTACGTTCCACCGGGAGCAGCGCGGCAAGTCGATGGTCACCTCGAAGCTGGATTCGATTCCGGGCATCGGGGACAAACGCCGGAAGCTGCTGCTGAAGCATTTCGGCTCACTTAAGAAGATCAAGGAAGCCTCCATAGAGGATTTCAAGGTGCTGTCCATCGGCGAGAAGCTGGCCGGTCAGATTCTGGAGGCGCTGAAGGATGAGGAGCCGCCAATCTAAAATGGATTTGAACGGTAACGGAACAGAAGCCGGCCCCATGTGGGCCGGCTTCTTTGGGTCTGGTTAGGAATGGAGGGTATCTTCAGACATCCCGCTAGTCGTCTGGATGGCAGGCCAACGAGGGCTAAATGTAGTCGAAAAACCGAACACATTGGGCGGGCGCGAGTGTGTGGGCGAAATGTAGTCGGAAAACCGAACATATTGGGCGCTGCGTGGGCGCGAGGGCGAAATGTAGTCGAAAAACCGAACACGATGGGCGTGACGGGGGCACGTGGATCAAATGTGATCGAAAAACCGACTACATTTTGCAGGGATGAGGCGTGTGGATCAAATGTAGTCGAAAAACCGACCACAGTGGGCATGGTGGAGGCGTGTGGATCAAATGTAGTCGAAAAACCGACTACATTTGCAGGGAGGAGGCACGTGGATCAAATGTAGTCGAAAAACCGATCACAATGGGCGTGACGGAGGCGCATGGATCAAATGTAGTCGAAAAACCGACCACAGTGGGCATGGTGGAGGCGCATGGATCAAATGTAGTCGAAAAACCGACTACATTGCGTTGGGTGGCGCTGTGCGGGCCAAATGTACATAGTAGACTGAACACTATGAGCTGCTGCATAATTAGGTTAATCTTTACTTTCTGCATAAAATCGTTGATTTGTATAATTGCAACCGGTTTCGGTAAAGGGTACGCTTATCTTGAATCTATGAAAACGCTTATAAGAGGAGGATTAAAGAAATGGGATATTCAAAAACAGTAAGACGCAAAAAGGGGATCAATGGGACCGCTCTTTGTCTGAGCATCATCATGCTGCTGAGTCTCGTGCTGGCGCTTCCGCCAGGACCGGCGCATGCTGCGGACTCTTATCTGCTCTCCAAAGACCGGCCGGCGTATGCCTCTGGCACAGAGGGCAATAATACCCCGGATCTGGCGGTGGACGGCAATACGGGTTCAAGGTGGAGTAGCTCATGGGGGACGGACCCGAACTGGATCTATGTTGACCTCGGGGCAACTGCCGCCGTAGACCGCGTGGTGCTCCGCTGGGAAGGAGCTTACGCCAAGGCCTACAAAATCCAGGTATCCGCTGACGAATTGAACTGGAGCGATATCTATTCCACAACTACAGGAGATGGCGGTGTGGATGAGCTTACGCTCAGCGGCACCGGCCGTTATGTCCGGGTATTTGCCACGGAGCGGCACCTGACGCAATACGGTATCTCTCTCTATGAGTTCGAGGTATATGGCACCGGCGGCGTTAATCCTCCTCCGGTGGTTCTGGGGCCGAATGTGGCCTTGAACAAGCCTGCGACGGCTTCATCCTATCAGGTGGCCGACTATCTCCCTCCCGGCTCTACCCTGCCGGAACTGGCGGTGGACGGCAACCTGAACACACGCTGGTCCTCCAACGCTACCGATAATGAATGGCTGAGCGTTGATTTTGGCAGCGTACGTACGCTGGGCCGGGTGATCCTTAACTGGGAGGCAGCCGCCGGCCGGATTTATGATATTCAGGTCTCGAATAACGGAACCTCATGGACTACGATCTACCGGGAGCTTCACGGCGACGGAGGCACCCTTAATCTTCCCGTCTATGCCAGCGGCCGCTATCTGCGGATGAAAGGGATCAGCAGAGCAACCTCCTTCGGGTACTCGATCTTTGAATTCCAGGCCTATGATTATGTGGCAGGCGATCCTAAGCCGGTCTATAACATTCCGGCCCTGCCGGAGCTGACTACAGTGGCCGTGGGTCAAGGCAGTCATGCTGCGAATGACCTCTCGGTGCCCCAGCCCAAATATCCGCAGTATAAATCGGATGCACTGACTGCACCGCTACCTTCCAATGACTGGTGGCAGTCGATCATGATTAATCAGCTCGGCAACGGCATTATTACGCTTCCGCTCAAATCGAAATATACCAAGCAGGGCCTCAGCATTCTGAATCCGGGTGCAGGCTACTTAAGCGCCGACGGCAAGGCGCAGGAAGCCGCGGGAAGCCCGGACCTGTACCTGATGGCCGGCAATATTAATACCTCGGGGATGTCGAACCGGATTACCGGTTACGGCGACTGGTCGGCGACGGCCGTGTTAAGCGATGGCGCTGCGGAGAAGCTGAAGACAACGTTCGTCAAAGGCTCGCCTTATCTCTACTCGCAATTCAGTGATCCGTCCAGTCCTGAAGTGTATCTGCCGGCCGGGGCCCGCTTCTTCGACGGCAGCAATAATACGATTCTCGCTGCAGACGGCGCCACCGTTACAGCAGACCATATCGGCATTGCGGTCACCAATTCCAACGGGGCGCCAACGCCTGAAATGGTGACCAGACACTATGGGCTGTATGCGCCGGCCGGTACAACCTTCAAGCGGGTGGGCGCCAAGCTCAAAATTCAGCTGGGAGGAGGCCAGAATTACCTGTCCCTGTCGGCTCTTCCGGCACCGTCCAATCTGAATTATTTCTACCAGCACGGCTATGCCTTCGTGACGGACACGAAGGTGGCCTATACCTTCAACGAGACCACCTCCGATGTCACGACCACCTTCAATGCGGTGACAGAACTCAAGCGTTCGGGCTTCCCGAATACAACGCTGATGGCACAGCTTCCCCACCAGTGGAAGGTTACTACAACACCGTTGACTGCTGTCTCCTTCCCGTCCATCCGCGGAAAGATGAAGGTATCAGAGGGCAATTCGTTCGCCACTACTGATAAATTCTACGGCATTGTGCCGCAGTTCACCGAGCCGGGCGATTCCACCTATTCCCGTCAGGATCTGCTGAATTATCTGGCGTTGCTGGATACGGACACCGCCACTAATCTGATGCAGGCCGATGCTTACTGGCAGGGCAAGAAGCTGCACCCGCTGGCCATGGGTGTGCTGATCGCCGATCAGATCGGCAATGAGAGCTACAAGAATCTGTTCCTGTCCCGCATGAAGACGGTGCTTACAGACTGGTATACGTACACCTCGGGGGAAACCGATTATTATTTCGACTACAACTCCGACTGGGGTACATTGATCTATAAAAACAGTGAGTTCGGTGCGAACTCTGGCATCACGGACCATCATTTCACGTATGGCTATTATGTCTTTGCATCTGCCGTGCTTGCCACCTACGATACCGACTTCAGAAATAAATTCAGCGGGATGGTCGATGAGCTGATCCGGGATTATGCCAATCCGTCGAAGACGGACCCGAAGTATCCGTACTTCCGCAACTTCGACCCGTATGAAGGCCATTCATGGGCCGGGGGTTATGCTGACAATGACAGCGGCAATAACCAGGAAGCAGCAGGGGAATCGCTGTTCGGCTGGGTCGGCCAATATATGTGGAGCACACTGACTGGCAACACCGCCTTCCGCGATGCTTCCATTATGGGCTTCACGACGGAGCTTAGAGCGGTACAGCAATACTGGTTCAACTACGACCAGGATAACTGGCTGCCGGGCTATACGCATAAAACTGTGGGGCAGATTTACGGAAGCTCGAATTTCTTCGGCACCTTTTTCAACGGGAATCCGGTGTATGTCTATGGCATTCACTGGCTGCCTACAGCAGAATATCTGACCAGCTACGGGTTCGATACGGCTAAGGCGGCTGGATTATACAGCGGCTTCGTAGCCGATAACGGCGGGCCGGAACCGGACTGGTACCATATTGTCTGGCCGATTCAGGCGCTGAGCGATCCGCAGGCTGTGCTGAATAAATGGAATCCGGCATTGCCGCAACAGAACGAATTGTTCAACACGTACTGGTTCGTGCACAATATGGCCACGCTTGGATCACGCACCAAGGACATTTGGGCGGAGAACGGCTACAGTGCAACGGTGTATAAAAAAGGTTCCGCCTACCGTGCGCTGGTCTGGAATCCGACCAATGCGGCGATTACCGTTACGTTCCGCAATAGCGGAGGTGTTACAGGCTCGGCTATAGTCCCGGCCGGGAAGCTGGTGAAGGTGGACCCGACGAAGGTGACCACGGATACGCTGCTTACTCCGCCTGCCTTGACAGCTGACACCACCCAGAATGCTGCCGGCCAGCCGATTGAGCTGACGTTCACGGAGAATGCAGCCTGGAGAAATGCAATTACTGCGGTAAAAGTGGATGGAACTTCAGCAGCAGCAGCGGATTATACCGTGGAAGCCGGTAAAATCACATTGAACACCGCGCTGTTCCCCACGGCGAAGACTTACACGGTTACAGTCACAGCAGACGGATATACCGATACTTCGGTGCAGCAGGTCATTACCGGCGGAACACAGCCGTCCGGGAACCTTGCCCTCAATAAGGCGGTTACCGCTTCGGAGAATCCGAAGCAGCCCGCTGCCGGCGCTGTAGACGGAAATGCGGGCACCCGCTGGGAATCGGACTTCAGTGATCCGCAGTGGATTCAGGTGGATCTTGGCTCTGCCCAGACGGTCAGCCGTGTCCTGCTGAACTGGGAGGGGGCATATGCCAAAGCCTACACGGTCGAGACATCGGCAGATGGCGCGAACTGGGCAACGGTCTATTCGACAACCACTGGAGACGGGGACATTGACGATGTCAGCTTCACCCCGGTCAACGCGCGGTATGTGAAAGTAAACGGCACAGAACGCGGCACGCCGTACGGGTATTCCTTGTGGGAACTGGAGGTGTACGGCAGCGGCAGCGCCGTGACACCGCTGGCTCCGCCTGCTCTGACAGCCGACACCACCCAGAATGCTGTCGGTCAGCCGATTGAGCTGACGTTCACGGAGAATGCGGCCTGGAGAACTGCAATCACTGCGGTGAGGGTGGATGGAGTGGCAGCAGCGGCAGCGAATTATACCGTGGAAGCCGGTAAAATCAAACTGAATACCGCGCTGTTCCCTACAGGGAAGACGTATACGATTGCAGTAACAGCAGCGGGATATAACGATGCTTCGGTGCAGCAGGTGATTACCGGCGGCACACCGCCGCTTGTGAACCTTGCGCTGAACAGGGCGGTTACCGCTTCGGAGAATCCGAAGCAGCCCGCTGCCGGAGCTGTGGATGGAAACGAGGGCACCCGCTGGGAATCGGATTTCAGTGATCCGCAGTGGATTCAGGTGGATCTCGGCTCTGCCCAGACGCTCAGTCGTGTCCTGCTGAACTGGGAGGGGGCGTACGCCAAAGCCTACACGATCGAGACGTCGGCAGACGGTACGAACTGGACCACAGCCTATTCCACAACAACCGGGGATGGCGGACTCGACGAAGTCAGCTTCACCCCGGTCAGTGCGCGGTATGTGAAAGTGAACGGGACGGAGCGCGGCACCCAGTACGGCTATTCTTTATGGGAACTGTCAATCTATTAATGCCCAGGTCAGCGGCACTCCTGTTCTTGCTGGTTCTAAGCAGTCTTAGTGCCTGCTCGGACAGCGGCCGCTCCGAAACTACGCTGCCTGCGGGCCATCCTTCAGCCGTCCCCCTCTCGGAGCTGGCTGCCAAGGTGAAGCCGGTTCAGTTCACCGTCTTTGTGAACTATGACTGGTATACGGCGCCGGACTGGGAGGCCGGGCCGCATAGCCGGTGGATCACCGATCATCTGAAGGTGAAGCTTCTGCCGGTACCATCGAGCGGTGCTGCCGCCCAGAAGCTGAATGCGATGATAGTCTCCGATCAGCTTCCCGATGTGCTGGTTATGGATCGCGGCAAGGATGTGGAACGGCTGCAAAAGGCGGGCAAGCTGGTGGCGCTGGACTCTTATCTGGAGCAATATCCTGAATTCGCCCGGACGGTTGGTGAGAACACGCTGAACATGCTGCGCAGTGAAGACGGCAGGCTGTACCAGATTCCGAACTGGTATATTAACGGCAGCGGCGGCAGCGGCAACGCCGGTTTCCTGGTGGAGAAGAGAATATACCGCGAGCTCGGCTCCCCTAAGCTTGCGACATGGGATGATCTCGAAGCGTATCTGCAGCAAGTGCAGAGGAAATACCCGGATATTGTGCCGATCGACTTCGGGGAGACCCGGGACGGCGTGGAAATACAGATGATCGGCATGCTGTACAGCGGTGCGGCGGATAACCGGATGCCAAGCTTCATCTCTCCCGGTTCAGGCCAAATCTTCGGTGTGCCCTCCGGCATCCGGCTGACTTCTGTGTACCGGGACCCGGCATTCCTGGAGACGCTGCAGCTGGCGGCCCGGCTGGTCCGTCAGGGACTGACCTCTCCGGATCTGTTGACCGAGACACGGGATCAGGTGCTGGAGAAGCTGAAAAGCGGCCGGATCGCCGTATTCGGCGCTTATGACGCTGTCGTGGAAGGGATCGGCCGGGAAGCGAATAATCAGCTCTCGGCTAAGGACCCGCTGGACGGCTATGAGCTCATCTGGCCGTTGCACCGCGAAGGTGTTGATCCCGGCAAGGTCTACCCCTCCGGGTACAATACGCTGGGCTGGAATGTCAATGTCATTACAACCGCTGCCCGGGACCCGGAGGCCATTTTCTCCTATATGAACTGGGCGACGAGTCCTGAGGGGCAGCGTATTCTTTTCTTCGGGCCGGAGGGATTGTTTTATGATAAAGTAGAGGATGGAGTCCCCATCCCAAATGATTCCTATATTGGACGTGACTTGAAATGGTATGATGATCTGAAGATCGGAGAATTCAACTGGTACGGTAATACTTCATACATTGATGCTGCTAAAGCACAGCGTGAGAAGCTGCTGCCCGCCGGAGCCCGGGACTGGACGACCCTTGGACAAGCCAATATAACGTTCAAGACTTCGATGAACATCACCGAATTCTCTAATCTTGACCCGGCGCCTGCCTCGGAAGAGGGACTTATTCTGCAAAGGCTGAGGGATCAATATGCGCAGGTGGTGCCCCGGATGATTTTTGCGGCAAGTGATGAAGAGCTCCGGGAGCTGCTTAAGGCAGCAGACAGGGAAGCATCGGACCTGGGCTATGACAGGCTGCTGGCCTGGAAGACCGGAGTGTGGCAGAGCAATCTGAAGAAGATCAAGAATTACACACCAGAACAATAAACGTTTGGAGAAGAAGAGGGATACGTTATGTACCCTCTTTTCCGCATGAAGGAGTGCTGGTTGCGATGTACGGAGCTGTCTTGGTAGATGATGAGAATTATGACCTGGAGGGGCTGCGCTGCCTGATTCCCTGGAGTGAGCTTGGGATTGAAGTGGTCTGCAGTGAGAGCAACCCGCTTGCCGCTCTCCAATATATCGAGAATCATGAGATTGATCTGCTGATTACAGACATCCGGATGCCGGCGGTTTCCGGTATGGAGCTGTCCCGCCTGGCTCTGGAGCTGAACCCGGGGCTCAAAATCGTTTTCATCAGCGGCTACCAGGAATTTCATTATGCGAAGCAGGCACTCGACTTGAAGGCCCATGCCTACGTTCTTAAGCCGGTTGATGATGAGGAGCTGATCGGTGTACTGCGCACGGCTACCGCCGAGCTGGAGCTGGAACGGAGCAGGGGCCCGGAGGACGGCGGGATGATCGCTTCCTTCGATTTCATCAAAAATGATGTGCTGCAGCATCTGCTGGAGGGCAGCATTGACGGGGCTACGCTGGGCGCCTTCCTGGACCGGTATCCGCTCGATTTGGCCTTCTCCAGCGCTTCTGCGGTGCTGATTGAGGCCGATGATGTTCTGATGCGGGTGCAGGAGCAGCCGGAGGATGTCTATGCCGGTCTGGACAGGCTGTTTCAATACATCGGGACAGAGATTGACGCCGCCGCTGCCGGGAAATGGTGCCGGTTGAACCGTTCACAGCTCGGTTTCGTCTATACCGGGCAGCGCCTGACGCTGGAAGAGCAGCTTCAGCAGCTGGTGCAGAAGGTCCGTGAGCACACGGAGTATACGATCACTGTAAGTTATGGAGCAGAGGTGGGGTCTCCGGAAGGACTGGCCTCCTCCTTTTCCCAGGCGAAGGCTTATATGAACGGCAAAATGTTCATCGGCAAGAACAGGGTGATTCCGCCGGTGATGAGCAAGCCGGGCATGGTTCAGGAGATCAAGGAGCTGAGCGTTGTCCTGGAGGGGATGTTCGGGGCCATGGCGGCCTACAGGCTGGCTGATATTTGCGACTGCCTCGACGAGCTGTTCGAAATGGCGGCGCTGTTCGAGCATCCGGTGAAGGTCTATCATTTCTCTATTCATATCGTTACCCGGCTGGAGGCTTACCTGGGGACACTCAACGAGACCTACGAGAGTCTGCAGCAGATGGACGTTATTCATCATCTGGAGACCGTTGACGATATCAAACGCTGGCTCCGGTGTACCTTGTTTGAGATTTCCGAGCTTCTGTTCATGAAGAAGCAGCACAAGAACCGCCGGCTGATGGAGAGGATTGAAGCCTATATCCGGGAGAGGCTGACAGAGAATCTTACCTTGCGGGCGGTAGCTGCCCATTTTGCCTATTCGCCGAATCATCTCGGGGTCCTGTTCAAAGAGCACACGGGGGAGAGCTTCAATGAGTATCTTGTGCGGCTCCGCATGGAGAAGGCGATTCTCCTGCTCGATCAGCCTCAATACAAAATTTACGAGGTGGCTGATAAGGTTGGCTACAAGAACATTGCTTATTTCAGCAGGCAATTCCGGGAGTTTTTCAATATGACCGCAGCTGATTACAGAAAGCAGAGCTGATCCGGCATGCAGATGAAGCGTGCGAAATCCTTATACATTCCCATAAGCTACAAGCTGCTTATTTCTTATCTGCTGCTGGTGCTGACACCGATCATCGCGATCGGCAGCTATGCCTACCTGTCGTCTGTGCGTTCCACCGAGCAGCATACCAGAAGCAATCTGGAGGTGGCTGTCAAGCAAATGGCCAGCAACGTGGATTTCCGGCTAAAGGATATGGTCCGCAGCACCGATGAGCTGTATGCAGACCAGACCCTGGCGCGTTATCTGGCAGGCTATCATTCCGGCTGGGAGAGATACAGTATTATGTCGCAGTATATCCTCCCCAGGCTGAAGAATGCGGCGAATCTGCCGGACCCTGAGGTCGAGCTCTCCGTCTATGTAAGTAATCCTGATGTCGGGGAATTCTATTACAACGATAGTGCAGCAGAAGATGTCCGGAAGTACTCTTTGTTTCATATGGACCGCATTGAGGATGAAGCGTGGTACAGAAGGCTCGATCTGCATTACGGCTCCAGTGCATGGCGGCAGACGGGCAATGACAAGGCGGATGGCAGCATCTCCTACCTGCGGCCCCTGATCAACTACGATACCCTGCAGCTGAATGGTCTGATCAAAATGACGGCGAATATGAAATACATCTTCTCTGATGCAGTCTCGGGGCAGCTGGGCGAGGACAGCATCCTGTTCATCGTGGATAACGCAGACCGCCTGCTGTTCACAAGCTCCCCGAACGGGGTTATCCCTGAGCCGCTGGCTTCAGCCGCTTCAGGTTATATTAAGCAGCCCGGTTCTTATATGCAGATCAAACAGCCGGTTACCAATATGCCGGCCAGTGTAGTGGCCTGGATTCCATATGCTTCGCTGCAGAAGAATTCACAGCAGGTCCGCAATGTGACCATCGGCATCTGTCTGGTTACCCTGGTGCTGCTCTTTCTGATCAGTCTGGCGATGTCCCAGTATTTCTCGCGGAGCTTCCAGAAGCTGGTGTCTTCCCTGAAATCTTTTCAGGAAGGGGACTTCCACAAGCGGATGCCGGTCCGGGGCAATGATGAGTTTGCGGAGATCGGCAGTGCTTTTAACGAGATGGCTTCAACCATTCAGCGGTTAATCGATGAGGTCTATGTCGTCAGTCTGGAGAAAAAGGAGACCGAGCTGCAGGTGCTGCATTCCCAGATGAACCCGCATTTCCTGTATAACACCTTCTCTTCCATCAGCCGGATGGCCAAGCTCGGGGAGATTGATAAGCTGCATGAGGTCATCCGTTCACTGGCCCGGTTCTACCGGCTGACGCTGCACCGGGGGGAGATGATTATTCCCGTGGAGCAGGAGCTGCAGATCGCGGAATCGTATCTCGACATTCAGCGGATTAAGAATGCGGACCGGATTCATGTGGCCTATGCTGTAGCGCCGGAGGTGCTGGAGAGCGAGAGCGTGAAATTTATTCTGCAGCCGTTTGTGGAGAATGCGCTGGAGCATGCCTGGTATGACGATGAAATCTCCCTGGTTATCCGTGCTTACATGGAAGAGGGGGATGTGGTCTTTGAAGTGGAGGATAACGGGCTGGGGATGAAGGAGGAGCTGATCGGACAGATTCTTGAGCCTGCGGGCCAGGGGATCGGCTACGGTATCCGCAACGTGGACCAGCGGATCAAGCTGCAGTACGGCAGACCGTATGGCGTAGCTATTCACAGCTCTCTGGGCGAAGGAACGCTGATCCGGCTCCGCTTTCCTTACCGTCCGTATCATTCTGTGCCGGAAGAGTCATGACAGCTATAGCTATACAGCAGCAGCGGCTGCGCTTTCCCTGATCAGGAGGCGCAGCCGCTGCTGGTGTTTATGGAGTAGAGAAAGGTTCTACCGGCTTCGGCTCCCGTGGAGGATTGAAGCGGTATACCAGATAACCGACGATGAACGGCAGGATGATGGTCACGATGCCTGCCCCTACATTCACCTTATCCTGCATGAAGATCAGCGTAGCCCCCATCAGGATGCTGTCGAATACCACATGGCTGAACATCACCGCGATGAACCCGTACCGGATGAAAATATAACTGAACAGGAGGCCGATGACCGTCAGCTCAATCGGCCGTGAGATGACGGGATAGATCGGGTAGAGCGTATGTCCGAGTGCCCAGATCAAGGTCGTGATCAGTGAAGCGATGAGCGTATTCTTAACCAGCTTCTTCAGCATTCGGATCCCGAACAGGCGGTAGACCGCCTCTTCCGAGAGCCCGGCCAGCCAGGCTACAATCGGCAGCAGCCAGGCATATTTCATATTGTAAGGCGACTGGCTGGCGTCAGTGGTGGACCAGTTATCCAGCGTATAGGACAGAATAATGAACATGACGGTCTGTACGCCAAGCAAGATGAAGGCCCAGATATAACCAGCCTGAATACTCTTCAGTACATAGTGGCCGTAGCCGGGCTCGGAGGCCCGGGGCCAAGGATTCAGCTTCTCCTCAGAGCGCCACAAGCCGTCCCCTCCAACAAGGGAGAAGTAGAGCAGAAGCGACATCAGCAGACTGTACAGAACGTAGATGATGAACATGACTACGGCTGTAACTCTTGCCTCAGCGCTGCCGCTGCCGGATTCGGACACCACATTGTAGCTGCTGACCATCATGATCAGGAAATGGACGGAGCTCAGGAAAATTCCGCGCTTCCAGGAAGTATGCTTCCTGCGCAGAATGCCGTAGATCATCGCCAGGATACCGAGCAGCAGGGTAGGCAGGCCGTAGCCGAACAAGGTGAGCTTCTTGGCAAGCGAGGTCTGCCCGTCCACATAAGTATCATGCCAGGCGGGAGCCGAGAATCCGGCACGGAAGTACGAGACCTCGCCGTTCAGATAATTGAATTGGTACTTAAGCGGTAATTCACCTATGGTGACGGAGTTGTCGGAATAGACAAGCCCGTATCCATCAAGGTTAGCCTCAATCTTCAGCTTGGCAGGATTGGCCCCCCATAGCTTCAGCCAGGGAAGGGCGAGCCTCTCTTTTGCCTCCAGGCTCAGATCCGGTATGCTGCTTACAGGATTGGCTGTACTTGTACGTTTGGTTGCCGCTGTGGGCCGCTCCCCGTAATTCAGCCCGGACGCAGCGTCGGCATCGGCGCCAACAGCAAAAGCCACAGGCTCGCCGGTATACATATTGAGATCGACTGCCAGCCTGGCTGCCGCCTCTCCGGACGTATAGAGTACCGCATGGTACACATCGAACGGATAACGCTGGTCCAGCTTATTCTTGGAATAGTCCGGAAGCAGCTTCTCACGGGACATATAGCCGTAGAAGGAAGAGTCCGTCTTGTACAGGATCACCCATTCATCTCCGGCTGCGGCTTCATAGCCGAGCTGCCCGGCAGCGAATGCGGCGGCCTTCTCCCGGATTTCGCTTTTGCTGAGAATGGCTGTATCCCCGTCTGAACTGGAGAGGAGCTGTGGAGCGATCTGGAACATGACAAATAGAATGAGTCCTAGAATTCCGGCTAGGATAAGTTTGGTAGTAAGGGGCCGCTGATGCAGGGGCTGGCCGACGGGATTCATGGAACGCCTCCTTGAAATAAAATGCTCTCATCCATCCATTATAGTATTACATGCCGGGCAGGTACAAAGAAATGCCTTATTATCCTTTTACGTGAAGAAGTCCCGGCTTATGCTTAAAGGCTTGTTATTTTTGTCCCCATGTCAAAATGAGTCTTTGTGAAGTTAGGCAATAACGTATATAATTTTGTATGCTTATCTGATACTGATTGATTCGTAACTTCTAATAAGGAACCCTGAAAGGATGAGAAGTTTGGCGTTACCGTCTTCCAAGATCACCGGCTTCCGATTCCTGAAGCTGGCTCCTCCGCAAATCCTGGTGCTGAGCTTTGCTGCGGTCATCCTCATCGGCACGTTGCTGCTTATGCTTCCGGTATCCAGCGTACCCGGTCAGCCGCTCCGCTTCATGGACGCGCTGTTCACAGCCACCTCTGCCGCCTGTGTGACCGGACTGGCTGTAGTGGATACCGGTACCCATCTTACGGGCTTCGGACAAGCGGTCATTCTGGTGCTGATCCAGATTGGCGGGCTCGGGTTCATGACGATGGCCACGCTGTTTGCGCTGGTGTTCAGGCGCAGAATATCACTGCGTGACCGGCTAATTCTTCAGGAAGCCATGAATCAGAGCTCGATGGAAGGGATTGTGCGGCTGATTCGCAAGGTGCTGCTCTATTCCCTGGTCATTGAAGCTGCGGGAGCGCTTCTCCTGTCCATCCGCTGGGCGGTGGATATGCCGTTTGGCCGCGCGGTCTACTACGGGGTGTTCCACGCGGTGTCGATGTTCAATAACGCCGGATTCGATCTGTTCGGCGGGCATGATCATAGCTTAATTAGCTATGTCGGAGACCCGGTCATTAACCTGGTCGTTATGTTCCTGATCATCTCCGGGGGAATCGGCTTCATCGTAATCTCCGATCTGGCCGACTTCCGCCGCACCCGGCGGCTGTCGCTGCACAGCAAGGTGGTGCTGTCGATGACAGCCGGACTGATTGTGACCGGAATGGTGGTCATCTTCATCTTCGAGTTCACCAATTCGCGGACCCTGGGACCGCTGAATCTCGGGAGCAAGCTATGGGCCTCCCTGTTTCAATCGGTGGCACCGCGTACGGCAGGGGCCAACACACTGGATATCACGGGACTGCGTCAGGCCACTCAGTTCTTCATCGTGATCCTGATGTTCATCGGCGCTTCCCCGGGCTCTACCGGCGGCGGCATTAAGACCACAACCTTCACGCTGATGATCGGAGCTGTAATCTCCATGCTGCGCGGCCGCGAAGACATCGTGCTCTTCCGTTACCGGCTGGCTCAGGAGCGCGTGTTCAAGGCACTGACCATTACGCTGCTGGCGCTGCTGCTGATCGTTACGGTATCGATGATGCTCTCGACTACAGAGGGGCTGCCTTATCTGATGATTCTGTTCGAGACAATCTCAGCGTTTGCCAATGTCGGACTGAGTCTGGGACTGACCCTGGAGCTGACGCAGGTCGGCAAGATTCTGATCTGCCTGACCATGTTCGCCGGACGGCTGGGACTGCTGACGCTGGCGTATGCGCTCGGTCCGAGACAGGGTAAACCATTATATAAATATCCGGAAGGCAAAATGATAATTGGATAGGGGAATCAAGTCATGAAACCACAGCAGTTTGTTGTAATCGGCCTGGGCCGCTTCGGCTCAAGTCTGGCGCTGGAGCTGATGTCCATGGGCTACGAGGTGCTTGGCATTGACCATCAGGAGGAGCGGGTGGAGGAGATGACCGGACGGCTGACCCATGCAGTCATGGCAGATGCTACGGATGAAGGGATTATGCGCTCCCTCGGGGTGCGTAATTTCGACTGCGGCATTGTGGCGATCGGCGATAATATGGAGCGGAGTATTCTGGCTGCGATTCTGCTGAAGGAGCTGGGCGTCAAGCAGGTGGTCGGCAAAGCCATCTCCATTCTGCATGGCCGCGCGCTGTCGAAGCTGGGGGTAGACCGGGTGATTTTCCCGGAGCGGGATATGGGTATCCGTGTGGCTCATCAGCTGGTGACGCCGAATCTGCTCGATTATATCGAGATCTCCAAGGATTACAAGGTCGTTGAGCTGACGGTGCCCGCTTGCATGAACGGCAAAAGCCTCTCCGAGCTGAACACCCGTGCCAAATACGGCTGCAGCATCATTGCCCTGAACCGCGAGGATGGCATCATCGTGGCCCCGACTGCGCATGATCATGTGCATCAGGGAGACATCATGGTGGTGATCGGCTCCAACGACAGCATCGAGGAGTTTGAGGATGAAGCGGTGAATGCGGAGTAAGGATTTCCTGCCAGCTAGCCTATCCCGATAAAAGAAAGCTAAAAACGCCCGGATGGCAAGGCATCCAGGCGTTTTTGCTGTTTCGGCGTAAGCCTGCAGCCGCACATCAGAATGCCTGACACCAGCCTGTAACATGCCGCGTCGGGGTTGAAAAATTTTCCTATACACATATGTAAAATGTATCCTGAAATGATAAAATAAAATATTGTAAGCGGTAACATAGAAATCCTTAGGGGGATACGTGATGAAAAAAACACCGATGATCCTGCAGCTGGCGTTGATTCTATTCTGCATTATGGCTATTCCTACAGCAGTCCTGACCTGGTACAGCGGTTCGCAGATTATACAGAACTCTGAAGCGGCTATCGGGGAATCCACGCTGGCCGGGCTTAATGCCAACCGCAGGCTGAACGAGAACGCGCTGGCTAATCTGGCCCAGGATACGTCGCGTCTGGCGGCGACGAATATTTTTGACCGTATCCGCAGCTTCGAGACCTACGATGAGATTAACGCCAACTATAACAATGTAAGTCTGGCGTTGTCTGTCACCAAGGAATTGCTGAACCTGAACCGCCGGGTGGACGGTGTGTACTCTTCATTCTTTGTCCTGGAGGATTCGGATTATGTCTTCTCCACCGACAGCAGCATCACGACGCTTGCCCGCTATGAGCCTATCGGATGGATCACAGAAGCGCTTAAGGGGCGCAGGGGGATCAGCGGGGTATGGGTGCCCCGTAAGCTTCCGTCGGGCGAGAACGTGGTGTCTTATGTGTACCCCCTCAACCGCCTGTCCACCACCACCAGGGGAGTGATTGTCGTCAACATGAAGGAGAGCCAGATCGGCAAATATCTGCATGCTACCGAGGTGGGTGACAGCAACTACCTGCTGCTGGATGCTGCGGGTACGGTGATCTCCTTCAATGACCGGTCCATGCTGCTCTCCGACAGCCGTAAGCTGCCCTTCTTACAGGAGATTCTGAATCAGGAAGCCAGTGAAGGCTACACCTTCCGCAAGCTGGAGGGCAAACGGACGGTGTATGCCTGGAGCCGTTCCTCCTTGTCCGGGTGGTGGAATGTAAGCTGGAGCTCCATGGATGAGCTAATGACCAAATCCAGGGAGATGCAGGGGAATATTATTCTGCTGACGGGGGCGATCATTGTACTGGGGACGCTGCTGGCCATCTTCCTGGCCACTTGGCTGTCCAGGCCCCTGAGGCAACTGGTGCAGACGATGCGCTCGAAGATGGATCTGGGCGTAGTGAACAAGAATGAGCTGGCCTTCCTGGATCTGGCCTTCAAACGGATGCAGGAGGAGGAAGAGAGCCTGTTCCAGCTGCTGCAGGAGCGTGAACAGGATACCCGCAGTCTGGCCGTGCACCGTCTGCTGCGCGGTGAGATTCCGCCGCGGATCACGGAGGTTTTTCCACATGCCTGTTACAGAGTGGTGGTGGTCTCCATCGACCAATATAGAAGATACGTGGGCCATACCAATGGGGAGACGCGCAGTTATCACCGGTATTTGCTGAGTGCCAAGTATGAGAATGTTTTCCCTGAGGGGCTGGTGGCCCGCTGTGTCTACCATAATGAGGGCTGTACAGTGATTGTACTGAACTTTGCTCCGGAGGAGGGGGAGGCGCATAGTACTCTGATTCATCAGGCGCTGGAGGAGATCCGCGATCAGTCTCTTGAGCTGCTGGAGCATTCGGTCACGATTGGGGTGAGTGAGCGGACGGATGCTCCGGAGAGGGTGGCGCTGCGGCTGTTCGAAGCGATGGAGGTGATTAAGCGTAGGATGATCAAGGGGGCCGGAAGCATCATGTACTGGCATGACGGGGAGGATAACAGCCGCAAGTATGTTGACTCTGAGAGCAGCGAGCGGCGAATTCTGAATTTCCTGGATGCCGGCGACCTGGTGGGAATCTTCAAGGAGCTGCAGAGCATCCGCAGCCAGATCTCCGCAGAGGATAATATCTCCTACGATAATATTATGTTCATCTATCATCAGCTGATGGGCGCGACGATCAAGCATCTCCGGGAGAACCACCTCGGAACCGGAAGGATGATTATGGGCCGGGGCAACGTGTATTCGATTCTCGCCGCGATGGATACGCTGGATGAGCTGGAGGAGTACCTGTATGATTTCTACTGTGAGATTGTACAGAGCCTGGATCGCAGCACCCATGAGACCAATTATGCGCAGCGGATCATGGATTACCTGAAGCAGCACTACCGCGAAGAGATTGTCTTCGAGGACATGGCCAAGCAGATTGGCATCAGCTACTCCTACATGCGTAAGCTTGTCTATGAGCAGACCGGCAGCAGCATGATTGATTTCGTCAATCAGCTAAGGATCGAGCAGGCGAAGGAGCTGCTGCTGGATTCGGGGCTGACAATCAAGCAGATTGCCGCAGAGGTCGGTTACGCCAATGTGCAGAGCTTCAACCGCTTTTTCCGCAAGTATGAAGGCATGCCGCCAAGCGGCTACAAGTCAGCTAAGAGTAAGAGTTCCTAAAAGCTCATAGATGGTGATAAAAGACCATAAAAGCTCATAGAAACCCGTAGAAACCATTAGAAACCCATCCCCGGCGGACCGGTATCTCGTTTCAAGGATCTTGGTTTTTCGGCTTGTCGGTGGAAAGTGGGCAGGCGGTGGAAATGAGAGGGATAAATCCCTCTAATGGTGCTGAAAGTGGGTGGATGCGGAAATGAGAGGGATAAATCCCTCTAATGGAGCCGAAAGTGTGCTGGATGCGGAAATGAAAGGGATAAATCCCTCTGATGGAGCCGAAAGTGGACGGGAGGTGGAAATGAGAGGGATAAATACTTCTAATGGAGCCGAAAGTGGGCTGGATGCGGAAATGAAAGGGATAAATCCCACTAATAGTGCTGAAAGTGAGCGGATGAGAAGCATAAGTGCCCCTGAATTTCAGAAAAGTTGGCCAACTGAGTAAATGAAGAGCACAAGTGCCCCTGAGTTCGTGGAAAGTAGGAGTGTACAAATCTATATTAGTCAAAAGCGGGCGGGGTGAGCAACAGTAGCTCCCTAATCATTCCTGATAGCTCTCATAGCTCCCTAATCGCCCCCTGTTAGCTCTCATCTCTCCCTAATTGCTCCCTCATCGTTTCCAAATAGCTCCTCACCGTTCTACGATCCATCCCCAATCCCCCCTGGCCCCATCCCTCGCCATGCCTTTCTATCCGACTTGTACCTGCTCCCCTCCCAATTGAAAGCGCTTTATTAATTTTGGGAATGCCTATCAGTTTTGATTATTCTCTTGCGGCTGAGGCCAGGAGTGCCGGGCGGCAATCAATTGGCAATCAATTGTGATAGGTGATCATCAATACTCATGATATTCAAGACCCGGCAAAGGCGGTAGCATAGGAGCCAGGCCGGAGAATAATAGCCGGAAGCCGGCAAGAGAATTCAAGGCAGGAGGTGAATATGTTGAAAGCTGCAAGCGCTTCACAAACGGATCACAGTCCATTATTAAGAAGGAAACAGGGGTTCAGCTATTATTTACAGCGGGATTGGCAGCTCTATCTGCTGGTGATGCTTCCGCTGGCTTTTGTCATCGTATTCAAATATTTGCCCATGACCGGACTTGTAATCGCCTTCAAGGACTATAAGATCGCCAGAGGCTTCTGGGGTAGTGAATGGGCCGGACTGCAGGTCTTCCAGGACCTGTTCGCTAAGCCTGATTTCATCCGGGCCGTCCGCAACACCCTGCTGCTGAACGTGCTCGACCTGTGCTTCAGCTTCACGATGCCGATTGTGCTGGCTCTGCTGCTGAACGAGATCAAGAGTGTACGGTTCAAAAGAATCAATCAGACGGTGCTCTATTTGCCCCACTTCCTGTCCTGGGTCATTATCGGAGCCATCGCCTATCAGCTCCTCAGTGAGGGGGGCGGCGTTGTCAATAACCTCATAGAACTGATGGGAGGCACCCGGATTCCGTTCCTGCAGCAGGATACGAATTGGCTCATTAGCTATCTCGTGATCGGGGTCTGGCAGAGCATGGGCTGGGGCACGATTATCTATCTGGCGGCGATGAGCGGGATCAACCCTGAGATGTATGAAGCGGCTACGGTGGACGGGGCAGGCCGCTGGAGAAAGGTATGGAATATCACCCTTCCATCGATCCGGGCAACGATTGTGACGCTCTTGATTATGGCGCTGGGCAAAGTAATGGACGGCTCCTTCGAGCGTATCTATGCGCTGCAGAATAAGGCCACCACGGAGTTCACCACCACCATACCGGTCCTGGTGTACCGCTGGGGGATTGAGAGCGGTAATTTCAGCCGGGCGACCGCCATCGGATTATTCCAGTCCGTCATCGGGATTATTCTGGTCATTTCCGCGGACCGCGTAGCCAAGAAGCTTGGCGAGGATGGGATTTTGTAGAAAGGAGAGGAACCATGAAAGCCATAGCCGGAGGCACTGCCGCACCCCATAAAGCACGTATCGATATCTGGGAAACGCTGATCCGCCTCGTCATTATTATCATCTCGCTATTCTGCCTGCTGCCATTCATTCATGTCGTATCGAAATCGCTGAGCTCTGACTCCTTCGTCATTGCCAACAAGGTCTTTCTGTGGCCGCAGGGCTTCACCATTGAAGCGTATAACAAAATCTTCGCGGATGCCAGTATCCTCCGTTCCCTGTACATCTCGGTCATCGTGACTGTGCTGTTCACCATTCTGGGCATGATCCTGACCATCTGCGCCGCCTATCCGCTGTCCAGAACCCAGTTCAAGGGCCGCAGGGTGATCACCTTCATCTTCCTGTTCACCATGTATTTCAGCGGAGGCATTATCCCCGACTATATGAACATCAATAATCTGGGGCTGATGGATACCATCTGGTCGCTGGTGCTGCCGCTCTCCTTCAGTGCCTTCAATCTGCTGATTATGAAAACCTCGCTGACCAGCGGCATTCCCGTCAGTCTGGAGGAATCTGCGCGGATCGACGGTGCCGGGCATTTCCGGATTCTGTTCAGCATTGTGCTGCCGTTATCTAAGCCGATTATGGCGACACTCGCTCTCTTCTATGCGGTGGGACGCTGGAATGCTTATCAGGACGCATTGTTCTATATCAAGCATGAGACCTCGCTCCGGCCGCTTCAGCTCAAGCTGTATTATCTGGTCATTCAGGCAAGTGAAAGCTTCCAGCTGGAGGCCAGCCAGGTGCAGCTCAGCAATCCCGAAGTTCTGAAGGCGTCAGTCGTTGTATTCGCTACCTTGCCTATCCTCTGTGTGTATCCGTTCGTCCAGAAATACTTCGTTCAAGGTGTTATGCTCGGAGCCGTCAAGGAGTAATCCTGCGTCCCTGGTATATAGTCATTCTTTGGAATTACGAAAATTCAAAAAATGGGGGAATTGCGATGAGTAAAAGAAGCGTGTATTCGTTAATGATGGCATCCGTCATGACGGCCGGCCTGCTGGCCGGGTGCTCCGGTGGAAATAACACCAAGGATACAGCCGAATCCAGCAATAAGCCGGCCGAGACAGCCGCTGCTACGAACCAGGCCGAAGGGGCCTATCCTGATTATTCCAAGGGCTTCGAGAAAAAAGTCTCGCTCGACATTCCGGTCTATGAGCGTGCCTATGAAGGTTGGAACGTGTCCGATAACTACTATACCCGCTGGGTGCAGGCGGAGTTCGGCGACAAATATAATATAGAGGTTAACTATGTGCCAATTACCCGCTCCAAGGAAGTAACGGATTTCGAACAGCTGCTGGCTTCGCACAAGGCTCCGGATATTATTTTCCACTATGATATGCCGCAAGCGCTTACTTATTATGGTGAGGATGTGATGCAGCCGCTCGACTATGCAGAGATCCAGAATTATGCGCCGACCTACTGGAAGAACTTGGGTGAGACAATTGAACAGTATGGTACCGTGGACGATCAGAAGACCTTCTTCTTCGCTGCCCGCCCTGAAGCCGACAACTTCGTCAACATTATCCGCAAGGACTGGGTGGAAAAGGTAGGCATGAAGGTTGAGGATCTGACCTCGCTGGAGAAGTATAACGAGATGCTGGCCAAATGGAAGGAAGCCGGACTCGGGGTAAGCGGCGGCAATCTGCAGCAGAATTTCTTCAACTTCAACTATCCGTTCCGTAAATGGCCGGTGGATGCGAAATATCGTGCGCTGTATTCCGATCTCAGTGTGGCCGATCTGACTACGGAGGAGACTGAGGCTTACCTGCGGAACCTCAATTATCAGTATAACAATGGCCTGATTGATAAGGAATTCTATCTGCGCAACGATGAACCGAAGATTAAGGCTGAATTCGTGGCAGGTAAAACCGGCAACTTCGGCTTCTATCTGGCGAACAACACTGATGTCTTTGCGGCTACGCTGCAGAATAACCCGGATGCCGAATTTGCGGTGGTGCCTCCGTATGCGGGAGTTCCGGAAGGCAACAAGCCTCAGGGACGCGCTTACTGGCCGTTCGGCTTCATTATGGGAATTAACTATGAATCCACGCCGGAAGAACGCGCAGCCGTGTGGATGTATCTGGAATGGCTCAGCCAGCCGGAGAACCTGTTCAAGTTCCAGAACGGGATCGAAGGGGAGAACTATACGCTTGACGCAGACGGCATTGCGCTGAAGAACCCGGATTATAAGGGCGAAGCGGTGCTGGCACAGAACAATAACAAGGACTATTGGGGTCTGGTGACAGAAATTGCCCAGTACCCGGATGAAGCCAAGACCCGCAAGGCCAACCTGCGCAACTGGGCACCGGCCGGTTATGAGCCGCTGGCGGATGATCTGGTGAAGTATTATGACGAGGTTGCCGAATTCCGTACACCGGATGCCCTGTTCAATGTGGTGCTGGAGAAGGTGAACGAATACAAGGCGGATCTGAATACGCTGTTCCAGGAGCTGTACGTGAAGGTGGTGCTCGCTCCGGAGGCTGAATTCGATGCTACTTATGAAGCGGCCAAGAAGACGTACCTGGAGGCAGGCTACCAGGAGATTCTCGATGAGAAGCAGGCGGCAATTGATGCAGGCAAGTTCCGTTAATCTTGTGTAAGTCTGGCTTAGTATAGCAAAAAAAATTACCCGGCAGTATCCTCACCCGGCAGGCCGATCCGTAGCATTACGGAGGCTTGCCGGGTGATTGCTGTGTTCCCCGCCGCTACTCGCGGCTGTTCAGGAAGACATCCTCCGTCACCTGCACCAGGCAGCGCGCTGCCGTGCTGAGTCCGCCGCTGCTCTGGTAGATGAGGCAAGTGGTCCGCTGCGTCTGCTCCAGCTCCTTGATGTGCAGGGAGACCAGCCCCCCGCCGTTCAGCAGCTCCGGACGCAGATACGAATTCGGCAGCAGGGCCGCAGCTTTGATGGTGGGCAGCAGACGGACGATGGCCTCGAAGGAGTCGATCTCCATCCGTACATCGGGATCAACCCCGCAGCGCTGGAACAGATCATCTGTCGTCCGGCGGTACCAGGTTCCCTTGGAGAAAAGGATCATCGGCAGCCGGGAGAGATGCTCCATGGTGAGCCGCGGCGTCAGGGTCAGCGGATGCTGCTCGGAGACGACCAGCCGGAGCTGGTCCTCGAACAGCGGGATGCAGCGCAGCCCCGGCTCCTGGACCTGGGAGGCGATGATGGCCACATCGCATTTGCCTTCGCTGACAGCGGTAACCATCTCATGGGTTTTCCCGGTGATGAGCTTCAGCTCGGCTGCCGGATATTTCTCTGTGTATGCTTTTACCAGGGGAGGCAGGGTTGTCTGCAGCGTGGTCAGGCTGGCGCCTAAGGTCACGAGCTGCGGCTCGCCTTCCTTGAACTTCGATAACGCTTCCAGGAACTTGGAACGCTGCTGCCGCTGCTCCAGCGCATAGGTGTAGGTAAGGCGGCCTACCTCTGTAAGCTCCAGGCGCTTGCCGAAGCGGTTGAACAGGGCGACGCCGAGCCGCTCCTCCAGCTTGGAGATTTTGCGGGAGAGGGCCGGCTGGGACAGGTTGAGCTGGCGCGAGGCCCGATTCAGGCTGGAATGCTCCACCACCGCAGCAAAAGCATCTAAATCATCATACATTTCATAGTGCTCCTCTCTCTCCCAAATTCCCATTCAACTGTGATAAAAAGTATAGCAGATGAGCAGAGTTGCCCCTGATGCGCAGGAAGACAAGTCTGGATTGTATGTTATTAATGAAGATAAATGAGAATTATTATCATATTAAAAATATTCTTATGCAATTATAGTATAACGATTAATAATTAGATTGCAATTCCCTTATAAGCGAAAAAAGAGTAACATGAAAAGTGACACAGGATATTCACATATTGTGAATTATTCAGCAAAGTCCGGGAAAACAATGGATAGTGGTGCAAACAGACTATTAGCCGGTAAATCAAGCCTGCCGCTGCCCTGTTTCAACTGTACTCCCGGCGGTGTATGCTCTTTAAAAAGACTTGTGAAAACGCTGTTTTATATGGAAAGGGGACACTTTGCATGAGAGGATTTTATTCCAGAAAGATTCATTCCTTGCTCGGCGTTATCCCGCTCGGGGCATTCTTCCTTGAGCACATGCTGACGAACTTCGCAGCAGTAGAGGGTGGCGCTTCTGGCTTTACAGACAGTGTGCTGTGGCTGAACAGCCTGCCGCTTGTCTTCTTCCTGGAATTGTTCGGCATCTGGCTGCCGCTGCTGTACCATGGAGTCTACGGCCTGTACATCGCGTACCAGTCGAAGCCGAACCTGAACCGCTACAATCTTGAGCGCAACTGGCGTTATACGCTGCAGCGGATTACCGGAGTCGTCACCTTCATCTTCATTGTCTGGCATCTGTGGGACACCCGCGTCCAGGTAGCGCTCGGCAAGGTGGAGCATGATCAGCTTGGCGGAGTGATGCATAACATTGTGACCCAGCCGCTGCTGATGACTCTCTATATTGTCGGAATCGTGGCTGCCTGCTTCCACTTCTCCAACGGTCTATGGTCGTTCCTGATCAGCTGGGGAATCACGGTGGGGCCGCGTTCGCAGAGAGTATCGTCCGTACTTTGCCTAGGTATTTTCGTTATCGTTACTTTCATGTTCGTCCTGTCGCTGGTTACCTTCCGTAACGATGAATTCCAAACGGCAGCCGTGGCGATGCAGTCGCTGCGCAGCTTTATTTAGTAATAGAAGAGAGAACTATTAACTTGTAGGAGGGGAACAATCATGGCATCAGCCGATATCATCATCGTGGGCGGCGGTCTGGCCGGCCTGATGGCTACCATTAAGGCCGCTGAATCCGGCGCGCATGTACATCTATTCTCACTGGTCCCTGTCAAAAGATCACATTCCGTCTGCGCTCAAGGCGGCATCAATGGCGCCGTGAATACCAAGGGCGAGGGCGACTCGCCCTGGGAGCATTTCGACGATACCGTCTACGGCGGCGACTTCCTGGCCAACCAGCCTCCGGTGAAGGCCATGTGCGAAGCGGCACCGGGCATTATTCACCTGATGGACCGGATGGGCGTAATGTTCAACCGTACCCCAGAGGGGCTGCTCGACTTCCGCCGGTTCGGCGGAACGAAGCGCCACCGCACAGCCTTTGCCGGGGCGACTACCGGCCAGCAGCTATTGTATGCGCTGGATGAGCAGGTGCGCCGCTGGGAAGCGGAAGGCTTGGTGACCAAGAGCGAGAACTGGGAATTCCTCTCGGTGATTCTGGATGATGAGCGGGTCTGCCGCGGCATCAGCGCCCAGAATCTGAAGACGATGGAGATTCAGACCTTCCCGGCGGACGCGGTCATTCTGGCCAGCGGCGGTCCGGGAATTATTTTCGGCAAAACCACGAATTCGGTCATCAACACAGGAACCGCCGCAAGCGCCGTGTATCAACAGGGTGTGCATTATGCGAACGGGGAATTTATTCAGATTCACCCGACGGCGATTCCCGGCGATGACAAGCTGCGGCTCATGTCGGAATCGGCGCGCGGTGAAGGCGGACGGATCTGGACCTATAAGGACGGTAAACCGTGGTACTTCCTTGAAGAGAAATATCCTTCGTACGGTAACCTGGTGCCGCGCGATATTGCTACCCGTGAGATTTTCAATGTGTGTGTGGATCAGGGGCTGGGCATTAACGGCGAGAACATGGTCTACCTGGATCTGTCGCATAAGGACCCGAAGGAGCTTGACGTCAAGCTGGGCGGCATTATTGAGATCTACGAGAAGTTCATGGGGGATGATCCCCGCAAGATTCCGATGAAAATCTTCCCGGCTGTGCATTATTCGATGGGCGGCATGTGGGTCGACTATAATCAAATGACGAATATTCCCGGCTTGTTCGCGGCAGGGGAATGTGAATATCAATACCACGGGGCCAACCGTCTGGGCGCGAATTCCCTGGTCTCTGCCATTTATGGCGGGATGGTCTCTGGTCCGAAGGCTGTGGAATACATCAAGGGCCTTAAGAAATCAGTGCAGGATATCTCCTCGACGGTGTTCGATAGCTTCCACAAGACGCAGACCGATAAATATGAGTCTCTCCTGGGGATGACTGGTACAGAGAATGCTTACGTGATCCATAAGGAGCTTGGCGAATGGATGACGGCGAACATGACCGTGGTGCGTGAGAACAAGAAGCTGGAAGCGACCATCGGCAAAATCAAAGAACTGAAGGAACGCTACAAGAATATCAATATGAGCGACACTTCGCGCTGGAGCAACCAGGGCGTGGCCTTCACCCGCCAGCTGTGGAACATGCTGGAGCTATCGGAGGCGATGACGCTTGGAGCCCTCCTGCGCAATGAGAGCCGGGGCGCACATTACAAGCCGGAATTCCCGACGCGCAATGATGAGGAATTCCTCAAGACCACCAAAGCCGCTTGGACAGCAGACGGTCCGCAGATCTCCTACGAGGAAGTCGATGTATCGCTGATTCCTCCGCGCGTACGGGATTACTCGAAGGACTGACAGGTTAGACTAACCAAACTTTCTAGGAGGTAACTGACATGGCGGAAACAGCAGCAGCTCCCAAAAATGTGAAATTTATTATTACCCGCCAGGATGAACCGGAGACCAGCCCCTATACGGAGGAGTTCGAGCTTGCCTACCGTCCGGGGATGAACGTGATCAGCGCGCTGATGGAGATTCAGCGTAATCCGGTGAACGCGAAAGGCGATAATACAGTTCCTGTATGCTGGGAATCCAACTGTCTGGAGGAGGTCTGCGGCGCCTGCTCCATGGTCATCAACGGCAAACCCCGTCAGGCCTGCGCAGCGCTCATCGACAATCTGGAGCAGCCGGTGCGCATTGAGCCGATGAAGACCTTCCCGGTCGTCCGCGACCTGGTGATTGACCGCAGCCGGATGTTCAATGCCCTGAAGCGGGTCAAGGCCTGGATTCCGATTGACGGCACGTATGATCTCGGTCCGGGACCGCGCATGCCGGAGAAGAAGCGCCAGTGGGCCTATGAGCTGTCCAAATGCATGACCTGCGGCGTCTGCCTGGAGGCCTGCCCGAATGTCAACGAGAAGACCGATTTCATCGGGCCGGCAGCCATCTCGCAGGTGCGGCTGTTCAACGCTCACCCGACAGGTGAGATGAACGCTGAAGAGCGCCTGGATGCGCTCATGGAAGACGGCGGGATCGACGGCTGCGGCAACTCGCAGAACTGTGTGCGGGCCTGCCCGAAGGGCATTCCGCTCACGACCTCCATTGCCGAGATCAACAAGCAGACGACGAAGCATATGTTCAAGCGCTGGCTGGGTGTCTGAGGCAATGTAGCCCATTTCTCTATAATCAGAATTGTAGCAGGCCATTCAGGTGTCAATCCTGGGTGGCCTGTTTGGCTGCGTCTGGCATAGTAACAGGTCAAGGATGTTTCTGGCCGGCTGGAAAAAGGGTACATGTGTAGACAGCCTGTAATGAGAAGCCTGTAGCTGCATAGAATAGCCATACGTCCACAGGTTCCGATAAATATAGGTGAATATGTTATAATCTACATAGCTGAAGATAACCGTCTGACAGCGGATAACGGGGAGGAATGACTGTGATTTGCCGTGAACAGGATGGAACGCTTGTAATGACGAAGCAGCATGAGCACGGTCTGCTGGCTGGAGAATTTGCTAAGTGGTTCAAGGAAGAGCATACGCCCGCGGAAGGCCGCCGGGCTGAGGTACTGTGGGCAGTAAGTAACCATGACCGGGGCTGGATTGATCTGGATGAGACACCGTTCTGGAATGATGCGGAGGGGCTGCCTTACAGCTTCCTCGATTTCCCGGTTGTGCCGAAGCTGACCTTTTATAGACGGGGAATCGATGAGGTGGAAGCGGAGACGCCATACGGGGCGCTGCTGTGCAGCTCGCATTTTGAACGGCTGATTGAGGTGTCGGGTGAGGAATGCCCGGAGCTGACGCAATATCTGGAGGATGAAGCGGACCGACGTGCCCGTATCCACCGGGCGCTGGAGCAGAGCAAACCGCTTGAAGAAGGCGAGCTGTATTATGACGCCAGACTGCTGCAATTCTGCGATGATCTGTCGCTGTTCCTGGCGCTTAGTAGGCCGGGCAGCGCCGAATCCGAGAAGCACCCCTGGTTCGCAGACGGCTTCTCCGGCAGTGAGGAGTTCAGCTTCACCTCCGGCCGTGCCATTGAGGCGGAGTGGCAGGACAGTGCTACGCTGACCCTGACCCCGTTCCCGTTCACACAGGAGGTTGAAGTGAGCTTCAAGCAGCGGCGGGTCAGCCGCAAGGACATTCAGGCTAAGGGTATTGCCCTTGCCTACCGCGAGGCTCCTGAGGAAGAATGCCGGATCAGAGTCATAAGCGGACCGGATAAGGACCTTCCCGGCGGGAAGCCGGGAGCATAGAACAGGAGCGTAAAAGCCATGGCATGGTGGATCTGGGCTTTTAATATCATTGTCATTGTATTCCTGGTAGTGAGGTTTGCCCGGTTGAAGCTGAACTGGATGGGCAGAGGCGTGTTGCTTGCTCCTATTCTGATCTATGCGCTGATCTCGGTGGAGGATCTGCTGAACCTGATCGATCTGGGGACGATTGTGCCCGGCAACCGGGGACTGCGCGGACTGATTCTGTTTTTTGTCCTGGCCTCAGTCCTGTTTTATATTCTGTTTATTTTCCATGAAATCAGGGATTCCAACAATAAGGAAGTCAGAATGCAGCAGACGCTGGTCCGGATCAGCATCGCTGCGTTCACCTGCATTCTTTTTTTTACAGTCGTATATACATCGATATATAAGCTGTTTGGACAGTCCTCGTTCCAGGGAGAAGGCTTGGGCCAGGATCTGCTTAGCCAGTTGATTACGTTCCTCTATTTCAGCGTGGCTACTTTTACGACCGTCGGTTACGGAGATATAGCTCCCATAGACAATACCTCAAGGCTGGTTGTAGTTATGCAGATCTGCTTCAGCTTCATTACGGTCGCCTATGCGCTGTCCATGCTGGGCTTGTTCCGCAAGATTCTTGGGGTAAATACCACGGAGGAAGAGATTGAGGCGGCCATTGAAGTAGATATTGATGACAAAGTGGATGAAGCCGTAGCGGATCGGCAATAACCCGATTAGAATTCAAGACAGAGAGGAGAATCTCCCTATGAAAAAATCGTTCGGAGGCTCTCCCGAGCGTACAGTTCCTGCTGCTGCCGATGGCGCGGGAACAGGCCCCCCGAAGCCGGAAGGCCGAAGCGGCCGCAAGATGACCCGCCGCCAGTTCCTGGCCCGGGGAGCAGGAGCGGTGGTAGGGGCGGGTCTCCTCGCCGGCGGCTATGCCTGGCAGGGGGAGCCGAACTGGTTAGAGGTGACCCGCCGGGAGCTGCCGCTTGCGGAGCTGCCGTCCGCGTTCGCCGGGACCCGGCTGGTCCATTTCAGCGATGTGCATCTGGGCTTCAACAAGGATGCGAAGGATCTGGCCCGGCTGACGAAGCATATCAAGGAAGAGCAGCCGGATCTGATCTGCTTCACCGGGGATATCGTAGACAGCTATGCCGAGGATCTGACCGACTCAGTCCCCCTGCTGGCAGAGCTACAGGCTCCGCTTGGGAAGTATGCCATCCTCGGGAATCATGATTACAAGAATACGGAGTTGCTGACCCGTCTGCTGACGGAGGCCGGATTCCGCGTCCTGCGGAACGAGTCTTATCTGATCAAGCAAGGCGGAGCGACGATTGCCGTAGCAGGACTGGATGACATGCTGCACGGCAAGCCGGACCCGGAGGCAGCCATCCGGGATATTCCTGACGGCATCTTCACGGTGCTGCTGATGCATGAGCCGGATTACGCCGATGTGGCGGAAGCGTACCCGTTTCACCTTCAGCTCTCGGGGCATAGCCACGGCGGTCAGATTCGCCTGCCGCTGGTCGGCGCGCCGTTCACGCCCTACGGATCTCAGAAATACATAGACGGCTTGTATTATACAGAGAATAAGGCCATGCCAGTGTATGTGAACAGGGGTTTCGGCGAGACATTGATGCCGCTGCGCTTCCTGTGCCGCCCGGAGCTTACCGTGCTGACTCTGCGCCGGGGGTAGCCGGACTGCAAGAGAGGGACGCGATAGGCGGGAGAAGAAGAGGGAGAAGTTCATGAGCACTTATGAGATGATCATGGGGATGTCACTGCAAGGTTCTAAGGTAGAACTGAAGAATATGGCGTCCGGCGACGGAGCGCTGCTGAAGTCGCTGCTCTCCCACCCTGAGGTGCAGCCGCATATTCAGCTGCGCCATGGATCGACTTCCCGGCAGGGTGTGCTGGATAAGCTGGTGAACCGGATGCTGCACGGCTATGATCCCGGCGCGCTGCATGCAGGAATCTATATGTTAGGCCAGCCGGAGCTGATCGGTTCAGTCTCCCTGCAGAACTGGAACCGGCAGGAGGGCCAGGCGGTGCTGGGCTATATGCTGAATCCGTTATGGTGGGGTCGCGGGTATGCAACCGAGGCACTGGGATTGCTGCTGGCCTACGGTTTCAGGGAACTCGGCCTGAGGAAGGTCGAGGGGCGCTGCCGTGGGGATAATTACCGGTCCGCTCAGGTCATGCTGAGGAACGGCCTGACCCTGGAGCGGACCCTGCCGATGGCGGACGGCTCGGGCGACGTAATGAAAGTCTTCAAATTAATACACGAGCCGTAAACGGGCTTGATTAATGCGGGGATTCTTCCGTTTCAACACCTTAATCATGAGGGATAATTGGCTGATTCGATCTTCTACGGGGATACGTTCTTCTGCAAGCAATGTTTCAAAGCAGCAGAGCAGCAGAGGTTCGATATCGGCATTTCCGATAATGGCTTCTAAAAACTCTTCGAAATCAGATTCATCCATATAAACAATCCTTTCTTGTTAACAATATCGGAGCAGCCCCGTGCTGATCTGGATCTCCTGAAGGTGATTCCTGTTAACAAAAACTCGCCCTGGCTTGAACCGGCAGCCGCGATTTTGTTAACAATTTCACCCTTTCTTAGTCAGATCAATACGATCCACATCATTCGGATAAAGCTCGTCCTTACTGACAAACGTCTTCGACCCGTCCGCAGACTTTACCCAATAGCCATCCTTTCGTACATCGAAGTAAATGTCTTCTTCGGGTTCCGGTTTCGACTTCTTAGCTCCAGTGCTCGGATAATCGTCATAACCCGCAGCATACATAAACTGTTTCGTGATCCTATAACCCAATGTCAATAACAACGGAAGAATTGCCAAAGGTATGATTAAAGATAAGGCAGGCTTAACAATACTCATTGCCTGAACTAACACAGGTGTAACACTAGGTTCCATAGGTCACCCCCTTCCTCGTCCGGTTTCTATTTCTCTTCGCTCAAAACGATATTGTCCTTCTCAACATAAGTAGCACGAGCATATTTGCCTTCGGCATCCTTTATCCTAACGGTATACCTATCAACTAATGTGATTTCAAATAACTCCGGCACAATTCTTGTTTCCAGCCATCTTAAGATATAAAACTGCTCTACCGTTTGTGCATTTATCAAATTTTTCACCTCCTCTCACAATTTGAAATCCCTCATATAGTCGTCTATAGTGTCCTGTATGATGCCGATATAACGCATAGTCACCCGGGCCGAGCTATGATTCATGATGGTCTGTAAAGTCGCTATATCCTTTGTGCGCTTATAAAAGTGATAGCCGAACGTCTTACGCATGGTATGTGTCCCGATGGACTCCAGTCCCATTACATCGGCTATAAGCCGCAGTATACGATAAGCCTGTACGGTACTAATAGGGCGACCACCTTTCTGGCTTTCAAAAAGGTAATCATCCGGTCCGAGCCAATCAAAATATTCGAGGTAGGAATTGAGATCAGCACGCAACTCCGAGTTAATCAGGATGCGTCTAAGTTTCCCGGTTTTCTTTTCACGTAGGTTCACATATTCACCTTTAACGTCCTTAACCTTCAGGGGCAGAATATCGCTAATTCTCAGCCCAGTATTGATACCAAATACAAACATCATCCAGTTGCGCCAATCCCAGGCTTTGAGCTGCCGTTTGAATTCTTCCAAAACTTCTAAGTCTCGAATAGGCTGCATCACGCGATTGGACGAGCGATCTACAATTTTCCGTTCTTTGGGCTGCTCCGTTATCATTATGTAAGTCACTCCAAAACTACTAAAAGTGCAAAGACGCTCAGTAGATAGATTCAAAAGCATGATTAGTTGAAAACCTTGATTTGACGGGGTTTAGGGACAGAGTATGTATTTAGAACCCCCGTGTTACTATACGGGGGTTCCAGAGCACCTGTCGGCGCTCCAGAGAATTTTAAGTGCATTACTGCAAACCCCCAACCGTAGGGCTAAAAAGCATTAACTGCTCCGGCTGCGGCTGGACAGGCTTAGGAGCCGGGATAGGGGCGACTCTACGGCGGGAAGGGATATCTGTAAGGCATCGAGGGCAACGCTCTACAGCGTCCGGCAGAGGCCTTCCGTTTGAGCCTAAATGGGTATGTTTCTGCTTCGGGAAATCAATGTGATGCATCTCAATCTTGCAACGTGGACAGATCATCCTGTCATCTCCCTTCTAAAAAAATCGCCACAGAAGCAACAAGAATCAAAACCAGAAAAAGAATCAAAGTAATCAAAACACCGTAAGTCGCAAAAAGGTTTTCGAACCAAGCATTAGTAAACAAAAGAAACCACTCCTTAAAAGGTTTGACCTTCCTCGTCCTGACAGATCGTCAGAGGGAAAAAGGGAATGGCAGGGGTCAGACTGCAACGTCAACACATTTTTGTTAACAAAAAGTGAGGCCTGGTCAAAAGCCGGCACCTAATTCTGTTAACAAGTAGAGCCGTGGCCAAGAGCAGATCGGCGCGCAGCTCCACCAACTTCGTTAACAAAAATCTATTTACGCAGAGAGAGCAGCAAATGTACTGTATCCATGCTTAGAGCTTCGGCTTTTTCAAAATGGCGAATCATCACATCCAACATAGAATTGAGGTCCGGCATACCGTACCTTTCCTTAAAGACGATAAGCAGTTCCTTGCGATCCCGGCCCAAGGTGATATCCTCCAGCCCACGGCGTTTTTTCTCAGCATCGGCGGTTTTTGCGTTTTCGGCTTTTTCACGTTCCGATAATTTATGGTAAGACAGTAATTTTTCGATAGCTTCACTATGCGTTTTGACCATCCGAACAGTATCCCGATAAGATTCAAGCTCCAGCTTCACACCTGAATCAATTCTGATCTGCGTACTGCCTGATACAGACGACATATGTAATCCACTCCTGTTAACAATTTTTGCTGCAGGAACTTCCTGCAGAAGATCCGGATTTGAATTTGTGTTAACAATATAAGCTGAGATCCGCGGGTCCGGGCATCGTTTTTGTTAACAATGCACTCCTGGACGTCGCGGCTGCTGCAGGTGATTTGTTAACCTTTAATAAATTCTTGCAACAATCCAATTTCAACAACGGTCATTTTATCAACGGAATAAAAAGGATAAGAAGTGTAATTGTGATAAGCACAGGAATAAGCATACCGACCACCTTCTTCACCATTAAAACTAGTAAGAAAAAACAGACTTATAAAATTAGTGTTTTGAAGAATTCGACTTTTGAAAATAGAATGACCTACAGGAATCGCTTTTTTAACAGCAGCCACAAATTCAGCCGAAGTCATAGCTTCCAGAGATTCAAAATCAAATTCCAACTGACCATTATCACCAACCTTTATCAAATCCATCGACATAAAACCACCATCTTTCTGTAGATTTAACTAACCTATATGTATATTATAGCACCTTTTCTATAGATAATCTATAGTTTATGTTGTGTTTTCTATAGAAATTTGATAAAATCTATAGCTAATAGGGAGGGATATGTAATGACCTTTAAATCTATGCAGGTGTACACACCTATAAAAAACATTGTTAAGGACCTAAAAGCAGAATTGGAACTAAAAAATGAGAGTGAAGTGATTGCTTACCTCTACAAGTTTTACGCCAACCGCAGTAAGTCCTTAACACTGGCAGAACACAAAGAGATCAAAGAAGAAATTGACAAAATCATAAATCAAGCCAGCCTGTAGCCTGCCGATCCGGTAGGCTATTCTTTTTGCAACTGTTGTTCCAGGACATTCAAAAAGGCAATCATATTCTGATTGTGCTGTATCACATTCACAAAAGCCTGTTTCATCTCCTCAGTTAAAGGTACTTCATTCTGAATATATTTCAGGAGATCACCGCATTGGACCGAAGCATTAACCATGCCCTTCAAGTTCTTCGACACTTTCCGTTTTTCCACCTTAGACATAGACACTGTAAATTTCTCCTCTCTATCAGAAAGCAATGGCCTCCTCGGGGGCTACGCCCCCGCTACTTCCATTGCTGCCCGTACCTCATAAAAATTGTCACTGATATTTTTAAGCATGTGAATAATCTCTAGGTACTCTTCCTTTTTCTCTGGAAACTCCATCGGAAGGACCATCCGTTTATCGTCATAAATCTGTTTCGCAATGGCGAATACCTTTTGCTGATCAACCGCAATCGTCCGTAAATATTTGGAAGATTGCATGTCCCACATTTTATAGTGAAACCGTTGACGATCCTTACGAACACGACAGTAAACGTTAATGATGTTACGCACCCGGATATCAATACTCATAATGTCTGGACTTGCAAACATAATAGTCGCTCTGATCTTGCGCAAATAGTAAATCATATGAGACAGGTATTTATTGACGTTGGTATTGCTGCTGCGGCTATCCAAATCATTGTGAATCTCGTCCAGACAAATAATGCTGGAGGGCTGTGCTGCAACATCCAAAAACTGCTGAAAGGTTGTGAAGACCTTACTGTTAGCAAGCCCGTAATTGCTATACAAGGTGCACCCTGATCGCTGACGGTAATGCTGTGCAATAAGGGACATGCCCAAGGTCTTACCTTCTCCCATAGCCGCATCGAATCCCATAAGATACATTATTTAAGCGTCTCCTTTACAGTCGGCATCGAGTTAGCCGGATTAGCGTTAGCCTTAAGCAAATTTGATAATTTGGCATTGCCACGAATGCGATCCGCGAGAGTCAGCTTGTCCACCATCTTGTACACGCGCTCCATTGGGGTCATGAGCTTCCGACTAGCATTGATGAAGGGGAAGATATCTGTTATTCCGGCATCAGCCAGCAGATAGGCCCCGGCAACCTGATCAGACGAGAGAGGAACCGCATTCTGCTTCATGAAATCAAGCACTTGCATCATTTCGTTATCATCATTGACCTGCAACAATTCGGAAATCATGAACTCCTGAACAGGGACATGTCTCATATCCTCCACATGCTGCATTAAATCCTCGGCTTCCTGTAAATCCTGATGTTCCAGCGTGAACGGTTGTGTGTTTTCCAAGGGATTTCCTCCTATTTGAATAGAATCAGCAGCACGACAATAATCCAAGGGGCCATAGCACTGATATCCATCTTCTTTTTAATCTGGAACTCAAACATCCGTTTAAGAGCAACACTTCGGCGCAGGGTCATTAATTTTTCAGCTTCCACACGAGCCGGGAGGGCTGCTGAGACCATATAGAGTAAATTCCCGTTCCTAATGTCCAAATGCTTAGTGCAGTTCACCAAGGGATACATGCCGCGCGGAGTTGCGATAGACTCATTAGACACTTCCTCGACATTTACGATTTCGCAGGTTTGACCTTCCTCGTGAAAAATAATAGCTTTGTCTTTTTTAACACCCATAGATAACACTCACCTTTGTTAACAATTTGATTGCTTCAGCAGCTCGCCAGGATGAATTCCTGTTAACAAAACATCCCGCAGCCGGTCAAAACCTGGTTCCAATCTGTTAACAAAACACCTTCAGATCAGATCCCGATCGGCGCGCAGCTGCATGGACTCCGTTAACAATTACTTCAACTTGCGGTAAATCAGTAGAGTGGGGATAACCAAGCAAAACAGTAAGCCGAACCCCACCGCGCTGGAGAGTTCAAAGAATGTCTTAAACACGGTCATGCTTATCACCCGACCTCTGCTGATCCTCTTGAAGCATATACAGCATTACTAATGTGGCCGTCACACCAACCAAAACGAAAAATCCGTAATGCACAGAGACATATGTCAGGGGCAACGAGATCACGGCTATATAAGCTACAAGCGTTGCAATCAATAATCTAACAAGTAAATTCTTCTGGATTATCATCAGCTCACCACCACTTCACAAAGTCTTTGAATCTTATAAATAGACCGGACTGCGTACGAATGAGATAAATAATTAAATACGTAAAGGCTAAAACGCAGGTTGTTGTAATGAAGGTTGTCCATTGCGGCCCGAGCCAAGCGAAGTAGCCGAAGTATCTGGAGAGATTCAAGGGCCGCGCAGCCGGGACACTCAGATTACTAAGTTGACCTGAAATTTGATTCAGCCAGTTAATAACGGGGCCAAATAGCGTATCAATGAAGTTACGCATCGACATCACCGTCCCCCAGGAGAGCAAACACCCGAAGCACAAACAGTAGCCATAGCACTGCAAGTAGCACCATCGGAAACACAGTCATGAAGCCAATCGGCTGCAAAAAATCCGCCACAAGCTTAAGTCCGGTAAAACTGGACGATGGATAATGAACAGGGGTTTGATTAAAATCAATGAACAGAAACCCCTTAATCGTCCGAAGGAAGCCGAGTATGATCGCCCCCAGGAATTGAAAGAGTGAAACGAAGATATGCAAGACGGCGACCACAATTTTAAACAGAGAGAACAGGAAGTACCATATGCCATCAAAGAGCCATAGAAGCCACCCGAACGGCACAGAAAGCAATTGAAACAACTTGCCGAATGCATCACCTAACCAGTTAAAAGCCCCGGACAGGAAACTCAGGAGACTATGAACGAATGTCATTCAAGGAATAGCCGTTTAATGCCAAAGATCAAAGAGAACATTAGTAGTATGCAAAACGATAGAAATATTGGATGCTGAAATGCCGTGATTATCGTCTGTAATCCAAGCATCAACTCAGTCATATTCATGCGGCTTCCTCCTAACCGACGAAGATTCGTTTGACACCTAAAGCGACGATGAACGACAGGGGAATACTGATAGCAAAAGCGACCAAAGGCCAGTTAGCGCCGAACATAGAAGCCGTGCTATCTGAAATATCTTTCAGGCTGTAACCAATGTTAACGTCAACCACGCTCTGATCTTTCGGATGGATTAACAAAACGTCCGATAGGTCAGACTCTCCAATATCATTAATGGCGGATACCTGAAAACGGTAATCCTTGCCGTTAACTAGATTGTTCACCTTCACGTAGGTGTTGACAGTAGTGAATAACTTAACATCGTCCATGTAAACGGCGTACTCCGCAGCCGATGAGACAGGGAGCCACGATAGGTTAGCGCCCTTATAAAAAGCGTATCCGGTAAAGTTGCTCGGCATGGCCGGGGCCGTCTGGAGAGTTAAGGTCCTGAACTTCACGGGTGGAGACTTTTCGGAAATGTTGCCGGACACATCGACAGCAACAACAGCAATTTCATATTCGGTGTCCACTTGCAACCCAGAGAGTAAAAAACTATTCGTAAGCTGCGGCGAAGCATTCACTCGGTCGCCATCCAGATAAACATAATACCCAAGTAAATCAGAATCAGGCGGCGCGTCCCAAGACATTGAAGCATTATATCGATCCGGCACGACTTTGATGTTTTTGGGTATCCCTGGAGGAGTGACGTCCGGGATCGGCACCGTGTAAGACAGGGTGGAGGGAGCAAATTCCTTATCAAAGGTATCAACGGCTGAAACTTTGAAAACAGAGGTTTGTCCAGCAACAAGACCTGAAATCGCAATAGTGTTTGTGTTCACGGTCCCGATCAGGACGTTATCTTGATAGATTCTATAATTTTTCAGGTACACCGAATTCACGGGTGACCATTTTAAAGATAGAGAAGAAAAGGAATCAATGGTTTTGTCCAAGTTATTGATTACGAATAAGGCTGAATCTGTGTTTGTGGGAGTCGGAGTTGGGGTTGGTGGTGGTGGTGGCACACTCCCCCAAACATCAAATTCATTAACCGTTGGATTGTCAGTTCCACTAAACACAACAACACCAACTGCTACAACATCGTTTACAGATACAGTTGTTGTTACATTTGTAGATGTTGGTGTTATTGTCGTACGGGTATTGTCGCTGTGTAAGAACAACACTCGGAGATTATCCTTAGAGGAGGCCAGTTGGTAACTTGTTATATTGTATGCAGTATGGAAGTCATAATAAATCGTGTCGAATGCTGATCCCGAGTACCCCATTGTAAATAAGGTTAATGCGTTACCATCCGTTACATTAGTTGTAGTCGAGTTCATTGCCCCTCTTATGTCTGCAGATACTATCATTTGCTTACCTTTTAATAGTCCTGCTGGTGTTGGCGTCGGCGTAGCTGTTGGCTTTGGAGTTGCTGTAGGTCCAATTATTGGATCGTAAGATAGTACAGACTTCCCAGTATAAACACTACCGCTCAAATTGATGTCAGAATAACCCTTAAAACTAGTAACACCGCCACTAGTCACCATCAGTTTAATGTATCTAATTGGCTCAGCCGTAGTACCACGATTAAACCTAATCCCATCAACCGCTATACCGGGAGGCATAGCAGAAAAAGAATCTGCTGTTAAAGTCCCGTTACCTTTGTAATAAAAGGCTTTTTCAACTACCACAGATCCTGTAATTACATACGATGCGACAGAATAAGTACTGCCAAAGTCAAGGTATATTGCTGTCAGTTCCTCGGCCGCAAAAGATTCTTTCACAGGCAACGCCGCAAACAGCAAAGCAATGATCAGTAATACCTTTTTCAAATTTTCACACCCTTCCTCACGGAAACTCTCCCGATTCCCACCGCAACGGATATTCCGTCCGGTCTACTTCCAATTCCTTATCCTTAATCAAATGTGGAGTCTGACTTTGCACCGGAGCCTGACTCTGTAAAGGCGCTTGACTCTGCACCGGAGACTGGGACTGTACGGGCGCTTGGTTCTGTATAGGACTCTGTGTCTGTACTGGAGCCTGACTTTGCACCGGAGCCTGAGTCTGTAACGGTGATTGCGTTTGTGCTGGAGCCTGGGACTGTAATGGTGCTTGACTCTGTTTGGGGGCCGGGACCATTTCGGCATCTTGGTTGATCACCTGACCGTTAACCTGCCAGTTTTTAGGCTCAGGCGCGGCGGGCATGGCATCCGGTGCAGCCGCATCCCCGTTGTCGCTAAAATACTGCCCGTTATCCACATAAGGACTTGCAGCCACATCAGGCGGTTTATAATAATTCGGCACAACAACCGGAGACGGTGGGTAGTAATTTTGAATCGGCGTGACCTGCCGGATTAGCTCTCCGGTCAGTGCCTTGATGTCATTAAGATCATCATGCAAAGGTGCCGTATTGCTGTTAATTTGCTGCAACTGTCCGTTGATGCCGTTCAAGTCGTCCCGTACTCCAAATAGTTGATCCTGCACGATAGCTAAATCATGATGCAGTGGAGCCAGCGATCCAGCAATACCGTCCAACTGATCCCCGAAGCCAGCCAAGATTCCCGGCATAATCTCGCAAAGATCTTCACATAAACAATTCCCGCCATCATCACCGCCGCCCGGATCACCGCCACCGGGATCACCACCGCCCGGATCGGACGGGCTTGCACTCGGCCCCGGAGTTGATGTGCCGGAACTTGGCTTTGGGGTTGTAGTGCTAGTCGGTTTTACGGTCGGCTTAACCGTTGGTGCTGGAGTTGGTGCAGATGTCGGCTTGGTTGTCGGTGCGGCTGTAGGACCCGGGCCGTCATAATCCTTAAGGCCATATCCGTTCATATATACCTTATGTGCTTTTTTGCCATCCGAATTAAGTTTGAGAGTTATGGCCTTACTGGGATGATCCTTAAAGTCAGCAACGGTTATCTGCGCATACTTACTACTATTGAAAATAATGTTGCGCGTAAACCCATCACTAAAGGTTACGTCAACACTAAAGGTTGATGCGAATGGTAAGCTTGTAGTATAAATACCTGCAACATAAAAATAAGCATTCTGCGGATTAACAAATTTCCCTCCAGTAAAACTGAATGTGCCGGATTCCCCTTCCGCAGCTTCTGCGAAGTATTCATCCTCCGTCATGTCATACCCCTCCATAACCGGATTCCACGTGATATCTGCAAACACCGGAGTGACAGGGAGGACCAGAGCCAAAAACATCAACAGACCAGCTACCCCATGCTTATAACGCTTCAATCATCATCACCCCGAGTCCGTTTGATAATCATGCGAAGCAGCCAAGCTCCGAACATGACTCCAAAAAGCACAGATATGACAGGTGTGAGGGTATCCCAGTTGTGACCCGTGTTGCTAAACAAATCGCCCATGGAAAAACTGCTGTCACTCCATACAGGCATACGATCCATTCAATCACCTACCTAAAAAAGAAATAGCCAGTAACGAGTACTGGCTGACATTTATGACTTACTGCCGCGCACACGGTCAATAACGGTGAATATTATGAAAATCGCTAAGGCCGATCCGGCGTACAGATATACCAAAGGGCTGAACGATCCAAAAAGGTTGTAAGAATATTGCAGTATGCTTGCAATGTCCAAGCTAAAGCTCAACTGTACCGCCCCCATTGTGACAAAATGTAGAGGCAAGAAATTACACAGGCGATAAAAGTAACGAACATCGTTAAGGCCAGTGCTACTCCCGGCGTGTTAAAGATTACAAGAAACGATCCGAAGATCAATTCACGCACCGCGAATCACCCCCGCGAACCGAGCCACCATAACACCAAGGATCAGTACAACGGCTGGAAGACCGAGATACGAATAGTTGTACAGCAATTCATCCATAACGCACCGACTCCCATATCCATTTCATTGTAATAACCATCAGTATTGCAGCCAGCAAGATTGCAATGACGATCTCGCCGAGCGTCAAACTATGAAAAATTTGGAGAGAGCCTTCTATATGTGACTTGTAATATTCCGACAATGCGGATACGACATCATTCTTAATGTCATAGACGACAGGGGCGGGGGCCGCTGCGAAATTGCCCGGATCAGCATTGAACACTACACTCGACATAACAGAACGCCCTCTCTACTTTTTCATTAGTTCATGAATACGCCCTTGATCTGTTGAATGATGAAGAACGTCAACGGAATTGCAATAGCGAATGCTGTCATCAACCAGTAACCGCTGAACCAGTTAGTTACGCCTGTTGCAACATCAGCCAGGGAATACGTCAGTGTTACCGCTGGAATGCCACTTGTCATATTTGTCACCTCCCTTCATGGAATCTAGAGTCTGCTTCATCCCATCAAGAGATTTCCTAAACTGCCTTAGCGCCTGCACCTGCCGCAGCAGGGACAATTGATGCAAACGTAATGCTTGCTCTTCCTTGGTAATTGCTGGGTTTGGTGTACACATTAACTCTGTCTCCCTGCCGAGGAGCAACCTCATTACGGTTCTCCGGCATATACATGAATTGCCCCGAAGTTTCATAGGTTGCCGGATCAATCAAGTCAATAAATACCAAATCACTTTTTCCGGGACGAGGGACGTTACGAACTTCCTTTACAACAAGACCATTCCAAACAAATGGACTATTCACATTTACCAACCTCACTTTGTTAAAATTTTATATTGAACCGGGTTAACCCGTTGTTCACAAAGTTGTCACAATTTTTCTTCGCTGTATGGAGTGCATAAAATCCTGTATGGCAAGTGGGTTGCCACTTTGTATACTTATGCATTTCGGTGAATAAAAACTGCATAAAAAAAGCCCGCCGAATGGCGGACTAATGTATACGAACGTGCGTTCTGATGTTTTTGCACGCACGAATAAGTATAATGAAATTACGGAGACACCCTGAGCTAACATCAGGATGCCTCAAGGGACGGTTGCTGAAGTCCGCCAAGATCGCAGCAACTTGTCCCGTTATTTAATTGATTCAATCATAACCTATGTGGGTATGTTTGCCAAGCAATTTTTATCACAAATTGGGGTTTTGTACCTAGAAAGCATCTAGGTCTTTAGAGGATGTTGACGCATCCTCTTTAATTTTGTCTAAATAGTCATTCGCAAGGCCGTTTCTTAGTTCTTCGGACAGTTCGTTTTGTCGAGCAATGTACTCGGCATACCGGACTTCTTTTTGATCTATAAGGGTTTCATCCAGCTTCGACTGCATGACGAGGAACTGTTCGGCCCGTTGCCATTGGGCTTCAGTCATTTTATCCAGACCGCCGTTGATAAGTTCAACGAAATGATCCTGACCGGGACTCCCGAGGGCGATCCAGATTTCCGCGAAAGTGGCTTGCACCTGCGTCTGCACCCATGACATCTTTTGAGGTATCGTCTTATCCGGTGCTTTGACGGAAAGCCTGAGCTTCTGGGCATCGGCTATAAACTCTGACCAAAATTCAGAGACAGGCCAACGGGACTTATTACTATCGCCGTTGTTATCAACGAAATTCACATAATTGCTTAAAAGGCCGAATATGATTTCCCCGGCAGGAATGCCCTGCAAAATATGTTCCACGGTCTTCAAGGCCCGGAGATCAGCGAGCTGGAACTCTACACGGTTCCATGCGGTAAGCCCTTCGGCTAAGTCTTGATCTGCTTCCAGGCGTTCGAAGTCCTTTTCGTAGATTCGCAATTGGACATCAGACTTGTTACTGCCGAGGTAAAACGTATGTCCCTTGCTGCTGCCGTCACCTAATTTGATGTTTCGGATCACACGACCACCGCGCCACTTGCTCCGGCATAGATTCCGGTCGGCCCGGTCGATCAGGTCCGGCACGGTGAAGTAGGGGGGATCATCGTGATACCTGATATCGTCAATCGCCAGATCAAGCCGGGAGAAATTCGCTTCGGCTTCCCAAAGCTGCCGGAACAAGGTTTCCCAAGATTGCGACCAAAACGTTTCATACTGTCGGCACCCTTGACCAGACATTAACAGGTGATAACCCATATCGGCATTCCCGGCGAACAGGATTTTGATATCGCCACAAGCCATTTGCCGACTGTAACCATTCATTCCCCGGGGCATCTCTTTCCATTGGCTCTCAGGGATGCCAAGCAGCGTATAGATATCTTCCAGACGGATGTCACGGCGGCTATGCAGCTCCCGGCCAGCATCGTCAACATCATCAACCCGGATAGTTTTAAGGGTTACCCCGAGCCAGTCCACCAAGCAGATAAATCGGCCTTGATCCTCTTCATCACAATCAAAATCCTCTATTATATAGTCCGTCATGTTGCGTCCGCTCCGTTTCCAATAATGTAACAAAGGTCTTCACATTGTTACACAATTGAAATAATGCCGTTATCAAACTCTAACAGTCAGCGGTTAAACTAAGTACATGACCCCCTTTTGAAAATATAACTGCTGTTGGGACCCGATGATTCGGGTCCATTTTTTTTGGGCGTGTGCGGGGCTGGGCTCCCGATTAGAGGGATAAATCCCTTGGGATCGGCCGGAAGTGGGCTAAGTGGCCGAATGAGGGGCATTAGTGCCCCTGAATTCGTAGATAGTTGGCTGGAATGCTGAATGAGGGGCATTAGTGCCCCTGAATTCGTAGATAGTTGGCTGGAATGCTGAATGAGGGGCATTAGTGCCCCTGAATTCGCAGATAGTTGGCTGGAATGCTGAATGAGGGGCATTAGTGCCCCTGAATTCGTAGATAGTTGGCTGAACGAGCGAATGAGGAGCACAAGTGCCCCTGAATTCGTAGATAGTCGGCTAAATGGCTGAATGAGGAGCATTAGTGCCCCTGAATTCGTAGATAGTTGGCTAAATGGCTGAATGGGGAGCATAGTTCTCCTGAATAAGTAACCTCTGCCCTTACGTATAAACATTGTGTGCTGGCAGTCTCCGAGGGGATTGGGCTATGATAGTGTAGATGGTACATGGACAAGTATAGATGGGGGAGGAAATGAACCTTTGAATGATGTGATTAAATTACTTATGAACCACCGTTCATTCCGTAACTACAGCGGGCAGGCGGTAGAGCCTTGGAAGCTGAAGACGATTATTGAGGCAGCCCAGGCGGCACCGTCGTGGGTGAATGGCCAGCAAGTATCGATGATTGCGGTACGCAGCGAGGAACGCAGGCAGCAGCTGTCGGCGCTGAGCGGTAACCAGAAGCATGTGGCGGAAGCACCGGTATTCCTGGTGTTCTGCATGGACTTTCACCGGGCCAAGCTTGCGGCAGAACTGGAAGGCCAGCCGTTTGAAACAGCTGCGGATATAGACGCGCTGCTCGTTGGGGCTACGGATGTCGGCATTGCACTATCGAACGCAGTAGCTGCCGCCGAGTCGCTCGGGCTGGGGATTATCCCGATTGGGGGCGTACGCCGTAACACGGCAGGGGTGATTGAACTTTTGCAGCTGCCAGAGTATGTATTCCCGGTGGTCGGCCTCTGCATCGGCTATCCGGCGGGAGAACAGCCGAAGGGTTCACGCCTGCCTATAGCAGCTGTGTACCATGAAGAGGTCTATAACCCGGATCAGCAACACTTGATCGAAGAATATAATGAGACTCACCGGGAGCTGCTCAAGTCCCAGGGGCTGACGGAGCGGAGCTGGACCAGTATGATTGCCCGCTTCTACGCTCTGAATCCGCAGTATGGGGACTCGCAGCGTACCCTGAAGCAGCAGGGCTTCACCTGTGAGAATCTGAATAAGGAATAAGCACAGTATTAGGTGTACAGCGCAAAAAAGCACCACAGCAGCAGGCAGCGTGACGGGGAGTGTCCCGTTACGCTGCCTGTTTGCGCGGTGCTGGTTGTACGCGGAGAATTCCCGCCCACTTACTGCCTACAACGCGACCTTAACCTTCTCGCGCCGCTTGTAATAGACCCAGTATTCGAATCCAATCTCCTTCAGCCGTGCAGCCACCTGATTGCGCTGGTCGGCAACGCGGGCAGGGAGATGGGCATCGGAGCCGAAGCTGACCTCCACGCCGAAGTGCAGGGCCCGCTCCAGAATCTCATCGGAAGGGTACCAGCCGCCGCACAGCTTGGTGCCGCCAGAGGTGTTGATCTCGATGGCCGGGCCGCATTCGCCTATTACGCGCAAGGCTTCGTCAATCTCCTTGGGGGCAGCGATCTCGGAGAACGGCGGATAGTTCCCCTTCATGGCATCGATATGGCCGAGAATCTGGAAGATGCCGCTGCGTGCGGATTCGGCAATCAGCCGGTAGTACTCGCTTTTGGAGGCAAGCCTCTGCGCGGGGTCAAGCCCCTTCCAGCGGCCCTGGTTGAAGATACTGATCTCCTCAACATGATGCACGGAGCCGATTATATAATCGAACGGGTATGCGGCGTAGGTCTTGCGGTACAGCTCCGCATGCTCCGGGAAAAAGTCGGATTCCATACCGAGCAGGACATCAATGCGGCCTTCGTATTCTTTTTGCAGCGACAATACTTCCTCTACATAGTGGACCAGCTCGGACTTGGCCATAGCAATGCGCGGAAAAGCCTGCTCGGACGGGCTTCCGAAGTAAGGCGAATGATCGGAAATACCGATGACATCCAGCCCCGCCGCTATTGCGGCTTCAATATAATCCCGGATCGTGCCGTCAGCATGGCCGCAGCGGAAATGATGGGTATGCAGGTCGAACTTCATAATGGGAACATCTCCTTAGGCCAATATGGCGAAATAGGGTGCAGGTTACTCTGAGCCGATGAACTGGGTCTCGGGCATTCCCTTAAGGTCGCTCAGGAACTGTCTCATCGCAGAGTTGACATACTTGCCCGACTTGGTAATGACACCTACAGGATGGGTAACCTCAAGCTCGATGATCGGGACGATCCGCAGGGTTCCGCTTCTGACCTCGGCAGTGACAGACTGCTTGGAGATGACCGCCGCTCCCAGATCAAGCTCGACCATCCGCTTCACTTCCTCACTGCTGGTCAGCTCCATAATCACCAGCGGCTGAATGCCGTGCCTCGCCAGTACCTCATCGACAAATTTCCGGCCGACCGTATCCGGTGAGAGCAGGATGAGCGGGATGGTGCCCAGTGCCTCGATCCCGGCTGTTTTGACCTGGGCCAGCGGATGGCGGGGCGAAACCACCAGTTCAAAAGTATCATAATACAGGACCGAGGTCGTCATTCCCGGATTGCGGCCGATCAGATAGCCGATGCCGACATCCACAATCCCGTTCTCGACTTGCTGGTAGATCTGGGAGGAGGACATGGATGAGATCGAGGTTTTGATATGAGGGAACTGATCCTGGAAGTAGGAGAGCACCCGGGGGAGAATCTGGATGGCGATGGAGGTGGTCGTACCGAGAATAATATGCCCTTGGGGATTCTCTTCGAGATCGGCAAGGCGCTGCTTAAGCTCATCTACGATTCCGACAATCTGTTCCGCGTGGGCGAGGAAGACCTTGCCCCTGTCCGTCAGCGTCACCGGCTGGTTCCGGTCAACAAGCTGCGTTTTGAACTCTTCCTCCAGGCTTTTGATCTGGGCCGAGACCGCCGGCTGCGTCAGGTTGAGCAGCTCGCCCGCCTTGCGGAAGCTCATGGTTTTGGAGATGGTGATCAATGTTTCGAGCTGGCTGATATTCATGGACTGTCCCCCTTATGGCTACCGGATGGTGCCGCCGTATATTTGTACAAACAGGGAAAGCCGCAGCTTTCCGGAGGGCGTATGCGCACATGCCGGCTTCCAGAATTATAGTCTGCAAGCCGCGGATTCTGACAAAGCAGATAGGTACAAGGGTCGCTGTGAGTGCTGCACTCGGAGGGTGTGACGCCGCAGATCTTACGTTTATTGATTAAATTATAGGAGATTCCTCCCGGGAGGGCAATGTTGCGCTCCAAACTATCTTCAGAAATCATTCGACAAGACCATTAATTTTTGGTGAATAATGCCGATATATGAAGTATAATAAATTTTATTGCTTAGGACTTTTGGTATATGACTAAAGACTGGTCGAGGGGGACAGCACTTTCATGAAAGCAGAAGTAATCAATCCGTTTTTAGAGTCTGCGCGCATTGTAATTGAACAGGTGATCCAAGTCTCGCCGTCCACCGGTATGCTGGGGATTAAGGATATTGAACTGATCGATAATCATATATGGATTCAAGTGGGAATGACAGGTCAGCTCAGCGGGAATATTATCTTCGGGATTGCCGAACCGGTAGCACTTAAGATGGTGTCGGCCATGATGGGCGGTTATGTGATAACAGAGATGGATGAGATGGGCCAGAGCGCCATTTCCGAGCTGGGCAATATGATCAGCGGCAATGCCAGTACTATTCTCTCCAATCAAGGGGTGTCGGTAGACATTACCCCGCCGAAGCTGATGAAGTCCGAGGGGATGTCCATCCTGCCGCGCAAAGCATTGAGTATTCCTCTTCTGATGGAAGGCATCGGGGAGCTTGATATTCAGGTTATGATCTCTTAGGCAAATAATCGGGAGTTGAACCTATTCCATGGCAGTACAAGGCAAGATTGTGGTGATTACAGGAGCTTCCAGCGGGATTGGTGCGCTTACGGCACAGATGCTCAGCGAGCGTGGGGCGGTTCCCGTTCTGCTGGCCCGGTCCAGGGACAAGCTGCAGACTGTTGCGGCGGGCATTCAGGGGGAGCATAGGCTGTTCGTCTGTGATGTGACCGATGAAACGGCAGTTAAGCATACCTTTGCGGAGATCCTGAAGCAATACGGCAGAATTGACATTCTGCTCAATAATGCCGGTTACGGCAAGTTTGCGGCTTTTACAGAGATGGAGTCTGAAGAGTTCGCCGACATGATGGATGTTAACTATATGGGAATTGTGCGCTGCACCAAGGCTGTCGTTCCTCATATGCTTACACGCGGCAGCGGTCAGATCGTGAATGTGGCTTCCATGGCCGGCAAAATCGGAACCGCACGCTCAGTGTCCTATACGGCCACCAAGCATGCCGTTCTCGGCTTCACCAATGCGCTCCGCCAGGAGCTTCGCAAGAGCGGTATTATTGTCTCGGCTGTGAACCCTGGACCTATCGCCACCGAATTCTTCAAGACCGCCGACCCTTCAGGCAATTATGAACGAAGCGTAAGCCGGATCATGATGACGCCGCAGCATGTGTCCGCGAAGATCGTCAAGCTGATGGACAAGGGCAAAGAGGAAGTGGATCTGCCCGGTCTGGCAGGCTTCGGCATCCGGCTCTATGGCCTGTTTCCGCGGCTGGCAGACAAGCTGACCTATAACCTGATGAACAGAAAATGACCAGAGAAGTATAGATCATAGTTACCGTCTGTGGCGTGAACGGCTTGTCCCCCTTTGGTATACAGGATGGTATGACCGTGTTAAATACGGCCCCAACTTAGATTTTATGGCCTTCCATTTGGTGGAGAGGCCTTTTTGGCATATAATGAACATATTATCTTAAGTGAAAAGGATGAAACCCTATTATGAATAAAGCTTCTTTTGCGGCTATCGGCATCCAGGAAGACCTTGCTGCCCGATTGTCTGAATTCGGCATCACCGAACCATCCCCTGTACAGGAGCAGACGATTCCGCTTCTGCTGGAAGGAAGAGATGTTCTGGCCGCATCCCAGACAGGAACAGGCAAGACACTGGCTTATCTGCTGCCGCTGCTGCAAGGGATTAACCCGGACTCGAAATCGGTGCAAAAGCTGGTGCTGGCCCCAACCCAGGAGCTGGCGATGCAAATTCTCCGTGAAGCGGAGCGCTACGGGGCACACCGGGGCATCCGGGCCATGGGACTGATCGGCGGGGCGGCGATCAAGCGCCAGATTGACAAGCTGCGGGAGCATCCGCATCTGGTGGTAGGCACCCCGGGACGCATACGTGAGCTGATCGGGCTGCGCAAGCTCAAGATGCACGAGGTGAGCACGATTATTCTCGATGAGGCAGATCAGATGTTCCAGCTTAGCGGTGCAGGCGAAGTGACGAAGATCGTCAGCAGTGCGCTGCGTACGCGGCAGCTGGTCATGCTGTCAGCCACCATTGGACCGGAGACCCGTCTGCTGGCAAACCGGGAAATGAAGAATCCGGCGGAGGTGGGCATTGATCCGGAGATGATGACCGCAGCGAGCCTCGAGCATCACTATGTGGTGTGCGAGGAGCGGAACAAGATCGATATGCTGCGCCGGGTCATCCGCCATTACAAGCCGGACCGGGCCATTGTGTTCGTGAACGCTACGGACGACATCGCTGAAGTGACCGCGAAGCTGAACCATCTGGGGCTTCCGGCTGCTGCGCTCTATGGCGATGCGGACAAGGTGACGCGCGCAAATGTGTTGACCCGCTTCCGGGAAGGCAAGCTCAAGGTGCTGGTCGCCAGTGACGTAGCGGCGCGGGGCCTGGATATTGAGAATCTGACGCTTGTCGTCAGCTTCGATCCGGCCTTCGACTCCGAGCACTATGTCCACCGTGCCGGACGTACCGGGCGCATGGGCAAACGCGGCTTATCCGTAACGATCGTTACGGAGCAGCAGACGTTCATCATGCGCAAATTCGCCCGCGAGCTGGATATCCAGCTGGACGAGCGGGCGATGGCCTTCGGCAAGGCGCTGGCGGAAGGCGAGCGCAGTGATTTAGGCGGCGGGGGCGGGAACGCCCGCCGCGAAAGCGTTGCCCCGCGCGGCGGCATTGCAGCGCGCACCGGCAAGCCGCAGGTGCGGACCTCGGCGGCTGGAACAGCAGCCGGAGGGACGGGCGGCGACGCGCCGGCAGGCCAGCCGGGCGCAGCGGCTGGCGGCAGTGGCGTTACGGCGCGGCGCGAGCAGCACCGGCCGGGAGTGAGCGCCGGCACGCGCAGCGCGGCGGGGCCCGGGGGCAAGGCCCGCAGCAATGCGGAGCGGGAGCAGAACCGCAAGAATAAAGGAGCCCCGAAATGGCTCAAGAACAAAACCCCGAGAGGTGACGGTCAATGAATACAGCTCCCGTATTGGAAATTACGGGCCTCAGCGGAGGCTACAGCCTGAATAAGCCGGTGCTGCATGACATCGGCCTGCAGGTGCAGCCCGGTGAGATGGTTGGGTTAATCGGACTGAACGGTGCAGGCAAGAGCACTACGATGAAGCATATCCTGGGGCTGATGTCCCCGCACAAGGGTGAGATTACGGTACAAGGGAAGACGCGCAGCAGCGATCCCGAGAGCTACCACAGTGCGCTGTCCTTCGTGCCGGAGTCCCCTCTGCTCTATGAGGAAATGACGGTTCGTGAGCATGTGGAATTCACTGCCAGAGCGTATGGCGTGGAACGCAGTGATTATGAATCACGCACCAGCCAGCTGGCTGCACTCTTCAATATGGAGGACAAGATGGATACCTTGTCCTCCCATCTGTCCAAAGGTATGAAGCAGAAGGTGATGATTATGTGCGCGTTTGTAGCGCGCCCGGCCCTGTATGTCATCGACGAGCCGTTCCTCGGCCTCGACCCGCTGGGTATCCGCTCCCTGCTGGATTTCATGCTGGAACTGAAGAAGTCCGGAGCTTCAATTCTGCTCAGCTCGCATATTCTCTCTACGATTGAGAACTATTGTGACCGGTTCATTGTGCTGCACGGCGGTAAGGTGATAGCGGAGGGAACCCTTGCTGAGATGACCGCGAAGGCCGGGCGGCAGGGCTTGAATTTGGAGCAGCTGTTCTACGAGCTGGTTCAGGGAGGGAAATGATATGGATTTGAAGGAGCTGCGCCGGCAGCGGCGCAGCCGGTTCACAGGAAGCCTTGTCCCTTATATGGGATATATCATACAGAGCGGTGTCGCCATGGTGTTCCTGCTGGTGCTGATTATTTTCTCCGCCTGGTACACAGCGCTGCTGCGCGATATTCCGCCTGGCATACCGATCCGCTGGATTATGTTCGTCCTGCTGGTGCCCGCGGCGGTACACAGCAGCTTCCGGACGTATCTGCAGACCCCGGATACGATCTTCCTGCTGCCGCAGGGCCACCGGATGAGAGAGTATTTCGCCCCGTCCTGGGTCAGCGGCAATGTGTGGAAGATTCTGCGCCTGGCCTTTATCCTCATTACATTATGGCCGCTGTACATACGCACCGAGGAGTCACCCCGAGGGCTGCTGGCTACCCTGCTGGTGCTCATTCTGGTCAAGCTGTTATCCAGCTACGGGTTATGGCGGGAGACGGCGATGCTCTCCCGCCCCGCTGCGGCAGGCTATAACCTGCTGCGCTGGGCGGTCGGCGGTCTAATGGTCGGGGCATGGCTATGGCAGCCGTACATGCGCGCCCTGATCTTCATCCTGATTCTGGCCGCAGCCTATGCGGCCGCGCTGGCCGTTCCCGGACGGCATGCTGTTCCGTGGGAACGCCTGATCACCATGGAGAAGAACCAGGGGACCCGGGCGCTGATGGTCCTCGGCTGGTTCGTCGATGTTCCGGGACGCGAGCAGCGGGTCTATGCCCGCCGTTATCTGTCGCGTTGGGGCAGCGGGCTGAGTTGGCAGCGGGATTCAGCCTACCGGTTCCTCTTGACCAAAAGCTTCGCCCGGGGTGACGTCTTCGGCATCGTCCTGCGGATGGCTGTGCTCGATCTGTTCCTGGTGTGGATGATGAAGGACAGCTATCTCGGCATTGGCATCTATGTATTCTTCCTCTTCCTGATGGGCATTCAGCTGACGGCGCTGCGCAAGCTGCACAGCGAATCGTTCTGGCTGACCGTCTACCCGCTGCCGGAGGGCAGCAAGGGCAAGGGAACGATCCAGTTTGTCTTCCGGGCCCATCTGGTCCTGGCGCTGCTGACCGGATTGCCACTCCTGCTTCAGGCAGGGCAGCGCCCGCTGGAAGTGCTGGCGACCTTCGCCTGCGGATTCCTGCTGGCGTATCTGTTCAAGGCCTACTCCACCCGCAAGGAAGCGCGTGTGGATGAAGATGACCTGTAAGAACAGTTGAAAGCAGCAGACGATGCGTACCCGCAAGCGGGTGTGCTTATCACAAATGGCCTCAGACTCTCGCAGATGCGGAGTCTGAGGCCATTTTCAGAAGGAAAGAATGTATAAAAGGGAATCCCCTCTTCATATCAGGTGGAGCAGGGAATGCTATAACACGTGGATCGGAGAGAGCACGCAGCTCCCTCCAGGGGACTCACTCCCTGTTAGACAAAGAGTGAACGGCTGATGATGACCAGCAGGATAAAGAGAACCAGAATCGCTCCAGTGCTTGTGAACCCGCCGCCGTATCCGTATCCGCCTCTAACTTCTTCGCTCATGTTCATTCCCCTTTCGCGTGTGAGTTGTTGTACTTGAGTACATCGTATTGTATGTGCGGAGGGCAGAACGTGTATAGGCCAATGCCGTAGCACCGGGCAAAAAAAATCAGCCCCGGCCTTCCGGGGCTGACGCAGGTATGCAAAGGCGGATGATCAGGCCTTCTCCAAATCACGGATGCCCGCATAGACCAGATCGAACAGATCTTCCAGCTGATCCTCCTCGATACAGGAAAAGGCAATGCGCAGGTCGCTCTCGCCAAGCGCGATGGTGCCCAGGCCGTAGGTGTGAATCAGATGAAGCCGCAGATCCTCCGCAGAGACGGTAAAGAGCTTCAGGCACATGAAGTACCCGGAGTTGAACGGATAATACGTCCATACATCATCGCCGTATTTTCCGCTGTCCAGCAGCGCCTTCACTTTGTTGGCCCGGCCTTTCATGATCTGGAATTTCTCTTCCTTCTGGGCTGAGAATTCCGGCGCCTTCAGCGCGTCCAGTACGAAGGTCTGCGACGGATGCGCGCCGCTGGAGATGGTGGCCCGGATAATGCCCAGGGTTTTTTGTTCCAGCGCAGCCAACAGCTCCTTGTTCTCCGAAGCGTAGGTGATGAAGCCGACGCGGAAGCCCCAGACAAATTCTTCTTTGGTGGCTCCGTCAATCTTGACCGCCAGCACGCGCGGATGCAGATTCGCCAGCTTGCCGAACAGGGATTCCTTGAGTGAATCCTCGAAAAAAAGTCCGAAATAAGCGTCATCGCTGACCACTACCACATTAACGCCTTCTTCGGCAGCACGCAGGATAGCGGCAACAATGGCTTCGCCTTCTGCAAGGCCTGGCGTATATCCGGTTGGATTATTCGGGAAGTTAAGGAGGACGATGGCTTTGCCGCGGTCCTTCTGGGCCAGCAGGGCATCCAGCAGCCCTTCGCTGTTGAAGCTCATGTCCTCCGTGAAGAGCGGGTAATTCACGGTTTCGGTCTGGCGGCGGATGCCGAAGGTCAGCTCGTAGTTCTCCCAGTTTTTGTCCGGATAAATAACGGCATCCCCTGGCTCTGCGAACAGATCGGCAACGATGCTAAGCCCGTGGGTCAGCGCATTCGTTACGACAGGATTGCTGAAGGACTTGCCTTCAAGCGACGGATTCTCACGCAGCATCTTCTCCCGCCATACGGAGCGCAGCTCCGGCTTGCCTGCTGGAGGCGCGTAGCCATAGAGGTCTTTGGGACTGTAGGCGGAGAGTTTATCCTGGATCACACCAAGGTGCATCGGCAACCCGTTCTCCGTAGCGATTCCGATGGTGGCGTTATACTTTTTAGCATGAGCCGTTGCCTCTGCGGATTGGCTCAGAATCCCCTCTTTGGGAAAATAGATCGCTTTACCGAGACTCGAGAGCATATCGTATACATGTTCATTGCCTGCCTTGATGCTGTCATTCAATTGTCCAGCCAGTGGATTCATCAGTTTCATCCTTCCGGTATTCTTCTGGGATATATACGCTAACATTGCCTAACATTATAACACCGTGGATTGCCCCCGTCACTTAGGAATGCTGCGTTTTCATAAATAGTTTTGGAAACGAAGCGGCGTCCCGTCCCCATGCGCAGCCCAGAAGATGTACAAATGGGAACCGGACAAGGTATTATGAAAAGTAAGCTTAAGCTATATCTATAGGAGGGAATCATATGCTGCATGCATCGCCATCCTCTTTTGTAATCCTCCCGGCTCTGGCGAAGATTGTCTGTGAACCGGGCTGGAAGTGGCAAAAAAGAGAGAAGCCGCTGCAAAATTACGATTTATTCTACGTCTGGAGCGGGGAGGGGACTGTTGTGCGCGGAGGAGTGCCCTATCAGGTAGGGAAGGGAAGCTGCTTCCTGTTCCGCCCGGGGGATTATACCAGCGCCACACATAATCCGCAAAAGCCGCTTGTGCTTACATATATTCATTTCGATGTTGCCGAAGAGGTGACCGAGGTGCCGGCGTTCTACCACGAGCTAAGTGAGACGGTGGAATTCGAGCATCTGCTGGCCCGTTATGTCCGGCTGTTCCTGGTGCAGACCTACGCTGCGGAGGAGGAGGGCCGTCTGATTCTGAAGCAGCTCATGATTCATCTGCTGCGGCAGGATCAGGCAAGGCCGGTCGAGCGCCATGTCAGCAACCAGCTGGCGGAGGTGATCCACGAGGTCGCCAACTATGTCAGCCAGCATCCCGGGGCGGCGCACCGGGTAGAGGATCTGGCCGCCCGTGCAGGGCTGTCCCCTCGCTATTTCTCGATCAAGTTCAAGGAGATCACCGGCTCCTCGGTCCAGTCCTATGTGATTCGGGCACGGATCGAACGGGCTCAGCATCTGCTGCTGTATGCGGGCATGAACGTCACGGAGGTGGCGGATGCGCTCGGCTACAGGGACATCTTCTTTTTCAGCCGCCAGTTCAAGCAGCATACCGGGAAGAGTCCGTCGGAGATTCGCTGAAGCGGCGGGGGAGTATTGTGCTGAGTGTGGTATAGGTACTTCGGGTGCTAGATGTGCTGTGATGCTACGGGTGCTTGATGTGCTATGCATGCCGTGTGTGCTATGCGTGCCATGTGTGCTATGCGTGCCATGCGTCGTGCCATGTGTGCCATGCGTGCCATGTGTGCTATGCATGCCATCCGTGCTATGCGGACCGTGAGGACCTTATTTTGCGAAAAAGGCACTTATTCCGCCCGCTGCGGACTCAGGGGCCGTTATTATGCAGATTGGGGCCGAAATGGAGGCGTATGGGCTAACTTAAGAGCATTTGAGTCCGCTTGCCCTGCGTGATCTGGCAGAATAGCTGAAATAGCGGCCCCCCAGTCCGCAAGGCAGGCCTGAAGTTGAAGCGGACACTGCGCTGTGACAAAATAAAGGGAAGCACAGCAAAATATACACGGGAGAAGGAGAATACTTATGTACGAAATAGTCCTGATACGGCATGGAGAGAGTGAATACAACCGGCAGAATCTGTTTACGGGCTGGAGTGATCCTGATCTGACGGAGAAGGGTGTTGAAGAGGCGAAGAAGGCGGGCAAGTTGCTGAAGGATGCGGGATATACCTTTGACCTGGCGTTCGCCTCTGTGCTGAAGCGTTCCATTAAGACGCTGAACTATATCCTGGATGAGATGGATCTGCTGTGGATTCCGGTGCAGAAATCCTGGAAGCTCAATGAGCGCCATTACGGTGCATTGCAGGGCCTCAGCAAAAGTGAAACCGCACTTCAATACGGTGAGGAGCAGCTCCATATCTGGCGGCGCAGCCTCTCGGTCCGCCCTCCGATGCTGGAGCCGGATGATCCGCGTTATGCCAGACATGATATCCGCTACAAGGAAGTGCGTCCGGGTGACATCCCGCGCGGCGAGAGCCTGGAGGATACCGTGCACCGGGTCGGTGATTTCTGGACCAACCGGATTGTGCCGCTGATCCGCAAGAAGGAGCGGGTTCTGATCTCGGCGCACGGCAACACGCTGCGGGCCCTGATCAAGTATATGGAGGATATCGACGAGACCGCACTGCTGGATCTCAATATCCCGACCGGCGTTCCGCTGGTCTACAAGCTCGACGACGATGTGAAGCCGATCAGCCGCTTCTACCTCGGCGAACCGGAAGAGGTGCAGCAGAAAGCCCGCGAGGTGGCGAATCAGAGTAAGGTTACGGAGTAAGGGGGCGGCGCTGCGCCCAGCTTAGCATAGAGGATGATAAAGGGAGTATTCCAGCCATTTAATGGCGTTGGGATACTCCTTTTTTTGGTATCATGGAATTGGGATCAACTATGCCTACAAGTAAGCTTCATAACTACCCTTCACTACAACAAGGGGAAATTGCGTACTAATGAGTACAAACTATGCAATGCAACGATATGGGGGGAGAAAAACGAAAGTATATAGCTTAAGATCCAATGAAGATTCCAGCGATTTAATGCTGGACAAGTCTGTGAGTGCAGAGCATCCTATAGAGTTGAAATTTAAAGGGCAATCTAAAATGCCGATGTGGACGCCACCGCTCTTGTACACTAACAATAAAAGGAAATACAATGATTTTCCAAGATACTTATCTGGACAACCAATTGTATCGGAGAAGGTAAAGGATATTTTATTTCCAATTATTGCGGAAGAAGTTGAAATTCTTCCGTTAGCTCATCCTGAATTAAATTTGTTTATGCTTAACATCACCAATGTCATTGATTGTGTTGACTATAACCGCTCAAAAATTAAGCTTACTGGGAAAGGAAACTTTGCGCGATTTATTAAATTTGTTTTTGATTTTTCAAAAATACCTGAAAAAACCTATATGTTTAAAATCAAGGAAACAGCTGTCGTCCAAGTTTTCGTAACTGAAGCATTTAAAGACCTTGTAGAACTTCACGGCCTTAAGGGCTTGGATTTCTCAGAGGTTTACGATTCAGCTTTTACTTCAGAAAAAGAAGAAGAACAGAAACGGAATTATCAAGCAGCCCTTGATTCTATTGCGCACAGTAAAGGGACTGAATTTTTTTATGATGAAGCTCGCATTCTTATGGAGCAGGGAAAAGCGGTTGCCAGCGGCAAATGGAAAATGCAATATGATGAAAAGGGAGAATTATGGCTGGGAGAACTTATGCTGGATTTGAAATACGAATGGGGTAGACCAGTATATATTCCACCAATTCTCCTTGGCTATGCATGGCATGAAGTTGACTTTACCCAAATGAAGCATACATAGGCATAAATGAGTGTCATCTTAAATCATTGGATGAAATCTATCATAATGTAAGCTATAAACCTAAAAAGGAATGCTAAATAACCATGAAATATCTGCATATTAAAAGGACTTCAGGCTGTTTCTGCCTGAAGTCCTTTTTGAATAGATTGTGTTACACCGGCCGCCGCATCTCTCCCAGCAGCTCGCCCATCTTCACCTTCGTATCCGGGGCCAGCCCGGGGCGCGGGGTGAAGGTGCCGCTCTCCATCAGCAGGACTACCGTGGAACCGAATTCGAAATATGCCAGGTCGTCGCCGCGCTGCCATTCTTTGGCCGTCTCATCAGTATAGCGGATACTGCTCACATTCATTGCGCCTACCTTGACCACGGCGGTCTCGCCATAGCTGCCGGCTATATAAGTAATCAGCCGTTCGTTACGGCTCAGGACACTCTTCATATGGCGCATGCCGAAATCATTCACGGGGTAAGCCCGTCCGCGGATATAATCGCTCTCCCTCAGCTGTCCGGTTAACGGGGAGTGAATCCGGTGATAATCGGTAGGGCTTAAGTAGAGGACGAAATAATAGCCTTTCTTGTACAGTTCGAGGTGTGGCGAGTGATTAAGCAAATCCTCCAGCGTATAATCCTGCCCCTTCACATTCATTATCGTGCCGCAGTTGATTTCGCCCATTGCCGTAATCATCGCGTCTACAGGACTGGCTACGGCATGCTCACCGCTGGCCACCGGGCGCATCCCCGGCTTCAGGCGGCGGCTGAAGAATTCATTCAGTGTACGGTATTCTCCGGCAGCCTTCTCCGCCTCGGCGGCAGGAATCTGATAGGAACGAATAAATACCGGAATCATAAGGCGGCTGAGTCTGCTGTGGGATAAAGCTCCCATCAACCTGGAAAGCCATCTGTGCGAGGATAGCTCGGTCATCAGCCGCAGCAATTGTTTAACCATGCCCATCTCCCTTCCATCATGCAGCAGTGTTATCCTGTGCCAAGGGACTCCACCCGCTCTGCATTATATTGACATAGAATAGGAGACAAATCAATAAGAGTTCATTCTTAATGCTTCTTCGTACAGATATCTGGCATAGCCCATAGGCTGGCGGTAGCTGTCTTTCCATACCCCGCGCAGTCCGGCCTTCTGGAAGCCGTAACGCTGGTCGCGCCCGTTGCATTCAATGAAATACAGATGTCCGTGCTTCGTGACACCGATGTCCAGACCGATATCGGCCAGCCCCGGCAGACTCTTCTCCAGCTCACGGGCGAGGGCGAGACTGAGTGAGAGGACGGACATACGGATTCTGGCCGCCTCTTCTCCAGGGAATGCCTGCTCCAGCGCAAAAGAGGATTTCAGGGCTTCGCCTCCTCTGGCAATGTTCGATACAAAGCCGCCTGGAGCGGCGAGCTTGGCGAACAGGCCGGTGACCTGCCACGCTCCGCCCCAGCCCCGCTGTACCGTAACACGCAGGTCAAAGGGGCGTCCGTTAATCTCGGCCAGCGGAATCCGTTCCTGGACCAGATAGGGCACAGAAGAGAGCCGGGCGCGGAGGACCCGGGGAAGGGCGTCCGGGTTAACGGATCTGCTAACCTTGCGTCTTGAGCCAGAGAGAGAGTAGCTCCAGAGCCAGCGCCCTTCGCCGCTGCGGGTGAGCCGCATCACGCCGTTACCCACGCTGCCCCGGCAAGGCTTGAGGATCAGATCCGGGTAGCGGCTCATCATCTCCCTCAGGCCGGAGAGTCCGCTTGCAGTGACCGGCAGATAAGCTTGTAGTTCGCGGCTGCGCTCCAGCAGGCCGTGAATCTGATCCTTGCCGTAGCGGTTGCAGCTGTTATAGACCTGAATTCCTTGCCGGAGCAGGCGCTCGACGCCAGTGCTGCGGGGATCATAGATTGCCCGGTTGTGGATGACCTCCGGCGTAGGGACGATTTGTCTGCGGTAGCCTTGCAGACCTTTCTTCATATAGACACTGCTGAAGCCGGACGCTACGTCGATGTCGGACAGCTTCACAAAGCAAGGGGTTAATCCGTATGCAGCGGCGGCCTCTTCATAGTTGGCCAGAGATTCCTGTCCGGTTTTTAACCGGGGAACGCCCCCGTGCATAGCGGCATTTAGCAGTATCCCAACGAGCTTTTGCCCCATGTTCGTTCCTCCTGTTATCTTGAAGTACTTCCCGGCTGTTTTTATGTCTCCTGTCATTGTATGTATGTACGTGCCCGTAAGGGTTGGACGGATGCGCGGCGGCAGATGCCCTTTTTTGAAAGGAGAAGATTGGATTACCGGCTAGGGGAAGGGTGTCATCCGCCCATGCTGCTGCATATGATGCCTAGAAGATACAATAGATGGAAGGAGGAGACTGCTTGTGAAGAGTCCCAAACGAAAACAGCAGCGAAGTTCCAAAAGACCGCTCTATTACGTGGATAATCCCGATACGACTGAACTTAGCATGTTGGACAGCAGTCCCAAAACACAACAGAACCAGGAATTGGAATGGGTGGAAGTGGCAGAGGGGGAAGACCTTGCCCTGCAGGTGAGCGGGGTGGAGATGCTGGAAGTGACCGCGCCGCTCCAGCAGACTGTGCCTGCACCGGAGGGGAATCAGGGAGCGGTGACGGAAGAGGGGCGCCAGCAGGAAGGCCCTGCTGCCCTGCTAGAAGCGGAGGTAACAGCTCCACCGGAAAAAGAACGTCTGCAGCCCGTATACACCGATGATCTGTCCGATGGCGCCGTCACCGGTGCCAAGATTGCTCCACGGACCATTGACGGGTCCAGGCTAAAGCATGGCATCATCGGCACACCCTGGCTGCAGGACTATGCAGTGCAGAGCATCAACCTTGCGGACCGGGCGGTTACCTCCTCGAAGATAGCGCCGGAGTCCGTTACCGGTGAGCATCTGGCGGAGAGCAGTGTCAGTGGGGGCAAACTGCTGGATCACTCCATCGGCGGCGAGAAGCTGAAGGATGGCAGCGTCGGTCCGGAGAAGCTGGCAGACCGGATGATCAGCGGAGGACATATTGCCGATGGTGCCATCAGCAGCCGGCATCTCAGTGAGTTCATTATCACAGCGGAGCTGCTGGATGATGGGGCAGTGACTGGTGAGAAGATTCTCAGTAGCAGTATTGACAGCCGCCATCTCAGCAACGGCAGTATTGACCGCTCTAAGCTGGCTGACGAAGCGGTGTCCGCCGACAAAATCGCCGATGGCGAGATCAGCGGTGTCAAGCTGGGTGATGCAGTGATCGAGAGCCGTCATGTGGGCGAAGGCGTCATTACCGCGAGGCATCTGGCCCCGGGTGCCATTGGACGGGAACAGCTGGCGGCGCGCCTGATCGGCAAGGAGCAGCTACAGCCCGGTATTATTGAGAGCGGGCATCTCGCAGATGGGGCAACTGGGTCCCGGCAGATCGCGGCGAAAGCTATCCGCAGCCAGCACATTAACCCGGAGAGCATCCATGCCGACCATATTGCCGAAGGTGAAGTTGGCAGCCGCCATCTGGCGGACCGCAGCATTTCTTTTGTGAAGCTGGCGGACGGCGCGGTAGGAACTGCACAGCTGATAGAGCAGGCGGTCACCTCTTCCAAAATTGCGGATCAGAGCATTCTCGCTCATAAGCTGGCTGACGAAGCCGTGATGACGCGCCATATTGCGAAATCTGCCGTGCGCAGTGCGCAGATTGCCGCGCAGGCTGTTACTTCGGCTCATCTGCAGCGCGAAGCTGTGGATAATTCTCATCTGGCTGCAGAATCTGTAGGCTCTGCCCAGCTGCAGGAGCAATCCGTCCTGACTGGCCATCTGGCCAAAGGGGCAGTTACGGAAGAACAACTGGGGTATGAATCCGTTACAGGAGAGCATATTAGCCCCCAGAGTATTACCGCAGCCAAGCTGGCGGACGGCAGCATCATTACCGCCAAGCTGGCCATGGGCGCGGTCGGGAGTACGATTCTGGCAAAAGAAGCGGTCAGCGGTGAGCATATTGCGGTCTGCGCCGTGGAGGAGAAGCACCTGGCGGATGGCAGCATCAGCGGGCGGGTGCTGCAGGAGGAAGCTGTAGACGCCAGTCATCTGGCATCCGGCGCCATCGAACGCCGGCATCTGGGAGACAGCAGTGTGACTTCATCCGCGCTGCAATCCGGTTCGGTAACGGCAGATAAGCTGTCCTCCGGTGCCGTCAAGGAGGCCCATCTCACTGCTGCGATTGTACAGCCACATCATTTGGCCGACTATGCCGTCACTTCGCTGAAGCTATCGCCGGAGAGTGTCTCAACGGATAAACTCGGTGATCTGGCCGTCACTTCAATTAAGCTGGCGGACGGCAGTGTAAGCGCGGAGAAGCTGGCAGCCTCAGCAGTGCAGACTGAGCATCTGTCGGCAGGCGCGGTCGGCCCGGATTCGCTTAAGGATACGTCTGTGCAAGGCAGACATTTGGCGGCTGGCAGCGTGGGCGGAGCACATATCCGGCCGATGTCGATCGGCAACGGACATCTTATTCCAAGCTCTGTCTCATCGATCCAGATTCAGGATGGCAGCATCAGCGGCACCAAGCTGGCCGAGGGGGCTGTAGCTTCCCGTCATCTCACTCCTGGCAGTGTAGGCGGAAGCGAGCTGGCTGAGGCCTCAGTGGAAGGACGGCATCTCGCGGATGGAGGCATTAGCCTGGCGCATCTGGCAGATGAGGTCCGCAGTGCAGACCTGCTGCCCGACGGAAGCATTGGCGCAGAGAAGCTGGCAGCGGGTGCTGTAGAGTCGGTTCACTTGGCTGAAGCGAGTGTTCAGGCCGTTCATTTGGCGCAGGAAGCGGTGGAAGCCCGGCATATCGGTGCCGGAGAGATTACGCTGGCCCATCTGGCCAAAGAGACGCGCAGCGCGGATCTTCTGCCGGATGGCAGCATCGCAGGCAGCAAGCTGGGAGCAGGAGTGGTAGGGGCCTTCCATTTGGCTGCAGGCAGTGTGTATGGCGGCCACCTGGCTGCGGATGCAGTAAGCAGCCGGCATATCCGCGCCGGCAGCATTCAGCTCAGTCATCTGGCTTCCGATACGCGGGGCGCGGACCTGCTGCCGGATGGCTGCATAGGCGGAAGCAAGCTGGCTGAAGGCGCAGTGGATTCGCAGCATCTCCAGCCGCAGAGTGTGGACGCAGAGCATCTTGCTGGCGCAGTAATTCAGGAGCGTCATCTCGGGGCGGGGATTATCCGGCTGACGCATTTGGCTGAGGAAACGAGGAGTGCGGAGCTGCTGCCGGATGGCAGTATAGGTGGAAGCAAGCTGGCTGAAGGCGCAGTGGATTCGCAGCATCTCCAGCCGCAGAGCGTGGACGCAGAGCATCTTGCAGACAGAGTAATTCAGGAGCGTCATTTGGGCTCAGGGATTATCCGGCTGGCGCATCTGGCTGAGGAGACGAAGAGTGCGGACCTGCTGCCGGATGGCAGTATAGGTGGAAGCAAGCTGGCCGAAGGCGCAGTGGATTCGCAGCATCTTCAGCCGCAGAGCGTGGACGCAGAGCATCTTGCCGGTAGAGCCATCCAGGAGCATCACTTGGGCTCAGGAATTATCCGGCTGGCGCATCTCGCGGAGGAAACCAGAAGTGCAGAGCTGCTGCCGGATGGCAGTATAGGTGGAAGCAAGCTGGTTGAAGGCGCAGTGGGTTCGCAGCATCTCCAGCCGCAGAGCGTGAACGCAGAACATCTTGCAGGCGGAGTAATCCGGGATCGCCATTTGGGGCCGGGAATTATCCGGCTGGCGCATCTCGCGGAGGAAACCAGAAGTGCGGAGCTGCTGCCGGATGGCAGTATTAGTGGAAGCAAGCTGGCCGCGGGTTCCGTGGGCTCTATCCATTTGGCTTCCGGCAGCATCTACGGAGGTCACCTGGCGCCTGAAGCCGTGGATAGCTGTCATATCCGTCCCGGCAGCATCGGCCTGGAGCATCTGGCCCAGGATGCCCGGACCTCCGAGCTTTTGCAGGATGACAGTATTACAGGGGGGAAGGTTGCTCCTCACAGCATTGGAACCAGGCATCTGGCGGAAGGGGCAGTGGGAAGCTCAGAGCTTCAGGATGAGGCGGTGGATGGTTCCAAAATCTCTTCCTTTGCCATTCAGTCCCGGCATCTGGAAGAAGACAGCGTGCAGAGCTACCACATTGTTCAGAATGCGATAAGCGGGGATCATCTGGCGCCTGATTCAGTGGATAGCAGCCATCTCCGCGCGGGCAGCATCCAGCGTGAGCATCTGGCCGAGAATACGCTGACCTCCGAGCTGCTGGGTGAGGGCAGCATAGACGGCAGTAAGCTTGCGCCAGGAGCGGTGGGCTCTAATCATCTGGCTCAGGGCAGTATCTGCGGAGGCCATCTGGCTCCCGGAATCGTTGACGGACGCCATATCCGTCCTGGTAGTATAGGCCTCGAGCATCTGGCCGGGGATGCGCTGACCTCCGAGCTGCTCCCGGACCATAGTGTTACCGGAGAGAAGCTTGCGCTTCACAGCGTCGGCACCGGGCATCTGGTTGAAGGTGCGGTAGGCAGCACTGAGCTGCAGGACGAGGCGGTGAAGGCTGCCAAAATCTCTTCCTTTGCCATCCAGTCCCGTCATCTGGAAGAAGACAGCATCCAGAGTCATCATATTGCTCAGGGTGTAGTGAACGGAGATCATCTGGCGCCTGATTCAGTGGATAGCAGCCATCTCCGCACGGGCAGCATCCGGCGTGAGCATCTGGCCGAGAACACGCTGACCTCCGAGCTGCTGGGTGAGGGCAGTATAGACGGCAGCAAGCTGGCGCCAGGAGCGGTGGGGCCTAATCATCTGGCTCCGGGCAGCATTTACGGAGGCCATCTGGCTCCCGGAATCGTTGACGGACGCCATATCCGTCCTGGTAGTATAGGCCTTGAGCATCTGGCCGGGGATGCGCTGACCTCCGAGCTGCTCCCGGACCATAGTGTGAACGGAGCGAAGCTTGCGATTCACAGCGTCGGCACCGGCCATCTGGCTGAAGGTGCGGTAGGCAGCACTGAACTGCAGGATGAGGCGGTGAAGGCTGCCAAAATCGCTCCCTTTGCCGTCCAGTCCCGGCATCTGGAAGAAGACAGTATCCAGAGCCATCATATTGCTCAGGGTGCAGTGAACGGGGATCATCTGGCGCCCGGATCAGTCAATGCGGAGCATCTGTCCTTCCATCCGGTGCAGAGTGTCGGGAACCGCGAGGTTTTGCAGCAGTTCGGGATGACGGCGTTCATGTTCAATGGTGAGGCGGAGAGTGTGGAGGTGACGGTTTCTTTTGACGAGAGCTTCGGCCATACCGGCTATGTGCTGGTTGCCATGGCTAACCAGCCGTACTTCCATGCCTCGCTTAAGAACAGAACGGGCGGAGGAGCGACGATTGAGGTGGTACGGCTGCGCGAGACCCAGCATTTCTATGGCGTGCTGTCGTGGATTGCGCTCGGTACTCCGCTGGTCAAACCTGCTGTGGAGCATCGTGCTTTTGATTGATTGAGGGCAGAATAGATTGTACATGAGGCGCAGCCGTGGGTTGCGCCTTTTGTGCATGATTACGCCAGCATTTATAGGCTTCACGCTATTCATTTCTGCTAATTGTACAAGCAGGGAGGCCGGGAGAAGTGTTGTAGCTGCTTTAATATACTCCTGCTGCTGATGATCGGAAGTGTTCCTCCTCCTGTAAGCGCTCTCCTGGCGGCCTATTGCCGGGTGGAGGCGCATAGCGGCATTTGTCCAATTATCTGCGCTCAGGGAGACACTTGCCGTTACCGGGGGTGGCGGGATACATAGACTATGGTGTAACCCTCAGCCCGGGAGCAGCCCTGTGAAGGAAGGTGGATGAGCATGAAAAGAAAAGGAGCATCTGCCCGCCGCACGGGGCGGCGGGCAACCCGGACAACACGGCGGCCGGTGGCAAGGCCGGTACGGCCTGCTGTACTGCCGCCTGCGGTGAATCATCCGCAGCCTGAGGTGTCGGTTATTATTCCGGCCATGAATGAGGCGGCGACGATTGCCGCAGTGATTGCCGGAGCCAGAGGCGTTCATCCCCGCTGTGAGGTTATTGTGATTGTTAACGGTTCTGCGGATCAGACCGCAGATATTGCGCGCTCCTGCGGAGCTAACGTAATTGTGTATGAACAGCCGCTCGGACACGATGTCGGGCGAAGCGTAGGCGCGGAGGCGGCGAAGGGAGCCGTTCTGCTGTTCACAGACGGGGATCTGGTGATCCCCGCCTCGCGTCTGCGTCCCTTCGTGAACGCGGTCAGCGGCGGAGCGGATCTGGCCTTGAATGATTATTCCGGCCCGGTCCGCAGCAGATTTCCGCATCCGGTGGTGTTATCCAAGCATGTGCTGAATCTTCTGCTCGGAAGGTCTGAGCTGAAGGGCTGCTCCTTGACCGCCGTTCCTCATGCGATTAGCCGCAGGGCGCTGGATGCCCTGGGCAGCGGTCTGCTGTCGAGGCCGCCGCTCGCACATGCGCAGGCGGTACTGGAGGGCCTGGTTGTGACGGCGGTGCATAACGTGCCTGTGGGCAGGATGAATGCGGTCCGCCGGAAGCACAGCGGCAGTGATCTTCTGCAGGAGGCTATCCTCAGAGACCACCTGGATGCTGTAGCAATGGTGCTGGAACGCAAGGGCGGCCGGGCAGGCTTCGGGGACGGCATCCGGCGAAGGGAGATGGTGAGATGATGGGAGCGCGGGAAGTATCCGTCAGCGGCCGGTCTTCAGCGGGGCGTACTGCGCCTGGAAGCAGCGGCTCTACAGGCCGCGCCGCCGGGCGCGGCGCCGCAATGCGCAGAGGCGCGGCCAAGCGGCGGTCCGCGCCGCGCCGCAGCAAGCCTGCGGCGGCGGGCCCTGGCCTCTCCCGGTCCAAGCGGAAGCCCGCTTCCGGGCGGCGGGTCCTGCCGCTGCCGGCATCGCAGGGCTCGCTGTCGGTCATTATCTCGGCCCGGAATGAGGAGCAGACGTTGCCGAAGCTGCTGGAGCAAGTGGAGCGCCTGAAGCCGCAAGAAATTATTGTTGTGCTCAATGGATGTAATGACCGCAGCTTTCAGCGGACCCGGCTATGCGCTCAGGCAAGTATAGTGTACATTCCGGAATCTGCCGGACATGATGTGGGACGTTCTCTTGGCGCCAAGCTTAGCCGGGGAGATATCCTGTTGTTTCTGGACGGCGATATGGTGATCTCCGCCGGGCAGCTGTCCTCTTTTGTGGCTGCGGTGGACCGGGGGGTGGATGTGGCGCTCAATGACCTTGATCCGCTGCTGCCGCCCTTCGGGCTAAGTGATGCGGTTACCCGCTGCAAGCTCTACCTGAATCAGGTTCTGGGCCGCCCTGATCTTGGAGCAAGCTCCATGACGGCGGTTCCGCATGCCTTATCCCGCCGGGCGCTGGAGAGAATCGGCTACCGCGAGCTGATGGTGCCGCCTCGGGCGCTGGCGCTCTCCATTCTGGGCCGCCTGCGGGTGGAGAAGGCCGGAGGGGTGAATGTGATCAAGCAGAACCGGCTGCGCCAGGGCAACACGGGTGCCGGGAATGCTATGGAGCAGCTGATTGCCGGTGATCACGCGGAAGCCCTGGTCTGTGTGATTGCCCACCAGCAGAGCAGCGGGCAGCTGTCGGCCGATAATTTGCTGGAGCACCGCCGGCAGATTGCCGCCTGGAGGAACGCGTTATGACAATGACGAGCATTATTATTCCTACGTATAACAGGCTTGGGCTGCTGCGTTCCTGCGTCGAATCGATCAGAGCGCATACCCGGTCAGCCTATGAGATTATTGTAGTGGACAATGCCTCGGATGATGGTACCGAAGCCTATTGCCGTGCCAGCAAGCTGAAGTTCATTTCCCTCCCGGAGAACCGCGGTTTTCCGCTGGCCTGCAATATTGGGCTTCAGCTGGCTGCGGGGGAGGAGCTGCTGCTGCTGAACAATGACGTCATTGTGTCGCAAGGCTGGCTGGATAATCTGAAGAGCGCTTTGTACAGTGCCTCCGATATAGGGATTGTCGGACCGGTGACGAATTATGCCAGCGGACAGCAGCAGGTACAGACCGGCTATACCGATATTGCAGGGTTCCATGCCGAGGCACTCCGGGCCAATATTCCTGATGCAGCGAAGTGGGTGGAGACCCGAAGGCTTGTAGGTCTGTGCTTTTTATTCAAAAGACAGCTTATGGACGCGATCGGCCTGCTCGATGAACGATTCTCGCCGGGCCATTATGAGGATGACGATTACTGCTACCGTGCCCGGCTGCAGGGATACCGGCTGCTGATTGCCGGAGATTGCCTGGTTCATCATGAAGGCAGCGCCAGCTTCAAGGAGGTCTATTCCGCCTCATTGCAGGAGCTGGTGGAGCGCAACCGCAGGTTTTTTATAGAGAAATGGCAAGTGGACCCGGCGCAGTTCATCTGAGGCCGCTGGCCGAAGGCAAAAGACGTAGAGAAAGAGGAGGAACGTAAGTGAAAGGAGTCATACTGGCAGGCGGAACAGGAACAAGGCTATACCCGCTCACCCGGCTGATGAACAAACATTTGCTTCCGGTCGGCAAGTACCCTATGGTGTGCTACGGGATCGAGCGGCTGCGCCAGGGGGGGATCACCGATATTCTCCTGGTCATCAGCAAACAGTCCGCAGGACAGTACACTGACTTTTTGGGCAGCGGCGCTGAATTTGGCGTATCCCTGACTTACAAAATCCAGGAGGCGGCAGGCGGCATCGCGGAAGCGCTGGAGCTGGCGGAAGGATTCATCCTGCCGGGGGAACGGTTTGTCGTGCTGCTGGGGGATAATCTGTTCAAGGATAGTCTGGAGCCTTACGTGAAGAGTTATCTGCAACAGCCGGCGGGTACCGCGAAGGTGCTCCTGAAGCCTGTCGAGGATGCGCGCAGATACGGAGTTCCGGTGTTTGACAGCGCCGATGCCTCCCTGATTGCTTACATTGAAGAGAAGCCGGAGCAGCCGAAGACGAAATTCTGTGTTACAGGCATATATATGTACGATGAAGCTGTATTCGATATCATCCGCCGGATTTCGCCTTCCAGAAGGGGCGAGCTGGAGATTACTGATGTGAACAACCTGTATGCTGCCGAGCGCAAGCTAAGCTATGATGTGCTGCAAGGCTGGTGGAGCGACGCGGGAACCTTCCAGTCTCTGCGCGAAGCCGGAGATAAGCTGAGAGATACGCTGCCCTGAGGGGCGGCGTTTTTTTTGGTAGGTGAGGGCGATTATTGAACGGGGTGGAAGGGGGAGAGCGGGTGAGAGGGAGAGGGAAGAGTAATTAGTTGGTCTACATAGGAAGAGGAAGAGGAAGAGGAAGAGGAAGAGGAAGAGGAAGAGGAAGAGGAAGAGGAAGAGGAAGAGGAAGAGGAAGAGGAAGAGGAAGAGGATTGAAGGAAACTTGAGTGGTAAAAGGTAACTAAAGGGATAAATCCCATAGAATTCGCCGGAAGTGGGCTGGCGGCTGGAAGGAGAGGGATAAATCCCTCTGAATTCACCAAAAGTCGGCGCTGGGCTAAAATGAAGAGCACAAATGCCCCTGAATCGGGCAAAAGTTGGCGTTCGGCTGAAATGAAGAGCACAAATGCCCCTGAATCGGGCAAAAGTCGGCGCTGGGCTAAAATGAAGAGCACAAATGCCCCTGAATCGGGCAAAAGTTGGCGTTCGACAGAAATGAAGAGCACAAATGCCCCTGAATCCGGCGAAAGTTGGCGTTCGGCGGAAATGAAGAGCACAAATGCCCCTGAATCCGGTGAAAGTCAGCGTTCGGCAGAAATGAAGAGCACAAATGCCCCTGAATCCGCCGAAAGCGGGCGCAGGGGTCGAAAGTCGGTTCTAACTCCCCCGGCGGGCAGTGCAGCCGTTTCAGCTTGCAGCCTTTTACTTAACCCCCGTAGCATACAGCCCTGGGTTTATAGTCTCCAGCTTGCAGCCTTCAACTTATCGCCCGTAGTCCGCAGCTTATCGCCTCAGCATGAGCCCCAGCTTATCGCCCTTAGCATGCAGCCCCCAGCTTGGCAGCCACCCAACTCATCACGATCAGCTGCTTGCTGACCGGGCGATTCTCCACCAGAACAAATCCTCGGTCTCGCGGTACAGCTCTGCACCCAGGTGCTGCAGGACACGGTGGGAGGCTAGGTTGTCCTTCTCGGTATCTGCAATGACCCAGCGTGCGCCGGGATGGCTGAAGATCCAGGCGGTGATCTGCCGCAGCGCTTCTGTGGCATAGCCCTGGCCCCAGTATCTCTCGTCCAGGACATAACCAACGATGACCTCTCCTTGCTCGTTCGGGCGGCCTTTGAGAATCAGGAAGCCGATGAGCTGCCGCTGCTCCCGGTGGATGATGGCCCACATGGTCAGCCAGCAGTAATTCTCTTCATCCTGTAGTACCTTCGCATGCCTGACCCGCATCGCATAGCGCATCTCTTCATCGTCCATCAGGGTTGCGGTTGCCGTCACGTTCAGGCCCAGCGCCTGCTCCAGCCCGGCGTAATTCTCTAAGGCTAACGCCAGCTCGGGTGCGCTCAGAGGAGATAGGTCCAGGTGTTCACCTGTAAGTTTCATAGATTGCCTCCAGTTCTAATCCGGGTACATAGATGCGGACATACACCATTAGGATGTGTTTTCAGCCAAGCATAGTCTGCCGTCCTGTCCCTTGTCAATATGCTCCAGCATGCAGCCTTCTCCGTACCTTGAAGCGGAAGCGGACACGGGGATTCAAACATTGAAATTAATGGTCATCTTGCGACATGTCCCAGCCCAACTTGCGGCGCTTCTCCGGCACCGTCAAGGCGGATGCCGCATATGCTGTAGCAGGGCGTTTGAGCAAAGGAGACATGAAGGTGCAGAGTAAAATTACAAAAGTCCTGCAGCACATGGCCCATACGCACGAACAAATGGCACGGATTCTCGACGCCGAACGCCACGTAGCCGTCCGTATGTCGCAAATAGTTCACGATCTGCCGGATGCGGACCCTGATTTCGGCGGATTCAGTGGGCTGGTGGAAAGCTCAGGCCAAGTCAACAAAAATATCATTGCTTATCTCAATGCACTTGCTGATCTCGAAGAGGCGATGGCTGAGGGAGTAGGCAGGGTCATCAAGGAATTAAACGGTCAGGAAGAAGAGTAAGGGTAACGTGTAATCTGAGCAAGGAGGCGGAGGATGAGCAGAGAAAAGGCATATCTGCAAATGCTGGAGTCGACCGCTGCCATCCAGTGGAACATCGCGATGATTCTCGAGGCCAAAGCGGTGGAAGCGGAAAAAGTGAAGCAGTGGACCCATCATCATATCCACGCTAGAGCGTTCGACTCCCACGAAGACCAGTTGAAGGAATCCATCTCTATTCACGAGGTAATCGTGGAAATGGTAGAGGGGCTGACGAAGCTGGAGAACGGGCTGTACAGCAATCTGAAGGCGGTGCTGGGCAGCGGGGAAGACGAGGGCGGCGATTTCGGCGGGGATGGCGAGGGCTTCAGCTTCGGGGACGACAGCAAATGAGCGGCGGGCTGCTCTCCGAACACGCCGTCAAGCTGGAGATGATCCGCTCGATCGCCCGCAGCCAGGCAGCGCTTGCAGCCATCCTCGAGAGTATTGCTGAAGTGACGGGGCAATCGGAGCTGACAGCCCGCAAGCTGAGCGACAATATCAGGATTCTTAGCGGGTACCAGAGTTCGATGTGCCGGATGATATCCGGTATTTCGCTGCATGAGCCCAAAGAAGGAGTGCCTGCAGCCCCCTGGCTGAGCAAGGTCTGCTCAGAGGGGACCGCCAGAAGTAGATGAAGTACAGGAGGCGTAGATGATGAAGAGAAAGAGACTGGGCAAGCTTGGTTCCACGGGCAAGGGCAAGAGACGCAGACCGCTGCTGTCGCGGAAGACACGGATACGCAAAGGTCCCGGACGCAAATCGCGCAAGGGTCTGCCCGGTAAGCCGGGGAAGAAATCCCTGCAGCTGCGCAAAAAAAGAAGGCTACGCCGCCGGTTACGCAGGGTGCGCGCTGTGCAGGTCATACCGGCAATCGAAACACCATTGGTGCCGCAGGTGATTCCGCTCCCCCCGGAGCTGGGCGTCCCGCCGGAACTGCCGCCGGGAGACGCCTATCAGCAGGGCTACACCGAAGCATACAACGTGGGGTTCGACGCCGGTTTCGCCAAGGGCTTCGAGGACGGGCATAAGCTGGAGCTTGGCTGACAGAGCCGCAGGAATAGCAGCGGACCAGGGCTGCGGTTATATAGGGGCTGGCGCATATTGCGCCGCCCCTATAGCACATGGGGAACTTTGGGATAAGGCGGGCTCTCGGAATTTCCGGCCGGATATGGTAGACTTCTTAACAGAATCTTTACCGGGGACACTATTCAGGCAGGAAAGCGGGGAACACACATGATGGGTAATGAGATACGAAGAGCGCGGAGTGAGGAAATCCAGGAGATCATGAATCTGATTGCCGAATGTGTACAAGTTATGCAGGCAGGCGGAAGCGATCAATGGGATGAAGGGTACCCTAACCGGGAAGTCATTAGTGAAGATATCGGTAAGGGCACCTTATTTGTCTGCCTGGAGCATGAGGCGATTGCCGGGATTCTTGTGCTGGATGAGAACCAGGCGGAGCAATATGCAGGCATTGAATGGGAACAGCAGCAGGGGCCGCATCTGATCATGCACCGGCTCGCAGTACATCCCGAGATTCAGGGCAGAGGGATTGCCCGGCGGCTGATCGCCTTTGCCGAGGAATTCGCCCGCAGCAGCGGGTATAGAAGCATCCGGCTTGATACATATGCGAAGAATGACAGGGTGCTTAAGCTGTATCCTTCGCTCGGGTATTCGCAGAGAGGCGAGATTTGTTTTCCCGGCCGTACCGCTGCTTTTCCGGTGTTTGAGAAGGTGCTGCCAGAGAATATGGAGAGATAACTTCCGATCAAGTGAGTTAACATTACATTGAAGTCTGATTTTCTATTGTGAAAATGTTGATTCATACCCTAAACTCACTTTATCGAATAATAATGTTAGATTTAATAACTCTTATTGACATGAAAGTTGTCTTTGAATTATGATGGGATTATTCATAAGTAATTGAATAGTCCTTTTCGTATATCCTTAATAATTGGTTTAAGGGTCTCTACCGGGAACCGTAAATTTCTGGCTACGAAAATATGCTGAGGCATATTTTTGTGGCCTTTTTGTGTTACAGGCAGCCGGATATCAACAAGACTAGGGGGAGAAGACAATGGCGAATATCCTGATCAAGCATGCGGAGATTATTACGATGAACAAGCAGGAGGACATTATATATGGCGATATCCGTATCAAGGGCGATCTGATTGTGGAGATTGGCACCGGCCTTGAAGGGAATGGGGATGAACTTGTCATAGACGCCAAGAACCGGACGGTTATCCCCGGCTTTATCCAGACGCATATTCATCTGTGCCAGACGCTGTTCCGCGGCAAAGGGGATGATCTGGAGCTGATGGACTGGCTGCGCAAGCGGATCTGGCCGCTGGAGGCGGCGCATGACGAGGAGTCCCTGTACTATTCTGCCATGCTCGGCATTGGGGAATTAATCACCAGCGGCACAACGACCATCGTGGATATGGAGACGGTACATCATACGGATTATGCCTTCCAGGCGATTGCGAAGAGCGGTATCCGCGCGTTGTCAGGGAAGGTCATGATGGACCGGAAGAACCCCGATGCACCGGCGGCCCTGCAGGAGGAGACGGCGGCTTCGCTGCAGGAGAGTGTGGATCTGCTGGAGAAATGGAACGGATATGCGAATGGCCGGATTCAGTATGCTTTTTCCCCGAGGTTTGTCATTTCTTGTACGGAGCCGCTGCTGCGGGAGGTACAGAGCCTCTCGGCCCGTTACGGGGTGAAGGTGCATACCCATGCTTCCGAGAATCTGGGCGAGATCGAGCTTGTGCAGGCGATGACCGGTATGCGCAATGTCGTCTATCTGGATCACCTGGGGCTGGCTAACGAACGTCTGATTCTAGCTCACTGTGTCTGGCTGGATGAGCAGGAAAAGCGGATTCTGCGGGACCGCGGGGTTCATGTCAGCCACTGCCCGGGCTCGAACCTCAAGCTGGCCTCCGGCATCGCCGATACGCCGGGCATGCTTCATGACCATATTCACCTCAGCTTGGGTGCAGACGGCGCGCCATGCAACAATAACCTGGATATGTTCAACGAAATGCGTCTGGCGGCAGTCATCCAGAAGCCCGCGCATGGCCCGACTACGATGGATGCCCGGAGCGTCTTTCGGATGGCGACCATCGGGGGGGCAAAGGCGGTCGGGATGGAGGATCAGATCGGCAGCATCGAGGTCGGCAAGAAGGCAGATCTGGCTATCCTTAATCTCTATAATTTCCATACCTTCCCCTCCTATGATGTGGACCCGATCTCGCGGATTGTCTACTCGGCCACCCGTGCCGATGTGGAGACAACGATGGTTGACGGTGAGATTCTTATGCACACAGGTCGGCTGAAGACCATCGACAAGGAAGTCGTGCTTCATGAAGCGAACCTTTCGATTAAAAGATTACTGGGCAGCGCGCGGCTATCCTGAGCGGTAGGGGCTCCACGCTAGTTGTTCCAGACAAACTGACTATAGTGACCGGAGACATGATTGCAGCCTGGGCCAGAAGCATCTCAGATTCAAACTGTATCCTTGCAGGGGACTTTGCGCCTCTGCTTTTTTTGTCAGGAAAAAGAATAACGACCTTAATGAACCTTTTCTCCCGCTCAGTTGTTTAATAGGGTGGCCCTCTTTTGATTCCCTTTACAAGTATTGCTATACTAGAGCAACGTGAGCTTTTTACAGAAATAAGGAATTGTTTGTACACCACTATTAATGAAGAGAGTAAGAGGGGATGGCAATGAGAGAGGGCAAACCTGCGTCTGCGCAGGCGCATTTCTATATCGTGGCGGGACTGCTGTGGCTGAAGCTGCTGCTGTTGAGAGGGCTGTTCTTTGACCGGATTGCCTGGGAGTGGATCGCTGCGGATCTGGCGCCAGTGCTCCTGCTGCTGGGTGTGCTGGCTGTAATTACGCCTCGGCGGATGAGAAAAGGGGTCTTCTGGACCTTCAATGGCCTATTGTCGCTGCTGCTTTTCGCGGCCAGTGTGTATTTCAATCACTTCGGCTCGGTGCCTACCTATCTGGCGCTCTATGAGCTGAACCAGGTCTTTCAGGTAAAAGAGAGTGTGGAATCTACGATTGAGTGGGTCGATTATCTGTTTTTTGCCGATCTGCTGATAGTGATAATTTATTCGCTCTTCCGCAGATGGAAAAGAGGCCCTATGCGCTGGCAGCGGGGCAGCCAGCCTGCACGCAGATCCCGGAGCATCTATCTGGTGCTGCTGCTGGTGGCAATCATAGGGGGCGGCTCGCTGTCGGCGTATTCGATTCATTCGGCCCGGGGAATTACCAATGAGCTGGTTCAGGCGGAGACGGCCGGATTCCTGAATTATGAGGTGGTGGCAGCGATCAAGGCCCGGGAGGATAACGGCCTCATCGGGACCGGTGATATTCAGGAGACGATAGCCAAGGTGAAGTCACTGGAGGCTACCTATCCATACAAGGCTGTGACAGGCGGTCTGCCTGAGCATTTCGGATCGCAAAAAGGGAAAAACGTCATCATCATCCAACTGGAGGCGTTCCAGAATTTCCCGCTGCATCAGTCACTGGAGGGTCAGGAGCTGACCCCGGTGCTGAATGGTCTGGCCGGAGAGGGCTTCTATTTCCCGCATGTGTATCAGCAGGTAGGTCCGGGCAATACCTCGGATGCGGAATTTATGAGCAACACCTCGATTTATCCGATCGCTTCGCTTGCCATGTCCACAGGCTTCGGGGACCGGCAGCTGCCGGGACTGCCGCGGCTTTTGCGGGATAAGGGGTATGAGGCGTACACGTTCCATGTGAATAAGGTCGGCTTCTGGAACCGGAATGAGCTGTATCCGGCGCTTGGCTTCAACGGCTACTATGACAAAGGCTCCTTCAAGAATGACCATTTCAATTCGTTCGGGGCTTCCGATGAGCAGCTCTATGCTACTGCCGTGGAGAAGCTGGCGGTGCTGCATCAGAAGGGTACGCCTTTCTACGCCCAGCTGGTGACGGCCTCCAGCCATCATCCGTTCAAGGTGCCGGACAGCTTCCGCCGCATTCAGGTGCCGGACAAGCTCCAGGGCACGATGCTTGGCGATTATCTGAGCGCGGTGAACTATACGGATTATGCGATAGGCACACTGATTGACGGATTGAAGCAGCAGGGGATGTGGGAGGATACCGTGCTGGTGCTGTACGGTGACCATTTCGGCCTGCAGCCGAAGGACGTCCCGGCGGAGCAGGTGGAGGACGCGCTGGGCATCAAGTATGATGACCGGATCAGCCGGTTCAACATTCCGCTCGTGATCCACGTGCCCGGTATGAAGCAGGGACAGGTTGTGGAGCGGACCGGCGGACAGCTGGATGTGCTGCCGACGGTAGCCAATCTGCTCGGGGTATCGCTGAAGGACGAAGGGTTCACGGCGTTCGGGCATGATTTGCTGAATGTGGACCGCAACGTGGTGGGCATGCGCTATTATTTGCCGACAGGCTCTTTTTTCAATGATAAAGTGTTGTTCGTGCCGGGTAAGGGCTTCGCGGACGGTGTGGCGGTCTCGCTGGATACGCATGAGCCGGTCAAGGACTTCAGTGCTTATCAGAGTGATTACGACTACATCCTGAAGCTGATGGGCTTATCTGATGAATATGTGAAGCTGCTTCCGCAGCGTTAGGAGAATGTTATGAAAAGACTATGGAAACCCGAATACCTCATCTCGCTGGCCGGCGCTGTGCTGATCCTCTATCTGTTGTTCGTGCGGCCCTTCACGGGCGTTGCCGATAACGGCGATTTTTTGCGGATGATGAATACGGTCGGACTGAATTATTTTGATGCCGGGGAGGACTATGCCGACCGCTTCTTCAGCTATAGTCATTCTAAGTTTGCTTATGATGATCTGTTCAAGGGCTTCTATCCGTCCTCGCAAATTTTGCTGGTGCTGGTGCCAAGGCTGCTTGCGGGCATATTTCACGGCAGCTACTTCGATATCCGTCTTCTGGCAGTGGTATATGCAGTGCTGCTGCTGGCTGCCACGTGGATGATCGTCAAGCTGGGTGCGAAGAGCTCCTATGCCACGGGCCTGCTGCTGGGTGCGGGAATGCTGTTTGTGTTCTACGATATCGGCTATCTGGCTTATTTCAACTCCCTGTTCGGCGAACCCGTGTCGATGGTCTTCATGCTGCTTACGTTCGCGCTGGGTCTGAGGCTTACCGGGCAGGAGCAGCCGTCCTCCAAAGGCCTTACGCTGTTCTTCGTGGCCGTGCTGTTCCTGATCTGCTCCAAAATCCAGAATGCCCCGGTCGGCCTCGCCTTCGCGCTGATCTTCCTGCGCCTGCGGACGCTGCATGGAACAGGCAGCTGGCGCAAGCTGGCACTTGGGCTTGGGGTGGCTACAGCGCTGGTATCAGTGATTATGTACGTGACAGCGCCGAAGGAACTTAAGCATATCAACCTGTATCAGACGGTGTTCTTCGGCATACTGAACGAATCTCCGGATGTGCGCGGCGATCTGCGCGACCTGGGGCTGCCGGAGCGCCTCGAGGTACTGGCGGGGACGAATTATTTCCAGGGGGATACGGCGATCAAGCAGGATGATCCATCGCTGGGGCCGGATTTCTATGACCGTGTATCGCATAAGGATGTGCTTTTCTTTTATATGAAGCATCCCAGCCGGTTAATAGAGAATATGAAGTATGCGGCTGCTAACAGCATGTCCATCCGTCCCTACTATCTCGGAAGCTATGAGAAAAGCGAAGGCAAGCCTGCGGGCGCGGTAGCAGGAATGTACAGCGGGTGGAGCGAGCTCAAGAACAAGCATCTGCCCCATTCCCTCGGGTTCCTGGTTATTTTCTATCTAGTGTATTACGCCGGAGTGTTCTATCAATACTTCCGTACGCGGGAGGCGGCAGGGCGGATTGCCGGAGAATTGATGATGCTGCTGGGACTGATCGGGCTGTTCTCGTTCCTGGTTCCGATCCTCGGTGACGGGCGCGCGGATATCGGCAAGCATCTGTTCCTGTTCAATGTCTGCTTCGATATGATGGCGGTAGCGATGCTGGGCTGGACGCTGCATAAGCTGACGAGGCTGCTGAAATAACCTGTCATGTCAAACCCTTAATTGACCCCTAGCGGATTATAGAATACAATGTGTTTGGAACTTTAGTAAAAGAGTGGAAATGGCTTGATACAGCCTCATCCTACAAGGGGGCCGCTATGGGGAATGACGAATACAAGGACAAGATTGAACAGGCAAGACAGGAACTGAACAAACTGGCCTTGGAGTACGGGATGCAGGATGTCCGGGTACTCCGCCAATCGGTGAAGCTGGATGCGCTCCTGAATGAATACAGTGATTGTAATACGGAGAAGGATGATCAGCTTTATTAGAGAAATACAGAGCAGCTATGCAAATACAAGAGACACTTTGACGGTTAACGCCGCGGAGTGTCTTTTTTTAAAATTTAAGCGTTTATATGTTTCAATCCTAACGTTCTCGCTGAAACGAATGCCGTTCTTAACAGGACGGCCGAGCCGTTTCTGCTTATAAGGGATCAGGCTCATCGCCCAGCAGCTCGCGGAGCATCTTCTCCCGGTTCGTCATGAAGGCGCGGGTGACTGTGTAATGATCCGTGTCTTCCAGCGCAACAGGCGTGATACTCTCTCCCTTCAGCAGAAGAATCTCTGCACCCGGATAGGACATCAGAATGGGGGAGTGGGTGGCGATGATGAACTGGGAATTCTGCGCAGCCAGCTCATGCATCCGCGCCAGCAGTGACATCTGCCGCAGGGGAGACAAAGCGGCTTCGGGCTCGTCCAGAATATAGATGCCCTGTCCGCCAAAGCGGTGAACGAACGTGGAGAAGAAGGATTCTCCATGCGACTGCTCATGCAGCGAGCTCCCTCCATAGGAGGATTTAATGGGTCTTCCCGCCTCGGGGTCCTCATCCAGCTCATCGATGTAAGTAGCCACATTGTAGTAGCTCTCCGCACGCAGGAAAAAGCCGTCCTTCGGCCGCTTCACCCCTTTGGCAATCCGCAAATATTCGTAGAGACTGGAATGCGAGGCGCGGGTATTAAACGAGAAATTCAGCGTCCCCCCTTCCGGATTGAACCCCCAGGCAGCAGCAATGCCCTCTAACAAGGTAGACTTCCCGCTACCGTTCTCTCCTACCAGAAAAGTGACCTGCTTCTGAAAAGCAAGCCGGTCCAGGGTGCGTACCACCGGCAGATTAAAAGGATAGCTTCCAAAGGAAGGGACTGCATCGCGCAGCAGCTCGACATGGCGCAGATACAGCATAGGGCCATAGATGGAACTCATATCTTAGTGCCTCCTCAGTAAGTTTTTCTTGTGAAAGGTGATGCCTCTAATTGTAGATGATTCCCGTCTTACCCGCAAAGGACTTGAGTAGGCTTCGAAGTGCAGACCCTGCCTCTGCATGGACAAGAGTGGACGGATTCTGTAGATGTTCGGGCCAAGCGGGCGAAAGACCGGGGGCATATGCCAATTTCGGTGTGATACAGACAGATGTCCATGAGGCGGATGCTGACTCCGCATATAGTACTACTGTCTTGAGAATATAACGGGGCAGGGTGAAGGCCGTGAAAACAAAAAAGAGAGGCGGGCTTCCACAGGATTACCGGGATGGCTATCTGCAAGGGTACCATCTCGGCCTGTGCGAAGCCGTGAAGCGCCTGAATACCCTTGAAGTGGGGGAATGTCAGCCGTTAAAACTGATGTATGTTCCCCAGGGGTTTCAGGCCATCGATGCGGGAGTCGCAGAAGCGCTGCGGCTGCTGGTAAGCGAGCTGATTATCTGTCCTCCGGAAACTATGCTGGAGGTGGCATCGCGCGAAATGCCTGAGGCGGTGCTGGTGATGAACGGGCTGCATGTTTTTCCGGAGAATCATCTGGAACAAATTACGGCAATAAGACAGCTGGGTATCCCGGCGGCGATCTGGTTTGTGGATGATCCTTATTTCACCGAGGACACATCCGTCATCTGCCGGCATTACGATTATGTGTTCACGCATGAGCTGGGCTGTGTGGAATTCTACCGTTCGCTGGGGACGGCGTCTGTGCATTACCTTCCGCTGTGCGTCAACCCCCAGATGTTCTACCCGCGCCACACCGGACCGCAATATCACTATGATGTCGTGTTCATCGGCAATGCCTTCCGCAACCGTACGGAGCTGTTCGATGAACTGGTCCCCTTCCTGCGGGGAAAGAAGGTGCTCATCGCCGGCGGATTCTGGGAGCGGCTGGCCCACTTCGAGGAGCTGTCTCCGTACATCAGAGAGGGCTTCATCCCGCCGGAGGAGACCGCCAATTATTACAGCGGCGCGAAGCTGGTCATTAATATCCACCGGCCCTGGGAGGGAGGGATGGACAACCGGAATACGTTCCAGCTTCCGTCCCTCTCCATTAATCCCCGGACCTATGAGATCAGCGCCTGCGGGACGATGCAGCTGACCGATATCCGGCAGGATCTGGATATCCACTACAAGCCGGGCCGGGATCTGGAGACCTTCGCTTCTGCCGATGAGCTGAAGCGCAAAATTGATTATTACCTGAAGCACGACAAGGAGCGCCGGCAGTATGCGCTGCGGGGACTGCAGACCACGCTGCGCCGGCATACCTTTACTTCGCGTCTGCCTCATTTACTGGGTGTTCTTACTTCAAGAGGGTGAATTTCATTATGGATCAAAAGGAGCGAATACTCATGAACAACGAATTTATTATGCCTGCCCCGCCGTTGCCGAGAACCCCTGCGGAGGAAGAGAAGCTGCGGGGACGTCTGACCGGCTTCAAGGGAGGCTATGACGAAGGATATCTGCGGGGACGTCTGGCTGTTCTGGACGGACGCCCGGAGGAGCCGCAGCCGGTAAGGAATATACATGTGATGTACGTGGCCTCGGGCAAAGGGTATCCGTACTCTCCGATTGATGATGCTGTGCTCTTCGCGCTGCAAAGACTGACCACTCACGTGACGATTACCGATGTGCGCCAGAATCTGGTAGAGCTGGCTTCTGCCCAGCGTCCCGACCTCGTGCTTGTGCTGGATGGCCTGGATTTGCCCCTGGAGCAGGTGGCTATTCTGCGCGGTCAGGGCATCAAGACCGCGATCTGGCTGACCGATGATCCGTATTACACCGATTTCACAATGAAGATTGTGCCTCACTATGACTATGTATTCACACTGGAGCGTAATTGCGTAGAGATCTACCGCGGCCTTGGCTGCACGGAGGTCCACTATCTGCCCTTTGCCGCACACCGTGAGCATTACCGTCCGACTACCGGACGCTCGCCGGTCAGCCGGGATGTCAGCTTCATCGGGTCTGCCTACTGGAACCGGATTAATTTCTTCCGCGATATTATGCCGGAGCTGATGAGCTATAACACGGTCATTAACGGAATCTGGTGGGACCGGTTGCCGGAAGCACCGCTCTATGGCGACCGGATTGAGATCGGCAAATGGATGTCCCCCCAGGAGACGGCTGTAGCCTACAGCGGCTCGAAGATTGTGATCAACCTTCACCGCTCGCATATCGACGATGCCGTCAACAATAACACGCTGTATATTCCGGCTGTATCGCCGAATCCGCGCACGTTCGAGATTGCTGCCAGCGGCACGCTGCAGCTCTGCGATGCCCGTGATGATCTCGGCTCCTTCTACAAGGTGGGCGAAGAGATCGACACCTTCTCCGGCCCCCGCGAGCTGATGGACAAAATCCAGTACTATCTGACGCACGAGGAAGAGCGCCGGGAGATGTCCCTCCGCGCCTTCGAACGGACACTGAGGGATCATACGTATACCAGACGTCTGAGCCAGCTGCTTAGGGTTATTTACGGGTAAGCCAGCAGGGCAATCGTAGAACAGGCTGTCAGCAAAATGTGCGTATCACAGGGGACAGGTGTCGTGCCGGCATCTGTGCCTCCTCAATATACTGGAGTACCGGGCAGAGATGTTAGCCTGTCAGCTAATATACCCGTCCCAAGCAGGAGCACTGCTGAGTGATAACAGATTGTGTGCATTCAAAATTTAGGAGGTGAATGGCTGCTCCACAGCCCTTCGCAGGGGAGCGCCGAGACACCATGGCCGACAAAGCGACGATCGTCCTCTTTTCCCATGTCTCCAACACGCGCAGTATTACGGGTGCGGAGAAGCTGCTGTTATTCTTCAGCCGGGAGCTGTCTCCTTACTTCAATTGTATCCTCGTAGCCCCGCAGGACGGGAAGCTGACACAGCTGGCCCGGAGCTACGGCCTTCAAGTCCGGCTGATGTCTATTCCGCTGGTCTATGGAGTATACACTCCCTATGCCGGTCTTCCGGCAGATATCCGCAAGCTGCAGGAGGGCCGGGAATATCATGAGCTGACTCACTGGCTTGCGGAGCTCCGTCCGTCCTTCGTGATCACCAGCACCTGTGTGCATGCCCTGCCGCCCATCGCGGCGAAGACACTGGGCATACCGGTGATCTGGAAGATCTCGGAGACCATTACAGACAACGAGTTCACCCCGATCAGCGTAGAGCTGATCCACAACAACAGCGATGAGATTCTGGCGATTTCACAGACAGCGGCATCGTGCTTCCCCGAGGAGATCCGCGATAGCAAGGTGACCCAGCTTCCTCCGTCATGGAGTGACGCGGATTTGATGTTCGAGGCCTGGAGCAAGCTGCGCGGGGAACGGCGGAGTGAGCTGAAGATCGCCCCGGGGGACCCGCTGATTGGCTATGTCTCTTCCTTCATTAATAAGGAGAAGGGACTGGAGCATTTCGTCAAGATGGCGGTTCTGGTGCATGAGCAGCATCCGGCTGCCCGCTACCTCGTAGTGGGGACTCCCGGGGATAAAAGCTACTATGAGCGCTGTGTCCGCAAGGTGAAGCTGGAGGGTCTGACCTCACGCTTCCGGTTTGTCGGGTACGAAGAATGTCTGCCGGCCGCTTACTGCGCGATGGATCTGCTTGTTGTCCCCAGCCTGATCCGGGAAGGCTTCGGCATGACCGCCCTGGAGGGCTATGCCTTCAGCAAGCCGGTTGTCGCTTATGATTCCGGCGGCCTGCGGGAGATTCTGGACGCCGCAGGCTGCGGCGAGCTGCTAGTGCCTGCGGGAGACATGGATGCGCTGGCCGGGCGGGTGAACGCGCTGCTGGCCGACCAGGCGATGGCGGCCGGCATTGGCCGGCAGGCGCGGGAGCGCATCGAGGCCGTCTACGGCCCGGCGGCTTACCGCGTCCGGCTGCAAGGCTTAGCGGAGAGGTGGCATCTCCGCTACTGCCTCCAGCCGCCGCAGCTCATCGGCGGCCCGGAAGCCCCGCCCGCAGCTGCGCCGGCGGGCGGGAAGAGCGCCCCCGCGGCAGAGCGGCCGCGGGGTAAGACCGGGCGCCGCGCCGCACGGCTGCGGGCCGCGAAGCTGCGGCGCGGCAGGCTGCGCCGCGCCAAGTCCCGGAGCGGCGCGGCGGGAACGCGCCCGCGCCGCAAGAAGCGCGCGGCAGGCTCCGCGCGCCGTCGGGCCAGCGGCGGCAAGAAGCGCCGCGCGGGCCAGGCCGGAAGCCGCCGGAGCAAGCGGCGGCGTAAGGCATCCTGAGCAGCCTGCCCGGTTCCTAAGGGCAGGCCATAATCAAAGGGGAGTGAACCCATGAAGATCATGACGATTTTGGGCACGCGGCCCGAGATCATCCGCCTTAGCGTTATCATTCCGCTGCTGGACCGGTATGCGGAGCGGCATGTGCTGGTGCATACGGGACAGAATTTCACGGCCAGCCTCAGCGGGGTATTCTTCGCTGAGCTGGGACTCCGCGCACCGGACTACGTGCTGCAGGATAAGCAGGCCGGACTCGGGGGTCAGCTGGCCGCCATGTTCGGCAGTCTGGAGAGCATTCTGCTTCAAGAGCAGCCGGACCGCGTGCTGCTGCTGGGGGATACCAACAGTGCGCTATGTGCCATTCTGGCCGAGCGGATGGGCATCCCGGTGGTGCATATGGAAGCAGGCAACCGCTGTTACGATCTGAAAGTGCCGGAGGAGAAAAACCGCCGTGTCATAGATGCCGTCTCCACCATAAATATGCCCTATACCCAGCAGAGTAAGAGACATCTGCTCAGCGAAGGGTTCCCCAGCCAGCGTATCGTGTTAACCGGCAACCCCATCCATGAGGTGATTACGCATTACGAAGAGCAGATCGCGGCCAGTGACATCCTGTCCCGGCTGAAGCTTGAAGCCGGCCGGTATCTGCTGGTAACAGCCCACCGGGCCGAGAATGTCGATGATCCGGAGTCGCTGCTCCAGATTATGTCCGGGCTGAACCTGGTGGCTGAGCATTTGGGACTCCGCCTGATCTGCAGCATCCATCCCCGTACACGCTCCAAGCTTACGGAGCAGTTCCCGCTGAGTATGAACCCGCTGGTGGAGTTTCACGAACCCTTCGGATTTTTTGACTTTGTTCATCTGGAACGCTATGCCCTGTGCGCCATTACCGACAGCGGCACCGTTCAAGAAGAATGTTGCCTGATGGGAGTGCCTACGGTGACCATACGCCGGACGACAGAACGCCCGGAAACTATCGATTGCGGAAGTAATGTAGTGTCCGGGGTAGAACAGAACAGCATTCTGCGCTGCACCGTGCTGATGACGTCGCTTAAGCCCGATTGGGAGGCGCCGGAAGGGTATCTTGCCCAAGGTGTCTCGGTAAAGGTAGTTAAATTTCTGCTTGGAGGGAACCTGCATGTTCAATAATAAACGGATTCTGGTTACAGGCGGTACCGGTTCCTGGGGGCATGAGCTGATCCGGCAGCTGCTGCCGCAGCATCCCAAAGAAATCATCGTATTCTCCCGCAGTGAGTCTGCACAGGTAGCCATGAGCCGTGAATTTGAAGATAAGCATCTCAGCTTCATCATCGGCGATATCCGTGACAAGGATGCGCTGGTGGCTGCCTGCCGCGGTGTGGATTATGTCTTCCATCTGGCCGCGCTCAAGCATGTACCCGTCTGCGAGGACCAGCCGTACGAGGCGCTCAAGACGAATGTGGTCGGCACACAAAATGTCATCGAAGCCGCGATTGCCAACAATGTGGAGAAGGCGATCTACATTTCTACCGACAAGGCGGCCAATCCGTCGAACTTCTACGGTATGACCAAGGCCATCGGTGAGAAGCTGTTCGTCTATGCCAATCTGATCGGCTCAGGCACCAAATTTGTTACGGTGCGCGGAGGCAATGTGCTGGGTACGAACGGCAGCGTGGTCCATCTGTTCATGAAGCAGATCAAGGACAAGGGACAGGTAAAGATTACGGATATGAACATGACCCGGTTTTTTTTCACCCTGCGCGATGCCATTACCCTGCTGTTCAAGGCTTCCGATGTCAGTATCGGCGGAGAGATCTTTGTCATGACCATGCCGACCTGCCGGATCGTGGATTTGGCCGATGTGCTGATTGAAGCTTCCGGCCGGACGGATGTCAGTATGATCGAGACCGGCATCCGCCCGGGTGAGAAAATCCATGAGATCCTGATGAGCGATTTTGAGAGCCTGACTACGGTGGTCTACGATGAGCAGTACCTGGTTATTCTGCCCACACTCGATATGCCGGAGCTGAAGGAGCATTACCGTCATTTCCCCCATGTATCCTTCAGCAGCTTCAGCTCGGAGAATCATCTGATGGAGCAGGCTGAAATCAAAGATATCCTGATCCGGGGAGGGTTCCTCCAGTGAAGCTCCTGATTCTCGGCGGAAATGGTATGGCAGGTCATATGCTGGCGGAGTATTTTCGCCGCCAGGGCAAGCACCACATCTTCCATACAACCCGGGATAAGAAGGATCTTGGAGGGTTGTATGTAGACGCCGACGACATCGCCGGTGTAGAGAAGCTGGTTGAAATCGTCTCCCCCCATTGCATTATTAATGCGATGGGGGTACTCAATCAATTCGCCGAACGGGACCGGATCGGCGCGTATCATGTCAACGGATTTCTGCCCCACCGCCTGCGGCGGGCAGCGGACCAGATCCATGCCCGGCTCATCCATATCAGCTCCGACTGCGTGTTCGAAGGAACACGCGGCGGATATACGGAGGAGGATGCCGCGGATGGAACCTCGGTCTACGCCCTCACCAAGAGTCTTGGAGAAGTGCGCGATCCCGGACATCTCACGATCCGTACCTCCATTATCGGGCCCGAGATCCGCTCCGGCGGAATCGGCCTCATGGAATGGTTTCTGGCCCAGAAAGGCCGGGTAACCGGATATGAATGCGTGATGTGGAATGGAGTCACCACCCTGGAGCTGGCCAAAGCCATCGATTCCCTGCTGGACTCGGATCTCTCCGGGCTGATTCATCTGGCCCACCCGCAGCCCGTAAGCAAATATCAGCTGCTGCAGATGATGCAGACCGCATTTCATAAAGAGGATGTTGAGATCATCCCGCAGCAGACGCCGGTTCAGGACCGGACGCTGATCAGCACGAGAAGCGATGTCACGATTGAGCTGCCTTCCTATCCCCGGATGCTTAGCGAGCTTGCCGACTTTATGCGCAGCTCAGAGCTGCTGACATGAGCGGGCGGCGTCTCCTTATTACCGGAGCTTCCGGCTTTACCGGCAGGCATGCCGTGGCCTACTTTGCCGCCGGAGGAGCGGAGGTGACTGCTGTAGTCCGACGCAAGCCAGCTGCGGAGTTGTTCCCGGACGGCGTTCAGCAGTATGTCTGTGACCTGGGGGACCGCAGGGCTGTGGCGGCAATGATTGGAGCGGTGAAGCCGGATCAGGTGCTGCACCTGGCAGGCAAGAATTCGGTCCCGGAGTCCTGGAGGGACCCGCTGCTCTACATGGAGACCAATGTAATGGCTACTCTATATTTGCTTGAGGCGCTGCGTGTCCAGCCGGCCAGCCGTATTCTGGTGGCCGGCTCCCGGCTTAAGTATAGACCGGGTGCGGCAGACCCGCCCCATCCCTATAGCCTTAGCAAGACGCTGGAGGAGCTGGTATCGCTGGCCTGGGCAACGCTGTTTGCTCAGCCGGTGCTGATGGCGGAGCCCTCGAACCTGATTGGTCCGGGTCCGTCCACCGGCTTCTGTTCCCTGCTGGCACAGCATATTGTGCGCAGTGAGGCAGCCGCTATAACCGGATCGGCTGCACCTGCTGCGTTTCGGCTCTCCTCGCGCCATGCGCTGCGTGACTTTCTGGATGTGCGTGATGCGGTCAGGGCCTATGGCTTCATTCTGGATTCGGGCGAGACAGGAAGGATCTACCGCATTGACTCTGGGACAGAACGGGAGCTGGGGGAGGTTGCGGCGAAGCTGCTGGCCCATGCGGCAGCTCCGGTTGCGATGGACTGGGGCCCGCAGGAGGAGCACAGTCGGGGCAATCCTTCCCCGACACCTGCCGTTCCCGCGAAGCCTCCATTTGAATCTGCTGATAGTAAGGTACCGCCTGAAGAATCGGGGGCCTATGCTGTTATTTCCGGCTGGATGCCGGAGATTGCGCTGGACCGTTCGCTGGCGGATATTATCGGCTATACAAGGGCCGGTAAGGAAGGAAGGTTGTTATGAAGCCCAGAGTATCCGTAGTTATTCCTTTTTACAATTGCCCTTATATTGAGCAGGCGCTGCAGAGCGCCATAAGCCAATCCTGGCAGCCTTATGAGATTATCGTAGTGGATGACGGTTCAACTCTGCATGCAGAGCGGATTACTCCTTATCTGCCCTACATTCACTATCTGGGCAAGGCCAACGGCGGCACCGCTTCGGCACTTAACCACGGTATTGCGCATGCCACGGGAGATTATGTAGTCTGGCTCAGCTCGGATGATATGTTCTATCGTGACAAGATCAATAATCAGGTTCTGTTCATGGAACAGAACCGTTTGCTGATCTCGTACACCAACTTCAATTACATTAACGGAAACTCGCAGGCTATGGAGCTGAATGCTGCGGCCGTATTCCCGAATCAGCTTGAATATCTGCGCTGCTTCCTGTACGGCAATCCTATCAACGGCTGTACGGTGATGTTCAAGCGGGAGATCTTCGGAGCCATCGGAATGTTCGATGAAGCACTGCCGTATACCCATGATTATGATCTGTGGTACCGGGCGATTCTGAACGGTTATGCACCGGTGATGCTGAACCAGTCCTTAACGGCTTACCGCCGGCATGAGGGAATGGGCACGCTCAGACACTACGATGTCATTATGGCCGAGGCTGCAGCAACCAGTGCCCGTTATCACGCTCCCTTAAGCGCCCTGATTGCTTCCATGGGCGGCTAGCTGCCGGAGCGCGCATAGCCGGCACTGCAGCACAGCCCAAGACCAAGCAACTAACGCTTAGGAGGGAGAGCATATGTACCGGGAAATTGAAGTGAAAGACTTCCTGCCGGTCCTGCTGGAGCAGCTGAAATTCTCCGAGAGTATTCTGGATATCGGCAGCGGTACCGGTACGCTGCTGGAGCGGTATGAGGCCGCTGTAGTGCTGGGGCTGGATATCCACAGGCCTTATCTGCTGCACCGCAAATACAAGTCCCCTCATATCATTCCGGTTCATGCCGATGCCGGCCATATCGATAAGCTGTTCCTGCCGGGAACCTTCTCTGCGGTCACTCTGATCGATTCTCTGGAGCATTTTTCGATGAGTGAAGGCATAGAGCTGCTGCGTAAGGCGGAGCTTATCGCTGCGAACCGTGTCATCGTATTTACACCACGGGGCTTCTTCCCGCAGGAGGGGAAGGACCATTTCAATCTGCATGGGGAGTATTACCAGAAGCACTGGAGCGGCTGGGAGCCTGAGGACTTCCTGAAGCTGGGCTACGCTGTAACCGTACTGAAGGGATTTCACCATGCGGAGAATCCTTCATTCCGGGAAGCCTTCGGTGAGAATCACGCGCCGCTGGACGCCCTGCTCGCCTGCAAGACAGTATAAATGAACTCAGGGAGGAGGCCGGGGCATGAATCAGAAGACCAAGGTCTCGGTGGTGATTCCGTTCTATAATTGTCCCTACGTGCATCTGGCGGTTGAGAGCGTGCTGGCCCAGAGCTACGCGGATATCGAGCTGATCGTGGTGGATGACGGTTCCACACTCCATACGGAGAAGCTTGAAGCCTATAAGAGCCGGATCGTGTATGTCCGCAAGACCAACGGAGGAACCGGCTCGGCGCTCAATAGGGGAATTGAGGTGGCAAACGGAGCTTATTTTGCCTGGTTAAGCGCGGACGATCTGTTCCATCCCGATAAAATCAGACGGCAAATAGAAGTCATCCGCAGCTCGGGAACCTCCTTCAATCATACGGCTTACTACTATATTAATGAGCACGGACAACGGTTTCACGACATCGTTCGGATGCCGGCCTGCAGCAGGCCGGCCCTCATTCAGACTATGATGTCCAGCTGTCCAGTTAACGGCAGCACGGTGCTGTTTGATATGGAGATCCTCTCCAGGGTGGGAGCATTTAATGAGAGCCTCCTGTATACACAGGATTATGATATGTGGCTGCGGATTCTTCCGCATTATGAGTGGTCTTATATAGAAGAGCCGCTGCTGGATTACCGTGTGCATAATGAGATGGGCTCGGTCCTGCACAGCGAGGCGCAGAACCGGGAGATTGCAAGGGTGCAGTTCATGCACAGGGGCAATTTGACGCAGCTGCTGAGAAAGGAGACAAGGAATTGAGACTGACCTTCCCGGTTCTGACATTATCCAGAGGCGGCGCGCAGCGGATGATAACTGAGCTGGCTAACCGTCTGGCTGAAATTGGCCATGAGGTCGTTGTTCTTTTGCCCAGCCATGGCTTTGTTGAATATGAGATGAAATGTCCGATTATCACTGCGCCCGCTCCGGTGCTTACCGAAGATGATTTTCCCTATGGGGATGTAATTATCTCCAATTATTATACAACCGTTCCGGTTGCCGAGCGGGCCAGCCGGCAGGGCAAAGGGCTGCATATCCGGCTGGCCTTATGCTATGAGCCGAATTTCTTGCCGGATAATAACCAGTCGTTCGCTTCCTACAGCATTACCCGCAACCTGCTTCTGCTGTCCCGCTGGCAGCAGGAGGTCATACGGATCAATCACGGCATTAAGGGCAGAATTGTTCCGGTCGGCGTTGCTCCGGATTTCAAGAATACGCATTTACGCGACAACGCAGACTGGCCGCTGATCGTCTCAGCCATCATGCGGCGTCCGGAGGGCGGATTCTCCGGCCACCGGGAACAGGAATACCTGATTCAGCAGCTCGATATGGTCAAGCGGCTTCATCCAGAGGTGGAGATATATATCATGACTCCCCCTGCTGAATATGCCGCATCTGATAGTCTGCAGGCCTTGCTTAACACCGGGCGTTATCAGCTTCGGACACCCGGCAATGACAACGAGCTGGCTTTTCATTACAATGAGACAGATATTTTTGTCAGCGCAAGTACTAATGATGCCGGTTCGTTGCCGGGGCTGGAGGCGATGCGCTGCGGTGCTGCACTGGTTACCGTATATTCGGGGGGGAATCTTGAATACTGCGCACACGGGCAGAACTGTCTGATGTCATACCGTCATGAGAACCGTCTTGCTGCGGATATAGTGACGCTGATAGAGGACCGAGAGCTTCGACAGCGTCTGGCCGCCAGGGGAGAGCAGGATTCACTGCAGTTTACCTGGGAGAGAAGCGTGCAGATTTTCCAGGCCGAGTTGTTCGAGATGGTGTCCAGACAAGGCGTGTGATGCCTCCAGGCAGAACGCCAAACACAGAGAAACCTTCAACCCCCGGCTGGCGCTGGGGATTGAAGGTTTTTTTTGGCCTGCAGATAGGATATATGAAGCTTGCTTGCAATAGTTAGAAGATAGAGAAGGAGTTCATCATCTCGCGGAAGGAATGTGCGTATTGATCGAATCCGAAATGCGTAACCATATGCTGACGGCCCTGATAGCAGATGGCTTCACGCAGCGCAGTGTTATTCATCAGCTCAAGTCCTTCGTTCACGGCAGCCTCCACATTGCCAAGCGGATAGAATTTGCCGGTAATATTATGGGTGATGAAGGATCTTACCCCGTCGGAATCCGTGCTGAGTACCGGACAGGAGCAGCAGACAGCCTCAGCTACAGCATATCCGAAGCCTTCTGTGACTGAGCTGGACAGCAGGAAGCCTCCTGAAGCGGCAATCGATGAATAATAGACAGGCATCATCTGGTTAGGCATGTTTGTGAACACATTCAGCCGGTCATTCAGGCCAAGGGCATGCAGCTCTTCATTGAATGCCGCCTTCTGGTCATCTGAGGCCAAGCTCGGATCATGGAACATCCAGAGATGAAGGTTAGGCCTCTGTTTGCGGATATGATAGGCAATCTTCAGATACTCGCTCCAGTTTTTGTTGGGCTCCAGCCGCCCTACCCAGGCGATAACAGGATCAACGGGCGCTTCGGCTGGGATATAGCGGAATCCTTGTACATCCACGAGGTTCGGAATAACATAGCGCTGTAGCCAGGGGCAGATCTCGATAAACAGCTCCAGTAAATGATCGGTGGGGGGAATCAGCACGGCATTGCAGAAGGCTTGGAGATAAGGCACGGACTCTATAATCACGTTACGTGCTTCGCTTCGTGTTCCCAGACCCTGGGACTCGTAGATCAGGATGCCGCCATACCCCAGCCGGCGCAGGCGTTCAAGCAGCAGATAATCGGAGGTTACGATAATGGCGTCATAATGATGGGTATTCAGTACCGTTCTGATCTCTTCATCCTGGTTCGTGACAAATACCGGGAAGCTTACACTATTGTGGGTGCCGGACCCCGGCATGAGATAGAGCACATGGCATTCGATGCCGTTCTTCTGAAGGCTCTCACACCGCAGTCTGTTCAGGGTCTCAACCCCGCCGCTCGGTACATAAAACGTAAATAGAATTCTCAAGCTTACCCCTCCTGATCTGGACTCTCGCGGAGAAACACAGTCTGCTGTTATATAAGATACGCCGGAGTTCTCTTACATGTGACTGTGGAGGCAGCTCTGCCAAATCCTTTCTGGATAACCGGGCAGAGGAGGAGCCATGCTAAGGGTTGTCACACTACACTATATTATTCTGTGATGGGGGATGAAGGAATGTTGCGATCGAAATTAGGCTTGTCCGTGTCTGCAGCCTTGCTGCTCGGCACCATCAGTATGACCGGCTGCGGTGCCGGCCATTCGGCAGATAGCGGAAATATGCAGACGAAAAGTGTACGGGGGACAGACGGGCGAATCCACGTGAACTCCGCACGGGACATGAACCGTGACGATGACTTCGGCAGTATGGAGATGAGCAAGGAATTGGCTGACCGTGTTGCGGCGATGCGGGAAGTCCGTTCGGCTAACGTTATTATGGTTGGCAGAAGCGCTTATGTCGCTGTAATGCTGGAGGATGCTTCGGGCAAGGTCCACACCCGGAGTACCACCCGCGAGAAAGCTACCGGAAGAGGAACTGCTGCGGGGGTGCCGGGAATGACGGGAACAGGCGGCTCCATGGCCGGCATTCCGGGAAGTCTGACAGGCACTGGAACCATTGGCGGTACAGGTATGGCAGCTCCCGAAGATTATCCGGGGAACGGCAATAACGGGCTGATGTCCAGAAGCAGTATGGGGGAGGATAAAGACACGCTTCCCGGGGAGATCAAGAACAAAATCGCCGCAGAGGTTAAAAAAGGCAACACATACGTCAGCAATGTCTATGTCTCGGCGAACCCGGATTTCGTGGAACGGGCCGATTATTATGCCCGGGAATTCCGTGCCGGACATCCGCTCAGAGGCTTCGCGAATGAATTCCGCATCATGGCGGAACGGATTTTCCCTGCGCGCAGCGGACAGTAAGCAGGCGCTACAGCATAGTGCCTTGAATGAAGATAGTATTCCAAAGGGATATGAGGCTTATTCAAATGACGGCACAGCAGGGCAAAAGTGAATGACGACAGACGCAAACAATGCAGCCCTCTCACCCGGAAAGCCGGGGAAGAGGGCTGCATTGTTGTGTTTATACGAATACGAATACGAATACGAATACGAAGCTGTGTCTTATCCGGATCAGGCCTCCAGCTTGCGTCCGCCGATCCATACACCGCGCAGGTTCAGGTCTTGATCCAGCTGCAGAATATCGCCGCGCTTCCCTGCCTCAAGCGTTCCGATAGACCGCTGCATGCCGAGCGACAGCGCCGGATTTAGGCTGGCAGCCTGTGAGGCTTCCAGCAGGCTGAGACCAACCTCCTGAATTAGATAACGGAACCCGCTAATCATCGTCAGTGTGCTGCCGGCCAGCGCTTCGGGGTGCTCCTTCAGCGTGGCTATGCCGTCCTTGACGATCACAGGCAGATCACCGATGGCATATTCTCCGTCGCTAAGTCCGGTTGCTGACATGGCATCTGTGATCAGCAGCAGATTATGATTGTTTTTGAGCCGGGTAATGAGGCTGATGGCTGCCGGATGAACATGGATGCCGTCGGCAATCACCTCGGCTCTGATCCGGGGATCGAACAGGACGGCACCGGCTGTTCCCGGCTTGCGGTGATGCAGCGGTGTCATGGCATTGAACATGTGCACCGCATGGTTCAGCCCGGCATCTGCAGCGGTAATCACCTGCTCGAATGTGGCATCTGTGTGGCCGAGCGCAGCCGTAATGCCATGCTTGCGCAGCCACTGGATAGCTTCCAGGGCAGCTTCACGCTCAGGAGCCAGGGTGACCTGACGGATCATTCCCGGATACTTGTCCTCCCATTCCTCCAGCCATTCTATATTAGCCGGAACAATGTGCTCAGGATTCTGCGCTCCTGGCCATCTCACGCTGATGAACGGTCCCTCCAGATGTACACCTGCCAGCCTTGCATAAGGCATGCCGCCCTCACGGGAACGATAAGCATCCACCTCAGCTAACACCTGATCGATGTCTGCCTTGGCAGCCGTCATGGTTGTAGCAAGCATAGAGGTCGTCCCGTGTGAGGCATGGAACCGTGTGATATCGTCAAGCGCATCTGCATCGCTGTACATGAAGTCATGTCCGGCTCCGCCGTGCACATGCACATCGACGAATCCGGGGATCAGCAGACCTTGCGGCTCCCGGGTGACTGTCTGCCAGCTCTCATAGGCTGCGGGCAGCCAGGAGGCATCTCCGGCATATTGAATCAAGCCATCCGCTACGGCAATTACACCCTGCTCGGTGATTCCGTCAGGAGTCAGCACCTTGCCGTACAACAATTCTCCGTGCGCACCGTTTATTTCAGCCATTTCGCAGCTCCTTCATCCAGCAGGACGACCACATTTGGATGGCTCTGCAGCAGCGAGGCGGGACACTGGGTAGTGATTGGGCCCTCCAGCGCATTTTTAACTGCTTCCGCCTTCTCTTCCCCGCGGACCAGCAGTACAATCTGCTTCGCCTTAAGAATTCCGCCGATGCCCATTGTTACCGCCTGACGCGGCACATCCTCTACACGCTCGAAGAAGCGGGCATTGGCTTCCAGGGTCTCTTCCAGCAGATCGACCACATGTGTTCCGCTGCTCAGGCTGGCATCCGGCTCGTTGAAGCCGATATGGCCATTGCTGCCGATGCCGAGGATCTGCAGATCCACCGGACCGTTATCCTCCAGCAGCTTGTCATACGCACGGCATTCGGCCGCAAGGTCCGGAGCATTTCCGTTAGGCACATGGGTGCGTGCCAGGTCGATATCAATGTGATTGAACAGATGCTCATTCATGAAGCTCCGGTAGCTCTGCGGATGATCCACAGGCAGTCCGACATATTCGTCCAGGTTGTAGGATGATGCCTTGGCGAAGCTGACATTGCCCTTGCGGTGCATCTCCACCAGCTTCTCGTATACCCCGACAGGGGAGCTTCCGGTAGCCAGCCCCAGAACGGCTCTGGGATTGCTCTGCAGCAGACTGGCGATCAGGTTAGCTCCTGTGGCTGCGAAATCTTCTTCATGCTGAAATTTCAAAATGTTCATTAGATTTGACCTCCCCGTTTATGACGGTAATGTTGGACGTTCAGATAAGATTGCTCCAGCTTGGGGATGAAATCTCCAAACCGGGTACTGACCATGCCGGTGAACAGAATATCGATAATGTGCAGCTGTGCGATCCGTGAGGCCATATCACCGCGCCGCATGCCCTGCTCAAGAGACGAGGAGAACAGCGGAATATCAGCGAGTGTAGCGAGAGTACTGCTTCCGTATGAGGTTAACGACACCGTGGCTGCGCCGCTTGCGGCCGCACAGGTTAAGGCATCCACCGTCTCCGGGGTCTCTCCTGAATAAGAGACTGCGAAGGCTACATCGCCGGAAGAGAGTGAGGAAGCGGAAGTAATCTGCATATGGGAATCGGCAAAAGCGGTACAGTTCACGCCGATGCGGATCAGCTTTTGATAGAAATCCTGGGCTACGATGGATGAGGTTGCCATCCCGTACAGATCAACCCGCCGCGCCCGGCACAGCAGATCAATAACCTGCTGCAGCCGGCTCAGATCCAGCAGCGAGGTGGTATCCCGGATCGAGGCCAGGTGGTTGGCCTGCATGGCCTCTACAATGAATTGCAGCGGATTGCCGGCCACGATGTCCTGATAAGAGGAGCTGCCGGTCTCCGGCGAGCCATCGCTATGCGCCAGCTCAGCCGCCAGCTTGAGCTTGAAATCGGGATACCCCTTGAAGTGCAGCGCTTTGCAGAACCGCGTAATCGTCGCTGTGCTGATGCCGCATTCCTCCGCCAGCTCGGTGATGCCCATATGGACAATCTCCCCGGGCGAGGCCAGAATACGCTCAGCCAGCTTGCGTTCCATTTGCGACAGCTTGGGCTTGTCATGCTCCAGAGCATGCAGAATGGGAGACAAGCGTTCACCTTCTTTTCTATAGATTCAGATTCATGTAGCTTTCTCTACGTATAGAATGAAAATGCAGAAATGGACATGTAGTATGGATATACTTAGCTTTGCCTAATGTACCGATTATGAAATTATTTTACACAATTAATACGTTATTAAAGAAAATTATTTTCATATTCAGAATAAAACAAATCGCGGAAGGTTGCAATAGGCAGTTTGGTTTAAGGCTGATCTGGGGCTGAATTAAGGAGATGGAGGTGGTGGATTTGTGGTAGGGGAGTGGGGGTGAAAGGAATGAGGAGAGGAGGATGGAATGATTATTGTAAGAGGAAACAGTTGGATTTTTGTTACTTGTTAACTCATAATTCAGTTTGTCGTGGAAAATAATTGGATTTTTGCTGTTTAATTTTGCTCAAATTCCATTTTAAGCTGATTGCGGAAAAATTAACTGCTGTTTTTCCATCTATCATCCTTAAAAAGGATCCTACTCTTTTAGTAAGTGACGTTTTTCCACTAATTCATCTTTGCTTAATGCATTGGCGGATGGGAATACGGCTAACTCATATGGAAGGAGATACAAAAAGCTGCAATCTGCGTGTTTGAGGAGCACACGCACAGATTGCAGCTCTTTATAGTAAAAATGTTTACTTCGTGATCCCGTTTGCAGCCTTTGTCCTATTTGCAGTCCGTCTGCTGCGCAGCAGCTCCCAGAGGATGAAGACGAGGACAAGCAGCTGCGGGATGGTGGTCTCCCAGGTCGGATACATGCCAAGCCAGCCGATGGAAGGCAGCCTGTGCCCGTTATGGGCGGGCAGCTTGCCGGCGATCTGCAAGGCGTGAAGGCTCTCACCGAGGAAGCGGAACACCAGATAGTAGATCAGCACTGTAGCAGCGCGGAAGAAGGCGGCAACCGGCAATCTGGCGCTCAGTGCAATCATGGCATAGCCGAGGATAATCAGGACCACAAGGGCACTGCCAATCCCGAGCAGCAGTTGAGAGGTATCAATGGCCGGTGCCATTCCTGCGTAGAAAATCGTAGTCTCGGCCCCTTCGCGCAAAATGGCCAGCGCAGCGATGAAGAACAGGTACCATAGATTTCCTTTGGCCAGAGCGCCCTGCATCTGGCGGTCCACATATTTATTCCAGGCTGCCGTGCTGGATTTCCCATGCAGCCAGCGGCCGACGGTGAGCATCATGACCACAGCGACGAGGCCGGTGATGCCTTCGATCAGCTCGCGTGCGCCACCGGAGGCGGCTTGGGAGAGGGAATAGGTCAGCAATACGGCGAGGCCGATACTTGCAGCCAGACCCGCTGCCGCGCCGGACCAGACCCAGCGGCGGGCCGCCGGTACTGCTTCACGGCGCAGATAGGCAAGCAGGGCGGCGAGTACAAGAATCGCCTCCAGCCCCTCGCGCAGCAGAATGAGTGCCGCATCCCATGCGGTATAAGTCTGTTCCCCGGCCAGCGGCGTCAGCTCAGAGAGCATTGTGTCCATAAGCGATAGCGCTTGGTCCAGCTTCGGAGGACTGGAGAGCAGATAACCGGTGACGGCGGTGCTCTTGTTCTCGACGCTGGCATAGACCTTGGGTGAGGCCAGCTGGACCTGGCCTTCGGCCGAAGGCCAGGCAGCGATGAACTGTTCCATTATATCTGCGGCTGCTGTGCTGTCGCCGGTCTGGGCAGAGGCGGAAGCTTGCTTCAGATAGCTGATCAGCCCTTCAATGGAAGCCGGCTCCGCTGGCGCGCCACCGGTATCGACGGCCTTGCCTTCGCTGTAGCCGGACAGCAGCGTCACCAGCGCTTCCGCTTCCGCCTGCGCGGCCTCTCCACGGACCGGCTCTGCCTGCAGCGCAATGCGCAGCAGGCTCATCTTCGTCTCCAGCAAGCCGTAGACGGCGGGATTGTCCGCCCGGATGCCGCGTTCCACTGGCGTCCAGCCGTTCACCACGGCGCGGTAGGCTTCCGCCGCCGCGGCCCAGTCGGCGCTGCGCGCCGCATCCCGCGTGCGCTCCGCCGCGGGCAGCAGCTTCGCCGCCGCTGCGCGTCCGGCGGCGCCCGTGTCACCGCCGCCTTCGCCTGCGGCGGCGGTGACGAACGCGTCCACGCTGCGGGCGAGCGTGGACAGGGCCGCCTTGGCGGGCGCTCCGCCGCCGCCCGCCAAGGCTTCCGCCGCGGCGTCCAGCGCGGCGTCCACCTCAGCAGCCGGACCGGCGAGTGCCGGGTCCGGCTTGCTCTCGTTCGCGCTGCGCCACAGCGCCGCGAACGATTCAACATCGGCCGCCGCCGCCTCCCAGCGGCTCTGGCCGGCCTCGACCAGTGCGCTGCCTACAGGCGGCAGCAGCTCATCCAGCGGCGCGCCTGACGCAGAAGCCGGCGCGCCTGACGCAGAAGCCGGCGCGCCGGGGAGCAGCACAAGCAGGCAGAGGAGCAGCAGCACTGCCCTGATCGGCCGCCATGGACTATGTGTAACCGTGATCATCATCGGGATCATTCCCTTCAAGTTTAGCGAGGAGGGGTCAATTGCAACGGACTCAGCTGCGCCTATTTTAGTAATATTAACGTTTCTGCAAGTTAAACGGACTCAGTGGAGCTTATGTACAAATAATTGGGAGGAAAACGCCCGCTGTAGCGGAAATAAGCGCCGTGCAGTCCGTTGGAGTAGCTGAATATGCTCGAAAAGAGAAAATAAAGGCCTCTCAGTCCGTAACGATCAGCTACCTTTCCGTCCTCTCCGGTCCCCGAATCGCCGCTGCGCTTTCGGCCTCGCAATCCCCATAGCTCCTGCTTCCTCAGCGTCACCGGTCACAGCCTAGGCATTTCATCCCTCGAGCAGCAGCTCCCCGATATATCCGCCTTCCCGTACACCCGGGAAGCAGGCGAAGACGGCGCTGCCGGTGTGAACCATGTATTCATTCAGCCGGTCATTCTTCGCAAGGCGCTGCTGGATGCTGACGAACTGCTTCATCAGATCCTTTTGGAAGCTGATGAACACCAGACCGGCATCAAGCTGTCCGGTCTTGAGATCCATGCCGCTGGAATAGGAGTAGGAGCGGCGCAGAATCTTGACCGAGCCGTCCCCATGAGCGAGGGCGGAATGGGAATCCGGCGGAATGACGGGCTTGCCGCTGGCATCGGCTGCTGCCAGATTCAGCTCGGCGAATTCATCTCCGGCTCCAATCGGTGCACCGCTCTGCCGGTGCCGCCCGAAGGTGGCTTCCTGATCGCTCAGCGAGGAGCGGTCCCAGACCTCAATACGGAACCGTACGCGTCGCACCGCAAGATACGTGCCCCCGTTCATCCAGGCCGGGCCATCGGCGCTGCTGCTCCAGACGATATTTCGCATCTGCGTCTCATCGGTGACGTCCGGATTCCCCGTGCCGTCCTTGAAGCCAAGCAGATTACGCGGGGTGCCGCCTGACGGATCGGCGCTGCCGCTGCGCTGGAAGCCTTCCTGTGTCCAGCGCAGCACCGCCGTGCCCCGGGCGATGCGGGCCAGATTGCGGATAGCATGGAATGCCACCTGCATATCGTCCGCACAGGACTGGACACAGAGATCGCCGCCGCACCACTGCGGCTCTAGGCTGTCTCCTGGGAAGGACGGAAGCTCAGTGAAGGAAGCGGGGCGCTTTCCGGCCAGCCCGAACCGGCTGTCGAACAGGGCCGGACCTGCCCCGAAGGTAAGCGTGCACTTGGAAGGGGTGAGGCCGTCCGCCTCGCCGGTGTCAGTAGGCGGGAGATTGGGCTTGTCGTTCGCCGTGCCGATCATCGTACCCGAGGTCAGGGCAGCAGCGGCGGCAGTCCAGTCCTCCAGCAGTTTTTTCAGATCACTGACCTTGGTAGTCGTCACATCAAATGAAGCGAAGCACAGAAAATTCTGCGCAGGGGTAAGAATCCCCGCCTGATGCTTGCCGTAGAAGGGGATCGTATCCGCCTGCTCTTCATTCTGCCCGGAGGCTGCAGCGGCCGGGACTGCCCTTCCCGCTGCCTGGCGTGCCGCCATAATACCGCCCACACCGCCTCCGCCGAGCAGCAGCCCGAGACCCGAGGCACCGGTCAGCCGCAGCATATCGCGGCGGCTGAATTTGGTGTTGAACAGTTTGGTCTCCGGCGCAGGAATCCCGTGATCCGCGTCAGCCTTATTCCGGGAATTCTTATCTTTCTTGTTCATATCGTCACACTCCCAGAATCGTTCCCATATTGGATAGCGGCTCAGCCAAGGCGTCGAGGTTCTGGCTTAACCTGCGGACCTCCTCCGGTTTGAGCGTTTCGTAAGAGACGTAGCCCTCCCCCGATTTGAACGGCGCCAGCTCATTCATTAAGGCGGTGAACCGCTCGCCGATGGTTTGCTCAAGGGCCGGGTCTTTTTTGGCCAGCTCCGGCTTCAGCAGCTCATAGATCTTCTGGGCCCCCTCCACATTCGCCACAAAATCATACAAATCCGTATGGGAATAACGCTCCTCTTCCCCCGTTACTTTGGAGGAGGAGACCTCATTCAGCAGCTCAACAGCCCCGGTAACGAGCAGATTGGCATCGATTCCGGCCGTCTCCACCTTGGCGCGCAGCAGCTGCGCATCCTTCAGCAGGCGGTCCGCGACATCCGTCATGCCCTCCGTTGTATTGTTCTGCCAGAGAGCCTGTTCAATCTTATGGAAGCCGCGCCAGTCCGCAGCATCTACATCATTCTCACGGGCATCAATGTTCGGGTCCAGATCCCCAAGCGCTTCAGCGATCGGCTCGATCCGCTCATAATGCATGCGTGCCGGAGCATACAGCACCTTGGCTTCATCCAGCTTGCCCGCCTTGACAGCATCCGTGAAGCCCTCGGTCTGCTTAACGAACGCATCGCATTGTTCAATGACGTATTTGCGGTATTCATCGATGGCAGTGGTGAAATCTGCATTCGTCTCACCTCCGGCCTTCGCTACACTTTCTGCCCCGCTGCCTGCCTGGGCTGCAGCATTATTCCCTGAGTTGTTACCACTGTTGCCGTTGTTGCCATCGTTATTACTGTTGTCCTTGCCTGCACAGCCGGCAAACAGGAGGGAAGCCGCAAGCAAACCTGCGGGTACTGCATAGCCTATTTTCATCTGTATGGATACCCCTTTTCATTTATGAAAATGATAATCGTTATCAATAATGGACTTATCATAAATCTCCCCCTATTGGCTGTCAATAAAAATGTGATAATTATCATATTCATACTGATCCGCACAAATAAAATGCAAAAATACGCCTCCCGGCAGGCGGAAGACGCAGTTCGTATATATAAATTTCCGGCTGATCGGATTCTACACCGTAGCCCGCTCAATAATCCGGTAGTCCAGCTTGCGGTAGACCGGCTCGGGGCGCTCCGAGTGAATCTGCTCATGGATAATGCGGAAGGCGGCGGCCCCCATCTCATACAGGTGGTTGTCCATGGTGGTAATCTGAAGCAGCCGTCCGATCGGCTGGTTATCGAAGCCCATAACTGCGAGGTCCCCAGGGATGCTGAGGCCGGCTCTGCGCGCTTCAATAATCAGCCCGGCGGCGACATGGTCTCCAGTAATAATTATGGCTTCCGGCCGCTGTGGCATCTTCAGCAGGGACTGTGCAGCGGCTGCGCCGTCTTCCTCCGTTATACAGTCATAGATCATCCATTCCTCTTCAAAAGCCAGCTTATGCTCAGCAATGAATTCGCGGTAAGCAGCCTGCCGGATCACGGCGCTGCTGCCGTTACTCCTTCCTTCACAATACCCGATGGAGCGGTAACCTTTGCTGGTCAAGTACTCCAGCCCTTCCTTGAAAGCCGCATAATGCTCAATATAGACAGAGGAATAGCGCCGCTCTCCGCTGTCCTGGCAGGTGACGACCGGACCGTAGGCCGTGTACTCCTCGATGATGTCCGGTTTCAGCGCAGTAGATACAATAACAACACCGTCAATCTCTTTATGGCGCAGCATCTCCAGCACTTTGATTTCTTCTTCCTCCAGGTAATTGCTCTGGCACAGAATCAGCCGGTATTGCGAGAGCAGCGCCTCGTGGGCAAGGCCATTCATAATAATCGAGAAATAAAAAGCATGAATATACGGCAGAATCACCGCCACCGCACCGGTACGTCCGGTAATCAGATGAACGGCGTTCATATTGCGGGTATAGTCGAGCTGCTCAATTGTTTGCAATACAGCGGCTCTTTTGTCCTTGCTGACATACGGATGATTATTGAGCACCCGTGAGACGGTCGTTACAGACACTCCGGCCATCCGGGCGATTTCTTTAATATTAGCCACGTTCGTCTGCGCCTCCTGTGTGAGACTGGTATGTCATTATTCTAACATAGAAATGAACAGCTTTTCGGCCGATAAAAAGCTTGCTATGGAATCCATTTCATACTTTACACTGGGGGTGCAACAAGCCTTACCGGAGAAACCGGCGTGACCGCAAGGGCGTGACGGACCGGTAACGTTAGCCATTTCACGCTGCGGGCAGGAAGGATGTTCAGCAATATTTTTTGCCTGAGCAACCTTTTAGCAGCGTGGTTTCTATAGACATTGCCCGACGGATGCCGCCTTAATGACTAAGGAGCAGCAGCCGTTTTTTGTGTGCATTCCGGTCAGTAGTACCGGGTTTGTCCATGCTCCGCGCCTGCCCCCGCCCAATTTAATGCTGCGACAGCACCATTAACTGCCCCTCCACATAGTATGTTTTGACTGTATCCCTTTACCTTGTTATACCAAACAAACCCAGGGCAAGGAGGGGTGACACCATTGAAGGGCAACGAACATCATAGCAAATTTTTGCTGACGCATCGTGAACGCGAAGTATTCGAGCTTCTTGTGCAGGACAAAACTACACGGGATATTGCCGGACTGTTATTCATCAGCGAAAAAACCGTCCGCAACCACATCTCAAACGTAATGCAAAAATTAAACGTAAAAGGCCGTTCGCAAGCGGTTGTCGAGCTGATCAAGCTTGGGGAGCTGAAAATATAGCTGCCATGCTTCAGAGGTGATGCGTTTAAGCCTTCTCTTATCCTTCGGGATGAGGGGAGGTTTTTTGTTGCGGGCAAAAATAAACCAAGCGCTTGCTGACCTCTGATGGGGCATCGCTTGGTTTATTTATCAAGTTCGATGGTCATGGTTTCAAAATTCACCTTGCATTTGGCGCTCATCATAAAATCAATGCCAATAATTCCATCAAAGCCGTAAGGCTCTTGAATCGAACCAAGCTGTATGGGAAAATCACTCAAATCGATACCTTCAATGCAAAAGTCGGGAATCTGCTGCTTATAACAAATTTCGCTCGTTCCTCCTACTCCATACATTCGCTTGGCTCTTCCGTTAATAAAATCAATATCGATACCTATTACAGCAAGTATATCGGAATCAAAGACGGTTGCAGCACAGCCAGTATCAAATAAAAGATTCCTAAGAGAAATGGATTTACCTTGGTGAGTTAGTGTCAAAGAAATAATAGGCAGGCCATGGAGGAGGTGTAACTTCATATCGGTTGCCTTACTCCTGAGAAAAACTCTTCCACAACCTCAACATCATTTCTGCTTGTATGGAATACATACAGTTCACGGTTTGGATGAAGTTTATGCAGCTTTTTATAGCCGCTCCACGCTTCTTGCGGGTTATCGTAATCTTGTATGACTGCCATATCTTCTAAATGACGCATGCGGTTACTTGAGCTTGCTTTAATTGCTTCCACCAGTACAAAGCGGCTTGGGTGCAATTCTGTAATCTCTCCCCACTTCATTGGCTTCACCTCACTTGGTTTATCATATGTTTAGTATATCATAGCGGCTCTGCTTCAGCTTGCGCATCATTAAGCTTTCTCTTATCCTTCGGGATGAGATTTTTTTTGCTCTTACTAGTCCCGGCGATCCAACCTCCCGAAATATTAAGTCAAGTCCGGCTGCATTTTATGGATTGACGGCTGGGGGAATTGGTTGTAAAATCAGTGTAAAGTATAAACCTTTAAACTTTAGGGAAGGTTTTGATACTTTTAATAAATGCAAAGCTGACGCACAATGTCCGATTTTTCAGTCAGGCTGTAAGTTATGGTGTGCTGAGTAAATCTTTTTTATTTCTTTGAAAGTTAAATCGTTTAAACTTTTAAGTGTGGAGGCATAGATACTTAGATGAATATTCATGATGTAGCCAAGAAGTCGGGGCTCTCTGTAGTGACCGTATCCAGAGTACTTAACAATTCCCCCTCTGTACGTGAAGGCAACCGCCAGAAAGTGCTGAGAGCGATAGAGGAATTAAATTATCAGCCTAATTCAGCAGCACGGAGCCTTGTGCGCGGCAAGACCGGAGTCATCGGGATGTCGATTACCAACTTTAATGACTCTTTCTATGACCGTGTGATCCGCGTGGTGAACCGGAAGCTGGCAGAGCAGGGGTACTTTCTGGCCCTGTCCATAGCCGAGAACGATGATGATGGCGTGAACTTCCTGTTCCAGAAGGACCGCGTGGACGGGATTATCCTGCTGTCTCCGCTGGAGGAGAAGGAATATGTGGAGGAGCTGAAGCGAAAGAACATCCCTGTTGTCCTGCTGGATAACCAGTTCGAGCATGAGGATGTTCCGAGTGTCGTCGTTGATAACTATCAGGGCGGGTATGAAGCGACAAGACACCTGATTAGTCTTGGACACACCCAGATCGCCTATATCGGCGGCCCTTCGGAGTTCCTGAGTGTAACGGAGCGCAAACGGGGTTATGTCCAGGCGCTGGATGAAGCGGGACTAACGCCCTTTGGCACGGAATATTGCGGCTTTACGGTAAGCAGCGGTTATGAGGTGGCGAAGAGATGGGTCCGCGAGGATAAGCTGCCGACAGCCATTTTTTCGGGAGACGACTTTATTGCCCTCGGGGTTGTTCAAGCCCTGCGTGAGGAGGGGATTCTGGTGCCTCAGGATATCTCCGTGGTCGGCTTTGATGATCAGCAGTTCGTCGGTGAATTCTACCCGCGGCTCACAACGGTCAGACAGCCAGAGGCGCAGATGGGCAATATCGGCGTTGACTTACTGCTGAAGCTGATCAATGGGGAGGTGATGCCCCCTGCGGTAACGAAGCTTGCTCCTCAGCTTCTCATCCGTGAATCTACCGCTTCTGTTCGATTAACTTGAAATTTAGGAGTGAATGATCTGTGAAGTATTTTTTGGGAGTGGATGCAGGGGGCAGTAAGACCTACGCAATGATTGCAGATGAACAGGGGAAGCTTCTCGGTGCAGGCAAGGGGGGGAACGGAAATCATCAGCTGAACCGTGAGCAGGCGGAGAACAGCTTGCAACAGGCTGTATCGGAAGCCATTACAGCATCCGGGCTGACCAGGGAGCAACTGGATTATTCCTGGTTCGGATTGGCGGGAGCGGACAGAGAGGCTGATTTTAGGATTTTACGGCCTATCATCGGCCGCCTCGGCCTTCCCCGGACGGAGTTTTCCTGTGATACCTGGAATGCGTTGCGTTCAGGTACAGAGAAGAATTACGGGATCGTGCTGATTTGCGGATCGGGCGTGAACTGCAGCGGCAAGAATCCGGCGGGTGCTACTTATCAATGCGGCGGATTCGGATACCGGTTCGGGGATTTCGGCGGCGGCTATGACTTAAGTATGGAGGTCTTCCGCAGCGTCCTCAGGGCGGATGACGGAAGAGAACAGAAGACGGTCCTAAGCGAACGCTTAACTCAGTTGCTGGGCTATTCCAATGTCCCGCAGCTAAGAGAGGATTACCTCGATCATTTCAGAGACCTGCCTCCCCAAATTGCGGAGCTGCTGTTTCAGGCGGCAGAGGAAGGGGACCCGGTGGCCACCGGGCTGCTGGTCAAGCAAGGGGATGAGCTGGGTCTGGCGGCTGCCTCGGCTGTCCGCCGGTTGGCCATGGAGGAGGAGTCCTTCGACATCGTGCTTGCAGGCAGCCTGCTGACCAAGGGAGACCGCCCGGGTATCATCCGCCGGGCCATTGAGCGAAGAGTGAAGCAGGCGGCTCCGTACGGCACATTAAGGATTTTAACCCGGGAGCCGGTTGTAGGGTCGGTCGTTCTGGCAATGGAAAGTAGCGGGTTGCATGTGAATCAGGAGGTTCTTGATCATCTATCACAGGGTAAGGAGGAGCAATTATCATGGGGGAAACCTTGAAGCTGGTTGTTATCGGAGCGGGGTCGTCGTATACGCCTGAATTAATTGAAGGGATCATCCTGCACCACCAGGAGCTTCCTGTCCGCGAAATATGGCTGGTGGATATTGAAGAAGGAAGAGAGAAGTTACATACGATTACGGAACTGAGCAAGCGCATGATTGCTGAATCCGGACTGCCGATTGCCGTTGCAGAGACGCTTGATCGCCGGGAGGCTATTGCCGGAGCGGACTTCGTCTGCACGCAGATCCGGGTAGGGATGCTGGAAGCACGCAAGTGGGACGAATTGATTCCGCTTCGATACGGTGTCATCGGTCAGGAGACGACGGGTCCCGGAGGCATGATGAAGGGCCTGCGGACTATCCCGGTCATTCTGGATATTTGCAGGGATATCGAGGAGCTGGCTCCGGATGCCTGGCTGCTGAATTTTACGAATCCGGCCGGGATGGTGACTGAAGCAGTTCACAAATATTCATCGGTTAAAAGCGTAGGCCTGTGTAACTCGCCAATCGGGTTTCAAAAGTGGCTCTCCGGGTTCTTCGGACTTCCCATAGAGAAGATCTATGCGGAGTTTGTCGGCATCAACCATCTGCACTGGGTATCCGATGTCGTGATTGACGGGAAGAGCAAGCTGCAGGAGCTTATTGATTACCCCGAGAGCTATAAGGCAAGCAATGTGCCGTTTGATTCCTGGGACCACCGGTTTCTGAACAGTCTGAAAGCTATCCCTTCCTATTACTTGAGCTATTACTATATGACGGATGCGATGCTGGCGGAACAGAAGGAAGCCGCAGCAACGGCCGGATCACGCGCTGAAGTCGTGAAGAAGGTGGAGGAGGAGCTGTTTGAGCTGTACCGGAACGTTGAGCTGAAGGAGAAGCCGGGGCAGCTGGAACAGCGCGGCGGAGCCTATTACTCGGAGGCGGCAGTGCTGCTGATGCGTTCCATTCATAATGATTCGCGCGATATCCAGACGCTGAATGTAAGGAATAACGGAATTATTGATTTCCTGCCGGACGATGCCTCGATTGAGGTGAATTGTATAGTCACCAAGCAGGGGCCGCTGCCGATTCCGCTGCGCAAGGTGCCCCAGTCTGTCAGAGGTCTGCTGGCTGCCGTCAAGCAATACGAGAGCCTTACCGTTGAGGCGGCTGTACACGGAGACCGGGATGTGGCCCTGCAGGCGATGGTTCATCATCCGCTCATACCTTCGGTTACCGTAGCGGAACAGCTGCTGGATGAAATGCTGGAGAAGAACAAACCGTTTTTGCCGTTATTTCAATAGAATCGTCCAGAGGAGGTCAAGCGGATGAATACGGCCGGGAAACCGAGCAGGTGGAAGCAGTTTAACAGTCAATTGGATTTGCAGTCTATGGTTTGGCCGGGAATTATCTTTGTATTCATTTTCAGTTACATTCCGATGTATGGCGTGGTTATGGCGTTCCAGCAATACGATATTTTCGGCGGTATGATGAATAGCCCCTGGGTGGGATGGATGCAATTCAGAATGTTCTTCGAGGCGCCGGAGTTCTGGAATGTGATGCGCAACACCCTTGTGATTAGCCTGTTAAAATTGATTATCTCGTTTCCTGCCCCGATACTGCTTGCCCTGATGCTGAATGAAGTCGGGCATATGGGCTTCAAACGCGTGATCCAGACCGTCAGCTACCTACCTTATTTCCTGTCCTGGGTTATTGTATCCGGTTTCGTATTTTCGCTGTTGTCCGTTGATAACGGAACGGTGAACTATCTGCTGGAACGGTTCAATCTGGTCCAGGAGCCGGTTAACTTCCTTGCAGTACCGAAATACTTCTGGTCTATTCTGGTAAGTGTAAATGTCTGGAAGGAGGTCGGATTCGGAAGTATTGTCTATCTGGCGGCGATTGCCGGCATTGATCCGACCCTGTACGAGGCTGCATCTATAGACGGAGCAAGCCGCTTTAAGCAAATTCACCTGATTACACTCCCCAGCATTACCCCCATTATCGTCATCTTTATGATTCTTGCCATCGGCGGTCTGCTCAGTGCGGGCTTCGAGGATATTCTGCTGCTTGCAACCAATCCAATCCTCAGGCCCTACTCCGATGTGATCGACACCTATGTGTACCGCGTCGGGATATTAAATGCCAGATTCTCTTATGCGACAGCGGTAGGGCTGTTCAAAGCGGTAATCAGTGTCCTTCTGCTGGTGACAGCCAACAAAATCGCGCGCCGGGCAGATGTAAGTCTCTGGTAGATACCACAACAATGCTCCATAAACCTTTTAGGAGGGCCGAACAATGAGACTAAGCCTGGGCGACAAAATGATGCAGCGGAGTATTTATATCCTTTTGGCATTGCTGGCGCTACTCATGCTGTACCCGTTTTGGAACGCGCTCGTCATTTCCTTTAATCTGGGGAGCGATACGGCGCTCGGCGGTGTAACCTTGTGGCCGAGAGCCTTTACCCTGGAAAATTATTATATTGTGTTTCAGGATGACCGCCTGCTGAATTCGTTTCTGATCACCATTCTCAGAACGCTCTGCGGCACAGCATTATCCGTATTCTTTACGGCCTTGCTAGCTTACGGCATGTCCAAGAAGACCTTACTTTTCCGCAAGCAATATATGGTGTTCTTCATGATTACGATGTTCTTCAGCGGAGGGCTTATCCCCAGTTATTTACTCATCCGTTCTTTGGGGATGCTGGATACCTTTTGGGTGCTGATTATCCCCGGCATCATCAGCGTCTGGAACATGATTGTCATCCGCACCTTCTTCAGCGCTTTGCCGGAGGGACTGGAGGAATCCGCCAAAATCGACGGCAGCAGCAACTACGGCATTTTCTTCCGGATCGTGATTCCCGTCTCCGGCCCGGTGCTGGCCACGATAGCCTTATTCACCGCAGTCGGTTACTGGAATGACTGGTTTACGGGAGCGATCTACATTACCGAGGATCACCTGCTGCCTATACAGACGCTGCTGCGGCAGGTAATGAACTCCAACATCATGACCCAGATTGGCTCCTCGAATGCGATCGCGCTGGATCATATGAACCGGAATCGGACGATTACCACGAAGTCACTGACTATGGCTACGATGATGATCGCTACTATTCCGATTATCCTGACCTACCCTTTTCTCCAGAAGTACTTTGTGAAGGGCGTGATGGTCGGTTCATTGAAAGAATAGCAGTCCCCATCTTACGTAGAAAGAAGGAAAAAGAATGCGCAAACGCCTGACATGGGTAGCTCTGTTGCTGACTTCGCTGGTGCTGCTGCTCGCTGCCTGTAGCGGAGGGGGGAATTCTGACACTTCACAGAACACAAGCGGGAACAATCTGAATACCGGGGCCGCTACAGATGACGGCAGCGGGATCAAGCCTGTGACCTTCAGCTTCTATGGCAACTACGACTGGCTCACGACATCACCATGGGGGGAGAATGAGGCGACGAAGTGGATTCAGGAGAACCGCAAGGTTACGGTTGAACCGATCCAATCCGGAGGAGCGGCCGGAGAAAAGCTGAACACGATGATCGTCGGCGGCGATTTGCCGGATGTCATTTTTACGGACCGGGGGTCCTCAGTGGAGAGGCTGGTGCAGGCGGGGCAGCTCGTTGCACTGGATGATTACTATGAGAAATATCCGAACTTCAAGAAATATGTGAAGGAATCGACCCTGAATCTGCTCCGTTCCGACGACGGGAAAATCTATCAAATCCCGAACTGGTATACCTCCGGGCAATTCGGCAACGGCGGATGGATGGTGAATAAGGATATCTATAACGCACTCGGCAGGCCGGCGCTGGAGACCTTTGATGACTTGTATCAATATTTGCTCCTGGTGCAAGACAAGTATCCGGATGTAGTCCCTCTGGAGGTTGGGGAGAAGGGTGCAGGTCTGGAGATCATGTATGGCGGCTTCAAGGAGAACTCCACCAGCAAGTTCGTTACACTCATGGGATATCCGGATGGCGATAAGCTGTCATCGATCCTGGATGATCCCGCTTACGAGGAGATGGTGCTGTACATCAATAAGCTGTACCGTGAACGGCTAATTACACAGGATGCGCTGCAGCAAACCCAGGATGCGGTCAAGGAAAAGGTCAATACCGGCCGGGTAGCAGTCATGGTCGAATCCAATATCACTACGTATGGAGCCGAGGGACACCGGGCATTGACAGCAAGCAATCCGGACAGCGGTTATGAAATTATCTGGCCTGTCCACAAAGCAGGAGTAGACAAGACCAAAGTATTTGTAAGCGGCTTTGAGACGCTGGGCTGGAACGTCAGCGTCATTACCAAACAAGCCAAGGACCCGGAGGCTATCTTCGCTTACTTTGACTGGATTACGGGTCCGGAGGGACAGAAGGTGCTATTCTTCGGCCCCAAGGGCTTGTACTGGGATGAGGAGGATGCGGATGGAGCGCCGATTCCAAACGAGAAATACAAGACAACGCCTGCTAACGAGCGTACGGATACGATGCGGAAATTCGAGGACTTCAACTGGGCCGGGAATACGACCTTCATTGATACGGCCAAAATGAGCCTCGAGGCGCTGCTCTCCGCGAACCAGAAATCCTGGGAGACCGTGGCCCAGTCCACCGTGACCTGGAAAACCGCGCTGGACATTACACAATTCGTAAATACCGATCCGCTTCCGGATACGGAGACCGGCATTATCGCACAGAATATCGCAGATATTTACACTCTTGCTTACGCCCAGATGGTTCAGGCGAAATCGGATGAAGAGGTGCTGGCAGCACTGGATACCGCCAGAAAGAACACCGAAAAAGCCGGGCTGGATAAGCTGCTTGAGTTCAGAACTGAAAAATGGCAGGAAAATGTGAAGAAAATGAACCTGACGAAATAACTGCCGTACGGGCAACTGGCCAAATAAAACTATGATGTGGAGGCGATATTATGGCATTTGCATTGAGATCGAGGTTCATGGCAGTGTTAGGCATTGTGTTGGTTTCTTCGGTAGCGGGGGGTTCCCTTCCCCTTCCGGCACAGGCCGAGGAGCAGAGCAATCCCCCATTTGAGACGGAAGTGATTGTACGGACTGTTAACCAGTTCAAGAACTTGGCGGATGTGCAGAATTTCATCGCGCTGTCCACCAGCTACGGGGTCGATGTCATCAGCATGAATGTGAAGCAGGATGAAGATGATGAGGTTCCGTCCGGCAGTGTATTTTATCAGAGTGATATCGCTCCTATTGCCCAGGGCTATCAGAATTTCGATGCTTTGCAGGCTGTCATTACGGCAGCTCATGCCGCAGGCATCAAGGTTCATGCCTGGATTCCCCAGTTCCATGACCAGCAGGCCTTCCTCGCTCATGATGAATGGCAGATGCAGTCGCTGGTGAACGGGGTTCAGACTCCGTTTACGGGCTCTAACGGCAACGAATATTTCGTCAATCCGATTCACCATGAAGTGCAGCAGTATGAACGCTCCATCATTCAGGAAGTGATCGGGAATTATGATGTGGACGGTGTTGTACTGGACTGGATCCGCTTCGACAATTACAACATGGATGTCAGTGATTATACGGTTGCCAAGTATCAGGCGCAGTTCGGGTATTCGCCGCTCAGCATTGACTTCAATACGGATTCGCCGCAGCGTCAGCAGTGGAATGAATGGAGAACTGAACAAATCGGACAGTATGTAGGCGATATCCGTGAGGATATTTCCGAATCCGCGAATCCGGATGTGCAGCTCGGTGTATATATTCTGCCGCCGGAATTTACCGAGGTTGGACAGAATGTAGCCAAGTTCAAGGATGAGATCGACTTTGTCGCACCGATGGCGTACTTCGATGACTGGGAATTCAACAGTGATTGGGTATACAGCACCTCCTACGGTATCCTGAAGGATACCAGTGACGCGATCAGCGGCAGTGATGTGGATATTGTAGCTACCCTGGATAATGACTGGTCCGATGATCAATATCAGGAGGTCTACAAGGGCATCCGCGAGAATTATCCGGGTGTGAAGCGCCTGTCGTTCTTTGCCTACGGGGCCTGGCCGGAAGAGGAACTGGCAAACATCCATGAACGTGAGACCTGGCCGACGCCGGGCTGGACGGCTCCGGTAGAGCAGGACTATCCGGCCCAGCTGCCTGCGGTATGGAAGGCGCGGAATATCGGTTCCATGCCGGGGAACGCCACCTACAATGCTTCCAATAAGCAGTTTACACTCAGTAGCAGCTCTACGGATATTTGGGGGAATGGGGATCAGCTGAATTATATCTACCAACCCGTGAGCGGCAATGCGGAGATTGTGGTTAAGGTGCAGTCCACCAGTTGGCTGGACGGCTGGGCCAAGGCCGGCATTATGATCCGGGAGTCCCTGAGCCATAATTCCAAGCACGCGGATATGATGCTTACCCCATCGAATGGGGCCACCTTCCAGTATCGTTCAGAAACTGCGGGAACTATGGCCGATCATACGGCAACTGCCTCAGCTCCGAAATGGCTGAAGCTGACAAGAACCGGCAATACGTTCAAAGGGTCGATTTCGGCAAATGGGAGCAGCTGGCAGACGGTCGGAACCATTCAGATCCCGATGAAAAGCAAGGTGTATATCGGGATTGCCCTCAGCAACCCCGGGAATGACTCGCGGAACAAGGCCGTGTTTGGAAATGTAAAGGTTACGGATTAAGGAGGTATGCATATGACGATGCCGTTAAGGGAACGGCAGTATTACTTTCGGGACTATTACGATCAGGGTGAAGAGTTGGTGGTGGAAGGGCAGCAGTTGAGAATCGAGCTGACTTCAAAGTTCTCCATGATCCAGAAGTGGGAGTGGCCGCTTGCCGCCGAAGGCCCGATTGTGATCCTTGAGCCGTCTGGAGAAAATGAGGAAACACCTGAACCTGGAAATATCAAGCTGGAACTTAAATATGAGAGATCGCTTAAAGCGGATGGCTATCTGCTGGATATCCGTAAGGACGGCACAGTTACCATAGCTGCCTCCAATAAGAGGGGACTAAGGTATGGAATGGATGCTCTGCACCGGCTGCTGATCCTAGATGAAGGCAAGTGCCGCTTGCCTGTGGCGACCATTCACGATGAGCCTTCTTTTCCGGTCCGCGGCATTATTGAAGGCTTCTACGGCACGCCGTGGAGCTTCGAGGACCGGATGGATGCTGTGCGTTATCTGGCGGCTCACCGGATGAATACCTTCATGCATGCTCCCAAGGATGATCCCTATCACCGCGAGCTATGGCGTGAGCCTTATCCTGAGAATCTGTTCGAGCAGATTCGTGAGCTGAAGCAGGAATGTGATACGCAGCTGGTGGACTTCTATTATTGCATTAGTCCGGGGAATGATCTGCAGTTTCGCAGTGAAGACGATTTTGCCAGTCTGGAAGCGAAGCTGACAGCGATGATCGCCATCGGGGTCCGGCATTTCGCTCTGCTGATGGACGACATCGACTACGCCTTGTCAGGGGAGAACCTTCATTACCTTGAGCGCTCCGGACTGGCACACGCTTATGTGGCCAACCGTGTCTACGACTATTTAAGCCGTCAATTGCAGAAGGTTATGCTGGTGATGTGCCCCTCTGAGTACTGGTCCTCCTGGGATACCGAATATAAGCGGGATATCCGCGAGAAGTTGCATACGGATATCAAGATATTCTGGACCGGATCTGCCGTTTTTGCCCGGCAAGTCGGGAGCAGGCATGCACGGGATAATTACAGCCATTACGGACATGAGCTGTGGCTGTGGGACAACATACCTGTCAATGATGCCGACTATGACCGGTTGTTTCTGGACCCGGTCCGCGGGCGTTATTCCCGGCTTGGCCAGACCGGACATCAGGCCGTGGTAGCGAATCCGATGGTGCAGTGGGAATGCTCCAAGATTACACTGAACACCATGGCCCACTATATGTGGAACAGTGAGCGTTATATGCTTGAGCTATCCTGGGAGCTGTCGGTCCGCGAATTTGCCGGAGAGCTGGCAGACGACATGATGTTCTTCTGCCGCCAGAATCTCAATAGCCAGCTCTATAGCGGTGGATATGAGGAACTGAAAGAGGCTGTGCACAGCAGAGATATCCACTGGCTTGATGCGTATTTCGACCGACTGGAGAGCGTCTCCTGCAGGCTGCTTGAAATGGAGAATTCCAAGTTCCAGACGGAAGCAGGCCCCTGGCTGCACAGAGCCCTGGCGGATGTAGAGCTGTGGAGAGCCTTGCGGCGGAAGGTAATAACCGGGGGGACTGAACCCGGAGCCGATGAAGAACTGCGTAAGCGGGCCGAAGCCTGCCGGGCCTTTGAGGTCCGGCTGGGGAGTGATCCCGCCTGGATGGCAGCCGAGGCCTGGGGACTTGCTGCCAGGGAAGGCAAGAAGGGATACCGGCTGATTTTGGAGGATGAGTAGAGTAGGTTAAAAGCCGTCCGCATACGCTTCCCGAGCCAGATTACGCTGGGAGCTGATAATATAGCTGCCGCGCTTAAGAGATGACGCGATGAAGACTTCCCTTACCCTTCGGGGTGGGGGAGTTTTTTGTTGAAGTGCGAAAACAACAGAAGAGTGAGTTAGATCACCATCTGAATTTTATCAAATGATAAATTATAGCTATTAAGGTAATCCGGGAGGAACTGTTATGACCAGATATGAACAACAACGAAATTTTCTGAAATCCAATTTTCATGAATTCAAGCAGATCAAAACAGACAAGATTAAGGGCATTGCACAGCCACCGATTGTGAAGTCATTTCATGCGGAATCACAAATTATTGATCTGCCAAAGGTTAGTAGAGACGTAGTGAGTAAAGAGAGTATATTTGACTGTATAGAGCAGAGAAGAAGTACACGCTTCTATTCGGCCGACACGCTAAGTCTAGAGGAGCTATCCTATTTATTGTGGGCCACCCAGGGGATTACTGGAATGAACAAGAACGGGCTTACGCTGCGGACTGTACCCTGCAGTGGCGCGACACACACCTTTGAGACCTACTTGATGATTATGCGGGTAGAAGGCATCCGGCAGGGGATTTACAGATATCTTCCTGTGGAGCATCAGCTCTTGTTTATGTTTGAATTGGATGAGCTGGAGCAGAAGATTGATGCCATTACGCTGGATCAGCCGTTCGTCCCTAACTTTGCACGCAAGGCTTCTGTGCTGTTCGCCTGGAGTACCACACCGTACCGTTCTGAATGGAAGTATGATATTTCAGCCCACAAAAAAATCCTCATCGATGTTGGACATGTCTGCCAGAATCTGTACCTAGCCAGTGAATCGATCGGAGCAGGCGCCTGCGCTATCGGAATCTATGACCAGAAGCTGATTGACGAGATTTTGGCGCTGGACGGAGATGAAGAGTTTGTGATCTATCTTGGCGCAGTGGGGAAGAAGCGGGAATAGCATACTATATAGAGTCTATATAGAGTGAACGTAAGAAAGTAACTTGCTGGGAGGTACTATGCCAAATATCAAAAAAATAGATCTGGTCACCGCCAAAGTAACTGACTTTACAGTGAATGATCTGAAGTTCATTACAGATTACAGATACTGGGTTGAGCTGGATACGGTACAACTGTTCGATGAATACAATACGCCAATGCTGCTAATCAACTTTGTTTTAATACCTAAAGGCGGTAAACCGATATATAAGGTCAGCATTCAATTTCAAAAGGTGGGGAAATTTCAGATATCTGCCGGAGGAATGGTAATCCAATTATCCAGCTTTGAGATTTTGAATATTTCGGACAGGGGCTGGGATTCCGTTAAATATCTTGTCAGGGATATTGAGAATGAGGAACGGTTTAAGTTCTACTGTAATGACATTGAAGTGGTTGCTATCGAGGAAGTCGATTGGATTATTGGCTAACAGCAATGAATGGTGTACTTATTGCAACTCTATGACCTGGAACTCTAGCAATTTGCTAGAGTTGTTGTATAAAATGCAAGAATGGCCCCGCTAAGCCGCTTGGAGGAAGAGAAATCCTGCTTTTTATACAACACTTTGGGATTATGGCCGAGATGAGCAGGGGGATGTTGCATTTGGAGCAGGATTTTCAGAAAAAGTACTAAAAGGGGGAGTTATCTCCCCAATCTTAACTGTTCCCAATAATATATTCCACATAATCCGCCGCACTCTGGTTAATCTCTTCGTCACTCGCCTGGAAGGAGGCGCCGAAGACGGCGAAATAGGGTAATACGGTTGCGCCTACATGTACTGTACTGGCTTTGAAAGGCGCGATCACTTCATCTACGGTAAAAGAAACAGAGCCGGCCGGCTGGTAGTTTTCCTTTTTATCGCCGATGGTCATAGCTATGCCCAGCTTCTTACCCTTCAGCTTGTTCCCGTTCGAGCCGTAAGCCCAGCCGTGAGTGAACACATCGTCCAGCCATTTTTTCAGCAGCGGGGGGTAGCTGTACCAGTATAAGGGGAATTGGAAAATAATCAGGTCATGCGCCTCCAATAAACGCTGCTCCCGCAGAACATCGATGCTCCAGTCCGGGTACTCCTTGTAGAGCTCGTGGACCGTAACGTCCTCCGGATGCAGCAGCAGCTCTTGTCTCCATCTCCGGTTCACTCTTGAAGCTTCTATATCGGGGTGTGCCAGGATAATCAGGGTTGTCATTAGGGATCACCTTTCCGGGGTATAATTTGTGTTGTGCAGCTGCTTTTATTATTTTGCAAGTTCCTGAAAATGTAAATACACACAATAAAGTAACAAGGTTACCTCAAGGTGTGCACTAGACTTAATAATATAAGAAAGACGGCAAAGCCGTTTCCACTTGCAGGATATTGTGGCATGCTTAGAGAAGTAGGTTCAATTTAAGACGGGTGAGGTGCCAGAGATGAAGCAATATCATTTAGGGATCGAGGCAACACTTGAGATTATCGGCGGGAAATGGAAGTCGCTGATCATATGTATACTGATGTCGGGGACCAAGAGGACCAGTGAACTCCAGCGCAGTATTCCAGGCATCTCGCAAAAAGTTCTAATTCAGCAGCTTCGTGAGCTGGAACGGGACGGGATCATCGGCAGAGTGGTCTACAGCCAAATGCCGCCCAAAGTGGAATATTACATCACCGAGTATGGAGTGACAGCCAATGAAATCATTGACCTGATGTGCTCCTGGGGCAGAACCAATATTGCGATCCGGCAGAAGCGGGGTGAGGAAGTCATGCTGCTTGATAAGGACTCTGAATAGGAGCAGAACTGATGTACTAATCTATTGACAATGGTTTGATATCAAACTATAATCCCTGTATGGAGACCAGAGACGCTATTTCACTTATATCCAAGATCCGCGAGAAGGTTAACCGCTTCATCGTTCAAGAGATGGCGAAGCAGGGAGTAGACGGCATTGCCACCTCACACGGAGATATTCTTTATGCGCTGCTGTCTAAGCACAGACTCACCATGGCTGAGATCTCGGCACATATTCATAAGGACAAATCTACGGTTACAGCACTTGTGGATAAGCTGGTCCGGCTGGGACTGGTTAAGAAGGAGAGGGATCAGGAGGACACACGGTACGTATACGTTACTCTAACCGGGAAGGGGAAGGCGCTGGAGCCGGTATTTGAATCGGTCTCTTCTGCTATGCTGAAGCAGTTCTACCGCGATATCACGGAAGAGGAGCAGACAATTTTGCTGGCGATTTTAATAAAAATCAATCATAATTTCTAAAAATTTGGTGTGATAGTTTGATATCAAACTAATTGGGGGAAGGACACTACAATGAGGGACTATACTGATGAATTACCGCCGCATACAGAGATATATGTCGGTGAGCATGATCTCTATCTGGAGATTTATAAGGGAGAAGAGGCGAGAAAAGGCCAGGAACAGGAGAATAAGGTACCCCTACTGTTTGTACACGGTGCCTATACCGGAAGCTGGATGTGGAGCAAGTACATTCCCCATTTCATCCGTGAAGGCTGGACATGTTATGTGATGAATCTGAGAAGTCATTACCGGAGCCGGGTGCTGGATATGACGCAAATTACCTTTGAAGATTATCTGGAGGATATCCATGAAGTGATGCGGGTGATCCAAGCTGAATGCGGAGTTGCTCCTGCCCTAATCGGGTTCAGCATGGGCGGAATTCTTAGCCAGAAGGTGGCGGAGACAGCCGGGCTGGCCGGACTTGTGTTGATTGATTCGAGTCTATGCAGAGAGGTACATGAGGAGGTCCCTTATACGGATATCGTTAAGACAGTACCGGGTAACGTAGTACCCGCACCGGTCCGCGAAGAGGAGATCAGCCTGGATGAGACGGCAGAAGACATAGCGTTTCAGCGAAAATACCTGACGATGGAGTCCGCCAAGGCGTTTCGAACCTTTTCTTATCATTTCGGGGCAGCAGGGGTATCCGTAGACAGCGGGTTCATTACTTGCCCTTGTCTGGTGATCCATGCCATTAACAGTGATGAGGATGAGCGTCGGGGCAGAGCTAATGCAGCGTATTTCAGCGCAGCCTACACAGGTCTTTGGAACACCACCCATACCGGCCTTCTCGTAGGACAGCGCTATCAGGAAGCGGCACAGACGATCCTGCGGTGGTTAGCAATATAATGAATCAAGTGCAACAAATAAAAGGCCGCCTGAGCCGGGATGCTCCCGTTCCTTAGCGGCCTTAACCTAATAGGTGAAGGGTGTTCTATATATACATCTAACTGTAAATTAGTGAAATTTGACAGTCTTGATGCGCGATTCCTGCTCGTAAGTTAGCGGGCTTGGCGTTGGCGGTGTGTGCAGATGGCGGTGTGCGCTGTATTCCATTCTCCGGTAATCCTCTTCTCCGGAAGCCATCCCCGGCTGCCACATCCCGGTTACCCAATTCTTCAGTTCCTTAATTCCTGCCAGCATTGCATTCATCCTCCTTGGCGATGAAATACGGTAATGAACCTCTGGGACATCTCTTTTGGTTACGCTTTCATTATAACATACATAATCCATAAAGCAATGGAGTGTCCGCCTGTTAAAGACAAATAAATAAGGAATAATGTTGTGATAACTGGGTTTGTATTTGTATAAGAGAACAATGTCCTCGTGAGATGGACTGCGTGCGGGCAACAAAAAAAGCGGCAGCCGGGAGGGCGGTCGCTTAGTGGCAGGATGTTATGCAGAAGCAGCTAAACGTTTCATTTCAGCTTCCTGATCTATAGAACGCCGGGCCAGGATATCCAGCGTTGCGTCATGTCCTCTTAGGCTCCGGTCAATTCGCTCCAGAGAATCCCGGCCAGCAACGACTTCAGTATTCACTTCGGACACCGCCTGCTGAATAAGCGGAATCAGCTTGGTATCTTCTTTGATGCTTTCGATATCAGCCTTGACGGTAACGATATCATCCTTGATGGTAAGGATGTCGGCCTTGACGTTTTCAATTTCATCCTTGATGATCACCAGCTCGGCCGTAATTTCAGACTTGAATGCAGTGAATTCTGACTGAAGATTTTGAACATCGGCCTTGAGTCCTGAAATTTCGGATTTGATCCCTGTGATTTCAGACTTCATTCCTGTAACTTCGGATTTAACTCCTGAAATTTCGGATTTTAGTTCTGTGATTTCGGACTTCATTCCTGTAACTTCGAATTTAACTCCTGAAATTTCCGATTTTAATTCTGTAATTTCGGACTTTACTCCTTGCAGCTCGGCAAGAATCTGCTGGAGAATTACATCGCTCATAGGGCACAGCTCCTTAGATAGGGTTGGAATAGGACTGCTGCTTGAAGGGGGATACCTGCGGAATAGGTACAGGTCATTATAGCATATTTGCGTCATTATTGGGTGCTGCTGTAAAAAGAATTCCATGAACATATTGGACATTAGAAAACTGATACTTAAATTTATAAATATACAAAATAGGACAATGGGTGTACTATGTATGTGAATAAATTCGCATGAAGCGTAACCGATAAGAGATGGGGGAATCAAGATTCATGAAGACAAGAAACTGGAAACACCTTATGAAGCTAGTCGTGCTGACTGCTGCTGTCAGTGTAGTAGCTGCCGGATGCGGTAGCGCAAATCAGGCAGGAAATGCCAAAGATACTAATACAGGAGCTGCTACAGCTGTACCTGCTGAGGCCGTTACGATATCGCTGGGACTGCTGCCATCCATCGATGCAATTCCTTTTATTATTGCCCATGAGCAGGGATTTGATCAGAAGCATCATGTGAACCTGGATATCCAGACCTTCAAGAGCGCGAAGGATCGTGATGTGGCTTTTCAGGCGGGTAAGGTAGATGGCCTCAGTGCGGATCTGGTGGCGATCTCGATCTATAATGAAGCAGGACTCGATGTCAAAATCACCAGCACGACCACAGGTGAATTCGACCTGCTGACCGGAAATGATGAAGTGAAAGAGGTAAAGGATCTGAAGGGGAAGACCGTCATCCTGTCCAAGAATACCTCAACCCAGTATACCGTTGCCATGATGCTGAAGCAGGCAGGCCTGACGGAAGCCGATATTACTGTAACGGAAGTGCCGCAGATTCCAACGCGTCTGGAGCTGCTTAAGAATCATAAGGCGGATGCGGCTGTTTTGCCGGAGCCTTTTGTCACCATGGGCCGTACTGCCGGTCTGCGCGTTCTCAGCTCCACCCATAGTGCGGGGATCAATCCGTTTGTGCTGGCTTTTCCACAGAGTGCCATTGATGCCAAGGGTCAAGGAATCCGCGATATGTACGCCGCTTATGATGAGGCTGTCGATTATATGAAGACGCATGACCAATCGGAATATATCGACCTGATTATTAAGGAAGTGGGCTATCCCGATACGCTGAAGAATGAGATTAAGGTGCCGGAGTATCTGCCTGCGAACCAGGTGGATGTGAAGGAAGTGGAGGCTGCTTTTGCCTGGGCCCGTGAAAAAGGACTGTTGACCAAAACACTATCGGCTGAAGATGTGATCTCCGATGTCCAGTTTAAAAAATAGCGGTCTCCGCATTAATCAGCTCCATGTAGCTTATCAGAACGGGCAGCTGGCCCTGGGGGAAATGAACCTGACCCTGCCGGAGCACGGGATTTATACGGTGATCGGTCCCTCGGGCAGCGGCAAATCCACGCTGCTGCGGGCGATTGCCGGACTGCTGCCTGGTTACGAGGGGGAACTGCTTTTCAATGACAGATCTGTCCATGAGAAGGAGACGCTGATCGGGCTGGTGCCGCAGAATTATGGTCTGCTGCCCTGGAAGACGGTCCGTGACAACATTCGGATTGCGATGCGGATCGCCCGTCCGGGCGGGGCAGGCCGGGGTAGGCGGCAGCAGGACCGGCAAATTATGCACTGGCTTGAATCCATGGGAATCGCCCAGCTCGCCGGCCGGTTTCCGCTCTCGCTGAGCGGCGGTCAGCAGCAGCGGGTGGCCATTGCCCGCGCCTTTGCCATACTGCCAACGCTTCTGTTGCTGGATGAGCCGTTCTCGGCGCTGGATGCCATTACGCGGGAAGGGCTGCAGCAGATTTTTATCGACAACTGGCAGGCGCATCCGGCGACCACGCTATTCGTGACCCACGATGTGGAGGAGGCGATTCTCTTGGGACAGAAGATTATCATCATGCTGCCGGGCCAGCAGGAGCCGCCAGAGATTCTCGATAACGCTGCTGTATTTGCCATGAAACATTCCCAGAAGCGGGAGAGCGATGAATACTTCGAGCAGACGAAGAGAATCCGAAAGGTAATGATGGAAAAATGGTAAAACGACGGCATTTTATTCACCTGCTGCGCCTGCTGCTTGTTTTTGCCGGAATGAATGCGCTCTGGTATGTCGCTTATCTGCTCATGAATCACGCGATTCTGCCCAGCCCCGGCGCGGTCTATAAGGCAATGTTTCAGCTTGGGGCCCATGATGTGGCGCTGAATGTCGGCTACAGTCTGATGCGCATCACTGAAGGTGTGCTGCTGGCTCTGCTGCTCGGTCTGCTGGCCGGTCTGCTGATGGGCCGCTCTCCCTTCTGGAACCGGGTACTGGACCCGGTCGTCTATCTGACCTATCCGATTCCCAAAATTGCGCTGTTGCCGGTGGTCATGCTCTTCTTCGGACTCGGAGAAACCTCCAAGGTGCTGATGATTATGCTGATCCTGCTGTTCCAGGTCATTATCTCGGTACGTGATGGTGTGAAGGCCATCCCCGAGAGTACTTATGATGTGCTGACGAGTATTGGTGCCAGCACGATGCAGAAATTCTGGAATGTGACGCTTCCCGGCGCTTTATCGGTGATCCTCAGTACGATTCGCATTTCGCTGGGTACAGCGATTTCCGTACTCTTTTTCACCGAAATCTACGGCACGGAGCATGGCATGGGCTTCTTTATCATGGATGCCTGGCTGCGGCTGGACTACCCTGAGATGTATGCCGGAATTATGCTGTTCAGTCTGGTGGGATTCGTGCTGTTCCTGCTGGTGGATGTGCTGGATTACAGATTCATGAAGTGGCGGAGATAGTGCTTGAGTGGGAGCAACGTGAGCACTTGGGTGGACGCTGCGCGAACGGACCGTTGTTTGGGTCGCTGTGGTCTCCAGATTTTTTTTATTCCCCTATGTGGTGAAAATCCGGAGACCAAGGCGACCGCTGCCGCTTCTACACAATCGTTCCGTCCTCTCCGCTGTTTAAGCGGTATACAATACATCTAAGTTTCAAAAACTCAAAAAGAAATCGCCCTTTTGGTAAGATGGAAGATCGACCATCCATCCCAAAGGGGCGATTTCTTTTTTATGGACTATATAAGACGCACTAAAGAATTAACAAAAAGCAAAAAGAAACGGAGGGGAAATTTGGAACTGTAGGAGCGGAAGCGACCGCCTGAAAGCTTTCCGAAGGAAAGCTCGCATCGTAAGCAAAAGCTGTATTTGGATATCTACCGCGAGCAGCGGTTTCAATCAGGAAATTCAAATACAATAGCGGCCGGAAGTCCAAATGTTCACCGCAGCGACGACCAAGCTTTGAGTTCTAATCTTAAGGGCATCTTATAGAGCTTTTCTTTCTAATATAGATTATTTACCGAGCTGCTTATCGACTTCCTTGACAGGATTCTCGCCGACATTCTCTTCGGTCTTGACACTGCTCATGAACCAGCCTGTAGCTGCAATGATGATCAGAACTACATAGAAGGTCAGTTTCCACCAGGTGCTGTGTGCGAAGTCTTCGGACAATACACCCAGAGCAGGATGGGCCAGCGTGATGACTGCGAGCTTAACCCCTACCCAGCCGACGATGAAGAAGGCAGCAACCTCAAGACCCGGACGGGTGTGAAGCAGCTTAACGAAGAAGGAAGCTGCGAACCGCATAATAACGAGACCAATGAACCCGCCCGCGAAGATTACAAGGAACTGTCCGCCGTCGAGGCCGCCGATGTTGCGGATACCACTTGCCGGAAGAGCAACGGCCAGGGCTACGGCTGCGAGGATGGAGTCTACGGCAAAGGCAATATCTGCTACCTCGACCTTAAGTACGGTGAACCAGAAGCTGGCTTTCTTCTTATTTACAGCTCCAGGGCTTCCGCTTTCAGCGGCGTCTTCCGTGACCGGCTTAGCGAATAACACTTTTCGGAAGATGTGATTCCCCGCGATAAATAACAGATATAGCGCACCGATGGCTTGTACCTGCCAGATGTCTACCAGATAGGAGATGACGAACAGCGATCCGAACCGGAACACAAACGCTCCAGCCAATCCGTAGAACAATGCCTTCTTACGTTCCTCATCAGGAAGATGCTTAACCATAATTGCGAGTACAAGTGCGTTGTCTGCGGCAAGCAGCCCTTCCAGTGCTACGAGAACGAGCAATACCCATCCGTACTCTAATAATAATCCCCAATCCATTGCTGTTTCCTCCTCAAGTGGGTTTAGCTGCTTTTTTGAGAAACTAACGGTGATACCATTAGTTTAACCAAAAATATATATAAAAAAGACCTTTACCAAACAGATTAGCCTTTGGAATAAAGGTAACCTGGTTGGTAAAGGTCTCGCTAACAATAATCTATTGCCGATAAAACCGGAGAATATCCTCATATTCTCGTATTGACGATTTTATCTAACAGCTACTCCCCTTTACGGGATTATATGAAATTTTAGGTGATTCGTTTCTGGCTAAAAGTATCATATCCGAGTTAAGAGGTGTTGTCAATGTTTTTGTGAGAACAACTATCAATAGAAATGACAGGCCTGAAAACGGAAACATGATAAGTATGGGTCATGTAAGTTGACATGTTATATGGCGAAACTGCAAACAAAAGGAAATAAAGGGCAAAACGAACGTTGGACTAATTGACGATCCCCGGTAATGAAAATATGATGAAACTAATTAAAGCGGCCAAGTGAATTTAATGTTAGATAAAATAACATTAACCAAAACAAAGGCTATTTGAACCATAAACTTAAGTTAGTGCTTCCGAAGCGAGTTTTGTACGCAGAATGCGCAGAGAAGCCTAGCTTACAAAACTTAGCGTATGCTTTCGAAGCGAGTTTTACTGCGAAGTGGTTTCAAGGAGTAAATGCTCCGTAAAACTTTTAGGAGGTGGGAAATGATGCAGCCGTCATGTCTATCAAGTGAAGCGGAAGAGGAGATTAGCCGCCACCCTTGCTACAGCGAGGAGGCCCACCGTTTCTATGCCCGGATGCACATCCCGGTTGCTCCCGCCTGTAACATCCAGTGCAATTACTGTAACCGCAAGTTCGACTGTGTGAATGAGAGCAGGCCGGGCGTGGTCAGTGAGGTGCTTACTCCGGAGCAGGCGGAACGCAAGGTGCGGGGAGTTGCCGCTGGGCTGATGCAGCTCTCGGTCGTGGGTGTAGCCGGACCCGGAGATCCGCTGGCGAACCCGGAGCAGACCTTCGATACCTTCGCCCGGGTCAGGAAGCATGTGCCTGATGTCTCCCTCTGTCTCAGCACTAACGGACTCACGCTGTACCGGCATGTGGATGAGATTATGGAGCTGGGCATTCGCCATGTCACGATCACCATCAACGCCATTGACCCTGAGGTCGGCCAGGCGATTTATCCCTGGGTGTTCGATGAAGGCGTACGGTACGAAGGCAGAGAGGCAGCCGAGCTGCTGATCCGCCGTCAATTACTGGGACTTGAGATGCTGGCGAAGCTGGGGATTCTGGTCAAAGTGAATTCCATTATGATTCCGGGGGTTAACGATCATCATCTGACTGCAGTGTCAGCGCGGGTAAAAGAGCTCGGAGCCACGCTGCACAATGTAACACCGCTTATTATCGCACCGGGCAGCCAGTATGAAGCGGATGGCCGCAAGGCACCCCGTCCGAAGGAATTGCTTAATTTGCAGGAGCAGCTGGGCCGCGGGGGAATGAAGGTTATGCGCCATTGCCGGCAGTGCCGGGCCGATGCGATCGGGCTGCTGGGCCAGGACCGCAATCCCGATTTTCCGCTCGAAGCGATGGAGGCTGAGCCAGTCATTAATGAAGAAGCCCGGGCGATGTTCCAGCGTGAGCTGGACACCAAGATCCGCGAGCGCGTCTTGGCCAGACAGGCCAGACGCATTCAGGCCGGCGGGCCGAAGACACGGGTCGCGGTTGCCACCAGAGGCGGCGACAAGGTGAATCAGCATTTCGGTCATGCCACTGAGTTCCTGGTCTACGACACCGACGGAACGGATGTACAGCTCCTGGGTGTCCGCAAGATCCAAGCCTATTGCCATGGCAAGGCCGATTGTAACGGTGACAAAGCAGCTACGCTGCAAGAAATTATATCAATTCTAAGTGACTGCCGTATTCTTCTCTGCTCCGGCATCGGCGAGGCCCCAAGGGCCAGCCTGAACGCAATCGGTGTCCTGCCTCTTGTCCGCAAAGGCGGCATTCAGGAAGCCATTCTCGAAAGCGTGAAGTACAGCTCTTATTTTGAAAAACTAAACATTTCGAAGGGATGATGAACAATGAGACAAATCGCGTTCTACGGTAAAGGCGGTATCGGTAAATCGACAACTTCACAAAACACCCTGGCTCAGCTGGCAACCAAATTCCAACAAAGAGTCATGATCGTAGGCTGCGACCCGAAGGCGGATTCCACCCGTCTGATCCTGAATACCAAAGCCCAGAACTCCGTGCTGGAGCTGGCGGCTGAGCTTGGCTCCGTAGAGGACCTGGAGCTTGAGGATGTGCTGCAGACAGGCTTCGGCGACATTATTAACGTAGAGTGCGGCGGACCGGAGCCGGGGGTAGGCTGCGCAGGACGCGGGATTATCACTGCAATTAACTTCCTGGAGCAGGAGGGCGCCTATCAGGATCTGGATTTCGTCTCCTATGACGTACTGGGTGACGTAGTATGCGGCGGGTTCGCCATGCCGATCCGTGAGGGCAAGGCCCAGGAGATCTATATCGTCTGCTCCGGCGAGATGATGGCGATGTACGCAGCGAACAATATCGCCCGAGGTATCCTGAAATATGCCACTAGCGGCGGCGTAAGACTCGGCGGCCTGATCTGCAACAGCCGGAATACAGACCGTGAGGATGAGCTGATCATGGAGCTGGCCCGCCGCCTGAACACACAGATGATTCACTTTGTTCCCCGCGACAACATCGTTCAGCATGCTGAGCTGCGCAGAATGACCGTAGCCCAATATAATCCTGAGCACCAGCAGGCGAAAGAATATGAAATACTGGCCGAGAAAATCCTCAATAACAAAATGCTGACGATCCCTACCCCGATCTCGATGGAAGAGCTGGAAGAGCTGCTGATGGAATTCGGCATCATTGAAGATGAAGAAGCTGCGATCAAGAAGCTGGCGGCTTCCGGGCAATAAGGCTTACTGAAGAACTTAACAAAAAGCGTAAAGAAGCGGAGGGGAAATTTGGAACTGGAGGAGCGGTAGCGTCCGCCTTTGTCTCCGGATGTTATCCGCTAAGCGGAATAATAAAAAACATCTGGAGACAACAGCGGCTGGAAGTCCGAATGTTCACCGCAGTGACGACCACGCTTTAAGTTCAACTCATAGGTAAGCCATTAAGAAAAGGAGGGTCAAACCATGGGACTCAATATTGAAGAGAATCAGAAGCTGGTTGAAGAGATTCTGGAAGCCTATCCCAAAAAGGCGCGGAAGGACCGTGAGAAGCATTTTCAGGTGGCGGATGAAAAGGCCATTGATTGCAGCACCTGTGCGGTAAAGTCCAATATCAAATCCCGTCCGGGTGTCATGACCCCGCGCGGCTGCGCCTATGCCGGCTCCAAAGGGGTGGTCTGGGGTCCGATCAAGGATATGGTCCATATCAGTCACGGGCCGGTGGGCTGCGGACAGTATAGCTGGGGCTCACGCCGTAACTTTGCGAATGGGACGCTTGGCATCGATAACTTTACGGCGATGCAGATTACCAGTGATTTTCAGGAGACGGATATTGTGTTCGGCGGGGATAAGAAGCTGGCCGTCATTATGCGTGAGATTACCGAGATGTTCCCGCTGGCTAAGGGGATCTCTGTCCAGTCGGAATGTCCGGTCGGCCTGATCGGTGATGATATCGAAGCGGTGTCGAAGAAGATGTCCAAGGAGCTGGAAATGCCGGTTGTTCCGGTACGCTGCGAAGGCTTCCGCGGAGTCAGCCAGTCGCTGGGCCATCATATTGCGAACGATGCGATCCGTGACTTCGTGATGGGCCGTGCCGAGCTGGCAGAGACCGGTCCCTACGATGTGAATATCATCGGCGACTATAACATTGGCGGCGACGCCTGGGCCTCCCGTATCCTCCTGGAAGAGATGGGCCTGCGCGTTATTGCCCAGTGGTCCGGTGACGGCTCTCTGAACGAGCTGGAGGTAGCCCACAAGGCGAAGCTGAACCTGATCCACTGCCATCGCTCCATGAACTATATGGTAGACCATATGGAGAAAACCTACGGTATCCCTTATCTGGAATACAATTTCTTCGGGCCTACGAAGACGTATGAGAGCCTGCGGGCGATTGCAGCCTTGTTCGATGAGACAATTCAAGAGAATTGCGAGCAGATGATTGCCAGATACAAGCCGGTCATGGATGCAGTGATCCGCAAATACAGACCTCGTCTGGAAAATAAGACCGTCATGCTGATGATCGGGGGCCTGCGTTCCCGCCATACCATCGGTGCTTATGAAGATCTGGGGATGGATATCGTAGCCTCCGGTTATGAATTCGCCCATAAGGATGACTATGAGAAGATGCTCCCGATGCTTGCCGAGGGAACCATTGTCATGGATGATCCTACAGCTTATGAGCTGGAAGAGCTCACGAAGAAGATGAACATTGATCTGGTGGGCTCAGGCGTGAAGGAGAAATATGTCTATCACAAGATGGGCGTGCCGTTCCGTCAGATGCATTCCTGGGATTACAGCGGCCCGTATCACGGCTTCGACGGCTTTAAGGTGTTCGCTAAGGATATGGATATGACCGTGAACAGCCCGGTATGGGATCTGGTGAGCAGACAAGGAACAATGGAGCCGAAGGAGGCGGGCGTATGAGCAGGGATGAACTGAACATTAAAGATAATACCAGCTTGTTCAAGGAAGAGCGTTATGTGCAGCAGCGGGAGAACAAGAAGCAGTTCGAAGCGCCCTGCAGCGAGCAGGAGACCGCCGAAGCACTCGCGTACTCCAAGTCCGCCGAATATATGGAGAAGAATTTCAACCGCCAGAATGTGGTGATCAATCCGCATAAAGCGTGCCAGCCGCTGGGTTCGGTCATGGCCGCGCTCGGATTCGAGAAGACACTGCCGTTCGTACACGGGTCGCAGGGCTGTAACGCCTACTTCCGCAGCCATCTCAGCCGCCACTTCAAGGAGCCTACGCCGTCCGTGTCCACGTCCATGACAGAGGATGCCGCTGTATTCGGCGGGATGAATAACCTGATTGACGGTCTAGAGAACAGTGTCGCCTTGTACAAACCGGAGATGGTTGCGATCTGTACCACCTGTATGGCTGAGGTCATCGGGGATGACCTGAACTCTTTTATCGGCAATGCCCGCATTAAAGGGGTGATCAGTGAGGAATATCCGGTAGCCTACTGCAACACGCCGAGCTTCGTCGGCTCACATATCACTGGCTACGACGCCATGATCAAGGGCATCCTCAGCTACCTCTATACCCGTTCGGGTATAGAGAGTAAGCCGGGAAGCGGCGCGGAGAGCGGAGAGAAGCTGAATGTGATGCTGGGCTTTGAGCCATACACCGGGAACTTCGCGGAGCTGCGCAAGATTCTGGGAGCCTTCGATACCAAGTACACCATACTTGGAGACCACAGCGGAAACTACGATTCACCGGCAACCGGAGAGTATGAATACTACTACGGCGGCACGAAGCTTGCGGATGTTCCGCAGGCAGCCAATGCGCTTGCCACCCTGTCCCTGCAAAAGTATACACTGAAAAAGACCCAGGAATATATCAGCGTTACCTGGAACCAGCAGCTGGCAGCGTTATCCACGCCGCTGGGCATTAAGGGCACAGATACGCTGCTGGATACGATCAGCGAACTGACCGGTCTCCCGATTCCAGCAATACTCACGGAAGAACGCGGCCGTGTCGTGGATGCGCTGATGGACAGTCACCCTTACCTGCATGGCAAGCGGGTAGCGCTGGTAGGCGACCCGGACCTGCTCATCGGCCTGATCGGGTTCTGCCTGGAGACCGGGATGGAGCCGGTGCACATTATCTGCTCGAACGGTGATGTGGATTTCAATGAAGTGAAGTTCAAGGACGAAGCTGAATCGCTGCTAGCAGCAAGCCCGTATGGCACCGAAGCTACTGTGCATGTCGGCAAAGACCTGTGGCATATGCGCTCGCTGCTGCTGAATGACAAGGTGGATCTGGCGATTGGCAGCTCCCATCTGAAGTTTGCCGCCAAGGATGCGGAGGTGCCGCTGGTGCGGGTCGGCTTCCCGATCTTCGACCGCCATCATATGCACCGTTATCCGATTATCGGGTATCAGGGAACACTCAACCTGCTCAGCCTGATCGTGAACACGATTTTGCAGCAGCTTGATGATCATAACTCCGGCTTTAATTTTGAGCTGGTGCGCTAGAGCCGTTTGTCTTTAGCCATTAATAAGATAGAAGTGCGCAAGATTCGTGTGGAACACAAGCCTCTTAAGCGAAGGAGATGAAGAGCCGATGGACCCTTTACGGCAAGATGATTTTGATTCCCAGGCTTGCGGGAGTATAGCGCCTAAGGCGAAGCCCTGTCCAAGGCCCAAGCCGGGCGAAGCTGCTGGAGGCTGCTCCTTCGACGGAGCCCAGATCACGCTGCTGCCGATTATGGATGCTGCGCATCTGGTTCACGGACCGATTGCCTGCGCCGGAAACAGCTGGGAGAGCAGAGGCGCGTTATCCAGCGGCCCCTCCCTGTCCCAATACGGCTTCGCTACGGATCTTACGGATTCTGATATTATTTTTGGCGGCGAGAAGAAATTGAAGGACAGCATTGATTATATTGCCGGGCGCTTTGCGCCTCCGGCAATATTTGTATATTCAACCTGCGTGACCGCGCTGATCGGCGAAGATATGGATGCGGTCTGCAAGGAGGCGGGGGACCGGATCGGGATTCCTGTTATCCCGGTGAACAGCCCTGGCTTTGTCGGCAGCAAGAATCTCGGGAACCGGCTGGCGGGGGATGCGCTGCTGCAGTATGTCATCGGGACGGGAGAGCCGGACCCGGAGACGGCCCTGGGGGTCAACCTGATCGGGGAGTACAATATTGCCGGTGAGATGTGGGATATTGAGAAGCTGATGAACAGCGCCGGGATCGCCGTAACCTCGCGGATTACAGGGGATGCCCGCTATAAAGAAATTACGTGGGCACACCGGGCGAGAGTGAATATGGTGGTCTGCAGCCGGGCGCTGCTGGGCCTTGCCAAGGAGATGGAGGCGAGATACGGTATCCCGTATTTCGAAGGCTCGTTCTATGGTGCGAAGGAGACGACCTATTCGCTGCGCCAGATGGCCTATCTGATGAATGACCGGGAGATGGAGCGGCGTGTGGATCGCCTCACCGAGCGGGAGGAAGCCCGGCTCGGCCAGGAGCTGCGGCCTTACCGCAAGCTGCTGAGGGGGAAGCGGGCTGTACTCTATACGGGGGGCGTCAAAAGCTGGTCCGTCATCTCGGCCCTGAAGGAGCTGGGCGTTCAGGTCGTCGGCGTAGGGACGAACAAAAGCACGGAGGATGATGTGCGGCGGATTGCCGACCGTGTGGGTGATGATACAGAATACATTCCCGAGGGCGGGGCCAGCCGGATTATTAAGACGGTAAGAGAGCGCAAGGCGGATATTATGATTGCCGGCGGCCGCAATATGTATGTGGCGATGAAAGAGCAGATTCCCTTCATTGATATTAATCAGGAGCGCCACAAAGCGTATGCCGGATATGAAGGGCTGCTGCGACTGGCCAAAGAGCTGACCTATTCACTTGCGAACCCGATCTGGAAGCTGGCAGCAAGCCCCGCTCCCTGGGATAAGGAGGCACCGCCCTATGACCGTTAACCGGAGAAAAAAGCCCGCATCTGTCAACCCGATGAAGATCGGGCAGTCGCTGGGTGCCGTACTGGCCTTGCAGGGCTGTTACCGGGCCATGCCGCTGATTCACGGCTCCCAGGGCTGCTCCGCTTTTCCGAAGGCGCTCCTGACCCGGCATTTCCGGGAACCGATAGCCGTTCAGACCTCGGCGCTGCAGGAGATGGATGTCATCTTCGATGCCAACCGCAATCTGGAGGAGGCGCTGAATCTGGTGCTGAGCAAGCACCGCCCGGATATCATCGGCATCATTGGGACGGAATTGACCGATGTAGCCGGTGTGGATTATCAGAACATGCTTAAGACGTATAAAAGAGAGCGGAATATGCGCGGTGGTCTCGCCTTCTCCGTGGTACTGCCTGATTTTCGCGGATCGCTGGAATCGGGCTTCAGCTCTACGGTGGAGTCTATGATTGACGAGATGATCCAGCAGGCAGGACACCGGGGGCAAAGAAGTGTAAATACCCGGCAGATTACCCTGCTGCCGGGCTCGTTCTTAACCCCGGCCGATGTGATGGAGCTGAAGGAGATCATCTCCTCCTTCGGCTTCGAGGTGATTGCGCTGCCGGATATCTCGACCTCCTTGTCCGGCCATCTGCTGACCGGGTTCTCGCCGCTGACGCGCGGCGGGGTTCCGCTGGACTCTATGCTTCAGAGCCTGCAGTCCGGTCTGACGATTGCGGTCGGCGGCAGCATGGAGCGTCCGGCCAGACGGCTGCACAATGCGATAGGGACCCCGTATAAGGTATTCGAAGGGGCAATGGGGCTTAAAGCAACCGATGAACTGCTGCACTTCCTGCATCAGATCAGCGGGGAGCCGGTGCCGCTCCGGTATTGCTGGCAGCGGGAGAATCTGCTCGACAGCATGCTGGACGCCCATTTTCAATTTGCCGGAATGTCGGTTGTTGCCGCATTGGAACCGGATCATCTGCATTCGGTCTCGGGGTGGCTGGAGGAGCTGGGCGTAGAGCAGAAGGCGCTGATCACTTCGTTCGAGACCCCGCTTATTGCCGGAATGGAGCGCGAGGTGTGGGTGGGCGATCTGGATGATGCCGAGGTGCTGGGTAAGGGAGCAGATCTCTGGATCAGCAATTCCCACGGGATCGCCGGGGCGCAGCGGACCGGAGCGGCCTTCATGCCGGCCGGGTTCCCGGTCTGGAATGAGCTTGGCGCCTACATGTCCGTCTCGGTGGGGTACCGGGGAGCGATGGAATGGAGCAATAAGGCAGGTAATCTGTTAATGCAAAGGGAGGCAGAACACCGTGAAAGTAGCGTTCGCCACAGATGATGGAAGCCGTGTGAATGCGCATTTCGGACAGAGTCCGATGTTCGCTGTATATAATGTAACGAAAGCCGGAGCCGAACTGGTGGAGCTGCGCAGATTGTCTGCCGTACAGCACCAGGATGAAGCAGGAAAAATCGAAAGCCGCCTGGATTCCGTAGGCGACTGCACCTTGATCTTCATCATGCAGATCGGCGCATCGGCCGCTGCACGGGTAACCCGCCGGAAAATCATGCCGGTGAAGGTGGCGTTCGGCAGCCCTATCGAGGAGCAGCTGAAGCGGCTGGTCGAGATGCTTCAGGGCAAGCCGCCGATGTGGCTGGCCAAGGTGCTGCGGGCGGAGGAAGCGGAAGAGAATGAAGGAGGAGAAGCGGATGGAACCCATGGCTAATGAGAGTGCGGCGCTGCAGGGTACAGTGATTCCAGGAGCTGCGGCGGCGAGACTGCGCAGCCCCAGAGCGCGCAAGGAGCTGAATCCGGAGACCGCAGATGCCCTGATCCGGCGTCTGTGTCATCTTCTGGATGCCGGAGATTTCTTTGGACGTAACAGCAGCCTTCCTCCGCTGGAGAAGATCGCGAAGCTGTTCCTGGCGTCTGCCGGGGATAAGGATCAATCGGAATTCAATTGCGCGGTGTCGCCCAAGGTCCGCCAGCAGGTGCCGCTGCTGTTCCAGGCCATGGCAGGTGTCATGGAGGAGAGAACCGGCCTTATGATCCAGAGCACGGCGGAGATTAACGGCGAGGGCTTCGGACGGGGGCTGCTCTACAGCGGCAGAGTCATTGTGGTGCTTAAGAGCCTGCGGGCCGGCTTCCCCTTCCCGTTCACTTCGGCTGAGAAGACGATTTCGTACGGGGTGGAGTGCATTGAAGAAGGAATGGCCTTTCTGGAGAAATATAAGGAGCTGACTTCAGCGCACGGCCTGCTTAGCCTGGAGGGCTAGGGAGTATATGAATTCAGTCACAGGGGGAGTCAGGGATGGAGCAGCTTGCCGGAGGGTTGGAGCTGGAACGGTACACCCGGCAGCTGAAGCTGGTCGGGGAAGACGGGCAGAAGGCGCTTAAGGAAGCGACGGTTATGGTCGCCGGAATCGGCGGGCTTGGCGGAACGGCTGCCCTCTATTTGGCGGCGGCTGGAGTAGGCCGGCTTATTTTGGCCCATGAGGGGGTCATTGTAGCCCCTGACCTGAACCGGCAGATTCTGATGGACAGCGGGCATCTGGGTCAGGAGCGGATGAGTACGGCGATTGCCCGGCTGAAGCAGCTGAATCCGCATGTAGAGATTGAAGGCTATAATTCCAGAATTGAATATCCTCAGGCACGCCCCTGGGTGGAATCGGCCGATCTTGTGATCGATGCCCGCTACGACTTCCCGGAGCGTTATGCGCTGAACCGGCTATGTGTCGATACGAATACACCTATGGTGGAAGCGGCCATGTATGGCTTTGAAATATCGCTTACTACGGTGATTCCCGGACTTACGCCTTGCCTCGAGTGCCTGTATCCGGAACTGCCGCCGCAGTGGGAGCCGCTCGGGTTCCCGGTTCTGGGCGCCACCTCCGGGATTGCCGGTTGTCTGGCAGCGCTGGAGGCCGTAAAATGGATTACAGGGGTAGGGACAACTTACGCGGGCGTAATGCATCGCTTCAGCTCACTCGACTTCGCCTGTTATAGCGTCCGTATTGCCCGTAATCCGAATTGCGCTTGCTGCGGAGAGGGAGGTAAACCGTGAAACGTCTCAAGCTATGTGACACGACACTCAGGGATGGTGAACAGGCGGCTGGAGTATCATTCACGAGGGCGGAAAAGCTGGAAATCGCAAAGTTGCTGTCGGAGAGCGGAGTAGAGCAGGCAGAGGTAGGCATTCCTGCCATGGGCAAGCGGGAGCAGGAGGATATTGCCGCTGTTGCTGAGCTGGGATTACCCATGAAGCTAATGACATGGAACCGCTCGGTGCCAGGGGATATTGACAAGGCCAAGGCTACCGGCGTGAACTGGAGCCATATCTCCATCCCGGTGTCGGAGATTCAGCTGCAGGGCAAGCTGGGGCTGACGCCCCGGGAAGGTCTGAACAAGCTGCTGCGTACCGTGGAGTACGGGCTGCGGCAGGGCATGACCGTATCGGCAGGCATGGAGGATTCCTCAAGGGCGGATATGAGCTTCCTGATTGAAGTGGTGAATACCTTATACAAGGAAGGCATCCGCCGGTTCCGGTATGCAGATACTGTCTCGGCCCATCATCCGGGCCAGATGGCAGAGCGGGTAAGCCGGCTGCTGGGAGAAGTGCCTGAGGATGTGGAGCTGGAGGTACACTGCCACAATGACTTCGGGCTGGCCTGTGCGAACACGCTCAGCGGAATAGCTGCCGGAGCGGTGTGGGCCAGTACCACGGTGGCCGGGATCGGCGAGAGGACCGGCAATGCGGCCATGGAGGAAGTAGCCATGGCCTGGCGCTATTTGTACGGCGGGGAATGCGCGGTCCGGCTGGAGGGGCTCCAGGGCCTCGCCGACAAGGTAATCGCCGCGTCCGGCCGCAGTGTCGGCGATGCGAAGCCGGTCGTGGGACAGCTCGCCTTCACCCATGAATCCGGGATTCATGTGGACGGGCTTATGAAGGAGCAGGAGACGTATCAGTTCTTCGATCCGGCGGTGGTCGGCCGCGCGCACCGCTATGTGCTGGGCAAGCATTCCGGCAGCGGCGGCGTGGCCCATGTGCTGGAGCAGCAGGGACTTGCGGTCAGCGCCGAGACGGCCGGCCGTCTGCTGGAGAAGGTCCGTGCCTACGCGGAGGCCCGCAAGGGCACTGTGCCGGAAGTCATGCTGCTGCAGTGGCTGATGGAAGAGCAGCAGCGCGCGCAGAATGCGGTATAGGCAACGCACTAAAGAATTTAACAAAAAGCAAAAAGAAGCGGAGGGGAAATTTGGAACTGTAGGAGCGATAGCGACCGCCTTTGTGTTTGGATTTCTACCACGAGGAGTGGTTGCAATTAGGAAATCCAAAATACAACAGCGGCCGGAAGTCCAAATGTTCACCGCAGTGACGACCAAGCTTTGAGTTCTACTCTAAGTGCGTTTTATATATGCTGATGCTTAAGCTGGGCTGTCCTCCATGTGGAGTGCGGCGCAGCTTTTTTTGGAATACAACGGCTGATGATATCCGGGGCTTGCAGGCCGGGGGGAGAATAGACTCTACTTTGACGGAGGATTTTGTTACAATTTGAGCAGGCTGTAAATAGGCAGAGCGTATGGAGAAGGGAAGGCATCACTTTGAAGAAAACGATTTTTTTCGATATTGACGGTACGATCTATGATGAAGACAAGAATATTCCGGCTTCCACCAGAGAAGCGATAGCGGAGCTGAAGAGACGCGGGCACCATGTAGCAATTGCTACCGGAAGAGCGGATTATATGTTCGAGGGGCTGCGCGGGGAGCTGAGAATTGACTCATATGTCTCGCTGAACGGGCAGTATGTAGTCTATGAAGGGAAGCCGGTGTACAAGAACCCGATTGCGACCAGCGTGCTGGAGGAGCTGACCTTGTTCGCGGAGAAGCTGGATCACCCTGTTGCGTATACGGATACGGCGGGTATGAGAGTGAATGTGGCCGATCATGAGTACATCAATACGAGCGTTGGTTCGCTGAAGCTGGTATTTCCGACGCATGACGCCGGATATTTCCTGAAGAATGACATTTACCAGGCGATGATCTTCTGTCCGCAGGAGAGTCAGCAGATCTATGCCGAGCGGTACCCGGAGCTGAGTTTCATCCGCTGGCACCCGCTGTGTATGGATGTGCTGCCCGGCAACGGCTCCAAAGCGAACGGGATCGCGGAGATGTTGAAGGTGATCGGGGTGGAGAAGGAAGAGGTCTATGCTTTTGGCGATGGCTTGAATGATGTGGAGATGCTGGGGTATGTCGGGTATGGCATTGCCATGGGAAACGGTGAGCAGGAAGCAAAGGCGGCCGCCTCCTTCATTACGAAATCTGTCCGCGAGGACGGGATCTATGAAGGCTTGAAGATGGTCGGGCTGCTGTAAATAGGAGCACTCGGTTGCTATGGTCTCACTTCATTGAACTCTTGAGGGGATATTCTTACTCCCGGATTTAGCATGGTGCTTTACTGGAAGAGTATTCGATTGCAGTTTATGCAATGGAATACTCTTTTTTGCATTGCAATCAAATATGATCAACGGGGCAATGAAAGCTTTTTGTCCGGCAATAGTATATGTTTTTGGTGGACGGGTGGTGAGCGGGTATGAGAACAAATTCCGGCCTGATGGGGTGAATTGAGCTAGTCCATCCTGTACAATTAACCACTTTTCCATAAAATAATTATTTGCCTACAGGATGAATGTCCATGCCCTTTCTGGGTGAACGGAGTAGGATACATAGAGTCTATAGGAGGTGTCGAATATGGGTCGTACGGAACATAAGAAGAAAAAGCGGAGCTGCACAGAGGAGCTTATGGGATGCCCTTTGCCGAGAGCGAAACGTCCCGTGAGAAAACGGAAGGACAACAATTGCAGCTGCAAGAAAAATATTATCGTCAAAAAGCAAATTGTCCGCGTTAATATTCCATTAGGTGCTTTGGGTGCAGCCGGAGCCGCAGGAGCCTTGAATGCGGCTGGAGCTGTAGAAGCACTGGGAACAGCTGGAGCAGCCGGAGCCGCAGGAGCGCTGGGAGCCGCCGGAGCCGCAGGTGCGCTCGGAGCCGCAGGAGCGGCCGGTGCGCTTGGGGCGGTTGGAGCAGCGGGAGCAGCGGGTGCACTTGGAGCCGCGGGAGCGGCTGGTGCGCTGGGAGCCGCAGGAGCAGGCGGGGCAGCAGGAGCAGGCGGGGCAGCTGGTGCCCGTGGAGTAGCCGGGGCTGCCGGGCTTCTGGGTGCAGCGGGAGCCGCCGGAGCATTGGGTGCAGCCGGAGCTCAGGGTGCACTCGGAGCCGCAGGAGCAGCTGGAGCAGCCGGTGCGTTAGGTGCAGCGGGAGCAGCTGGGATAGCCGGAGCGCTGGGAGGGATTGGCCCGGCAGGGCCAGCGGGCGCACCAGGACCCGCAGGACCTGCGGGAGCAGTAGGACCGGCAGGTCCCGCAGGAGCGGGCGGAGCGGCAGGCCCTGTAGGCCCGGCAGGTCCTGCCGGAGCAGATGGAGCAGCCGGACCCGCCGGGGCCACAGGCGCTACAGGTGCAGCAGGGCCAGCTGGAGCCACAGGGGCTACAGGTGTAGCAGGGCCAGCTGGAGCCACAGGGGCAACAGGAGTTGCCGGTCCAGCGGGTGCAACCGGGGCCACAGGAGCGGCTGGAGGAATCGCCCAGTTTGCTTATGTATATAATCTCGGAGCACAGGTAGTGCCGATTGAGGCAGATGTGTCTTTTGATACGAATGGGCTGATTACTCCGGGAATTACACATGCCCCTGGGACAACTACAATTTCGGTTGCCAATGCCGGAATCTATGAGGTTAATTTCTCGGTATCCGGTGTGGAGCCCAGCCAGTTCGCCCTATTCGTGAATGGGGCACAGGTTCCGGGAACGGTCTACGGATCGGGCGCAGGCACTCAGCAGAATACGGGGCAGGCGATCATCGCTTTATCCTCAGGTGATGTGCTGACGCTCCGGAATCACAGCTCGTCTGCCGCCGTCACACTGCAGACGCTGGCTGGCGGCACACAAGCCAATGTCAATGCTTCGATTGTGATTAAGCAGCTGGCCTAGCAGATCAACTGCAAGGATAAAGAGCAGGGTTGTTTAGAGGGCGGGGGACCTGATCGGGTTTCCGCCCTTTCTTTTTTCGGCAAGGGTCTATAAGGCTTGTAGATAAGCAGTTGTTGAAGTTGCTGTTCTGGGGTTGACACTTAAGGAGCAGTTATACGCTTTTTAGATAAATTGTTATTCAGTTCAGCCAGTGTGGTTAAGATATATTATTATGTCTAGCACCACAGGAATCGAGAGAAGCGGAGGTATCTGAAGTGAACCCTAAATGGTGGAAAGAGAGTGTTGTCTACCAGATCTATCCGATTAGCTTCATGGACAGTAACGGTGACGGCATTGGAGATCTGCGCGGGATCTTATCGAAGCTTGATTACTTGCAGGACCTCGGGGTGGATGTGATCTGGGTCTGCCCGATTTATAAATCCCCGAACCATGACAATGGCTATGATATCAGCGACTACTGCGACATTATGAAGGAATTCGGCACGATGGATGACTTCGACCTGCTGCTGTGCGAGATGCATTCCCGCGGCATGAAGCTGATGATGGATCTGGTGCTGAACCATACCTCGCATGAGCACCCGTGGTTCGTGGAATCGAGAAGCTCGAAGGATAATCCCAAACGGGACTATTATATCTGGCGCAAAGGCAAAAACGGCGGCCCCCCGAACAACTGGGAATCCTACTTCAGCGGCTCGGTCTGGGAGCTTGACCCCCGGACGGATGAATATTATCTGCACTTGTACTCCAGGTTCCAGCCCGATCTCAACTGGGAGAATCCGGCCGTCATCGACAAGCTGCACGAGATGGTGCAATGGTGGCTGAAGAAGGGTGTGGATGGCTTCCGCTTCGATGCAATTGCCCATATTGTGAAGGCGGAAGGCTACCCGGATGCCCTGAATCCAGGCGGCACCCCCACTGTCCGCGCCTATGACATGTTCTCGAACCTGAATCATGTGCATACCCTGCTGCAGAATCTGCACGATCAGGTGCTCTATTACTACGACATCATGACGGTAGGGGAGACCTCCGGGCTTGGGCCGGAGCAGGCGCTGGATTATGTCGGAGACGGACGCCGCGAGCTGAATATGACCTTTCAGTTCGAGCATATGAATCTGGATGCCGCCTCGCCGGGCAGCGGAAAATGGGATGTGGTGCCCTGGAAGCTGACGGAGCTTAAGACCATCATCAGCGATTGGCAGACCGTCCTGCATAACCGGGGCTGGAACGCCAACTATCTGTGTAATCACGACCAGCCGCGCTCGGTCTCGCGGTTCGGCGATGACCTGTACTACCGGGTTCCGTCGGCCAAGATGCTCGCCACCTTCATTCATATGCTTGAAGGCACGCCGTATATTTATCAGGGTGAGGAGATCGGCATGACCAATGTAGCCTTCGAGTCGATCGATGATTACCGGGATGTGGAGACCTTGAACTATTATGAGGAAAAGCGCAACGCCGGTGTTCCCGAAGCCGATATCATGGCTGCTATTCATACCAAAAGCCGCGACAATGCCCGGACTCCGATGCAATGGGATGATGGCGAGGATGGCGGGTTCACCACAGGTGTCCCGTGGATCAGGGTCAACTCGAACTCCCGGGAGATCAACGCAGCCAGCAGCGTCAAGGACCCCGACTCTATTTACAACTATTATAAGAAGCTGATCCAGCTGCGCAAAAAACATCAGGTCATCGTCTACGGCGAATATGGACTGCTGCTGAAGGAGCATCCCGAAATCTATGCCTATACCCGGACGCTGGAGGACGAGCGCCTGCTCGTGATCCTGAATTTCTTCGGGCATGAGCCGGTATTCGAGCTGCCGGAGGAATTCCAGCCGGCCGCGAAGCTGGAACTGCTGATCTCCAATTATGAGCCTGCTCAGGAGGAGGATCTCCAGCAGTTGAAGCTCCGCCCTTATGAAGCGCGCGTGTATCTCAAGCGGTTGGATAAGGGCTCTGCTAAAGCGAAGTGAAGCTATAACTCAGGATCCCATAACTTACTTCATAACCAAACGTACAGATGTGCAGCAGCCCCGGCGGTACCGGGGCTGCTGTTTGTGTTTGTTCAGGAAATTACGATTCCATGAATCGTTTCTGCTCTGTGGGGATGGTAGGGCTGAGGAAGGAGCGGGAGAAAGAGCAGGAGGAAGAGCAGGAGAAAGAGCAGGAAGAAGAGCAGGGGGAGGGGCAGCAGGAGGAGTGCAACTAATTTTCAGCGTATGCAGGACGGACTAGTTGAGGAGGTAAAATGTATGCGGAAAACCGAATACAATGGGCACATGGAGGGCGAGTGGGCCGAATGTATGCGGAAAACCGAATACAATGGGCACGTCGAGGGCGAGTGGGCCGAATGTATGCGGAAAACCGAATACAATGGGCACATGGAGGGCGAGTAGGCCGAATGTATGCGGAAAACCGAATACAATGGGCACGTGGAGGGCGAGTAGGCCGAATGTATGCGGAAAACCGAATACAATGGGCACGTGGAGGGTGAGTAGGCCGAATGTATGCGGAAAACTGAATACATATACGCCGCGAGGTAATACGTTTTTAACCCGCACTGTGATCCTATTCCTTTAAATATAAATAAATGATTATGTGTTGCAGGTCTGTGACTTCGCTGGGCTTCTATAGTAAAAGGCGGTACAATAGGCGTTATTAGAGACAGGGAAAGCCCGTGCGGTGAAGCGGGGTATGGAGGGAGTTAGGAGAGAGATGAGTGAGTGGTATGAGCAATGTTTTGGCGAGGACTATCTGATTGTATACAGACACAGGGATTTCAGCGGTGCGCGTCATGAGGTGGAGAGCCTGATCCAGTGGCTTGGCCTGCCCCGGGGCGCGAAGGTGCTGGACCTCTGCTGCGGCATGGGCCGCCATTCGCTGGCTCTGTCGCAGGCTGGCTATGAAGTAACGGGCGTGGATCTGTCGGAGGTGCTGCTGCGTGAGGCGCGTGCGCAGGCGGGTGCGGAGCAGGTAACCTGGCTGCGCTCGGATATGCGTGAGCTTCCGCTTACGGGCGGCTTCGATGCTGTGGTCAATTTGTTCACTTCTTTTGGGTATTTTGAAGAGGATGAGGAGCAGATTAAGGTGCTTAAGGAGATCTGCCGGATGCTGAAGCCGGGTGGCCGGTTCCTCATTGATTTCCTGAACCCGGCTTACGTCATCCGCCATCTGGTGCCCCATTCGGTCCGCGAGGATGGAGATATCACGATTGACGAGACCCGCCGGATCGAGGAGGGGTATGTGAAAAAGGAGATCCTGCTGACCTCGAAGGCCGGGAGCGCTCCGGCCCGCAGGTGCCAGGAACGGGTGAAGCTCTACACGCTGGAGGATTTCCGCAGAATGCTTGACGCTGCCGGGCTGCGGCTGGATACCGTTCACGGCGGCTACGATGAAGAGGAATATGACACTGAAGCCTCAGCCCGCATGATCTTCATGGGAGGCAGACCTTAGAGATGGCATCAGGGAGAGGGCTTAGAGGAGGCGAAGGAAGGTTGAACAAGGAGATCATTCAAGCTTGGGACGAAGGAGTTCTTCAGGTATCTGTACCAATGGGGCTGCCGCTGCGCCAGGTTAACAGCTATCTTCTGCCGGACAAGGACGGCAGGGTTACGGTCATTGATCCAGGACCGCATACACCGGCTGCCGAGCATGCCTGGCAGGGGGTACTCGAGGCGCTGAGCCTTACCTGGACGCAGGTGCGGGATATCGTGGTGACCCATCATCATCCCGACCATTACGGGCTGGCAGGCTGGATGCAGTCCCGCAGCGGAGCGCGGGTGTGGATGAGCGAGCGGGCGCATGCCGAGGCTGCCCTGGCCTGGGGGGACGAGGCGATTCTGAATGAAGCGCTGCCGCTCTTTTTCCGGCGGCATGGCATGCCGGAGGAGTGGCTTCTGGGTATCCGTGAGCATCTGGATAGCTTCCTGCCCGAGGTGACCCCGCAGCCGGAGGTCACCTATATCAATGCCGCGGAGCCGTTTGTGATGGGCAGCCGGAAATGGCAGCCCATTATCACAGGCGGGCATGCGCCGGGGCATGTGTCATTCTACCACGGCGGCAGCGGGCAGATCCTCTGCGGCGATGCTGTGCTGCCGCAGATCTCGCCCAATGTCGGCCTGCAGCCGGGCAGCGATCCGCAGCCGCTGCTGACGTTCCTGGAGGGGCTGCGGGAGTTGCGCAGCCTGCGGGTTACGCTGGCGTTCCCGGGCCACCGGGAACCGTTCCCGGGGTTCACGGCGCGGGCGGACAGCCTGCTCCGGCACCATGAGGAGCGGCTGGATGCTACAGCCGCGCTGCTCGCAGGCGGACCGCAGAGCGGGTTCGCGGTCTGCGAGGGGCTGTTCCGCAGCCGGGTCGCGACAGCGCACCAGATGCGGTTCGCCATGAGCGAGGCGCTGGCCCATCTGGCCGAGCTGGTGCGCCGGGGGCGGGCGGCCGAGACGGAGGCCGGGCCAGGCGGCGGCCTGCTTTTCACGGCTGTGGAGTAGACTGGTGCGAGGAAGCAGTGCGTGCTCCTGGCAGCAGATTACAACATACTGTAATCTGCTGCCGATAGCCCGCTGCTCATCACATGTAGTTCATAACACATACACGTAGCTCATCACACTCAGCCAATTCACAAGTAGCTCATAACACGTAACTCACAATTCATAACTCTTAAGCTCACAACCCGTAACTTACAACCCGTAACTCACAACCCGTAACTCAATGGTACAACCCGCTGCTGATACCCCGCTGCACACAACCCGTTGACTCTAACACGCTTATTCGCCTGATGTTACCCTCACATTATTCTGAGAACCTAGAGAACTGGAATGCCTGGAAGAAATGGCTAATTCGTTGGTGAGAACTTGTAGCCTGAAAACAACACTACTCATCTCATCCCTCCTCCAAAGTCGGCTGTAAGCGGTGAGGTATGAGATTCAAAGGGATAAATCCTATTGAGCAGTCTGAATGAAGAGCACAAATGCCCCTGAATTCGGCGAAAGTGTGCGGGAAGCGTGACTGAGGAGCACAAATGCCCCTGAATTCGCCGAAAGGGGCGGGGAGCGTAAATGAAGAGCACATGTGCTCCTGAATTCTGCACACCTGTTGATTTTTTGACAACTGATAAATATAATGAACCCAACTAAGGGCTCAAGGGAAGGAGAGGTAAGAGGGATGGCTGTGGACAGGCGGATCGGGAAGACGCGGGATGCTATTTTTAAGGCGTTTCTTAGTCTGATGGAAGAGAAGAGCTGAACAGATTACGGTACATGAGATTGCGGAGCGGGCTAATGTCAGCAGAGGGACTATCTATCTGCATTTTGTGGACAAATATGATCTGCTGGATCAGTGTGTTGAGAAGGAAATGACGGAGCTGCGTGACCGCTGTATGGCTGTCCAGGAGAATTTGGATTTCACCTCTTCAGGTCCGCTGCTGCGTACGGGTGAATATGTCGAGCAACATGCTACCGTCTTCATTACCCTGATTAATAACAGCGGCATTCCTGCCTTCAGAAGCCGTCTGCATGCCATGCTGATGGAGGGACTGGCGGAGCAGATCGATATGGAGGGTGTGAACCGGGGGATGAACAAGGAGATGCTGCTGCATTTAATGGCTTCGGCTGCCGTGGGAGTCATGGAATGGTGGATTACACACTCACTGCCTATTTCGGCCAAAAAGCTGATGGAGGATATCAGCATCCTCCTCGAACGCAACCAAATGGGACCGCAGCCGCTGGACGCTCTGCCCTAGACAATAATCTGACGGTGCCGTCCAGTGGCCTGCGGTCTGCAATTATCCCCATTCTTAAGAATCCGGCTGGATCACCTTCATCTTGGACGGGTTGTTGATTTTGTATTTGACCGGGTGCTGGGAGAGCTTCTTAGCCACAATCTTCGCTTCAAAAGAAACAGGGTCGCCCTCCTTCAGCTCCAGCTTCTTCAGCGTGGCACTATGGCTTGACCAGACTTCGTCAATGGCCAGCTCATGCCCTTCTATCGCTACATTGTCATAGATAATCACTTCATCATCGTTATCCGAAAAGTGGTTGGGAACGGTCGTGAATTCTTTGACAACCGCTGTAACCTTGAGCTTGTCTTCGGGCAGCTGCAGGGCGGGCTTCTTCTTGGAGGCGGCTGGCTTACGCGGCTTCTCTGCCGGAGCCGCTGTCTCCGTAGCACTCACGCCTTCCGCAGCAATCCCACTCTCTGAACGCTCCGCAGTATCGCCCACCGCAGCACCAGCACTTCCCGCACCCTCCACATCAGCCTCACCGCGACCCTCCTCAACCGGCTGGTTCTCCAGCAACTCGGCTTCTCCGGCAGCTTCTGCCGGGTCCTCGGACCGTGCATCCGCCGCCGCTTGCGTGCGCTGGCCGAAGCTGGCGGTCTGCATTTCTTTGAGGTACGCCGGGTGGATACAATGCTGCTGCTTATTCTCGAACTGGACCACCACCGTCTGATTATCCACAAACCCTATAATTTCACAAGGCAGGGTCAGGCCCTGCCGCTTGTACAGATAAGTCTTGACCCGGGTGGCTGAACCGGGCAGAAGATTCCATTCCTTACACCGCTCAATCCGCTCATCCTCACTCTCGAAATCCTGGACGGCCAGCGGCTCCACTACGAACGAATAGGTCATGCACATCTCGCACCTTTCCAATGATCCATATTAAGTCCCGCTTTATTCCGGCAACGTCTCCTCCAGCCGGCTGCGCCGTGCAGCCTCTTCCGCGTCCTCCGGGGCATGGGGCAGGCCCAGCTCCTCCTCGCGTTCCGCCTGCTTGCGGTGGGCGATCCGGCTGCTGGCCGCTGCGGCTACAGCACCGACGATATCATCCAGATAGGTATGAATCTGGCCGGTGGTTTTGTCATTCAGCCTCTCCAGTACGCCGGGCTTGAGCTTGTCCACGTAACCATAGTTGGTGAACCCGATACTGCCATATACATTAACAATCGAGAAGGCGAGAATCTCGTCTACCCCGTACAATCCTTCATCGTTCTCAATCATATCCTGCAGCGGCGAGAACAGCTTGCCCTCCTCCGCCAGCACATCCAGCTGGATGCCGGTCAAGACTGCATTCTGCACCTCACGCTTGCTGAGGACCATCTCAACGTTATGAATACATTCTTCCATGGTCAGGCCCGGATAGTATTTCTTTTGCAGCATCATGACAAGCTCGGCAATCTCCTCCAGAGTGACCCCGCGCTTGTGCAGCCAGTACCGGGTCGCTTCGGCAACGGCTTTGCTGTTGAGGCTGTAAGGAATTTTGGCATCAGTCATAGGAAGTCCTCCATTCGTGAGTCGGGTGTGATTTGGGTATGTACTAAATTGTACGCAAGCGGCAGACCGATGTCCAGAAACGTCCGGAATTGTATCCCGCAAGCAGGCTGAACTTGGATGAACACAGCAGTGTCCGCAGCCAAGCAGGGGTTCCGGCAGAACTTCTGTAATTTAGGATAAGCTGTTGTTATTTTTTGGACACAGGGCTCGTATACATAGCAGTACAAACTGATCTTAACGCTAGAAAGGGGTAATGAAGATTGATGAAACCAGTGAAACACCTCCGCGGGGCGTCTGCGGCTTGCCTGCTGGCCGTTCCGCTTGTGCTCTCCGGCTGCAGTCTGTTCGGTTCAGAATCCGCCGCTGTGGACCCGCCTCCCGCCGCCGTAGAAGCGCAAATGCTGCAAGTGAGCGGGGAAGATACGCTGGATACCGGTGTATTCGGACCGGCCTCCATGGATGAGACTGATCTGTCTGCCGGGGTGAAGGATACCGGTGCGCCTGCTGTAGCCGGGGAGCGGACTACTGTGTATCTGGAGGATCAGAACGGTCTGCTGGCTCCGGTGGCTCTGTCTTTTCCAAAAAGCGAGGACACGGTCATGCTGAAAAATTCCCTCACGGCACTCGTCAGCAAGGGGGATTACGCGTCTGCACTGCCTAAGGGCTTCCAAGGCGTACTTCCTGCAGGGACGAAAGTGAACAATGTATCTGTCGGCCAGGACCATGTCGCAATTGTTGAATTCAACTCGGCGTTTAACGACTACGATCCTGCGGATGAACGCAAAATCCTTGAAGCGCTGACCTGGACACTGACCGGGCAGGATGACATCAAGGGAGTACAGCTCTGGGTCGATGGCAAAAAGCTGACTGAAATGCCGCTGCAAGGCACACCGCTGGATCGCCCGCTGTCCCGTACCATGGGCATTAATCTGCCGAAGCATAACGCACTGATGATGAACTCCAGCGCAGTTACAGTCTATTTCGCAGCAGCTTCACCGGATGGCGGCCACCAGTATTATGTTCCGGTTACCCGTTTTGTACCCGCTGGCGGGGATACGGTGAAGGCAGCTCTGAGCGAGCTGATTGCCGGACCGCAGTCCGAGAACGGCCTGGAGATGGTCATGACGCAGGGAACGGTAGTTGATTCTGTAAAAGCAGGGCAGAACGGGGTAGTCACCGTATCGCTGACCGATGATATGTTCGAAGGCAGCACAAGCATTCCCGAGGAGATGCTGGAGTCGGTCGTGCTGACGGTGGCCCAGAATACAGATGATTCGCTGGTACAGATCCGTCTGAACGGCAAGGATACGGTTACGGGTACCAACAACGTCGATTACGGCCAGCCGGTCTCCGCGCCGGAATATGTGAACGAGCTGCCGCTTTAGAGCGAATCCACTGGCCTAAAAAGATGCTTTTGTGCCTACTCTTTGATAGAATAAAGTATTGTTCATCCGAATAACGGGTCAGGAGCAGCGGTGCCGTTCTCTTCCATAGGGGGCGGCACCCGTTTCTGCGTATAAGATACGGATGAATGTATACACAAACTTTGCGCTATACGATGTAGGAGGCAGAAAAGATGAGATCAAACGGACGCAACGAAGACCAGCTCCGGCCACTGACGATAACGACCCAGACCAACAAATATGCAGAAGGCTCCGTCATCATTGAGATGGGAGATACCAAGGTCATCTGTACGGCAACCGTGGATGAGAAGGTCCCGCCGTTTCTGAAGGGACAAGGCAAGGGCTGGGTAACCGCCGAATATTCGATGCTTCCCCGCGCGACCCAGACCCGCAACCAGCGTGAAGCCGCGCGCGGCAAGCTGACCGGACGGACCATGGAAATCCAGCGCCTGATCGGACGGGCCCTGCGTTCGGTGGTGAATTTGCAGGCGCTCGGCGAACGCAGTATTACGCTGGACTGCGATGTAATTCAGGCAGACGGGGGAACGCGGACGGCTTCGATCACGGGTGCTTTTGTAGCGATGGCCTTCGCCATGAACAAGCTTGCCCTCCAGAATAAGCTGACGGTCTTCCCGATTACAGACTACCTGGCAGCCATCAGTGTGGGTGTCGTTGGCGACAAGACGCTGCTCGATCTGAATTATGAAGAGGATTCCAAGGCGAAGGTGGATATGAATGTGGTCATGACGGGCAGCGGCGCTTTCGTTGAGGTTCAGGGCACGGGCGAAGAGCGCCCGTTCACCCGCCAGGAGCTGGACCAGCTGCTGGGTCTCGGAGAGAAGGGGATCTACGAGCTGATCGCTGTGCAAAAAGAAGTCCTTGGCGCCATCGCGCTCAAAATCCCTGCCGGCCAGCCCGGTCAAGAGGTGTAGGATGAAGTCCGGCAGCGGAATTCTGATTGTCGCGACGAAGAACAAAGGCAAGGTGCGGGAGTTCCAGCATGCCTTTGCTCCCTTGGGACTTACGGTCAAAAGCATGTATGACTACCCGGATCTGCCGGATGTGGTCGAGGACGGGGCCACTTTTGCCGAGAATGCCTTCAAGAAATCCCGCGCTGTAGGGGACGCTCTTGGACTGCCGGTGCTGGCAGACGATTCCGGTCTCTGTGTAGAGGCGCTGGACGGAAGCCCCGGCGTATACTCGGCCCGTTATGCCGGCGAGGCGGCGGATGATGAGGCGAACAATCTGAAGCTGATGAGCGAGCTGGAGCGGCTGAAGCAGGGTGAGGATACCGGACAGCCGCTGCTGAGTCCTGCCCGGTTCGTCTGTGCCCTGTCGCTCTATAATCCGGCGGACGGCCGGGAATGGACGGCTGAGGGTACGGTCGAAGGCTGGATTACCTCGGAGCCTGCGGGTGCCGGCGGTTTCGGTTATGACCCGCTGTTCTATCTCCCGGAATACGAGAAGACGATGGCTGAGCTGACGCTTGAAGAGAAGCAGTCGATCAGCCACCGCGGGACGGCGCTGCGGCGTCTGACCGAGAAGCTTGCTGCTGCGCAGAGCGGCGGTAAATAGAAGAGTTGGAATCTTGGAAGCAGCCCGTAAGCAGAATATGCTCGGGGCTGCTTCTGTTTTTTTTAGATAATAATCCCCCCTGATTATGGAAATTTATCCCTAGCATATCCTCCGGCTTTGTATGAGAATAAGAGTTGACTTCACCCCTTCGCAGATCCTGCATCCTTCCGCAAATCGTCGCAATCCACCCACCCTGCCCTGTACCAAACAACAACGTAGGCCGTAGCGGAGCGAGTGATCCGTATGCTGCTGAACTGCGCTTTTTTTGAGCTGTATTTCACTATTCTACCAGTCAGATTGCCAGGAGTTTAATAGTTTCACAGGGTGAAGGTCAAGGCCAATCGGGTCCGGGAGGTGAACGCTGAGCTTTCTCATTCGCGGCAAGGGAAGAACGGTCACTTAATATCCTTGATGGCAAAGACGCATGGATGTCCATGAAGCAGGCTTACAGGTTACGCATTGAACCGGGGAGGTAATCACGAAATGGCCTTTATCAAAAGCAAATCCTTTGTGCTTGGCTTGGCGGCAGTCCTTTTCCTTACTCTTTTTTCGGCTTTTGGTGCAAACAGCAGAACTGTTCAGGCAGCCGGAGACTACAAGATTGTCGGCTACTATGCTTCATGGGCCGCCTACGGGCGGGCTTATAATGTAACGGATATCGATCCTGGCAAAATGAATGTCATCAACTATGCCTTTGCCGACATTTGCTGGAACGGAATACACGGCAATCCCGACCCGACCGGGCCGAATCCGGTCACCTGGTCCTGCCAGAACGAGCAGGGGCAGGCGATCAGCGTTCCCAATGGCACCGTAGTGCTGGGCGATCCCTGGATCGATGCCCAGAAAAGCTTCGGTGATGATAAATGGGATGACCCGATCAAGGGGAATCTGAAGCAGCTCTGGAAGCTGAAGGAGAAGAATCCGAATCTGAAAACGATGATCTCCGTCGGGGGCTGGACCTGGTCCAACCGCTTCTCGGATGTGGCTGCCACGGCGGCAAGCCGTGAGGTGTTCGCCAATTCTTCCGTCGATTTCATCCGCAAATACAAGATGGACGGTGTCGATCTGGACTGGGAATACCCGGTCAGCGGGGGACTTGCGGGCAACAGCTACCGCCCCGAGGATAAGCAGAACTACATCCTGCTGCTCCAAAAGATCCGGGAGAAGCTGAATGCCGCAGGAGCTGCCGACGGCAAAACGTATCTGCTGACCATCGCTTCCGGTGCCGGACCGACCTACATCCAGAATAACAATCTTAGCGGAATCGCCTCTGTGGTGGACTGGATCAACATTATGACCTACGACTTCAACGGCAGCTGGAACCCTACTACCGGCCACAATGCGCCGCTGTATTATGACCCGGCAGCCGCATCGTCAGGGCTGACCGAGCCGGCGAACTATAATATCGACAAGGCGGTGACCAGCTATCTGAGTGCAGGCGTACCGGCTAATAAGCTGGTGCTCGGCATGCCGTTCTACGGCCGGGGCTGGGGCGGGGCCCCTGCTGCGGGGAACGGGCAGTATCAGGTATCTGCCGGGATCTCCCAGACCGGAACCTGGGAGAAGGGCAACTACGATTTCAGTGATCTGGAAGCCAATTATATCAATAAGAACGGCTACACCCGTTACTGGAACAACACCTCCAAGGTCCCTTATCTCTATAACCCGTCCAATCAAACCTTCATCAGCTATGATGATGCCGAATCCATCGGCTTCAAAGCCAGCTACCTGAAAACCAAGGGTCTGGCCGGAGCCATGTTCTGGGAGACCAGCGGGGACCGCAATAAGACGCTGCAGACCAAGCTCAGCGCTGAACTGGGCGGCGGAGTAGTGACACCAACGGCTACGCCGGTGCCGACCGCAACGGTGAAGCCATCGGCCACGCCGACCGCGACAGTGAAGCCGTCAGCAACACCTACGGCAACAGTGACACCAACCGCAACGGTGAAGCCATCGGCCACGCCGACCGCAACAGTAACACCGACGGCCACGCCGGGGCAATGCTCTACGGCAGCCTGGAGTTCCACCGCGGTCTACACGCAGGGTCAGCAGGTCTCCTATGGAGGGCTGATCTATCAGGCCCAGTGGTGGACGCAAGGGGACCGGCCGGATCTTAGCGGAGCCTTCGGGGTGTGGCGGGTGACCGGAACCTGCGGTAACGCTACTCCGCATCCGACAGCTACGCCACTCCCGACAGTAAGCCCTTCGGCTACGCCGACAGTAGCGCCAACCTCTACTCCTGTAGTGACGCCAGTCCCTTCGGCTACCCCAGGCGCTGCTGCCTGGAAAGCGGGCACCGCTTATAGTGTCGGCAATATCGTAACTTACAGCGGGCAATCCTACACCTGCCTGCAGGCGCATACCTCTCTGGCCGGCTGGGAGCCGAATGTCACTCCTGCGCTCTGGAAGCTGAACTAAAGGCGGAGCGGACAGCACGGAAATCCAGCCATAGGGCATGAGTATGCCTAAGTATAGAACAAGGAACGGTGCTGGCTTTTAAGCTGGCACCGTTTTTTTAAGTGCTTTTTAGAATGATACGTTGCTACGAGCGATCCTGCTTATAGATGGGGAGTGCGAGCTGACAGAGTTGGAAAAGAGGCACTTAATTGTGCCGAAATGCGCTACTTAGAGCGAACAGTTGGAAAAAGTACAGTTAATCTGCCGAACGCTCCCCATTCAAGGGAATCTGGGCCGATTAAGTGTTGTTTCTCCAACTAATTTCTGTAGGTGCCATAATATTTCTTATTTAGATGTATTAAATCCACTTGCTTGATCCGCCCCTCTCCATTCCAGTTCAGGCGTGGTGGCTGGCACCGTATTTATAACTAATTCCGTTCCTTGGAGGTTTTGGAAGCAGGATTCCGGGGTACGGAAATGTGGGTAATGAGTTTTTTGCGCTTCGATTGGATATATTTATGTTTAAATACAATTTAGCCGACCTGTACCCCGCTTAAGGTTCATAAGCTTCCACAGGCTGAAATATAATGAACAGACAGGCGGCTGTACCGGCCTCCAAAAATTTGTGAAACGTGATGCCGATTATTTCGTTATAGTAGTATATAGCGGAAGGTGGTGTGTTCACCAATGAGTATGTGGGTATTATGGTTGATTGCCGCTGGCGTCTTGTTTGTTGTAGAGATGTTTACGTTTACATTCTATTTGTTATGGCTTAGCCTGGGAGCCTTGGCTGCCGGACTGGTTGCGCTTGTGCTGCCGGATGCATGGCTGCTGCAGGTTGTAGTGGGTTCGCTGGTAGCCCTGGCCCTGACGTTCTTCACCAAGCCATTGTCTGAGCGGCTGCGCAATGCGCGGGGCTTCAAGGATACCGGGACCGAGATTATCGGCAGACAGGGTCTGGTGACCGAACCGATTGAGCCTGGCCGTTACGGGCAGGTCAAGATTGGCGGCGATACATGGAGTGCGACCTCTACAGTAGCACTGGGCAAGGGTCAGCAGGTAATTGTAGTAAGAAGAAGCACTACCATTATTGAAGTAGAACGATGGGGGGATATGTACTAATGGAATTGGTGATTATCGGAATTATTATTGTTGTCGTCGTAGTATTTATCGCAATGACGATCAAGATTGTCCCGCAGCAAAGAGTTGGAGTTGTAGAGCGTCTGGGTAAATTCCATCGCCTGCTCACACCAGGTCTGAACATTCTGATTCCGGTTATTGATCAGGTGCGGGTCTATCATGACTTGCGGATTCAACAGGCGAATGTACCGCCGCAGACGGTAATCACGAAGGATAACGTACAGGTGCAGATCGATACGATTATCTTCTATCAGGTAGTGGGTCCGGAAGAAGCAACGTACGGAATCTCCGATTATGTGTATGGGGTACGGAATATCTCCACAGCCACCATGCGTCAGATTATCGGTAAGCTGGAGCTGGATGAAACCTTGTCCGGCCGTGAAAAAATCTCCTCCGACATCCGTCTCGCGCTGGATGAAGCGACAGAGAAGTGGGGCGTGCGCATTGAGCGTGTCGAAGTTATCGACATCAAGCCGCCGCTCGATATCCAGGAAGCCATGGACAAACAGATGAAGGCAGAACGCAGCAAGCGTGCGATTGTCCTGGAGGCGGAAGCCGCCAAGCAGGATATGATCCTTCGTGCTGAAGGGGATAAGCAGAGTAAGATCCTGAAGGCGGAAGGGGATAAGGAAGCCCGCATCCGTCAGGCGGAAGGTCTCGGTCAGGCGCAGGAGCTGGAAGCTCTCGGTCAGGCCAAGGCGATCGAAGCAGTGGCGATGGCCGAGAAGGCCCGGATTGCCATGATTGCCAGCGCAGGACTGGATGAAAAAGTACTGGCCTATCAATCCTTTGAAGCTCTGACTGACATGTCTAAGGGACCAGCGAACAAAATATTCCTGCCGACCAGTGCGGTGGAGACGCTGGGCAGCCTGGGAGCGATTGCCGAAGTATTTAAGGCTAGCAAAGAAGGCAAATAAGCGGAAGATAATTTACAATTGCTGCAGGATCCGTTACAGTTAATAGCACAATCAGGCCGAGGCTTAGCAGGTACGCTTGTACCTCTTAAGCCTTTGCTTATGAAGACTGTTTTGCCGCTGTGCAAAACTTGAAGGAGAAGAACCCATGACGCAAAAAGAAATTTCCCCGCTCGTAGAAACCTTGGGGCTACAGCCCCACGTGGAAGGCGGATGGTACAAGAGACTGTGGAATTCTCCGTTTGAGATTCCTCAGGACACGTTGGGCGAGGCTTATTCGGGCCCGCGCGCATCAGCTTCATCGATCTATTTCCTGCTTCATGCTGACGAGAGTTCGGATTGGCATACTGTATTGTCCTCCGAAATCTGGCTGTATCATTCCGGCAGCCCGATCGTGCTTAGTCTGGGAGGCAATGGCGCAGAGCCGGAGAACGTAACGGAGGTTATCCTGGGTCTGGATATCGCTGCGGGCCAGCAGCCGCAGGTAGTGATTCCTCCAGGCGTATGGCAGGCCGCCCGCCCGCTCGGCGAAGAGCCGGCGCTCGTCTCCTGCATCGTATCGCCGGAGTTCCATTTTGACGATTTCAAGCTGATTGACAAGAAATAAGCGGGTTATGTAATGGAGTACGGCCGGGAAGGGGCTGTGCTCCATTTTTGTACATAAGAGGCATACAATCTTCACGATTTGGCAACCTATTCGCTATAACGGGAACAGATTTCGCAATTGGATGATTATGAGAGCGGTAATACGGTTAAGGAAGCTTGTTGAATTCAAATTAGGCTTGGAGGGTATCGATATGAGTGAGAAGAACGCACCATTTACAGGCGGGCCTACCTTGAACGATGGAGTAACTATGCCGTGGCTGGGTCTTGGCGTATGGCAGACCAAGGATGGTGAGGAGGTTATCCGTGCGGTGAAGTCTGCGGTGGAGACGGGGTACCGCAGTATTGATACGGCTGCCGGCTATAACAATGAAGAGGGTGTAGGGCAGGCAATCCGTGAATGCGGAGTCCCCCGGGAAGAGCTGTTTATTACCACCAAGGTCCGCAACCCGGATCAGGGGTATGAATCGACACTGAAGGCCTTTGAAGTTAGCCGCAAGAAGCTGGGCCTGGAGCAGGTAGATTTGTATCTGATCCATTGGCCGGTGGCCGGTAAATATAAAGAAACCTGGAAAGCGCTGATCCATCTGCAAAAGGAAGGACTGGTCAAATCCATCGGGGTGAGCAACTTCCAGCCGCATCATCTGGAGGATATCATCGAGGACAGCGGCGTGGTGCCGGTGGTGGACCAGGTGGAATTCCATCCGCTGCTGACCCAGCGTGAATTGCTGAAGTATGCACGGGAGCATGATATCCAGCTGGAAGCCTGGAGTCCGCTCATGCAGGGGAATCTGGACCTGCCGCTGCTGAAGGAATTGGCAGAGCGTTACGGCAAGACGGTAGCACAGATTGTTCTGCGCTGGGATCTGCAGCAGGGTGTCATCACCATTCCGAAGTCGGTCCATCAGGAGCGGATCATCGAGAACGCCGGATTCTTCGACTTCACACTCAGCGATGAGGATGTTAAAGCCATCGAGGAGCTGAATCAGAACCACCGCTTCGGCCCGGACCCGGATAATTTCAATTTCTAAGCTGACAGATAGAGCATTATAAGCTGTAGATGCACAGAGCGGCCTCCTCAAGGGGGGCTGCTTTTTGTATTTGGCGGCAGTGTAGCATTTTTTTTAGGACTATTCATTTAAAATTTTTATGTTATAATCGTAATTATTACGATTAAAGACATGGAGTTGAATGCCATTATACGAACTTTATTGCAACGCTTATTGCAGCTCATTCCTGTGCTGCTAGGCATCTCAGTCATAACCTTTGCGCTGATGCACCTAACCTCAGGTGATCCTGCAGAGATTATGCTGCGTGCTGATGGTATTAAGCCTACATATGAAGCCATTGAGGCGGCAAGAATTGCACTGGGTCTGGATGGACCTGTATATATGCAATATGTTCATTGGTTGTACCGTGTGCTCCACCTCGATCTGGGCATATCCTACAGCAGCAATCGTCCGGTATTCACAGAGCTGATGAATCGTTTCCCGGCTACTGCGCTGTTGAGCGGCTGTTCCTTATTGGCTGCTATTCTTATAGCTCTGTCCATGGGGGTAGGCTCTGCACTGTATCCGGGAAAATGGTTTGACCGGCTGGGAAGAGTATGTGCTCTGTTTAGCGTATCAATGCCAGGCTACTGGCTGGGTCTGCTCCTGATTTATTATGGTTCAGTGAAGCTGAAGCTATTACCTGTAACAGGAATGGATGGGGTCTCCAGTGTCATTCTGCCTGCTTTTACACTTGGGTTTGGCATGGCAGGGGTGTATATCCGTTTGATTCGTTCCAGTCTGCTGGACGTTCTGGCTACGCTCTACATCAAGGCGGCGAGGGCCAAGGGGGTGCAGGAATGGAGAGTCATCACCAGACATGCGCTTCGTAATGCACTTCTTCCGAGTCTTACCTTACTTGGGGTTAACATAGCAGGGCTTCTCGGCGGCTCTGTGGTCGTAGAGACTATATTTTCCTGGCCGGGGATTGGAAAGTATGTGATTGAGGCGATTTTTGCAAAAGACTATATTGTCATTCAGGGTTATGTATTATGGATGGCTGTCGTCGTTGTTCTGATTAACCTGGCAGTAGATTCACTGCATCTGATGCTGGACCCGCGAATCAGGCTGCGGTGACGCTGTAAAAGGAGTACGGTATTATGTTTCGAAGTAGCTTATTTAAGAATAATGGAGCGAAGCTGGGGACAGGAATTATCCTTTTGTTCATCGGCGCCGGACTCTTTGCCCCCTGGCTCTCTCCTTCTGACCCGCTGCAGATTCACATGGAGCATAAGCTGAGTATGCCTTCCTGGGATTATCCGCTGGGTACGGATCATCTGGGGCGCTGTGTGCTATCCCGTTTAATCTATGGGACAAGAACTACGCTTTACTATTCATTTGCCGTTTTGACTGTAGTTTTTGCCATTAGCATTCCCGTTGGTCTACTGGCTGGTTACGCTGGCGGCAAAATTGATCAATTGATTATGCGGATCATCGACATCTTACTTGCTTTTCCCAGCTTAATTCTATCGCTCGCAATTACAGCCATGTTGGGCGCCAGTATGAAGAATCTGTTAATCGCCTTTGCAGCCGTCTGGTGGACGGGATATGCCAGAGTGATCCGCAGCCTGGTGCTTCAGATTAAGGAAGGCGGATATATCGCCGCAGCCAAAGCATCGGGCACTTCGCATCTGCAAATTGTGCTCAGGCATATCCTGCCGGTTGCGGCGCGCCCCATTCTGGTTCTGGCTTCTATGGAGACGGGTACAATTATGCTCTCGATTGCGGGCTTGTCCTTCCTTGGTCTGGGAGCCCAGCCGCCTACACCGGAATGGGGGATGATGCTGAACGACAGCCGTGCCTACATTCAGACTGAGCCGCGGCTCATGCTCTTCCCAGGAATGGCCATCCTGCTGGCAGTTCTGGGCTTCAATCTGTTGGGGGAAGGCTTGCGCCGCTCAGCGCGTGATTACGATACCCGGGAGGTGAGTGTCCGGTAAATGAACAATGAATCCACCCTGCTGAAGGTTAGTCACTTATCGACCAGCTTCCATACCGGAAGTCAGCAAGTCAGGGCTGTAGAGGATGTCAGTCTCGAAGTGAGGTCCGGGCAGATTGTTGCTTTGGTCGGCGAGAGCGGCAGCGGGAAAAGTGTTACGGCGATGTCTATTCTGGGACTGCTAGATCCTCCAGGCGTCATTGATAGCGGAGAGATATGGCTTCGCGGCCACAACCTCAGGGAGTGCTCTGCCCGCCAGCTAAGGAAGCTCCGGGGAACAGAAATGGCGGTTATTTTTCAAGATCCCATGAACGCGCTGAATCCGGTGCTTCCGGTTGGAAGGCAGATCATGGAGACGATCGCCCTGCACCGGCAAGTCACTGGGCAAGAAGCAAAGCAACTGGCTATGAAGCAGATGCAGCAAGCGGGCCTTAACGATCCGGCGCAGCTATTTAATAAATATCCTTTTCAAATTAGCGGCGGGATGTGCCAACGGGTGATGATCGCTATCGCGCTGGCTTCCGGGGCAAGCTTACTTATTGCAGATGAACCTACAACGGCGCTGGATGTAACCATCCAGGCACAGATACTTACGGAGCTGGACCGGATTAGACGGGCGAATCATATGGGCATCCTGCTCATTACGCATGATCTCGGTGTTGTCGCCGAGCTTGCAGATTATGTATATGTAATGAAATCCGGAAGGATTGTGGAATCAGGAAATGTCTTTGACATCTTTTCGCGTCCAGTGCATCCCTACACTAAATACTTAATGGATTGCAGATAACAACTATGGAATTACATGTTCTACTGGGGAGGTGGTGATCCATGAAGCTGCTGGAGGCGGTAAGCCTGAATAAGAAGTATGGAATGAAAAGGGGGTGGTTCACATCTGAAGCCAGGAGTGTACAAGCTGTGAATGATGTGTCCTTCAGTCTGGAGAGCGGAGAAACCCTGGGACTGGTGGGTGAAAGCGGCTGCGGGAAGAGTACCTTAGCCAGACTCTTGCTGGGACTGGAGAAACCGTCCTCTGGAAGAACGCTGTACCGGAGTATGGATTATACAGACTGGAGCTTCAGCGAGATGCGTCAGATCCGCAGCAGGATGCAGATGGTGTTCCAGAACAGTCTGGCTTCCTTTAATCCACTGTTCACAGTAGAGCAAATTATTGGAGAGCCTCTGCGGAACTACGGGGAGAGGAAGGCAGGCGCGCGCAGAGTTCTGATAGCTGACACGCTTGAGCTTGTTGGACTTGAGCGGAAGCACATTCACAGTTATCCGCATGAACTCAGCGGCGGACAGCAGCAACGGGTCGGAATTGCCAGAGCTATTGCACTGCGTCCGGAGCTGATCATCTGTGATGAACCGTTCTCCAGTCTCGATGTCACCTTGCGTAAGCAGATGATGGATCTGTTGCAGGCATTGAAGCGTGAGCTGGAATTATCCTACGTGTTCATTACACATGACTTGTCGGTCGTGAACCGTTTTTGCGACAGTGTGGCTGTGATGGTTCAAGGGGAAATTGTGGAGAAGCAATCAGGTGAGGGGCTCATGCAGCAGGCAGACCATCCGTATACCAGAAAATTGCTCTCCTCGATACCTGTGCAAGACCCCCGCTTAAGGAGAAAAGATAGAGAAAAGGAGTACAGAGAATGAGAGCCAGCTCAAAGTCAAAAACTGTATTAACAACATCACTATTCATCCTGCTTCTTGTAATAATAATGGGGGTATCAGGTTGTAGTCATTCTGATAGAGCAGCCCAAACCTCTGACTCCCCTGACAAGGTGATTACTGTTGCCATAGCGGCTGATACCGGTCTTGACCGGCTAGATGCCGGGGCCTATGAGGGTTCGATGAATGTACATGCGATGATATACGACGGATTAGTTGAGTACGGCGAGAAGGGCGAAATCCTGCCTTCGCTTGCGGAGTCATGGGACATCTCTGAGGATGGGAAGGTCTATACCTTCCATCTTCGTCAGGGTGTCAAATTCTCGGACGGTACGGAATTTAATGCGGATGCAGTCAAGTTCTCCTTCGAACGGTGGGTTAAAGATCCGGCCAATTCGCTGAATGTAGCTACCGCCATGGAATCTCTTGAGGTCGCAGACAAGCATACGATTACTATGACATTCAACAAAGCGTATTATCCTTTCCTGACCGAGCTATCCTTTGCAAGACCGGTACGGATTATCAGCCCTACCGCAGTGGAGCCAGCAGGTGATATTAACGGTACATTCGTCCGGGCGATTGGAACCGGTCCTTGGATGGCAGAGAGCTATAAGACGGATCAGGAAGCCGTACTGGTCAGCAATCCTAATTATTGGGGAGACCTGCCGAAGCTGTCCAAAATTATTATGAAGGTCATTCCTGATCCACAGTCCAGAGTACTGGCGCTGCAAAGCGGGGATGTAGATATTGCCGGGGGACAAATGGGAAAGCTTCCAGTCGAAAGTGTACCCGTGATCGAAGCGGATTCCTCACTAACTCTGCAAAAATCACCAGGAACAAGCTCGCATTTCATGATTTTTAACTATAATACATCTGCTCTGCAAGACCTGAATGTCCGCAAAGCGATTAATTTGGCGATGAACAAAAAAAGCATTGTGAACGATCTTATGAATGGTATTGGACAGGAGGCCAAGGGCTTGTTCCCGCTGACCGTTCCCTATGTCACAGAGTCCAATAACACATGGTACGGCTTCGATCCCGAGGAAGCGAAGCAACTGCTGGCCACTGCCGGCTATAAGGATTCGGATGGAGATGGAATTGCCGAGAAGGACGGAAACCCGCTTGAGTTCAATTTCGTGCTGCAGCAGGCGGAATATCCGGAATGGAAGACCATTAGTGAGCTGATTCAATCCGAACTCAAGGAGATTGGCATTGACGTCAAGCTTCAGGTGCTTGAGCCGAATGCTTATTATGATGCCTTATGGACAAACAAAGCTTACGATCTCATCCTGTACCGGACCTATGATGATGCTTATAATCCGCATTCGTTCCTGTTGTCCCTGTTCCACCGGACCACTGAAGCACCTGCTGTGGTATGGTCTGATGCGGAGCTGGAAGCACAGATTGATAACGCAGTCGGAGCCATGGATCTTCAGGAACGTCAGAGTGCCTATGATTCCATATTCCTCAGAATGTATCAGGAGGCGATGTTTGCAGCGATTTATTTCCCTGATGACATATTGGCCGCTAATCACAGAGTGACCGGATTCAAGCCGGGGTACACCACGTTTACACCTGTCTTTTGGAACCAGCTGGATGTGGATAGTAAATGATAAGATACAGTACTTGCCAAGAAGGAGTGAATGATAATGAGTATACAACAAGAGGTAGAACAGTATTGGGAAGGCGAAGCAGAGCTGTATAGTGAAGGAATCCAGAAGGAGCTGAACGGTTTCCAGCGGGAGGCCTGGCTGAAGCTTATCCTTGATCATGCTCCACAGAAGGACAGCCTGCATGTTCTGGATATTGGCTGTGGTCCCGGCTTCTTCTCCGTCATTCTCTCAAGCGCCGGACATTTGGTTACGGCCATAGATTGTACAGACAATATGCTGGAAGAGGCGCGTCTGCACTCCAGCCGGGAAGGAGTCGATGTAACGTTCCGCAAGATGGACTCGCATAAGCTGGATTTTGCTGCGGAGAGCTTTGATCTCATCGTGTGCCGCAATGTCACTTGGAGTCTTGCCGATCCGCAGTCAGCCTACAAGGAGTGGGCAAGAGTACTCAAGCCCGGGGGACGGCTGCTGGTCTTCGATGCCAACTGGAACCGTCATCTATGGGATGAAGAGATGGCGCGGAAGCACGCAGAGGATCAGCAGGCCTATATCGATAAGGGCTATGGTGAGCTTCCGCATCATACGAACATCGAAGAGACTGACCGTCTGAGCCTGGCCTTACCGCTGACAAGAGAGTGGCGGCCGGAGTGGGATGTGCGCGCACTCACAGAGGCTGGCTTCTCCGCTGTCTATACGGAAGAGAATCTGAACGGCCAGGTGTTGGATGAGCAACAGCAAGTCTTGTACCGGTCAACGCCGGTGTTCATGATTTGCGCTGAAAAATAAGGCGGACCGGCTTGCTAAAATGTAAAATAAAAACAGCGACTCTCTTTGATGAGAGCCGCTGTTTTTGGTTTGAAGCGGCATCAGCCGATCGACACATTGTATGTCTTCAGCCACAGGTTGACCTGGGCCAGATAAGCGAATAATTGCGGGCCGGACATCAGCTGGCCGAACCACGGCAGATTGGTGGAGGACTCTGGCGAGGCGGCGATTTCTCTGATTTTGGCCGGATCAATGAGCGGGAGAATGGGGGAGGAAGGATCGTCCAGAATGCTTAGTACCTGTGAGCGCACCTTGTTCAGATAGGCAGGGTTATGCGTTTTGGGGTACGGGCTTTTTTTGCGGTAGAGCACATCGTCCGGCAGTACACCCTCCAGCGCCTTGCGCAGGATGCCTTTTTCCCGGTTGCCTACCATCTTAATCTCCCATGGAATGTTAAAAACATATTGCACCAGCCGGTGGTCACAATACGGAACGCGTACCTCCAGTCCCACGCCCATGCTCATCCGGTCCTTACGGTCCAGCAGGGTCGGCATGAAGCGGGTTATGTTGAGATAGGACATCACGCGCATCTGTGCCTCTTTGCTGGTCTCGCCGTCAAGCTTCGGTACCTCAGCCACCGCATCGCTGTACCGGTCTCCTAAATATTCCAGCGGACGTATCCACTCCCGGATTTCCGGCGATAATAATCCGGCACGCATATTGGGGGCCACTGACCAGGGGAAGGTACCGGAAGATAACATCTCCTCGCGGTGGAACCAGGGATAGCCGCCGAAAATTTCGTCTGCTGCTTCGCCTGAGATGGCTACTGTAGCCTTCTTTTTGATCTCCTGGCAGAACAAATAGAGTGAGGAATCCACGTCGGTCATCCCCGGCAAATCGCGGGAGTACAGAGCGTTATCGAGTGCGGCTACCAACTCCGGGGTGTCAAAAGCGATAAAGTGATGATTCGTGTCCAGCTCGTCGACCATCCGCTGAATCCAGGGACCGTCGGCTCCGGGCTGGAAGCTATGGCTTTTGAAATGCTTATCGTTGTCTACATAATCGACGGAGAAGGTATCGACCCGGCCCTGGCCGGTCCGCTTATAATAATCCACGGCAAGCGCAGTCAGGGCGCTGGAATCGAGTCCGCCGGAGAGCAGTGAGCAGACCGGAACATCGGAGACCAGCTGGCGCTCCAGCGTATCCTGAAGCAATTCGCGCACCCGTGCTGCCGTCTCATCCACGTTATCGGTATGCTGGACGCTCTCCAGCTTCCAGTAAGCATAGCTGCGGATTCCGCTGCGGCTGTAAATCATGGCAGACCCAGGGCGAAGCTCGAATATATCTTTGTATACCCCTTGTCCCGGAGTCCGTGCCGGACCAATAATGAAAATCTCGGCCAGACCCTCCGGCCCGACCTTCGGCTGGACGAGGGGATGCTGCAGCAGCGCTTTGGGCTCGGACCCGAAGACGAAGACATCATCGACTTGGCTGTAGAATAGCGGCTTCACGCCCAGACGGTCGCGGGCCAGGAATACCTGATCGCGCAAGCTGTCCCAGACGGCGAAGGCGAAGATGCCATTGAGCTTCTCCGTGCAATCCGGCCCCCATTCGATGTAGGCATGCAGCAGAACCTCGGTATCGCATTCCGTGAGAAAATGATGCCCGCGCTGCTTCAACTCTTTTTTCAGCTCAGGGGCATTATATAGCTCGCCGTTATATACTATAGCGTATAACTTATCCTCATGGCGGGCAATCATCGGCTGTGCACCGTTCTCGGGATCGATGACGCTGAGTCGGCGGTGTCCGAAGGCAATAGGCCCTGAAATCCAGGTTCCGGCTGCATCCGGTCCGCGGTTGGCTAACGTTTCGGTCATTCTGACGAGCAGTTGCGAGTGCCCGGTAAGATCACCGCGCCACTGGACAAATCCGGTTATTCCGCACATGTCTGATTCATCCTCTCTTTTGTGCGATTGTTGTCTGTCCTTTCTTTTTTGCCAAGTAATACAGATATATGCCGATTGAAGGGATAAAATGTATGTCCTTATCCGAACACTAGGGGAGAGGGAAATTTGCCAGGAGGGATGATGACAAGTGTATTACATTAAAGACGCCAAAATCCGCAGAATGACTGACTATGACGGCGCGCCTTGCGCAGAGGTTGGCGTATTGCCTGGAGCTGTGGGCGATTCCGCACTGCTGGTGTATATTGTTGAGGATCAGCGCGAGGAGGGCTATGAAATTGTCCGGATTCTGACGAATGATGCGGATACGGCCACCGACTGGTTCGACAATAATCTGCATGATGCCTTCAAGGACGTTACGGTTAGCGGCTTCACCGGCAGTACGGTGATGACTCCGGAGGATGAACGCTCCAAGTTCCAGCGCGAGCTGCTGATCTTCGGCGATCTGAAGCGGCAACTGGGCGAGCACTTCCGGCAGCTTCCCTGATTGACCATAGAGCAGGAGGCTTTCCGTGACGGCGGTTGCGGGAAGCTTCTTAACTGGAAGAGTTTGGTCTTGCTAATTCTGCTGAATCAGGTATAATGAATAACGTTGCGTTAATACATATCTCTTCAAAAGCTTCAAGTGATACAACGTTATCCTACATGTCCCGGTAGCTCAGTTGGATAGAGCATGCGCCTTCTAAGCGCACGGTCGGGGGTTCGAATCCCTTCCGGGACGTCAAAACAGCAGCCTTCCTTCGGGAGGGCTGTTTTGACGTCCGGAGGATGAGAACCCTTGGCGCCAGCCGGGGACGTTGGAGCATAAGCTTCGTTAGGATTACTTCGCAATCAGCCCGAATGGGCTGTATCCCTTCCGGGACGTCAAAACAGCAGCCTTCCTTCGGGAGGGCTGTTTTGACGTCCGGGGATGAGAACCCTTGGCGCCAGCCGGGGACGTTGGAGCCTAAGCTTCGGGAGGAATACTTCGCAATCAGCCCGAATGGGCTGTATCCCTTCCGGGACGTCAAAACAGCAGCCTTCCTTCGGGAGGGCTGTTTTGACGTCCGGAGGATGAGAACCCCCTTTTTATTTTGAGTAGGATCAACGTGGGCACTTGGGTGGACGCTCCGCAAACGGACCGTTGTTCCAATCGCTGTTGTGTCCAGATTTTATGTATTCCCCTTAGCGGTGAAAATCCGGACACAAAGGCGACCGCTATCGCTTTTACACAATCGTTCCGTCCGCTCCACTGTTTAAGCGGGGTGCAAAATACATAACAATCCAAAAAAGCTCAAAAACCATCCATTCCCAAGGAGCGATCTTAATACGCTCAATTTAGAACGGACCAATTGACTCTAAATTTACTGAATGCGGCCCAAATGAGCGAATGAGGTACATAAGTGCTCCTGAATTCACCAATAGTGAGGAAAATGAGCAAATGAGGGGCATTAGTGCCCCAGAATGTGCCGGAAGTCAGCGTCGAGCGGAAATGAGGGGCATTAGTGCCCCAGAATGTGCCGGAAGTCGGCGTCGAGCGGAAATGAGGGGCACAAGTGCCCCAGAATGTGCCGGAAGTCGGCGTCGAGCGGAAATGAGGGGCATTAATGCCCCTAGTGTATAAGTACACTTGAATTCTCTTGAATTCAGAGGATGCCTCCAGGAGTGGGCGGATGGAGAAGGGAGAGTTGCTGTGCAAGCTGCACGGACCCGCATAGGTTCTGCTCATTCATCCGCTAGAGTAATTGGTTCTTAAGAGGATGAAGACTCAATGTGTCTACATCCGCTCCGGCTTAGGCAGACCGAGTACGTCGAGCGCTTCCCCCAGCGTATCGGTGAAGCTCCGGGTCAGCCACAGGCGGAAGGCAATGCTGGCTTCCCCGCCCTTAAGAATCGGGCAAGCCGAGTAGAAGTTACTGAACAATGAGGCCAGGGAATAGGCATAGTTACAGATCGTATTCGGCGTAAGCTCCCGGCTTGCTGTATAGAGTGTGTCTTGCCACAAGCTGAGCTGTCTCAGCAGGGCAAGCTCAGCCGCTTCGAGCTGCGCCGGGAACAGCGGTACCCCGCCAACGCCAGACTCGCCCACACCGTACTCGCCAACGCCAGACTCGCCAACGCCAGACTCGCCAACGCCAGACTCGCCCACACCGTACTCGCCAACGCCGTACTCGCCAACGCCAGACTCGTCAACGCCGGACTCGTCAACGCCAGACTCGCCCACGCCGTACTCGCCAACGCCAGACTCGCCCACACCGAACTCGCCCACACCGGACTCGCTAACGCCGGACTCGCTAACACCGCTCCCGCTACCCGCCGCAGCGGCCTTACTAAGCACGCGCTGCGCCCGGGCATAGGCGTACATCAGGTAGACGCCGGTGTTGCCGGATATTTCCATTGCCTGCTTGAAGTCGAACACAATCTCGGTGCCCAGATTGAAGCGCAGCAGGTAGTAACGGATGGCAGCGGTGGCGATGAGCCGGCTGGACAGGCCGTTTTTGTCCGAACGGGTGGATTCAATCATGTCTTCCATGAGCCGGACCAGCTCGGTTACCTTAATGCCGATTCCCTGGCGCCCGGACATGGCGTAGGAGCTTTTGCCGCTGGAGGTATCAATGCCCAGCCCGGCCGCAGAAGCGGGACTCAGCGAGACCACCCCATAGCTGACATGATGCAGCGCGTCTGCCTGCGCACCGAATCCCAGTGCCTTGAGCGCCTGCTTGACCATCTGCTGCGGATATTCCTGCCGGTAATCGATGACGTTCACGACCTGATCCGCCCGTCCAAAAGGCAGAGCCTGTCCGCTCAAGCCGGTCGTCCACAGTCCGCTCTGAAATTCGCTGTAGCTAAAGTCCTTCTCCAGCAGTCCGAACTTCCACAGATGATAGGCGATGTCCTTGGCGGTATAGGTCAGAATTCCGTTCGAGCGCACCAGCACCTTATCCTTCTGATGCTCCTCCAGCGTGTCTGGTGTAGCGTCTTCAGCGGGTTGCTTCAGAATCCAGCAGCCTGCCAGCTTGCCTTCCGTCTCCTGCACGAAGATCTCCGTCTGCGACAGCAGCTCGAATGCCGAGGACCAGAAGCCCTCCTTCAGAATGCTGCTCTCCCACACCAGCAGATCGTAGTCAATACCGAACCCCCGCATCTCCTCCACATGCTCTTTCACGATCTGCCCGGCGACGAGGTTGCCAATCCAGGCGGTGTTGCCGTGGCCTTCCTCCAGCGCATGAAGAATTTCGGTCCGCTTCTGCACCATCTCGGGCTGCTGCGCGTACGTTTTGTTAATCTCGGCATAGATGTCCCAGCAATAGTCCCCGAACCGGACATGGGCTCCCGCCAGCGGAACATTCAGCAGACCGGCTACGGTGTCTGCCAGCTGATTGCCGAGATCATCCACGTAGTTGTGCACCTCAACGGTATGGCCGGTCGCCCGCAGTACTCTCACCAGTGCGTCCCCGATACAAGAGTTTCTCAGGTGGCCTATATGCATACTTTTATTCGGGTTGACCGAGGTATGCTCTACAATCACTTTCGACCCTCCTGCATGCTGGGGCAGCGTGAAACTCCCCTTCGACCGTGCCCAGGCCTGCCAATCCAGATACATATTAATAAACCCCGGACCGGCGACCTCGGTTCTCAGCACCAGTCCGTGAACAGAGCCCGAAGCTTCGAGCTCGGCAACGATCAGCCCGGCGATAGCCAGGGGAGCTTTGCGCAGGGGGCGGGCGAGCTGCATGGCGATATTGCTGGAATAATCCCCGTGGTCGGCACTCGCCGGCTGCTCCAGGGCAACATTCATTTCAGCGATGGCGGGCACGCTCAGAGTTAGCGCGATTTTGTGAACAGACTGCTTCAGGCTTTCTTGGATTAGCTCACTTAGCATTGGCATGAATAACAACCTCCTGAATAAAATAACGACAAAAAAAGCCTTCATCTCCTAAGAGACGAGGCTTGTGCGCTCGCGGTACCACTCTCGTTGCTAAACCTCACAGTTCAGCCACCTTACAGGTTAACGGTCCTCAGCCGGGGCTTCCTACTCTCAGGGTTCAGAAGTCCATCTCACGGGTGCGCTTCATGGTTCTAATCTGTACCGGCTTCCACTAACCCGGCTCGCTGGGGACTAGATATAAGACCATTACTCTCCCGGTCATCGATTAAATATGGATTTGTATCAGTATAGCGAAATTCTGAAAGAAAGCAAGAGCAGATTGCTGTGCAGCAGGGGTCCTCCGGTTAAGAATCACTCGTCATTGGGCGCCCCTGTCAGATTCTTGATGTCCGTTGATCCATAAATCAGCAGCATGATTACAATGACCAGCAGGAGTCCGCTGGCAAATCCTTCTCCGTCAAAACTGTCCATAGCCCCGTCCCTCACTTTCACTTGCGAATGTGTTCAGGTGTTTTCGGCTTTCTTTTTCAAAGCGGTCATGATCTCGTTCAGCGTAAGGCTGCTGTTGTTATCGAGGAAGCTGACCAGCTTATTGACATTGTCATTGCTCAAATCACTTAAGGTTTTATATTTGCCCACCAGACTGACGAACATGGATGCGTCCGTGTACATCTGGATGGAGTCTACTTTCAGCTTGCCGGTCAACAGAAGTGCAGCTACAGCAAATTCAAGCCCCTTAGGTGTCTGGGTTTTGGAGCTGGACGGTGTTTTTTTGGCGGCGGGCTTCTTTCCTTTTCCTGGAGGGGGCATGGGACTCCCTTCTTCCGTTCGGCGTTCGTATGGAGAAAGCGCGGCCCATGGGCGGTCTTTCCTTATTCAAGAATATGCGTGCCTGCGGTCATTGGTGAATAGGCTCAGGCCTGTGTCCACACCGTTACAGGAAAGTCCGAATATGAATATATCGTACTTTGACACTAGAACTTCAAGGGAGGACGAGACAGGATGGCGATTTTGTCAACAGGACCGATAGAGAACAATGCCGTTTCGGGAGTCAGACCTACGCAGACGGTGACGGTAAGAATAGTGAAGCGGAATGCCCCAGGCAGCGCCTCTATTAGTATTCAGGGATATGTGCTGGGCGCTACCAGAACGCTGTATGTCAGTGAGGTGATTGATGTTGCTCCGAATCAAGTGGTAACCCGGGATTATTTTGCCGATCTGAATGCCTATGAATTTGTGTTCATCACTGGAGAAGTAGACGAAGATGAGATTGGAATATCCGTGTGGGGCAAGACATCAACCGGCCAGCTGGTGAATGCACACCGTGTAGTGACGCATGAGAAATTAAGCTCAGACGTATAGAGGGTTAGGGTATTATTCTGGACTTGCCAGTTGTAAAATGAAACAGGGACCTTTCAGAGCTACTCGCTCAGAAGGTCCCTGTTTATATTGCGAATAAAGCAGAACGGGCTACAACAGGTTGTTCAACTCAGATCGAGAGGATTTCACGTATATCATGCTCGCTCAGGCTCGACAACGCCTCCTGCCCCGGCTGGATCACCTCGTCAATCAGGTTTTTCTTTTTCTGCTGCAGCTCGTACATTTTATCCTCCACCGTACCCTGGGCTACCAGGCGGATGACCTGTACGATCTTTTTCTGCCCGATCCGGTGGGCGCGGTCGGCGGCCTGCTGTTCGACCGCAGGGTTCCACCACAGGTCATAGAGAATGACCGTATCGGCGCCGGTCAGGTTGAGGCCGGTACCGCCCGCCTTCAGCGAGATCAGGAACAGGTCGCGCTCGCCTTCATTGAAGCGGCTGCACAGCTCAACCCGCTGGGAGGCCGGGGTCTGTCCGTCGAGATAGAAATGCGTAATCCCCAGCAGCGCCAGTTCACGACTTATCATGCCGAGCATTTGCGTGAACTGCGAGAAGATCAGCATCCGTTTGCCGGAGCTCCGGCATTCGTCGATAATCTCCAGTAGCTGCTCGAATTTGCCGGAGCCTCCTGTGTACCCGTCCACGAACAGGGCGGGATGGCAGCACAGCTGGCGCAGCCGGGTCAGTCCGGCCAGCACCTTGAGCCGGCCGTTCCCGAAGCTGTCGCTGTCCAGATGCTTAAGCGCTTCTTTGCGCAATCTGGCCAGGTAGGCGACATAGAGCCGTTTCTGCTCCGGCAGCAGCTCGGAGGCCTGGAGGGACTCGATTTTGTCCGGTAGCTCCTTCAGCACATCGCTCTTCAGGCGGCGCAGCAGGAAGGGGCGGGCGCGTCTGGCGACCGTCTCCCGGGGAAGGTCATGGAACGCCTTCTTTCCGGGGAACAGTCCAGGGAAAACGACACTGAAGATCGACCACAGGTCCTCCAGTGCATTCTCCACCGGCGTACCGGTCAGCGCAAAGCGGTAGCGGGCCTGAAGCAATCTGACCGCCTGCGAAGTCTGGGTCTCATGATTCTTAATCATCTGCGCTTCATCCAGAATGAGCGTATGGAACGACTGCTTGGCATACTCATCCACATCTCTGCGCAGCAGCGGATACGAGGTGATGATGACATCATGCCCGGCCGTGTTCCGCACGGTCCGGCTGCGCTCACCAGAGTTGCCGTCAGCAATGACTGCCTTAATCTCAGGGGCGAAGCGCTTCAGCTCATTGAGCCAGTTATAGACCAGGGAAGCAGGGGCAACCACCAGCGCAGGTACGCCGCTCTTCCGGATGTCCTCCAGCTCAGAGAGCAGGAAGGTGATGCTCTGCAATGTTTTGCCAAGGCCCATATCGTCCGCCAGAATCCCGCCGAAGCGGTAATGGGCCAGCGTCCTCATCCACTGGAAGCCGTACTGCTGGTAATCCCGCAGCACGGGAGCCAGACTCTCCGGCACTGGGAAGTCCAGATTTTCGGGACTCGCCATATTAGCAAGCAGCCGCCGGAAGGAGCGTCCGGTCTCGATGGTCTGCCCCTGGAAGGTGCCTGCATGGAGATGGAGGGCACGGACCAGCGGCAAGGAGAACTCCGTACTCCGGATATCCACGCTGCGGACGCCAAGCTCGTTCATCAGCGCGATAATCTCTTGGAACTCAGCGGTATCCAGCGGGAGCAGAGCTCCGTCCTTGAGCCGGTGATATTTACGTTTTTCCTGGAGAGATTTCAGGACCGCGGTAATGTCATTCTCCGTGATGCCCTCCATGGCGAACTTGAAGTCCAGCCAGTCGGTCTTCTCGTTCCAGCTCAGGCTGACCTTGGGCGCTGCATGCTCCGTAAGCACCCGCTCCTTGACCGCAGTGGTCGCATAGACCTGAAGCAGCGGTTCCAAGAGCGGGATGGTATGGTGCAGGAAGTCGAATTCCCCGTCCTCGTCACGCATGATATACCCGCTCTCCGTCCGCGAGAAGGACTCATGGGCCATCAGGTCCAGAATCCGCCGCTCCGCTTCCCCGTCCCGCATCAGTATGACCTCGCTGCTCCGCTCATGCGCCTTCTCCTCCAGCGGATTGATGACAATTCCGCCGTACTGGAATTCCAGCCCGGCCAGCAGCCGGTCCCTTACCCGGTCCAGGTAGAGTCTGGCGTGTAGCCGGGTCTGGACGATCCGGTCCGCGATGGCGTCGGCAATGCTTACTCTGCCCAGCTTCTTCAGGCCGGGTATGACCCTGTCCATGAAGGGCTCCATCTGCTCAGGCGCAATCGCCAGGCTATCCCGCCGGCTGCTGCTGAGCATCCGCTTCAGCTCTGCGAGACGCCCGCATTCCTGCGCCGGGAGCTTCAGCAGCCTGTCTTCGGTCAAGACCAGTCCATAGCTCTCCAGAATCGTAAGCTGCTCAAGCCCCCGGACATCCAGCCGGTAGCCCTCCTCCTGTGCCTGGTCGAACTGGAAGCTGAGCGGCAGCGGCTCCTCCGAGACCGACAAGCGGTCAAGTTGAAGCTGTCCATGCTGAAGGCGTACGGCAGGCGCGGCTTCTAGCAGGGGGTACAGACTCTTCCAGAAAAAAGGGGCCACCGGCAGCAGCCGGTCATTTCCCGGATGGCTGGAGCCGGCAGCATACGGATTGTTGAGGCTGTTGTAGACCTTCTCATTCTGCATGATCTCAATCAGCTTCAGCAGGACCTCATTATCTTCCTTGGAGAAGCTGTGCAGGGCGGGATCATAGCTGAAGTGCGCTGTGAACTCAAAAGGCTCGCCCCGGCGAACCTGCTCCAGAAAAGGTCTGATCTTCTGCGCGATATAGAGGCGCTTGGGGCCCAGCTTCACTTCGATTCCAAGCATCGTGCTGCTGTAGCCGATGTTGAAGGGCCGGCAGATGAACTCGACCTGGAGCGGAGTCCGCAGGTCGATATACGTGCCGGCACCGCTTGGCAGCTGCCGCCCTCCGGTGAATATTCCGAGCATGCTGTTCACCAGCAGCCGGTCTGCGCTTCGCTCCTTGTGCTCCGCCCCGGAGAGGGGAGAGCTGCCTTGCACGAGCGGCAGACTGCCGTCCCTTGCGGGATAAGTCTCCTCCGCCTCCGCCTGAATATCCGCCGCCTGGTCAGCTCCGGCCGCCCGGCTGCGGTAGAGGACCGCCACCAGCGCCGCCGCAATATGCTTGCAGAAGGGGCCGCCGTGATAGTAAGCCGGGCAGGTGCATTCCCCCTGCACATCCCCGTCACTGTCGATAATCAGCGCGATCTCATGGCTCTCCAGCCCATGGACCTCAGCGCGGTATTTGGAATATTCGTCTTCCTCGTTATGCTCCGTATAGACAAGATCCACCTTATGGGCATGATAATAAGCCGCTCCCTGGTCAAAAGCGGCATTGCCGCACAGCAGCTTGATTACCCGTTCCGGCACCTGATAACCCACGTATACTCACTTCCTTTTATTGCTTCTATCTAAGCCACCCCCACGGGGGATATCGTACTTAAAGATTATCCATTCCCGCCGATCCCGTGCAGAATGAAGCTTATCGTCTGTTCAATCTCAGCCTCATCATTCCAGTCCTGCTCCGGCATTAGCACCAGCCGGGTCAGCAGGTATCCGGCAATTGCGGAGATGGTAAAGCGGATAATCGCAGGAGTGGGCGCATCAATCACTTCACCTTCCGCCTTGAAGTGCTCGGTAATTGCAGTGACACGCGCCAGAACCTGCTCGAAGATATTCTCGGTCAGCTGTTCCTTCAGCGCAGGCTGGAAGGGGATCTCCTGAATGAGAATTTTGACGATCTTGAGATTTCTGCGGACGAACTCCAGCCGGTTCACCATGAAGGCCTTAAGGAAGGCTTCGTAGCTCTCGAACGGCACATCCAGCACACCGCTGAAGTTGCGCAGCACGAACGGGGCGATCATCCGGCTCATGGTGGGCACAACGATGGCGAGCAGCAGATCTTTTTTGGTCCGGTAATAACGGAAGATCGTGCCTTCGGCCACGCCGGCCTTCTGGGCAATCTCACTAGTGGCGGCCGCCGAGAATCCCTTCTCTGCAAAAACATCAATCGCCGCCCGCAGAATGGACAGCTGCTTGGGCGTGACCTGCTCCTTCTCGCTGAGGTCCAGCAGCTCCTGGACCCACTGGTCTTGCTCCAGCTGCCCCTGATCGGCAGCAGGGTTATTCTCCATCAATAGAACCTCCAGACTCTTGCAGTTCCTCCTAGTGTACCATAGCCTGTTCACCCTTTACATTCTGCGGTGCTTGCGCAGAGCCAGTACATTCAGCAGCATGAACAGCAGGGAGAAGCCGATCAGCATGAACACATCCCCGGCGATATCACTCCAGCCTCTGCCGCGCACCATGATATCCATCAGCGCCTGTGAACCGTAGTACATGGGAGTGGCAAGTCCAATGCGCTGGAGCCAGAGCGGCAGGGTATCCAGCGGAAATAATCCGCTCAGGAAGATCTGAGGCACAATGACCAGGGGGATGAACTGGATCATCTGCAGCTCATTGGCGGCGAATGCTGAGAGCAGGGTGCCGAGCGTCAGCGCCGACATCGACAGCAGCAGCGTCATCAGCAGCACGTAGCCGAAGCTGCCAGTCATCATAATCCCCAGCACCTGGATGGAGAACCAGGAGATCAGCAGGGCCTGGAAGACGGTGAAGATGCCGAAGCCGCACACATATCCGGTGACGATCTCCCAGCGCTTCAGCGGGGTGGAGAGCAGACGCTCCAGTGTGCCCGTGGTCCGTTCGCGCAGGAAGGAGACACCGGCAATCAGGAAGACAAAGAAGAACACGAACACCCCGATCATAATCGGGCCGAAGCGGTCGATCGTCTTCATATCCTCCGCGCCGTAGAGGTAGCTGATCTGCGGCTGGAGCTGCCCGCCGCCCGGAGCTTGCTGCCGGAGGCTCTGCGCAGCTTCCTGCAATGCCATGATCACAGCGCGGTTAGCCGCCGGATTGCTGCCTTCAAGGACAACAGCAGGAGCGTCTCCCTTCATTGTAAGGAGAGCATCGATGGCTCCCGCCTTCAGGGCGGCCTGCCCGGATGCTTCATCGGCATAGCTGGTAACCTCAGCCTGCTCGGCTTCCAGCGCTGAACTGAACACTGCCGCGCCGCCGGAGACACCGATCCTAGGCTCATAGGCATCGCTGCCGAACACCAGGCTCATCAGGCTAAGCACCAGCAGGGGAGCGATGAACATCAGCGCCATGGTTCTCCGGTCATGGATGAATTGCTGCAGAATTCTCAGGGTAATGGCCCGGATTCTCATCGGCGTACACCTCCATAGCAGAGGAAGGCTTCTTCAATGCTGGCGGTGCCGGTAGCCTGAAGCAGTCCGGCCGGAGTATCAGCCGCCAGCAGCACGCCGTCCCGGATCATCGCCAGCCGGTCACATTTCTCCGCCTCATCCATCACATGTGTGGTCAGCACAATCGTCGTTCCCTTACGGTTCAGCGCCTTCAGCTCCTTCCAGATAGACTGGCGCAGCACCGGATCGATGCCGACCGTCGGTTCATCCAGCAGCAGCAGCGGCGGCTCGTGCAGCAGGGCAATCGCCAGGGACAGCCGGCGCTTCATGCCGCCGGAATATTGGTCCACCCGCTTCCGCAGATGCTCCTGCAGATTCACCAGCTCCATCACATCCCCGATCCGCCGCGTGCGGTTGCCGCCCTTCAGTCCATAGAGCGCGGCGAAGAACTCCAGATTCTCCTTGGCGCTAAGCTCCGTATACAAGGCATCCGACTGGGCCATATATCCGATCTGCTGGAGCATGGCAAGCTTCGGCATCCGCACCCCCAGCACGGTGACCTCACCGGAGCTTACCTCGTCTATGCCCGTAAGCAGCTTGACCAGCGTGGTTTTGCCGGAGCCGGATGGCCCCAGAATCCCGAAGGTCTCTGCCTGATTCACCTGAAGCGTAATATCCTTCAACACTGTTTTATCACCAAAAGCCCGGTTCACATGAGTAACCGCAATGACAGGCTTCCCCTCATCCATACCAATCTCCTCCATTCGCCATAATAATGAGTGAGCGCTCACTCATTATACTAATGATTCCCTGCTTAAAAGTAAATAAAATTGTAAGGATTATCCGTTACTCCTGCTCTTGATCCGGGTAATAAAAGGGACATCCTATGGTTACCGGCATCCTGAAACCCAATTCACTAAAGGCGGTGGAATTATGGCAGGACATAAGCTGCTCCTTCCTCTGGCAGCTCTGCTGGCTGCGGCTGGACTTAGCGGCTGCGGCGATGCGGACAAGTCCGGCAGTGGCGGACGGTTTCATACTTTGGCAGACGAGAAGACGGAGGCAAGGCAATATTTGCCGGAGGATCTGCCGATTCCCGAAGGGGCAGGCATTACTTTTACCCAAGGTGAACAGTCAGAGGGGAAGAAATCCTCCATGCTGGTCTATCAGACGAAGGAGAGTATGGCCGCTCTTGGAACTACATATCAGAAGTATGTAAGAGAGAAGGAGCTGGAACTCGGGACAGAGATTGTCGACAGCCATAACCTGCTGATTAACGGCAAAGTGAACGGCTCTTATTCGTATTCTATTATTGGCAGTCCCTCGGAATCAGAGCGCGGCGGGAACGAGATTATCGTGACGTGGATTGTGAATTAACACAGGATTTACAATAGGCCGGTCCGGGAGGGTTCCCGGGCGGGTCTTCTTTGGTTTGGGCTTGTAATTATTTTTACAGTTAATATTTCCATAACATTCCTGCGCAACAGAATTGACACTCGTAGACGAAAATAACATTAGCAGTTACCTATAGGAAAAGGGTGAATCTAATTGAAGAATAGTAAATGGATCGGCGCGGCTCTGGCTTCTGCACTTCTCGTAACAGGGGGAGCTGTTAGTGTTCTGGCCACAAGCAGCCAAGTAAGTGCCGCAGCTGTGAACACAGCAGCCGTAGAGGGCAGCATGTCCTGGAGCATCAACGGTACGCCGGTTACACTCAGCACAATTAACAGCGGCGGATACAAGCTCTATTCATTGAGCCAGTTAGCCGCAGAGCTGGGAGCAGGACTTGTGCACGGCAGCAGCGGAATCCAGCTGAATGACAGCAAAGGTCTACATAGTGTGCAGCTCCAGCCTGGCGTGAAAAGCTATCAGGTGGATGGCGAAACCCTGGAATTCACAGTGGCCCCGGTTGTACGTAACAGCAAAACGTATGTGGAGCTGACGAAGCTGGTTACGGCGCTTGGCGGTGAGCTTGAGGCCGATGCCCATACGATTCTGAGCTTCGCCCGGCCCGCCGGTTCATTTGATACTCTTCACTGGAGCGCTGACGGCAGCCTGATTGCGAATAGAAGCGACGCGGAATCCACCCTGCTCTATAAATTCACCCAGACTCCAGGCAACTATGATCTGTTCTCTTCCAGCGAAGGCGCGGTGGATTTCGCAGTCTCCGCCGACCAGCAGTGGGGCGCATTCAGCGATGAGACCGGCCAGCTGAAGCTGATCAACCTGTCCACCGGCTTAATCAGTCCGCTCGGCAAGGACACCAGCGTGAAGACAGATATCGTGTGGTCCAGTGACGGCAAGACGCTCTATTTCGTCCAGGGCGACAAGCAGGAGAAGCTGGCACAGATTTCAGTAGAGACCGGAGAGATCAAGGCTCTGCTTGAAGATAAAGTGGAGAACAAATCGGAGCTTCGCATATCGGCAGACGGCAAAAGTGCAGTATACATCGTCAACATCACCGGTACCGCGAAGAATGATGCCGACAGCACAGAAGATTCACTTACCGTAGACTTCAGCAAGGCTGGAGAACAGCTCTATAAGCTGGATCTTACGACCAAAGGTGCTAAGCCGGCAGCCTTGACTACTACGCCTGACAACAAGCTGTATCCTGAGCTTCTGGCTGGCGGCAGCGTGAGCTACCTGAGTGCGGATGCAGACGGCAATGCTGCTAACACGCTGAAGCTGATTGCAGCAGACGGTAAAAGCACAGATGTCGCCCTCGGTGCAGAAGCGAACTGGTCCATAGGGGTTAGCACGGGCCTCGTTGTCTCCGGGACTACAGCGGACGGCAACACGGTAATTTACTCTATTGCAGGCAGTGCAGCTCCGGTTGAACTGTACCGGACAGCTGAAGATGTATCGGAAGTGGCGGTATCGGCAGACGGCAGCAAGCTGGCTATTATCAGCGACGGCAAGGTACTGGTCATTCAGAACGGCAAAGCGCTGAAATTGTCAGTCTCACCGGAAGCTGCTAATTAATTACAACATTTATCGGCGCACACCGCCGGGAGGAGAATTCAGACATGAAGATGTTCAAAAAATTCACAGTTACAGCACTTACCGCGGTGATCGCGGTTACCGCATCCTTTGCAGGGGCAGCCGCAGCAGCGGACAGCCTCAAGGGTAAAATCACCGTTAACGGTTCTACGGCCCTGCTTCCGCTGACGCTGCAGGCCGCTAAGGAATTCCAGAAGCTTCACCCTAAAGTGAAGATCGCCGCTTCCGGCAAGGGCTCCGTGACCGGCCCGCAGGCCGTGAAGAAGGGGATTGCCGATATCGGAGCCTGCGACTGGGATGCCAGCATTGATGTTCCGGGCTTCAAGGCTTTTGACGGACAGGTAGCGAATAAGGTCGCGGTGATTCCTTTTGCAACCATCGTTAATAAGAATGTCGGAGTAGACAACCTGACTACAGAGCAGCTCAAAGGCATCTACGCCGGTAAAATCACCAACTGGAAAGAGGTCGGCGGATCGGATGCGAATATCGTAGTGATCACCCGTGCCTTCGGCTCCGGGACCCGCGTTAACTATCAGGCCAAGGCGCTGGGCGGCGGAGATATCGTGAAGAAAGAGAAGAACTACAAGGAAACCGGCTCCAGCGGCGACATGAAAACAGCTGTAGGTACAACGCCTAACGCTATCGGCTACATCGACCTTGTCTATGTAACGGGCGGCGATATCAAGGCTGTGAAGTTCAACGGTGTGGAAGCTAACACGGATAACGTAATTAACGGCTCGTACAAGATCTGGGCTTACGGCTACTACATGACGAAGGGCCAGCCGACCGGCGCGACCAAAGAATTCATCGAATATGTACAGAGCAAGAAGTTCCAGCAGGGCTCGCTTAAGAAGCTTAAGTTCATTCCAATCTCTGCGATGCAATCCTAAGAACGCTCAAGACAAGCAAGCATAATAGATGGATAGGTAACAGCGGCCAGCTCCGGGATATACGGGGTTGGCCTCTTACAGGAGGGAAAGTATGGGGGCACCGGTTCATGGCCTGACAGCAAAGACACAGACAAGCCTAGAGGAAGTTAAACGTAACACCAAGCGGCACCGCAGACATCTGCTGGGCAACAGCATCTCCCGTTATTATTTTTTATTCAGCATCCTTGCGCTCTGTCTTGTGCTGGGACTAGTTATTGTATTCATTGGCAAAACGGCGCTGCTGCTCTTCACCCGCATCTCCCCGCAGGACTTCTTCTTCTCGTTCAACTGGACGCCGGAAGAGGAGGCCTTCGGCGCCGCCGCCTTCATCGTAAATACATTGTCGCTTACCGCGCTGACCCTGGTCATTGCCGTGCCCATCTCGGTCGGGATGGCTGTGCTCTGTGCGGAGATTGCCCCGAATTGGCTGAAGAGCTTCATCCGTCCGGTGCTTGATCTGCTGGTCGGTATTCCTTCTATTGTATACGGCTATCTGGGCTTGACCGTGCTGCTGCCCTTCCTGCGCAGAGTCAGTGGAGAAGGTCTCGGGGACGGACTGCTTGCCGCCGCACTCGTGCTGGCATTGATGGTGCTGCCCACCATCTGCCGGATCAGCGATGATGCGATTGTCTCTGTTCCGCGCAAATACCGTGACGCTGCCTATGCGCTCGGATCGACCCGGCTTCAGGTCATTATGCGCGTCGTTCTGCCCGCGGCCAGCCGGGGCATTATCTCGGCGGTCATTCTTGGCATGACCCGTGCAGTGGGAGAGACCATGGCGGTGGTGATGGTCATCGGCAATACGCCGCAGCTGGCGAAAAGCCTGTTCGCACCCACCTCGGTGCTGACCAGTAATATCGTGATGCAGATCTCCAACGTGGAGTTCGACTCCACCTGGAACTATTCCCTGCATATGATGGCCTTCCTGCTGCTGCTGATCTCGTTTGTACTGATTCTGATTATCCGGCTCCTGGGCCGCAAACGGAGGGATGCCTGATGAACGGATTCACGCGCACACGCCATACAGCCAGAGCCCAGCGGCGCAATAAACTGGCGACCATCGGCTTCTATACGCTGGGCGTGCTGGTCATGCTGCTGATCTTCTGGCTGCTGTTCACCATTCTAAGCAAAGGTTTACCTTCGCTCAGACTGGACTTCCTGCTCAAGCAGCCGGAGGAGATCGATCCCGGCGGCGGGATTGGTCCCGTCCTGTTCAACTCCTTCTATATCCTGTTCATCTCCCTCCTGATCTCCGTTCCGATCGGGATCGGGGCAGGGATCTATATGGCGGAGTACGCGCCCGATAATGCCTTCACGGGTGCGCTGCGCATCTGCGTGGAATCCCTGTCCTCGGTGCCGTCCATCGTGTTCGGCCTCCTGGGCCTGGCGATCTTCGCCGAATACTTCGGTGTTGGCTTAACGATCCTCGGCGGGGGTGTCAGCCTGGCGCTGCTGAATCTGCCGATGCTGGCCCGCGTCACGGAGGAAGCGGTGCGCGCGGTCCCCGGCGAGATCCGTGAAGCCGGCTATGCCCTCGGCATGACGAAATTCCATGTCATCCGCAAGGTCGTTGTGCCTGTAGCCCTTCCGGCCATCGTCACAGGCGTCTGCCTGGTGGCCGGCCGCGCCTTCGGGGAGTCGGCGGTCATTATCCTGACCGCCGGGCTCAGCACCTCCGGCGAGATGTGGGACTTCAACCTCTTTTCACCGGGCGAGACGCTGGCTGTGCATCTGTGGTACGTGCAGTCTGAGGCCATCGTCGAGGATGCGCGGCAAATCGCGGATAAGTCTGCCGCTGTGCTGGTCTTTGTCGTGCTGCTGATCAACTTTATGTTCCGCTTCCCGCTATGGCTGGGCAACCGCCGCCGGGGACGCTGAGAGGGATGCGGATGCGCGGATTGACGCTATCGCTATAACCCTGTAAGAACAGGCTGCTCTGCTATGGAAGTTTCATGGCGGGCAGCCTGTTTGCTGTGAAGGGGTTGGAGCTTCTGAGTGCTCCGGGAAGCGCTGAAACTCACCTCTAAATTTCCTGTTTCCCGGCCCTGATATGGTATAATTCGACTATAAAATACGTGCAGTCTGGACTAGCCTGTGCCCATTATAAAGGACAAGGAGGCAGAACGCTGTGGGCACACAGAAGACCAACCGCCGTAAGCCGAACCGGAAGCAGGTAGCGGCGTATCCATTGAATACACCACTGCCGAGGCCGGAGCTGCTAGCCATTCTGCAGGCAGCCGATGAGATTATCGCCGCCGGAGGGCGTACGCTTTTGGCCAAGATCCTGAAGGGCTCGAAGGAGAAGAAGCTGCTTGAACTCGGCTTGGATCACACTCCTGCCTATGGCTTCTTCCGCGAACTGACGATGGAGCAGATCGTGGAGAAGGTGGACGTCCTCATTGAGGCCGGTTACCTGAAGACCGAGCTGTCCGGGAAGCTTCCCATGATCGAATTCACCGTCTACGGCTGGACCGTCCGGCGGGAGCGGGCGACGGAGGAGCTGCTGCGGGAGTGGGAGAACTGGCTGGACCAAGGGATCACGCCGGTCAGTATGGAGTATCTGAAGGACCGGAACCGGGGGATGATTCTGATGTTCCTGTTTAAAATCCTGTGTTCCGGTGACCGGAAATACATTCCCTTTTTACAGCAATGGCAGTCCATAGAGTTCAGGAAGGTACAGGTTGAGATCAGGCAGGTAATAGCAGACCTGAATGAGCGCGAACGGCTGGTGGAGATTGAGTGGCATGAGCTGCTGCGGGAACGTGCGCAATCACTGATTGTACGTTCGCGCGATCCCGTTATACTTGTGTGTCAGGAATGCGACGGTCCGTTTGTATTCGATCACCTTGATTTTAGCTGCTACCGGGCAGATGGCATTTACTTTCCGGAGAAGTGTCCCGATTGCCGGCATCAGGAGGAGTCCTTGCATGAATAGGCTTGAACTGCGAACGAAGGTACGCCATGTGGTCAATGAAATCGTTTCGGAGAAGGGTTTCGTAAGTCCCCTGGATGTATTCTTGAGGATCGGGAAAATCACTCCTAAGCTCGTAGAAGAGTGGCGCTTCGGAAGAGTGCCATATTTGGAACGTGTGCTTCAGGGCAATCTGTCTCAATTCAGCTTTATCATGTCTCTGCTTCGCGAGAACGCGCGGGAGCTTCATTTGAAGCCGTCTTACACCGCCTATATGAGATGGGGCAAAGGCCCGAAGCGACCGCTCCGCTTTTCAAAGTCCGGAGATCCCAATGTTGAGAAACATTACGCTACTCATTATGTGCCGGCTAAGCAGGAGGTACCTCGAAATCCATCGTTGACTAGTGGGAATATGCAGCCGAAGGATGAGTAAGCAACATAATAAGAGGGGGACCTGCTAATGTTCAATACCGAACAAGTAAAAAGCTTTATTCTCCATCCGGAGCCGGCTGTGAGCAATACTGCTTTGAGGTATTTTGCCGACAGTTTCTTGTATGAGCACGATACTACGCTGATGCCGCTTGTGTTACAAAAGCTGAAGCAATGCAAGGATACCGAAGAGGTTCACCTGTTTCATGCCTATAAGTTCCCGCAGACCGAGGAAACGATCCGTGAGCTGCTGGCTTGGTACCAATCTCCTTCCACCCACTATAATACAAGATTTCTGGTGCTGGGAATTTTGAGGAATTGTGATCTTCGGCTATTGGACCCGTTCATGGAGTCTGTCCAGGGAATTCCGGAATGGAAAATTAAGGTTGATCAGAAGATTCGCCTCTCAAAGATGACAGACCAGGAAATGTTGGACGAATTCAGCTTATTTCTGGAGCAGAGTTCAGGGAAATACTGGGATGAGTTCGATAATGTGTACGGGGATGAGCTAGTGAATGAGCTGGCGCTTAGACAATGTCTGGACGCTGATACTGTGCTGGAAAAGCTGCGCGATAACGACCCGGATTCTCCGAGCTACGAAGTCCACTATCTAATCCAACTGGCAGGTCAGATGAAGCTGGAGACGGCTATCCCTGTGCTGTGCAGTTTTTTGGGTACAAATGATGATTTGCTTCCAACCACTTCCGTTGACGCGCTGGCTCAAATAGGCACAGCCGGGGTGATCAAGACGTTAACCGAGCAATATGTCTCTGCTTCACAGGAATTCTTCCGGATATTTGCCGCCGATGTATTCGGAAGAATTAAGCTGCCGGACTCCGAGGAGGCGCTGCTCGCCTTATTGCCGGAAGAACGTGATATTACCAATGCGACTAAACTGGCTGATGATCTTTGCCAATTGGGATCGGTAAAAGGACTTCCGCTCGTTGAGGCCATGGTGGAGGAAGGCTATGACGAGGGGTACTTGAATCTCATAGAGTCCATCTATGCTTACTGTGTAATTTCTGATACGGCTCACCCGTCACTGCTGCAGTGGAAGAAGAAGCTTGATGCGGAAGAGGCACGGATGGCCAAGCGCAGGAAAGAAGTAGACCGGATGTCTAGAGTTAAAGCCCCTATAGGGACTTATAACAGAATTAACGGAACTGACAAAACTTATATAAGCCCGGCAAAAGTAGGCCGTAACGACCCCTGCTCCTGCGGAAGCGGGAAGAAGTTCAAGAAATGCTGTGGTGCTAACGCTTAATGGGTGGGACTAGAGCCGGTTCATGTTGAACGATTGAACGAATAGACATGTAGCCACCAGCAGATGTATACGGACTGAGGGTACGCTATTCTCCGAAAAAACCAACTTTTCTGTCTTAAACGGACTCAGAGGACGTTAAACTGTTCATTCGAGCAGAAAAAGCGGAGAAACAGGTTACTTAACGGCCCCTGAGTCCGCATGGCCCTGCGGACAGGCGTGATCCGCCGGAATAAGGGATCTCCAGTCCGCAATGTTCGTGCATGGTTCTTATTCCTCCACTACTAAAGAGTGAGGGCGGGTCTGTGAAGTTCATTTCCCGCTCAAACAGCGGAGTGGACGGAACGACCCGCGGAAAAGCGATAGCGTTCGCCTTTGTCTCCGGATTTTTACCGATTAGGGAAATAAATAAAATCTGGAGACAACAGCGATTGTAACAACGATCCGTTCGCGCAGCGTTCACCCAAGTGCTCACCCTGATCCTACTCAAAAAAAAAAAGGGGGGGGGGGGGTCTCATCCTTCGGACGACAAAACAGCCCTCCCGAAGGAAGGCTGTTTCTATGACGTCCCGGAAGGGATACAGCCAAAATTCGGCTGATTGCGAAGTAGTGCTATCGAAGCGTATGCTCCAACGTCCCCTCGCTGACGCGCTGGGTTCTCATCCCCCCGGACAACAAAACAGCCCTCCCGAAGGAAGGCTGTTTCTATGACGTCCCGGAAGGGATACAGCCAAAATTCGGCTGATTGCGAAGTAGTGCTATCGAAGCGTATGCTCCAACGTCCCCTCGCTTACGCGCTGGGTTCTCATCCCTCCGGACGACAAAACAGCCCTCCCGAAGGAAGGCTGTTTCTATGACGTCCCGGAAGGGATTCGAACCCCCGACCGTGCGCTTAGAAGGCGCATGCTCTATCCAACTGAGCTACCGGGACATGAAGACTGACTGAAAAGCAAGCAAAAATTATGTTATCATACATAGTTAACTTTTTCAACTTGTTTTTTTGAAACCGGGCAGGGATATGCTATAATCTACAATTGATTAAGGATCAGAAGCGATTACAGTTCGGAGAAAAGGAGGTGCCCTCATGAATCAATTCAATTCCCCCGCCAAAGAGAACATCGTGCTGTTTCCCAAGACCCTGGATTACTACCAGATTCAGCTCACAGTTATGCTGGAGAATGAACGTTACGGGGAAGCGATGGAACTGCTGCGTTTTTTGCTGCAGTGCCAGGGACAGGAAGAGCGGCACTACGAGGAATGGCGGTCGCTGCTGGAATGGCTGGCGGCGGCCTTCCCCTACGCGGCGCAGGGTGGTGACGGGGACGATGCCCCGGATGCGGAGGATATGGATCTGGGGGAAGAGGACATGGCCCGGATTCTGGCCAGATCCAAGCTGGAGGAGGATGCGGAGTACCCGGATAAGCTGCTGAAGCGGGTGATGAACGAACCGCTGTCTGAAGCGACCGTGCTGGCGCTGGAGCAGCTCTCCTACCTGGAGGGGAGCGGGGTGGATGAAGCGCTGACCGGCTGGCTGCAGCAGGCGGAGGTGCATCCGCTGCTGCAATTCCGCACGCTGCAGACGCTGCGGCGCAGAGGGGCTCAGGGGGCAATCAGGCTGAGCCGGGGCCATGAGGCTGCTGAGGTGGAGATCGAGACCGTGCCGCTGCAGAACGACGAGTTCCCGCCGCAAATCAGCCAGGTGCTGGAACGGGTGGCCGAGCAGGCGGAGGTGCATGAGCCGACGCTGTATTATTTTGCCCAGGAGCTGTGGGGGCAGTTCGTCATGTCCATCTACGGGACGGCGGATTACCGCAAGCTGCTGGACGGGGAGTATTCGGAGCTGGATATTTGGGCGGGGGCCCTGCACCAGATGGTGTCGGAGAGCCTGAACGGGAACCGCAAAGAAGAGGAAACACGGGGGATGTACGGCATCACCGATAGCATGCGCTTCCAATTTGAGGGGGCCTACCGTTCGCTCAGGGGATTCGTGAAGAGTTCTCTACTTGATAAATAAAGTAATGTTGTATATAATATAGTGGTTATTCTGTGCGTGAAATGTTGGACTATTTAAGTAAACATGTAACCTATTTTTGGAGGGAAAAGTATATTATGAAAGCAACTTGGGAAAAGATAGAGAAGAACCTCGGAGTTCTTGAAGTCGAAGTAGAAGCAGACCGCGTAGCTGCAGCACTCGACAAAGCCTTTAATAAAGTGGTAAAGAAAGCAAACGTACCTGGATTCCGTAAAGGTAAAGTACCGCGGCCGATTTTTGAATCCCGTTTCGGTGTTGAAAGCCTGTATCAGGATGCTATCGACATTCTTCTTCCTGAAGCTTACGGCGAAGCCGTTGAACAGACTGACATCTTCCCTGTAGACCGTCCTGAAGTGGACATCGAGCAATTCGCCAAGGGCCAGCCGTTCATCTTCAAAGCGAAGATCACAGTTAAGCCAGAAGTGAAGCTGGGCGAGTACAAAGGTCTGGAAGTACCAGTGCAGAAGGCAGAAGTCACTGACGAAGAGCTGGATGCTGAACTGAAGCGTCTGCAAGAGCGTCACGCTGAGCTTGTTGTCATCGAAGAAGGAGCAGCAGCGAACGGCGACATCACAGTAATTGATTTTGACGGTTCCGTTGACGGCGTTCCATTCGAAGGCGGACAGGCTGAGCGTCATTCCCTGGAGCTGGGCAGCAATTCCTTCATTCCAGGATTCGAAGAGCAGGTAGTGGGCATGTCCACTGGAGACTTCAAGGATGTTGAAGTAACCTTCCCTGAGACTTACCACGCTGCTGAACTCGCAGGCAAAGCTGCTGTATTCAAAGTGAAGCTGCACGAAATCAAGCGCAAACAGCTTCCTGAGCTGGATGATGAATTCGCCAAGGATGTTAGTGAATTCGACACACTGGAAGAATACAAAGCAGACCTGAAAGCACAGCTCGAATCCCGTAAGCAGGAAGAGCTGAAGAGCGTTCGTGAATCCGCGGTAGTTGACGCAGCAGCAACTAATGCTGAAGTGGAAATTCCTGAAGCCATGATCGCCAGCGAAGTGGAGAACATGGTTCGTGACTTCGATACCCGTCTCCGCCAGCAGGGCATGAACATGGATATGTTCCTCAGCTTCTCGGGCCAGACTCGTGAAGACCTGCAGGGACAAATGAAGGGCGATGCTGAGAAGCGCGTTCGTAACAACCTTGTTCTGGAAGTTATTGCCAAGGAAGAGAAGATCGAAGTGTCGGAAGAAGAAGTTACGCAAGAGTTGGCTACTATGGCTGAAGCTTACAAGCGTACTCCTGAAGAAATCCGCAGCATTCTGGCAGCCAACGGTTCCCTGAGCAGCCTGAACGATGAGATCTCCCTGCGCAAGACCATCGAATTCCTCGTTAGCAACAGCGTGGAAGTTGAAGCTCCGGCAGCACCTGCAGAAGAAGCGGCAGCAGAAGAAGCAAAGGCTGAGTAAGCTTCAATCCTTTACCTAGAACGGCTATCCATTAGCCTCCATAGAGATTTGATAAGGCACGTAAGTTTTTGTTACGTGCCTTATTTTTATCGGGGGCCGGGCGTTTGGTAGTACATATCATGAATCCGTCAATTGGCATTGTCCGTGGAATTGCGTTATAATGGCATGCACATGAGCAATGCGGTTTAGGGGCACAGTGAATAAATGACATCCCGCTTTGAACGTGTTAAAATATTTCTGAAACGGAAAGACTAATCTGTATAGAGAAAAGAGGTTGGTGGCATGAGTCTGGTACCAATGGTTGTGGAAACGACAAGCCGGGGAGAACGCTCATACGATATCTATTCCAGATTGCTCAAGGATCGCATCATCTTCCTGAGCAGTGCGATTGACGATGATGTCGCCAATCTGGTTATTGCGCAGTTGCTGTTCCTGGCAGCAGATGACCCCGAAAAAGACATTCACTTGTACCTCAACTCGCCCGGTGGTTCTGTCACAGCCGGCATGGGTATATATGATACGATGCAATATATCAAACCGGATGTTTCAACGATTTGTGTAGGGATGGCAGCCAGTATGGGATCATTGCTCCTGACAGCCGGAGCGCCCGGCAAGAGATATGCGCTGACCAACAGCGAGGTTATGATTCATCAGCCGCTTGGCGGCGTTCAGGGGCAGGCGTCCGACATCTGGATTCATACCGACTGGATTCTCAAGACCAAGGCGAAGCTGAATCGGATTTATGTAGAGCGCACAGGTCAGCCCCTTGACAAAATCGAACGGGATACAGACCGCGATAACTTCATGAGCGCGGAAGAAGCGAAGGAATACGGGCTCATTGACCAGGTACTCTCTTCACCGATCATATCTTAAAGGGGTGGTAAGATGTTTAAATTTAACGATGAAAAAGGACAATTGAAATGTTCCTTTTGCGGGAAATCACAAGAGCAGGTTCGTAAGCTCGTAGCGGGACCTGGCGTTTATATATGTGACGAATGCATCGAGCTGTGCACGGAGATTGTGGAAGAGGAGCTGGGCCACGAGGAAGAGCTGGATATGAAGGATATTCCGAAACCGAAGGAAATCCGTGATATCTTGGATCAATACGTTATCGGCCAGGAGCAAGCGAAGAAATCGCTCTCCGTTGCTGTATACAATCACTACAAGCGTGTCAACAGCCAGAGCAAGATTGAAGATGTGGAGCTGACGAAGAGCAACATTCTGCTGCTCGGACCTACAGGCTCCGGTAAGACCCTGCTGGCGCAGACGATGGCGAAGATCATCAACGTGCCTTTTGCCATTGCAGATGCCACTTCCCTTACGGAAGCCGGTTATGTGGGTGAAGATGTTGAGAACATTCTCCTGAAGCTGATTCAAGCGGCTGATTATGATGTGGAGAAAGCCGAACGCGGCATTATCTATATAGACGAAATTGACAAGGTAGCGCGTAAATCCGAGAATCCGTCCATTACCCGTGACGTATCCGGTGAAGGCGTTCAGCAGGCGCTGCTGAAGATTCTGGAAGGTACAGTCGCTTCAGTTCCACCGCAAGGCGGACGCAAGCATCCTCATCAGGAATTCATTCAGATCGATACTACGAACATTCTGTTCATCGTGGGCGGTGCCTTCGACGGCCTGGAGCAGATGATCAAGCGCCGTATCGGCAAAAAAGTCATCGGCTTCAACGCTGCGGTTGAAGGACAGAAGGACCTCAAGGCCGGTGAATACCTGTCCATGGTATTGCCTGAGGATCTGCTGAAGTTCGGTCTTATCCCAGAGTTCGTCGGCCGTCTGCCGGTGATCTCGACCTTGGAGCCGCTTGATGAGAGCACCCTGGTACGTATTCTCTCCGAGCCTAAGAATGCGCTCGTGAAGCAGTATGTGAAGCTGCTGGAGATGGATAATGTAGCGCTGAAGTTCGAACCGCTTGCTCTTGAAGCGATTGCGAAGGAAGCGATCAAGCGCAACACTGGTGCCCGCGGACTGCGTGCCATCATCGAGAGCATTATGCTTGATGTGATGTACGAGGTGCCTTCACGGGATGACATTAAGGATTGTGTCATTACCGAGGAGGTTGTTAAGGAGAAGTCCCTGCCGGAGCTTAGTCTCAAGAAGGATAAGAAAAAAGAAGAAAGCGCGTAAGCCAGGCTTAAATAACCGGGCCTGACACGGCTTAACAATACAGCTCAGGGTCTCCACTTTCTCCCGCACACCCCGCATGACCTGCGGGGGCGGGGAGGGTGGAGCTTTGATCGTTATGGGGGAGAAAACCATGTTCCTGAGACACCAGACCCGTCCCGTCAATGTTGGCGGAGTGATTATCGGGGGTAACAACGAGGTTGCCATCCAAAGCATGTGTACGACCAAGACCGCTGATGTGGAGGCAACCGTGGCCGAGATTCTGCGGCTGGAGGAAGCCGGCTGTCAGCTAGTGCGCGTAACGGTCAACAATGAAGAAGCGGCAGCAGCGATTAAGGAAATCAAGAAGCAGATTCATATCCCGCTCGTAGCGGATATTCATTTCAATTACAAGCTGGCCCTGCTGGCGATTGAGAACGGCATCGACAAGGTGCGGATCAATCCCGGCAATATCGGACGCCGTGATAAGGTGGAAGCTGTTGTTAAGGCCTGTAAGGAGAAGGGGATACCGATCCGTATCGGGGTTAACGCCGGTTCACTGGAGAATCACCTGCTGGAGAAATACGGTTATCCTACACCGGAGGCGATGGTGGAGAGTGCCTTGTACCATATCGGCATTCTGGAGGAGCTGGACTTCCACGATATTATCGTATCGCTGAAGGCGTCCGATGTGCCAATGGCCATCGAAGCCTACCGCAAGGCAGCGGAGGTCATTCCTTATCCGCTGCATCTGGGGATTACCGAGTCTGGTACTCTGTTCGCCGGAACAGTGAAGAGCTCCGCCGGGATCGGCGCGCTGCTCTCCATGGGCATCGGCAGTACAGTGCGGATCTCCCTGAGTGCTGATCCGGTGGAGGAAGTGAAGGTAGCGCGTGAGCTGCTGAAGACCTTCGGTCTCATCTCGAATGCGGCAACTCTGATCTCCTGCCCAACCTGCGGACGCCTGGATATTGACCTCTTCTCGATTGCGAACGAAGTGGAGGAGTACATCTCCAAGCTGAAGGTGCCGATTAAGGTATCCGTCCTCGGCTGTGCGGTGAATGGTCCGGGGGAAGCCAGAGAAGCGGACATCGGCATCGCCGGTGCGCGCGGAGAAGGGCTGTTGTTCCGTTATGGCAAGATGATCCGCAAGGTGCCTGAGGCGGAGCTGGTCTCCGAGCTGAAGAAGGAGATTGACATTATTGTGGAGCATTTCGAGGCGACTGGCGAGATTCCCGGCCGTAGTCATGCCGGACTGGCTCCGGCCGCTGCGCTCAGCAATTCGGAGAACGGGAATTAACAGAACGCCCCGTTCGTTACGAACCCTGTCCTAATTATAATTATGTCCATGTACCTGAAGTGCCCCGCTGCAGAAGTCTGTCCAATCAGACGTTTGCACCGGGGCGTTTTTTTATGCGAATCTTACGTATAGTCTTCTTCAACAAAGTTAGCATATAGAGCAGTAAGGGAAGAATCACCAAGAAGATGAACGCGAAATTCCCCCATACTTTTGCAATGATTTCATTAACATAAACGGTATTGATATAAGTATTCCAAGCGATGATGATGAACAATACAGCCAGGGGATAGATGAGATAGTCCTGCTTCCGCAGATGGAAGACGGATTGCAGCCCCTTCAGAATGGAGAAGTAGAGCAACGAGATTTTGATGAAAAAGGTCAGTACCCAAATGGTGATCAGAATGCCTTCGACCCGCTGCAGAATATTTCCGATATTGATCGTTTTGGCCAGTGCATAGGCGGGGAAGGTGCTGTTCTCCGTCTGTTCAATCCCGAGAATGAGCAAGCTGAGCAGCACGATGATGCTAAGGACCATGCCGCCTGTGAACGTGCCCAGCAGAAAGGCCCGCTCCCCGCTTTTTGGCTTCCTGACGAGTGGCAGGAAGGTCATCAGCACGATGAGTTCCTGAAACACAGCGGATTGATAGCCGCCAAGGAGGATAGGAGGTAACCCCCCTTCCAGGACCGGCTTGATATGATTCCATTCGATTTTGGGAATCAGGGCCAGCACCAGAATCAGGAACAGGAACAGCACCCAGGGGAATAATAATTCGCATACTCTGGCAAATACGACAACCCCTGAACTGACACTCACTATGGCAGCGATCAGGAAGATAATCTGGACCGCTTCAATTGGTGTTTCGGGCAGAATCTCACTGGTGATGAAGAAGCCGAGGTCGCCCAGCAGCGTACCGGTGAGAATCATGAAATAGAACAGATACAGTAGCGAGACAATTTTGCCAACCCATTTGCCGAAACCCGCTTCGAGTATGTCATAGAGATCTCTGCCGGGATACAGGCGGGCAACCGCGAGATACAGGATGACCATAATCAGATTAATCAGGAGGCTGCAAAGAGCAGCGACCCAGGCATCTTCTCTTGCAGTATGTGCTAATCCGCTTGGGATGATCAGAATGGAGGTTCCGATGGTGAGTCCGAAGGTCATGATATAGAACTGCCGTAAGGAAATACCCGAACGATTCTTCACAGGTGGTTCACTCCCTCGCTCATGAAAGTTATTTCAGGACAGAAGCTGCATGATACTGCGTACCCAGTCGAGCGGCCTGAACTGAGGCAAGTCTGCCATGTCCAGTAAGGTTGCCGCAACCGTAAGACTCCAGAGACTATAGAAGGCGGCTGCATCCCGCAGTGAACGTAGCCTAATTACGGCAGGTGTCTTCAGGATCAATACCAGTAACAGAAAGAACAGCAGAATCAGATTCCAAGTCATTTTTCCTCTATCTCCTGTTTCAAGGGTTGGATGATCGAACCGATGCGCTGAATCACTATCTTGGAGCGTACTTTTACCTTGACGGTTCTGAAGCTGTCCTCCCAATTCTCGCGGTACGTTCGCCACAGACGGGGATACTTCCGGTGCAGGGCTTCGCCGAACCCGAAGATGTCAGCGCCGTATTTCTGCTGGACCTCCCGGATATTTTGCGTGAGGCTGAGGTCATAATCCTGCTCCAGATTCCTCTGAATATCTTCGATGCTGGCCGGATTATTCAGATTAAGCTTGCCTTGAATCGTGGTGAGATTGGCTTCAATATTTAGCCTTACCGTAAATTCAGGCTTGCCCTGTGCATCTAGCCGGACGTCCAGATTGCTGTCTGAACGGGTTATTATGAAGCCTGCAAGTCCGCCTCCGGGACTGTGTTCATTGCTAACTGTGGAGTCTACTTCATCCAGGACATAATTGACCGTTTTGCTGCCAGGTTCGTCCAGCCAGCCAACCAGCTTGTCTTTTTTGAACACTGCGATTCCCGCATGCTCGATCATGGTCTTCGGGCTGATCGTATCCACATTATTCACGGACCCTCCATTCTGCCTGTCTCCATTCAGTTGCACACCGGACATCACCGGGTTGGAGCCGCCGCGCTCCAGCTCGGTAATGAACTGCTGGAGAGTCACTTTCCCGGTGGCTGCCCATTTTTTATGCGAGACCAGAATTGAAGAATACAGGGAGTTCGCCGGAATATGCTCGAATGGGGTGATGATTTCCAGTATCTTGGAGGCCCTGGATTCCTTCGCCACCAGCAGGAAGAAATCCGTACGCAGCTCATGGTTGCGAGAGGTGAAATCCAGCACATCGCTGACTCCCCTGCGGGCCAAGGCCTCTCCGATGACTAACACGCGGATGTGGGCCAGATACAGCATACGCGGAGTCATGCTCAACATACGCTGCAACGCATCGGGAACAGTTCTGCCAATGGCCTGATAAGTCACCACAGGCACCCCCCCGGAGCTGCCTCCCTTCTGGTTGCCCGCCTCCCCGGGATTCATCACCTGAACAGTGACGGCATAGCCGCCCGGATCGAGATCAATGCCGAGTGCCATGACGAGCGCCAGATCATTCAGCTCTTTGCGGCTCCAGCATCCGGTGAGCAAGGTAAGGCTGATGATCAGAAGGATACACAGGAATTTTCTCCACATGGCCAGCAGTCCTTTCGTTGAAGAGAGTTCATGTCGCCCTGCTAATTCTGCCCAAAATACTTCTTCATGGTGCGCCGGGATAAGCGGATGAACGTATCTTTCTGGCTCTGCCGGCGCATGGGGGCAAAAGAGGTCATGTAAGGGATGCCCATAGATTCAAGGCTGCACAGATGCAATCCCAGAATAATCAAGGCAATGATGATTCCGAATAGACCGAAGGAAGCGGCAATAACCATCAGGACAAACCGCAGCATCCGCACGGAAATTCCCACATTGAAGGCAGGCAAGGTGAAATTGGCGATGGCTGTAATGGATACGACAATAACCATGGCCGCCGAGACAAGTCCTGCATCGACCGCCGCTTGACCAATCACCAGCGTTCCGACGATGGACACCGACTGGCCGATCGACTTGGGCAGACGGATGCCGGCCTCGCGCAGAATCTCGAAGGTAATCTCCATGATGAAGGCTTCAAGGAAGGCCGGAAAAGGAATCCCCTCGCGCTGCCCGATCAGACTGATCAGCAGGGTGGTCGGAATCATCTCCTGGTGGAAGGTAGTGATCGCTATATAGAAGGAGGGAGTCAACAGTGCGATGGCAAAGCAGAAGAAGCGAAGCATCCGGACGAGAGTGGCAAAATCACTCCGCTGGTAATAATCCTCACTGGACTGGAAGAACTGGACCAGCAGCGCAGGAACTACGAGTACGAACGGAGTGCCTTCGGTGAGAATGGCGATACGCCCTTCCAGCAGTGCCGAAGCCGTAACATCGGGACGCTCTGTATTATAAACGGTAGGAAAAGGGCTGTAATGCTTATCCTGAATGACCTCCTCGATATAATTGCTCTCCAGCACGCTGTCCAGTCTGGCCTTATCCAGCCGGCTGCGCAGCTCCTGCAAGACGACGGGGTCGGCATTGTCTTCTATATACATCACAGCTATATTGGTCTGTGTCTGTTCACCGAGCCTTCGCTCTTCAATACGCAGCTTGGGGTTCTGGATACGCCGGCGGATCAGCGCCGTGTTCTCCCGCAGGGATTCGGTGAAGCCTTCACGCGGCCCTCTTACTACAGATTGGGATACCGCGTCTTCCACTGAACGCTGCTTCAGCGCTTCTGTACCGGCAGATAACGCATGCGTGCTTCCATCGATATAGATGACCGAGTTACCAGCCAGCAGCTCCGTCTCTACCTCTGTATAATTAGTAATCCCTCCAACCTTGCCGAGGGAGAGCGTTCTGTCTTGCAGCAGCTTCAGGCAGCGCTCCGGCTGCGGTTCACTGAACTCATTGAACTGGCCCGCGTCTTCATGAATGGCCTTCATCAGAGCCTGCGGATCAGCCATTCCTTCAATATATACAACCACTACAGACGAGGGTCCGAGTGTAATGAATCGGTAGATGATATCTGTACTTGTGCCCAGACGGACTTGTATTCCCTCTATAAAAGCGGACAGAGAGTCCGGCAGTTTCTCCTGCGGCGAGCCTGCGTTCTCCAGCTGTGTCATGTTCATTCGCCTCCCATCATCCCGTATAGTCTTTCCGTATGAGGTGATCCTATGCAATCTATCGGCAAGGAAGGAGAATGGGATTCGGTTTTTTTGCTGCGGGAGTTTACGAATGTTTGAAACGGCTATACTACCTAGTAGAAGCTGAATACAGAATAGGCAGACGGAAGGATACAGGAGGGTGACCTATGGAACTAAGTATATTGCTGATGGTCGTGCAGCTCTTTTTCGCGCTGGTCATCGGCGTTTATTTTTGGAATCTGCTGCGGGGACAGAAGACCAATAAGACAGCGGTGGACCGGGAATCACGCAAGGAGCTGGACAAGCTGCGGAAGATGCGGATGATCTCACTGACCAAGCCGCTCTCGGAAAAGACACGCCCCGCCTCCATCGACGATATCGTCGGACAGAAGGATGGGCTGCGCGCCTTGAAGGCCGCGTTATGCAGTGCCAATCCGCAGCATGTTATTATCTACGGGCCGCCGGGTGTAGGCAAGACGGCAGCGGCGCGGGTAGTTATGGAAGAAGCGAAGAAGAATGCGTTATCGCCATTCAAACGCGATGCCAAATTCACCGAGATCGACGCCACTACGGCGCGCTTCGACGAGCGCGGCATTGCCGATCCGCTGATCGGCTCCGTGCATGATCCGATCTATCAGGGTGCGGGGGCTATGGGGGTGGCCGGAGTCCCGCAGCCGAAGCCGGGCGCAGTAACCAAGGCGCATGGCGGCATTCTGTTCCTCGATGAGATTGGCGAGCTGCATCCTATTCAGATGAATAAGCTGCTGAAGGTGCTGGAGGACCGCAAGGTGCTGCTGGAGAGCGCCTATTACAACTCGGAAGACAGCAATACACCAGCGTATATTCATGATATTTTCCAAAATGGCCTGCCTGCCGATTTCCGGCTGGTCGGAGCCACGACACGGTCGCCGGACGAGATCTCGCCGGCGCTGCGTTCGCGCTGCATGGAGATTTATTTCCGTCCGCTGCTGCCGGAGGAGATTGCCGTGATCGGACGGGATGCCGTCCAGAAGATCGGGCTGAAGCCAAGCCCCGAAGCGGTCGAGGTCGTGCAGCAGTACGCTACGAACGGCCGCGAGGCGGTGAATATGATTCAGCTGGCTGCGGGCCTTGCCTTGACCGAAGGCCGGGATACGCTGAGCGCTGCGGAAGTGGAATGGGTCGCCAGCAGCAGCCAGTTGCCGCTGCGGACGGAGCGTAAGATACCATCCGCCCCACAGGTCGGACTGGTCAACGGCCTTGCCGTCTACGGGCCCGGCATGGGCACACTGCTGGAGATTGAGGTCTCAGCCGCGCCAGCCCTTAACGGGCCGGGCAGGCTGAATATCACCGGGGTAGTCGATGAAGAGGAGACACGCGGAGGCTCGCGGACTGTGCGGCGCAAGAGTATGGCCCGGGGCTCGATTGAGAATGTGCTGACCGTCCTGCGCTCCATGAAGCTGGAGCCGGACAAGTATGACCTGCACATTAACTTCCCCGGCGGGACGCCGATTGACGGCCCGTCCGCCGGGGTGGCCATGGCGGTGGCCATCGTCTCTGCCATCCGGCAGCTGCCGGTGGACAACACGGTGGCGATCACCGGCGAGGTCGGCATCCATGGCCGGGTGAAGCCGGTCGGCGGCGTAGTCGCCAAGGTGGAGGCTGCCTTCCAGGCGGGAGCAACGACTGTGCTGATTCCGAAGGAGAACTGGCAGTCACTGTTCGCCGATCTCGGCGCGCTGCGGGTGATCCCGGTGGACACGGTGGAGGAAGTCTTCCGCCACCTGTTCGGCACCGACACGGCAGACATCAGAATGCCTGCCGTATCCGGCGAGACCTTCTCTTCAGCGCCTTCACTGCTGAAGGCGGATGCTTCGGGCGAGAGTCTGCCCGGGTAAGACAGACACATAGTAGAATCCCCTGGCGGGCAGCTGCCGGGGGATTTTTTTTGGCGCATTAGGAGGGGGAGCAGCAGCGGCATAGGACACGAATGTTCGGCGAATACTACATACCGATGGGTGAGCGTGCCAATAACGCCAATTGCGGACACGGGTTGTTGGTGTTTTCATGCGGCTTTTGTTAGAATGAATGCATATGACACTACTTATGAACCATGGGAGGTGCGAAAGCGATGATACAAAATAAATCCAAAGGTCGTCGTTTTCCTTTATTACCGCTTAGAGGTCTTCTTGTATATCCCAGTATGGTTCTGCATCTGGATGTAGGCCGTGAGAAGTCCGTCCGGGCACTAGAGAAAGCTATGGTTGAAGATAATCTTATTCTCCTCTGCTCCCAATCGGAAGTTAATATTGAGGAGCCGGGGCAAGAGGATATATTCCGCGTGGGTACAGTGGCGAATGTGCGGCAGATGCTGAAGCTTCCCAATGGTACGATCCGTGTGCTGGTGGAAGGCGTAGAGCGGGCTGAGATCATTCATTATACGGACAACGAGGAGTACTACGAGGTGATGGCGCGTGAGCTGCCGGAGCAGGAGGATGTGGACCAGGAGAGCGATGCCCTGATGCGCAGCGTACTGAGCCAGTTTGAACACTACATCACTTTATCCAAAAAAGTAACTCCAGAGACACTTGCTGCGGTCTCCGATATCGAGGAGCCTGGGCGGCTGGCGGATGTCATCACCAGTCATCTGGCGCTGAAGATCAAGGACAAACAGGAGATCCTGGAGACCATTGACGTCAGCAAACGTCTGGAGAAGCTGCTCGATATCCTCAATAATGAGCGCGAAGTGCTGGAGCTGGAACGCAAGATCAGCCAGCGTGTGAAGAAGCAGATGGAGAAGACACAGAAGGAATATTACCTGCGCGAGCAGATGAAAGCGATCCAGAAGGAGCTTGGCGAGAAGGAAGGCCGGGCCGGTGAAGCCGATGAGCTGCGCACCCAGATGGAAGAGAAGAATCTGCCGGAACGGGTGCAGGAGAAGATCCTGAAGGAGATCGACCGTCTGGAGAAAATGCCGGCAAGCTCGGCCGAAGGCAGCGTCATCCGCAACTACGTGGATTGGCTGCTCGGTCTGCCCTGGAGTGAAGCCACGGAAGATGATCTGGATATCCGCAAGGCGGAAGAGGTGCTGGACGCAGACCACTACGGTCTGGAGAAGCCGAAGGAACGGGTACTGGAATACCTGGCCGTGCAGAAGCTGGTCAAGGGTCTGAAGGGGCCGATCCTGTGTCTGGTAGGTCCTCCGGGTGTCGGCAAAACCTCGCTCGCCCGCTCCATCGCCCGCTCCCTGAACCGCAAGTTCGTCCGCATCTCGCTGGGCGGCGTGCGGGATGAAGCCGAGATCCGGGGTCACCGCCGTACGTATGTCGGCGCAATGCCGGGCCGGATCATCCAGGGGATGAAGACGGCAGGCAGCATCAACCCGGTCTTCCTGCTGGATGAGATCGACAAGATGGCAGCGGACTTCCGCGGCGATCCGTCGGCGGCCCTGCTGGAGGTGCTGGACCCGGAACAGAACAATACGTTCAGCGATCACTTCGTAGAGCTGCCGTTCGACCTGTCGAACGTCATGTTCGTCACTACGGCGAATGCCGTGCACAACATTCCGCGTCCGCTGCTGGACCGGATGGAGATGCTGTTCATTCCCGGCTATACGGAGCTGGAGAAGCTGCAGATTGCCAGCCGTTATCTGCTGCCGAAGCAGCGCAAGAGCCATGGCCTTGCGGAAGAGCAGCTGTCCATCGGAGACGATACGCTGCTGAAGATTGTCCGCGAGTACACCCGTGAATCCGGGGTGCGGAATCTGGAGCAGCAGATTGCTGCCCTCTGCCGCAAGGCGGCGAAGCAGATTGTCTCGGAAGAGAAGGAACGCGTCAGCATTCTTCCGGAGGAGATCAAGGATTATTTGGGAGCCTCCAAGTTCCGTTATGGAATGGCTGAGCTGGAGGATCAGATCGGTACCGTTACCGGGCTGGCCTGGACAGAGGTTGGCGGCGATACGCTGCTGATTGAAGTCACGGTGGTTCAGGGCACCGGGAAGCTGACGCTGACCGGACAGCTCGGCGATGTAATGAAGGAGTCGGCGCAGGCCGCCTTCAGCTATACCCGCTCGAAGGCGGAGGAGCTGGGGCTTGCCCCTGATTTTCACGAGAAGAACGATATTCACATCCATATTCCCGAAGGTGCGATTCCCAAGGACGGCCCGTCCGCAGGGATTACAATCGCTACGGCGCTGATCTCCGCGCTCACCAAGCGTTATGTCTCCAAGCATGTGGCCATGACCGGCGAGATCACGCTGCGCGGACGCGTATTGCCGATCGGAGGCCTGAAGGAGAAGTCCCTGGCCGCCCACCGTGCAGGCTACAAGAAGATTCTTATGCCGAAGGATAATGAACGCGACCTCAAGGATATTCCTGAGAGTGTCCGTAATGATGTCGAGTTCGTGCCGGTATCCCATATGGACCAGGTGCTGAAGCACGCGCTCGTAGACCATGCAGAAGAAGTTAACACCGGCTCAGATTCAGATACAGAAATAAGCATTGAAGCGCCCAGTAGTGTGCATTAGAAAGGAAGTCTTATGAAAGTTAACAACGCAGAATTTATTATCAGTGCCGTAGGCCCTGACCAATACCCAGTGGATGCCTTGCCGGAGATTGCTCTGGCAGGGCGCTCCAATGTAGGGAAGTCCTCTCTGATCAACCGGATGATTAACCGCAAGAATCTGGCCCGCACCAGTTCTACGCCGGGCAAGACGCAGCATATGAACTATTATCTTGTGAATGAGAGCATGTATTTCGTTGACTTTCCGGGGTATGGCTACGCCAAGGTCTCGAAGACACAGCGCGCCTCCTGGGGCAAAATGGTCGAGAAGTACATGGCGGAGCGCGAGACGCTGAAGATGGTCCTGCTTGTAGTGGATCTGCGCCATCCGCCGACAGCCAATGACAAGATGATGTTTGACTGGCTGAAGCACTACGATCTGCCGCTCTGCGTAGTGGCTACCAAAGCGGACAAAATTCCGAAGACCCGCTGGCCGAAGCATATCAAGGTAATGAAGCAGGAGCTCGGTGTGCTGCCGGGAGACAGCTTCATTGCGTATTCATCAGAGATTGGACTTGGCAAAGACGAATTATGGGAACTTATAGATAGACATACTCTACCCACCGAAGAAGAGCTTCCGGCAGAACCGGATGATCAGGATTCCGGGGATGAACCGCAGCACGAAGCGCCTTCCGAGACTTAAGGGTTTGTCATTAAGAATTGAGGGATGTTTATGGCTCAGCGTCTGGCGATGGAATATGTGAATGCAACGATGCAAATGACCGAATTTCAGCTGAACCAGTTTCTGCTGACCGCTGATACCAGCTATATCAGTCACCGTGTGAAGGTACTAGGCGCGGGCGAACAGGAGATTGTGCTGGAGGAGGCCGGAGGCGAGGAGGTCCATCTGTCTTTTGAACGCAAAGGCGGCATCTATATGGGTTCCTTGTCCTGCAGGGTGGTGAATCCTCATCTGATTAATGCAGTCCGCAAACTATTCTTCATGTATAAGGGCACGGGGACCGTAAACCGGATTTATAAGGATCTTACAATGATGTACTACTATGAAGGCGGCTCGGTGCGCCGGATCTCGGAAGTGAGACCGGGCGGCACCAAGCTGATCTATCAGCATAAATATTCAGTAGCAGAGATGCTGGCTGTCTACAAGCGTCAGACGGTAGAATGTGAGATTGAGCAGCTCCGTCAAGAGATTGATAGACTGCTCGATATGCGCAACCGTAGTCAGCAAGAGGCAGTAATTAAGGAAGTCGATGAGAGACTTGCAGAGGCGGCCGTCCGGCTGTTCCGACTGGAAGCATAAATGATATTGTTTTAAAATTTGGCAATCATTTCCTAGTGAAATGGTTGTATTTTTTTGCGAAAACTATACATATCCTCTACGAAAGGACCGATAAACAACATATGATAGATATCCATAGCCACATTCTACCCTTCATGGATGACGGAGCCGCTGATTACGACGCCGCTCTCGCCATGGCGCTTGACGCCCATAACGATGGTATTACAACTGTAGTGGCTACCCCCCACCATGCGAACGGAGTCTATATGAATCCGGCTCCGGAGATTGAAGCGGCGGTGCGGGTGCTGAACGCGAAGCTGCAGGAGGCAGGCAATCCGCTGGTCGTGTTGCCGGGGCAGGAGATCCGGATCTACGGAGAACTGCTCGATGATCTGGAGCGCGGACAACTGCTGACGCTTGCCGGTTCCCGGTATATTTTGCTGGAGATGCCCTCTTCGCGGGTGCCCCGCACGATGGAGGAGACCTGCCATGAGCTGGTCATCCAGGGCATGGTGCCGATTATCGCCCACCCGGAGCGCAATGCGGAGGTTGCTGCCGATCCGTCCAAGCTGCTGCGGTTAATAGAGCTTGGTGCCCTGGGGCAGGTTACCGCACAGAGTATGGCCGGCGTATTCGGGAGTAAGCTGCAGAAGCTGTCGCTCGAATTATGCCGCCAGCATGCCGTGCATATTATTGCATCAGATGCGCATGATTCTGTGCACCGTCCCTTTGGATTAAGCGAGGCTTACGGAGTGGTGCGGCGGGAATTGGGAGAAGAATCATTCGACTTTTTTCTACAAAATGCGCGCGACATCCTTGCAAATAACGAGATTAATCGAGTGAATTCTATTCAATCTAACAGCAAACTTCATAGATTGTTCGGATTTTTTTCTCGCAAAGGGTGACCTTCTGTGTCATTAATGGTAGAATGGGTATTACTGGATTCTTGCACTATTATTAATACAAATACATACCAAGAGGTGGATGACAAGTGACTTTGAAGAAAAAACTAGCAGTATCTACACTAGCAGTAAGCATGGCAGCGGCATCCGTTGCCGGATTCCCGTTCAGCAGCAAGGGGCTGGCTGAACATTTTGGAGTGAGTACAGCTTCCGCAGCAGCAGTATCGCAGGCAGATGTGAAGGCGAAGGTTGAGAAGATTTATGCTCAGCTTACAGAAAAAGAGAGACAAGATCTTCTTAATTATGAGCAGGCAGCAGGCAATATCAGCGCAGCTACTTTCGAACAGATCTTCAAGCCAGTGCTGGACAAGCTTGCCTTAGAGACTGAAGATCTTGCAACTGCCCATAAAGCATTCACTAGTGTATCCAGTGTAGTCTACGATGTATATGACAAGGATTACACTGCAATTAAGGAGATCCGCTATGATGAGAAGAACGTGGATCTGCTGAAGAGAATTGCAGCTAAGGCTGGCGTAAAGAATCTTACAGCTGAAGACTTCACTGAATTCCTGTTCGGCGACAAAGGCGTTGAAGCTGAACTTCGTACATTGATCAGCAATAAGTCCGGTGCCGAATTGGTGAACCTGCTTGCGAATGCTTCCAGCACTAATGAGGCTTTCAATGCATTGCTGGATGAAGCCATCACCAAAGTTCTGAACCATAACACAGTTGAGGGTGGACTAACAGTAAGTCAAGTAGTATACAACCTGAATATTACTCCTGCTGATATTAAGCTCAGTCTGAAGAACCTGAAGGATACAGTTCCAACAACTACGCCTGCATTGAAGGCACTTGCTTTTGCTTATCTGAGAGCTTACCCGACTGATGGCGGAACTACCGAGCCTGGAACCCCTGGCGGCAACAATGGCGGAAATGGCGGCGGTGGTGGCGGCACAGTAACTGCTCCAGTTACCAACCCTACAGCTACACCAGGTGTATACGATGTATCCAAGCTGGTAACGATTGTAGGCGACAAAGCAACCCTGAAGCTGGTGGACGCTGATGTGCTGAAAGCCTTTGATGCACTGGTTGCAGCTAATGCCGGTAAGACAGGTCTTACGCTTACCCTGAACCTGGGTACAGTGAACGCGGCAACCGTAGAAGTGCCATTGTCCAAAGCAATCATTGAAGCAGCCAAGGCGAAAGGCATTGCCAACATTGCAATTACCTTCAACGGCTTGACCGTAACGATTCCGGTAGGACAGTTCAGTGAAGCTGTTACACTGACCGCTTCCACCGTAGCAGATACAACCGTAACCTCTGTGTCCAGCCTGAAGCTGGCATCAAGCGTGTATGATTTCGAACTGACTGTAGGCGGCGTTGCTACAACAACCTTCCAGCAGCCAATCATTATCAAGCTGCCGCTTAAGAATACAGAAGGCCTTGACCGTGAACTGCTGTCCGTAGCAAAGGTAGTATACGGGGCACTGCAATTCCAGGGCGGTGTTGTAGATGGTGATCACATCACTGAACCGCGTGACGGCTTCTCTTCCTACGCTGTACTGGAGAACAAAGTCAGCTTCAAGGATGTTGCCAGTGTTCAGGCTTGGGCTGGAAGACAGATCTCAGTCGTAGCAGCCAAGGGCGCTATTGAAGGCGTAGGCAACGGCAACTTTGCTCCGAAGAACAATGTGACCCGTGCAGAATTTGCCAAGATGCTGATCCGCGCACTGAACCTGGAGAACAACTCCGCGAAGCAGAGCTTCGGCGATGTTAGCTCCACTGCCTGGTATGCTCCTTACGTAGCTGTTGCTGCTGAGAAGGGAATCATTACTGGACGCAGTGCAGCCCAGTTCGATCCTAATGCAACGATTACCCGTGCTGAGATGGCAACGATGATTGCCCGTGCCGTGAAGTCGCAGAAGCCGGAAGCTGCAACGAATGTCAGCTCCCTCAGCAAATTCTCCGATGCAGGCAAGATCGCTGCTTCCCTGAAAGACGGAGTAGCCTTCGCTGCCAGCAACAACCTGGTGATCGGCAACGCCGGCAAGTTTAACCCTAACAACACAGCTACACGTGCTGAAGCTGCAGTAATTATCTACCGTACAATCAACTTCAAGTAAGTAAATAGTATTGTGGAGAGCCTCCTCTCGTCGTATAGAGAGGAGGCACTTTTTTAGGATATAGGGTATAAGAATTTACAGCTTGGAGGGAAATGCACTTGTCAGCACAAGAATTGGATTTGCGCGATTATTTCCAGATTGTCAGGAAGAGACTGTGGATGATTATCAGCATTGTTATCGTGGCTTGTGTTCTTGCCGGGATCTACAGCTTATATATCAAGAATCCGGTCTATGAAGCTTCAACGAAGATCATTGTTAATCAGACGCCTACCCAAGCTACGGCAGCACAGCTGGATCTGAATCAGATCAATACCAACATTCAGCTGATCAATACGTACAAGGAAATTATCAAGACTCCGGCGATCCTCGATGTTGTGGCTAAGAACTACCCGCAGTTCGGGATTACGGCAGAGGAAATGCTGAAGAAGGTTAACGTGAGTTCTGTAAATAATACGCAGGTGATGACACTTGTCGTTCGAGATAATTCATACCAGAGAGCCGCAGAGATCGTGAATGCCATATCACTTGTATTCAAGCAGGAGATTCCGTCCTTGTTCAACGTACAGAATGTGTCCATCCTCAACGAAGCCAAGCTTAATCCGCCAGTTGCACCCGGACCGGTAGAGCCGAATGTGGTCATGAACCTCGCCATTGCTTTTATCGTATCCCTAATGATTGGTCTGGGGATCGCCTTCCTGCTGGAGTATCTCGATGATACGCTGAAGACAGAAGACGACATTAAGAAATACCTGGGACTTCCGACTATAGCTATGATTACCCGGCTGGGGCAGGAAGAGACCAAGACCACCGGGCAGCAGGCTCAGACACAGAGCAGAAAGGCGGGGGAACTAGAGCATGTCACAGCAGCCAAATAAACAACGTCATCTGATCACCGTGACCAACCCGCGTTCGCCGGTATCCGAAGCCTTTCGGGCACTGCGCACGAACATAGATTTCTCCTCTGTAGATGAACAGATCCAGATTATTATGGTCACTTCTTCCGGACCGGAGGAAGGGAAATCAACCGTTACTGCTAACCTGGCCGCTGCGTACGCGCAAGCGGATAAGAAGGTGCTGCTGATCGACGGTGACTTGCGTAAGCCTACAGCACATAAGACTTTTACACTGAGTAACCGGTATGGGTTGTCCTCCTTGCTCTCGCAGCAGGCGAATCTGTCCGATGTGATTCAGGAATCCGGTGTGAACAACCTGTATCTGATGACATCCGGCCCGATTCCTCCGAATCCCGCTGAGATGATGGCCTCCAACCGGATGAGTGCGGTGCTGCAGGAGCTGCGTCAATTATATGATGTGATTCTGATTGATACTCCGCCGCTATTGGCCGTTACAGATGCACAGATTGTTGCCTCCAAGAGTGATGGCGTAATTATGGTGGTCAGCTACGGTAAGGTGAAGCGCGATATTGCAGCTAAGGCGAAGGCCAATCTGGACCGGGTCGGGGCCAAGATGCTGGGCGTGGTCCTTAACAATGTGAAGCGCAAGGCCAGTGAAGGCTACTATTATTACTACTACGGCAATTGAATTGTTTAATAGATAAAATGTTATTTTTGGAGGCACTGAAAATGACAGCGAAAACCAGAGTGTTGGTATTATTCATGATCGATATTGCGATCATATGGTTCAGCATCGTGACGTCCTACCTGTTCCGGTTCTACAATGAGATTCCGCCGGAATATGTAGTACAGATGATCGTGTTCGGCGTAATCTCCACGGTAGCCATCGGGGGAAGCCTGGTCTACTTCGGACTCTACCGCAGAATGTGGCAATATGCCAGTATTAACGAGATTATATCGGTTCTCAAAGCTATTGTAGTAGGAGCAGTGTTATCTTACGCTGCCGCTTATATAATCCTGCCTGAGCGCGTGCCATTCAGCATAGAAGTCCGGGCGATGGAGACGGTTCTGCTGCTGGTGGGGGGCGTACGTTTTTTCTGGAGAGTCTTCCGCAGTGACCGGAGCAACAATAAGAATACGGAGCTTCATACGCTTATTGTCGGAGCCGGAGATTGCGGAATCCTGATTGCCAAAGAACTGACGGGACCTTCCTTCGCGGGCACCCGGCTGGTTGGATTCATCGATGACAGCGCAGATAAATATCACATGTCCATACTGGGTGTACCTGTACTGGGTAACCGTTATGATATTCCGCGGATTGTGAAGGAGAAGGAGATTCACGAGATTATTATCGCGATGCCCTCAGTCTCCAGAACCCAAATATCCGAGATTATTAATCTGGCCAAGGCTACAGGTGCGAAGCTGAAGATTATTCCGGCACTGAATGACCTGATCGCTGGCAAGATCTCTGTCAAGAAGCTCCGCGATGTCAGCGTAGAAGACCTTCTGGGCCGTGAGCCGATTGTTGCAGACATGAACAGTATTCTGGGCTATGTTCATAACAAGACCGTACTGGTTACGGGCGCAGGCGGTTCGATCGGATCAGAGCTATGCCGCCAGATATCCCCTTTTGCACCGGACAAGCTGCTGATTCTGGGACACGGCGAGAATAGTATCTATACGATTGAGATGGAGCTGCGCAAGAGCTTCCCTTACCTGGAGATCGTGACCGTAATTGCTGATATTCAGGACCGCACCCGGTTAATGGATGTATTCCAGAGCTACAAGCCGCAGGTGGTCTTTCATGCAGCAGCACATAAGCACGTTCCTCTGATGGAGCGCAACCCTTCCGAGGCCATCAAGAATAATGTCTTCGGGACCCGCAATGTAGCCGACTGTGCTGACATGTATGGTGCAGAGCGCTTCGTAATGATCTCTTCCGACAAGGCCGTGAACCCGACCAGCGTCATGGGGGCTACGAAGCGGATTGCCGAGATGTATGTGCAGAGTCTTAATGTAACAAGTCCTACCAAGTTCTCTGCGGTACGCTTCGGTAACGTACTAGGCAGCCGGGGCAGCGTCATTCCCGCCTTCAAGCAGCAGATTGCAGCCGGTGGGCCTGTCACCGTAACGCATCCCGAGATGGTCCGTTACTTCATGACTATTCCTGAGGCTGTTCAACTGGTGATCCAGTCCGGTTCCTTCGCGAATGGCGGAGAAGTCTTTGTTCTGGATATGGGTGAACCGGTTAAGATCCTGACGCTTGCGGAGGACCTTATAACACTGTCGGGTTACGAGCCTTACAAGGACATCGACATCACCTTCTCAGGCGTCCGTGAAGGCGAGAAGCTGTATGAAGAACTGCTGACCGATGAGGAGAACCTGGGTTCCACTCAGCATGACCGGATCTTCATCGGCAGACCTAATGTCATCACCCGGAGCCAGATGGAGCTGGAATTCAAACGGTTAGAACGGGTGATCACCGAAGATGCAGAAGCCATCCGCGAAGTGATTAACCAGATCGTACCGATGCAGCCAGTGATCCAGGCAGCCATTAGCTAATTAGAGATGTGGAGGTACCTGAAGTGAAAAGATGGAAAAAAGTATTGATCTGGACGCTGTCGGTCATCGTGGTGTTAGGGGTTGGCGGACTATTCGCAGCCAATTATGCTGTCGACAAGCTGATGAATTCTATGGCTGGCGGCTTCGATGTGGAAGCTGGCAATACGCCTAGTGTTCCTCAGGGACAAGTGATTGAGCCTGTGGTAGCAGATAGCGACCCGTCTGCGGAGCCAGCAGCTTCCGCTGATCCGGCTTCAAGCGCTGCACCAGCTAGTACACCTGCATCCGGTAATGCCGCCAGCACGGACAAGCCGGTAAGTACTGGCAAGCCTGCAAGCACTCCTGCTCCAACACCTGTGGATGGATTAGCCCATATTTCAACGGATAAGGCCAAGGAAGTTCAAGAGAACGTAACGATCACAGATAAAGCGAATGTGGCAGCAATCCTAGCTAAGCAGCTCGGTGTCTCAGATATCAAGAGATTGCAAGAGTTAGCCCAAGGCGGACTTACCAATGAAGAGAAGCGGGAAGCCCGCAGCATCATCCTCGGCAAGGTCTCAGAGGAGCAATATAACGAATTAGCTCAGATTGCCAAGAAGTACGGCGTTAGCCAAGGCAAGACCCGGGATCAGATCCTGGCTGAAGAAGAAAAGCTTAAAGCCCAAGAAAAAGGAAGTGAATAGGCATGTTCAAGATCAAGATTCCAGCAGCAGCACTTCTGAGCGTAGCCTTAATGGGCTGTGAGCCCCTGACAGCATCGGCCCCAGTTACCACCGTAGCGGCAGCTACTCCTGTAGCCACTGCAACAGCAGCGTCTCTCAAGGCGTCCAATGCTATCAAAGTACAGAATGTAGATGTAACCATGCTATTCGATGGTGTAGCCCTACAGCCGCCAGCCGGACAACATGTGTTCATGTACAATAACACCACTTATGTTCCTTTACGCTTCATGTCATATGCCCTGCAGAAGAGCGTAAACTGGGATGCCAAGAACCTGAAGGTAACCGTAGCCGAGCCAAGCAGCTCAGAGATGGTAGTCATTAAGGAATACCTGATGAATGCGACTTTCAGTCCTTCTTTTACAGCCAAGAATATTACGCTGAACAACGTTAAGGCAAGTTATGTATTTAACGGGAGTACTAAGGCATTGCCCCAAGGCCAGTCCAGCTATCTGCTGAATGGCTCGATCTATGTCCCCCTAAGATTCTTATCGGAATCTGTAGGAAATTCCATTAGCTGGAATCCGAAAACAAAGACCATTACAGCAAATTCCAAGAACTACGAAGAAAATACGGCTTCGGCGAAACCAACCGACAAGGGAATTAGTCCATCTGCAAGCCCGACACCGGTACCAGCAGCAACCCCTGTTGCTGAACCAGGTGGAGCAGCAGGCGGTTCAGGATCGGCAGGAACAGGGTCCGGTAAGGTTTCTTACGAGAGTATAACTAGTGAGACAGAAGCGAAGCTGAGCGCGCTAAAATCGCAGAGTACATCTACATTGTTAGGAATTGCCTTTGAATATGTGGGTGCTACAGATGCTGCAACCAAGCAAAGTATTAAGGCCAAAGGGTTAGAGCAACTAGCTTCTTTTAAAGCCTCATTTAACAGTATAATCGCTGACGCTGAACAAAAACTAAACAGTAATGGATATAGCACGGCTATTATTGCTCAGTATAGAGCGGCCTTTGAGGCTGACCTGGATAATGGAAGAGCTATAGCTGAGGGTATGGGGAAATAATAGGCGATGAAATAGCTTTAACAAAGAAGAGACATTGTCAAGAAAATGGCGGGTTAACATCCGCTATTTTCAATATCTGAAAACAGAGGTTGATAGTGAATGAGGCCATACTTAGTAGTAAAAAGGGTTGTTGATTGGCTCATTGCATGTGTGCTTATTGTACTCAGTTCGCCCTTTATGATAGCAGCAATTATAGCTGTGAAGATTAGCTCTAAGGGGCCTGCTTTATTTAAGCAAAAACGCCCCGGAAAGAACTGCAAAATCTTTACGGTTTACAAGTTTAGGACAATGTCTCTAGAGACGGATGCGCAGGGGGAACTTTTGCCCGATATTCAAAGAATGACCAAGGTAGGTTCTTTTTTGCGTAAGACAAGCATTGACGAACTGCCTCAATTGTTTAACATTCTTAAAGGGGATATGAGCTTTATAGGACCGCGGCCTCTGTTAGTCAAATATCTTGAATATTATACACCTGAACAAAATCGTAGACATGAAGTTACACCAGGAATATCAGGGTGGGCTCAAGTGAATGGAAGAAACACAATCAGCTGGGAAGAAAAGTTCGATTATGATGTTTGGTATGTTGATCATATTAATTTAAAGCTCGATATGAAAATTTTCTGGAAGACGGTTAAGAATGTTTTGATTAGCGAAGGGGTTAACAACTCTCAGACAGATACAATGCCAGTCTTTACTGGTGGCAAGACAATTGAAAGCTGATTATTCTATCAAGGCCAGGTGATTTCATTGGGAAACTTATTGATCTTGGGGGCTGGAGGACATGGTAAGGTTGTCGCAGAAACAGCTATGCGTACTGGTCTATGGGATGAGATAGCTTTTTTGGACAATGATAGTACTCTTAATAGGGTAATAGGGATTCCTGTTATTGGAGGTTTCGATACTTATCCTAACCATAAAGAGACATATTCTAATGCGATCGTTGCCATCGGGAATAATCACAATAGGTTGACTTGGCTGACTACACTTGAACAAGCAGGCTACAAAATCCCTGTAATAATTCATCCCTCCAGCATATTAAGTGAATTCTGTGAAATTGAGTCCGGTACTGTAGTTCTCGCGGGTGTTGTGGTCAATGCAAACGCTAGGATCGCAAAGGGATGCATCCTTAATACTTCAAGTTCGATTGATCATGATTGTGTGATAGGAAATGGGGTGCATATTTCTCCAGGCACCAATATTAGCGGAACAGTTACAATTAATGATTTCTCTTGGCTAGGTGTAGGTTCGAAGATTGTAAATAATATCACTATAGGCTCCAATGTGATTGTTGCCGCTGGCGCTGTAGTAATTAATGATATTCCTGATTGTGTAATGGTAGCAGGTGTACCAGCACAAATAAAAAAATGCTTTGGAGATGAATCGTAATGCAGGAGCGTATTTATTTGTCACCTCCACATATGAGTGGAAATGAAATGAAATACATACAGGAGGCATTCGATAGTAACTGGATTGCCCCTTTAGGTACTAACGTTGATAAGTTCGAAGAAGAAATTTGCGACTATGTTGGCATGGAGCATGGGCTAGCCTTGTCATCAGGTACAGCAGGAATTCACCTGGCACTGAAATACTTTGGTGTAGGTCCTGGTGATTATGTATTCTGTTCAGATTTAACTTTCGCAGGAAGCTGTAATCCGATTCTTTACCAGTATGCAAATCCAGTATTCATTGATTCCGAACCGGAAACTTGGAACATGTCACCCATAGCTTTAGAGAAAGCATTCGAGTGGGCCAAAAAAGAAAATAAAATGCCGAAGGCAGTTATTATAGTTGATTTGTATGGACAAAGTGCAGATTATGATGCATTACTTCCGATCTGTGAGCGCTATGGTGTACCTGTCATTGAAGATGCAGCAGAAGCTCTTGGGGCTTCCTACAAAGGGGAAAAATGTGGTTCATTTGGTCACATTGGTATCTTTTCATTTAACGGGAACAAGATCATCACTACCTCTGGCGGTGGGATGATCGTTTCTAATGATGAAGAGGCTATTAAGAAGATGCGTTTCTGGGCTACACAGTCTAGAGAGCCTGCGAAGCATTATGAGCATAAAGAGGTAGGATACAATTACCGGATGTCTAATATTTGTGCTGGGATTGGGCGGGGGCAACTATTAGAGTTGGACAATATAGTGGAAAAAAGAAAACTGGTTAATACAAGATACAAGGAATTGTTAACTAATTATCCAGTGGAATTTATGCCTAGTTTAACAGGATATGAGCCGAACAATTGGTTGACAGTATTGAATTTAACAACAAATGAAAGCAACTTAAGAGATCATATTCTTAATGAAATTGAAAAGGAAAATATTGAAGCTCGGCCTGTTTGGAAGCCTATGCATTTGCAGCCACTTTTTAAAGATTATGAGTTCTTTAGCCATAAGAATTCTATATCTGATGAATTATTTGAGACGGGGATTTGTCTCCCTTCAGGTACAGGAATGACCGATGATGATATTAAAAGGGTTGTCTCAGTAATTAAAGAGACCTTTAAATTGGTATTGCAATGAAAATTATAATGATTTCTGGTTATACTCCATCGCTTTTAAACTTCCGTGGAGATTTAATCAAGGCAATGGTTGCCAAGGGATATGAAGTTATAGCAGTAGGACCTGAAAGCGGATATGAAGAGCAATTAGCAGAATTAGGAGCTAGATTCGCTCAACTTCCACTTGTAAGAACAGGGACCAATCCTTTAAATGATCTTACATTAATATTTAAAATTTATAAATTTATTAAATCCGAAAGACCAGACTTGGTTTTTAGTTATACTATTAAACCTGTTATTTTTGGATCAATTGCTGCCCGATTGGCAGGTGTCAAAAATATTCATGCTATGCTTACCGGGCTGGGGTATGTCTTTACAGCTCGTGGGAAGAAAGCAGCAATCATTAGAAGCATTAGTAAGACTCTGTACAAAGTTGCTTTGAAGAGTTGTAAAAGAGTGCTGTTTCAAAATCCGGATGACTTAAATGAATTCGTATCACAAAAATTAGTTGATAAAAGTAAAACTGCTCTTATTAATGGCTCTGGCGTGAATATGGACTATTTTAGTGCTGTACCTTTGCCTCAGGAGACGAGTTTTTTAATGATATGCAGAATTATTAAAGATAAGGGTGTAACAGAATATCTAAGGGCTGCTGAAATCGTAAAGCAATCTTATCCTCAAATTAATTTTTCATTAGTGGGACCTTTTGATACTAACCCTAATTCATTAAGCTATGAGGCCATACAACCCTTTATTGATTCAAAAATTGTTGATTATTTGGGTGAGGCTAAGGATGTTAGGCCGTTCATAGAAGCGGCTTCAGTATTTGTATTACCATCTTATAGAGAAGGTACGCCAAGAACTGTTCTAGAAGCTATGGCTATGGGAAGGGCCATTATTACCACCGATGCTCCTGGGTGCAGGGAAACAGTGGTTCATGGTGTGAACGGATTTTTGGTCCCGGTTAAAGATGTTAATAGTATAGTGGAAGCAATGATATTTCTTATAGAAAATAATGATGATCTTATAAGAAAAGCTGGAAAAAGCCTTGAAATATGTAAAGAGAAGTATGAAGTTAATAAGGTTAATAACAGTATTATGAATATTTTGGAGATTTAAAATAAATAAAGTTTTGGAGGAAGACCATGACGAATCTTTATGAACAGATATCCAGAAAGGAACAAAAAATATCTATTATCGGGCTAGGGTATGTAGGAATGCCTTTAGCAATTGCCTTTGCCAAAGCGGCTGACGTTATTGGTTTTGATATTTCTAAGAGCAAAGTAGAAGAGTACAACAGGGGCAATGACGTTACCAAAGAAGTAGGTAATGAAGAAATACAAAATACTACAGCTTACTTTACATCTGAGGAAATTCACTTACAGGATGCTAAGTTTCATATAGTTGCAGTTCCTACACCCATAAATAAAGATAAGACACCTGATCTCACACCAATTATATCTGCGAGTAAGACTTTAGGAAGAAATCTGACTGCAAATTCGATTATTGTTTTTGAATCCACAGTTTTTCCAGGGGTTACTGAGGATATTTGTGTTCCGATTCTAGAAGAATACTCGGGGTTGAAATGTGGAGTAGACTTTAAAGTAGGCTATTCTCCAGAAAGAATTAACCCTGGAGATAAATTACATAGGCTTGAAACAATTGTAAAAGTTGTAGCGGGAATGGACGGAGAATCATTAGAACAGATTTCAAAGATATATAGCATGGTCATAACTGCAGGAGTATATCAAGCAGAGAGCATCAAGGTTGCCGAGGCTGCAAAAGTAATAGAAAACTCTCAAAGAGATATAAATATCGCATTTATGAATGAACTATCGATTATTTTCAATAAATTGGGGATTGATACTCAGTCAGTGTTGAAAGCGGCAAGGACTAAATGGAACTTCTTAGACTTCAAGCCTGGGCTAGTAGGTGGACACTGTATAGGTGTAGATCCATATTATCTAACATATAAGGCAGAAGAAGTCGGATATCACTCACAAATCATTCTTTCTGGAAGAAGAATAAATGATGGGATGGGGAAATATGTGGCTGAGAATGTTGTTAAAAATCTTATTCAGGCAGACCTTTCCATTCACGATGCAAAAGTTGCGGTATTAGGATTTACATTTAAAGAAGACTGTCCAGATACTAGAAACAGCAAGGTAATTGATATTATTAATGAGTTAAGAGAATACAAGATAGAACCACTTATTTATGATCCTGTAGCTGATATTGTAGAAGCAGAACATGAATATGGAGTGACCTTCTCTGATATTAAAAAAATCAATAATCTGGATGTAATTATTTTAGCAGTATCTCATAAAGAGTTTTTGAATATGAACTTAAATGATTTGGATATCCTTTTTAAGAAAGTAGATAATAACAAAAAAATAATTATTGATGTTAAAGCAATATTAGATCGAGGAGAAACAGAAAAATCAAATTATAGATATTGGAGATTATAAGAATGAGCTATAAACGATTAGAGTTTCCTATAAATAGTAAATTTTTAGTTACAGGCGGAGCAGGATTTATTGGCTCTAATTTGTGTGAGGCTATTTTAGAAATGGGGTACTCTGTAAGATGCTTGGATAATTTCTCTACAGGAAAAAGAGAAAATATAGCTCCATTCTTAGAAAACCCCTTATTTGAACTATTTGAAGGGGATATTAGAGATCTTGATACTTGTATGCAAGCTTGTAAAGAAGTGAATTATGTTACACACCAAGCATCGTGGGGAAGTGTGCCAAGAAGTATTGAAATGCCACTTCTTTATGAGGAAATTAACATTAAAGGCACTTTAAATATGATGGAAGCTGCGAGACAAAATGAGGTGAAGAAATTCGTTTACGCTTCAAGCTCCTCAGTTTACGGTGACGAACCCAATCTTCCTAAGGTCGAAGATAGAGTAGGGAAAGTATTGTCTCCTTATGCACTTACCAAAAAAGTTGGTGAAGAGTATGGAAGATTGTACACTCAGATATATGGGCTGGAAACAGTAGGATTTAGATACTTTAATGTCTTCGGTAGAAGACAAGATCCTCATGGTTATTATGCAGCGGTTATTCCTAAATTCGTTAAAGCACTTTTAAATGATGAAATCTCTACTATAAATGGAGATGGTGGACAATCAAGAGATTTCACTTATATTGAGAACGTGATAGAAGCAAACTTAAAGGGAATGCTTGCTCCTAAGGAGGCTGCTGGTGAGGTATATAATATCGCATTTGGTGGTAGAGTGTTCTTGATAGATTTGTACAATAAGCTATCTGAATTATTAGGGAAGAGTATTCAACCTAATTTTGGGCCTGACCGAGCTGGTGATGTTAAACATTCAAATGCTGATATATCTAAAGCAAAGAGACTTTTAGGATATGATCCGGAGTTTGATTTTAACTCCGGTATTGAATTGGCGGTAAATTGGTATAAGGAGAACATATAAAATGAATGTCCATAATTCCCCTGTACGAATTCTCCATGTGTTTGGGATAATGAACTGCGGTGGTGCTGAGACATTTATTATGAATGTCTATCGAAATATTGATAGGGAAAAGATTCAATTTGATTTTATAGTTCATAGTGAAGACAAGGGCTATTATGATGATGAAATTGAAGCATTAGGTGGAACTATTTATTCTATACCAAAATTTAAAGGGAAAAATATTAGGGAGTACATAAAAAGCTGGAATGTCTTTTTTGATACATATAAAGATTATCAAATTATTCATTCCCACATTAGGAGTACAGCAAGTGTTTTTTTATCAATGGCTAAAAAAAGAGGTATTATAACAATAATTCATAGTCATAATACTTCATCTGGAAAGGGAATAATAGCAACTATTAAAAACTTACTACAACTTCCCTTGAGAAAGATATCCCACTATAGATTTGCATGTAGCATAGATGCAGGTGAGTGGTTGTATGGAAAGAAAAAATTTGAAGTAATGAATAATGCAATAGATGCAAAAAAATTCACTTTTGACCAATCAACCAGAGATAGGTATCGAAAAGAATTAGAGCTTGTTGACAAATTTGTTGTTGGTCATATTGGAAGATTTCATGAGCAAAAAAATCATGAGTTTTTATTAGATATGTTCAAGTCGCTAAATACTAAACATCCTAATACCGTTCTTTTACTTATTGGAGATGGCGATCTGAGATATACTATTGAGCGAAAAATTATAAAACTCGGGTTACAGAATAGTGTGGTTTTGTTAGGTGTTCGTAGTGATATCCCTCAACTTTTACAAGCTATTGATGTTTTTGCTTTTCCTTCTATATATGAAGGACTAGGCATTGTTGTAATTGAAGCTCAAGCTGCTGGGTTACCATGTGTGATTTCAGATGTAGTACCTAGTGAAGTAGGAATTACAGATTTAGTGAAGTTCATTTCACTAAAAGAGAATCCAGAGTATTGGGCTAAGGAAGTAATCACCTCTAGAGACTCCAATATACGTAAAAGTACATTTGAAAAAATAAAAAAAGCAAATTATGATGTTAAGGACCAAGTAAAGTTGTTAGAAGATTTTTATTTAAAGATTAGTATAGAATGAGTTTTATAAATGGATAATATAATAATAGTTAGGGTACTGAATTAGAATCTAATTTTATAAATGATGAATATTGTTTGGATACGCATATTCAATCTGGGTACGATATCAAACAAACATCTTACTCGTTACAAAACTTTTATATGGAGAAGTAGGAGTGATTTGATTTTGTATAAATATGCTGGAGTTGTAGTTCTTTATAACCCTGATACTAATGTGAACGATAACATCAATACTTATATTAACTTTATTGATAAACTATTTGTTATTGATAATTCAAATTCTATTAATCTAGCTATGCGAGATCTTCTATGCTTGCATCAGAAGGTTGAATATATAAATTTGAATGGAAATAAAGGACTGGCAAAAGCATTGAAAATAGGCTGTGATATAGCAACAAAAGAAGGTTTTGATTACGTGCTAACAATGGATCAAGACTCTTTTTTTGAAGGGGATTCTGCATTTTGCTTAATTGACTTTATTGAAAATTCACGGGATCATTACGCAATTGTTGCTTCAAATGCAATTTCAATCTATAAAGATGAAATTACAAGAGAAACCAAGATAGCTTATACTGAACTTTCTGGTTGGAATAAAGAATGTAATTGGGCCATGACTTCTGGAAGTATGATGTGTATTAATGATTATATGTTAACTTCTGGATTTGACGAATCATTGTTCATAGCTCATATAGATATTGATATATGTTTACAGTTTCACATGCTTGGGAAGAAAATTATTAAATTAAATGATTCAAAACTTTTTCAGACATTTGGGAATTCGAAGCCGCGGAAGTTTTTGTGGAAAACTGTTCACCCATCCTTTGCGAATCCTAACAGAACTTATTACATTTTCAGAAATCAAAAATATTTAGAAAATAAATTCCCTAATCATAAAAAATACATCGGAGTAAATTTATATAAGTTCATTATAAAAATTATTTGTTTTGAGGATCAGAAATTAAAAAAAATAAACATGGCAATTAGAGGTTGTATAGATGGTAAAAGAAGAACAATGGGTGAATGTAAATATTAATTTAATTATGTAATATGTTGGAGGGTAAAATGACAAATATATTAGCAATGTACTTACCACAATATCATGAAATACCAGAAAACAACGAATGGTGGGGGAAAGGTCATACGGAGTGGGTAAGTTGTAAAAAAGCTAAGCCACTTTTTAAAGGGCAGAATCAGCCAAGAGTTCCTCTTAATAATAATTATTATAACCTTTTAGATATAGATGCCCAAATTAATCAAGCGAAAATCGCTAAGGAATATGGTGTATATGGATTTTGTTACTATCATTATTGGTTCTCTGGAAAGCAGTTGCTTGAACAACCTATTAGTAATATGTTGAATAATAATAAAATTGATATTCCTTTTTGTGTATCCTGGGCAAATCATTCCTGGTCAAATAGTACTGCAAGGAAAAATCGAACAATTCTGATTGAACAGAAATATGGTACTGAGCCTGATTGGATTGAGCATTTTGATTATCTGAAAAAATTATTTAATGACGATAGATATATAAAGGTTAATGGAAAACCAATGATAGTTATTTATGACGCAGTCAACATAGATTGTTGGGATGCAATGAAGAATTTGTGGGATAGACTAGCTCTAGAAAACGGATGGGAAGGATTGTATTATGTTACAACTTTAAAACATGAGATAGATGTTCAATTTTCACGAGAAAAAAAGTTTGATGCCCAATTTGAATATCAACCAACATTTGCTTTGGCAAAGGCTCATAAGATTGATTATGCAAAATGGTATAATCTTAAAAGGCTGCTATGTAAAGATGTGTTTAATATTCCGTGCAGAATTAGTTATGACAAAGTTTGGACAAGAATAATAAATCAAACACCAAGTAATGGTGTGAAAACTTTTTTAGGAGCTTATAATGACTGGGACACGACGGCAAGATGGGGAAAGAAAGGAATTGTACATATTGGAGCTTCACCAATTAAATTTAAAAAGTATTTAAAAAAGCAATTAGAAAGAAGTAAAACATCAAAAAGTGAATTTGTTTTTATTACCGCTTGGAATGAATGGAGTGAGGGTGCATATCTAGAACCTGATGAGAAATATGGATTCTCATATTTGGAAGCAATTAAGGAAACTATGATTGACTATGATTAAAGGTAAAATTAGATCTTATTTATCATATAGTGAATAGTTTAATGCTGATACTACATTTAAATCAGGTGATAAACAGAATTCTCTATTTAAGAATTTTCTGGTGTAGTTGATGAAGTCTAATATAAATTGTACAGCCTGAAAGTAAAAGTGAATGTGAATGTGTATACTCAAAATCAAAATTTTAGGCATCTTTTAAGTTTGTTGTTACTCTTTGGATTAATATAATTTCAGAAAGTTTCGCTAGGGAATTGATGTAATTTCTGAAATATAAAAAACAGGTGATTATAAATGTTGAAAAAAATATATACTTGGATAATAGTTTTATTTGTACCCTTAACAATATATAAGATTAATATAATGACATTTACATTAGCCGATGCTTTATTAATATGTGTTTCGCCAATATACATTATTAATATGTTAATGGTTAAACGGAAAATAAATATCAATAAAAAACTATTCATAATATCAATGCTAATAGTATTTCATTTAGTAGTATTAATACCTTTAAGCCGGACGGGATTTCAAAGTGACACACTTTTGAGAACATTTCGTTATATTTCATATTTATTGTTTATCGCTATTTTTGCACGAGAGTATTTTGATTTTCAGTTAGGATTGAAGTTATTAAAATTTATATCATTTTTTTCATCAATTTTTTTAATAATTCAGTTTCTTTTATTGAATTATGGAAATTATTATTTATCAGGATTTATTCCAGGGTTACCGCTATCTACTGAATCAATGAATGAAATGGGAAGACAATATGCACTGGGCTTTGTTAAAAGACCTACCTCAATTTTTTATGAGCCTGCTCATTTTTCAAGTTATGTACTTTTGTATTTTGGGATAACCTTATTTGGAGATAATAAAAAAGAAAAAGTTATGTTGATTTTGATAGGCTTAGCTTTGATTTTGTCAGGTTCTTCCACTGGGATATTAATAGCGATAGGATTAGTTTTACTTTGGGCAGGGAAGTTACTAAGGAGCCTCAATAATACCAAAAAGGTTATTAATTTTTTTATAATAATTTTGTTTTTTGGTTTATGTTTCTTGATATTTACTAAAACACAAATTTTTAATAACTTTATGGATAGGACATTTCAGAGTAAAACAGCTACTACTGGAAGATTTGGAAACTATGTTGATGTTTTCAGGAATATAGATTTAAACCTAGTTGAAAAGGTAATCGGACATGGTATGGTTCGGTATGAAGAATATATCCCAAGCATTCCAAGAGTGTATTACTACTTTGGAATTACTGGTTTAATTTTATTTAGTTTTTATAGTATACAATACGTTTATATTAAAAAAGGTTATAAGAGGATTGCTCTAGTATTACTTCTGGTATCAATGTTAGGTACGGAAATTGCATTTGGGAGTTTTATGGTGATGTATTTATCTTTTATTATTGAAATAAGAAAAACGGATCTTCGAACAGAAAGTGATTTATCGATTTCTTCTTATAAACATTAAAAAAGGGGAAATCTTTATTTCTCGATAGAGTCTTACAAAATTATTCGAAAAGAAAGCGTATGATCGATTCTAGTAATACTTAGTGGGATATTTAATAAGAAAAACCATTATGTCTAAATATAAATTAATTAAAGTGGTGATTAAGTTGATAAAAGATTTGTTAATGCCAGTATATATGCATTTGAAATTAGTCTTATTTAATCGGAAATGGAGAAAAATAAATAGAAATAATCACACTGTTGCGAGAACTATTTTTCCAATTAATGATATTAAGGTTGGTAACCACACATATGGTGACTTGAATATTACCGCTTTTAATAGTGATGGAAAATTAATTATTGGGAATTTTTGTTCTTTAGCAGGGAATGTTCAATTTCTATTATGCGGTGAACATAATTATAAAACTATTTCCACGTACCCGTTTAGGTCTCAAATGTTAAAACAAAGGGAAGCGTTTAGTAAAGGAAATATTATAATTGAGGATGATGTTTGGATAGGTCAAGGTTGTATCATTATGTCTGGTGTTAGAATTGGCCAAGGTGCTGTTATTGCTGCTGGTTCAATAGTTTCAAAAGATGTACCCCCATATGCAATTTATGGGGGGAATAAAATAATTAAATATAGGTTTACAGAAGATATTATAAATGTATTATTACTGATTGATTTTGGGAAATTAAGTTGCGATACAATACAGCGGAATATGGACTTTTTGTGCACTGAATTAAATTCAGATATGTTAAATAATGAATTTATTGTGAATCTCTTATGAATAATAGAGGAAAGAGAATTAGTGGTAAATCAAAGGTTTTTTTTAAGAATTTTTCCTATGCAGTATCATCGAATTTGATTTCCTTACTTATATCAACATTAGTAGTTTTAATCGTACCAAGAATGATCGGAGTAGAAGAATATGGATATTGGCAACTGTATTTATTCTATACATCATATGTCGGCTTCTTACAGTTTGGATGGAATGATGGAATATATTTACGATATGGGGGGGGGAAGTATGAAGATTTAAATAAATCACTATTCTCTACACAATTCTGGTTATTATTTATTTCTCAAACAGTAATTGCCATAATTATTATTTTGTTATCCATCCTTCTATTTGACGATGCTAATAGGCAGTTTATACTTACAATGGTGGCTCTTTGTTTAATATTAGTGGGTGTTAGAGCTATGCCCCTCTTTATTCTACAGGCCACAAATAAAATCAAAGAATTTGCTCAAATCACGATTATAGGAAGAGTGCTGTATTTTGTTTTGATTGTTTCTTTTTTGTTTTTTGGTGTTAACGAATTTAAAATCATGATTTATGCTGATTTACTTGGTAAGTTAATTTCATTAGTATATGCGATGTATTGCTGTAAAGATATTGTTTTTCAGAAACTTTATTCACTCAAGATTAGTTTTAGAGAAATATCAAGTAATATTAATGTTGGCATAAATCTTATGTTTGCAAATATTGCAAGTTTGTTAATAATAGGTGTTGTAAGGTTTGGTGTAGAGCATTCATGGGACGTATCCACTTTTGGGAAAGTGTCACTTACTTTAAGTATATCAAATATGATGATGATTTTTATAAATGCCGTAGGAGTGGTTTTGTTTCCTATACTGAGAAGAATTGATGAAAAAAAGTTAAACAAGATATATGTTACAATAAGCCCTTTATTAATGACATTTTTTTTAGGTTTGCTGATAAGTTATTATCCTCTAAAAATGATTTTAACTTCTTGGTTACCAGATTATTCTGATAGTTTACTATATATGGCTTTGGTTTTTCCAATGTTTGTATATGAAGGAAAAATGGCGCTGTTAATAAATACATATCTTAAGACTCTCAGAAAAGAAAAACTGATGCTACGAATCAATTTAATATCTCTTGTGTTGAGTTTAGTATTAACCCTGGTCACTTCAATATTAATAAAAAATCTAACATTGGCAATACTATCAATAGTGATTATTTTAGCTTTCAGAACTATATTAGCCGAGTGGTATCTATCGAACGTTCTTTCAATATCAATTTATAAAGACATACTCTTAGAATCGATTGTTATATTTACTTTTATCTTAATAGGGTGGTTGGGGAGAGAGATATACTCCCTATATTCAGTTATCTTTTATAGTGTAATTTACTTAATATATTTATTTTTTAAACGGAAAGAAGTAACTCAGGCGCTTAAAGACATTAAGCTGATCATGAATAGTGGAGAGTTTTAACTTCAAACAGGTAGGAAAATGTTATAGACCAAACAGCTTTTTTCAAGAGATCTAAACCGCAATGAAACAAGCTAAAAAGCGTCGGATGTATGAACGATACCAGACACTGTATTTGTATCTGCAAGAAACAGAATTGGAGAACATCGCCCACATAATTAATCAAAGTGAGAAAACCGTAAAAGGTTACATTGGGCGTATGAAGCGACCGGGCTTTCAGCCTTCAAATATTTTATTCTCCAGGAACGCCAGGTCGATTAACTAAAGAACAGCAAGAAAGGTTGAAACAATTCATTATAAGCTCCATACCGCACGATAAGGGTTTTACAGCATGGCATAACTGGACACTTGAAATTATTGCAGCCTTGATAAAAAGGAAATTTGGAGTCAAATACTCACTTCGCGGGATCTCCAAAATGATGCATCGCCGGGGGCTAAGCTACACCAAACCAACATATACACTGGTCGCAGCAGACGAAGAAAAACAATGTAAGTTTACAAAATCGACGTTTCCCGATTTAGAAAAGAGTGATGGAGTGCGAAATCGAGCATTTGCTTTTTGAAGACGAATCCACAATTCGAGATTATCTATCCATTCAGAAAATATGGTTTATCCGTGGAAAACAACGAATAATCAAGGCTACAGGCAAACAACGGCAACCTATGCATCTACTGAGCTATTGCAAGCCGCGGTGGGGTTTAAGCCGAGCACATCTATTGAAGAAGGATTGCAGAAATTTACTGACTGGTATGTTAAATATTATGAAGCCAAATAATAAGTGAGGTGAACCTTATGAAAGGCATAATCCTAGCCGGTGGCTCCGGCACCCGGCTCTATCCGTTAACCATGGTCACCAGTAAACAGCTTCTACCCGTTTACGACAAACCTATGATCTATTACCCATTATCCACCTTAATGCTGGCTGGAATTAGAGATATCCTTATCATCTCTACACCTGAGGATACTCCGAGGTTTGAGAGTCTTTTAGGGGATGGTTCTCAGTTCGGGATCTCTCTACAATACATAGTACAACCCAGTCCTGACGGTTTAGCTCAGGCTTTTATTTTGGGCGAATCGTTCATTGGGAATGATGCTGTGGCAATGATTCTTGGCGATAATATTTATTATGGGAATGGCATTCGTAAGATGCTTCAGCGTGCTTCCGGGAAGGCACAGGGGGCGACTGTGTTTGGGTATCATGTCCATGATCCGGAACGGTTCGGTGTGGTGGAGTTCAATGATGAAGGCAAGGTACTGAGTGTGGAAGAGAAGCCGGTACAGCCTAAGTCTAATTATGCGATTACGGGTCTCTACTTCTATGATAACCGTGTTGTGGAGATTGCCAAGAACGTGCAGCCTTCTTCCCGGGGTGAATTTGAGATCACTTCTATTAATGAAGCATATCTTAAGATGGGAGAATTGGATGTGGAACTCCTGGGCCGCGGCTTTACCTGGCTGGATACGGGAACTCATCAGAGTCTGGTGGATGCCACTAATTTTGTCCGGACGATTGAAGATCATCAGGGGATTAAGATTGCCGCGCTCGAAGAGATTGCATATATTAACGGATGGATTACGAAGGAGCACTTGCTGAGTTGCGGGCAGAAGCTAAGCAAGACGGGCTACGGCCAGTACCTGATCAAGGTTGCTACCGGGAAAATTCAATATTAAGCAGTAGAGGTGTAGAGGATATGAAGTTAACAGAAACAGCGCTTCCAGGCGTGTATATAGTTGAACCTGCGGTATTCGGGGATCACCGGGGATGGTTCATGGAGACGTTCAGTGATGCGAAGTTCAGAGAGCAGGGCATTGATATTGCTTTTGTACAGGATAATCAGTCCTATTCTGCGGTTAAGGGTACCCTGCGCGGCCTGCATTATCAACTCAATCCCAAAGCTCAGACCAAGCTGGTGCGATGTACCCGTGGGGCCATTTTCGATGTGGCAGTGGATGTTAGAGCAGGCAGTCCCGCTTACGGCAAGTGGTTCGGTGTTGAACTGAGCGCAGAGAATAAGAAGCAGCTGTTGATTCCCAAGGGGTTCGCCCATGGGTTCATGACGGTGACCGAGGATGTTGAAGTTCAGTATAAGTGTGATGAGCTATATGCTCCAGACTGTGATGGCGGCATTCTCTGGAATGATCCGGCTATCGGGATTGAATGGCCCCTCCACGTTACCCCCATTCTCTCCGGCAAAGACGAGCAGGCTCCGTTACTGCAAGATGCTGTTTTGAATTTTACCTACACTCCCTGAGTAGATGGAAATCTAATTGAATGATTCTGAGGTGTAATTAATGAATAGAAAGAAATTGTTGGTTACCGGAGGTGCCGGTTTCATTGGCGGGAATTTCGTGCAGTACATGATCGATAAGTACTCCGATTACGATGTCTATAACCTGGATCTGTTGACCTATGCGGGTGATCTCTCCAAGCACAAGGAGATTGAAGATCGGGATAACTACCACTTCATCCAGGCGGATATTGCTGACCGTGAGGCTATTCAGTCTCTTTTTGAACAAGAGCGCTTTGATTATGTGGTCCATTTCGCAGCCGAGAGTCATGTGGACCGCTCTATTACCGATCCGGCGGTATTCGTCCGTACGAATGTGATGGGAACCCAGGTGCTGCTGGATGCTTCCCGTGCGATTGGAGTGACCAAGTTCGTTCATGTGTCTACGGATGAGGTGTATGGCGAACTGGACTGGGACCCTGCTGTATTCTTCACGGAGGAGACCCCGCTGCAGCCTAACAGCCCTTATAGCGCAAGCAAAGCGTCGTCCGATCTGTTAGTCCGTGCGTATCACGAGACCTTCGGCTTGCCGATGAACATTACCCGTTGCTCCAATAATTATGGCCCGTACCACTTCCCGGAGAAGCTCATTCCCCTTACGATCTCTAAGGTCCTGAATGAACAGAAGGTTCCTGTCTATGGAGATGGCGCGAATATCCGGGATTGGCTGCATGTGTGGGATCATTGTGCTGCGATTGACCTGGTGCTGCATGAGGGCGTAAGCGGTGAGGTGTACAACGTAGGCGGGCATAATGAACGCACCAATCTTGAGGTTGTGAAGACGATTATTCATACCTTGGGGAAATCTGAGGATTTGATTGAATTCGTTGCCGACCGGCTGGGTCATGATAAACGTTATGCGATTGATCCGGCTAAGCTGGAGAGATTGGGCTGGAAGCCTACGTATACGTTCGAGACCGGAATTGCCCAGACCATCCAGTGGTATACGGAGAATGCACAGTGGTGGGAACAGATTCTTAGCGGCGAGTACCGGAAGTAGCTTATGAGACCCAACCTAACCAGGAACAAGCCGGGCAAGCGCAGAAAAAGAATTCTCTTTCTGTTCTTGCCCCTTCTGTTAATCGTCTTGCTGCTCCTGTGCGCCGGGCGCTTCCTTCCCGTATCGGAGACTCCAAAGCAAGCAGACGTCATCATCATCCTTAGCGGTGGCGGAGGACGGGTGGAGCAAGGGGTTAAGCTGCATCAAAAAGGCTATGCGCCGAAGCTCCTGCTCTCTAACTCCAAAGAAACTACCGGCCCCGCTGGCGACATGCGCGAAACCGCCCTTTCCTTGGGAATCCCGGAATCCGCTATTCTGACGGAAGATGCTGCCGAGAGTACTTACCAGAACGCCCAGCTTACGCTCCCGATCATGAAGCAGCATGGCTTTAAGTCGGCGATTGTGGTGTCGTCGGATTTTCATATGCGGCGGGTGAAGTTTATCTTCGATCATGTGTATAAGAAGTCGGGGATTGAGCTGACTTATATCGGGGCGGACTCGGGCTATAACGCGAAGGCGTGGTGGAGTGACCGGTATAGCCGGGAGACGACTTTTAACGAATACATTAAGATGATTGGCAATGCCTTCGGCTACAATGGCCCGGAAGCGAAGGGTTCGCTGGAGCAGATTAAGCGCTGGTTCCGCAGTGGGTGAAGCAGGGGGAACAGTAGAGGCAGCAGCTTTGCAATTGTGATACCAGGACGACAGAGACCTTATGAGTCTACTAGATGTTTCTGCTGAATCATAACGCCGCGAAGCTGGCGGGATTGCCTGTCCGGAAGTTGCCGGGTATAATAACAGGATTCTAACAAAGAAGACATAGACGACGTTCATATGCAGCAGGTTATCTTTTCGATAACCTGCTCTTTTTCTTGATTTACCTTAATTAAATTCTCCACCATCGTCTTTATACACCTGACACTACGATATTCAAGGCTTTGATTTTCCCGTTATTAAGCGTGAAGCGGAAATCCAGTGGAATTGGACTGCCTTTGAAATTACCTGAAATGGTGGCGGTGACAACCGTTTCTTCATTTTTCTCCGCACAATTGGTGATTTCAGTCCTACCCGCAGCGTCTCTGTTTGCCTTCACAATGAACTTGCTGATAACTTCGGGACCATGAAATTCTTCTCCATTGTCAACTAATATGGCATCCTCTGCAAAGCAGTTAGCGAGAAGGTCACCGTCAAAGATATCTGAGGCATGATAATAGGCTGCAATAGGCTGCGGCAAAGGAATTGCCCTACTGTTAGAGGAAAGAACATTGTGCAGGCGTGTAATTTTATCCCCTTCCACAGTAAAATGAAAATCAAGATAGAGGGGGTCCGGTAGTCCGGTTTTGTCGTAATTTCCGTCTGATTGTGCGGTAACAACGATCTCCTTGGCATTTTTAACGACATTTATGATTTCTAGTCTTAAGCCTACTTCGAAATAATCGTGGTCGCTCCACTCTTTGATAGCGGTTTTCCCGTGATATTCTTTGCCGGCGTCAAAAACAACGGCATCCTCGGCAAAGATCGAAAGGAAGGCCGCGGGATCATCTGTATTTGTCGCATGAAAATGTTCCTCAACCGGTTGGGGTAATTGAATTTTGTTTATCATAATCATCATTCTCCTTTATAATGTGCGGACAACGCCGCAGTCGATTGTACACTTCTTAATATAAAGGACAAAACCTGACAACAGTCCGTCTGGTTTTGTGTTAATAAATAAGTAAATATGACACACTGGTGTCGTGTTCAGAACGATATACTGTACTTGAATTGAGGTGCTTTAATGCAGATCAGCAGACTTTTCGGCATTGTTTATTACTTACTTGAGAAAAAAGAAACTACGGGGAAAGAGCTTGCTGACCGTTTTGAAGTATCGGTTAGAACAATATATCGCGATATTGAGACATTAAGCAGCGCTGGTATACCTATCTATACGAATCAAGGCAGAGGCGGCGGAATCGTCATTCTTGACAAATTTATACTCAATAAGTCATTACTTTCTGAAAAAGAACAGGATGAAATACTGCTCGCCTTGCAGAATCTATCAGCAGCGCGGTATCCGGAAATTGAGACTATTCTTTTACGATTAAGCAGCCTTTTCAAAAAGAGTGATGTTAATTGGATTGAATTGGACTTCTCACCCTGGGGAAGTAATGAACGAAACAAAGAAAATTTCCATGCACTAAAAATGGCAATTATAAGCAAACATATTATTATATTCGAATATTTTAATACCTCAGGTGTGAAAAGCTTGCGCAGGGTTGAGCCAATTAAGTTGATTTTTAAGGATAAGGCATGGTATTTGAAAGCGTTTTGCTATGATAAAAGAACATACAGAACATTCAAAATATCCCGTATGGCTAATATTGAAATCACTGAAGAGGTTTTTGAGCAAGAGACATCAGTGGAATCTGCGGCTGAAGTGACAGATAATCAAGTTCAGAAATTTATTGATATTCGGTTAAAAATCTCTTCGGCTGGAGCGTATAGAATATATGATGACTTTAGTGAAAAAGAAATAACAAAACATGAAGATGGATCTTTTACTGTTATCGCATCGATGCCCGAAGGAGATTGGCTTTCAAATTACTTTCTCTCTTATGGTCCGATTATTGAAGCGATGGAGCCTCAAAGTCTACGGGATGCTGTTATGAGCAAGATAGAGGTGATGATGGGGAATTTGAATCGAAAGGGTGGACTTACCTTATGAGACTACTAGAGTCTCTATTTTTTTGCGATCCTGGCAAACGGGTTGCCTGTAGTTCACGGATTAGACTAATCTGCAGCAGTCTGCGTTATTGACCATTGGTATAATGTGACATATTATTACAACTATAAAAGAAATTATATTGGATTCCAGTTAGGTGGTGTTTGCGTGGTCCCTACTACTAGAACGATGATTCGCGATCAATTAGCGTTGTATTTGTCGCAGAAGGGAATGCCTATTAATCAATTCTCGGGACAATCCGGAATTAATTCAGGAACGCTCAGCCGGATACTTAGTGGTCAGCAGCCCATTGCTATGAACCATCTGGAGCGAATCACCAAGACGATGGATCTGCCGGAGGATCATTTTTATAGCTTATACGTGGATGAATGTTTCTTTTTCTCGTCACCCACCTGGCGGCGTCTACGGCCATTTCTTGTGCGCTCCGCTGAGCTGGGCCGTCTGGATTGCGTTGAACAGGTGGTTCAGAATCTGCTGGAGAATCTGGTCTATGCCCCCATGCTGTTCGAAGTGGCTGAAGGCCTATTTCAAGAGGGGCTGTGGCAAGCTGCTGAATTGCTGTATAAGAATGTGAGTGTCAGTGAGAAGTATCAGAATTCCGAGAGACTCGCGATATGCCAATACCGTCTATTCCGAATCGCCATTGGTGATGACCAGGCGCGGAATTTACAAGCGGCACATCTCTTCGAATGTTACCTGGACCGGCTGGATGAAGCGGATCAAGTGGATGGATTGAATCATTTGGGTCATGTCTATGGTTCAATGAATCGGTGGCACAAGGTGGATGAACTCGCGAACAAGATGCAGCAATTAGCGACTCTTCGTTATAATCTCCAGCGTCAGTCGGACCGTAGAGAGAGTAACGAGAAAAAAACCGAGAAACCCCTGTACTTCTATATCCTGTACGCGCAGCTTATCCGTTCAGCTGTGTGTAAGGAATTAGGAGACTACAATTCGGCATTAGATTGGGTATCCCTCTATATGGATGGGAGCTGGATACAGGAGGACAATGAAGAAGTGAAGCGGACTATTGCTCAGTTCCAGGAGTGGGGTATCGCAAACAGACTGCTCTATCAGGTGCTGGGAGGACAGTCCGAAGTACTCTCAGCATATGTCGAATATATCTCCCACCGACCAGATGAGATATTCATAGGGTTAAACAATATTATCTTGTCGGCTAACCGTTATGACTGGAATGTTGATTATATTCTGGAGCGGTTTGCTGCCTATATTCCTTACCGGACGTATTCTACAGAATTTGGCGATTATAACCGGCAGGTTATGTTGGACCAACACACTCAATTCCTTGCTGAAATGGCAGCCTATTATTTACATAATGAGCGTAAAGAAGGTATTAGATTCATCCTACAAAGTTTGGAATCGTCTGCTAGAATCAATAACGAGAGCAATATCATCAAATGTGTTGATTTGTTCGAGCAGCATCGGCATCTGGCAGATGAAGAAGAGAAGGAACAATACAAACTTCTAATTAGGGAGGTGCAGGATTCACATGAAAACAAAATTGTTCAAGCTTCTAGCTTCCTGTAGTCTAGCTATTGCAATTATTATAACTGTTGGTATTGCTGAGCCTGTAGCAAATATCAGTACTCAAAGTCTTATTCAAATTATGAATCACGGTTATGGTGGCGGTTGATGCTTACCGGGCAGCAAAGATATGATTTCAAGTCAGTACACAGAGCAAATAACGTTCCCGGTATATCGGGAGCGTTTTTGATTTGAAGCGAAGGGTTCGCTGGAGCAGATCATGCGCTGGTTCCGCAGATAAGGCGATTTTGGGAAATGGGCGGTAACCTTAAGGCTCTCCTTCCACAATGCGACAAACAAACCAGGTATCCCGGTCTATAATTAGGAGCAAATCTATTTATAGTCTGGGAGAAATGGACCATGCCTAATTATTATTTTAGGGAAGTGTGGACACCGTTACGCTTGTTCGGGATCAGATTCTACCGGGATGACCAGGACCGGCTGTGGGTGAAGAAGGGGAAGCAGCGGCGGAAGCTGGTACGGAAAGAGGATAATGAGACGATGGAGACCTGAGGGTCTTCATCTTTTTTTATAGGAAATGCAGGTGTATGATAATTCAGTAGACTAGATAAAGAGAAGGAGTTGCGGATATGTTGCCTAAGGAGAAAGTACATAAGCTAAGAGAATGGATGGCGGAGCGCGGGATAGCGGCCTGTGTGGTATTAAGCGGGGATGCGCACATCAGTGAATATGAGGGGGAGCACTGGAAAAGCCGCCGCTGGATTACCGGGTTCACCGGTTCCGCCGGAACGGCTGTGATCACGCTAACGGATGCTGGCTTGTGGACGGATGGCAGGTACTACATTCAGGCGGAGCGGGAGCTGGAGGGCTCGGGCATCCGTATGTTCCGTATGGCTGAACCGGGCGTCCCGCAATGGGATGAATGGCTGGCAGAGCAATTGCCGCAAGGCGCACGTATGGCGGTAGACGGCAGAACGCTGTCCGTATCCGCTATGAAGGGCTTGCAGGGCAAGCTCGCGGAGAAAGGGATTCAGGCGATTACAGACGTCGACCCGGTAGGGGCGATCTGGACGGACAGACCGGCCATTCCGGCCGAGCCGCTAATGCTGCATGATGAACAGTATGCGGGCCTCAGCCGGGTAGATAAGCTGGAGCAGGTCCGGCAGGCGATGAAGCGTAAGGGGGCTGATTATTATGTGCTGTCTGCGCTGGATGATCTGTGCTGGTTGTTCAACATCCGGGGACGGGATATTCCGTTCAATCCGTATGTGACTGCTTTTGCCGTAGTAGGGGTACATCATGCAATCTTGTTCACCGGAGGACATAAGGCCACCCCGGAAGATAAGGATACGCTGGCCCGGGATGGAGTGGAGATCAAGGAGTATGAGGACATCCTTCCGTTCCTGCAGGCGCTCCCGGAAGCGGCTTCCGTGCTGTATGATCCTAATAAAACCGGATATAGTCTGGCGGCTGCCATCCCGGAATCCGCTTCTATTATGGAAGCGCCAGGTCTTGTGGTGGCCCTTAAGTCGATTAAGAACGAGGTGGAGATCCGTAATATCCGTGATGTCTATTTGAAGGATGCCGTTGCCCTTGTAGGATTGTTCAAATGGCTGCAGGAGACCGTCCCCGTGCGTCCGGTGACAGAGGTGGAAGCAGACCAGAAGGGGCTGGAGCTGCGGCGGCAGCAGCCGTTATTCGCTGAGCTGAGCTTTTCCAGTATCTCTGCCTACGGCGCGAATGCTGCGATGATGCACTACTCGCCGTCCGCCGACCATCCGGTAGAGTTGGAAGCCAAAGGCCTGTATCTGCTGGATTCGGGCGCACACTTCCAGAACGGGACAACGGATATCACCCGCACGCTGGCGCTTGGCCCGCTGACGGATGAGGAGAAGAGAGATTTTACACTGGTGCTGAAGTCTGTGATTGCGCTCTCTACGGCCAAGTTCCTCTATGGCTCCACCGGATCTACGCTCGATATTCTTGCCCGTAAGCCGATGTGGGATCATGGCCTGGATTATAAGTGTGGAACCGGACATGGTGTGGGCTATTACTCCAATGTGCATGAAGAGCCGCAGCGGTTCAGCTTCAAGCCGAATGAGGTCCGCCTGGAGCCTGGGATGATTATTACGGTAGAGCCGGGAGTCTATAAGGAAGGCCGTCATGGGATCCGTACGGAGAACACGCTGCTGATTACGGAGGATGTGACTACGGAGTTCGGACGATTCCTGAAATTTGAAGACCTCTGTTATTTACCGATAGACCTCCGGGCGATTGAGCCGTCTATGCTAAACAGCGAGGAGCTGGATTGGGTGAACCATTATCATGCTGAGGTGTACGATAAGCTGGCTCCGCTGCTGGATGAGGAGCATCGGGCGTGGCTGAAGCGGGAGACGGGGGCTTTGGTGTTGTGAGGAATAGTAGAATTGAAAAGGCGGGGACCTTGGGGTCTTCGTCTTTTTTATATGTTTTTGGAATTTATTTCAGACAAAATGTGACAAAATCCCGGCTTAAAGTTAACTTTCCGGGACCCTGTTAAGGAAGTAATAGACATTTTCGCGAAAAAAATGTAACATCCTTGTTGTGAGTCTTCTGAATAGGATTAACTGGGGAGGGAGTAATAATCTAACTATAAGTTAAAATGTGTTGATTGAACTGGGGAGAAGGAGATGGAATATGTATTCGAAGAAATTAAGAACGGCAGTATCCATGGTTATGGTCGTATTATTATCGTTATTAAGTGTGCTTGAGGTATCAGCCGCCCCGTTCAGAGCAGGGGTAATCTCGAATGACCGGCTCCCGGACGGCACACAAAGGATTACGGTCAATAGTGTAGTAGATGTGACTTATAGCGATCTTAAGGTTCTAAATGAGGTTAAGTTCGTACTTATGAAAGAAGATGCCCAGATAGCCAGTAAGGTGAAGGCGAGAAGTGAAGCCAAGCTGACTGTGCTGGATGCAGTGTATACTTCTATGGAGTACAATTATCTTTCTTTTGAAGGGCTGGCTGCCGGTGAGGAATATTCTCTCCATGCCGAATATACGGGCGAGCAGGGGCTGGTGGTGACACCCCCGCAGAGCATCCGGGTGCCTTCAGCTACGGGGATTGATATCTCTGTAGAACGGATGACTAAGGATTCCAATACATATGAAAGTGCTACACAACCGGAGATCCGCAGCGATGATAAGAATGTAAGGCTTACCATCCTGAATAATGGTGTTCCGCTTGTGAATGGGTCTGTGGCGGTATGGATGAATTATCAGTCTTACAACTATACCACGGATGCGAACGGACAGATTCAGCTTAGGGATAATCATCAATTATCTATGAATAGTCCGGTAATGTTCGTATTGCTTAAGCAGGGAAGCGAACAGTATGAGGCTAAGCCTATCTATGTAACTGACCGGGAGCAAGCGGGTACATATATGGTGGCTGTCCGTTATCTGGATGCCAAGGGGAAGCTGTTCACCCAGCCGTTCCTGACCAACTCCGGACTCAGTGGAATGGTGAATCAGTTTGCTGTACCGGGATATACGGTGCTGGTATTCAGAACGGGAGAGGTGCCTGGAGACTATAAAGCTTATATAGCCACTGAGGACCGTGAAGCTTACGTGTTCCAGATTCCTGCCTCTTCATTGTACGCAACGGAAGACGGGCTACACAAAGAAATCATCAAGGATGCCAGTGACTACAGCCGGATCAGCTTCCGTGCCTCCTTGGACGGTGAGCCTGTATATGTAGAGAACTATTCTCTCATTGATAATACCAGGTACAAGCAGATTGGCGATGCGAGAGGTGCTAAGCTCTTTTTCGGGCAAAGTATCTATCTTGAGAAGAATAAGGAATATGAATTCACGTCGCTTGCTAGAAATCGTGATACCGGCGTCAATATCTTATTCCGCAATAAAATCACGCCGACTGAAGCAAAACATGAAATATTCTATGATGGACATTCCCGGGATTTCAGCAAGCTGCAACTTCAGATACCGGCTATGGGGATGGGACGTGGTAAAATAAACATCTCTTATCTGAACGAAAGATATAACTATAACCAGATCAGTATGAATCTTGCTGTAGGCGATCATCTGTATGTACCTAAGGGTGAAGAAATTCACCGCTTGACGGCAAACACTACTTTTGGCGGTGCGGATTCTAACAGCAACCCGAATGAACTTGTATTGAGTTCATACTTCACTCCGGTTGACGATGAGTATACGATCCGTGGCGGCAGTACTTATAAGGCCGGAATCAGCTTCCGGGTTCCGGGTTCCAATTATTATGACGAGGCTGAACTCCGCAATCAGGTAGTTCTGGGCGAGAGTGCAGATGTTCTGGTGAAGGTGACAGATGAGTACGAGAATCGTCTTGATCTCAGCAGTAATTATAAGCTGGTCATCACAGATGAGAGCGGTGCAGTGATCTCGGATGACTCTCTGTATTGGTCTACTGAGGAGCAGGAAGGCAATCCGCAGCGAATCAACATGCGGAATTGGAAGCCTGCCAAATCAGGCACGTATAAGGTTCAATTATTCCCAAATACCTGGATAAATAATGGTTATGTTCAGGGGGAGTTGCTGAGTGAGGCTGAGCTGAAGGTTCTGCCGAAGAACGAATTGGATATTGAGATTAGAGGCAATGACGGCAAGCTGGTGGATCTGATAGACAAGCCATACCTGACCGTTGACCAGGCGCAGAAGGTAACGATTACTGTACGCCAGCATGATACGGGTGCCCAGGGGCAACCGGTGGCAGGAGTGCAGATCCGCCGTTATGAGGAGGTGCTTGGCACCACCGATGAGCAGGGAACGTTCACCATTCTGGCTGACAAGGCTTCTTATATAGGTGAGCTGTATTTTAAGAAGACTGATTATTTAGCTAAAAGTGTGTACGTAGCGATCATTGATCCGCAATCGCAGGCTGTCATCCGTGTACGGGGTCTCGATAAGGCGGAAGGCGGGAACTATGCGGGCGGGATTCCGCTCGATAATGCGAATATCCAGGCTATAGTGAAAAGAAGCGACGGAACTTCTGCTACCGCCTCTTCTTACATTCGCACTCCCGGATCACAGGGATTCCTGGTAGTAGATTCTCCTTCTGCCGTAGATGTTGATTTCATACGCTACAACAGAAGCCATAATGGAGTTGAGTCCAAATATGGTTACTACATGTATGGCTCCATTAACACAGAACCCGGCAAGGATTATTCGCTGGTGCTGGATGCAAGACAAGAGCTTCAGGAAGTCAGCAAGGTTCTATTAGATCAGCCGACAGATGAGTTGTATGTGGTGCGGCGGGACTTGGCAGGGGCAGATTATATCCCTTATGTTATCGACAGTAATCCTGCAAATGAGAATTATTTCTACGCAACTCAAGGAATCTATAGCATGCTGGCACATACCCGGTCGGACACTTTTGTATACCGTGATCAGGTGGTAATCGGTGCAGGAGACAATAGCTTGTCGATGGATGATAGTGCGTCCGCGCTGGCTACGCTGGTGGCGCCTGAATCGGGGACCATCTATGCGGTTAAATATACGACTGCGGGCCAATCGACACTCCAAGGCTATGCGTTCAATGCCAATCAGGTACAAGTTACCCCTGGCGATGTAGTAGTATCTGTAGACCAAATCAAGGGTGCCATCGAATACCAGTACGATATTCATTTCGCACCTGGAACGCTGCAAGCAGGCACACTAACCCAGATTGCGCCACCGGCCTTGAAAGGGCTGGATATTGTAGGGTTGCAGAATGGAAAATTAATCCGGCCCGCAGGTACGACCTTGCTTGAGATTGGACTGGTCGATACGGCAGGCAACTCCATCGGACAAATCAAGAAGCCGCAAATTCTGGTTGCCAATGGCGGATCAAGCAGAGGCAGCAAGAGTCTGTCCCCGGACAAGGCTACCTATGAGCTTCAGGACGAAGCGGGGAAAGTGCTCTCTACAGAGACGATACAAGGCTACCCGCTAATGGCGGTCGCTTATAATTATGCAGATAACAAATTTTTGACGGACGGTACTTATGTGATCAAAGCTTCGATGACTATTGATGGACAGACCTATACCCTGGACAAAAAAGTAATCCTGGAGTCGTCTGGAGGTACTGTGGTTAATCCGGCCCCGAACCCGCCGGGAAGCGATAATGGTGGTAGCGGCGGCAACACCGGTACGAATCCAAATCCTGCACCGGCACCAGGAGGAAGCGGGCCGGGAGCACCTGGACCAGCAGCAACACCGGCTGCTCCGGCTCCGGCTGCGGCAACAGGGAATGACGCGAATGTTCAGCAGCAGAATGACAAGCTGCAGGACTTGCTGAAGAATACTTCCGGCTCTGCGGCAGAGAAGGCTTCGGCGGCCCAGAATGCACTGTCCAGCATTGCCGAGTCACTCAAATCGGCTAATACGCCTGCACAGGCTGAACAGAACGGTAAGAGTCTGTCTCTGGCCATGGATACAGCAGCGCAGCTGCTGGGAACTATTCAGGATTCCGCAGAGAAACAGAAGATTGTGAGTTCAATTACTCAATTGATAGGAAGTGCGCCTTATTTACTGAACAAGCTGGATAGCTCCAGCAAGGCAGTAGAGGTTGCCCAGGCCCTTATTAATAATGCGGCTGCGGTGCTGAATAACGCGCAGGGCATCAAGGCTGAAGAGGTTCAGAAGCTGAAGGATGCTGTTATTCATTCCAGCCAGGCCGCGCTGAACAAGGCTGGCGAAGCTACAATTGCCAAAGAAAATGTAACTGTAGCAGGAAACGCCGTCTCTTCGCAGCTGGATTCGGGATTCATCAGCGCACAGATTGAAACGGCCAAGCAGGCATTAGCATCAGTCGCTGGAGAGCTGACAAGCAAGCTTGGGGCCGGAACAGCTGCTGACCTGAAGCTGAGCCTGACGGTGAAGGTACCTCCGGTGGATAAAGGGATTCATAAGCTCAACACCACGCTTCCCTCCGAGATTCTTACCCTGGTGCGGGAGAATGATATTGCCGGATTGAAGATTCAAATGGATCAGACGGCATTTACCATTGAGCCGGATACCTTCGGTAAGGTTGAGGCAGGCCAGAAGATTAATCTGGCAGCAGAAGTTGTACAGAATGCTGTGATTAACAAACCCCGTCAGGCAGAACCGCTGGCTAACATCCCAGTGATGGAATTCAGTGCTTCTGTTGGCGGCCAGCCGGTGAAGAGCTTCGCTAAGCCGATCGATGTGACCTTTGATGTGTCAGCCATTGATATTTCGAAATATTCGGAGGCGAATCTGGAGAATCTGACCGTGTACGTCCTGAATGAGGAGAGTCTTACCTGGGAAGCGGTTGGGGGTAAATATGATCCTGTTACTCAAACTGTAACTGCGCCGAGAGGACACTTCAGCAAGTACACTGTGATGCTTGGAGCTGCTGTATTCACAGATGTGCCTGCCAGTCACTGGGCAGTGAAAGAGATCAATTACCTGTTGACCAAGGGAATCCTGGACGAAGGCGGAGCATTTGCTCCATCTGACAAGATTACCCGCGAGCAGTTCGCGGCAATGATGGCCAGAGCTTACGGACTGAATGGTGAGGGAGTGGTCTTGCCGTTTAAGGATATCAAGACAACGAATCCTTATGCGGATGAGATTGCTGCGGCTTATGCAGCCGGGATCATTAACGGCAAATCACCGGCAGCTTTTGACCCTGACGCAACCATCACACGTGAAGAGATTGCAACAATGCTTGCACGTGCACTTACAGCGTATAACGGTAAATCGGCTGTTACCCAGCCGGAAGCATTGATTGCCTCCTTCACAGATGGAGCCAAAATATCGAAATGGGCGGCATCCAGTGTGGCATTGACCAAGAGTATGCATCTGTTCGAAGGCTTCGGGGATCAGAGCTTCCGTCCTGCCCAGACCGCCAGTAAAGCAGAGGCTGCGGCCTTGATCTACCGGTTATATCAGTTGAAATACTGAATGATATCTAAACTCAAAAAAGCAGCGGTTCTCCCGGTATTGGAGAATCGCTGCTTTGTGTTGTGGTCAAAAGTCTGAGCTGTATAACTACAGGATCACCCCTGCCTCCGCTCAGGAATCACAAAGGATACTGTAGTGCCAACTTCGGGCTGGCTGCGGATGACGAGGCCTTCGCCGTAGAGCTGGGTCAGGCGGCGATTGGTATTCAGCAGGCCGATGCCGCGGTGGGCCCGGAAAGTGTCGTCGAGCAGACGGGCCACCTGTTCCCCGCTCATGCCCTTGCCGTTGTCCTCCACTTCGAAGGAGGTGTATCCCTTCTGGCGGCGAATGCGGACCTGGAGCTTGCCTCCGGCTTTGCGGCTCAGCAGGCCGTGTCTGACGGCGTTCTCCACCAGCGGCTGTAGGGTGAGCGGAGGAAGCAGCAGCTCGATGCCGGGATCAACCTCCCATTCGATCTGCAGACGTTCCTCGAAGCGCGCCTTCTCAATGAAGAGATAGGATTCTACCAGCTCCAGCTCATGGGATAATCCGACGAGCTGCTGCGAGTTCATATAATCGAAGCTGATGCGCAGGTAGGAGGAGAAGGCTTCTCCGAGATCGCGCATCTTCGGCTGGTCGAATTCACTCAGCGCCATCAGCGCGTTCAGCGTGTTGAACAGGAAGTGCGGCTGAATCTGAGCCTGCAGGTAAGCTGCCTCCATCCGCAGGCTCTGGTTGATGGACTGCTTCAGTCCGGTCAGCGAGCGGACCCGGTACTTCAGCTCCAGCGCGTCCACCGGCTTGGCGACATAATCGTTGGCCCCGGCCAGGAAGCCGGTATAGATGTCCGCCGGCTGGTTGCGGGCGGTGAGCAGCAGGATCGGCAGCTCCGAGAGGGAGAAGCGCTGCCGGACGATCCGTGTTAATTCATAGCCGGACATATACGGCATCATCACATCGGCGATCAGCAGATCCCACGGCTCGGTGCCAAGCAGCTCCAAGGCTTCCCCTGCGCTGGTGGCGGTGACCAATTGATAATGCTCTGCCGAGAGCATGCTGGAGAGCACCTTCAGATTGACCGGATCATCATCGACAGCCAGGATCAGAGACTTGGCCGACTGAGAGGCGTCCTGTATCTGCGGCGGAGCCGTTAACTCTATAGGGACTGTGAGATTGCGGATATCGGACTGTTGTAATAGCAGCCGGCTCTCCTCAAGCAGCAGCCCCTGCAGATCAGGATTCTCCGGCTGCCCGGCGGCGGCTGTATCCTGATCCATGCTCTCCCAGGCCCCGGCAGAGGAGGCCAGCGGAAGAGTGAAGGTGAACACGGACCCTTTTCCCGGCTCAGAGTCTAGTGTAAGGTCACCGCCGTGCAGCTCGGTCAGCTGCTTGCTGATGCTTAAGCCGAGACCGATGCCGCCGCCGTCAATGATGCCTTTGCTGCCTTGCTCATAGGGCGAGAAGATCCGCGCCTGCGTCTCCTTGTCGATCCCCGCCCCGGTATCGGCTACGCTGATCCACGCAAGCTTGCCGTCGGCTGCAGCGGATACAGTGACCGTTCCGGCCTGCGTGTATTTGATGGCATTGTGCAGCAGGTTATAGAGGATCTGCACAATCCGTTTCTCATCCCCCCAGACCGGCGGCAATGAAGCGGGAATTTCATTACGCAGCTGCAGCCGCTTGCCTTCGATCATGAATTCGAACATTCCAAGCACGCCTGAGACCAGTGAACCCATGGCCAGCGGCTCCCGCTGCAGCACAATCCGCTTCTCCTGCAGGCGTGTCACATCGAGCAGATCGCCCAGCATCAGGGACATTCTGCGGCTGATTGTAATGAGCAGCTCCAGATCCTTGTAGCTTTGTTCGTCCAGTGAAGCTTGTTCCTTGGTGGCTACGGTCTGGGCAATGCTGATAATGCCGTGCAGCGGTGTCCGCAGCTCATGGGAGGTATTCGCCAGGAATTCGTCCTTCTTCTGGTCACTCTCCTTCAGTTGCTGGTTGAGCAGCCGGTTCTCCTCTGCATTGCGGAAGTACCGCTTGAACCAGTAGGAGGAGAAGCCAATAATTGCGGCAATGACATCTATAGGATAATACAGGATACTTCCCTTGGCATTGGATTCCATGGCCCCGCCAATGACGCTGGAGCCGATAGCGGCGGCAGCAAACAGTAGGAAGAAGGAATCCTGCTCCTGCCGCATCACCATCCGGCCAATAGAATAGATGACTCCGGCTACCGGAAGCAGGTAGAGGACGGAGAAGAACAGTCTGGCATAGACCACGTAATGTGCCGGTAAGATCAGAACATAGGCGGTATAGACCAGGAGACCCAGCAGATAGATTTTGAACAGACGGCCGGGGCGCTCGTAGGCAGAGAAGCTGCGCGTCAGCAGTAGCATGAACAGGGACAACGCAGGGTAGGCCAGCATTTTGAGCTTCAGTGCCCAGGTATAGTTAATGGGGAACCAGAGCAGGAGAATCGTATCGTTATCGGCTACAATGGTAGTTGCTACTGCCATCAGCAGGAGGAAGAAGAGCAGGAACGCCCGCTGCTTCCGGTTAAAAAAGAATAAAATCCCCGCATACAGCGCATGCAGCAGCATGATCATGAACGCCACCAGCTGGAAGCCGAGTGAATACATCCGTTCGCTATCCACCGCTGCTTGGGAGCCGAAACGGATCGACCTCACAATCCCGCCCTCCAGCGGATGGTCGTAGTTGGCTGCCCGGACGAGGAGAACAATCTCCTGTCTTCCCGGATTCTCGTAGGCTGCGGTGTAAGAGACCGCCTTAGGGATATAGTCCCCGCTATCCGTGGACAGCTTCCCGAAGCTGGTCTCTCTCTGCTCGTTAATATCGATGCTGGAGGTGGCCTGAATCCGCTGAATCCAGAAGCCGTAAGGCTCGGTCTGTGACGGATCTATAAGGATACGCAGCTTGTATGTACCATAGCCCAGAGAGGATTGCTCCCCTTCCGGGAAGCCGCTGCTCCAGTCACCGGGAACCTGGACAACATGCGGTGTGGCCGCAGCAAGTAGGGCGGAATCCTCATAGCCCAGGAGCTGGCCGGGATAGAACTCCCATTCTCCATCCAGCTGGATGGACGGGGAATTCACGAAGTCCCAGCCCCGCATATCCAGCACACCTTGCTGTGCCACGGGATGCTCGGACGCCGTATTGGCATTGAACCACAGATAGCGCAGACTGATCAGAATGGTTAAGTAGAGAAGCAGCAATAGAGCATGCTTGGGGTTGAATCTGGCTTTGGCCTTCATTAGGTGTGTACTCATCGAGGTTATCTTCATCATACGGTTTCAATTCGACATCTGTGATAGTTATCCTGCTTACCCCCAGATGCCAATTAGCAGAATTCCGCAGAAAATGACGACCGAGCATATCATCCGCCGCAGGCCCTGCCGCTCCTTCAAGAGTAGCACACCGAGGAGCGTAGCGAATATGGTTCCGATCTCCCGCAGCGGGCTGATGTGGGCGAGCGGTGCCTGCTGAAGTGCGAACAGGAACAGCAGATAGGAACCCGGATTCAGCACGCTGCCCAGCAGGATGGTGAACTTGTTGCGGCGCCACTCTTCAAGCAGCTTCCGCGATCTCAGGACGGCCGGGGTCAGTCCGGCCACGAAGCCGATATTCGTCACCTCAAGCAGCGCTAGCGGCGACATATGCTGAAGATTCAGCTTATCGACGAACACATAGCAGGTGGTGCATAATCCCACGCAGAGGGCCATGAGCATCGGAGTATAGTAGCCGAGGGTGGTGCCGGAGCCGGAGGAAGCCGGGAGGCTTCTTCTTGCGCCGATTCCGCTGAGGACAGCGAAGCCGCCGAGCATGCAGCAGATCCCGATCCAGCCGTAGACAGACAAGGATTCCTTCAGGAAAATAACGCCGATCAGCGGGATCAGCAGCGTGCTTGTCCCCCGCATCACCGGGTAGATCTGGGACAGGTCGCCCATCTCATAGGTTATGGATAAAAGCCAGGAATACAAGGCCTGCAGCGCTACAGAGAGCAGCAGCAGGGCGTAAGCACCGGCGGCCAGCGGCTGTGTCCACAGCTCGATAAGCAGGACCGGCAGCAGCAGCACTGTGGAGACCATCATGATCGACCACAGGAAGATGCTTTTATTCAGGCTTCTTTTGGTGAACATGCTCCACACTGCGTGGCACATTCCGGAAGCCAGCACCAAAAGAATTGGCAGCAGCATGGATAGTCAACCCCTCAGGAAGTAGTTAGTGTTGTGAATCGGCAGCAGAGAGAGGTGTATGGGCAGGCTGTTCAGTGCACCTGGAGCCGTCTGCCAGCCGGAGCCAGGTATCGAAGGACGGATGGTCCTGCTCTAGACGGATGACGCGGGCGCCCCGCTTGAGGTTGTCGTGCCCGTAAGTATTATAGCCGGTTGCCCGGCCATAGCTGAGGCGGATGCCATGCAGCGTACCGGTGAAATCATTGATATGGTCATGTCCGCAAAAGGTGCCTGCCACATCGCCCATCTCTACGAGCGTAGCGAATAACCCTGAATTCAGAACCGGAGCACAGACCCGTTCATACTTGTGTCCATAACAGACTTCGGTGTTCCACATCTGGTCATATTCGGGCAGCGGGATATGGAAGAACGCCAGCGCAGGCCGCTTCGCTTGACCTTCTCCGGGATTCAGCCGCGCAGACTGCTCTGCCAGCCAATCCATCTGGTTGCGCCGGACCCAGCTATACCCGGGAATCTGTTCCAGCGGAGAGTAGGCACCCGTATCGAGCATATAGAGGATGGCTCCCGCATGATTGCCCGCGCCCTCAATCTCCAGGACGTAATTGCTTGAACCGGCAAGCTCCGCCGGACCAGCCTCAGCCAGACACTGCGGGGACTCCTGAGCAATCTCCATCAGCTCGCTGTAGGTCACTCCATTCTCCGTGTCGTGGTTGCCGAATACGAACGCCCAAGGCACACCGGAATTCACTACAGCAGCCACGGCATCGCGGAAGGCCTGCTTGGGGTCCTGGCAAGTCAGCTCGCCTTCACGGACCGGCCCCGTATAGATCGTATCCCCTGTGAAAATAACCAGGTCCGGCTGCTCCGCCTCCAGCACCAGCTCCATCAGCTCCCGGGTCTGCTGATCCTCTGCTCTTCCATCCATCCAGTGCAGGTCGGTGAACTGTACGATGGTGAAGGTACCGTCTGGCCGAAATGATAATTTACTGTTCATGCGGAAAATCCCCTCTCTTGTCAATCCGATTATGGGTTAAGCGGTAAGGCGTGTGGTGATGTAATAGTGCGGTGTTTGTTGATTCACTGTGTTGTTGATTCGTGTTTCTTTATGTTGTTTCATGTTGATTTTAGGCTCGGATGGTTATTCTGTCAAGCTTCATTTCGTGCTGGTTGTATTCTCTGCAATAGAATTAGCACGAGATTAGGCAAAAGCTCATTCTGCTGTAGTTCATACATTAGATTTCACTAATATAGCTTCAAAACCTCTTCTTAGCAGAATTCTAGTGTACAAAGTGCAGCAGAGGCTATTTTTCGGAAGATTTTGGAGTAATCTGCTGTATAAAGTACAATGTGTGCCACACCTACATGCCTACCAAGGATTTTTCTGTGGCAAGGGGTCCGCATTGACAAGTGGAATTCAGATTCATATACTGGTGAAAACAACATCAATACACTAGAAACAACATTCCAACTAGGGATACCCAACATACATTTTTTTGTACTAACTAGTAGAGAATCAGAAATAAATAAGTGATTTCATTCCATAAATATGGTATGGTATGAAGCTGCGTTCTTAGCAAAGCAACAGGGATAAGTGTATTCTGTGCAACTAAAAACAGTGAAACGGGTGGGCTTCCTCTTCTAATTGTAGTTCGTACAACTAAATTTGCCCGGATGGGCGAAAATCCAGATATAGAGGCATTTTAATTGCAGGAACTACAACTAAACGGAGATTTGGCAGCACATAAGGCGATTTAGTTGTACAAATTGCAATTAAGCCTCCCCCTTGCACACTAAACGGGCGCGGTAAACCCTCAGCAAGCCATTAGTTAGTTAAAGTAATTAAAAGTACAATCACTATAAAATCCACAACGACTGGAGGAAGCATAGATGTCGCTGACCTATGAAGAACGCAAGCACACGATTCTGTCCCAGCTGGACCTTGAGGGCAAGGTGCAGGTGCATTTTCTTGCGGAACGGTTCGGGGTGACGACGGAGACGATCCGGCGCGATCTCGACCGGCTGGAGAAGGAAGGGCGGCTGCGCAAGGTGTACGGGGGAGCGGTGCGAATCCGCTCGGAGAATCATGAGCCTACGTTCATGAAGCGCGCCCAGATGCATCTGCCGGGCAAGCAGGCTATCGGCAAGCTGGCAGCCTCGCTCATTCAAGACGGTGAGACGGTCATCCTCGACAACGGGACAACGACCCTTGAGATTATGCGAGCGCTTAAGGACCGTACACAGGTGACGGTGATTACGAACTCTGTTCCCGTGCTGAATTGTGCGCTGGAGCAGTTTGCGGGGAAGGTTATTTTTGCCGGGGGTGAGGTGAATGCAGGGTATCAGGCGGCAGTAGGGGGCACCGCGCATGATCTGCTGGGGCAGTTCAAGGTGAATAAGGCGTTCATCTCTGCTGGAGGGATCTCACTCTCGGAGGGGATCACCGACTACCACCTGGAGGAAGCCCTCATCTCCCGCAAAATGATGGAACGGGCCGAGGAATCCATTCTGGTCGCGGATCATTCCAAATTCGGCATCACTACCTTTGCCCAGATCGCTCCGCTTGAGCATATCTCCATGGTGCTGACCGACAGCGGCTGCTCTGCGGAATGGAAGGATACCTTTGCCCGGCTGGATATCGAGCTGCTGACCGGGGCGTAACGCAGAGCTATGCAATATAAATAGCGCCAATCCATACACTTGTGAAGTGTTGGATTGGCGCTATTTGTTATGTCTATGGGCAGGGTCAGCCGATCCAGATCCGCTGCGTGCTATGGTCGCCGGAGTTGGCACCGAGCATAATATCGAAGTCTCCAGGCTCGAACACGAGCTGATCCTCCTGGCCGTAGAACATGAGCATGTCTCTGGTAATCTCGAAGGATACCGTCTGCTTCTCATGCGGGGCAAGGGTAATCTGCTTGAAGCCCTTCAGCTCTTTGCCGGGACGGACCACACTTGCGGTAACATCGCGGATATAGAGCTGAACGGTCTCCTTGCCGGTAACCTCCGAGGTGTTCTCCACCTGGATGGAGGCAAGCACCTTGCCGTCTGCCGCAGCTTCTACCGTAAAGCCGCTGTAGGCAAACGTAGAATAGCTCAGGCCGTAGCCGAAGCAGAACAGCGGATCATTCGGAATATCCAGATAGCGGGTCACATAACGCACATTCGGATACTGGGGATCATAAGGGCGTCCTGTCTGATAAGCGTTATAGTACACCGGAATCTGTCCCACGGAGTAAGGGAAGCTCATGGAGAGGCGTCCGGACGGGTTATAATCGCCGAACAGCACATCTGCAATGGAATTCCCCGACTCCGTGCCGAGGAACCAGGCCTGTACCAGCGCGTCACTTGATTCAAGCACTGGTGCAAGCTCTAGCGGGCGGCCGCTGAACACAATGGTGACCACCGGCTTGCCGGTTGCCTTGAGGCGGTGGATCAGCTTCTCCTGATTGGCGGACAGCCGCAGGCTGGCCTTGCTGCCGCCTTCTCCGGTATCCTGCTGATTCTCGCCGACTGCGGCCAGAATGACATCGCAGTCCTTCAGCTGCTCGTAAGCCGCTTCGGAAGCATCCTCCACATCGAATACACCCTCCAGCATACTTCCCAGCTCGCCGGTCATGGCTGTGAGCAGGTCCGCTGCCGGGATTTTGCCGGTGATGCCGGTGTAGAGGGAGACCGCAGGGTCTTTCTCGGTACCGGCCCAGCCGCCAAGAACATTGATCGAGGTAGCGAAGGGACCGGCGAGGCCAATCTTCATCCCGCGCTTCAGCGGCAGGACTCCGCCTTCGTTCTTCAGCAGAACGATCGAGCGGGCGCCCATCTCGCGTGCCGCCTGAAGGTGCTCAGGACTTGGCTTATCGGCTTCGTCAGCTACAGGGTCGGCATCCTTGAACGGATTGTCGAACAGGCCGAGGGCATCCTTAAGCTCCAGTACCCGCGTAACCGCTTCGTCGATGAGGCGGAGGTCGAGCAGACCTTCCTGGACCAGCGACGAAGCGTGGTTCAGATAGTGGGTGGACATCATCTCGATATCAAGTCCCGCTACCAGGCTCTTCAGGGCAGCTTCACGTCCGTCTTGCGCTGCGCCGTGGGGCACCAGCTCGTTCACGGAGTTGAAGTCGGCGATGGTTACGCCATCGAAGCCCCATTCCTCGCGGAGAATACCGCGCAGGAGCTTGCTGTTGCCGCTGGACGGAATGCGGTCAATGGTATTGAACGCAGCCATCACCATAGCGACACCGGCATCTACTGCCGCCTTGTAGGCTGGCAGATAGAACTCGCGGAGCACGCCGGTGGACATGTCCACCGTGTTATATTCACGGCCGCCTTCAGGCGCGCCGTAGCCGGCGAAATGCTTCACGCAGGCAGCGATCCGCCCCGGCTCCTTCAGGTCCTTGCCCTGGTAGCCCCGGACCATGCTCTCGGTCACCCGGGCGTTCAGGTAAGGGTCCTCACCGGAGGTCTCCATGACCCGGCCCCAGCGCGGATCGCGTACGAGGTCGGTCATCGGAGAGAAGGTGAGGTGAATGCCGGCGGCAGCGCTCTCCCGCGCAGCTACTTCAGCGAACTGCTCACAGGCATCAAGATCGAAAGAACAGCCCATGGCGAGTGGAATCGGCAGAATGGTCCGGTAGCCGTGAATGACATCGGCCATGAAGATCAGCGGGATCTTCAAACGGCTGGATTCCAGATGCCGGGTCTGCAGCTCAATGACATTCCGTGCGCCGATGCCGTTCAGAACGCTTCCGATGCTTTTGATTACCTGCGGCTCGATATTAAGTTCTTTGAATGGACCCGTCAAATCCACGGTATCATCCAGACCCCAATAGTATGGACCAAGCTGGGTAAGCTGGGCTAACTTCTCGTCTAGTGTCATATCGTTCACGAGATCCTGGATAAACGGTTTAGTCATGGCTAACTCCTTCGTAAGCGTACTGAAAGTTATTGTGTTACATAGATATGCAGCTGATATGCAGCTCATCGCCGGGCAGGCTCAGCAGGTGATTCTTGGCAATGCTTACCGCGCCCGGGCGGTATGGATTCGGTAGTACCTGACCGGTTACAGCAACGCCTGCTGCCTGCACTTCCGGGGTGCGGGCCTCACCCTCACCTGCGCTAATGTGATAGACGAAGGTCATCTTCTTGCCGAAGCACTCATAAGTGAAGCGCAAGCCGTCAAGGCTGGCCGGAAGGACCGGATCGATAATCAGCTCTTCTTCACTGAAGCGGATACCCAGAACGGCTGAGATCAGCTGATTAAGATAGATCCCGGGACCGCTGGAGTACAGCCGCCAGCCGCCCTTCACTTCTACGCTGCCGTCACGCAGCTGGTCGAAGTTCTCCTGATAGCTGTAACGGTCAGGGAAGTCGCCGTCCGAGCTGCTGAAGTACATGTTACTCTGGCGCAGCTGGGCATTAGGCACGCTCTGCCGGATGTTGATCGGGTTGATCTGGAACAGGCCATCCCAGGCACGCTTCGCTTCGCCCAGCTTGGCGGAAGCTTCAATATAGCGGATATGGGCATGTACATATTGCAGGCTGATCTCACGGCCGACGCTGGCTGCTTGCTCCGCACGGCGGAAGATGGTGCTTACGCCGCCTTCATAGCGGGCAGGACGGTCCATCAGGCGCACGCCATCCGGGCAGTTCAGGTGCTCGTCGATCAGGCGCAGGTTCTCTGCCGCCTGCTCCGGAGTAACCAGCTCGGCAATAATACTGCGGGTCATCGGCAATAACCGGTAATGAATGCCGGTCTCTGTATCCAGCGGATGAAGCATATAATCAATGCTGCCGTCCTCCTGGAAGTAAGCGAAGCCGGCGATCACGCCGTCTTTGATCAGGAGGGTACGGAATGATTCCTTCATCTCTTCGGCCATAGCTGACAGGCTGGCGGAGAATTCAGGATCGGCGGAAGTCACCTGGGACAGATTGCGGATTACCTGGAAGGCGAGCGCGACCGTCCATGCGCTGACCAGCTTGGTCTTGAGCGCTTCATTGGCAGGCTGCAGGGTGTCATCCCAGTCGCCGCCGGCATAGTTGATCAGAGCTGTGCCCGGTACGAAGCGTTCACGGATGGTCTCTACAGCAGCCTTCACATGTTCGAGGACTGTTTCGGTCTGCTGGCTTGGCTGAGCATCCGCCAGATGGTGATAACCGATTTTCTCGTTAAGAATCGTGTAGTCTCCGGTAGCCATGATGTAATCGCTGATGCATTTCAGCGGCCAGAGCACGACGTCGCCATGCCATTCATGAGCCTGAACCGGATGCTGGTCGAACATGAACCATTGCGGCCATTCCTTGCTCTCCCACAGCTGATGCGAATAGATCTTCAGCAGAACGTTGCGGGCCAGCTCATAATGCTGGGTCATCAGGAAGTATTCCATCGGCCCTTGACAGACATCGCGTGTCCCCCAGGCTGCTCCGCCCGGCTGTTCAAGGCCATGCGGCATGATGAAGTGGGTCATCGCATTATGGGTGTACCACCATGCGGTCTCATTCAGAATGTCGATCCGTGACTGCTCCGCGCCATCCAGCTCCAGCTGGAAGCCGGAAGTGAACGAAGCGTAGAATTCGTTAAACGCTGCCTGTTCCTTCTCCAGTGTGTAAGGTGCCGCCAGTGGATTAGCATCTGCTGCAGTTAGTCTGCCCTGAATCACAAGCTGGAAGCCGGAGGACTGCGTTACCGACAAGGTGAGCAGAGTGCCGTTGCGCGGTTGTCTGTCGGCAAAGAACATCCGGTCATCGCTGTAGGTATATGCGGTTCCCGGCAGCTGGATATCGAAATGCAGGCCCGGATAAGGAAGCTTCTGAAGTAATGCTTCATCAGGAAGAAGCTGCAGGATGCTGTCCTTCTCTTCCACCCGTACCGGATGCTGGAATTCATGCTCGCCCATGACCAGCTGGTTCGTGATCAGATAATCATAGGATTTGCCCAGCTTCGACTGTACCTGCAGCGCGACATCCGGCTGGCCTGCTGCTGCGATCGAAGTAACGGTCAGTACATCGTCTTCCAGCTGATAATGCCATTTCGCAAAATTCACGCCCATCTCGTAAGCCGCAGGCAGTGTAAGAATCCGGTAAACCCCGTCCATGCGGACATAGATCCGCTGACCGCTATTGCGTTGAATGTTCAGCAGGCCGCGCGGCGTAGAGAGCCCTTTATGGAAAGAGGTATTCCCCACCACGGCCTGACCGTTGAAAAGACCGTACATATAGTTAGTGGAGGAGATCAGGTTATTGTCTACCTGCTTGTCGCCCAGCAGCGAGGTGATAATATGGCCATGCGGACGTTCCACCAGCAGCTCCTTAGGCTGCAGAACCACATGGACATGCCCGTCTGTGAAGAAAGAGAGCAGCTGGCCGTTCTCTATCTCCTCAAGCTTCCGGTTAGGGAAGGTGTCATCAATCTCGGCCTGTGACCACTGTGGGGAGACATAAGGCTTGCCGATGTCGTCACTCAGCACAGGAACATCCCGGCTTGGCACGGCTTCCTTGCTGCTCCAGTCGATCTCTGCATAAGCTGCCTGCAGCTCAGCCTGGAATTCAAGCCCGGTTACAGCAGCCGGATGATTCGGACGGAACAGGCCGTAGAAGGCGAATTCAACGGGAGCCGACAGGACCATAGTCTCGGTCTGGAGTGCGGTATAAGCCAGCTCGTATTGATAATTACGGTTCTGCAGATTGCCGGCAAGCGCCTCAGGCACATAGCTGCCTTTATAGGAAATGCCGAAGAATTGCATACCATCCGTGGAGTAGCCTACTGTCCGCGAGCCGACTACACCCTGCTGAAGATAAGGGAAGTTAGTTCCCTGCGGCTGGTTCTGGCGCGAGCAGACGGCGTAGCCCTGCGGGCCTTCCCAGATGCTGTGATCCAGATATTGGCTCATATACAGCTCATTAGCGAGAATGCCGCCTTTGTCTGCAATGCCGACATCCTGGCCATACACTACATCTACAGTCTCGCCGTTGCCGGAGAGCTGAAGCTGCCAGAACCAGATGCCGTCCTTGGCCGGTGCGAAGGTAACGCGGTAGCTGATTGCTTCTATAGAACCTTCAAAAATCAGTTTGTCATCGGTACGGGACAGCTTGGAGCCCGACTTAATACCTAGCAGCGGATAGCTCTGGATTCCTTGCTCCGTATATACGCGCAGATAGATATTATTGGAAGAGCCTTCTGCCGGATTACCCTGGAACAGATTAATAAGAGTGGAGCCCTGCGTGAATTCAAAAATATCTCCTGTAGGCAGGAATGTATACGACAGGTCATCCCGGGTTAAGGTAATCATGTTCATTTGTTGTTTGAATATCATATCGAGCCTCGCTTTCCAGTGCTTAAGTTAGGACATGAAATCGATCAGAACGGGGGAATTCATCATCAGATGTCACAAAAAAATGGCTGACATGTCCATGTAAAGAATAAATAGAAACGTTTCCATAGGCGATACATTTCGAGTTTAGACTTTTGACTGAAAAAAGTCAATTATCTATAAAAAAAACGGCTTTTCATCTATTATGTACAGCGAAATGTAATTTTATTACTTGTTATTTAAAAATAAAAAATGTTTGACAGCGTATACAAGGAAGGAGTATGCTCTGAGCAGGGGAAACACAAAGAAATAATGGAAACGTTTCTATATGGTCGAAAAGGGTTAATTAGTTGCAGTAGAATGCTTAATTAGTTGCAGTGGAATGCAATGTTTAATTTGGAGGTGGGTTCATTGGCAAGATTTGTACAATCGGGCGGAAATGTTGTCCGGGAATTATTGAAGAACAAAGTGCTGTATCTCATGCTGCTGCCTGTCATTGTGTATTTTGCTGTGTTTCATTACGCGGTAATGCCTGGCGCTTACGTGGCATTCGTAGATTACAAGCTCAACAAAGGGATCTTTGGCAGTGACTTTATCGGACTCAAGAATTTCGAGTTCCTGATTCAGAACGGAGACCTCTGGAATATCACCAAGAATACTTTGCTCTACAATCTGGTGTTCCTTGCACTGGGTAACATCATCCAGATTGTATTTGCCATCATGCTGTCGGAGATTGCAGGCAAGTGGTTCAAGAAGATCTCCCAGTCGGTTATTCTGCTTCCGAACTTCATCTCGATGGTTATCGTCGGTGTGTTCGCGTATAACCTGTTCAATTTCAACTCCGGGTTTATCAATACGATGCTTACCAGTACGGGCTTAGACAAGATTGAGTTCTACTCCGACGCTGGAATCTGGAAATACATCATTGTAGCATTCAAGATCTGGGCAAGTACCGGTTACGGTATGATTGTCTATCTGGCAGCTATAACGGGGATCAACCATGATCTTTATGAAGCAGCCTATATGGACGGTGCCACTACCTGGCAGCGTATCCGTTATATGACTCTGCCGATTCTGAAGCCAACCTTCATTCTGCTCCTCCTGTTCGGTATGGGCGGAATTCTCAAAGGCTCCTTCGACCTCTTCTACAATCTGATTGGAACAAACTCCGTGCTGTATCCGCAGACGGATATTATAGATACGTATGTCTTCAGGTCGCTCGTAGGACAATTTAACTTCTCCATGGGTGCTGCGGTAGGCTTCTACCAATCCTTATTCGGTCTGGTTCTGGTGCTTGTGGTTAACTTTATTGTGCGCAAGGTTGAACCGGACAGCGCGTTGTTCTAAGACAAGATAAGAAACAGGGGTGTTAATATGGCAAGTAATACTATTAAACAGGATTCAGGCAGCATTTTCATTAAGGTGATCAGCTACATTTGCATCTCCGTATTTGCCCTGTTCTGTGTGTTTCCTTTTGCGCTGATGATTTCCTCCTCCTTCATGAATGAGCAGGAGATTATCCGCGAGGGGTACAAGCTGATACCGAATGAGATCTCTTTCAAGGCCTATGAATTGTTGCTCAGTAACTCCTCCAAGCTGGTGGATGCTTATCAGGTAACGATCTTTATCACAGTCGTCGGTACGGTGCTCGGGCTGTTCATGATGTCCATGGCCGGATTTGTCCTGAACCGCAAGGATTTCAAATACCGTAACTTCTTCTCCTTCCTGATCTATTTCACCACCTTGTTCAGCGGAGGATTGATTCCGACTTACATTCTGATGGTTAAGCATCTGCACCTCAAGGACAATCTGTTCGCCATGATCCTGCCGGCGGTGGTAGGGGCGTGGTCGATCTTCCTGATGCGTAACTTCATGAAGGCGATCCCGGATTCCCTGTATGAATCAGCGACGATTGACGGCGCAGGCGATTTCCGCATCTACTGGCGGATTTTCATGCCGCTGGCGGTTCCGTCACTGGCAACGATCGGACTGTTCTCGGCACTAGGCTTCTGGAATGAGTGGTACAACGGAATGCTGTACATGGACACTCAGAGCAAGTTCCCGCTCCAGTACTTCCTGCAGCGCATGATCAACCAGGCGAATATGGGCAGTCTCATCAACTCGGGGGCGGTCATTAATACAGCCGATCTGCCGACCCAATCGATCAAAATGGCTACAGCCGTGCTGGCCACAGGCCCGATCATTCTCCTGTATCCATTCATTCAGCGTTACTTCGTAACCGGTCTTACCATCGGTGCTGTCAAGGGTTAATGGACGCCTGCTTCAAATGAAGGGTGTTTGTTATAGATGCAAAAACCATAATATAGAAAAGAAAAGGGAGGCTTACCGAATGAAAGGTAAAAAGATTGCTTCTTCTCTAGCCGCTGTCCTCATGCTTACTGGAGTGCTATCCGCTTGTTCGTCAAGCAATAATGCAAATGGTGGAAATACAGGCTCGTCGAACACTCCATCCACTTCCACTAATTCCGGAGGCGTAGACACTTCTAAGGAAGCGAAGCTGACGTACTACCTGTGGGGCAGTGAGGGAGTTACCAATAAAGACATTCTGGCTGAGATTAACAAGAAGCTTAAGGCCGATCTGAATACTACGCTTGAAATCAAATATATTGACTGGGGTGACGTAGCGACCAAGTATCCGCTGCTGTTCGCTTCCGGCGAATCGTTCGATCTGTCGCATGCTTCTCCGGGTGCTCCTGTGTCCTACTACACCCTGGCTACTGAAGGCGCGCTGACTGACATTACCGACATGCTGGACAAGGTAGCGCCTAAGCTGAAAGCGGAGATTCCAGAATCCTCCTGGCAGAACACCAAGGTGGATGGCAAAATCTACGGCGTACCGAGTCTGTTCAGCGAATATACGCCTGCCGGTTATGCTTATCGTACCGATCTGCTGAAGAAATACGGTATGACTGAAATTAAGACAATCGATGATATGGTTAAATACATGGATAATGTGGTTGCCAATGAATCCTTCCCGCCAATTAACGGTAAGGCTGAGGATGCACAGAACATGTACAGAATGCTCGTAGATACTACAGGCATGTGGCTGAACGCACCTGGTATCTCGCTTAATGAATTGAACCTGGTCACTAAGAGTCCAGAGGATTACAAGACTGTATTCCATCCGGCCTTCACTCAGGAATTCGAGGATTGGGCTGTGAAAATGCGTGAGTGGGGCGACAAGGGCTACTGGGGCAAAGACGTTCTGTCCGCTTCCCTCGGCAGCAAAGACAACTTCAGAGCCGCGAACTCTGCGGGTTATCTGACTCATGCCCAGGACTGGATCGGCCAGTATGGCGGAGATATCAAGGCGCTGCCTGACGCTCCTACAGCCTTCTATACTTTTGCTGAAGCCAATAAGAAAATCAAACGTAAGATGGGTGTAGACAACTCAACCGTTATTAGCGCCAATTCCAATAATCCAGAGCGTTCTCTGATGGTTATTGAGAAATTCATGACAGATGAAAGCTACTACAACCTGATGCAGTACGGTATTGAAGGCAAACACTATATCATTGAAGACGGCGTGAAGAAACAGCCTCCAGGCTTCAATGAGAAAACAGACGGCGGCGGCTTCTCGGCTTGGTCGCTCAGAAACGACAAGTTTGTGATTCCTAGTGATACTGAGAACCCGGTCCGTAAAGACCTGTTCACGGCATGGGATAAAGAAGCGATCGATGATCCGTACAACGGCTTCAGCTTCGACCCGGCTAATGTAACTACTGAAATTGCCTCGATCTCGAACGTGAATGCACAGCTTGGTATTCAGCTCATGCTGGGTAAAACAAATAAAGATCCAAAAACGGCTGTAGCAGAATACCGCGATCAGCTGAAAAAAGCAGGAGTTGACAAGGTCATTGCCGAAGTAGAGAAACAATTGGCAGATTTTACACCTGTTAACTAAAAGAATGTATAGGTTACAGGGGAGCTATATCTTATAGCTCCCTTACCTATAAATGGGGGAGTAGAGTGGACGTAAACATTAAGGATATCGCCAGGATATCCGGTGTCGGCATTTCAACAGTGTCCAGAGTGATCAATAACAAGGGTCTGGTGAGCGATGCCACCCGGGAGAAGGTACTGAGTGTCGTCAAGGAATATAACTATATTCCCAATTCCAATGCCCGAAATCTAAAGACAACCCAATCCAAGAATATTGCACTCATGGTAAAAGGGATTACTAACCCGTTCTTCTCCATTATGATTAAGGAGATTGAACGTCAGGTCAATCTGCGCGGCTATCCGTTTCTCATCCATCAGGTAGAGGACGGCACCGATGAGATCAATGCTGCCATTCAGCTGGTGAAGGAGAAGAATCTTAGCGGTATCATTTTCATGGGCGGTACCTATAACCACTCCGAAGAGAAATTCAAGCAGTTAACGGTTCCATTCGTACTCACGACCATCACCACCTCACAGGAAGTGGACCCGTCTATCTTCTCAAGCGTAACGATCGATGAATCCAAGGAAGCCTATAAGGCAACCTCATATTTACTTTCGCTTGGACACCGGAACATCGGCTTTCTCGCCAAATCCCCTTTACTGGAAGACACCACAGGCAGCCGCCGCCTTCTTGGCTACAAGATGGCGCTGGAAGAACATAACATAACTTATAATCCGGGATTCGTAGAGGATTGTGAATACAGTCCAAGCTCGGGCTTCAACGCTGCACGCAGATTGCTGAACCGCGACAGAACCGTAACTGCTATCTTTGCAGCCTCTGATACGATTGCAATCGGTGCGGCCAAAGCTGTGCTTACGGCAGGCTTATCTATCCCCGATGATATTTCGATCATCGGCTTCGACGGTATTGAGATGGCCGAATACTATCATCCTGCACTGGATACGATCAGCCAGCCGGGCACTGAAATGGCGTTGTCCAGTGTGGGCGTGCTGTTCGACCTGATTACCAAACATTCCTCCCATCAGCATATTGTCTATGATGCGGTATTGCTCAAGCGTGGCTCTTGCAAGATGATTAAGGGCCGGTAACAGCAGGGCGCTTACTATAAAACTAACTGGAGTTGATATTAAGGATGCAAGAATCTTTGAGAATAGGCACTTTGGTCCGTGGCGGCGAAGCCGTCCAGGTCATTCCGCAGATTGTGGAGCATGGCTTCGAATCCTTTCAACTGAATTTCTGGCAGACGATTGGCGATACCGATCTGGTGGAGGCGGCGGCCCGGATTCGGGAGTTGGCGGCGGAGCATCACTTCGTCATTTCTGCTGTCGGCATCTATGGTAATCCGCTTGGCGGCAACCCCGAGAGCGGGGATACCCTTGCGGGCTGGGAGCAGCTGATTGAGCACGCTCACTTGTTCGGGACGGACATTATCGGCGGCTTCACCGGACGGCTGCCCGGCTCGTCGATTGACGAGTCGCTTCCGAGATTCGCTGAGGTATTCGGCGAATTGTCGAAGCGGGCGGCAGACAAGGGTCTGCGGATTGCTTTTGAGAACTGTGCGATGGGCGGGAGCTGGCAGAAGGGCGACTGGAATATCGCGCATAACCCTACAGCTTGGGAGAAAATGTTCAACGCCGTTACGGCAGACAATCTCGGGCTGGAATGGGAGCCTGCCCATCAGCTCACTGCGCTGATCGATCCGATCCCGCAGCTGCGCAAATGGGTGGATAAGATCTTCCATGTGCACGGCAAGGATGTCACTATCGCCTGGGATATCATCAAGGAGTACGGAATTCATGGACCGAAGTCTTATGTATGGGACCGGACACCGGGCTTTGGGGATTCGAACTGGACGGATATTATTACCATTCTCCGGCAGGGCGGCTATCAGGGCACGATTGATATTGAAGGCTGGCATGATCCGGTTTATCAAGGTGAGCTGGAGATGACCGGCCAGGTCCATGCGTTGAATTACTTGAAGCATTGCCGGGGCGGCAATATGATCCCAAATCCGGTTGTATGAGTATAAAAAGAAAGACCTCATGGTTCACATCTGCTGATGTGGCCGTGAGGTCTTTTTGGTGATTAATTGGGATTATATAAATCGCTTGATCGTCCAATAGGGGACGGTGAAGGTCCCTTTATTCGTTTCAATATGCAGTGCATCTGCGGAGTGGTCGATTTGGCATACTCCGGTGTACGTTTCTCCGCTGATCAAATGCACGCGCTGGCATAGATTGGAGAGAAGTGCATGCTGAATATCCTGTTTAATCATACTCTTCACTTCCTCCTTGAATGCAGTATGCTTGTAAATCTCTGTACTTATTATTAAACACGAATAGGAGATTTTAACAGCAAAATTGGTTACAGTTTTGTACCATTTCACACCTACATAGTTGGCCTCAGATGGAGTAACATGTTCATGTACTGTCAGAGTAATGCTCTGCTCAGAGGGTATATATATTCTAGGAGGTGTTACCGATGAATAAAACGACCAGATTACAGCAGATAACCGTAACTCTTCTTACCGCAGGTCTACTTACCCTGTCAGGCTGGGGAGCGGCGGTTTCCCCGGTTCAGGCAGCAGCACCGGCCCCAACTCCGCCGCAGGGATGCAGCACCGGAGATCACGGGCTTCTTAAGGATCGGCAGAAGGCACACCAGGGAGCGGAAACACAGCCGCTGGCCTTCTCGGATGTAGAGTTCCTAAGCTCAGATACGGGGCGGGCAGCCGGGAATGGGTTCCTGATTGGAACCTCGGACGGCGGCTGCCATTTCCAAAAGATCTATGAAGGACAGTGGAGCTTCCAGCAGATTGATTTCCCGGATAATGTTCACGGCTGGGCGCTTGCCGCTGTTAAGGACGGACAGGCAAAATATCTGTTAAGAACGGCAGACGGCGGCTCTACCTGGACAAGGCTGTCGAACCAGGCAGTAACCTTTGAACGGATAGAGTTCTTGGACAGCAACCAGGGCTTTGGCTACAACCGCGCATCTACATATTATACGAAGGATGGCGGGGAGAGCTGGAGTCTGATCAAGACGCCTGCCAACACACGCGGAGCAGAATTCACCAGCAGGAATAACGGCTGGGCTGTGGTAGTTGTTCCCGGGAGCGGCTATCGGGTAATGAAGACAACTAACGGCGGAGCAGCCTGGAAGCAGGTACTTAGCGCCTCCACCCTTGAGGCGAATTACGGACAGATCTACGCCAAGGACAGTCAGGTGTATGCGCTGCTGTACGGCGGCGTCGGCATGTCGCAGACCTCCTATTCCCTCTACGGCAGCTCTAACTCCGGCGGCAGCTGGACCCGGGTGATTGCCCAGGAGACCGCAGGCGGCGGTCCGGCTCCCGGCAGCGGCGTAGCTGTAGCGAAGAAGGGCCCCGCTTCGGGCACCCCCGGCAATATGGTGCTGATCGGCAAATCGGCAGCCTTCCTGGCAGGGTACCAGCCGGCAGCGGAGCAAGTGGGCATCGGGCTCACCAAGAACAACGGACAGAGCTGGAAGAATCAGCAGACCGTTCCCGGCTTCGAAGGAACAATCTCGTTCACCGATGCCAATCAGGGCTGGATGGCTGTGAAGGATATGAATAGCTCCACCCTCTACGTGACGAAGGATGGAGGTGCTACGTGGGCAGCGCGGTTTTCTTTTGAGACGGCAGGGCGGTAGGTTGTCCGTAAGATAATGACGAATGGCGCAGGAAAGAATGAATGACGAAGATGAATGACAAATGACAAATGACGAAGGTCAAAGGCAAAGACAAAGACAAAGACGGGTCTTCTCCCTATGGGGGCGGGCCCGTCTTGATTGTTGTAATAGGAGCAATCGGCCCACGCGGCGCTCGCCGTCCCGTTGTAATCGGTTTTTCGATTACAATCGGCTCACGCGCCGCTCGCCGTCCCGTTGTAATCGGTTTTTCGATTCATTCGGCCCACGCGCCGCTCGCCGTCCCGTTGTAATCGGTTTTTCGATTACAATCGGCCCACGCGCCGCTCGCCGTCCCATTGTAATCGGTTTTTCGATTACATTCGGCCCACGCGCCGCTCGCCGTCCCATTGTAATCGGTTTTTCGATTACATTCGGCCCACGCGCCGCTCGCCGTCCCATTGTAATCGGTTTTTCGATTACATTCGGCCCACGCGCCGCTCGCCGTCCCATTGTAATCGGTTTTTCGATTACATTCGGTCTACGCGCCGCTCGCCGTCCCATGGTAATCGGTTTTTCGATTACAATCGGCCCACGCGCCGCTCGCCGTCCCGTTGTAATCGGTTTTTCGATTACATTCGGTGCTCGCAAGCAGGCCCGGCCTGAATGTATGCGAAAAACAGCATACGTTGTGTTCGGCTGAAACGATACCGTCCTTTAAATGAACGATATCGTTTCTATTGTGGTGCAGCAGAAGGACAGGTATTGTGGAGAATAACGTTTGCTTTGGTGTAACACTTGTGATTAGCGGGTAATGGGATAGCATAGGGGGTGAAGTATGGTCAGACCCGTTAGAATACTCTGGATAAGCGCTGTAGTAGTGAATATCGTAGGATTGGCCCTCTTTCTGTTACAGACGAGCCCGGGGTTCAGCCAAGGGTTTATCCTGGATGTTGTAAATATAATGCTGCTCCAGATATTAGGCATCCCCTCTGCGGTTTTGGTTGTTGCGTCGCTTCTTCTGTTGAAGTACACAAGGAAACCGCCAGGCTGGGCGGGGTACATAGGAATCTTCATCATGATAGGGGCACTGCTGTGGATTGGGGGATATTTTCTGCTTTTTGCAAGGCTAATGCTATTTGAGAACGTCCGGTAAAAATAATACTTTACTGATCGTTCTCGAATATGCTAAAATGCTAGTACGAGGCAGATTATTTTTTTGGCTATAGTAGAACGAACGGTCTCAAATAAAACAGATGAGGAGTGGTAACGATGGGGAAGCTTGACGGGAAGGTTGCATTGATTACTGGAGGAAATAGCGGGATAGGGCTGGCTAGTGCCAGGCTATTTGTGGCAGAGGGCGCAAGAGTGGTCATAACCGGCCGTAATCCGGTATCTCTGCAGGCGGCGGTAGAAGAGCTGGGTGCGGAGCATGTAGTTGCTGTCCAGGCGGATGCGACTGATCCGCAGAGTGCGGTGAAGGCTGTGAATGCAGCAATAGAGGCCTTCGGCAGACTGGATGTGGTCTATGCGAATGCAGGAATCGCGGGTTATACACCGCTGGGCAGCACAGAGCTTGCCACCTTCGAGGAAGTGCTCCGGATCAATGTGACCGGTACCTTCTTCACCGTCCAGGCTGCACTGCCTCATCTGAAGGCCGGAGCTTCCGTCATTCTGACCGGCTCCGTGTTAGCCAAGGCCGGAAGACCCGGCAATTCCGCTTATGCTGCCAGCAAAGGAGCAGTCAGCAGCATGACGAAGGTACTGGCCTCCGAGCTGTCTCCGCTGGGCATTCGCGTCAACAACATCGCGCCTGGCGTAACGCGCACTCCAATCTGGGGAGAGTCGGCGATGGATAACTGGAAGCAGGTCGAGGCAGGCATGGCACTGTCGATTCCTCTGGGCCGTGCGGGTGTACCCGAAGAGATCGCTAAGGTCGCCCTGTTCCTGGCTTCCGATGATTCTTCGTATATCCAAGGTGCAGATATCGCCGTGGACGGCGGTGCAGGCAGCTCGCCGCTGGGCGCGCCGGTATACCGGCAGAATGCATAACGCGTAAGTATAAGCTACAAGCCATAAGTTACGAGCTATAAGCTGCAAGCCACGAGCTACGAGCTACAAAAAGGCACAAAAGCACCTACGGGGTGTTTTTGTGCCTTTTGTATAGGGGATTTATGATATTCGTCTAGTGCGGAGGCGGATATAGTGTATGCGAAAAACTGAACACAATGGGACCGGGTGCACCGCATAAGCCGAATGTAATCGAAAAACCGAATACAATTGGATCGGGAGCGACGCATAAGCCGTACTTTTATCGCAGTGCCAGACGTATTTTCACAGAAAAACCGCATACAATGTGCTGGCATTCATCAGTGTGGTAAAATGAACTGACACATGTAAAATTATGTTATTCCCACTCAGAGCAAAAACTAATGTTGAACGGAGGTTATCCGCATGAGGCTTACTAACCGGGGGACGATAATTGCTGTGCTGGTACTCGTTGTTGTTGCAGGAGGGATCTACCTGTCGCTAACCGGGTCACCTTATAAAAGAAGCCACATCGCTAATGAGGTCAAAGCATACCTGATTCATACTAGAGCGTATCCCGAAGCAGATATTCAAGAGATCCGTGGAGTCTATAGCTTGAAATCGGGCGTTTATGAAGCGGAGGTACGGTATAAGGATGAACCTGATCAGAATTATACATACGCCAAAGTAAATGGAGCGTTCAGACTGGTTGGGGTCAGCAGCATGTACGGGAAACATATAGATGAGACTTTTTATTGAAGATTGAATTCCAATAAGAGGTAAAAGGTCTGTGCTGTCGAATAAAAGAATAGATATACAGAGGGAAAAGTTCGCATGTAAGGTTATTGTTGTGTAAACGCTCACAATTGATGCAGGAGGCGAATCAGGATGGATGGAAGCAAGTCGTTAATCTATCAAATTCTCAAGACGATTGAAGAGGGCAAGGAACCGGTGCTGGAGAACCTGGAGGGCGTGACCATCGGAGGCTACCACAGCGCGCTGGAACAGATCGCAGAGAACAAGCTGGCGAGCAATATCAGTTTCTCTGTTAGCGGGAAAGGCAAGAAGGCAGTCCGCGTCGCGAATACAAGCGGCTCTAAACTGACTGCGCAGGGCGTTAATTATATTCATATTCAGGACAGCCGCAGCTACTAGCCTGCACTTGATCCTGGCAGGAATAAACGATATTACCCGAACACCCGCAGACTGGAGATAGGTCTCCTGCTGCGGGTGTTTTTTGCTGTGGGCAGAAGGTGGCTTACCCCCTTCTTCGGATAACCGGGGCCGATCCGGGTGAATCCGGTTACAGTAGAATAACCGTCCCTCACAATCGGATTTTGCCTTATGGCCTGCAGTGCCGTTACTTATAATGAAGTTACGACAGCGGCGGCCGTGCAGGCAGCCAAGGAAGGAAGAGAAGAGAGATGAAACTTCGGATTAAGGAGAGTCAGAACGGCTTGCCGGCATTACCAGTCAAGACCGGGGGGCTGGGGAAGACACTGCGCAGGGACTGGTTCCTGTATGCGATCCTTGTGCCTTTTGTATTATGGTATATCCTGTTTGCCTTTAAGCCGATGTACGGGCTGCAGATTGCCTTCAAGGATTACAGCGTTTTTCAGGGCATCGCGGACAGTCCGTGGGCAGGCTTCAGCCACTTTGAAACATTCCTGCAGAGCGATTACTTCCTGCGGGTGCTGAAGAATACACTACTGATCAGCCTGTACAGCCTGTTATTCGCATTCCCGGCGCCGATCCTGCTGGCATTGCTGCTTAATGAAGTGAAGAATGCCATGTTCAAAAAAACGGTGCAGACCATTACTTATCTGCCCCACTTTATCTCTGTTGTCGTTGTATGCGGCATTGTAACCAATCTGCTCGCACCCGGCAACGGTATCGTTAACCTCCTGCTGGAGCAGATGGGCTTCGAGAAAATTTATTTCCTCGCCGTGCCTGAGTATTTCCGCACCATCTTCGTCTCGATGGGTATCTGGCAGGAAATGGGCTTCTCTGCCATTATCTACATTGCAGCGCTGGCAGGCATCAATACGGATCTCTATGAGGCGGCGGTGGTAGATGGAGCTAATAAATGGAAGCGTATTCTAAATGTGACGCTGCCAGGAATTCTGCCTACGATCATGATCATGCTGATTCTGAAGATCGGCAGTCTGCTGGAGGTCGGCTATGAGGCGATTATTCTGCTCTACCAGCCTGCAACCTACGAGACGGCAGATGTCATCAACAGCTATGTCTACCGGGAAGGGATCTTGAACGGCCGTTACGACATGGCTACAGCAGTCGGATTATTCAACTCGGTTGTGGGGCTGCTCCTCATTGTAATCTCTAACCGGCTCAGCAAAAAATACACCGGCAACGGTCTCTGGTAGGTGAAGAAATTATGACAGAAAGCCGCGGCGAAAAGCTTTTTTACCGCTTCAATTATGTATTCCTGACGCTTCTGATGATCATTGTACTGTTCCCTGTACTCTATGTGCTGTCCGCTTCCTTCAGTTCTCCGGATGCGGTAGTGTCGGGCCGGGTGATTCTGTTCCCCGTCGAGCCGACACTGGACGCCTATAAGGCGGTCTTCCGGGAACCGACCATTTGGCTCGGGTACGCCAATACACTCTTTTACACTGTTGCAGGTACACTGGTCAGCATGATACTTACGATCTGCGGTGCATACAGCTTGTCCAAGCGCAGGCTTAAAGGCCGGAAGGCGATCAATCTGATGATTTCCTTCACGCTTGTCTTCAATGCAGGTATTATCCCTATCTATATGAACTTCCGCAGTCTGGACCTGCTGGATACGCGGAGTGCGATCATCTTCGGCTTCGCCATTTCGACCTTTAATGTTATTATTCTGCGCACCTTCTTCCAGTCTGTTCCCGAAGAGCTGGAGGAGGCAGCCCGCATTGACGGGGCGAGCGAGGCCACGATTCTGATGCGGATCATGCTGCCCCTGTCCAAGGCTGCCTTGGCGACAGTTACGCTCTTCTATGCGGTAGGGCGCTGGAACGGATACTTCTGGGCCATGGTGCTGCTGCGCAGTGAAGACAAAGTGCCGCTGCAGGTGCTGCTGAATCGTCTGGTGGTACAGATGAAGCCGAGCGATTCCATGATGGTCACGGACAGCTCCTACCTGATTGCAGAAACGGTCATTTATGCCACGATTGTGGTTGCCGTTCTGCCGATGATGCTCTTCTATCCGTTTATCCAGAAGTATTTCGTACACGGAGTCATGATCGGCTCCATCAAAGGCTAAGGACAATAGCGGTGCCGCCAGGGAAGCCTTGAACCGGAGGCGTACTTGTTTGCATAGAAAAGGGATACGATATAATAGATAAAAGGGAGGATTATTGTACATGAAAAAAATGAAAAGCCTGTTGCTTGCACCAGCGCTTATGGCGATCCTGGTATCAGGCTGCGGGGGCAACCAGGGGGCAGCCCCATCCCCGTCAGCGAATGATTCAGGCGCTTCGCCTGCCGCCTCTGCTGCACCTGCCGCAACACCGGCGGCAAATGTGGAGCCGCTTAACCTTAATTTCTACTATTATAGCCAGGCGCTTCAGATTAACGGCGATATGCCAATTTTTCAGGAAGCGGCCAAGGCTACCGGCGTCACGCTGAAGAATGTAGCTCCGACCGGAGGCGACGATGCCCAGGCGTGGAATCTGCTGCTAGCTTCGGGTGAACTGCCTGATATTGTGGCTTACCAGCTGTCCGGACTTAATAATATCGCTGTTCAGGGTGCGCTTGTGCCGCTGGATGATCTGCTGGCCGAGAATGCTCCGAATTTCAAGGCGTTCCTGGACGAGAACAAGGCGATTAAGAGTGCTATCACTGCCTCAGACGGCAAAATTTATGTCGTGCCGTTCGTGTCTGACGGGGAAGCCCAGGAGGGCTGGTATATCCGTCAGGATTGGCTCGACAAGCTGGGACTGAAGGCTCCGGCAACGGTTCAGGAGTACTATGAGGTGCTGAAGGCGTTCCGTGAACAAGACCCTAACGGAAACGGCAAGAAGGATGAGGTGCCTTTCTTCTCCCGTAATGCCACTTCCGGCTTCGCTTCCCTGTTTCCGCTGTGGGATGCCTCGCTGTCTTTCAAGCTGAAGGACGGCAAGATCGTATACGGGCCGAACGAGCCGGAGTATAAGACGGCTGCAACGGAGACAGCCAAGTGGTACAAGGAAGGGCTGATTGATAAGGAGATCTTCACCCGCGGCAATACCGCACGTGATATTCTCTTTGCGAATGATACCGGCGGTTCTGTACATGACTGGTTCGCCAGCACCGCCAATTACAATAACAAGCTTCAGCCGACTCTGCCTGATTTCTCGCTGCGTCCAATTGCACCTCCGGCCAGCATCTCCGGCAAGGTATTTGAAGTAACCAAGCGCAATCCGCTGGGCAACAATGCCGGGTGGGCGATTTCTGCGAACGCCAAGGACCCGGCGGCTGTACTGCGCTATATGGACTTCTGGTGGACTGAAGAAGGGCGCCGTCTGCATAACTTTGGAATCGAAGGTGAAACGTACACGATGGTGGACGGCAAGCCGGTATTCACCGAGAAGGTATTGAATGAGCCCGCTGTAGTCGATTATCTGATCAAGACTACCGGTGCCCAGTTAATCATCGGCGGACATCAGGATTTCGCCTACGAAGAGCAATGGACGAATAAGATTGCACTGGAAGGCGTGAAAATGTATGTGGACAATAACTACTTCGCCCCTGAGTACCAGGTGCCGCAGCTGAACTTCACCCTGGATGAAGACAAGAAGATTAAGGAGCTGTTCCCGCCGATTGAAACCTATGTGATGGAGACTTCACAGAAGTGGTTCATGGGCGGAGAGGCAGTGGAAAGCAGCTATGACGCCTTCGTTCAGCAGCTTAAGCAGCTTAAGCTGGATGAAGTATTGGAAATCTATAATACGGCTTACGCGCGTTACCTGGAACAACAATAACCGGTTCCGCCTCCTCCGTCTGGAGGAGGCTTTTGAAGGAGGAGGCACCTATTATCAAGCGGACATATACCATGGTCGTAATTGATGATATCCGCGCTGTCGTGAACGGGATCTCCCGGGATATGGACTGGAGCGAACTGGGGATAGACATCGTGGGCACGGCATCCAGCGGCGAGGGAGGTCTGGCGCTCGTTAAGAAGAAGCTGCCCGATATCATTGTGACGGATATCCGTATGCCCAGACTGAGCGGCATTGAGATGATGCGGGAGCTGCGGCCGCAGCTCCCGCAGGCCAAATTTATCTTCATCAGCGGCTATTCCGATTTCGATCATGCGCAGGAAGCGCTTCGTCTGGGCGCCTTCGATTATATCCTCAAGCCCTTCACCCCGAAGCAGCTGGCCGAAGTGGTGAAGAAGGCTGTGGAGGAGCTGGAGAGAGAGCGGCAGCACAGCGAGGAGCTGAGCGACATGCAGCAGAAGCTGCGGGAGAGCATGCCGTTATTGCGCCAGGAATACCTCAGCCTGCTGGTCCGCTTCTCGGCCCAACCGGAGACGCTGCGCAGGCGCTGGGAATTTCTGCAGATGGATATGCAGTCCTCTCCGCTCGCCGTCGTGGTGCTGGAGATTGACCATTTCGTACAGAAGAGCGAGGAGATTCCGGTCAATGATGCGGAGCTGCTGCGGTTTGCCGTGCAGAACATCGTAGAGGAGACTGTACTCCGGGTGGCCAAGGGAACCCTGTTCCGCGAATCGGTTCACCGCTTCGTGCTCATTGTCAACACAGGGAATGGGGCCAGCGCGCTGGGAATCGCCGAGGAATGCCGGGAGAACGCCGAGCGTTACTCCAAATGCACGGTCTCGGCAGGCGTAAGCCGGACGGTTCAGGAGCTGGATGAGCTTCCCGTTGCCTATCAGCAGGCAGTAGAAGCACTAACCTACACGTTCTATACCGGGGGCAACAGTGTGTTCTTCTGGGAGCATATCACGCAGCGCCCCGAGGTGCTTCCGCGTCCTGATGCCGATCTGGAGAAGGAGCTGGTCTATGCGCTGCGCTCCGGCAATGCCGGGCAGGCTGAGAAGTCGCTGCTGGCGCTGCTGGAGACTGCCGGGAAGACAGAGGCCCTGCCTTCGCCGGATAGTGCGAAGGCGCTCTGTGTAGAGCTTGCCGCTCTGATCCGCAATGCGGTGCCTGAACTGGCCGAGAGTCCGGAGCTGCCCGAGTTAATGAAGGTGTTGACCTCGCCCCGCGCGGTGCTGAACGATCTGCGCGAATCGCTGAAGCAGCTGTGCAAGCTGAGCTGTGTGCAGGTCCAGTCCCGGCTGCAATACAGCGCCCAGGAGACGATTCAGGCGGTTATCCGTTACATGCGTGAGCATCTGCATCTCAATTTGATGGTCGGCGACTATGCTGCCCATGTTCACCTGAGCACCAGCTATTTCTCCAACCTGTTCAAGAAGGTGACCGGGCTCTCCGTTGGCGCTTTCGTCATCCAGGAGAAGATGGAACAGGCCAAGCTGCTGCTGGCCGGCGACCGGCCCATTGCCGAAATTGCCGAAAACCTCGGCTATGAGGAGCGCTCCTATTTCAGCGATGTATTCAAGAAAACGACTGGCATGACGCCCACGGAATTCCGGGCGGCCTATGGGCCCAGACAGGGCAACGGATGAGAAAGCCTGTTCTGCGGACATTCCTGCACAATTCCACCTTCAAGACCAGGCTCTGGATCGGTATTGTGTCCATCGTGATTCTGGCAATATGGGTTACAGGCGTCTCCTCGCAATACCTGGCTTCACGGCTTCTGGAGCGAAAGACGGCAGAGCTCAGCCAGATGATGATCGGCAAATCGGCCCAGGCGCTGGAGGAGAAGCTGCGCAAGGTCCGGCTGTCGGTCCTGACCTTTATGATGAGTCCGCCCTTCGAGGATGTTCTCCGCGCCTCGCCGGGAACAGAAGCCAGCTACTACTCTTATTTTGCGCTGAACAATGCGCTGCAGGTGCCCCTGGTCCAGATGCAGCTGATCGAGCCATCCATTGATTCGGTGCTTGTGTCCACGCCCATCGGTGAATTCTATTCCGTCACCGGGGCGAAGCGGACGAATCTGGATTTCGCGGACACTCCGCTAAGCCGGATTATGCAGGAGAAGACGCTGCCGCTATGGATTCCTGCCCATCGTGACGAGCTGTTCGAGAACAGCGGCAGTGTCCTCAGCCTGCTGATCGAGCCGATCTCCGCTTATCGGGGAACCGATGTGCAGGTGGTCGTCAATGTGCGGGAGTCTGCCATCAAAGAATATGCCGAGACGAATGTGGTCGGCGACAGCGGAAGCATTGCAGTCATTGACGCAGCGGGTAATCCGGTGATGGATGAGCATTCCCGCTTCGTGGCCCCGATGCGGGAAGCGGCCTTCCAGCGCGAGGTTAACGCGGGGCGCAATCATTTTGAATACAGGTTCGAAGGGAAGGAATATCTGGTCAATTGGGCCAAGGTGACCTTTCCGGATAATTGGATGATCTTCTACTTCCAGCCTAAGGCTGTGCTGCTGAAGGATATCCGCTATATGTGGTGGGCCACGCTTATTATCGTTCTCGCGCTCATTCCGCTGGCGCTGATTCTGTCGAAGTGGATTACCGGCCTGCTGATCCGGCCTCTCTACCGGCTGCAGCGTCTGATGTCCAGAGCCGGTGACAACGATCTCTCCGTGCGCTTCTCCAGCGATTACAGGGATGAGGTGGCACAGGTGGGCGAACGCTTCAACATCATGCTGGTCAAAATTGAGCAGCTCATCCAAAACGTCACCGAGGCGGAGAAGCAGAAGCGCGTCTCTGAGGTCAAGGCGCTGCAGGCGCAGATTGATCCTCATTTTCTCTACAATACCTTGAATACGATTCTCTGGAAATCGGAATCCCGCAAGCAGGAGGATGTGAAGGAGATGATTGTCTCCCTGTCCCAGCTGTTCCGGCTTGGGCTTAATAACGGCCGTGATCTGACAACCGTAGCCAAGGAGGTAGATCATGTCACCCGTTACTTAAGCCTGCAGCAGCAGTGCTACGAGGAGCTGTTCACCTATGAGATTGCAGTGGAGGAAGGGCTGGAAGAGCAGCCGCTGCTAAAAATCCTGCTCCAGCCCCTGGTGGAGAACTCGATTCTCCATGGATTCCAAAGTGAGGACTATACCGGACGGATTAACATCCGCGTGTACCGGGAAGGGGCCTTCCTCGTTTGTAAGGTGGAGGACAATGGGGAGGGCTTCGACAAGGAGCGGGTAGAAGCCGGACTTGTCTCAGCAGCCGGGCAGGAGAATGGCGGCTATGCTCTGCGGAATGTCTACACCCGGCTGCGCCTGCACTATGGGGACAAGGCCGTAATGGAGCTGGAGAGTGAGCCTTACAAGCTTACCGCTGTAACCCTCCGGTTTCCGGGGGAGTATGAAGATAACTAGGCAGCAGCGGAGAGGCCGCGCACCTCAGGGTCCGGCAGGAACAAATTATGAATACCTGGAGGGATTGTGTTGAAACCGGAACGACTTATATATACCTTCGTCAGCTACGCTGCCCATTATGATGCAGACTGGGGCAAGGGTGTCGCCCTTGACGGGATTGAGCTGACGGCGGAGCTTGCGCATAAATACCGCATTCCCGTAACCTGGATTGTCAACCGGGGCTCGATTCCGGTTCTGCGGGAGCGGATCGGGGAATGGCATATCGCCTTCGGCGATGATGTCATCCTGCAATGTCCTTTCTTTGAGGAGGAGGCCGGCTCCTCCAAGGAGGTCCTGAAGCAGCGGCTGGAAGAGGATTGGTCGCTGCTTCAGGAGGCATTCCCATGGGCCACCACCAAGGTGGCCGCAAGGGGGAAGATTTACAATGAAGTGATTGAAGTGCTGGAGGAGCTGGATTTTGAGGGCATGTGGGGATATTGCTTTGAGCAGTTCTGGTGGGATGGCATCACCCATAAGGGCATTCCCTGGGGGTCATGGTATGTGGACAGCGGGAGCTTCAAGGTGCCGCATTCCGGCCGGGGCCAGGTGGTGGCCTGTGAATGGACCGCCCGTGACCTGCACGCCACCTACCATACCGGCAGCCCGGTCATCTATTCCACGGACCCCAACGATGTGCTGCGCGCCGGTCTGTGTACGGGAGAGAATATCGACTACTGGAAGCATCTGTTCGATGAATATTTGTTCAATACGGATCATAACGGGCAGGTGTTTTTCCTCCAGCAGCAGGAAGGCCATGAGATGGAGTTCACTGACCGGTTCACTGTATTCCCGGCTTCCCATGTCGGGGAATGCGCGGGAATGCTGGATCTCTTTTTCAAATATATTACCGGCTATCCTATTACCTTAACGACTTTACCTCATGCTGTGCGCCTGTACAAAGAGCAGAATGAATATACGGCAGCATCCTATATGCTGACCCATGATTATCCGGTACGGCCGGAGGTTAACGAATACACCATGACTCTGGGCGGAGTAGGCTTCGGCCCTTGGCCGGAAACCTTCCTGTACTATGATAAAGAGTGCCAGCTGTCCTTCGTGGAGGGAGAATGCAGGCCCCGTCTGCTGCGCAATTACATCGGGAAGCTGAATATGAACGATGATTTCACAGAAGCTGTTCCGCCGGTGTTCGTGACGAAGTATCTGAAGACGGATGCGGTGATTGAACTTGAATATGAGATTGGGAGCAGCATCGCTGTTCCGTTCGGGTTAGTATACTGGGATGATCTGGCGGGCTATGAAGTCAGCGCTTGTTCAGGCGGGGCTGAAGTTAAGCTGATCAAGGACAAGCTAGCCTTCCTCAGATTCAATCTGACCGGCGGCCGGCAGACAATCGGACTTACACTCCGCTTAAAAAGGAGGCTGGAAGGCCATGCATAAAGCGCTGCGTGAACTCAAGGAGGATGAGCGGCTGTTCTTCGAACAGGCCCTGAAGTATGCGATGGGTAAAATTGAGCAGAACCTGCCCGTATATACAGGTCTGTTTCCGGCGCCGGCCAGCCAAGATCTGGTCTATCCTGCAATAGAGAATACGGACTGGACGGCCAGCTTCTGGACCGGCATGGTCTGGCTGGCGTATGAATGGACCGGAGACAGCAGGTACCGGGAAGCGGCAGAAGAGCAGCTGGACAGCTTCCGGCGGCGGGTGGAGGAGCGGATCGCGGTGGATACGCATGATCTGGGTTTTCTGTACAGCCTCTCGGCGGTTGCCGCCTACCGGATTACCGGCAATCCGGCGGCGCGGGAGATGGCGCTGGAAGCGGCCGGACTGCTGGCGGACCGTTACTTTCCGGAGGCTGGAATCATCCAGGCCTGGGGAGATCTGAATGACCCGGCGCAGCGCGGCCGGATGATTATCGACTGCCTGCTGAATCTTCCGCTGCTCCACTGGGCTGCTGAAGAGACCGGGGACAGCGCCCTGGCATCCATAGCCCACAGACATGCCCGGCAATCGGCCCGGTATCTGGTCCGCCCCGACCATACCTCCTATCACACCTATTATATGGACGCGGAAACGGGCAACCCGCTGTACGGCAACACTCATCAGGGGTATGCCGATGATTCCTGTTGGGCGAGAGGTCAGGCCTGGGGCATCTACGGTTTCGCGCTTGCCTACGCCCATACAGGCGATTCATCGCTGCTTGATGCCTCCAGGCAGCTGGCCGACTATTTCCTGGCCAAACTTCCGGCGGACGGCATTGTGTATTGGGATCTGATATTTACGGACGGCGACGGCCAGGAGAAGGACAGCTCGGCTGCTGCTATTGCCGTCTGCGGGCTGCTGGAGCTCTGCCGGCAATTACCGGCTGATGATCCGGGTGCAGCCGGGTACAGGAAAGCTGCTCTGGAGATGCTGGCCGCACTCGCAGAAGGGTATACGACGAAGGACCATTTGCATTCCAACGGTATTCTGCTGCATGGTGTCTATAATAAACCGCGGGGCTGGGGAATCGACGAGTGCACCCTCTGGGGGGATTATTTCTACTGTGAGGCCCTGATACGGGTGCTTAGAGAGTGGCGGAGTTATTGGTAGACAAGTTCTGGTGACCCGGATCGACAAATTCAATATATCATGATATATTATTATGTATGATACCGAAAAATGAACGTCAGGGGACCAGGAACGTTATGGCTGAAACAACCTCTTCCAAGCCGATGTATGAGAAGATCTTTGATGAAGTGAAGGAGAGTATCCTTACAGAGGCTTATAAACCCGGCGAGCGGGTTCCTTCCGAGAAAGAGCTGGCTGAGACCTATAGTGTCAGCCGCATAACCAGCAAAAAAGCACTTGAGATGCTGGCCGCCGAACGGCTGATTGTCCGCAAGCCCGGCCGCGGCTCGTTCGTAACAGATGCTTCCGCTGAGCAGTCTGACCCGGGGATGAACCTCACAGCCCCGGCTGCGTTGAATATTCGTGCCGATGAGAAAACAATCGGCCTGATCATCACCGACTTCGGCAACAGCTACGGGACGGGGCTGATCTACGGGATGGAGCAGGCTTCGCGCGATAATGACTGTTTTCTGGTGCTGCGGAGAACCTTCGGGATTCCGGAGAATGAAGAGCAGGCGATCCAGAAGCTGCTGAATCTGGGTGTGGACGGTCTGATTATTTTCCCGGCCCAGGGCGAGTATTTCAATGCGGAAATTCTGAAGCTGGTCATCGGGCGTTTTCCGCTCGTGCTGGTAGACAGACATCTAAAAGGAGTAGCTGCGGCCTCCATCAGCACCGATAATCTGCAGGCGGCCCTTGAAGCGACGGAGTATTTATTTGACCTCGGGCATACACATATTTCGTTTCTGTCTCCGCCTCCCGTGGACACCACTGCGGTGGAGGACCGGATTGAGGGCTTCATTCAGGCCCATGCGCAGCGGGGGGTCATGGTTGACAAGGAGCTGTGGGTCAGCGATTTGACCTCGACGCTGCCTAAGTTTTTTAATGCGGATAATATTGAACGGGACATCTCGCGGCTGGTCACCCATCTGCAGAGCCATCCGTCCGTCACGGCGTTATTTGCCATAGAATACAATATCGCGCTGCTCGCGAAGACTGCGGTGGAACGTCTGGGGCTGCGCATACCTGAGGATATCTCCATTATATGCTTCGACAGTCCGCCGACCCATCTGGGAGGCGGGTATGCCTTCACCCATATGCGGCAGAATGAAGAGGAGATGGGCCGGATTGCCCTGGAGAATGTACTGCGTATTATGAACGGTGAGGCCGTTCCCCATAAGGTGATGCTGGAAGCTGAGCTGGTGCCCGGGAATTCGACCGGCCCTGTCCGTCACAACTAGCTGCTGTAATCTAAAGACCCATTCCGCCGGACATTCCGCCGGATGGGTTTTTTTGCTGTGTCCAATGTGATCCGTTTCCGGCCGGAAGATTAAGCTTGCAAGTTAGCCTAGTCTAGTCAATATCAGTGTATTTCATATGTTAATATATTATTATCTAAAAATACATATTGACATATCATTTACATACCAATATACTCATTTGTGAAAGCGCTTCATTCATTACAGAGGAGGTCATTCCGATTGAAAGCGATGAAGGAAACACCTGATTCCCTGCGGGAGCTGGCTGGCCGTGTACGTCAAAAACTGCCCAGCCATCCGCACCTGGCAGATATGTTTGAACAGTGCATGCTCAATACCTGGAACACAACGATACAGCGCAACCCGGATGGAACAACCTTTGTCATTACCGGTGATATACCGGCTATGTGGCTGCGGGATTCCACCGCACAAGTCCGTCCCTTCCTGATCCCCGCCTCCGAAGATGAAGAAATTGCCGGCATGATTGAAGGGCTTATCGCACAGCAATTTGCCTATATTGCCATTGATCCCTATGCGAATGCGTTCAACCGGGAAGCGGATGGACGGGGTCACCAGGAAGACAAAACGGCGATGAGTCCATGGATTTGGGAACGGAAATACGAAATCGATTCCCTCTGCTATCCCATTCAGCTTAGCTATCTGCTATGGAAAAACACCGGGCGGGTCACGCAGTTCAATTCAGCGTTTGAAGCCGGAGTGTGGCAGATTATTCAATTGTGGATCAGGGAGCAGAGTCATGAGAGCGGTTCCGATTATGTTTTTGAACGCGTGAACTGTATGCCAACCGATACGCTTGTCCGCGACGGCAAAGGCTCTGTAACCGCCTATACCGGAATGACCTGGTCAGGCTTTCGTCCAAGCGATGATGCCTGCGAATACGGTTACCTGGTGCCTGCCAATATGTTCGCTGTCGTTGTCCTGCGGTACGTCAGCGAAATCGCATCCGATGTGCTTGGCAACCCGGAGCTTGCACAGGCGGCGGAAGATCTGGCTGAGCAGATTGACGGGGGAATCCGGCGGCATGGCATTGTGGAGCACCCTGAATATGGTCTTGTCTACGCCTATGAGACCGACGGCCTGGGAGGCGTGAACCTTATGGATGACGCCAATGTGCCCAGCCTGCTGTCTATTCCTTACCTTGGCTATACATCTGCGGAGGATCCGGTGTATCTCAACACCCGCAAGCTTATTCTAAGCCGGACCAACCCCTATTTCTATGAAGGCAAGGCGGCAGCGGGTATTGGCAGTCCCCATACCCCTCCGCATTATATATGGCCTATCGCCTTGGCGGTTCAGGGAATGACCTCCGGGAAGAGGGAGGAGCAGGAGGCAATGCTTGAGCTGCTGCAACAGACGGATGCCGGAACCGGATTGATGCATGAGGCTTTTCATGCGGATCATCCGGAAGAGTATACCAGACCCTGGTTTTCCTGGGCCAATATGATGTTCTGCGAGCTGCTGCTTATGCGCTGCGGAATTGAGGTGAGTAGAGGCTGAGCAGCCCGGGCTCTAATAACAGACAAATACAAATGAAGGGGATGTAATAATGAAAAAAGGATGGGTTACGGTACTCTCGGTGATGATGGTCGCTGCCTTGGCGGCAGGCTGCAGCGGTAATTCGGCAAAAGAAAGCCCTGCGAATGACGGCAAAGCCGGAAGCGGCAGCAGCGGCAAGAAGACGGAGCTGACGTTCTGGGGCGATTGGGGCGGTGAAGGCCAGAAGCAGTTCGAGACCATGGTGGATGCCTTCAACAAATCACAGGACAAAATTCATGTAAAATATGTGCTGCAGCAGGATATGATTACCAAATTCCTGACGGCGGCCACCAATGGCGGTGCACCTGATGTGCTGTTCTGGGACCGCTGGCGGACCTCGCTGTATGCTCCCAAGAACGTGCTGCATCCGGTGGATGAGTACTTAACGCGTGACGGCATTTCCAAGGATGATTTCTACAGCGAGTCATTGACCGAGCTCTCCTATAACGATAAATTATACGGGCTTCCGCTGACCGTTGATGCACGGGCATTATTCTACAATAAGAAGCTGCTGGATGAAGCAGGGCTTCAGCCTCCGACTACCTGGGATGAACTGGAGCAGGCTGCTGCCAAGCTGACCAAGTGGAACGGCGACAAGCTGGAGGTGGCGGGCTTCTCCATGGGCGACCTCGGCCTGTTCAATATGTATCTCCAGCAGGCAGGCGGCCAGATGCTTACTGAGGACGGCAAAACCAATTTCAATAATGAGCAGGGCAAGCAGGTGCTTGAATTCTGGGACCGCCTGATGAACAAAGACAAGGTGTATAAGGTTGGCTTTGAGCTGGGACTTGGCGAAGGGCAGGATGCCTTCGTTACAGGCAAGGTCGCCATGCTCTATTCCGGCCCCTGGATGCTCAGTACCTATAACAAATACGGTAAAGATCTCGAATATGGCATTGTACCGCCTCCTGCCGGGCCGAACGGCGACAAGGGCAGTGTGATGGGCGGCTTCGGACTCGTGATTCCGGAGGGCTCCAAGCATCATGATGAGGCATGGGAATTCATTAAATGGTGGACCGCGAACAAGGATAATGCCTTGATGTGGGCCAAGACCAGTCTGAATCTTCCGGGCTTCAAGCCTTCGATGGAAGATCCGTTTTTCCAGGATGACCCGCAGTGGAAGCCGTTTCTGGATACGCTGGAATTTGCCAAAATCCGCCCGACTCATCCCGGCTATTCCGTGATGGAGACCGATGCGCTTGCGCCTAATCTTCAGCTGAACCAGCAGAACAAGCAGAGCATTGAAGACACGCTGAAAAAGGCTCAGGAACAAGGCGACAAGATGCTGAAGGATAACGCGGTTGTTAAGTAACCAGCCTGATGCCGCGGGGAGGCGGTGCCTCCCTGCTGCCATGGAGCCTTGCCGGATGATGAGAGGGGGAGTTGTATGGCTTCCATGAGAAAAGTGGAACGGCACGAAGCCCGGACGGCTTATGTATTCATTACGCCTACGGTGCTGCTGTTCACTGTGTTTACAGTTATACCTGTAGTGATGGCCCTGTATTTAAGCTTCACCAACTATGATGTGCTTAGCCAGAATGACTGGGTCGGCCTGGACAACTACCGCCGCCTGATTGAAGACAGCCTGCTGTGGAAGACGTTCAAGAATGTGTTCTTCTACTCGATTATTTTTGTTCCGCTGAATATTATCATTTCCCTCCTGCTGTCCATGCTGCTGAGCAGGGCGTGGCGGGGAGTCAAGCTGTTCCGCACCTTCTATTATCTGCCCACGCTGACGTCGGCTGTAGCTGCGGCCACCGTATGGATCTGGCTGCTGCATCCGGAATTCGGTCTGGTGAACGGCTTGCTGTCCTATGTGGGCATTACCGGTCCTGCCTGGCTGTCCGAGACAAGTACGGCGATGCTGTCCATTGTAATGCTCACCCTCTGGCAATCCGTCGGCTCCAATATGATTATTTATCTGGCCGGTCTGCAGGGGGTCCCGGATTATCTCTATGAATCGGCACGGCTGGACGGGGCGAATACATTTGACAGCTTCCGCTTCATCACCTGGCCGCAGCTGCGGCCAACTACCTTTCTGGTCAGCACGATGGCGATTATCGGTGCGCTGCAGCTGTTTGACCAGGCCTTTGTACTGACGCAGGGCGGTCCGGCCAATGTGACCAAGACCCCGGTCTACCTAATCTATCAGCAGGGCTTCAATCAGCTGCAGATGGGCTATGCCTCGGCGCAGGCCTTTGTGCTTGCTGTAGCCATTCTTATTTTCTCGCTGATTAATATGCGGGTCTCCAAAGCGGAGGAATCGATCATTTAGGGGCAGCTTGTCCAGGAAAAAGGAGGTTTGCAGGATGGGTGTTACTGGGGGTTCGGCCTTGAAGAAGGGCCTCTACAAGCTCATTTTCTATATTGTATGTATCCTTATAGCGGTTGTTATGTTTCTGCCATTCTACTGGAGTTTGCTAACCTCACTCAAGCCGGATGATGAGATTTTTGCGATGCCGATCCAGTGGTTTCCGAAGCATCTGACCTTCGAGCATTACCGCAAAGCCTTTTCAACGGTGCCGTTTGCTTTATTCTTCTGGAATTCGCTCGTGCTTGCCGTGTCGGGCGTCCTGGCAAACCTGTTTTTCGGATCACTTAGCGGCTATGCCTTTGCGAAGCTGAGATTCAGGCTGAACAAGCCGGTGTTCCGCGTGCTGCTGGCGGCAATGATGATTCCCGGCATTGTGACCATGATCCCGACAGTGTATGTGATGCGCCATATTCCGTTTGCCGGAGGCAATGATCTTTTTGGCGGGGGCGGCAATGGGCTGATGAACTCCTTCTGGGGCATTATTCTTCCCGGCGCTTCCGGGAGCTTCGCTGTATTCTTTATGCGGCAATTTTTTCTTACACTCCCCACTGACATGCTGGAGATGGCCCGGATTGAGGGCTGTGGGGAATTCAAAATTTTCTGGAGGATCTATCTGCCGCTTACCCGTCCGGCGCTGGCTACCTTGAGCATCTTCACCTTCCAGGCCGGCTGGAACAGCTTCCTGTGGCCGATGATCGTGCTGAATGATCCGGACAAGGCGACGATTCAGATGGGCCTGCAGGCTTTTTCTTATAATTTTCAGACGGATTACGGGCCGATGATGGCCGGGGCGCTGGTGGCGATTCTGCCGATACTGGTGCTGTTCCTGGCGCTGCAGCGTTATTTTGTACAGGGGATTGCCTTCAGCGGCATCAAAGGCTGAGCCAACTAAGGGAGGCAAATTATAGACGGGGAGAGAGACCATATGAAGCAAATAGAGCTTGAACAATGGGCGGAACGGGCGGACTCGGCGCAGGAAGCGCTGGATGTATTCTTCTGGAACGAAGACATCGGAATGTATGACATTGAGACACCATGTCCGGAAGGCGCATGTAATACAGTCTTTCATTATTGGTGGATGGCCCATGCCGTGGATGTGCTGGTCGACGGCCTGCTGCGGACTGGGGCTGCTAAGTACCGCGAACGACTGTCCGCTCTACATGGGGGGCTGCTCCGCCGCAATGACGGAGTATGGCCCAATGAGCTGTACGACGACATGGAGTGGATGGCCCTGGCCTGGCTTCGCGCTTATCAGGCAACGGGAGATGAGCTGTACAAAGAGACGGTTCTTATCCTCTGGACGGATATCAGAACCGGCTGGAACAGCCATTCGGGGGGCGGCATCGCCTGGCAGAAATCGCAGCTGGATTACAAGAACACCCCGGCCAATGCACCGGCTGCCATCCTTGCCGCCCGCCTGTATCAGGCCTTTGGAGATCCGCAGGACCTGGAGTGGGCGCATGCGCTCTATAACTGGCAGCAATCCCGTCTGGTGGACCCGGACACGGGCTTCGTCTGGGATGGGATGAACCGTACCGGTGACGGCCGGATCGATAAGGATTGGAAATATACGTACAATCAGGGTGTTTATATCGGTGCGGCTATCGAGCTGTACCGGGTTACCGGGAGCCGTGACTATCTTGAGGAGGCCCGGCGCACGTTTGCCGCAGCGGTCAAGGAGCTGGCTGGCCCGCATTCCGGTATACTCCCGGATGAGGGCGGCGGCGATGCCGGTCTCTTCAAGGGCATTCTGGTCCGCTATGCGGCAGAACTGGCACAAGCCGTGCCGGAAGACGGAGCCGCTGCGGCCTTCCTGCGCAGTAACGCAGAGATGCTGTGGGACCAGGGGAAGCCGGCAGACCGGGTTCTGTTCGGACCTGATTGGACTGCGGTGCCTTCAGGCGTAGTTCAATTGAGCACCCAGCTGAGCGGCCTGAAGCTGCTGGAGCGGATGGCTGTGCTTGCAGGGACCGGGCAGCCGAAAACTCGAACCTCATTTTAGAATAGGAGGAGGTGGCGTATGGATCATTACAACGGGACATCATCAGCAGAAGACTGGGCAGCGCGTGCAGACTGGCTCCAGGACTCCCTGTGGCGGCACTACTATAATGCGGACAGCGGAATTATGAACCAGTGGTATCCGCGGGAATACAGCAGGGCAGGCGACAATTTCTACTACTGGTGGCAGGCGCATGTCATTGATGCTCTGACCGATGCTTACGAACGGACGCGGGATTCTGGATATGCCGAACGCATCCGCGGCCTGAGCCGCAGCTTGAAAATCTATAACGGCGGGACGTTCAAGCATAATTATTATGATGATATGGAATGGACTGCCCTTGCGCTGCTGCGGGCGCATCAGGCTACCGGTGAAGCGGAATATCTGAATGCTGTACTTGAATTATGGGCGGATATTCAGACGGCCTGGAATGGGCACTGCGGGGGCGGCATGGCCTGGAAAAAAGATCAGCTGGATTACAAGAACACGCCGGCGAATGCCCCGGCCGCTATTCTGGCCGCCCGCCTATACTCGCTGCTTGGGCATGAAGAGGATCTGAACTGGGCGATCCGGATTTACCGCTGGAACCAGGCCAATCTGGTTGACCCTGACACCGGGTTCGTATGGGATGGAATGAACCGGCAGGGCGATGGGCAGATCGATTACGACTGGGAATTCACTTACTGTCAGGGCGTGTTCGTGGGAGCAGGGATAGAGCTCTGCCGTGTCACCGGCGATTCCGGCTATGCCGCAGATGCCCGCCGGACCGCTGAGGCCTGCATCGGCCGCTTATGCCATTCTGATTCGCTGCTGCTGCCGGATGAAGGGATTGACGACACCGGATTGTTCAAGGGAATTCTGATCCGCTATCTGGTACAGCTGGAGCAGCATTTCCCCGGAAATGACCGGGTCCGTGAAGTCATATGGGCCAATGCCCGTACGCTATGGGCGCAAGGGCTGGACCGGACGCTGGGGCTGTGCGGACCCTCTTGGGAGCAGGTTCCCGTATTGCCGGTACAGCTTAGTGTACAGCTCAGCGGTCTGATGCTGCTTGAGGGGGCAGCCAAGCTTAGCCATTAGCCGGCTGCCGCCTGACGGTTGTGGAATGGATGTATAAATGAAGGGGGTATTTGGAAATGTTCACCTGGAAGAAAGTAAGAACGGCCGCAGTTCTCTGTCTGTTGTCCCTGTCTCTGTCTGTACCGTCTCCCGGTGCGGGAAGTACGGCAGAGGCTTTCACCGTCTCCAATGCTGATGCTGCAATGAACTCTTTTGTGCAAGTATTCTATGATTCTTCCGCCAAATACTTCTATACCAACAGCGATCACCAGATTCATTCTGAACATGCCCATGGGCCGAACGGGGGTCTCTACACCGACTTCTGGTGGGAGGCACAGCTCTGGGAGACCGTAATGGATGCCTACGAGCGCACGGGCAGCAATGTCTACCGCACGATGATCGATGAGATCTACACCGGATTCAAGGCCAAATACCCGGATATGATGACAAATCCGTTCAACGATGACCTGGGCTGGTGGGCGCTGGCCTGCGCAAGAGCCTATGAACTGACTGGAACCACGGAGTATCTGAACCGCGCCAGCTTCCTGTTTGGCCAAATCTACAGCGAATGGGACAGCACGTACGGCGGCGGGATCTGGTGGAGAAGGGACGCCCATGTGCCGGGCCAGGCCAACGCCCAGAAGAATATGGCCACGAATGCCCCGATGGTTATGACCGCAGTCAAGCTGTCTAGTGCCTACAATGATCCTGCTTATCTGACCAAGGCTACTCAAATCTATAACTGGACCAAATCTACCCTGGTTGGCGGCAGCAATATCAACGATCATATTGAAGGTGCAGGCAGCGGTATCGTTAAGGATTGGGACTTCACTTACAATTACGGAACGTTCCTGGGGGCGGCTGTGTCCCTGTATCAGGCTACCGGAACTGCTGCTTACCTTACGGATGCCAATAATGCAGCCGGGTATGCCGTTAACAAAATGGTATCAGCCCAGACTCTGATGTATGAAGGGGAGAATGATGCCGCGGGCTTCAAGATGGTCTTCGCCCGCAACCTGAACCGTCTCCGTACGCTGGGCGGACAGCCGCAATACCTGAACTTTCTCCAGCAGAATGCAACGCAGGCCTGGAATCACCGCCGCGTAAGCGATGGAATCATCGGCAGCGACTGGCTGCGCAATACAGGCTCCTCCTATGTGCAGAGCCTGGCCGCCGCTGCGGGCGCTTCTATTCTGCAGCTCGTTCCCGCCGACGGCTACACCGGGTACATTGCGGGCAACGGGGCTTATGAAGCGGAGAACGCAGTGCGGACGCTGGTTGGGGGAGGCGGGATGATCAATGAGAGCACCAATGCCGGATTTAGCGGAAGAGGGTATGTCGGGGGATGGAACACAAGCGGCACCTCCATTGATTTCTATGTCAACCAGAATACGGCCGGAACCAGAACCGTCACCTTCCGCTACGCGGCGGCGGCCGGCAGTGCTTCACGCTACGTGAAAGTGAACGGCGTGGTAACAGCCTCCAACCTGGTATTCAATTCTACCTCCAGCTGGAGCACCTACGGAACGGTATCCGTCACGATTCCGCTGAATGCAGGCTCGAACACTATTCAACTCGGGTATAACAGTGCACTCGGAAATACGAATTATCTGAATGTTGATTTGCTGAGCGGGCTGTAAATGCGGGGCGGCAGAACAGGCGGATTGTTAAAGCAAAAAGCAAGGGCACGCAGGAGTTTCTGGGTCCTGAGGTAATATTGCAGCACAAAGGGAGCGCCGTAATTGGCGCTCCCTTCTGCTTGCTTATTAGTTCTAGTACAGCGTCAGATTTAAAGATGAAGATGGGAGTTGTTCATTGCGGCGTTTGGCAAGGTGTAACGGACGGAGGCGCGCTTATTCCAGATGAAAGCTTCCGCTTGGGCAAAGTAACGGACCCCATGGAGCTTATTCTTGGAATTTCTAATCTTAACCATCTCGTAGAGAGACGATAAGGTCCACTCCGTCCGTTAAACCTCAAAAAGGGGCGTTTTCCTGGGAATAGGGTCTATCAGGTCCGTTAGAGCCCACTCATCGCGCCCACTCCAACTTTTTAAATCTGACCCTGTTAGTCCCCGGTCTCTACGATCCAGACCTCCGGCAGATTGCGGTACTGCTCGGCGTAATCTAGGCCATAGCCGACGACAAATTCGTCCGGGATGTCAATCCCGCTGTAGTCAATGGGAACATCGACGAGGCGGCGGGAAGGCTTGCTGAGGATAGTGCAGATCCGCACGCTTGCCGCCTCGCGCAGGGCGAACAGCTCCTTCAAATGCTGAAGCGTCAGGCCGGTGTCGATCAGATCTTCGACCAGCAGGATATGCTTGCCGCGGATATCCATGTCGATATCCTTCTTGATCGTAATGACTCCGGAGGAGGTGGAGCTTGCCCCGTAGCTGGACACCGACATATAGTCGACGCCGACCGGGAAGGTGATCTCACGCATCAGATCAGACATGAAGACGGCCCCGCCCTTAAGAATGCCGATAAGCACCAGTTCCTTGCCTTCATAGTCACGCGATATTTCAGCGCCCAATTCCTGTACTCGCTGCTGCAGCTGGTCCTTGCTGACCAGAACTTTGGTAATTTGGGTCATGGTTGACGCTCCTTATGGATTAGGATGTGATCACGAGGATGATCTGTCCTTTTCCTTAAGCATAACATCATGTGTGCCTCCTTCAAAGATCGTTGTCGAGGAAACCAGGGTAATCTTGGCCTTCTGCTGTAGTTCCGGGATGGTCAGCGAGCCGCAATTGCACATGGTGGACTTGATTTTGCTGATGCTGAGATCGAGATTGTCCTTAAGCCGTCCCGCATAGGGAATGAAAGAATCCACGCCTTCCTCGAACTCCAGCTTGCTCTCCTTATCGGCATTGCCGAAGTCATAACGCTGCCAGTTGCGGGCCCGGCTAGAGCCTTCGCCCCAATATTCCTTCACGAAGTTCCCGCCGACCAGCAGCTTGCGTCCGGGGCTCTCATCGAATCTGGCAAAATAGCGCCCAAGCATCACGAAGTCAGCGCCCATCGCCAGCGCCAGCACAATATGATAATCATGGACAATCCCGCCGTCCGAGCAGATGGGGACATAGATGCCGGTTTGCTCGTAATATTCCTGGCGGGCCGCCGCCACTTCGATGACAGAGGAGGCCTGGCCCCGGCCGATGCCCTTTTGCTCCCGGGTGATGCAGATGGAGCCGCCGCCGATACCGACCTTGATGAAATCTGCTCCTGCCTCTACGAGGTACAGGAAGCCTTCCTTGTCAACAACATTGCCCGCGCCGACCTTCACGCTCTCCCCGAAAGTCTCCTTAATATAATGGATGGTCTCCGCCTGCCACTCAGAGTAACCGTCCGAGGAATCAATGCACAGCACATCTGCCCCGGCTTCGACCAGCGCCGGTACACGGTCCTTGTAATCCCTGGAGTTGATACCCGCGCCGACAATCAGCTGCTTGTTGCCGTCATGCAGCTCCAGCGGATACTCCTGGTGGCTGTCATAATCCTTGCGGAAGACGAGATGGACGAGATGTCCGCCGGCATTTACAATCGGCAGGCAGTTCAGCTTGTGGTCCCAGATCATGTCGTTCGCTTCGGTCAGCGTGATGCCTTCTTCGGCGTAGATCAGCGAAGCGAGCGGGGTCATGAACTCCGTAATCGGACAATCCGGCGGGAGGCGGTTCTCGCGGTAATCCCGGCTGGTGACGATGCCCATCAGCTTGCCTGTCGGTTCTCCGTTGTCTGTGATCGCAATGGTGGAGTGGCCGCTGCGCGCCTTCAGCATCAGCACATCCTGAAGCGTATCTTCCGGGCGCAGGTTGGAGTCGCTGAGGACGAATCCTGCTTTGAACTTTTTGACCCGGCGGACCATTTCGACCTGTTGGCCGATGGACTGGGAGCCGTAGATGAAGGAGATGCCCCCGCTTTTCGCCAGCGCAATCGCCATGTTGTGGTCGGATACCGCCTGCATTACCGCCGAAGTCACGGGGAGGTTCATGGTTAGTGCCGGGGTCTCTCCCCGGCGGAATTTGGTGACCGGTGTGCTAAGATCCACATTTCCGGGAATGCAATCTTTGGTGGTCAGGCTGGGTACCAGCAGGAACTCACTGAAGGTTCTTGAAGGCTGCTCGTAATAAAAAGCCATGGCTTGTCACTCCCCTGCTATTTTTTTGACAACTCATACCTGGGACAAAAATCTGACGGGTACTCCAATGTCCGCTTCCAGCTGCCTGTAATGCTCCCCTTTGGCCAGAATCGCCTGCACACCGACGAGCACTATGCCCATCACGGACAACTGAGCAGCAATGCAGCGGATCGTAGCACCTGAACTAATCACATCATCCAGCAGCAGCACGCGGTCACCGGCAGAGAAGCCGTCAAAATAGATATAATTCTCATTATACGCCGTCTCGCGTCTGACACTAACCTCATAATTCTCATACAGCTCCGTGCTGAGCCGCAGAATATTCATCGGCTTCATCAGCTTATAGGCAGCCAGCATCCCCCAGGTATGACCGCCGGGTTCAGGGGAGACAATGTAATCAAAATCGGGAAACTGCTCCGTTACAGCATCCGCCAGATTGTGAGTGATTTCACGGATCAGCTCGGGGGCGATGTACGTACCGCGTTCTCCGAAGGGGTAGAGCTTGAAGTCATAGGCGGTGTCCTTGTTCTTGTAGATCCTCACATTTCTAGCCTTACGGATCGATTCACTTAAGCTTGCGTAGGAAGCACTCATTTGCCCTCACTCCTTCTATTATAATGGATGCCAAAAACCCCAGGCTAAAGGAGGCGCAGCCCAGAGCAGGATACATCAGCGGAGAAAAGCCCGGTTTCGCCCGTGAGCTCACTCTGATTAATCCAGCAGGGGGGCTGGCCTCTTGTAGCCTGGGGCAATTTACGGTTGCCTGTAGATACGCCCATTCCGGATTAACGGGCTTATACAAGAGAGGTTTGAAGAGATATAACTGACGTGATGCTAACTTGGATACGGATAATCAGATTATTTTTGCTACATATGTTATAAAACTTAACTCAGATCATTTGTTATATGCTATCATCCGCAATAAAGTGTGTCAATATTTCATCAATATGTTATATTCCATAACTTTCGCACTTGTTTATAATAATTATTATCTGCAATTCATAAATAGTTCAAAGGTTTTGTTAAAAGCCGTATTTTGATGTGATATACTTAACACAGCGATTTGAGATCTTGTGAAATTGATACTAATATTTGCTGCTAAGCAGTAACAGAGCCTACACCAATGAATATAGATTAGGATGGTGAACAAGCGATGCATATTGTCGTCGTTGGCCTGAATTACCGTACGGCTCCCGTAGAGGTGAGGGAACAGTTCGCTTTTGCCGAAAAGGATCTGCCTGCTGCGCTTCATCAGCTGCTGCAGACGAAGAGCGTTCTGGAAGGGGTCGTTGTCGCCACCTGTAACCGGACGGAAATTTATGTGGTCGTGGACCGCCTTCATATGTGCGGATATTTCATCCGCAGCTTCATGGAGCAGTGGTTCGGAGTAAGAAGCGATGTATTTACGCAACATATGTATATATATGAAGACGAGCAGGCGATTGCCCATCTGATGCGTGTCACCTGCGGTCTGGATTCCATGGTGATTGGCGAGACGCAGATTCTGGGTCAGGTGCGCAGTGCCTTCCTGACGGCTCAGGCGGAAGGGGTTACCGGAACCTGGTTCAACCGGCTGTTCAAGCAGGCGGTGACGCTCGGCAAGCGTGCGCATAGTGAGACCTCGATTGGCGAGAGCGCGGTGTCGGTCAGCTATGCGGCGGTGGAGCTGGGGAAGCGGATCTTCGGCATGTTCACCGGCAAAAGAGTGCTCATTCTCGGCGCCGGCAAAATGAGCGAGCTGACGGTGAAGCATCTGTACAGCAGCGGCGCGGCGGAAGTGATTGTCGCCAACCGTACCTTGTCCCGTGCTATCGAGCTGGCCGAGAAATTCTCGGGTAAGCCCAGCACGATTGAAGAGGCGCTGAAGTCTCTGGATGAAGTGGATATTGTGATCAGCTCTACGGGTGCAGACGGCTATGTGCTGACGGCGGCCCAGGTAGCCGAGGGCATGAAGCGCCGCCCTTCACGGCCGCTGTTCATGATCGACATTGCTGTGCCGCGCGATATTGACCCTGCTGCTGCCAGTGTGCCGGATGTATTCCTCTATGATATCGATGATCTGGAAGGCATTGTGGAGAGCAATCTGGAGATGCGCCGCAGTGAAGCCGCCAAGATCGAGGTTATGATTGAAGGCGAGATGGCGGATTTCCAGCAATGGCTGAAGACGCTTGGCGTCAGACCGGTGATCCGTGCACTGCAGGACAAGTCCAACGGAATATATGAAGAAACGATGGATAGCCTGTTCAACAAGCTGCCTGAGCTGGATGAGCATCAGCGCAAGGTGATCCGCCGGCTGACCAAGAGCATCGTCAACCAGATGATGCATGATCCGATCAATGTGATCAAGGAGATGTCCGGCGGCAAGCAGGGCAATGAAGCACTGGAGTATTTCACTCAAATCTTCGCTCTGCAGGAGCAGCTGGATGCAGCTCCGGCCGGTGGAAGTGTTGAACCCCATCAGCGCAGCTCTGCTGAACGGCCCTCCGGCGGAGAGATCCGGGGGCCGGGAGCGGTGCTTACCCCAGCCGGTCTGCTGGGCGGGTGAGCAACATGCTACTGCTGAACGGAATATATGATGCCGCTCTACTGCTATATGCCCTGAGCCTGCTGTTTGTTTTCTCGGATTGCCTTCGGCGCAATCCGGGCGGAAAGCGGCTGGGCACAGGGCTTCTTGCTGTCGTAGGCCTGCTTCAGCTGACCGGCCTTGCGATCCGCTTCTCCCAGGAGGGCGGATTGCCAATTTTCACACCTTATGATTTCCTGTTCTGGTTCTCCTTCAGCATGGTGGTTACCTCGTTTGCCGTGACGTATACACGCGGTGGTGAGTTCACGGTGCTGCTGCTCAGCATGGCGGGCTTCAGCGTATTTCTGCTGAACCGGGTATGGCTGACGGCAGAGGATCATACGCTGCAGAGCTGGAGTGCGGTGCACGGGTGGCTGGCGATGCATGTCATTTTGGCGAATCTGAGCTTTGCCGCACTGACACTGGGGACAGTATTTGCGATAATGTATCTGTTCCTGCATACGAAGCTGAAGAATAAGAAGTGGGATGACCGCGTCCGCAGGCTGCCCAGCCTGGAGACGATGGACAAATATTCCTACACGGCGATCCTGGCCGGAGTTCCGCTGCTGCTGGCTTCGCTGATTCTGGCGGGACTGTCGATTGTCGCGGAAGGACGGATACCGCTTTTTCAGGATACGAAGGTCCTGACTACACTTACGGGCCTGGGCGTCTACATCGTCTACCTTGTGCTGAAGTTCTCCGGCCGCCGAAGCGGTACAGTCATGGCCCGCTGGGCGATTGCGGGTTACGGCTTCATTATTCTTAATTTCCTGCTGAATTCCTGGTCGGAGTTCCATGGCTGGGGCGGGGAGTAAAGTGGGATGGACGATGGATGAGAGTGAGTTGGAAGCGCTGGAGTGAGCGGGATGGAGAGTAGCTTGCCAGTGGGATGGACGATGGATGAGAGTGAGTTGGAAGCGCTGGGGAGAGCTGGAGTGAGCGGGATGGAGAGTAGCTTGCCAGTGGGATGGACGATGGATGAGAGCGAGTTGGAAGCACTGGGGAGAGCTGGAGTGAATGGGATGGAGAGTAGCTTGCCAGTGGGATGGACGATGGATGAGAGCGAGTTGGAAGCGCTGGGGTGAGCTGGAGTGAGCGGGATGAAAAAGTATCTGCCGATTATGCTGGATGTGGAAGGCCGGCGGGTGGTGATCGTTGGCGGCGGGGCGGTGGCTGCGCGCAAGGCGGCTCCGCTGCTGGAAGCGGGCGCGGAACTGGTGGTGATCAGCCCCTCGCTCAGCGGGACGCTGGCTGCGATGGCTGATGAGGGGCGGCTGCAATGGATCAGCCGGCCCTATGCTCCCGGGGATCTCCAGGGAGCGGTTCTGGTCTATGCCGCCAGCGATAACAGGGCGGTGAACGAGGTCGTTGCCGCGGAAGCCCGGCAGCTGGGGCTGCCCGTTAATGTGGCCAGCCATGCGGAGGCGGGCACGTTCATTACGCCCGGCGTGCTCCGCCGCGGGCGCTTGACGGTTACGGTCTCGACCTCCGGGGCGGGACCGTCTGCGGCTGCGGAGATTACGCAGCAGATTGCGGGGCTGCTCGGCGAGGAATACGAGCCGTATCTGGATTTTTTGCATGAGCTGCGGACAGCGATTAAGCAGCTGGAGCCAGAGGCAGAGAACCGGTCGCGGCTCTTACGGCGGCTGGGGAAGCTGGATGTGTTGAATGAGCTTCGGCAGGGCACCTTTATACCATGGACCCGGGACGAGATCGAGTCATGGGTGGCGCGTAACCGGGAGATCTAGCGGTGATCAACGCAGCATAGACCGATAAATGAAGGGCAAAAGTGCCCCTCATTTCAGCCAAAGTGGCTGGAGCGACCAAATGAAGGGCAAAAGTGCCCCTCATTTCAGCCAAAGTAACTGGAACGGCCAAATGAAGGGCAAAAGTGCCCCTCATTTCAGCCAAATTAGTTGGAACGGCCAAATGAAGGGCAAAAGTGCCCCTCATTTCAGCCAAAGTGGCTGGAGCGACCAAATGAAGGGCAAAAGTGTCCTTCATTTCAGCCAAAGTGGCTGGAACAGCCAAATGAAGGGCAAAAGTGCCCTTCATTTCAGCCAAAGTGGCTGGAACAGCCAAATGAAGGGCAAAAGTGCCCCTCATTTCAGCCAAAGTGGCTGGAACGGCCAAATGAAGGGCAGAACTGCCCCTCATTTTTAGCGGAAATCGACTGAATTCAGCAAGCATGGGAGTATGGCGGGTAGAGGTGACTTGAACAGGGGGAGTGGGCATGCGGAAGATTATCGTGGGCAGCAGACAAAGTGCGCTGGCTTTAACGCAGACGGGGCATGTGATTGCCGATCTGGAGCGGCTTAGCGGAGAGCATGGGTTTGATTTTACTTTTGAGGTGCATAAGATTGTGACCAAGGGTGACCGGATTCTCGATGTGACCCTGTCCAAAGTGGGCGGCAAAGGTCTGTTCGTCAAGGAAATTGAACAGGCGATGCTGGCAAAGGATATTGATATGGCAGTACATAGCATGAAGGATATGCCTTCCGAATTGCCGGAAGGCTTGATGAATGGTGCGGTGCCGAAGCGTGAAGATCCGCGCGACGTTCTGATCTCTAATAGCGGAGTGGGCCTGGAGGGTCTGCCGCAAGGCGCGCGCGTTGGCACAAGCAGTCTGCGGCGCTCCAGCCAGCTGGCTGCACTCCGGCCGGATCTGCTTATTGAGCCGGTACGCGGCAATATTGATTCGCGGCTGAAGAAGCTGGAGAGCGGCGAATATGACGCGATTCTGCTGGCAGCAGCGGGGCTGTCGCGGATGGGCTGGCAGGACCGGATTACGGCATATTTGCCGCCTGAGGTCTGCCTGCCCGCTGTAGGCCAAGGAGCACTCGGTATTGAGTGCCGTGAGGACGATGAGGAACTGCGCAAGCTGCTGGCGCTGTATAATGATGAGCGCACGGCACTCACGGTGACAGCGGAGCGGACCTTCCTGGGCGCCCTGAACGGCGGCTGTCAGGTGCCGATCGGCGCTTACGCGATCCTTGAGCCGGAAGGCGAAGCTGCAGGTCCGTCCATAACGTTAACCGGAATGGTCGGAACACCGGACGGCACAGTCATTCTGAAGGAGACCTGCACCGGCAATGATCCGGTGGAGCTGGGTTCGGAGGTCGCGCGTAAGCTGGTGGCCAGAGGTGCGGAGAAGATTTTGGCAGATGTAAGGGAATAAGGGGTAAGGGTTAGACAGGGAATAGTGTGCGTTGGGGAGAAGCTTATGCAGGCCAGAATCGCATGTGTAGAGGGATAAGGGGATGACGGAGATGGCGGGGAAGGTATATCTGGTAGGTGCAGGTCCGGGGGATGCGAAGCTGATTACAGTCAAGGGGCTGGAGTGTATCCGGAAGGCCGATGTGCTGGTCTATGACAGGCTGGCCAGTCCAAGGCTGCTGAAATGGATGAAGCCCGGCGGTGAGAAAATATACGTAGGCAAGCTTTCGGACCGCCATACGATGAAGCAGGAGGATATTAATCAGCTGCTGGTAGATCTCGCATTGGAGGGCAAAACGGTGGTGCGTCTGAAGGGCGGGGACCCCGTGATTTTTGGCCGGGTGGGTGAAGAAGCGGAGCTGCTGCGCAGGAATGGCATCTACTATGAGATTGTGCCGGGCATTACCTCGGCCATCAGCGTCCCGGCGTATGCCGGTATTCCGGTGACCCACCGGGAGGCATCGTCTTCCCTGTCGATTATTACCGGCCATGAGAGCCCGGATAAGCTGGATCATTCCATTCAATGGGATAAAGTAACGAATGCGACAGGCACGCTGGTATTCCTGATGGGTGTCGCCAAAATTGGCTACATCAGCGCCCAGCTCATGAAGCACGGACGTCCGCCGGAAACTCCGGTGGCGCTGGTGCGCTGGGGAACCCGTGCGGATCAGGAGACGCTGACCGGCACGCTGGCCGATATTGAGGCGAAGGTTACGGCAGCGGATTTTCAGCCGCCGGCGGTTATTGTGGTCGGTGATGTTGTGCTCCAGCGGGAGCACCTGATGTGGGTGGAGGCGCTGCCGCTGTTCGGCAAGCGCATTGTAGTGACGCGGGCGCGTGCGCAGGCAAGTGAGCTGGTGGACCGGATCGAGGAGCTGGGCGGCGAGCCGTACGAGTTCCCGGTCATTGAGACGGTGATGCAGCGGGATGCGGGCAAGCAGGCGGAGATCGCTGCGGCTCTTGGCGGGCTTGCGGCGTACGACTGGGTGTTCTTCACCAGTCCGAACGGCGTGGACTTCTTCATGCGTCATCTGACGCAGCAGAAGCTGGATATCCGCAGCCTGCACGGGGCGCGGCTGTGCGCTGTGGGACCGGGGACGGCTGCGGCGCTCGCAGAGCGCGGGCTGATCTCCGAGGAGCTGCCCGGACGCTTTCAGGCGGAAGGGCTGATCGAAACCTTCGGCCCCGAGCTTAAGTCCGGGCAGAAGGTGCTGCTTCCGCGCGGCGACCTGGCGCGTGAGTGGCTGCCGGCGAAGCTCGGGGAACTGGGGCTGGAAGTGACCGAGGTGGATACGTATGAGACGATTGTCACCGGGGAGGATGATATTGAGCTGGTGAAGCTGCTGGAGGAGAAGCGCATCCATGCGGTAACCTTCACCAGCTCGTCCACGGTGCGCAATTTCCTCGGCATTCTGAAGAGAATGGGCCTGGAAGATCCGCTGGAGTTGCTGGCGGGCGTCAAGATTGCCTGCATCGGCCCGGTTACCGAGCAGACCGCAGTCGAAGCGGGCCTCACTCCGGGACTGCTCCCGGAAGAAGCCACCATCGAAGGACTGATGCAGGAGCTATGCCGCTGGAATGAATCGACGAGGCTGAGATAGCCTGTTCCTGCCGGATCTGTCAGCATTGTCTTTGAGCATTGCAAACGGGTCTGGCCTACTGGCAGCGATAACTTTAACATCTCAATACTGCTTAAGACGAATAGATGTGATTATATACTTACTGAACAGGAGGATACATCAAATGAGCTTTCCAATAACCAGACACCGCCGTTTGCGCGGGTCGGCCGGTATTCGCGGCATGGTGCGCGAGACCGTTCTGAATGTGCTGGATTTCATCCAGCCGATTTTTGTAACCTATGGAACAGGTGTGAAGAATGAGATCAGCTCCATGCCCGGCGTCTATCATTTCTCGCTGGATACGCTGAAGGCGGAGGTGGATGAGATTGCTTCCCTCGGCATTCCGGCGGTACTGCTGTTCGGTATTCCCGAGACGAAGGATGCGGTTGGCTCGTCCGGCTTCGCAGACGATGGCATTGTGCAGGAAGCCACGCGTCTGATCAAAAAATGGTATCCCGACCTACTGGTTGTCGCCGATACCTGCCTGTGTGAATTCACCGACCACGGCCACTGCGGCATGGTGCATACCCATACGGTGGACGGTGTGGTGCACGGGGATGTAATCAACGATGCTTCGCTTGAGCTGCTGACCCGCACGGCGGTCTCGCAGGCCCGGGCAGGGGCGGATATTATCGCGCCGTCCAACATGATGGACGGATTCGTGCAGGCGATCCGTGCCGGACTCGATGCGAATGGCTTCGAGCAGGTGCCGATTATGTCCTATTCGGTAAAATACGCCTCCGCCTTCTACGGCCCGTTCCGCGAAGCAGCGGATTCCGCTCCCCAGTTCGGCAACCGCAAGACGTATCAGATGGACCCGGCCAACCTGCGGGAAGCCGTTCGCGAAGCGGATTCCGATGTGCTGGAAGGCGCGGACATGCTGATGGTGAAGCCTGCGCTGGCTTATCTGGATGTCATCCGCACCATCCGCGACCAGTTCGATCTGCCGCTTGTAGCCTACAACGTCAGCGGGGAGTACTCGATGGTCAAGGCGGCTGCGCAGCAGGGCTGGATCGATGAGCAGGCGGTTGTGCTGGAGATGCTGACCGGCATGAAGCGCGCCGGAGCAGATATAATTATTACCTATTTCGCCAAGGACGCAGCCCGTTGGCTGCGCGGCTAGGATCAGGAACTGGAGGGAACAAGCATGGGCAATATGCCGTTGAACCGCCGGGAAGAGGCTTCCCGCATGGCTTTTGAAGAGGCAAAACAATATATTCCCGGCGGGGTGAACAGCCCAGTCCGGGCATTCAAATCTGTAGGATTGACCCCGGTCTATGTGGAGAGGGGCGAAGGCTCACGGATCTACGATATTGACGGCAACAGCTTCATTGACTACGTCTGCTCGTGGGGACCGCTGATTATGGGACATGCCCATCCTGAGGTGGTGAAGGCGCTGCAGGAGACTGCGGCCAGAGGGACAAGCTTCGGCGCGCCGACCCTGCTTGAGACCGCAATGGCCAAAACCGTGGTAGAACGCGTAGCCTCGGTGGACATTGTCCGCATGGTGAACTCGGGAACGGAAGCGACAATGAGCGCGATCAGACTGGCCCGCGGCTATACCGGACGCAGCAAAATCCTCAAATTCGAAGGCTCCTATCACGGCCATGCCGACAGCCTGCTGATTAAGGCCGGTTCCGGGGTGGCGACCTTGGGGCTGCCGGATAGTCCGGGCGTGCCGGAAGGTGTGGCCGTGAATACGATCACGGTACCTTATAATGACCTGGACGGGGTCAAAATCGCGTTTGAGCGTTACGGCAACGAAATTGCCGCTATCATCGTTGAGCCGATCGCCGGAAATATGGGCGTGGTGCCTCCGCTTCCGGGCTTCCTGGAGGGTCTCCGCAAGGTGACGACAGGGTACGGGGCTTTGCTGATTTTTGACGAGGTGATGACCGGCTTCCGTGTGGACCGGGGATGTGCGCAGGGGCTGTTCGGGATGGACCCGGATCTGACCTGCTTCGGCAAGGTGATCGGCGGCGGTCTGCCTGTAGGGGCTTACGGCGGCAAAAGAGAGATTATGGAGCAGATCGCCCCGTCCGGTCCGATCTATCAGGCGGGCACACTCAGCGGGAATCCGCTGGCGATGGCGGCGGGCTACAGCACGCTTGCACTGCTGACCCCTGAGGTCTACACCCGTCTGGAGTCGCTTGGCGCGAGACTGGAAGCCGGACTTAAGCGCAATGCGCAGGAGACGGGAATTCCGCTGACGATTAACCGCGTGGGCTCGATGGTATGTCCGTTCTTCACGGAGGAGCCGGTCATTAACTTCGAGACGGCCAAGACCAGTAACCTGGAGCTGTTCAAGCGTTATTTCGGCAAAATGCTGGATCAGGGCATCAGCGTTCCGCCGTCCCAGTTCGAGGGAATGTTCGTATCTGCTGCGCACAGCGAGCAGGATATTGACGATACGATTGCGGGCCATTACCAGGCCCTGAAATCGCTATGACGGCTGGACCGGAGGAGCTGTCCGGCCAGCATGGCGGCGGCGAGATCCAAGACGGAAGTGATGGCGCCAGCGGCCCCTTCGCGGGCGGCGGCAAGTGGACCCGGCGCGGAGAATGGCTGGAAGCCATGCCTGGCCGGATCATTACAGCGGCTGCCGACAAGCAGGCCGCCATCGATGCCTGGCTGCTGGGCGTAGCCGGGATGCCAGCGAAGCTGCACGCCCGGCTGCGCCGCGAGAACGGCATCCAGTGGCGGGGCGACCGGCTGCGGCTGGCCCTATTCCCTCACCGGGAAGCCGGAATAGAGCCGGTATGGCAGGAGGCTACGGCTGAGGTGCTGTTCGAGGACGACTTCTGCCTTGTGGTCCACAAGCCTGCGGGTCTGGCGGTTCATCCGGACGGAAGCAGCACGGAAGTGACGCTGGATCATCTCGTAGCCGCGCATTATGCGGCCTCCGGCGGAGGGATTGCCGTCCGCCATATCCACCGGCTGGACAAGGATACTACCGGACCTGTGCTGTATGCGAAGAACGAATACGCCCAGCTTGTGCTGGATGAGGATATGCGTGAGAAGAACGTATCCCGCCTGTATGCCGCGATTGTTGAAGGCACAGTGCCTCCGGAGCTTACGGTGATCGATGCCTCGATCGGCCGTGACCGCCATCATGCGGCGCGCAGGCGGGTATCCCCGGGAGGGCAGGAGGCGGTAACACGGATTGTGGGACGCGAAGCCCTGCCCGGCGGGACCGTAGTGAAGCTGCAACTGGAGACGGGCCGGACGCACCAGATTCGTGTCCACCTCAGCCATGCGGGGCATCCGCTCTTCGGGGACGACCTCTATGGAGGATCGGCCTGGCATACTGCGGGTATTTCTTCCGGCAACAGCCTTAAGGAGAAGCAGCCCCTTCGTTCGGAGCCTGGTCAGGTGAAATCTGCCATTACGGCCTGGTTCGAAGAGCAGGAGAAGGCAGGCCTTACCCCTGGTTTGCAAGTCCAAGGCAAGCAGCCGCCAGCTCCACCTTCGAAGCCGGGAGTCAAGGCGAAGCAGGAGAGTTCCGACCGCCAGGCACTGCATGGCGAGAAGCTGATTTTCGCCCACCCCTGGACCCGAAGTAAGATCGAGGTATCTGATCCCTGGCCGGAGGATCTGCGCCGCCTGCGCGAGCAAATCGGCGGCGTAGATCTGGAGTAGGCCATTACCTAATCGGCTCCGTGAAGTTAAGTAACTCCATAGATGCCATGCCCAGCCGGGCCGCGTTTCTCTGATATCTGGAGGATTGCGGCCCGGCTTTTTAGTTGTTGTTCAGTGCGACCTCCCCCAGCCGAAACATCGAACAAGAAGTGGATTTATGTTATTTAATTTACACACTATTACTCTCCAGGGAACGTTAAGTGGATTTAGGGCATCTAATTTTCTCAATATGTCCTATATGTTTATTTTCAGGTTATATAAGTGTTTTTGTTCCAACTGTTGCCGGATATTCGTAGATTTACTGGTGAACAGTTGTCCTTTTTCCACTTATTTCATTGTAGCCACCAGTTAGCCCACGTGTCCTCTGATACATTTCCGCGCTCAAGCCCGTCTTACTAATATGAGGAGATGATCTGGCTGTGAGATTGAGATGGAATCGCAGAGTGTTAGGAATCTTAGCCGCCTCGACCCTGGTGATTGCCGCCGGAATAATGGTGGTTGTGCAACTGAACAACAACTACGGTGTACTGGGTCTGGTTGCCCAGCTTCAGAGCTTCCGGGTGACGGTAGACAATCAATCGGACTTTGAGCTGAGTATTCAGGAGACAGGAGTGGTAACCGGCGCAGCAGCGGAGGCGTCAGCAGACGAAGTTGGCAAGATACTCAAAAGCGGAAAAACATTAAAAATTAAGCCCCGGCTGACCTTAAGCGGTGAAGGCGGAATTTATCTGAAGTATTCAGACCCGAGAGAACCGGACGTTCCCAAAACCATCGGAGTATGCTCCTACACCGAAACTTTATCCGGATATTCCAAGGTAATAATCACGAATGACAAGGTGACGGTTAAAGAGAATTGCAGCTAATCTATGGAGGCTGACTGCTATTTTGGCAGCTTGGTCTCCAAATATCCCCTTTAATTTCCCTCTGCGCATTTACAATCCAGATATTTGCAGATTTCCAGTAACATTTGTAACTGACGAGCTTCCAATATATTGATAAAAATATTATGTAAGCGCAGTCTATTTGATGAACTGGGGGAATATTTGTGAAAAAAGTTACTAAGTTAATGCTCGTGGCCGGCATCTCGTTGGCACTTGTCGGGGTAGGGAACAGCGGCGCTCTGAACAATGTCACTTCGGCAGCGAGTGCACCGCTTAAGGTAGGCCGGGTGGAAGCGGCTGCCCATGGCACCAAATGCTTCACCGTAGCGGTTGCTGTAGTCCAGAATGGCGTAATCGTTGCGGCTTCGCTGGATGATTATCAGTTCCTGGGCACCGATGTAGCCACTGGCGTACCGAACTCGGACAAGGATTTTGGCAAGAATTACAAAGACCCTAATATGGTGCTGGCCTCCAAGAAGGCCAACGCCAAATACTACAGTGAGCACATGACGGAAGAAGCCAAATCGACAGTAGCCTATGACAAGAACCTGGCGGCTATCGAGAAATTCGCAACAGGCAAAACTATAAAATCCCTTGAAGCTACACTGACTAACAAAAGCAAAGAGCAAGTTGTTGACGCTGTAAGCGGTGCAACTCTGGTGGATACTCAAGGTTACCTGAAGGCCATTCTAAGTGCGGCCAAAGCTGCAAAATAAACAGCTGTTCCATCATTTAAACGATGTTAACCCCTTCATGGCTGCGGCTGTGGAGGGGTTTTGCTATGCTGTTTCCATTTGTCGACAGACCGGCTCCGCTGTTCAAGAGAGTGGCACCCCTGCAATTATGGGTATAACAGTAATAAGTACAAATACATCAGCATGCGCGAGTATTCATAACTGGGGGGAAGGCCATGAAATGGCAGGGTAGAAGGGGCAGTTCTAATGTGGAAGACCGCAGAGGCCGCGGCGGCGGAGGCGGGGGCAAGCTGATTGGCGGCGGAATCAGCGGGATTGTGATTATAGTGATTGTTACGCTGCTGAGCGGAGGGAATATCGGCGATATTATGGGGAATTTGACCTCAACGGGTTCGGGCACGAACTCAAGTGTCCCTTATGAACAGAGCGCCCAGGAGAAGGAGTTATCCGAGTTCGTATCCGTGGTGCTGGCCGATACCGAGGATGTCTGGTCCGATATCTTCAAGGAGCAGGGGATGACTTATCAGGACCCGACGCTTGTGCTCTACAGCGGCAGCGTGAACTCTGCCTGCGGAACCGCGAGCTCGGCCGTCGGCCCGTTCTATTGCCCGGGGGATGCCAACCTGTATATCGACCTCAGTTTCTATGATGAGCTGCAGCAGCAGTTCAAGGCGCCGGGTGACTTCGCCATGGCGTATGTGATTGCCCACGAGGTGGGTCATCATGTGCAGACGCTGCTGGGCGCTTCCGAGCAGCTGAATTCGCTGCGCCAGCGCCTCAGCGAGACCGAATTCAACAAATATCAGGTCCGCTTTGAGCTGCAGGCCGATTATTATGCCGGGGTGTGGGCGCATCATGTTCAGGGCCAGAATCTGCTGGAGGAAGGAGATTTGGATGAGGCGCTGACCGCGGCGAGCGCAGTCGGGGATGATACGATCCAGAAGCGGGCGCAGGGATATGTGGTGCCGGACAGCTTCACACACGGAACGTCCGAACAGCGCAAGCGCTGGTTCTACAAGGGCTTTAACTCCGGCACGATTGCCGGTGGAGATACCTTTAAGGCTGCTGAACTGTAGCCTGCAACTGCTCTGTCACCACAAGAGCCGCCCATCCGTTTGACGGAGAGCGGCTCTTGTTCTTATTAGGGACATTATTATGAGGAGCCGTTTCTGCTCCGCCGGGAAGCTGGAATGTATGCCAAAAACAGCATACATTGTGCTCCCGCGCAGGCGCACGGACCAAATGTATGCCAAAAACAGCATACAGTGTGCTCCCGCGCAGGCGCACGGGCCGAATGTATGCCAAAAACAGCATACATTTGGCGGGTTCTGCCCGTCCCTCACACGCAGTTCCCCCTGCGCGGGAACATGTGCTTACGGCTGCACATCATTCCGGTAAGACAGACGGTTGCGGCCAAGCTTCTTGGACTCCAGCAGGAGCTGGTCGGCGTAGACGTACCCTTTTTCCATAGAGGTCTTCTGATCCGGGTCTGCCTTATAGTAAAAGAGTCCGAAGGATGCCGAATAGGGCACGCGGATGATCTGCTCCTCGAATTCTGCACTTACGGTGTGACCGTGAAGGCTGTCCAGAATCTCCTGAATCTGCGTCCTGCACTCCTCGAAGGTCTTGTCCCTTAGGAAGAGCGTGAACTCTTCCCCGCCGCTGCGGAACAGAATATCCTGCTCCTGCAGATGCTTCTGCAGCGTCTTGGCAAAATGAACAATGACCCGGTCGCCCACGGCGTGGTTGTAGCTGTCATTGATTTTTTTGAACCGGTCGATATCCGCCACTACAATCCCGATGTACTCCCCGCCCTGGTTCAGCTCCTTCATCATCTTATCCATATGCGCCCGGTTATAGGTTCCGGTCAGGAAGTCGCGGTAAGCCATCTGCTCGAATTTGTCGCGTTCATACTTGTGCTGGGCACTCTGCGACTTCGAATAGAACGAGATACTGACTACATAGTTGAGCAGGAACAGGGCGATCAGCATCTCCCATTTCTCCATTTGCAGCAGCCGCAGCAGCAGAGCATTACTAAGAGCCACCTTGCTGAAATCCAGCAGATTCCGGCTTCGGAACAGTAGGTTCCTCGCTTCCCGGCGTGTCTTGATATCTCCCGACAAGGCAAAGGTCAGCACCAGGAAGGTGGAGGACAGCAGGGTGGTAACGCAGACCACGAGCAGGAACAGCAGCCAGTATCCGAGCGGAAGCTTGTCCGCCAGGGGAGAGAGCGCCGTATACAGATAGTACGCAGCAGAGCCGCCCAGTGTGAACGAACCGATATTGTAGAAGGTATCCAGGAACTCTCCGGGATCGGCGGTTTTTGTTTTCTTTTTATAGAAATATACGATGAACCGGTATACAGTCTCGAACAGGAGCGTGCCGAGCGGACCGGCAAAAATCCCGAAGGAGGAGGTATAGCTGATGGCATAATCGATTGTTGAATTCCCGCTCCGGGTCACAATCCGCAATTGGAAGTAGATGCTGGAGAAGATAGTGTATAGCAGTAATGCTTTTATATAGGTAGCGTCCAGGACTACAGCATGCGCGGGAATGAAGGCTATAGCCAGGGATGCGACAAATAGGAAAAGGTCAAATACCCTCGCTTTTGACATGTCGGAAATTTCCTTTCAGGATTTATACCGATTATACCCGAAAAGATGATTCTTGATTAAAAGATATTTTTGAAATTTGCAGGGGATGATCATATATCCCTTTCCGCCTGCCCGCAGCCTACATATACTATTCTGATTAGGGTGGAGCAGACTGCTCCTGCACCTAAATACATCTATAGCCGGGGAGAGGAATGCATGAAGATATTGCTGGTCACCTACTGGGGCCTCACCAATATGGGCGGAATTTGGACGTATATGAAGCAGCTGGCCGACAAGCTGGGCGAGCAGGGCCATTCCGTTACACTGATGGGCAGCCATGTGGAGAACAATACATTGTATTTGCTCAACCGGACGGAATCTTTTGATAAAAAAGCCTTCTATTCGCTGCTGCTGCCCCAGCTTGATATCGGCCGGTTCCCCTCGCTGCATCTGGAGCATGGCATCTTCAGCTTTGAGCTGGGGCGTTACGTATTCGAGGGCGGCGCCGCTGTGCTGGGGCTGGAGGAATATGATGTCATTCATGCCCAGGACCCTATAGCCACATATGCACTGCGGCGGATCATGCGCCGTCCTGTTCCGCTGGTCGCAAGTGTTCATGGGGCATTGACCAAGGAGACCTACTATGAGTACAAGGGACTTGAGCCCGGACTGACCCGGGAGGCCTATGAGCAGCGGCCGATCTGGAGCTACTTCCGCAGGCTTGAGACACTGGGTGCCCAGGCGGCTGACCAGATTCTGGTCTCTTCGGAGTGGATCGGACAGCTTACGCAGAGCCTGGGGGTCAGCCCGGACCGTATTCATACCTTGCCGTACGGGCTGGACCTGCGTCAGTATGCAGCCCGGGCCGCAGAGACGCCGCCGCTTCAATTTGCAGAAGGAATCCCTGTAATCATGTATGCCGGACGTCTTGAATATATCAAAGGCGTCCATGTGCTGATAGAGGCGCTAGGCATTCTGGAGCAGCGCTGTCAGCGGTGGATCTGTGCGGTGGCCGGAATCGGCAGCCTCCTGGAGGAGCTCATGGAACGGGCCCGCCTGCTGGGTATCGCGGGTAAGGTCCATTTCACTGGGAAATTGAACAATATTCCGGCTGCACTCCGGGCTGCCGACATCTATGTGCAGCCCTCACTCCAGGATACGCAGCCTTTCTCGGTTACAGAAGCGCAGCTTGCCGGGATCGCGCCGATTGTCGCCGGAACCGCAGGCATGCCGGAGATGGTCCGGCAGGGAGAGACGGGCTGGATTGTTCCTCCCGGAGATGCCGCTCAGCTCGCCCTGCAGATGGAGCAGCTGCTGGGGGATGAGGGACTGAGAAGACGCACCGGCCTCCAGGCTAAGCGCTGGGCAGAGCAGACCCGTTCGCTGGATGTCATGGCTGCGGGTACGCTGCATGTATACCAGAGAGCGGTCAATCTGCGGGCGGGCCGGCCGGGAATTCCGGATCACCTCCGGTTTGGGGAAGAACCGGGCGCGGGTGCGCTGCCGGCAGCTTTTCATCCGGCAGATGTGCTTAACGAGGGTGATCCGGGGAATCCGCTTGCCGTAACGATGCGTGTCAAGCTTCCGCAGCACTACTCTATTCCTGATGCACGTACGGCCCTTCCTCCCCTGGCATAGGCGCTGTCCGCAATTGAAGCGGCAAAGTTGTCATGCCTGCCTGATTGAAGCATATACATGAGGGGAGTAACATTTTGGGCTTATACTCTGGGCTTGTCTCAGGGATAGATTATGCCAAGAAGGAGGACATTTCCCGTGTTTGACCAGTCCCATGGCTTGCGGTTTGATATTTATGAACGCATTCACCTTTCGGAAGAGCTTCCGGGAATAGCAGAGCTGGAGGAAGTCGAGCTGGTTCCCGACATCCAGGTCATCCAGCGGGAGGACCGGGCCGAGCTGCACGGACAACTGCTGCTCACCGGACTCTACCGGGGGGAGGATGACCTTACACAGCGTCTGGAGCATGCAATTCCTGTTGAAATCACTGTTCCGCTGACCCGGGTCAGCTCACTTGATGACATAGGGGTGGAGATCGAGAATTTCGATATTGATCTGCTGACGATGCGAACCGTCAACATTACCGGAGTGCTCTCGCTGCGCGGAATCGGAAGTGCAGATGTACAGCCGGCCTGGCAGCAGGAGGAATACACGGTAGCGTATTCGCCGGAGGCCGGAGACAGCAGGGCGGCTGAGGAGATAATCCGCAATCCGGAGAATGACACTCTGTATGAGAATTCGCTCTGGACCTATGGCGAAGGGACTGCAGAGGGCTCTGCGGAAGATCAGAACTCCGCTGCTCCGGCTGAGGCAGCAGCTGAGCCGCTGTACGCGGAAGATACTTCTTACAGCCAGCCCGCGGCCTATCTCTCCACACCCCTGAAGGACAAGGAACCCAGAGTAAGGACCCATAGCCTGGATACGGCTTCTTCGGCAGGCAGCAAGCCGGCGGCTGATAAGGCCTCCGCTCACTTCCTCACCTCCAGAGAGAAGACGGCACCAGCGGCTGTGAACGGCTCGGTTCAAGAGGACACCACGCTTCAGACAGGCACCGCCGCCTTGAACACTGTGGATCATTGGGGCAATGCGAAGCTTCATGCCGTGTCGCAGCCGGAGCCGGTGCTTACCTCCGCTGCCAACGATGCTGCTGCGCTGTTTGCCGGGAACGAAGGAGGGGAGGCGGCAGAGGAGATCCAGGCCACAGACAATGAAGTCTTCCTGTCTGCGGAATCTTTGTCTCCCCAGGAGGAGAAGCAGGATCTCAAGGTTGCCCTTGGCAGCAAAAAAGAACCGGGAGCCGCCGAGCAGGAGCCGCTCACCTTCTCCTCGCTGCTCAGCGCAAGCCGCGCCAATAGAGAGCAGGAGGAACTGCTCTCGGGCAATATAGACTCTGTAGCGCAGGCTGTTCCTGAGGCAGGCAATGATACAGCGTGGAAGAGCCGGTTCATCGGCGGGATGGGCGGGACAGAGCTGTTCCGCAAGGTACGGCTCTGCATTGTCCAGCGCGAGGAGACACTGGATACGATTGCTGAGAAATACCAGCTAAGCACCCGGGAGCTGACTATGTATAACCGGCTGTCCGGCCAGATTGTAGAAGAGGGACAGGTATTATACATTCCTTGAGATTGACGCTGTGCGGAGAATTTAGGCTTAACAGGAACAGCCCTTGCCTTACGGATGGGGCTGTTCCTGTTTCTTTGTGAAATCCGCTTCTGGTTTACAAACCGTTCAGCCGGGGGTAATAGTCACTACCGGCCTACATACATTACACATTCAGGCAGCTATGCGCTGGTACACTACTTCTGGAAGGATGATATATCACATGAAGAGAAAAGTGGCAGCCACTGCGGCCGCACTAAGCTTGACGCTCACAGTCTCGGCCGGTGTCTACGCCGCCAGTAATCTGCAGGAGATCAAGGCGCTCCTGAACAACAAAATCGGGATCGTCGTGAACGGCCAGGCGTACACGCCCAAAGACGGCAACGGCAAAACCCTCGCCCCGATTACCTACAACGGCATCACTTATCTGCCTGTACGCTCCATCGGCGAAGCGCTGAACACTGCTGTTACTTACGATGCTGCAACCAGCCGGGTCATCATCGGTGATGCTGCAGCTCCGGCTGTCTCCTCCGGCGGCTCGTCCACTGGAACACCAGCAGATTCTGTGAAGCGGCCGAAGAGCCTGCCGGCGGATTTCCCGCTTCCGGCGGACGCGAAGATATTTGATCTGATCGAAGGCTCGGCGACCGGTAAGCCGTCCGCAACCTTCAGCTACCGTACGAAGCAGAGCCTGGAGACGCTCGGCAATACGTACAAGGACTATTTTGTGCAAAAAGGAGCTACCTCCAAGTCTGAGGAAGTCTCCGCCTCAGCCTTCTCGATTATTGATGCCGGAAGCACATTCTCTGTTACGCTGGATGGCGCTCCCGGAACGGGCAGCCATCAGGGCTTCAATGTGGTTCAAGTGATCTGGAGCGGGGAGTAGGCATCAATGTACGTCTGCTGCGCGCCCTTTGTGTATATGCTGGTTGACTAGGGATTACACTGAATGTATTATTGAACTAAGTAATAACTAGCATAAAGACTGGGAACGGGAAGAGTAGGCGGTCAGCCCTTCAGAGAGCGGGATTATCATTGGTGTGAATTCCCGCAGGATGCAGCCCCCGAAGTCGCCCCGGAGTTGCCCTTCTGAGCTTGTCTTCATCATGAAGACGGGTTAGGATGCGGCCGGTTGCAGCCGTTACCCTGCATGAGTGTCGCGCTAAGCTTCAGGAACCTGTAAGGGAACTTAAGGCAGTGGTTTATTTTTTATTGGCGCGAAACAAAGGTGGTACCGCGAAAGAATGGCCTTTCGTCCTTTGAGACGAAGGGCCTTTTTGTATTCTCAGAAACCGCTAGCTACTCAATACATTTAACAGTGGAGGGTTCACAATGGCTGATAACAACAATGCAGCAGCAGAGCTGCCGAACGGGCAGGAAGCGGCAGAAGCTACCGCTTCAGCTAATCACAAGCAGAGCGACATGCCGACTACATATGATCCGGGAGCGGCAGAGAAGAAATGGTATGCGTACTGGATGGAGAAGGGCTTCTTCGAAGCCGGCAAGCGGCCGGATGCGGAGCCTTACAGCATCGTGATTCCGCCGCCGAATGTAACAGGAATGCTGCATATCGGACATGCGCTGGATTTCACGCTTCAGGATGTGCTGATCCGCACCAAGCGGATGCAGGGGTATGATACCCTGTGGCTGCCGGGTACAGACCATGCAGGGATTGCTACGCAGACCAAGGTAGAACAGAAGCTGCGCCAGCAGGGAATCTCCCGCCATGATCTGGGACGCGAGAAGTTCCTGGAGCAGGTGTGGGCCTGGAAAGACCAGTATGCAGAGACAATTCATGACCAGTGGGCTAAGATGGGCCTGTCCCTCGATTACTCCCGCGAACGCTTTACCTTTGATGATGGAATGAAGAAGGCGGTAAGCAAGGTATTTGTGGAGCTGTACCAGAAGGGCCTGATCTATCGCGGCAAGCGGATTATTAACTGGGACCCGGCTGCCCGTACAGCGCTGTCGGATATCGAGGTTGAATACAAGGAAGTGAACGGGCATCTGTACCATCTGCGTTATCCGCTGAAGGATGGCAGCGGCCATATCACGGTGGCTACCACGCGGCCCGAGACGATGCTGGGCGATACAGCGGTAGCGGTACATCCGGAGGATGAGCGCTATAAGGATCTGATCGGTAAGACGCTGATTCTGCCGGTTACCTTACGTGAGATTCCGGTTATTGCCGATGAATACGTAGATAAGGAATTCGGCAGCGGTGCAGTTAAGATTACACCGGCGCATGATCCGAACGACTTCGAGATGGGAGTCCGCCATAACCTTCCGCAGATCAACGTAATGGATGAAGGCGGAGTGATGAATGAGGAAGCGGGCGCTTACCAGGGAATGGACCGCAGCGACTGCCGTAAGGCCATCGTAGCCGACCTGAAGGAGCAAGGCGTGCTGATCTCCATTGAGGATCATGTACACCAGGTTGGGCACAGTGAGCGTTCCGGGGCCGTAGTAGAGCCTTATCTGTCCACCCAGTGGTTCGTCAAAATGCAGCCGCTGGCAGAAGCAGCCATCGCTGCACAGAAGGACGGTGACGGGGTCCATTTCGTGCCGGACCGCTTCGAGAAGACGTACCTGAACTGGATCGAGAATGTCCGCGACTGGTGTATCTCCCGCCAACTGTGGTGGGGCCACCGTATTCCGGCCTGGTACTCTGAATCCACCGGGGAGCTTGTAGTTGCACATGATGAAGAAGAAGCACGCCGCATCAGCGGGCTGTCCGACCTGAAGCAGGATGAGGATGTTCTGGATACCTGGTTCAGCTCGAACCTCTGGCCGTTCGCTACCTTAGGCTGGCCTGATCAGGACAGCAGCGACTATCAGCGTTACTATCCGAACAATGTACTGGTTACCGGCTACGATATCATCTACTTCTGGGTAGCGCGCATGATTTTCTCAGCCATGGAATTCACTGGCCAGAAGCCGTTCTCCGATGTGCTGATGCACGGACTCGTACGCGATGCCGAAGGACGCAAGATGTCCAAGTCTCTGGGCAACGGTATTGATCCGCTGGATGTTATCGAGCAGTACGGCGCTGACGCCATGCGCTATATGATTACTACCGGCAGTACAGCGGGCCAGGATCTGCGGTTCCGTATGGAAAAGGTAGAGCAGGCGCGTAATTTTGCCAACAAGATCTGGAATGCCTCCCGGTTCGCGCTGATGAATCTGGAAGGCGTAGCCTTTGAAGATATTGACATTACAGGTGAGCTTGGCACAGCGGACCGCTGGATTCTGCACCGCCTGAACGAAACTTCCCGCGATATTACGCGTCTAATTGACTCGTACGAGTTCGGCGAGACCGGGCGCCTGCTCTACAACTTCATCTGGGATGATCTGTGTGACTGGTATATCGAATTCGCCAAGCTCTCGTTATACGGAGCGGACGCAGCTGCCAAGGCCAAGACCCAGTCTGTTCTGGCTTACGTGCTGGACCGCACACTGCGGCTGATTCACCCGTTCATGCCGTTCATTACGGAGGAGATCTGGCAGCATCTGCCGCATCAGGGCGAATCCATCACCTTGGCCGAGTGGCCGAAGTACGATGCGGCGCTTGAGAATCCGCAGGCAGTATCAGAGATGAACCTGCTGATGGATATTATCCGGGCCGTTCGCGGTATCCGTGCGGAAGTGAATGCGCCAATGAGCAAGAAGGTCGAGCTGATTATCAAGGCCGGCAGCCAGGACACCCTGGACATTATTTCCCGCAACGACAATTACATCGGGCGCTTCTGCAACACCTCTTCCTTCGAAGCAGGCCTTGCGCCGCAGACGCCGGATAAAATGATGTCCGCCGTGGTTACCGGAGCGGAGCTGCTTCTGCCGCTGTCCGGTCTGATTGATATCGATCAGGAGATTATTCGTCTCGAAAAAGAAGTTCAGACCCTGAACAGCGAAGTGGAGCGTGTGGAGAAGAAGCTCAGTAATCAGGGCTTTGTGGCCAAAGCTCCGGCGAAAGTCATCGAAGAGGAACGGGCGAAGCAGGCGGATTATTCCGACAGACGCGAGAAGGTGCTGGCCCGTATTGCAGAACTGAGAGGATAACAGACATGGAAGAGATCACCCGGAGCGGCGCTGCCGCTCCCTTAAGTTCTTATACAGAAGCGGTAGACTGGATCAACAGCCTGATTCCTTTTGGAATCCGGCCGGGTCTGGAGCGGATAGAGCTTCTAATGGAGAAGCTGGGACATCCGCACCGGAAGCTTAAGTTCATTCATGTGGCGGGGACGAACGGCAAGGGCTCAACCTGCGCCTTTTTGACCTCGGCTCTTATTCAGAGCGGATATTCGGTGGGGACCTTTACCTCTCCTTATATCACGAAGTTCACGAACCGGTTCCAGTACAACGGGACGGATATTCCTGAGGAGACGCTGCTTGCACTTGCCAATCAGCTGCGTCCGCTGGTCGGTGAAATTGCGGGCACTGAGCTGGGCTCACCGACCATGTTCGAGGTGGCAACGGCGCTCGCGATTCTCTATTACGGCGAAGTCTGTTATCCCGATGTAGTCGTATGGGAGACGGGGCTTGGGGGAAGGCTGGATGTAACGAATATCGTTACTCCGGTTGTGTCGGTCATTACTAATGTTGGACATGACCATACCGATGTGCTGGGAGATACACTTACGCTGATTGCCGGCGAGAAAGCCGGGATTATTAAGCCGGGTGTTCCTGTAGTCAGCTGTGTGAGCCAGCCCGAAGCTGTAGCTGTATTGAAGGCCAAGGCGGCGGCTACCCGTTCGACACTCTATTTAGCGGGAGAAGATTTCAGCTATAGTAATGTTGAGCAGAGAGACGGCTGCCAGCACTTTACCTTCAATGGGCCATTCCGCGGGCTTGAGCTGGATATTGCTATGAAAGGCGAGCACCAGCTGGAGAATGCGGCCGGGGCCATGATGACGCTTGAGGTGCTGCGGCAGTATATGGCCTTCATGCTGGAGGACGAGGATGTGCTGGAGGGCTTCCGGGGCACATTCTGGGCCGGAAGACTGGAGGAAGTGAGCGTCTCGCCCAGAATTATTCTGGACGGCGCGCACAATCCGGAAGGGGCTGAGAGCCTTGCGAAGAGCCTTCCGCAGTTCCAGCCTTACGGTAAATTAAATTTGCTCATGGGGATGCTGGCAAATAAGCATCACGAGTCGTATCTCAAGCATATACTGCCTATAGTGGATACGCTCATCCTGACCGAACCGGATTTCCGTAAGAAAATGGACGCGGAAGATCTGCAGGCGATCGCAGAAAGTCTGCGGAGTAAATATGCCAAGGAAAACTTGGAAATCATAGTAGAACGTAATTGGGGCCAAGCGCTGCAGAAGCTGCAGACGATCACAGCGGACGATGACCTCGCGGTTGTGTCCGGAACGCTGTATTTGATTTCTGATGTGCGCAGTACGCTTTTACGGCAACCCGATTCTGAAAAAGGCTGGTGACGAACTGTTGGATACTACTGAACGTGTGCATTTTATAGGGATCGGCGGCTATGGTATGAGCGCGATTGCCCGGGTGATGCTGGAGATGGGATATACAGTTACAGGCTCTGACGTAGCTGCCCAGGAGTTAACGGAGAAATTGATTGCCAAAGGTGCCAAGGTCTTCATCGGGCATACGGCGGAGCAGGTAAAAGGTGCAGATCTGGTCGTCTATTCCACGGCGCTTGCCGCGGATAATGTGGAATGGGTGGAAGCAGAGCGTCTGAAAATACCGGTTCTGCACCGTTCGCAGATGCTGGCCCGGCTGCTGAATGAGCGCAAGGGCGTAGCGGTGGCCGGAGCGCATGGCAAGACTACCACCTCATCCATGATTGCTCTGGTTATGGAAGACTGCGGCGTGGACCCTACCTACATTATCGGCGGAGAGATTATGAATGTCGGCACGAATGCCAAAGCGGGACAAGGGGAATTCGTCGTGGCAGAGGCCGATGAGAGTGACGGCTCGTTCCTGCAATACCATCCTTGGCTGGGAATCGTTACGAACATAGAAGCGGACCATCTGGAGAACTACGGCGGCGACTTCGGCAAGCTGAAGGATGCTTATGTCCAGTTCATGAATCAGCTGCGCGAGGACGGAACGGCTATCGTGTGTGCGGATGATGAGAACCTGAAATCCCTGCTGCCTAAGGTAAAAGGTACAGTGATCAGCTATGGGATCGAATCAGAGACGGCCGATTATACAGCAACAGATATTGTGCTCGGCGACCGGCAGGTATCCTATACCATGAACCATGGAACGGAGGTACTAGGCCGTATTGAGCTTTCTATTCCGGGAAAATACAATCTGTATAACTCCATGGCGGCAGTGATTTCCTGTCTGAAATCAGGCATTGCCTTTGAGGCCATTGCGGCTGCGATTGTGAAGTTCCACGGCGCCAAACGGCGCTTCCAGGTGCTGGGCGAGGTTGACGAGATTCTCGTCATTGATGATTATGCGCATCATCCAACAGAGATTCAGGCTACGATCAGCGCCGCCAAGGCAACCGGCAAACGCATTATCGCCGTGTTCCAGCCTCAGCGCTACACGCGTACCTTCTTCCTGCTGGATGCGTTCAGCCGTGCGTTCAGCGAAGCGGACGAAGTGATTATTACCGATATCTACTCCCCTGCCGGTGAGAAGCAGATTGAGGGCGTCACCTCCGCCAAGCTGGTAGAGCTGATTGTGCAGAACAGCAACGCCGGTGCGCGGCATCTGCCGACGAAGGAAGCCGTGCTGGCAGATCTGCAGAACCGCATTGCTCCCGGTGATCTGGTCATCACCATGGGTGCAGGCGATATCTGGAAGGTCGGCTATGCGCTGGCAGACAGCTTGAAGAACCGGTAAAATAGCTTGCATTGGAATAAAAACGGCCCCACATCCCTTTAATAAGGAGTGTGGGGCCGCTTTTTTTAAATTTCAGGTTCATGGTACCGCCTGCAACTTTGGGTAATAGATCCTAGATGTCCCGGGCAGTCCAGGGCGAATTGATCAATGGAGAGTAGGAGAAGAGGCCATGAAGGAACCGTTGCTATTCATTTCCGCAGAGAATCCATATCCGCAGGATAGCGGGGGCAAGCTGAGAACAGGCAATATTCTGAAGCTTCTGCTCGCCAAATATGAGGTAGAGCTTATCACCTATGCCAATCCCCGGAAGACAGGGATGCCGGAGGGACTTCCGTCACTTACAGTGCATGAAGTAGAGCGTACGGTCAGCTACCGCAGAGCGCTTCTCCGTTCCCTCTATACCTGGCGGAACTGCTCGTATATGAGCCATGTTGATGTGGACATGAAGGCCAAGATTATAGAGCTCTGCCGCCGGAATTCCTACGGTCATGTATTTATTTCGCACAGCCTGCTGGGCTGCTGCATCGACATTGTACAGCGCTGCTTGCCTGACACTGTGATCATTACCGATGCGCATAATTTCGAGAGCGGATTGTCTGCACAGCTGGCAGGCGGGAAAAAGGGGATCGCCAAGGTCTACTATTCCCTTAATGCTATATGGACGCGCAGGGATGAGCTGAAGCTGATGGACAAGACCAATCTGCTGCTGACTACTTCGCAAGAGGATGCTCTGGCCTTCAAGGCACTGGCCCCCAGCCAGTCGCAGAAGGTCCATGTCATTCCCAATTTCATACGCTTGGAGGATTACCGGACCAACACGCAGTTGTCCAAGGAGAAGTGGATTATTCTTCCGGGTAATATGAACTACTTCCCCAATATTAACGCAGCTCTCTACTTCTACCGTGAGGTATATCCTCTGGTTAAGGCGAGGGTACCGGATATCCAGTGGTATATTGTCGGCCGGGATGTGCATCCGGAGGTAGCAGCGCTCGCCTTGAAAGATTCCTCTATCGTCATTACCGGGTATGTGGACAGTGTGGCGGATTATATACGCAAGGCGCAGGTGGTCATAGCTCCGCTCCTGGAGGGCAGCGGGACAAGGCTGAAAATTCTGGAGGCCTGGGCGCTGAGGACCCCTGTCGTATCCAGTTCCAAAGGGGCAGAAGGGCTGCTCTATGAGCATTCGCAGAATATTATGATTGCCGATGACCCGGTTTCCTTTGCCGATAGTGTGACACTGCTGCTTCAGGATCATGAAAGAAGAGTAGTGCTCGCGGACCGTGCATATGAGACTCTGCTGGCAAATTATGAGGCGGAAAGTGTCAAGGATAAGCTGCTTCGTCTGGTCTGAAGGGATACGGAAGGTGAGAAAATTATTTTTCTCCATAAATCGACAACCTTCTCAGTGTGACTGCGTTACTATAGATCTACATCGGAAGTTTCATATTCCTGGGCTGGATGTCATCCGGCCTTTTTTGTTTCGTACATATTCATACACATTTACATAGAACCAAGGAGCTATAGCCATGAGAGAGAGAATGCTGTTCCTTTCTGCCCGGAGTCACACACCGGGAGACCGGGAAGGAGACATCAGAACAGAGAATTTCCTTAATATGCTGCTGGAGCGGTTTGATATTGATCTGCTGGAGTATTGCTACCACCGCCGCGAGACGCAGCTTCTGCGCAGTCCGGCCCTGACCGTGCATCAGGTGAAGCGGCCTGTGTCCACCCGCAGAAGCCTGCTGTTTCCGCTGAACAGGCTCCGCAAGGATGCCTCGAGGATCGGCAATGACAAGTCGCTGCGGGCGGTAATTACCGAGATGTGCAGCCAGCACGCCTACAGCCATGTGTTTGTCTCGTATGCCATGCTCGGCAATGGGCTTGATCTGGTCGCCTCGCTGCTTCCCGGGGCTGTTATCGTCACCGACGCCCGCCGTGCCGGTGGCATACGGGTGCAGAGCCGGGCGGCTGGCAAGCGGGGAATCAGCACAGGCTACCGCAAGCTGAATGATGCGCTGATCCGCCGGGAAGAGCGCCGGTTAATGAACAAGACCAGTCTGCTGCTGGCTGCTTCAGAAGAAGAGGCGCTGTCCTTTAAGGCGTTATCCTTTGCCGATGCAGGTAAGGTGCATGTAGTTCCGCCGTACATTAATCTGAGCGCCCCCCCTTATGCGGCTGCCGGAGATACTGTTAAGAATAACTCCATCGTTCTGCACTGGGACATGCATTCCACTGACGGCAAGAATGCAGCGCTGTTGTTCTTCAAGAAAGTATATCCGCTGATTCGGGCGGCGGTGCCGGATATCCGCTGCTGCATTATCAGCAGTGAGGTGCATGCAGAGGTCGCAGCTGCCGCCCAGAAAGACTCTTCTATCCTAATCATCAGTGAAGCTGTACAGACAGCCGATTATATCCGCAGGGCCAGAGCTGTAGTTGCTTCATGCTCCGAGGACTGCAGCAGTCAGAGCGCTATTCTGGAGGCCTGGGCTCTCCGCACGCCGGTGGTCAGCAGCCTGAAGGGCTCGGAGGAGCTGATCTGCGAGCCGGGGCGGAATATCCTGCTGGCAGGAACAACGGCTGGCACTGCCGATCATCTGATCAGGCTGCTGACGACGCCGGAGCTTGGCTCCATTATTGCGGATCAGGCCTACCGGACGCTCAGCAGGCATTATGCTGCAGACGGAGTGAAGGCGAAGCTGCTTAGTCTGGTGTAAATATATTAAAATAGCATATCTCTCTCGCATCTTTCATATCTTTCAGTATAGAACTGAAGATCGCGAGGTGAGGTTATTGAATAACGGAAGAATGACATTCCGCTTCGACGGGGACCAGGGCAGACAGCGGACAGAGACGGCAGAGCTCCGGGCAGTGAACGAAACCGGTGTGGTTCTGGAGGATAAGGAGACTGACAAGGTGCAGCGCGGGGGAGTTAAGACATCCTCCTATTCCAAGGCCGGTGAATATATTGTGGATCTGGAGAAGGTGGAGTTGCCCCGGCCATTAGAGGCAGCTTACATGAAGCCCCCGGGCTCCGGCCGCCGGAAACCGAAAGCTCCTGAGGATAACTATGATTTGGGGCTGTATTCTGTTGTCCGTCCTGCTTCTGCAAGGCATCTCTGGGAACAGAGTGAAGATCCGGAGGAGCATTCCTTCTATGGAGGGGCGGATGAAGAAGGTCTGCATTCAGCAGATGAGTACTACCCGCAGTATGAAGATAACCGTGAATCCGCTACAGACAGTTATGAGCAATCCGGAGCTCAAGGGAATAGCTACGGCGGCTCTTATCATACCCGCCGTCCCTCGTATTGGTGGAAGTTCGCACTGTCCGTCGCTGGAGCGCTGGGAACGGGAGTTCTGCTCGGATACGCAGCCCTGTCGTTCATCACAGGAGGGACGGGGGAGACTGCTAAAGCTCCCGGCAATGAAGCGGTTAAGACAGGGATTACTCAGGGGCAAAAGGCGGCAAACAGCGGTAACGCGGCAGACATTACGGGCGTGCCTCCTGAGCAGACGGGAGAAGCGGTGAGCACGCAGATTCCGGTTCAGGTTGCGCCGCAGAGCTATTATCTGCTGCAATATGGCGTCTTCAGTACACCGGCAGGAGCGGAGCAGGCCCGGCAGGAGCTGCTGACCGCCGGCCTTGCCGCAGGTCTTGACCCGGCAGACGGCAACCGTGTGTACGCCGGATTGTCTCCTGACCGTGAGCAGGCCAAGCTGCTCAGCAATGGCCTTAAGGGGCAGGGCATCGAGCTGTACGTGAGAGAAGTGGCCCTGCCAGCGGTGAACCAGGTCCGCTATACCGGAACGGCGGCGGCGGTGGACAGCTACTTCAAGCTTAGCAGCCAGCTGTTAAGCGAGCTCAGCAGCTTGTCTGCTTCCCTGCTTGGCGGGGGGGACAGCGGGAACGCTGGCGGAGCGGTAAGCGATCTCCATATGCAGTGGACCCAGGCAGTCAAGGCACTGGAGCCGGGCCTCACACCTGAAGGGCAGAGAATCGCTGACGGGCTGGAGAAATCCATGAGCCAGGGGATAGCCGCCCTGAACGAATACAATAAGAATAAGGCGGAGGGGCTGCTATGGGAGGTGCAGGAGGCCATGATGAGCTTCCTGACCGGCCAGAAAAGCCTGTTGTCCGCCATGAGCTGACAGCTGAGGCGTAATTCACCGCTGACTATAGGCTAAATAAATGATCCCCCGTACCAGGCGTTTGCCCGGCGGGGGATTGCTGTATTTCCAGACGTAATCCTGCGGTGTGATAAGTTCCGCAGGCTGCTTACGTGGTAAACATTCCCTGGATGGATTTTGAGTTTGTATTGCACTCCGTTTCACCGTATAATAATTAGGGTGTCAAAAAATGGCGAGGGAAGACTTGAATGAAGAAGAAAAATGTAGGAACACTGCTGTTATTTCTTATTCTGGGCTGGCTGGCCGGAGCCTGGATTGCCAAGCTGCTGGAACCTGTACAAGCTCTGTCTTTTCTTACAGCTTCGACTGTTCTCAAGTGGTCGCCGCAAGCCGATTTAGACATCATAACCTATGACATCACAATCCATTTGAAACTGTGCCTGCTCAGTCTTGCCGGGATTATTACAGCCGTGTGGCTGTACCGCAGGCTGTAGCCTTAGCTGGCAGCATCAAGAAGGGACGTTAATTACAGTGGAGCATGACAATTCGCGGCATATTATTCTGGCCTCAGGTTCGCCGCGGCGGCGTGAGCTGTTAGCCTCGCTTGGCCTGCCCTTTGAGGTGCTGTCCAGCGATGCTGATGAGAGTACGCCGCCTGAATGGAGCCCTGAAGCTATTGTACGGAATCTGGCGCTGCGTAAGGCAGAAGCTGTGATTCCTGTTGCAGGAGACCGGGATGCCGTTATTATCGGCAGCGATACGATCGTTGTGCTTGACGAAATGGTGCTCGGCAAGCCGGCGGACGAGCAGGACAGCGCCAGAATGCTGGGCATGCTGCAAGGCCGGACGCATCAGGTATACACCGGGGTGGCCTGCATCGGTTCCGCAGAGGGACGTACCCTGGTAGATCATAGGGTAACCTCTGTAACTATGAGAGCAATGAGCGAAGAGGAAATCTCCGCTTACATAGCGACCGGGGAGCCTGCCGACAAAGCCGGCTCTTACGCGATACAAGGACTGGGCGCCACCCTGGTGGAAGAAATTGAAGGCTGCTATTTTAACGTGGTCGGTCTGCCGCTGTCACTGCTGAGCGGTATGTTGTCCGGGTTTGGCATTTCGGTGCTGAACCGGTAAGGGTAGCCGAAGAAAGAAGGTTAGGGATGGAGTCGCAATCATTTATGCTGCGTGACCTCCCCCATGAAGAACGACCACGAGAGCGCATGATGCATTATGGGGCGGAATCATTAAGTCAAGCGGAGCTTCTGGCTATCCTGCTGCGCACAGGTGCGCACCGTGAATCAGCCCTTCTTATCGCCCAGCGGCTCTTGAGCCATGCAGGCGGTCTCCGCGGACTGGCGGATCTGAGCATTGAAGAATTGACAACAATTAACGGCATCGGCCCTGCCAAGGCCGTGCAACTCAAAGCAGGCATAGAGCTGGGAAGACGTATGGCGAATTCCCGGCTTACTGAACCGGTCATTATCCGCAGTCCCCAGGACGCGGCGGAGATTCTGACTGAGCAGCTGCGTTATTTGCAGAAGGAGCATTTTATCTGTCTGTTCCTGAATACGAAGAATCATGTTATTGCGCAGGAAACATTGTCCATGGGTAGCCTTAATGCCTCCATTGTGCATCCCCGCGAGGTGTTCCGGGCAGCCATGAAATGCAGCAGCGCAGCAATTATATGCGCACATAATCATCCGAGCGGTGATCCTACACCAAGCCCTGAAGACATCTCACTGACTTCCAGGCTGATGCAGGCAGGCGAGATTGTCGGCATTGATGTGCTGGATCATCTGGTGATCGGAGACAGCAGCTACGTAAGTTTGAAAGAGAAAGGCTACATGTAATACAATTGTCTAGATTCACATGGAAAAGGAGCATACAAGATGTTAGGTGGTTTTACGAAAGACTTAGGAATTGACTTGGGGACAGCGAATACGCTTGTCTACGTGCGCGGTAAAGGAATTGTTGTCAGAGAGCCGTCCGTGGTTGCTATTAATACCGATACTAAGACGATAGAAGCAGTAGGGGAATCCGCCAAAAAAATGATCGGACGCACACCGGGCAACATCCGTGCCATCCGTCCAATGAAGGACGGGGTCATCGCTGATTTCGATACTACAGCAACTATGATCAAATATTTCATCCGCCAGGCCCAGAAGCAGCGCTCGATGTTCCAGCGCCATCCGAATGTCATGGTGTGTGTGCCCTCCGGAATTACTGCCGTTGAACAGCGTGCGGTAGAGGATGCTACGAAGCAGGCCGGAGCGCGGGAAGCTTACATTATCGAGGAGCCTTTTGCTGCTGCCATCGGTGCAGATCTTCCTGTATGGGAGCCAACCGGAAGTATGGTTGTAGATATCGGCGGCGGAACTACCGAGGTGGCAGTAATCTCACTCGGCGGTATTGTTACCAGCCGTTCTGTACGTGTGGCAGGGGATGATGCAGATGAGTCTATCATCCAATACATCAAGCGCCAGTATAACCTTATGATCGGTGAACGCACCTCCGAGCAGCTCAAGATGGATGTGGGCTCTGCCCTGCCGCTTGAGAAGGCTGAGACAATGGAGATCCGCGGACGCGATCTGGTAACCGGTCTGCCGAAGACGCTGACCATTACCTCCGATGAAATCTGTGAAGCTCTGTCCGATACTGTGAATGCAATTGTTGAAGCCGTGAAGGTTACGCTGGAGAAATGTCCGCCGGAGCTGGCTGCCGATATTATGGACCGCGGCATTGTGCTTACAGGCGGCGGCGCACTTCTGCGCAACCTGGACAAGCTGCTGGCGCGTGAGACCGGAATGCCGGTGATTGTGGCCGAGAATCCGCTGGACTGTGTTGCAATCGGCACAGGCAAGGCGCTGGAGAATATCCACTTGTTCAAGAGCCGCAGCAGTTCGGGCCTCCGCTCCAAACGCTAGGATCATGCGGACTGTGAACGTCAACCCCTGAGGTTGGAGAAATACGGTTATTAGAGGGTGCTCGAGATTGTTCAAGCTGTTTAACAATAAACGACTGTTTATATTGCTGATTACGCTGGTTACGTTTATCGTTCTGATGGGCTTCAGCCTGGGGCAGAGGAAGACCCTGTCCTGGCCGGAGAACTTCCTCAGAGATACGACCGGATTCGTGCAGAAATTGTTTTACAAGCCCGCTGGATACGTAGCGGGCTTCTTCCAAGATATCGGGACTCTGAATGAGCTGGCCGAAGAGAACAAGCAGCTTAAGATTCTGGCTGCGCAGTACGCCCGGGATAAGGCGCAGTTGAATTTTATTAAAGCTGAGAATGAGCGCTACCAAAAGGATCTTAAATTTACGGAAGCCCAAAAAAACATGTATAAATATGAATATCTGATTGCCAATGTTGTCAGTGTAACGACAGAGCCAAGCAATAATACACTTGTCATTGATCTTGGGGAGAAGGATGGCATCCGGCTGAATATGTCTGTAACTTCTATCGAGGGCCTTGTAGGGGTCATCAGTAATGTGAGTAAATTCACCTCTACCGTGAAGCTCATGACAATGATGGATGGCAAGGACCCCAACTCACAGCCTCCTATATCGGCAACTGCTGTGAACAAGGAAGGCAAGACCTTTGGGATGGTTGAGAGCTACGACCAGCAGACCGGAATGCTGCTGATGAACAAAATTCCCGTAGGCGATCCGATTGCTGAGGGTGATATGATTATTTCCTCAGGCGGAGGGGGGATGTATCCCCGTGGAATGCCTATCGGCAAGGTGGAAGAAGTCAAGGTAGGACAGTACGGGTTCACCTCTACAGCGATTATCAAGCCGGCGGCAGAATTCCAGGACTGGAAGGAACTCTTCGTTGTCTATACGGAGGAGCGTGTAGAATAGTGAGGATGCGCAGACCTGTCCTGATACTTTTGTTATTCTTTTTATTTGTTCTGGAAGGCACAGTGCTTCCCTGGCTGATTCCTGACGGCTGGCAGATGCGGATTATTCCTAATCTCGTCTTCATCGTCATTCTGTTCGTAACGGTATACCATCACCGGCATACGGCACTTATTCTGGGCTTGTCGTTCGGCATGCTGCATGATGTGGTCTTCTATGGCCGCATACTGGGTGCCCATTCCTTCGCTATGGGTTTATCTGCGTACCTGATCGGGCTGATATTCCAGATTCCCCGTGCTCCGCTGCCGCTCATGATGACAGTGGTGCTGCTGGGCAGTCTGCTGGAAGACAGTATTCTTTTTGCTATCTATAATGTGTTTAATCTAAGCCAGGAGCCATATAATTGGGCACTCTTGCATCATATGCTGCCTACCATGCTCATTCATTTTGCTGCAGGCCTGCTTCTCTACGTTCCGCTCCGGCGCCAGCTGGAGCTGCTGAAGAAAGAGACTATCGATGAGGAGGCTGCCTAAGCTGCAGCAGCATTTTCTTATCACCCAAAGAAGGAGTTTGCCCGGCCCGGCACGAATGAATGAGGATAGGGGGACAGGCATATGACAGTTAAATCCAAGCACGTAAGGATTAAGGGCATCAAGGATGGCCTGGTATTCCTGCTAGACGACAAGTGTCCCTTTGAAGATCTCTTAAGTGAGCTTCGCTACAAGCTGGAGCACAGCCATCAAAATATTCTGACCGGACCGATTGTGCATGTGGATATTAAGCTGGGCAACCGTGCTGTTACTGAAGAAGATAAAGAGGCGGTACTGGAGATCCTCAAGAGTCAGGGGAATCTGTTAATCCGTTCGGTTGAAGCTATCGAAGATCCTGAAGAGAAGGATACGGAAGCCTTGTTCATGATGAGCGGAATGCTCCGCTCGGGCCAGGTGCTGCATCATGAGGGCAATCTGTTGTTCCTCGGGGATGTGAACCCGGGAGGGACCATTACCTGTTCAGGGGATATCTATATTCTTGGAGCGCTCAAAGGGATGGCACACGCCGGAATCAACGGTAACCAGGAGGCCATTATTGCCGCTTCGCTGCTCGCGCCTACCCAGCTCCGGATTGCTGAGATTATCAGCAGGCCTCCGGATGAATGGGGAACCCGGGAGAGCAGCATGGAATTTGCCTACTTATCAGGCGGTGCTATGCAAATCGACAAAATTCATAATATAGTGAAGTTACGTCAGGATTTAAATGTGTTTAAAGGGGTGTAGCCTCCATGGGAGAAGCGATTGTCGTAACCTCGGGCAAAGGCGGAGTTGGCAAGACAACCACAACAGCCAACATTGGTACCGCACTCGCCTTGCAGGGCAAAAAAGTATGTCTGGTGGATACCGACATTGGACTGCGGAATCTGGATGTTGTCATGGGGCTGGAAAACCGGATCATCTATGATCTGGTCGATGTGGCGGAAGGCCGCTGCCGGCTGAATCAGGCGCTGGTCAAGGACAAGCGCTTTGATGAGCTGTACATGCTGCCCGCAGCCCAGACCAAGGACAAGACAGCCGTTACACCGGAGCAGGTTAGGGATATCATTCTTGAGCTTAAGAAGGAGTACGAATATGTTCTGATCGATTGTCCGGCGGGAATTGAGCACGGCTTCCGCAATGCGATTGCCGGTGCTGACAAAGCAATTGTAGTTACCACTCCGGAGCATGCTGCGGTGCGGGATGCGGACCGGATTATCGGTCTCCTGGAGCAGTCATCCGTAGAATCTCCGAAGCTGGTGGTCAACCGGATTCGTCAGGGCTTGATCAAGTCCGGGGATATGCTTGATATCGAGGATATTCTGCAGGTGCTTAATATTGATCTGATCGGGATTGTACCCGATGATGAACAGGTCATCCGGGCGGCGAACAACGGGGAGCCTACCGTGATGAACCCGGACTCCTTAGCAGCGATCGCCTACCGTAATATTGCCCGGCGTATTCTTGGCGATGCGGTGCCGCTGATGCAGCTTGACCAGAAGACGGGCGCCTTCAAGAAGCTCAAGAAATTTTTTGGAATGGGCTGAATCCCGGTCACGCACTTATACACGGCTATCTTCTGTTAAGAGCCCGCTGCTGAGACATCAGCAGCGGGTTTATTTTTGTTGTGCAGTAACTTGGACAGGGCTTGTTCTAAAGCGGCTTCCGCCACTCATAAAATGGAAGTAAAACAAGCCCGCCGGAGGGATCATTATGGAATACCCGAGAGAGTCCAAGAACCGCCGCAAGAAGCGTATACAAAATCTGCTGGAGGAGAAGCCGGCAGCCGGAGCAGCACCAGCACCAGAGCGGTTCCGGCTGTCTGACAGTCCTCCCTCCTTCAGAGAATGGGGGGCTGGGGACAGGAATGAATTGCCCTCTTCCCCTGAGCCTGACCCCGAGACGGTGTGGAAGCAGCAGCGTAACCACTGGGAAGAGGAAGACGGGAGGGGACCGGGGCAGGGCTTCCGTGCTGGTCTGCTGCGGCGGACGGTGGCCAGTCTTCTGGTCTTCGGCGCTGTATGGGGCATTTTTGCCGTGCAGGAGCCCTGGGCCGTGAAGGCACAGTACTTTATTACAGACATCCTTAGCAATGATATGGATTTTGCAGCAGCACAGGTGTGGTACGAGGAACATTTCAATGGAGCCCCGTCCTTTATTCCGATTTTCGGAGATGAACAGGTACCGGCGGAGAAGGTGACAGCCGCCCATGAGCTTAGCGCTCCGCTTGCAGGAAGTATTGTGCGTCCTTTTGCCACTTCGCTTAATGGCATTGAAATTATCCCGGCAGACGATTCAAGTGCCAGTGTCACGGTGAAAAGTGTAGATACGGGCCGTGTGCTGGCCGTTTCAAAAGAAGCCCGGGGAGGCATCCGTATTACGGTCCGCCATACCGGGGAGATCACGGCAGAATACGGTCATTTGAGCGGGACACGGCTTGCGGTGGATGACTGGGTACAGAGCGGAGACGAAATAGGCTGGATTCAGGGGACGGAGGATGCCCGGGTCCCGTTGCTGTTTTTTGCAGTTATGAAAGACAAGACTTATATTGATCCGGCCGAAGTGGTATCGTTTGATTAGGGTCTGCGGCATTGAATTGTCACTGCATCCGCTCTTCGTGCTGATTCTCATGGTATCCGTGCTTACCGGACAGTTCCTGGAGCTGCTAACCTTGTTCCTGATCGTATTCATTCATGAGCTTGGACATGTATGTGCGGCGCTGCTGGCCGGAATTAACGTCAGATCGGTGGAGCTGCTGCCATTCGGCGGCGTTGCGGTTATAGAGGATCATGGGCGGCTTACGGCTGTCCGTGAGATCGGGATTGCCCTGGCCGGTCCGCTGCAGAACGGAATTATGATTCTGATGGCACTGGCGCTTAAGCAGGTGGAGTATGGAAATATCGCCTATCTGGATTATTTTATCGGAGCCAACGCCATGATCGCTCTGTTCAATCTGCTGCCGGTGCTTCCGCTGGACGGTGGCAAAATCCTTCAGGCAGCCCTGAGTCTGCTGCTTCCGTATTATTACACGCTGCTGTGGACCGGCAGAGTCAGTATTGCGGCCAGCCTGCTTGTGATAGGGTACGCCCTGCTTCCGCTTGGGAACGGGGACGGCCTCCGCCTTAACCTGCTGATGATCGGAGCGTTTCTGCTCTATTCTAATTGGACGGACCAGCGTAATTTGCCGTACCGGTTTGTTGGTTTTTTGATGAACCGTGAGCGGATTTATGAGCGGTATCTAGTGGCGGAGAACATTGCCCGCCCAATAGTTGCCTCGCTCGCGAAACCTTTGGATGAGATATTGCGTCTATTTAAACGTAACCATTATCATTATATCTATGTGATGAACAACGAGAGGGATATCGTAGCCGTTGTGCCGGAGCAGCGTCTGATTGCTTCGTATTTCGGAAAGTAACAAGCGAGTAACGATTCAAACCAGAGGTGAAGCCATGAAACAAATGATCGTTCACTGTACACAGCATATTACCCGCATGGCACTTCTGGAGAACGGGAGGCTGGTGGAATATGCGGCTGAACGCGATCAGCAGCAAGGTCTGGTCGGGAGTTATTATAAAGGCCGGGTAATGAATGTGCTGCCTGGTATGCAGGCGGCCTTTGTAGATATCGGACAGAAAAAGAATGCGTTCCTCTACGTAGATGATGTATTGCATCCCCATCTGGACAAGCAGCCGGCCGTCAAGCCTTCGATTGAGATGCTGCTGCAGCCCGGTCAGGAGATTGTCGTCCAGGTGAGAAAAGAACCGCGGGGCGGCAAGGGCGCGCGGGTAACCACGCATTATACACTGCCCGGACGCTGGATGGTGTACATGCCCTTTGCCGAATATGTCGGGGTCTCCAAGAAAATAAGCCGGGAATCGGAGCGCAGCCGGCTCAAAGGTATCGGCGAGCGGCTGCGCCAGGGTGAGGAAGGACTTATTATGCGCACCGTCTCCGAGGACGAGCCGCTGGATGCCGTGGAGGGAGATCTGGCTTTTCTGCGGGCGCAGTGGGAAATGATTACCCGGCGTTCCAAGGAAGTGGAGGCACCCGCTCTGCTGCACTGCGATCTGAGTATCGTCCAGCGGTTCATCCGGGATGCCTTCAATCCGCAGCGTGATGAGCTGCTGATTGATTCGGCCAAGGCGGTTAAGGAGGCGGAAGCCTTCCTGACGGATATGGCTCCTGAAGGGTACAAGCCTGTGGGATTCTACAGGGGGCAGGAGTCCATTTTCTCTGCTTACGGGGTGACAGATCAACTGCACAAGAGCTTCAGCCGTAAAATCATCCTCGAAGGCGGGGCTACGCTCATCTGGGATGAGACAGAGGCCTTGACTGTGATTGACGTCAACACAGCGCAGTATACTGGCGGGACGAACCTTGAGGATACGGTAACGCGGACCAACCTGCTGGCTGCGGAGGAGATCGGGCGGCTTGTCCGGCTCCGGGATACGGGCGGTATTATTATTGTTGATTTCATTGATATGGAGCGGGAAGAGCACCGCAGGCAGGTGACGGACAAGCTGGAGAGCATTATCAGCCGGGACCGGACCAAGACGCATATTCTCGGCTGGACCCATCTCGGTCTGCTGGAGATGACCCGTAAGAAGGCCAGACATGATTCCGCCGGATTTGCCCCGGTGATCTGCCAGTGCTGCGGCGGTACAGGCAAGGTTGGGACATGGCTGGAGTAGGGAAGAGATGGTCAGGTTGTATATATTTTGTAAGGAGATATTGACTAGGGATCATATGTATGATAATATCTTCAAGTATGTGTTTGGTTGTTCCATTCCTGCACATGCTGTAACCGCTCCGATCGGGTAGATGAAGCGTAATTCCTCCGGGGATTGCCACCTTGACTAGGCGAGTCTGAGACATGAGGAGGTGCAAGTACAATGTATGCAATTATCGAAACTGGCGGTAAACAATACAAAGTCCAAGAGGGCGATGTTTTGTTCATTGAGAAGCTGGAAGCTGAAGACGGCGCAAGCGTAACGTTTGACCGTGTCTTGGCTGTTTCTAACGAAGGTGGTTTGACTGCAGGAACTCCGCTGGTAAGCGGCGCGTCTGTAACAGCCAAAGTCGAGAAGCATGGTAAGGGTCATAAGGTTGTAGTTTACAAATACAAACCTAAGAAGAACTACCACAAGAAACAAGGCCATCGTCAACCGTACACCAAAGTAACTATCGAGAAGATTCAAGCGTAAGAAGGTGCGTTAATGATTAACGTGCGGATTACACGGGCTTCTGCTCAAGGTGTCATTGTCGGTTTTGCCGTCAAGGGGCATGCGGAATACGCAAGGAATGGCAAGGATATCGTCTGCGCGGGTGTTTCGACGGTTACCGTTGGAACTGTGAATGCGATTGAAAGCCTGACCGGAGTTGTTCTGGATACTTCGATGAAGGATGGATTCTTAAGCGGAACCCTGGTTCCCGTGAATGATCCCGAAGTCTCCGCCAAGGTACAGCTCTTGCTGGAATCCATGGTGCTGATGCTCAAGGATATTGCTAAATCCTACAGGAAATATATTCAGATACAGGAAGTCATCATTTGAAGAAGGAGGTTGACAACATGTTGAAATTGGATCTTCAATTATTCGCATCGAAAAAAGGTGTTGGTTCCACAAAGAACGGACGTGATTCCCATTCTAAGCGTCTTGGCGTGAAACGTGCTGACGGTCAAGCAGTAACCGGCGGTAACATCTTGGTTCGTCAACGCGGAACCAAAATCCACCCGGGCACGAACGTGGGCATCGGTAAAGATGACACACTGTTCGCACTTGTGGACGGCGTAGTGAAGTTCGAACGTTGGGGACGCGACCGCAAAAAAGTGAGCGTGTATCCGGTGGATGTCGCTCCGGTAGCAGCGGCACTGGAAGCGTAAGCTTACGGAACCTATGAAGATGAGAAGCCTCCGGCATCAGTGCCGGGGGCTTTTTTTGAAATTGTTTCGGGGTCCCGCAAAGTACCTGAGTAAGCATCGAAGCTTAAGCCTCACTTTGTGGTGGGATTCTGGTGATTGCGGAGAAAGCCTGTGTTATACTGGGAAATGGTGAATATGAAGCAAGATAAGCAGTGCTTACATTGGAATCAATTTTGCGAACCAAGGGACGGGGAGAAAGAATGAAATCCTGGAAAAGTAAGGTCTGGGCAGTCATGTTATCCGCAGTGTTTCCTTTAGGTCTCGTGTATTGGCAAACCTCCCTTTTCACATGCCTGCTGCTCGGAGTCTGGGTAGCGGCAGTGCTTGCATTCAGCTTTGTTTACAACCGGCGTCAATATGAAGAGGAACTGCGTATACAGGAGAATACTCTGCAGCAGGCGGCAAACCGGACACTGAATCATCATCGTCATGACTGGATGAATGATCTGCAGGTGCTTTACGGATATATCCAGCTGGGCAAGCCTGATAAATCCGTACAATGTGTGGAAAGAATAAAGGAGCGTATTGCGCTGGACAGCCGTATTGCCAAATTGGGAGTACCTTCCCTGGTGTTCTATCTGCAATCCTTCCGTACGTTCAGAAGCAGTCTGGAGCTGGACATACAGGTAGAGGAAGGGCTTCAGCTGGAGGACAAGCTGAGTCCAGAGGCAGGGGCTGAGCTGACTTCGGTAATTATGCAGACGGTTAGAGCGTACCAGTACAGCGGAATAACACAGCATGGAGACACGCGGAAGCTTGAGCTCAGCTTTTCACAGGAGGGAAGGGACATTCTGATCTCTTTCAAAGGTGAGGGAGAGCAAGACAATCCCGAACTGCTTCAGGGGCAAATTTATAGTATAGTACAAGGAAAAATCATGAAGGCGGAGCAGGTTCAGCCTGCCAAGGGTAATGTGGAACTGCGGTTACCGCTGGAGATGTAAGGAAGGTGAACATTTATGTTCGTAGATAAGGCTAAGGTTTATGTAAAAGGCGGAGACGGCGGAGATGGTCTCGTAGCATTTCGCCGGGAGAAGTATGTGCCGGATGGCGGTCCTGCCGGCGGGGATGGCGGCCGCGGGGGAGATGTGATCTTCCGCGTGGATGAAGGCTTACGGACCTTGATGGATTTCCGTTATCAGCGGCACTTCAAGGCTGATAAGGGAATTAAGGGGCGCAACAAGAGCCAGCACGGGGCCAATGCCGATCATATGATCGTGCGGATTCCACCGGGAACCGTGTTGATTGATGATGATACCCAGGAGATCCTTGCCGATTTAACCCGTCATGGGCAACAGGTTGTAGTGGCCCGCGGCGGCCGGGGCGGCCGGGGGAATACCCGGTTTGCGACGGCGAACAATACGGCGCCGGAGCTGGCTGAGAACGGGGAAGAGGGCCAGGAGCGTTACATCGTAATGGAGCTGAAGGTCATGGCGGACGTAGGCCTTGTAGGCTTCCCTAGCGTGGGCAAATCTACGCTGCTGTCGGTCGTATCCGCTGCCCAGCCGAAGATCGGAGCGTACCACTTTACCACCATTACCCCGAATCTGGGTGTAGTGGATGTCGGAGACGGCCGTAGCTTTGTGATGGCAGATCTGCCTGGACTGATTGAAGGCGCGAGTGAAGGGGTGGGCCTGGGACATGAGTTCCTGCGCCACGTCGAACGGACGCGTATCATCATTCATGTCGTGGATATGTCCGGCTCGGAAGGCCGCGATCCTTTTGAAGACTGGGTACTGATTAACGATGAGCTGAAGCAGTACAATGCGGCGCTGATTGACCGTCCGCAGATCGTGGCGGCGAACAAGATGGATATGCCTGATTCCGAGGAGAACCTGGCTTCCTTCCGTGAGCGTGTCGCGGAGCTTCGCCCGGACCTTGAGATTATGCCGATCTCTTCACTGACCCGTCAGGGCGTTCAGGAGCTGCTCTACCGTGCTACAGATATTCTTGACAGTATTCCTGTGGCTCCGGTGGTGGAAGAAGTGGCCGGCAAAGAGCGCAAGGTTTATAAGCTGGAAGCGGAAGAGGATAACTCATTCACGATTACCCGTGACAACGAGGCCTTTGTAGTCAATAGTCCGCGGATTGAGCGGATGATTAAGAGAATGCAGCTAAGCACACATGATGCGATTCTTAGGCTGGCCCGTACTTTGCGTCACATGGGTGTGGATGCCGAGTTGCGCAGACGCGGCGCTGTGGAAGGTACGATCGTGCGCATTGCTGATTTTGAATTCGAATTTGTCGAGAACAGCAGCTACTATTAATAGAGAAGTAAGGTTACCGGCTGTATCTTCCGAGAGGGGGATGCGGCCTTTTTTTATTGCTTAACAGGTGGCAAAGCTATTTTTGCTAATAAAGTTTTCTTTATAAATCTGGATTAATTTACTACAATCATTATATAAGCGACGTTAAGTTGAATCCAAAGGGTGTAATCTGCGTATATCATACATACCTGTCAGGAAAGAGGGAATGGACAGATGGCAATTATTGAAGTAGTCAAATATGACGGGCCTCCGGGTGTCTTTGCCTGGAAGTATCCGAATCAGGAGCTGGGGACCTGGACACAGCTGATTGTGAATGAATCCCAGGAAGCGATTCTGTTCAAGGGTGGAGAGGCGCTGGATTCCTTCACAGCCGGACGCCATACCTTAAGCACAGCGAATATTCCGATTCTGTCGAATGTGGTGAACCTGCCGTTCGGCGGCAAGTCTCCGTTCACCGCAGAGATATGGTTTGTGAACAAGCTGAACTCCATGAATGTGAAGTGGGGGACCAGTGCGCCGCTGCAGCTGCAAGACCCTAAGTACAAGCTCATGGTAGCGGTCCGCGCTTTCGGACAGTTTGGGGTCCGGATCGAAGATCCCCGCAAATTCCTGCTGAAGCTGGTAGGGACGCTGCCGGTCTTCGATCAGGATACGATGATTAATTATTTCCGCGGTCTGCTGATGTCTAATATTAACGAACTTATTTCTTCTTATCTGGTGCACAAAAAAATCAGCATCCTGGAGATCAACGCCTACGTGGTTGAAATCTCCAAGCATATTCAGGGGCGCTTGTCCTCCTCGTTCCTGGACAGCGGTATTGAACTTAATAATTTCTATATTGATTCGATCAATATTCCCGATGATGATCCGGCAACCCAGCGTCTCAAGGAAGCCTTGGCCAAAAAAGCGGAGATGGACATTATCGGCTTCACCTACCAGCAGGAACGAAGCTTCGACGCTATGGAGGAGGCAGCAGGCAATCCGGGCAATGCAGGCGTGGGCATGATGAATGCGGGGCTGGGGCTCGGCATGGGCTTTGGGCTGGCGGGGCCTGCGGCTGAGATAGCTACCCGGATGACCCGTAGCATGTCTCTGGACGGCAGTACTGGCAGCCAGCCGGCACCTCCTGCTGCTTCTAAATCCTGCTCGGACTGCGGAACCCTTAATCCGGCAGATGCACGCTTCTGTACCGGCTGCGGCCGCAGTCTGCAATCCCCGCCGGCTGCGGAGGATAAGGTATGCCATAGCTGCGGCAAGGCGGTCATCCCAGGTGCCAAATTCTGTCCGCATTGTGGAGAGGGCCTGATCCTTAAGTGTACGGGCTGCGGGCATGAGCTGAAGCCCGGACAGAAATTCTGTCCAGAGTGCGGTACCAGAGCGGCTAACGGGTGAGCGCGATGCAGAGGCATAGGTCATATACGGGTCTTGTTACTGGCATTTATGTTGCTGTTCTGGCAGTTACTGCGGGTACCTTCTTCACGTTTGGATTCTCGGAATCGCTGCTGCGCTTCGTAGTGACTCTGCTTGCTGTAGGTATGGCAGAGACTGTGGTCTATGTATATTGCATGCTCTGGCTGCGCCGTGCTGCTGAAGCGGGCCGGACTTCACCGGTATTCATAAGCGGAGCTGTAATTATAGCATTCTATCTGGCTGCGGTACTTGCTTCGGCTATTCTGCTGGACTGGCTTCTGGAGCTGAGTCCGCTCTGGTATGCGGGAGAACAGCTGCTGATCCTGATTGTAGCTTCCATTGTACTTGTGGCTACAGGGGGGTATGGGCGGAATGCCGCATCCGGGGAGCGCAGAGCTGCGGACGCTTCGCGGAGTCTGCGTACTCACATGCAGGAGCTGCAGGAGATCAGAGGGATTGCCGGCACCTGGAAGCATTCTGAGGCAAGCAGGCTGGTGGAACTGCTTGAGGCTCTGGAGGAGAAATTCCGCTATAGTGACCCGGTATCGAGACCAGGATTGTATGCAACCGAAGACATCATTAGGCAGCAGATCTCTCTGCTGCATGACCATGTGGCGCTGCTGCTTGTCCTGAAGGAGCTGCCGGCCAGCTGGGACACGGAGACAGAAGAATTAACCGAGAGTATTGCCGGCACGCTCCAGCGGCGTAACCTGGAGCTGGCGGGGCTTAAATAGGAGGAGTAGACAGCAATGGGGATAGGGAATCAGCCGGGCGGACTACTGCCGGGCCGGGAAGGGCAGCCCTCTGATAGTCTGCCTAAGTATGAGCGGACCACTTTTGATGTTGTAACTATCGGCGCCGGATATTTGTTTATGCCGTTGGGACTTGCGCTTGCGCTGGTACGCATGCTGAGCACCCATTATAAAAATTACCGCAAGCCCGTCAATTTTAGTCTGTTGTTCCATGTATTTGTAGGCGGCTTCGTGCAGTTGATGGGAATTGTCGTCAATTCCATCTTCAGTGAAGTCGCCGTTGATACTGGTACGTTAATTGGAATGTTAATTATGTTCTCATTGATAACGCTTCTGCCTGCGGCCGTATTTGCCAGAAGCGCAGCCAAAGCCAGATTCCGCTTCTCGCAGCTCGCCAATCAGTATGTACATCTGATCACGGTGGAGAGAGTCCGCTATACCGGGAATCTGGCGGACCGTACCGGGCAAAGTGAAGGGGATGTGAATAGAGACCTTCTCTATCTGCAGAAGTACGGGGTGCTGGACTCCGGGCTTCTCTTCCATGAGGGAGCGGATGCAGTGCCGCAGGCCCAGGCGGGGCAGGCAGATGCATCTCCCTTCTCGCAGCCTGCAAGGCAGCCGTCCTATCAGCAGCCGAGGCCGCAGCAGCTTCCCAAATCTGTCCGCTGTCCCGGCTGCGGGGCACAGAATACGGTAGCTCCCAACCAATCTACTAGCTGTGATTACTGCGGAACGACCATCGCCTACAGCTGAAGCGTTACAGCAGCTATAAGTATTTTCTTGGATTCCTGCAGGTGAAGGCTGTTCCTCCTAGCTAATAGGGGGACAGCCTTTTCCGCATGTTTGCAGAAAGTTATTGCAATAAAAGCCTTCAATCCCGTATAATGTCCACTATGTACATACAAAAGTCTTTGGGGTGAGGACGTTCGTGAAAGAACGCTATTATTTGGTCCGGGAGGACATTTTGCCCGATGCGGTGCTGAAGACCATGCAGGTCAAGCAGCTGCTGGAAGCAGGAGATGCCAAAACCGTACACGAGGGCGTGGAACAGGTCGGGCTTAGCCGCAGTGCTTTTTATAAATACAAAGATGGGATACACTTAATTCATCAGCTGGAGCGCGAGCGCATTGTGACGATCTCGATTGATCTGGAGCACGAGTCGGGCATGTTGTCCAAGGTGCTCGGTTCGGTGGCTGTTCACGGGGCGAATGTGCTGACAATCCATCAGAGTATACCGCTGCAAGGACGGGCGAACGTGGTGATCTCTGTCGAGATCTCCCATCTGAATGAAGAGCTGGGCGACTTGCTGGACAGTCTCAAGGCAATTCCCGGTGTGAAGCGTGCGTTAATTATTGGTCAGGGGTGAGAATACGAATGAAGCCGGTTAAAGTAGGTCTGCTGGGTCTGGGTACTGTGGGTACGGGTGTTGTCCGTATTGTGGAAGGAAATCAGGAGGATTTGAGCAGCCAGGTCGGCTCGCCGATCCTGATTGAACGGATTGCCGTGAAGAATACGGAGAAGCCGCGTGATATCGAAGTGGACCCGTCCAAGATTACTGATGATCCATGGGCCGTTATCCGCGACCCGGAGATTGATGTCATTGTTGAGGTCATGGGCGGGGTCGCAGGGACGAAGGAGTACATTCTGGAGGCACTGGAGCGCGGCAAGCATATCGTAACAGCCAATAAGGACCTGATGGCCCTGCACGGCTCGGAGATTCTGGCCAAGGCACAGGAGAAGCAGTGCGATGTGTTCTATGAAGCAAGTGTGGCGGGAGGCATACCGATTATCCGCACGCTGATCGAAGGCTTTTCCTCGGATAAGATTATGAAGATTATGGGGATTGTGAACGGGACAACCAACTACATCCTCAGCAAAATGAGCCAGGAAGGCGCATCTTACCTCGACGCACTGCAGGAAGCGCAGGAGCTGGGATATGCCGAGTCTGATCCGACGTCCGATGTGGAGGGACTGGATGCAGCCCGCAAGATGGCCATTCTGGGCACGCTGGGCTTCCGGACCAATGTAGAGCTGAGCGATGTCAGTGTAAGCGGGATTTCCGGCGTCAGCAAGGAGGATATGGCTTTTGCCAAACGGCTGGGGTACGAGATGAAGCTGCTCGGGATTGCAGAACGCCAGGATGAAGAATTCAGCATTAGCGTCCAGCCTACAATGATCCGTACGAACCACCCGATTGCCTCCGTGAACGGCGTCTTTAATGCGGTATATGTATATGGTGAGGCTGTAGGAGAGACGATGTTCTACGGTGCGGGGGCAGGGGCGATGCCTACGGCAACCTCGATTGTGGCGGATCTGGTGGCGGTCATCAAGAACCTGAAGCTGGGGGTCAACGGGCTTAAGCAGATTGTGCCGTACAAGCAGAAGAAGCTGAAGAGCGACGAGGATATTTATTACAAGAACTTCCTGCTGCTTCATGTCGATGACAAGGCGGGTGTACTGGCGAAGATTACCCAGGTGTTTGCCGAATATGATGTCAGTCTGGATTCCGTTGTGCAGCAGGCCAATCCTAATAATCCTGATGCCGAAATTATCATTGTCACACATAACGCCAGCAGAGCGAGTATGAACAAAGTGCTGCGCCATCTGGAGCAACTGAATGTCATTCACCGCATCAAAAGCCACTACCGTGTAGAAGGCTAACTATCGCAGGTGTCCATGGAATACAGGGCTTGCGCGCAAATATAATGAAGGAGATTTACCCGCCATGAGTATTTACGGAAGGTCTAGAGTGAAGGTTCCTGCGAGCACGGCCAACCTCGGTCCGGGCTTCGATACGCTGGGCATGGCTCTGTCGCTGTATGCCTGGATTGAAATGGAGGAAGCCGCTGAAACGGTGTTTCATCTGTATGGAGATGAGATGGCCGGTCTTCCCCGGGACAAAAGCAATCTGCTCTACAAGGTTGCGCAAATGGTATTTGCAGAGGCCGGGGTCCAGGTTCCGGAGTTGTCCATCTCCATGTATTCGGAAATCCCGCTCACCCGCGGGCTGGGCAGCAGTGCTTCGGCCATTATTGGCGCGCTGGCTGCGGCGAATGCTATGATAGGTTCACCGCTGAGTCAGGCGAAGCTGTTCGATATGGCTACAGCGATCGAGAAGCATCCCGATAATGTCGGAGCGTCGCTCTTCGGGGGAATTATTACGGCCGTATGGGATGGCGAGCATGCCGATTACATCCGGATTGAGCCGCCGCAGGAGCTGGAATTCCTGGTGGTCATTCCTGAATTCGAGCTGGAGACCGTCAAGGCCAGAGAGGCGCTGCCTGCGGAGGTTACGCTCGGCGATGCTGTTCATAATATCAGCCGTACCTCGCTGCTCACCGCAGCGTTAGCCGCAGGCCGGCTGGACCTGATTGGCACAGCGATGCAGGACCGGCTGCATCAGCCCTACCGTGCACCGCTGGTGCCTGGGATGGAGAAGCTGCTGGCGGAAGCGCCCGGCCATGGTGCGCTGGGCATTGCGCTTAGCGGTGCAGGCCCGACATTGCTGTGCATGGTGGACCGCAAGGAGGCGCGGAAGCAGGAGCTGGAGCTGTTTTTGACAGAGACTATGCAGGAGAACGGGATTTCTGCCCGTACCGTATGGCTGTCCCCATGCACCACAGGTGTCACGGCAGAGCTGCTTGAAAGAAACGGGATGCAAAACGAATCATTTTTGGATATGATAAAAGGAGAATTACAGTCATGAAATCGATAGCGTTATTGCCTCAGGGCTCCGTCTCGCATGAAGCGCTGCTGCATTTATTTGGCGGTAACCCTGCTCATCTGGAGCATCATAAGCTCATATCCGATGTCTTTCTGTCCACGGCTGGCGGAGTCACCGATTACAGCGTCATTCCGATTGAGAACACGATAGAAGGCTCGGTCAGCCTGCATATCGACTGGCTCATTAATGAAGTGAACCTGCCGATGCAGGCGGAGTGGATTTTCCCGTCGATACAGAATCTGATCAGCTGTCCGCAGGAATTCACGAAGGAGAACGGGGACAAGGATTATACCAAGATTGTCAAGATCCTGTCCCATCCGGTGGCTATGGCGCAATGCACGCAGTTCATCCGTAAGGCTATGCCCTGGGCTGAGCTGGAGTCTGTGGGAAGCACCTCTGAAGCGGTGGAGATTGTGAAGGGCAATCCCGGTAAAGGCTGGGCTGCCATCGGTACCGCGCTTGGAGCCGCTACGCACGGGCTGGAGGTTGTGGAACGCCAGATTACAGACCATAATAACAATTACACACGGTTCGTGCTGGTTGGTCCGCAGAAGCTGGAGCTTCCACAGAAGAGCAGTGGAGACAAGACGAGTATTCTTGTTACGCTGCCCGAGGATTTCCCTGGTGCACTGCATCAGGTGCTGGCTGCTTTTGCCTGGCGTAAGCTGAACTTGTCCCGTATTGAATCACGGCCGACGAAGAAGAAGCTGGGTACTTATTATTTCTATATTGATGTGCTGGAACCGATAGAATCGGTACTGCTCCCGGGTGCGATTGAAGAGATCAAAGCCTTGGGCTGTCAGGTACGGATTCTAGGGTCCTATCCCACATACACCTATGAGGAAGAGAAAGCGGAGGTGCAGTAAGTTCATGGCTGAGCAATGGATCTATCTGGATGGACAACATGTAACGAAGGACAAGGCAATGGTGTCCGTATTCGATCACGGTTTTTTATATGGAGACGGAATTTTTGAAGGTATCCGTATTTATAACGGCAACATCTTCAAGTGCAAGGAGCATCTGGACAGGCTGTATGATTCGGCGAAGTCGATTATGCTGGACATTCCGCTGGCCTATGATGAGATGCTGGAGGCCATGGCCGAGACAATCCGCCTGAACGAAATGCGGGACGGCTACATCCGGCTGATCGTATCACGCGGTCCCGGCAACCTGGGTCTTGATCCGCGCCGCTGCCCCAAAGCAAGTGTGATCATCATTGTTGAGCAGCTCGCGATCTACCCGGAACAGGCTTATCTGAACGGACTTCGTGCCGTTTCGGTGTCCCAGCGCCGCAATATCCCGGATGCGCTGAATCCGAAGATCAAATCGCTGAACTATCTCAACAATATTCTGGTGAAGATTCAGTCGAATCTGGCGGAAGCCGATGAAGCGATCATGATGAACGCTCAAGGGTATGTAACCGAAGGCTCCGGCGATAATATCTTCATTATCAAAAGAGGGGTAGTCTATACACCGCCTTGTTACCTGGGTGCCCTGGAGGGAATCACCCGTCTGGCGATCATTGAGCTGTGTGAGAAGCTGGGACTGCCGCTGAAGGAAGAGCCGTTCACCATGCATGATGTCTATATTGCCGATGAAGTCTTCTTCACCGGAACAGCGGCTGAAGTTATTGCTGCCCGTGAGATCGACGGCAGAGTCATTGGTTCCGGCCAGGCCGGGCCGATTACCCTGCAATTGCTGGAAGAATTCCGCAATGTGGTTGATAAAGACGGATATAAGGTTTGGGAATAGTACAGAAATTTCGCGTGAGCGAATAGAGAAAAATCCTTTCATGCCAAGCATGGAAGGATTTTTTTTGCATATAGGGATGTCATTCGCCCATGGGCTGCATAAGATGTAGTAACGAAGGAGGCGGCTGTACCGCAACTACCGAATCTGGAGGGCTATCATCCCTGAACCGGGGTGCAGTGCCGATCAATAGATACTTTTAGGAGGTAAATGCTGCGTGAAAATACACATTGTTAAGCAAGGTGATTCGCTGTTTGCGTTATCACAGAAGTATGGAGTGCCGCTGCAAAAAATAATTGAGGCCAATCCGCAAATCACCAATCCAGATGTGCTTGCTGTAGGAGACAAGGTTAAGATCCCGGCTGCGCCCGTAGCTCTGCCTGTTCCGGACAACAACGATATCTACTATAAGCATACAGTCAAGCAAGGCGATACCTTATGGAAGCTCTCCAAGGCTTGGGGAGTTACACTCAAGGATATGATCGATGCCAACCCGCAGCTTAAGAACCCTAATGCACTGATGACGGGTGAAGTCGTGAATATCCCTAAGAAAGTCAGTACCTCTCCAATCCAGGCCCAATCCATCGATCCGGTAAAAGCTAATACGACCCCAATTCAGGCTCAGTCCACCGCTCCGGCAGTGGTCGATAAAACGGCGATTGGCGGTAAAACCTACACTGGTGTCATCGAAAAGCCGGCTCCCGCACCTGCGCCAGTTCCTGCACCTGCTGCAGAAGCAGTCCCTATCCCGTTGGCGGTGCCTGCACCTAACCCTGCACCTAACAAAGCGCCGGAAGTCAAGCCCGTTCAGGAAGCCGTCTATGAGAAACAAAGCTTGTATGTGCAAATCTCTGTTCCCGCGCAGGAAGAGAAAACCAAAGAAGTGCATCATAAGTCAGAGGTTCAGCCTGCCGCCTGGGATGAGGGTAAAACCTCGCCTTGGGGAAAGAGCGATGGCTACCCCGGCCTTAGCGAGAATCCGTATTTTATGAATTATGCACCCGTATATCCCGTATATGAGCCAATGGCCAATATGAATTTGAACAATATGAATATGAACAATATGAATAACGCTCCAAGTTATGTTCAGCCTGCAGCATTTATGCCGGAATGCCCGCCGTTCTATGCTCAGCCGGTTAATCCTTGTCCGCCTGGACAATACCCCGGAGCATGGTATCCTAATGCAGAACCGGATTATAACAATGTGAATATGTCAGCAGTCAGCCCTGTCAGTGACAATGCTGCGTTTGCTCCGCAGTATCAGAGTGAGCAGGTTAATCTTCCGTGGCCTTCCTGCGGATGCGGCGCAATGTCGATTCAGCCCTATCCTTATGAGCAGCCGATGTATAACGGGTATCCGGTGTACGGCATGCCGCAGATGGGGATGGTTTCTCCTTATGCTGGAGGAATGAATGCCATGCCTAACGCGGTGTCACCGATGTATGAACAGCCTATGGTATCGAATATTCCGCCATATCCGGCTTATCCGGGCATGGAGAATTTCGCCCACAACCGCGTACCCGAGATTCAGATTCCTGAGCCTGTGGTTGAGGAAGCGGAGGAGGTGCCGGATAAGGGGCGCACTGAGGCCACAACAGCAAAGGATACAAAACCAGGGAAATCCAAACCGGCAGCGGCAAAAGCGAAAACCTCCAGCCAGAACTCTGCCGCCAAGGATAAGGCCCACTCCAAGCCGCGTTCGAGCTCAAGCGGACGTTCAAGTACAGATAAGAAGAATCAGACTCCTTGGATTCCCAATTAAGAGGATAGTCCCTAAGAGGAGAGTTGCACATGCAGGTCCTGCTAGATATGAGGGCCGGCATGTGTTTTTGGGGCATGGTTATACAGGTACAGAGGCTTGTATAGGATATCTATGAAAGTCTATAGTACTATCTCGAAAATAGTAGAAATTAAGGGTTGTTAGCAGGGATATATAATGTTATATTATATATCCAATCGCAAGGCGGGTGCCTTGCACAAGGTTGGACATGTTGCTCTGATGAATACACACTTTGCTTCATTGAAAATAAGTGTTGCATTCAGAAGAAGAACATGTTATATTATAAGAGTTGCTGGTGACGACAACGTCGACACTAACAACGAGCTTGATCTTTGAAAACTGAACAACGAGTGAGTATCGGAGATCGCTTCGGCGAGATCCAAAAATGAGAATGTAAATTCTCGTCAGATGTTTCAAAATGAGCAATCGCTCTTTCTAAATACCAATTTGGAGAGTTTGATCCTGGCTCAGGACGAACGCTGGCGGCATGCCTAATACATGCAAGTCGAGCGGAGTTTGAGAGGAAGCTTGCTTCCTTTCAAACTTAGCGGCGGACGGGTGAGTAACACGTAGGCAACCTGCCCTCAAGCCTGGGATAACTACCGGAAACGGTAGCTAATACCGGATAATTTCTTTTTTCTCCTGAGGAGAGAATGAAAGGCGGAGCAATCTGCTGCTTGGGGATGGGCCTGCGGCGCATTAGCTAGTTGGTGGGGTAACGGCCCACCAAGGCGACGATGCGTAGCCGACCTGAGAGGGTGAACGGCCACACTGGGACTGAGACACGGCCCAGACTCCTACGGGAGGCAGCAGTAGGGAATCTTCCGCAATGGGCGCAAGCCTGACGGAGCAATGCCGCGTGAGTGATGAAGGTTTTCGGATCGTAAAGCTCTGTTGCCAGGGAAGAACGTCCGGTAGAGTAACTGCTGCCGGAGTGACGGTACCTGAGAAGAAAGCCCCGGCTAACTACGTGCCAGCAGCCGCGGTAATACGTAGGGGGCAAGCGTTGTCCGGAATTATTGGGCGTAAAGCGCGCGCAGGCGGTTATTTAAGTCTGGTGTTTAAACCTTGGGCTCAACCTGAGGTCGCACTGGAAACTGGGTGACTTGAGTACAGAAGAGGAAAGTGGAATTCCACGTGTAGCGGTGAAATGCGTAGATATGTGGAGGAACACCAGTGGCGAAGGCGACTTTCTGGGCTGTAACTGACGCTGAGGCGCGAAAGCGTGGGGAGCAAACAGGATTAGATACCCTGGTAGTCCACGCCGTAAACGATGAGTGCTAGGTGTTAGGGGTTTCGATACCCTTGGTGCCGAAGTTAACACAGTAAGCACTCCGCCTGGGGAGTACGGTCGCAAGACTGAAACTCAAAGGAATTGACGGGGACCCGCACAAGCAGTGGAGTATGTGGTTTAATTCGAAGCAACGCGAAGAACCTTACCAGGTCTTGACATCCAACTAACGAAGCAGAGATGCATCAGGTGCCCTTCGGGGAAAGTTGAGACAGGTGGTGCATGGTTGTCGTCAGCTCGTGTCGTGAGATGTTGGGTTAAGTCCCGCAACGAGCGCAACCCTTGACTTTAGTTGCCAGCAGGTGAAGCTGGGCACTCTAGAGTGACTGCCGGTGACAAACCGGAGGAAGGTGGGGATGACGTCAAATCATCATGCCCCTTATGACCTGGGCTACACACGTACTACAATGGCCGGTACAACGGGAAGCGAAGCCGCGAGGTGGAGCCAATCCCAGCAAAGCCGGTCTCAGTTCGGATTGCAGGCTGCAACTCGCCTGCATGAAGTCGGAATTGCTAGTAATCGCGGATCAGCATGCCGCGGTGAATACGTTCCCGGGTCTTGTACACACCGCCCGTCACACCACGAGAGTTTACAACACCCGAAGTCGGTGGGGTAACCCGCAAGGGAGCCAGCCGCCGAAGGTGGGGTAGATGATTGGGGTGAAGTCGTAACAAGGTAGCCGTATCGGAAGGTGCGGCTGGATCACCTCCTTTCTATGGAGAATCGTCTTCTGCAATGAAGACATTCAAATCGGAAGCTTTGCTTCCATAATAGAACCCTTGGGTTCGAATACTCACTCGTTGGTCAGTTTTGAGAGTTTAAGCTCTCAAGTAAGACTGTCTGTTATTCCGAACATCACAGCCGTGATTGTCCCGTAATAACAGCAACTTGATCCTTGAAAACTGGATACCGAAACGAATTTGCGTTTTAGAACATTCCTTTAAGCTGAACTTGTGTAAACAAGTTTTGAATTAATGGCGATGCTACGATGATCTTGATGGAAATACAGGCGTTGAAGAAATTCATTGTCCGATATTTTCCTGACGGAAAAATCGAGGTTAAGCTACTAAGAGCACACGGAGGATGCCTAGGCGCCAGGAGCCGACGAAGGACGTGGCGAACAACGAAACTGCCTCGGGGAGCTGTAAGCAAGCTTTGATCCGGGGGTGTCCGAATGGGGAAACCCAGCTGTGGTAATTCGCAGTTACTCGTATCTGAATACATAGGATACGCAGAGGCAGACCAGGGGAACTGAAACATCTAAGTACCCTGAGGAAGAGAAAACAATAGTGATTCCGTCAGTAGCGGCGAGCGAACGCGGAACAGCCTAAACCAAGGGGCTTGCCTCTTGGGGTTGTGGGACGTCTCACATGGAGTTACAAAGGAATAGGGTAGGTGAAGAGGTCTGGAAAGGCCCGCGATAGAGGTAAAAGCCCTGTAGCCTAAACTGTGTTCTCTCCGAGACGGATCCCGAGTAGTGCGGGGCACGTGAAACCCCGTATGAATCCAGCAGGACCATCTGCTAAGGCTAAATACTACCTGGCGACCGATAGTGAAACAGTACCGTGAGGGAAAGGTGAAAAGCACCCCGGAAGGGGAGTGAAATAGAACCTGAAACCGTGTGCTTACAAAAAGTCAGAGCCCTCTTTATGGGTGATGGCGTGCCTTTTGTAGAATGAACCGGCGAGTTACGTTTAACATGCAAGGTTAAGGTGAGAAGCCGGAGCCGCAGCGAAAGCGAGTCTGAATAGGGCGACTGAGTATGTGGACGTAGACCCGAAACCGTGTGATCTACCCCTGTCCAGGGTGAAGGTGCGGTAACACGCACTGGAGGCCCGAACCCACGCATGTTGAAAAATGCGGGGATGAGGTGGGGGTAGCGGAGAAATTCCAATCGAACTCGGAGATAGCTGGTTCTCCCCGAAATAGCTTTAGGGCTAGCCTCGGTGAATGGAGTGGTGGAGGTAGAGCACTGATTGGGTGCGGGGCCCGCAAGGGTTACCAAGCTCAGTCAAACTCCGAATGCCATTTACTTCTTGCCGGGAGTCAGACAGTGAGTGCTAAGATCCATTGTCAAAAGGGAAACAGCCCAGACCATCAGCTAAGGTCCCCAAGTGTGTGTTAAGTGGGAAAGGATGTGGAGTTGCACAGACAACCAGGATGTTGGCTTAGAAGCAGCCACCATTGAAAGAGTGCGTAATAGCTCACTGGTCGAGTGACTCTGCGCCGAAAATGTAACGGGGCTAAACACACCACCGAAGCTATGGCTAGATGCTTTGCATCTGGGGTAGGGGAGCGTTGTGTAGGGGTTGAAGGTGTACCGTAAGGAGCGCTGGACACTACACAAGTGAGAATGCCGGTATGAGTAACGAAAAGATCAGTGAGAATCTGATCCGCCGAAAGCCCAAGGTTTCCTGAGGAAGGCTCGTCCGCTCAGGGTAAGTCGGGACCTAAGGCGAGGCCGACAGGCGTAGTCGAAGGACAACAGTTTGAAATTACTGTACCACCGTAATCCGCTATGAGCGATGGGGTGACGCAGGAGGGTAGTGACGCGGACTGATGGATGTCCGTCTAAGCAGTGAGGCTGGTGTGCAGGCAAATCCGCACATCGTTAAGGCTGGGCTGTGATGGGGAGCGAAAATTATAGTAGCGAAGGTCATGATCTCACACTGCCAAGAAAAGCCTCTAGTCAGGAGAAGGTGCCCGTACCGCAAACCGACACAGGTAGGCGAGAAGAGAATTCTAAGGCGCGCGGAAGAACTCTCGTTAAGGAACTCGGCAAAATGACCCCGTAACTTCGGGAGAAGGGGTGCCTCGGTAGGGTGAATAGCCCGAGGGGGCCGCAGTGAAAAGGCCCAAGCGACTGTTTAGCAAAAACACAGGTCTGTGCGAAGCCGCAAGGCGAAGTATACGGGCTGACGCCTGCCCGGTGCTGGAAGGTTAAGGGGAGCGGTTAGGGGTTAAACCCGAAGCTGTGAACCGAAGCCCCAGTAAACGGCGGCCGTAACTATAACGGTCCTAAGGTAGCGAAATTCCTTGTCAGGTAAATTCTGACCCGCACGAATGGCGTAACGACTTGGGCGCTGTCTCAACGAGAGATCCGGTGAAATTTTAATACCTGTGAAGATGCAGGTTACCCGCGACAAGACGGAAAGACCCCATGGAGCTTTACTGCAGCTTGATATTGAATTTGGGTACGATCTGTACAGGATAGGTGGGAGCCGTGGAGGCAGGAGCGCAAGCTTCTGCGGAGGCGCCGTTGGGATACCACCCTGATCGTATCTAGGTTCTAACCTAGTGCCCTCATCGGGTACGGGGACCGTGTCAGGCGGGCAGTTTGACTGGGGCGGTCGCCTCCTAAAGAGTAACGGAGGCGTTCAAAGGTTCCCTCAGAATGGTTGGAAATCATTCGCAGAGTGCAAAGGCATAAGGGAGCTTGACTGCGAGACCTACAAGTCGAGCAGGGACGAAAGTCGGACTTAGTGATCCGGTGGTACCGCATGGAAGGGCCATCGCTCAACGGATAAAAGCTACCCTGGGGATAACAGGCTTATCTCCCCCAAGAGTCCACATCGACGGGGAGGTTTGGCACCTCGATGTCGGCTCATCGCATCCTGGGGCTGAAGTAGGTCCCAAGGGTTGGGCTGTTCGCCCATTAAAGCGGTACGCGAGCTGGGTTCAGAACGTCGTGAGACAGTTCGGTCCCTATCTGTCGTGGGCGCAGGAAATTTGAGAGGAGCTGTCCTTAGTACGAGAGGACCGGGATGGACGTACCGCTGGTGCATCAGTTGTTCCGCCAGGAGCATGGCTGAGTAGCTACGTACGGACGGGATAAGCGCTGAAAGCATCTAAGCGTGAAGCCCCCCTCAAGATGAGATTTCCCAGTATGTAAGACCCCTTGAAGACGACGAGGTAGATAGGTTGGAGGTGGAAGTGCAGCAATGCATGGAGCTGACCAATACTAATCGGTCGAGGGCTTATCCAAAAAAAAATAATTCGCAGATTCGTTTCGGATTCAGTTTTCAGGAATCAATTTCCTGAAGCATTTACGCTGTAAATGCCCGTTTGGTGGCGATAGCGGAGGGGTTCCACACGTACCCATCCCGAACACGACCGTTAAGCCCTCCAGCGCCGATGGTACTTGGACCGAAGGGTCCTGGGAGAGTAGGACGTTGCCAAGCACTTAAGACCACTGTTGATTATCAATGGTGGTTTTTTGTTGCGTGACTTTATCTATTCGATGCTGGTATACCTGGATTCAGGCTATGGCGGAAGCATTACCTATGACACTAGTACCTCATCAGATCTAAAAGGATGAATAAGCTTGTTAAACCGTATCAACCCAAAATCTAACGGACCGGAGAGATCTTATCCCCGCGAAAACGCCACTTTTTGCAGCTTAACGGACTCAGGCGACCTTATCGTCTCTCTATGAGATGTTTCGGAGCTGAAGTGCAAAGGATAAGGCCTGTGGAGTCCGTTACTCGCCCAATTGACGACTTTCTTCCCAAATAAGAGCACCTCAGTCCGTTACGCTAAGCCAAACGCCCCTGAAGAACAACTCCCGATTGGAAAAAAGAAGTAATTTGAAGAGGAATTGCGTCTGCTCCACTATTTTTAATCTGATGCAGTTAGAGATTGTGGGCAGACTGAGACGCGAGGGACGAGATGTTCGTCAATTCAACCTTGTCTGCTTCCTCTGAGACTCTATACAGTTGACTGGAAAGCCATGATGAAGGCAGGAGTCCCTGGGGCGCTTTACAGATGGAGAGATGTCTTAGAGGGCATGAGAATAAGCTCTTTGCATGTGATGTAGATACTGACCATATACAATATTAATATTTCTATTGTATTATACTGTTTTATTTGATATAATATCTTTTGTTGTCGAAAGATTGTTTGCTTATCTGGCTCGTTGGTCAAGGGGTTAAGACACCTCCCTTTCACGGAGGTAACATGGGTTCGAATCCCATACGAGTCACCACTTTCTTCTTTGAATTATGGGATGAGAATTCCCTGGGTTCGTTGAAGCATACGCTTCGTAAGGAATACTTCGCAATCTCGTAACGGAGTGGAGAGTATCCCATACGAGTCACCACTTTCTTCTTTAATAAATTAATGGTTGTATATCTTATGAAAATGTGTTATGATCATTAAGTTGCTTCTTCGATGGAGGCTTAGCTCAGCTGGGAGAGCATCTGCCTTACAAGCAGAGGGTCGGGGGTTCGAACCCCTCAGCCTCCACCATGCAGACTTTGCAAGCTAGAAGAGAATATTTTTTACTGACGCGGGGTGGAGCAGCCCGGTAGCTCGTCGGGCTCATAACCCGAAGGCCGCAGGTTCAAATCCTGCCCCCGCAATATTATCTTGGAACCGTGGTGTAGTTGGCCTAACATGCCTGCCTGTCACGCAGGAGATCGCGGGTTCGAATCCCGTCGGTTCCGCCATTTTCATTAAAGCAGTTGAATACATACCGTGTGCGGACGTGGCTCAGCGGTAGAGCATCGCCTTGCCAAGGCGAGGGTCGCGGGTTCGATTCCCGTCGTCCGCTCCATATTTTGCGCCCTTAGCTCAGCTGGATAGAGCGTTTGACTACGAATCAAAAGGCCGGGAGTTCGAATCTCTCAGGGCGCGCCATTATTACTTCACTGATTTAACCAAGTGTCCTTAAGATTCGAACGAGTTCGTTGGAGCATAAGTTTCGATAGCACAACTTCGCAATCGGATGCGTAGCATAAGTATCTCTCAGGGCGCGCCATTATTACTTTATTGAATGTTTTTCATCTTAAATTTAATTATCCGTGATGGATCTATATGATATTAAGCCGGCGTGGCGGAATGGCAGACGCGCTCGACTCAAAATCGAGTGGGAAACCGTGGAGGTTCGAGTCCTCTCGCCGGTATTACCAAAAGGTTTATGACATTGTATTTTGGACAATGTCATAAACCTTTTTTGTTTTTATTGCACTGAAACTATATTAACTGATTTAGATTGCTTTCAGGTTCTTCCCCGTTTTGTACACGTTTTATATTCTTTATGAAGAAATCATATCTTTTTTGGTGGAATTTCCGGCCGTCAGGCATTCCTGCGGTATGGGGAGTAAGGATCACGTTATCCAGCGTGCGGAGCTCACTGTCTATAGGAAGCGGTTCGGATTCATACACATCCAGGCAGGCTCCGGAAATATCTCCGTTTTTTAATGCGTCCAGCAAGTCTCTTTCGTTGACAATCCCCCCGCGGGCGGTATTGATAAAAATAGCAGTATCCTTCATTTTCTTGAAGACTTCTTGGTTCATCAGGTGCTTGGTTTGCTCAGTCAAGGGTACGTGAACACTGACGATGTCGGATGTGCTTAGGAGTGTATCGAAATCGGTCATTTTCACTATGCCGTCCGATGGCACTTCGGTATTTCTCGCATAAGCCAACACATTCATATCAAATGCGCTGCAAAATGCAGCTACCTTTTTTCCGATAGCGCCCAGCCCGATAATCCCCATGGTTTTGCCCTCTAATTCACTTCCTGTGTACTCCAAATGATGTTCATCCATCCTGTTTTTCATGAAATGATCAAGAAACGGGATGTTTTTATAATAAGCCAGCATTAGTGCCATTACGTGCTCGGCCACGGCCTGTGCATTCACTCCTGCCGCATTGGCTACCCAAATGCCGAGCTGTGTACAGGCGGGGATATCGACATTATCATAACCTGCACCTGTCTGTACCAATTTTAATTTTTTGGCGCTAGCCAGCAGGCTAGGGTCCACTTGGATATGTTCAGGAATGAGGACCTGGCAATCTTCAATATGATGCAGCATATCTTGTCCGGGCGGGACAATGATAACGTTCCAGTCTTGCGGAAAATACCCGGTAATCTTTGATTGTGCAGTTTCGTTAAAATGACCAACGATGAGAACCTTCATAGCTGAACCACCTTTTCATAACCTGGACTATTTGACCCCTTGTCTGTGTTAATGATAATTTTAGACATAAAGAATAATGTTGTAAAACGCAAATATTTTGTGAACTATATTAATATTTTCTATATATTGAGGAGGTATTCTATGTATTTTCCTGGGATAGAAGCGTTTTTAGCTATCGTACGGACTGGGAGTATAAGTAAAGCGGCCGATCTGCTGCATCTGTCACAAGCAACGGTAAGTTACCGCTTAAAGACATTAGAGCAAGGGATGGGCGGCCTGTTGGTGGAGCGAAGAAAAGGGGCAGCCAAAATCAGCCTGACCCCAAAAGGGGAGAACTTTTTTAGTATTGCGGAAAGATGGGAGGCGCTCTGGAGGGAAACTCAAATTTTAAAGGCGAATGGTTTGCAGTTAAGTCTGGCCATAAGCGCTGCCGAAAGTATAAGCCACTTTGTCTTGCCTCCGGTATATAGAATGCTTAATCAGCATACTCCGTCCATCCGATTGCAGATTCGTACGCAGCATACTCAGGAGGCTTTTGATAGTATTGAGCGGCGTGAGATGGATGTGGCGTTTGTGGTACGGGAAATTGTGTCGCCTAGCGTTACTGTTCAACCGTTTTTCACTGAAGAAATGGTGCTGTTGCGCTTGGCTGTGCCAGGGCGGCAGGCTGGAGATACGGTGGAAATGGAAGAATTGGCGGCAGAGCATGAAGTCCTCGTCAATTGGAATCGGGAGTTTCAATTCAGACATGACCAGTGGTGGGACCCGCTGTGTCCGTCCCGTGTACATCTGGACTCAGCGGGACTCATCACTACTTTTTTGACGAATGCCAGACAATGGACGATTGTGCCCGCTTCGATTGGCGCCCATATGAAGGGGATGGGAGAATTTGTTCTTCAGAAGCTGGCGGTGTCAGTGCCCCCTAGAGTAGGCTATAAGGTAACTCATAAGTTTCCAAACCAGGCGTTACACGAGCCCCTTCAGATTCTTGATAACTATCTGCGAGATACATTTGGAGTCCAATGACCTGGCCTGCAGTGCTGTGCAATCATTGTATCCGCTTGGAAATCGGGTGGTCTGCGTTCATCTGCAGCAGGTCCCACAGGTTGCCGTACAAATCCTTGAATACCGCAACGATTCCATAAGCTTCTTCTTTGGGTTCTCTAACGAATTCAATCCCCCTGGAGACCATTTCATGATAATCTCGCCAGAAGTTATCGGTGTTCAGAAATAGGAATACTCGTCCGCCTGCCTGATTGCCGATAAAGAACTCCTGTTCAGGCTTCGACGCCCGGGCCAGCAGAAGGGTAGTGCCTGATGATCCGGGAGGGGAGACTACGACCCATCTTTTATCCTGCTCGGGCTGATAGAGATCTTCAACTAATGTGAAATTCAGCTTGTTGGTATAAAATTCTATAGCTTCATCATAATCCTTAACGACTAGAGCAATGTGCACAATGGACTGAAGCATCCCGGTCATCCTCTCATTCTAGGCAATGGTATAGCTCTTATTATTCTACTATAAATGGACCTAATCTACACCAGCTCGATTACCGCCATCTGATGATTCTCCAGGTAAGGAATCGTGTAGGTGATCCCGCCCCCGCTGCTGACGGTGAACGGCAGCTCTGTCATCGACGGGGCCAGATAGACCCGGTGGACGGGATCAGAGGAGGGGAGGCGCAGGCTGACGGAAATGTCCTGCAGCGGCACAATATCCTCGATGACTTCGATCCGGCCTTTGAGCGCAGGAGCGGCGTAGAGCAGATGGTGCACATAGCGCTGCTCTGCCTGCTGGTACTGCAGGGTCGTTATGCCCCGGGCCGGCAGAGTAGTGCGAAGGGAAGGAAGCGGAAGCAGACGCGACAGTGCATGCAGCACCATTTCCTTCAGGATAAGATGGCCGGCATCCGCATATTCGCTGAATACATCCCAGGCAATATAGATCCCGCTGCTGCTCTCCACCATCCCCGGCCCGTTATCCTCCTGTGCACCCGGCGTATGCTGGTGCGAGCAGAAGGTGAAGACATCACGGTTGAAATAAGGATTCTCCAGATGACCGAGCGATTGTCCTTCCAAGAGTTCCACCAGCTGACCCTCGCCGTACATTACATAGGAGGCGGGCAGCAGGGCGCCGGGCGTGAAATGGGGCTTGAAGTAAGACGGCCGGTAAGGGTTGGCCCCCAGCCAGCTGATCCCCAGGTTCAGTGCAAAAGCATCGCCTTCCGGATTCAGGCCGGAGCGTCCGGTGGCCAGCACCTTGCCGCCTCCGGCGGTAAAGGCCCCGATCGCGTCGGCCAGCTCCGGCCATACGGGCACCTCATCGGGCAGCACCAGCACTTTGTAGGCGGTGAAGTCGCTGAACGTATCTACGATGTCATACAGGTAATGGCCTTCTGTCAGTATGCGTACCGCACCGGCATCGGCCAGATTGCGTTCCCCCCTGCGTGCCTGTCCGCCGGGGCTGGCTTCACGTGCAGCCTCCAGGGACAGGACGGCAATATCTGCAACGGACGTAACCCCGCTGCACCACTCCTCCTTCGCCTCCACCTCGCTGTAGGCGGCGCCGATCAGGGCATAGGTCGCTTCATCCATCCAGCCGGAAGGGTGAAGCTGGTCGCCGATGGAGCATCGGGCGCCATGGGCGAGGCTGAGCGCGGCTTCGAACCGCAGCGCGTTCGGATGCTTATACCCGCCGAATTCGCCCCAGGAGGTATGGAATTTGCCGGTCATGCCGAGGAATTCCATGCCGAGCGTCTGGGCGTACCGTGCCGACAGCGGGAAATGGTCATACCCCCAGCCTCCGGTAGGAAGCGACTCCAGCTCCAGATGGCTGTTGACCTGCACCAGATCGCGGCGTCCCCGCTGCTGATGGCCGTTGTTGTGATAGACCGGCAGGCCGGGCTTCACGGCATCAATCGTCTCCCGCACACGGCGGGCATAATTCAGGTAGGTCTGCTCGCCGAGGGCGATGACGGCAGCTTCGTCGCGGGGGTCCCGGCCGGCTGCCCGCAGGGCGGCGACGCAGTATTGGCAGCGGCACTTGCGGACGCCGACAATGTCGAGGAAGATACCGTCTGCCTCGTACCGGGAGACGGCTTCATGAATCTGGGCCAGCAGGATGTCCAGGTAAGGCGTGTTCAGGCAGAATTCATGGTAGCCCGGGGTCATGAAGTCTTTTACCCAGCGTGTACGGTCCTCGGCATCGCGGATCAGCCACTCCGGATGACGGCGGGCCAGCTTCTCGTCAAGACCGGCTGACAGATAAACCGGAGTCTTGACCCCGATTTCATGAGCGGCTTCAATCATCTCGCCCAGCAGGTCAAAGGAGAGGCCGGGATGAATCTCATTGGCGTCGCTGGGATGATAGGCCCAGCCGTGATGGCATTTGGAGAATACGGTGACCGAGTCTACGTGACCTGAGCGCAGCATGGACTGGAACTGGGATTTGGAGAAGGCCTGCCCGATGCCGGGAATGGCTTCAGAAGTATGGAAATCAAGATGAACCTGACGGAAACGCATGGATACACAACCCCTTAGAGAATTGGATGAAAAGCGGATTCCCAGTCAATGTACCTCTTTTCCGCTGTGGCAGCCAGTGATAATATAGACTTTGAATAGCACAAAATCGACCTGAGACAAGGGGGGGCTATGATGCGGTGCCTGGAATTTGCGATTCCCCCGCTGCCGCAGCTGGTTACGGTGGGACATGCGGTCTGGTCTCCGGGGGACCGGCATTTCGCCCGTACGTTCGGTGTGTACGATCTGCTGCTGGTCAAGCGGGGAACGCTCTATATGGCAGAGGAAGGCAAGGAATACGCAGTGGGTGCGGGACAACTGCTGGTGCTGGAGGCGGGAAGGCCGCATGACGGGTACCGGTCCTGTGCGGAGGATACGGAAATTTACTGGGTGCACTTCATCCATGAGCATAAGCCGGGATATATCCGGCGCGGGGAGATCCCCTGGTCTTCACTGCTGGCTAGGGGAACGGTGGAGGATGAGGAGCCGTCTGCGCAGCAGCGCCTGTACCTGCCCAAATTCGCCTCTGTTGATATAGAGGCATTGGAGCCGGTACTGCAGGAGATGAACGAGATTCACAGCCGGCTGAGCGCAGAGAACGCACTCCGGCTCCAGCTGCTGCTGGCCGGTCTGCTGGCGGCGCTGCAGGCGGAATGCCAGCGGACGGGCCAGCCGGAGCCGGCGGCCCAGCTGGCCCGGGCTGCCGCTGCCTATCTGGATGTCCACTGGAGACAGCCGTTTCATCTGGCCGGGCTTGCGGAGGAGCTGCATTTCCAGGCGGATTATATTACGAGGTGCATGAAGCAGCATATCGGCACGACGCCGCTGCAGTATGTGCTGCAGCGGCGCCTGGAGGAAGCGAGGAAGCTGCTTGGCGGTACGGTGCTGGACATTGCTGAAATTGCCGAACGGGTCGGTATTCAGGACCCGAACTATATGACACGCCTGTTCAGCATGAGGTACGGTGTCACCCCCGGGGCCTACCGGCGGCGGCTGCGTATGCGGGATGAGGCCACCGCCGATACGGAGGAAATCTGAGCGATGGCCGGGGATAAGGTCAGGAATTCTGGATTCGCTCGCGGTACTGGGTGGGGGTGCAGTTGAATACTTTGCGGAACTGGCGTGAGTAGTAATTCTGGTCATGGAAGCCGCTGTCCATCGCCACCTGGGAGACGCTTAGGCCGGGGCTGCGCAGCAGCGTGCAGGAATAATCCAGCCGCTTGCGGATCACATAATCCATCGGCGTGGTCTGGTAGTTGCGGGTGAACACTCTCAGGAACTGGCGGGTGGACATATAGGCCATATCCGCCATGGACTGCAGGGTGACCGGCTGCAGGAAATGCTCCTCGATATAGGTGACCGTCTCACCGATCCGCAGCGCCTTGTTATCCTCATGACCGCTGCTATTCTGATAATAACGTGAGAGCATGCCTACCAAGGCGGTGAAATAGGTGCGGATCATCAGCCGGTATCCTTCAGGCTGACGGTCATGCTCTTCCAGAATGTCATCCAGCAGCCGCGTCGCCTCCCGGAGCTGCCCGGCTTCCAGGGAGAGCATGCCCTTGAAGTACATCTCCTTCCGGTAGAACGGCTCGATATAGAATAATGCCTGGAACCCCGGCAGCAGTCTGAGCTCGGACTGCTGGAGCAGCTGTTCAGGCTGGAACATCACATTGACGTATTCGATGCCTTCGACATTCTTGTAGCCATGGGAAACGTTGCTGTGGATCAGAAAAACCTGGCCGGCGGTAACCGGATACTCTCTCCCTTCAATGATATGCACGGCGTTTCCAGACAGGATGACGACCAGCTCGGAGAAGTCATGGCTGTGGACGTAGTAATCATGGGTCAGCGGGCACTTCTGGATTCTGAAGGTGAAGCCGGGCTCAAGTCCAATGTCCCGCGCTAGTATTTTGGTTGTCATGGCAATATTATGCTAAAGAAGGTCGGGATCGTCAAGGCGGAGAACGGCGGGCGGCGCTACCATTAGATTGCGGGCATATTTGCCTGGCTGGGGACAGCCGGGGGGACCTGCGTAATGGTCAGGAGGGAAAAGAATGCTTCATTTACTAAATCACAGCGTACTGAATCATAAAGAAAAACCAAGTACCGGAAATCTGCGGATACTGTTCCTCGGGGACAGTATTACGGCAGACGGCCGGTATATCGGCCTGGTCCGGGAAGGCTTAAGCAGGCACCGGCCGGAGCTGGCGGTGGAACTGCTTGCGTGCGGGGTTCCCAGCGAGACCGTCTCGGGACTCAGCGAAGCCGCGCATCCATTTCCGCGGCCCTGTGTCCATGACCGGCTGGCAGGCGAGCTGGCGGCGGCCAGTCCCGATGTGGCCGTTGCCTGTTACGGGATGAATGACGGGATCTATCATCCCTTCTCGGAAGCGCGCTTTGCAGCCTATCAGTCCGGGATGAAGCGTCTGAGCGCTCTTATCCGTGAAGCGGGAGCCGCTGCCGTGCTGCTGACACCGCCGCCGTTTCACGCCGCCTCGATGGACGGTCCGCTGCAGCCCGCAGAGGCGGCTGATTTCAGCTATCTCGCACCTTACCGGGATTATGACCGTGTATTGGAGCGTTATGCGGACTGGCTGATCTCCGGCGGCTGTCCTGCGGACGGTGTCATCGACATACGTACACCGCTGCTGGAGCATATCCGGCATGAGCGGTTGCTTCATGACTCTTACCGCTACGGGGACGGTATCCACCCGGATCTGTCCGGTCACAAGATCATGGCGCAGGTGCTGCTGCGGGAGTTATTCCATGAGGAGCCGGACGCCCTCTTGGAGCAGCCCTGCTCCCAAAACCCTGATTGACAAGCAAAATAGCGCGGGATTATAGTAGTGTCACCCTAAGAGCCGGGAGAGAGGACCATGAATATACTTCAGACAATCCGTTCGCGCAAATATTTACAGCGGATTCTGCTCAGCTTCATGCTTGTTGTCGCCACACTGGCGGCCGCTTCGCTGTTTGTGAACTCGGGCGCCCGCAGCAAGGTGCTCAGCCTGCAGAACGAGGCAGACCGCAAGCTGCTGACCCAGATTAATTACAATATAGAGAACATGAACGGCATCGTTAAGGATTTGGCCGTATCTCTATACAATGATGAGGAGCTGCTGGCTCTGAAATCAGGTGCGGATTACAGGCAGAGCATTCTCAAGATCGAGCGCCTGAATCATACCGTGGCGGCTTCCCCTTATCTGCACGCTGCCGTGTTCTATAACGGCGCCCAGCACCGGTTCTTCTCGTCACTGAATCATGAGATTGATAACCGCGTTCTGTACGATTCCCTGAAGGGTTACATGGGCTCCCGGGCGGATCTGCCCAAGCTGCAGCTGATTCCCCTGGACCTTGACGGAAAAGGCGGGGGCATAGACGTCTTTGCCTTCTTCCTGTACGACGGGGAGTCGCTGGGTTCAATCAATGACAACGTGCTGATATTGACGGTGAAGCCGGGGTGGATGCTTGATAATATGAAAGCGCTTAACCAGGTGGCCGAACGGCAGAATGATGTCCTGTTCGTAACGGACAGCGAGGGTGAGGTGCTTATTTCTACCGACGGTCTGCTTCCTGCCGGGCTGAATATCAGGGGGGAGCTGCTGCCGCGGATCAGCGCCTCGGGCAAGCCGCTGGATTCCTTCAATTATACACATGAAGACAGGAAATATAAGGTCACTTATCTGAGCAAAGCGCTGAACAACTGGCAGATTGTCAGCATGCAGGATTACGATGTTGTGCTGGGCAGCGTCCGGCAGATGAAATGGACGGAAATCGCGGTTACGCTGTCTGTTGTTCTGCTGGCCGTGCTGTTGTCCGTGTTCTTTGCGGTGCGGCTGTATAAGCCGGTCGGCCAGCTGCTGACGCTGGTGCCGCAGGAGGCGCACGGCACTCCGCAGGCGAAGGATGAGCTGTCGCTGATTGCGGCCAATGTGACCGAGATGATCAGCAAGCTGAAGGGGCTTGAGCTGGAGCGGGCCTCGCAGTCGAATATTGCCAAGCTCTATCAGCTGCGCAGCCTGATCGGGTCCAGCCACAGCATGGATGAGTCTGCCTTCAGGCAGCTCAGGGAGCAACATGGCATTGACATCGCTTATCCGTCTCCGCTCCGTCTGGCGCTGGTGCAGATCGACAATCTGCAGGGGCTGGCCGCCGAACCGGGGCTGCCGATGGAGTCCCTGCTGTATTTCGCCATTGCCAACATCGGCCAGGAGCAACTGCGGCTGGAAGGCACTTGTGAAGCGGCCGATATGAAGAGCGGCCATCTGGTCTTTATTGCCGGGAGTGACGACAGGGAACTGGCGAAGCTGGAGGAACGGTTCAGGGAGCTACAGCAGATGATCGGCAACTATTATCATATTACTTTTACAGTCACGCTGAGCGAAGTGTTCACAGATTACCGCGACATCACCCGGCATTACAATCTGGCCATCCGCCACTCCGGCTACCGGATGATCTACGGCAAGGGGGCGGTGCTTGAGCCGAGGATGCTCCGGGAGAATGAGGCAAATGAATCCCTTCGTATCCCGCAGGAGCTGGAAAGGCAGCTGACGGAGGGACTGAAGGGCGGGGATCTGGCAGAGACGGAGCAGACGATCCGCAAATGGAGAGAGCTGCTGGGCAGCTTCAGCTACGAGAATATGTTCTCTGCGGTGCTTCATCTTGCGGTTACGCTAAGCAACACGCTTGGCGAGATGAACAGCCGCAACGTCAACCCGGTCTCAGTCAACCTGCAGGCCGTCAACCGCCGTATTCTGGAAAAGGAAACGCTGGATGAGATCGAGGCTGTGCTCCTGGAGGTGGTGCGTGAGGTCGCTGAGCAGCGGCGGAGCGGGCGCGAGGACAAGAACAGGCTGCTGGCGGAGACCGTGAAGGAAATTATTGATAAGCATTACGCCGATCCTGACCTTAATGTGCAGCGCATCGCCGACATGCTCAAGATGAGCTCCGTCTATCTGGGCCAGGTATTTAAGGCGCAGGAAGGAACGACGGTGGTTGATCAGATCAACGCAGCCCGCCTGGCCTGCGCCAGAGAGTATCTGGAGCAGAAGGACCTGACCGTTACAGAGATTATGGAGAAGGTCGGGTTCGGGAATGAAAGCTATTTCTACCGCCTGTTCAAACGCCGCTACGGCACCACGCCGAAGGAATACCGCCTGAAATCGGCCATTGACCGCAGCACATAAACAAAGCCAATAAACAGGTTTTTCAGCCTTAAGCCAGGCCCGCTAATGGACATTGTTCCTATAGCGGGCTTTTTTCTGCGCGATGCATGCCACGGCCCGGACGGAGCAGGAATCTGGCAACAATACAGCCCGGATCTACAGCAATCTTGCAATTGTACAGTAACGCAGTGGCCTGGTTCTGCGCTATGTTAGTCGTGCAAAGCCTGGGACACAGGCACACAGCTGCAGCTAAGGAAGGAAAGGAAGGGGCTTTGGTTATGTTGAATAAGGTTCCGCTGGCGGAACAACAAGCAAGCTCAGGGGCGCCGCCGGCTACGCGCAAGAAATCCTGGATTGGCAGGGAGCTGGCCCATTTCAAAAGCAACCGGGAGCTGTTCCTGCTCTCACTGCCGGGACTGCTGTACAAATTGATTTTTGCCTATATTCCAATGATCGGCCTGATTATCGCCTTCAAGAACTACAGGTACGATCTCGGGATCTTCGGCAGCAAATGGGTGGGGCTGGACAATTTCCGTTACTTATTCACTACGGATACGGCGTGGCGGATCACCCGTAATACGGTTCTATATAATACCGCGTACATTCTGGTGGGGACCTCGGCAGCGCTGCTGCTGGCGATTCTGATGAACGAAATCAAGGCGAAATGGAGCAAGTTCTACCAGACGGCCCTGTTTCTGCCGCATTTCCTGTCCTGGGTGCTTGTAGGTTATGTGGCGTACGCCTTCCTGAACCATTCGGACGGATTTATCAACCGCACCCTCGAATCCTTCGGGCTGAACCCGGTGAGCTGGTACCAGGATGCCGGGCCGTGGCCGGTGATACTTATTCTGGTCCAGCTATGGAAGGTGGTGGGGTTCAACACGCTGATTTATTTTGCCGGCATTATCGGCATTAACAGCGAATATTACGAGGCGGCGCGGATCGACGGGGCGACCAAGCGGCAGATGGCCTTCAAAATCACGATTCCCCTGATGGCCCCGATCATCATCATTATGCTGATCCTGTCTATCGGCAATATGTTCCGCGGCGACTTCGGCCTGCATTATTTCATCCCGAACAACTCGGGCTTTCTCTACGGCTCTACCGACATCATTGATACCTATGTGTACCGCGCGCTGCGTGAAGTCGGCAATGTAAGCATGTCTGCGGCTACAGGCTTCTACCAGTCGGTGGTCGGTCTGGTGCTGGTGCTGACGGCCAACGGAATTGTGCGCAAGATCGATCCCGATAATTCCCTGTGGTAAGGAGGTGCCCTGAGCATGGGCAAAACATTCGAATTTTCCAAGCTGTTCATTAATCTGCTGTTTACGGTGCTGTCGCTGGTGGTCATTCTGCCGTTTGTGCTGGTCATCGCAGTCTCGCTGACGGATGAAAAGTCGCTGACTGCAAACGGGTACCAGTTCATCCCCGAGTCCTTCAGTCTGGATGCCTACCGCTATCTGCTGGACGCGCCTGACATCCTGCTCCGGGCCTATGGCGTGACCTTCACGATAACCATCATCGGCGCGCTGACCGGGCTGTTGCTGACCGCGATGACGGCATACGTGATTTCAAGGCAGGATTACCGGTATAACCGGGCGACGACCTTTTATGTATTTTTCACCATGCTGTTCAGCGGGGGGCTCGTTCCTTCCTACATTCTGATTACGCAATATCTGCATCTGAAGGACAGCCTGCTGGCGCTGATTCTGCCCATCCTGCTGTCGCCGTTCAACATTATGGTCATGAAGGGCTTCATGTCCAAGATTCCGCTGGAGATCATCGAATCGGCCAAAATCGACGGCGCACGGGAATTCCGTATTTTCTTCCGGATCATCCTGCCGCTCTCAACGCCTGCGCTGGCTACTCTGGGCCTGCTGATTTCCTTCACCTACTGGAACGAATGGTTTAACGCGATGCTCTACATTGATGATCCGAACAAGGTGCCGCTGCAGCTTCTGCTGGTGCGGACGCTCAACAGCATCGAGTTTCTCACGACGAACTCTGAATTTACCGGGCAGCTTGGCATTGATCTGAGCAGCTTCCCCAACAGCTCCGCGCGGATGGCGATTGCCGTACTGGCCGGCGGACCGATGCTGGTCATCTTCCCGTTTTTTCAGCGGTTTTTCGTCAAAGGGCTTACGGTTGGCTCCCTAAAGGGTTAACATACAATTACATGTACTAAGTACAGGAGGTCACTCACATGAAAAAAGGGCTGGTTGGCGTATTGGCATCCGTATTGCTGGCTGCATCCGTGCTGTCAGGCTGCGGAGGGAACAATAACGGCGGCAACGGTAATGCCGCTAAAGGTACGGAAGGAAGCGGAGCGGAGGCAACGCAAAGTGCGGCTGCGGAAGGCGGGAAGGATGGCGAGCTGAAGCCGGTCGAGCTGACCTGGTATTATCCGCTATCCCAGCTTCAGGCAGACCAGGATAAGGTGCAGGAGGAAGTCAACAAGATTACGAAGGCGAAGATCAATGCCACCGTCAAGCTGATGCCTGTAGCGATCGGGGATTATGTGCAGAAGATGAACACGGTGCTTGCGGCAGGCGAGAAGTTCGACATTCTATGGACCGGCTACATGCTGAAGCCGGAAGAGCTGGTGCGCAAGGGCGCGATTCAGCCGATGGATAAGCTGCTGGAGGAATACGCGCCGGAGCTGAAGGCGGAGGTGCCGCAGGTGATGTGGGACGGCCTCTCGGTGGACGGGGAGATTTACGGTATTCCGAACCAGCAGATCAACGGCTCCCGTTACGGATTTATCATCCAGAAGCGTTTTGCCGACAAGTATAATCTTGATACCGCTTCCATCAAAAAAATAGAAGACATCGAGCCGTTCCTGGCCCAGATTAAGCAGAACGAGCCGGATATCATTCCGTTTGGCGTATTCGGCACTTCCTTCATCAATCCGCAGTCGCATGATGACAAGTACTGGGTAGTTCCGGGTCTGGATGACCATTTCTATATCAAAACGGATGATCCGACGTATACGCTTCAGCGCTATCCGGAAGAAGAGCTGGACAATTTCCGGCTGGCCAGCAAATGGTATAAGGAAGGCTATATTTATAAGGATGCTGCTACCGAAAAAGCGAATGATTACCTCGCCAAAGGCCAAATTGCCGTCGATTTCAACGTGACGCTGAAGCCGGGCGTGGAAGCGGAGGTCAAGGCCAAAAACGGCGGCAACGAGGCCATTACGGTTCCGCTCAGCGACTGGTTCTCCAACGGCTATTCGGCGACCACCAACCAGTCGATCAGCCGTACTGCCCCTAATCCGGAGCGTGCCATGATGCTGCTGAATCTGGTGAATACCGACAAGGAGCTGTACAATCTGCTCTGTAACGGGATTGCTGGTGAACATTATGACAAGGCGGACGGGGAGTACATCAAGGCCAAAGCGGACTCCCGTTATCTGCCGAATATGGACTGGGTGTTCGGCAGCGTATTCAACTCTTATCTGAAGGAAGGACAGCCGGAGAATGTCTGGGAAGAGACCAAGAAGATCAACTCGAGTTCCGAGGTTAATCCTGTAGGTGCCTTCAAATTTAATTCCGAGCCGGTGAATACGGAGATTGCCAACCTGAACGCTGTGTGGGGAGAATACAAACGCGGACTCGTGACCGGAACGCTTGATTTCGAAGAAACCTGGCCTGCGCTGTACGGCAAGCTGAAGGAAGCGGGCGAAGAGAAATACGTGGCTGAAGTCACCAAACAATTTGAACAATTCCTTAAGGATAAAGGTCTGAAGAAGTAAGCCCCTACATCCCACGTTGAAAGGAAGAGGAGCCTTGGTGAAAAAACGTTTGCTTGCGGCACTTGCGGCCAGTCTGCTGTTCACGCTCAATCCCTCTACTCCGTTTGCGTCCCCTGTACATGCGGAGGAGGTGTTGTCCGGGACCGCATTTTATGTGGCTAATAATGGAAGCGATTCCAATGCCGGGACGCTGAATGCCCCATTTCTGACGCTTGAGAAAGCACGCGATACCATCCGGACGCTCAAAGCGGAGGAGGGACTGCCGGAAGGCGGCGTTACGGTGTATCTGCGTGAAGGCAGGTATGAACGGACGTCCAGCTTCGAGCTGCGGGAGCAGGATTCGGGCGAAGCCGGCAAGCTGGTCACGTATACGGCCTATCCGGGGGAGTCGGTTACGCTGTCAGGCTCCCGCCAGCTGGCCAAATCGGCATTCGTTCCGGTCACGGATCCGGCCATTCTCGGCCGGATCATCAGCCCGGAGGCGAGAACGAAGGTGCTGGCCGCAGATCTGGGAGCACTGGGCATCACCGATTACGGCCAGCTCAGCCGCCACGGCTATTATCTGGCCAATGATCTCAGCGAGGTGCCGCCGATGGAGCTGTATGTGGCCGGGCAGGGCATGACCCTGGCCCGCTGGCCCAATGAGAGCACTGTCCAGATGGATGAAATCCTTGATCCCGGTCCGACCCGGAAGGACCCGAACGGGGAAGTGCATACGCGCGGGGGCACCTTCACCTATACGTATGACCGGCCCCAGTACTGGACGCAGGCAGACGATATCTGGCTGGACGGGATTTTCGGCTACAGCTGGGAATGGTCGTACAATAAGATTGCTTCCATCGATACGGCCGCTAAGAGCATCACCCTCCGCTACGGGGAGATGAGCGGCATCTTCAAGAACTGGTACCCTGACTTCCACTTCGCGCAGAATCTGCTGGAGGAAATCGATATGCCCGGCGAATATTATATCGACCGCCCGGCCGGCAAGCTGTATTTCCTGCCGAACGCCGAGTTCGCTGCCGCGAATCCCGATATTGAAATCACAATGCTGAAGAGTCCGATGATTAACGCACTGAATGCTTCGTACATCGACTTCTCCGAGCTTATTCTGGAGAACGGCCGTGATTCGGCAGCTGTATTCATGGGCGGCAGTCATATGCGTATCCTGAACAGCGAGATCCGTAACTTCACCAACAGCGGGGTGCTGGTCAATACGCAGAGCCGGTTCTACTACAACAATTTTGAAGGGGCGCCGGGTACGGACCATGCCATTATCAGCAGCCATATCCATCATATCGGCGGCACTGCCGTCACGCTGGCAGGAGGGAACAAGACAACGCTTGCGCCCGGGAACAATGTGGTGGAGAACTCGCATATCCACGATTTTGCCTACTATCACAAAGCCTATAATCCCGGGGTGCTGCTGTCCGGCGTCGGCAACCGCATGTCGAACAATGAGCTGCATGACGCGCCCCATCCCGGCGTGCTGATCTTCGGCAATGACCATACCGTGGAGTATAACGAGATCTATGACGTATGCACCACCTTCTCAGATCTCGGCGCGATCTATATGAATGCGGGGGAGCAGCCCCATGAGCGTGGGACGGTCATCCGGCGCAATTATTTCCATAACATCGGCGAGAGCAAAGCCGGAGTAGAAGGGGTATACCCTGACAACTTCACGATGGGACTGACCATTGACGAGAATATTTTCTACAAGATGGGCAATTCGGCCATTAAAAATAACGGCGGATCCCATATCCTGACCCGCAACAATATCTTCATCGACAGCAAGATTCCTTATGATTATGCGGATATGTTCCTGGGCGACGAGCCGGATGATCAGGTGCCGCTCAACTACATGCCGAAGTGGCAGGCGCTGTTCGCGGCGAACAATAATTTCACCGGCACCCCTTATATGACCAAGTATCCCGAGCTGGCGGATTTCTTCACGGAGAACCGGTATTATCCCGACACCAATACGTTCCAGGGGAATGTCGTCTACAACCCGTCGGTTCCACGCAGCGTAACGACCAATGTGTACGGGGCCTACGACAAGTTCGGACTGGTCCAGTATGCGAATAACTGGGTGACTGCCGCAGATCCCGGCTTCACCGACCTGGCGGGAGGCGATCTGTCGCTGCGGCCGGATGCGGATGTCTTTGGTGCCATTTCCGGCTTCCCTGACATTCCGTTTAACGATATCGGCGTTGACGGCAAGGCGGGAACGACAACCAGTCCGGACAGCTATCCCGTGCAGGGAGTTGCCGTCTATGACAATGAAATAACCGTGGACCGCTGGAAAACGGTGAAGCTGCGCACGGCGGTGCTTCCGTGGAATGCGGATCACCCCGCCCTGACCTTCACTTCGGCTGATCCCGCCATCGCGGCAGTGGACGGCGCAGGTAATGTTACCGGCCAGTCGGTAGGCAGCACGGTCATTACGGTAGCCTCGGCAGAGAATCCGCTGCTGACCGCCACGGTCACGGTTCATGTGGAGGCCGGCGACGGCGTGATGGATTTCACGGATTTCGAATCCGGTGCGAACGGCTGGCAGCAGGATGCCAACCGCAGCATTGAGAAGATTGGCACGAACCGCTGGTACAAGGTACTGAACGGGGCCTCATCGCTCAGTGCCAAGACCTTCTCCGACTATGAGCTGAGCTTCAGGCTGAAGACGCCGGAGGTGATGGGGAATAATGCGACCCTGTATATCTTCGACCGTCAGGCCGGCAGCGGCTCCAGCCGGGTCGGCTACAAGACCCGGGCGGACGGCAGCTCTGCGTGGCTGCTGTACAATTCGGCCTGGACGGTGCTGAAGGAAGTCAAGCTGCCGGGGCATGACCTGCAGCCGGATACGGAATACAGTGTCAAAATGCTTGTGAAGGGCGGCGATATCAGCGTCTATCTGGACGGAGCCTTCCGCTTGAAGGGCACTGATCCGGGACACAATGCAGAGGGCAAAGTCGGCTTCTACGTCAGCAATGTCAGCCAGATGCACTTCGATGACATTCAGTTCAAGGCTCTGACGACTACGCTGGCCGGGATTATTCCGGCGGAGAGCGCGGTGCGTCTGGCAGCAGGGGAGCAGCGGCCGTTGCAGGTGGCCTTCGATCCTGCAGATACGCCGGACACAGGCGTGACTTGGCAGTCGGCCAACCCGGCGGTCGCTACGGTGGACAATACGGGCGTTGTGCATGCCGTATACGAGGGGCAGACGGTCATCTCGGCGGTGTCTACGGTGAATCCGCTCATCAAGGCGGATATTACCGTCACCGTCTCTAATATTATGCATGAGACGGACTTCGAGAACGGGGGCAACGGCTGGCCGGTGGACCCTAACCGCAGCATCGCCGCTGATCCGGACGGCAACCGCCGCTATAAGCTGCTGAACGGCGCGTCAGGCCTGCTGGACCGCAGCTTCACGGATTATCAGCTGGAGTTCAAGCTGAAGACGCCGTCCGTGATGCCGGATAACGGCATCCTGTACATCTTCGACCGCCAGGACAGCTCCGGCTCCACCCGGATCGGCTACCGGACCCGGGCAGACGGATCTTCCTCCTGGATCCTGTACGATACAGCGTGGCAGAAGCTTACCGAGAGTGTACTGCCGGGGCATGACCTGTTGCCGGATACGGAATATGATGTGAAGGTAACGGTGAGAGGCGGAGATATCGCCGTATCTGTGAATGGTTCGCCAAGGCTCTCCGGCAGCGATCCGAACCACCGCCCGTCCGGCAAGGTCGGCTTCTATACCAGCGGCTTCGCTTATATGCTGTTCGACGATATCACCTTCTCGGTCCTGCCGTAACGGAGGGCGGGCGCTGCTTGCGCAGAATCCGAACGGGTGCAGTTAGGATAGACCACGGGTCCAGCTGGAATAGACCATGGATACGGCAAGAAGCCGCTCCCTTACGGGGCGGCTTCTTTGCCTTGCGCTACCGGTCTTATCCGGCCAGCGCGGACCGGATCTGCTTCGTGTAGAACAGGCGGACAATGAAGAAGTAGATCACCTGAATGAAGAAGAACAGGCCCAGCACAAGCAGGGACTCCCTGAATATGGAGTACTGGAACATATGCGACAACGCTGTAAGGGCAACGGCTCCATGGATAAGGGCGACCACGATCGGCGCGAAGAAGAGCAGGCTGAGCTGGCGGTTCAATATCCGGCGAAGCTCTTTGTCACTCAGCCCCAGCTTGGAGATGGCCCTGAACTTCTGTTTGTCCTCATCCAGATCGCTGTACAGCCGGAAATAGAGAAAGCTGCCGGCAGAGACAAAAAATACGATCCCGACAAAAAAACCGATGAACATCACGGGGCCAAAGCCGTCATTCGTCTTGGAGGTTAAATACTCGAGTGCATAGAAAGTATACTGCTCATCATAGGGAAGCTCATTCGTCAGCTTTGCTCCTGCCTTCTCTGCACCCGGCTGTCCAACCGCTCCGTGCCATGCATAATACCGGCTCACTTTGAGCGGCTGTCCAAGCTTGCCGATCCATTCATCGGGGACGACGTAATAACCGCTGACTCCCCGCACCGCCCAAGATACGATAGCCTGGTCCGCCTCGATGACGATTCCTGACTGCAGCTCGACTGGCTGGTTGAGCATTTCTTCTCCCTCGCGGGACAGGCCGAAATCTACAACGGCTGCTTTCCCTGCGGTAAGCCGGATGGGATTTAGCCCCAGCAGTTCGGCTACATGGTTATATTCGGATTGCTTCACCAGAACCAGTGTCCGGCTGCCATCCGTAGCCTTATAATCGTTAAGCTTCAGACTCATTTTTTCGGCAGCAATCCCGGCTCTGCCAAGGCTCTCGTCAATCAGCTGTATATGGGCCTGTGCCTTGCTGTCTCCATCCAAGGACTGATAGGTGAACAGATAGGGATTCTCCTGCGTCAGCGCTCCGTTGATCATCGACTGGAAGCCGTATAAAGCTCCTATCGCGCTGAAGGACACAGTAGAGATGATCGCAACCAGGAAAAAGGAACGCGCGTTGTCCTTCATCCGGTAGGCCAGATCAGAGAGCAGCAGCATATTGGTTCTGCGCCAGAATAGCTGCTCACGCGCCTTCAGCTTACGGATCAGGTACACACTGAGCTGTGTGAACAGCAGATAGGTTCCGATTGACACCATAATGACCACCGGCGCGAGCAGCAGCACCACACTCAGACCGCTCGCCCGAAGAGACAGGAAGTAGCTGATTCCCAGCAGTGTTACCACCAGCAACGACAGCAGAAGCGAGGCCTTCGGCTCCGGCTTGGGCTGACGGTTGGAATGGATGAGCGTAATCAGCTTGCCGCTGCGCAGCACCGTAGAGATGAACAGGGAGATCAGGACGAACAGCAGCAGGAAGGAGATCAGCGTCAGTACTATCGCCTTGAAGGGGAAATAGAATTGCAGCGGCTCATTCAGCGCAAGCACATTCTCCCCGGCAAGCAGAATCCCCTTGGCAAAAATAACGCCGAGTCCGATGCCGCTGAGCGTGGCGCCTGACCCGACGATCATATTCTCCAGAAAGATCATCCGCCGGAGCTGCCGGACCGTCATGCCATGCATCATCATCAGCCCGAATTCCCGTTTCCGCGATTGCAGAAATGCACTCATGGAATAGAGCACGAAGAAGAAGGAGAACACATAGATCACCCATTTGGAGACCGAGAGCGCAAGAGCCGCACTGGATTGAATATTGTCCCCGCTCAGCACCGGATGGTAGGCAAAGATGGAAAAGGTAAAGAAGACCATCACGGTAAACATGCTGCTGAGAAAATAGGCGGTGTATAGCCTCATGTTCCGGGTGACATTACGGAATGCGAACTGGCGGAATGTCATGGCTATATCCCCCTAACAGCGAAAGTGTGTCGATGATTTTCTGGAAAAAGCTCTGGCGGTTATCCCCGCAGTGAATCTCCGTATAGAATCTGCCATCCTTAATGAAGACGACCCGGTGACAATAGCTGGCGGCTACAGCATCATGGGTAACAAGCATCATCGTCGCGGACTGCTCACGGTTGAGCGTTTCCAGCAGATCCATCACATCCCTGGCGGCTTTGGAATCGAGATTGCCGGTAGGCTCATCCGCCAGCAGCAGCTTCGGCGAATGAATCATGGCTCTGGCAATTGCTGTCCGCTGGGCCTGTCCGCCGGAGATCTCATAGGTGCGTTTTTTCATAATGGCGCTGATCCCCAGCTTACCGGCAATCTCCCGGGCCTTATGCTTCATTTCACTGACCCGGGTTCCATCCAGTGTCAGCGGAAGCACGATATTCTCCTCCACAGTCAGGGTGTTCAGCAGGTTGAAATCCTGAAACACAAACCCCAGCTCCCGGCGGCGGAATACCGCCAGCTCATTTTTGTCCAGCTTGCCCGTATCCTTGTTATCAATCCTAATGCTTCCGGTAGTCGGAACGTCCACTGTGGCAATCAGATTCAGCAGAGTGGTTTTTCCGCTGCCCGAGGGTCCCATTATCCCCACGAATTCTCCGGCTGCAATGGTTAAATCAATGTCGGTCAATGCCCGGTAGGCGACGTTTCCTTCATAGATTTTACTGACCTTTTTTACCTCCAGCATATGGCTGTACTCCCCCTCTATGTGTGCAACACACTTGTTCTGTAACCAATATACCGGAGACGGCAGCAGCTCAGCCATCGATTTAGATTTCACTTTTATTACATGCCTGTAAGCTAAGCTAAGGATTCGCCGTCAAAATAATCCGCACCACCGTTCCCTCGCAGGCCGCCGATTCCAGCTCAAGCCGGTGTCCGAGACGGTCTGCGGACTCCTTCGTCAGATACAGCCCCATTCCGGTAGACTCCCGCAGTCCGCGCCCGTTGTCGCCGGTGAAGAAAGGGTCGAATACTCGTTTGAGATCAGACGCCTGAATCCCGATTCCCCGGTCCTTGACCTCAATGACCGCATCCGTTCCTCTGAGATAACAGTCTACAGTGATTTTCCGGCCGTTCTCCGTGTTAGCCGCCGCTGAATATTTGATGGCATTGTTCATAATCTGCGACAGCATGAAGAACAGCCATTTCTCATCCGTCTGGGCGGTAATGTCCGGAGCGGAGGCGCGGACCTCGGGGTAGATATGGCTGCGGATGAACAGGCGTCTGTGATCATGGACAACCTCGTTCACCAGCTTCGGCAGGACGACAGGCTTGATGTGGAAATCCTTCTCAAAAGCCCGCAGCCTGGCCATATACAGCACGGTATGCAGTCCGCTGCGCATACGCTCCAGCTCCTCGCGGATGCTGGCAAACTCCGGCTCGTCCATATTCTGCACGGTCAGCTCTATGACCGACAACGGCGTCTTCATCTGATGGACCCATTGGTCGATGAAAGTCAGATGCTGCTCCTGCTGCTGCTTCACCGCCGTCAGCTGCTGCTGATAGTAGCTGTACTGGGTGTGCAGCAGCTGCTCCAGCGCTGTGGATACAGGGTGGTTCTCCAGCTTCTGAAAGGATTCGTCCAGTGTCTCCAGAGGTCTGCTGAGGCGGAGATAATAACGGCGCCTGCTGATATACTGGTAGATTAAGTAGCAGCTGAGGAAGAAGAAGCCTATGAAGACCGCATAGAGCGCGGTCGGCAGATCGCGGTAGCCGTCCAGCCAGTAAATGGACAGCATAGCACCGAATTGCACGATCTGCACAGCCAATAACAACGCATGCTCACGGAGAAACAGCCTCATGACTCCCCCTCTGACCAGCTGTTGTTCAGCCGGTATCCCGAACCCCTGACGGTAAGCACGGCATCCTCCATCCCCAGCTCCTGGAATTTCTTGCGCACCCGTGCGATATTCACATTCAGCGTATTCTCATCCACAAAAGCCTGCGGGTCCCATAGCTTCTCCAGCAGCGCTTCCCGGCTGGCAACCCTCGGGTAACGCTCCATCAGACTCTCGATGAGATCCGATTCCTTGCGGGTAAGGGGCACGACCGCCTGCCCGTACTGCAGTTCAAGCCTTTCAGGATACAGCATCAGCCCTTCCTTCTCCAGCACCAGCTCCTCGCGCTTAGCCGCATATTCCCCGTAGGCCCGGCGGAGATGGCTGTGGATCTTGGCGAGCACAATTCCGGAATGGAACGGCTTGGTGATATAATCATCCCCGCCGTTCTCAAGCGCCATGATCTGGTCCATCTCACCGTCGCGCGCCGAGATGAACAGCACAGGACAGGTGGAGACCCTGCGGATCTGCCGGCACCAGTAATACCCGTCATAGCTGGGCAGATTCACATCCAGCAGAACCAGCTCCGGTCTCATCTCCTCGAATTCCTGCAGCACCAGGCGAAAGTCCCTGACCCTTACGGCCTCATAGCCATATTTCTCAATAGCCGAGTGCAGCAGATCTGCAATCTTCGGATCATCTTCCACAATCATGATTCTGGACATCTTCACGGCTCTCCTTGTCTTGTTCAGTTAAGTACATATATAGGGGAAGCAGATACACTCTGTTTTGTATTCAAGAAGGGACAGCCTGCATAGAGAAAAGCAAGAAAAGAAGAGATATGCTCTCTTTTCTTGCCTCGTCTGGTTATAAGATGTACATCGAATACTCTCTGTTACTCCCCTGATGCAGTAATCAGGTCATACAGCTTATTCAAATTTGTCTTGAAATAGGTTGTGAAGTACCAAGCCCGGTATTCTTCGGGTATTTCAATCTCTTCAATACTCTGCTGATTCTGAACGGCTTCGGTCACGATGGCGATCATTCTGCTTATGTATCCCTTCACCTCATGAAGCTGTTGCAGGGAGCAGACCTCACCATGCCCCGGTATAATCGTCTCCACATCCAACCGCTCAATCTGCTCCAGAATATGCAGCCACTCCTGAGGGTTGGCATTGGCCAGAACCGGATGGTGGTTTGAGAGCACGAGGTCCCCGATGATGACAATTTTATCTTCCGGGAGGTACACAATGGCATCACTTTGTGTGTGTCCTCCGCCATATGTAATGAGCTGCGCGCTGCGGTTGCTGCCGTGAATGGTCATTTGCCGGTCAAAAGTTATCGTCGGCACCGTATGCACCAGCTGCGGCAGCATATTCACAAATTCACGGTCCGTTGCATTCTCCCAGGCCATTTCCTGCTGCAGCTTAGTATCCGTCTCCTGCTCGCATTGCAATTCAGCTTCTCCGATCGCCTCTAGCATCTTCTCTCTGTTGTTCTGGTACTGGGCTACCCGGTCTCTGGCAAATGTATTCATCGTCTCATGTGTGCCCAATGTTGCAATCAGCTGAGCGTCAGGCACAAACACCTGATTGCCAGTGGTATGATCGCTATGCCAGTGTGTGTTGATTACATAGGATACAGGGTTCCCTGTGAGATGCTCAGCAGCAGCCTTCAAATCCTGAGCCGCCTCCAGCGTAGCGTATGTATCCACCACCAGAGTGAGTCCCCCCAGATCAATAATGGCTGCGTTTGCGAGTGAGCCTGTGCCTGGAACCGCAACCGCTGCAACGGTGCTATCTGCAACATATTGCAGACGGAAATGCCTGGAGCCTTGAAATGATTCAATCCTGTTCAGCATAGTAATCTCTCCCTTCCAACATGGGAATATACTATACGCTACAAGAGTCCGCTAGACAATATTTTTCTGGATTTTCATTTGATTTCCGTTTAATTGGTGATATTCGCAGAGCTTACGAACGGTTCAGCAGCAGCCGGGCGGCCAGACAAGAGAAGTAGAGTCCCCCAGAGCACTTTGACAGCAAGATCCGCATAGACCAAGGCGTGAAAAGACAGCTCCGGCCAGACCATACCGGCCACAGCGTTAGTGCTTAGCAGAACAGCCAGCAGAAACATGGAACGTCCATGCACCCAGGCCATCGGAATGAAATGGAGACCTATTGCCAAAAAAGCCCCCAGCCAGACCATCCGATAATTGCCGTCTCCGAAGTGAGGACCGCCTACCAGCACCATAATCACGAACATTAGAATGATAGAGTAGAGCGTCATTTTGCCCTGAAAGGCGGTTTGTGGTCCGTAGGACAGCTTGCGGCTGACCGCTTTACCGGTCAAGATCCAGAAAAACCCGGCCATATACCCGAGTGAAAATACCGGCATGGAGATCAGCTGCGCTCCCCCCGCAAGTAGCCCCGCAAACAGGATGGCGGCCACCCAGATCAGCCACAATCCGCACACTCTTTTATTCAGATAGCTTCTGCCCCGTACTTGTCTTCCGTCTTCCTTCATTGTCTTCTTCCCCTATGGACATATTTATTGGGTTTTATCAGTATTGACTCCTGAGTAAGCAGTTTAACCCGCACTCTTACTCCTGTGCTTAAGATTAACAGTAATGGAATAATAATAAAATACAAATCATGAAAATAATGATAAATTGTCAAAGAATTGAATTCAAGTAAATGGGGCTTCTCACGTTATGATCAGCGGATGCTAAGGTTATATTAGAACTGCGCATCTAATAAAACAGACAGCTGAAATAGTTCAGCTGTCTGTTATCTTTTTAAATCATCCCGTTGGATATGATTTGTCAATTCACTATTCCCCCCGCTCATACCAATACCCCGGTACACCACGCGCAAGACGCAGCAGCGCCTCCAGGAAGAAGTAATCACCCCAGATCATGAAGTCATCCGGGGAGGCGTTGCCTCTGACGGAATAGGAGCCGTGCCGCAGAAATCCCTCTTCTAATGGGTGGCCTGCGGTGAAGTAGTGATTGATCAGCGAGTCCATGGATTTGTTCACGGCGTCCCTGAAATAGTCCCGGTCCGGATCATTCTCCGGCAGATGCTCCAGCAGCTCCAAGAGACCGCATGCCGTGATGGCGGAAGCGGAGCTGTCGCGCGGGGTGCCTTCCTCCTGCGGGGCATCGAAATCCCAATAGGCGACATGATCGGCGGGGAGATGCTCCACGAAGTAGCGGGCCATTCTTTTGGAGGTTTCAAGATAATGCGGATCTTGGAAGCTGCGGTAAGCGAGAGCGAAGCCGTAGACGCCCCAAGCCTGGCCCCGTGTCCAGGTGGAGCCGTCCTGATACCCCTGCGCCGTCCCCCCGCGAAGGGCATCCCCCGTCTGCTGGTCGAAATAAAAGGTATGGTAAGAAGAGTCGTCGCCCCTCACCAGGAAGCGGCGGCTTGTCTCGGCGTGAATACGGGCAGCCCTGGCATAGCTCGGGTCGCCGGTCTGTTCGCTGGCCCAGCAGAGGAGCGGAAGATTCATCAGGCAGTCGATGATGATTCGCCCGCCGTTGTCTTCATCGCCCTCGGGTCCCCAAGCCTGAAACAGCTGCGGACCAGGGCGCCAGCGCTTCATCAGCTGGTCCGCTGCCTGAAGAGCGAGCAGACGCGAGGCTTCATCCTTGTCTGCAATCCAGCGGGCCTTGGCCGAGAGCGAGTACAGGAAGCCGATATCGTGGTGATCCAGCGCCTGCCCGTCCAGCATACGCTGGCGGAAGGAATCTGTCGCCTGGATGGCGGCGGCATGAATCTCCGGGTCCTGGCTGTATTCATAGCTTAGCCACAGAATGCCGGACCAGAAGCCCTCCGTCCAGTTGGTGTGGTCTGTCAGATGGTATTTGCCGTTCCCCATACTTACGATCGGAAAGCTCTTCCCAAATCGCTTCACATTAAGCCGCGTAGTCGTAAGCGTCTGCTCAATCGCCTGCTCCCAGTTCATCATACCCGCCATAACCTCCATCATATCGCTATAGTGTGCTTAACCATATTATAAGCCGGTTAAGCTGTAGGTTTGTTGCGCAAAACTATAGTTATATTGCGGATCTGCTATGAATGGAGCTGCTTGTATACGCTCCAACTGTTGGCTAAATGACCGGTGGCGAACAGACAGGCCGGAACAACGAATAACCAGGACTGGAGCCATACGCCAAGCAGCAGGAAGTAGAGGGCCGGGAAGACGGCCATCGGAACGGGGATGCCCAGCCAGGGCTTGAACAGCACCGCAAAAGCTCTCCCGCTCCGGTAATAGCGCACCCAGCAGCCATAGTACACCAGCATGCAGAGTGCCATCAGTATGGCGGATACTCCCAGGGGCTCAGCAGCAATCATTCGGCCGAAAAGAATGGGCATCATGAAGCAGGTGATCTGGCCTGCCCGCTCCAGGAGCGTGAAGACCAGCGGGACGGAGTCCAGGGAGCCGGGAACACTCCGGGGCGGGAAGAATATGAATAGTAGATTCGGCAGTAATACGAGTAAAGAGATGATAAAACCTTGAACATGCAGTCCCATCGCAGAAATCCGCCTTCCTGAGCATTGATAGTGGCCGTACCTGACAAATACATAGCATAACTCTATAATTGCATTATATATCCTAGAGAGTCTGGAGCGGGAGGAAGATATGCAATTTCAACCTATATATGAAGACGGAGAATTAATTATGCCGAAGCTTGAGCTTGATCTGTCTGCGAGCCCTTCGGTTGGTATTATCACAGATTTGAGGCGCAAGCAGTTATTAATGGAGCAATTGTCCCGGGAATCCGGCAATTATTTGTCGTGGGCCGGGCAGAACGAATATATGCGGTTGACGGTAGAGGAGCTAATCTCGTTTCTGATCCGAATGTCGGGACGGGAGGAGCGGGCGGCTGTGTTAACTGATTATTTTGCGCTGAAGGAGGAACGTAAGGTCAGATTGATGCAGCTCAGCTCTTCGAAAAGGGTGTATGTGACCCTGCTACGGGCCTTTTTCGCCCATCAGTCCACGCTCGTATTGGAGGAGCCGTATTTCTATCTGGAGGAGCAGGACCGCCGCCAGCTGAAGCGGATACTGGATGACCTGTCGCAGCAGAAAAGGATACTCATTCTGACCTCGAATCTGGAGGATGCGCTGATCTCCTGTGATGTCATCTACCGGCTGAGCGGGTCTGGGCTTCATCAGCTGGATATCCGCGATTCGGAAGAGGAGAAGCAGGAGGCAGTGAAGCAGGATGAGGCCAACATCACCTTGCAGAAGGTCTCGACCAAACGGGAGGATAAGGTGATTTTATTTGATCCGCCCGAGATTGATTTTATTGAAAGTGTAGAAGGCTCTATCCTGGTACATGTCGGCGGCGAGCATTATGACTGTGCCCTGACCTTGACCCAGCTTGAAGCGCGGCTGCTGAATTTCGGCTTCTTCCGGTGCCACCGGTCCTACATCGTCAATCTGCAAAAGGTACGTGAGATCATTACCTGGACGAAGAACAGCTACAGTCTGCGGCTGAACACCGGCAAGGAGGCTGTGGTTCCGTTATCCCGCTCCAAATTGCAGGAACTTAAGGCGCTGCTTAAGCTGTAAAAGGTACCGTTCAGGCCGGAATGGGTACAATTCACCCGGTTTTGGTGGCTGAAAGGCTGAATTCTGGATAACGTTAAGTCATCAACAACATAAGGATGTGGTGAGATGGCGGTTATTCAGGTAGAACAGGTCCGCAAGACCTTCGGGGCGAGAGATGCGCTGACAGAGGTGTCCTTCAGTATTCCAAAAGGGGAGATTTTTGGGTTCCTCGGTCCGAGTGGTGCAGGCAAAACCACCTTGATTAAGATTCTGACTGCACAGCTGAAGCCGACAGGCGGAGTGGCCAAAGTATTCGATCAGCCGGCGGAGGCGATGCAGCAGTCGGCCCAGAAGATGCGTTTTGGCATTCTGACCGATAACAGCGGCTTGTACGAGCGGTTGTCCATCGAGGAGAATCTGGAGCTGTACCGGAAGCTGTACGATCTTCCCCGCTCTGCGGTGGAGCAGGTGCTGCAATTCGTTAATTTAAGCAGTGAGCGCAAGAAGAAAACAAATACGCTGTCCAAAGGGATGCGTCAGCGGGTGATGCTGGCCTGCGCCATTATCCATGAGCCGGAGCTGTTGTTCCTGGATGAGCCGACCTCGGCACTGGACCCTGTGAATTCAGCGCATATCTATAAAGGTTTACGTTATCTGAATGAGAAGGGCACCACCATCTTCATCACCACGCATGATATGGCGGAGGCGGAGCTGCTCTGTAACCGTGTAGCAATTCTCTACCAGGGGCGCATCCAGACCATCGGCTCACCAAGGGAGCTGAAGCGGCAGCACCGCGAGAACCTGATCCGGGTGGAGCTGACCAGCGGAGAGGCTTATGAGCTTCCGGTGGATGGGGACACGGCGGACCGGATCGCGGATTGGATGAAGCGGGGACTCATTGAACGGGTAGAGACGAAGGAACCTAGCCTGGGTGATATTTTTATCAAAATGACGGGAAGTGAGCTGCTATGAACATCTCCTATAAGCGGGCCAGCGCGATCTTTGTGAAGGATTATAAGGAATTCTCGCGCAATTATGCGCTGTCCATTATGCTGCTATTTCCGATTCTGTTTGCCGTGCTGTTCAAAAGCGCAGGTGCATCCTTGCCGGGAGCTGCCGGATTTCTGTTCAACAGCTCGTTTGTTCTACTGACCTGCTTCGCCCAAGCTTGCCTGATTGCGGAAGAGAAGGAGCGCAACACGCTGCGTACACTCATGCTGACACCGGCTACAACAATGGATGTGCTGATGGGCAAAAGCAGTCTGGTCTTTGTCATGTCGACGGTGGTTCTCGCCATTTCTACACTATTGTTTGGCTATGAGCCTGCAAATATAGGGGTATTCGTAGCCGCGATCGTTCTTTCCATTGTTCTCTACACGGCAGCCGGTACGATCTGCGGTCTCTATTCCAAAACCTTACTGGATGCTTCCTTATCGATCATCCCGGTAGCTTTCATCTTCATGGGCGCACCTTGGGGTGCCGTACTGGCGAAGGATTATCCGGTGTTCGGGGTGCTGGATTACATGCCAAGCAGCCAGCTGGTGCACTTGCTGAACCTGAGCCCAGCCGGTTATTCGGCGGGAGAGGTGTGGCCGTCTCTTCTAATTATTGCGGCGTGGACAGCCGTGCTGACCCTTGTGTCTGTGGTGCTGTACCAGAAGCGGCTCCGGGACGAATAGGCTGGCGCGGCTGTGACAATTCGTGGCGCGGGCTGTCCTTACAGCCGGGCAGAAGGCTAAATAGCCGCTCCGGGAGGAGCGGCTTTCTTGGTGTACAGGAATTGCGCAGGTGCATGGCCCGAATGTATGCGGAAAACAGCATACATTGTGCTCGCATGCAGGTGCATGGCCCGATATATGCGGAAAACAGCATACATTGTGCTCAAATAAAGGTGCATGGCCCGAATTTATGTGAAAAACAGCATACATTGTGCTCAAATGAAGGCGTATGGCCCGAATGTATGTGAAAAACATCATACAATGTGTTCGGATGCAGGTACATAGCCCGAATGGTCATTTTGTTCAGCTTGCTGTACAGCAAACGTCAAGCTTTTATACCATATTAGGAATCTCTACGGCAGGGTCTGTCTCAGCTTCATAGTCTACGCCTTCGGTACGGAAGCCGAACAGATGGAAGAAGTCGTCCTGATAGCCTGCCAGATCCGCCAGCTCAGGCACATTATCCGTCTCCAGCTCATTCCAGCGTCTCATGACCTCGATCTGCACATCCTCGCGCATCTCCCAGTCGTCAATACGGATCAGGTGGCTGCCGTCTGCAGCAGCTTCTCCGCCGTTATACAGATGGTCTGCGAACAGACGGTACATCTGCTGGATGCAGTTCTCGTGCAGCTCCTTCTCCTTCATGACTCTGTACAGGGCGGAGATATACAGTGGCACCACCGGGATCGCCGAGCTGGACTGGGTAACCAGTGCCTTATTCACGGATACGAAGGCCCGGCCGCCGGTGGCGGAGAGCTGCTCGTTCAAGGCAATGGCGGTCTGCTCCAGATGGTTCTTCGCCTGGCCGATAGTTCCGTCCTTGTAGATAGGATGCGTAATCTTGGGTCCGATATAAGAGTACGCTACGGTAGTTGCTCCCTCAGCAAGCACACCGGCCTCCTGCATCTGGCTGATCCACATGCCCCAGTCTTCCCCGCCCATCACGGCGATGGTCTGGCGGACTTCATCCTCTGTAGCCGGTTCAATGGTAACGGTAGAGACCTCTCCGGTGTGGAAGTTCATCGTCTTGTTCGAATAGGCTTGGCCTACCGGCTTAATCACCGAGGAGAACACTTCTTCGGTTACCGGATGGGTGCGGCGCGGGGAGGCCACGCTGTACACGACCAGATCAACGGTGCCGAATTCGGCCTTGATCAGCTCGATTGTTTTGGTCTTAATTTCATTCGAGAAGGCATCGCCGACGATGCTGAAGGATTTCAGCCCCTGCTTGGCCGCTTCCCGTTCAAAGGCAGCAGAATTGTACCAGCCTGCGGAAGCGGTGCGGGTGCCTTCAGCAGCCTTGTCAAAGAAGACGCCGATGGTGTTCGCGCCTGCGCCAAAGGCAGCGGCAATCCGCGAAGCTAGTCCATAGCCTGTGGAAGCGCCGATGACCAGCACGTTCACCGGGCCGGTAAGCTTCTTTTGGGACCGTACATAATCGATCTGTTCCTGTATTTGTCCGGCACATCCCTCCGGGTGAGCTGTTGTGCAGATAAAGCCGCGTGTTTTTGGCTGAATAATCATCAAGGATATCCCCTTTGTTTTAGTTTTTAACTTTTTTCGTTAATATAGAGTATAGCAAATGATGGCATAGAAAGATAAGCCTTCAATATAATGAATAGCAATTTTGTATGCCTGCCGCTATGAATTTGCAACTTTTCCCAATCTGCAGCGTCATTTGGTAGAGAGGCTACGGAGAAATTTAGGGAGGGCTTAGCATGGGCAAAAGATTATCCGCACTTATACTGGCCGTACTGCTCTTGGGCGGCTGCAGTGAAGGAGGTTCGGGCATGAGCTACCCGGAGAGACAGGCTGCCGCAGCTAAGCTCGATTCAGGTCTGGCTGACAGCAGCAACGGGCTGGGCGTGAAGCTGTTCGGCCAGTTGTGGAAGCCGGGGAGCGGGAACCTGACGATATCCCCGTACAGTGCCGCTGCCGCTCTGGCCCTGGCCTATAACGGCAGTGCCGGAGAGACGGCAGAGGAGCTGGGGAAGCTGCTCGGCTATACCCCGGACGAACGGCAGAAGCTGAATACCGGCCATCAGTCATTAATGAAGCTCTTAAATGATGGGGGACCGGGCGTGGAGCTGAAGATCGCGAATTCGGTCTGGGGTATGAAGGGTCTGACGCTGCGCAGGGACTATCTCAAGACCGGTGAGGATTTCTATGACGCGCAGATTAAGACCACGGACCTGTCGGCAGAGAAGTCTGTGAAGGAGATTAACGGATGGGTGGCGGACCATACGGGGGACAAGATTCAGGAGATGATCACGGAGCCGCCAGGACCGCAGGCTGTTGCCGTCCTTGTCAATGCGCTGTATTTCCAAGGTGCCTGGACGGATGTGTTCGAGGAACAGGCTACGAAGCAGGCGGACTTTTATCCTCCGGACGGACCGGCAGTGCAGGTGATGATGATGAAGCGGAGCGGTATGTTCGAGTATGCAGCTCATGACGGTTGGCAGGCGGTGAAGCTTCCCTACGGAGAGGGAGAGCTGGAGATGGTAGTGGTCCTTCCGGGTGAGCAATCTTCTCTCGCGGAGCTTGTGGGTCAACTGGAGCAGGGGACTCTGCTGCTGGATAAGGGTTTCTCCAGTTCCCGGGGGACGCTGCTGCTGCCAAGGTTCACGGCCAGCTATGGCACAGAGCTCTCCAAGGCGCTGCAGGCGCTGGGGGTGAAGCTTGCTTTTGATCCGAACCGGGGTGATTTCTCCCTTATGGCGGATCTGGACAGCCCGATCTATTTTGGACAGGTCATCCACAAAACCTATATTGATGTGAACGAGCGGGGAACGGAGGCAGCGGCTTCCACTGTAATTGCTATGCGTGCCGGATCGGCGCCCCCTGTAGACCCGCCCTTTGAAATGAACGTCAATCGGCCCTTCCTGTTCATGATCCGGGACACGCAGAGCGGAGTCGTGCTGTTCCTTGGGGCCATTGAGAATCCCCAGCGTACGGATTGAATCCATGCTGGGATGAATTTCAAGCATTTACGCATAAATGATCCCTTCACAGGTCACAATAGGAAAAAACCAGAATGAAGGGATTAACGTGAATGCTTTTCGCCTGAAAAAACAACTGTGGCGGCGGTGGAGACGCTGGAAAAAAGCTCCCTGGGTTGGTGCGGCATGCCTCGTGCTGACGTTGCTCGCCTGGCGCGGCATGCAGGTTCCGGAAGAGATCAGTACGCTGCTTAAATCTTCGTCATTCCTGAGCGGAAGCGCAGTGCAGAATCTGGAACCCGGAAGCAGCTTACCGGCTGTAGCCGCCGTATATAACCATACAGACGATGATGCTGAAGAGGATGCCGCCGTGATGAACAGTCAAGAGCTGCTGAAGGCTGTGGACAAGGAAGCCATCAGCAGAACGGTGCATCTTAAGACCCTCTATGTAGCTGGTGAAGAGGTGCAGACCCTGCCCGGCAAGCAGACTCCGGCTCAGCTTAGCGAGCTGATTGTCCGGCATGCGGGCTGGAGCGGCTGGCTCAGCCGGGAAGGGGACCTATGGCTGGAGCAGCGGGTCAATGATCTGTCGCCGCTGACCAAAAAAGAAGCCTACTTCGGGGTGGACGAGCAGGGCAATCTGACCTTGTTCCAAGGCCCGCCCGAGGCGGAGCGGGTCATGAAGACCTTTTTCCAGATGGACATGGGCTCCATCAAATCCTCTCTGCCCAAGGGCATCTGGGAGCAGCTTCATCAGGGCATCCGGGTGCAGGATCTGGAGGAGTACAACAGCGTGCTCTCCACCTTCAGCGACTATGCTCGTGATTCCTCTGAACAGGTGATGCATGCGGAGTGAGGGAGAGACTATAGAGTTAGCAGCATGAGGACTCGCGGGCGCGCAGGTGGCCTGCGGGTCTTTGTTGTGTTATGCATGTTTCATTTCCCCGGGGACAAACTTTTTGTCTCCCGGGGAATTTTTTTTGCTATAATGGGTGGAAGGAATACATATGTTCGCTTTAGGGCCGGAGTATCCGCCCGGGCATAGAGGAGAGAGAAGGACTTTGCGCATTTTGGGGATTGATCCGGGGCTGGCGATTGTCGGTTTTGGCTTTGTCGATAAGGTCGGCAACAAATTAACACCGGTCCAATACGGCTGCATCCAGACAGAGGCACATACCCCGGAAGAAGAGCGTCTGCTGCATGTCTATGAAGGCATGGTGCAGCTGATTGATAAATATAAGCCGGACGCAGTAGCGGTAGAGAAGCTGTTCTTCAGCCGCAATGTGACTACAGCCTTACCGGTGGCGCAGGCACGCGGGGTGCTGATTCTGGCAGCCGTGCAGCGCGGGCTTCCGGTATCAGAATACACCCCGATGATGGTGAAGCAGGCTGTAGTCGGTTACGGCAAGGCGGAGAAGAAGCAGGTGCAGGAGATGGTTAAGCTGCTGCTGAAGCTGACGGCTGTGCCGAAGCCCGATGATGTGGCGGATGCGCTGGCGGTGGCGGTATGCCATGCCCATTCCGTGAGTCTTAATTCCAAATTAAATGAGGTATTGCGAAAATGATAGATTTTCTTAGAGGACCGGTTGCACATTTGGAGCCGGAATACGTTGTGCTGGATGTGCAGGGCGTGGGGTATCGGGTATTCTGCCCGAATCCGTATGCTTTTGCCAAGACTGAGGGTCCGGTGACTGTGTTCATTCATTATCAGACCCGCGAGGATGCTACGCTTCTGTTCGGATTCCCTTCACGCGAGGAGCAGCGGCTGTTCCGCAAGCTGATTGAGGTATCGGGCATCGGCCCGCGCGTTGCGCTGGGCATTCTGACCGGCGGAACGCCGGACCAGCTGATCGCGGCCATCTATCAGGAGAATATCACCTTCCTGACGAAGCTGCCGGGGATCGGCAAGAAGACGGCGCAGCGGATGATTCTGGATCTGAAGGACAAGCTGGACGGCTTCGGCGGAGCAGCCCTGCAGACGGGATTATTCGCAGTAGCGGCTGAAGCGCAGAGCAAGGCAGAGGCGCTGCCGTGGGAAGAAGCCAGGGATGCGCTGAAGGCGCTCGGTTATACCGATGCCGAGCTGGACAGGGTGCATCTGAAGATGAAGCAGGAAGGCACGGATACCGGACCGGTGGATGTGCTGATGAAGAAGGCGCTGGGGCTGCTGTATACCGCCAAATAGGTCCCCGAAGAACGGAGTGAGGAAGAATGGATGACCGGATTATATCGGCTAATCTGATGATGGACGAGCAGGCGGTGGAATTAAGTCTGCGTCCCCGTTATCTGGGTGAATATATCGGCCAGAACCAGGTGAAAGAGAACCTGAAAATATATATAGAAGCGGCCAAGATGCGCAGTGAAGCACTGGATCATGTCCTGCTGTACGGGCCTCCGGGTCTCGGCAAGACGACGCTGGCCAATATTATTGCCAACGAGCTGGGTGTCAATCTGCGGACCACCTCCGGTCCGGCGATTGAACGGCCCGGCGATCTGGCAGCACTGCTGACGAACCTTCAGGAAGGCGATGTGCTGTTCATTGACGAGATTCACCGTCTGCACCGGACGGTGGAGGAGGTCATGTATCCGGCGATGGAGGATTTCGCGCTGGATATCATGATCGGCAAGGGGCCAAGCGCACGGTCGGTCCGGCTGGACCTGCCGCCCTTCACGCTTATTGGGGCGACGACACGTGCGGGACTGCTGTCTGCTCCGCTGCGTGACCGCTTCGGAGTGGTCAGCCGGCTGGAGTATTACACCATCGATGAACTGAGCTTCATCGTGGCGCGCAACGCTGAACTGCTGGGCATCGAGATTCTGGGCGATGCAGCGGAAGAGATTGCCCTGCGGGCCCGGGGGACACCGCGGATTGCCAACCGTCTTCTGAAGCGGGTACGCGATTATGCCCAGGTCCGGGGCGACGGAATCATCACCCCGGAGATTGCTGCTGAATCGCTGAAGATGCTCCAGGTGGACCCCCGAGGACTGGACAGCATCGACCATAAGATGCTGCAATCCATGATCAGCTCCTTCCGGGGCGGGCCTGTCGGACTGGATACCATCGCCGCTACGATAGGTGAAGAGAGCCAGACCATTGAGGATGTATACGAGCCCTATCTGCTGCAGATCGGTTTCCTGCAGCGCACGCCTCGCGGGCGCATTGTTACGCCTGCAGCGTATCATCATCTTGGCCTTCCGCTTCCCCCGCAGCAGAACTGATTACTTAGAATCCTGCCCATAGTACAACATCTTACGTATTGTTTGGGCTACAAACCGAAGTGGATGTATCATTAATACTTTTTAGGAGGCCTACAATGAAACTTGCGAAGTGGACAACAACAGGAATCGGGCTGCTGGGCCGGGGGGCGCTGGCTGCATTGCTTGCAGCAGGCAGTCTGCTCATTCCGGCAGATCACGCCCGCGCCGATTCCGGCGGGTCGATCCGGGTTGCACTGTATGCCGATATTGGCAGCAAATATAAATCTACCGTACCGCTGGTAACCCTGCAGTCCGAGCAGAGCTTCAGCCTGCTTCCGGCAGCCGGCGGCAGCCCGTTATTGTCGGTTCCGGCCCAGAACAAGGTCCGTGTCAGTCTGGACGGGTACCGGGTGAAGGTGCTGGAGACGCCAAGCTGGCAGACCGCTGCGGATGCGGCGAAGAAGCTCCAGTCTTCTTCCAATAAGCCGCAGATTTTTATGGCTGCGAGAGGCGGAGCCAAGGTATATCAGCTATACACTGGAGGCTATGCCAGTGAGAGTGCAGCCAATAACGGGCTGAACGCAGTCCTCAAGGCCGGTCTGGCAATTCCTGAGGGGCAGACCCCTGCGGTGGCCGGAACCAAGCATCTGTCTGCGGGCTCCTACGCTACACTCGAGGAAGCCCAGGCGGTAGTGGGCAGCCTGACCACTGCCGGCTTAGATGCCTGGCCGGTATTCATATCCGGTGAGGGCGGCAGTGCGCGTACCGAGGTATGGGTAGGAGAGGCTTCAAGTGACAGCGAGCTTGCGGCGGTCTCTGCTTCGGCAGCTGCGCTGCTGCCTCAGCTTGCTCTAACGCCTGTGGCTCCGGGTGCACCCGGAGTAATGATCCGTATGGACGCAGGGCTCGATTTCAACAGCGAAGTCCAGGCTTTTCACTATCTGTTATCCGGAAGTGACGCAAAGTTCATCCTATCCGGCAATGAGAAGGGAATTATGCTAACCGAGCGATCCAAACGGATCTATCGCGGCGATATGGAGCTTGGAAATCTGAATGGTTCATTGTCTGTCATTAACGTGGTTCCGCTGGAGCAATATCTGTATGCGGTAGTGGGGGGAGAGGTATCCTCCGGCTGGCCGGAGGAAGCGCTGAAGGCCCAGGCTGTAGCCGCGCGCAGCTACGCGCTGTCCCAAGGGAACCGCTTCGATGTTGCCAATGTGGTGGATACAACGCTCAGTCAGGTCTATAACGGAATCGGTGCAGAAGCACCCACAATCATCAAGGCGGTCGATGCCACTGCAGGTGAAGTGCTGCAGAGCGGCGGCAAGGTCGTAGAGGCGGTATTCTCCTCGAACAGCGGCGGCGTTACGGCTGACCCGTCGGAAGTATGGAACAGCGGCGGCAACTATGCCAGTGTGGCCAGCGCAGAGGATGTGGCTGCGGTGGGCTCTGCTAAGAAGTGGTACTATGTACTGCTGGACAGCGGCGTCTCCGGCTATGCCCGGGAAGATAACATCAAATTAACAGGCAGCAAGACAGCCGCAGGGCTCCCCATTGCCACAGCCACTGCCAAGGATGTGAATATCCGGCCGCTGCCTGTCGTTGACAGCAGTGCTGCTCCGGCAGGCAAGCTAAATCCCGGACAGAACGCCGTAGTGCTGAATCAGGTCTATGAATCCGGCAGCTACAGCTGGATCAAAGGTCCGTATTCTTCAGCCGAACTGCTGAAGAGCCTGGCCGGCAAGACCAGCGGCACTCTGCCCTCTTCTATAACCACTCTGGAGGTTACCCGGCGCGGGCCATCAGGAAGAGCAGTGGAGGTCAAGGCGAACGGCCAGATCCTGCAGGTGAAGTACCCGGATCTGTTCCGTTCCTCCTTCGGGGGATTGCCTAGCACCTTGTTTGATATTGTACCTGCCGGAAGTTATACTGTATTAGGCGCTGACGGCTCTACAGCTGCTATCGGCAGCACCAGCTCGGCCGGAGTGCTGTCTGCCTCGGGCCAAGTGACGTCCAGCGGCAGCGGTACGGTCGTGATGGGCGCGGATCAGACCGCAAGAGTCGTGACCGGCAGTCCGGGCTTCTATTTCATCGGCTGGGGTTACGGGCACGGACTCGGCATGTCTCAATGGGGCGTGAAGGGAATGGCCGACAAAGGGTATGATTATAAGCAAATATTGCAACACTATTTTAATAACGTTACTATAATTAAGAATTAAGGAATGAAGATCCTATTATGAATGTTGAACTTTATGATTTCAATCTGCCGGAGGAGCTGATTGCCCAGACTCCGCTTGCCGACCGCAGTTCATCCAGACTGCTGCTGGTAGACAAGGAGAGCGGGCAACTGGACCACGGTCATTTTACGGATATACTGGGGCAGTTCCGCCCGGGCGATACGCTAGTACTTAATGATACACGGGTTATTCCCGCCAGACTGTTCGGAGTCAAGGAAGATACCGGAGCCAAGGCGGAGGTCCTGCTGCTTAAGAATCTCGAAGGGGACCGCTGGGAGGCGCTGGTGAAGCCCGGTAAGAAGCTGAAGACCGGCGCGGTCATTGTATTCAGTGAAGAGCTTCGTGCCGTGATTGAAGATGAAGCAGATATGGGCGGGCGGACACTCCGCTTCATCTATCAGGGGATTTTCCAGGAGATTCTGGACAGGCTCGGCTCCATGCCGCTTCCTCCTTATATCAAGGAAGCTCTGGATGACCGTGAGCGGTATCAGACCGTGTATGCCCGGCATGAAGGCTCGGCGGCAGCGCCGACAGCCGGACTGCATTTCACCACCGAGCTGCTGGAGCAGATTGCAGCCATCGGTGTGAATATCGTCTATGTCACACTTCATGTTGGTCTCGGGACCTTCCGTCCCATGTCTGTCGAGACTGTGGAAGAGCATGTCATGCATGCCGAATATTTCGAGCTGTCCCAGGCAGCGGCGGATGTGCTTAATGAAGCCAGAGCAAGGGGCGGAAGAATAATAGCTGTAGGCACAACCTCATGCCGGACCCTGGAGACCGTAGGCAGACAATGCCAGGGCAGGCCGATTGAGGCTTGCAGCGGCTGGACGGATATTTTTATCTATCCGGGTTATGAATTTACTGTCGTTAATGCACTGATCACCAATTTCCATCTGCCCAAGTCAACCTTGGTCATGCTGGTAAGCGCTTTGGCTGGCCGGGAGCTGATTCTCGCCGCATATGAAGAAGCGATTAAGCAGCAGTACCGGTTCTTCAGCTTTGGCGATGCAATGTTCATTTATTAAGCAAGAGGAAGGGTTAAACCAATGGCAGCAATCACTTACGAACACATTAAGACCTGTAAGCAATCCGGGGCACGGCTCGGAAGAGTCCACACCCCGCACGGAATTATTGAGACACCGACCTTCATGCCGGTGGGCACCCAGGCTACTGTCAAGACGATGAGTCCTGAAGAGCTTAAGCAGATGGAAGCACAGATTATTCTGAGTAATACGTACCATCTGTTCCTTCGTCCGGGTCATGAGATCATCGGCGAAGCGGGCGGCCTGCATAAGTTCATGAACTGGGACCGCCCGATCTTGACCGACAGCGGCGGCTTCCAGGTATTCTCCCTGAGCGACATGCGTAAGATCACCGAAGAAGGGGTTCATTTCCGCTCCCATCTGAACGGAGACAAGAAGTTTCTGTCTCCCGAAGTCGCTATGGAGATCCAGAATGCGCTCGGTTCCGATATTATGATGGCCTTCGATGAATGCCCGCCTTATCCGGCTGAATATGAGTATGTGAAGAAATCACTCGAACGTACCACCCGCTGGGCCGAACGCTGCCTCAAAAGCCATGCCCGTCCGAATGACCAGGGACTGTTCGCTATCGTACAGGGAGGCATGCATGAGGATCTCCGCCGCCAGAGCGCGGCTGATTTGACTTCCATGGATTTCCCGGGGTATGCTATTGGGGGACTCAGCGTCGGAGAGTCCAAGCAGCTTATGTATGAAGTGCTGGATTACACGGTTTCGCTGCTGCCGCAAGGGAAACCGCGCTATTTGATGGGCGTAGGTTCACCGGATGCGCTGCTGGAAGGGTCAATCCGCGGAATAGACATGTTCGACTGCGTTCTGCCTACCCGTATTGCCCGTAATGGAACAACAATGACCAGTCAGGGGAGACTCGTCGTGCGTAACGCCCAGTATGCCCGTGATTTCGGGCCGCTGGACCCGGAGTGTACCTGTTACACCTGCCGGAACTATTCCCGTGCTTATCTGCGTCATCTGATTAAGGCCGACGAAACCTTCGGCTTGCGGCTGACAACGTACCATAACTTACACTTCCTGCTGGAATTGATGCGTAAAGTGCGTGAAGCCATCATGGAAGATCGGCTGCTTGATTTTCGCGATGAGTTTTTTGCACAATACGGATTATATGATAATTTAAAAGGCTTCTAGAGAGTACGGAGTGTTCATGTTTATTCTTGAAAGGGGGGAAATGATATGTCACAGTTTTATATGGCAGCAGGTACAGGCGGCGGAGGCAGCATACTGGGTCTGGTAGGTCCGTTTGTACTGATGTTTGTTGTGTTCTACTTCCTGCTGATTCGTCCGCAGCAGAAGAAGACCAAGGCACGCAACGGAATGCTAAAAGCGCTGAAGAAGGGCGATAAGGTAGTTACCATCGGCGGTCTGCACGGAACGATCATGGAGATTTCGGATGACATCGTTATTCTGCGGGTTAATGATGTAACCCGATTGACGTTTGACCGGGGCTCGATCAGTCACGCAGTTGTGGAAGTAGAAGACAAGATGTAATAGTCTCTCTGCTAAATTACATAAAAATCGGCGTTTCTCTTACGAGAGAACGCCGATTTTTTTATACGTCATATACGGAATTGAGGGCCTTAACGTGTATTGGTGACCCGGCCCCGCACTCTCAAGCCCTGTTCCCCGCTGCGCAGGGTAAGCTTGGCAAGCGGTACGGCGATAGCCGTGGACAGTACAGCCAGCAGGGTGCCGCCAATCATGTCGGTCAGCCAATGAATGCCGAGATAGAAGATTCCAAACACGATAATAACGGCTGAGATTGTACTGATCACCATCCAGCGGCGGTTGCCTGAGCGGAAAGCGAGCAGAGCCATGGATACGGAGATAGCGGTATGTAGGCTCGGGAAGCAGTTATTGAGGCCGGATAGCGGCCGGTATTCCTGTTCAAACTTCGGGAAAACATCCAGCATGATGAACCGAACCCCGGCAGGCGCATAGGACCACACCTCATTGACCGGAAAGTACAGATAGAACGGAATAGCGATAGCATAGGTTAAAATAATGGTGTAGCAGGTCGCATAGAGAATCACACGGTTTTTGTCCAGCAGATAGATCCCCAGTGAGGCTGCCAGCACGGCCTGCAGCATGAAGATATAGAAGAAGACAATCACCGGTGTCAGCCAGGGAGCGTAGAACAGCTCTTGAACCATCCGGACGAAATGCCCCTCCAGGCCGAAGATAAAACCTGTGTAATCTGCGGTCAGCCGCATCTTTTCTTCGATCTGCAGCTCATATTTATTCAGGGCAAGAATGCTGAACATGCCTATAATAATGAGTGTGAATTTATAGGATCTCAGCAGCTCTCTCCCGATTTCAACTAAGGCCATCAGCGGATTGCGCCGTGCGCCGATCCAGATTAAGATCACAACAATGGCAACGGTATATACAACTACAAGATTCATGGACTGATACAGCAAAGCATTCGAAGCCTCCTTGATAATCGCTCATATGAAGTCAGACATAGGTAGTGTACCATATTTTCAAGGGAAGGTTTCAATTTTCGAAAATTATATTAATTAGGTTTTCTGTAAATTAACTCCAAACATTCCTCCTAGTGCGCTAATGCCTGCAGCCGCCAGAACCCACAGGAAGTCCATTCCCCCCGGTGAACTGTCAAGCGCCAAAAATCCGATCAGCAGTACAGCCAGTCCGTATAACATGCCTGTGAGTGCTCCTTGGTACCAGCCTCTGCGGACGGCCCTGCTGCCTGCGGTCAAGCCTCCGAATGCGGCAGCGACGCCGTGCACAATGTAGGTGTACATGGTGAGATCCTGTTCCTGCAGTCCGCTGCCCCAGAGCAGGAGGGAGAGGATGAACGCACCCAGCATCATCCACAGGAACGAGCGGATTAAACCCGATAATACCGGACTAGATATTTTCCATGAGAATAGACGCCTGATCAGAGACATGGTAAAACCCCCTAAAAGTTTGTTAACCGGATACTAATTATTGTATGGGGAGGCTTGCCCCAATAGTACAAGAATAGGCGGTATGACTTTTACCAGTAATTAATCAGCAGCTTTCCGAATGTTCCCTTTACGGTCAGGTCAGAATAGGGGTACATTAATCCGCCAGTATGGGGGAGTAGCGGAAGGGGAGCGAAGAGAATATGTTCCAGCATATTACGACCCATATCTTTCTGACCGTGCTGATGTATATCTTCATTTTCCTGAGCATGCGCATCATGGGCAAACGTGAAATCGGCAAGCTGTCTGTATTTGACCTGACCATTTCCATCATGATTGCCGAGATCGGTGTCTTTGTGATTGAGGATATCGAGCGGCCTATTTATGATGGTGTTGTTCCTATGGCGACCCTGGTGCTGATTCAAGTGCTGGTCGCACAGCTCAGCTTGAAGAGCCGGAAACTGCGCTTAATGGTGGATGGCAGGCCCAGCATTCTGATCTCGGACGGGAAGATTCACCGGGGCGAAATGCGCAGGCAGCGGTATAATATTGATGATCTGCTGCTGCAGCTCCGCGGGCAGAATATTGTCAGTCCGGCAGATGTGGAGTTCGCTATCCTGGAGACAAGCGGGCAGTTAACGGTGATTGAGAAGAATGCCAACGTCACCTCATCCAATCAGTCGGGCAACAGCAGCTCCGGCGCAGAGCGGAAGGAGAATAACGGCGATAGCCAGAAGGACTCCGGCGATGCTGAATCATCCGGCGGTGACTCTGCTTCGGTGAAGCTGCCGAAGCATAAGATCCGTTATGAAGGACTGCCGATTCCGCTGATTATGGACGGGAAGGTGCAGGACGGCAATCTTGAGATGATCGGCAAGAACCGGTTCTGGCTTAGAACCCAGATCCGGCAGAAGGGTGTCTCTGATTTCCGGGATGTTTTCCTGTGCTCCGTGGATCATAAGGGAGAACTCTATATTGCCCCGATCAGCCCGGATAAGGGGAAGCCAACCTAACTGCGCCAGCGTCTGAAAAAGGGCACCCGTTCCAGGTCACGCCTGGAGATCAGCCCCGATAACAGGCAGATGCTCAGATAGATGGCCATGCCGCAGGCAGCAGCAGCTAAGAATTGTATCCACTGCGACTGTGAGATTGGAACAGAAGTATAGACATACGACATCCCGGCGGCCATGATGACCGTAGCGGCCAGGATTTTGAGCGGGTCCGACCAGCGCAAGGACATGGCGGTGAGCTTGACTACACTGTAGCCGTGCAGAAGCGTGACAAGTAAGCTGTTGACCATAATGGCGATGATGGCGCCCAGAATGCCGTACTCGGGCCGGGAGGCCAGCAGGAGAATCAGCAGAATTTTGACAACGGCTCCTATCAGCGTATTGATCAGTGCCTTGCCTGGGCGGTCCATGGCCTGAAGGGCAGCCTGCAGCGGGGCCTGGACATAGAGAAACACAGCGAACGGGGCCATCATCCTAAGCATAGGGGCCGTATCCGCCGCATTGCCGTACATTAGCGTACAGAGCGGTACGGCAAGAATATACATAACAGCAGCAAACGGGGCACCGGTCACCATGGCTAGCCGCAGGGCCTGGTGCATTCTTTTGTGAATCGTGGGCAAATCGTTGCGGGCGGCGGCCTCGGATAAGGAAGGGACAAGGGAGACGGCCAGCGAGGAGCTGAGCACACCCGGCAGCAGCAGCAGCGGAATCACCATTCCCTGCAAGGAACCATATTGTGCGGTTGCAGCGGCGGCTGCGATTCCGGCGAGCGCGAGGCTGCGCACGGTAATAATCGATTCCAGAAGGTAAGAGAATGAGCCGATCAGCCGTCCGGCAGTTACCGGTATTGAAATGCCGATGAGACGCTTGAAGACAGGTGTAGTCGTCTGCGCGGGTTCGCGTCCGGCACTGCCCTGCGTATCCTGAACCATAGGTTCCACGTTAGGCGGGAGTTCAGACCTGTCTTTTTTGTCGTTAAAATAATATTGCCCCAGCAGGGCCAGCATTCCGGCGATCTCCCCCACAGTCACGCCAAGCATGGCACCCGCAGCCGCAAAGGCGATGCCCTTCGGCAGCAGCATCCAGGAGAACCACAGCATGAAGAAGATCCGGATGACCGATTCCAGCACGGAGGAGAAGGCCGAGGGAATCATGTTCTGCCTGCCTTGAAAGTATCCCCGGTAGATGGATGAAACGGCGACGATGGCGATCATGGGGGTCATGCTGACGAAGGTATAATAGACACGCTGGTCCGTCAGAAGAACGCTGGATACCCAGGAGGCGCTGAACAGGGCGACGAAGGTGAACACAATGCCCAGCGACAGGCTGAGAGCGAGGCCGGTTTGCAGGATTTTACGCGACTGCTCCGGGCGGTTCTCTCCTTCGGCTTCGGCAACCAGCTTGGCAATCGCCAGCGGGATTCCCCCCGTAATTACCGTAATGAGCACAATGAAAAACGGGTATCCGAGCTGATACAGACCCACCCCCTCAGCGCCGATGATCCGGGGCAGGGCAATCCGGGGAATGAAGCCAAGCATCCGATTAATGATACCGGCGAGCAGCAGGATGATCGTTCCTTGTATAAAGGTCTGTTTCCTCACAGGGCACTCCTTCTTCCTACATATGAGATGAAACTGCAGGTGAATTACCGCCATAACCAAGCCAGGCTTGTATAAGGATATGCCGGTACAGGTGCGCTGCATGACAAGCATTCTGTAGACAAGTTTTTTGGTCTTAAGCAGGAAAGTGTGAGCGCAGGGTCGAATACGTACCACTGAGCATACGTAAATGAGGAATCTTTGGAGGTGCCTGCACGTGGAATCGGAACAATGGGGATATGACGAGCTTAGTGAAGATATCGAAGCCATGTGCATCAGCAAAGCGGAGGAATTCCGGCTCCTCGGCTATGAATATGTGACCGGTAAGGATATTTGGGATTGCATCAGCCGCAATTATGCCAAGGAGGGAAGACCTCCCCTGCACAGGCTGGTCAATGACATTTATTCACTCAAGTCAGGCAGTTATATGACTTATCTGACCTTGGCGGCCTACCGGGGATTGAATTAACGGGGGGATTTGCCAAAAGGAACGATTTTCTTTTGCAAACGGGTACAGGAAGCAGTAAAGTAAGTAAAGAGTGTTCAGACTTGTCCTATCAAACGGAGGTATCTTCGCTTTGCAGCAGAACCTGCCGTTTCTTTGTGTGAATCAAGACACCGTCATTCCTTCTGAATTGACGGTCATTTCGCACGTAGCTATAATAGGAATATTGATGTAATGAAAGGGGAACTAGCTAGAGCATGAAGAGAATGTTGAGCTTTATCATTACCGTGGTCGTTCTAACGGGCGTCATGGTATTTACTACTCCCGGGCTGCTGGACAGAGTCCGTCTGGGTCTTGACCTCAAGGGCGGATTCGAAATTCTGTACCACGCCGAGCCAATGGATACGGGAGGAACTCTGACCCGCGCTTCGCTGCAGAAGACTGCAGAGAGCCTCGAGAAGCGGGCGAATGCACTCGGAACCAGCGAGCCTGAGGTGACCACCGAAGGTACGGACCGCATCCGTCTGAAGATCGCAGGTGTAACCGACGAAGCAGAGGTCCGCAAAAAAATGAAAGAACCCGCAGTTCTGACCTTTCGCAGTGCCAATGAAGGGGATGCTCCCGGGGTGTACAGCAAGATTGAGCTGGTAGGCAGTGACTTTGTTGAAGGTGCGGCAGAGGTTCAACGCGATCAACTGAACCGGCCCGAAATCAGCATCTCCATCAAAGACAAGAAGAAATTCGCAGAGATTACCGAGCGCCTGCTGGGTAAGGAACTCGCCATCTATCTGGATGAGAACTTGTTATCTTCGCCTCCAACGGTACGAGCTGTCCTGACCGATGGTAAGGCTTCGATCTCCGGGGGATATACACTGGATGAAGCCCGCGAGATTGCCGATACAATCAACCTCGGTGCTTTGCCGCTGAAGCTGACAGAGAAATATTCCCAGAGCGTAGGGGCTACACTGGGTAAGCAATCCTTGGATGAGACCGTCAGAGCCGGGATTGTCGGTTCTGTGATTATTTTGATCTTCATGCTGCTTATGTACCGTCTTCCGGGCGTACTGGCCAGCTTTGCGCTGATCCTGCACACCTGGCTGCTGATTCTGGTATTTGTCCTGGCAGACTTTACACTGACCCTTCCCGGGATCGCCGCGTTCATCCTCGGTATAGGGATGGCCGTCGATGCCAATATCATTACCAATGAACGGATCAGGGAAGAAATGCGCAGCGGGAAGGGCATTATGTCTTCCGTCAAAGCAGGGAACAAGACCTCCTTCCGTACAGTTATGGATGCGAATGTAACCACTATTATCGTAGCGGCTGTCATGTTCGCCTTCGGTACGGGTGCGGTTAAAGGCTTCGCACTGATTCTGATCGTGGAAATTGTACTTAGTATTGTAACAAACCTTTATTTTGCCCACTGGCTGCTGACTGTGCTGGTTAAAGCCGGCGCACTCAAAAAGCCGAAGCAATTTGGGGTAAAGGAGAGTGACATCAGTGCGCTTTAAGAAAGAGCTTGATTTCGTACATTTAAGTAAATTCTTCTATATCTTCTCGATTGCCCTTACTGTGGCGGGGCTCGTCTTTCTGGCAACCTTCGGCCTGAACTACAGCGTTGACTTCAAGGCCGGGTCCAATGTGGACGTAGCGCTCTCCAAGAGTGTCACGCTGGCTGAGCTGCAGCCGGCTCTGAAGGATGCGGGCATCGAGCATGAACCAACCGTTACCATCGGCGACAAGCGGGTCAACATCCGCTATGATCAAGAGCTGAGTGATGCACAAAGTGAGACCCTCAAGAAGTCAATCAACAAGATTGATGACAAGGCGTCTTTTGAAATCAATACCGTAGATACTGAGATGGCTAAGGAACTGGCCCGCAATGCGATCTATTCCGTGCTGCTATCCAGTATCGGGATTATCATCTATGTAAGTATCCGTTTTGAATGGCGTTTTGCGCTGGCTTCCATTGTGGCGCTGCTTCATGACGCATTTATGGTAGTGGCGGTCTTCTCAATCTTCCGTCTGGAGGTAGACATCACCTTCATTGTCGCGGTGCTGACCATTATCGGTTACTCGATTAACGATACCATCGTTATCTTTGACCGGATACGCGAGAATCTGCGCTTCGGCAAGCAGAAGTCGTATGAGGATCTGAAGCACCTGGTTAACAAAAGTGTAATGCAGACACTCATGCGTTCTCTTTATACAGCCTTCACTGTATTTATTGCCGCATTCTTCCTGCTGATTATGGGCGGGGAGTCGATCCGTATGTTCTCGCTTGCTATGGTTATCGGTCTGCTCTTCGGAGCCTATTCATCGATCTTCATCGCAAGTCCGCTCTGGCTGCTCCTGAAAAAGAACCAGAAGCCTGCTGCGAAGACCCCGGCCAAAGCCTAACACCCGGTTATTCTGTAAGCCGCGTCTGTAGCGACGCGGCTTTTCGGAATCTTCGGGTCAGGGCGTCTTGCTTGATTTCATCATCATGAGTTTACCTGCTAGTGGTAAGGAGGGCCTCGTTATGAATGACAAACCATTACCCCGGAAACAAACCGTTGCCTGGACCGGAATCCTTAGTGATGTTCTACTCGCTCTAGCCAAGGGTAGTATCGGTTATCTGTCAGGCAGCAAGGCATTGTTGGGGGATGCAATCTATTCCGGAGCAGATGCCGCTGCCAGACTGGCGGGGGTGATTCCGTGGAACCTGAAGCAGAGCCACAAGGCAGAAGGCTCAGCGGAACGCGGCCGGGCTGCACAAGGAAGCAAGGAGCCGATGGCGGCTATTCTGTTCTCTGTGCTGATTATTATGGGCGGGCTGCAGGTTGCTTTCTCGGCTATCCGTGATTTGACAAGGGGACATCTGTCGGCACCGGAGGAGTCAGCGCTTGTTGCTGTCCTGCTGTGCATTGTGTTCAAAGAGGCTGTATTTCAATACCAGTACCGTTATTTCAAAAAAAAGGGTGACGGCAGTCATGCTGCTTATGCCGATAGCCACCGGTTCAGCCTGTACACCTCTATAACTGTATTTATCGGAATTGCCCTGGCCATAACTGGAGGATACTTGAACTGGCATCCTCTGCTCTACATGGACCCCATTGCAGCTCTGCTGACCGGATGTCTGATTCTCCGCAAAGGCTATTCGTTAATTGCTTCCTCTGTATACAGCAAGAAGATTCAGGAGCTTCCTTCCGAGGAAGCTGCCAGCTTCATTGAGACGGTTCAGCGGGTGCATGGAGTCATCCGGGTGGAGCAGCTCCGGGCGCTGGAGGAAGGCAGTTATGTGAATCTGCATGTGAAGATTAGTGTGAATCCGCGGATCAGCGTGATGGAGGCCCAGGATATTTCAGAATGTGCCCGCAAGCTGCTGCAACACCGGTTCGTTCATGTAGGCGAGGTTCATATGGATGTTGTGCCGTATGATCCGGGTTATCCTTATAAAAGCAATCACGAGCTTGTGGACAACGATATTCCCACGCTGCTTCAGTAGTCTGCAAGGTGAGAGAAAGGTGAACTGTATTGCTTCATTCAAAAACAAGCTGGCAATCTCCGGCAGCCGATTCCGAGCGTATTTCGGAACTGGCCCGGAGCCTTTCTATTTCTCCGCTCCTTTCTTCACTGCTGGTGCAAAGAGGTATGGATACCGCCGACAAGGCACGGGTATTCATGGATTCAGGAGCGGAAGATAGACATGATCCATTCCTGCTCAAAGGAATGGCTGAAGCGGTGCCGCGGATACAGAAGGCACTGCAAGAGGAAGAGCATATTCTGGTGTATGGTGATTATGATGCGGACGGGGTTTCCAGCACTGCGCTGATGATCTACCTTCTGCGTCATCTTGGGGCCTCTTTTGATATTTATATTCCCCATCGCTCCAATGAAGGCTATGGACTGCATAATCATGCGCTGGACTGGGCGGTCCAGCAGGGTGTATCTCTCGTCATTACGGTTGATACTGGTATCAGTGCCTATCATCAGATTGCCTATGCCTCGGAGCTGGGCATTGATGTTATTGTCACGGATCATCATGAGCCGCCGGAGCTGCTGCCCGAGGCCTATGCGCTGATTAACCCGAAGCTGCCGGACTGCCCGTATCCCTTCAAGGGTCTGGCTGGAGTGGGGGTGGCTTACAAGCTGGCTGAGGCGCTCCTTGGCAGTGAAGTGCCTGAGGAATGGTGTGAGATTGCTGCTATAGGTACCGTTGCTGATCTGATGCCGCTGCTGGGCGAGAACCGCAGTCTGGTGCGCAGAGGCCTCAGCAGCATGCGGAATTCGTCGTTCCCGGGCATCCGTGCGCTGCTCTCGGTGGGCGGTATTGCGATGAACACCGTCAGTGCGGTGAATATCGCCTTCGGGATGGCGCCGCGTATTAATGCCAGCGGAAGACTGGATCATGCTGGCCGGGCGGTTACACTGCTGACCACGGAAGATGCGGCAGAAGCTGAGCAATTTGCCGGAGAGCTGGATCTGCTGAACAAGGAACGCCAACTGGTTGTCGAGCGAATTGTCACCGAAGCCACAGCTAAGCTGGAGGAGAGAATCAGCCGGAGCGGACTGCCGGATATTATAGTGCTGGCGGACCAGGGCTGGAATGTGGGCGTAGTCGGCATTGTGGCCTCCAAGCTGCTCGAGCGGTATTACCGTCCGGTTATTATTCTGGACATTCATCCGGAGACCGGGATGTGCAAGGGCTCAGCCCGTTCCATCCCGGGTCTGGATATCTATGCAGCCTTATCCTCATGCGCCGAATTGATGGACCACTTCGGAGGACATCCGGCCGCTGCCGGGATGAGTCTGCCGCAGGGCAAGCTGGAAGCCTTCGATGCGGCGCTGAATAGCTATGCTGCGTCTGTTCTGACACCGGAGGACTTCGTAGCTGTTACGGCTGCGGACGGGGAGGTATCCATTGCCGATCTGACCCTCCAGGCTGCGCTTGAGCTGGAGCGGCTTGCGCCGTTCGGCATGGCCAATCCGCTGCCGAGATTCATTTTGCGCGGAGCAGTTGTGAAGGAGACACGGAAGATGGGTCAGGAGGGCAAGCACCTGAAGCTTGTGCTCCAGCAGGACAAGCTGACGATTGAAGCTGTAGCCTTCGGCAAGGGGCCGCTGGCTGATCTGCTTCCGGATGGTACAGTCGTGGATGTTCTGGCAGAACTGTCCGTCAATGAATGGAACGGCTCGCGCAAGCCTCAGCTAATGCTGCAGGATCTTGCGGTGCCGAAGGCGCAGCTGTTCGATTTGCGCGGCGCGGCCGATGCCGTCAAGCAGGCGGCGCATATTCAGGAGCTGCTCCGCACCTATAGCGGCAGCAGTCCCGGCCGGAGTGCAGCGGTCTTCCAGAACAGCCGGACAACGCCGCTGCGTGATCTGAAGGACATGTCCCTCTGGGTATACGATGAGTCTGCCGGGATCTCGGCTGTACATCAGCCGGAGGGCACGCCTGACGAAGAGGGACTGTCACTGCTCTGTGTGCTTGATATGCCGGAGTCTCCGGAGCAGCTGGAAGCACTGTTCACTGCTTTTCCGGGGGCGGAGAACATTGCCCTGCTGCATTCAATCCGTGACGGGCGTGACCGGCTGCAGGTTCCCACCCGTGATCATTTCAAATCGTTATATCAATGGATTGCCGCAATCGCTGCATCTCCAACTCCTGAGCAAGAAGTCCTGCTGCGGCTCAGCCGCCAGTCGGCGCTTGGTGTGCGTATGGTGAGCAGAATGCTGGATGTGTTCGATGAGCTTGACTTCATTGAGCGCAGCGGCGGCAAGATCACCTTTGTCCCGCAGCCTGCCGCCAAGAGTCTGAGCACATCAGAGCATTTCGTCAGACTGGGCAAGACGGCGGAGATGGAGCAGTATTTCATGGAAGGCAGCCGCAGTGAATTGCAGGAATTCATGCTGTCACGGCGTTTAGGGGCCTCATAACAGCTACACATGCTGGCACGGTCATTTGGTTTGAGTAACTTCAGCGGGGGTGATCCCCGCTTACTTTTAGGAGATGATGATGTTGGATTTCAAAAACAATATTCGCGTAATTCCGGATTTCCCCCAGGCTGGAATCAGCTTCAAAGATATTACTACACTGCTGAAGGACGGCGCTGCGTACCGTGCAGCCATCGATGAGCTTAAAGCTCTCGTGGCCCACCTGGAGATCGATGTCATTGCCGGACCGGAGGCGCGTGGCTTTGTAGTGGGCGCACCGCTGGCTTATGCGCTGGGTGTAGGCTTCGTGCCGATCCGCAAAAGCGGCAAGCTTCCTTATGAGACAATCGAAGTGGGCTATGATCTGGAATACGGCAAGGATACCCTCGCTGTGCATACCGATGCGATCAAGCCCGGCCAGAAGGTGCTGATTGCGGATGATCTGCTGGCTACCGGAGGGACGATTGCTACGTCAGTAAACCTGGTGGAACAGCTTGGCGGACAAGTGGTCGGCGCTGCATTCCTGATCGAGCTGACGGCTCTGGCCGGACGGGACAAGCTGTCGGATATTGAAGTGGTTACCTTGTTGACTTACGAGGATTAATCGTCGTGCCCGGCAACTTTTCCCGGGAAATATAAAGCGGACTGCTGTCGAATGAAGACAGCAGTCCGCTTTTTGTTGATGCGCTGGGTGGATAATAACAGATGTGAGTTATTTAATGTGCCGATTTGTCAGCTTCCTGTTCATTGGACAGGCCCAGAACCTCGATCAGCTTGAAGAGCAGGGCGAGCACCATACCGACGATAGTCGCCAGTGCCATGCCTTTCAGCTCTACACCGCCAAGCTTCAGCGAAATGCCGCTGATGCCGACAACCAGGACGAGCGTAGCCAGAATCATGTTGGTGGCTTTGGAGAAATCGACTTTCTGCTCAACGAAGATACGCAGGCCCGATGCCGCAATAACACCGAACAGGAGCAGGGATACACCGCCCATAACCGGCAGCGGAATGTTGGCAATGACCGAGGAGAACGTTCCGGAGAACGACAGCACGATGGCGATTACAGCAGCGCCCGCGATAACATATACCGAGTACACCTTGGTCAGAGCCATAACGCCGATATTCTCACCATAGGTTGTATTAGGCGTAGAACCCAGGAACCCGGAGAGTACTGTTGAAATCCCGTTACCCATCAGTGAGCGGTCCAGTCCCGGGTCCTTGGTCAGATCCTTGCCCACAATATTGCTGGTGACCAGCAAATGGCCGATATGCTCCACAATGACCACAAGCGATACAGGAATAATAGTCAGAATGACCTGCCAGTTGAAGGATGGGGTAATGATCGTGGGATGCGAGAGGAAGCTTGCTTGAGAGATGGCACCAGTATTCACCTCACCCAAGATATAAGCGAGTACATAACCGGTAACAATACCGATGAGGATATGAATGATTTTGGGGAAGCCGCGGAACAGCACGGAGCCGAGCACGGTAACACCAAGCGTGACGAGCGACAGGGTAATCGCTTTGCCGTCAGGCGTCCAGTCGGCGGTGGCCACACCCTCAGGAGCAATCAGTCCGGCCATCCGTGCGGCTACAGGCACAAGCTCCAGTCCAATCGTGGCAACTATCGCTCCCATAACTGCCGGAGGGAATACAATATCAATCCAGCCGGTACCGGCATAACGTACAATTAAGGCGACAAGAATGAAGATAACACCAGTCACGATAAAAGCGCCCAGTGCAAGCGAATATCCGCGCTCATGATCGCCGGCATGCTCTTTCAGCACAAGCAGCACCGGAGAGATGAAGGCAAAGCTTGAACCCAAATAGGCGGGGATTTTGCCGCGGCAGATCAGAATGTAGAGCAAGGTACCGATACCGTTCATCAGCAGGATCATGCCGGGATCTACCCCGAACAGGTTGGGAACAAGCACGGTGCTGCCGAACATGGCGAACAGATGCTGAAGACTCAGGAGGAAGCCCGGGCCCCAAGGGAGTCTTTCGTTAACTTGAATTTCGCGTTGCAATGGAGTTCACTTCTCTTTCTGATCTAATTTGATTTGACAATTCTTATTTTTTAAAAAACCGCCTTTACTAGATTAAATAGAACAGCGGGTTTTTACAACAACATTTTTATCCGTGCCACAAAATTGTCTTTTCTTGACCCTTTCCCTGACAGGAATACCACGCTATGGCAAGTGTTGACGGAATCCTTCGTAAGCGTCATAATTATAGACAACTTTAACCTGAGCGCAATGCAGCCGGGAACGTATGGAACCTGCAAATTCTGCATGCTTGCAGGTTCATTTTATTATAGAAGGGAAACGGATACGACGAGAATGGGCATAGAGCAACTAACCGAAAAGGCTGGCGCCTATATAAAAGAAAAAGATCTTCTCCGCATCCGTGAAGCTTATGAATTCGCCGATCAGGCTCATCACGGGCAGGTACGGAAGTCGGGGGAGCCATACATTCTGCATCCGCTGGCGGTCGCAGATATTGTCGTCAATATGCAAATGGATGTCATATCCATCATTGCTGCGCTGCTGCATGATGTTGTGGAAGATACGACGGTGTCCCTGGAGCAGATCCGCACGAAATTTGGCGATACCTGCGCCATGCTGGTAGACGGCCTGACCAAGCTGGAACGCATCCGCTTCCGCTCCAAGGAAGAGCAGCAGAACGAGAACTACCGCAAGATGTTCATCGCTATGGCCCAGGATATCCGGGTGATCGTGATTAAGCTAGCGGACCGTCTGCATAATATGCGTACGCTCAAATACCAGTCTGAAGAGAGTCAGCGCCGGATTTCTTATGAGACGCTGGAAATCTTTTGTCCCATTGCGGACCGGCTGGGGATCTCTGCGATCAAGTGGGAGATGGAGGATATTGCACTCCGTTACCTGAACCCGCAGCAGTACTACCGGATTGCGAATCTTGTACACAAGAAGCGGGCAGAACGCGAGCAGTTCATTGACAGTGTCATCGGCCGCATCCGCGCCAAGCTCGATGAAATGGGCATCGAAGGCGATCTCTCGGGACGCCCGAAGCATATCTACAGTGTCTATAACAAGATGAACACGAAGAACAAGCAGTTCAACGAGATCTATGATCTGCTGGCTATCCGCATTATCGTCGACAATATTAAGGATTGTTATGCCACTTTGGGCATTATTCATACGCTTTGGAAGCCGATGCCTGGCCGTTTCAAGGACTATATTGCTATGCCCAAGGCGAACATGTATCAGTCTTTGCATACAACCGTAGTAGGTCCGGGAGGAGAGCCGACGGAGGTTCAGATCCGCACCTGGGAGATGCACCGCACGGCCGAATTCGGGATCGCCGCCCACTGGGCGTATAAGGAAGGCAGCAGCAACAACAACGTCAATCCCGAGAACCGGATGCCGTTCTTCCGCGAGATTCTGGAGCTGCAGCACGAAGCCAAGGATGCCGAAGAATTTGTAGAATCGCTGAAGATGGACTTTTTCTCTGATCTGGTCTTCGTATTCACGCCTAAGGGTGAAGTAGTGGAGCTGCCTGCCGGCTCGGTGCCGCTGGATTTCGCGTTCCGCATTCATACCGAGGTCGGGAACCGGACAATCGGCTCCAAGGTGAACGGGCGCATTGTTCCGCTTGACCATAAGCTGAAGACCGGGGATATCGTGGAGATTCTGACCTCGAAGAATTCTTACGGTCCGAGCCGCGATTGGCTGAAGATTGCCCAGTCCTCACATGCGCGGAGCAAGATCAAGCAGTGGTTCAAGAAGGAGAAGCGCGAGGAGAACGTGGAGAAGGGCCGGGAGGCCATCGAACGCGAGCTGAAGCGCCTGAACGTGGAGGTCTCTGACTGGCTGACGGAGGACAAATTGTCCGAGGCTGCGAAGAAGTTCGCCTTCAATGATGTGGAGGATATGCTGTCAGCGGTCGGCTTCGGCGGGATTACCGCAGCGCAGATCGCCTCCAAGCTGACTGAGAAGCTGCGTAAGGACCAGGAGGAGGCCGCAGGCCATCTGGAGCTTACCTCCGAGATGAAGGCGATCAAATCCAGCGGAGAGAAGCGCAACCAGCCGACCAACGGGGTCCGTGTCAAGGGGATCGACAATCTGCTGGTACGCTTCGCACGATGTTGTAATCCTGTCCCGGGCGACGATATCATCGGATATGTGACCCGTGGACGGGGCGTATCGGTACACCGTGAGGATTGTCCGAACATTCCGAACGAGATGGACGGGGAGGAAGCAGCGCGCGTGATTGAAGTGGAGTGGGAAGGCAGTATGGAGGCTAATTACAGCGTCGATATTGAGATTACCGGCCATGACCGCAACGGGCTGCTGAATGAAGTGCTGCAGGCGGTATCGGAGAGCAAGACCAATATTTCAGCGGTCACCGGGCGCTCCGACAAGAACAAGATGGCGATGATCCATATGACGATTCTGATCCGCAATACCGATCACCTGCAGTCTGTGGTCGACAAAGTGAAGCGGGTCAAGGATGTGTATACCGTTAACCGTATTATGCAATAGGTGCTAAGGCAAGGAGCTGAAGGATGAGATGAGAGTCGTTGTGCAGCGCTGCAAGAACTCCAGTGTAACGGTGGACGGTGCAGTGACCGGAGCCATTGGAGAGGGCCTGCTGCTGCTGGTCGGCGTAACCCATGAGGATACAGAGAAGGATGCCAAGTATTTGGCTGACAAGGTTGCCGGACTGCGGATTTTTGAGGATGCGGCCGGTAAAATGAACCATAGTGTGACGGAGGCCGGCGGGGCCATTTTGTCCGTCTCCCAGTTCACGCTGTACGGGGACTGCCGCAAGGGCAGACGCCCCAACTTCATGGCGGCAGCGGCTCCGGCTGAGGCAGAGCGTCTCTATGACTACTTCAACCAGGTGCTGCGTGCCGGTGGGCTGCAGGTTGAGACCGGCGTGTTCGGAGCGATGATGGATGTCGCCCTGACCAACTGGGGACCGGTTACGCTGCTGCTGGACAGCAAGGGTTAGGATTAGAGCCGGGCAGACGCCGCTATAAAGGACGGCAAAGCCGTTTCCACTTGATAAGATACATCACGGGACTCCACAAGGTGGGGTCTTTTTTGCTTCTAGTTAACCAAGCGGGATAGCAGTAGCCCTGGCTGGATAGACTATGAATGATGCACCATTATTCAAGTGCGGGGAGCAAGCAGAATGAGACAAGCACCAAAAGCATGGATGTGGAACATGATTCAGTCCCACGTGGCCGGGTCGATGACCGAAGCCTCAGCGACAGCCAAGGAAGCCGGGGACCCGAAGGACCCGCAGGGACTCCAGCGTAGAGGCCGCGGTCTTTTGCCGCGTACCTAACTGGAGCGAAGGTATGCGGGGAGTGGATTTTTTTGGGAATATAAGAATGTATAGGTTTCACGAAACAGAATTTACGGGAACTGCTTAGGCTTCGTTATAAAGCGGGGGAATGAGGGTAATAGATTGACGAGACGACAGCAGCCTTAGAGAGGAGATATGGATCTCATGAGTAAAGTAGCTTTTCTGCTCGCCAATGACTTTGAAGATTCTGAAATGAAGGTTCCTTACGAAGGAGTATTACAGGCAGGACATCAGGCAGAAATCATCGGTCTGAAGAAAAATGAGACCCTGCTCGGCAAAAAAGGAAGCGTATCCTATACATCGGATAAAGCGATCAGCGAGGTCACAGCCGCAGAGTATGATGCGATAGTCATTCCGGGCGGATCTTCGCCGGAGAATCTTCGTCTTGACCCGGATATTCTGCAATTCGTGAAGGATGCTGACCGTGCAGGCAAGCCGATTGCCGCTATCTGCCACGGCCCGCAGATTCTGATCAGCGCTGAATTGCTGCAGGGCCGCACCCTTACCTCCTACCCGCCGCTGAAGGATGATCTGATCAATGCCGGTGCGGAGTTCAAGGATGAAGAGGTCGTCGTAGACGGCAATTACATTACTTCACGCACACCCAAGGATGAGCCCGCTTTTGTGCGTGAGCTGCTTAAGGTGTTGTAATACAAGAAATACATGCGTAACCCGTTTGGCATAATACAACTTTATGGGAGGGATTTACAATGACTAGAAGAATCCAGGCCTATTTCAGTACAGAAGATGCAGCGGAAGGTGCTAAGACCTCGTTGATTCCTTATGGTGTAGAGGGGATTGAGGTATCGGCATTAACAGACCCTTTGGATAATGGAGTAAATAACCGGCGCAACATTCTAATACCGCTGGGCTCCACGAATACCGCTTCAACAGGTGCCGGAGGCGTGTACGCTGCCGGAGGTGCAACAGGTATGGGGTCCGGGGCGGCCATTGTCCCGGCAGTTGCGGCAGAGGATGATCTGAAACGTACGGATGAAGTACGCGCCGATGAAGTACGCACGGAGGGCGAAGTGCATAGAGGGCAAGAGCTGACAAGCAGTGACCTGGAGCACTTGCATTATGTTATGGATCTCAAGGTAGCCGAGAATCATTACAACGAGGTTGTAGAGGTTCTGCGCGGCAAGCAGGCCTATGTGGAGATTTTTGATTAAAAGGGACCGCGGTATCCCGCCGGGATACATTTCAGCTCCAGCCCTCCGTTATGGAGAGGCTGGAGCTGTTTTATATGCAGAATAAAAGGCGAGGACAGCGTCATAGATCTAGACAGGAACTGGGGGATGGTGTAACCTATGGATTAGCATGACAGCGGGGATTTGGACGGCTTGGTGAAACGCTTTCTTTTCTGTAATGCAACTGTAACACTACATTCATGATTCCTTAATATAGCGTGTTTATAATAGAAGCATGACCCCCTTTTTTATAATATATGATGATGGACCTGCAGCAATCGGCTGCAGGTCACTTTTTTGTTTTTAGGGGATTATAAGCAACATGGAGTGTCATTAGAGTGAGGTAGTGAAGCGGACTGAGAAGCGCCTATTTGTCCAAGAACCGTTATTTCGAGGCAGACGCGGACTGACATTCCGTTATTAGGTTGATTTGCGCGATTAACGAGGCAGATGTAGGCACATAACGGAATCTGAGTCCGCTTAAGCTGAGATTTATGAGTTTTTGCCGCAATAGCGGAATCTCTGTCCACTTGGCGGAAGGAACGCTGGTGGCAGCTTATTTTATTCAATCCTTGACTTTAGCGCAGTGGTTCAGTAGAATCTAACAGTATACGGTAAGTTTATATTGTTTTGATGACGGGACCAAGTAATCCGTAACCCACAACCCCAGAGAGGAATCCCGCAGATCATGGCTGTCGTCCAGGTAAGGAGGACCGCACGCTGATCCGCAAGGCTGTAAGGATTCTGTTGATGAACGGACGAATGACCTCCCCGAGAACGCACGGCGAACGCAGGCAGCAGGATTGCCTACAGTCAGTAGCCGATTGCGCGTAGGCGGGCGTTAACCGCTTAGAGCGGAGCTTACGCAGAGCAAGTTGCTAAGCCCGGAATGTGGGTGGTACCACGGGTGAATTATTGGTTATGATAATCCCTCGTCCCTGTTTGTAATTGAACAGGGATGAGGGGTTTTTTGCTGTTTTAAGGGGTTATTTTCAGGAGGGATAGACTGTGGCTAAAGAAAGATTCGAGAAACCAACAGGTACACAGGATGTGCTGCCGGGTGCAGTAGAGAAATGGCAGGTTGTGGAGGCTAAGGCCAGAGAGCTGTGCCGCCGCTTCAATTACCGGGAGATTCGCACCCCGCTGTTCGAGCACACCGGGCTGTTCGAGCGCGGAGTCGGCGAAACAACGGATATTGTAGAAGGTGAGATGTATACCTTCAAGGATAAGGGCGACCGCGATCTGGCGCTTCGTCCCGAAGGGACAGCAGGCGTGGTACGCGCGTATGTCCAGAACAAGCTGTACGGGGAGCCGGATGTCAGCAAGCTGTATTACATCGGACCGATGTTCCGTTATGAGCGTCCGCAGGCCGGCAGATACCGCCAGTTCCATCAGTTCGGCATCGAAGCCTTCGGCGCGGTGGACCCGGCGATTGATGCTGAAGTCATCTCGCTGGGGTACCAGTTCTACATTGATCTGGGGCTGAAGGATGTGCGGGTAGAGCTGAATTCGGTCGGCAATGCTCCGAGCCGTGCGGCTTACCGCGAGAAGCTGCTGAATTTCCTGAGACCGATGAGAGAGAGCCTGTGCAGCGACTGCCAGCGGCGGATGGAACGCAACCCGCTGCGCGTGCTGGACTGCAAGGTTGATCAGGACAAGTTCGGCGGAGCGCCTTCTATTCTGGACAGTCTGGATGAAGAGTGTACAGAGCATTTTGCCAAGGTGAAGGGGCACCTGGATGTGATGGGTGTGGAATACAGCATCAACCCCCGCCTGGTGCGCGGCCTTGATTATTACACGCATACAGCGTTTGAGTATAAAGCGGCAGGCATTGGCTCCATCGACACGGTGGGCGGCGGCGGCCGGTACAATGGTCTGGTCGAGGAGATCGGCGGACCGGATCAGCCGGGCATCGGGTTCGGGATTGGACTGGAGCGGATTCTGCTGATTCTGGAGAATCAGGGTGTGGAGCTGGAAGCGGCGAAGCCGCTGGATGTGTACTTCGTCGCATTAGGTGAAGCAGCAGATCTGGAGATCACGAAGCAGCTGTTCCGTCTGCGCAGTCTTGGATTCTCTGCGGAGCGCGATTACCTGGGACGCAAGATGAAGGCGCAGATGAAGTCGGCGGACCGTATGTCAGCCCGGTATACGGCGATTCTGGGTGAAGACGAGCTGAATAGCGGCGTCATCGCACTGAAGTCGATGGAGACCGGCGAGCAGCGGACTGTGAAGCTGGACGAACTGGCAGAGGCGCTGATTCAGAATTAGGCGAAAAGGCGAGTATATGTAATTTTAATCATGAAGGGGTAGGATAAAAGATGACCAGAAGCCATAACTGTGGACAATTAACGACAGCGAGCATCGGTGAAACAGTAACATTGAACGGTTGGGTGCAGACCCGCCGTGACCTTGGAGGCGTGCTGTTCATTGATCTGCGCGACCGTACAGGGATTGTACAGATTGTATTCAATCCTGACTATTCCGGAGAAGCGCTGCAGATTGCCGATAAGGTCCGCAGTGAATACGTGCTGTCCGTGACAGGTACGGTGGTTAAGCGCGATGAGGAGACCGTTAACCGCAACCTGCCGACCGGTGAGATCGAAGTGCAGATTACAGACATCGAAGTGCTGAATGCAGCCAAGACGCCTCCATTCTTCATCGAAGACGGAGTGGAAGTAGACGAATCCCTGCGTATGAAATACCGTTACCTGGATCTGCGCCGTCCGGAGATGCACAAGACGCTGCTGCTCCGTTCCAAGGCAGCGAAGATCTTCCGCGATTTCCTCGACAACGAAGGCTTTATCGATGTGGAAACGCCGATCCTGACCAAAAGCTCGCCGGAAGGCGCACGTGACTATCTCGTGCCAAGCCGTGTGCATGAAGGGGAATTCTTCGCGCTTCCGCAGTCGCCGCAGATCTACAAGCAGCTGCTGATGGTCGGCGGCATCGAGCGTTATTACCAGATGGCCCGCTGCTTCCGTGATGAGGACCTGCGCGCTGACCGCCAGCCGGAATTCACGCAGTTCGATATTGAGACCTCGTTCATGCCGCAGGATGAGCTGCTGTCGATGATGGAGAAGCTCATGCAGCGTCTGCTGAAGGAGACGGTTGGGGTTGAGGTATCCGCACCGTTCCAGCGGCTGACCTATGCCGAAGCGATCGGCAAATACGGCTCGGACAAGCCGGACCTGCGGTTTGGCCTGGAGCTGGTAGAGATGAATGATATCGTTGCTGAGAGCGGCGTGAAGGTATTCGCTTCCGTGATCGAGAAGGGCGGAGAAGTGAAATGTCTGAACGCCAAGGGCTGTGGCACCTGGACACGTAAGGAGATTGACGATCTTGGACCATACGCTGCACGCTACGGCGCCAAGGGTCTGGCCTGGATTCAGGTCAAAGACGGCGAGTTCAAGGGACCGATTGTGAAGTTCTTCTCCGAGGAAGAAATCGCTGCCGTGAAGGAGCGCACAGGTGCCGAAGAAGGCGACCTGCTGCTGTTCTCCGCGGATACCAAGAAGGTGGTAGCAGATGTACTTGGCGCCTTGCGTCTGAAGATCGGCCGCCAGCTTGGTCTGATCGACGACAGTGTGTTCAAATTCGCCTGGGTAACGGAATTCCCGCTTCTCGGCTACGATGAGGACCAGAAGCGTTATGTGGCTGAGCATCACCCGTTCACACGTCCGATGGACGAAGACCTGCATCTCTTCGATACCGATCCTGGCGCCATCCGCGCACAGGCGTATGACCTGGTGCTTAACGGCTACGAGGTAGGCGGCGGTTCCCAGCGTATCTACAAGCGTGACGTTCAGGAGAAAATGTTCAATGCACTCGGCTTCTCGCAGGAGCTGGCCTATGAGAAATTCGGCTATCTGATGGATGCCTTTGAATACGGCACGCCTCCGCATGGCGGTATCGCGTTTGGCTTCGACCGTCTGATTATGCTGCTGGCGGGCCGCACGAACCTGCGTGAGACCATTGCCTTCCCTAAGACAGCAAGTGCAACGGACCTGCTGATGGATGCCCCATCCCCGGTGGATGCCGGACAACTGGAGCAGCTGCACATCAAGCTGGCACCGAAACCGGAGAAAGAAAAGAAATAAATTAACTATGGACTGACGGGGCGCTCCAGGAGAGCAGAGGGACGTCCCGGAAGCCTTGCCCAAGGAGGCTGACATCATGCTGAATCAGTTCTCGCGTACGGAGCTGGCGATCGGGCCGGAAGGCCTGGCGATCATGAAGAACAGCACAGTAGCTGTGCTGGGGATCGGCGGAGTTGGCGCTATGGCAGCGGAAGCGTTGGCCCGGACCGGAATCGGCCGCATTATCCTGATTGATAAGGATTCGGTCGATATTACCAACATCAACCGCCAGCTCCATGCGCTGACCACGACCATCGGCCAGAACAAAACCGATCTGATGGTGGACCGCATCAAGCTGATTAATCCGGATTGCGAAGCGATTGCGCTGAATATGTTCTACACCGAAGAGACGTATGAGGAGCTGTTCAAATACAAGCTGGACTATGTGATTGACGCTTCGGATACGATTATCTATAAGATTCACCTGATCAAGGAATGTCTGGCCCGGAAGATCCCGCTGATCTCCAGCATGGGAGCGGCCAACAAGATGGACCCGACCCGCTTCCAGGTCGCCGACATCTCCAAGACTACCATGGACCCGATTGCCCGGGTGATCCGCACCAGACTGCGTAAGGAAGGCATCAAGAAGGGCGTGAAGGTGGTCTTCTCTACCGAGAAGCCTGTGAAGCCGCGCGAAGATGTGACGGAGCAGATTGTGCCTGCGAATGCGCCGGACCGGCGCAAGGCGAAGCAGCCTCCGGCCAGTACTTCTTTTGTCCCCCCTGTAGTCGGCCTGATTATGGTTAGTGTAACGGTACGGGAGTTGCTCGAAACGGGCGGCATTACATTTGAATGAATTCTATCAGGTAAAAGGGTGTGTAGCCGGCTTCCGGCTATATGCCCTTTTATTACGGTATGTTTTGGGGCCCCCCGCAAAGTACCTGAGTAAACATCGAAGCAAACCCTCACTTTGTGGGGATATTTTTACGGTATGTTTTGTGGAGAGATACTTGACATCCTATGAGAAGAACTTAAGTGGAGGTTGTTACATGAAATCGAATATTTGGCGGAATAGCGTGGGAATGGAGCCGGGCGACAACTGGAAGCAGGAATGGGCGGCCGGCATCCTGTCGTATTTCGCTTCGGTATATATTGTAATGGTTAACGCGGCGATCCTGGCAGATGCAGGCATGCCGCTGCGGGCCGGGATGGTTGCCACGCTGCTGACAGCCATCACAGGCTGCCTGCTCATGGCGTTTGGCGGCAAAACGCCGATTATCGTGGTCCCGGGCATGGGGATCAATGCCTTTTTCACCTATACGCTGGTGCATTCCATGAAGCTGGACTGGCGTGAGGCGCTGGCCGTGGTAGTGGTGACCGGGGTGCTGTTTGCCATTGTGGCCTTCACCTCGCTCTACCGCATTCTCAGCGATGCGATTCCCCATAATCTGCAGCATGCGATCACAGTTGGCATCGGACTGTTCCTGACCTTCATCGGCCTGCAAAAAAGCGGGATTGTCATTGCCCACGCCACCACCTTCGTCGCCATCGGGCATTTCAGTGATCCTGCGGTCATTACCTCGGTGGTGACGCTGCTGCTGGCGCTGGTGCTGTTCATCCGCGGCACACGCGGCGGTCTGCTGATCAGTATGCTCGTGGGCACAGGGCTTGCCTATCTGCTGGGAGCCGCTCATGCGCCGAAGAATACCGAGCCGGGACATGTGTTCAGCGGTTATGGCAGCGTGTTCGCCAGTATGGACTGGGGCGGATTCGTCAGCCTCGTCTTCTGGATTGCCGTCTTCCTGCTGCTGCTGATTGTGGTGTTTGAGAATATCGGCCTGATCGCTTCCCAGACACTGATGGCAGGACGCCCGGAACGCTTCAAAAGCAGTCTGCGGGCGCTCTCGCTCGCCAACATCGCGGCAGGTCTGTTCGGCAGCAGCCCGGTGGTCGCCGCTGCCGAATCCACCGCCGGGATTGCGGCAGGGGGACGCTCCGGCTTAACTTCACTCGTCACCGGCCTGCTGTTCGGCGCGACCTTCCTGTTCATCCCGCTGCTGGCTTATGTGCCGGACAGCGCGATTGCGCCGATTCTGATCGTGATCGGCGGGCTGATGGTGCAGAGTGTGCGCGAGATGGATCTCGGCGACATGACGGAGCTGTTTCCGGCGTTCCTGGTCATGGTGATGATTCCCTTCACCTATAGCATCGTGGACGGCATGGCGTTTGGCTTCATCACCTATCCGCTGGTGAAGCTGGCTACCGGCAAAGGCAAGGAGGTTCCTCCTGCCTTGTATGGTATTGCCGGACTGTTCATTGCGAACTTCGTGCTGCATGCGCTGATGGGCTAACAGCAAAGGCGGAAGGGGGAAGGGGGAAGCACCCCTTCCCCCTTCCGCTTGTCCTCCGCGTGGACAGCAGTTTGAAAAATATGGCTTTCCCTGCTCTGCTGTGTTATGATGGACAGCTCACATCAATTGAGGTGCATGCTTCCGGAGCGAGTTTTGCTTGGAGAGATTCAGGAAGCTAATGCCCGCAAAACTTTTAGGAGGTAACTGAAATTGGAAGACAACTTTCAAAGTGCCTATCAAGAGGAAGAAGACAGGCTGAACCACGTGCTGACAGAGATTGACTCCACCCTTGAGCGGCTGCGCTCAACACCGGTGTACACGGGACACGATTATACCGAGCAGGTGCTGGAGGATTCAAGGGAGCAGAGGCGCAAAGATCTTGCCAAGCTTAGGCAGGAGCCTTATTTCGGACGGCTTGATTTTCAGGGCAATGACGAGGAAGACCGCAAGGCACTGTATATCGGCAAAATCGGCGTAGACCGCGAGCAGGTTAGCGACCGTCCGCTTGTCATTGACTGGCGGGCACCGGTGGCAAGCCTGTTCTATTCTTTTACCGGAGGAACGGAAGCCGCCTCGTATGAAGCGCCGGAGGGGTTGATCGAAGGGCTGGTCTATCTCAAGCGCAACGTGGTGATCCGCAAGCAGATCCTGGAGAGGGTGGCGGATACGTATAACCGTGACAGCGACGCACCGGCGGTATCGGATGAATTCCTGGTCTACCGGCTGGGGGAGAACAAGGATAACCGGCTGCGGGACATCGTCTCCACGATTCAGGAGGAGCAGGACAAGATTATCCGGGCGGCCAAGAATACGGCGCTGATCATCCAGGGGGTCGCAGGAAGCGGCAAGACCACCGTTGCGCTGCACCGGCTGGCGTTCTTATTGTATCAATACAAGGAGCAGGTCTCGGCGGAGAAAATGATTATTTTCGCCCCGAACCGCATGTTCCTGGACTATATTTCGGATGTGCTGCCGGAGCTGGGTGTCGGCAATATTGCCCAGAGCACGTTCCCGGACTGGGCGGCCGGAGTGCTTGATGTCACGCTGCCGGAGCAGGATGCTTCGGAGGTCATGAGCCGCTGGTTCGAGACGGCGGGAGCAATGCCGGCCATCACGGAAGAGACCCCCGGGCGCTTCAAAGGCTCAACGGTGCTGATGAGCGTCATTGAATCCAGCGTCAAGCTGCTGGAGACCAGTGCTGTGCCGGAGGGCGATTTCAGTCCTTGGGACGGGGCGGTGCTGAGCCGCCAGGTGATTCTGCGCTGGCACAATGAGGAATACGCACCGTATCCTCCGGCGAAGCGCAAGGAGCGCGTCATGGCGCGGCTTCACCGCTGGATCGAGATGGAGCTGAAGAAGAGCCCTTCAGCGGCTGCGCTGAAGGAGCGCAAGAAGAAGGGCGCGGCCCGCGAGAAGGCCTACAGCGCCAAGTGGCCGAAATACGAGCCGCTCGCCATCTATAAGCAGATCTTCCGGGCGGCGAAAGTGCCGGAGGACTGGCCGGCGGCAGCACCGGAGGAGATTCCGCCATCCGTGCTGAAGGAGACCGTCAAAGAGCTGAAGAAGGGGATTCTGCGCGAGGAGGATCTTCCTCCGCTGCTCTATATCCATTATCTGCTGAACGGCAATGAGGGTACGGAACGCTTTGACCATATCGTGATTGATGAAGCGCAGGATTTCTCGCCGTTCCAGATTGCCGTACTGGATCTGTATGTGAAGGGGCATTCCTTCACCATTCTGGGTGACCTGTCGCAGGGCATCCACGCCTACAAGGGAGTACATGCCTGGAGAGAGATGCAGACGCTGTTTGCCGAAGAATACACCGCATACCATGCACTGACCCGAAGCTACCGCTCAACGATGGAGATCATCGAGTTTGCCAATGGCATTTTGTCTGCGGGCGTGGGCAGTGAGCTGCTGGCAGTTCCGGTCTTCCGCAGCGGGAATCCTGTGCGGCTGATCTCCTATGAGGAGGATGTGCTGCCGGGAGCGGCGGCGGCTGCATCGGCGGATCAACGGCTCAGCGCGGTCAAGAGCGCGCTGGCGCAGCTCTCCGGGCGCGAATACCGCACGGTGGCGGTATTGACCCGCAGCCTGCGGGAAGCCTCTCTACTGTACGCTGAGCTCGCCACGCAGTTCGAGGATCTTCATCTGATTGACGGCAGCATCACGGAATATCGCGGCGGCTTGTCGATTCTCCCCGTCTACTTGTCCAAGGGACTGGAGTTCGATGCCGTCATTCTGGCAGACGCAGACAGCGCCCATTATGGAGCGGCGGCCTGGGATGCGAAGCTGATGTATGTGGGCTGCACACGTGCCCTGCATGAGCTGTGGCTACTGCGGGGCGGCGAATTGCCGCCTTACGTTCAACTGAACGCAGAGGAGAGCATCTCCGGCTGGCCGGAGCCAGAGGTACAATAGGCCGAGAGAGACAGCGTCAAGCGGTCCCGGAAACCGAACCAGCGGCAATCCGTCTACGATCCGGTACAACAGCTCCGGCGGTTTGGCGAAACAGATCCGCCGAACCGCCGATGCGCCGCCAAAACCGCCGAACCGCCGAACCACCGATGCGTCAATAAGCGCAAAGGCAAGTCGGGCTCTTTACGGACCGTAGCGCCCTTATTCTCAGGAAAACGCCACTTTTTGGGCTGTAACGGACCGTAGCGCCTTTATTGTCTCAGCAATCGATGCTTATGAACCGAATATCGGCTGATAAGGGCCATGGTGTCCGTAACTTTGCCAAATCATGACCTTCATCCGAAATAAGCGCTACTCAGTCCGTAACGGCCGGCGGAGTTGCCCTGATGGAAGACAAAAAGCAGCGATTCTCCTTTATTGGAGGATCGCTGCTTTGCATTGTGGGCGGTTCTGTATGATTAAGCCTTATCCTTCGCATCGAACTGGAAGCGCTCCACCTGTCCCTGCATATCCGCAGCCATGCCGGAGAGTGCCGCTGCGGAGGAGGTGATCTCCTCCATCGAAGCAAGCTGCTCCTCGGTAGCTGCGGTTACGCTCTGGAAGGAGTCGAGCGCCGCCCGGGCGATGGTGGCCATCTCTTGGACGGAGGCGGCTACTTGGGAGCTGCTGGCCGACATTTGCTCCGTAATGGCCGACACCTCATGGATCTGCTCGCCGACCTGCCGGGTGGACTGCTCAATCTGCCGGAAGGCTTCGCCCGCCTCCAGAGTAAGCGCCATGCCCTGCTCCACATCCTCTGCCACCTTATGCTTCATCACATCATAAGCGCTGGCGATCAGGCCCACCATCTCGGAGATGGTCTCCTGAATCTGCCCGGCACTGCTATTCGTAGCCTCCGAGAGCTTGCGCACTTCACCCGCCACTACGGCGAAGCCCCGGCCGTGTTCACCGGCCCGGGCCGCCTCGATGCCGGCATTCAGCGACAGGAGATTGGTCTGCTTGGCAATGGCGGAGATCGCCGTGCTGGTCTCAGCCACTCTGGTGCTTAAGCCGTTAAGCTCAGCGATCAGGGTGCCGGACTGCTGTACCGATTCGCGGATCGTTTTCATCTGCTCCCCCACCTCCTGCATTCTGGAGCTGCCGGTCGAGACATCCGTTTCCGTAAGTATAGCGGCGCTCACAATCGCCTCTGAAGCGGAAGCGATTTTCTGGATGCCGGTGGACATCTCCTCCATCGTTGTAGCGACTTCGGCGGAAGCATAAGCCTGGGTCTCCACGCCCCGGGTGGATTCCTCCACCAGCTCCGTCACATACTCGACTGCCTTGCTGTTCTCGGCCGTGCTGGCTGTGAGCTGTTCACTGGCAGCGGCGAGCTGGCCGGAGGTCTCGGCAACCTCCTGCACCATGGTGCGCAGCGAAGAGACCATTTCATTATAATTGCCGGCAAGCTGACCGATCTCGTCCCTGCGGCTGGTCTGGACGAATTCATCCAGATACCCTTCGCTTACCCGTTTGGCCGAACGGTTCAGGCGTTCTACCGGCCCGGTTATCCGGCGGATAATCAGGAAGGTAATTACCGCAGCAAGCAGCAGCGCAACCACGAGAACGATAGCTGATTTGTACAGAATCGGGTAGACCGCCTTCGTATATTCACTCTCTGGAAGCACTCCGGCCAAGGTGAAGCCGGTCAGCTCATTGGTAATGTAGTATCCGTCCATTTGCGTATCGGCTGCAGCATCCTTGTAGGATATTTTACCCGCCGGGCCTTGCTTGATTCCTGCTGTCATTGCGCCTGTGGCTTCCGAAGCAATCTCCATGGCAGGGTGGTAGATCACCTTGTTATTGCCGTCCAGGATGAAGACATATCCGCTATCGCCCAGACTGACATTCTTCGCCAGCTCCATAAGCTCCTTCATGCTGATGCTGATCGTAACAGCCCCCTTGCCGTCCGGAAAAGCCTTGGAGATCGGCAGAATGTAGCTGTTCGTTACTTTGGAGAAAATGGGATCGATCACCGATGTTGTCTCCGGGGTCTTAAGTGCATCTATGTACCAGTCGCGTACGCGGGGATCATAATTGTCCAGCTTGGAATCCGGCGCGAACATGTATTTCCCGTCCTCGTTGCCTATCGCCACGATATCTACCTCAGGATGCTCCAGCTTGAAGTTGTCGATCAGCTTGCGCAGCTGTGGAGAATTGTTCGTTAGCCCCGCGCTGCTCATCTCGTATGCCAGCTCATTCACTCCGGCGCTCTCCAGCAGAATCAGCTGCGACAGTGTTTTATCCAGGAGGTGGATGCTGGAGCGTGTGGTGTCTTCCATTTTGGAGCGCAGAGCCGATTCTGAGGTTTGTGTCGATATGGCCACCAGAGCCAGCGAGGGCAGTACAATGGCTGTAATGATAAGCAGCATCAGTTCAGTTCTGAGCTTCGTGATACGGAATAGGCGCTTTAGGGGGTTTTTCGGTGTTGGCATGGAAGTTCCTCCTGAATTTCTGAATGGATGGACGTTAAAATTTATTTCCATATCTCGAAGTAACTAGATATTTTAATATATATTTCGACAGGGATCGACTAAATAATTAGTTTTTCGTCAAAAAATGTACTACAATATTTCTGCAATTCTCCCTCTTTCCAAAAGAGTTCGCGTGCCAGCCTTCAGGTGGAGAACGATTATAACTATTCTTGAACTTGTAACCCGGTGCGGCCTGTGGCTTAATAATAAGTGTCCGGCCGGGCAAGATTACTTCTGGAAGGAGGCTGAAGATATGTTTTCAGAATACGAGGTGGTTTCCGTCTAAGACGGAGACCTGTTAAACGGGAGGCCGCGAGGCCTCCTTATGTATAATGAGCGAACACGAGCGGATATGTAATTCCGGTTACTACAATATAAAGAATGACACTGACCAACCACTGACAGACCGCTGATCCATAATGAATGTAGACGATAACCGCAGGGTTTAATATAATGAATTTAGATGATTTACCAAATTTGAGGAGAAGAAAGGAGGCAGGTGGAATGATTATTCAGAACAGTACAGTGATCGGACTGAACGGAATACACCTGTTGAAGGAGGAAATTGAACGTGAGTTACGTCAATGGAAAGGATGTGCTCCCCCCGGGGCTGCTCGAAGAGCTGCAGGGATACATACAGGGTGAGCTGTTATACATCCCGAAGAAAGCGGAAGAACGGGTAAGATGGGGCGAGAACAGCGGCTCCCGGCAAGAGATTGCTGCCCGCAACGAAGAGATCTTCTGTAGTCACAGCAGCGGCTGCTCGGTGAACGAGCTGCAGAAGAGATATCACTTATCTGAAGAAAGCATCCGCAAGATCATTTCAAAAATGCGGCAAACGCGGCTGGCGATGAACCGCTAGTCTGGAACGGATACGAGTTCTAATTATAGAACAAAGAGCATGGCTCCCGCCGGTGGCGGCGGGGTCATGCTCTTTTTAACGTTTGGGACAGGTATGGTATGATAGGAGAAGTGTATGTATTCTATTGAAATCTTAGATGATAGCAAGGAAGTGTAAGGATGGATTTATTCTCGCAGGGTGAAGACAACGGGAGCGGACGGCTGCTGGCAGACCGGATGCGGCCCGGCAATCTGGATGAATATATCGGACAGGAGCATATTGTAGGCAAGGGCAAGCTGCTGCGCAGAGCGATTGAAGCGGACCAGGTCTCTTCCATCCTGCTGTACGGGCCTCCGGGCTGCGGCAAAACCACTCTGGCCCATATCATATCGCATCACACCCAAGGTGAATTCGTGCGGTTGAATGCGGTGGAGGCTTCGGTGAAGGATGTGCGGGAGGTCATTGAACGCGCACAGAGCAATAAGGCGCTGTACGGCTCGAAGACGATTCTGTTCCTGGATGAAGTACACCGCTTCAACAGCTCCCGCCAGGATGCGCTGCTGCCGGCCGTGGAGAAGGGGACGATTACCTTCATCGGTGCGACCACAGAGAATCCGTTCCATTATGTGAACGGGGCCTTGATGAGCCGCTCGACCTTGTTCCAGCTGGAGTCCCTGACCAGCGGGCATAGCCTGATTGCGATGAAGCGGGCGCTTGCTGACGATCAGCGGGGGCTCGGCTTCATGGATCTGAAGGCAGACGAAGACGCGCTGCTGCATATCGCCGCGATGGCGAACGGCGATATCCGCCGAGCCTTGAATGCTCTGGAGCTGGCGGCGATGACTACGGCGCCGGAGCGTGACGGCAGCGTGCACATTACACTTGCGGTGGCGGAGGAGTCGATCCGCCGCCCGATTGTCAAAGCGGACGAGTCAACACAGTACGATGTGCTGTCCGCTTTTCACAAAAGCATTCGCGGCTCCAGCGACGCCGCCCTGTTCTGGTTCCTCTACGCGGTGGAGAAGCTGGGAATGGACCCGATGACCTTCATCCGCCGCCTGATCGCGGCCAGCAGTGAGGATATCGGCCTGGCGAACCCGCAGGCGATGGTCCAGGCGGTCAGTGCGCTGGATGCCTACCGTAATAACGGCTGGCCGGAGGCAAAGCTGAATATCGCGCAGGCGATTCTGTTCGCCGTAGAGAGTCCGAAATCAGACGGGGTAGTGACCGCTATCGCCAACGTCATGAACAGTCTGGAGGATCTGAAGTCGGCCGAGGTGCCGCTGCATTTGCGGGATACACACTATAAAGGTGCGGCCCAGCTGGGCCATGAGGGCTACCAGTACCCGCACAATTTTCCCGGCCATTATGTGAAGCAGGACTATCTGCCGAAGGCAATCTCCCGCAAGATCTTCTATCAGGCCACCGAGCAGGGCAACGAGGCGAAGATCCGCCATAACCAGCAGCTGCGGCGCGGGCAATAGGGCTTCGAAGAAAGCTCGCTCTGTCTGCTCCAGCCAACTGTACATTTTACAAACAGAGAGCAGTCATTCTCCATAACTGGAGGAGGCTGCTCTTTTTGACGCTGTAAATATGATAAAAATGGAAATATTTTGACAAAAAACCGGTATTCTCAGAAAAACATAATGTAAATATATAGAATTAATTTACTGTATGTGGTATATGTGTAGGTAAGGGTATTTTACCTTAATTTGTAATATGGAGGTGGTAAATGGAACGTGCTCAAATACTATGTCTAATTATGGACACTGGGGAGGTATTTGTGCGTGCCTGAGTCCTGAAGGACTGAACAAGCAAGAAAACGAAGGGAGATGAGTAAGGATGAGTCAAAGTAAACGGAAGACCGGCTGTATCGCTTCACTAAGCCTGATGTTAGCCTTCACCATTGGTTCAGGGACGGCTGTCCGCCCGTCTGTCACCGAAGCGGCAACCGCCGGATTTAATTATGCAGAGGCACTGCAGAAATCGATTTATTTCTACGAGGCCCAGCGTTCGGGTGAGCTGCCGGCGGACAACCGCGTGGAATGGAGAGGCGACTCGGGGCTGCAGGATGGTGCCGATGTCGGCCATGACCTGACGGGTGGCTGGTATGACGCAGGGGATCATGTCAAATTCGGCTTTCCGATGGCGTACACCGCGACTATGCTGGCATGGTCGGTCTATGAATACGAGGATGGTTACGTGCAGTCCGGGCAGCTGGATGAGATTCTGGACAATATCCGCTGGGCCACAGACTATTTTGTGAAAGCGCATACTGCACCGAATGAGCTGTGGGGCCAGGTGGGTAACGGCACGGCGGACCATAACTGGTGGGGACCGGCGGAGGTCATGCCTATGGCGCGCCCGGCTTACAAGATTGATGCTGCACATCCCGGCTCGGACCTGGCTGGTGAGACTGCCGCCGCCCTTGCCTCGGCTTCCATTATTTTCAGGGATTCAGATGCCGCCTATGCGGACAAGCTCCTGCTGCATGCCAAGCAATTATACAATTTTGCCGATACGTACCGGGGAGCTTACTCCGATACCATCACTGACGCCAAGCAGTATTACAATTCGTGGAGTAGTTACGCGGATGAGTTAAGCTGGGGCGGTATCTGGCTATACCTGGCGACCGGTGAGCAGACCTATCTCGATAAGGCGATTGCCGCCAGTGATCTGTGGGGCACCAACCAGGCTGGTGACTGGGGCTACCAATGGACCCAATCCTGGGATGACAAGCATTATGGTGCGCAGCTCCTGCTGTCCCGCATCACCGAGGACCCGAAGTTTATCCAGTCCACGGAACGCAATATGCAGTTCTGGACGACCGGGGTGAACGGCACCTCTGACCGGGTAGCGTATACTCCAGGCGGGCTGGCCCATCTGGATCAATGGGGGGCGCTGCGGTATGCAGCCAACCATGCTTTTCTTGCTTTTGTCTATGCAGACTGGGTTACTGATCCGGTGAAAAAAAATACCGCCCAGGCCTTCGCTGAACGCCAGATTAACTATATGCTGGGCGATAATCCGCGGAGCAGCAGCTATGTCATTGGCTTCGGCGCGAATGCACCTGAGCATCCTCACCACCGCACCTCACACGGCTCCTGGAGCGACAGCCAGACCACTCCGGCCAACCACCGGCATGTGCTCTACGGCGCGCTCGTTGGCGGCCCCTCCAAGACCGATGCTTACACCGATGCGATCAGCGATTATGTGTCTAATGAAGTTGCAACCGATTACAATTCAGCCTTTACCGGCTCTCTGGCCCGGATGATGATGCTCCACGGGCAGGGGCAGAGCCCGCTTGCGAACTTCCCGCCGGCCGAAACGCGTGAGGATGAGATGTTCACGGAGACTTCTGTGAATGCCAGCGGCAGCAATTTTGTGGAGATCCGCGCGGTTCTCAATAACCGTTCGGCATGGCCTGCCCGCTCCAGCAGCCAGCTGTCCTTCAACTACTATCTGGACATCAGTGAGGCTGTTGCCGCAGGATATGGCCCCGGCGATATCACCGTCAAGGCAGGCGGCTATAACCAGGGAGCCACCGTCTCGCAGCTGCTGCCTTACGATGAAGCGAACCATATCTACTATACCAAAGTAGATTTCTCCGGCACCCCGATCTATCCGGGAGGACAGTCTGCTTACCGCAAGGAAGTACAGTTCCGGATTGCCGGACCGCTGAATACTACCTTCTGGGACAACAGCAATGACTTCTCCTTCAAGGGAGTGGCTGCGAATGCTTCAGCGGCAACGAAGAACCCGTATATCCCGGTATACGATGCAGGTGTAAAAGTGTACGGCGAGCTGCCTTCCGGCGGCGGAACACCGGGTGAACCGCAGGTTCCGACCCGTCCGTCCGGCCTTCAGGCCGTACCCGGCAATGCCAGCGTAGCCTTGAGCTGGAACGCAGTCAGCGGTGCAACCAAGTATACGGTCAAGCGCTCTCTGGTGAGCGGCGGACCGTACACTACAGTGGGTACGGCAACCGCAGCGGTCTACAATGACAGCGGGCTGACCAATGGTGTGGACTATTATTATGTGGTGACTGCAACGAACAGTGTAGGCGAGAGTACAGCGTCTGCCCAGGTGACTGCCAAGCCGCGCGAGATTACTGTGCCTGCCGGCGCTCTGCGTGTGCAGTACCGCACCAATGACACAAGTCCCGGGGATTCCCAGATCCGCAGCCAGTTCCGGATTGTCAATACGGGAACCGAGGCCATTCCGCTCAGCGGCCTGAAGCTGCGCTATTATTACACCGTGGACGGTGACAAGCCGCAGGAATTCCACTGTGATTACGCCCAAGTCGGCAGCGGCAATGTGAGCGGAACCTTTGGGAAGCTGAGTACGCCTGTGGCACTGGCTGATTCGTATTTGGAGATTTCTTTTGCCGCAGGGGCAGGAAGTTTGGCTCCGGGAGCAGACAGCGGGGAGATTCAGGTGCGCTTCAACAAGTCGGATTGGACCAATTACAATGAGAGCAATGACTATTCGTATGGAGGAAGCCAAGCAAGCTTCGCGAATTGGGATAAAGTCACGCTGTACCGTGCAGGAACACTTGTCTGGGGCCTCGCACCCTAAACCATACCAGAGAGGAAGTATGCCGAAATGATGAAGCTAAGTTCATTTAAGAAACCGCTTTCTATCGCGCTGAGTGCTGTCCTCACCTTGTCTCTCACCAGCGGGATCATCAATTTCCATCCGGGAACCGCCAAGGCGGAATCGGTGGAGAAGACCAGATTTCTGCAATTGTATGACCAGCTGAAGGACCCGGCCAGCGGGTATTTCTCGGCTGAAGGTATCCCGTATCATGCGGTAGAGACCCTGCTCAGCGAGGCGCCCAACTATGGGCATATGACTACCTCCGAGGCCTATAGCTACTGGATGTGGCTTGAAGTGCTGTACGGCCATAACACCGGGGACTGGAGCAAGCTCGAATCAGCCTGGGACAACATGGAGAAATACATTATTCCGATTAATGAAGGCGACGGCGTGCAGGAGCAGCCGACCATGAGCAGCTACAACCCGAACAGCCCGGCCACCTACGCCTCAGAGCTCCCTCAGCCGGATCAGTATCCAAGCGCACTGAACGGCAAGTATACCCCGGGGAAGGACCCGCTCGATGCAGAGCTGAAGTCCACCTATGGCAATAACCAGACTTATCTGATGCACTGGCTGGTGGATGTGGACAACTGGTATGGCTTCGGCAACCTGCTGAACCCTACCCATACCGCCAGTTATGTGAACACCTTCCAGCGCGGAGTGCAGGAATCGGTCTGGGAAGCAGTAGGCCACCCCTCACAGGATAACAAAACGTTCGGTAAAGCCAATGAAGGCTTTATGAGCTTGTTCACCAAGGAAAATAGCGTACCTTCAGCACAATGGCGTTACACTAACGCTACGGATGCCGATGCACGCGCTGTGCAAGCCATGTATTGGGCTAAGGATCTTGGCTATACCAATATGGTCTATCTGAACAAAGCCAAAAAAATGGGCGATTTCCTGCGTTACGGCATGTACGACAAGTATTTCCAAAAGATCGGCAGTGCTGCTAACGGTTCGCCGCAGCCGGGAACCGGTAAGGATTCCAGCCAATACCTGCTGGCCTGGTATACGGCCTGGGGCGGTGGTCTCGGAACCGGCGGGGACTGGGCCTGGAGAATTGGCGCCAGCCATGCGCACCAGGGGTATCAGAATGTGGTTGCAGCCTATGCGCTGTCCACCGCAGCTGGAGGGCTGATTCCGTCATCGGCAACAGCTGGAACGGATTGGGGTAAATCGCTGACCCGCCAGCTTGAATTCTACAACTGGCTGCAATCCGCCGAAGGGGCGATTGCGGGCGGGGCTACCAACAGCTACGGCGGCTCGTATAGCGCTTATCCAGCCGGCAAAAGCACCTTCTACGGCATGGCCTACGAAGAGGCCCCTGTGTATCATGACCCGCCGTCCAACAACTGGTTCGGGATGCAGTCCTGGAGTATGGAGCGGATGGCTGAGCTGTACTACATCCTGGCTTCCAGCGGGGATACCAGCTCAGACAATTTCAAAATGGCCAAACGGGTCATTGAGAACTGGATTAACTGGTCCAAGGATTATGTCTTTGCAGACAGCCGTCCGGTATCGGATGCTGCGGGCTATTATCTGGATCAGCAGGGCAACCGGATTCTGGGCGGAACCAATGCGCAGGTTGCCACTGTTCCCGCACCTGGCGAGTTCTGGCTTCCAGGCAATGTGGAGTGGTCCGGCCAGCCGAATACCTGGAGCAGCTTCAGCTCGTTCAACGGCAACAGCGGCCTGAAAGCTGTAACCAAAGATCCGGGACAGGATGCCGGAGTGCTGGGCAGCTATGTCAAAGCGCTCACCTTCTTCGCTGCAGGCACTAAGGCGGAGCACGGCAGCTACACCGCGCTTGGCGGAACAGCTTCACAACTGGCCAAGTCTCTGCTGGATACCGCGTGGGGCTACAATGACGGTCTGGGCATTACGACACTTGAGAAGCGTGCGGATTATTTCCGTTTCTTCACCAAAGAGGTATACTTCCCAGCGGGCTGGACAGGTACCTTCGGCCAAGGAAATACCATACCGGGCAACGCTACCGTACCTTCTGATCCGGCCAAGGGTGGAAATGGAGTGTATGCCAGCTACACCGATGTTCTCCCGGATATCAAAAATGATCCCAAGTGGAGTTATCTTGAAGACAAATACAATACCTCCTACAACAAAACCACCAAGACTTGGGAGGGTGGCGCACCTGAGTTCACCTATCACCGCTTCTGGTCTCAGGTGGACATGGCTACGGCCTATGCCGAGTATGACCGGCTGATTAATAACGGCAGCGGCCCTATGCCAACAGCTACCCCTACAACCACGCCAACGGCTACACCGACAGCAACACCGACAACAGTGCCAACAGCCACACCGACAGTCGCACCGACAGCTACACCGACAACAGTGCCAACCGCTACACCGACAGTCGCACCGACAGCTACACCGACAACAGTGCCAACGGCTACACCGACAGTCGCACCAACGTCTACGCCGACAACAGTGCCAACGCCTACCCCAACAGTCGCACCAACCGCTACGCCTGCCGTAGGGAATCTGGTTGTTCAATACCGTACAACCGATACGAACGCCACAGACCCGCAGTTCCGTCCGCAGCTGCGGATTGTCAATAACGGGACCACAGCGGTAGACCTCAGCAAGGTTAAGGTACGGTATTACTACACGATTGACGGCGAGCGGGCACAGCAGTTCAATGTCGATTATGCGGCTCTCGGCGGCAGCAATGTGCTGGGCAGCTTCGTGAAGCTTGAGCCTGCAGTTACAGGAGCGGACCACTATGTGGAGATTTCCTTTAGTGCGGGCGCGGGCAGTCTTGCTCCGGGTGCGAATACCGGCGAGATTCAACTGCGCGTTAACAAGACCGACTGGAGCAATTACAATGAGGCTGACGATTACTCCTATGATGCAACCAAAACGTCTTTCACAGACTGGAACCGGGTGCCGCTGTATCTGAACGGTGTACTGGTCTGGGGCGTTCAGCCGCAATAGGGCTGAAGCCTTGTGAGTCAGCCCCGGTGTGACTCCGTGTCCTGACCCATCAATGACGAAGAACCTTCAACTCCACGCGCTGTGGTGTTGAAGGTTCTTTTTTAAGCGAAATAAGAAACATGTAGTCGAAAAACCGAACACAATGGGGTAGGCGAAGGCGCATGGGCCAAATGTAGTCGGAAAACCGAACACAATGGGCTCAGCACCAGCACTGTTCACCCGTTAGAAAGTTTTTCTTTAGTAGGGGGAACTCTGGCTGGGGTGCAATCAGACCTGCGCCAGCGGCGCGACTTTGTCGGCCGTCTCGATGGTTCCGCCGCCAAGACAGGTCTCGCCCAGATAGAAGACCACGGCTTGTCCGGGCGTAATCGCCTTTTGCTGAACATCAAAGGCCACATGGACGGTTCCATCGGCCTGCTTCGTCAGCGTAACTCCCTGATCCGGCTGGCGGTAGCGGAACTTGGCCGTACATTTCAGCGGCTCATCACCAAGAGTGTCCGGATCAATCCAGTTCACCCCTGAAGCTATAAGACTGGTCGAGTACAGGCTGATGTGCTTCTCACCTTGCACCACATACAGGGTATTGCTTGCCAGATCCTTCTCGGCCACGAACCAGGGTTCGCCTGTCCCCGAGCCGCCGATACCAAGCCCCTGGCGCTGGCCCAGCGTGTAGTACATGAGGCCGTCATGCCGGCCCTTCACTTCGCCCGTAGCGATATCGACCATATTGCCTGACTGTGCAGGCAGGTATTGGCTGAGGAATTCGCGGAAATTGCGTTCTCCGATAAAGCAGACGCCGGTGCTGTCTTTTTTCTTCGCGGTATAGAGTCCGGCTTCCTCGGCAATCCGGCGCACCTCCGGCTTCGGCAGATGTCCGATCGGGAACATGGCCTTCGAGAGCTGGTACTGGTTCAGCGCATTTAGGAAATACGTCTGGTCCTTGTTGTTGTCCACGCCGCGCAGCAGCTTGAACAGGCCGTCTTCTTCCACGACCCGGGCGTAATGCCCCGTAGCGACATAATCTGCGCCAAGCTGCAGTGCTTTGTTCAGGAATTCGCCGAACTTGATCTCGCGGTTGCACATCACATCCGGATTCGGGGTCCGGCCAGCCTTATATTCTTCAAGGAAATAGGAAAAGACTTTATCAAAGTATTCCTTCTCGAAATTAACGGTATAGTAAGGAATATCGATCTGCTCGCAGACGCGGCGCACATCCTCGGCATCGGTCTCGGCCGTACATACGCCGAACTCGTCGGTATCATCCCAATTCTTCATGAAGATGCCGATGACGTCATACCCCTGCTGCTTCAGCAGCAGCGCTGTAACAGAGGAATCCACTCCGCCCGACATCCCGACGACGACCCGGATATCCTGATTAGCTTTTGTCATCGTGATCACCATTTTCTGTACACAAAATACCGGCGTTCTCACTGAACACCCGGCTCATTGTGTATTATAACATACCTGTCTACCCCAAACGAGGACACTACTGCTATGAAATATAGCGAAAAACGGTCCGAAATTGACAATTTGTCCACCAGTGGAGAACAAAATCGTGAATTATTGCCGTTTGCTGTTTCAAATGTGTCCATAGATATGATAACATAAGCTGAGAGCAGACATCGGAATACATTGATATGCAACTAAACCGAAAGAGGTGCCCCTTTGAAAATCTCAACCAAAGGACGTTACGGATTAACCATTATGATGGAGCTTGCCCTGAAATTCGGCGAGGGGCCTACATCACTTAAGAGCATCGCCGAGAAAAACGGACTCTCCGAGCATTACCTGGAGCAGCTCATCGCCCCGCTGCGCAATGCAGGCCTGGTGAAGAGCATCCGCGGAGCTTACGGCGGTTATATTCTGTCCCGCGAGACCAACACCATTACCGCCGGAGATATCATCCGCGTCCTGGAAGGCCCGATCTCCCCGGTAGACTTCACCGAAGAAGACGACCCGGCCAAGCGCGACCTCTGGCTGCGCATCCGCGACAGCATCGCCGATGTGCTGGACTCCACCACCTTGTCCGACCTGATCAACTTCAAGGAAGAGAGCCAGGCGGATAATTATATGTTCTACATCTAAAAACGGAAAGACCCCTCAAGCCATCCGGCTTTGAAGGGTCTTTTATCTATTACAACTGATTGAGCTTATTCACCGGGCTTATCCTTCTTCGTATGGTACGCCTTGGCCGCTTCCTTGCGCTCTAACAGATCAGAGCGGAAGAATAAGCGTTCGCGGCTTGTCTCCTTCACCGGCTTCAACTTCCCGTTCTTTACGAAGCCGTGAATATTTTGCCGGGAGGATTCCAGGATCTCCATCGCTTCCGAGACACCGCAGACTTCACGGGAGATCCATTCGGCCAGTTCTTCTTTGCTGTTGAAGGTGTACATTACCAGGCTACCTTTACTAAAGTAACTACGGTGAGCAGCAGAGCAATGACGCTGAAGGTGAAGGAAGTATAGACTATATTTTCATACGTTTTTTTGGTCATGTTGACAGCTCCTTTAAGCCTTAGATTTATATGCTATATGTTAATTATTCCAATTCAATTAACGTTTGTAAAGTATATATTTGGATTTGTCCTGTCCATTGATCGGAGGGTAGGCTTGAACTGATTCTTTCGTGGTATAATCAAGAAGAGAAGAACGATCCTTGGATTAATCGGTTTAACCATCGTTTTTTTCTGCTTTAGCTTTGCGATTGTAGGAACTGACAGATTCTTGTAATGCTAACACATCGGTGCGAAGGAATAGACGTTCCCGGCCCGCCGTTTTGATAGGCAGCAGCCGGCCCTTCTGAACAAAATGGTGAAGGTTCTGCCGTGAGCAGTTCATAATCTCCATGGCTTCTGAGGTGAAAAGAATATTCTCTGAGACCCATTCTTTCATTTCCTGATGGTCTTTAAATGGCTTCATCATCATTTCCCACTCCTTGTATTCATTTTCATCATCTTTTTATATACATTATAGATTTTTGTTTGACTAATGTAAATCAAGAAAAGAAATTAGGCTGGTCATCTGATCTGGCTTTTTCGTACTTATCCGGCAATACATTGAGGACGCTAACAGCAAGGGGAGGAGTGATGAGCTTGCGAACTAAGGAAGAGAATAGAGCAGCCATTGGTGAGCAGTTTACCCCGCTGCGCGAAAAGCCGAGCGACCAATTTGACGCTCTGGTGGACGAGATTGCCGCTGTCAGGTTCGAACACCTTCAGAAGCTTGATAAGCTGCCAAAATATCCGGTAGGTGTCCTGGATGCTAATGCGGTTGAACAGCGTCGCCTGGCCCGTGAAGAAGGAATCCAGTGGATTCTAATCAAGCAGAAATATGGTATCTGAAGCATTCTCCAAAACATGGAGTTCTAGTATGGTTATCACCTGCCTGAAGGACTTCGTAGTAGTACTACAGATACTTTGAGGTGAGGATATGTTGAAACTCAAGTTGGACAAGCTACTATATGAAAAGAGATTGAATGCAAATCAATTATCCAAGATGACAGGAATAAGATATCCGACCATCTCAGATATGGCTGATAATAAATCAAAAGCATGGTCGCCGGAAAATTTAAATAAGATTATGGTTGCCTTGGACCTGGGAGATATTTCTGAATTAATTGAATATGAAAAAGAGCCGCCACAGAATTAATTGGAGCTACAATCCACCATTTGAACAATGCCCCCAACCCGTCCTTCCCAAGAAACTTGGGGAGGACTTGTCTTTTTTACAGCTTTTTCGAACAATCTTCCTGTCCACCGGAATGATAGCATTCACTTAATCTCCCATCCATCTGCATATGATCTTTATCTGCATAGGGTAGACTTAACGGTGTACCTTGGCAGTTCTATGAGCTGTGCGTTCCTGGTTCTACAAAAAAGGGTGAGGTTATCATATGTCAAAAACAATATTGATTGTGGAAGATGAAGATATTTTACGTGAAATCATGAAGGATTATCTGCTGGAAGAGGGATATCGCGTGATTGAAGCCATTGACGGGAAGCAGGCGGTCTCGTTATTTCAGGAGCATGAGGTGGACTTGATTTTGCTGGACATCATGTTGCCGGAATTGGATGGATGGTCCGTATGCAGGCGAATCCGCAAGACGTCGAATGTGCCGATTATCATATTGACGGCCCGTTCGGATGAGGACGATACATTGCTGGGGTTCGAGCTTGGCGCTGACGACTATGTTACGAAGCCGTACCGCCCGCTCATTCTGCTGGCCCGGGCCAAGCGGCTGCTCGAGAGCAGACATACCGGCGGGCATGAAAGCGACACGTTGTCCGGCGGAGGCATTTCAATCCATTTTCCATCCCGGACCGTTTCGGTTGACGGCAAAAGCTCCGATCTAACGCATACGGAATTCGAAATATTAGCCTATCTGCTGCAAAACAAAGGGATTATTATCAGCAGAGAGCAGCTGATTACGAGAATTTGGGGATATGATTTCGCAGGCGATGATCGTACGGTTAACAGTCATATCCGCAATTTGCGTTCCAAGCTGGGGGAGCATGCCAGGCAGATTGTTACGGTTGTGCGTTCTGGATATAAATTCGAGGAAGAGCTATGAAAAAGGGGATTGTGCTTAAACTGTTCCTGCTGACAGCAGGATTGTGCCTGTTTCTGATCGCCGTTATTTTCATCTTGCAGACCGTATTTTTCAAACAGTTCTACGTTCATCAGAAAATAAAAGACGTTAACGCGGCACTTCAGGCTTATGAACAAGACTACCTGGATCATGGCTCGAACACGCAGGAGATGGCCAAGCTGGAGCAAGACTTTTTTCAAAAGCATAACATCTGGGTCACGGCTTTGGACACCCGCGGAAATTTAAAGTTTGCAGATGATTTCTTCATGGACATTAAGCTGGATCATTCGGACGAACCGGCGCTTGCTGATACAACGATAACCGTGCCGCTATACAGTTTTATTAACGTAGAGGACTTCAGCAGCAATCAAACGTTCCTCACTCCCTGGATTGAAGAAGGGGGAATGATCGCCATGGAAGGCTTAATCATCAACAATCAGCCAATGATCCAGCGGATGGGAAGGAACCGTTCCAATCTGAGAGATGAGAGCCGGCTGGAGAATCATCAGATGGTGAGCAAAGAGTACGAGGTACTGGGCCGATTAGGTGCGGTCCAATATCGTGAGCAATATTCCACCTTTCTGGCCACAGGAACGATTACGAAAGTCCGGGTGCCGGAAGGGGCTGGGGTCTCGCGTTACACCAATCACTTGTTTCTGGACCGTATCAAAGCTTTCCAGGCGGATCTTTTGTACGGTGACTTTAAGGATACAGCGAACGCAAAACAGGTCATAGATGTTGAAGAAAATCATGTGAACTACAAAATTTTCGTGGACCGCACCCGGGACCGCGACGGAAATCCGGCATACCTGTTCGCGATGACATCGCTGCAGCCGGTTAATGAAGCCGCTGGGATCATCAACGACTACTATGTGTATATCATTATTGCGGCCTTGCTGCTTGTACTGCTGACATCGTTTTACTACTCCCGTCAGATTGCCCGCCCGTTGCTGCGTATCAGCCGTACCACCCGGCAAATGGCAAACCTCGATTTTTCGGAGAAAATTCCCGTCACCACGAAGGATGAAATCGGAGACTTGTCGGGCAACATTAACGAGCTTTCCGAGCGCCTGCACGCCCATATTCTCCAGTTGGAACAGGATATTGAGAAAGAAAAGCAACTGGAGCATACGCGAAAAGAATTTATAGCCGGTGTATCGCATGAGCTGAAGACTCCGTTAAGCGTTATTCAGAGCTGCCTTGCCATTTTGAATGACGGGGTTGCCAGCCATAAGCGGGAGCATTATTTTGCGGCAATGGAAGACGAGGTCGGCCGGATGAATGTGCTGATTGACGATATGCTGGAGTTGGCCAAATATGAATCGGGTACGTATAAAATGGACACCGGCTCGTTCTCTATCGATGTTGTCATCAAGCGGGTATGCACTAAATTAGCGCCTGATTTTGCGGCCAAGCAGCTGCTTCTCCACACTTCGCTTATCCCTGCCCAAGTCGAGGGGAACGAGCGTCGTATAGAGCAGGTCATCGTCAATTTCCTGACTAATGCGATTTCGTATACGCCGGAGCGAGAATCCATATACGTAACCGCTTCGGAAGAGAGGGACACCATTCTAATTTGTATCGAAAATAAAGGCGCCCATATCCCTGATGAGCAGCTGGAGAAAGTATGGGACCGTTTCTACCGCGGTGAAACCTCCCGCCACCGGTCAACCGGCGGGACAGGGCTGGGTCTTGCCATATCCAAGAAAATATTGGAGATGCACGGTGTACCTTACGGCGTGAACAATACCTCCGATGGAGTGATGTTTTATTTTCAATTGAATAAAAAAGCGTAGCAATACGGAAGAAAGTGCAGACCTTGGTTCTGCGCTTTTTCTTTTTGGATTTTTTGATACAGCGTTGATTTGCTCTGCACTTGTTCTGCATCTCTCCCTGTTATTCTTTCTATCAGAGAGGGGCAAGAGCACTGCTATCTATACCTAATTCTAAATAAAGAGAGGTCGATGTTCATGTTTAAAAAAATTATCCTGCCGCTAGTTATCGGCAGTACCGCGCTTACCTTGGCAGCTTGCGGGAGTGGGCAAGCTCCGCAAACCGTAACGTCTCAGCCGCAAGCCAATGACACAGCTCAGGTGGAGAAGTCAAACCAGACTTCCTATAAAACGATATTTAAGAACAGCGTATTTCTGGGAGATTCGATTACAGAGGCACTATCTTACCATGACATTCTGGACGAGTTCAATGTAGTGGCAGGTGCCGGAAAGACTACCGAGCTATCTCTGATGAGTGGAGATGTGGACAAGCTGGCAGAGCGGAAGCCGCAATATGTATTTATCATGCTGGGGTCCGATGATATCCTGTTGCCGCCCCAAATTACCGATAACCCCAAGCAGTATTCGCTGAAGTTTTACGCCGAATTGATCGACAGTATCAGGGAGAAGCTTCCGGAGGCATCCATAACGGTTTTGCCGGTCACTCCGGTCACGCCAGAGGCTGAACAAGTGGAGCCACGTTACAAAAATATCAGCGATTACAACCAAGGCTTACAAGAGCTGGCGGACAAGCAGCAGGTTGGATTTGCAGATTTATCTTCGATCTTTGATGACGGCCAACATTTGTATAGCTCGGACGGCATTCATTTTAAACCGGAATTTTATACACGGATGCTCGATTTGCTGAAGGACCGGGTGAAATAACATGCAGACAAGTGAAGGTCTGGAGGTGACGGGGATTGGTTTTTAGCAGCCTTATATTTGTATTCCTCTTTCTGCCGTTCACCCTGCTGATCTACTATATCTCGCCTATGAGGATTAGAAATGCTGTTCTGCTCGCCGCAAGCCTGGTCTTCTATGCATGGGGAGAGCCCGTCTACATTTTCCTGATGATCTTCTCGACGGTATTCGACTATGTGAACGGGGTCCTGATCGATAGATACAGGCATCGTAAAGTGATTGCACGCGGAGTGTTGATCCTGTCCATGATGGGCAGCCTGGGGATTCTTGGCTTCTTTAAATACGCGGGCTTCGTGTTCGATAATATCAATTCGCTCTTTAACCTGCATTTGCAGGCAGCAGATCTTCCGCTTCCGGTGGGCATATCGTTCTACACGTTCCAGACGATGTCTTACATCATTGATGTTTACCGCAGGAAGGTGCCTGTTCAGAAGAATCTGATCGCCTTCGGCGCCTACGTAACGATGTTTCCGCAGCTTGTGGCGGGACCGATTGTTAAATATGAAGATATCGCGGGACAGCTCGCTAAGCGCACAGTGACGTTGGAGCGTTTTGGCGAAGGGGCGGAATTGTTCATCAGAGGACTTGCCAAAAAAGTACTGCTGGCCAACAACATCGGTTCGCTGTGGGCAAGCAGTAAAGCGGTGCCTGCGGCGGAGCTGTCGGTTCTGTCCGCATGGCTCGGCATCATCGCCTTCACCTTCCAAATCTATTTCGATTTCAGCGGATATTCGGATATGGCACGCGGTTTAGGTAAGATGATCGGGTTCGAATTTATGGAGAATTTCAACTATCCTTATATTTCCAAGAGTATTACGGAATTTTGGCGGAGGTGGCATATTTCGCTTGGTTCCTGGTTCCGTGAGTATATCTACATCCCCCTCGGCGGGAACCGGGCGGGCAAGCTGAAACAGCTGCGAAACTTGGCGGGGGTATGGTTTATAACCGGATTGTGGCATGGAGCGAGCTGGAATTTTATCATTTGGGGCTTATATTTCGGTCTCTTTGTCACACTTGAAAAGCTAATTCTCTTGAAACAGCTTCAGCGCTTGCCTGTCTTGGTAAGCCATGTCTACACCCTGATGATTGTGATCATCGGCTGGGTAATTTTTGAATTTGAACATTTGCCGGCAGCCCTGACCTTCATCGGAACGATGTTTGGCGCCGGAACACATGAATTCGCGGACAACCGGGCGCTCTACGATCTGTCGGGAAATGCCCTGCTGCTGCTGATCCTCACGGTTTGTGCCACGCCGTTACCCGGCAAAGCATTGGCCTGCATCCGAACCAGATTTGCCCGGTCCGGCACGCTTGCCGCACTTGCCATCTACTTCATCTTCATCGTGGCCTCAACAGCCTATCTGGTCAATGCAACGTACAATCCATTCTTATACTTTCGTTTTTGATCGAGGTGATTTGATTGAAGAAATACGACCAAGTCTATTACCGCGCACTCGCCATTGTACTACTTATGTTTACCGGGGCGGTATTGGTTGTCAATATTCTGACCCCGGGAAAGGTATTTTCCGAATCAGAGAACCGGATGCTGCAGCAGCTCCCGGCATTCTCGCTTCAAGCCTTAGAATCAGGCAAGTTTACTTCCGAATTTGAAGCGTATCTATCGGATCAGTTTATGGAGAGGGACTTTTGGATTGGACTGAAATCTGACGCAGACCGGGGATTGGGAAGGAAAGAGAGCAACGGGGTTTACATCGGCAAGGACGGGTACCTGATTCAAAAATTTACTCCTCCCGAAAAAGGGGATTTGGAAGACAAGGTGAAAGCCATTCAAGCCTTTGATCAGGCTACGCCTGGTCTGCGCAAATATATGATGCTGGTGCCGACGGCAGCTTCCATACTTGAGGATAAATTGCCGCCTTATGCTTCCGGTGGGGATGAGAGGGGCTATTGGGACAAGATCAAGGATTCTGATCTCGAGGACATTCAGTGTGTCGATGTTTCCCCCGCGCTGGAGGCGAACAAGGAGCAACCGGTCTATTATAGAACAGACCATCACTGGACGACCCAAGGCGCTTTCCTTGCCTATCGGGAGCTGGGCGCGCTCATGGGTTTTACACCCAGGAACGAAGATGATTTCAACATCCGTCAAGTCACTAGTCAGTTCTATGGATCTTTGTATTCGAAAAGCGGATTCAGGCACATACGGCCGGATGCTATTGAGCTGTATTATCCAAAGGTACCGGAGACCGTTTCCGTGGAGTACGTTGACGAACAGCAAAGTGCGGATTCGATGTACGCTATGGAAAACCTCACCAAGAAGGATAAATACACTGTTTTTTTCAACGGGAATCATGGCTTGCTTCACATAACAACCGGCAGTGCGGAAGGGAGAAGACTGCTTATTGTTAAAGATTCGTATGCCAACAGCCTGATCCCTTTTTTAACATCGCATTTCAGCGAAATTGATGTGGTAGACCTCCGTTATTATGATGGGGATCTACTGAAGCTTACGGAAGAACGGCAAATCCGCGACATGCTGATTTTGTATAACATCACCACATTTGTTGAAGATCCATCTATTACATCATTAGCAGATTCTGTGGAATAATCCATAAAGGGGTTGAGTAACGATGTTTCCGGGAAAGAGAATGAAATACTTAGTTGTCCTGGCTGCCGGCATGAGCTTATGCGGTATTCTGATCGGATGCTCCAGTAAGAAGGAAGACGCCAAGGATGTTCCTGTCCATACCATTGAGGAGCGTATCAAGCAAGCGGCTTCTATGGAAGCCATGGAAAAAGGGGATATGAACAGGCTTAAGAAGCTCTATCATCTTAATGCAGAGGAAGTTCAGGATTTTGTGCTCTATACGGCAGAATCGAACGTCGAAGCAAATGAGCTGGCCGTGATCAGGGTGAAGCAAGAGAATCAGGCGGAAAGCGTTAAGGAGAAAATCATGAAAAGAATTGAGGCTCAAAAGGTCAAGCTGAAGGACTACCGTCCTGAGCAATTTTACCTCGTCGAAAAGCATATATTAAAGGTCAAAGGCCCATATATTTTGTTTACGGTCTCCAAGAATGCGGAGCAAATCGAAAGTGCGTTTAACGAAGCGCTTAAATAATCTCATTCACAAATGCGAAAAAGACCCCTCGGGCCATCCACGGCTTGGAAGGGGCACGCATAAGTTTCTATCTGCAGGAGCTATCTGGCTAGCGGGCCTATTTATTTTATCCCCCGCCCAGCAGCCGCTGAAGCCGCGCTGCCAGCTTTTGTCCGGCATTGGCCTCTACGAGCGTAAGGTCCCACAATACCGCATGGGTTCGAGGGTCGGCAGCATCAGTTTTGACTGTAAGGGTCAGCTCCTGTTTGCCTTCAAGCGGCACCTGAAAAGACAGCGGCTGATTCTCGCCCGGTGCGATATTCACATCCAGGGAGTAAAGCTCTTCTCCGTCGGCGCTGATCGTGACGCTGCTGGTGCCGCTGCCCTTAGCAGGTATAGCATCGTCAGGGACGCCGAAATTCCCGGCTAACTCCTTATACTGTCCATCCAGGCGTATTGAGAACTCGTGGAGTCCCGGATGATCAGGGCTGTACAGATTGATAGCTGGTTCGATCTGTTCTTGGGCCATAGTGAAGCTGTTGAGCCTTTGTTCCCACTGTATTTTACCACGTTCAACAGGGAGCTGATCCAGCGCCCTGATCTCCCCGCGGCCATGCTCCAGATAATAATTGATACCGCTCACGGCGGAGTAGACGAGTAGTGTCAAGACCGCGCCTGAGGACAGGAGCTTGAGCATACCTATTGGCGCCCACCGGTCGCGGCGGATCAGCCGCTGGGCGCCGTAGCCGACAGCTGCACCGAGCGTATTAACGACGATGTCGTTAATGTCGAACGCACCCAAATGGGTCACCATCTGAATCAGCTCTACCCCGGTGATGGCTGCTATGAAGACCAAGAGGAACGGCAGGAACCGGGAGCGGACCAGTGTCGGAATGAATAGCCCGAACGGTACGAAGGCCAGATAGTTACCCAGGCTGAAGACCCAAAGCTCCGAATAACCATAGCCCGGAAATATCAACGGAATCCCGTCAAAAGACAGGTGATACCGCAAACCCGTCTCCGGTAGAGCCGATGAGCGGTTGAAGCCGACAAATAAGAAAAACAGAGTGAGACCCGTGTACAGAACCAAACCGGTCCAAACGGCCGTCCTCTTTTTGCCTTGAAGCATGATGGTTAACCTCTCTTTACCGGTAGTTTATGTCCCTTGCAGAGGACAAAGGAAGTATAAGCTATCTTCGTTAGCCCAAGCAAGGCGGACAGTTGCAGTCCAGCCCCTCAGTAATCGAGCTTCCTCTATCCACACACAATGCTCATACTCCGACGGGGTTCGGTCTTAATGGGACGGTCGGCTCGGCGTTACGGACTGAGACGCGCTTATTTCGAAGGAGAGTCACAACTTGGGCAAGTTGCGGACACCACGGCCCTTATTAACGAATATTCCGCTCCTAAACGTTCTTTAGAGAGACAATAAGGTCCACTCGGTCCGTTACTCCGCAAGAAGTTCCTGTTTCTTCAAATTAACGGCTCTCTGGTCCGTAAGGAACCGAAGTAGCTCGGGGCCCTTGCTTGGCTTGCAGGCTACATTGCTCTATTTTTGATTTTACAATTTTGCTGGCGGTAACTTGTGCCGGAAAGGAATCATCACTTGTTTGATAGAACACTTCAATTTCTTCACCCTTTTTATATTTAGAAGGTGAAACTTTATTTACCCAAATGGCTTGAGAATACATATTAGTTTCTAGAACTTCCTTGTAATTCTTATTCAAGTCTTCTTCTTTCAACTGAGCGATTACCAAGATCCTTGTATTCTCTACATCTACTGTGTGTACCTTCCCTTTTAAAACATTATCCCCCTTGCTACAGGCGGCCAGGGCTAACAAAAAAACGAAAATGAGAGTCGATTGGAGACTCGCTTTTAGAAGCATGGACGTTCTCCTTTGAAGGGGTATGACATTATTCAATATTACCTCCTTTTGGGTTTCAGTTCCAGCTAGGGAATGCGGTGGAATTCCTGTTTGTTCCAGCTTTTCTCTATCTCTAAATGTTCCTTCCCGGTTCTAACTATCCCCGACTCAGCATACCCTATCTTAACGGGAACATTTGTTCTATTTTACCATTGCTTAAAAATCTTAATCCTGGTTATAATACAAACAAATGTTCTTACTTGAGCCCGGAGGCGATTAGTCATGAAGATGAGCATCGGCCAAACCATAGAAATCATATACCTGGACAAAGCGGGCCAGATTACGCAGCGGAAAATTGAAGTGCGCGGCATTCGTGACGGCCGCATACGTGCCACCTGTCTGAGTACCGGCCGGCCCCGTGTATTCCTGACCGCCAATATTCTGTCGTGGCATCCGGTACGGGGGCGGAGGTATGCCTAAGGACCGGATTATTCTGCTCTCGGACTGCCAGTCCTTCTATGCCAGCGTCGAGAAGGCGGCCCATCCCGAATATGCGGATCAGCCTGTCGCTGTGGGTGATCCGTCGCGGATGAACGGGATTGTGCTGGCCGCCTGCCCGCTTGCGAAATCCTATGGCGTAACTACCGCATCACGCGTGGGCGAAGCCCTGACGAAATGCCGGGATCTCGTGGTCATCCGGCCGCGGATGGGGACGTATATTCAGGTCTCGCTGCTGATCTCAGAGATCTACCAGGGGTATACCGATCTGGTGGAGGCGTTCAGCATTGATGAGCAGTTCCTGGATGTGACCGGTTCTCTGCGCGTGTTCGGAGGGGATTTGCCGGAGCTGATTCACTCGATCCAGCAGCATGTTCTGTTATCTACCGGAGTGTGGACCCGGGTGGGCATCGGCCCGTCCAAAATACTCGCTAAAATGGCCAATAATTTCGCCAAGAAGAAGGCAGGCGGAACCTTCCGGCTGGATTACGATAATCTGGACACAGAGCTATGGCCGCGCCCAGTGCATGAAATGTTCATGGTGGCGGGCCGGATGACCAAGAATTTCTACCGCATGGGTATTTCGACCATTGGAGACATTGCCCGGATGGAGCTGGGTGAGCTGAAGCGGAGAATGCGCACCACGCTGGGTAAGCAGAGCGATATTCAAGCGGAATATTATTGGCAGACCGCACGCGGCATCGATCCCAGCCCGGTGGTGACCGGGATACGCCATGAGATGAAGTCCGTCGGCCACGGGAAGGCGCTGCGCTGGAATCTGTATACCCGGCTGCCAGAGATTGAGGTGGTGCTGCTGGAGCTGGTGATTGAGGTCTGCCGGCGGGCGCGGAAGTACCGATACATGGGAGCTGTGGTGTCCGTTGCGGTAGTGGAGACAGACGGCAACACCTCGAATGCCTACAGCCGGCAGACGACACTGCCGGAGCCTTCGTCGTTAACCCATGAGGTGGCAGCGGCTGCCTACCGTCTATTCGTAGATCATTGGAGCGGCTTGCCGATTAGCCGGTTGGCTATCTCTATATCCCAGCTCACGGATGACAGCGTGATGCAGCTGACCTTGTTCGATGACCGGATACGAAGCAGTAGCAGAGAACGGGCTATTGATCAGATCAAGAACCGGTACGGAAGCGGGGCGCTGATCCGCGCGTCTTCTTTGCTGGAGTCTGGGGTTGCTCTGGAACGGGCGCAGCAGATTGGGGGGCACTATAAATGAGCAAGCTAGACGGAAACGAGCGGTGGAAATCCAAAATGTTAATGACAGAGCATGTCCAGCAGTATGAGCAGAAGCAGGGGACAGAGGGCAGGAAAATGATTACGGTAGAGGAGCGGACAATGGTGCGTGACCTCATTCTGCTTCCTTACCTCGATACGATGGTCAGCAAAAGTCTGAAGGAGCTTGAGCTGTCCAATAGTATTCTTAAGCGGGCTTTCATGCTCGCCGGCCAGGCGATTCAGCAGCGTATTATGCAGGATACCTACCAGCTCCAGAAGGAGCTGAAGCAGCATAATATCCGGGTGCTGGCCGATGAGCAGGAGGAGTTCCTGGTGTATTACAAAATCTTTTGCCGGGGCTATCAGGAACGCTTCGGACTTACCCGCGATGTGATGCGCACCGAGATCAGCCTGCGGCTGACCAGGTACACGGCGGAGCTTGGAGCCGGCCTGAAAAACCAGCATTTGAGCAGTTAGTATCAGCTACAGCGCTTTGGTGAAGAAAATCTCTAGCGGCTCATTATCCGGCAGCAGGCAGCCTGAGTCCCGGTAGCCCAGTTTCCGGTAGAAATGCTGTGCCTCTTCACTCGCCATCGAGGAGGTCATAACCTGCTTATGGCCCATGGCCTGCATCGCTTGCTCCCAGTGCTGCACCGCCTGTCTGCCGAAGCCTGCGCCGCGATAAGGCTCATCAATCCACAGCAGATTCATGAAGGGGATCTGGTCCCAGAAATACCCGTACCGCAGCCAGCCAATGTCCAGGCTACCCTCGCTCAGAATGTAAATTTCCTGCTGGTTTATTTTAGAGAGAAGAAGTGAGTTCAGGATATGGCGGTCACGGCTTGCGAGATAATCATAATCGGCTTCGGTTGTGGTTCTGATGTTCATAGGGTGATTCTCCTGTCATTGTATAGTGTGTGAAGAACGATTGTCCTTACAAAAGTCTACCACCTCTGGTTGCCGGGTTTGGTGTAACAAACAGCTATAAACAAACAAGCCCCTTCCTGGGACTTGTCTTTGTCTTTGATTGGCCCGAATGTATGCCAAAAACAGCATACATTGTGCCGGTGCGCAGGCGCATGGCCCGAATGTATGCCAAAAACAGCATACATTGTGGTGGTGCGCAGGCGCATGGCCCGAATGTATGCCAAAAACAGCATACATTGTGGTGGTGCGCAGGTGCATGGCCCGAATGTATGCCAAAAACAGCATACATTGTGGTGGTGCGCAGGCACATGGCCCAAATGTATGCCAAAAACAGCATACATTGTGGTGGTGCGCAGGCACATGGCCCGAATGTATGCCAAAAACAGCATACATTGTGCCGGTGCGCAGGTAATCAGGCTTCGCCGCCAGCTTGTCCGCTATACAGAATCCGGTATTCCAGCGGCTCCAGCGTCATACGGATCTGATCTCCGTTCATCTTGGCCGGCTCGCCGCTCAAGGCATCCTGCCAAGTGCCCTCACCCAGGGATTGCGTAAGCGTCAGCGGTTCAGCGGAATTATTCATCCAGACTGTGAAGCGGGTGTGCTCATTCCAGCGTTCATACACTAGGGCCCGGCTGCCCGGATCACTCCGCAGGAAGCGGAACTGGCCGGTGCGCAGCACCTCGTGCTCTTTGCGCAGGGCAATGAGGCTCTGATAAAAGTGCAGCAGCTCACGGTCCTGCCGGTCCTCTTCCCAGATCATACATTTGCGGCAGTCCGGGTCGTCTCCGCCGGTAAGTCCGATCTCGTCCCCATAGAAGATGCACGGCGTCCCGGTGAAGGTGAAGAGGAAGGTGACCGCAAGCTTCAGCCGCCCCTTGTCCCCGCCGAGCCGGTTAAGCACTCTCGGGGTATCATGGCTCGCCAGAAGATTGAACAGCACCTCATTCGCCTGCCGGGGATAACGCATGAGCAGCCCGTAGATTTGAGCAGCGAAGGTTCCGGGATCAACCTCCTCGTCGGTCCCGAAGAACTTCAGCAGCCGGTCAGAGAAGGGATAGTTCATTACCGAATCGAACTGGTCGCCCTGCAGCCAGCTGAGGGAGTCGCTCCACACCTCGCCGATGATGAACGCTTCCGGGTTAATTTCTTTGACCGCCTTGCGGAAATCCCGCCAGAATACATGGTCCACCTCATTGGCTACATCCAGCCGCCAGCCGTCGATGTGTACCTCCTTGAGCCAGAATTTGGTGATATCCAGCAGATAATCTCTGGCTTCCGGATGGGCAGTGTTGAGCTTGGGCATTCCGCTGAAGAAGCCGAAGGTATCATAGTTGGCCTTGCCGTCCAGCACCTGAACGGGATAATCATGGACATGGAACCAGCCTGCGTATTTGGAATCCGCTCCATGCTCCAGCACATCCTTGAACGGTGCGAACTCGGAGCTGGTATGATTGAAGACGGCATCGAGGACCACCTTAAGCCCTTTGGAATGGGCGAGATCAACCAGTTGCTTGAGCTTATCAAGATCCCCGAAGCTGGCGTCAATCGTTCCGTAGTCAACGGTGTCATATTTATGGTTGCTGGGAGCCTGGAAGATCGGGGTCAGATACAGCGCCGTTACGCCAAGCTCGGCAATATAATCCAGATGGTCAATCATCCCCTGCAAGTCTCCGCCAAAATAGCTGTCGTGGGTGGGCGGTGCCCCCCATTCGAGCGTCCCTTCGGGGTCATTCGCCGGATCTCCGTTAGCGAACCGGTCCGGCATAATCTGATAGAAGACCGCAGATTTCGCCCATTCGGGAACCTGGAGCAGGTCGGCCTCATGAAGGTAAGGCATTTCGTAGTAGCCTCCGGCAGGCTCGGGCAGCCTGTCTGTAAAGAACCCGGATTCTAGCATCCATACGGTTTCCTGATCGGTTTCCAGCCGGAAGCCGTAGGAAAAGCGTTTGAACTCAGGGAAGATTTCTGCTTCCCAGTAATCGAAGAAGCTGTCGGTAGCCACCTTGCGCATGCTCAGCTCCTGATGATGCTGCTCCCAGTCGTATTTATCGCCGGTCAGGGCAAATACCCGGTCTACATTGTTTTTTTTGCTGCGGATTCTTAAGTGGTAGGTGTCCTTGTTATAGGCATACGCCCATCGCCCCTGCGTTGAATGATAGAGACATTCCAGCTCGATGGAGGCGCCGGATGCGCTTAAGGACACTGCTTGTCTGCTGGGAGCCATATGAAATTCCTCCTGGGATACGTATTGTGGATGGATATTATGAGGTATGAGCTTTAGTTAATACCCTGGGACCGGAGGTTTCAAACAGCAGATATTTTACCAGGCAGCAGTCAAAATAGGGTGCCCTGCACCGGCTCCGGCCCGGCTCTGCGGATCAGCTCCGGGTAGTCACTCCGAGCATTGCCCACGGCTGGGGAGACGGGATAAGCCATCATCTGTTCCGCATCGTAAGGCCGCAGCAGCTTCATCAGGCCGGGAATATTCCGGTTGCTGCGCTCCAGCCACTGCGCTTCCCCGTCTGCATCCAGAATGACCGGCATCCGGTCATGGATGTCTTTCATGAGAGTATTCGGAGCGGTGGTGATGATCGTGCAGGTGGAGATTCTGCCGCCGTCCGGACTGGTCCAGATATCATACAGTGCAGCCATGGAGAACAGCTTACCGTCCCGCATCGTGATCCGCATCGGCTGCTTGCCGCCTTCCAGGGTCTTCCAGTCATAGAAGCCGTCTGCGGGAATCACACAGCGGCGGGAGGCCACCAGCCCTTTGAATGAAGCCTTTTCCAGCAGCGTTTCACTGCGTGCATTGATTAGCTTGGCAGCGTTCTTGTCCTCCTTGGACCAGGAAGGGAGCAGCCCCCAGCGGAGTTCTCCGAGCTTATTCTGTGTGCCGTCATGAATAACCGCAGCAATATGCTGCATCGGAGCCGCGTTATACCTTGGCGCATATTGGATGAGCGGATGCTCCCGGATGAAATACTTGGCGATCAGCTCCTCCAGCGTTACCGTAATCGTATATCTTCCGCACATTTTATCTATGCCTCCCTGGGTAGTTAACGGTTTACAGACCGAACAGCTTGTCTTAGCATTATATTAGAATTATATAAGATGAGACTGAAGATTGCGAAGGGAGAGGGCAGCACATGATTATCGTAAGCTCCTGCCTGGCAGGAATGAAGGTCAGATATAATGGAACCGATTGTCTGGAGCAGGGCATCCGGCAATTGCTGGACAGCCGGCAGGCGGTTGCAGTATGCCCCGAGCTGCTGGGCGGCTTCTCTACCCCGAGAGAACCGGCAGAGATTATAGGCGGCAGCGGCAGAGATGTGCTGGAGGGGCAGGCCCGGGTGGTTGACAGAACAGGGAATGATGTAACCGCAATGTATATAGAAGGCGCGCATGCCGCGCTGGAGCAGGCACGCAGCTTAGCTGCCACGCTTGTTGTCCTTAAGGAGAACAGCCCTTCCTGCGGCAGCTCAAGGATCTATAACGGAGAATTTGCGGGCGGGAAAATCCCCGGAGAAGGGGTGACCACAGCCCTCTTGCGGCTGCATGGTATTGAAGTGATCTCCGAGGAGCAGCTTGCCGCGCGGTTGCCGGAATTAGAGGGCTGATCGGGAGCGCCAACCATGGACAAATGTTACAATATTGTGTTTATTAACAGGTGGTAAAACAGGCAGTTCAGCAGTATAATCTAGTAGTCCTGTAAGTGGAAACGGCATTGCCGTCCTTTCAAGGACGGTACCGTTTCAGCGAGAAATAGAAGGATAAATTATCGTGTGAAACAAATAAATTCTTATATTTTAAGAAAATCCTGAATTTCAAGAAGTGGAGAATTTCGTTATGAAACCCATCTATTTGGACCACGCCGCCTCAACACCGGTTCATCCGGAGGTGGCAGCGGTTATGTATCATATGCTGTTGAACGAGTACGGCAATGCGTCCAGTGTGCACCAGTTCGGACGGTCTGCCAAGAGAATTATAAATGGGGCGCGCGATAGAATCGCGGGCTTTTTGGGCTGTTCCCCTGAGGAGTGGGTGTTCACAAGCGGCGGCACGGAGAGCGATAATCTCGCCCTGTTCGGGGCGGCCTATGCTTCTGCTTCCAAGGGTAGACATATCATTACTACAGCGGTTGAGCATCATGCAGTGCTGCATACCTGCGCGGAACTGGAAGGGCAGGGCTTCGAGGTCACCTATCTTCCTGTCGATTCTACCGGCCGTGTCTCTTTGGAGGATGTAGAATCGGCTCTGCGCGAGGATACAGTACTGATTAGCATAATGTATGTGAATAATGAAGTGGGAACTGTACAGCCTATAGAAGAGATTGGCAGATTAGCGGCCGAACGGGGTGTGCTTGTGCATGTAGATGCTGTACAAGCTCTGGGAACGCTGCCCCTGGTGCTCCGCGATCTGCCGGTAGACTATATGAGCTTCTCGGCCCACAAGATCGGAGGTCCGCAGGGGATTGGAGGCTTGTACGTCCGGCGGGGGGCGCCGCTTATGCCAAGACAGCATGGCGGACTTCAGGAGCGCGGCCGGCGGGCGGGCACGGAGAGTCTGGCTCATACCGCCGGGTTCGCCAGAGCCGTTGAACTGGTTGTACAAGGGCTGCCGGGTCATCATGAGCAGGCTCTGGAGCTCCGCAGAACACTGCTGGAAGAGCTGGACAAGCAGGTCGGAGCAGAGAGATATGTCGTCAACGGAAATGAACAGCATACGGTGCCTGGAATTCTGAATATCAGCTTCCCCGGGGCCAAGACAGATGTGCTGCTGATGAACCTGGACATGGAACGGATTGCGGCAGCCAGCGGCTCAGCCTGTACATCAGGATCTCTGGAAATCTCGCATGTTCTGCAGGCGATGAAGCTTCCGGAAGAACTTTTGAACTCTGCGATTCGCTTTAGTACAGGTTTGGGTAATACTAATGAAGAAATGCAGGTTGTGGCCCAGAAAGTTGGAACCGTTTTGAACCGGCTGCGTACAAAAGACTAGGTTTTCGTGCAGTCTGGCAGACGTTCGGGAGGTCTTTGGCCCATGGGACCCGTATGCAATACTTAAGGTGAGGGGACTTTGGATACCATGAAGCTTCAAGATATGATTGGCCTCACTGTATATGAAGTTGAAGAAGGTACGGAAGTCGGTGAAATAATCGACATTGGACTGGATTCAAACTGGAATATTACGGGTATTGAACTGGAAAGTAAATCTTTTTTTGGAAGGCTTGTGAAAGTTGTGGCATGGGATAATATTGCCGCTTATGGCGAAGATGCTGTCATGATCCGCAATAAAGAGTCGATTGTTAAGGTTGACGCTGACCATATATCCTACACTTTCCTCTTGGGAAAGAACAAATTGAAGGACAGGCAGGTGCTTACAGCATCGGGAACGGTGCTTGGGCGAATATCGGATGTTTATTTTGACCAAAAGTTGGGAAACACAATAGTAGCGCTGGAAATCAGTGACGGGCTTGTAACTGATTTGATCGAAGGCCGCAAATGGCTGCCTTGTTCTGAAGAGATGACTATCGGAGAGGATTCTGTACTGGTTCCCGCGATGAGTGAAGAACGGCTCCAAAATGCCATTAATATTGTTAACGGATAGGTGGAATGTATTATATGAAGTGTCCAAACTGCAACTCCAAGGATATCGGCAAGATCGGCTCCCACCAGTTCTATTGCTGGGGCTGTTTCATCGAACTAACGGTCAACGGCGAGAAAATGTCGGTGTATCAGGTTGAAGAGGATGGCACGCTCAGCTCGCTTGACGATCTGTTCTCGGGTGAAGAGGTTGCACAGGATTTCCCGCAAATCCACGCCTCCTCTTGAGCATTGCCTGATTCATAACCGGCTAACAGTTACATAGATTCGCCGTGCCCAAATACCGGGCGGCTCTTGAAGCCGCCTGGTATTTGGGCTTTTTTGCTGTTCTCCAAAAACAATTGGAAAAACAACACTACGAAAGTTGCATCTTTGTTATAAGGGCTAAGGAATTGGTATGTCGTCTCCGGGACACGGACCCTATACTGAAATCGACTGGCACGGGGCCAGAATTCAACAAGGTTCTACACGAGGGGGAATGTTCAGATGTACCGCAAAGGAATATCGAAGCTTCTGATTGCCGGATTGCTGCTGTCAGGAATTCAGCTTCCGGGAACTACAGGAATAGTGCAGGCAGATAACGGGAAAGACGCAGACAGGCTGTCTGCAAGTACAGGACAGGCAGATGCAGCCCGGGCGGCAGGGTTCACCGATATGAAGCAGCACTGGGCGTCGGCTGCAGTGAACAGGCTGTCAGCCGCAGGAATTCTGCAAGGGGACGAGGCAGGACAATTCAGACCGGGACAAGCGGTCTCACGGGCAGAGATGGCCGCCATCATCAGCCGCGTGTTCCGTTATTCGGATTCGGGCAGCACTGTATTCAGTGATGTAAGCGCTTCTTCCTGGTATGGCAAGGATGTAAGCCGCGTGAATGCCGCAGGCGTTATTCAAGGCTACGCGGACGGCCGGTTCCAGCCGGGATCGGCGGTCACCCGCCAGGAAGCTGTAACCATGCTGAGCCGGGCGTTCACGCTGGAGGCGGGCTCCCCGGGTGCGCTGGCTGCACAGTCAGATGCGGCAGTGGTCAGCGGCTATGCCCGGGAAGCCGTGAGTGCCATGCTGGACGCCGGTTACCTGCGCGGCGATGCGGACGGCAAGCTGAATCCCAAGGCGCAGATGACCCGGGCCGAGCTGGCCGAGCTGCTGAGCCGGATGGTCGGGTGGATCAGCTCAGGCGAGGGAAGCCAGAAGCTTGGAGCCGTGTCCGGCAATGTGATTGTCAACCGGGCGAATGTGCAGCTCGAAGGCGGCCCGGTCAGCGGCAATCTCTACGTCACAGCCGGAGCAGGGGAAGGGGAAGTCTCGTTCTCGGGCATTAAGGTGCAGGGAACAGCACATATCTCAGGAGGCGGTGAACATTCGGTGGTGTTCCGCCAATCTACCCTGGGACAGATCAAGCTGAATAAGCTTACCACCCTGGTAAGGATGGTACTGGAGGATGGCAGCACCGCAGCGCGCATTGAATTGCTTAAGCCGGCGAAGGTGGAGATCGGAGCGGGCTCACGCGCAGAGACTGTGCTCATCGGCGCAGGCGCTGCAGGATCAGAGATCGTGAGCCGGGGGCAGATCGGCCGGCTTGAGAACCAGGCAGATCGTGTGCTGCTCAACGGCCAGGCACTCAAGTCCGGCGAGACGATTCGGGACTTGTCCGGCACGGGAGCTACAGCGCAGGCAAGTGCCAAGGCTACCACTGCCCCGGCCCAAGCGGGCGGCGGAAGTGCAGGCGGTGTCACACCAGCGCCAAGCTCAACACCTTCACCAGCGACGCCGGTGCCGACAGCGACGCCTGCTGCCACACCAACCCCGACGCTGGCCCCGACTCCGCCAACCCAGAACAATCCATGGGAGCTGGTGTGGAATGACGAATTCGACGGCCAGGCCATTGATGAGGGCAAATGGAATGTACAGGATACCGGCACGGTGTACAATAACGAGCTGGAATATTATCACCCGGACAACGCTTCGCTTACGACAGAGAGCGGGCAGAGCGTACTGGAGCTGGAAGCCCGGAAGCAGGCTTACGGCGGGAAGAATTATACTTCAGCCAAGCTGACCTCGAAGATGAAGGGCGACTGGACCTACGGCAAATTTACCGTGCGGGCCAAGCTGCCGGTTCAGCAGGGCATGTGGCCAGCCATCTGGATGATGCCAACCGATGACGAGACGCAGTATGGACCTTGGCCGGGAAGCGGCGAGATGGACATTATGGAATTGACGGGACCGGTTGCCGGCAAGGCAGAGGCGGATCTCTATCCAAGAACGGTCCATGGCTCGATTCACTACGACATTCCGCACGCATCCCAGACCAAAACCTATGTACTGCCGGAGGGCCAGACCTTCGCGGATGATTATCACAACTTCACGCTGGAATGGCTTCCGGGCCTGATCCGGTATTATGTGGACGATGAAATGTATTTTGAAACCAAAGACTGGGGAACGATGGCCAAAGGCCAGCCGGATTACTATACGTACCCTGCTCCGTTTGACCGGCCGTTCTATATGATTCTGAATCTGGCCGTGGGCGGCGATTGGCCGGGTGATCCGAAGGCCGACTTCAAGTCGGATAAGATGTATGTGGACTATGTAAGGGTCTACAAGTACAAGAACCTGGACCAATGGCCGGACGTAACAGGCAAGCGGCCGATCGATCCGGGGCACTCGGCCCCGCAGCGTCCTGCCCTGGCAGACGGGAATCAGATCTACAACGGGGACTTCAAGGGTACTGTAGCAGCCCAGGGTCAGCCGGAATATTGGGAATTAATTGAGAATGAAGGCGGGAGCGGAACAGCCTCCGTCATTGATGATCAGGATAAGGGCAAGGCGGTGAAGGTTGCCGTCCATGAGGCCGGCAAACAGAATTATTCCATTCAGCTTGCGCAGAAGCCGCTGCTGCTGGAGCGGGGCAAAGCCTATAAGGTAACCTTCGATGCCAAAGCGGATGCAGCCCGGCCGCTGATGAGCAAGCTGACCGAATTCGGCGGCGGATGGACGGCTTACTCCGGGGAGCGCAATTTCCAGCTTACACCGGACTGGCAGCCGTATGAGTACAGCTTCACAATGGCCAAGGCTTCGGACAATAATGCCCGCTTTGAATTCAATCTGGGTCTGAACAACATTTCCGCCTACTTCGCGAATGTAAGAGTGGTAGAGACAGAAGCACCGCCGGTAGTACGCACCCCGCTTGCTGACGGCAACCTGATCTATAACGGAGGCTTCGATCTGGAAGAAGCGCGGCTCGGATATTGGAGCTTTGCCGTTAGGCAGGGCTCGGAAGCAGCGGCGAAGGCCAGTGTAACCAATACACTTGCCCTGCCGATGATGAAGCGGGAATTCCGGGCGGACGTGCAGAAGGCCGGAGGATCGCCGGAGGATGTGACGCTGACCCAGGCAGGGATTCCTGTGTCGGCGGCAGCCGTCTACCAGCTTGCCTTCGATGCGAGATCGTCCGAGGCGCAGCCGCTTGGCATCAAGCTGGCAAGCAGCGGTGGACAGACGGTCTATCCTGACGGAACCATCTTCACGTTGACACCGGAGTGGAAGAGCTATACAGCAGAAATTGAGCTGTCCGGCGGGTCCGGCACGGAAGCTGCATTATCGTTCCTTCTCGGCGCGGCTGTGGGACAGACCGAGCTTGACAATGTGCGTCTGGTACGGATGACCGATCCGCCAGTGCTCACTAACTACCTGCATCTGCGCGGAGACCAGTTCTGGAGAGCCTCAGGAACCGGCCTGATTCCGAGCGGTGAAGGCGGCAAGGATATCACGGATATGGATAAGGGCGACTATGTGGAATACAAGGTGGTACTGCCACAGGCAGGCAGCATTGTTCCGGTAACCCGCGTATCCAGTGTGCGCGCGGATTCGGAGCTTACCCTGTCCGTATTGGATGCCGGCAAGCAGAAGGTGGTGACGGAATCTGTCTACAGCACGGCAGTAGGCGATACCGGAGGGCTTCAGTCCTACCGGGCGATCGTTGGAGCACCACTGGAGTTGCCTGCGGGAAGCTATTACATCCGTCTTGGCGGCAGCGGCTACAATCTGGCCTGGCTGGATCTGTCCCGCGAGCTGGTGGTGAACGGCAGCTTCAAGGACGCTTCCACCGACAACTGGACGCTATACAAGAAGGACTGGGATGACAATGACCCGGGGAAGAGCACTGTAATGAAGGCTGTGTATGGAGAACTGCAGGTTAGCCTCGGCGGAACTGGAACGGAGGCTTGGCATGCACAGGTGAAGCAAGCGGGCATCCCGGTAGAGCAGGGCAAGAAATATCTGCTGCGCTTCGATGCGGATGCTTCGGTAGGCCGGGATATTAAAGCGCTGGTTCAGCATGACGGGACTGAGGATGGCAACTGGACTCCTTATCTGGAACAGGAGCTGAGACTCAGCCAAGACGGCGGACACTATGAATATTTGTTCACTGCCCCGGCAACGGATCCCGCAGCGGTGCTCCAGTTCAGTCTGGGCAAGATCACCGAAGAGCTGGGAGCGCATATGGTCAACCTGAGCCATATCTCCTTGCTTCAGGTAAGCCCGGTGCTGGATGGTGAGGCTTACGGGGAGAATCTGATTCCGAACGGGGACTTCTCAGAGCCGCTTAAGGGCTGGAGCAGCTACTCCTCTGACAACGGGGAGTTAGCCATTGACAATGTGGATGGAGCGCTGCAGATCAAGGTGGGCTCCACCGGCACGAACACCTGGGACCGGCAGGTCTTTTATGAGGGAGTCGCTTACAACGAAGGCAATCATTATACACTTACCTTCAAGGCCAAGGCATCGGCTGAACGCAAAATGAATATCAGCATCGGCTGGCTGGATGTAGCAGACAATTACAACTGGCACGGGTATACGAGCAAAATTGTTGATCTGGGCAGTGAATATCAGGAATATACCGTAGAATTCGATGTTGCCGGAGGCAGCACCTCCATCGGCCGCATTTCCTTCGAGCTGGGGGATATCAAGGATGGCGGCACCGGGCATCTGACGGTGGATGTGGATGATATTGTGCTCACGAATAACGGGACAGCAGCTGCACCTTAAGCACCTTGAACATGCTTTGGATTTTGTTATTCAGGCTTACGATTTGGTATTTAGACTGGCCGCATACACTTCTATAATCATTACATGGAGAACGGGCAACCGTTCTTCATGCTTGTCCAGAACCTTCCCCAATTCTTCGGCCCAATGAGTATACATAACAGGGAATGAGTATCATCCAATAGAAAACAGGAAAAGAGGAGAACCATTCATGATGCTGAAATTCAATACCGCAAGAGCAGCGGCTGCTTCGCCTGAGGATATCCTGAGACAGGCATTCGCAGACCGGATAGACGCAGCCGGCCAGCTAAGCGCCGTCTTCACGGATTCCCAGTGCATCGGAGCTGTTGGCGTAGCGGGCCTTCCGCTTCGGCTGCCTGCCATTCAGGAGCTGCTTAAGCTCCCGGAGGTGGCAGCGCTGCTGCCGAAGGAGACTGGCGCATCGGCGCTGTTCACCGTGAATGATACAGGTACGGAGCTATCCCTGCATATCCGCCATGCCGGAAGACAGGAACAGGCAATAGCTATACCGGAGGCGGCTGCAAGCGCGGCACTGGCGCAGCTTCAGGCTGCACCGGGCTGGGCTGGTGCCCTTAACGCTGAAGGCGAGCATGTGATTGACCTGCGTTCCCCCGTTCCGGGTCCGCACTTCGCGGTCAATCTGCTGCTGGGCAACCGGCTGGAGTTCCCTCATCCGCTCCAGACTACACCGAAGAGCGTGGTAGACCGCCTTGGCGGCGGCAGCTTCCGTTCCCATGCGGCTACCCAGGTGCTGGCGACCCGCTGGGATATGCGCCAGGAGGAGAACGGCTTCCCGGCCAACCGTCAATTCTATCTGTTCGAGGACGGGAAGCAGATCTTCTATTCCGCTGATCCGGGCGGAGAAGGCATTGAATCGGCGGTCTGCCGCCATTCACAGAATGTAACCATCATCACGTACCGCCTGTCCGGCGGACTTGAGATTACGCGCACCATCTTCATTCTGCCGCATGCTGAGGGTCTGCCGCTGGCGACCGAGATGCAGCGCGTTACGATTACGAACCATGGAGAGAGCAGCCGCCAGCTTCGTCTGGTGTACACGGGCATGTTCGGTTCGGCAGCACCGGGCGCTCTGTTCGAGGATGTGCTGTATAGCAATGTTATTATGCAAGGCGGCGTATTGCAGGACGCTGATGGTGCCGTGGCTGCAATCAGCCCTGACTACTACCCGGAAGGCGGGCGTCATGATCTGCGCTTCCACACGATGATCATCCACGGGGAAGACGGACCGGTGCTGCCCCGCGAATATTGCGTCAGCTACAATGAGTTCGTCGGCACCGGCTCGCTTCACCGCCCATCCGGCGCGCTGAAGCTAAGCAGCATTCTGCACCGCAAGGGGCCGGGCTTCTTCGCGGTAGCGGGGGAGATTCAGGTTGCTGCCGGAGCCACGGCAGCAGTTGACCAGCTGACGGGCCTTGTCTCCGACAAGAGCGGTGCATCCTGGAGCGATACGGTGCTGGAGGAAGAGGTAGGTGCGCTGATCGCCCGCTTCACAAGCCGCAGCTCGGCGGAAGAAGCCTTGGCGCAATCCCTGAAGTTCGTGCGGAATTACTCCAGGTTCCTGCAGGTATCCTCCGGGGACGCGGATTTCGACCAGTTCGTGAACCGTAATCTGCCTTTTCAGGTGCTCTACCAGAGCTTTGTCTCCCGTTCCTTCTGTCAGACCCAGAAGGGCTACCGGGAGATCGGCTTCCGTGAAATTCAGGATATGTATGCCTCGATGTATTATTTCGTCGGGATGGGCCGGGGCGGCCTCGTCAAGAGCCTGCTGAAAGAATGGACCAGCATGGTCTTCGAGCTGGGGTATGCGTATCACAATTTCTTCTGGGCCGGCAAAGAGCCGGGCAAATGGTCCGATGATGCGCTATGGCTGATCCAGGCTGTCTACCGTTATGTCATGCTGACCGGAGATTCGGAGTTCCTCGATGAGTCTTGTCCGGTAGCAGGCACGGACACAGAACGGCCGGTATTCGAGACCCTGAAGGCCATTATTGTCTATTCCGGACAGATTTCGATCGGACGCCACGGCCTGCCGCTGCTCGACTTCGCAGACTGGAACGACTGTCTGAAGCTCGATGACACCTACCTGAACGGCCCGGCCAAGGAAGCACTCTACCGGAAGCAGCTGGAGGCTGGCGGTGTCTTCGGGGATTCGCTGGAGAGTGATTATTCCGAGAGCGTCATGAATGCCTTCCTGCTGAAGGTGGCGGTCGATGAATTGTCCGCCCTGGCCGCCCGCAAAGGCGAGCAGGCGTATGCAGATGAGCTGACCGGCTTCGGAGTCAAGCTGCGCGCACGCATCCAGGAGCATGCCTGGAAGGGGGATTTCTTCGCCCGTGTGCTGTTCAACCGCTATGCGAACGGAGAATACACGTATCTCGGCGCTGCCGGGGACGGGATGTCCTCCGATCCGGCGAAGGACGGCTCGTACTTCCTGAATTCGTTCAGCTGGAGCATTCTGGCGGGCTGTGCAGATGAGGATCAGATCGCGGTGATGCTGGACACCATGAAGGCGCATCTGATGACGCCTTACGGCATGAAGCTGGTCTCGCCGGTGGCGCTGGGCCGGGTATCCACGCACACGGCATCGGATGAATACTTCCCGGGTGACCGTGAGAACGGCGGCGTATTCAAGCATGCCTGCATGATGGCTGCTGCGGCTATGTTCAAGGGGGCCAAGGAAGTATCCAGCCCGGATCTGGCAGCAGAGCTCTGCCGCCTGGGTTACTGGCTGCTGGACCGGATTATGCCGTTCAAGACGATGGATGATCCGTTTGCCGTCTGCGGGAATCCGCGGTTCTGCACCCAATACAACAACAGCGAGACTGGTGAGAACATCGGTCCGATGCTTAGCGGCACCTCGACCTGGCTCACCCTCTCGCTGATGGAAGCGCTGGGTATTGAATATACGGAGCAGGGCATAGCCCTGAGTCCGGTGCTGCGGGAAGAGCAGACGGAGCTTACCTACACCTTGAAGCTTGGCAGCTCCTCCTACAGGATTCAGGTCCGTAAGCCGGAGGGCTTCCACCGCATGCAGGATGGGGCGGCCCGCCTGATGCTGGACGGCCGGGTACTGGAGGACGGCTTGGTACCGGCCGTAGATGACGGCTTCGCCCATGAGGTAGAGCTTACCTTCGCAGGCTGACGGAATTACAGCGCCCGGTCACGGTATTCATGCGGGGTCATCCCCGCATATTCCTTGAAGAGCTTGATGAAATAGTGGGCGTTGGAGTACCCGAGCTCCGAGGAAACTTCATAAATTTTGAGCGGCGTATGGATAAGCAGATACGCCGCTTTTTCCATCTTTACCTGACTGATGTAGTCGCTGATCCGCTTGCCGGTCTCCAGCTTGTACATTTTGGAGAGATAGACCGGATGCATCTGGACATGGTCGGCGATGGCCTGTAGGGAGACATAGTGCAGATTGCGGTTGATATACTCATGTACCTTGCGGATCAGCACGGTCCGGCTGTTCCGCCGTTCGGAATCCGTATGCTCTCTCAGCAGAAGGATAACCTCCATGGCCCACTCCCGCAGCTTGTCCGGCGTCTGAAAGGGAGCCTGCTCCAGCAGCGGATTGCCGACAATCTCGCTCAGCAGCTTGTTATTCTTGTGGGCAAAGTAATAGAAGGCCGTCTCCAAGTGCAGACGGGCTTCCTGGATATGCTCCAGTGACCGCTCGGGACTGTGGATCAGCTCCGATACGATAGCGTTCAGCTTATCTTCAATGCCCTGCCAGTTGTTCGCTTCGAACATGTGGAACAGCAGCGGAGGCTCATACAGCGGCTGGAGAATCTCCACGGGCTGGGAGCTGCTGTTATCCGTAGTATCGAGATAGATGCCGGTCTCGCTCCCGATATGCTGGCGGATGGCCGAGATGGCGGATTGATAGAGAGTGTAGACCTGATCCGGGAAGTCTCCCCAGCCGGTGGTCACCACGGACAGGCCGCCTCCCATCAGGGTACTGACATGATTCTGCAGCTGATAGGCAGCCTGGGCCACCTCATTTCCCGGATTGCCGCCATGTTCAAGATCCTCCCTGGGCTGCAGCAGGAATACGAGATAGTCATGCACATCCTTGCAGGACCAGATCAGGAACCGGTCCTGGAACAGCTCCTGGGCGATATTAATGATTGCATATTCAAACAGCAGCATGCTGTGCATATCCTGGCGGCGGAAGAATTCCTCGGGACGGACCACGGCCAGACAGACCGGCTGTCCGGCCCTGAACGGCAGGTCGAACTGGTCCAGCCGCTCCTGAAGCTGCGGCCCGGGCAGCTTCCGTCCCTGCAGCAGCTCCCCGAGCAGGCGGTCCCGCAGAATGGGCAGATGCTCGCGGAAGGTCTGCATCGTCCGCTGGTGGGAGGACCAGGCCTCCCAGTCACTGCGCAGCTTCTCCTGCAGCTTACCGATGACGGCGATCAGCTGGTCATTGGCTATCGGCTTAAGCAGATAGGCACTGGCCTGCTCCTCAATGGCCTTGCGGGCATATTCAAACTCCGCATAGCCGGTCAGCATGACCACCCGGATATGCTTCCAGCGCTTGCGGATGGCGGCAATCAGCTCGGTGCCGGACAGCTCCGGCATATTGATATCTGTGACTACAATATCGATGGGATGACGCTGGAGCAGCTCCAGCGCCTCATACCCGGAATAAGCCTTGTGGACCTGTCCGAAGCCCATCTCCGCCCAGGGAATCGAAATGGACAGATCATCGACCACATAGGGTTCATCGTCAACCAATAGAATTTGGTGCATCAGGTTCCTCTTTCTTCTCCATACGGAGAGTTGTTATTAGACCGCCTTCCGGTGAAGGGGCAATCATCAGGCCGGAAGCCTCGCCGTAATGTAATTTGAGACGCTGCTGGACATTCCATAGCCCGCAGCCTCCATCCTCACGCGTAGTTTCGTTGATACGCGCCTGAAGTGCGGCAATGGCTTCCTCTGTCATCCCGGCGCCGTTGTCCTCGACGGTAATGAGAATGGCTTCCTCGGTATGGCGGCCGGTGATCCGGATGGAGCCCGGGCCGATTTTTCGCTCAATGCCATGAATGATACTATTCTCTACTAGCGGCTGAATCAGCAGCCGCGGAATGTGCAGGTCCAGCAGTTCGCTCTCCATATCCATCTCGTAGCAGATACGCTGCTTCCGCAGGTTCTGGATCTTCAGGTAATTCTCCAGCAGCTTCAGCTCATCCTGAAGGGTGGTGAGGGAATGATCGACCCTGGTGATATAGCGGTAATATTCGCCTAAGCTGAGTGCCATCGCCTCCACGGACTCGGTATCTCCTATGGCGGCCTTGCTCTTGATGAAGAACAGGCAGTTGTACAGGAAATGCGGATTGATCTGTGATTGAAGCTGCTTCAGATGGGCATCCTTGGCCCGGAGCTGCTCCAGATAGACCTGCTCGATCAGCGACTGAATTTTCTCGGCCATGTCATTAAATTCTTCATTAAGCAGCGTGAACTCCGGGTTGGTCCGGGTATGGATACGGGTAGACCAGCGCCCTTCCTTCATCCGGTTGAGCGAACGCAGCAGAAGGCTCACCGGACGCTGCACCTGGCGGTAGAGCTGCAAGGAGAAAAGCAGGCTCATCACCAGCAGGATAGCCGATCCTGTCAGGAAGGAAGAACGGCTGCTGCGGATCGGCTCAAGAATCTCCTTCAGCGGTGAATAATGCACGACCTGCCAGTCGATGGCCGAGGAGGGCACCGAGCTGACCAGGAAGCTGCCCTGCTTAAGATCGAAGATGTCGGAGGTACTCTTCCCGGCCGTGATATTCAGTGCCGCGGTGACCTGCTCCGCCATCTGCCGGTCCGAACTCCGCGAGAGGATGACGCCGAATGACGGATGGTACAGGAAGGTGTCTCCCGTGTTCTGCGACTGGTAGGCATCGAACATCCGTTCAATATTGGAGACCGGTAAATACATGGACATCAGCAGCTGCGCCTCGCGCGGCCGGCTTGTTGCCTGGGCAGGGTCCGATAAGAGCAGCCGGAAGCCTGCCTCCGCACCGGCCCGATCCTCTGAGATATACTCCCAGCCCGCCGGGAGCAGTTTGTGCAGGACAGAGACATCGAAGGACAGCGAGGAATCCGAGCCCAAGGTCTCCCCGCTGAAGGGCTTGTACAAGACAATCCGGTTCTCCCACGTACTGGAGCTGGTCTGGAGGGACAGCTTCTCAAGCACCGTCATAATCGTCTGGGCGGGATCAATAAGATGGCCCAGCTGCGTAATCTGCTCATAATCACGGATGGTGGGGTCTCGCTGCAGGGCATACATGCTGCCCGCCAGCTGGTTGATGTTGTTATCCATCTGCTGGGTCAGAAATTCCAGATGATTCAGGTCTGTGGTTTTGATCTGACTTGTAATGACTCCGACATCCTTACGGTAGGATGATCCGTAGAATAAGAGTGTGGCGGCAATCAGCGAGAGCAGGATTGCCACCATTTTAATGAACAGGTTGGGACGCCATGCCACCATAAAGATCATCCTTTGCAAGACATTTGCTGTAATATGGAGAAGTGTATCATAAGATTATGAACTCTACGAAAAGCAGGTGGTTACATGAAAGTCCGTTCACCGCTGTTCCTGCTGCTCCTGATGTTGTCGGGCTGCTCCTGGGACAGCACCGAATATAGTCAGCCGCCCGCTTCACCGCAGAGTACAGCCCCTTACTTCGATGTTAAGGAAGGCAAATATGATCCTCCGGTAGACCTGTATACCGTAGGCTCCGTGAACCCCAATCTGAACTTTATCAAAGGGGAGAGCCTGGAGCATAACGTACATACGGCCTGGGCCGAGAAGCGGCTGGGCATCCGCATCCGTTATCTCTGGACGATCTCCGGCACCTCAGAGACCTACGCCAACAAGCTGAGGCTGGAGCTGGCCAAAGGCAATATGCCCGACATCGTAACGACCAGAGATGCCGCTATTATCCAGGAGCTGATTGATTCAGGGCAATTCATGGAAGTCGGCGACCTGTTCGAGCAGCATGCGTCCGAGGTGTGGAAGAAGGCTGTTGCCGAGGATGCTTCGGCATGGAACCCCTTCATGCGCGGCGCGCACAGGTATGCCATTCCCATTATGGATTATGAATATAACTCCGATCCGCTGCTCTGGGTCCGCCAGGATTGGCTGGACAAGCTTCATCTGAAAGCCCCGCAGACCCTGGATGAGCTGGAGCAGGTCATGGATGCCTTCGTCAACCGGGACCCGGACGGCAACGGGATCAAGGATACCTACGGCCTGTCGGTCGGATTCCGCAACGGCCCCAGCACTTGGATGGGAGACAGCAGCTGGGTGTTCGGCGCCTACGGTACGGTTCCTGAGCAGTGGAACCGCCGGAGTGACGGCACTCTGGAATACGGCTCCATCCAGCCCGGGGCAAGAAAGGCTGTCCAGCTCATGAAGCAATGGGTACAGCGCGGTTATCTGAGCGCTGACAGCGCTTGGCTGGACGAAGAGGGAGCAGCGAACCAGTTCATCTCCGGCAAGGCAGGCATCATTGCCGGACCCTACTGGATGCGCGGCTGGCCGCTGTCCTCCCTGACCAATAGTGACGCTGAGGCGCACATCCGGGCAATTGCCATCCCTTCGGGGCCAGGTGGGCTCACCATGAGAAGAGGGACCCTGCCTGTCAATGGTGCCATTCTGATTAACAAGCAGATGAAGCACCCTGAAATCTTTTTTACGTATCAGAATTATTTGTTCGATTCATATGCTACCTCGACCGGCGAGTTCGCCCATGGCCTTGCGGAGGGCTATGACTGGTCCATGGCGGGGGATCAGCCGAGCGCCCAATCTTCCGCGCTGCCGCTGGGCGGCATCCGGGTAGCCTCGTACACGCTAACCTTCGACGGGGCCCGGATCCCCTCCGGGGTCATCCGGGAGATCCCGAAGGACATTGCCCCTGTGCTGCTGGGCCAGAAGGAGGCTTCCCGCAAGGAGCAGTTCACGGGACCTCCGACAGCGACGATGAAGCGCGACGGCGAGCTGCTGAAGAAGCTGGAGCAGAAAAGCTTCATCAAAATCATCTTCGCGGACAGCCCGCTTGAAGAATTCGACGAATTCGTGCACAAGTGGAACACCTACGGCGGACTTACCGAAACCATGGAGGTCAATGCCTGGGACCGCAGCAGCCGCTAAATACCGCAGGGACAAGAAACCGCCTCTATAATAAGGCGGTTTCTTGTCGTAGACACGCTTGGGTGCTTCTGCCTATTTGCCTGGCGGCGGCCCCACCCGAATCTGTTCCTCCTGTGCTGTATTCTTGCTATATATCGTACAGAAGGACGGCAGCAGCCGCCATACCAATGTGGCGATTGGAATAACAAATATTGAAGATGAGCCGCCATGGTCCGCATAGACAAAAGGACCCCGGCGGATGCCGCTTGCGCACCGCCGGGGTCCATCTCCTGCCTGCAAGTTAGTTGCCTGTGAATTTCAGCCAATCGTAATAGGCGTACAGCGGGTTTGCTCCGTTATAGGAACCGAGCCAGGAATCCACACCGATTCCGTTCCAGAGGTTCATCATGATTTTACCGGGCCGGGAGGGGATGTTGCTGGTGGCCGTATGCTTCAAGACCCCGTCTACATACCATTTAATATAACCCGGCTGCCAGTCGAAGGCGTACGTATGATAGCTCTGGGAAGCATCGAAGCCAAGATTGACAATCTGCTCATGACCGCCAACACCATTGGTGTAATAGTTGAACTGGACCTTGGTGGTGTCCTTGCCGAGGAACTCAATATCGATCTCGTCCCAAGGCGTGCCGTCTGAAGGCCCGGTGTAGGTGAAGAAGGAGGAGACAATCCCGCTGTTCTTGGCCGGCTTCATACTGACCTCGTATTTGCCGTAGCCGTACTTGTACACAGAGCGGTACTCCGCGCCGTCAAATTTATTATTGCTGGGACTGGTCAGGGCCAGACGAAGCTGTCCGCCACTGGTGAAAGAGATGTTATTCGCACGCCAGGTACAGTTGAACATGGAGCCATTCGAGTAGCCGTCTGCTTTTTGCCAGGTTGCTGGGTTGAAGTAGGTCAGTGGCTCATCAAAGATGGTGGCCGCCGAAACGGACGGAGCTCCTGTCAGCAGACCGGCAAGCAGCAGGGTCATCCCTGCACCGAATAGCTTGTGTAGCGTTCTCCTCATATACAATACCCTCCTCAATAATGTAAGCGCTTTACACTATGATTGTAGCGAACCTTGAACCCGGCCACTATACCAACCTGCGAACTAAAATAACAAAAAACCAATTTTTTGCAGAGCGGAGTATTTCATTCCCCTCCCACACATACTAATATGCATGATGGTTAAGGGCTGTACACGTTCAGGAGGGAGATTATGGAGGAGTGGTTCCGCAGTAAATGGCTCCGCTGGATGATCGGCGTGCTGCTCTCACTGATTATTCTATATTTCGTCTGGCTGCTCCGTCCGATGCTGAATGGGGTATTCCTGTTTCTAAAAGCGATTCTGGCCCCGTTCCTGGCCGCCATGATTATCTCATATGTATTGAATCCGGTGGTCACTATGCTCTCCCGGAGAAAAATGCCGCGCAGCGTAGCCGTCCTGCTGATCTATGCGGTGTTCCTGACCTCGCTTGCGGTGATTCTGATCAATCTGATCCCGATGTTCATTGAACAGCTGGAGGAGCTTAACGAGCATTTGCCGGAGATGACGCTGCACGCGCAGGGGCTGATGAAGGGCATGAATTCCAGACTGATTCCGCCCGGGGTGGAGACGGGAATGAATAACTGGTTCTATCAGCTGGAGAACCGCCTGGCCGAAGGCATCTCCCACTTCCTTAATAATATCGCTTCGACCATTGGCGTGCTGTTCAACGCATTCATTGTGCCTTTTCTCGTGTTCTATATTCTGAAGGACTTCGAGGTATTCGAACGGATGGTGGTATCCTGTCTGCCCCGTTCGCGCCGCAAGTCGATTGTGATGCTGTTAAAAGACATTGATGAAGCGCTCGGCAACTATATCCGCGGGCAGTTTCTCGTCTGTATCATCATCGGCGTGCTCGCTTATATCGGCTACGCGATTATCGGCATGCCTTATGCGCTGTTGTTCGCCTGTGTTGTCGCGGTATTCAACATTATTCCTTATATGGGTCCGTTTCTGGGGGCGGCCCCGGCCATTATAATGGCCACAACCTTGTCGTGGCGCCTTGTCCTGCTGGTAGCGGTGGTGAATACCCTGTGCCAAATGCTGGAGAGCAACGTGATCTCTCCGCAGGTTGTAGGACGGAAGCTGCATCTGCATCCGCTGCTGATCATCTTCGCGCTGCTGGTCGGCGGGGAGATCGCCGGAATGATCGGACTGATTCTGGCCGTCCCTTTCTTCGCCGCCGCGAAGGTGGTCATTCAGCATATCATCGGCTATTATATCCGCAGAAGGCCGGCATAAAGCAGCCGTAATTCATCCCGTTACATGCAGGAACAGGGGGACCTGCGGCTACTTCGGGTGAAAGGATTGACGGTACATGTATCTTTTGGTTATAATGTGGTGAATATTACGATAAGAAGAGTCATTCATAGCAGTGCGATGAAGAGGAGTATTAATTCGTGAGACCGTTATTGCAGAGAGCCGGCACCCCAGGTGCGAGCCGGTTAACGGACCGCAGTGAACTCACCTCCGAGTAATGGCGCGAGCCGCAGGTTCCTTAGAGGGACCGGCGAGTGAACCGCCGTCGCCTCACCCCCGATACAGGGTGTCAAAGTGAGTGCCGGACAAAGAATGTCCGCCGCTAACTAGGGTGGTACCACGGGAATTCATACCTCTCGTCCCTAGCGATTATACGCTAGGGATGGGAGGTTTTTTTGTGGTTAACCTGGGGGAACGGCGTAGGAGCGAATATGTTGACTCGCTCCGGCTCCCGGCCCGGCGAAGCATGGGCGGCTCTTGGGCTTTGCTGTTGCACTGGGCAAGTGAATTGGTTATTACAGATTTTATGTAAATATAAAGGAACGGAAAGAAATTTTGGAGCTGTAGCAACGTTAGTGGCCGCCTTTATACTCGGATTTCTACCTTGAAGCTTATAATCAGAAATCCGAGTATAACAGCGGGCGGAAGCCCAAAACTTTCTGCAGTGACCCTTATTTACAGTATTTTTTTACAATAGAGTTACCTAATACAGCAACACTCCAAGGAGGAGCACAAGATGAGCGACAATATTGGATACCGCGCCCAGACCATCGAGCCGAAATGGCAGAAATTCTGGGACGAGAACAAGACCTTTAAGACAAGTGAAGAATCAGGCAAGCCGAAATTCTACGCCCTGGATATGTTCCCGTATCCTTCCGGCGCAGGACTGCACGTAGGCCACCCGGAAGGCTATACCGCCACCGACATCGTGTCCCGCTTCAAACGGATGCGCGGCTACAACGTGCTGCACCCGATGGGCTGGGATGCCTTCGGACTTCCGGCAGAGCAGTATGCAATGGATACCGGCCAGCATCCGCGTGACATTACCTTCAAGAACATTGACAATTTCCGCCGCCAGATCAAGTCGCTGGGCTTCTCCTACGACTGGGACCGCGAGATCAGTACGACAGATCCGGGGTACTACAAGTGGACGCAGTGGATTTTCATCCAGCTGTACAATCGTGGACTGGCTTATGTGGCCGAAGTATCGGTGAACTGGTGCGAGGCGCTGGGAACCGTTCTGGCGAATGAAGAAGTCATCGACGGCAAAAGCGAGCGCGGCGGCCATCCCGTGGTCCGCAGACCGATGCGCCAGTGGATTCTGAAGATTACCGAATACGCCGACCGCCTGCTGGAGGATCTGGAGGAGCTGGACTGGGAAGAGAGTATCAAGGATATGCAGCGCAACTGGATTGGCAAATCGACCGGTGCTGAGGTGACCTTTGCGATTGAGGGGCATGAGGCTGTGCTTGAAGTGTTCACTACCCGTCCCGATACCCTGTTCGGAGCAAGCTATTGCGTACTGGCACCGGAGCATAAGCTGGTGGATGCCATCACCACGGATGAGCAGAAGGCAGCCGTTGCCGAATACCGCGACAAGGCTTCCCGCAAGAGCGATCTGGAACGCACGGACCTGGCTAAGGAGAAAAGCGGTGTATTCACCGGCGCGTATGCGATTAATCCGGTGAACGGTGCGCAGGTGCCGATCTGGATTGCCGACTACGTGCTGGCCGGCTACGGAACCGGAGCAATTATGGCCGTTCCGGGCCATGATGCCCGCGACTGGGAATTCGCCAAGCAGTTCGGCCTGAACATCATCGAAGTGGTGCAGGGCGGCAATATCGAAGAAGAAGCCTACTCCGGCGACGGTCCGCATGTCAATTCGGGATTCCTCGACGGTCTGTCTAATACTGAAGCGATGGCTCAGATGATCGCCTGGCTGGAAGAGAAGGGCAGCGGTAAGGGCAAAGTAACCTACCGCCTGCGCGATTGGCTGTTCAGCCGCCAGCGTTACTGGGGCGAGCCGATTCCGATTCTGCACCTGGAAGACGGCACGATGAAGACAGTGCCTGTGGATCAGCTGCCGCTGGTTCTGCCGGATGTGGATGCTATCAAGCCTTCGGGCACCGGGGAATCTCCGCTGGCGAATGTGACCGAGTGGGTCGAGACGGTTGATCCCGAGACCGGCATGAAAGCCCGCCGCGAGACCAACACCATGCCGCAATGGGCCGGCAGCTGCTGGTACTACCTGCGTTATATCGATCCGCACAACGACCAGGAGCTGTGTTCACCGGAGAAGCAGAAGGAATGGCTGCCGGTTGACCTGTACATCGGCGGAGCCGAGCATGCGGTGCTTCACCTGCTGTATGCCCGCTTCTGGCACAAGGTACTCTATGATATCGGCGTAGTCGATACCAAGGAGCCGTTCCACAAGCTGGTCAACCAGGGAATGATCCTGGGGAACAACAACGAGAAGATGAGTAAATCGCGCGGTAATGTCATTAACCCGGATGAGATCGTGGAAGCTTACGGGGCAGATACCCTGCGCGTCTATGAGATGTTCATGGGGCCGCTGGAGGCCACCAAGCCTTGGAACGAGAAGGGTGTAGAAGGCATTCATCGCTTCCTCTCCCGCGTATGGCGCCTGTTCGTGAATGAAGACGGCAGCCTCAGCGCGAAGATTACAGAGGGCGGGGGTACGGATGAATTCAAACGCACCTGGCACAAGACACTGAAGAAGGTCACGGAGGATTTCGAGCTGCTGCGCTTCAATACGGCGATCAGCCAGTTGATGATCTTCATCAATGATGCCTACAAGCAGGAGAGCCTGTCCAAGGAAGCAGCTGAACATTTCGTGCAGATGCTGTCCCCGCTGGCACCGCATATTGCCGAAGAGCTGTGGGAGCTGCTTGGACATGAAGGAAGCATCAGCTATGTCGCCTGGCCGGCCTATGATGAAGCCTTGACCGTAGATGCTGAGGTTGAGATTGTAGTGCAGGTCAATGGTAAAATCGTCCAGCGCGCACTGATTCCGGCGGATATGGGCCAGCAGGAAATGCAGGACCACGCCCTGGCCCTGCCGAATGTGAAGGCGGCCGTCGAAGGCAAAACCGTACGCAAAATCATTGCCGTTCCCGGCAAGCTGGTAAATATCGTAGTGGGTTAAGCGAAGAACGCAATTCTGCCCGCAGCAACGGAGGTTTCCGTGCTGCGGGCTTTCTTGGTTTCGGGCGGCCTGTGAAGCGTGACGACTGCCAGAATGGGAAGGGACAGGGCCAGGCAGGGGGCAGGATGGCTTAACGGTCTAAGCGGCTCTGGGCGATGCTGCCGAGGCCGAACAGCTCGTCGAGCTTTTCCACATCCTCATCATACTTGTCATGTGTGGTGGTAATCAGCCGTTCAAACACCCCTTCAAGACTCGTCTGCAGATGGTTCAGCGCTTGGGCGGTAATGCCTCCACGGACGGCTACCCGTTCCTGCAGCTCCTGCGGGGTGAACGAGCCTTCGGTCAGCAGCTGGCCCGTACCCAGCAGCATCTCACCCGCCAGCCGGGTGACCAGGGCTTCATCGATGCCGGTTGCTTCTACAGCCGCTTCAATCCACCGCTCCAGGAAATAGCTCAGAAAGGCCGGACCGCAGCTGGAGAAATCCGAGGCAATCCGCGTATGATTCTCAGGAATTTCCTCAGGAACACCAATGCAGGAGAATAACTGGAGCAGCAGCAGCCTGTCTTTTTTATTTAATCGGCTACCGAAGATGCACAGCGAGCTCCCGCCTCGGACGGAATGGGTGATGCTGGGAATGATTTTGGCAACCTTGGAGGGCAGGGCCGATTCCAGATGGTAGAGCTGCACAGGGCTTGTAATCGATACAACGATCTGGTCGCTGCGCAGATAAGGGGCGATCTCATCGGTTACCCGCTTGAACTGCAAAGGCTTGACACACAGGAACACCAGGTCGCTCTCCGAGGCGGCTTCGATGTTGCCGGAGCATATCGTAATTCCGGGATGAAGCTTCTTCAGCTCCATCAGCCTGCCCGGGCTGCGGTTGCTGGCCATCACATCGCATGGCTCAAAGGCTCCCGACCGAAGGAAGGTGTCGATCAGCAGACTTCCCATGCTGCCTGTTCCGATAAATCCCACTTTCATCCTGTGGTACCTCCTTTCTTATGCTGCTGGCTTACAGTGATACTCTTCGTTATATGTATGCAGGCCAGACTTGGACACATGACAGGTATTCATCACAGTTTTGAATAAAATTCCAATTTATTGAGGGAGGACAACCTGATGGATAAAAGATTGATCATCTGCGCCATTACCGCCGCGCTGCTGGGCGGCGGCCTGGTATGGGCCGCAGACCATAGAGCACAGGACGCCGGCATTGCCGGATGGTCTACACTGAACGCCGGAATGGCGCAGGCGCTGGGTGTAGCGGCTGAAGGTGAGGGTGGCAGCGCAGGCGCCGGGGCTAATGGCGGGAGTACGGTTGGTGCAGCAGGGAGCAGAGCGGAAGATGGCGAGGTATCGGGTGGCGGTACGGCGGGGAGTGGAGTAACTGGAGGGAGTGCGGCGGGGGACGGGGCAGTTGGCTGGAGTGTTGCAGGTGCGGCGGGTAGTGGAGAGGCAGGTGGCGAGATAGCTGGTGGCGGTATGGCGGGTAGTGGAGTAACTGGCAACGCAGTCACGGGTGGTGCAACAGTGGACACAGGAGCTGGCGGGAGTGTAATTGGTAATGGAGTTGCTGGCGCGAATGTTGGAGGCGAGGCGGGTAGCGGAGTTGTTGGCGGTGCGGCCACCGGTGATGGAACAGATGGCGCTGGAGCGGCGAGTGCCGGGATAGCGGGTGCGGGTGCGGCGGACTCAGGAGGACCCGGAGGAGCGGCGGGAAGCGGCGGTGCAAGTGGAACGGCGGCTGCAACAGCTGGAACTGGTGGAGCCGCTGGCACTGCAGCCCCGGCAGCGGCTGACGGCCGGATCAATGTGAATACAGCCGATGCCAAAGCCCTCATGGACCTGCCGGGCATCGGGGAGAAGAAAGCACAGGCGATTATCGACTACCGCACCAGTAAAGGTGCCTTCCGCAGCGTGAAGGAATTGGGCAAGGTGAAGGGCATCGGCCCCAAGCTGCTGGAGAAGCTGAAGCCGCTGGTAGCATTTTAGGCCGCCGTCCCGAATGTCTCCGTCTCCGAACAACCCGTCTGTCGGGGAAGCAGTTGGATTTCCTCCACTTAATAAATCTTAAATGCTACCTTGACGAACAGTAAGTGGATTTAGGGCATCTAAATTAGCCTGAATGCGCTGAATCAGCGATTTGTAACGAATTAAGTGTCGTTTTTCCAACTACTAGCTTACAATCGGCGCTTTTACCAGTAACAGTTGTAGTTTTTCCACTTAGCGGGCTCCATACTCTGAGCATGGACAGAGGCACAGTAAGCTGCAATTGCACTCAGTACATTAGATTAGCTCGAAAACCGCCTGAAAACTGAATCTGCTGCACTTCGTACATTAGAATTTTGCAAAAGAGGTTTTTTGGAGACTAAATGAAAGAATCAATTGTATGAAGTGCAGCAGAACGTTACTTAGGCGCTGAGAATGCTATTTCTACTGTATGAAGTGCAATCACACCCCTCTCTCGGATGAACAAATGAGGTGTAGAAGTGGGCGGGCGGGAGATCTAAGCGAGAGATAGGCGAAATGTGTGTTGTTGCGTACTATCAATATCCTAGTGAAAACGCAGCCAGGTATGCTACAATAATGAACAACTATTTAGAGAAAGTGGAGATTGCTGATGACTGTGGCTTACCGCAAGAACTGGGATACATACTTCATGGATATTGCCTGCATGGTCTCCACCCGTTCGCGCTGTCCCCGCCGCCATGTCGGCGCGGTGCTGGTGCAGGGGAAGAAGCTGCTGGGTACGGCCTATAACGGTGCGCCGATGGGCGTTCCTGACTGCTCGGAAGCAGGCTGCATGGTCTCTGAGCAATACGAGCGTGAGATGATAGACGGTGTAGAGACAATGGTCAAAAAGCAGCGCTGCATCCGTACGATCCATGCCGAGCAGAATCTGCTGCTGTTCACAGACCGGAGCGACCGGGAAGGCAGTACAGTCTATGTGACGGATGAACCCTGCTGGACCTGTGCCAATATGCTGGCTAACAGCGGGATCGTGGAGATTGTCTACCTGCGTCCTTACAAGAAAGACATGGAGAAGGTACAGGCGATGCTCTCCTCCAAAGGCATCGTGTTCCGTCAACTGGAGAACTATGAGCCGCCTAAAGAAACGATGATTTCAGTATCTGAATAAGCAGCACCTACGGATGGGCTGACGGGCTGAACATAGTTGGCTGAACGAGACGCGAAAAGAATAGTGACGGGCTCCAGGGGAAGAACCTCTGTACACGCATTTGTATGCGTATGCAGGGGTTCTTTGGTGTCTAGTGCTAATTAGGAAGGAGAGATGATCATGAACAGGAGGCCCCTCTTAAGCTTCACGGTTTGCTGGGTGGCGGGAAGTGCCGCAGGTTGTTTGTTCTCTGGCCGCAGTCTGCTATTCTGTCTCGCAGGGCTGCTGTTGCTGCCTGTAGTCTGGGCGGTGAGCGGCGGAATACGCTGGAGGACGGCTGGGGTGTTGGTGACAGCACTGATTGTGGCAGCCTTATACTGGGAATACAGCGAGGTACGCAATGTGAGTCTGCTGCCTAAGGTGTTGGGGCAACCGGTGAGCGAACTGAATGAAGCATATATAACAGCCGCAGGCGTTATCGCTTCTCCGGTGGAGCGGGACGGGGACCGGGTTGATTTTGTCGTGAAGCTGTCCGGGATCAGGCTGCATCAGGGGGAGCTGGCCGCCGCAGCGGGAACGGAAGGCGAAGTGCAGGCCGAAGTGAATCCGGGTGGTACGGCAAAGACAGGCGCAGAGCGTGCGTTGGAGAGGGAGGCTGAAGGTGAACGTGTAACTGTACAAATCAAGCTCCAGGAGGAGAGTGAGATCGCTGAGGCTGCCTTGTGGCAGCGGGGAGACCGGGTGGTCATTGAGGGGGAATTGATACAACCGCAGATAGCGCGCAACTTCGGCGGATTCGACTACCGTGCCTATCTGCTCACCCAAAAGATTCACTGGCTGCTCAAAGGAACGGGAACAGCCAGTGTAACGGTTAACCCCCAAGTCTCGTGGGAGCCGTCCACTATTCTGCGCTGGAATGATAAGGCAAGATCCGTGCTCGGTGCAGAAATGAGCCGCTTATTTCAGGAGCCTCATGCGGGTTATATGAAGGGCCTCGTCATTGGTATCCAAAAGGAACTGGACCCGGAGACCTTCAGACAGTTCTCGCAGCTCGGGCTTACCCATATCCTGGCCATCTCGGGGATGCATGTGGCGGTGTACGTCGGAGTGATCCTTGTTCTCTTGCGCCGCTGCCGCTTAACCAGAGAAACCGCACTGACGGTGACCCTGCTGCTGGTGCCGGTCTATGTGCTGCTGTCCGGGGCCGGACCGTCCGTGATCCGCGCCGGGATCATGAGCATGATTGCCCTGCTGGCGGCAAGACTGGGCATGCTCAAGGATGGACTAAACATTCTGGCTGCATCCGCTCTGATGATGCTGGTCTGGAACCCTTATCTGCTGCTTAGTATCAGTTTTCAGCTGTCTTTTCTGGTGACGGCAGGACTCATGGTGTACACGCCGCTCGCTGCGCCGCTATTCAGGCGGTTACCGGGTTGGCTGGGCAGCAGTCTCTCTGTAACGATTATTGCTCAGCTGGTCTCGTTTCCGCTGACGATTTATTATTTCAACCAATTCTCATTGTTGTCCGTTGCTGCCAATCTGCTGCTGGTTCCCTTCATCACCTTCCTGGTACTGCCCCTGGGAACACTGGCACTGCTCCTTGGGCGGATCTGGAATACAGCAGCACTTTTGCTGGCACAGCTTGCAGAGATACTGAATAATATCACTTTTGCAGCAGTGGAGTGGGTGAACAGATTCACCGCCGGGGTGCTGATCTGGGCATCCCCTTCCTTTCTGTGGATTTGTCTCTACTACGGGCTACTGTACGGTCTCTTACTTGCGTTGAAGCGGAGGACTGAAGCTAGGCTTGTTCCCCAGTTCATGGATGATGAGACCCGTCCGCTGGCGGAACTGGAGAGGCCGGAACCGCCGGGAAACGGCCGGTGGAAGATCGGCAGAAACGCCAATAGCAAAAGTGGAAACACCACCAACCAGCCAGATTTGCTATCCATTGCGAACAGCAGAAGAGCCGCGCTGGCCTTTCAAGCCTATCCGCCGACTGGAGCTACGCGTTGGAGCAATCCCGCAGCGATACTGTGCGCTATAGGCCTGACCATTCTGCTCTATAAGGGCTATAACACTGAGGCTATACGCGACGGCTCCGGTTCCATCAGCTTCCTGGATATAGGTCAGGGGGACAGCAGTCTGATTACCACGCCAGGTGGAAAGCATATCCTGGTGGACGGCGGCGGTACTGTGAGCTTCGGCAACCGGGAGGAATGGCGCATCCGCCGCAGCCCGTTCGAGGTCGGGGCGAAGACGCTGCTGCCGCTCCTGAAGCAGCGGGGTATCCACCGGCTGGACGCTGTTATTCTGACGCATGGCGATCAGGACCATGCCGGAGGGCTCCAGGCGGTGCTGGAAGGGATGCCGGTATCGGCGCTGCTGTTCAACGGAACATTAGCCGACACAGAGCCGTACACCAAGCTGATGACGACCGCATTGGACACGGGTGTCCGGCTGTATCCGGTGCAGCAGGGCATGTCGCTGGCCCCTGACGAGGCCACGCGGCTGAACTTCCTCTGGCCGGAGCCGCGAGCGGCTGGACAGATCCTGCCAGAGGAAGTGGAGGATCAGAACCACGAATCGGTGGTGTTCCGGCTGGAGATGAACGGCCGGAGCTTTCTTTTCACAGGAGATATGGATCAGGCTGCAGAGGAAGCGATCCTGCGGTCCGCAAGGCAATCCGGGATTCGGCAAGGCAGACCCATCGACGTCCTCAAGGTCGCCCATCACGGCAGCAAAACAGCCACCAGCGCTGACTGGCTGGCCTTCTGGAAGCCCGGTGCCGCTGTGATCTCAGCCGGTGTGAACAACCTTTACGGCCATCCGCACGGTGTTGTGTTGGACCGGTTGGCTGACGCAAATACTGAGATCTACCGGACGGATCAGCAGGGGGAGATTCAGTTGAGGGTAGGCAAGGGGGGAATCAACGTACGCCATAAGCTCAATAAGTGTGTAAATAGCCTTAGAGTTTAAACTATACTTCTTTATGCTTGTTTCAACTCCCTTTAGCTATTGAGCAAGTAATTGTATCGAATAAAATTTGGAATACAAAAAACAAGCCCACTCTCCGATATTCAGGAGAGGGGCTTGCAGTCATATTAAAACTTATAAAAATTGAAGCACCGTAATAAACAAACCGCGTTGAGTTTTTAGAATGATATTTGTCCACTAACAATAACTGAACCTGCCGATAAATTAGTTATAAAGAATCTAATATGAGTTGCACCAGCATAATGGGCATAAGCATAGTTAGATGTGTCAGTAAAACTCTGTATAGTTTGTCCATTGTCAGTATTGAAATGTCCATATTGCATAGTTGTTGGACTTGTTTGATTAGTGGAAAAACTCATACTAACAAGAGTAGTGGTAGCTACCGTCCACGGCTGACCATCAGATCTGGAATAAATCATTTTTACGCCTTGTGGAATGGTGTGACTGCTTAAAGGGGTCACGCTTTGTATTGAAAAATCATTTGAAGATTTAACAGCTTTCGAATCAACGGGTAAAATATAAAAATAAATTTTTGTATTATCTTCTGTGTCTACTAGACCTGAATCAACTATTAGGGGTTCTGTGAAAGAGCCTGCATTCTTTACAATTTCATTAACTGCACTTGGAATTTTTTCTTCAGTTAATTTAACAGAGTTATCCTTTGCAAATACCATGTTTGGGAAAACCAGAATTAAAATAATCATTGAAAATAATAAAAGCTTTTTAGAATTAAACCTCAATATAATTCCTCCTTTGTAAATTAAAATTAGTGATTAATCCTGGCGTTTTGTAGTCACTCAATACATAATCATCTAATTTTTACCTAATTAATATATTACATATAATGGAACTTAATTACAATAATAAATAAAAAAATAAATTTATGGTTCATTTTTGAGTGCATATAGGATAAAATATAATAATTAATCCTTTTTAAGGTAATGGAGAGATTTGAGTAAACCTATAAGAACTAAATATTCAAGGAGGTTAAAAATGATTAAAAAGTGGTTACTTTCATCGTTTGAAATTAACTTGAGATTTAGGAGAGTTTATTTGCTAACTACTATTGGAGTTATAGTTATTGCAATTAGTATAGTTTTTGCTTACAGAGAAAATCCAAAAAAATCCAATGTCCCATTCCTAGTAGGGCTTTCTGAGCAAGAAGCCGTAACACTATTAGAAAATCTTAATTTGCGTGTAAACATAAAAGAAGATGCCAATAATTATCTTGTAGAGAATGGAATAGTAACTGGCCAATCTCCTATTGAGAATACTCAAATTGCTAAAAATGAAATTGTAACGATAAGTGTGAAAAATAATAAATAAATTTTTATAATTGGATATGGCGGATTGCCATAACTCCTTAAGTCAACACACTAAAAGAATCACAAGAGTTTATTTAATAATCATCAGGAGGGGGTATTCGCTCTTGAATCCAGAGTACTGTCTTCTATGTACCAATCCGTTTTACCCGATTCTATTAATCTCCAGAACTCAGCACATCAATACCGTTTAGATCGGAGATATTATTTTATTTGTTTATGAGTTAGCGCTGGGATGATGAAGGCCATTGAAATAAGCTACGCTACCCCAAATAGTTTGGGTATAAGCGTAGCTTTTTGTGTTACTATTAAGCCTCTCTCAATCGTATATAATAAAACCATATGAGAGGAGTTGATCGTATCCTTATTGTTCTGGCAGGACTCCTGCTGCTGCTGCTGATTGCCCAGACTGTGTACCTGCTGAACTACCGGAGACAGGTTGGTCAGATTAGCAGCCAGCTGTCTTTTATTATGGAGCATGAGTCCCGTAAGCTGGTAGCGACCCAGTTGAAGCCAAGGGAGATCGGCAGGCTGGTGCGGGAGTGCAATAACCTGTTACGCCGCCAGCAAGCGATGGGAGAACAGTTCAGCCGCAAAAATCAGGAGATGAATCTGGCGATTACCAGTCTGTCGCATGATATCCGCACGCCGCTCACTTCACTGGATGGTTACCTTCAGCTGGCGCTTCAGACAGAGGCGGAGCAGGAGAAGGGGCGGTACGTAGCGCTTGCCCAGTCGAGAATACAGCAGATTATTAAGCTGGTAGAGGAACTGTTCCTCTATACCAAGCTGCAGAATCCCGAATATGAATTGAAGCTACAGGCGGTTGATGTGGCGGAGGTGCTGAAGCGGAACCTGTTCACGTTCTTTGATGATTTTACCCGGTCCGGGAATGAGCCTGAGCTTCGGCTGCCGGAGCGTTCTCCGCGGGTGATGGGGGATATCCATGCGCTGGAACGAATCTTTACCAATATCATCGGCAACTATTTCATCCACGGCGAAGGCCCGTTGACCGTAGAGGTTGAAGACAGGCAGGAGATGCTGTGTATACGCTTCACTAATCGGCTTAAGCCAGGTAGCAGTGTGGATACGGCGAAGATCTTTACCCGCTTTTACAGAGAAGATCCGTCGCGTACCCGGCATTCCTCAGGTCTTGGACTCTCGATTGTGAAGTCGCTGATGGAGAAAATGAACGGCGACGCATCAGCCAATTCCGCCAGTGGTATCTTCAGCATTGATATCGAATTCGCAAAAGCGGGAAAGGAGCACCCCCATGGGCATCCCTCTCAATAGTAACAGCAAAAGAATTCTCATCGTTGAGGATGACGAGCATATTAACGCAATTCTGCATGACGGGCTTACCGCCGCAGGCTTTCAGTGTACCCGGGCCTATTCGGGCAGTGAAGGGATGCTGAATCTGGCAGAGCAGGAGTACCACCTCATTGTCCTGGACCTGATGCTGCCCGGATTGTCCGGCGAGGCATTTATGCACCGTTTGCGTGAGGAGCTGAAGTCCCGGATTCCGGTTATTGTCCTCTCGGCAAAGGATCAGCTGGATCATAAGCTGGATCTGTTCACGCTGGGCGCTGATGATTATGTGACCAAGCCCTTTGAGCTGGAGGAGCTGATTGCCCGCATCCATGTCCATATCCAGCGGACAGCTGCTGGTGAGCCGGTGAAGGAGTTCAGGCATAAAAATCTGGTACTGGACTGCACGGCCTACAGTGTCAGAATTCATGGCAGCGTGCTTGCTCTGACCCGCCAGGAATACCGGATTGTCGAGCTGCTGGTCAGGAATCCCTCACGCGTGTTCACGAAGCAGGATCTCTATGAGCTGGCCTGGGAGGAGATCTATCTGGGCGAGGACAAGACGATAACGGTACATGTCAGCAATATCCGCAATAAAATCAAAGCGCACGACAGCGAAGCCTATATCGATACGGTCTGGGGCATCGGCTTCCGGCTGAGTCCATGATGAACTTTGAACTTTCTTAACCTTTTGTTGGCGAACTATTAGTCTTCATCCTGTTAACTTAGGGTAAGGAGGTGCCAGACATGACAGATTGCATCATTGAACTATGCGGAGTGACCAAGATGTACCGATCGAAAACAGCGGTGAGGAATGCCAATCTCAAAATCTACAGAGGAGAGATTGTCGGCATCATCGGCAAGAACGGTGCGGGCAAATCCACGCTGCTCAAAATGATCAGCGGACACGTATATCCGACCTCGGGAGAGCTGCATTTTTTCAACCGTGCGGCGGCGGGGGACCAGTCTTTTTTCGAGCGGATGGGGGTACTGATTGAGCAGCCCGGGTTATATCCGAACATCTCGGCCTATGAGAACCTGAAGCTGCTCGCCATCGCATATGGTCTAAGTGACAGGGAGACCACGATAGAGAAATTGCTGAGGCTCGTAGGACTGGACCCTAAGAATACCGCCAAAGTTAAAAGCTATTCCATGGGCATGAAGCAGCGGCTGGGAATCGCGGTGGCCTTGCTTGGAAGTCCCGATGTGCTGATTCTGGATGAGCCGATTAACGGGCTTGATCCGCAAGGGATTGTAGAGATTAGGGAGCTCATTCTGGAGCTGAACGCAACGGGTCTGACGATTCTGATCTCCAGCCACATTCTGGAGGAGCTCTCCAAAATCGCCACCAAGTATGCCATTATCCATCAGGGGGAATTCGCCGAGGTAATCTCCAAGGAAGAATTACAGCAGCGCTGTGAGGAACGGATCGAGATTAGCGTGGAGGCAGCCCGGGAGGCTCTCCCGGTGCTGGAGCGCGAGCTGAAGATTACACAATATAAAGTGGTGGACAGCCGTACGGTGTATGTATACGACGAGCATATCCGCATCCGGCAGATCGTCCAGGAGCTGGCGCAGCATGGGATAATGGTAGATTCCATCTCAAGACATAAGCAGAGCCTGGAGCAGTATTTCCTGGAACGCACGGAAAGTGCAGGTGAACGCCATGATTAACCTGTTGCGGATGGACCTGTACCGCTTCACGCGAAACAAGATTATGTACTTGTTGCTGCTTTTGTTCTGTGCCTTTCAGATCTTCGGCATCTATATGATGAAGCAATACGCGCAGCCTGTGGAGGAAGGCGGTGTTCGGATCGGAAATTTAACGGAGATAGACTTCATCCAGTACACGATCTCACAGCCGCCTTCCTGGATGCTGATCTATATCGCCGTGTTCACGATTTATTTCTATATGAGCGAATGGAATTCCGGCTTCCACAAGAATTATATCTCCATGAGACAGGCAAGAATCCACTCCGTCTTCTCCAAAATGGCGATTCTCGCCCTATTCGTGGCAATGCTGTTCCTGACGATGTTAATTGCGGATGGGATCGGGAGAAGGATGTTCTTTGACCAGACGGATATGGGAGATCCAGGCACACTCATTATTCTGCTGGCCAGCCAATTCCTGCTGCACTGGGCGTTCTCACTGCTTGTTCTCTGCATTGCTATGATGACTAAGAACCTGCTCATCAGCTTGAGCGCCGGCTTCGTTCTGGCCCTGAATGTGATCGGGATGGTACTGGGGGCGCTGGAGAATCAGTTCACAGGCACTCATCTGACGCAATATCTGCTGATCAACACGCTCGTACGGGTCAAGGATCTAGGCAGCACGGCTGACCTGATTCATACATTCGGAGTAGCGGTTGCAGCGATTCTAATACTAAGTTATCTTGCTGTCCGCTACAAAATCAGGGAGGATCTGAACTAGCGTCATTTCGCGCCTGAGGGAATCAGATTCTTCTGCATTCCCCGGGCAGCTCCCCGCCCTGAATCCAGGCCTCGACCAGCTTATTGAACAGCTCCGGCTGCGCCAGAGAGAGGCCATGTCCAATCTTGGGAATCACCACGCCCATGCAGCGGGGATTTGCGGCAACCAGATCCCGGGCGGATTGCTTCATGACAGATTTCTCACGTTCACCTACAGTAACCAGTATCTTGCCTGTGGCCTCACTGAACCCGGCTGGAATGCGGAATGACATATTCTCTTCCAGCACCCGGATCAGCGTCTTCAGCTCCATCTGCCGGCTCTCTTCAACATACCGTTCCAGGTACTCCTCGCCCAGATAGAGCGTCTTAGCCTGTAGCTTCGCGAACCATCTGTACTTAATCAGCGGAAAAGACACTCTGACCGCCGGCCCGATCAGTCTGCTGGCGGAGGGAATCGGCCGCACTAACGCGCTGTTGATGATGGCATAATCGATTAGCTCCCGTCTTAACCCCAGCATCTGAACCAACACCTGTGCGCCCAGCGAGAAGCCGGTGACAACGATCTTTCGCCCCTGAGCCCGCTCCTCAATGAGCAACAGAAGCTCCTCCGCACTGCTGCGGATCGTGAACTCCGTATCCTCCCGGCTGAACCCGTGCCCCGGCAGGTCCGGGACCAGACAATGATACCCGGCGAACGCCGCCACCTGCTTCTCCCACATCCACCCGCTCACACCCCCGCCATGCAGGAAGACCATCAGACAATCCCCATTTGGGTCTCCGTACTCCTGAATATGTATAGCCAACACCTCATTCTTGTAAAAATAACCATCCCTACTCCTACGTTCCAGTAACGATATGGTCTCATAAGTAGAACCGGCTTTGCCTTCCTTTTCGGGATGGTACCGTTTCAGTGAAAAGTGAAGCTTGGGTTTCGATGATTTATTCAGAACCTTTGAGGGAACTGAAAAGGTGTATCACAAAAAAAAGCCCCGGCAGCTTGTCCAAGCGACCGGGTGCTTATTCTACATACCATCAAATAGATTGAACTTGTAATATACAAATTAAGGGATGAATGGCGGAAGGGAATTTTGGAACTGTAGGAGCGATAGCGTCCGCCTTTGTATACGGATTTCTACCGCGAACAGCGGTCTAATCAAGGAAATCTGTATACAACAGCGGCCGGAAGTCCAAACATTCTCTGGAGTCATGACTATCCCAAGATAAAGATACTGCAAGTTCAATCTACCCACTCAAAACTTAAAATCCTCATCCCGCAAAGGCTCCACATTCATCGCCCGCACATATCCGTTCCCCTTCTTCGAGAAGAAGTCATGCTGCTTCGTGTGGGTGCTGATTCCGTTCTGGACGATCGGGTTAATCTCTTCCTCATCGAACAGCGGATCATGGCCGAGGTTCATCATCGCCTTGTTGGCATTGTAGCGCAGGAAGGTCTTCACTTCCTCCACCAGACCGATCGGTGCGTAGATCTGCTCGGTGTATTGCTCCTCGTTCGCGTGGAGCAGACGAAGCAGGCCAACCAGGGTCTCGTAGACATCGCTCTGGTCTTCTTCGGACAGCTCCTCAAAAATCTCCTGGGCCAGCACGCCGACATAGACGCCGTGGATGCTCTCATCACGCAGGATCAGGTCGATGATCTCGCCGCTGCAGGTCATTTTGCCTTGTCCGGCCAGATAGAGCGGGTAGAAGAAGCCGCTATAGAACAGGTAGCTCTCCAGCAGAACCGATGCGGACATCGCCAGATAGAGGTCTTTCTTGGTCTCAATCTTTTGATAATACTCCGAGATCGTCTGGGCCTTGAACTGCAGGAACGTATTGTCCTCCACCCAGCGGAAAATCCCGTCAATCTGCTCGGTGGAAGCCAGTGTGGTGAAAATGCTGCTGTACGACTTCGCATGAATCTGCTCCATCATGCCCATGAAGCCGAGGACCGCCTTGCGCTGCAAGCCGTCCACATGCTCCATAATCTGTGGCATCCCTACACCGCCCTGGATCGTATCCAGCAGGGTCAGTCCGCCCAGCACCTTCATATAAGAGTCCTTTTCAATCTCACTCAGCGTGAGCCAGGACATTTTGTCATCGGATAATGGAATTTCGTCGTCGGTCCAGAACTGCATAATATTCTGGTTCCAGAACATCAGCGAGAAATCGTCGTCGGGACGGTTCCAGTTCACGGCTTGGATTGCGCTCATAATCGTATATTCTCCCTTTCTGTACCTGTGCCCCTCTTAGATGGAGCAGGCCAGGCATTCCTCGACAGACAATTTGTTGGTCCGGGTGTAGTACAGGGATTTCAGCCCTTTGTGCGCCGCATACAGGTAAGAGCGGGCCAGCTCACGGGTTGTAACATCACTGTTCACATGCAGAACCGTTGAGATACCCTGGTCGATATGAGGCTGAATCTCCGCAATCAGATCAATCACCTTGAACTGGTCCATCTGGTAGGCGGATTTATAATAGAACACATTGTCCGGACGCAGGTAAGGCATCGGGTAGTAGGTGGTCGAGTTGGCATACGTGCGGGTCTCGATCTGCTCTACAATCGGCATTACGCTGGAGGTAGCATTCTGAATGTACGAGATGCTTGCGGTCGGCGCAATCGCCAGACGGTAAGCATGATACAGGCCGTGCTTCATCACTTGGTCACGCAGCTGCTTCCAGTCCTCAGTTGTAGGAATGTAGATCCCTTCGAAGAGTTCCTGTGCTTTTGCTGTAACCGGACGGTAGTCTGTAGTTATATAACGGTCGAAATACACGCCGCTGGCATAGTCGGACTGCTCGAAGCCATAGAAGGTCTCGCCGGTCTCAGCGGCAATCTCCATACTTTTCTCAATCGAGTGATAGTTCATAGTCATGAAGAAGGTGCGTGCGAAATCACGGGCCTGCTCACTCTCATAAGCCACCTTGTTCTTGGCGAAATAGCCGTGCAGGTTCATTACACCCAGACCTACGGAGTGCATTTCCTTGTTCGCTTTAGCTACGCCCGGAGCGTTGGAGACAGTAGTCATATCGCTGACAGCCGTCAGTGCCAGCATGCCCTCATGTACCGATTCACGGATCTTGCCGTGCTCCATCACGTTCACGATGTTGAGGGAAGCCAGGTTGCAGCTGATATCGCGGCGGATCTCGTCCTGCTGACCGTAGTCGTTAATCTCTGAAGTCTCCTGCAATTGGAAAATCTCGGTGCACAGGTTGGACATCTTGATCTGGCCCACATTACGCAGGGCATGCGCGTTATTGGCATTACTCTTATTCATAATATACGGATAGCCCGATTCAAGCTGGATCATGGCGATCTTGGTCAGCATGTCGCGTGCGCTCATGGCGATTCTTTTCTTCACGCGCGGATCAGCAAGGAGGGTATCATACATGACGTCCAGATCCATGTCATCCAAGTGCGTACCGTACGCCTGATAGACTGTGTAAGGAGCGAACACATGCAGCGGCTGATTGTCCTGCGCGAGCTTGTAGAAGCGGTTAGGCACGATCAGGCCGATAGACAACGTCTTCAGGCGTGTCCGTTCGTCAGCGTTAATCTTCTTGCTGTCCAGGAATTCAAGTACGTCCCAGCCAAAAATATTATAATAAGCCGCACCCGAACCCTTACGCTGGCCCATCTGGTCCGCATAGGAGAAGCCGTCTTCCATGAGCTTCAGGACAGGCATAATGCCTTTGGCCGCATCCTCCACACCCTTAATGGTCTCGCCGCGCGAGCGCAGCTTGGACAGATTGACCGCAACGCCGCCCCCGATTTTCGACAGCTGCATGCAGGTATTCAGCACATAGTTGATAGAATTGAGCGAGTCGTCCATTTCCAGCAGGAAGCAGGAGACCATCTCGCCGCGGCGGCTTTTACCGGCATTGAGGAAGGTTGGTGTCGCCGGCTGCAGGCGCTGTTCCATCATCGAGCGGGCCAGTGTACGGGCCGTCTCCACGTTGCCCCGTCCCAGATGCAGAGCCACTACCGCTACGCGGTCCGGATAATGCTCCAGGTACTGCTTACGGTCATTGCTTTTGACAGCATAATCTGTGTAGAACTTGGAAGCCGCCATATAGGAAGGGAAGCGGAAATTATATTCATGGGCGATCCGGTAGACATCCTCCATCTCAGCAGCGGAGTAGCGGTCGTACAGGTCCTCGTAGTAGTCATTGGCAATCATATAATCAATCTTGGCTTTCGTATCCGTGAATGTCAGGCTGCGCTGATCCACATCCCGCATGAACTCGGCTACCGCCTCCTGGTCCTTATCCAATTGGAAAAAGCCGCTTTCGTCTCTCTTCATCAACATGTTGTTCAATTCAATATGCCGCAACCCGGTCCACCTCCTGTTTTATGCGCTGTACATCTCCGAAGGTTCCCGACAATTCAAACTTGCCGACCACCGGTACGTTGTAACGCTGTGCAATTAAGTCTGCGCTGTGCGCGTATAGCTCGCCCCAGTTTTTGTTGCCGCTCGCGGCGATGCCCTTGAGCCTGGAATGGTTTCGTTCAAGGAATGTTGACACCTTCTCTGGAATCTGTCCAAATCCGGTAGTGTATGTAACAAGCACGTAAGGCTCGTCGATCGTCATATGCTCTTCGATTTGAACCGCCGGAAGCTTCAGTTTATTAATGAATCTTCTGACGTTGCCGGTCTTGGAATCGTAAGCAATCAACATGGCTCCTAACCTCCTATAACATGTTGCCCATTCTACAGCTCTTTCTACTTGACAAATGAACTTGGGCGAAATCACTAGATTTATGGGCTCAGCTCTTATATACACTATATTTAGTAATGCTTAATCATTTTATATACCATATATTGAAAAGTCAAGAGACAGACAGACCTCTGCGGCCCCTCCAAACAGAGCTTAAAACCTCCAATCCCACGCCCCGCCTGCATTCTATTCTCTTATAATTAATTAGTATTTTTTTTAAGCAATTTGCGGGGCTGTGGAATGATGCAGACAGGGGCTCCAGGGAAGGGGAAACGGCTGTGATTTTTGAAAGCGTTTAGCCTCCGGGGGATATGAATTTCATTGCACTTCGTACATTAGATGCTCCTTAAATTCAGGAGGAAATCAGCTCTGTTGTATTTTGTACACTTGATTTCAGCTAACAGGGGCTAATTGAGCAGATTCTTCAAATTCTAATGCAGGAAATGCAATACTATAAAAAGGGAACCGTTTCTGCCCGCGTGAGTCTTATTGGGTGAGAGGGGAGAGAAGTATGGATCGTAGTAACGAATTACCATATAACATGACCTGCGTCCCGTCTGTATCACTTCGTGAGATGATGGAGACTTACGGACAGGATGTATGGAATTATGCTTTTTTCTTAACCCGCAGCCGGGAGCAGGCCAGCGATATCAGCCAGGAGGTATTTCTCAAGGCCTACAAGAGCATCGGCAAGTACCGGGGACAGGCTACTCTAAAAACCTGGCTGCTGACCATCACACGCAATACCGCATTCAGCTTAAGGCGTAACAGCTTCTGGCTGAGGTTCGCTCCGCTGGGCAAACATGAGGACACACGGGCCTCCCTATCTGCGGAGAAAGAGGCCATCGGCAATCAATACGCTAACCGCATCTGGGAGATTATCATGGAGCTGCCGGACAAGTACCGGGAGGTGCTGGTGCTGGATATTCAGCAGGACCTGCCGGTGGCAGAGATGTCCGCTCTGCTCGGGATCGCGCAGGGAACGGTCAAATCCCGGCTCGGACGGGCCAGAGAGAAAGTGAGAACGGCGATAAAGGAGGAAGACCTGTGAAGACAAAACAAGAGCAGGAGCAAGTGAAGGTGATGAGCGGGGAGAAGGACTGGTATAAGCAAGCCGGGCGGAACCCGCTTACAGAGCCGGGATTCACGCCACAGCTCATGGCGCGGATTGAAGAGGCTGCGGCAGAAGGCTCATCGGGCAAAAGCGGACTACGCCGCCCGTTCGGGCGGGTGGCCGCCCTTGGCGGATTGGCAGCCATCCTGCTGCTCGTCACGCTGATCTGGCCGTTTGGCCCAGGGGCCGGGCTCGATCCGGCAGGGAGGCTGGCAGCGGTCTTTAAGCCTGGCTCGGGAGCGGCTGTGGTCCAGCCTTCGGCGTCTCCGCAAGGCCTGGGTCTATACATGATCTCGGCAGAGTTTGAACTAGGCGGGCTTAAGTATTATATGCCCCTTCCGCTAGACCGTAATAAGAGTGCTGCGATGGCTGTTGAGACTTCCGCCGGAATCGTCTGGTCGCCTCCGCCGCCAATGGTTGACTATCTAAAGCCTAAATACACACACAATACAGAGCCATATACTCTTTACTTGACTCCAAAAGGGCATGCAGAGCTATCTGCGGAGTCAGCACAGCGGTTGTATGTCTTTCCTTTGTATGCCGGAGGCGCACAGTCTTATTTGTCGCTGGGAGGTTTATTGGGGGCTGGTGATTATCTTTTGTTCTTCAGCGGCAGCTATAATGTTGGAGAGAATCAGAAAAGGTCAGGAGCTAAGCTGTTTGTGATGGATGTCAGAGCGGCAGCTGAGGGGAAGACTGCTGTTCCCCGAGAGTTACTGGTCGCAGAGGAATCGTATCAGCTCTATAAATCCTTTATGGCCGTTAATCCCGACAAAGCAGAGCTTCTGATTGTTTACTATACGGATGATGGAAGAGGCGGTTATACACAGCATAATAAGCTGTATGATATTGCAACTGGCAGTGCTCAGGTTCTTTCGGGCGAAATCACTACAGAGAATGTAGAAAGACCCTCCAAGCTCCATTATGGAGAGCTTACCCTTGATTCTAAAGATCTTATGACCATAGTCCATTACGAAGTTAACGGAGAGCAGCGGAGTACAAAAGTTGATATGAAGACGGGCAACCAGTGGTTCTACGACTGGTGGTATGAGGAATACGGTGTGAAAATTGATGCCTCCTCAATAGAAAAATGATCATCTTAGAGTACAGGTGCAGGATGTGTGCTGGAATAGTTTGCTAATCATGAGATGTTCCATTCGGTCGATGGAGGAATTCCTGTGAAGGCAGGGAGTCCTCCAATTTGCCTGTTTTCTATGTCCCTTGCGGACTGTGAAGCCTTTATATTCTCGATTTGGCACATTTGACCACGCTTACGGACTGCAAGGCCCTTATTGTAGTTCAAACGCGTCTTTATCGGCTGAGTAACAGTGAATAAGAGCACTGGAGTCCGCAGGGCTACTATAATGCTGCTTTTCGGGGAAATAAGCGCATCTCTGTCCGTTACCATTGTGCGGCCCAGTCATTTAGTGTATTTGTCTCACGCCTTAGACGCCGTATCCACTTATTTCGTATTTTCAATCTATTCATATAGATAATTTACTAAAAAAAAGCTATACTTTTTGATAATATCTCTAAGTAAACCTGATTTATGTTTACTTCTGGAGTTCGATATCGAAGAGTGGAGCGGGATCAATGAAGAAGCTGACTATTGAGGATGTGGCTAAGAAAGCGGGCGTATCGAAAAGCACAGTCTCGCAATTTTTAAATAAACGGTTCAAGTATATGAGTGAGGCGACCAAAAACCGCATTGCCGAGGTTATCGATGAGCTGAATTACCAGCCCAACGGGCTTGCCCGCAGTCTCAAGCAGAACCGCACACATATGGTTGGCATTATTGTAGCCAATATTGATTATTCGCTATCCATCCAGTGTATCCGGGCGATCGAGAATGAGCTGCAGCGCCATGGGATTCAGGTGATCATCTGCAACTCGGACGAGAATGCCGATAAGGAGAATACTTATGTGGAGACGTTGGTCGCCCGTCAGGTGGATGGCCTGATTATTTTTCCGGCGGGAGATCAGCCTGCGCCTTACACCAGATTAATTGAAGCGGAATATCCGCTGGTCTTCATGGACCGGCTGGTTGACGGGATCACGACCCAGAGCCTGCTGCTGGATAACGAGATGGCGGTGAAGACCGCTATCCGGGAGCTGACCGGCCACGGCCATGAAGCGATTGCTATTCTATCCCTGCCGCTTGGCGTACATGCGATTACCCCGCGCAAGGAGCGAATGAGCGGGTACAAAAAAGCGATGGAGGAAGCGGGTCTGCCGCTGCTGGGTTCGTATATGCGAAGTGTGTCACGCGAAGACATCGCATCTGCACTGGACGAGCTGCTGCAGCTTCCCGAGCCTCCAACAGCGCTGCTTGCCGCCAATGATCTGGTGCTGGGCGAAATTCTTAAATATGCGAACCGCAATGCCATTGCGATCCCCGGCCAGTTGTCGGTCATCGGCATTGACGATGCCGAATTCGCCCGGATCTATAATCCTGATATTACAACGATCCGCCAGCCGGCTTACGAGATGGGGATGCAGGCGGCCAAGATCATGCTCTCTTTGATCAACGATGCGGACAGCGCGATGCCCATCACCTACAGGTTCCCGCCTTCCTTGCAGCAGGGGGAGTCGGTGCAGCCGCCGGCTAAGCTGGAATAGAGCAGGTCGGGGCAGCGAAAGGTCCATCGTGGTGACAACTTATAGGAAATCTGCTCAGGAATCCACGGCTTTACGGACCCAGGAGCCGTTATTGTGCGGAAAAGAAGGATTTTGTAAGTTTTACGGACTCAGGAGCCGTTAAATTGCTATTTAGGGCGCTAGATGCCCGCGAAGTGCGGCTTAACGTCATCTGAGTCCGTTAGGCTTGCTATAGTGCAGCAATTCCCCAAATAACGGCTCTCCGGTCCGTAAGTCTATAGTTTGAGAGCAGGATTATGTACATTGAGCAAGACTATGTACTTTGCCGCGCGAACTGCTGGGAATGACGACTTGCCGGTTCGCAGGAACAATGCTCGGATGAAACTGACTTATCGTAACTGAGCTGTAACTGAGCCATAACTGAGCCATAACCGAGCCATAACCATGCTGTACTACCTGCAATTCAGCCACACCTCTCTCACGCTACATATACAAAAGGGTGTCCCAGCCGTCTGTCGGCTCAGGGACACCCTTTTTGCTGTGCTAATGTGTGTTCATGCTGAAGCCTGGCGCTGCCGGCAGCAGAGCACCTGCTCTTTGGCTATACGCCTGCCCTCATGAACTCCTCCAGCGCGTCGCGGGTTGGCAGTCCGTCCATATCGCCAGGCGACATCACGGCGAGTGCGCCGATCGCATTGCCGCGCTTCACGGCTTCTGCTACGCTGAGCTTCTCCAGCATGGCGCTGATCACCCCAACCGCGAAGCCGTCTCCGGCGCCGACTGTATCGACAACCTGCTCGACCTTGAAGCCGTCCACATAACCCTCTTCACCAGCAGAGGTCTTGTAGTAAGCGCCCTCAGGACCTAGCTTAATCACTACAAGGGATACGCCGCGCTCCAGATAGTACCCGGCAATCTCCTCCGGGGTTTCAAGACCGGTGAGAATCTTGCCTTCTCCGTGTCCGGGCAGGAACCAGTCGCAGCGGGTAGCCAGATCGTTGATCGTATTAACCATAGTTTCGGTGTCTGGCCACAGGGTCGGGCGCAGATTCGGGTCCAGTGATACGGTCTTGCCGCGCTGCTTCATGAACTCCATGGCATGCAGCGAGAACTCGTGACACGAAGCCGAGAGTGCGGAAGAGATGCTGGTCACATGCAGATGGCCTGCGGAAGCGAAGTAATCTTCATCGAAGTCGGCGAGACTCAGCTTGGAGGCGGCGGAATTTTTGCGGAAATATTCCACCTTGGGATCTCCAGTGAGTACCTTGGATTTGATCAGCATGCCCGTGGAGAATTCCTTGGTCGTTGTGATGCTAGCGGTATCGATCTTCTCCTTGTTCAGCGCCGAGGTGATGAACTGGCCAAAGTTGTCTTCGCCAAGCTTGGTCACATAACCGGTCAGATGCTCCAGGCGTGATAATCCGGTGGCTACATTGCTCTCCGCACCTGCCAGCGCCTTGGAAAAGGAAGTGACCTCATGCAGGGGGCCGGCTTCATTGGCGTAGAACATAGCCATCGGCTCCCCGAAGGTGACTGCATCCAGCTGTTTATTCATGAATAGTTCCTCCTAAAAGTTTTGATAGCATACACTCCTTGCGTCTTCTTCGCAAAACTCGCTTCGGAAGCATAGCAGGGGTATAATCAGATCCTAGTTTATGGTTTGGAATAGAATATAAGTTGAAATTATCACATAAAACGGTTTTGTACAATATAGCAATGCTCATTCTGCGGGCTTATTTTGTATAGGAAACAGGGGAAGACATTCGTTTTCCCTTGATACATAAGCGTTTTTGAATATTTTCGAAGGATTGATAACGCTTCCTGAATAAATATATATTGACTGTTAGCGGCAATGTTATTACTATTTTCTTAGAAGGATAAAGCCTGATGTTAGTAAAATAGATAAATTAGTTTATCTAAATTATTATTCTTATGAATATATAACCAGAGAGGAAGTAACAATCATGAAGAAAATTAAAGTATTACAGAATATCACCTCGGTTGGCGTAGTAGCCGTTATCCGCGCGGATAATGCCGATGATGCTTATGCCATGTCGGTGGCTTGTATCGAGGGCGGACTGAACAATATCGAAGTTACCTTCACGACTCCGGGAGCCGAAGTAGCGATTAAGCGCTTGGTGGAAGAATACGGGGGCCGCGCCGTGATTGGTGCCGGTACTGTGCTTGATCCGCTGACGGCAAGAATAGCTATTCTAGCTGGTTCGGAATTTGTGGTCAGCCCGTCTTTTGAAGAGGATACTGCTAAGATGTGTAATCTGTACGGCATTCCTTACATGCCGGGCTGCATGACGCTGAATGAGATGAAGGAAGCCCTGAAGCTGGGTGTGGATGTGCTGAAGCTGTTCCCTGGCAGTGCGTTCGGACCGGACTATGTCAAGGCGGTTAAGGGGCCAATGCCGCATGTCAACATTATGCCTACCGGCGGCGTGGATCTGAACAATATGGAGCAATGGATCAAGAACGGCTGCATCGCTGTCGGCATCGGCGGCAACCTGACCGCACCGGCCAAGGAAGGCCGCTATGACCAGATCACAGAGCTGGCTGCTCAGTATGTAGCGAAGTTCAAGGAGATTCAAGGCAAGTAAAATACATGTACAACAGAAATGTCTTGCCCCTATGGGGCAGGGCATTTTTTTGTTGAATGTAGATATGCCTAAATGATGGAATTGCTGCCGCTTCGGGCAATACTTATAATAGAGGCAGAGTGCAGAGGCGCCTGCGGACATTGAGGAGTATACCTGAAAGGTGATGCCATGACTGGCGACGATCTTCGCAGCAAGCTGTACCCGACACTGGTAGTGGAAGAAGCCGATTATGTGGAGATTCGAACTGCAGTCCACGGCTGCAGGGTGAGCGCGGGAGCCATCTATAAGCTGTATCGTAACTATAATCATCCGCAACTTTTTGAGCAGGGGGAAGTATATGTGCTTGATGATGACTCCAGGGAGAATTATGCTGTGCTCCTGGTGTGCGCAACTACATTATATACATTAGAGGAGCCGTCTCGGTCGTAGCGTAAGTCAGGTACGGGACGGTCTGCTTCTCATGTCATTTCTGTAACCAACTTCTATGAAAAGAGTATTTGAATGATAGCAGCATCCCTTGTATGCTTAGTAGGGATTGTGGACTACAAGTAGAAACGGCTTTGCTGTCCTTTTTTAGGACGGTACCGTTTCAGCGAGAAAGATAAGGAACATTTATGCGCGAAGCATATCGTTTTTATCTTTTAAAATAATCATTACAGGCTTGCAACAAATTCGCAGTCTTGCGCGTCAGTAAGATTGCATAGAGAGGGGGAACCTTCGTGGTGGAGCAGGGACTCATCAGAGCCGCTCAAGCGGGCGATCGCGACGCTCTAATCACCCTATTGCGAGAAATTGAAGGGCATGTATATAAGACGGCCTTCTACATTCTGCATAATGAACAGGATGCTCTGGATGCCTCCCAGGAAGCGTTGATCCGGGTGTACACCAAGATCGGCTCCTATGAGGAGAAGGCGCAGTTCAAAACATGGGTTCAGCGAATAGTAACCAACATATGTATAGACAAATTCCGGAGAACGAAGCCTACCGTTTCTATCGATGAACACGAAATGGTGTTCCAGGATAAAAAACATAACGTAGAGCGCGAAGTGATGTCGGGTTATCTGGCGGAGGATATCCGCGAGGCCATCGACCAGCTTCCGGAGCATCACCGGACGGTAATCGTGCTTCGCTATTTACAGGATTTTTCTTACAACGAGATTGCAGACTGTCTGGATCTGCCTCTGAACACGGTCAAATCGTACCTGTTCCGGGCGCGGCAGCAGCTGCAGAATAGACTTCAGGAGTATCAGAAAGGTGGTGTGTCAGGATGAAGTGCGCGGAGGTGATGGAATGGATGCACCGCTATTTAGATCATGATCTCAGTCAGGAAGAAATGCTTGAAATGTTCCGTCATATCGACGATTGTCCTTCCTGCGCGGAAGTCTTGGACCGGCTGACGCTGCTCTCCCAGCAGCTGGAGCAGCTTCCGGATGTGAAGCCCCCCTTCAGTCTGGTTGACTCTATCCTGCCTCAGCTTGATCAGCTGGACCGCGGTGTCCCGGAAGAGCCTGCCGTAATGGAGCCGGAAGATCCGAAGGTTATTCCCTTCTCCCGTGCAAATAACCGGGGCAAGAAGTCCAAGGGCCCTTCACTGGCTGCGCGGACAGGCATTGGTGCTGCGGCGGCAGCGGTGATTCTGCTCATCGCCGTATTCAATATGCCGAAGAGTCTGCCAGGCGCAGACTTGGATATGTCATCTAAGCTAATGAGCGGCGGAGCGGCGAACTCCAGCATGAGTACGGAGAGCAGTGCAGACGCCCCGCAGGCGGACGGACAGAATAACAGCGGCAGCAGCAGTGATCTTAATAAGATGGACCAGGCCACGCCTAGTGAATCTGCAGACGTTAATTTGAAATCTGCACCGCCTGCTCCCAGTGAGGGTGCTGATCAACCAGCCGCAGCCGGCGGTGGTATGGCTTCAGACAAGGTGCCTGCGATAAGCGAAGCTCCGATCAGCAACCGCGCCGCTACTGCGCCTCCGGCGGACCGCCCCAAGAGCACCAAGAAAGCGGATAGCCGGTCGGCGGAGCCCCAAAGCACGACGTCGAGTGCGCCAACACAAGAGAATATAGCGGACGATAAGGCGGCTGCGGGGGATGAGCGGATGGCGCCGACTTCAGCCCCTACAGAAGGAGCCTTGTCACTGATGGCTGCGCAGGCCTCGTGGACTTCACCCGACGGGCAGCATATGGCTGAGATGACTGGCCAGCATGTTGTAATCTATAGCTTAACCGCAGAAGGAGAAGAACAACAACGGACAGTATTAACTTCGCTTCCTTTGGAGGGGAACTGGGTCTCCGGTGTGTGGTCGGAAGACGGCACCCAGTTCACTTATGTGCTACAGCTTGAGGACGGTACGCAGACGACGAAGGTATACACGGTTCCGGCAGAGAGCGCAACACCTGCTCCATCCGCTTCTCCGGCTCCTGCCAACTCTTCAGCGCCTACCGCTTCTCCGGCGGCGTCTGCTTCACCGGTCACCAGCCCGGCTATTACCCCGGACGCGGCAACGTCCGATAAATAACCGGAACGTTCTTCCGGCCTGCGGAATATGCTAAGGCAAGAGGACATGAATTACAGGCTATGCGAGTATCATCGGTATGACCGGCGGCCGGGAGAGTTTCTAGAGCTGCTCCCTCCGTCGTTTATATAGATGCGCCGCTGAAACGGAGTAACTTTGGCCCTGGCTGCCGAGGTTGCTCCGTTTTGGCTTGCGCCCCGGTCAGGACAAAGTGATAATGGTGATACCTATGTTTTCAGCCGTTTTTTTGTTAAAATGTACGAATGTATGTGTCTGATACGGACCAGGCAAGTAAATGAAAAAGGAAGTGGCGGGATGGATGCCAAAACGGCGGCCAAAGACATCAAGCAAGGAAAGGTCTCTCCGCTGTACCTGCTGTACGGCAGTGAGAAGTTCCGGATGAATGAATTCGCGGCCATGCTGGAGGAACACCTGATCCCCAAAGAAGACCGTGATTTCGCGGTGATCCCGTTCGATCTCTCCGAAACTCCGGTTCAGGCGGTCATTGAAGAGGCGGAGACGGTTCCGTTCATGGTAGAACGCAAGCTCCTGCTGGTGCGGGATGCGGCTCTGTTCACGGCAGGCAAGGAGAAGGCGAAGCTGGAACATAACGTGGAGATGCTGAGCGAATATATGCAGCATCCTGCCGAGTTCAGTGTGATTGTATTTATGGTGAACGGCGACAAGCTGGATGAACGTAAAAAAATCGTCAAAAGCATCAAGACCGCCGGCACCGTGCTGGCCTTCAATCCCCTGGGTGCGGAGGAGCTGCTGCGCTGGGTGGAGAAGGGCTTCCGCGAACGCGGCTGCTCCCTTGCGCCGGGGACAGCGGAGGTTCTGATTGCAAGCAGCGGAACCGGACTCCAGGGTCTGTCTGCAGAGATGGACAAGCTGTGTCTGTTCGCCGGTACTGGCGGGCGGGTGGATGCGGCAGCGGTGGAAAGTCTGGTCCACCGGGGAACAGAGCAGAACATCTTCACGCTGGTGGAGGATATTGCGAATCTGCGCCTGGACAAGGCACTGAATACGCTCTATGAGCTGCTCAAGCAGCGGGAGGAGCCGATCAAGATCGCTTCGCTGATTGCCCGGCAGTTCAGAATCATCCTGCAGGTCAAGGATCTGTCGGCCCTTAGCTATTCGCAGGGACAGATTGCCTCCCAGCTCGGACTGCATCCGTATGCAGTGAAGCTTGCCGGAGAGCAGGCTCATAAGTTCGGAAGCCAGCGGCTGCGGCAGATCCTGAGTATACTGGCGGATCTGGACTATCAGATGAAGACGGGAGCTGTCGATAAGGTGCTGGGGCTGGAGATGTTCATGCTGCGCCTTGGAGCCTGAATAGAGCGGCCTTACATGGAACGAATCAAAGAGCCTGTCCACCCGCGTGTATCATGGGATGGACAGGCTCTTTGATTGTACAGCGGTATTAATGAAGGAAGTTAACGAGCATAAAAAAACCTAACCGTATGCAGCATAGCGGTCAGGTTCTTCAGTGCTCGTTATGATTGTCGCCCTTGGCTTAGGCTTGAGCCTTGAGAGCGTTCAATTTCTTAGCCAAGCGGGATTTTTTGCGGGCAGCCGCATTTTTATGAACCAGGCCTTTAGTTACAGCCTTGTCCAGCTTTTTGGAAGCCGCTTGGAAAGCAGCCTGAGCTACTTCAACTTCCGTACCAGTCACTGCTACATCAGCAGTTTTCACAGCTGTACGAAGAGCGGACTTCTGGGAAGCGTTCAGTGCACGGCGTTTCTCGATCGTCTTGACGCGTTTTATCGCGGATTTGATATTTGGCATTGCATTCACCTCCTGAAAGACATTCGAAATCAACAAATGATTCACAACTTAAAATAGTTTAGCATGAAGGGTAGCAAAAAGCAAGATAAAAAGCTTTGTAATTCCCTTAGAGCGGTTTGTATAAACGGAGGCTTTCTCTCGCACACTATCAGCAATATGCAAAAGGAGGCTGAACTAAGAATGGAACTGGATCTTCAGCTGTATTCGGTACGTACGGACTTGGCGGTGGAAGCGAAGGAAATGGCAGAGCGGCACGCCAATACGCCGATCCCGGGTGTCAATGAGGAAGTGGAAGAAGCGGACGGCATCAAGGTCACGAGACTTGCTGTAGCAGACCTTGCCGGTTCTCAGGCGATTGGACGCGCTATCGGCAATTACGTGACCCTGGAGGTGCCTGGGCTGCGCGGAGGGGACACCGGGCTGCAGCAGAAGGTCTCCACAGTGTTTGCCCGGGAATTCGAGCACTTTCTGGATGAAATCGGCATTGACCGCGATTCCAAGGTCCTTATCGTAGGCTTGGGCAACTGGAATGTGACGCCCGACTCGCTCGGCCCGCTGGTCGTTGAGAATGCGCTGATTACCCGCCAGTTCTATGAGCTGGTGCCCGACCAGATTTCGCCCGGGTACCGGAATGTCAGTGCTATTGCTCCCGGAGTGCTCGGCCTGACGGGGATTGAATCCAGCGAAGTGGTACAGGGGATTGTGGACCGCACCAGCCCGGATGTCATTATAGCCATTGATGCGCTGGCCTCCCGTTCACTGGAGAGGATCAATACCACCATCCAGATTGCGGACATCGGCATTCATCCCGGCTCAGGGATCGGGAACAAGCGCAGAGGGCTGACCAAGGAGGTGCTGGGCGTGCCCTGCATCGCCATCGGCGTCCCGACGGTCTGCTATGCTTCCACCATCGTCAACAATGTGCTGGAGATGATGCGAACCCATTTCGGGCAGATGGCGGACGGCGGTGCTCACACCAAAGAAATTATGGGTCTCCTTGACGATATATCTGAGCAGGAGCGTCTCGCCCTGGTGAAGGAAGTGCTTGAGCCGCTGGGGCATGACCTGATTGTGACCCCCAAAGAGATCGATGAATTCATTGAAGAGATCGCCAACATTGTGGCAAGCGGACTGAATGCTGCACTCCATGAAGCGGTAGATCCGGGCAATGTCGGAGCTTACACTCACTGATCTGTCACTTATCACCTCGCCCACACCGTCTGCTATAATGCAGAACTGGTGGCGGGCTTTTTGTATAAATATAAGAACTTAAATGTTTCACATGATAACTTATCCTTCTATTTCCCGCTGAAACGGTACCGTCCTTTAAAAGGAAGGCGAAGCCGTTTCTACTTGGTGTTGCCCCCTCACTTCTCTATCGTTACTCCCTGCTATCTCTCATTCTGTGGTTCTAGCACAACCCTTCCGCTCATAGATTTGGAGTATGAGAGATTACAGAGGGCTTAGAGGAGGACATAACAATCATGAACAGAAAATGGTTTCAGCTATGGAATATAGGGCGGCTGCGCGGACGGCTGATGGATATTCTGTCGCTGGGAAGGACGATGCTGCTGCTGGCTGGAGGTTCGCTTGTGTTGTTCATGCTGCTTGGAGCTGGCGGATTGGCCGGGCAGAAGCTGAATTCTTCGCCCATTCCTTCCATGAAAGGTCTGGCGGCTTCGCTCTCCAGTGGTTTCTTCATGGAGCTGCTGGGCATGGAGGTCCCCCATCTGCCGAAGGGCGAGGAGCCTTCAGCCTTCTCCGGGGACAAGGTGACCTCCTTCGTATTCCGGCTGCTTACCAGTGTTGATCCTGGTGATCCCAAGAGTCTGGTCTCACGTGAGATGCCCGGACTTGCTGCCGATGATCCCTTCCTGCTGCGGCAAGGCTCAGGGGGAAGTACAGGAGCACCGGCCGATTATCATCCGGGGGGCGATGAACTGGCCACCGGGGAAGATCCCGGAGCAGGGGGCGATCCTGGAGCCCCGCCGGATTCAGGGAACGGTACTGAGGCTGGTAATGGCCATGACAGCCCGGGGGAAGGCGTGGTAGAGCCCGAGGCTTCGCCTGTCCCTGACCCGTCCGGTACAGAACCTGACGAGGGCTACTCCGGAAGCGGAGATGCGGAGAATGGCACAGGAGATACTTCGGTCAAGCGTATTCTCGTTTATCATTCCCATCCCCGGGAGGCCTATAATCCGCTGCTTGGCGCACAGAGCGACAACCCCAGCTCGGCAGTCCCTTCCAAGAATGTCATGCTGGTAGGCTCCTATATTGCCAAGAGGCTGGAAGAGCGGGGGATCGGAACTGTCCATGCCCAGGAGGACTATGCTACAGAGGTACCGGGCTACAACTGGAACTTCTCTTATAAATATTCACGTATGACTGTGAAATCGGCCATGGCCTCCAATCAGAACATGAGTGAGCTGATTGATATTCACCGTGATTCGCAGCGGCATGGCAAAACGACAGCTTTGATTAACGGGAAAAATTATGCCCAGGTATATTTTATTTTGGGGCATGCGAATAAAAACTGGAAACAAAACGAGGCCTTCGCCAATAAAATCCATCAGCTGCTGGAGAAAAATTATCCTGGAATTTCACGCGGGATATGGGGGAAATCGTCCGGAAACGGGAATAATGGGGAATATAACCAGACGTTGTCCCCGAACAGTGTGCTGATTGAGGTAGGCGGAATTGACAACAGCGCCGATGAGCTGAAGCGGACGGCGGATATTCTGGCGGATGCCATCGCTGATGTGTACTGGAGCAGCCGGGATGCCGAGAAGGCAGCTGCGCCAGATCAGGGCAGTACGCAATCTGGAGGCACCGGGGCAGAGACATCAACAGGTTCCTGAACGGATTATAGCTGAAAAGGAGCGGAGAATATGACACGGTTCGGTAAAAAGCTGGTAATGGTCGGAATATGGGCGGGCGTGGGGCTGCTGATCGGACTGCAGTTCGGCGGCGGCGGTTCGGGAGTCTCCGGTATACTGCCGGACTGGAGTAAGCCAGCCGGGAGCAGCGCGCCTGGACAGAACGTTCCGGCCGGAACTGCGTATGTTCCGGCTGCCAGTACAGCCACGGGCGGCCAGGCTTATGTATATGTGCCCGTGACTATTGATCCCGTAACGGGCGCTTACACCATGCTGCCCATGAAGCAGCCGGTTGCAGGTACACAGGCGCAGACGGCTGGCGGCACGGGCAGCCTCCCGCAACAGGAGGTGAAGGACTACTCTGCGCTCAGTCCCGAGCAGATTCTGATACCGGAGGAGCAGAAGCCGACTGTGGATGTGCTGGCGGATAAGACCGCTGGCCTGCTCCAGCAGGCTTCGCAGAAGGGCATCCGCTGGGTGGTCTCCCTCTTCGACTCGTCGGAGGAGTGAGCAGGAGCTGGGCTGGAACGAGGTTTAGCACAAAAGCGGCTGCGGATGATGGAAGTCCGCACTCGTTTTTGTGTTTTTTTGCAGGATTCACCCTGCGATTGCAGAGGGTTCAGGCGGTTTCTTTCTTTTCCAGCGTCCGGCGGGATTGATGGGTGAAGCCCGTACTGTTATAATAAGTGGATTAACATTAGGCTGTCTGTGGGGGTAAGGAATGACTGACGTTCAGAAACGACAACAACAAATTCGCAATTTCTCGATTATTGCACATATAGACCATGGCAAATCGACATTGGCTGACCGCATTCTGGAGTATACGGGTGCGCTGACTTCGCGTGAAATGCAGGAGCAGGTTCTGGATCAGATGGATCTGGAGCGCGAGCGGGGCATCACCATCAAGCTGCAGGCCGTACGCCTGACGTACCGTGCCGATGACGGCCAGGAATATTATTTGAATCTGATTGACACACCGGGGCATGTCGATTTCACCTATGAGGTATCCCGCAGTCTGGCTGCCTGTGAAGGCGCTCTTCTGGTAGTGGATGCAGCTCAGGGGATTGAGGCCCAGACGCTGGCCAACGTGTATCTGGCGCTTGACAACAATCTGGAGATTCTTCCGGTACTCAACAAGATCGATCTTCCGAATGCAGATCCTGAACGGGTGAAGCAGGAGATTGAGGATGTCATCGGGCTGGATGCCAGCGAAGCCGTTCTGGCTTCCGCTAAGGCAGGCATTGGCATCAAGGAGATTCTGGAGCAGGTCGTGAAGCAGGTTCCGGCGCCGACTGGAAACTCGGAAGAACCGCTTAAGGCGCTGATCTTCGACTCCCATTATGACCCGTACAAGGGCGTAATCGTCTATGTCCGCGTAATGGACGGCAGTATCCGTGCCGGTTCCAAGATCAGAATGATGGCCACTGATAAAACCTTTGAGGTTATTGAGGTGGGGGCATTCATGCCGCGTATGACCATTGTACCCGAGCTGAACATCGGCGATGTCGGCTTCATTGTGGCCGGGATTAAGCATGTGGGCGACACTCGTGTCGGTGATACCGTGACGGATGCCAAGCGTCCGACTGCTGAGCCGCTGCCGGGTTACCGCAGAATTAATCCGATGGTCTATTGCGGTCTCTATCCGATTGAGACCTCTGATTATAATGACCTTCGTGAAGCGCTGGAGAAGCTGCAGCTGAACGATGCTTCCCTGAGCTTCGAACCGGAGAGCTCTAGCGCACTGGGCTTTGGCTTCCGGTGCGGCTTCCTGGGGCTGCTGCATATGGAGATTATTCAGGAGCGGATCGAACGCGAGTTCAATCTGCCGCTGATTACTACCGCGCCGAGCGTTATTTACCGCATTAAGCTGACGAACGGGGAGACCATTCAGATCGACAATCCGTCGCATTATCCGGAGATCGGGACGATTGACTTCATCGAAGAGCCGTATGTCAAAGCAGCCATTATTGTGCCTAACGACTTCGTGGGTACCGTTATGGAGCTGTGCCAGAACAAACGCGGCGAATTCGTCAACATGGAGTATCTGGACAGCAACCGTGTAACCATTACGTACGAGATTCCGTTGTCCGAGATCGTCTACGACTTCTTCGACCAGTTGAAATCCGGCACGAAGGGTTATGCATCTTACGATTACGAGATCTCCGGTTACCGCCAGTCCAATCTTGTGAAGATGGATATCCTGCTGAACAATGAGCAGGTCGATGCGCTGTCCTTCATCGTTCACCGCGACCGCGCCTACAACCGCGGCCGGGTCATCTGTGAGAAGCTGCGCGGTATTATCCCCCGCCAGATGTTCGAGGTGCCGATTCAGGCTTCCGTCGGCACGAAGGTGGTTGCGCGTGAGACCGTTAAGGCCATGCGCAAGAACGTATTAGCCAAATGCTACGGCGGCGATATCTCGCGTAAGCGGAAGCTGCTGGAGAAGCAGAAGGAAGGGAAGAAGCGCATGAAGCAGGTCGGCAGCGTCGAGGTGCCGCAGGAAGCGTTCATGGCCGTGCTTCAGATTGAGTAGCAGCATATAAGCTCCCCCGGAGCTTTCGGTTTATCACAGAAACGGGTGCCGTCCTACGCAGGGCGGTGCAGCCGTTTCTTCTTGCTTTTCAGCAGCAGGTAGTGTGGCAGGCCTGTATATTAATAGAACAAAGGAGACAGCTAATGAATACAGCTACGAGCACTGCACACCATGGCCGTCCCCCTGAGGCCGTATATATTCACATCCCGTTCTGCACCAATAAATGCTTCTATTGTGATTTCAACTCTTACGTGCTGAAGGACCAGCCGGTGATGGACTATCTCCATGCGCTTGACCGCGAGATGGAGCTGACCGTGCAGCACACGCCTCCGGGTGTGATCAAGACGATTTTTGTCGGCGGGGGTACGCCTACTGTCCTCAAGCCTGATGAGATGGCTTATTTCCTGGAATCGGTCCGCAGGCATTTTCCGCAGTGGGACGAGAATATTGAGTTCTCTATGGAAGCTAACCCCGGAACTACCGATATTGATAAGCTCAGAGTCATGAAGGAAGGCGGTGTCAACCGGGTCAGCTTCGGGGTGCAGGCGTTCCAGAATGAGCTGCTGAGCGGAATCGGCCGGATTCATGATGTGAATGACGTATACCGCAGTCTGGAGAATGCCCGTGCGGTCGGGCTTAATAACCTGTCGCTGGATCTGATGTTCGGCCTGCCGAACCAGACGGTGGATATGCTTAGAGAGAGTATCGACAAGGCGCTGGCGCTGGACCTTCCGCATTATTCCATCTACAGTCTGAAAGTGGAGGAGAACACGCTGTTCCACACTCTGTTCAACAAGAACAAGCTTCCGCTGCCGAATGAAGAGGATGAGCTGGCGATGTACCTGCTGCTTATGTCTACCATGGAGGCTGCGGGGTATACGCAATATGAAATCAGTAATTTTGCCAAGCCGGGGCTGGAGAGCCGCCACAACATCACGTACTGGCGCAACGAGGATTATTACGGTCTGGGCGCAGGGGCGCACGGATATGTGGGCCGGCAGCGGCACATGAATATCAAGGGCGTGAACCCGTATAACGAGGCTTCGCGCAGCGGGCTGCCGCGTCTGGACAGCTTTGAGATCTCCGAGCAGGAGGCGATGGAGGATTTCATGATGGTTGGCCTGCGGATGCGCGAAGGGGTGTCGGATGCGGCGTTCCGGTCACAATTCGGAAAGCCGCTGGAGGCTGTTTTTGCAGGGCCGCTGCATAAAATGCTGAAGGCCGGGCTGCTGGAGCAGGCCGGGGACACCTATCGTCTGAGCAAGCAGGGAATCCTGTTCGGCAACGATGTTTTCGGGGAATTTGTCGGTGCTTTGACAGAGGTTTAATTTTGAAATACCTCTTGAATTGTAATTCACCTTGTTGTATATTTATTCATATTAACAACAAGGGGTGAGTCAAGGTGCTTGTCAAAACGGATCATTTCCAAGAGGCTTCTCCAGCAGGAGAGCAGCAAGTGATATGCAGAAATGCTACGGTGGAGGATGTAGAGCCGCTGTATCTGATGATAGAGGAGTATGCCAGGCAGGGGATTATGCTGCCCCGTTCAAGGCAAGCACTGACCCGCCAGATCGACCAGTTCGTGATCGCTGAGATCGGCGGCAAGTTTGTCGGCTGCGGTTCCTTGTTCCGGCTCGGAAGTGATCTTGTGGAGGTCCGTTCGATTGGCCTGAATGATGCAGGCAAGGGCAAAGGTGTAGGAACGATGATCCTGGAGAAGCTGATTGAAGAAGCGAGACGCCAGCGGATTCCGAAGATTATGGCACTGACCTATGCCGTGGACTTCTTCCTTAAGAACGGCTTCGATGTGGTGCAGAAGGAGATTTTCCCCGAGAAGGTCTGGACCGATTGTGTGAACTGCAAGAAGCAGCATGCCTGCGACGAGATCGCCGTGCTGAAGAGACTGGACTAATCCGGCGGGCTCTAGCCCCCGGTAAACTATATAATAAGAAACCACTGTTCACCCGGACGCTGATGCTTCAGGGTGACAGTGGTTTTTTGCAGATACAGGTTTATTGTGCGTAGATAAGCTTGCGCTGTTGCTCTACCAGTTCGGCAAGCTCCGGTGTAGCATATGCGGAAGGATTAAAGGAAGGGGACAGTGTATTATAAGTAATTCCGATGCTGGACCCGTCCGTCATCTCAATCTCCAGCCAGTATTTGTCTCCCACCCAACCCTTGGTCTGCTTGTAGAGCTGCTCGAACGGGATGTATTCCAGCTTGGGGAATTCGCGGATGAACACGGCGTTGGCCTCCGGGGTAAAGTCCATGAGGTCAGAACCGTCATTGCCGCTCACAAAACGGACAGTTTGTATTTTTCCCTCGATATCCAGCAGATCGTTAAGGGTGTTGGCGTCAGGGTTGTTGCGTGCTTCATACAGCCGGTCTCCCGCCCAGAGTCTCGCCGATGTCCTATAGCCTTCTACCTCGTAGAGCGGTGTGCCTGTCTTAAGAGTTGTCGCATCTCCATCCTGCAGCCCAGCGCGTGGACACTCCTGCTCGGATTTGCTGTATGTGATTTTGCCGATCTCCTTGCCTTTGCCCAGTGGGGCGGGGTCAGGACCGGTATCATCGTAGTACATGACGCTGTCCCATTGCAGGATGGATGCATAATCCGCATCCACACCGATGCACTTGACCGGTAAGATTTTACCAGTACAGCCCGTAAGTGCTAATGCAGTTAAGAGGCCTGCGATTATAGCCCATAATGCTGTTTTCTTGAAACGCATTTTTATCACTCCCTGAGTATTGGACGGCATTGTCCGGGAAATGGTTGCGGTGAAATATACAAAATCTTGCTTTGACTAAAATAGGCGCAATCAAGTTGCTGAACTCACTTGACAATGCCGAGGTCAGTTTGGTATTTTTGTATTAGTGGTTAGCACTCATCTCACTAGAGTGCTAACGAATCGGAGCCACAGCCGGATAGGAGGGAATAACATGTTAACTGAACGCCAGAGAATGATACTGAATGCCATTGTCGATGACTATATTTCTTCCGCTGAGCCGGTAGGCTCGCGCAGTATCTCGAAACGCGGGGATGTGGGCTACAGTCCAGCCACGATCCGCAACGAAATGGCCGATCTGGAGGATCTGGGTTATCTGGAGCAACCTCATACGTCGGCAGGGAGAATCCCGTCCCATAAGGGCTACCGCTATTATGTGGATCATCTGGTACCGTGGAATTCCGCCGAAACGGCCGAACTGGGCACGATCCGCGCTTTTTTCGCCGAGAAGCTGAATGCTACAGAGCAGGTTATCCAACATGCGGCAATGATCCTGTCCAATATGACGAATTATACTTCCATCCTGCTGGGACCGGAGGTTTTTCATACTTCATTGCGCCATTTCCAGCTGCTCCCGCTCGATGACAAGACCGCTGTGGCGATTATCGTTACCAGCACCGGGCAGGTAGAGAACCGGACCGTGAGTCTTCCTCCGGAGATATCTGTCTCCGAGATGGAGAAGGTCGTGAATCTGCTGAACAGCAAGCTGGTCAATGTACCGCTCTACAAGCTGAAGAGTCAGCTCTATTCCGAGCTGGGCGAAGAAATGCAGCGCCACATCTCCCATTATGAAGAATTAATGCAGGTGCTGGATAAGGCGCTGGAAAGCGACCATGATCAGCGGATTTACTTAAGCGGAGCCACGAATATGCTGACCCAGCCGGAGTTCAAGGACGTCGACAAGGTGAAGACGATTCTCGATCTGCTGGAGGAGACGCCTACGCTGCTCAAGATGCTCACCCCGGCCAGCAGCGAAGCAGGAATGCAGGTGCGCATTGGTACAGAGAATAAGCATGAGGCTTTTGCCAACTGCAGTCTGATTACCGCCACTTATTCACTGGACGGCAAGCCGCTGGGGAGCATCGGCATCCTGGGTCCGACCCGTATGGAGTACGCACGTGTAATGGGTATTCTGGGGATTTTGTCCCGGGATTTGACAGCGATGCTGGCACACTGGTATAAGTGAACAGAGTGTACTAGTCCATCGCGAATGACATTAAGGAGGTGAAGACAACTTGAAAGAGGAAGAGGTTCAGGAAATGAATGAGAAGAATGACCCCTCGATGAATGACAATCTTGCGGCTGAAGAGACTGATACCACAGCAGACAGCGGTTCATTCACGGCTGAAGAGGCCGGCGAGGCGGCTTCAGGCAATGAGGAATACAGAAAGCTGCAGGAGCTTGCAGATGAACATCAGGCGCGTACCTTGCGTGTGCAGGCTGATTTCGATAACTTCCGCCGCCGGACCCAGAAAGAAAAGGAAGAGCTGGCGCAGTACGCAACATCTAAGCTCGTAACTGAGCTGCTCCCGGTAATGGATAACTTTGAACGCGCACTGGCGACTCCTGCAGCAGGTGCAGACGCTGAAGCGTTCATCAAAGGCGTGAATATGATTTTCCGTCAGCTGGAGGGAGTCCTTAAGACTGAAGGGCTTACAGCTATGGAAGTGGTAGGGCAGCCTTTTAACCCTGAATATCATCAGGCGATCATGCAGGTGGAGAGCGAGGAGTACGAGGAAGGCATCGTGACGGAGGAGGTCCAGAAGGGCTATCTCCTGAAGGATAAGGTTCTTCGTCCGGCCATGGTCAAAGTCAGCATGTAGATCTGTTCTATATAAGATAATAAATATGGATGAAGCCCCGGGCTTCACATTATTTCTGAGGAGGCACATTACTGTGAGTAAAGTTATCGGTATTGACTTAGGAACCACGAACTCTTGCGTTGCCGTTATGGAAGGCGGCGAAGCCGTCGTTATCCCGAATCCGGAAGGCGCGCGTACAACCCCATCGGTTGTAGGCTTCAAGAAGGACGGCGAGCGCATCGTTGGTGAAACGGCAAAACGCCAGGCCATTACGAACCCGGACCGTACCATCGCTTCCATCAAACGCCACATGGGTACAGGCCACAAAGAAAGCATTGACGGCAAAGACTATTCTGCACAGGAAATCTCGGCAATGATTCTTCAGAAGCTGAAATCCGATGCTGAAGCCTATCTGGGCCAGCCTGTAACTCAGGCGGTTATTACAGTTCCTGCTTATTTCAATGACAGCCAGCGTCAGGCTACTAAGGATGCAGGCAAAATCGCCGGCCTTGAAGTGCTGCGTATCGTCAACGAGCCAACAGCAGCAGCTCTTGCTTACGGTCTGGAGAAATCGGAAGATCACACCATCCTGGTCTATGACCTTGGCGGCGGTACCTTCGACGTATCCATCCTTGAACTGGGCGACGGCTTCTTTGAAGTGAAGGCTACCAGCGGTGACAACCGTCTGGGCGGAGATGATTTTGACCAACTGGTGATGGATTACCTCGTAGCTGAATTCAAGAAAGAGCAGGGCATTGACCTGAGCAAGGACAAGGCTGCTGTTCAACGTCTGAAGGATGCTGCAGAAAAAGCAAAGAAAGAGCTGTCCGGCGTACTTACAACTACAGTATCGCTTCCGTTCATCACGGTAGTTGACGGAGTGCCTCAGCACTTGGAGATCAACCTGACCCGTGCCAAGTTCGACGAGCTGACTGCAAGCCTGGTTGAGCGCACGCTGGGACCTACACGTCAAGCGCTGAAGGATGCCGGAATGACCCCTGCGGATCTGAACAGAATCGTACTGGTCGGCGGCTCCACCCGTATTCCTGCCGTACAGGATGCGATCAAGAAGCTTACCGGCAAAGAGCCTCACAAGGGCGTTAACCCGGATGAAGTAGTAGCCCTGGGTGCTGCTGTTCAAGCGGGCGTACTGACTGGTGATGTAAAAGACGTAGTTCTGCTCGACGTCACTCCGCTGTCCCTCGGTATTGAAACTGCAGGCGGCGTGTTCACGAAGATGATTGAGCGCAACACTACGATCCCTACAAGCAAATCGCAGGTGTTCTCGACCTTCGCAGACAGCCAGCCTAGCGTGGAAATCCACGTATTGCAGGGTGAACGCGAGATGGCGAACGGCAACAAGACACTGGGACGCTTCATGCTGAACGAGATTCCACCGGCACCGCGCGGCGTACCGCAGATCGAGGTTACCTTCGACATCGATGCCAACGGTATCGTTAACGTCTCTGCTACAGATAAAGGCACCAACAAGAGCCAGAAGATCACCATCACTTCTTCCAGCGGTCTGAGCGACGCAGAAGTGGAACAGATGATGAAGGATGCCGAGCTGCACGCTGAGGAAGACCGCAAGCGTAAAGAACTGGTCGAAGCCAAGAACGGTGCTGACCAGCTCGTATACTCCACAGATAAAGTAATTAAGGATCTGGGTGACAAGGTCGATGCTTCCGAGATCGACAAAGCGAATGAAGCCAAGGACAAGGTGAAGGCTGCACTTGAAACCGACAACCTGGAAGAAATCACTGCCGCTACAGAGGCGCTGAATGAGATTGTGCAGCAGTTGTCCGTGAAGCTGTATGAGCAGGCTGCACAGGAGCAGCAGGGCGCTGAAGCGGGCCAGGATGCTTCTGAAGGCAATGCCAAGAAGGATAACGTGGTAGATGCGGATTACGAAGTGGTTGACGATGAGAAGAATCAAGGGTAACCTTAGACGATAAGTTCTATGGTGGTGAGAGGGAAGGTCAAGACCGGGGCATCCCGGGTTTTGGCTTTCCTTTTACCTTGTAAATGGGGAGAATTAACGATGTACGGAGGTGAAAGCAGTGGCAGATAAACGTGATTATTATGAGGTTCTGGGCCTCGGAAGAGATGCTTCAGAAGACGAAGTGAAGAAGGCCTACCGCAAGCTGGCGCGCCAGTACCATCCCGATGTGAATAAGGCCAGTGATGCTGAGGCCAAGTTCAAAGAGGTTAAGGAAGCCTATGATGTCCTGAGTGACGGGCAACAGCGTGCGCGGTATGACCAATATGGGCATATTGACCCTAATCAGGGAATGGGCGGCGGCTTTGGCGGCGGTGGCGGAGATTTCGGCGGTCTTGGTGATATCTTCGATATGTTTTTCGGCGGAGGCGGTGGACGGCGTGATCCGAATGCCCCACAGCGCGGCGGCGATTTGCAGTATACGATGACCATTGAGTTCAAGGAAGCGGTGTTCGGCAAAGAGACCGATATTACCATTCCGCGCACGGAGACCTGCGATACCTGCTTCGGCTCCGGAGCCAAGCCGGGTACGAAGCCGGAGACCTGTTCCGTCTGCCACGGCAGCGGACAGCAGGAATTCGTGCAGAATACACCGCTTGGACAGATGCGTAACCGCCGTCCCTGCTCCCATTGCAGCGGCACAGGCAAAATCATCAAAGAGAAATGCACCACCTGCGCAGGCCAGGGCAAGGTGAAGAGACAGCGCAAGATCCATGTGCGTATCCCTGCCGGTGTCGATGACGGCGCACAGCTGCGCATGACCGGTGAAGGCGAAGGCGGCACACGCGGCGGCCCGGCCGGAGATCTGTACATTGTGATCCGTGTGAAGAATCATGATTTCTTCGAGCGCGAGAACAACGATATTATGTGCGAGGTTCCCTTGACGTTCGCTCAGGCGGCACTGGGTGACGAGATTGAGATCCCAACGCTGACCGAGAAGGTGAAGCTCAAGATCCCGGCAGGCACCCAGACCGGTACCTTCTTCCGCCTCAAAGGCAAAGGGGTTCCGCATCTGCGCGGCAACGGCGTCGGCGACCAGCATGTCCGCGTCATCGTAGTCACACCTAGCAAGCTCAGCGATGAGCAGAAGGACCTGCTCCGCCAGTTCGCCTCCTACAACGGAGAGAACACGCATGAGCAGGAACAGTCTTTCTTCGACCGTGTGAAGCGGGCGTTCCGGGGAGACTGAAGGATAAGGAATTTATAGTGTAGCAACTAGAGCAAGCCCCCAATCTGGAAGAGGAGATTGGGGGCTTTTTGCTAATAACGAATAAGGAGGAGCTATGGATAAAAGAGTGGAAGAAATCATTGCTTCACTTGATGCTTTCAGCATTGAAATAGTGGTACCACTTAGAAAAAAAGTAATTAACAAAACAGCATTCAGTGAGCTTTTTGGATTAATGAGTGAATTGCAGAAATTACTTACTAATGAAAAATGGATACAGAAAGAATTAGTGGAAAAATTATTTCACATATATTCCAACTGGATATGCAGGCTGGTTATGTTAAGGAGGAAGAAGTTAAAAATGAATTCACTGCTTATCTTACTAAAATGAGAAGCAAGATGAGAGAAATCTTTGGCAAGAGGGTGCAAGATACTGAGGAAATTTCAGTTCAAGAGCTTATAGATAATTCGGATTTTGCTAACTTACAAGAAATTATGGATGAATTTAAGAAGTTATACGAGTAGTTTTGTCTAATGTCTTCATATACAAAAGTAAAGCCCCTTCACTTCCCGTATGGGAAACGAAGGGGCTTTATCCTTAGTTTTATGTTTAACACTTTAACGCATTACTTCTTCTTTTTCGATTTCAATTATTTCTTCATCTGCAACTTTTCTATGTTCATAAAGTTCAAATTTACTTCCTACAAAAAGCAAATTTCCTGGTGCCTTCTCAGGAAACAAAAATTCTATATTACAGAGTGTTTCATAGTTATCATAGTTTGAAATAATATTTAGTACAACACTCCAATCCCGATCTGCCACATCATAATGAAAATGTGCAGCTGTTGAATAGTTTATTAAAGGAAACCTCTTTTTCCCACCTTGTTCCGTTGGAATCCAGCTAACTCTAGCTACCACCTTATTATCCATGTTATTTAATCACCTTTACCTTCCCGAACTAGTGTTTAGACCTTCTAGTCCATCAGAATTAAACAAGCGATTTCATTCCATAAAAGCGGTGAAGTATGAAACTGCATTCGTAGTGAAAAAACAGGGATAAGTGTATTCTGTACAACTAAAAACAGTGAAACGGATGGACATCCTCTTCTAATTGTATTTTGTGCAACTACATTTACCCGGGTGGACGAAAATCCAGGTATAGGGGCATTTTAATTGCACGAACTACATCTAAACGGAGATTAGGAGGCATATCGGACGATTTAGTTGTACGAATTGCAATTAAGCCTCCCCCTTGCCCCTAATCGGGGTGAGGTAACCACTCAGCAAACCATTAGTTAAAGTAATTTTCATACGTTTAGAGCTGACGAGCTACTAGGTTAAAACAATATACATAGATGTAGGATATTAAGATTTTAGCATAAAATGCTTCCTTTTCCTTATAACGAATAAGGAGGAGCTATGGATCAAAGAGTGGAAGAAATTATTGCTTCACTTGATGGGATTACCATTGAAATAGTAGTGCCGCTCAAAAAAAAGTGATTAACGAAGCAGCACTCAGCGAGCTTTTTGGATTAATGGGTGAATTGCAGATATTACTTAATATCTACTGTCTTCATAAACAATAGTAAAGCCCCTCCACTTCCTGTCCAGGAAGTGAAGGGGCTAAATGTGTTACTCTTTGCGCGGAGCGTCCTACTGAATCAACCCGCTCTTGCTCAGCAATTCATAGAGTGCAGCGGCTGCTGTCTCACGGGTTGCCGGAGCTGTTGGATTGAAGGCAATGCCCGTTTCGCTGGCGAAGATGCCGGCTTTGGTCAGGGCTTGCAGACTGTCCTTGGCGTAAGGGGCTACCTTAGCGTTGTCGGAGTAGGTTGTGAACGAAGGATTAGCAATAGCCTTCAGTTCAGTGCCTGTCAGTTTCACTGCTCTGTCCAGAATGACAGCGAGCTCCTGACGGGTTACCTTCTGAGTTGGAGCAAACTTGCCATTGCCGATACCCAGAATCAGGCCGGCCTTGGAGGCCGCAGCTACATCCTTGGCGTACCAATCCGTTGATTTCACATCGGAGAAGGTTACGCTGGCATCGGTACGCAGACCCAGTGCACGGGTCAAGAGTGCTGTGAACTCAGCGCGGGTCAGATTGCTCTGCGGCGCAAAAGTTGTTGCCGAGGTTCCCTGAATAATCAGTTTGTCGGCCAACGTCTGGATGGCAACCGCTGATTTGGAATTCGCGATGTCTGTGAAGGCTGCTGCCGGTTTGCTGACTGCTGCATACACGGAGAAGCCTGGACGGCTTACGGTCACAAGGGTTGTTCCATCGGCTTGCGGGGTGAAGACAGAAGCAACCGGGGTCACCAGTCCGTCTTTCTCAAACAGTACGCCTGCGGTCTTGGATTCAATCTTGCCAGGTACAGTAAAGGTGCGCTTGATGAACACGTTGGTTGGAACGTTCAAGTAAGTGCTGCCTGTAGCTGTAGTCCATGAAGCTTCATAGGATACCGGGGTTCCAATAACCTGGGCACCCGGAGTACCTGCAATCAGCTTGCTGGCTGCGTCTGGCTCTTGCTTAATTACTAGCTTCAAGCTCTGGCCTGCAGGGGAAGCGGCTAATAAGGATACCGGCAAGGCTACAGCAGATCCGCCAACATTCACGATAAGGGTGCTGCCTGCTTGAATGGCGGACAGTAATTTCACCTGATCAGCAGTCAGGCTCAGTTCAGCAGACTTATCTGAGATGCTGATCAGAGAGATAACAACGGCTGTCTTGACAGTAGCGGCTTTGGCCAGAGCGGCCTTCAGATCGCTGTCGCTCACGGTTACTGTCGTTACACCATCCTTCGATGCGGTTAGAGGTGTTACCGTTACTTGCTGAACGCCTTCTTCAACAAGGGACTTCACAGGTTCTGGAACCACCACAGGTGTTGGCGTAACTACTGTACCGCCACCTCCACCACCGCCGCCGCCATTGTTTCCACTGTCAGAGACAGTGATAAAGCGGAATGAGGTGTAGGTACTGTAGTATTCATCATTGTTATAGTCAATCTTGATCGGTTTGGTGTTATCTTTGGCTTTAATGCCGATAACCTCAAGCTTGTAGACTCCATCGGTCAGACCGGCCACCGCAGGGTTGCCGTAAGCATCCAAGATTGGATCACCATTGTGGTCATATGGGTGATAGGTGGATGATACAACCGTGCTATAGTTCCCAGGCTCGAAGAACTTATCCGGCGCACCGGTCGTGGATACCTGGAAGGAGCCTTTCTTGATATCATCCAAGCCAATCAGATTTACTTCATAATAGTTAATATCATCTGCTTTCAGCTTGTAGTTCAGAACAGCACTTGAATTGGTATAGACGATCGGCTGGCTCAGTGCAGCTTCCTGAATGCCTGTACCCCAATCAGGTTGTTCGGTCGTCTTATCTACATTGATTGCAAACGGCAAGTGCAGAGTTGGCTGTCCTGCTGCTTCCAGGACGACATTACCTTGCAGCATTTGCGGCACGGTATCAGCAGCGACGGTAACCTTCAGGTTGAACGTGGAGGCACCTTTTGCGGCGGCAGTTACCGATGATTTGTCGAGCGTCGCAGATACATGCTTGGGATCACCATAGTTCCATTCCACGGAAGCAGAATAGGTAAGCGCAGTATCGCTCATATTCTTTAATTGCAGCACTTGGCTAGCTTCAGAACCGGGAAGCAGGGTGCCAAAGCTTGTAGACGGATTGTAGTTGATTACATTCTGCGGGACAAAGTTCTTGTCCAGAATAGAGATCGGCTCTATCGATTGCAGCAGGGCCGGAGTGATGATGGCATTTTCTACATTGGCGCGTCCAGGACCTTGAAGATAGAAATCTTCAGGCGCATCCTGGTAGAACACAGGATCTGCTGTGTTGGCCAGAGCGGCACGAATGTCTAATGGTGTATAAGTTGGATGTGCCTGCTTGATCAGCAGTGCCAAGCCTGCTACATGCGGTGTTGCCATACTTGTACCACTAATACGATTGTATGCTTTGGAATAATCAGTTCCTGGATGACCTTTGCCATAAGCAGGCCACGTAGACAGCACTCCGTCACCAGGAGCTACGATGTCCGGCTTAATGCTTAATTTACCGTCGAAGTTCGGTCCTAGTGAGGAGAAGCTGGTCACTTCATCGCCGGCGGTCATATCCATCGGATATTCGGAGCTGAAAGTAAAGTAAGCAGGTTTGTTGCCGTTAGCAACAATGGCTCTGGCTAAAGCGCGGCCTTGGGAGCCCTTCAGGTCCAGCGTAGGGATGTTGTCATATCCATCGCCAAGGTTGGAACCGATAAAGTCAGAACGGTCAGTATAGCTCTCTTCCAGAATAGCTACTTTCTTACCGTCTACTGTCTGGAAATTACCATTGAAGATCACAATAGCTTTGGCACCGTGAGCTTTGGCATTAGCAATCTTGTCTACAAAGGCTAGATCGCCACGGGATACCAGAACAACAGTTTTCTCACCGAAATTTCCTTCCGGGTAATCTTCATTTGCGCCTAAATTAGCGTAGAACACTTTAACCGGCTCTGTTCCAATAATATCGGCAAAGTCTGTTTGACCCAATTCATAGGCCATGACATGGAACGGATTATAGGTGTCATAAGTCACTGAAGTGACTGAACCCGTAATCTCTGCCTTGAACTCACCGGAGAACGCTTTGATAGGGCTATTAACGGCACCTACCGAAATTCCGAGTTGGGAGGCAGCAGGAGAACCCATGGAGAAATAACCTGCTTCTCCATTATTCCCATTTGCAATGACAGCAGTTACTCCAGAGAGAACCGCATTATTAATCGCGATGGAATCCGGGGAGTTCACATCCTTCTCGGAATCGGAGCCGAGCGACAGGTTGATGACATCCATGCCGTCCTTGACCGCACGTTCAATTCCGTCAATGACTTGAGCGGAAGATCCGGAGGAAGTGTTCGGCTTATCAATATTACGGCCCAATACTTTGTAGACATACAGGTCAGCCCCGGGAGCGACACCCTTCTGAGCCACATCGCCTTTAGCTGCATACTGACCGATGATCGTTCCGGCTACATGCGTACCGTGGTAAGTTCCCGCATAGCCTACGCCATACTCGGTATCTTCTTCAGGAGTCAGCGGAACTTCTTCATAAGGATCATTATCCTGATAGAAGGAGTCATAGCCGCCCTTATAAGCCGGGGCAATATCCGGGTGCGTATAGTCCACACCGGTATCAATTACACCGACCTTCAGTCCGGCCCCGGTGAGGCCTTGGTCAGCCGCCCAATCGGCATGAATCTGCTTCAGGGGAGCATTGTCGTTTCTGTAAGTCACTTCGGTCACTGTCTGATCAGGGAGAGCATACCAGGTGCTGTTCGGATAAATGGAAGACACGCCGGAAATCTTCGCCAGCTCAGGGATTTTGTCAGCCGGAACGGTGACTTCAAAGCCGTTCAGAATCGTGTCGTACTTGTAATTGACGGTCAGGTCAATCTTCTTGGCTTCAGCCTTATCCAGTACTTCTTCCTGTTGGCTGTTCACTGCAGCTTCAGTCGCTGTATTGGCGAGCGCTGTAATTCCTTGTCTGGCAGCATACTTGCCAACGGCAGCAGGCTGACCGCTGAGTTGAACGATGACCCGGACAAGATTTGAGGATTTGGTGTTAATTTGTGGAGAAATATAAGGCTGATTCGCTGGAATCAAGGCTGGAAGATGATTGCCTGATACGGGTGTCTTCAAGCTGCTGGCGGCGAATGCCGCGCCTGGAATCATACTTGCAGCCACACCCAATGATAAAGTTAGTAATGATAGCTTACGAGGTAATTTTGTCCACTCCAAATGTAATCCCCTCCACAATATGATGTTGGTTCTGGCTTACATCTCTCCTGCTACAGACAGTAGCCGGATTCTCCTTTTCTATTAATCCGGTTTATTTCCGTCAAGATTACTAGGAAAAATATTAAGAAGATTTTACCACTGGTTATTTGTAAAATCTACACAAAATTTATAGAGTTTTGAGAATGTTTTCATTTCATGCGGAATGTTATATGACACAAATAGACTTTTAAAACTACTATGAAGAAATTAAAAGACAAAAAAATACAAAATAACAGAGAAAAAAACAATTATCGTCATGAATACTGACATGAATGATGGTTGGAAAAACAGGGCTGAAATTTAGAAGTGTGGCTTCTGGATAATGAAATCTGCGGACTACAGCGGGTGAAAATCCAGAACTTCGCTGGAGTCACAGCCAACCCTAAATGTATAAAATCATGTCCGGAAATCCAAAATAGCCAAGTAAGCTTGTACGTTATGGACACCAGGCAGAAAGCGGGGAATTCCCATGTCTGAAAAAAGTATACTGGCCTACTTCAAAACCCCGGAGGAAGCGGAAGGGGTCTCCCGTAAGCTGCAGGCACTGCGTGCAGAGGAGATTTCCATTGACCGGTTCAGCAGGTTTGGGGGAAGCGGGCAGGAGCCGGGAGTAAATCCGGTTACCGGCAATTTGGCGAGCATGGATTCGATGATGGCCGTCAGTGACCATACGGGCATATTAGCTGCGGCGCATACGAGCGGGAGCGGAATGAGCCATGGCGGGGATGGCGGGCCTACAGGCAGAAATATTCTGCTGACGGTTATTGTAGATGCAGCTATTCATGGTCAGGCGATGTCACTGATTGAGGAAGCCGGCGGAATGATTTGAAGCTATGACAACCAGATTAAGTGGAGGCTGATGGCAAGCTATGGACAGAGAGAACTCGAAGATCTTTTCCAAAACCGAAAAAATGAAAATGCTCTATGAGGCGAAGGCCGAGGATGTTGAATTCTCAGCAGCTGAAGCAGATCAGGATGATATAGAGGCCATGGACCGTTCCCGTGAGGCTGATAAGCGGCAGCTGGGAGAGATTATGAAGAAAGAATAATTCGGTGAAGTCAAGAAGAGATGAGCAGACGAATTGTTGCTACGGATACCCTGCGTAAGTGGGGTATTTTTGTGTTTTGGCGTGTATAATGGAGTGATATGCGAGGCCGGGAGGATACATAAGTGAATACAGTGATAATGTGGGTAGGGCTGGCGCTGCTGGTGGCGCTGTTGACCTTCATGAACCAGAAGCAGGTCTATTCCTCGAAAGTGAAACGAGCTTACCGGGAGCTAAGAATGCTTGCTGAAAAGGTTCGAGCAGAGCAGTCGGAGGCGGGAGATCTGGAGAGCTGGGAAGCATCGTTTGCCGAGATGGAGAACCATCCGAACGAATTCAACAAGCTGGATAAGGAGATCGGCTTGCGCCAGGCCTTCGTCCAGTATCTGGAGCGGCATTATCCGCAGGATACGAGACTTCCAGAGCTGCAGGAAGCGGCTGCCTACCGGAAGGACAGCGTGTGGGGAATTAAGATGGGGGACTATGGCCCCAGGAAGTAGTCTGATGTAAATAGGGGACTAACCATCCTTGCTCTGAATAGGCTAAGTTGTTTAGACTCATTATTAATTGATATCATCCAAAGCGCTGGAACAGCCGTTAATAAGAGTAAAGTGAAATAAGCGAGAGTCGTCCGTATATCAGTTAAAAATTGAGATGTATAGGGAGCAGTCAACATGGAAAATCTAGCAGACCAAGCAGTTACAGACGAACTGGTTGTCAAAGCCTTGGAAAAAAACCTTGCCATGATCCGCTTTGACCTGGATCGGCGTGTCGCCTATGTCAATGAGATCTTTGCCCAGTCAGTGAAATACAAAGCGGAGGACATGTACGGCATGCAGCACAGCCAGCTGTGCTTCCCCTCATTCGTGAACAGTCCGGATTATGAGTTGTTCTGGCAGAATTTAATGGCTGGCCGGAGCTTCCAGGACAAAATTGAACGGATGGACGCAGAGGGGAATTCGGTCTGGCTGGAAGCTACATATATGCCGGTGTTTGATGAGACAAATACCCATGTCATCGGCGTATCCAAGGTGGCCACTAACATTACGGAGAGACAAAACAACATGAGCCATGTCGTGGAGCTAATGCAGGGCATGGCGGATAGCCTTAATCAGCGTGCGGACAAAGGAATTGAGCGGAGTCAGGAGCTGCTGCAGAGTATTGACAGGATTGCCGAGGTGTCGACTGAGAATACCGAAACACTGCTAAGTCTGCAAAAGCAGGCTGCAGCGATCCGCGGCGTAGTGCAGACCATCCGTGATATTGCTTCCCAGACTCATCTGCTTGCCCTGAATGCAGCGATTGAGGCTGCACATGCCGGAGAATTCGGCCGGGGATTCGATGTGGTGGCCAAGGAGGTAAGAAAGCTGTCTGCGATGGTGCAGGATCAGATTACCGAAGTCCGGGACAGTGTCCAGGCCATTACGGAAGAGGTCGGCAGAATATCAACGGGATTGAACCAGGTGCAGGATAATGTGCAGCTCAGCCAGCGGCAGATTCAAGTGGCGCTGGATGAATTCACGCTGATCGCTACCTCTGCACAGGAACTGGACAACCAGGCGCGCGAGGTCATGAATATTATCTAAGCTGTGCTTGCTCTGAAATTGAGCAGTTATTCCCGGACAATCTATTGTAAGCAGTATGCAGCCTGTGCTTTTCAGGTGGACATGCTGCTTTTTTAGTACATATAGCTGGATATGCTGCTGAAAATGAACCTTTTGAAGCCCGGGGTTGTTATAAAGGTAATTCAAACAAGAAAGGAGGGCATGCTCAAGTGGGCAACAGGGAATTATTCCAAACCTACAGCAAGGAGGTATATCGTACCTGCTATTATATGGTGCACGATGCTGCCGATGCTGAGGATCTGTGTCAGGAGGTATTCATCACTCTCTTCCGCAGCGAGTGGCAGGGCATTGAATATCTGAAGGCCTGGATTATGAAAATCACCGTCAACACCTGCCTGAACCACCTGAAGCGCAGGAACAGCCTGCAGCAGAAGCTGACGGCCCATCTCCATATGTTCAGGGAGAATCCGCAGCCGCTGGTAGACAAGCTGGTAGAGCAGAAGGAAACGAAGCTGGAATGGGCGGGATACATGTCCCGGCTCCCGGCGAAGATCAGGGCGGTGCTGACCCTGCGGTATATGCATGATTTCAGTCTGGAGGAAATCCGCAAGATGCTGGATATCCCGCTGGGAACTGTGAAGTCCAGACAGCATAAGGGGCTACGGATGATGAAGAGGATTCTGGAAGAAGCGGGCGTTCAGCCCATAACGAAGGAGGACGATGAATATGGACAGAACCGAAGCACAGTTAAAGCGTCGCTTAAATGAGGATCAGGAGCTGAATTATCCTGATTTCGAGCAGATGTGGGGCAGAATGGAGCAGGCTGGATATGCATCATCCAAAGGCGGCAGCCGTGCGGGAGCAGGCAGCCCGGTCCGCCACCGCAACTGGCGAAAGATCACTGTCGCAGCCTCCTTCAGCGTAGTGCTGATGGCTGTTCCTGTGTATGCCGCTGTGCAAGTTGACTGGGGGAATCTGCTGAACCATAGAAGCGGTGTACAGGCGGCGCTGGCACAGAATCTGGGTCAGCCGCTCGGACAGACGATCACCAAGGATGGAGTCACCCTGACGCTACATACGGCGCTCTCCGATGAGAACCGGACGGTAATTCTGTACAGCCTAGATGTCGGGGGAGACAAGGGCAATGGAATGTGGAATGTGAATGGAATGTCTCTTAAGGATGCAAATGGGAACGGCGATGACAATGAATACAACTACCAGCAGTGGGACGAGAAGAACCAGCGTTACAACGGTTATTTCGAGACAAACTGGAGTCCGGGACAGGAGACGGTCAAGGTGAGTCTGACCGCAACAGGAATTCAATCCTACTCCCAGCAGGAGGTAGACTTGAAGCTGGATACGGACTCACCGGAGCGGCAGAGCTTCCCGGTGAACCGGGATGGGCTGGAGTCGTTCAGTGTTCAGCCCTTTAAGGAAGGGAATGAACAGCTGATGCTGTCCACGGCTGCAATCTTTAATAATCCCGAAGCTAAGAGCTTGGCATACCCGCAAATCATAGCATATAGAGATGGAGAGCCTGTCAAGAATTCTCAGTCAGGTGCAATGGGCAAGCCGGGGGATAACGGGGAATACACCTCAATTCAGTATTACAATCCTGTAGATGTCCCTCGGGCAGAGACAGCCTATAAACTCAGCTATACCAAGCTGGAACGTAATATTGATGGCCCATGGACGTTCGATTTTGAGCTGAGCAAGAAGAAAATGGCGGGTGCTACCATCAAGACGGCACTGGATCTGCCGCTGGAAGCGGAAGACGCCGGTAACCGGATTGAGCAAATGGTAATAACACCTACACAAATCCGTGTATCCATCCGGACTAAAGCCAAATTCGCTGAGCTGCCTTATGTTAATTATACTCTTGAGGTAGGCGGACAGAAATTGGAAGGCGGATTGTGGTATTCGACAACGGAGGACAAGGATCTGAGAACGCTGCGCTTCGAGCGGCCTGTAGATCTTGAGATTACAAAAACAACGCCAATGACGCTTGTAGGTAATTATAAGGTTACCCGGCATGAGGATGACAAGAAGCCACTGGAAATAACCAACATCTCCAGTGAGAAGCAGACGCTAATCCGGCAAACCGGCGGGTATCCGGTGCAGTGGACCTACTATATGCGGGGAGCAGACCTCTACGTGGAGACGAAGAGCGATGATCCGAATTTTGGCGGCGTGAATCAGACTCATATTGGCACAGGTAAAGATCGAATCTTGGGTAAAATAGTAACTGTAAACTTCCGTGGAAACGGAAACAATCACAGCATTGATGTATATAAGGATTTCAAAGGCACAGAGGCTTCAATATACATGTTCTTCTACTCTACCAATGAACCGGACAAAGAGACACGAGTACAGCTGCAAGGACAATAATAACATTATTTCATTATTTTAACGGGAAGAACCTTGTGTTCTTCTCTTTTTTTCGTATACAGTTAGAAGATATGGCTATGAATAGCTGCCAGAATTATAAGACAAAGGAGAGAATAACTATGGAAATTAAGCGCTGCGACTGGGTAAACTCGGACCCGGTATATATAGCTTATCATGATGAAGAGTGGGGCAAGCCGCTGGTTGATGACCTGAAGCTGTTCGAGCTGCTGATGCTGGAGGGGATGCAGGCCGGACTGAGCTGGTATACGGTGCTGAAGAAGCGGGAGGGCTTCCGCGAGGCTTTTGACGGCTTTGATCCGGAGAAGATCGTGCTGTATGGGGAGGACAAGGTCGAAGAGCTGATGCAAAATGTGGGGATTGTGCGCAACCGTCTGAAGATTAAGGGAGTGATTACCAATGCACAGGTGTACCAGCAGATCTGCCGGGAGGAAGAGGGTGGCTTTGCCGGTTATTTGTGGAGCTTTGTCGGCGGGACGCCGGTGGTGAATCACTGGAAGAACAGAGCCGAGGTTCCCGCGACGACCCCACAGTCCGATCTGATGAGCAAGGCGCTCAAGCGCAAAGGCATGAAGTTCGTCGGCTCGACGATCTGCTATGCATTTATGCAGGCTGCCGGGATGGTAGATGACCATGCGCTGGATTGTTTTTGCCGCAGCACCCCGTCTGCCGTAGAGAGTTGAACGCAGTTTGGCGCTGAACGGGTAAGAAATGCTATACTAGCTAAGATAAGCTTCGAGGGACATTATGCTCCCAAAACTGAGTCTATGCTTCCGAAGTAAGTTTGTTCGAAGCAGAATCGAGAGAAGTAACGCTCACAAACTTTTAGGAGGATTCATTACCATGCTATGGCACGAATTGACGGTACATACAACCGAGGAAGCACAGGAGATGATATCCAATCTGCTGGTTGAGGCCGGAGCGGGCGGAGTCTCTATTGAAGAATCCGGGACGCTGAATAAAAACCGGGATACACGTTACGGTGAACTATACGACGAACCGCTCAATGACATCCCCGAAGGGGAAGCGGTCATTAAAGGATATTATGCGGAATCGGTGGACATGGACGCGGTTGTGTCCGAGGTGACGCCAAGGGTGGAAGAGCTGAGAGAGTTCGGCATCGACCCCGGGCTGGCACAGATCTCCTGGAAGACGGTGGATGAGGAGGATTGGGCCCATGCCTGGAAGCAGTACTTCAAGCCGCTGCGCGTCTCGGAGCGGCTGACCATTAAGCCGACATGGGAAGAATATACCCCGGCCTCTGCGGATGAAAAAATTATTGAGATCGACCCCGGCATGGCCTTCGGAACCGGGACGCATCCGACAACGGCGCTGTGCCTTCGCGCTCTTGAGAAGCATATTGTCAGCGGTGACGAGGTCATCGATGTAGGTACGGGCTCCGGCATCCTTGCTGTCGGAGCGATGCTGCTCGGTGCCGCCTCTGTCCTGGCGCTGGATCTGGACCCGGTCGCCGTAGAGAGTGCCCGTGAGAATGTGGCGCTGAACCGGCTGGAGTCAGCAATCACCGTGAAGGAGAGCGATCTGCTCTCGCTGCTGGGCGGTGAGGGGGCGGCGGATACCGCAGCCGGAGAGATGTGGCCTTCAGCCCGGCCAAGCAATACGGCTGACCAAGAGGCCGTTCCTGTTGTTGCCCCGGCGGCAGACGGGCTGGGAGTGACTCTGCCGGTCCGTGTGGTCGTGGCGAATATTCTGGCCGAGATTATTGTGCTGTTCACGGACGATGTCTACCGTGCGCTTCAGCCGGAGGGGATCTATATTACCTCGGGGATTTATAAGGATAAGGAAGGGTTGGTCGCGGAAGCGCTGAAGTCTTCCGGTTTCGAGATTTTAGAAGTAACCCGCGAAGAAGATTGGGTGGCGTTCACAGCCGGAAAGAGGTAGACATGGGTTCCCTGGATCAAATTTTAGTATATCCTTTGCAGCAGCTTCCGTTTTTTCTGATTACGATTGTTATTGCGTTTACGGTGCATGAATTCGCCCACGCCTATTTTGCCAATAAATTCGGGGACCCTACAGCACGCCTGCTGGGCCGTATGACCTTGAATCCGGCGGTGCACTTTGATCTCTTCGGTATCATTTTGCTGCTGATTGCGGGCTTCGGCTGGGCGCGCCCGGTCCCCGTGAACCGGGATAACTTCCGCCGTCCCCGCCTGATGGGTGTCATCGTATCTGCCGCCGGGCCTATCAGCAATCTGCTGCTGGGTATTCTGGGCGCGCTGATCTATGCGATTCTTGTGGGAACAGGCACGATGGATTCGATCAAGAACGAGCAGGTGCTCCGGGCGCTGATCTGGTTCTTCGGGATGTTCATTCACTTCAACTTCTTCCTCTTCGTATTTAACCTGATTCCGCTGCCGCCGCTGGACGGTTACCGGATCGTAGAGGATATCGCACCGCGTCCGATCCGTGGAAGACTTCAGCAGTATGAGCAGTATACGGTTTTCCTTTTCCTGCTGATCATCTTCATTCCGGGTCTGCGCGCCTATACGATAGAACCGCTTAGCTACTGGGCGACACGTACGGGTAATGATTTCTTCCAGCTGTTCCTAAAGATGTTCGGGGTCTGAGTACGGCATAACGGACAGGGACTGTTCAGTGCATGGCAAACGTTGTAGAATATAATGTGATTATTAAGTAGATGAATGATACGTGTGAAGCGGCGGCCGGGACCTGATTTGGCGGGGACTACGCCGCTTTTACGCTGAATAACGGACAGAATGAGGTTGAGAGATGCAGCGTTATTTCGTAACTCCGGCACAGTTCGGACAAGACAAGGTTAGCATTGACGGTGAAGACGCCCGCCATATCGCCAAGGTCATGCGCGGCAAGGCCGGGGACAAGCTGATCGTCAGCGACGGCGTGGCCCGCGAGGCGCTGGCCGAGATTGCTGACATAGAGATTGGACTCGTTACCGTGAACATACTGGAGCCTCTGGCTATGACTCATGAAGCGCGCATTCAGATTACTGTCGCCCAGAGCCTGCCCAAAGGGGACAAGCTGGAGACAGTCATTCAGAAATGCACGGAGATCGGGGCTGTAGCCTTCACGCCGTTCCTCTCAGAGCGGACGATTGTGCAGTACGATGAGCGCAAGGAGAGTAAGCGGCTAGAGCGTTGGCGCAAAATCTGTAAGGAGGCTGCCGAACAGGCGCACCGGAATATTGTTCCGCTGGTGCATTCGCCGCTTAGCTGGAAGCAGCTGCTCCAGAGCTTCAACGGCTATGATGCCGTCTATTTCTGCTATGAGAAGGAAGAGGGCCTCCAGCTCCGCAGCGCAGCCGCGCCATGGCTGGCATCGCTTCCGCAGGAAGCTGCGGCTAAAGTGATGATCGTTGTAGGGCCGGAGGGCGGCTTCAGTACGGAGGAATGCCGACTGGCTGAGGAAGCCGGGGCAGTCTCTGTCGGGCTGGGACCGCGTATTCTGCGCTGTGAAACCGCAGGTATGGTTGCCGCCGCCTGCATTTTATATGAATCCGGAGAAATGGGAGGAGCTTAAACCATGCCATCTGTAGCTTTTTATACATTGGGCTGCAAAGTCAATTTCTATGATACCGAGGCCATCTGGCAGCTCTTTAAGAATGATGGATACGAGCAGGTAGATTTCGAGGGGTCCGCCGATGTCTATCTGATTAACACCTGTACAGTGACCAATACGGGCGACAAAAAAAGCCGGCAGATGATCCGCCGCGCAGTGCGCCGCAATCCAGACGCCATCGTAGCGGTTACCGGCTGCTACGCGCAGACCTCACCTGGAGAGATTCTCGATATTCCCGGAGTCGATCTGGTGATCGGCAACCAGGACCGTGAACAGATCATGACGCATGTAAAGAATATTCAGGAGTCACGCCAGCCCGTGAATGCGGTCCGCAACATTATGAAAACGCGTGAGTTCGAGGAGATGGATGTGCCCGGGTTCGCTGACCGGACGCGGGCGTTCATGAAGATACAGGACGGCTGCAACAACTTCTGTACCTTCTGCATTATTCCCTGGTCGCGCGGTCTGTCGCGCAGCCGTGATCCGAAATCGATTGTCGCCCAGGCGCATCAGCTGGTGGAGGCCGGATACAAGGAATTCGTGCTGACCGGCATCCATACCGGCGGGTACGGGGATGATCTGGACAACTACCGCCTCGCTGACCTGCTCTGGGAGCTGGATAAGGTGGACGGGCTGGAGCGTGTCCGCATCAGCTCCATTGAGGCGAGCCAGATTGACGAGAAGCTGCTGGAGGTGCTGAACCGCAGCACCAAGATGTGCCGCCATCTGCATATTCCGCTCCAGGCGGGCCATAACGAGGTGCTGAAGGCGATGCGCCGGAAGTATACCACGGAAGAGTATTTTGCCAAAATGCAGCTGATCCGTCAGGCCATGCCGGATGTGGGCATCACAACCGATGTGATCGTCGGCTTCCCGGGCGAGACGGATGAGATGTTCCGGGCAGGCTACGACTTCATGAAGGCGGTCAACTATTCGGAGATGCATGTCTTCCCGTATTCCAAACGGACCGGAACCCCGGCTGCACGGATGCTCAATCAGGTCGATGAGGAGATCAAGAATGCGCGTGTGCAGGAGCTGATCGATCTCTCTGAAGAGATGCAGCTGGCTTATGCCAAGCGCTTCGTGGGACAGACTTTGTCCGTCATTCCGGAGCGGGCGGCCAAGGGCTCAGCGGGACGCAGCGTACAGCACGGCTTCAGCGATAACTATCTGCAGGTTCTGTTTGACGGCGACGATTCACTGCAGGGCGAGCTGTGCCAGGTGAAGATAACCGAAGCCGGCGTGAATGAATGCCGGGGCGAGCTTGTCAGTGTTAGCCGGACGGCAGCTGGACTGCACGAAAGCGTCCGCTAGGACAGGTGCTTGCGAATGAAAGGATGTCTACTTAGCCGATGAAGGCGACTAGGCATCCTTTTTTCGTCAGCCCGTAATTATCTATATAAATTGGACTTGAAAATATACAGACAGGGAAAAGTGGCGGAGGCATTTTATATAGTTACAAAGACCTGAATTTGCCCGGGAATCGTGAAATATGGAAAATGGGGTAAAGACTTGGGTCGGATTTGTCGATATAGTGGAAGAGAGTGGCAAAAAGTCCACCGATAATCAGACCGTCTAAGGAGAGAACAGATGACCGTGTACAGGAAAATGACAAAAACGCTCCTCATTATGATATTGCTCGTTGTAGCCGCTTTTCCGGTAAACGTCTTTGCCGCTGCTGGAGACACTATCTCTATTGAATTCGACAGCTCAGCCAAGGTAGAGCTTACCGTTGGCCAGTCACCGAAGCAGCTTAAGCTATATGCCAATGTAGAGGGCTCCGCTTCCAAACGGGATGTGACGGCAGCCGCAACATGGACCTCTTCCAAGAAAGAAGTAGTTACAGTATTAAATGGCCAGCTTACACCGGTGAATTCCGGAACGGCGGTAATTACAGCAACTCTCAACAATGCGATAGCCTCTGTAGAGGTGTCGGTCACCCATGCCTTTAAGGAACTGAAATTGACCCGCAGCACAGAGGGCAGCTATAAATTAGGTGACAAAGAGGAATTGCTGTCTGTTACGGCCACCGCCATCGGCGGAACATCGGCCACTGCGGAGAAGGATGTCACGAAGGATGCGGAATGGAGCAGCTCGAATACGGGCGTGTTGACCATTGCTGCAGGCAAGATTACGCTGGTCGGTGAAGGTAAGGCTACCATTACCGCCAAGTATAAAGGGTTAACCGAAACGATCAAAGCGGTGGTAGAGCTTCCTTATGCCGCTATCGTGCTGAAAGACAAGAATGACACCATCGTCAAGGAAATGGAAATGCTGGTTGGGGACCATCCGGCCAAGCTGACCGCCAAGACCAAAGCCACTTCGGCAAGTCCGGAGATTACCCTGGGCAATGAGGTGGAATGGAGCAGCTCCAGCGAGAGCGTAGCTACTGTTAAAGACGGTGAGATTACCATCCTGGGCGTGGGTAAAACGGTCATCACCGCAAGCTATCTGGGTGTCACCCAGTCGGTGGATGTCTATGTGCGTGCGCCTTATGAAGCGCTGCTGCTGACGCCTTCCGGCGACCAGTCGCTTTTCCTGGGGGAGAGTCTGAATGTAACCGCAGCAATGCGGAATGCTGTCAATTCAACCTCGAACGAAACAGCGTCCGCCGTCTGGACCTCGGATAACCTGATGAATGCTACAGTAACTGCCAATACGGCGGATGCAAGCAACGCTTATGCCACTGTTACGGGTAAAGCGGTAGGAACTTCAATCATTAAGGCCAGCTATCTGGGCATCAGCAAAAGCTTCAAGATCACCGTCTATCCAACCCTGACGGAGCTGGGCCTGGAGAAGACGGAGCAGGAAATCTACACGGCGGATGCAGTAAGCCTGCCGAAGGTGACCGGAACCAAGTATGACGGCACCAAACTGGATATCAGCGATGAGATGGAGTGGACCTCTGCGAATGAAGAGATTGTCTCCATCAAGGACGGGAAGTTTGTCGGCGGCAAGGCAGGCACAGCGATCCTGACCGGGAAGCTCAAGACGGGTGAAGTGACGTCTGCTTCGGCTGCGGCGATCCGCTCCAAGAGCGTTCAGTTTAATGTAACGGTTCAGAATAAAGTGCTTGTCCTGATCGGACCCGATGCTGCTCTGGGAGTAGTGATTGGTGAAGAGCTGCCACTGCCCGCTGTCCAGGCTGTGCTGGAGAATGGCGACGAGCTGGATGTATCGGGAACCATCAAATGGGAGCTGAGCGGCAGCAATGCCGTCCTTAAGCAGACAACTGCCGCCAAGACCATCAAGGGACTGGTCAAAGGTACGGCAACTCTAAAGGGAACCTACTCCAACAAGACCATCAGTGTTCCGGTAACGATTGAACAGAAGGTCGTGAAGCTGGTGGTGGAACCGGCAACGCTGGAGATGAATATCAAGGCCTCCAAGAGCATTAAGGCCACAGGGTATTTCTCTAACGGCAAATCTGCCAACTTCTCGGGGGCAATGAACTGGGAATCCTCGAACCCTGCCGTGGCCTCCATTAAGGGTACTTCCGTCAAAGCGCTGGCAGAGGGTACAACTACCTTAACCGGTTCCTATCAGGGCATTCAGGCGACGATTAAGATTACGGTTGTTCCCAAACTGATGAAGCTTACGGTCAGTGAGAACCGGCTAAGTCTTGCACCAGGCGCAGGCAAAAACGTAGTGGTAACCGCGCTGTATGATACCGGCCGCACTGCAGTTGTCACAGGAAGCATGGTCTGGACCAGCTCCAAGCCTGCTGTCGCCAAGGTGAGTGCTACCGGGCAGATTACAGCAGTTAGCAAGGGGAGCGCATCTATTAAAGGAAAACTGGGAACTAAGACAGTCTCGGTATATGTTAGTGTGAAATAGTGTAATGCTGCTTGCGGTTTGAGCGGCAACAAGACCTGCACATTCGTCTATATGGACGGTGTGCAGGTTTTTTTGTTTATGGTGAGGAACCGGAATGCTCAAGATTAATAAGGAGGGAGGAGGGAGAAGTCATAATGGAATTGCTGCCAGCCTGGAAGCGTTGGGGATACGAAGAGGGCAAAGCGGAAGGTATTGAGGAAGGCAAAGCTGAAGGAAAAGCGGAAGGAAAAGAAGAAGGTCAGGCGGAGCTCATCCGTAAATTGCTGCTTAATGGATTTTCTCCCGAAGCGGTCTCTAAGGCTGTTGAATTGCCGCTGGATAAGATTAAGAAGCTGATGTAAATATAGACCCGGAGCCAATATCGGTGGCCCTGGGTCTTTTTTTAGGATCTTTTCTGTAATTCTATAAAATTGTTGCTATGACAGAGCGCTGACTCACAATGAACTGGAAATTTGTAAGGCTTTATATTGAATACTCATTCAACCAAATCAATGCTTGTTCATAATTATCAAAAAAATTCACGGATTTTTTGGTGTTGGATTGTTGTAAATAATTCATGATCTCCCCTTCCTCAAGGAGAAACGCAATTGCCTTGCTGTGATTCAATAGGGTTTCATTGAAGAACTTATCTTTCCATGCTTTTTGAACAGAAAAATGATCTGGCGTGTATCCTTTTCGGTCCACCAGCAATTTGTATTTCCGATTCTCGGAAATGAATTGTTGGCAAGCATGCTCGAACCCATGGAACCATTCATTCACATCATCTGTGTTAATCTTGCCAATTAGATGGGTAACAATTAAATCTCCTGAAACTGTTGTGCTGATATTTTGTTTACTCAACCTTGAAATCATCTCCCTTAGTTACAATTATGCGTATAAATCCCATAAAATCAATAAAGGATAAATTTCTTATGCAATAAAGCTTTGGATTAGTACTGCAGGGCGGATTTGAAGTATAATGAGGACTGCGATTACGATTCTTGGAAGACTCAGGACTGCAGCCGTTGCTCCAGCCTGGACCAGACGCGCATATAGCATAACGGCAGTACACCAAGCGAACAGACGACGTTGAAAATAGTCTGGGCATGGGCGAGCTGGGCGGCAGGTCCGCCGCCGATCCAGGCGGACAGGGCTTGCAGCGGCTGGATGAAGGGCAGGAAGAGCAGGGCGCCGCCGATATTCAGCGTCACATGCGACCAGGCGACGAATACGCCGGAAGGCGTACTGCCAATGGCGGCAATGACAGCAGTGACGCAGGTGCCGATATTCGCGCCGAGGACGATGGCGATGCCAAGCGCAGGCGGCATCACGCCGCTGGCGGCGAGGCCCATCGCCATGCCGATGACTGCGGCGCTGCTGTGCACCATCGCCGTCAGCACAGCCCCGGCGGCCAGCCCCCAGAGTGCGCTGGTTGCGGCATGCCCGAGGAACCAGCGGAACAGGGGGCTGCCTTCCAGGGCGGGGCCGATGGACTGCATGACCGCGATGCCCCACAGGACGAGCGCAAAGCCGGTGACCGCGAGGCAGATGAACTGCAGCGGTCCCGAGATCCGGCGGCAGGCCTCAAGCAGCCGCCAGGACTGCGGGGCCAGCTCGCTGGCCATCACGGCGGCGGCCCACAGGCAGAGCGCCGCGATCAGCAGCGGCGCGGCCAGCATGCTGATCTGCAGGCTGATCAGCTCCGTTGTCAGGCAGGTGCCGATGTTGCTGCCGAGAATAATGCCAAGCGTGCGGGCATAGGTCAGCAGCCCGGCATTGACCATGCCGATGGTCAGCACCGTTACAGCGGTGCTGCTCTGCAGCAGCGCCGATAGCAGGGCGCTGACGATCAGGCCTTTGGCCGGTGTGGAGGTAGCCTTGTGCAGGCTGCGCTTCAGCAGAGGACCGGCCAGCCGAGACAGTGACGCTTCCATCACCTTCATCCCGGCGAGGAATATGACAAGACCATAGAGGACAGGGAATAACAGTTCATGGATCATAAGGACAGGCTCCTTTTTGAACGGGGGTTGTACCAATATATGAACGCCAGGCATAGGACATGTATATTAATCTGGCAACAAGAATAGGGAGTTGAAGGTATTGGCATCAGTAATTCTGGAACGCAACCGTAAAAAAAGACTGGAGCAGGGCCATCCATGGGTCTTCGCCAGTGAAGTAGCATCTGTAGACGGAGATCCGCAGCCAGGCGGACTGGTGGATGTTCTGACCCATCAGGGGCGGTACTTGGCTACCGGGTATTTTAATCCGGCTTCACAGATCCGGGTGAGAATTCTGTCGCAGCATAAGCTGGCGGCGATGGACACGGCGTTTTTTGCACAGCGGTTCTCGGACTGTCTGCAGCACAGGGAACGCTTCCTGCCGGGGGCGGACGCTTACCGTCTGGTCTATGGGGAAGCGGATTTTCTGCCGGGGCTGATCATTGACCGCTTCGGTGAAGTCCTTGTGGTGCAGCTGCTGACACTGGCTATGGATCAGCACCGCTCCGAGATTGTGGAGGCACTGGTGCAGGTGATGGCGCCGCGTGGCATCTACGAGCGCAGCGATGTCAGTGTGCGGGAGCTGGAGGGACTGGAACAGACCACGGGTGTGCTCTACGGCGAATGCCCGCGCCACATTACCGTAAGTGAGAACGGGCTGAAGGTCATCGTTGACATTGAAGAGGGACAGAAGACCGGCTACTTCTTCGATCAGCGGGAGAATAGAGCATCGATTGCTCCGCTGATGAAGGGCTGGGGCGGGCGCAGCGGAATTACACTGCAGAATGTAGCTGCCGAGGATGGTTCACTCCAGATGCTGCCGGTCAACAAAAGCGGCAAGCCTGTCATCTTCCCGTACTGGGATGGTGCAACTGTGCTGGAATGCTTTGCGCATACGGGAAGCTTCACACTGCATGCCTGCAAGTATGGCGCCAAGAAGGTAACTTGCCTGGATGTGTCTGCGCATGCCATCGAGAGTGCGAAGGCCAATGTGGAGATCAACGGATTCAGCGACCGGGTGGAATTCGTGGTAGATGATGCATTTGCCTTCCTGCGCAATCAAGTCAAGGGTCAGGAGGAACGCACTGAGCGGGCTACGGGCGGCACAGCGGCGGAAGGGAAAAACGGAAGCAAACCGGCTGCCAAGGCGGACACCGCGAAGCCGATGACCGCCGGGGGCGGACGCACGTGGGATGTCGTGATTCTGGACCCGCCCGCTTTTGCCAAGACCAAAAGCGCAGTGGCAGGTGCCGTACGCGGGTACAAGGACATCAATCTGCAGGGTATGAAGCTGGTGAATGACGGGGGATATCTGGTCACGGCCAGCTGTTCATACCACATGCAGCCGCAGCTGTTCCTCGATACGATCATGGAAGCGGCCAAGGATGCCGGCAAGGTGCTGAGACTGATCGAATGGCGGGCCGCAGGCAAGGACCATCCGCAGATTCTCGGGGTGGACGAGGGGCATTATCTGAAGTTCGCCATCTTTGAGGTGCGCAGCAAATAGAAGTGTCAGACCCGGCTGCACAGCCGGTTATGGCGGGAAGAGTCTCTTTTATAGAGGCTCTTTTTCTATTTTTTTACAATAGTACAGAATTTAATTGTTCTGAGGCCCCTGTAAAGTACCTGCGTAAACATTGATGCTACAGATCTAGTTAAGTGGGGTTCTGGTGTAGAGTGCTCTGAGGGATAAGTATGTAAGGTGGCAGAGGGGTGCGCGGTAAACGTTCTATGTGAGAAGGGAGAGGGTAAATAGGCATTCATACAAATAGATGTATTTGGTACAGTTAAAAGACCGCCCAAAACCAGAATAGCTGAGATAGGTGTATTCTGTACAATTAAAATCGGCTCGGAGTAACTGTGGAGATGAAAATCTGATTTTTAGTTGCAGAGAATACACTTAAACCTGTTAACGAGCCATTTTGGCCGCTTTTAGTTGTACCAAATACACCTAAAGCTACCTAAAACACAAAACTCGCCCCAGTCCCGCCCCCGCCGCACCCACCTCACGCCGCCCGCCGGAGTCCCGCCCCCGCCTCTCGCCGCCCCAGCTCAGTAACATCCTCCCCTTTCAATAGTTGATTTCCCTATCCCGGCAGCGTAGGCGGACCCTCTATAATCAAGGTACAGATTCTAAGGGGGGCCGTTTATGAAACAGAAAAAAATACATGCCTACGTCTTCGTATTTCCCAGCTTGTTCCTGACCCTGGTGTTCGGCATTTATCCTCTGCTGTGGGCCTTGCGGTATATGTTCTATGACTATCAGGGGTTTGGGACGCCTGTATTTATCGGCCTCGATAACTTCGGGCGGGTAATGCGCGACCATCAGTTCTGGTCCGCTGTCGGCAATACCGGGATCTATGCGCTCGGCAAGCTCGTGGTGACGATTCCGATGTCGCTGCTGCTGGCGATTATCTTGAACCGCAAAATGAAAGGGCGTTCCTTCCTGCGAGCGATTTACTATCTGCCTACGATCTTCAGCGCCTCGGTGATGGCGATTGTCTTCTTCATTATTTTCAACTCCTATAACGGGATCTTGAATCAGCTGCTGATCCGCTTCCAGATCATCAGCGAACCGGTTGGCTGGCTCAGCGCCGACCATGCGATGATGACCACAATCATTATTGCTATCTGGGGTGCCGTCGGTAACTATATGCTGTTGTTCCTCGCCGGACTCCAAGGCATTCCGAATGATCTGTACGAAGCGGCCTCGCTGGACGGGGCGAATGAATTCCAGAAGCTGAAGAATGTGACCATCCCGCTGCTGGGACCGGTGATGCAGATGATTATCATGCTGGCGATCACCATCTCGCTGAAGGGTTATGAGAGTATTATGGTGCTGACCGAAGGCGGGCCGTACGGCAAAACAGAAGTCATGTACCTGTACCTGTTCAAGCTCCTGTTCCCGGTCTCGGCGGAAGCGCAGTCCATCCAGCAGCTCGGCTATGGCAGCGCAGTCGGCTTCACCACTGCGGTCATTGTGGGCGGCGTGACGCTGGTCTACTTCCGGATCTCCAAGAAATTAAACGATGTGTACTAGAACCGACAGGAGGAGAGCAGAATGAATAACACCCGTACTCATACCCATACCCGTCCCGTCATGTCCCCGCTGCTGACCCGCTTGCTCGGCAAGGCTGTGCTCTGGATCTTTCTGATTGCGGCCGCCCTGCTGGCCTTGTTCCCGATCATCATGGTCGTGCTGGGCTCGTTCAAGACGAACCAGGAGCTGACCGGCAGTGCAACCATCTGGCCGTCAAGCTGGCATTTCTCGAACTACCTGGAAGCGTGGAAGAACGCCAACTTCTCCCGCTATACGCTGAACAGTATATTTGTAAGCGTGGTCACCACTGTCGGCACTTTGCTGGTGGCTTCGATGTCCGCCTATGCCGTAAACCGGGTGTCTTTTATCGGCAAAAAAGCGTACTCCCTGCTCATGGCCTCCACGCTGTTCATCTCCATCGGGGCCGTAGTGCTGCGTCCGCAATTTGACCTGATGGTCATGCTCGGCCTGAACAAGACGCTTTGGGGTGTCATTATTATCCTGATCAGCGCCCATGCCACCTGTTATTTCATCTTAATCGGCTTCTTCCAGAGCATTCCGCGCGACCTGGACGAAGCGGCGATGATCGATGGCTGCAACTTCTACTCTGTCTACCTGCGTATCATCTTGCCACTGCTGCGGCCTGCGCTGGCGGTTGCCGGACTGGGGGCGTTCCAGGGGTCCTGGAATGAATATATTCTGCCGCTGGTTTTCACGATGAGCAATCCCCAGCTCCAGACACTTCCGGTCGGGCTGGCGAATCTGCGCTACGGAATCGGAGCGGCGTCAGAGGTACAGCTGATGATGGCCGGCGCATGTCTGTCCATTTTGCCGCTGCTGGTGGTCTATGTATTCGCCAACAAATCCTTCATGCAGGTGACACTCGGCGCCGTCAAAGGGTAGTCCCGGAAAGAGTAGTGTTCCGCCTGCACTGTTGTTACAATGGGTTGCAAGGAGTGGTTCACGGATGAAACTCGGTTTCTACAAGCAGTCTTTGAAGAAAAGAATTCAGGTGCTGTACATCTTCCTCGCCATTCTCTGTATCAGTGTAACCGGAGTCGGTTCGTATCTCTTCGCGGCGCGCAGCATTCAGGGCAGTGCACTTGAGCTGAAGCAAGGCATTTTGAACAAATCCGTTCAGGTGATGGACGAGCATCTCCGGCATATCGTGGTCTCTTCCTTTTCCCTGATGCTGGGCGAAAGCTTTGGTCAAGTGATGAAGGATGTCAGCAACAATAATTCCGCTCATTATTATCAGAATCTGTCGTTGCTGCAGACCTCCTTTGACCAGCTTAAGCTGGTGGAGCCGCTGATTGATACGACCTATCTCAGTACGCCGATTGGCGATTTTTACTCCACTAAGGATTTCCCCGAACGGAAGACTAACTTCAAGGAGAAGTACGGGAGCTATCTGGAGCGGCCGGGCTGGAATACCCTGTGGCTGGGGGCGCATCAGAGCGAGCTGTTTCAGTCGAAGAGTCGGGTGCTCTCTTTGCTGCTGAAGCCAACGGTAATTGACAATCATAATTTCCCGGACGTCTATATGGTTGTGAACATGAAGGAGGAGGCGATGAGGTCCATCCTGGAGCAGGATCTGATGAATAATCAGGTTCAGCTCTTTTTGCTGCAAAAGGATGGATCGATGGTCATCCGGCCGGAGACGCAGACCTACGCGTTCAATACGGAGCAGAATTTCGTCAGCCGGTTCAACCAAGGGACGGCAGGCGATTTCAACTATATCAATGCCTCAGGCGAGGAGTTGCTCGTCAATTACAGCACGCTGTCGATGAATGAGGACTGGGTTATGGTCAGCATTCAGTCCAAAGCAGACCTGCTGCAGCCGCTGAAGCAGATCCGCTGGCTGATCTTCTGGATTATGCTGATCTGTACCGTGGTCGCGTTGGCCTTGTCTAACCTGCTCGCCTCTGCACTGCTGGGGCCGCTCAACAAGCTGCAGCGTCTGATGGTAGAGGTAGAGTATAACGACCTGGATGTACGGTTTCAGAGCCGGTATGAGGATGAGGTGAGCGCCGTCGGCCATAAGTTCAACCGGATGCTGGACCAGATTCAGGTTCTGATTCAGGAGGTGCGGACCTCGGAGCAGGAGAAGCGCAAGTCGGAGGTCAAGGCGTTACAGGCACAGGTGGACCCTCATTTCTTATACAACACGCTGAATACGATCTTCTGGAAAAGCGAGAATGGCGAGAAAAGCGATGTCAGCGAGATGATCGTCGCCTTGTCGCTCCTGTTCCGCCTGGGGCTGAACAACGGGAACGATATTACGACCCTCCAGCAGGAGGTCCAGCATGTCCGGCAGTATTTGCAGCTCCAGCAGAAGTGCTATGAGAATCTGTTCACTTATACGATTGAGGTGGAGGATGATGCCTGCCTGTCCGTGCGGATGTTGAAGATTCTGCTTCAGCCACTGGTGGAAAATTCAATTCTGCATGGCTTCCGCGACAAAGCGGAGCTAGGCAGAATTGAGATCCGCATCTACCGCGCTGCCGGATTCCTGATTCTGAGGGTCACGGACAACGGCTGCGGCATGGATGCCGCTCAGCTTGCGAATGCGGTGAACGGCACCGAAGCGGAGCGCAGGGGATATGCCTTGCCCAACCTGCGCAGCAGGCTCAGCCTGCATTACGGTGAATCTGCATCGATTGCCTTCAGCAGCATTCCCGATATTGCTACAACTGTAACCGTCACGATACCGATCCTCTAGGAGGCTGCCATGAACCCATTGACCTTGTGCGTAATGGATGATATTCAGACTGTCGTCAAAGGAATTGCTTCAACGATCCCGTGGGCGGATCATGGAATCGAGGTGGCGGGTACCGCCGGCAACGGTGAGCAGGGCTGGGAGCTGCTGCTGGAGAAGGACCCCGACATCGTAATCAGCGATATCCGTATGCCGAAGCTCAGCGGTCTTGAGCTCATGAAACGGGCTGCCGAAGCGAAGCTGCGGGCCGAATTCATATTCATCAGCGGGTATTCGGATTTCAGCTATGCGCAGGAGGCGATCAAGCTGGGCGCCTCCAACTATTTGCTGAAGCCGTTCACCCAGCCGGAGATTGTGGACGCTGTGCTGAAGGTGAAGCAGACTATTGAAGAAGAGCGGGCGAGAGCAGAGCAGATACAGCAAATGGAGCAGAAGATGATGGCCAGCCATGCGCAGCTGCGCCAGGATTATCTCACCGCTCTGCTGCGCCAGGAGACCAATATCAGCCTGAGTGACAGCCGCTGGCAGGAGCTCGGCATCGACCTGGATGCCGGCAATCTGCTGGTGATGGCTATTGAGCTGGACTGTTATACCGAATACGGGTACACCTTGCATCTGGATGACAGTGAGATCATTCCTTTTGCGATCAAGAACATCCTGGACGAGACGCTGAAAATGCACACGCGCGGCGTTGTACTGCGCGAGAGCAGACAGCGGCTGGCCGCGATCTTTAATCCGCCAGAGGCCGTGGATACGGTAGAGCTGCTGGAGCTGTGCCGTGAGAATGTGGAGAAATACAGCAAGAATACCGTTTCGATCGGCCTTGGCACAGCGGCACGGGGACCGCGTGAGATCAGGGCCTCCTTCGTGCATGCGGCCAAAGCACTGGCCTACCGCTTTTACAGTGAGGGGAATTGTATCTTCCGCTTCACAGAGCTGGACCCGGAGAACCGCGCAGCCCCGGACTATCCTGAGGAGAAGGTGAAGGAACTGCTGTACGCGCTCAAATCCGGCAATGAAGAAGGCTGTCATGAGATCATCGGCGAGATCTTCCGGCGGTGGACCCTCTCCGGCAGATATCCTGATCCGCTATCGATGGTCCGTCTGTTGTCCGGGCTGACCTTCGCTATGTACCGGGCGTTCTGTGATGAAATCACGGAAGAGGAGCGCATACAGCTGGAGGCTGACTTGACGGCGCTTGAGGAGAACCGTTCTTTAACCTTTGGCGGGTGGAAAAGCTATATCAAGCACTTCGCCAGCATGGGCTGCGAATTCGTCGATAGCAAGCAGTTCCGTGATGTAACGCAGTCCATTAACCGCGCCAGAGAATATATCCGGCTGCATCTGGAGGAGAATCTGACCCTGAACAGCTGCGCGCAGGCCGTCCATCTCAGCCCGAGCTATTTCGCAGGCGCCTTCAAGAAGGAGACAGGCATGACGCTGATTCAGTATATTACCAAGCTGCGGATGGAGCGGGCGAAGGAGCTGCTGATTGCCGGGGCGCAGGTGCAGGAGATTTCCCTGATGCTCGGCTATGAGGACCGCCCGTATTTCAGCGGCCTGTTCAAAAAATACTGCGGACTTACGCCCACAGCGTTCCGGCAGAAATACCTGAAATAAGGAGGAGCCGAAGGAACAGGGACAAGCATTTTTCCCCCCTTACAAAGTTAGAATGTCCCTCACCCCACTGAAAGCGGAACCATTATGATTACGTTAACAGATAGCCGATTGCAGGCTGTCAGGACAAGCACAAGGGGGCATAACGATGGATAAAAAATGGGTTGTTGCAACAATGAGTACAGTGCTGGCACTGAGTCTGGCCGGCTGCGCTGCCGACAGCAATAAGGAGCCCGCGGCAAGTAACAGCAAACCGGCGGACGCCAAGGGAGATAACGGAGCAGCAAGCGGCGGCAAAACCAAAATCCTCTACTGGACACCCGACCGTCACGACGCCGATTTCATGAAATCCAAGATTGATGAATTCAACAAGACGAATAAGGATAACATCGAAGTGGAAATGACCGTGATGGGGGACAATTATCCGCAGGCGGTAGATATCGCTTTTGCCAGTAAGCAGGCTCCTGATGTGCTTCAGATCAACGACTTCCAGACCTATTACAAAAAAGGCTACATGGCCCCGATCAATGATTATATGAGCAGTGAGATGAAGGAGACCTTCAAGGACAGCCTGCTGGAGAACAAGAATACCGTGGACGGCAAGACCTATACCCTGCCCAACACCGGACAGATCTGGAGACTGATCTATAATAAAGATATCTTCAAGCAAGCGGGCATTGAGAATCCGCCAAAAACTCTGGACGAGATGGTTGCTGCCGCCAAAAAGATTACCGATACCGGCAAAAAGGACGGCATATACGGCTTCGCCAGCCCGTTCAAGAGCTCAAGCGGCTTCTGGCGTGCATCCAATACTGTAGCTGGTGCGAGCAACAATACCGGCATTGACGGCTACAATTACAAGACCGGACAATTTGATTTCAGCATGTATAAGGATATTGCGCTGGCCCTGCGTCAGATGAACGAAGACGGCAGCATGCTGCCGGGCGTAGAGAGCCTGGATATCGATCCGCTGCGTGCGCAGTTCGCCCAAGGCAAAATCGGCATGTACATTAACCACTCCGCAGAGCCCGGCGTCTACAAAGACCAGTTCCCGACCACCGCTAATTGGGCTGCCGTTGCTGTACCGACTACGGACGGAACGATTAAGGGTGCATCGCAGATCATCGGCGGCTCCTACATCGGCATCAGCGCAGACAGCACGCACAAGGAAGCAGCGTGGAAGTTCATGGAGTATGTGTACAGCGACAGCCTGCAAAGCGAGTATTATGAAAAAGGCTACGGCATCTCCCTGATCCCTACAGTCATCAGCTCCGGCAAAAAACCAAGCATTCCCGGCATTGAAGGCTTCCTGCCGAAGCGTTATGACGCGATTTATCCGGCGAACCCGCTGACCATTACAGAAGGGTCACTGGAAGGCAGCAAATGGAGCGATGCGTTCTCGGCATTCGTCTTCACCGGCGGCGATGTGGACAACATTATCAAAGACCTGGATACCCGGTATAATGTCTCATTAGAGAAAGCAAGAGCCTCCGGCGCAACGGATATTGTGGCCGATCCAAGCTTTGACGCATCGAAGCTGCAGGGTAAATTATCCACCGAGGAATAAGAGGTAAGGTTCAGGTGGCGGCCGATGCATGATAGATTCGGCCGCTTTGTTTTGGGGCCCCCCGCAAAGTACCTGAGTAAACATCGGAGCAAAGCCCCACTTTGTGGGGATTTTTAAAGAGAGGAGCAGATCCGAAATGATTATAGAGAATAGCCAAGCCGCAAAGACGGTTCTGAATGAGAGCAGTTCCCGCACCCTGCTGGCAAGAGGCGGATCACTGATGATGGTGGAGGTTACCTTCGCCAAAGGCGGCATCGGGGAGGTTCATTCCCATGATGCGCATGAGCAGATCAGCTACATTGTGAAGGGCAGCTTTGAGGTCAAGGTCGGGGAGGAGACGCGTATTCTGAAGGCGGGCGACAGCTTCTATGCCGGCTACAATATTCCGCATGGTGTGAAGGCGCTGGAGGATTCCGTGATTCTGGATGTGTTCAATCCGTTTCGTGAGGACTTCCTGGAGAAGCAGGAATGAAGGATTATTATCTGAACGCATCTGAGCTGCGCAGCGCTGCCGCTTATTATGTCCGTCATTTCCCCAACGAGGCGCAAAACTCGGTCCAGATTGCCGAGCATGCCGTGGACAATGAATTCATTATTCCTTATACCGGTGATCTGAGCCGCTGGATTCCGCTGGGCAAGCCGGTGGTAGACTGGCTGCATAATCCTACGAACGACCCCGAATTCACCTGGGGCATCAACCGCCACTGGCATATGCTGGATCTGGGCAAGGCCTATCTGATGAATGGCAAGCCGGAATACGTTACGGCCTTTATGCAGCATTTCCGCAGCTGGCGCGAGCAGAACCCGGTTCCTGTGATCCCGTCGTATGAGGAAGCGGTCTTTTTCCAGAAGCTAGGTCCATGGCGTCTGCTGGAGACCGGCCTGCGGGTGCAGTCATGGATCTCTGCGTACAAATATATGGAGGACAGCCCGCTGCTGGATGGACACTTCCGCAGTGAGCTGCTGGAGGGGCTTGCGGAGCATGCTGAATATCTGACCCGCTACCTGGGCAGCACGGAGATCAATCATGCGATTATGCATATGCAGGGCCTCTATATGATTGCTGTCTTCCATCATGAGCATCCGCGCGCACCGTATTGGCGGCAACTGGCCGGGGAGCGCCTGGAGCTGTGCCTTTTGCATCAGGTCGGGCCGGAAGGGATTCAGATTGAGCTGACCACCCATTATCATGATGCGGCCATTGAGATGTTCGGAACGCCTTATCTGCTGGGCGCGTTATCCTGCCACCCGTTCTCCGCCTGGTACGGCGGGCAGCTCCGCAAGATGGCCGCGTTCACCGAAGCGCTGGTCCGCCCGGATCACCAGTCCACCGGGATCGGCGATTCCGACTGGATCAGCAGCGGCCGGCAGCGGCTGACGCTGCTGGGCGCCATTCTGAAGGATGATGCACTGGTCGGACGCGGCACGGGCAATGCAGAATGCCTCTGGCTGCTGGGAGCCGAGGCGTATGAGCGGTGTGTGCAGCTTCAGGCGGAGTCTGCGCCTTCGGTGAGCAGCGTGGCTTTTGTGCAGACCGGGTATTATGTGATGCGGGACCCGCAGCAGTATCTGTTCTTCGATGCCGCAGAGATGGGCGGAGCGCACGGTCATGCCGATGCGCTGAATCTGGAGTGGATGTGGAACGGGCAATTGCTCTTCACCGATACCGGGAGGTACACCTATGAGGAAGGGGAATGGCGCCGTTATTTCAAAAGCACCCGGGCACACAACACTATTACCATAGACGGGTTGGATCAGACGCCGTATATCTCTACCCAGCAATGGGGCGAGCCTGTGGCTAAGGCCAGCACCTTCCGCTGGGAGAGCAACAGCCGTTACCACTTCATTGATGCCGCGCATAACGGATACATCCGTCTTCCCGGTCCGGTAATGCACCGGCGCTGGGTGCTGCTGGGCGTGGAGGTGCCGCTGTTGCTGATTGCCGACTGGCTGGAGGCGGATGGCGAGCATGAGCTGGAGCAGCGGTTCCATCTGCACCCGGAGGCGGTGCTGGAGCTGTCTTCCGGAGCCGGAGCGGCTGGAGAAGCCGTGACCGGAGAAGCTGAAGTTGAAGCTGAAACAGCCGTTATTGGAACCGGAGGAGACGCAGCTGGAGGATTTGCCGTCGCCGCACGGACTGCAGCAACCGTGGTCTATCCCGGCTCTACAGTGAAGCTGAATATGAGCTGGATGACCAGCGGCCTGAAGGATGAACAGTTCACGGTGAATAAGGAGCAGGGCTGGGTATCGGAGGTCTACGGCTCCAAATCAGAGATTCCGGTAATCGAGGGCCGGGCGGCCTGGGCCGGAAAGGCTGGAATTCTGACGCTGTGCCTGCCCGGCGATGCGGCAGACGGCAGCGGTCCGCTGCACGTGAGCACCTGCGTGGTGGATGCGGAGCGGCGGCGGGTCGAGCTGTCCTATGTATACGGAGATGCGATCGGCACCATTGTAATCGGCCCGGACACCCTGGGCTGGACGGAGCGGAAGGAATAAGGGTCTTGTGCTTCACTTGGGAGGAGTTGCAGCAGTAACTGTTAGCCTTGAACCTAATTTACATGCATTTATTCAGACTCTTCCGCCCGCCGTTTGCGCGGCTCCGGGAGAGTCTTCTTTATTTCTGCATTTGCAAACAATGGCAAACGTACGTTCTGGAGCGTGCGGTGGAGGTATGCTATACTATTGAGACGAGAAGTTTCATAGATTCTGGTATTGCATAGAGTGCCAGGGTTCAACGGAAGGAGTCTGCTGAAATGACGGTTAACTTCATCATCGGCCGCTCGGGCAGCGGCAAGACGACTACAATATGGGAGCGGGTATCCTCCAGGCTGAAGGCAGAGCCGCTGGGGGCCCCGATCATTATACTTGTTCCCGAGCAGGGATCGTTCGGAGCGGAACGGGGACTGCTTGCGGCGGGCGGCGTGAAGGGGAGTCTGCGTGCCCAGACGCTTAGCTTCTCGCGGCTTGCCTACCGGGTGAAGCAGGAGACCGGCGGCAGCGCAAGTCTGCCTATCAGTGAAGAAGGCAAGAAGATGCTGATCTACAAGATTATCAGCAAGCGCAAGGAGGAGCTGAAGCTGTTCGGGGCTTCCTCGGACCGGCCGGGATTTGTGGAGCGGCTCAGCAGTCTGCACACGGAGCTTAAGCGCTGCTGTCTTGGAGCCGGAGACCTGGAGGAGCAGATCGGCAGAATGCGGGATGCCACGCTGGGCAGCCCTATTCTGGCCGGGAAGCTGGATGATCTGCATCTCGTCTTCAGCGAGCTGGACCAGGAGATGTCACAGCTCTATATAGATGAAGAGGACAGACTGGCCGAACTGGCTGAGCATATTGCGGACTCTGCCTATATCCGCGGCGCCGAGATCTGGGTGGACGGCTTCCACGGCTTCAGCAACCAGGAATTTGTCGTCTTGCGTGAGCTGATGCAGTATGCCGGCACAATGAACATTGCGCTCACACTGGACCGGATCTATCCGCCGGGCATTGCCCCGCATGAGCTGGAGCTGTTCCATCCGGCGGCGGTTACTTACATTAAGCTCCGGGGAATAGCGGAGGAGATGGGACTTACCGTATGGGATGAGCTGCTGGCTCCGCCCCTCCTGCCAAGGTTCAAGGACGCTCCCGTACTCGCGCATCTGGAGCGCGGATTACAGCGCCGGCATCCCTGGACGGGACCGGCTGAACAGGTGAAGGAAGCTATCAGCATCCGAGCTGGGGCTTCACGCCGCACCGAGGTGGAGGGCATGCTGCGCGAGATGCAGGCCCTGGCCAGAGAATCGGGGGCCAAATATGGGGAAATGGCGGTATTCATGCGCAATATGGCTGATTATGAGCCGCTGATTGCCCCGTTATTTCAGGACTTCGGCGTTCCGTTCTTCCTGGACCAGAAGCAGAGTGAGCTGCATCATCCGCTGGTGGAATTCATCCGCTCCGCTCTCGATGTCGTCCGCCGCCGCTGGCGTTATGAAGATGTGTTCCGCTGCGTGAAGACAGAGCTGCTGCTCCCGCTGGACGGAAACATTACCCGTGCCCATATGGATGAGCTGGAGAACTATGTGCTGGCCTGCGGCATTCACGGCTATCGCTGGACGGACGGGCGCTCCTGGAAGGGGATTCCGCGCCTCTCCCTGGAGGGCAGTGAGGCTGTAGATGAAGCCATGCTATCCAGAATGGAAGCCTGCCGGAGTGCGATTACAGGACCGCTGCAGGCATTTGAACAGAGAATCAAAGCCAGCCGCAGCGGTCTGGAGCTATGCCGGGCGGTATATCTGCTGCTGGAGGATACGGAAGCGGCACGGAAGCTCGAAGGGATGGGAGCGGAGTCTCTGAAGCAAGGCCGCCCGGAAGCTGCCCGGGAGCATAGCCAGCTCTGGGGCGCTGTTCTGGGTCTGCTGGACCAGATTGCCGAGATGATGGGCAAGGAACGGATAGATTTCAGCCTGTTCGCCGGGGTGCTGGAGACCGGGCTGGCTGAGCTTAAAATGGGGCTCGTCCCGCCCGCACTTGACCAGGTGCTGGTAGGTACGATGGACCGTACCCGGGTGTCGGGGGTGAAGTACGCCTTCCTGCTCGGTTTCAACGAAGGAGTGGTTCCGGCACAGTTCAAGGAAGACGGCATTCTGTCCGAAGGGGAACGGCTTATGCTGGAGAAGTCCGGTATGGAGCTTGCGCCGGGCTCATCCCGGAAGCTGCTGGATGAACGTTTCCTGATCTACAATGCGCTTACCACTGCCAGCAGGAAGCTGTGGATCAGCTATGCCGTAGCTGACGATGAGGGCAAAGCGTTGCTACCTTCGGAGGTCATCCGCCAGCTGCAGGGAATGTTCGCGCAGCAGTTAGATGAACAATTCCTCTCCGGCTTCCCGCAGAGCGGCAATGATGACGACGCTGTCCATATGGACTTCATCGGCCATCCTGAGCAGACGCTCCGCATGCTGCTGCTACAGCTCCGCCAGTGGCGTCAAGGGGCAGAGATACCCGGCATGTGGTGGGAGGTCTATAACTGGTTTGCGGCGGAGCAGGGTGCAGACAAGCCTGCGGATGAACAGGCAGCGGAATACCGCCATGCGGATCTGTCCATGAAGCTGAAGCTGGAGCGGTTGCTCGGCTCGCTGTTCTACCGCAATGAAGGCATACGGCTGAAGAAGGAGACCAGCCTGCGCCTGTATGGCGGCTCTACGCTGCGCGGCAGCGTGTCACGGATGGAGCGGTTCGTTGCCTGCTCCTTCTCTCATTTCGCTTCCTACGGGCTGAGGCTGAAGGAGCGACAGCTCTATAAGCTCCAAGCTCCGGATATCGGGCAGCTTTTCCATGCGGCCCTTAGTGAAATGGCGAAGCGGCTGCAGGAGCAAGGCCGCAGCTGGGGCAGCATGACTGCGGAGGAATGCCGCCGTGAGGCAGGGGCGACAGTGGATAAGCTGTCTCCGCTGTTACAGGGAGAGATTCTGATGAGCAGCAAGCGCTACGGCTATATCTCGCGCAAGCTGAAGAATATTGTCGGCCGCGCTTCCGTCATCCTCGGGGAGCATTCGCGGCGCGGGAGTTTTGAGCCGGTCGGGCTGGAGCTGGATTTTGGCCCGGGCCAGGAGCTGCCTCCGCTGAGAATCACACTGCCGAACGGCTGTGTTATGGAGGTGGTCGGCCGGATTGACCGGGTGGATAAGGCTGAAGGGGAGCAGGGGATTCTGCTGCGGGTGATCGACTACAAATCAAGCCAGAAGGATCTCAAGCTGCATGAGGTCTACTATGGATTGTCGCTACAGATGCTGACTTACCTTGATGTGCTGCTGACCTATTCCGAGCAATGGCTGGGCCAGGCAGCACTGCCTGCCGGAGCGCTCTATTTCCACGTTCATGATCCGCTCCTGACCTCAGCCAACGGAATGAACCGGGAGCAAGCGGAGCAGGAGCTGATGAAGCGCTTCAAGATGAAGGGCCTGCTGACCGCCGACCGTGAGGTAGTATCGCTGATGGATACCACACTCGACAAAGGGTATTCCTCTATTGTTCCGGTAGCGCTGAAGAGTGACGGCAGCTTCTACAGCAGCGCATCCGTAGCTACCCCAGAACAGTGGGGGCAACTGCGGTCCTCAGTGCGCAGCACGATCTCGGAGATCGGGACTAGCATTACAGAGGGGGATGTGGCAATACAGCCTTACCGCATTCAGCAGGAAACGGCCTGTACCTTCTGCTCCTTCCGTCCCGTCTGCCAGTTCGATGAAGCGGTGGAGGGCAATAGCTATAACATTCTAAGTAAGCCGGGCAAAGAAGTGATCTGGGATCTGCTGTCCCGCAAAGGAGGAGAGAAGCTGTGAGCACAAGACCTGTACCCGAAACGAAGCCGGAAGGCAGTCTGTGGAGTGACGACCAGTGGCGCGCCATTGCCGAGAGCGGCAGCGATATTCTCGTGGCAGCGGCAGCCGGTTCCGGCAAAACGGCAGTCCTTGTCGAGCGGATTATCCGCAAAATCAGCAATGAGGAAGCGGGCTTCAGTGTGGACCGGCTGCTGGTGGCAACATTTACCAAGGCTGCCGCCTCCGAGATGCGCCAGCGTATCCGGGAAGCGCTGGAGCGTAAGCTGGAGGAGGACAGTGAAGGCGGGAATGAATATCTGCGCCGCCAGCTTGCCCTCCTGGGCAGAGCTTCCATTACCACACTGCATTCCTTCTGCCTTGAAGTAATCCGCCGGTATTACCAGATGATCCCGATCGATCCCGGCTTCCGTATCCTGAATGAGCATGAGGCGGAGATGATGCGCCAGGAGCTGCTGGAAGAGCTGCTGGAAGAGAAATACGGCGAGGTTGCCGAGGACGGGGAAGATACCCTGTTCGTGCAGCTCGCAGACTGGTTCAGCGGTGAACGGAGCGATGATGCAGTGCATTCGCTGATTCAGCGGCTGCATGATTTCGCGCGCAGCCACCCCTGGCCTGCGCAGTGGCTGCGGGATACCGCAGCCGACTTTGCGCTGCCGGATGCTGAGGCTCTGAGCCATACGCCTTGGGTGCAGAGTATTCTTGCCGAAGCCAGGCTGACGCTGAAGGGGGCGATCAGCCAGCTAGAGCAGGGGCGTGACATTGCGCTTCAACCCGCCGGTCCGGCGCCTTACGCGGAGAATCTTGCTGCCGATCTGGAGATGGCGCAAGGCCTGCTGGACGCGGTGGACTCACAGCCCTGGGCCGGATTGTATGATATCTTCATGGAGATCTCCTTCGGGAAGCTGAAGCCCTGCAAGAAGGATGCCACTGATCCGCTGCTTCAGGAGAGCGTGAAGGCAATCCGGGATCAGGTGAAGAAGAGCCTGCTCGAGCTGCAAAAATCCCTGTTCGGCCGTCCGGCGGAATCCTTCCTGAGTGAACTACATACGGCGGCTCCGCTGATGCAGGAGCTGGCGGAGACCGTAATCGCGTTCGGCGAGCGCTACAGGCTGGAGAAGGCGGGCCGGGGGCTGGTGGACTTCAGTGATCTGGAGCATTACTGCCTGCAGATTCTGCGCCATAAGGACTCGCAGCCGGGGCATTCGCTACCGTCGGATGCGGCGATGGAGTACCGCAGCCAGTTCGACGAAGTGCTGCTGGATGAATATCAGGATACCAATAGCGTACAGGAGGAGATTGTCCGGCTGATCTCCCGGGAATCCCCCGGCAACCGCTTCATGGTCGGGGATATGAAGCAGAGTATATACCGGTTCCGCCTGGCGGAGCCGGGCCTGTTCCTGGACAAATACCGCAGGTTCAGTAATGATCCATCCTACGGAGACAGTGCAGGTAGCACCCTGCATGTCGTTGAGGCAGATGGCCGGGCGGGGGCTGATCCGGGACAGGAGGAACGGGAAGATGGTCTCGTCATCGATCTGGCCCGCAATTTCCGCAGCAGGATGGAAGTGGTGAATGCGGTGAATATGGTCTTCCGGCAGATCATGGACAGCAATGTCGCGGAGATCAGTTATGATGAGCGGGCAGAGCTGGTGTACGGAGCGAACTTTCCGGGAGCTGCGGAGAAAGGTGCGGATATTTATTTTGCGCCGGAGCTGCTGCTGATCGACAAGGGAGCCTCTGCCCCGGGTCCGGCGGACGAAGCGGCAGAGGGCGATGAGCTGCCCCTTCTGGAGCTGGAGGCTGCCGAGAGTGAGACGGCGCAGCTGGAAGCACGGGCCATTGCCCGGCGTATCTCACAGATGACGGGAATGACCGGCGGTGAGCCGCTGCTGATCTATGATAAAGGACTGCGGATCATGCGTCCCGTGGTATACGGCGACATTGTCATTCTGTTGCGTTCGGCCCGGGTATGGACGCCGCTGATGATTGAGGAGCTGCGGGGTGAAGGTATTCCGGCATACGGGGACCAGAACAAGGGGTATTTTCAGGCTACCGAGGTGGAGATTGCCCTCTCCCTGCTGCAGATTGTCGATAATCCCCGACAGGACATTCCTCTAGCCGGAGTGCTGCGCTCACCGGTGGTGAATCTCCAGGAGGAGGAGCTGGCGAAGGTGCGGCTGTGCAGCAGAGGGACGTTCTACGATGCGTTGGTTGTGGCTTCTGAAGCAGGGGAGGCACTGCGGGACAATCCGCCGGATCTGTTCTGGGAGGCCGCGCTGCTGGCGGGACAGGGGGCCGGTACCGGTGACACAGCCGGAGAGACAGCCGCCTCGTCAGAGCTTACGCCATCGTCAGGAAATGAGAGTGTACAGGAAGGTATAACTGACGGAACCGATGCTTCGGCGGCGCTGCGGGATATTCCGCTTACGCTGCAGCGTAAGCTTAAGTCCTTCCTGGATAGGCTGGAGAACTGGAGAAATGCTGCCCGGCAAGGAAGCTTAAGCGAGCTGATCTGGAGGATCTACCGGGAGAGCGGGTATCTGGAGTGGGTCGGAGGGCTTCCCGGAGGCTTTCAGCGCCAGAACAATCTGAAGGCGCTGTATGACCGGGCTGTTCAATTCGAGAACGAGACCTCGGCCAGAGGGCTGTTCCGCTTTCTGGTGTTCATCTCACGGCTGAGAGAGAACGGCGGCGATCTGGGGGTTGCCGGAGGAAGCAGCGAGGAGGCCGGGGGCGTCAGAATTATGACGATCCACAAATCCAAGGGTCTGGAGTTCCCTGTTGTTTTCCTGGCAGGTATGGCCAAAATGTTCAACCGTCAGGACCTGCATTCCCCGTTCCTGATGCACAAGGAGCTTGGCTTCGGGCCGCGCTTCGTGGAGCGGGAGACCAGGGTCAGCTACCCGACACTGCCCTATCTGGCGATTAACCGCCGTTCGCGGCTGGAGCTGCTCGCTGAGGAGATGCGCGTGCTCTATGTCGGACTGACCCGTCCGCGCGACAAAATGATTCTGGTCGGCACGGTCAGAGATCTGCCGCGCACGGTTTCGGGCTGGGCAGCGATGCAGGGCCGCGAAGAGCTGCTGCTGGCGGATCACCTGCTGGCCCGGGGCCGCAGCTATCTGGACTGGGTGGGACCGGCGCTGATCCGCCACCCTGCCGCTGCTATTCTGCGTAAGCTGGCAGGCAGTGAGGGCCCGGTATCCACGGTGCTGCATGGTGATGAGTCGAACTGGAGCATTACGGTGACTGGTGCGGCGGAGCTTAGCCCTGGCGCTTTTCTTGCCGGGGACGGCGATCAGGACAAGAACGAACAACGCGGGGTAATTCTGGAGGCGCTCCGCAGGGGCAGGGCGGTGTCAACACCTGAGACCCCGGTAGCTGCGCAGATAGCGGAGAGACTGGGCTGGACTTACCGGTATGCGGCAGCGTCAAGCATCCCTGCTAAGACCTCTGTCACCGAACTCAAGGGGTTATTGTCGATGCAGGAGCAGCCGTCTTACGACCAGCTGGAGGAGCGGAAGCTCCCGGGTGGACCGGACGAACGGAACGAACGCGGGTATAGGGACAGCCTGCATCTCCAGCGGCCGAAATTCATGGAGCAGCGGGGACTTACCCCTGCCGAGCGCGGAACGGCTTATCACACGGTGATGCAGCATATCCCCCTGGATGAGCCGGTAGACCGGTCTGTGCTGGAGGCTACGCTTGCGCGTCTTGAAAGGCTTGCTATCCTTAGCAAGGAACAGGCGGATGCGGTGGTGCTGGAGGAAGTTGAGCAGTTCTGCCGGAGTGAGCTGGGACACAGACTGTTCCATTCTGCCTGGAAGACCAGAGAGCAGCCCTTCAGTTACACGATGCCAGCCGGTGAAGCCTACCGGGGGCTTGACTATCTGGACGAAGCGGCTGCCGGACTTGCGGATGAGCAGGGCGGTGGTGATTTTGCGGAGACGGTACTGATTCAAGGCGTGATCGACTGCCTGTTCCGGGAAGAGGGACGGCTGATTCTGCTGGATTACAAAACAGATCATATCCCTCCGCACGGGGAAGGGCTTGCACAGCTGTCAGACAAATACCGTTTCCAGTTGGAGTTGTACAGCAAGGCGCTGCTGGATATTCTGGGCGAGCCGGTCAGCGAGGTGTGGCTATACTTTTTCGATGGGGGACATGCTGTTAGATTGTGATTGGCGGGGAAGGCTTGCGGTAGCTGCAGCGGATGAGGATGAGGCGGATCTAGGGTGCTACGCGGTATTTTAGACTAATACATGCTTGCGGTCTGAAGTGCGTTGGCTGTCGACTGAAATGATATTTATGGATAAGAGTTCTATGAATGATTCGTAGAGTGGCTTTGCTGGCTGAATGTGGCTGAAGGATCGCCGGGAAGAGCAAGAGTGTATCTAATCTCATCGGTTAAAGGCTGAATGTATGCTATAAGCCGAATGAACCGGCTGGAACAGCGACATATGGCCCGAGTGTATCTAAAAAACAACATACATGGTGCTTGCACGCAGGTGAATGGTCCGAATATATGCGAAAAACAGCATACATTGTGCTTGCGCGCAGGCATATGAACCGAATGTATGTGAAAAACAGTATACATGGTGCTCGCACGCAGGTGAATGGTCCGAATATATGCGAAAAACAGCATACATTGTGCTTGCGCGCAGGCGTATGAACCGAATGTATGTGAAAAACAGCATACATTCTTTGAATCTATAATTGCCGCAGACAGGCGGGGAAAAGAGGGCGGAAATGCGCATATTGCATACGGGAGACTGGCATCTGGGGCGGACGCTGGAGGGCCGAAGCCGGCAGAAGGAGCAGGAGCAGTTCGTGGATGAGCTGGTTATGATAGCCGACTCCTCCGGGGCGGATCTGATTCTGATGGCGGGGGATGTCTATGATTCAGTCAATCCTCCGGCTGCGGCAGAGCAGCTGTTCTATGACGCGGCGGCCAGACTGACGGCAGGCGGCCGTCCGCTGGTGGTTATTTCGGGCAATCACGACCAGCCGGAGCGCGTAGCTTCCGTGTCCCCGCTTGTCCGCAGACAAGGGATTACGCTCGTCGGAATGCCGACTTCGGAACCGGTCACGGTACATGCTGCCAGAACCGGCGAGGTTGCCAAAATCGCTGCGCTCCCTTACCCCTCCGAAGCCCGTCTCGGCGAGCTGCTCGCGGGGGATAGCGGGGAGGCTGAGCTGAGGCTGGCTTACAGCGCCCGGGTGGGGCGGCTGATGAACCTGCTCGGGCGCGAGTTCACCCCGCAGACCGTCAATCTGGCGATGAGCCATATCTATGTGCTGGGCGGCGTGGAGAGTGACTCCGAACGGCCGATCCAGGTCGGCGGTGCGTATACCGTTGATCCTTCGGCACTCTCTTGCGGAGCGCAGTATACGGCACTCGGACATCTTCACCGCGCCCAGCGGGTCAAGGGCGAGGGGATGATCCGCTATAGCGGCTCCCCGCTGGCATACAGCTTCTCTGAGGCAGGCCAGGCCAAGTCGGTGGCCATGATTGATGTTGCACCCGGTGGGGAGCCGGTGTTCGAGGAGATCTATCTCTCCTGCGGGCGGCCGCTGGTGAACTGGAGGTCTGCGGGCGGATTGCAGGAGGTCTATGGCTGGCTGGATGAGGGCAGGGATGAAGGAGCATTCATTGATCTGGAGCTGCGGCTGACCGAGGCCATGTCCATGAATGATATCCAGCGGCTGCGCAAGTCACGGGAAGGCATCGTCCATATCCGGCCAATCTATCCGCAGATGGAGCAGGAGCTGGAAGAGATGTCCCGCTCCCGCATGCCGGTACAGGAGCTGTTCCGCAGGTTCTATCAGCGCCAGACCGGCGGTGCGGAGCCGGATGACAGCCTAATTGAGCTGTTCCTGGAGCTGGCGGAAGAAGAGCGGACCGAAGCTGTCGAAGGGGAGGAGAACTGAATTGAAGCCGATTCTGTTGAAATTATCCGGGCTGCAGAGTTACCGGGCGGAGCAGGAGATTGATTTTTCCAGCCTGACCGAGACGGGGCTGTTCGGGATCTTCGGTCCGACGGGCAGCGGCAAATCCAGTCTGCTGGACGCGATTACACTGGCGATGTACGGCAAAGTGGAGCGCGCCGTGAACGGAACCCAAGGGATTATGAACCATTCCGAGGACCAGCTCAGCGTGGCCTTCACCTTCGAGCTGAACTCCTCTTCCGGGACGCGTCGCTATCGCGTAGAACGGAAGTTCAAACGCACCGGGGAGCAGTCGGTCAGCAATACGATCAGCCGGTTCATCGAGGTCAAGGCGGACGGGGATCTTGTGATGGCCGACAAGCTGGCGGATGTTACGCGCTGTGTCGAAGAGCACATCGGGCTGAAGATGGATGACTTCACCCGGGCCGTTGTGCTGCCGCAGGGCAAATTCGCCGAGTTCCTGTCGCTGCGGGGCGTGGACCGCAGGCAGATGCTCCAGCGTCTGTTCCATCTGGAACAGTACGGCGACGGGCTGGCACTGAAGCTGAGCCGCCGCGTCAAGGAGAACGAGGCGGCACTGCGCGCTCTGGAGGCCGAGCAGCAGGGGCTGGGCAGCGCGGGCAAGGCAGATGTGGAAGCGGCCGCCGTCCGTGTGCAGGAGGCGATCCGTCATGCGGCGGATTGCCGGGGGCGACTCACGGAGGCTGTGGAGCGCGCCGAGCGCTTCGCCCGTATCCGCGAGCTGCAGGAGGAACGGGCCCGCCGCGAGTCGCAGCGGCAGGCTCTGCTGGCCCAGGAGGAGCAGATCCTCCTCCTGGAGCAGAAGCTCGGCAAGGCGGACGAGGCCGAGCGAAGATTGCCCGCGCTGAAGGCCTGGCGCAGCGCGGAGGAGGCCTGGAAGGCCCGGGCGGCACGCGCCGGGGGCCTTGAGGCCTTGGCCGCCGCCGCCGTGCAGGAGGCGGCAGCCGGGGCGGAAGCGGAAGCAGCGGCCCAGGCCGCGCTGTCCGCAGGCGAGCCGGCCCTCCGCGAGGAGGAGGGCCGGTACCGGCGCGCGCTCGAGCTGGAGGCCGAGCTCGGCGCACTGCACAGCGAGCGGGCGGCGCTGCAGGTGCGCCGCGAGGAAGCCGCCCGGGGCCTGGCCGCCGGGCGGGAGAGCCTGGCCCGGGAGCGTGAGCTTTTGGCCCGCGGCCAAAAGAAACAGCACGAGCTGCAGCAGAGCCTGCAGCCACTGGCGGTCCGCTCCCAGGAGCGGCAGTCTCTGCAGGAAGCCATGCAGAGACTGCAGGGACTGCGTTCTGCCGAGGCCCAGCGGGAATCGGCAGAACGTGAGCGCCAGAGCCGCGCGGCGGTGCTCGCAGCGGCGGAAGTGCGGCTGGCTGCCGCCGGGTCCCGGCGGCAGGCGCTGGATGCCGGGCGCGGGGAGCTGCTGGCCGCCGCCGCCCTGCACCAGGAAGAGCTGCGGACGGCCGAAGGGGCAGCGGGAGACGCTGCCGGCCGCCTGGAGGGGCACATCAGCGCGCTGGAGGCTGCGCTGAAGGAGCAGGAGGTTCACCGGCTCTCGCAGGCACTCGCCGGTGAACTCCAGGAAGGTGTTCCCTGCCCGGTATGCGGCAGCGAGCATCACCCCTCCCCTGCGCTTGTTCAGAAGCAGGGGGACCCTGGGGAGCTGGACAATAGGCTCCGCCATGTCCGCGCTCAGGCCCGGCAGGCGCTGGAGACGCGCCATCTGCTGCGCAGCCTGCTGGAGCAGGACAGCTCGTGGCTCGCTGGGCTAGCGGGAGCCGCGTCCGAAGAGGCGCTGCACCAGTCCGCCGCTGGCGCCGCTGGCGCCGCCGGGGCAGAGGCGGCTGCGGACAAGACGGCAAGCATTACTTCCTACGCCGCACCCGCACCCAAGCTCTCAAGCAGTTCCGGTTCGGATGCCGGATCTGTCACTCTCAGCAATTCCGAGTCTCACACCGCTTCAGATTCCTTAAACACTTCGGAGTCTCTTGAGGCTTCCAAGTTCCCAAGCAGTTTCGGCTCTTATACAGCATCTGACTCTCTGGACAGTTCCGGCTTCCACGCCGAACCTGATTCTTTAATCACCTCGGCCTCAGAGTCTCACGACTCCATGGTAACCGCGCAGCTTCCGGATGAACAAGCCTTATCCGCGCTGGATGGGCGGTTGTCTGCCTTGAATGATCAGCTGGCCGCACTGCGAGGCCGCTCCGCAGAGCTGCGCCGTGCAGCCTCAGACTGGCAGCGTTCCCTGCAGGAGCTGGAACAGGTCTATCACAAGGAAGCGGCAGGTGCCGAAGCGGAGAAGACCTGGCTGCAGGGACTGTCTGCCAAGGCAGAGGAGCTGGCTGCTTCAGCCAGCAAGCTAAGGGAGGAATGGAGCCGTCTCTTCCCGGAGCTTGCCCCGGAGGAAGCGGAGAGAACGTATCAGGAGATGCTTGGCAAGGATGAACGCGCCGAGGAGATCCGCAGCCGGCTGGAGATCAGTGTCAAGTTCCTGGACGAGAAAAGCCTCGCCGTGCAGACGCTGAACGAGCAACTGGCCGGGCTGGACAAGGAGCTGGCGCAGTGGGATGCGCAGCTTGAAGGCAAAGAGGCGCTTGCCCGCGATAAAGAGCAGCGCCTTCGCGAAGGGACCGGCGGCCGGCCTGCCGGGGAACTGCTGGCCGGGTGTGAACGCAGATTGCTGGAGCTGCAGACTGCGCTGGAGCGCAGCCGGCAGGAACACCGCCGGGCAGCAGACAAGGCGCAGCAGCAGACCCGTGAAGCTGCGGTAGCCCGCCAGGCGGCAGAATCGGCGCAGGAGCATTATACCGCCGCCGCCGCCCAGTGGGAGGAGAGTCTGCAGTCTTCGCCGTTCGCTTCGGCCGCAGAAGTGGAGGCCTCATCGCTGGAGACCGGAGAACGGGCAGAAGCTGTCGAACGTGTGAAGTCCTACCGCGAAGAAGAGGCGGAGTGCCTGCTGCAGCTGCGGAGTATTGAAGAGAAGCTGGCTGGAGCTGTGCTCAGCAGCGAAGAATGGCAGGAGAGCCAGGAAACGCTGCTGAGGTGCAAAGAGGAGGACGAAGCCTCGCTTCAGGCCCGTGCACGGGCAGAACGGGATCTGGAGGATCTGCAGCAGCGCCATATCCGCTGGGTAGAGCTGGAGGACAAGCGGGCCGGACATGCGGCGATGCAGGAGCGTTTATCCAAGCTGCAGACCGTACTGCGCGGCAACGCCTTTGTGGAGTATATTGCAGAGGAGCAGCTGATGCAGGTATGCCAGGCTGCGTCACAGCGTCTGCGGTTCCTGAGCAAGCAGCGTTATGCATTGGAGGTGGATTCAGGCGGGGGATTCGTCATCCGGGATGACGGGAACGGCGGCGTTAGACGTCCTGTGTCCACGTTATCCGGGGGAGAGACCTTCCTGACCTCCCTGTCGCTGGCGCTTGCCCTGTCAGCCCAGATTCAGCTGCGCGGACAATACCCGCTGCAATTCTTTTTCCTGGATGAGGGCTTTGGCACCCTGGACCCGGATCTGCTCGACACCGTTATCACTTCACTGGAGAGACTGCATAATGACCAATTGTCTGTGGGCATCATCAGCCATGTTCCTGAGCTTCGGGCCCGCCTGCCGCGCAAGCTGATTGTGGTTCCTGCAGAGCAGGGCGGCGGGGGTTCAACCATTCTTTTGGAAAAAATGTGAAAGACGGGGTTGGTTGTGATGAGAATCACAGATACACCTCCAACCCCCTGTTATAATACAGCTAAGCCGACATTATTTGAAACACCTCGGCGGACGTATGACAGGGAATGAACTCCTTCTCATACGTCCGCCGCCGAAGCAGCTCATATGAGCTGTGAAGGGTGTTTCTTTTTTTTGTCTTTTTTTGGGTCCACGCTCAAAACTAGCAACGGTCCTACCCCAAGGAGGGAGCACCCTCCTTTAAGGCAATCGAACAAAACGTATGCGTAAAACCGAACACAATATGGCTGTTGAGGTGTTTGTTGACCAAATGTACACGATAAACCGAATTTATTGTGCCGCCACCCTGTTATAATACAGTCTGCCCTACCTACACCCCCTGTTATTGTGATCCTCCACTCCCTGCCCCTGATATTAACGCTCTGTTCGCGTGACACTTCCACCCCTGCTCCCCTGATCCGCTCCCACCTGATATCCTGACCTCTATTCCCTGATCCCTGCCTGTTTACCTGCTCCCATACTCCTTGCTGCTCCCACCCCAGCTCCCCCATACATCGCCGCCTGCTCACTTTCCCTCACAATCCCAGCATAAGCCGCGCCGAACATCTGATTTCACCAGAATGTAGCCTTCCGCCTTTCGTAATTGCTCAACATCCTGTATGATTAGTTCCATAAATTGAAATTTGTCGCGAAGCCGATCAGGCCGGAAGCCCGATGATCTTCAGGCGTGTGCGCCCCGCAGAGCTCTAGCTGTATTGACGGATCATCTCCTATGAGTAGCGGGTGGCCGTTGTACGAATAAGAGTTAGGTTCGTGTCTGTTATCTCAGCCTCTGCTGCGGAAAGTGCCGGATGCAAGCTTCTGCATTACAAATTTTTTGGGAGGAAGCGTGGTATGGAAACTGTATTCAGCAAAATTATCGAAGGTGTAATCCCGTCCAAAAAGGTGTTCGAGAATGAGCGGATTCTGGCGTTCCACGATATTGAGCCTGCCGCCCCTGTGCATGTGCTGATTATCCCGAAGAAATACATCGCTTCTATGAACGAGGTTACGCCTGAGGATCTGCCGCTGATTGGCGAGATTCATGCCGTAGCACAGCAGCTTGCTGCAGAGCTCGGAATTGCCGATACCGGCTACCGGCTGATTAATAATTGCGGTCCGGACAGCGGGATGGCAGTGCCGCATCTGCATTATCATCTGCTGGGTGGAGCCAAGCTTGGTGCCCTTACGGGGAACTCCAGTTCTCATGCCTAATTAAGCAATGCAACTATGTACAGCCCGGCTAAAAAAAGAATAACGCGAAGGTTGACACCTTATTTAGGTTTGACCTATAATGAAAGGTGATGAACCGTGTTGTTATGCTCTTGGACGGTCTGGTCGGAGGGAGGGAAAACTGGTGTCTGAAACGAAAGTTCGCAAAAACGAGACAATTGATGCTGCACTTCGTCGCTTTAAACGTTCCATTGCTAAGGATGGTGTCTTGGCTGAGGTGAAGAAACGCAAGCATTATGAGAAGCCAAGCGTAAAGCGCAAGAAGAAGTCTGAGGCTGCTCGTAAGAGAAAGTTTTAGGAGGATTACCCACGCATGAATCTTAGCGAACGATTGAACGAAGATATGAAGCAAGCGATGAAGAGTAAGGACAAGTTCACACTCTCCACCATTCGAATGGTTCGTTCTACAATAAAGTATCTTGAAATAGATTTGAAGAGAACATTAGACGACAACGAAGTGCTTGATATCCTTAGTCGTGAGATCAAACAGCGCAAAGATGCCCTCCAAGAATTTGAAGCAGCGGGTCGCGATGAGCTTGCCGCGAGTACTAAGGCAGAAATCGAGATTATCATTAAATATCTTCCCGAGCAGCTTACCGAAGAAGAAATTAAAGTAATTGTACAACAGACCATCCAGGAAACCGGTGCTTCTTCGAAAAGTGAAATGGGTAAGGTGATGAGCGCACTGATGCCTAAGGTCAAAGGTCGCGCCGATGGTAAACTTGTGAACCAGGCGGTTCAGCAGTTTCTGCAATAATATAACGCTAGCACCCCTTTTATAAGGGGTGTTTTTCATTATGTGGAGCTTTTTGGATAGACCTGCGTATAAGGTATACTAAGAATTATATGCAGACTTACATACAATGATAAGTTGAGAATGCAAATGGTTCACGTACAAAAGGGGGGCGCAGGCTTGAATAAGTTACGCACCATCATATTTTCCTGTATCGCGGCCTTAATGGTTCTTCTGTTCCTGCCATTGGCGGGGACGGTTCAGGCGGATAATGAAGCGGTCCGCGCACCGGGAGCGGCCTCAGGTACAGTGGTCAACGGACCCGTCTTCATTATTCCGGTGGATCAGGAGATTGAGCGGGGTCTGCAGAGCTTTCTGGAACGGGGCTTTCAGGAAGCGGCGAATTACGGCGCAGTTCTGATTGTTCTGGAGATCGATACACCTGGAGGACGGGTGGATTCTGCCGAACGAATCGGCACTCTGGTCAGAGACAGCAAGATCCCGGTAGTAGCCTATATCAAAGGCAACGCCGCTTCCGCAGGCAGCTACATTGCGCTGAGCGCGGACGCCATTATCATGAAGCCGGGCAGCATGATAGGGGCCGCTTCGCTGGTGGACATGAACGGGAAGAGCGTGGAAGATGCCAAGATGGTATCCTATTGGAAATCCAAAATGATCGGGGCTGCCACGCTGAATGGGCGTGATCCTGAAGTGGCGGCCGGCATGATGGATGTCCATCTGGTAGTTAACCGCCCGGAGCTGGGTGTGAACAAGCAGGCTGGCGAGATTATCGCTCTGAGCAGCAATGAGGCGCTTCAGGCCGGTTACGCCGACCGGATTGCTGGAACAGAGCAGGAGGCGATTACCTGGCTGGGCTACTCGACAGACGACATTTTTCGCATTGAGCATACCGGTGCGGAGAAAATGTCGCAATTTCTGACTCATCCGGTAGTCATGACGATTCTGCTCTTTGTGGGCATAGCCGGTGTGTTCATCGAGCTGCTGGTGCCCGGCTTTGGGGTGCCCGGAATTGTCGGTACGCTGGCATTTGCCCTCTACTTCTTCGGCAACTATGTGGCCGGCTTCGCCGGGGCGGAGACGCTGCTGCTGTTCATTCTGGGACTGGTGATGCTGATTCTGGAGCTGTTCGTGCCGAGCTTCGGTATTCTGGGAATCCTCGGGTCCATCAGTCTGGTAGCGGGTGTTGTAAGGGCTGCTTACAGCTTTACACATGCCCTTTTCAGCCTTGGTATTGCTTTTTCGGCGGCGGCTGTGGTTATTGTGATTGTAGCCGTAGTCTTCAAGGAGCGGGGAATCTGGAACCGGTTCATCCTTCAGGATAGCCTTACCAGAGAGAAGGGATTCGTGCCTGTCCCGGAGAAGCTGCGTCTGATCGGGGCCTCCGGCATTAGTGTAACCCCGCTGCGTCCGGCCGGAACCGCCACCTTTGGCGGCGAACGGATAGATGTGGTGACAGAAGGCGGGTTCATCGAGGCGCAGACGGCCGTGTCCGTGGTGAAGGTTGAGGGCGGCCGTGTGGTAGTGAAGGAAGCTGCGAAATAATTTTTGTCTATCAAAATATCGGAGGTAGGTAAGCGTATGTTAGAAGCATCTATGATTACTTTTTTGCTGATCGCGGTAGCCGTGATTGTTGTTCTAAGCGTCTTCTTCAGCTTCTTCCCGGTAATGCTGTGGGTATCTGCCTGGGCCTCCGGGGTCAAAATCAGCATTATCACGCTGGTAGCGATGCGTCTGCGCCGGGTAACACCGAGCCGGATTGTCAATCCGCTGATTAAGGCGACCAAGGCCGGGCTGGGGCTGAATATCAATCAGCTGGAGAGCCATTATCTGGCCGGAGGGAATGTGGACCGTGTAGTGAACGCGCTGATTGCTGCCCAGAGAGCGGATATTCCGCTGGAATTCACACGTGCCGCTGCCATCGATCTGGCCGGACGCGATGTGCTGCTGGCGGTTCAGATGAGCGTTAACCCGCGTGTCATTGAGACGCCGATTGTTGCGGCTGTAGCCAAGAACGGGATTGAAGTCAAGGTCAAGGCACGGGTAACGGTGCGGGCCAATATCGACCGGCTGGTCGGGGGTGCGGGCGAAGAGACGATTATTGCCCGTGTCGGCGAGGGGATTGTAACCACAGTTGGCTCCAGTAATTCGCATAAGGATGTGCTTGAGAATCCGGATTCCATCTCCCGGACCGTATTATCCAAGGGTCTGGACTCAGGGACTGCCTTTGAAATTCTGTCCATTGATATTGCGGATGTGGATGTAGGCAAGAACATTGGTGCGTACCTACAGACCGAGCAGGCGGAAGCGGATAAGCGCATCGCCCAGGCGAAGGCTGAAGAACGCCGGGCCATGGCGGTTGCCCATGAGCAGGAGATGAAGGCCCGCGTGGTTGAGATGAAGGCTCTGGTCGTTGAATCCGAATCCCAGGTTCCGCTGGCGATGGCCGAAGCCCTGCGCTCCGGCAAGCTTGGTGTGATGGATTATATGAATCTTAAAAACATCGAGGCAGATACGCAGATGCGCGGTTCCCTCGGCAAACTAAACGATGGGGACGACAGCAGCCGTCCGCCCCACAAATAAAGGGATGTGAGCTCCCATGAGCGGCGTGATCTATTTCCTGGTGCTGGCGGCCATAGCGATCATCACCAATCTGAACAAACAGAAGGGCAAAGACAAACAGGCCCCGCGCGGGGGGATGCCTACCTTTGGCGGCGGCGGAGGAGATATCGGCAATCCGCTGCCCCGCCGCCGGAAGGCCGGACGCGTTGAACAGCGAGGAAGCGGATTTCCGGCGCCTGCCGGGACAAGGACGGCCCCAAACCAGCCTGCCCCGCCGCCGGATGCTCAGGAGGCCCCGCCTTCGCCAGCATGGGCTGAGGCTGGGCAGCCGGCTCCCGGTGATGAGACAGGCGAAGGTGTGTCTCTGGAACAGGCCGATGACCTGGACAGCGTAGAGGCCCGCACAGAACGCATGCAGCAAGAGCTGGAGAAGCTGAAGGCTGCCTTCGATGGAATGGCGGCTGCGGTCCCTTCTGCGGGCTCCGACGCAGGCGGGGAGGACGCAGATGCAGCATCGCCGGCATATGCTGTCCATCCGCTCACAGGCGACCCTGACACGCTGCGCAGCGGTCTGGTATGGGCGGAGGTGCTGGGTCCGCCCCGTGCCCGCCAGCCGCATTCCACGCGGCGCTAAGACCTTGCCACCGCCTCCCGAGCAACATGTAATACTGCACATAAGCCTGAATCCATTCCCTAACCGGAAGGGATTCAGGCTTTTTTGCTGTTTTCCCTGGCAGAAGGGTGTGAGTTCTTCTCATAAACAGCTGCCCCGCCGCATAAGGTGTACAGAAGGCAGGAAGGGGGAGCGTCTACTTATGACCCGTATCGGCCGCAGGCTGCGGGGATGGACAAACGGGATACTGGATCTTCCGCAGGATGTGCTGCAGGAGATGCCCCGGATCACCCTGATCGGCAATAAGGAGCTGTATATTGAGAACCACCGCGGCGTGCTGCACTTCTCTTCGGAGCAGCTCAGGCTGGCATTAACCCAAGGGGTGCTGGAGATTTCCGGTGAAGGACTGGTCATCCGCAATATTCTGGGCCAGGAGCTTGCCGTCATTGGAGTAATCGGTGAAATCAGATATAAGGAAAGTGGGGAGAATCCATGAAAGAACCGCCTCTGTCATCACTGCGGGGGTTCGTTACACTGCATGTGAGCGGACCGCAGGTGGAGAAATTCATTAATGCTGTAACTGGAGCGGGCATCATCATCTGGGATGTGAGGCCTGCCGGGGACGGCGCTTCTTTGAATCTGCTGCTGGATGACTTTTTCCGGCTTCGCCCGCTCCTCAAAAAGACAGGCTGCCGTATGCATGTTACAGCCAGGCACGGACTTCCGTTTCGCCTCGCGCGCTTGTGGAGACGGAAGTTTTTTGCCGCAGGTATACTGATCTTCGGTGTAGGCCTGCTGTTGCTCTCCTCGATGATCTGGAGCGTCAAGGTTGAAGGGAATACCCGCATTCCGACTGAGGACATCCTGGAAGCCGCACGCAAGGAGGGCGTCTATCCGTTTCAGTGGATTTGGCGCATGCAGGAGTCGGACGAGCTGTCCCGGGAGTTGACCACCCTGGTTCCGGGCTTAACTTGGGCCGGGTTCCACCGGAACGGGACGAGCATTACCATACAGGTCGTCGAAGCTGACCGCCCGGATAACAAACCGCTGCTCAGCCAGCGCCATCTCATCAGCCGGACCGATGCGGTGGTGACCGAAATCTATGCGGAGCAGGGCAGACCGGTGGTCAGCCGGAATTCGCGGGTTAAAAAAGGGGACATCCTCATCTCCGGTGCGCTGGGTGACGAGGAGAATACAGAGTTCGTTGTCGCCAAAGGCATGGTTAAAGGCCTTGTATGGCATGAATATAATCTGGAGGTACCGCTCAAAAGAACGGGCAGTGCGTATACAGGAGAACGCAAGGACCGCACCTATCTCGTTCTTGGCAAATGGGCGATTCAACTGTGGGGCTACGGGGACTCCGGATTTGCGAAGTCACGTACACTTTCAGAGCCGGACATGCTGTCGTGGCGCTCTTTTCAGCTGCCGCTGGGCCTGATGACCGAGAAGGAACTGGAGATTAAATACACCACTGAAGCGCTTACTCCGGAGGCCGCGCGTGCAGAAGGGCTGACACGGGCCAAGAGCGATATTTTCGCGCGTTACGGCGCTGACAGCGTCATTAAAAGTCAAAAAATTTTGCATGAGAAGAAAGAGAATGGTAAAGTTTATATGAAAGTGCTGTTTGAGGTGGAAGAGAGAATCGCGGAAGAGCTTCCGATAGTAAACAATTGAGGAGAATGAGGCTACTTGTCAGAACAGACTGCAAGCATTCAAATATCTTTGCACAATGCGGGAGAAGCGCAATCCCTGTTCGGCCCGCAGGATGGATTCCTGAAAATCATCGAGAAAGAAATTCCGGCAGTTATTAATTCACGCGAGGCCGAAATTACGATTCGCGGTACGGAGCGGGAAGTGGACATGCTGGGCCAGCTCTTCAACGTGCTGCTGTCACTCGTACGCGGGGGTTATATATTGAGCGAACGCGATGTGCAGTACGCCGTGGAGCTGGCGAAGGATTTCCGTGCCGACCAGCTGCTGGACCTGTTCAAGGGCGAGATTACGACAACATTCCGCGGCAAGCCGATCCGTGTCAAAACGATTGGCCAGAAGCATTATGTGAGCACCATCAAAAAGCGCGATATCGTCTTCGGCATCGGTCCGGCGGGCACCGGCAAGACCTATCTGGCTGTGGTCCTCGCGGTGACGGCGCTGAAGGAAGGCTCGGTCAAACGGATCGTGCTTACGCGTCCGGCTGTAGAGGCCGGGGAGAACCTGGGCTTCCTCCCGGGAGATTTGCAGGAGAAGGTAGATCCGTATCTGCGGCCGCTCTACGACGCCTTGTACGACGTTATGGGGCCTGATCAGGTGGCGAAGGCGCTGGAGCGCGGGCTGATCGAGATTGCACCGCTTGCCTATATGCGCGGACGTACGCTGGAGGATGCTTTTATCATCCTTGATGAAGCGCAGAATACCACACCCGAACAAATGAAAATGTTCCTCACCCGTCTGGGCTTCGGCTCCAAGATGGTCATCACGGGCGATGTGACCCAGATCGATTTGCCGCGCGGCAAGAAGTCAGGGCTGATCGAAGCCAAAACGATTCTTTCCGGTATTGAGGAGCTTGGCTTTGTCTACTTCGCTGAGCAGGACGTTGTCCGTCATTCCCTTGTGCAGAAAATTATCGTTGCCTATGACCGCTCTGCCGAAAACCTCCAATAAAAAAGGGGATTGTCTTCATGGCCTCAAAGCAACCATCGAAATTAAGCGGATTTGTATACAGCAGCAGCGGATGGAAGTATAGCGCGGTGTCGCGCTATGCTCTTTTCCTGTTACTCGCGGTTGTTTTCTACCTCAGCCTGTCCTCTGATCTGCTGCCCAAAAGGTATGATATCAAAGAGGGAACCCGCAGTGCCAAGGAGATTACAGCTCCCAAGCAAATCCTGGACACCAACGCCAAGCTCAAGGCCCAGGAGACTGCTGCAGAGAATGTGACCAACCGTTATGCCATTATTCCTATCCGTGCGGAGAATCTAGTAACTCTGCTGCTGGACCGGATCGGCGGGCTGAATCAGGATGATACGATTTCACAGAGTGAAAAGACTGAGATTTACCGGGAAGAGATTCCGCGGCGGGCCAATGATTTTATCCTTAATTTTGTGGCTGCCAGCCAAAAGGCGGGGACTTACTCCGAGCATCTGCTGAATGAGATGCAGTCCGTCATTAAGGATCAGGCCTACGTCATTCCGGAAGAGACCTATATCAAGATCCCGCGCCTGACTTCACAGGATATCATCGAAATGAAGCCGGTGGCCCGGGATATTGTCACGAAGCTGATGAATGACCAGATTACCGACGCCCAGAGCGCGCGCGCCAAAGTGGCCGAGCAGGTCAGTGTCAGTTCACTGGGCCAGCGGACCGCCCGCGAGGTGGTGCAGGAGCTGGTACGGCTGGTGATCACCGCCAACAAATTCTATGACGAGGATGCGACCAAGGAAGCGAAGGTGCAGGCCCGTCAGAATACACCGGATGTATTCATCGAGCAGGGGGATGTGCTGGTCGCCAAGAATCAGGAGATTACCCCTGAGCTGTATAAGCTGCTGGATGAGAACGGGCTGCTCAGCAAAGAGATTAATTACTGGCCGCAGCTCGGCTTGCTGCTGCTCTCTGCACTGCTGTCCTTTGGCCTGATGACCTTCATCCGCTACAATGGCGGAGCCTCAGGCTTTAAATACAATAACTCCCAGCTGCTTATGCTGGTTCTGGTCTTTATCATTACCATCGTTATGATGAAGCTGACGGCCTTCCTGCAAACGGATGTGAGGACATATATAGGCTATCTGGCACCTGTGGCTCTCGGCGCGATGCTGATCTCCATGCTGCTGGACATGACCTTAGCTTATTTCTGTTCCATTCTGTTCAGCATTCTGGCCAGTATCCTGCTGAATGTCCAGCAGAATACGATATTTGATTTCACCTTCGGCTTCTTTGCCCTAATCGTGAGTTATGTTGCCATCTTCTCGACGCACCGCGCCGGACAGCGCTCAACGCTGCTGAAGGGTGGTATTATGGTGTCTCTGCTCGGCTGCCTGACCGTAGCCATACTGACCATGCTGAGCGGCGGCGTATGGAACGAGACGAATACGTTATATGCTCTGGGCTTCTCCTTTGCCGGGGGGCTGCTTACTGCAGTGCTGGTCATCGGATTGATGCCGTTCTTCGAGGTAACGTTCGGCATTCTGTCGGCCCTGAAGCTCGTAGAGCTGTCTAACCCGAACCATCCGCTGCTGCGCAAGCTGCTTACAGAGACGCCGGGAACCTATCACCACAGCGTGATGGTAGGCAATCTGTCCGAGGCTGCGGCCGAAGCGATTGGTGCGGACGGCCTGCTGTGCCGGGTAGGCTCATATTATCATGACATCGGCAAGACGAAGCGCCCGTTCTATTTCATAGAGAACCAGAACAATATGGAGAATCCGCATGATACGATTGAGCCGAAGCTGAGCAAGTCGATCATTGTGGCCCACGCCCGGGACGGGGTGGAGATGCAGAAGGAATACAAGCTGCCGAAGCCGATCCGCGATATTGCCGAGCAGCATCATGGCACGACGTTCCTGCATTATTTTTATCATAAGGCATTGAAGCTTGCAGAGGACAAGGGTGTAGAGCCGGACTTCACGGAGGAGGATTTCCGTTATCCCGGCCCGAAGGCGCAGTCGAAGGAATCCGCAGTTGTCGGGATCGCCGACAGTGTGGAGGCTGCAGTCCGTTCGCTCCGCAAGCCAACCGTGGTGCAGGTCGAGACCATGATTGAGAAAATTATCAAAAGCCGGCTGGATGACCATCAGTTCGATGAATGCGACCTGACGCTCAAGGAGCTGGATATTATTTCGCGGACACTGAAAGAGACGGTAATGGGCATATTCCATTCCCGGATTGAATACCCCGAGGATGTGCGCAAGCCCAAAAAAGAGGAAGGGGCCATCAAAAATGAGCCTGAGCGTCGTTTGGAACAATGAACAGGATGAACATGAAATTAACGGCGATCTGATCGAACTGCTGGAGAGGCTTCTGCAGACAGCAGGGGAAGCAGAAGGGATTGACTCGGGGGAAGTAGATCTGACCTTCGTCAATAACGAACGCATTCATGAGCTGAATCTCGAGTACCGCGGCATTGACCGTCCGACCGATGTGCTCTCCTTCGCGATGAATGAAGCCGGAGAAGATGAGCTGGAGATCCGGTACGGCCTGGCAGATGAGGACGATGAGCTGGAGGAAATACCGAATGTGCTTGGGGATATTATCATCTCGGTTACCCGGGCGCAGGAGCAGGCTGAGGAATACGGCCATTCGCTGGAGCGGGAGCTGGGCTTCCTGTTCGTGCACGGGTTCCTGCATTTGCTGGGCTACGATCATCAGGAGCCGGAGGCTGAGGCCGAAATGATGTCCAAGCAGGAGCAGGCTCTGGCTCAGGTCGGGTTGACACGCTAATGGTCAAGAATACGGCGGTGGGCCACAAAAAATTCTGGCACTCCTTTCGCTTCGCCGCACACGGCATTGCGGCAGCATTCCGGTCGGAGCTGAACATGAAGGTGCATAGCGGCCTTGCGGTTATCGTTGTGATTGCCGCAGCTGTTTTCAGGCTTCCTTTGTCAAGCTGGATGCTGCTGCTGCTGGCCATTACGCTGGTGCTGACAGCCGAGCTGCTGAACACGGCGATTGAAGCAACGATTGATCTGGTTTCGCCTGAGGTTCACCCCTTGGCCAAGAAGGCCAAAGATACCGCCGCAGGCGCCGTGCTGCTTACGGCGGTGTTTGCCGTGATTGCCGGAATCTATGTTTTTTATCATCCCGTGATGGACTGGATCACAGGTATTATGTCATAATCAGTTTACAACTTCAGGTGGTGGAAGAGGCGGACCCGCTTTGCGCGCTCCGTCATCTTTAATTAGGATAATATTTTCGATCCATGCTCCCAAAACTAAGGATATGCTTACGAAGCGAGTTTTATCTCGAAGGGATTCGATGAAGAGGATTGCTCAATAAAACTAGGCTTATGCTTACGAAGTGAGTTTTATCTCGAAGGGATTTCAATGAAGAGGATGCTTGATAAAACTTTTAGGAGGACAATTATGGATTATGCGCTACTTCTTCAGGAAGCGATCAAGGCAAGAGCCAATGCATATATACCGTATTCCCGCTTCGGGGTAGGGGCAGCCCTTCTGGATCAGGACGGAAAAGTCCACCACGGCTGCAACATCGAGAACGCCGCTTACGGTCCCACCAACTGCGGCGAGCGGACGGCCATGTTCCGCGCCATTGCGGACGGCCATAAGCCCGGTACCTTCAAAGCTATCGCAGTCGTGGCCGACACAGACGGCCCCGTATCGCCTTGCGGCGTCTGCCGCCAGGTGATGGTCGAGCTATGCGGCCCCGATATGCCAGTCATTCTCGGCAACCTGAAGGGCGATATTATGGAGACTACGGTCCGTGACCTGCTCCCCGGCGCCTTCGGTCCTGCGGATCTTACGCAGGGGCAGGCTCCGGAGTAAACGGCAAGCTTGTAAAGACGGTTGCTGTACGGTAGCAGGATCGTAAATGCATACCGTATGAGCCGGCTTTAAGTGTATATGGTACAACTATATTTCCGTGAGGATAGGTGAAATAAGGTTTAAGTGTAAAATGTACATCTAAATTCACGGTATATTTCCAAAAGTGACTTTGCTGAGGAAAATAGATGTACAAATTACATCTAAACTGCAAAAACCTCTGATTTTGAGCAGAATAAGTGTACAAAATACAACTAAAAAATGTTATCGGGTGTATAGTTACCAAGGCCGTTCGATTTTTTGGTTCAAAGTAACCAGTTTCTTACTGCGCCGCAGTCAAGCGTGTTCCCGCAGGGAACGAAAAGCGCTCGTGCTCCACAGCTCCCTGTCCCGCGCCGCATGCTGGTCACCGCCAATCAACCGCGCCGCAGTCAAGCGTGTTCCCGCAGGGAACGAACAGCGCTCATACTTCCAAAGTCTCTTACCGCGCCAAGTGCTGCGCCCACGCCAGTTCCGGGTGTCCAGAGGGCCGGGGCCCTTGGGGTCCCCTTTGGCGAAGGGGGATTTAGGGGGATCGAAACGCTTTTAAGGGTGAACGCTTTTAAGGGTGAACGCTTTTGACCGAAAAGCTTTTGACCAAGTTGTAAGATAAATAGGAGGATCATATGAAATTCAAATCAGGGTTTGTCGCCATTATCGGCAGACCAAACGTAGGCAAATCAACACTCATGAACCAGGTAATCGGCCAGAAGATTGCCATTATGTCGGACAAGCCGCAGACCACCCGCAACAAAATTCACGGAGTATACACGGCAAATAACTCACAGATCGTATTCCTGGACACACCGGGTATCCATAAAAGACAATCCAAGCTGGGTGATTACATGAATCAGACGGCGATGAGCACTCTGCATGAAGTGGAAGCGGTATTGTTCCTCGTGGATGCCTCTGAGGGTATGGGCGGCGGCGACCGTTTTATCGCGGAACAGCTTGGCAGCATTAAGACCCCGGTCATTCTGGTCATGAACAAGATTGACAAGATTGAGCCGGAAGCGCTGCTGCCGATGATTACGGAATACAACAAGCTGCATGAGTTCGCCGAAATCGTACCAATTTCTGCCAAGATGGGCAATAACGTCAACACGCTGCTGGAGCAGGTGCAGAAATACCTGCCGGAAGGCCCGCAGTATTACCCGGACGACCAGATTACCGATCACCCCGAGCAGTTCGTCTGCGCGGAGCTGATCCGCGAGAAGATTCTGCATCTGACCCGTGAAGAGGTGCCGCATTCCATCGCAGTGGCGATTGAGGATATGAGCGTGGAACCGAATGGGGTTGTGCATATTTCGGCGGTTATCTTTGTTGAGCGCGATTCCCAGAAGGGGATCATTATCGGTAAGCAGGGAGCGCTGCTGAAGGAAGTCGGACGCCGGGCGCGGACGGATATTGAGAACCTGCTGGGCTCGAAGATTTTCCTGGAATTATGGGTGAAGGTGAAAAAAGACTGGCGTAACCAGGACCGCGTCCTGCGGGATTTGGGCTTCCATAAAGAATGATCACCTCTCACGCCGCCTCAACATGGCAGGAATTGCACGGATAGATCCTGGGGCATCGCACATCCTACATCTGAAGAGACATCGTGTTTCCGAAGAAAGGATGAATACGAATGCGGAATTTTTCGTGGAAGTATTTTGCAATGACTGGAGATCTCGATGCGTATTTGCTGTACAGGGAAGCTGGGGATTCGCCCGAGGGCAGCGGACCGCTGCCGGCGGAGGAAGAGATGGCCATCGATGAAGAAGCACAATAAGGACTGGTTGCTTGCCGAGTGGTTGGGGGAAGAGGCATGCTATACAGGGTGGAAGGGATCGTCATCCGCAGCATGGACTACGGTGAAGGGAACGCCATTATTACGCTTTGCACCGAGAACGCGGGTAAAGTAGGGGTTCTGGTGCGGGGCGCCAAGAAGGTCAAAAGCCGTCATGCTGCCCTGATCCAGCTGTTCACAACAGGTGAGTTCGTGTTCTTCCGTAACAACGGCGGACTGGGAACACTCAATGCCGGGGAGATCACGAAGTCCCATCATCCGCTGCGCGAGGATCTGGTCAAGGCGGCGTATGCATCCTATGCCTGCGAGCTGCTGGACCGGGTGCTGCATGATGAAGAGACAGGCAGCTTCTGGTACCGCCAGCTGACCGCCTGCCTGAATGCACTGGAGGAAGACAAAGAGCCCGGCATTATCAATAATGTATTTGAAATGAAGGTGCTGCAAGCTGCCGGTTATGGGCCTCAGCTCGATGCCTGTATCGTCTGCGGCAAGGACAAGCCGGATGAGGAGCTTAGAATCAGTCCCCGTCTGGGGGGAGTTCTCTGCCGCAGTTGCCGGCATAACGATCCTCCGGCCATGGAGATTTCCCCGCGTGCCTTGAAGCTGCTGCGGATCTTCGCGGCGCTGGATCTGACCAGGCTGGGAAATGTGGATGTGAAGCCGGAGACCCGTGCGGAGCTGAAGACCGTTATGCGGGGATTCATGGATATGCAGCTGGGACTCAGACTGAAGACCCAGAGCTTCCTGGACCAGCTTGATAAATACAATATTTGACGAATCACGAATTATCCGTTACTATAAGTTCAGTTTCTTTTATAAGATTGCCGTGTTTGCTCCAGAACTGGAGAGAGTGCGTGGATCGGGAAAGTAGTGGGCGGTATTGTCGCAGCAGCGAGCCGGGGGTAGTGGAAGCCTGGCGGGACGACGTTCATGAACAGGGCACCCGGGAGTACGGAAGCGGCAGCATGAAAAGTGGATTTCGTGATTTTTGCGTAATCAAGTAGGGTGGAACCGCGGGAGAACATATTTGAGCTCTCGTCCCTATGTCTGTTCATCAGGCATGGGGGCGGGAGCTTTTTGGCTTGTGGCTGTGCGGGAGATCATCTTCCATCACAGACCGCAGGTACATAGAAGCGGGTGCCGCCTCCATCGCGCAGCAGCAAGAGCCAGTCATACGCAAGAGGCAGTACCACACTTGTAAAGCGAAGGAGCCGGTAGTTATGAACTTTCAGCAGATGATTCTGACCCTGCAGCAATTCTGGGCCGCCCAGAACTGTATTCTCGTCCAGCCGTATGATACGGAAAAAGGGGCGGGCACAATGAACCCTATGACTTTTTTGCGGTCCCTGGGTCCGGAGCCGTGGAAGGTTGCTTATGTGGAGCCTTCACGCCGTCCGTCCGACGGCCGTTACGGGGAGAACCCGAACCGCCTGTACCAGCATCACCAGTTCCAGGTGATTATCAAGCCGTCCCCGGACAATATTCAGGAGCTGTACCTGGACAGTCTGAAGGCACTTGGCGTAGATCCCCTGCTGCATGATGTGCGGTTTGTCGAAGACAACTGGGAGAATCCGTCCCTGGGCTGCGCGGGTCTCGGCTGGGAAGTCTGGCTGGATGGTATGGAAATTACCCAGTTCACCTACTTCCAGCAGGTCGGAGGAATTGAAGCAAGTCCGGTAGCGGTGGAAATTACTTATGGGATGGAGCGTCTGGCCTCCTATATTCAGGATAAGGAAAATGTCTTTGACCTGGAGTGGGTAGACGGCATGACGTACGGAGATGTATTCCATCAGCCGGAGGTTGAGCATTCCACCTACACCTTTGAAGTCTCGGATGTCAAAATGCTGTTCACTCTGTTCAATACCTACGAAGAGGAAGCACGCCGGGCGATGGAGAATCATTTGGTTTTCCCGGCGTATGATTACGTGCTGAAATGCTCGCATACCTTCAACCTGCTGGATGCGCGCGGCGCAATCAGCGTAACGGAACGCACAGGCTTCATCACGAGAGTTCGCAATTTGGCCCGCACCGTAGCGGCGACATATCTGGAGGAACGCGAGAAGCTGGGCTTCCCGCTGCTGAAGAAAGAAGGTGCTGACCATGTCTAAGGATATTCTGTTCGAGATCGGTCTGGAGGAAATCCCTGCACGCTTTATCCGGGCGGCGATGGAGCAACTGAAGGACAGAACGGCGAAATGGCTGGAAGCCTCGCGGATCAGTCATCAGGGCGTTAGCGCATATGCAACACCGCGCCGCCTTGCCGTACTGGTGAAGGATGCCGCTGAGCGGCAGGAGGATGTAAGCGAAGAGGTCAAAGGCCCGTCACGCAAAATCGCGCTGGATGCCAGCGGCGAATGGAGCAAGGCGGCACTGGGCTTTGCCCGCAGTCAGGGCGCCACGCCGGAGCAGTTCACGTTCAAGGAACTGGCAGGCGTAGAGTATATCTATGTGACTAAGAACAGCACCGGCATCGAGACAGCCTCACTTCTCTCCGAAGGCCTTGCAGGCATTGTGAGCAGTATGACCTTCCCGAAAAACATGCGCTGGGGCGCTTATGATTTCAAGTTCGTCCGTCCGATCCGCTGGATGGTAGCTCTCTTCGGCCAGGAGATCATTGACCTTACAATCACCGGAGTTAAGGCGGGCAATGTAAGCCGTGGCCACCGTTTCCTCGGTGAAGAAGCTGTGATCGCAGAGCCTGCTGCATACGTTGAAGCTCTGCGCAGCCAGCATGTGCTCGTGGATGTGAAGGAGCGCGAAGAGCTGATTCTAAGCGGTATTCATAAGCTTGCGGAAGAGAAGGGCTGGAAGATTGCGATCAAGGAGGATCTGCTGGAAGAGGTCCTGTTCCTGGTAGAGACGCCGACAGTGCTGTTCGGTACCTTTGATCCGGCCTTCCTGAATATTCCGCAGGAGGTGCTGATCACCTCGATGCGTGAGCATCAGCGTTATTTCCCGGTATTTGGTGAAGACGGCAAGCTGTTGCCGTTCTTCGTAACGGTACGTAACGGGAATGCGGTATCGCTGGATGTCATCGCCAAGGGGAACGAGAAGGTGCTGCGCGCCCGCTTGTCGGATGCCAAATTCTTTTATGAAGAAGACCAGAAGCTGCAGATTAACGATGCTCTGGCCAAGCTGGAGAATATCGTCTACCATGAAGAGCTGGGCAGTGTGGGTGACAAAGTGCGCCGCATCCGTGCCATCGCTGACCGCTTGGCTGTGAAGCTTGAGCTGTCTTCAGAGGCTGCTGCGGAAGTGAGCCGTACAGCGGATATTTGCAAATTCGATCTGGTGACCCAGATGGTGGGTGAGTTTCCTGAGCTGCAAGGCACGATGGGTGAGGATTATGCCCGCAAGGCCGGGGAAGCAGAGCAGGTGTCCAAAGCGGTCTTCGAGCATTATCAGCCGCGCTTCTCCGGAGATGCCGTTCCTTCTACACAGGCAGGTCTTGTAGTCAGTCTTGCTGATAAAATCGATACGATTGTCGGCTGCTTCTCCATCGGAATTATTCCAACCGGCTCCCAGGACCCGTATGCCCTGCGCCGCCAGGCGGCAGGTATTGTCCAGATCGTGCTGGAGCATCAGCTGAGCCTAAGTCTGCAGGAGATTTTTGCAGCAGCACTGGAAGTCCATGAAAGTTTCCGTACAGAGAAACATTTCACACCTGAACTGCGTATAACTCTGTACGAGTTCTTCGGTCTGCGTGTCAAACGCCTGTTAGCCGACAACAATGTACGCTATGATGTTGTGGATGCAGCGCTTGCCGCAGGATTCGATGACATCGTTGATGTAGTAAGCAGAAGTCTTGCCTTGATGAATGCCGTGACGGATCTGGCTGATTTCAAAATCACCGTGGATTCATTGACCCGTGTCAGCAATCTGGCCGCTAAAGCTCCGGAAGGTGCAGTTATCGACCCGGCTCTGCTTAAGGAAGAAGCGGAACAGAAGCTGTACGCGACCTGGCAGAGTATTCATGAGCCTTACCGCGCAGCCCTTGCTTCCAGACATGCCGCTGAAGCCCTGCAGATTCTGTCGGGACTCGAAGCAGCCGTTACCGGATTCTTCGATTCGGTTATGGTTATGGCTGAAGACGAAGCTGTCCGCTCGACCCGTCTGGCGCTGCTGGCCGGCATTCATGCGGATTCCAAACTGTTTGCCGATTTTGGCAAGCTGGTGTGGTAATTCAGGCAGGTTTTAAGTAATGTTTGCGATTTTATGGTATAGATCGAGGGTTTAGGGTATAAATATACGGAACGGTGCCAATGCGTAAGTTGACATTCGTTCCGTATTTATGCTTTACCAAAGAAGGATTTTTGAACGGTTAGAGCGTAATATATATTACACAGGAATTTGGTGAGGGTGAGCTTGGGAACTTTCCGGCTAAGGAAGATTGTTGTGGACGGTGATGCTTGTCCGGTTAAGCAGGAAATTATTACCGTGGCGCGCAGGTTCGGGCTTCCGGTGCTGATGGTCTCTTCCTATGATCATGTGCTGCGGGCGGAAGAAGGCGTTACGGTGGTTCAGGTGGACCGCGGGGCAGACAGTGCCGACCTCTATATCGCCAATCATATTTCTGCAGGAGATGTCGTAATTACGCAGGATTATGGACTGGCTGCGCTGGCGCTGGGCAAACGCTGCCTTGCACTTTCGAACCGGGGCCAGGAATATGAGAATTCTACCATGGATTTTATGCTGGAGAGCAGGCATGCCAAGGCGGTTGAACGCAGGCGCGGCCACTATTCCAAGGGTCCCAAAGCGATTACCGCAGAGGAAAAAAATCTTTTTCAACATAAACTGACAAAACTTTTAACAATTTTGCAGGAGAATGTCCAGCTATAGCGAATTATATTTAACTGTTAAGAGATGAAGGTGGTTGAAGTGGCTAGCGGACATGGTCCTATTCCCGAAGAGGTTATCGAGAACGTGCTGGCGCGGCATGATATTGTCGATACAGTCAGCAAGGTTGTCCATTTGTCCAAGCAGGGTAAATATTTATGGGGCCTCTGCCCGTTCCATTCGGAGAAGTCCCCTTCCTTCACTGTCACCCCTGACCGGGGAGTCTTTCATTGCTTTGGCTGCGGTATGGGCGGAAATGCCATCAAATTCAGGATGGAAATCGAAGGATTATCCTTCCCCGAAGCAGTCAGAATCATGGCGGAAGAGAGTGATATCCCTGTTCCTGAGGGGAGAGGCGGGGCGCTTGCTGCCCCCGATCCTGAGCGGGACCGGCTGATTCAGGCGTATGAATTATCGGCGAAGTTTTATCATTTTTTGCTGAAAAACACGGAATACGGCACTGCCGCCATGGATTACTTAAGAACCCGGGGTTTCAGCGACAAAATGATTGACCAATTCCAGATCGGCTACGCGCCGGACCGCTGGGATACGCTGCTGCAGTTTCTGGAGAAGCGCAGCTTCGATCTCGCTGAGATGGAGAAGGGCGGACTATTGTCTGCCAGAGGGGAAGGCAAAGGGTATCTGGACCGCTTCCGCGGCCGGGTTATTTTTCCGATTGCGAACCGCATGGGCAAGACGATCGCCTTCGCCGGACGTATTCTCGGGGAGGGGCAGCCGAAGTACCTGAACTCTCCCGAGAGCCGGTTATTTAACAAAAGCCGCATTCTGTACAATCTGCACCAGTCCAAAGCATCCATCCGCAAAACGCGGCAAATCGTCCTGTTCGAGGGATACGGTGATGTCATTTCGGCTTGGGAGGCAGGTGTACAGAACGGGGTAGCCACGATGGGAACCTCGCTCACCGAGGGTCACGTGGGCCTGATGAAGAGCCTTGGAGATGAGATTGTGCTTGCCTATGATGGAGATAAGGCTGGACAAGCTGCCGCCCTTAAGGCCATTCCTATCCTGGAAGCCAGCGGTTTGCGGGTCAAGGTAGCCCTGCTTCCAAGCGGCCTCGACCCGGATGAATTCATCTCCCGGCATGGCGGGGACAGATTCAGGGAACAGGTGATTGACTCTGCCGTGTCATCCATCAAATTTAAGCTTATATATCTGAAAAAAAACCATATACTCCTAGAGGAAGACGGCAAAATTGCCTATGTCAAGGAGGCTCTGGAGATTATCGCCGGGCTCCCTTCTTCAACGGAGCGGGAGGTGTACCTGCGGGAAATCGCCTCCGAGCTTGAGCTGTCTTACGACAGTCTGAAGCAGGATTGTAATTTACTTCGGGCCTCCATGCAAAAAAACAACCCCGAAGGGGATAATAACGATAATAGGTGGAATAATGGTAGGCATAAAAAAGGGCAAGTGCAGACACCTACCTTACTGCCTGCTTACCATGTTGCGGAACGGCGCCTGTTATCATTTATGATTCAAGATCCCGAAGCGGCGGCCTATGTGGGTGAACGGCTCGGAGAAGAGTTCAATATTGATGATCATGCGGCAATCGCCGCTTATCTATATGCTTATTATGCGCAAGGCAAACCACCCGGCATCAGCCGGTTTCTATCATCGCTTCAGGACGACCGTCTGGAGAAGACCGCAACGGCCATCTCCATGATGGATACTCCTCCAGACTGGAATACCCAGGTTCTGGACGATTGTATTCGTGAAGTGCGGAAGTATCCTCTGCAGCGCAAAATTGAACCCAAGCGTGAAGAGATGATTCAGGCGGAGAAATCCGGTGACTTTTTGCGTGCAGCACAAATAGCAAGTGAAATTTTAGCCCTAGAGAGACAATGAGCTGTTGACAGGATGTACCTAGGGAGGAGGGAGTCGAATTATGGCGAACGATCAGCACACTGAACTGGAAGCGGAATTTACTCTGGATCAGGTTAAGGATCAGCTTATTGATCACGGGAAGAAAAGATCATCACTTAATTACAAAGATATCATGGAGAAATTGTCGCCATTCGATCAAGACCCCGAGCAGATGGAGGAATTCTACGAGCAGCTGAGCGATCTGGGGATCGAGGTTGTCAATGAGAATGATGAAGAGGTGAACAGCCTCCGTCCAAGCGAAGACAATGAGGACAAAGAAGGAGACGACTTCAGCTTCGACGATGATTTGTCGCTGCCTCCGGGGATCAAGATCAACGATCCCGTCCGGATGTATCTGAAGGAAATCGGCCGCGTGCCGCTGTTATCGGCTGACGATGAAGTGGAACTGGCGATGCGGATCAAGAATGGTGATGAGGAAGCGAAGCGGAGACTGGCAGAAGCGAATCTGCGGCTCGTGGTCAGTATCGCCAAGCGTTATGTCGGACGCGGCATGCTGTTCCTGGATCTGATTCAGGAAGGCAACATGGGTCTGATCAAGGCCGTTGAGAAGTTTGACCATAACAAAGGCTTCAAATTCAGTACTTATGCAACCTGGTGGATTCGTCAGGCGATTACGCGTGCAATTGCTGACCAGGCGCGTACGATCCGTATTCCGGTGCATATGGTTGAAACCATCAACAAGCTGATCCGGGTCTCCCGCCAATTACTGCAGGAGCTGGGACGCGAGCCGTCGCCTGAAGAGATTGCAGCGGAGATGGAGCTTACCGTTGAGAAGGTTAGAGAGATCATGAAGATTGCCCAGGAGCCGGTATCGCTGGAGACACCGATTGGTGAGGAAGATGATTCGCATCTGGGAGATTTCATTGAGGACCAGGAGGCGCTGGCGCCTGCGGATGCAGCGGCATATGAGCTGCTGAAGGAACAGCTGGAGGATGTGCTGGACACGCTGACTGAGCGTGAAGAGAATGTGCTCCGCCTGCGCTTCGGACTGGATGACGGACGGACGAGAACACTTGAGGAAGTGGGCAAGGTGTTCGGCGTAACCCGCGAGCGGATTCGCCAGATCGAAGCCAAAGCACTTCGTAAGCTGCGTCACCCCAGCCGCAGTAAGCGGCTGAAGGATTTCCTCGAATAGACCTTACAACCTGGACCTTCTGCTGCACGGTGGCAGGAGGTCTTATTATGTTGTCAAGGGGATTCACCAATGCTGGAGCCCCGCCGTGTGCGGGAGCTTGTAATGAAAGTGAAGGCAAGTTCTGGAAAGAGGGATGCCGGTTGAACCTGGAGAAACGTGATACTATATTAAGAGAAATTCAATACTGGAGAAGAAGCAAGCTTCTGCCGGAGCAATACTGTGACTTCCTGACCAACCTGTATGATGATCAGGCAGAGGTGAAGGACAGCAATCCGGTATCGTTACGGAACCTCCAGCAGGGAAGCATCAAAATTTGGCTGTTTGGTTTTGGAATTATTTCCTTGATTTTCTTGATTAGTCTTTATTTTAGCGTTTTTCCCTGGCCTTTGCAACTTGCTACAGCGCTCAGCGTCCTAATTATTTGTTACGGATATTCAGCGATTTACCTGAACCGCAACAAGACAATCAGTCTGATGCTGGCGGGAATCGGCAGCATTTTAACGCTGGGATTCGGACTGTGGCTGATTGAGCTGCATAAGCTGGATGCTGATTTTTGGACACCGCTGCTGATTGCGGCCTGCGGGCTGCTGTGGTGTGTGCTTGGTTTTTTTCTGCGCATCGGACTGCTTCATTTCTGCGGATATGCCTTCTGGGCTCTGCTCTATGCAGGATTCTTCGGACATGTCCGGCCGGATGCCTCTCTTCTGGAGCTGGAGCTGCTCTGGCTTCCGCTGTGTGTGCTTATGATCTGGATGAGCTGGTTGATGTATCACAAGGTTAGCGGGGTCTCTGGGGTGTACCTGGGGGCGGGTGCTGCCCTCTGGCTGATGCCGGAGGTGGATGCGCTATGGCTCAGAGCGGGATTCCCGGAATGGACCTCGCTGATATTAATACTGAAGATTGCAGTGGGCCTTGCGCTGCTGTTCCTCTTCAGAAAAAAATGGATAACGTGGGTGGCCTCATGAACAACGTAAAATTATCTGACCGGCTTCAGCTGCTGCTGGAGCAGGTCCCTGCGGGCAGCAGACTTGCCGATATCGGCTCAGATCATGCCCTGCTGCCTGTTGCCGCTGTGAAAAGCGGCCGGGTGCCTTCAGCTATTGCCGGAGAAGTAAATCCGGGACCCTTTGAAGCGGCGCGTCGTGGTGTTGCGGAAGCAGGACTCGGTGCTAAGATCGCTGTACGGCGCGGAGACGGGCTGGAGGTGCTGGAGCCGGGGGAAACGGACTGCATTACCATTGCCGGGATGGGCGGCTCACTGATCGCGGCGATTCTGGACCGCGGGCAGAAGCTCGGCAAGCTGGCCGGGGTGAAGACGCTTGCGCTGCAGCCCAATGTAGGCGAGGATATTCTGCGCCGCTGGCTGCTGGCTAACAGCTGGGTGTTGGTCTCGGAGCATATTTTGGAGGAAGACGGCAAAATCTACGAGATCCTGACCGCTGTCCCTGAAGGCGCTGAAGCGGCGGGTACGAATGAAGAGCTGTACAGCGGACGTCTGCTTGCAGCAGGAAAGGTAGCCCTTGATCAGGCGCTGCTGCTGGAGATGGGACCGCTGCTGCTACAAGCACCGAATGAAGTATTTGCTGCCAAATGGCAGGGTGAAATCTCCAAGCTGGAGAGCATCCTGGCCTCGCTCGCACGTTCGGAGCTGGAAGCGGCTGAGGAGAAGCGCAGCAGAATCAAGCTTCAGATTAAACGGATTGCGGAGGTGCTGGAATGTTTGCCAAAGGACAGACCGTAATTGGATACATGGAGCAGCTTGCTCCGAAGCATCTGGCTGAGGAATGGGATAATGTCGGGCTTCAGGTCGGCAGTCTCCAGAAGGAAATCACCGGGGTGCTGGTGGCGCTGGATGTTAATGAGAGCATTGTGGACGAAGCGATTGCCAAGGGCTGTAATCTGATTATTGCCCATCATGCGGTGATTTTCCGGCCGATCAAAGGGATTCTGACGGATACCCCGGCAGGCCGCTTATATGAGAAGCTGATTAAAAACGACATTGCCGTATATATCAGCCATACGAATCTGGATGTGGCCGAAGGCGGAATGAACGACTGGATGGCCGAGGCGCTGGGCATTGAGAACGGTGCACCGATCAAGGATATTCATACCGAGCAGCTGTCCAAGCTGGTGGTATTCGTGCCGAAGGATCATCACCAGAAGGTGCTGGATGCCATCCTGAACGCCGGAGCGGGCTGGATCGGCAATTACAGCCATTGCAGCTTCAATATCGAAGGCTATGGCACCTTCATTCCGCAGGAGGGCACGGACCCGTACCTCGGCACGCCTGGCAAGCTGGAGCGGGCTGAGGAGGTCCGTATCGAGACGATTGTGCCGCATACGATCCGTAACAAGGTGGTACAGGCCATGCTGAAGGCTCATCCGTATGAAGAGGTGGCTTATGATCTGTATTCCATGGACCTCAAGGGACGCAGCCTTGGACTTGGAAGAGTAGGGAAGCTTAAGGAGCCAACAACGCTTGGTGAGTTCATTGATACGGTCAAACGCGGGCTGGATGTGGAGAGCGTTCGGGTAGTTGGAGATCTGGACCGCAAGGTCCGCAAGGCGGCAGTCATGGGCGGGTCCGGTGCCAAGTACTACAGCAGCGCTATCTTCAAGGGAGCGGATGTGCTGGTGACTGGCGATATCGATTACCATACCGCACAGGATGCGCACCTCGCAGGAATCGCCCTGATCGATCCGGGCCATAATGCGGAGAAGATCATGAAGGTGAAGGTAGCGGAGTTTCTGGCCGGCAAGCTGACGGAGCATAAGTACGGCACGGCGGTGCATGCCTCGCAGCCGGATACCGAGCCTTTTACATTCCTGTAGGCTATTATTATTTACACTTGTGCGCTGGGCGGCATATCTGTATAATATACAATGTTGTTTCGGAAAGTTTGACAGACAATCGCCGGTATGCGTGAGAGCGTATGCGGGAGGAAAGTCCGGGCTCCACAAGGCAGGGTGCTGGATAACGTCCAGTCGGCGCGAGCTGAAGGATAGTGCCACAGAAATGGACCGCCGATGGCCGCTTTCGGGCGGCACAGGCAAGGATGGAACCGAGGTGTAAGAGACCCCGAGGAACGCTGGTGACTTCGTTCCTGGTAAACCCCATCTGGAGCAAGACCTAATGAGACGCAGCGTCTTCTTCACGGAAGCCGCAGCCTTCGCCTGAGGCGTGTCTAGGTTGGTCGCTGGAGCTGTGCAGTAATGTATGGCCTAGATAGATGATTGTCGCTTATGGTGGGAGGGTAGTTCCCGGCTGAACCACAACGAGCACAGAACCCGGCTTACGGCAAACTTTCCTAACTGACAACTCTAATAAGCTATTGCAGTAATCACAATTTCTGAATAATAAGACGGCGGCCTCCTGATGGGGGCCGCCTTTTTGTGAGAAAATGTTGGGTTATCCGGAGCATTGAACGAGAGTATGGATACTTCAATTGCTGCGGGCGGATGGAGTTACAGAGGCAACAAACGCTCCTCATACCGGGACAGCGCGGTGGACAAGCGCTGCACCGCGAGCGGCAGCAGCTCCGGCCGGGTATGGGTGAAATTCAGGCGCATCGTGTTCTTCATGGGCTGCTCCGAATAGAAGACTTCCCCCGGAACGAAGGCAACCCCTTGCTCCACAGCAAGCGGCAGCAGCTCGGCGGTATGTATCCGGGCAGGCAGGCTTAGCCACAGGAACATGCCGCCGCGCGGCTCCAAAAAGGATGTATCCTGCCAGTTCGGTGAGACCAACTCTGCTGATAGCAGCTGCATCCGTGACTTGTATTCCCGGGAGACCAGCCGGATATGAGCTTCAAGGTCGAAGGACAGCAGCAGCTCATGCAGGGCGCGCTGATCGATGGTGCTGGAGTGCAAATCGGCGGCTTGCTTGGCTCTGGCGATCACTCTGACCAGCCCGGCGGGGCCAATGATCCAGCCTGTCCGCAGTCCCGGAGCTACGATCTTGGAGAAAGTACCTGTATAGACTACGCAGGTATCCCCGCCCAGATTCCTGTCGATGGCTGCGAGGGTAGGCGGATACGCTTGCAGGGATTCATCGAATCTAATCTCTCCGTAAGGATTATCCTCCAGCATCAGTACACCGTATTTCCGGCATAGCTCCACCACTTGTTCACGGCGTACTTTGCTCCAGGTTGCGCCTGACGGGTTGTTGAAGGTGGGGACGGCATACAACAGCTTAGGGCGGTGCACTCGAAGCTGCTCTTCGAGATGCTCCGGCAGCAGCCCTTCCTCATCGCTCTTTACAACCTGGATGTCTGCTCGGTAAGAGCCCAGTACCTGCAAGGCGGCGAGATAGGTCGGTGCCTCTACAAGTACGGTGTCTCCCGGATCAAGCAGAATTCTGCAGAGCAGATCTATGGCCTGCTGGGAGCCGGTAGTGAGGATCATTTCCTCGGAGGAGACAGGGATGCCCTGTTGTCCCAGTCTGGCGGCGATCTGTTCGCGCAGCGGAAGATAGCCTTCTGTCAGTCCGTATTGCAGCGCAGAACTGTCGCCGCTCAGCACGCGGCTGTAAGCATCTCGGATCGCTTCTGCCGGGAACAGCTCCTCGGCAGGCAGCCCGCCGGCAAGCGAGATGATGTCCTTGCCCTGTGTGATCTTAAGGATATCGCGGACTGCGGAGGACCCCAGGTGGTTCGTCATATCCGCGTAGTTGATCTTCATATTCATGCTCCCTGCTATTCTGAATTTTGTAGTATCATAACGGTATAGCGGTATAACAGTAAAGCGGTAAATATAACAGTTGGGAGGAGACAGGCCATGCATATTGATTTACTCCGCAGCGGTGACAAATCGCTGCCCCGGCAGATCAGTGAGACGATCGCGCAGCGTATCACCTCAGGGCTGCTCCAGCCGGGCACGCGGCTGCCGTCCGTTAGAGGTCTGTCATCCTCCTTAAAGGTGAGCCAAGTAACGGTAAGCAAGGCTTATGCTGACCTGGAGCAGCGCGGACATATTCTGTGCAGCCAGGGTAAGGGCTGCTATGTGGCAGAACGGGACCGGAGCAGGCAAGGAGCAGAAGCAAGGTGGCAGGACGGTTATGATGACTATCTGCCACGGGCCCAGCTCTGGCGTAACTTCGATTATTCTGAGGTGGACTATCCCTTTCATCTGGCCTCCATTCACAGCAGCCTGCTTCCGCTCGGGCCGATTGGCACGACCATGGCTGCACTTGTGAAGGAGCAGCCTGAGCTGATGGCCACCTATGGTAATTTCCAGGGTGACCCGGAGCTGCGCGAGGTGATGCGCAGGCACCTGCAGAGCCGGGGAATCCAGCTGGGCGCCGGTGATTTGATGATCACCAGCGGCGCACAGCAGGGGATCGATCTGGTCGCCCGGACCTTTGTCGGTCCGGGGGATACGGTGTATCTGGAGGCGCCCAGCTATACGGGGGCGATTGATGTTTTTGCCGGGCGGGGGGCTGAGATGATCTTCGTTCCGATGGACGGGGACGGCATGCGGGTGGACCGGCTTACAGCGATGTGTGACCGGAGGCCGCCTAAGCTCATCTATACCAATCCGACCTTCCAGAATCCGAGCGGGGTCACGATGAGCATGCCAAGAAGACAGCGTCTGCTGGAGCTTGCCCGCAGCTACCGCTGTCTTATTGTGGAGGATGATCCGTTCAGTGACCTGTATTTCCATCAGCCGCCCCCGGCGTCCATTAAATCGCTGGATACCGCCGGGCATGTAGTCTACATGAAGAGCTTCAGCAAAGTCCTTGCCCCCGGCTGCCGGATCGCCTGTGTCGCCGCTGAGGGCAATATTCTCTCCCGGCTGATCGCCGCCAAGTCGGCCAGTGATCTGGGCAGTCCGCTGCTGACCCAGCGGGCAGTGCTGCCCTTCATCGAGCGCCAGTATGACGAGTACGCAGCGAAGCTGCGGTCAGCGCTGCGTGTCCGCCAGGAGGCGGCAGCGAGGCTGCTGAAGCAGAATGCTCCGGCCGGAGTAACCTGGCAGCTGCCGGGGGGCGGGCTGAATCTGTGGCTGCAGCTGCCGGAATCCCCCGGGATTGAGCAGCTGCATGCTCTGGCCGAGCAGGAAGGGATCTCCTTCCTGCCGGGCGATGTCTGCTATGCCGGGGATATCCCCTCCAGGCATATCCGGCTGAGCTATTCGCAGCTGACGCAGGAGGGGATGGAGCGCGGACTCCGCCGGTTCCTGCTGCTGCTGGAACGGCATCTGCGCTCTTAACCGCTAACGTGCGCAGCTTATTGTATAGAATCGAGCTGTTTGCCGACCTGCTGCGGGAACAGCTGGAGCGGAACCTGGCCTCCTCCTGCCGCCTGCAGGGTACGGTAGATATCCACCTGGCCCCAGCCGTAATACTTATCATGGCCGGCGGTGCCCAGATCGATGGCATTAGAGGTCAAGAGCGCGGTCACTTCCTTGTTCGTCAGCGCAGGGTTCAAGGAGCGCACCAGTCCGGCCAGCGCCGCTACATGGGGACTGGCCATCGAGGTGCCGGATAACGCCGCATACTGATTATCGGGATAGGTGCTGGCAATGCTCTCCCCGGGTGCAGCCACATCGATGTAATCCCCGTAATTGGAGAAGGAAGCACGCTCTCCCGCCGCATTCGTTGCGGCGACTGCAATCACCTCTTCATAGGCTGCGGGATATCCCGGCCGCTCCGTATTGTCATTGCCGGAAGCGGAGACAATCACTACATCCCGGTCATAGGCATACTTAATCGCATCATGCAGAAACTGCGAGTCGGCATAGTTGCCCAGGCTGAGATTAATCACCTTAGCCCCCTGATCTGCCGCCCAGATAATGCCTTCGGCCACCGAATAGGTGGTGCCTGCCCCTGAATTATCGAGCGCTTTTACCGGAAGGATCTTGTTGTACCAGCTGATGCCGGCGACTCCTTCTTCATTATTGGTTAACGCTCCAATGATGCCGGCCACATGAGTGCCATGTCCAACATCGTCATCCGGTGTGCTGCCGCTGGTAATCGCATTGTAGCCCTTGAGCAGCTGCCCCTTCAGATCCGGGTGGTTCGCTTGTACACCGGTATCCACAACGGCGATTACGATCTCCTTGCTGCCCTTGGACAGATTCCAGCCCTGCGGGGTTTCAATCGCCGGCAGATTCCACTGGTAAGTTGAGAAGAGCAGGTCGTTAGGGGTAATCACATTAGCTCCCGTATTTTCACTGACCGTATCATTGGTTAAGTACATATAGTGAGGCTCTGCGTACAGCGGATGCCACTTATTGGCGAAGTAAGTCTTGAGCTGGGAGTAACTCATCTTGTCTGACCGGAAAATATAGGCATACCCCAACTTGCGAGGCTCTTTGCAGCGGATATCGGCAGCGATGGTCTGAAGCTGTGCCGCCGTGGGATGTCCATTCGGGAAGCGGACGACAATCTCATTCTCGTAGTAATGGCTGGCATTCTCATTGTCATGTCCGGTCTTGACCGTGATGTCCTTCAAGGTATCGGCATGGACGGATTCTACCCGGTACTTGCCTTCCTTCGGGTACGGAATGAGCCGCAGATTCTTCAGCTGATGCAGCGCAACGCGGTCCAGAATCTTTTGGTTAATCAGAGCGATGACAGCCACTTGTCCCTCCCGGTTTCGCTGGGCTACGAAATAATACTTTTTGTCGCCGATGATGAACGAGGGGGATTCATAGGATTGGTGGCCTTTAATCGCAGATTTGGCGGTGTTCAGATAATGAAGCAGCTGCTTATTCTCCTGATCGGTTCCTTCCGGCAGTGAAGATTTGAAGGTGGTTGTCTTACGGGTGTTGAAATCAACCATCATCAGCATGGTAATATGCCCGTACCCCTGCTGAAGGCTCTCGGCATAAGCTGAGATAGCTTCAGGGGAAGCATGATGCATATCGGCCAGCAGTGTGCTCAGATGTCTGTGCACATCGACTCGGTTCAATTTGTCAGTGGCCGCTACATCCTGCACAAGGGTGGTTTTCTTGATCACTTTTTCCTGAGAGGGATTAGGCACAGACGCTTGCCGAAGGGTGCCGCCGCTGCCTTCCGGCCGCAGGGCGAAGGTGAGCAGCAGTACGGTCAGCGCGGCAGTGACTATACCGGCGACGGTTAGATTTTTACGTGACATGATTTCCGCTCCTTCCTTGTCGTTTCATATACCTGTTAGGGTTCGGAGCTGAAGCTGGTTTTATTCATCTTACGAAAAGGCTACCGCCGTCCTTGGTTTTATGTTAATATCAAAAAGAAAGCGCCTTCCGGGGCTTGTACTTTTCTTTTTAGAAGAAGGATTCTTTTCCGGTATCCGTACGGTGGAGGCTTAGGAGATTTTGTGATACTATCAAGAGAGTACAACTGCAATGTCTAAGTGTCATTAACAACTACTAATGCAAGGAACAATAAGGGGGAGCAACCGCCATGTCAGCAGTAAGTGTGCAGAAATTGTGTGAATCGACGAGAGAGAAGCTTAAATCCGTTATCGACAAAATGGAACTGTTCCTGAATGAGCATGCGCTTCCGCAGCTTGTTACCGAAGAGGATGAAGAAACGCTGCATTTCTATCGGGGGTTCTTGTCCGATCTCCGCCATCTGCTGGTGTTCTCGGAAATGTCTTATGAGAAGCTTGGGCTTGCATTGCGCCGCGCTACCTTCGATGAACCTTTCGCGCAAAAAGCGCTATATAATGTATATCATCTAGGAGTTAATAACTTCTTCTATCCTAAGAATGAGAGTTATTCGGAGGATGGACGTTACGCCTATACCGGGCAGGATGCGATCCGTTTCCGTAAGAAGCCTGTGCGTCCGGCACGCGATATCATTATGGAGATCACCAAGGTCTATGAAGAATTGCGTGATGATCTGACTTATTATGAGAATGATTATTTGACAGAGAAGCGGATGCAGAATCAGGTGTAATCCATTGTCCGGTCTATCATCTTATTTCTGTAAAAGACTGTCCCAACTGCCGATATGGCTGCTTGGGGCGGTCTTTTTTTTGTAAATATAAGCATTTATGTGTTTCACGCAATAAATCAATTTCTCGCCGAAACGGTACCGTCCTTTAAAAGGACGGCAAAGCCGTTTCCATTTGTGTGTTCAGGTGAGCAGCCTTCAGCCGCATAGCCGATTTCACCAGCGGGCATAATACATGACGAGGTGATCATTATGACAAACGCTAAACCGCTTGTGAAGTGTAGTGTAAGCAACTGTCATTTTTGGGGAGAACAGAACCTGTGCCGTGCCGAGGAAATTGTCATTGAGATCGATCAGCATGCAGGCAGCCGTTACATGGAGGAATACGCAGAGGAGCTGACGGCGGGTAATCATCATGATCATGCCGGAACCTCGTCCGCAACCTGTTGTCTGACGTTCAAGCCGAACGCCTGAGAAGGAGGCCCTTATGGATAATCCGAATGATGAACCCAAAGTGGACCGTTCCGCCCGCCGAAAGGTTATCCTGCGCCCGCGCAGCAGAGTCGATTACCCCCGCCGGGACCGTAGCCACAATGAGGAATATGCCGCCGAGCTCAGTCCGCTCCCCTCGCAGCTTCAGAACACTATGGAACGGAGCGGCGAAGCTCAGCGGACATCAGGCCGTGTAAGAGAGGGAGAGGACAGGAGTATTGGCTATATCGGCCTGGGCTTCGGTGTAGTATCCTTATTCATCTGGTCCATTATATTGGGGCCAATCGCCGCTGTTCTGGGGTATTATGCGTATGCCAGAGGACAAAAATCAGCCGGGGCCTGGTCGATGGGGCTGGGGATTGTATCCACTTTAAGCTATTTTGTCTTAATTCCTTTTGCCCGTTAGAGCCGGCTGAATCTGCACATCCGCTTTTCAAAACAGGCTATCAGACCTAACTATGCAGGTCTGAGGTCTGTTTTTTCGCTTAGGCATATAGTAATTGCTGTGAATAAATAGTAAAGTTCAAATATAAGACTTCGCGTGAAAGAGGGAATGAATGCATGTCAATCAATGCCGCTGCGCCAAGCGGTCAGTTGAAATGGGTAGACCTGAGAAGCTCAAGCACGAAGCGTGAGGATACCAAATCGAACCCCGGAGTGACCGGTGCCTCGGCAGCGGCGTTCACTGCAATGCTTCAGCAGGCAGCCGGGACGTCTCAAGCCACTGACAGCAGCAATAAAAGCACATACGTTGCTCTTGCAGGTAGCTCTTCGATGGATAATCTGCTCTGGCAGCAGCTTGGGGAAGCAGCAGGGGCGAATAGCGGCATTTCCGGGGAAATAACGCAGACTGTGCCGACGGATTATGAACAGCTGATTCAGACTGCCAGCGCGAAATATGGCGTTCCGGTTGATCTGATCAAGGCGGTTATTGATACGGAATCCTCCTTCAATCCGAATGTTGTATCTTCTGCCGGTGCCAAGGGACTGATGCAGTTAATGGACGGAACGGCTAACGGACTGGGTGTCTCCGATCCCTTCGATCCTGCTCAGAGCATTGACGGCGGCGTACGATACCTCTCGTACCAGCTTAAGCGGTATGACGGACAGGAGAAGATGGCGCTGGCCGCCTATAATGCCGGACCGGGCCGGGTGAACAAGCTTGGAGTCAGCAGCGATGCTGAGCTTATGGCGAATCTCTCCGAGCTTCCGAAGGAGACACAGGCCTACATTGCCAAAATAGAACGCGCCCGCGCGCAATTCGCGGTATAATATAAGGATCAAACGGAATCTGCCCCCTGCTTCTTTTGGGAGGCAGGCCGTTTGATCCTTTTTGCAACATATAAGCAGTTATGAATTCTGATCAACAAAGGAGAACGCAGATATATGCTGTATTGGGATTATGCCGCTGCTGCCCCTCCCTATGAGGAGGTTGTGCAGACGCTGGAGCAGGTGATGAGGAAGCACTTCGCCAACCCCTCTTCCCTGCACCGGGCGGGAGAAGAGGCGGACAAGCTGATCAAGCGTGCGCGTGAGGTGTGCGCAGCTGCGCTTGATGTGTTGCCGCAGGAAATTATATTCACCTCGAGTGCTACCGAGAGCAACAATCTGGCGGTCAAAGGAGCTGCGCTGCAGTATCAGAGCAGAGGTCGGCATATTGTGACCACGGAGCTGGAGCATCCTTCGGTCTACGAGAGCTGTCTTCAGCTGCAGAAGCTGGGCTGGGAGGTTACCTTCGTAGCCCCTGACCCTCAGGGGGTGGTCGAACCCTCGCGGATTGCCGCTGCGGTCCGGCCGGATACGGTGCTGGTCAGTGTGATGCATGTGAATAATGAGATCGGCACGGTACAGCCGCTGCGTGAGATCGGACAACTGGTCAAGGCGGTGAACCGCCGGACGCTCTTCCATGTAGACGGCGTGCAGGGCTACGGGAAGCTTGAGGCTCCACTGAAGGCCTGGCAGGCAGATCTGTACAGCCTGTCCGCGCATAAATTACGCGGGCCGCGCGGGACGGGAATTCTCTATGTCAGAGAAGGCGTCACGCTGTTTCCCTTGTTGACTGGCGGTTCCCAGGAACAGGGCAAGCGCGCCGGGACAGAGAATGTGCCGAATATTGTAGCTTCAGCCAAGGCCATGCGGATGAGCGGAGAACAGCGGGAGGCCTTCAGCGCCCGAATTCGTCCGCTCAAGACGCAGTTGGAGAATTATATAGCAGGGATACCGGAGCTTGTACTGAACAGCATGGAGGACGGGGCGCCGCATATTGTCCACTTCTCTTACCCTGGCATGAAGGGGGAGGTCTTGGCCCGCAGGCTGGAAGAGCTCGGGATGGCGGTCGCCACACGCTCCGCCTGTTCCTCGCGACTGGCCGAGCCGAGCCGGATTCTGCTGTCCATGGGCAGGGATACCGCTGCTGCGCTTGGCGGCATACGGATCAGCCTGGGGGACAGTCACACGCAACAGGATGTGAGCAGGCTAGAGCAGGCGCTGCTGGCAGCCGTCCAATCCTTGAAGAGTGCAGAAGGAGGCATGAAATAACCAATGACAACAACAGAGACAGGTAGCGGAGCACAGAATGGCAGATACGGAAGCAGCATGGACTATGCCGATATGCTCCTGCTGCGCTTCGGGGAGTTCATTCTGAAAGGAAAGAACCGCAGCCGGTTCGAGAAGACCGTACTGCGGCATGTGAAGGAGATGGTGAAGCCTTATCCGAACGTGAAGCTGACCCGGGAATTCGGGCGGATCTACGTCGAATTGAACGGTGAACCGGCAGGAGAATTAACAGAGGCGCTCGTAAAAGTATTCGGGATCGCCTCGATTAGCCCGGTAAAGGTCTCCCGGCCGGAATTCGGCGATATTCTTGCGGCCAGCCGGACCTTCCTCCACCTTATTGCTCCAGCGGCGGGAACCAGCTTCAAGGTTAGCGCTCGCCGGGTGTGGAAGGGCTTCCCTTACGGCTCTATAGAGATGAATAAGCTTATAGCTACACCGCTGCTCCAGGGTTATCCGGGGCTGCTGGTAGATGTGAGGTCTCCCGATCTGGAGCTGAAGATTGAGATTCGGGAAGGTCATACTCTTATTTTCTGTGAGAATATTGCCGGAGTCGGCGGCTTCCCGCTGGGAACGAACGGCAAAGCGATGCTGCTGCTCTCCGGCGGGATCGACAGTCCGGTTGCGGGCTGGTCATCCATGCGCAGGGGGCTGGAGGTAGAGTGCGTCCACTTTTACAGCTATCCTTATACGAGCGAGCTTGCCCGCCAGAAGGTTGTAGATTTGACCCGTATCTTGTCACGTTATGCCGGTGTGATCAAGCTGCATCTGGTTCCGTTTACGGAGGTGCAGACCTCTTTTACCGGAATCGGGCAGGATAATCTGATTATTACACTCATGCGCCGGGCTATGCTGCGGATTGCTACCGCCCTTGCGGAGAAGGAGGGGGCGCTTGCGCTGATTACCGGCGATAGTCTGGGCCAGGTGGCCAGCCAGACCCTGCCAAGTATGAATGTGATCGGGCGTGCAACGGCTCTGCCGCTGCTGCGTCCGCTGGTGATGATGGACAAGAGTGAGATTGTGGAGCTCTCCAAGACCATCGGTACGTATGACTTGTCCATCCTGCCATACGAGGATTGCTGTACACTGTTCGTGCCCAAATCACCGACGACGAATCCGAACCTGCGGATTGTAGACAAGATTGAAGCGACGCTGCCGGGCTATCAGGCCTTACTCGATACGGCGGTTGCCGGAACCGAGACCGTACTCATTACACCTTATGGCAACGAGAAGCCGGAAGACTTGGTACCGGCGCAGGCAGGCCTTCAGGAAGAATGGTTCTGAACAGCGAGTTGTGTCCGGCGGCGCTTCCAGTGTCCCGCAGCCAGAATAGCGGCAATGACTGCGGCGATGAACAGAACATGCAGCAGCGGATGTGACTTGAAGTACGGGGCAATGACCTTCTCGCCGGAAATCATGCTGGAGGCTGTGAAGCCGAGTACGCCTGACCCGAGATAGATAATCCATGGATATCTGTTGATCAACCGGATAAACAGGGTGCTTCCCCAGACCACAATAGGCACACTGATCAGTAGTCCCAGTACGACCAGCGTAATATTATGATTCGCTGCACCGGCAACAGCAATGACGTTGTCCAGTCCCATGGCTGCGTCGGCTATAATAATTGTCCTAACAGCCGCCCACAGCGTTCCGCCGGCCTGAATATCCGTCTCTGCACTGCCGCCGGCCAGCAGCTTATAAGCAATAAGGATCAGCAGCAGCCCGCCGATGGCCAGCAGCCATGGAATCTTTAGCAGCCACACCACAAGAATCGTGGCGATGATCCGCAAGATTACCGCTCCGCCTGTGCCAAGAAGAATTGCCTGCTTCTGCCGTTGTCCTTGCAGGTTCCGCGCGGCCAGGCCGATGACGATGGCATTGTCGCCCGCCAGAATAAGATCAAGGAACACGATATTCAGCAGAGATAATATGAAATCCGCAGCGGATGTATTCATCCCGGGTCACTCCTATAGGTTTGGTGGCTTGCATTCCCCTTGCGGCCATTCCGGCCGGAGACTATAGATATACGCTGCAATCCGGCCGTACATGCGCAGTTTCTAAAATAGCGGGACAAGAAGCATAGCTTGTCGCCCCCCGGCATACATGTAGATACATGGAGTTCAGGGAGGCTGAGGTGGATGGATTCATTATTGCTGCTTGGTGAAATTCTAATGATTAATCTGGTGCTCAGCGGAGACAATGCCATGGTCATTGCGATGGCCAGCAAGAATCTGCCGGAGAAGCACAGGAAGCTGGCAGTCTGGTGGGGGGCCGCTGGAGCAGTCGCGCTGCGCTGTATCCTGACCTTCGCCGCAGTGCTGCTGCTCAAGATTCCGTATATTGAAGCCGGAGGGGCCATGCTGCTGCTCTGGATTTCCTTCAAGCTGCTGCTCGAGGACGAGGAAGAGCTGAGAATTGAGGGAAGCCCTAGCGTTTGGAAGTCGGTGCGCACCATCCTGCTGGCGGACTTTATCATGAGCCTGGATAATGTACTGGCGATTGCCGGGCTGGCCAAAGGGGATCTGGCACTGATTGTGATCGGGATTGCGATCAGCATTCCGATTGTCGTCTGGGGGAGCGGCATCATCGTGGGCTGGCTGCACCGCTTCCCGGTGCTGGTCTTCATCGGTGCCTATATTCTGGCGTATACCGCCGGGAACATGCTGCTGCAGGATGCCAAATTCGGCCCGGTGATTTCGTTCCTGCTGCCGACGCTTCATACCATACTGCCAATGCTGCTGGGCATTATTGTGGTTGTCACGGGCATGCTGAAGCACAGGAAAGTATCCGCAGGCTGATAACCGGCAATAATAAGGCTGTACCAAAAGCTGGAAGGCTTTGGTGCAGCCTTATTTCTTTTTTCCTGAGAATGCCCCGCCGGGATGTGTGAAGAATGATGGTGTTTTATGCGTTTATCAGATAAAATAAAGGAAAACCTGTCGCCGGATTTGCCTGCTGAAGGGGCACCGACCGGTGAAAAGACACGAAATTTTGAAGGGATAGGTGAAAGATGTCTTCCAAAAATGACATGAAACTGGGTGTGTTCATCGCCGCCGCCGGCCTCGTGATTCTGCTGGGCAAGCTGGGGGTGTTCGGTTTTCTGGGACGGGCCTTATGGCCGCTCATCATTCTGGTTCCGGGCCTGTTCCTGCATGTGCTCTTTTTCACCCGCCGCGCTTCTGCATCTGTACTCATTCCTGCGGGCATACTATCGGTGTATGGCTTGCTCTTTGGCTTATGCAATACCTGGGGCTGGGACCTCATGAGATACTTATGGCCTGTTCTTCTGCTGGGGATCGCAGTGGGACTGTATGAATATTCGCTGTATGCTTCAGGCAGAACCGGAGGGTTAACTACAGCCGCTGTGATCCTTGGATTGCTTAGTGTAGTGCTGGTTATCTTCACCCTGCTGGGTACTGGTGCCCTCTATCTGCTCGGCGCTGTGCTGGTTGCTGCGGGACTGTGGCTGATGCTGGGAAGAGGCAGACCGGGAAGCCGCAAGAAGTGGAACGGTGGCTGGTAGAACAGATCGTCTACACGCCCTGATAGGACAATTCAAGACCGCTGAGCCGGACATGAGGCAAAATTAGAAAATTTAAGCGGACTTGGCAACGTTTTTTTTCAGAAAAAGACTTGCTTTTCATAGTACTTTCACTATAAAATTAAGGAATGTTGGAGCGTCGGCTTTCTGCCTGGCGCTTCTTTTGTGAGACTGCCGTGACATGCTAAGAATTTAAACAGTTTTAATTTGATAAATGAGAGGATTTGGATACAAATCATGCATTCAAGAAAAGATATCCGTAACATTGCGATCATTGCCCACGTTGACCATGGTAAAACAACACTCGTCGATCAGCTTCTCCAGCAGTCCGGGATTTTCAGCGCGCACGAGCACGTTCAAGAACGCGCCATGGACTCTAACGATATCGAACGGGAACGTGGAATTACAATCCTAGCTAAAAATACAGCAATCACTTATAAAGAGTTCCTGATTAACATCGTAGATACACCTGGACACGCTGACTTCGGCGGCGAAGTAGAACGGATCATGAAGATGGTTGACGGCGTACTGCTCGTTGTTGACGCTTATGAAGGCTGCATGCCGCAGACCAAATTCGTACTCCGCAAGGCGCTGGAACAGCACCTGACCCCAATCGTAGTCGTGAACAAGATTGACCGTCCGGCTGCGCGTCCGAAGGAAGTTATTGATGAAGTGCTGGACTTGTTCATTGAGCTTGAAGCCAGTGACGACCAGCTTGAATTCCCTGTAGTCTATGCTTCTGCGCTTAACGGCACATCAAGCATGAACGCTGAGAAGCAGGATGAGACTATGCTTTCACTTTATGAAACCATCGTTGAGCATATCCCGGCTCCAACCGAGAAGGTTGAAGAACCGCTGCAGTTCCTGGTAACTCTGATGGACTACAACGAATACCTGGGCCGTATCGCCATTGGCCGCGTGAACCGCGGTGTAATCAAGCAAGGCCAGTCCGTTACAGTCATCATGCGTGACGGCAAGAGCAAGACTGCCCGTATCGAGAAGCTGTTCGGCTTCCAGGGTCTGAAGCGTGTGGAGACAGAAGAAGCCGGCGCAGGCGACATCGTGGCTATTGCCGGTATCAAGGACATCAACATCGGTGAGACGATTGCTGATCCGCAGCACCCTGAAGCATTGCCTGTTCTTAAGATTGACGAGCCAACGATGCAAATGACTTTCCTTGTGAATAACAGTCCGTTTGCCGGTAAAGAAGGTAAATGGGTAACTTCCCGTAAGCTTCGTGAGCGTCTGTTCAAAGAACTGGAAACGGATGTGAGCTTGCGTGTAGATGAGACAGACAGTCCTGATGCGTTTATCGTTTCTGGACGCGGTGAGCTTCACCTTGGTATTCTGATCGAGAATATGCGCCGTGAAGGTTATGAGATGCAAGTGTCTAAACCACAAGTAATCATTAAAGACATCGATGGTGTCAGATCCGAGCCGCTTGAGCGTCTCATGATTGACATTCCGGAAGAAAGCATGGGCTCCGTTATGGAAAGTCTGGGCAGCCGTAAAGCCGAGATGGTCAACATGATCAACCACGGTACCGGCCAAGTCCGTCTGGAATTCCTGATTCCGGCACGCGGTCTGATCGGCTATAACACACATTTCCTGACGCTGACACGCGGCTACGGTGTAATGAACCATGCCTTCGATAGCTATGCTCCACTGGTTGGCGGCCAAGTTGGCGGACGTCATCAGGGTGTGCTTGTAGCAAGTGAAAGTGGTACAACAACCCAATACGGAATCGTGGGTGTTGAGGATCGTGGTATTCTCTTCCTGGATGCAGGTACAGAAATTTATGAAGGTATGATTGTTGGCGAGCATACCCGTGATAACGATATTATCGTTAACATTTGTAAAGAAAAAGCACTTACCAACATGCGTACCTCAGGCAAAGATGATACTGTGAAAATGAAGACTCCACGTACCTTCTCTTTGGAAGGCGCGCTTGAATACTTGAATGATGATGAATATTGTGAGATCACTCCTAAATCTGTACGTCTGCGCAAAAAGATCCTGAATAAGGGCGAGCGCGAGCGTGTAGAGAAGCAGCGTAAGGCGGCGCAAGCCAGCCAAGCGTAAGCTGATAACAATGAAGCCGCCGGATTATTCCGGCGGCTTTTCTCATTTTACAGGCGGGGATCTTTCAAATTGCAGGGATTAATAGCAGTATAAAACGGCTGCGGGTGATATAATGTAAGCGTAACTTATGATCCGGAAGGAGTGACGGGCTATGCAAAGCTGGTTCGCTGAGCATCCAGTTATCGCTTACATTGTCATTTTTATCTTACTCACTTATGTGTATAACCGAGTATTCCGCGTCAATCAGAAGCTGCCGATCGGCAAAGAGATCGTACTGTATGTGATGATGGCGGCAGGCTCAGGCATGCTTCTTATCTTCCAGCATGACAAGCTGCCGATCATCCAGTGCCTGCTGGTAGCGGTCGGGCTGATGCTGCTTGTGCGGGTCCGCTACCTGGTCGAGGCCCGGCAGAAGCGGAAGGCTGCAGCGGCTGCAAAACGGCAGTAGGCGCAACTTTTGATGACAGGGCTCGTCTAAGTTATTACGAAGTTATCTACTTCAACTCCAGTTGAATGAAAAGGAACTAAAAGGATTATGAATACAAGCAAGGGCAATTTGCCACCCAGAAGGAACAGCCAGCAAGGAAGCACCACTACTAACCGGCAGCAGCCGAGGTCTGCTGCTTCAGCTACAACTGCAAAGAAAAAAGCGCGGAAACCGAAAAAGCGCGGATTCTTCGCCCGGCTGATGAGGGTGCTGCTCATCATTCTCCTGATTGCTGTTATAGCAGCATTAGGTTACGCAGGATATTTGTACTGGAAGGTGGACCACGGAGGATTCGGCGTGGACCAGCCGGTTGCGGCAGGACAATCCGCCTCGGAGAAGCCGCTGACGATGCTGCTGCTTGGAACGGACAACCGTCCGAAGCACCCGTCCAACCTGACGGATGTGATCATGGTCGCGGCCTTGAACCCGGAGACCAAATCGGCTACGGTGGTCTCATTACCCCGTGATACATATGTCGAGCTTGGCGGATACAAGAAGACGAAGATCAATGCCTTTTACTCCCGCTTCAAGAGCAAGGAGAAGACCTCCGGGACTCTGGCCGAGGATGAGATGAAGAAGATGATGGGCAAATATCTGGACATTAAGGTCGATTACGCAACCATACTGGATTTCCAGGGCTTCCGGGATATTGTGGATGAGTTCGGCGGCGTAGACGTTAATATTAGTGCCAATATGTGTTACACGGACAGTGTGGACGGCACCAATATTAATCTTAAAAAAGGCGAAGCCAAGCTAAACGGAGATAAAGCGCTGGATTATGTGCGTTACCGCAAGTCCAACTGCAAGCCGGCGACGAAGCCTTCGGATGATTTTGAACGCAATAAGCGCCAGAACGAGGTACTGACTTCATTAATCTCTCAGATGCAGTCGCTGGGCGGTGTTCTCAAAATCGGCCGGGTGCTGGATGCGGTGGACGATAATCTGGAGAGCGATATTGAGAATGCGCAGATTAAGAGCCTGATCGCTACGTATTGGGATATTTCCAAGGAGAATGTCGAATATGTACCGGTAACCGGAACCTGGCGCAGCCCCTATGTATATATTAACGATAAGGAGCTGGACGCAGCCAAGAAAAGCCTTCAGGACCGGATATCCGGAGTGTCCGCTGCAGTGGTCTCAGGCCAGCCTTGAGCAGCAGGCAGGGTACAATCTGTAAATTGAATGCAAGTTTCGTCCTGTGCTATAATATAATAAATTGAATGTATTCTTGCCGCATAGGGGGCCTGTAACTATGTCTGAAGCCGTTGCTCAGCTCAATGAAACTCTGCTAGCTATGCTGCAATCGGAGACGTTTGTTCTTCTTAACACTGTGGATGCAGAATCCGGCGGACCTACGTCGACTGCGATCTCCTGGATCTATGCTGTGAGCCCTTCCATTGTCCGGCTGGCTGTGGACCACCGCTCCAGACTGGTGAACAATATGAAGGTTAACCCGAGGGTAACGATTACTGTGTTTGGCGAAGGGACGGTGCATGCCATTAACGGTCATGCTGCGGTTCGGCTGGACCCGTTGCCGGATGTTCCGTTTAAGATGTGTTGTTTTGATATTGAGATTGAAGCGGTCCGCAATGCGCTGTTCTATGGTGCGCACCTGGAATCTGCTCCGAAATATGCGAAGGTATACGATGCACGTGCGGCCGAGAAGCTGGACGGACAAGTGTTTGCCGCCATGCAAAAAGCCTAGTGTGTTATCACTAGGCTTTTTTTGAAATTAGCTCCTACCGGGTATTGCCTTGCGGCTCAATATCCTCCGGCAGCTGCGGAATGATCCGGCCGATAATATCGGCCATCTCGGAGGCGAAGCCCGAGACCGGGTTGCCCTTGGAGATATGCTTGCCCATCTCGGCGAGTCTGCTGCTGAGGTCCATGTCGGCAGTCACCAGGACTCTTACGCCCCTCGGGTCCTTGCGGATCGCTTCAGCAACCGAATATTTCACGCTTCCGACCCGCGAACGGGTAAGGGCGCCGTCCACATCAATGCCGACCACGGCAAGGTTGTTCATGACGACACAGTGGACGCCTTCTACACCTGGGACTCTTCGCGCTAATTGTTCAAAATGATCCTTGAGTGCCACATCGCTGTCGCGCTTGCCTGCTGAAGGTTGTCCCGAATCTGGGGTGGGCTCCTGTACGGCTGTACCATCTTCCGACAAAGTCCGCACTCCGCGGTTCCCCTGGCTGTTTAAAGTGCCAGCTGATTGTTTATCCTGAGGAGAGGGTGATGTCTCTTTATTAGCGATACCGCAGCTTGTCAGCAGCAGCAGTACCAGCAACAGACACATTGATTTTCTCATATGTGCGTACTCCTTTCAGCCTGAGAATTAGTGATTTACCTTATCTTGCCCTTGCTGAAAAGAGTTATGTATGATCAATCAAACCAGGCGCTGTGGAGGGGATAACATGAAAAAGATATTCGTACTGGACACTAACGTGCTGTTGCACGACCCCAATTCGATTTTTGCTTTCAAGGCGAATGAGGTGGTCATTCCTGCTGTAGTCCTGGAAGAAATCGACTCCAAGAAGCGTAATGCCGATGAAATCGGCCGCAACGCCCGCACCGTATCGCGTCTGTTAGACGGACTCCGGGAGCTGGGCCACCTGCACAGCGGGGTGGTACTGGACCACGGAGGCACGCTGAAGGTGGAGCTTAACCACCGCAGCTTCGTCAAGGTACAGGAGATGTTCGGCGAAGTCTCCAATGACAACCGGATACTCGCTGTAGCGCTCAATTATCTCCATGAGGAGAATGAGAAGGCTGACCCGAGTCCTGTGGTACTTGTAAGTAAAGATGTTCTTGTCCGCATCAAAGCGGATGTGCTTGGTATAACGCCGGAGGATTATTTGTCTGACCGCACCGGCGATCTGAATGAGCTCTACTCCGGCTGCCAGTCGCTGATGGCCCATCCTTCACTGATTGATGAATATTACAGTCACCGGTTCCTGCCCACGAAGCAGCTGGCGCTTTCCTATCCGCTGTATCCGCATGAATTCGTCATTCTGAAGGATGAGATCGGCAGCGGCAAATCAGCGCTGCTGAAGGTCAACAGCGATGCCTCCCGCCTGGAGCCGCTCTATCTGGGCAATGATGCGGTATGGGGCATTAGCGCCCGGAATGCGCAGCAGCGGATGGCGCTTGAGCTTCTGCTAAATGATGATATTCCGCTGGTGACCATTACCGGCAAAGCGGGAACAGGTAAGACGCTGCTGGCGTTAGCGGCCGGATTGTTCAAGGTAGAGGATGAACACAAATACAAGAAGCTGCTGATTGCCCGCCCGGTGGTTCCGATGGGTAAGGATATCGGCTATCTGCCGGGAGAGAAGGATGAGAAGCTCCGTCCATGGATGCAGCCGATTTATGATAACCTCGAATTCCTGTTCGACACGAAGAAGGCAGGGGATATCGATAAAATATTGATGGGGCTGGGAAGTATCCAGGTTGAGGCGCTGACCTATATCCGCGGCCGCTCCATCCCTTCGCAGTTCATTATCATTGATGAGGCGCAGAACCTGTCCCGCCACGAAGTGAAGACGATTGTCTCCCGGGCCGGCGAGGGCAGTAAGGTGATCCTGATGGGTGACCCCGAGCAGATTGACCACCCTTATCTGGATGCGGCGAGCAACGGCCTCAGTTATATCGTTGAGAAGTTCAAGCAGCAGGGCATTAGCGGACATATTACCCTTGAGAAGGGTGAGCGTTCGCATCTGGCCCAGCTGGCTGCCGATTTGCTCTAACCCGCTAAACAACACTAACAAACTTTATTCCAGCCGGGAGCTCACCACTCCCGGCTTTTTCCTGCCCGCCCCCGGAAGGGGCGGGAGAGTTTTTGTGCAGTTAAAAGGTGCGTTCAGCGGAAGGAGCGGAATTGTTCTGGAGAAGCGTAGCGTTCGCCTTTAAAGACGGATTTCTACCTCTAATGGTTATCTGGTAAGAAATCTGGCTTTAACAGCGATCGGAAGAATAATCCGCACACGCAGCGTCTTGCGCACCTGGGTTTAGACCTGCACTGAACAATCCCGCCTTTTCCTTCTATATAAGAGAACGTTTTCACAACCCAAGACAAGTGCCTGCATCTCTGCTAAAATGAGGAATAAGAAACGCTGAAGGAGAGGGCGCATGTGCTGAAACGCAAAAATTACTGGCTGCTGTTTGCAGTTCTGCTGCTGGCGCTGACAAGCCTGTCACCCAGCATGGAGCTGAATACGGATCATGGAAGCTATCAGCCCAGACAGCCGTTGGACCAATCAGAGCGTCCTCCTTCAGGGGAAGCAGGAGAAATCGAGAGCCTCCAGATCCGCGTCTCACTCAGTGCGGAGGAGTTCAGCGTATTGGAGCAGATTAGCAAAGAGTACGCTTTATCCAGCGGAGTCAGCGTGATCCTTAAGAATGTAGAGGCGGAAGACGGAGGAGCACAGGTGCGTGATGAACTAACCATTGGGACAAGCCCGGATATCGTGATGCTGGACGGCCACAGCATTTATGATCTGGCGACCCGGGGCTATTTGCTGCCTGTAGATATCTACCAAAGTGTTCCCGGGAGCACGCCGCTTACGATGCTGATTCCGCAGATGCAGTGGAACGGATATAACTGGGGAGTGCCGCTGGATATCGATCCCTATGTCCTTGTCTATTCGCCGGAGCGGCTCGCCGGAATGGGTTTTGCGGAGGTGCCCGCAAGCCTGGAGCAGTGGAATATGCTGCTAGGCCGGCTGAAGGAGGACCCGGAGAAGAAACGTTATCTGCTGGCTATGGATACGCAGAATCCTTACGGATATGCCGCCGTGCTGCATAGCATGGGCAGCAGTTTGCGCTCCGCCAGCCTTGAGCAGGCTCAGTGGACAGAAGCGGCGCGCAGCTATTTGTATCTGACCAGCCGGTTCAATAAGGAGATCTGGGAGCTGCTGCAGGATGGGAAGCTTGCGGTGGCGGCTGTGCCGCTCTCGGAGTGGGAGAAGCACGGGAATTCGACGCTCGCGGTGCAGATGCCGAAGAAGCAGGAGGGTATACCGAGCTACGAGGTTATTCACAGCCGCTTTTTTGCCCTTCCTGCACAATCCGGCAGTCCGGAAGCAGCGGTCAAATGGCTCGCCTACGTGACTTCAAGCACGGCCCAGCTGGAATGGCTGGAGAACACGGACCGTCTGCCGGCACTGGATGAGCTGTACCGCTCCGCTCAGCCCAAGATTGGAAAGCTGCCAATGGAAGCCGGATGGTTCCTTGCAGAGGATAACACCCCCGGTCCCGGCTCTGAGGCAGAGTGGAACCGGAAGGCGGAGGCGGCGCTTGGTTTGTTAACCGGCAAGCTGAATGCCGCCGCTTATGAAGCGGTGGTACAGCCTCCTTTAGAATGAGAGGGACAGCTTCACATGCAGGAGGCCGTCTGAGCTTGAGACCTCGGTGGCCTGCAGGAAGGAGACAATCTTCGCCGGATAGAAGCCGAGATCGAATTCTTCCTCCAGAGCCTGGCGGGTGGTATCCGGCAGCTCCAGGCCATTGAATACCACATGATCAACATGGAACATCAAGCCGTTGACAGGCTCCTGCTGTATGGTATAGCGGCCGGTCAGCGACAGCGACAAGCCCCCGCTTTTACCCGTTGCCGAGACTGAATTGTCCTTGAACGCAAACCGGAAATCCTGGAACAGCGGGTTCTGGGTGACCAGGAACTCATTCAGATCCTTTTCGGACAGGGCCAGATTATAGGTCATCCCCTTGCGCACCAGCACGCCATCCCGGCTCTGAACGAACTCCGGCAGCTGCTTCATCGCAGAAGCCAGCGCTTTGAAGTACTTCCGCACCTCATGCAGTCCGATATTCTCCCAATATTTACTGAACTCCTCCAGCAGCCGCTCCATACTCTGAGGATCTGTACTGGCCTGAATCCCGCCTGCAATCTCCTTATCTAAGGCAAGCACACGCTTCTGCTGCTCTTCGAGCGCCGTTTTGAGCTCTGCCAGCTCCTGACTGCTGCGCCGGGCGGCCGTGAGTGTGCTTTTCAAATCCTTGTACTGCGTCTCATATTCTGTGAGCGTCTTCCGGTCTTGCCCCATAATAATCTCATAATAATCGAATAGAGCGATTAGCCTGCTGATGCTTTTGGCGGAGAGGAATGCGGTAAGAAGTCCATCCCGTTCCCCCATATAATAGGCCCGCACAACAGCACCTGCCCGTTCCTGCTGATCCGCGATATTACTCTGCTTGGCAGCAGCTTGCTCCTCCAGCTCAGCGGCTTTGTGCTCCAGCGTCTGTTGCTCTGCAGTAATCCGGGCAATCTCACGTTCAAGCTCTGCAGAGGACAGCGTCTGCTCCAGCAGCTTGCGGGTCTCTTCGTCATCCGGCATAGAGGGCGGCGGAGCGCTGACTCCTGAAGCGGAGCCGGAACCGGCGGACAGATAGACCGGAGAAGCCGGCGGCATAACGATGCAGGTGAGGATCAATATTGCTGCGAATAACCGGCGAACCGTATTACGGGATAACACTTGCACCACCACCTTGAACAGAGTTAGACAGGTATGTACTATTAATATGTTTCAGCCTGTTAAAATATCATACCCTGTTTTGCGTCTCCCCGAACTACAATTTTGCAAACAAAAAGAACGGAAATGCTCCCTTAATCAAGAAGCCATATCCGTTCATTTCTATATATATGCGTTAGAGCGGCAATTCCATCTCAAATATCGTCCAATAGCTGAAGCCCGTAAACGTCAGGATCATATACCCCCAAAAGAGCAGGATGTAGGTCTTTTCCGTAAACTTCATGTACCCCAAAATCACAAAAAAAGCGGTTTGCAAAAAGAATAACAGGGCCATTTCCGTGAGATTTCCGGCAAAAGCCATAAGTCCGATGGTAAGTGTAAAAAATCCCAATACGCGAAACATGCGGTCCAAGAGAGGGTCCCCCTTCCAATATGAATCCGGCTAACAGCTGCTTTAGCTTTATTATAACGGCTCTCCAAAACACTGTAAACGAATTCATTGAAAAAAATACAAAATTTCATAAAAAATATGATTTTTATTATTGACACAAGCCTTTTGTTTCGAAAAAGAGAATTTATAGCAAAGGTAGTATGAGGTGCAGACAAATTGGCAATACAAATTAGTATCAAATAGATTCTATGAACTCTAATAGAGGCATAGAAATGGAGTAAGCAGCTTTTATCCCTATTCACTACCCGGCGGAGCTGCCGGTTCTGAAGATGGTTATTTCATGATGTTGTTAGGAGGGTTAGGCTTTATGACAGCCGTTAGACAGGATGCTTGGAGTGCAGAAGATGATCTGATATTGGCAGAAATAACGCTGCGTCATATCCGCGAGGGCAGCACACAGCTTGCTGCTTTTGAAGAGGTGGGTGAAAAAATCGGCAGAACGTCGGCTGCCTGCGGTTTCCGCTGGAACAGCTGCGTGCGCAAAAGCTACGAGGATGCCATCGGTATTGCCAAAGGCCAGCGCCAGAAACGGAGCTATCTGAAAAAACAGCCTGCTTCGCGCGGGGCGCAGGTAGCCGGACTGATTCTCGGTGACATTGAGGAAGACTACAGCCGCAGCGAAGGATTAAGTGAGAACAGCTTGTCCATCGATGCCGTCATCCGCTTTTTGCGGCAATGGAAAGGAACGTTTCAGGAGGCTGGAAGACAGCTTAAGATGCTGGAGCGCGATCTGCGGGAGAAGGAAGAAGAGCTTTCAGAGCTGAGAGTGGAGAATGAACGCTTATCCAGAGAGGTTAATCTTGCCCAGAGCGATTACCGTGTGGTCAATGATGATTACAAGGCACTGATCCAGATTATGGACCGTGCCCGCAGGCTGGCTTTTCTTAATGAAGAGGATGAAGAGAAGCCCCGCTTCAAAATGGATGCGAACGGAAACCTGGAACGGATTGAATAGAAGATTTATGCAGCGAGCCCTGCGTCCGAGTGCGTAACAGCAACGGATTAGCAGGGCTTTTTGTTTTGCTTTTGCAGAGACAAGCAGGATATAATTAGGAAAATTATTGGTGCTTAGCATGGCAGGGGGCAGGGTTAGTGAGAATAGATGTGATAGGTGCGGGGTCACTGGGGCTGCTGCTTGCAGGGCGGCTGATCGCCGGTGGGGCTGAAGTACGGATATGGTGCAGGGGGGAAGAGCAGAGCAGGGCACTATCCGAACGGGGGCTGACTGTCAGCTATGAAGATGGCAGGGAGGCAACACAGCTTCCAGGCGGGAGTTTCTCCGCTGCACCGGTAGAAGAATATACACAGCGTCAGCTCGCCGAGCCCGGGGAGGTTACGCTGTTAACGGTCAAGCAGAAGGTGCTTCATGAGGCTCTGCCTGAGATTCTCCTGCCGCTCAGAGACAGAGAGCTTGTAATCATAGGCTTTCAGAACGGCTGCGGACATCTGGAATTGCTCAGGGGGCTGCTGCCGCAATCATCCATCTGGGCGGCTGTAACGACAGAGGCGGCAAAGAGGAAAACATTAACAGAGGTTATTCATGCCGGCAAAGGGGAAATATGTATAGGGAAGAGCAGCTCTCCTATAAATATTCATGAAACTGACCGGCAGGCATCTGAGCCTGCGGCGATAATTAGTTTCATAGAAGCTCTTGCCTCAGCAGGATTTCACGCTTCTCTGTCGAAAGAAGTGGATACCATCATTTACCGGAAGCTTCTGATCAATGCTGTCATTAATCCTCTAACCGCCATTTGGCGGGTCCGGAACGGCGAATTACTGGCCTCCGCTGCACGTGTACAGCTTATGAAGGAACTGTATACAGAGGCAGCCGGGATATTAGAGGCCTGCGGGATTTCCCTGGAGCACGGTGCCTGGGAGGCCATTCTTGAAGTGTGCCGCGCGACCTCGGGCAATACATCATCGATGCTTGCTGATGTACTTGCTGCAAGGGAGACGGAAATCCGCTGGATTAACGGAAGCATTGTAGATATGGGGCTGCGGCAGGGCGTTCAGGCTCCGCTGCACCGCTGGATCTGCGGACTGGTAGAAGGCATGACTGTGAGGGAGGGGTGAGGCTGTTTGGAATTTCTCCGGAATTCGTTCGGCGTGTTAAGCGTTATTCCGATTGTTCCTTTTTTGATTGTGTATTTCGCAGGAATCGGGCTGAGGCATGATAAGAGGAAAACGATGATGCTGGCGATGGACGTAACTACTTTATTTTTATTGCTGTCAGTTTCGGGACTGTTTAATATTATTTTTGACTCAACCTTTGGATTCTTTCTTATACTACTTATTGTATTAATATCCGCCGGACTGATTGGCGGCGCGCAAAACCGCCTCAAAGGAGGGGTGGACGGAAAACGGTTACTTCGTGCTGTGTGGCGGCTTTCTTTCTTTTTCCTGGGCGTAGGTTACGTATTATTTATGGTGGTAGGCCTCATTCAATACATATCACAAGCGATGTAACGTTCCATTGCTCCGGTGAAGCGTCAACGTCACAAAATTTTAAAGAATTAAAAAAAACTCGTTTTCAGAAAATATTGCTCTAGATTTTTTTGACCACTGGTTGTATAATCATAAACCATATACCACATTCTATTTAGGGGGAACTGCTAGATGAAGAAGAGTAAAAGTCTATTGCTCATGATTGCAATAGTTCTGGTGATCGGCACAGTGCTTGCTGGCTGCGGCGGAAACAAGAACAATGCGAACAGCGGCACCAATGCAGCGGCGACGACTGCACCAGAGGGCAGCACGAACACAGGAACAACAGGTGACGAGAAGCTGGCTGCTGACCAGACACTTAGAGTCAACCTGACTGCAGAACCACCTACGTTTAACCCTGCACAAGCTCAGGACAGCCAAGCCAACACCGTCCTGAAGACAATGTATGAAGGCTTGACCCGCATGAATGATGAAACTGGCCAAGCTGAGCCAGGTATTGCCGAGAAGTGGGATATTTCCGCTGACGGACTGGTATATACGTTCCACCTGCGTGATGCGCAGTGGAGCAACGGTGACCCTGTAGAGGCTGCTGACTTCGTTCGCGCATGGAAAATCGTGCTCGACCCTAACACAGATCCTACTGCACCTTACGCTTATCAATTGTACTACCTGAAGAACGCTGAAGAATATTATGGAAAGAAAATTACAGATTTCAGTCAAGTGGGCGTAAAAGCTGTAGATGCGAAAACTCTTGAAGTTACGCTGAAAGCTCCAACTCCTTACTTCCTTGGACTTCTGTCCTTCTATACTTATTACCCTGTACACAAATCCGTTGAGGGTAATGCTAAATGGGCTACAAGCAAAGACACTATGATCACTAACGGCGCGTTCACACTGACTGAGTGGACTACCGGCCAATCCCTGCAAGTAAGCAAGAACGATAAATACTGGGATGCTGCCAACATCAAGCTGGCTAAAATCGACTTCTCCCTGGTTAACAGTGGAGCAACTGAACTCTTGAGCTACAAGAACGGCGAGCTTGACCGCGCTGGTGCACCTCACGGTGAAATCCCGCAAGAACAGGTGCCAATCGTACAGAAAGAGCTTCCTAACGAATTCCAGAGAAAAGGTATCGCAAGTACCTACTACTATGAATTCAACATCACCGAAAAACCGTTCAATAACGTTAAAATCCGTAAAGCATTGGCTATGACTGTTAACCGTCAATCGCTGATTGACAACGTAGCACAGGGCGGACAACTTCCGGCATTCGGGTATGTACCTCCAGGTATCGCGGGCGCTGACGGTGAATACCGTACTGCAGTTAAAGACGATTACTTCAAAGAAGATACAGAAGAAGCTAAAAAATTGCTGGCAGAAGGTCTTGCTGAAGAAGGCCTGACTGCACTGCCACCGGTTGAATTGTCTTACAACACAAGTGAAGGCCACAAGAAAATTGCTTTGGCTGTAGCTGATATGTGGAAAAAAGCTCTGGATATCACTGTTAACACGGTGAACCAGGAGTGGGCAGTATTCATCGACAACCGTCAGAACCTGAACTACCAGATCGCACGTGCCGGCTGGACTGCGGATTACAATGATCCAATGACCTTCCTGGATATGTGGGTAACAGGCGGCGGTAACAATGATACTGGTTATGCTAACCCTGAGTACGATAAGCTGATCCAAGAAGCCAAAACAAGCTCTGATCTGGCAAAACGCCAAGAATTGTTTGCTAAGGCTGAGAAAATGATCATTCAGGATGACATGATCCTGATTCCGTTCTACTACTACACCAACAACTCCCTGACTAAAGAGTACCTCAAAGGTGTAACTCTTGACTTCAGCGGTGCAATTGACTTCACTCGCGCTTACCTGCTCGAGCACTAAGAATGACAGAACCTTCAGCTTATATAACTGAATAGTGATAGTCTGAAGGGAGCTTTACACTTCGGGATATATATGTGGAATTCCATATATATCCCTTTTTTTTGCATTTCGGGCATTTTGTTAAACATTTCACGAACTTACAAAATAAGAAATTAGACAAATGGCCATTTTTTTCATAAAATCTAATTATGTGTCTTAAAAAAAGTCAAAGGAGGTGTTGATGGGGATGGTTCGTTATATTGCCAATAAGTTTTTCTATATGCTTGTCTCGCTGTTTGTGCTGATTTCAGCGACCTTTTTTCTGATGAAAGCTATTCCGGGGGACCCGTTTACTTCTGAAAAGAAGATTCCACCAGAAATAAAAGCGCGTTTATACGAGCAATATGGATTGGACAAGCCGCTCTATCATCAATATTTTAAGTATTTGGGTGAAATCGCCCAGGGCGATCTGGGTGTATCCATGAAGCGTCTGAATCAGGATGTAACACATCTGATCGGTCAGACATTCTCGGCGTCTCTGAAGCTGGGGCTTATCGCAATTCTTGTGTCGGTTATTGTCGGAGTCTTCCTCGGCATGATGGCGGCACTCTATCACCGCAAGTTTATTGACAGTGCAGCAATGGTGCTGGCGGTGCTGGGGATTGCGGTTCCGAGCTTTGTAGTCGCCTCGCTGCTGCAGTATGTGTTCGCCTACAAATTTCATATGTTCCCGGTCTCCGGGTTCAAAGGGCCGATGTATTATGTCTTGCCTGTAACCGCGTTATCGGCGCAGCCTATAGCCTTCATAGCGAGGCTGACGCGCTCCAGTATGCTGGAGGTCCTGCATGCAGATTACATCAAGACAGCTAAGGCGAAAGGCCTAAGCTGGGCAGCCATCTTGAGCCGCCACGTGCTGCGTAACGGAATTCTGCCGGTGGTAACCTATATGGGACCTATGACGGCTAACATCGTAACCGGTTCGGTCGTTATTGAGCAGATCTTCGGTGTCGGCGGGATCGGCAAGCAATTTGTCGAAGCGATTGGCGTCCGTGATTATACCGTTATTATGGGGATTACCATCTTCTATGGTGTACTGCTTATGGTAGCGCGGTTTATCACTGACATTGCTTATGTGTTTATAGATCCGCGTATCAAACTATCTGGCGGAAAGGAGGGCTAACGAGTGGCTTCTGATAAAAACTTGGTATCGCAGGATGCGAACCTGAAACCGGAAGATTTCCGTAAGGTCGGAGTTGATGAACGGCAGGCTGAAGTCATTCAGCGCGAAAGTCTGTCCGCCTGGCGGGATTCCTGGGAACGTCTGCGCCAGAATAAAATGGCAATGACAGCTCTGGGGGTTCTTGGACTGATTGTACTGGCTGCAATAATTGCGCCGTTCTTCTCAAAGTTCAATTACTACTCTAACGATTTGCTCAACACGAATAAGCCCCCATCATCCGACCACTGGTTCGGTACAGATGATCTGGGACGCGATATCTTTGTCCGTACCTGGTACGGCGCACGAATCTCACTGATTGTCGGCCTTGCCGCTGCTGCCATTGACCTTTTCATTGGGGTCATCTACGGCGGAATCATGGGTTACTTCGGTGGCCGTGTAGACAATATCATGAATAAGATCTCTGAAATTCTGTACTCCATTCCATACCTGCTGGTAGTTATCCTGCTGCTGGTCGTACTTGAACCAAGCCTTGGTACCATTATCCTGGCGCTGACGATAACGGGCTGGATTACGATGTCCTGGATTGTGCGCGGGGAGATTATGCAGCTGAAGAACCGTGAGTTCGTATTGGCTTCGCGTTCGATGGGTGCAGGGTCCAAGCGTCTGCTGTTCAAGCATCTTTTGCCGAATGCTGTAGGACCGATTATTGTAACGATTACGCTGTCCGTGCCGAATGCCATCTTTGCCGAAGCGTTCCTGAGCTTCCTCGGTCTTGGTGTACAGGCCCCGGTAGCTTCACTCGGTTCGATGATCAATGACTCGCTGACCGGCTGGCTTTACTATCCGTGGCGTTTCCTGTTCCCTGCGATTCTTATCAGTTTAACGATGCTTTCCTTTAATATTTTTGGTGACGGCCTGCGTGATGCGCTTGATCCTAAGCTGAAGAAATAGATATTAACAATGGTGGAACCCATGCGGCAAAGATATTGGCATGATATTTCAAGACCCGATGACTTCTTTGAACCCAATGATCCAAGTGGGCAATCAGATAACCGAAGTTTTGATTAACATCAGAATATGCTAGCGGCCGAAGCGAATCATTAAGCTGTTGAAATGCTGAAGCTAGTAGGCATTATGAAAGCGTAGGCTCGCTTTAACCAATATCCCCACGAATTCTCCGGCGAAGTGCAGCAATTCGCTTGGGATCTCCATCATCCTGAATACACTGAACCCCGGCGTAGTTGCCGGGACGGTTATCGTAATACACCAAGGGTCTTGTGCGGCATGGCAGCACAAGACCCGAAGAAGGGCGAGCAGGTGATTCCGATCACTTCAGCTTCCCCGGATCTGATTAAGCCGCCGGTCGGTTATCCGTTCACAGCGTACTGCAGCGAAGCAGTGCCTCCTGTGAAGGAGTTGATTGATCCCGGCATCACAGAGTTCAGTGATACGCTTATAGCGCGCTGCTGGAATCTGCATTCGATGGCCAAGGAGGTGCAGTTCGTTTGAGTAAGAATCTGAGCAAGAATCTGATTGAAGTAGAAGGTCTTAAGAAATATTTCAATGTGGGCAAAGGAAGAGTTCTTAAGGCAGTTGATAATATTAGCTTCTCGATCCGTGAAGGCGAAACCCTGGGGATGGTAGGGGAGTCCGGCTGCGGCAAGACTACTGCCGGCCGCACAGTTCTCCGCTTGTATGAACCGACTGCGGGAAGCGTGAAATACAATGGTACAGATATCTACAAATTGTCCGGCGGCAAGATGAAGGCTATGCGCCGTGATATGCAAATGATTTTCCAGGACCCGTATGCCTCGCTTAACCCGCGGTTCACGGTGTCTGATATCATCGGTGAAGCACTGGATATTCACAATCTGGCTGGAAGCCGGCAGGAACGCAAGAAGCGGATTGAAGAGCTGCTGGATATGGTTGGACTTAACCATGACCATGCCACCCGTTATCCGCATGAGTTCTCCGGCGGACAACGTCAGCGTATCGGGATTGCCCGTTCGCTCGCCGTGAACCCTAAGTTCATCGTCTGTGACGAGCCGATCTCGGCACTCGACGTATCCATCCAGGCGCAGGTCGTTAACCTGCTGAAGGAGCTGCAGGATCGTCTTGGACTTACTTATCTCTTCATCGCGCATGACTTGTCCATGGTTAAGCATATCAGTGACCGTGTGGCCGTTATGTACCTGGGCAAAATGGTAGAGCTGGCGGAAAGCGAAGAGTTGTATGCTAATCCGATCCATCCATATACCAAATCTCTGCTCTCGGCGATTCCGGTTCCAGACCCAGAGGTTGAAGCGAACAAAAAACGCATTCATCTGCATGATGAGCTGGGCAGCCCGATTTATGCGGCCGGCGAGAAAACAAATGACAGCGATTATGAACTGGTTGAAGTGTCCAAGGGACATTTCGTAGCCAAGCAATTTGCCTAAACTTAAAAGGGCAAGTAGAACGTAGGCGGGAGCATTCAGCTCTCGCCTATTCTTTCGATTTACGGATATCCTTCATAAGGATGGCGTATATTACTTTGACGCCGCACCCAACTTTGGATACAATCATAAAGGGTTTACCGATTTATGAATTACATATAGCAGCGGGTTATTGCAGAACAAGGAGGCCATTATCGATGAATGTTGTACCGGAACCACTGCCGGGCGGATCTGCGCTCGCCAGTGACTATATACATCAATACGAAACAGTAGGACATTTGTATGGCGGGGACTTCCGCAGCCCGGAGAGCCGGGCTGAACGCGCAGTGTGGCTTGATCGTACAGGAAGCTTGCGGGCAGACCGTGCAGAGGTTGTGTCGTACCTGCGCAGCTACAACGGGAAACACAATACCCATGAAGCCGTCCTCCGCTCGATAGAATTGCTGGAACAGCCGGATACCCTGGTAGTGACAGGCGGCCAGCAGAGCGGTTTGTTCACAGGCCCTCTATTCGTGGTCTATAAGGCCATTACTACGATTCAGGCAGCCAAGGAGGCAGCGGCCCAGCTTGGCCGGCCGGTCGTTCCGCTGTTCTGGATTGCGGGTGAGGATCATGACTGGGATGAGGTCAATCATACGTATGTGCTGAACCGGACAGGCGAAATTACCCGCATTAAGCTGGATAAAGGCGAAGGTCCCCGGTCCTCGGTCAGCGAGATCCAGGTAGATACCGAGAGCTGGCTTCAGGCGGTTACGCAGCTGGACGGCTTATTGCAGGACAGTGAATTCAAACCGCAGCTGATGGAACTGGTTACGGCTGCATCCACGGCCGCCGGGAATATGACGGAGGCGTTTGCCAAGCTGATGGGATCTTTGTTCGGCAAATTCGGACTGATTCTGCTGGATTCGGCCGATCCTGCCCTGCGCAGGCTGGAAGCGCCCATGTTCGCATCAATGATTGAGCGCAATGACGAGCTGGAGGCAGCTTATCTTGCCGCAGCTGAACGGATTACGGCCAGCGGATATGAGCTGCAGGCCGATGTGACGCCCGGCAATGCGAATCTTTTCTATATTCATGAAGGTGCAAGGCTTCTGCTCCATAAGGTAGAGGGACGGTTCGCAGACCGGAAGGCTACGGTCTCGTTCTCGCGTTCTGAGCTGCTGGAGCTGCTGGAGAGCCATCCCGAACGGTTCAGCAACAATGTGTTAACCCGTCCGCTGATGCAGGATTATGTACTTCCTGTACTCGCTACGGTGCTTGGACAAGGGGAAATGGCTTACTGGGCGATTCCGCATCAAGCCTTCAGGGTGCTGGACGGACAGATGCCGCTGATTATTCCGCGCATGTCTTTTACAGTGATTGAGGGAACGCTTCGCAAGCATATGGATAAATACGGCTTGTCCTTCACGGATGTGCAGACGGGTCTGGATGATAAACGCAAAGCGTGGCTGAACGCTCAGGATGAGCTGAAGCTCGAAGACAAATTTGAAGAGATCAAGACGGCCTTCTCCGGGATGTATGAGCCGCTGATCGAGCAGCTTGGCAGCATTCAGGCAGGTCTGCTGAAGCTGGGTGGCAATAACAAGGATAAGATTATCGACCAGATCTCCTTCCTGCAGGGCAAAGCTCTGGATGCGATGGAGAAGCAGAATGAGGCTGCACTTCGCCAGTGGGAACGGATCGAGCTATCGCTAATGCCGCTGGGTAAGCTTCAGGAGCGTGTCTATAATATGATGTATTATCTGAACCGGTACGGGCTGGAATGGCTGGAGGAATTGATGGCTGTGCCTGCTGACTACAGCGGAACACACCGTATTATTTATATGTAAGCAAATTATTCTAGGGGGTCCTACCATGAGTTCATTATCCAAGCAAAACAGTATTGTTGCCGATATGTCGCTTGCACCCGAGGGGCATCTCAAAATCGACTGGGTTCGCCAGCATATGCCGGTACTGAACCGTATCCGTGAGCAGTTCGAAGCAGAGCAGCCGTTCAAGGGGCTCAAGGTATCGATCACCCTTCACCTGGAAGCTAAGACCGCTTATCTGGCCAAGGTAGTGCAGGCTGGTGGCGCTGAGGTAACAATTACAGGGTCCAACCCGTTATCTACCCAGGATGATGTGTGTGCTGCACTCGTTGAGGATGGCATTACCGTATTTGCCAAGTACAATCCTTCTCCGGAAGAGTTCAAGGCACTGAACATCCGGGCACTGGAGAGCAAGCCGGATCTCATTATCGATGACGGCGGCGATTTCGCCACTCTGCTGCACTCCGAGCGCCCCGACCTGATGGAGAATATCCGCGGGGGAGCTGAGGAGACAACGACCGGTATTATCCGACTGAAGGCGCTGCAGAAGCAGGGCATGCTGAAATTCCCGATGGTGGCGGTAAATGACGCTTATTGCAAATATTTGTTCGATAACCGTTACGGTACAGGACAGTCGGCATGGGACGGTATCGTCCGCACCACCAACCTGATTGTGGCCGGCAAGACCGTGGTTGTGGTGGGCTACGGCTGGTGCGGTAAAGGTGTAGCAATGCGGGCCAAGGGTCTTGGAGCGAATGTGATTGTAACGGAAGTGGATGCGATCAAGGCGGTAGAAGCCCACATGGACGGATTCCATGTCATGCCGATGCTGGAAGCTGCGAAGCAGGGTGATTTCTTCGTTACAGTCACAGGTAACCGGTATGTGATCCGCGGTGAGCATTATGATGTGATGAAGGATGGCGCGATTCTCTGCAATGCCGGACATTTCGATGTGGAAGTCAACAAGCCGGAACTGGCCGAGCGCTCGGTGTCCCAGCGGACGGTGCGCAAGAACATCGAAGAGTATCAGCTGAAGGATGGACGCAAGCTGTACCTCCTGGCTGAAGGACGTCTGGTGAATCTTGGCGCAGCTGATGGTCATCCGGCAGAGATTATGGATACCACCTTCGCACTTCAGGCATTGTCCCTTAAATATGTGAATGACAATTATAAGAGCATTGGTGTCAAAGTGGAGAATGTTCCCTATGAGCTGGATGAGCAGGTAGCGCGCTACAAGCTGGAAAGTCTGGGGATTGCCATCGACAGCCTGACACAGGCGCAAGTCGAGTATCTGGACAGCTGGAATCTGAACGACTAAGGATATGGATCTGCACGAGCCCGGAGCCAATCACATTGGCCCGGGCTTTTACGTGTCCGCAGGAGATGCAAGAATAGCCTCTTGACAAACAAGAAAAAATTACCTTGCTCCGGAAAAAGGTTTTTGATTTTTAATGGCGAATCTATTATGCTTAGGTGGTGAAAAGTGGGGCAAAGTGGGGACTCGGGATGTAGAGGTGGGAATAGATCATGTTTATGGGGGAATACCAGCATACCATTGACGATAAAGGACGGATCATTATCCCGGCCAAATTCCGTGACATGCTCGGAACCTCCTTCGTGGCGACCCGCGGCCTGGACTCCTGCCTGTTTGTTTATCCCATGGAAGAATGGGGAATCATGGAGCAAAAGCTTAAAAGCCTTTCACTGATGAAATCGGATGCCCGTGCCTTCAGCCGCTTTTTTTTCTCGGGAGCGACTGAGTGTGTATGGGACAAGCAAGGCAGGGTGAATCTGCCGGGAAACTTGCGGCAATATGCCAAGCTGGACAAGGACTGTGTTATTCTGGGCGTTTCGAACCGGGTGGAGATCTGGAACAAGGAGCTATGGGAGCAGTACTTCGAACAGTCAGAGGAATCGTTCAACGAAATCGCCGAGAAATTGGTGGATTTCAATTTTGATCTATAAAACATAACATTTCGAATTACTGCCTTGGAGGGATGCAGCTTGTTTCACCACATCACGGTACTAAAAGAAGAAGCGACAGAAGGGCTGCACATCAAGAAGGATGGCCTATATGTAGATTGTACGCTCGGGGGAGCCGGGCACAGCGCCCTTATCGCATCCAAGCTTAGCGGCGGGGGACGGCTGATCTGTCTGGATCAGGATGACTGGGCACTGAACAACGCGAAGGAGAGATTGTCCGGATACGGCGACAAGGTGGTGACCGTCAAGACCAACTTCCGCGATCTGGAGCAGGTGCTGAAGGGACTGCCGTTTGTTCCGCAAAAGGACGGAGTTCCCCAAGTAGACGGGATTCTCTTTGATCTGGGGGTATCTTCTCCGCAGTTTGATGAAGGGGAACGAGGCTTCAGCTACAACCATGACGCCCCGCTGGATATGCGAATGGATCAGTCGGCACAGCTGAGTGCAGCAGATATCATTAACACATGGAATGAGCAGGACATTGCCAGGGTGCTTTTCCAATATGGAGAAGAGAAATTCTCACGGCGGATTGCCCGGAAGATTGTAGAGCGCAGGGAAGAACGCCCGGTGGAGACCACCGGAGAGCTGGCCGAGCTGATTAAGGAAGGCATTCCTGCGGCGGCAAGAAGGACCGGAGGACATCCGGCGAAGCGGAGCTTTCAGGGGCTGCGGATTGCCGTCAATGATGAGCTGGGTGCTTTTGAGGAAGGCCTGCATGCTGCTGTACGTTGCCTGGCGCCTGAGGGCAGGGTATCCGTTATTACCTTTCACTCGCTGGAGGACCGGATCTGCAAGCAGATTTTCAGCAGCTATCTAAGCCGTTGCACTTGTCCGCCTGACCTGCCGTACTGTGTATGCGGTGCCGAAGGCACCCTGAAGCTAATTAACCGCAAGCCAATTGTGCCGGGGGAAGAAGAGCTGGAGCTTAACTCGCGTGCCCGTTCAGCCAAGCTGCGTGTCGCAGAGAAATTGTAGATGACGATAAAGGAGAATCAGAGATGGCTTATACCCGCGGAAATTTAGCAGTTCAACCAAAGAGAAAAGAAGAGGCAAACCCGCTGTACCGTGAGAAAACGAAAGTTGTCACCAGGCGCAGAGTGCTGCCGCTGCAAGAGAAGCTTTTGTACATGCTGACGCTGGGAGCCTTTATTCTGGTAGCAGCCTCCCTGATCTGGCGTTACGTCCATATTTACGATTTGAATATGCAGGCCCAGAAGCTGGACAGCGAAATCGCTAAGAATAAAAAACAAATTGCCACCTATCAGATGGAGAAGCAGACGCTGGAGCAGACAATCGTCCCGCGGGCGAAGGAAATGGGCTTTGTGGTCCCTTCTGAGGAATCTACTATCTATGTTCCGCTTAGCAGCCAGGCTACTGACAAAGCCGGTAAAAAATAGCGATGAACGGCAATCGCAATAATAGAGGTTGTGAGGTACCTTATGGTTAAGAGAATCAAACTTCGCACGCTGTTTATAGGAGGGTGTATTACCCTCTTTTTTCTTGTTTTAGTCGCCAGAGTATTCTGGATTCAGGTTCTGCAAGGCAAGGAGTGGCAGGAGACCGCAGCTAAGCAGTGGGCTCATACTTCAACCATCAAGGCCGTCCGCGGGGTGATCGAAGACCGTAACGGCAATGTGCTGGCGAGCGATGTGCCCGCCGAGACTGTAGTCGTCAATCCTAAGGTCATTGCCGAGAAGAAGATCGGCGAAGAGGTGATCCAGGGTCTGCATGAGCTGCTGAACAAACCGGTGGATGAGCTGAAGAAGCTGGTGGAAGCCAAGAATAATGAAGGCGAGTATTTAACCAACCGTGAGATCCGTAATGAAGGCTGGAAGATCGACAAGGACATGGCCGACAAAGTGAGGGCTTTTGTAGACAAGCTAAAGGAAGAACATGATACGCTGGAAACCGGGGTAGGGCTCGTCAGAGAGCAGAAGCGCTATTATCCTAAGGATTCGCTGGCTGCACATATTCTGGGCTATACCGACAGGGACGGCAAAGCGATGATGGGACTGGAAAAGTATCTGGATACACAGCTCGCCGGGGTCGATGGCAAGCTCAATTACCAGAGCGATGGCAAGGGGGTTAAGCTCCCCGATTCCAAGGACACGTTCCAGCCGGTGGTGAACGGCAGTAACTTCAAGCTGACGATCGACAGCACGATTCAGTACTATATTGAAGAGGCGATAAAGAAGGCGAATGCCGAGTACCGGCCGAAGTCGATCAGTGTCATTGCCGCCGATCCCAAGACGATGGAGATCCTGGGGCTGGCGAATACACCAACCTTTAACCCCAATGAATATTATGACCTTAATCAGGACCCGGCGGGCTTCTTCAACCATGCGATCATGACGAGATTCGAGCCGGGTTCAACGTTCAAGATTGTACCGCTGGCGGGTGCTGTGCAGGAGAAGCTGTTCGATCCGAATGCTAAGTTTCAATCCGGCTCCATCCGGATTAAGGGATACAGCAAGCCTATCTTTGATATGAACAGAGCCGGATATGGAACAATTACCTTTTTGGAAGGGGTCAAGCGGTCCAGTAACGTCGCCTTCGTCAAGTTTGGGTATGAGATGCTGGGCAAGGATGGGTTGCTGAAGTATATCAATGATTTTGGTTTTAGTGAGAAGACAGGAATTGATCTTCCGGGCGAAATCACCGGGCTTGTCAACCCGGACCCGAACCGGGCGGTAGAGAATGCTACACTTGCCTACGGTCACGGCAAGCTGCTGGTGACCCCGATTCAGCAGTTGACCGCCATGGCGGCGATTGCGAACGGCGGCAAGCTGCTGGTGCCCCATGTAGTGAAGGAGGTTACCGATCCGAACACCGGCAAGACCACGGTTACTCAGCCGGAGGTTGTGCGGCAGGTGCTCTCCGAAGCAAGTGCAAGGGAGACGGGCAGCTATCTGGAGCAGGTAGTGGCAGATCAGCAGCACGGAACCGGCCGGCATGCCTACATTGAGGGATACCGGGTGGCGGGCAAGACAGGTACGGCGATTAAGCCGGATGGTAAGGGCGGGTATAACCGCGACAAGGTTCGCTCCTCCTTCCTCGGTTACGCACCGGCCAATGACCCGAAGATCGTGGTCTTCGTAACCATTGACGAGCCTGCCGATGCGGCCGGCGGCGGTGCTGCGGCGGGTCCGGTCTTCAAGGATATCGTCTCCCAGGCGCTTCCTTATATGGGCGTGCCCAAAGCGGGAGATGTCACAGGTCCTGCTGACAAGAAGACGGTGAAGGCCGAAGCTGTTGTCCAGCGCAAAGCGCCGGATCTGACCGGCAAGACGGTGAAGGCAGCGAGACAGCTGCTCATTAATCAGGGCTTTGATTTCGAAGCTGTAGGCCAAGGGGCAAATGTGGTCAGTCAGTACCCTGAGAAAGGCACCGCCCTGACCGCCGGGCAGCGGATCTATCTGTTAAGCGAGCAGGGAGAGAATGTGACGCTTCCTGATCTGCGCGGCCAGTCTCTGCGCGATGCCCTGGAGATTCTGAACCTGCTGAAGGTGGGAATCTCCGTTGAGGGAGAAGGCTATGTCACAGAACAGAGCCAGGCCAAGAATAAGGGAAAAACGCAGGTAGCGCTGAAGCTTAGCCCTCTCAATGAATATGGCGAGAATATTCCTGTTGCTTTAGCGGGCGATGCAGAGAAAGAAGAAGCTGCAGAATAACACCCATATAGGCTTGTTCTAACCCCTGTTTGTCCCGAATAGTCATGAAGGTAAGAGATCATGTCTATGAGTGAAAGCGGGGAGAACACAATGAAGGTATCGAAAGTCGTTAGCCGGCGGAGAATGCTGTGGACGCTGCTGGGACTGGCCGTGTTGTTCGGCGCGCTGGCTGTGCGTCTTGCCTATGTACAATTAACCCAGGGTGAGAAGCTGAGCGAGAGGGCCGAGGATTTATGGCGGCGGAACATCCCCTTCACCGCCAAGCGCGGCGAGATCCTGGACAGGGAGGGGGTGGCGCTGGCTTACAACATCAGCTCACCTACGATTTATGCCATTCCTGTACAGGTGAAGGAGAAGGAACAGACCGCGAAGCAGCTGGCTCCGCTGCTCGGCATGACCGAGGAGAAGCTGGTTCAGCTGCTGACCCAAAAGAAGGCCTCAGTGAAACTGCAGCCCGGCGGCCGCAAAATTACGATGGAGCTTGCCGCGAGCATCCGTAATTTGCAGCTGCCGGGCATCGTTGTCGCTGAGGATAACAAACGGTATTATCCCTTCGGGGATCTGGCCGCACATATTCTGGGCTTCACCGGAATTGACAATCAGGGGATTACCGGAATTGAGAGCATCTATGATAAGCTGCTTCAGGGGAGCGCGGGCAATATCTCCTATCTCTCCGATGCGGGAGGCCGGCTGATGCCCGGGTCCTCCGAGAAGTACACCGAGCCGCAGGATGGACTTAGCCTGCAGCTGACTATCGACAAGCAGATTCAATCTATAATGGAACGCGAGCTGGATCAGGCCATGGTGAAATATCAGGCGCAGGGGGCCTGGTCTATTGCCATGGACCCCCGCAATGGCGAGATTCTGGCGATGGCCAGCCGGCCGGGGTATGAGCCGGGCGCTTACCAGGAATACGATGCCGAAGTATATAACCGGAATCTTCCGATCTGGATGACGTATGAGCCGGGTTCCACCTTCAAGATCATCACGCTGGCTGCGGCCTTGCAGGAGGGGAAGGTGGATCTGCAGCATGAGCATTTTTTTGATCCGGGCTACATTGAGGTTGGCGGAGCTAAGCTGCGCTGCTGGAAGAAGGGCGGACACGGAAGCCAGACCTTCCTTGAAGTGGTCGAGAACTCCTGCAACCCGGGATTTGTAGCCTTGGGACAGCGTCTGGGTAAGGATACGCTGTTCAAGTACATCCGGGATTTCGGCTTCGGGAGCAAGACGGGCATTGATTTGAACGGTGAAGCGAACGGAATTCTGTTCAAGCCGGCCCAGGTGGGCCCGGTGGAGCTGGCGACTACTGCATTCGGCCAGGGGGTATCCGTCACGCCAATCCAGCAGATTGCTGCGGTATCGGCAGCCATCAATGGCGGCAAGCTGTATACTCCGCATGTGGCCAAGGCCTGGATTAACCCGGACACCGGGAATGTTGTCTCCGAGACTGAGCCGGAGGAAGTGCGGCAGGTGATCTCGGAGGAGACCTCGAAGAAAGTGCGGGCTGCCCTTGAGAGCGTGGTTGCCAAAGGCACAGGCCGACCGGCATTTATTGACGGCTACCGTGTGGGCGGCAAAACAGGGACAGCACAGAAAGTAATCAACGGCCGGTATTCTCCAACGGAGCATATCGTTTCCTTTATCGGCTTCGCCCCGGCGGATGATCCGCAGATCGTGGTCTATACGGCAGTCGATAACCCGAAGGGAATTCAGTTCGGGGGTGTAGTAGCCGCTCCGATTGTCCAGAATATTCTTGAGGATTCTCTTCTGTATCTGAAGGTTCCAGAGCGTAAGGATCAGCTGCCAAGAACCTATAAATACGGCGAGACCCCGATAGTGACGGTTCCTGATCTTACGGGAGCCACCGTTCAGGATATCTATGAGGATTTGAATATGAATTTCATGCTGGTCCGTTCCGGCACCGGCAACACCGTGATCAATCAGGCTCCGAAGGCGGGGGCAAGAGTGCAGCAGGGCTCTACGATCCGGATTTACATGGGTACGCCAAGTGAACCCTGAAATTTGTTATATAATGATTTAAAAAAATTGAACTTGAAAATATACAGACAGGGAAAAGTGGCGGAAGGGAATTTTGGAGCTGTAGGAGCGGTAGCGTCCGCCTTTGTCACCGGATTTCTACCGCAAGCAGCGGTTTGATTAAGAGAAATCTGGGGACAACAGCGGCCGGAAGCCCAAAACTTCTCTGGAGTCACGGTAATCCCATACTGAAAAACTTACAAGTACAAATGCAGAGTGAGGGATAGGTATGTTAATTAAAGAACTCTCTTCTTGTCTGGCCGCTGCCCATCTATATGGGGACGGAGACATAGAAATTTCGGATTTGCAGGCCGATTCACGCAAGGTGGGTCCGGGCGATCTGTTCATCTGTCTGCCCGGACATACAGTGGACGGACATGATTACGCACCTCAGGCTGCTACCAAGGGCGCGGCTGCCCTGGTCTGCGAACGGAAGCTGGACATTGACCTGCCGCAGATCGTGGTGGATGACTGCCGGTATGCCATGTCTGTGCTGTCCAATGCCTTCTTCGGTTCACCGAGCAGCCGGATGAAGCTGATCGGCATCACCGGTACCAACGGCAAGACCACGACTACGTATCTGATTGAACGGATCATGCAGGATCATGGGGTGAAGACCGGCCTGATCGGTACAATCCAGATGCGGTATGACGGTCAGAGCTATCCGATGTCCGGTACGACACAGGAGTCGCTGGAGCTTCAGCGCAGCCTGAATCATATGGCGCTTAAGGGCGTGCAGTGCTGTGTAATGGAAGTATCCTCCCATGCACTCCAGCAGGGCCGGGTGAAAGGGACCGACTACCGCACCGCGATCTTTACGAATCTGACCCAGGATCACCTGGATTACCACCATACGATGGAGGAGTACCGTGCAGTGAAGGGCTTGTTCTTCTCGCGGCTCGGCAACGTGATCTCCCCGTGGAAGGAAGAACGCAAGTATGCCGTGCTGAATGCTGACGATGAAGCCAGCGCCTATTTTGCCACCCAGACCGCAGCGGAGGTCATTACATATGGTATCGACAAGGCTGCCAATGTCCGGGCCTCGCAAATATCGATCACCGCCAAAGGAACTTTTTTCCACGTGGAGACGTTTAAGGGTGAGACGGATATTTCGCTTCGCATGGTCGGCAAGTTCAACGTCTATAATGCGCTTGCGGCTATTACGGCTGCGCTGCTGGAGGATGTGCCGCTTGCGGACATCAAGGCCAGTCTGGAGTCGGTTGCCGGCGTGGACGGCCGTGTCGAATCGGTGGATGCCGGGCAGGATTTCGCGGTGATCGTTGATTATGCGCATACGCCGGACGGTCTGGAGAATGTGCTGAAGGCGGTATGTGAATTCGCTGCGGGCAAGGTGCTTACTGTCTTCGGCTGCGGCGGGGACCGCGATACGACCAAACGGCCACTCATGGGCAAAATAGCTGCGAAATACAGCGACCATGTGCTAGTCACCTCCGACAACCCGCGGACGGAGGACCCGCTGCAGATTCTGGCTGATATTGAGGCGGGCCTGCGTGAGGATGGCGTGGCGCGTGAGCGCTATGAGATGATTCCGGACCGGAGGGAAGCCATCACAAAAGCTATTGAAATGGCAAGCCCCGGCGATGTAGTATTGATTGCGGGGAAAGGTCATGAGACCTATCAGCTGATCAAGGGAGTCGTTCATGACTTCGATGACCGCATCGTTGCCAAAGAAGTGATAAGGGGCCGAAGCTATTGATTATTAGAACATTGCATAACGTCGCGGAAATGTGCGGAGGAGAGCTGTCCTCGTCCGAAGCTAAGGATATAGAGATTAAGGGAGTCGTAACCGACTCGCGCAAAATATCGCAGGACTGCCTGTTCGTCCCGCTCGTTGGAGAGAACTTCGACGGCCATCACTATGCGGCCGCTTCGCTGGCGGCAGGATCTGCCGCTACCCTCTGGCAGAGGGATAAGGGGCCTGCACCCGCAGGCGGCGGGGTTATTCTGGTAGAGGACACTTTAGCGGCACTGCAGAAGCTGTCCTCCGCCTATTTGGCCGAGGTGGCCCCCCAGGTGGTTGCCGTAACGGGAAGCAACGGCAAGACGACGACCAAGGATATGATTACGGCATTGCTGGAAGTGCAGTACAAGGTACACAAGACCCAAGGGAACTTCAACAATCATATCGGCCTGCCGCTTACGATTCTCTCCATGGACAGCGATGTTGAGATCGCTGTGCTGGAGATGGGCATGAGCTCACGGGGAGAGATCGCCCTGCTGTCTCTGCTCGCTTCTCCTGACGTAGCGGTAATTACCAATGTCGGCGAATCCCATCTGCTTCAGCTTGGCTCCCGCAAGGAGATTGCCAGAGCTAAGCTGGAGATTGTGGACGGACTTCAGCCGGGCGGGCTGCTGATCTATAACGGGGATGAGCCGCTGCTTGCCGAGGTTCTGGCAGAGCCAGGCTTCCGCACGCCTGAAGGGCTGCTAACCTTCCGCTTCGGGCAGTCGGATGACAATGATGATTATCCGACCGGCCTGATGACGCACAGCGGGGGAATGACCTTCACCTCGCTGCAGCATGGGGAGCGGGCCTTCACCCTTCCGCTGCCGGGGCAGCATAATGTAATTAATGCGCTCGCTGCGCTTGCAGTGGCGCGTCATTATAAGGTGACCGATGAGAATATGGCAGAAGGACTAAGCGGCCTCAAGCTGACCGGTATGCGGATTGAGGTTATTCAGGCGGCAAGCGGGCTGGTGCTCTTGAATGATGCCTATAATGCCAGCCCTACGTCCATGAGAGCGGCGATTGATGTGCTGCAGTCCATGAAATGCAGCGGCCGCAGAATCGCGGTGCTGGGGGACATGCTGGAACTCGGGCCGGAGGAGCTTCAGTTCCACCGGCAGATCGGCAGCTATCTCGACCCGGAGCTGACGGATGATGTATTCACCTTCGGGCCGCTGTCGGCGCAGCTTGCGGCGGCGGCCTCGGAGCGGTTCGAGGCCGGGCATATCTATGCTTTTACAGATAAAGAAGCCTTGATCGATGCCTTGACTGCGATGTGCGGCAATGATGATGTTGTGTTGTTCAAAGCATCCAGAGGGATGCGGCTGGAAGAAGTGCTTCACCGCTTGAAAGAACATTCTGAAGCGAATGCTAACTAAAGGAGGGGTGTACCCATGGATTATCAATTACTTCTGCTGACTATTGCTGTGTCCTTTATCCTTGCGGTCATAGCCGCTCCGCTGATCATACCGCTGCTGCGCCGGCTTAAGCTGGGACAGCAGGTTCGTGACGACGGGCCCCAGACCCATCTGAAAAAGGCGGGAACCCCTACCATGGGCGGCGTAATTATCATGGTCGCGTTCACGCTGTCTTTTCTGAAATTCTCGGTCATTAATTCGGATTTCTATGTACTGCTGGCCGCTACACTGGGTTATGGACTCATTGGATTCCTGGATGATTATATCAAAATTGTGTTCAAGCGCTCCCTCGGCCTTACGGCGCGCCAGAAGCTGCTGGGCCAGCTGCTGGTCGGCGTCGTGCTCAGCGTCCTGCTGATCTCGGCCGGACATAGTACGAATATCAGCGTTCCGGGAACCTCCTTCAGCTTCGACTGGGGCCCCTGGTTCTATTATCCGTTCATTGTGCTCATGATGATGGCGGTCACGAATGCCGTTAACTTCACGGACGGTGTGGATGGTCTGTTATCAGGCGTAAGCGCAATTGCGCTCGCTGCCTTCGCGGTGGTAGCGATGCAGGCAACCTCGATTGCCGCTGGTGTCTGTGCCGCTGCGATGATTGGCGCAGTGCTTGGCTTTCTCGTATTCAATGCCCATCCTGCCAAGGTGTTCATGGGCGATTTCGGCTCCTTCGGGATCGGCGGGGCGATTGGCGCGATTGCTATTGTCACCAAGACCGAGCTGCTCTTTGTGGTGATTGGCGGAGTCTTCGTGGTTGAAATGCTGTCCGTAATTATTCAGGTTGCTTCGTTTAAGACGCGCGGCAAACGGGTATTCAGAATGAGCCCGATCCATCATCACTTTGAGCTGGGCGGCTGGTCGGAGTGGCGTGTAGTCGTCTCCTTCTGGGCGGTGGGCCTCGTGCTGGCGGCAGCTGGACTATATCTCATCAAGGGGTTGTAACGAATGAAACATCCGGATCTGTACCGTGGTCAAGAGGTGGTCGTCCTGGGGCTCGCCAAAAGCGGCGTCCAGGTGGCCAAGGTGCTGCATGAACACGGCGCTGTGGTGACGGTCAATGATAAAAAGGAAAGAGATCAGAGTCCCGAAGCTTCCGAACTGGAATCTTTGGGAATTTCTGTTCTATGCGGCGGGCATCCGGAGAGCCTGATCCATGAGGGTGTGCAGCTGGTTGTGAAGAATCCGGGGATTCCTTATTCGGTCGCTCCGGTGCAGCAGGCGCTGGAGCTGGGAATTGAGGTGGTGACCGAGGTAGAGGTAGCTTATCATCTCTGCGCTGCCCCGATGATCGGCATCACCGGCTCCAACGGCAAGACCACTACAACGACCTGGGTGGGCCATATGCTGGAGGCAGCAGGGATGCGCCCCATTGTGGCCGGGAACATAGGAACGCCGCTCTCTCAGGCTGCACAGGAGGCTGACGCGGACAACTGGATGGTGGTCGAGCTAAGCAGCTTCCAGCTGAAGGGCACGGAAGCGTTCCGGCCCAAGATTGCTGCCTTGCTGAATGTCGCTGAGACCCACCTGGACTACCATGGAGGCATGGAGGATTATGTAGCCTCCAAGTCCAAGCTGTTCGTCAATCAGGGACCGGAGGATACCGCTGTGCTGAACTGGGATGATCCGGTCTGCCGCGAGCTGGTACCCTATCTGAAGGCGGGCATTCTGCCCTTCTCCATGAACGAGGAGCTGGTGCAGGGCATCTTCGTCCGCCCGTCCTACATGGCGGATACGGCAGACGAGCTGAAGCGTGTCATTATCTACCGTGATTACACTGAGAGCGAGACCGAAATAGCCGATGTCGATTCTATCGGACTTCCCGGCCGTTTCAATGTGGGGAATGCGCTGGCTGCCTGCGGCATTGCCATTGCCGCAGGAGCGGACCCGGCGGTGCTGGGTCCGGTGCTGGCCTCCTTCCGCGGGGTGGAGCATAGGCTGGAGTATGTAACAGACAAGGCAGGGGCCGCCTATTATAACAATTCCAAGGCTACCAATTCCAAAGCTACCTCCATGGCGCTGACCTCCTTCCGGAAGCCGGTCATTCTGATTGCCGGGGGCCTGGACCGCGGCTCGGATTATATGGAGCTGCTGCCTGTCCTCGGAGAGAATGTAAAAGCCCTGGTGACGCTTGGACAGACCCGGGACAAGCTGGCGGCTGTAGCCCGGCTGGCAGGAGTAAAGACGGTCATCTCCGTCGATAATGGGGAGAGTGCCGCTGCCGTGCTGGAGCAGGCTGTGCGGGAGGCTTTCGCCTTGGCGGAAGCTGGGGATATAGTTCTCCTGTCCCCTGCCTGTGCCAGCTGGGATATGTTTACCTCCTATGAGGAGCGCGGGCGTATTTTTAAAGAGGCGGTGCATAACCTTTAAGTAGGGGGGTGGATAAGCCCCTACTACGGATGCAAGAGGTGTGCTCCTGATGAACAAATCCCGTCATGCGCCCGATATCTGGCTGCTGCTTCCGATACTGGCTTTACTGGCTATCGGTATGGTAATGGTATACAGTGCCGGGTCCGTTCTGGGCTTCCGCAATTATGGCGATTCGTTTTATTTTGTCAAAAGACAGATGCTGTTCGCAGGCCTGGGCCTCATCGCGATGTTCATTACGGCGAACACCGATTACCTGGTGCTGAAGAGATTCGCCCGGCCGCTCCTGCTCGTGTGCTTCGCCCTGCTGGTGCTGGTGCTGATTCCCGGCATCGGCGTGGTTCGCGGAGGTGCGCGCAGCTGGCTCGGCATCAGCTCCTTCGGCATTCAGCCCTCGGAATTCATGAAAATGGGGATGATCCTCTTCCTGGCCAAGTGGCTTGGAACCGAGGAGTACGACATCTCCAGCTTCATGCGCGGGCTGCTTCCGCCGCTGGCGCTGATCGGCTCCGCGTTCGCATTGATTATGCTTCAGCCGGATCTCGGCACAGGCACTGTCATGTTCGGCGCGGCTATGATGATGGTCTTCACAGCGGGGGCGCGGATGAAGCATCTGCTCTCCCTCGGTGCGCTGGGGCTGGCCGGGTTCGCCGGACTCATTGCCGCTGCGCCTTACCGGCTGCAGCGGATCACCGCCTTCCTGGACCCGTGGTCCGATCCGCTGGGCGCGGGTTATCAGATCATTCAGTCGCTCTACGCGGTGGGTCCCGGCGGGCTGGGCGGACTGGGCTTCGGGATGAGCCGGCAAAAATACAGCTATGTCCCGGAGCCGCAGACTGATTTTATTTTCTCCATATTGGCCGAGGAGCTGGGATTCATCGGAGGGCTGGCCGTGCTGCTGCTGTTCCTGCTGCTGATCTGGCGCGGAATGAAGGTAGCCATGAGCCTGCCGGACCGCTTCGGCAGCTATCTTGCCGTAGGCATCGTCTGTATGGTGGCGGTTCAGGTGGTCATCAACATCGGTGTGGTAATCGGCCTGATTCCGGTAACCGGCATCACGCTTCCGCTCATCAGCTATGGCGGCTCATCGCTCACCCTGATGCTCACAGCTCTTGGCATTCTGCTTAATTTATCCCGTTATGCGAGGTGAAAGACATGCGTATTGTACTTAGCGGCGGCGGCACAGGAGGACATATCTATCCTGCCGTAGCCGTAGCCAGACAACTGGAATCCGAAGATGCGGATTCTGTCTTCCTGTATATAGGAGGCAAGCGAGGTCTGGAGAGCAAGCTGGTTCCCCAGGAGAATCTGCCTTTCCAGTCTATTGATATTACAGGCTTCCGCCGCAAGCTGTCGATGGATAATGTGAAGACGGTCATGCGGTTCCTGAAGGGGGTCAAAGCCTCCAAAGCTATGTTGCGCGAGTTCAAGCCTGATGTGGTTGTCGGCACCGGGGGGTATGTCTGCGGACCTGTGGTGTATGCAGCCTCCCGGCTCGGCATCCCGACGCTGATCCATGAACAGAACGCGATTCCGGGACTGACCAACCGCTTTCTCAGCCGGTATGCCAGCACGGTCGCGGTGAGCTTTGAAGGCACAGAGCCGGCTTTTCCCGGGGCCAAGAATGTAATCTATACAGGCAATCCCCGGGCCACTACGGTCATGATGGCTAATCCGCAACGCGGCTTCGCTTCACTCGGTATCCCCGAAGGAAGCACGGTGGTACTGGTTGTGGGAGGAAGCGGGGGAGCCAAGGCGATTAACCGTGCCATGATTGAAATGGCACCCTTTGTGGGTAAGGGTAATGGTGTTCACTATGTGTATGTCACCGGAGAGTCTTACTTCGAGGATACCCGCAAAGCAGTACGCGAGCAGCTGGGCGGTATTCCGAACTGGCTGCATGTCCTCCCTTACATTCACAATATGCCTGAGGTGCTGGCCTGCACTTCCCTGATCGTGAACCGGGCAGGCGCCTCTTTTCTCGCAGAGATTACCGCGCTTGGCATACCCTCTGTCCTCATTCCGTCTCCCAATGTAACGAACAATCATCAGGAAGCCAACGCCAGAGCGCTGGAAGGTGAAGGTGCAGCAGTGGTACTGCTGGAGAAGGACTTAAGCGGCGAGGCACTGTTCACAGCGGTTCAGAAGATCATCGGAGCGGATACGCTGCGTCACAGCATGTCGGAGGCCTCTAGACGCCTCGGTAAAAGAGATTCCGCCTCCCTGGTTGTCAGCGAGCTCCGCAGGCTGGCTGCAGGACGGGGACGCTAGAATCCGGGCTGACATTGTCACACACACGGAGCTCCGAACATAGGATGATCCTATAATCGTGACAATCACCCAGAGCGCTTCTTGATGTCTGAGATTCGGAAACGGAGTTCGTTCCGGCCGATTCTGCAGGACCGTGGTGCAGGAAGTGCTTACGGTGGGTGAGCGGTAATCTCGGAGGTGATACATTGGACAAATTGGTGATTGAGGGCGGAAACCCCCTGTCAGGCACCATACGTATCCATGGAGCAAAAAATGCGGCACTGCCGATTCTGGCAGCCAGCCTGCTGGCCGAAGGAGTTCACTCACTGCATAATGTGCCGAAGCTGCTGGACATCGAAACGATGCTGCATATTCTGCAGCGGCTGGGCTGCAGGACAGTACATGAAGAGGAGACGGTCACCGTCGATACGTCCTTTCTCCTGACCTCTCATGTTCCGGAGGACCTGATGCGGCAGATGAGATCCTCCATATTCCTGATGGGCCCGCTTTTGGCCAAGTTCGGGGAAGTGACGATCTATCAGCCGGGGGGCTGTGCCATCGGGGAGCGCAAGATCGACCTCCACCTGCAGGGCCTGAAGCTGCTCGGGGCAGAGATTGAGGAGACGGGCGGCCGGATCTGCTGCCGGGCTGCTAGCTTGAGAGGCTGTGATATCCATCTGGATTATCCCAGCGTGGGCGCCACGGAGAATATCATGATGGCCGCCGCCATGGCCGAGGGCACGACCACCGTCTCCGGGGCAGCGAGAGAGCCGGAAATCCAGGACCTGCAGAACTTCCTCAATGCGATGGGGGCACAGATTATCGGCGCAGGGACGGATACGATCACCATTCAGGGTGTCCGCAAGCTCCATGCCTGCAGCTATGAGGTGATCCCCGACCGGATTGTTGCCGGAACCGTGATGATCGCCGCCGCCGCCACGCGGGGCAATGTGACGCTGACACACACCAATGCAGGACATTTGACCTCCCTGATCCACATCCTGAGGCGCGCCGGTGTTCAAATTACAGTGTGCAATGATATAATTAATATCAGCTGTATGGGACGTCCCCGTGCGGTTGAGCGAATTGTTACCTCTCCGTATCCGTCCTTTCCTACGGACCTGCAGTCTCAGGTTATGGTTCTATTGTCCCTGGCGGAAGGATTCAGTGTGATTAAGGAAACGGTCTTCGAAGGGCGCTTCAAGCATGTGGAGGAGATGGCCCGGATGGGAGCCGATATCTCCATTGATCTGAACAGGGCATTCATACGCGGCGTTAAGAGGTTGTATGGGGCAACGGTTGAGGCTACTGACCTGCGGGCAGGAGCAGCCCTTGTAATCGCCGGGCTGGCTGCTCAGGGAACGACTATTGTAGAGCAGGCGCATCATATTGACCGGGGATATGACGGCATCGAATTATTGTTTCAAAAGCTGGGGGCGCGCATTAGCCGCAAGGTGCCGGTGCCTGACCCGCTGGATTTGGCCAATTAAAGCTCCCTGTCTCCTTCGGCGTAGCCGTGAGGAAGGAGACAGGGCCTTATTACGGAGATATGAGAATGCCAAAAACGCGAATACCTCTTTTGAAAGAGGACAAGCCTAGCAAGAGAAAAAACCGTAAAATCATCATCATCCTGGCACTGCTGTTTACTGCGCTGCTGGCTGTAATCTTCTTCCGTTCGTCGATCAGCAAGATTACAGCCATTGAAATGCAGGGGGATAAATATACGTCCCGTGAGCAGCTGCTGGCTGCAAGCGGCCTGAAGATCGGAGGACAGTTCTTCGCAGTCTCCGGAGATTCCGTGGGGGAGGCACTGGAGAAGCTGAATACGGTTCAGGAGGCGCAGGTCAGCAAGAAGTTCCCCGGTGTGGTTACGATCACTGTGAAGGAGTACCCGGCGGTTGCTTATGAACTGGACCAGGCAGGCGTACTGGAGGCTATTCTGTCAAGCGGGGCCGCCGTCTCTGTGACGGATACCGGAATTGCTGTAGAGAAGCCGATATTGACCAACTGGAAGGCTGACGATCCTTATAAGACCAAGCTGTGCCAGGCGCTGGCCGGCATTCCGAATGAGCTGACCAGTGATATATCGGAAATTGTACCTTCCCCGACGTTATCTTTTCCTGACCGGATTAAGCTCTACACACGTTCACGCTTTGAGGTCATAACGGCCGTTTCACTGCTGAAGGATAAAGTAGGCTATTTGAATCAGGTGATTCAGACGGAGGAGCCGGGACTGATCAAAATGCTGGAGGCTGATTCCTATGTTCCCTTCCATTCTGAAGCTGGGGACACCGGAGAAGACGCAGATGCACAAGAGTAAATAGTCCCTACTAATAGAGCGGAATAAATGCTACAATCTGTTTTACGGGTAATAAGCAATATCCCTCTTTTTTCTGCGGATTTTTTGAGATGCAATCCAGGATATAGCCGCTGTTCTCTTGTTTTTCTTAAAATATAAGAATGTAAACGGACGACAATGCCGTTTCCACTTGTTTGAATGTCAGGTGCTGATCCCGCTAAGCGGAGGCGTCTGCCTGCACGTGAATACCTTGTCATATTATTCCTCTCAAAAAATTTGTTGAAAAAAGAGGGAAAGGATTAGGGATGTTGAATATGTACAGAGATGTTTCCCGCGACCGGGATCAAAGACATGTTTATTATGATTATAACAGGAGGTGCCATAGGGCTTGAGCAACAATGACATCATTGTTAGTTTGGACATCGGTACATCCAAAGTTCGGGCAATAATCGGGGAAGTTACTAGTGGAACCTTCAATATTATTGGCGTTGGATCTGCTGATTCGGAAGGGATACGCAAGGGTGCGATTGTAGACATCGATCAGACTGTGCAATCGATCAGGAGTGCCGTAGAGCATGCGGAGCAAATGGTCGGTATTCAAATATCCGAGGTGTATGTCGGCATATCCGGCAATCATATCGGCCTGCAATCCAGCCACGGCGTAGTTGCCGTTCAGAATGAGGACCGTGAGATCGGCGAAGATGACATCGACCGTGTAATCAAGGCAGCGGAGGTTATTGCACTCCCGCCGGAACGCGAGGTCATTGATGTTGTCGCCAAGCAGTATATCGTCGACGGCCTAGAAGGCATTCAGGACCCGCGCGGAATGATCGGCGTCCGCCTGGAAGTGGAGGCCACGATCATTACCGGTGCCAAGACCCCCATACATAATCTGCTCCGCTGCGTGGAGAAATCAGGTCTGAAGGTTAAAGATCTTGTCCTTATGTCTCTCGGGGCTGGCGGATTAGCGCTCTCCAAAGATGAGAAATCGATGGGGGCTGTACTGGTGGATATAGGTGCCGGACAAGCCACGATAGCCGTATATGAAGAAGGTTCCCTTAGTGCAACCTCCACGATTCCGATCGGAGGAGAATTCATAACCAATGATATTGCGTACGGACTTCGGACACTTACCGACCAGGCCGAGAAGGTCAAGCTGAAATACGGCTGTGCCTGGATCGACGATGCCGCTTCGGAGGTCGTCTTCAAGGTCCTGCGTATCGGCAGCAATGTAGAGAAGGAATTCAACCAGGAAGATCTGGCTGCGATTATCGAGCCGAGAGTCCAGGAAATCTTCCACCTGATCCGCCAGGAAGTGAAGCGGCTTGGTTATACGGAGCTCCCGGGAGGTTATATACTTACGGGTGGCACAGTATCGATGCCTGGGGTGCTTAAGGTAGCCCAGAACGAGCTGGCAGCCTCCGTACGGATCGCTGTTCCGGATTATATTGGAGTGCGCGACCCCGGCTTCACCGGCGGCGTAGGCATCCTTCATAATGTGGTACGTAACTACCGCGGACGGAGCAGCGGCGGAAGTGCCAACAAGAAGACCGTTAACCGCAGCAAGCAGAGCGCAGCGCCGGTTCAGGATTCTTCCAAGAAGCCGGGTCTGGTGGAACGACTAAAGAATATGTTTAGCGAGTTCATATAAGTGTAATCCAGATATACTTGGACTGGCCATCCAAGCACTACTCGAGGGGGAGATGGAAACAATATGTTGGAATTTGATTTTGAAATGGAGAGTTTGGCGCAAATAAAAGTCATCGGCGTCGGCGGCGGCGGAAGCAACGCTGTGAACCGGATGATTGAAAATGGCGTTCAGGGTGTTGAGTTCATCACGGTTAATACAGACGCCCAAGCGCTGCATATGGCCAAATCGGAGCATAAATTACAAATCGGGGATAAATTGACCCGCGGACTTGGCGCAGGAGCGAATCCTGAGGTCGGCAAGAAGGCGGCAGAGGAATCCCGCGATCTGATCTCTAATACGCTGAAGGGCGCGGATATGGTCTTCGTTACTGCAGGCATGGGCGGCGGTACCGGAACAGGCGCTGCGCCTGTCATTGCCGAAATCGCCAGAGAATGCGGAGCACTGACGGTAGGCGTCGTGACCCGCCCGTTCACTTTTGAAGGCAGAAAACGTGCCAACCAGGCAGAGCTTGGAATCGAAGCGCTCAAGGAAAAGGTTGATACGCTGATTGTGATTCCGAATGACCGCCTCCTGGAAATTGTGGATAAGAAGACTCCAATGCTCGAAGCCTTCCGTGAAGCGGACAATGTACTCCGTCAGGCGGTACAAGGCATCTCCGACCTTATTCAGGTTCCCGGCTTGATCAACCTTGACTTTGCCGATGTGAAGACGATTATGACGGAGCGCGGTTCAGCGCTCATGGGCATCGGGATTGCCACCGGCGAGAACCGGGCGTCTGAGGCAGCCCGCAAGGCGATTATGAGCCCGCTGCTTGAAACCTCCATCGAAGGTGCGCGCGGCGTCATTATGAACATTACAGGCGGCTCTAACCTCTCCCTGTACGAAGTGAATGAAGCCGCCGAGATTGTTACCTCTGCTTCGGACCCTGAAGTGAATATGATCTTCGGTGCCATTATCGAAGAGAGCATGAAGGACGAGATCAAGGTTACGGTTATTGCGACCGGTTTTGAACACAAGCCTTCTCCCATAGCTCCTGTACGCCGTCCTGCGGCAAACAGCGAACCATCTGCTGATAATAATAAGAGCAAGAGTGAGAATCTTCGTCCATTCGGGAATCAGACAAGCTCTGATCAGCTGGATATTCCGACCTTCCTGCGCAACCGGACACGCGGCAATAATGATTAAGAGCCATTAATAGCGATTATAGCTTAGACTGTTACGGAAGCACCGTATCACGCAGCTTTGAACTGCGGGGTATGGTGTTTTTTTGCTTTTCAGGCTGTATAATAACGTTAACGGGAGACGATACCATGGAAATGCTGGACCCCCGGGTGGATTTTGTATTTAAGCGGATTTTTGCAAGCGAGGGCAACAAGGATGTACTGCTCGCTTTTCTGAACCGGATATTCTTGGATGCGGGTGATCTTCCGCTGGAGGAAATGGTGCTGCTTAATCCTTATACGGATAAGGATGATCCGCTGGATAAGCAGGCGATATTTGATATATGGGCGAAGACGGTTGACGGCAAGCTGATCAACATTGAAATGCAGCTGTTCAACAAATATGATATTGAGAAACGCACGTTGTATTATTGGAGCAAACGGTATGCCGGGCAGCTTCAGGTCAGCGGTAAATATACCGAGCTTAAGAAATGCGTGACGATTAACATTCTGAATTACAAGGTGCTGCCTAATGAGCATACACACAGTGTATTTCATTTGCGGGAGGACAGCAGCGGAGCGCCGCTGACAGACGATATCGAGATTCATTTCCTGGAGCTGCCCAAGCTGAACCAGCCGGTTACGCCCGGCGAGGGCGGCCTTGTGAACTGGCTGTTATTTCTGAAAGGGATTGACTACTCTGAATGGGAGGTGCTGCAAATGAATGAGCCAGCCTTGAAGAAGGCGATGGAGACGCTGGAATTTCTGAGCCAGGACTCGGAGGCCCGTCGTAAATATGAGGACCGCCAGAAGTTTCTGATGGACGAAGCCTCGCAGCGGGATGGTGCGCTTAGGGAAGGCTTCGCCAAGGGTACGGCGGCAGGTGAGCTAGAAGCCAAACGGGTAATAGCAAAGAATCTCCTGTCTATGGGAATGGATCGTGCTTCAGTGCAGAAGGCAACCGGACTCTCCGAAGAAGAGTTGAAATCTATCAACAATTAAATACGATACGCATGAAGCCAGCCGCTTAAGGCTGGCTTTTATTGTGCGCTGAAGTTCCTCTCAAGGCCCATAACTCGACAAAAAAACTGCAAGAACGCCCCCCATGTTTAGACAGACTTTGGATGCGGGAGTTTCTATACTAATCTTATCGTCTAAAAAGAGAGCCTGCACCCCGGCCTCCGGATAGATATCCGCTTGCAGGCAGGTGAGAGCGATGGTTGTGTATATTGACTTGATTTTTGCCGCCAATCTGCTGATCGACGGAGTCCTGCTGTGGCTGACAAGCTGGCTGGTGAAGCACAAGGTATCCTGGTGGCGCCTGACTCTCTCAGCGCTGGCGGGTGCACTCTATGTCGTCATGATGTTCGTACCGGAGCTGTCCTTTCTGTATACCTTTCTCGTCAAATTCGGTTTATCGGTTTTGATGATCTGGATAGCCTTTGGATTTAGAAGTCTGCAAAGCTATCTTCGGGCATTTGGGGCGTTTTATATCATTAATTTTGCGGCGGCGGGAGGGATCATAGGCGTTCATTATCTGCTGCAAAGCTCTGGTGACCTCTGGAAGGGCATGATCTTCACCTCATCGGGAGGCCAAGCTTACCGGCTGAAGATCGGGTTCTGGTTCGTGCTTGCCCTGCTTCCGCTGGTGCTGCTGCTCTTCAAGCTGATCCAGTCCTCCCGCCGGCACAGAGAGCAGCTGGACTCCTATATCGGGGAAGTGACAGTGGAGATCGACGGAGTGTCGGTTACCTGCCCCGGACTGCTGGATACCGGGAACCGGCTCAGCGATCCGCTGACGAGGATTCCGGTGATGGTGATGGAAGCCTCGCTGTGGGAGGGCCATTTGCCGGCTTCCTGGAAAGGGAGGCTGACCCAGACGGGTGCAGACACACTTGTACTGGAAACGGACGGGCAGTCGTTCGCCTGGCAGGACAGAGTGCGGCTGGTGCCGTACAGAGGCGTCAACCGCGGGGCATCCTTCATGCTCGCGCTGAAGCCGGATAAGGTGAGGATAGAGCTTGGCGGTGATACCTTTTGCAGCACAAGGGTACTCATCGGGCTGGATGGCGGGACACTGTCGGGAGACGGCGCGTACCGGGCGGTCATACATCCTGACCTGACCCATAAAGAGAGTGCTCCAGAAGCACCGGCTGACAAGGTGATGGGCTAAGTAACCTATAGGAGGAACAATAATGGTCAAATTCAAGCTTGTGCTGCAACTGCAGTATTACCGCATGCTGTTTCTGCTCGGTCTGAAGAGCCAGGAGATTTATTATATCGGGGGAAGTGAAGCGCTGCCGCCGCCGCTGACGCGCGAGGAGGAGGAATTTCTGCTCCAGCGGCTCTCCAGCGGGGATGCAGCGGTCCGGGCTATGCTGATTGAGCGTAACCTGCGGCTGGTGGTCTACATCGCCCGGAAATTCGAGAACACCGGCATTAACATCGAGGATCTGGTATCTATTGGCGCGATTGGACTCATTAAGGCGGTCAACACCTTTGATCCGGAGAAAAAAATCAAGCTGGCCACCTACGCCTCGCGCTGCATCGAGAATGAGATTCTGATGTATCTGCGGCGCAACAGCAAGACCAGAAGCGAGGTTTCTTTTGATGAACCGCTGAATATTGACTGGGACGGCAACGAACTGCTGCTCTCGGATGTGCTGGGCACGGAGAACGATACAATCTACCGTAACATCGAAGAGCAGGTGGACCGCAAGCTGCTGCAAAAGGCGCTGGAGAAGCTCAGCGAGCGGGAACGGCTGATTATGGAGCTGCGGTTCGGGCTGCGGGGCGGCGAGGAAAAAACGCAAAAGGATGTGGCCGATCTGCTGGGCATCTCCCAATCCTATATTTCGCGCCTGGAGAAACGAATTATCAAGCGGCTGCGCAAGGAGTTCAACAAGATGGTGTAAGTGATGAAAGCTGAGGAATAAAATGCCGGACCGGGGAGATAATGTACAGTAATGTTTCTCCTTGGGAGGTTAATCATCATGACCCGAAATAAAGTCGAGATTTGCGGTGTGGACACCGCCAAGCTGCCTGTTCTCACGAACGTGGAAATGCGGGCATTGTTCACTTCGCTGCAGCAGCAGGGCGAGCGATCCGCCAGAGAGAAATTGGTAAATGGCAACCTCAGGCTTGTGCTAAGCGTGATTCAAAGGTTCAATAATCGTGGAGAGTTCGTGGATGATTTGTTTCAGGTAGGCTGCATCGGACTTATGAAAGCCATCGATAATTTCGATTTATCGCAGAATGTCAAGTTCTCCACCTATGCGGTGCCGATGATCATCGGAGAGATCCGCCGCTACTTGCGGGATAACAACCCGATCCGGGTATCCCGCTCCCTGCGCGACATTGCCTATAAGGCGCTGCAGGTGCGTGACAGCCTGACGAACCAGAATTCGCGGGAGCCGACGATCTTCGAAATATCTGAAGCACTCGGCGTTCCGAAGGAGGATGTTGTCTTCGCCCTTGATGCGATCCAGGACCCGGTATCCCTGTTCGAGCCGATCTATCATGACGGCGGGGACCCGATCTATGTGATGGATCAGATCAGTGACGACAAGAACAAGGATGTCTCGTGGATTGAGGAGATTGCACTCCGGGAGGCCATGCAGCGGCTGGGGCAGCGGGAGAAACGCATTCTGTCGATGCGCTTCTTCGAAGGCAAGACCCAGATGGAGGTCGCCGACGAGATTGGCATCTCACAGGCCCAGGTCTCACGGCTGGAGAAATCAGCGATCCAGCAAATGCAAAAGCATGTAAAGTCCTGACCACAATCTATAAATGAGCGGAGGATATTCCGGATGGCGGCAACTAGCGGCTAGCCGGAATATCCTTTTATATGTCCGGGGCGCTAAGGCTCTGGAATACAGTCATGCGGCCAAGCCCTAAGGACATATACTGAAGCTATAGGTCTGAATGTACAGGGGTGGCAGGATGATTGAGGAAACGTCAGCTTCGGGGAAGAAGATGAAAATCTCCGATTTTCAAACCAAAGATGTAATCAATATTGTTGACGGTAAACGGCTGGGCCAGATCAGCGATCTGGAGCTGGATTTGCGTAGAGGCGTCATTGACGCTGTGATTGTCCCGGGGTACACCAGATTCATGGGGCTGTTCGGCGGCGGCGCCGATCTGGTGATTCCGTGGCGGAATATCGTGAAGATCGGTGCGGACGTCGTGCTCGTGAAGCTGGAGGAGCCCCGCATACCGCAGGGACAGGAAGACCGCGAGATGATGTACCTGGATCGGCCGGACCGCAGTGAACGGCGCACTTATTAATGAGGTGCGTCTTTTTTCTGCCTTTATGGGTAAAGTCATAGGAGAATGTTTTCGGGGCCCCCGCAAAGTACCTGAGTAGGCTTCGGAGCGCTACGTCACTTTGTGGGGACGAGTTTGTGGTACACTTAAGCGGAGGTGAAGAGATGGAACCGTTTATGCAAAATGGCGCAGCGCCTATGCTGCTGCATCTGGAGCCGTGGCGTGAGCTGTATAGGGGCATTACTGCAGGCTTTACCGGCAGAGCAGGCGGCAGCGGCACGAAGCCTTATGACAGCTTCAATTGTGCTTTTCATGTAGGCGATGATCCGGCGGATGTGCTGGCTAATCGCAGCCTGCTGGCTGCGAGTCTGGGCTTCCGGCTGGCCGACTGGACCTGCGGGGAACAGACCCACGGCAAAGAGATCGCAGTCATTACAGAACAGGAACGCGGCCGGGGCAGCCTGGACCGGGCCTCTGCCTTTCAGGCCACTGACGGGCTGCTGACGAATGTGCCCGGGGTGCTGCTGACTTCTTTTTACGCTGATTGTGTGCCGCTGTTCTTCCATGATCCGCTGAACCACGTGGTAGGGCTGGCGCATGCAGGCTGGAAGGGGACCGTGGCGGAAATCGCGGCGGCGATGGTGGAGCGCATGGGACAGACGTACGGGACCCGTCCAGAGGACATACAGGCCGCTATAGGGCCTTCCATCGGAGACTGCTGCTATGAGGTGGATGATTACGTGATGGACCCTGTCCGCCGGCTGGAGGCCAGGCTGAACCTGCCGGATGCGGCGGAAGGCGCACGGGCTGTATATAGACCATCGGAGACAGACAGCAGCAAAATGATGCTGAACTTGAAAGAATTGAATCAACGCATTATGATAAAAGCAGGAATATTGCCGACTCATATCGAATGTACAACTTGGTGTACAAGCTGTAACAGTGATCTGTTCTTTTCGTACCGGAAGGAAAACGGGGTCACTGGGAGAATGACGAGCTGGATCGGAATAAAGGAGAGTTGACATTTTGGCCTCGCTACAAGAAAGAATAGCCACTACCCGGGAACGTGTCGCACGGGCCTGCGCGGCCAGCGGCCGGGATGCCAATGAAGTCAAGCTGATTGCGGTAACGAAATACGTATCGCTGAATACGGTTGCCGCTGTGCTGGAGGCAGGTCTTGAGGAGATCGCCGAGAGCCGCTGGCAGGATGCGGAGCCGAAATGGAATGCGCTTGGACATAAGGGAATCTGGCACTTTATCGGGCATTTGCAGACGAATAAGGTGAAGGACGTTATCGGTAAATTTCAATATATTCACTCTCTGGACCGGCTGTCGCTGGCCAGGGAGCTGCATAAGAAGGCGGAAGCTGCGGGACTTGAAGTGAAGGTGTTCCTGCAGGTGAATATTTCAGGCGAGGATACCAAGTTCGGCCTGGCGCCGGAAGCGGTGGAGGACTTCCTGAGGGAGATCGCCCCGCTTGACCGGGTGAAGGTCATCGGCCTGATGACGATGGCCCCTCACGAGGAAGACCCCGAGGCGACCCGGCCGGTATTCCGCGGACTCCGCGAGCTGCGTGACCGCCTGAATCTCCTGGGCTTGACACCTGAGCCAATAGAAGAGCTGTCGATGGGCATGTCGAATGACTTTGAAGTGGCGATACAGGAAGGAGCCACCCGGGTACGCCTGGGAACGGTATTAGTAGGTCATGAGGAGGGAGAATGATGGGCGTGATGAACCGATTTATGAGTTTCTTGGGCTTGCAGGAGGAAGAGGAGATTGTGGAACGGGAGCAAATCTCCCGTGATGAGGATGAATACGAACCCGCCCCTGTAGAAACACGCAAGAATCAGAGGGCCAACGTCGTCAGCATTCATTCCCAAAAAAATGTGAAGGTTGTGCTCTACGAGCCGCGTTCGTATGATGAGGCGCAGGAGATTGCCGACCATCTGCGTTCACACCGCACGGTAGTAATTAACCTGCAGCGGGTGCGCAATGACCAGGCGATGCGGATTATCGATTTTCTCAGCGGAACTGTTTATGCTCTGGGTGGAGGAATATCCAAAATTGGGGGCAATATATTTATGTGCACACCGGACACCGTGGAGATTCAAGGCTCCATTACCGAGATCCTGGGTGACGAGCAAGACTACAATCGAATGAGGTGAGCAGGGTTTGAATGAAATATCTTCAATTATAGACATCCTATTTCAGATTTACTATTACATGATCCTCGTATACATTCTGATGTCCTGGCTGCCGAATCTGCGTGAGAACTTTATCGGTGAGCTGCTGGGCAAGCTGGTGGAGCCGTATCTGGCACCGTTCCGGAGGATTATTCCTCCGCTATTTGGAACGCTGGATATTTCCCCGATTGTCGCGATTATCATGCTGCGCTTTGCCGCAGTCGGGCTTCACTCTATCGTAGCCTCGGTCTTCGGCTAATACGATGAAGAATGAAATCTACGGGCATTTCCACCCGGATGAGCGGCCGTTTGTGGACAAGGCCTGGGAGTGGGTTACGAATGCCGGAGAGTATCATGAGACGAAGCTGACCGAATTCCTGGACCCCCGTCAGGCCTATATTCTGCAGAGTCTGGTGAACCGCCATCCCGATGTGATTGTGCGTTGGGAGGGCGGTTCTTCGGATGCCGAACGGAAGCGGGGGCTGGTGGCTCCGGATTATCGTGACCTCACAGATGAGGATATGGAGTTAAGCGTGCTGAATATCACCTCCGGCGAACAGAAATTTCTCTCGCTTATGCATGGGGATTATATGGGGGCAATCCTGGGACTTGGCATCAAAAGAGGCAAGATCGGTGATATTCATGTACTGGAAGACGGCTGTCACGTAGTGGTGGCTGCCGACATTGCAGATTATCTGTCTATCCATTTGACCGGTGTACACCGGATTAACGTCAGTACCGAGATCCTGCCGTTATCGGGTCTGCGCAGCAGTGAAGTCAAACTGGAGACGATGGAGTTCACAGTGGCTTCCCTCCGGCTTGACGGGATTGCAGCGGATGTCACGCGGCTCAGCCGGAGCAAGATTCTGGCCCCGATCAAGGCTGGGCGCGTCCGGGTGAATTGGAAGGTCGAGGAAGATCCGTCCTGTTCGCTGAAGGAAGGGGACATGGTCTCTATCCAGGGCTTCGGACGGTTCAAGGTGCTGGAGATCGGCAGCTTGACAAAGAAGGGCCGTTACCGGATTTTGGTAGGCAAATTTGTCTGAAGTCTTTGCAGGATTACAGCTGTGCTTGTCGAAATTGATAATCTCAGGGAAATATGGACATTTAGCAGGCCGTGCGCCGGTAATTGTCTTTCATCTATAATCTTCACCGAAATTTCTAGGAGGTGCACAGCATGCCATTAACACCGCTCGATATACATAACAAGGAATTCTCCCGGAGAATCCGCGGTTATGACGAAGATGAGGTCAATGAATTTCTGGATCAGGTGATTAAGGATTACGAGAGTGTGATCCGGGAGAACAAGGAACTGCACAACCAGCTGTTAACTCTTCAGGAACGCCTGGATCATTTCGTCAATATTGAAGAAAGTCTGTCCAAGACCATTCTTGTAGCCCAGGAGGCTGCGGATGATGTGAAGAACAACTCCAAGAAGGAATCCCAGCTGATCCTCAAGGAAGCGGAGAAGAACGCCGACCGGATTATCAACGAAGCGTTGTCCAAATCCCGCAAGGTGGCGATCGAGACCGAGGAGCTGCGCAAGCAGGCTTCGATCTACCGTACCCGGTTCCGGACGCTGCTGGAAGCCCAGCTGGAGCTGCTGTCCCAGGATGACTGGAATGCGCTGGAGAGTCGTGAGGTTAGTGAGAACGCGCTCTGAGCAGGTAACCGCTCAGATGCATACAAAAACTCCTTAGTAGAAGTTAATCTTGTTTGCTTAGTGCAAATAAGACTTCTACCAAGGAGTTTTTTTGTATAGCCTTTATACAGTGGCGATTACCTTTCCGGTGATGAGGATAGGGCCTCTTAAGGTGATATCTCCTTGAAGATCCTCCAGGTTAGTAGCAAATACCTGAATCGCATAATATCCTTCGGGAAGATCGGTAAGAATGGTCTGGAACATGGTGGTCATCCGCAGTGGTTCGTCTTCATCGTTCGAGATGGAGGACTGCTGGGCACTGCCGACCAGGATGCCATCTACAAGGACTTCAAGCAGGAGCTTGGGCTGATCGGGTGGAGTAGCAAATACGTTCGTTACCTCCCAGCCAACGGTAGTAGTGAGTTCTACATAATTGCTTGGAGCAGGAGGAATTGCCATACCGAATTCTAATATCAGAGTTGGTGTGGCAGGGACTGGAATCATAATAACTCCGGTGCTTAGATTGGTATGGAAACTTCTTGCATATTCAACTAATGTTTGCGCCATATTTTCACCTCCAATTTGATCATAATCACATCATATGGTTTTCATGGATATTATGCTTGGGGCGACATCCTATTCTTTGGAAAATTGGGAGTTTATAAGGGAGGAATATATTTGAATATTCTATTTATTACCTCAGGTTTCCGGGCCGTCTATTACTTTTTTGAGCAGAGTATAATAGAAGCCTTTTCGAAGGCCGGCCATCGTTGTGAATCTTTCACGCTAAAGAGTGGCTTGGATGCGCTAAAGCTTAAGCAGCAGTCCCTGCAGCCGGATCTGATTCTGGTCCTGGCCGGCCTCAAAATCACGACACCTGTGCTGGAATTCATACAACAAATCAAAGGGAAGTCAGCTATATGGCTGACCGAGGACCCTTATTATATGGATTGGACGGTTTCGCTCATCCCTTATTTTGATTACATCTTCACCATCGATCAAGCCGCATTGGAACAGTACAGACAGCTTGGTCATCCCCATGTCAATCATCTGCCACTGGGCACAGATCCCTGCCTGTTTCATCCCTCAGAGGTCTCTGAAGAGTATGAAAGTGATATTTGTTTAGTAGGTGTACCCTACAGTAACCGCATAGAGCTTATCGAATTCTTACTCCAGAGAGCCGATTACCGGATTCAAATTGTGGGGAGAGGGTGGGGCAGGTATTACAATGAATGGGTGAAGCAGCCCGGCCAGACTATAGAGCTGGTGAACGCATGGGTGAAGCCCGAAACAGTCGTGAATTATTATAATGGCGCTAAGATCGTTCTGAATATCCACCGCCCTTCCGCAGAGAAGTACAACCGGAACCGGGCGGGGATTATCGCCACAAGCATCAACAACCGTACCTTCGACGCAGCCAGCTGTGAAGCATTCCAACTAACGGATTACAAAAGCGGGCTCCGCCAGCAGTTTGAGGAAGGCAAACAGGTGGTTTCGTATCAGGATAAGCATGATTTACTGCAGAAGATCCATTACTATATGGCACATGACGATGAGCGCAAGCGGATAGCTGAAGCAGCGAGGCAGCAGGTGCTGGCCGCTCATACTTTTGAACACCGGGTGCATGATTTGTTAATGAACGTGCAAGCTTGATAGACGGATTTACCGGACCTGATTGACGCCTTACAGTTATTCTGTTAGGCGTTTATTCAGGTTGCCCATAGATCCAGAGAAGCATTCTGTCCTCCATTTGAAAATTTAGTCTTCTAACCTATACCGTTTCGAAGAAGGATACATATGATAGCAAGTAAACAGCGAGGGAGGTATTCGATTGCCAAAAGTTACGATCATTATGACCAGCTACAATAAGGCCGCATATGTCGCAAAGTCCATTGAATCCATTCTGAATCAGACGCTTACAGATTTTGAATTCTACCTGATGGATGATAACTCGAATGAAGAAACTCTGAAAGTGATTGAGCCCTATCTCAAGGATAAGAGAATCAAATTCTTCAGAAGCGATACAGAAACCCTGCAGCAGAGGGTGGAGAAGGTCAGATATTCCGCGCTGATTAATCAAGCCCTGTATCAAGCAAAGGGAGAGTATATTTCCTATGCTACGGATGACAACTGTTACAGAAATACTAGACTTGAGCAGATGGTGGACTATCTGGAGGAGAACCCCGAGGTCATGATTGCCTACTCTGCATCGCTGGTCAACTACTTAAATGAACACAATGAAGTGACCCGCAGCCAGTTAAGACCGGCCAAAAAAATCGTTTCGGTGGCCCCTTGCGTCATCGATCATTGCTCCATCCTGCACAGAAGCTCCATTCTTCCTGTCATACATGACAAGTTCGGGTCCTACTGGGATGAGAATCCGGAGTTCTATAGAATTGGTGACGGCCGGTTCTTCTGGCGGCTCAACCAGTTCTGGGACTTCTACCCGGTGGATGAGGTTCTGGATGATAACTATATCACCGAGCTGTCCATTCACTATCAATTGCAGCACCAGGAGAAGAGCCAGTTCATCCAGATGCTTCCCCCGCAGCGAACCTGCAAGGAGCTGAGAGAAGAGCTGAAATCCATTCAGCAGCAAAAGAAATAAAGGCTCTGCATAGAAAGGTACCACAAGGAGGGAAACGGATTGTCTATCTATCTGTCCAATTACTGGTCGCTCTACAGTGAATTTATCCATGCTGCACAGGAGCTGAAGTACAGGAATATCCCTCTGGCCCTGATGACGAACTTCTACCAGCAAATCAATGATGAGCTTAGAAGCGAGATGGGAAGCAGTGATTTTAAGCTGAAGCTGGAGCATTCCGGTATTCATGAACAGGATCAGATTCAGCCTTTTTTTGAAACGATGGTTGCGCCGCTCTATCAGTCTGTGAAGTCCAATCTGAAGGGCAAAATACTGATTAATCTGGACTATATCAGAATGTCGGAGCAAACGATCAGCGAGCATTTCAGCGGAGATTCGGCCATGATTCTATCCCGCTCCAGAGCGGATGAGCTATTTGGCATCCCCAATGTATACAGCCTGGGCTACAAGCAGGACACCAAGGCTGCGGCGGAAGAGCTGGTCCAACGGGCGGCAGACCTCTTCGCTAAGGCCGAAGGACATCCTGCGTTCAGCAATGAATTCTTCACCCAGACCTTCCTAAGCCGGATTCCTACCATTGTAGATACCATTGAAATGGTGTTTAATCTCTACAATGACCTGCCGGTAGCCGCTGTAATGGTAGGTACGACAGAAGATGTTGCCAGCCGGACACTTGCTGTCGTTGCAGGGATTAAGGGGATTCCCAGCGTATGTCTGCAGCACGGAATACTGATGGGAGAGGAAGCGTTCATTCCTGTATTCTCCAGCCATGTTGGAATCTATGGGCAATACGAACACGACTGGTATACGAGAAGAGGGCTTGAAGCGGAGCGAATTGTGATCACCGGCCACCCGCGTTATGATGATATCTTTACGGCACCGCATCCCCCCAAAGATTCGTTCCGGGAGACCTACCAGCTTGACCCTCATAAAGTCACCTTACTAATCGCTACCGGACCAACGCTCGATGAATACAAGATCCGCACCCTGCTTACCCAGTTGGCCTCACATCCGCAATTCCAGTTGATTATTAAGCCCCATCCCTGGGAGCTGTCCAAGAAGCTGATCTCGCTGTATACCGAGTATGAAGAAGAATATAGCAATGTTCATGTGGTTACCGACCGAAAGGCAGACACCCGTGAGCTGATTATGAAATCGGACGCCGTGGTCGCCACCCTCTCTACGGTTGCCCTCGAAGGCCTTTTGTTCGATAAACCTGTATTTGTCTACAAATTCATTCAGGCTAACCGTGAATATGATTACTATGATGCTCTTGATCCCTATATTCAAAAAGAGCCGGCTGATCTGACCCGAATGGTGGCCCATTATTTCTCCAGCAATAAAGAGAAAGTAAACTACAAGGCTGTGAAGGATAAGTTCTTGCAGCAATCCTATCAGATTTCTGACTCCGGCAAAGCGCTTGCGGATCTCATGGACCGTCTGATCCACGGAAGAGAGAAGCGATGAAGCGGGAGGTAGAGAGTATGTTCTTCCGGAACAAGAAAATTCTGGTCATTGGCGGAACCGGCACCATCGGGAAAAGCATTGTGAAGCTTATCGCAGAGCAGGAGCCTGAAGTCATCCGGATTCTCAGCAGAGATGAATATAAACAATTTGAGCTGCAGAATGAACTGAACGGAAATCCAAGGCTGCGCTACCTGATTGGCGATGTTCGTAATTATGACCGTGTGCTGGCTGCGATGGAGGGGATAGATTATGTGTTCCATACAGCTGCTATGAAGCATGTATCCTTCTGTGAATATAACCCGTTCGAGGCTGTACTTACGAATATTATCGGCACTCATAACGTGATTCAGGCAGCGAAGCAGCAGAAGGTACGCAAGGTCGTTTTTACAAGTACAGATAAGGCCATTTCGCCGACCAACAACTACGGGGCCACCAAGCTGTCTGCTGAGAAGCTGATTTCCTCTGCTGTCACCTCGGGAGCCCCTGGCCAAACGGTGTTCTGCACTGTGCGGTTCGGGAATGTGATGGGCTCCAGAGGGTCTGTCATTCCCTTGTTTGTGAAGCAGGCGAGAGAAGGCAGAGCGATCACCGTAACAGATCTGTCGATGACCAGATTCATGATGACGCTGGAGCAGGCGACCCGGCTCACCGTTCAGTCCCTGCAGCTGGCGAAGGGTGGTGAGACTTTTATTCTGAAGATGCCGGTGATCAGGCTGAAGGATCTGGCTGAAGTTGTAGGCGAAGAGGCGCAGAAGAAATACGGGACCCGCCCGTCTGCGGTGAACATTCTGGAGATTGGCCTGAAGCCGGGTGAGAAGAGGTACGAAGAGCTGATGACCCACGAGGAATCCTTAACCGCTTATGAATTAAAGGATGTATACATTGTCCCTTCCCCCTATGCTGCACCGCAGTCCTACCGGGAAGCAAGCAGGCCGAAGCCGGGCACCTACAGCTCCGAAGGAGAGATCCCGCTGACCAAGGAGCAGGTAAGGAAGCTGGCATTGGAACAAAAACTAATCTAGTGGAGGCTACTATGAATATACTCGTAACCGGAGGTACAGGGTTCATCGGCAGATGGGTCGTTGGACGTTTGTTAAAGGATGGACAAAGTGTCTGGGTGATCGATAATCTGGCGAACTCATCCCTGGATAATCTGAAAAAGTATGAGGATAACGAGCATTTGCAGAAGGTGCAGATCATGGACCTCAAGGACAGAGCAGCCTTGAAGGAGCTTTTCCGCGAGACCTCCTTCGACCTGTGCTACCACCTGGCGGCAAGCATAAACGTGCAAGACAGCATTGATGATCCTGAAACCACGTTCAATAATGATACGCTGGCCACCTTCTATCTGCTCGAGGAATGCCGCAAGCAGCAGGTGAAGATGGTCTTCATGAGTACCTGCATGGTCTATGCCAGAGCCAATGATGAGCAGGGAATTGACGAGCAATCCCCCATCAAGCCAGCCTCGCCTTACGCCGGTGCCAAGATTGCAGCGGAGAATATGGTCCTGTCCTATTTCTACGCTTATGATCTGCCGGTGGTCGTTGTAAGACCGTTCAACACCTATGGTCCCTATCAGAAAACCGGGGGCGAAGGCGGCGTCGTGGCGATCTTCATTCACAGCAAATTAAAAGGCGAGCCGCTGAATATCTACGGAGACGGCACCCAATCACGGGATCTATTATACGTGGGGGACTGTGCAGATTTCGTGGTGGAGGCGGGCTACAGCGATAAGCTGCATGGAGAAATTGTCAATGCAGGCACGGGTGAGGATATCACCGTTAATCAATTGGCCGAGCTTATTGCAGACGGGCAGGCCCCCATCCATCACGTTCCGCATATTCACCCGCAGAGTGAGATCCAGAAGCTGTTATGCAATTACAACAAGGCGGAGAAGCAATTGTCCTGGACGCCTAAGGTTACCATTCAAGAGGGCATCCGGCGGACAGAGCAGTGGATTCTTGAGACCTTTCACCGAAAGGAGCCGAACCAGTCATGAGAAAAAGCAAACTGGCCATTGACGGCGGGAAGCCTGTACGTGCCCACTACTTGCCGTATGGGAGACAGATGATCGATGACGAGGATATTGAGTCCGTGGTCAAGGTGCTGCAAAGTGATTACTTGACCAGCGGGCCGGCCATTGAGCAATTCGAAGCAGAGATCGCAGCGTTTACAGGGGCGAAATATGCGGTGGCTTTCTCCAGCGGAACAGCAGCGTTGCATGGAGCTTGTTATGCCGCAGGGATCGGTGAAGGGGATGAGGTGATTACAACCCCGATGACGTTTGCCGCCACGGCGAACTGTGTGCTGTATCAGGGGGGCGTACCGGTATTCGCCGATATCGATCCGCGGACGTATAACCTTGATCCGCAGCGGATCAGGGAGAGCATTACCGCGCGGACGAAAGCGATTATCCCGGTCCACTTCACCGGCCAGCCGGCGCAGCTTGATGAGATTCTGCAGATTGCCCGGGAGCATAATCTGATCGTGATCGAAGATGCCGCCCATGCGCTTGGTGCAAGATATAAGAATACAAGCATTGGGGCTATCGGGGACATGACCATGTTCAGCTTCCATCCTGTAAAGCATATAACAACGGGAGAAGGCGGAATGATTACGACCAATAACCCGGTGTATTATGAGAAGCTGCTGCAGTTCCGCACCCACGGGATCACCAGGGATGAGCGCAAGTTAAGGGAGAACCACGGACCCTGGTATTATGAGATGCAATTCCTCGGGTACAACTACCGGATTACAGATATCCAGACCTCACTCGGTATCTCCCAGCTGCGCAGAATCGGAAGCTTCATTGAGAAGCGCAAGCAGCTTGCAGCCTTGTATCTGCAAGAGTTGAGCGGGACTGAAGAGCTTATTCTGCCGCATCAGCTTCCGGAGGCGGAGTCGAGCTGGCACCTGTTCATTGTCAGACTTCAGCTATCGAAGCTGAAGGCCACCCGCAAGACGGTCTTTCAGGCGCTGCAAAAGGAGAACATCGGAGTGAACGTCCACTACATCCCCGCCTATCTCCATCCGTACTACGAAAGCTTGGGGTTCCGCAAGGGAATCTGTCCGGTTGCTGAAAGCTGCTACGAGGAATTCATTACGCTGCCGTTATATGCGGGCATGGACCCCGAAGATGTGATGGATGTGGTCGCCGCGGTCAAGAAGGTGATCCGCCACTACTCCAAGTGAAAATAGAGAAGGGAGTGATTAATGTGGCCAAGGCAAAAGTGATTGCCGAGATTGCCAATGCCCATATGGGCGACCCCGGCCGGCTGCGGGAGCTGATCCTCGCAGCCGCACGCAGCGGTGCAGACGGAGTGAAATTTCAATGGTTCCATTACGACAGCCTAGCGGTGCCGGATTTCATCCATTATCAGACGTATATCAATTTGTTCATCGGCAAGCAGCAATGGGCGGAAGCGGTACAGCTTGCCAAGGCTGCGGGGCTGGAGGTATGGATAGATGTCTATGACGAATGGGGTGTCGGGCTTCTCGCGGAGCTTGAATCGCAGGTAGACGGCTTGAAATTACCCACAACCGTCTTACAGTCGCTCCCCTTGATAGAAGCCCTGCACAGGTTCGATAAGCCCTTACTTATCGGTGTAAGCGGCTGGCTGGAGGAAGAGATGGATTCCCAATTAGCCTACATCCGGGGTCATTTCAAAGGTCCCATCGTGCTGATGCACGGCTTCCAGGGCTATCCGACCCGGACGGAGGATTCCAATCTGAGCAGGATCGCCCATATTAAGCAAACCTATCAGCTGGAGGTGGGCTTCGCGGACCATGAGGATGCTGATCATGAAATGGCGGTCGATCTTCCGGTCTATGCCTATCTGCTGGGGGCCAGTGTCATTGAGAAGCATATCACCCTGAACCGTGCGGAGAAGGGCATTGACTATTATTCGGCGCTTACGCCGGAGGAATTCGGGCGGATGGTGGATAAGCTGCGCCGGGCAGAGTGTGTACAGGGCAGTCTCGAAATTAAGGAATCGGAAAGAAGGTACCTGGAGGATTCCTCTCTGAAGATCGTCTCCCGTACGGAGCTGCGCCCGGGTGAAATGATCACGCCTGCGAATATATGCTATAAGCGTTCCTCTATGCCAGATGCCCTCATGGCGCGCAATGCTTCGGTGCAATTCCCTATGATTGCAACGGCAGCAATACCAGCGAACACACCCATCACGCCCGGGAAGGTAAAAGCACCCAAAATCTGCATCGCCGTCATCTGTAGATTGAAATCTACCAGGCTCCGCCGCAAGGCGCTGCGCGAGATTCACGGCATTCCAGCCATCGAGAGATGCCTGATGAATTGTCTGGCCGTTCCGGGCGGCTATGAGGTGGTTCTGGCCACCTCGGATCTGCCGGATGACCAGCCGCTTACGGCGTTCACCCTGAACCATCAGGTGAAGATAGTAACCGGAGACCCGGACAATGTGGCTGCAAGAATGCTGAGCGTGGCAGAAGCGGCCCAGGCGGATATCGTGGTCCGTGTGACCGGCGACAATCCGGCTATTTCCCCGGAGATGCTTCAGCTTCTGATCGACCGGCATCTGGCAAGCGGTGCAGACTTCACCTACGCCAAGGAGTCGACCATGGGGACGGTCGGGGATGTTTTTACCGTTGAAGCGCTGAGAAGGCTGCTGCACTATTCAAATCCGCTTACGCATGCGGAGTATTTGTCCTTTTACTTTTTCAACAATCCAAATCTCTTCAACCTTAATGCTGTGGACCTTCCTGCGGAGTGGGTGCATCCCGAGTGGCGGTTAACCATGGATGAGCTTCAGGATCTGGAGCTGTTCAAGGCGATCTACCAGGCGCTGGATGTGGGGGCAAGACCGCTGTACTTCGAAGAATTGAAGGCATTCCTGCAGGGCCACCCTGAGATGGCTGAGCGCAACAGGGGCATTCAGGTGAAATGGCGGGATGATACGGAGCTGGTCAAGGAGCTGAATGAAGCAACCACCCTGAAGAAGAGACCATAACGTTAGCGAGGCTACGGAAGATGATGAATAAAGCCAGGCTTGTGCTGGGTACAGCCCAGTTAGGCGGAAATTACGGGATTGCGAATACAGCTGTCAATTTCTCTGGGCAACAGAGGAATGAGCTGCTCCAATATGCCCTCTCCTCGGGGATCGGTTATTTGGATACCGCACCGGGATACGGGGACAGCGAGTCTATCATCGGAGATTGCCTGGAAGATGCAGATCCGCAGAGCCGGCCGCAGATTGTGACGAAGCTCCCTTCCGTCCAGCGGTTAGGACTGCACACGGAGGAAGCGCGGAGGAGGTTCGTCACCTCTTCCGTCCGCTCTTCCCTGAACCGGCTGAAGTGCTCTGCGCTGGATGTCTGTCTCTTGCATGATCCGCTCGATCTGACTTACCAGGGCGGCGAAATTCTGCGAATACTGCAGGAGCTGAAGCAGCAGCAGCTGATCCGCAGAATCGGCGTATCCGTGTATGATGCGGAGGATATTGCGAATTTTATGCGCGAGGAAGACCTGGACAGCATTCAAATTCCGCTGAATGTGCTGGACCAGAGATGGATAACGAATGGAATGCTGGAGCGGCTCGCCCGGAAGGGCACAGAAATCTTCGTCCGCAGTGTCTATCTGCAAGGCCTGCTGCTGATGGCACCGGAGCAGCTTCCAGCGGGGCTGAAGCAAGCGGAGCAGCCGTTGTTACGATTAGTCAGGTACAGCGAGGAAACCGGGATACCGGTTAAAGAGCTGTGCTTCCTCTATGTGAGGGATCTTCCGGGGATATCCGGGCTGGTGATTGGTTGCGAGAAGGTGGAACAGGTGCAGGAGAACCTGCGGATGATGGCGTTGCCCCCTCTAAGCCGGGGAGTGAGGCAGAAGCTTGGTGAATCCTTTACGGATATTCCTGTAGAGATCATTGACCCCAGGAGGTGGAAGTAACCGGATGCGTACTCTTCAAGAATTATTCAATCTGCAAGGCCGGACAGCGGTTGTGACCGGAGGGGCTGGTTATCTGGGCACAGCTATAGCAGAGGGGCTGGCTGAGGCTGGCGCGTCAGTCTATCTGGTAAGCTCAAGTGGTCAGCGCTGCAAGGAGACCGCTGAGGCGATCGCCCGCACCACCGGAGCAGCCTGCTTCGGCAAGGCAATGGATATCCGGGATGAAGCATCAGTCAGAGAATGTATTCAGAGCATCGCCGAAGCGGCCGGAAGCATCGATATCCTGGTGAATAATGCCGCGTTCAGCTCAGCCGCCAAGCTGGCCGTCATGAGTGAAGAACAGTGGCTGGCCGGGCTGGACGGGACGATCAACGGAACCTTCAGATGTGTCAAGTCCGTCCTGCCCTATATGGTTGAACAAAAAGGAGGCTCCATCATTAACGTCTCCTCGATGTATGGGCTGGTCTCGCCGAACCCGGAGGTCTACGGAGACAGCGGGATGGATAATCCCGCCAATTACGGGGCCGGTAAAGCGGCGATTGGCCAGTTTACCCGTTACATTGCCTGCCACTTCGGGCAGCATGGAATCAGAGCGAATACGGTATCGCCTGGGCCTTTTCCAAATGCAGCGGTTCAAGCCGACCCGCAGTTCATCCGGCAGCTGGAAAGGAAGAATCCGCTGGGCAGGATCGGCACTCCTGAAGATCTAAAGGGAGTGATGGTATTCCTGGCTTCTGCCGCTTCAAGCTATGTTACAGGTGAGAATATCTCTGTTGACGGAGGCTGGACCGCATGGTAAGCACAGCAGCTAATCCAATGAATATATGGATCCGGGCCGATTCCTCGTATTCTATGGGCACGGGCCATATCATGCGCTGCCTGACACTTGCAGGCGGGCTCGCCGCCAGAGGCGGGCAGATCACGTTCATTTGCCGTGAGCTGCCGGGGAATCTGGCTGACTATATCAGAGGCCAGGGCTATGCGGTGGAGCTGCTGCCGCCGCCGGATGATCCGTCGTACGCCGCATTCTGGCTTCAGGTGGATTGGCGGACCGATGCCTTGCAGACAGTTCAGCGGCTGGAGGGAGCTGCTCCTATAGATTGCCTCATTGTTGACCATTACGGGATTGATAAGCGGTGGGAAGCATGGGTACAGGGGAAAGCGAAGAAGATCGTGGCCATCGACGATTTGGCGGACCGCCCGCATGAGTGTGATCTGCTGCTGGACCCCAATCCATCCGCTGCCCGGGACCGCTACCAGGGGCTGCTTCCCGCCTACTGCATGAAATTGACAGGCACCTGCTATACGCTGCTGCGGCCGGAATTCCGCGCGGCTAAGCTGGGGCTGGCTGAACGGGACGGAGGCATAAACCGGGTTCTGGTGTTTTTTGGCGGCACAGATCCTACGGGTGAGACCCTCAAAGCCTTACAGGCCCTGCAAAGTCCCGCCTTCGCTAACCTGCAGCTGGATGTCGTAGCAGGCGGAATGAACTGCCGCAAGGATGACATCGCAGCGTTATGTGACTCGATGCCACAGGCCAGCTTCCATTGTCAGATTGATTACATGGCAGACTTGATGCAGAAGGCAGACCTCTCCATCGGAGCAGGCGGAAGTACGACCTGGGAGCGCTGTTACCTGGGCCTGCCTTCACTGTGTATTATTACGGCGGATAATCAGCGGGAGATCACGGCCTTGGTTCATGCGCAGGGGGCTGCACTTTGCCTGGGGAAGAGTAATGAGGTGACCGCTCAAGCCATTGAGCAGGGGCTTAAGGCTATGCTGGCCGACCCGTCCAAGGTACGGGCCATGTCTGAGCAGGCGCTCCGCCTGATGGGCGAGGATAAATGGAATGAGGTCATAGACAGGATTATGGGAGGGGACTATGGCAGACCTAAGGGACTACAGGCTTGAGAAGCTGGGCCAAGAGCATAGCCGGCTCATATGGGAATGGCGCAATGCCGATCACATCAGGCCTTATATGAATCATGACGGGATCATTGCGCTGGAAGAGCATCTTAACTGGATGCATGCTATAGAGGAGGATACCAGCCGGGTGGTCCGAATCTGTTACTATCTGGACACACCGGCAGGCTTCGTGCAGTTCTCACAGATTGACAGGGTCCACAAGACCTGTGAATGGGGCTTTTATATAGGGGACAAGAGCTGTCCCCCCGGCTCCGGTACCATGATGGGAATTTTGGCGCTGGAGCATATTTTCCAGGTAGAGCAGCTAAATAAGGTGTGCGCGCAAATCCTGGATTTCAATCAGCGGAGCTTGTCCTATCACCGCAAGCTAGGCTTCATAGAGGAAGGCAGGCTAGGCAGGCAACGGATCAGAAATCATCAGCCTGTGGATGTGGTCTTGATGGCCCTGTTCCGGGAGCAATGGGAGAAGCACAGTCTACGGCTGACAGAGGAGGCAACGACAGGCCATGAAGGAAATCAGGATCGGTAACCGCACCATCGGCAGCGGGCATCCGCCTTTTGTCATCGCGGAGATGTCCGGTAATCATAATAAGTCCCTGGACCGCGCGCTCGACATCGTTAAGGCCGCCGCCCGGGCTGGCGCACATGCGTTCAAAATCCAGACCTATACGCCGGACACCATGACGCTTAATCTGCAGAATAAGGATTTCATGATTGGGGATTCGAATGGACTGTGGAAGGGGAAATCGCTGTATGAGTTGTATGCTGAGGCGTATACGCCATGGGAGTGGCATGAGCCTATCTTTGCTTCGTGCAGGGCGCTCGGGATGATTCCGTTCAGCACCCCGTTCGATGAGTCCTCGCTCGAATTCCTGGAGACCCTCGGTGTCGACTGCTACAAGATTGCTTCCTTCGAAAATAATGATATTCCCTTATTGCGGAAGGTGGCCTCCAAAGGAAAGCCGATGATTATCTCCACCGGGATGGCCTCGCTTGGCGATATTGAACAGGCTGTCCACACCATTACCGAAGCCGGCTGCCGGGAATATATCCTGCTCAAATGCACCAGCAGCTATCCGGCTTCGCCCGGGAATACCAACCTCAATACCATTCCGTATCTGCGCGACATCTTCCGTGCTCAGGTGGGCCTGTCCGACCATACCCTGGGCGTAGGGGCCGCTGTGGCAAGCGTGGCGCTGGGCAGTACGGTGATCGAAAAGCATTTCACCCTGAACCGTGCGGAAGGCGGCGTGGATGCTGCATTCTCCCTGGAGCCGGCAGAATTCGCTTCCCTGGTCCGGGAGACGGATACGGCCTGGAGGGCACTCGGGGGTATCTCCATCGGTCCCACCCCCGAAGAAGAGAAATCCCTGCAATTCAGACGATCTGTTTATACCTCCAAGGACATCAAGGCCGGAGACCTGCTCACTGCGGATAACATCAAAGTCATCCGCCCCGGCTACGGCCTTGGGCCCAAATACTATGATCTTCTTCTCGGCAAACGCCTCAGAACCGATCTGCCCGTCGGCACCCCGCTGAGCTGGGACCTGCTGTTGTAATCCGCCTTGACAATTGGGGAGAAAACGTCTATAACTAGAACATATCTGTATCCATTGAATCCAAATTCGATGACGGGACAAGTACGATAAGGTAACGTTCTCCAGAGAGTCGGTGATTGCTGCGAGCCGATCGTTCACGCCTTACCCGAAGATCCTCCCCTAGAAGCTAAGCTGAAGCGTGTATACGTGCGTAGGCTCCGCCGTCTGCCGGACGTTATCCCGGACCCGCAAGGTTGTCTATTGCCTGCGGACTGAGATTGTACTGAATCCACACCCTTAGGATGTGCGTGCAGTACAAATTAGGGTGGTATCGCGAGCGCTGTCTCGCCCCTTTGGGGGCGGGGCGGCGTTTATTTGTGTGGTGGACACCCGCAACAAGTGCTCCGTGCGGGGAGAGGGGTTGGCGGACGGGAAGGGATTACTTCGGCGTAGGACCGGCTCTTCTTAGGCTGCCCTATCGGGTACGCCTGCGGGGCCTCAACAGCGCCCCGAGCAATGGGCCAAGAGCCCCCGGCAAGAACCCCAGGCACAGCGCGGACGGTGTAACGGACTGAGGAGCCCTTATTCTGGAAGAAAGCTACTATTAGGGCAAGTAAAGGACCCCACAGCCCTTATTACCGGAAAATTCGCTTCTAGATGGTTCTTAGCAGGACAATAAGGTCGACTGGGTCCGTTAGCTCGCCAAAAGTGCTGTTTTTTTGAATATAACGGCTCTGCGGTCCGCTAGGACTGACCTACTCGGTTGGTGTAGCTTCTTTTCATCCAACCTTCAGTGGGCCTGGGTTAAAGATTCATGCTGCATTAGCGCGGTTAAGGCCCCTCAGGCGTACCCGTCAGGGCAGCCTAAGAAGGGCCGAGGACCCCGCCGAAGTAATCCTTCCCGTCCACTGACACTGCTCCTCGCACGATGCACTTATTTCGGGTGTCCAGAGGGCAGCGCCCTTGGGGCCCTCCCTTGGCGAAGGGAGGGTTTGGGAGGGATCGAAAATCTTTAAAATCTCGCAACGGTTTACGCTTGCAAGCTTTAAAATCTTTTAAGAAGAAGGCTCGGATGTAATCCGATACAGTTTAAGACTAAACGAAGGGATTGACCATCATGCATAAGGTAGACGTCAAAGAAAAAGCCCGGGCCAGAGATGTCCGGATCTTGAAAAAGTGGAGTGAGGAGGACACATTCCGCCGCTCGATGGAGAACCGCGAGGGACGCCCGAACTATGTGTTCTATGAAGGGCCGCCGACCGCGAACGGGGTGCCGCATATCGGGCACGTGCTGGGCCGGGTCATCAAGGATTTTATCGGCCGCTACCAGACCATGAAGGGCTTCCGCGTCATCCGCAAAGCGGGCTGGGATACGCACGGCCTGCCGGTAGAGCTCGGGGTGCAGAAGAAGCTCGGCATCTCCGGCAAGCAGGATATCGAAGAATATGGTGTGGAGAAGTTCATCAAGGAATGTAAGGAAAGTGTATTCGGCTATGAGAAGCAGTGGCGCGAGTTCACGGAAGCGATCGGCTACTGGACAGATCTGGATCATCCGTATGTAACGCTGGACAATACGTATATTGAGAGTGTGTGGAACATCCTGGCTACGGTTCATGAGAAAGGCCTGATGTACCGGGGTCACCGCGTTAGCCCGTACTGCCCGAGCTGCCAGACGACCCTCAGCTCCCATGAAGTAGCCCAGGGGTATAAGACCGTTAAGGATCTGAGTGCCACCGCCAAGTTCAAGCTGGACGGCAGCGGCGACTATGTGCTGGCCTGGACGACTACGCCTTGGACGCTTCCGGCGCACATGGCGCTGGCGATGAATCCGGCTATGGAATATGTGCGTGCGCAGCAGGAAGACGGCGTGTATGTACTGGCTAAGAATCTGGTGGACGAAGTATTGAAGGGCGAGTACACCATCCTGTCTACACACACAGGCGCTGACTTTATCGGCCAGAGCTACACACCGCCGTTCGGTTATATCAAGGCAGAGAAGCATAATGTGATTGTCGGAGCCTCTTTTGTAACGGACTCCAGCGGTACCGGGATCGTACATATGGCTCCGGCTCACGGGGAAGACGACTATAAGAGCTGCCGCGAGAATGGGATCAGCTTCGTGAATGTAGTGGATGCTTCCGGGAAATACACGGATGTAGTGAGTGATTTTGCCGGACGGTTCGTGAAGGACTGTGACCTTGATATCGTGAAGGTGCTGTCTGAACGCGGACTGCTCTACCACAAAGAGAAATACGAGCACAGCTATCCGTTCTGCTGGCGCTGCGACACCCCGCTGCTCTATTATGCAACAGACAGCTGGTTCATCCAGACGACTGCGATCAAGGATCAGCTGATTGCCAACAATAACAGTGTGGACTGGTACCCGGACCATGTGCGCGAAGGCCGCTTCGGCAAGTTCCTGGAGGAGCTGGTGGACTGGAATATCAGCCGTAACCGCTACTGGGGTACACCACTTAACGTATGGGTCTGCCAGGATACCGGCAAGGAATTTGCACCGCACAGCATCGCCGAGCTGAGAGCGATGGCCATCGGCGAGGTCGCTGAGGATATCGAGCTGCATAAGCCGTATGTGGATAATATCCAGCTGCGCAGCCCGTTCAGCGAAGGCGGCGTCATGGTCCGTACCCCGGAAGTGATCGACGTCTGGTTCGACAGCGGCTCGATGCCGTTCGCCCAGAGTCATTACCCGTTCGAGAATCAAGACCAGTTCGAGGACCAGTATCCGGCAGATATGATCTGCGAAGGGATCGACCAGACGCGCGGCTGGTTCTACAGCCTGCTGGCAGTATCGACCCTGTTCACAGGCAAGGCGCCGTACAAGGCGGTTATCGCCCACGGCCATATTTTCGATGAGAACGGCCAGAAGATGTCCAAATCCAAAGGCAATGTCATCGACCCTTGGGAGATCATGAACGAATACGGCACGGATGCCTTCCGCTGGGCCATTCTGTCTGACAGTGCGCCGTGGAACAACAAGCGGTTCTCGCGCGGTCTGGTCGGGGAGACGAAGTCCAAGGTAGTGGACACTCTGGTGAACACGCATGCCTTCCTAACGCTGTATGCGGGAATCGACGGCTATGATCCTGCGGATCATCCGTTCAAGGTGTCAGAGCATAAGCTAGACCGCTGGATTCTGTCCCGCCTGAACAGCCTGATCGTGCTGGTGGATAAGGGGCTGGCTGTGAATGATTTCGTGAACACCTCCAAGGCCATTGAGAACTTCGTGGATGAGCTGAGCAACTGGTACATCCGACGTTCCCGTGACCGGTTCTGGGGCAGCGGGCTGGGCGAAGAGAAGCTGGATGCTTACCGCACCTTAACGCATGTCCTGCTGACAACGGCCAAGCTGATGGCTCCATTCACCCCGATGCTGTCCGAGGATATCTTCACGAACCTGGGCGGCGGAGAGAGTGTGCATCTGGCAGACTATCCGGCAGCGGATGAGAACCTGATCGACCTTGCTCTGGAAAAAGATATGGAGTACGCCCGCGGCATCGTCGAGCTGGCCCGTAACGTCCGCAACGAGAGCGGCATCAAGACCCGCCAGCCGTTGTCCGAGCTGATTGCCTCCACTCCGGACGACTTCAACGTGGCGGATTATGAAGAGCTGATCAAAGAAGAGATCAACGTCAAGCATATTGTCATCGAGCACAGCGACAGCGGCTTCGTAGACTTCACCCTGAAGCTGAACCTGAAGGTGGCAGGCAAGAAATACGGCAAGAGCGTTGGCTTCCTGCAGGGCTTCCTCAAAGCGATGGATAGTGACGCTACCCGCAAAGCAGTGCAAGAAGGCGTTATCGCCATTGTGTCACCGGAAGGAGAAGAGCTGCAGATTACGTCCGAGGAGCTGCTGGTTGAGAAGCAGGCCAAACCAGGCTTTGCCTCCGCTTCCGGCTATGGACTGACAGTGGCTCTGAACACAGAAATCACACCGGAGCTGGTACAGGAAGGCTGGGTACGCGAAGTCGTACGTGCGGTGCAGGATTACCGCAAACGTCTGGATCTGCCGATCGACAAGCGGGTTGCGCTGACCCTGCATGTCGATGACGAGCTGAAAGCGGCGGTGACTGCATTCGAGCATGTGCTGCGTGAGAATGTACTGGTGACTACGGTTGATTTTGACGGAGAGTATACCTATGAGACCGTGGATGCCGGCGGCAAGAGTATCGGTATTCATATCGGCGCTTAACTCCGGAGCGGCCGCGCATTTCCTGCATTACTTGTCCATGTATGGCATATACTAGCCGCAAAGGAAAAGTTTCCACGGGTTAGAATGCAAATGACGAGCCCTGCGCTTGAAGAGAGAATTCTCTTTGACCGGGCTCGTTTGTTTTGCGGCTTACAGACAACAGGAGGTGCAGGGGCATGGGCGGATGGAACAACGGGAAGATTCCTGCGGAGCAGCCGAAGCAGCCGGACGGGCCGGGAAGAATTTCGATCAGAACCACGGACAGAGGGAATAACAGGGAGGAAGCACAGCATGAGCAGCAGCCCACGCATTCTGGAGCAGGCCAACCATCGGGCAAGACAGATCCGGGCGCAGAATATCCTGAGAAAAGTCAGCCGGCCGCTTCTTCCGATCCTAAGCCTACAGTGACTGTCACAGCAGCCGTCGATCCGGCCGATCTCCCCCCGGAAGAGAAGCTGAACGCCCTGTACCGGATGACCACGAGTCTGGCTCAACAGATGGAGAAGTCACGAATCTCGGAATATACCGAGCTGCTGCATTCCCCGTTCCGGCTGATCTGGCTGAACATTCTCTCCGGAACGGCCAGGGGGCTGGGGATTGCGCTCGGGTTCACTTTTTTTGCAGCGACGATTATTTATGTGCTTCAGGTGCTGGGTGCGCTGAATCTGCCGATCATCGGCGACTATATCGCGGACATTGTACGGATTGTCCAGCATCAGCTGGAGCTGAAGACGTTCTGAGCGGCGCTGAACCTGAAATAACCCCACAATGGTGGGGTCTTGCGATTAGTAGGAATTGGAACAGGGTTCCAAGACAAGCACAGGGATAGTTGTAGAATGTACACCTAAATGCAGCAAAATAGCCTGTTTTAAACGGATAACTGTAATCTGTACAACTAAATTTGCTTAAAGAGGCCCGAACTTAGAGTACAAGGCTTTTTAAATGTACGGAATGCAACTAAACGGGATATCGCGTATGAATCAGATGTTTTAGTTGTACAAAGTGCAATTAAGCCTCTCCAGCTCTCTTCGGATCGTTCCCAGCTTTGCTAATTCCGTTCTTTTCGAGTCGGGTCCAGCAGGTAGTCGCCTTCCTCGTCGTCCATGTAATGACGGTAGCTGTTGCCCTTGATAATCATCAGATGATTGCCCGAAATGTCGGTGGCCACGAAATTCTCCCAGGGCTCCACGAAGCCCTCGGTTTCGTCCGCTTCGATCTCCATATCATTGTAGGAGCCGATGTTGTTCCCTTCTGCCATGGCCGGCGAATCCGAGTTGCCCCAGCTCTCCACGATCTGCCAGGCATCCTCGCCATCGAAGCCGTTCTGGTCGTCCCGCTCATCCAGACTGGTGCGGCCAAACGGCGGAGACAGCAGCTCTTCCTCGGCCGGACGGGTGAACGGAGCACTCTGACGGGGAGCATGCTCTTTCGTGTAGCGGGTGGAGGGAAGGGCGGCCAGGCGCTCGTAGGGAATCGGTTCGCCGCTGGCGATGCAGATGCCGTAGGTTCCTTCGTCCATCGCCCGCAGTGCTGATTCAATATCGTCCAGCTCATGCTCATCGCGCTCCAGTAGGGAGATATCCATGGAGCGGTTATACAGCTCTGTGGCGGCATCGCCGGGATGGTTGTCGATTTCGGACAGCTCTCCCGTGTTATCTCGCATAGACTCTTGCAGACCATATTGTCCGCTGTTGCTAAGCCTGTGCTTAATATCCTCCTGCTGCTGCAGGAGAGTAGTACGCAGCCCGGATAGCTGCTGTGATGTCAGATGGCTCATTGCTGTGAGCTCCTTTCGGTAGCTAATCGCTGAAACGGTACCTTCCTTTAAAAGGACGGCAAAACCGTTTCCGCTTGTATAGATAGCTTGGCCTCCGGGGCCCTTTTTTAGCGATGGCAAATAGTGCCCTGACTTTACAGATCCGTATGACCATGCCATGGACGGTATCTTGAGGCCTGTGCTACAATATACAAGTCTTTATACAGTATTCGTACCGCGAAGCCGCGGGAAAAATAAGAACGGAGTGACAACTTCTGTGGTGTACTTTCTGATTGCGCTAATTGTATTTGTGATTGACCAGGGTACCAAATATCTGATTGCCACCCGGCTGGAGCTCGCAGAGCAAATTCCGGTAATCAAGGATTTCTTCATTATTACGTCGCACCGCAATCGTGGAGCCGCCTTCGGAATTCTGGAGGGGCAGCAGTGGTTCTTCATTGTGATTACGGTAGTCGTTGTATGCGGAATCGTCTGGTACCTGAACAAGGCCCGCAAGACCCGCAAGCTGCTGCCTACCGCGCTGGCGCTTGTCCTTGGCGGAGCAATCGGCAACTTCCTGGACCGGATTCTTAACGGTGAGGTTGTGGATTTCCTCATGTTCAATTTCGGAAGCTATACGTTCCCGATCTTCAACGTGGCCGATTCCTGTATCGTGGTCGGAGTGGGGCTGATTATTCTGGACACGCTGCTGGAAGTGAAGGGCGAACAGGAAGTCACCGAGGTGAAGGAATCACAGGAAGTCAAAGAAGGGAATGAATGATTTGAACAAAGACGTCAAAGAGCTGGCGGATTCTGGCGCCCTCGAGGAAGAAAGAGACGTCACCGAATGGATCGTTGCCGAGGGCAATGCGCGGGAGCGGATTGATAAATACGTTACAGAGGCCATGGAAGACGAAATCTCGCGCTCCCAGGTTCAGCTATGGATCGGCAGCGGCCATGTAGTGGTCAACGGCGCGCCGGTCAAAGCGAACTATAAGCTGAATGAAGGCGATAAGGTAACCGTTACGGTGCCGGAACCCGAGGTTACGGACCTGATCGCACAGGATATTCCGCTGGAAGTGGCTTATGAGGACAGCGATGTGATAGTGGTGAACAAGGTACGCGGCATGGTTGTGCATCCGGCAGTGGGACATCCCTCCGGCACCCTGGTCAATGCGCTGATGTATCACTGCAAGGACCTGTCCGGCATTAACGGCGAGATTCGTCCAGGCATTGTCCATCGGATCGACAAGGATACCTCCGGTCTGATTATGGCAGCCAAGAATGACGCCAGTCATGCTTCGCTGTCCGCCCAGCTTAAGGAGCACAGTGTGACCCGCCGCTATATCGCAGTCGTGCACGGCAATCTGTCTCATGACAAGGGAACCGTAGATGCTCCGATCGGCCGTGATCCGCATGACCGCAAGCTGTATACTGTAACCGAGAAGAACAGCAAGCGCTCCGTGACGCATTTTACCGTGCTGGAGCGGTTTGGTGACTGCACACTGCTGGAGCTTCAGCTTGAGACAGGACGCACGCATCAGATCCGTGTTCACATGAAGTTCATCGGCCATCCGCTGGTAGGTGATCCGATCTACGGGCGCAGCAAGGGAACTACTATGAACGGACAAGCCCTGCATGCAGCGGTACTCGGATTTGTTCATCCTTCTACAGGCGAGTACAAGGAGTTCAGTGCGCCGATTCCGGCGGATATGGAAGAACTTCTATTTACGCTGCGCAGCAGATAAGTACAAATCAATAGATTATAAATCCATGGAACAGCGGCCGGATTTGCGTCATATTTAGAGCATAGATTCACAACATAGGCCCAGGAGATGAGTAGAAGATTATGAGTATTGAACACTATCAGGCTACATTCATTCAGACGAATTTTGCAGACCGCATCGGCGGCGAAGGATACGGCAAGGACACCTCCATCTACAAATTCGAGAAAATCAAACGAGCCAAAGCCTCGGCGAAGCAGGATTTTCCGAACATTGAACTGATCGACATGGGCGTCGGCGAGCCGGACGAAATGGCGGATGAAGGCATCGTGTCCAGACTTGCGCTGGAAGCGGCCAAGGAAGAGAACCGCGGCTACTCCGATAACGGTATTCCTGAATTTAAGGACGCAGCGGCTGTGTACCTTAAGGAAGTTTTTCAGGTAGATGGCATTGACCCTGTAACGGAAATCGTGCATTCCATCGGCTCGAAGCCTGCGCTGGCTATGCTGCCATCCGTATTCATTAATCCGGGCGATATCACGATTATGACCATTCCGGGCTATCCGGTGCTGGGCACCCATACCAAGTATCTGGGAGGACAAGTCTACTCCGTGGAGCTGAAGAAGGAGAACAACTTCCTGCCTGACCTGAGCTCCATTCCTGAAGATGTTGCCCGCAAGGCGAAGCTGCTCTACCTCAACTATCCGAACAACCCTACCGGCGCAAGCGCCACGCCTGAATTCTTCAGCGAAGTAGTGGCCTGGGCAAAAAAATATGATGTAGTCGTAATCCATGACGCTCCTTATGCTGCATTAACTTATGACGGCGTGAAGCCGCTGAGCTTCCTGTCCGTGCCTGGTGCCAAGGATGTCGGCGTTGAGCTGCACTCCCTGTCCAAGTCCTACAACATGACCGGCTGGAGAATCGGCTTCGTGGCCGGCAACCCGCTGATCGTGAAGGCGTTCAGTGATGTGAAGGACAACAATGATTCCGGCCAGTTCATCGCGATTCAAAAAGCTGCCGCGTTCGGTCTCTCTCATCCTGAGATTACCGAAGCGATTGCCGCCAAATACTCCCGCCGCCACAACATGCTGGTGGATGCGCTGAACAGCCTGGGCTTCAAGGCCGAGAAGCCGAAGGGCTCCTTCTTCCTCTATGTAGCCGCGCCAAAAGGCGTCAAGGGCGGACGCCGCTTCGAATCCGGCGAGGATTTCTCACAGTTCCTGATCCGCGAGAAGCTCATCTCCACTGTGCCTTGGGATGATGCCGGCGCGTTCGTGCGTTTCTCCGTGACCTTCGTAGCCAAGGGCGAGGAAGAGGAGAAGCGTGTCATCTCCGAAATCCAAAGACGTCTGAGCGACGTTGAATTTGAATTTTAAGTTTTGGTTTGAATGGAATGCTGCTGCAGAGCAATCTGCGGCGGTTTTTTATTTGTCGCCGTCTATCTACATAGCGATCGCCCCGCCCCCTGACCCGGCCCGGCCCAAATTTGTTGCACAAATTGCAGCCTTGCACCGCTCAAACCAAGCCCGCACACGCAAATCCTGCACTTTTTGCAACAATCCATTCGGTGAAGATAACTATTTGGCATGAATCCTGCAAAAACTGCAACAATTGGCCCAGCAGCTTAGTTAAGCGGAAGAATTCCTGCATAATGTGCAACATGTAGGGAAGCAGTGCCGTTATCCTTTCCGGAAAGCCACCTTATGAAATGCATTGATATAGCGGAACAGCGCTTCACCGTCATCCGGCACATTCGCGCGCTCATCCAGCGGCAGCAGCATCGCCTGATATGGCTCCGGTACCATTCTATATTGATGCACATAGGAGGTCAGGACGAACCCGTTCCGCTCCCAGAAATGAATACGTTCCTTGTGCGACTCCGTAGCTCCGGATTCCGCCTCAATGATGATTCCCCGGATGTTATGCTCCTGTACCGCCCAAGCTCTAATCTGCTCCAGCATCCAGGTTCCCGTCCCTGTTCCGCGCAATTCTGTATCGACTGCCAGGTAATCAATAATCAGCACTTTATCCGCAGCTTGTCCCGCCACACCGGTAACCGCCATGGCAACAACCACCCCCTGATGCACCCCAGCATGTAAGTATCCAATCCTCCGGTTCAGCATACTCCGCAGAATCGCTTCTGTCTTAGCTCCGCTGGGAAAAGCCTCATGGTAGATCTGCTCCATCCGTCCCCACCACGCTTCATCCCACTCTTCTATAGTAATAAACTCCATGTTCATGATTTTCTTCGCCTCCAGTTTTATCATAACAGAGCAGGGGCTGGAACGAAATTAGGGTAGATCGACCGCAGTACCGGTTATATTGATGAACAATTGCTGCCTCAGCAACTGATCGAAGGCGGGGGGCCTTTTCGGCGAGTTGATCTCACCAGCCTTCCCGGACCCGTGAAATATATAGGATACATGATTGTCTACGGTATCCCCGTGTTGTTACTAAGTTTGATTGTGGCGGTTACTTTTTTTAAATGAGCCGGCATATTGCCGCTGATGCGGTGTCTTGTGCCGTTAGTGCAATTCCTGCATTCTGCAGTTGTGTAGTCCGCACTATCAGCGCAGCGCCATAGTGCCCCTCTGCCTGCCCCCTCCCCCAAGGGGGGATGACAAATCTCTTGCACCGTTTAGGTGGAAGCGGCGGAGGGGATTTTGGAACTGGAGGAGCGGAGCGTCCGCCTTTATGTTTGGATTTCTACCGCTGCTGCGGTAATAATCAGGAAATCCAAACATAACAGCGGCCGGAAGTCCAAAATCACCGCAGCCGCGCCCTTCACCTAAATGTCTGTGATCACCGCAGCCGCGCCCTTCACCTAAATTTCTTTTCCCTATCTGTCACCGTCTTCCCCCCACACTCCGCGAATATAATTTGACATCCCCCCATCCATCTGTCATAATTCCCTATAGTTGAATAGCGCCTTTAATTCAGTCCCGTGAGGCTGGCAAGGTAACGTGAATCGAGGTTCGCGTCATGAAAGAAGGAATCCGTAGTAGTACGGAGGGTCTTTTTATGCGCGCGGACACGCCATCTTTTTGAATCTGCGGATTTCACTCCTTGCCTGCTTTGGGCAAGGAGTTTTTTAGTTTATCCGGGGAACTTGAACAGGCGATCAAGCAGGGGGATGGCAAAGAGGATGGTTACTGAAAAAAATGTCATTATGGACGAAACGGCGATTCGCCGGGCACTGTCACGCATTGCACATGAGATTTTGGAGAAAAACAAGGGTATCGAGAATTGCCTGCTGGTCGGCATCCGGACCCGGGGGATCTACCTGGCTCAGCGGATCGCGGAACGCATTAAGGAAATTGAGGGCGTGGACATCCCTTACGGGGAGCTGGACATTACCCATTATCGCGATGACCGCGAAGGCGGCGGGAACAACCGGGAAGCGATGGACAAGACGGTTGTCAACAGCAACCTGATCCTGCCTCCGGGCACCAGCGGCACCCGGGACAAGAAAGTGATCCTGTTCGACGATGTACTGTACACCGGAAGAACCATCCGCGCGGCAATGGATGCGCTGATGGATTGCGGACGGCCCCGGATGATCCAACTGGCTGTACTGGCTGACCGCGGCCACCGGGAGCTGCCGATCCGCCCCGACTATATCGGCAAGAACGTACCCACCTCCAGGCATGAGCAGATTGAAGTGTCCCTGAGCGAATACGACGGCAAGGACGAAGTGTACATTATTTCAAACCGGGAGGAACGATAACAATGATGACGGCAACTAAGGTGAAGGAACGCAGTCTGCTGGGGATGAAGGAGCTGGCGGAGTCGGAGATTACCCAGCTGTTAGACAGAACAGCCTACTGGGATAATCAGAGCGAGAAGCTCACGCCGGTGCTGAGAGCACATTTTGTTGCCAATATGTTCTTCGAGAATAGTACCAGAACCCGCTTCTCCTTCGAGATGGCTGAGAAACGCCTCGGCGTTCAAGTGCTGAACTTCACCGCAGCGGCTTCCAGTGTCGAGAAGGGCGAATCCATCTACGACACAGTGCGCACACTGGAGTCAATGGGTATCGATGCCGGAGTGGTCCGGCTGAAGCCCGCAGGAGTGCTGGAGCAGCTTGCCGAGAAGGTTGGCGTTCCGCTGATTAATGCCGGAGACGGCAACAACGAGCATCCGACACAGGCGCTGCTGGACCTGTACACAATGCGTAAGCATTTTGGCGGACTGAAGGGCCTGAAGGTCTCGATTATCGGGGATATTATGCACAGCCGTGTAGCGCGGTCCAACCTTTGGGCACTCACCAAAATGGGGGCAAGCGTGCAGTTCTGCGCCCCGGTGAATATGCAGGCTCCTGAGCTTGCGGCCTACGCTCCGTACGTGTCCATGGAAGAAGCGCTGAAGGCGGATGTGGTCATGATGCTGAGAGTGCAGCTGGAGCGGCATGCTTCGGGCATTGTTTTATCGGCTGAGCAGTATCGGGAGCACTTCGGGCTCACCGAGGAACGGGCGTCCAGGCTGGACTCGGCAACGATCATCATGCACCCGGCGCCGGTCAACCGCAATGTGGAGATCGACGATGCGGTGGTGGAGAGCAGCCAGTCCCGGATTTTCCCGCAGATGGCGAACGGCGTCCCGGTACGGATGGCTGTCATGGAGCGGGCGCTGCAGTAGCAGAAAAAAACCTCACATAAGCGTATTAATAAATATACACAAAGATGAATTTTTATTATATAATAACTACAGAGCTTACGGCTGCGGCCGGAAGGCACAAAGGAGAATCCTAACCGTGATCATCAAAAATGCCAGTGTACTGAACGAAGAAGGCGTGCTGGAGCGCAAGCATATTGTTGTGCAGGACGGAGTTATCTCAAAGATTCAGGATGCCGCCGAGGCGGTAGAAGAAGCCGGAGAGATCGTTGAAGCGGAAGGTAAGCTGCTGATTCCGGGACTGATCGATATGCATGTGCACTTACGTGAACCGGGGTTCGAGCATAAGGAAACGATTGAGACCGGTGCACGTTCGGCAGCCAAAGGCGGATTCACAACGATTGCCTGCATGCCGAACACACGCCCGGTAACTGACAGTGCAGAGATCGTACAGCTCGTGAAGGACAAGGCACGTGAAGCGGGGCTTGTGAAGGTGCTGCCTTATGCGGCCATTACCAAGAATGAGCTGGGACGCGAGCTGACGGATTTTGCGGCACTGAAGGAAGCGGGAGCGATCGGCTTCACCGATGACGGCGTAGGCGTACAGAGCGCGCAGATGATGAAGGATGCGATGAAGCTGGCGAAGGGACTGGATATGCCGGTGATTGCCCACTGTGAGGATAACTCGCTGGTGGAAGGAGCGCCGGTAGCCGAAGGCACTTTTGCCGACAAGCATGGCCTGAAGGGAATTCCGAACGAGTCGGAAGCCATTCATGTAGGCCGTGACATTCTGCTGTCTGAAGCAACAGGTGTTCACTATCATGTGTGCCATGTCAGCACCGAGCAATCGGTCCGGCTGATCCGCCAGGCGAAGCAAATCGGCATTAAGGTGACCGCCGAGGTGTGCCCGCATCATCTGCTGCTCTCGGAGGAGGATATTCCGGGCATGGACGCCAATTGGAAAATGAACCCGCCGCTGCGCTCGCGCCGTGACGTCGAGGCCTGCATTGAAGGGCTGCTGGATGGCACGCTGGATATCATCGTGACCGACCATGCCCCGCATAGCGAAGAAGAGAAAGCCAAAGGCATGCAGCTTGCACCGTTTGGCATCGTCGGCTTTGAGACGGCCTTCCCGCTGCTGTATACCGCTTTTGTGGCCACAGGCAAATGGGATCTGTCCCTGCTGGTGCAGCGGATGACCGCTGATCCGGCCCGGGTGTTCAGACTGAATACAGGCAGCCTTACCGTTGGGGCGCCTGCCGATCTGACCCTGATTGACTTGAATGAAGAGAAGGAAGTAGACCCGGCCACGTTTGCGAGCAAGGGTCGCAATACACCTTTTACCGGATGGAAGCTTAAGGGCTGGCCGGTGAAGACCTGGGTAGACGGCAGAGCCGTATGGAGTGAGGCTTAACAGAAGTAAGCAGTAGCCCATGCAGCCCGGCTGCATGGCTGTGACATAAGAATCAGACTACAGAAACAAGAAGGAGTGGAAGGCATGCAGGCGAGATTGCTGCTTCAGGACGGAACACTGTTTACAGGCACCGCATTTGGCGCGGAAGGCGAGAAGACGGGCGAGGTTGTTTTTAACACAGGAATTACAGGCTATCAGGAGGTACTATCGGACCCTTCGTACTGTGGGCAGATCGTCACCATGACGTATCCGCTGATCGGGAATTACGGTATTACCCGTGATGACTTCGAGTCCGTTCGCCCTTTTGTACACGGCTTTGTGGTGCGGCGTCACGAATCCGTACCCAGCAACTGGCGTGCTGAATACAGTGTAGACGATCTGCTGAAGGAATATGACATTCCCGGCATCAGCGAGATTGATACCCGTATGCTTACCCGCATTATCCGCCACTATGGCACCATGAAGGCAATCCTCACCACTTCGAACAAGCGTGTGGAAGAATTGATGGAGATGATGGGTGACACGACCATTGAAGAGCTGCGCAATCAGGTTGCACGTACCTCAACTACAGCAGCCTACAGCAGCCCGGGCACCAAAGAACGCATCGTGCTGGTCGATTACGGCGCGAAGACCGGTATTCTGCGCGAGCTGAACAACCGCGGCTGTGATGTGGTGGTTGTCCCTCATGATGTCACCGCAGACGAGATCCGCCGCCTGAACCCTGACGGCATTCAGCTCTCGAATGGCCCTGGAGACCCGAAGGATGTGCCTTATGCGGTACAGACAATCTCCGAGCTGCTCGGCGAATACCCGATCTTCGGCATCTGCCTGGGACACCAGCTGTTCGCCCTGGCCTGCGGCGCCGACACTGAGAAGCTCAAGTTCGGCCATCGCGGCGGGAACCATCCGGTGAAAGAGCTGGAGAGCGGACGCTGCTTCATCACCTCCCAGAATCATGGGTACACAGTGAATGAGGAATCCATTGCCAGCACAGACCTGGAAGTTACCCATATCAATAACAATGACAAGACCGTTGAAGGACTGAAGCATACCCGTTACCCCGCTTTTTCGGTGCAGTACCATCCGGAAGCGGCGCCGGGACCGCTTGACAGCAGTTATCTGTTCGACCGCTTCCTGCAGCTGATCGCAGACCACAAGGCACAGCGGCCGGCCGGATCGCGTCAGGCGCAGCTTGCAGCGAATGCCAGAATCACGGCACCGAAATCATCCGCACCCCAGCTTGAAGCCGTGAAAGGAGCTCTATAACATGCCTAAGAACAACAAACTCAAAAAAATTCTGGTTATCGGCTCCGGCCCGATCGTTATTGGTCAAGCTGCCGAATTCGACTATGCAGGCACTCAGGCCTGCCAGGCCCTTAAAGAAGAAGGTGTCGAGGTCGTACTGATCAACAGCAACCCGGCGACGATTATGACCGATACCAATATGGCTGACAAAGTATACATCGAGCCGATTACGCTGGAATTCGTGACTGGCATTATCCGTCAGGAGCGTCCGGACGGGCTGCTGCCGACACTCGGCGGACAGACCGGCCTGAACATGGCTGTAGAGCTGGCCCGTGCCGGAGTCCTAGAGCAAGAGAAAGTGAAGCTGCTGGGTACACAGCTTGAATCCATCGAGAAAGCGGAGGACCGCGATTTGTTCCGCGAGCTGATGCGCGAGCTGGATCAGCCGGTGCCGGAAAGTGCGATTATTACCAGTGTGGAAGAAGCTCTGGGCTTCGCCGCAGGAATCGGCTATCCGCTGATCGTCCGTCCTGCCTACACGCTGGGCGGAACAGGGGGCGGAATCTGCGACAACGAAGAAGAGCTGCGTGAGACCGTCAAGGCTGGTATCCGTTACAGCCCGATCGGCCAGTGTCTGGTCGAGAAGAGCATCGCCGGCATGAAGGAAGTCGAATATGAGGTTATGCGTGATGCGAACGACAACTGTATCGTGGTCTGCAACATGGAGAACTTTGATCCGGTGGGCGTACATACGGGCGACAGTATCGTAGTGGCCCCGAGCCAGACGCTGTCTGACCGTGAATATCAGATGCTGCGGAGTGCTTCCCTGAAGATTATCCGCGCGCTGAATATTGAAGGCGGCTGTAACGTCCAGTTCGCCCTGGACCCGCAGAGCTACCAGTATTATGTGATCGAAGTGAATCCGCGTGTCAGCCGCTCCTCGGCGCTGGCGTCGAAAGCGACCGGTTATCCGATTGCCAAGATGGCCGCGAAGATCGCACTCGGCTACACGCTGGACGAAATCGTCAATCCGGTGACCGGACAGACCTACGCCTGCTTCGAGCCTACACTGGACTATATCGTCAGCAAAATCCCGCGCTGGCCGTTCGACAAGTTCATCTCGGCGAACCGCAAGCTGGGTACACAGATGAAAGCGACCGGTGAAGTGATGGCGATCGGCCGTACCTTTGAAGAGTCGATTCACAAGGCCATCCGCTCGCTGGAGATTGGTGTCCACCGTTTCCGCTTGCCGGGAGCGGAGCTGCTTGAAGAGAGTGTGCTGCGCTATAGACTTGCCAAGCCGGATGATGAGCGCCTGTTCCTGATCGCGGAAGCCTTCCGCCGCGGCTATGAGCTACAGGAGATTCAGGATATTACGAATGTGGACTGGTGGTTCCTCTCCAAGATCGAAGGGCTCGTGAGCTTCGAGGACGAGATCCGTGCCGAAGAGACACTGTCTGCTGACATACTGTATCAGGCCAAGCGTAAGGGCTTCACAGACCGGGCGATTGCCGAAATCCGTGCTGAAGGCCGTCCCGGCGGGGCATTCACCAAGGAGGCGGAAGTGCGTGTGCTGCGTCTGCAGCAAGGGCTGGTTCCAGTCTTTAAAATGGTCGATACCTGCGCCGCAGAATTTGAGGCTTCAACGCCATACTATTACTCCACCTATGAGACCGAAAATGAGGTCATTCATTCCGATAAGCAGAAGGTCATTGTACTCGGCTCCGGTCCGATCCGTATCGGCCAAGGAATTGAGTTCGACTACTCTACGGTACATGCGGTATGGGCCATACAGAAGGCTGGCTACGAAGCTGTAATTATCAATAACAATCCAGAGACCGTATCGACGGATTTCAATACCTCGGACCGCCTGTACTTTGAGCCGCTGTTCTTCGAGGATGTCATGAACGTGATTGCCCAGGAGAATCCGATCGGAGTCATCGTACAGTTCGGCGGACAGACCGCGATTAACCTGGCTGCACCGCTTGCTGCTGCGGGCGTGAACATTCTGGGTACCAGCCTTGAGAGCATCGACGAAGCTGAGAACCGCAAGAAGTTCGAAGCGCTGCTGGCCCGTCTGGATATCGCACAACCTAAAGGCAAGACCGTAATCAATATTGATGAGGCTGTCGAAACGGCGCAGGCGCTGGGCTATCCGGTGCTGGTTCGACCATCGTATGTCCTGGGCGGACGCGCCATGGAGATTGTCTACAACGACACAGAGCTGCTGAGCTACATGGTTGAAGCGGTAAAAGTGAATCCGGAGCATCCGGTGCTGATCGACCGTTACATGCTTGGCAAGGAAGTGGAAGTGGACGCTATCTGCGACGGAGAGACGGTTGTCATTCCGGGCATCATGGAGCATGTGGAACGCGCAGGGGTTCACTCCGGCGACTCCATCGCTGTCTACCCGCCGCAATATCTGGATGAAGGTCTGAAGCAGAAGATTGCCGAGATCACGATCAAGATTGCCAAAGAGCTCAAGACCATCGGGCTGGTGAACATCCAGTTCGTCATTTATCAGAACGAGGTCTATGTCATTGAAGTGAATCCGCGCTCCTCGCGTACGGTTCCGTTCCTGAGCAAGGTGACCGGTATTCCGATGGCGAACCTGGCGACCAAGATCATTCTTGGCGGCAAGCTGAAGGAAGACGGGTACACCGAAGGCCTGTGGCCGGAGAGCGATTATGTGTCGGTCAAAGTGCCGGTGTTCTCTTTTGCCAAGCTGCGCAGAGTCGAGCCTACGCTCGGACCGGAGATGAAATCCACCGGTGAGGTCATGGGCCGCGATAAGCTGTATGCCAAGGCGCTTTACAAGGGTCTGATCGGCGCAGGCATGAAGATCCCGGCTACCGGGGCAATCATTGTAACTGTAGCCGACAAAGACAAGGCTGAAGCGGTTGAGCTGATGAAGGGCTTCCATGCCATGGGCTATAAAATCATCGCCACCGGCGGTACAGCAGCTGCGCTGGAGCAGGCCGGGCTGAACGTGATGAACGTTAACAAGCTGGATGAAGGCGAGCCGACCATCCTGGATCTGATCCGCGGCGGTCAAGCGAACTTCGTCTTCAATACACTGACCAAGGGCAAAACGCCTGAACGTGACGGATTCCGCATCCGCCGTGAAGCGGTAGAGAACGGCGTCGTATGTATGACCTCGCTCGATACGGTAACGGCGCTGCTGAGAATGCTGCAGACGATTAACTTCTCGTCCCAGTCGATGCCTGCTTTTGTCGGACAATAAGATAGAGGGTGAGGCAGCTGTAACAGGCTGCTACAGGAACGGTTTGCGTTAGCGCAGACCGTTCCCCTATGCCCGGGACCTGGAATGTTGCCAGATAACAATGAGAGAGGGTTGACTTTGTGGAGCAGACTTCAGCAGCACAGCAGCATGAACATGAGAACATCGGACAGGTAGAGAAGCGTAATGAAATGGCCGGACGCCTGATGGTCGCCTTGGATTATCCGAATGCAGACCAGGCGCGGGCGCTGATCGAACAGCTCGAAGGCATTCCCTGTTATATAAAGGTGGGAATGCAGCTGTTCTATGCAGCCGGACCTGATTTCATCCGGGAACTGAAGGAGCGCGGATATTCGGTATTCCTCGATGTTAAAATGCACGATATCCCCAACACCGTAAAGGGCGGGGCAGAGAGCTTGACTCTGCTTGGCGTTGATATGTTCAACGTACATGCCGCCGGAGGAGCTGCCATGATGGCTGCTGCTGTGGAAGGAGCGGCCCAGGCGGTCAGCCTGAAGCCCTCGTTGCACATGCCGCTGATCATTGCAGTAACCCAGCTTACCAGCACCAGCCAGGAAGTGATGAACCGGGAAATCGGCATAGCCGGACCAGTGACGGATGCGGTGGTGCGTTATGCCAAGCTTGCAGCGGAAGCAGGCCTGCATGGAGTCGTAGCATCGCCGCAGGAATCCCTGGTGATTGCCGAAGCGTGCGGACCGGAGTTCCGCACCGTAACCCCGGGTATCCGGCCAGCTGGTGCCTCGCTGGACGACCAGTCCCGGGTCATGACTCCGAGGCAGGCTATCCGCCAAGGCAGCCACTACCTGGTAGTAGGCCGGCCGATTACAGCAGCGGCAGATCCGCGAGCAGCAGCACTGAATATTATTGAGGAGATGAGCCAAGCATGAGCATATTAGAGAATCGAAGTGAACAGGTCGCCAGTCATTTGCTGGAGATCGGAGCCGTAGCCCTGCGCCCGCAGGAGCCGTTCACCTGGACCTCCGGCATCAAATCACCGATCTACTGCGATAACCGTCTGACCATGGCCTTCCCGGATGTCCGCAACTACATTGCGGAGGCCTTCGCAGAGCTGATCAGAACCAGCTACCCGGACGCCGAGGTGATTGCCGGGACAGCAACCGCCGGTATTCCGCACGCGGCCTGGGTGGCCGATAAGCTCGGTCTGCCGATGGCTTACATCCGGGACAAGGCCAAGGGCCACGGCAAGCAGAACCAGATCGAAGGACTCATCAAGCCCGGCCAGAAGGTGGTCGTGATCGAGGACCTGATCTCCACTGGCGGCAGCTCCATCAAAGCCGCGCAGGCCGTACAGGAAGCAGGCGGGCTCCCGCTGGCCGTCCTGGCCATCTTCAGCTACGAGCTTGACCGTGCCGTAGAAGCCTTCGCTGCGGCGGAGCTTCCGCTCCAGAGCCTGTCCAACTACAGCACGCTCATTGACGTAGCGCTGGCTCAAGGCAAGATTGCTGAGAGCGATGTAGCGCTGCTGCAATCCTGGCGCAAGGACCCTGCCGCCTTCGGCGTGTAGGGGCTAGGAGAAGACGCAGGAAATGAGTAGAGGGTACGTAAAGAGTACGTAGAGCGTAAACATAAAGCGTAAACGTTGAGCGTAGAGCGTAGAGAATGCATAGAAGAAGCTTTGTCCTCTTTGCCGGGGGATGGGGCTTCTTTTTTAATGCTTTAATTAGTTTTTGGGCTCTTAGGGAAAAGAAGTGGAAAAACAGCATCTATTCACTGGCCCAGCACACTTATAGAGGATTTAGTTGGAAAAAATACACTTGTTGAAACCTGAAATGGACAATAACGCAGATACTGCCAGAACTAAATGTCCTTAATCCACTTATTTCCTTTGAAAAGGCGATTTCCGCCCAAGCAATTGTATAAAATCCAACTATTTCCCTCAACGGCTCATTACAATTAGCTGCATACGGGCAGAAATTGCCATCCGCTCCGCTGAGCAATCCTCTAATTTTCTTGCAAAACTGGGCATGATAAATAGCACCGGGACATATATTATTGCGATGAAGGAGAAGAGGGTATCATGAATTGGATCTATTTTGCCAAGTTGTTCAGGACCAGATTTCAAGCGGGCTGCCTTGCCAAAAGACTGGAGCAGGACGGCTGGATCTATGGGTATCATGATCCGCGTTTTGTCGAAATATACCGTTCGCGCAAGGGCCGTTATGGAGTTCGTTTTCTGCCTTAGCCAGAAAAACCAAAATCATCCTTGACTTTATCCATGGCTATATTGTATATTATCTATTGTCGCTGTTTAAATAATTATTAACTGACGCGGGGTGGAGCAGCCCGGTAGCTCGTCGGGCTCATAACCCGAAGGCCGCAGGTTCAAATCCTGCCCCCGCAATTACCTTATTACACCGGACAGCACTTGTATAATACGGATATCCTAGTCCGGGCCCTTAGCTCAGTTGGTTAGAGCGGTCGGCTCATAACCGATTGGTCACAGGTTCGAGTCCTGTAGGGCCCACTTCACTTAAACCCTTACTCTGTAAGGGTTTTTTGCTGTATGTAGGCTCGTAGGAGCGAATATGCTTGAGTGGGAAAGGCCGTATTTTTTAGCTTGCTTACGGATTTGCTAACGAAGATTTTTATTCTACAGTTTCAAGCTGTTTTTCTGCGAATTTATTGAGTTCACTTTCAATTCTGTCAACGGCCTCTTCTTGCATGATTGGCGACAGAAGTGAGTACCTCTCATTAAACATCGCTGGAGTCATTCCCAGACGTTCGGCGGCAACCTTAGGATTTATTCCAATCGCTAGTAGAAATGAAGCATGGGTGTGACGCTGATCATGGAACCGTATCTTCTTGACCCCTGCTTTACGAATAAGAACATCCATGCCCTCTGTGATTCGCTTCGGCTTAATATAACCTCCTCCAGGATAACAGCCTACCAGGTCATTGTCCTCGTAGGCTTCCCCATAATCCTTCTTGTAGGCTTCGATTTGTGAATAGCGCTCCTGAAGATCGTCAATAATATTCTGAAAGAGCTTGACCCGCCGGATCACCAAGCCATCCCGTGTCCAATTCGCTGTCTGAATAACCTTCAGCTCTTTCTTCTCAAAATCGATATCTTTCCACCGCAGCCCCAGAATTTCACCGCGCCGCATTCCAGTGTAAATTGCTAATGAAAAAGCAATGTAGTGAACATGATGCTTTGAGGATTGCAAAAACTGAGTAAATTCTTCAATGGTCCAGAACTGCATTTCTTTTTGTTCATTTCCATTACTTTGCTCCGCATGGACACCTTACTCATGATGTCTTCTGCCAGTAACCCCGATTCTGTATATGCAAGCCTGAGCGCGCGTTTCAGCACTCCGTGAATGTTCTTCACATAATCCTTTGATGTTACGTGGAGTTAATGCCTGCAAATTTCCAGACTAATCTCCGTTTTGTTAATATGCATTAAAGTGGAGGGGGTGATCATTAAGCTAACGGGAGGATAGCGAACATTTAAAATCAAAAGCGATACAAACAGTTGCGGACCTTCAGAGATGGAAGATTCGTTTTTTCTATACGCAGATTCCACTTTATGGTATATTTATATGCGTTTATCATATCGAATTCAGATGACGAAGTGGGTGTAAACAAAATGGATTTTCGGAAGTTTTTGCTTATATATGGGGTGATTATCCTGTCTTTAATCTTTTCTGGCTGTACTTATACGAAAAAAGAGAAGGGTGCTGAAGGTGGGGATGGTAAGCTAGTTGCAGCAAGTGAAACAACTGGTGTTCCTTCCACTGTGGTAACACGGGATTATACTCTGAAGGACAGCTCGAACTCGGTGCTGTCCCCGGAAAAGATCGGCAGCCTGGACAACCATATACTGGAGCTTGCGCGCAACGAGATATTTGCAAGGCATGGGTATGTATTCAAGCGGAAGGATTTGCAGGACTACTTTGCCGCCAAGCCTTGGTATCATGCAGACTCTACTTACAAGGAGCATCTTAACCCGACGGAGAAACAGAACGTTGCGTTACTTCATGAATACGAAGCCAAATATGCTGCCTATAAGCTCGAACCTGCCCACATAAATGACGTCCATTTACGGGGTTACACAGGCGATTCGGGCTTTAAACAGAAGAAGATGAAAGTGGATCTGAACGGAGATGGTAGTGAAGAAGAAATCCAGTTAATCCCTCCTGAAACGGAATTAGGGGCTTTCAAGCTGAAGGTGAAGGACATCACGATGGAGGTGGGCAGTGAGCTGCTTCCTTATCTTGATATTGTCGATTTGGATATTGACGATCAATATTTTGAGATTGCACTTCAAATGGATTCGCAAATGGATTTTCTACGATCAACATCTTTCTATGCCTATGACGGTGAAACCCTAAAGCAGATAGGTGAACTTCCCGGTTTCTCGGCACACAGCTCGATGTTTGACGGCCATGGACGAGTGGTCAGCGCAAAAGAAAGCAAGGATTTTCAAACCTGGTTCCGTGAATTGGTATTTCATCTGGATAACGAACATGCTCTTCATGAAGAGCACCAGGACTTTTATCCGATGGAACCACCGACGCCTTTAACGATCAAAAAGGAAATTACCGTGAAGTTTCATAAAGATGATACGGGCGAAACCTTTTCGCTGAAACCCGATGACAACGTAAAATTTCTGGGTGATGACAAACTCGGCCATATCAAGTTTCAAACTAGCACGGGGAAGGAAGTCTGGTACACAATGAGCGATAAGGATGTGGACTATAGTGATTTTTTTGACGGGTTGATTTTATATGATTAGACGGAGAATGGCGTTCTGGACCCGTTGTAAAAGTCGGTTTGGACAATTATTTAATCTCACACGTGATCGGATTGACGAGTAATCAACTGTTTAACGGGACACGATAGTTTAAAAAACAGCGGTAGTATAGGACGGTGGAGTCACCGGTACCGCAGCCATTACTGCAGCAAACTGGAGCGGAGTCTTCAACCGGATCGACGGCTTGGTGTTTGATGTCGTCTATCTGCCGTCCTCCGAGGCGGCGGTACAAGCAGCGGCCAAGCAGTGGCTGCTGGATCGCCGGACCAAGGCGCGCAAGCTGGCGCAACTAGTTATTGCTGGTGCCGCTTCTGCAGACGACGACATCGAGATCCATAATACCCGCAGCCGTGCTGCAAATGCCCGCTTTATTATTAATTGTTCTCTGGCCGGTGAACATACCAACGGTAAGACCTATGACTCTCTTCGGTGGGCTGCGTGGGTGGCTGGGCTGGTCGCGGGCACGCCGGCGAATCGGTCCTTTACAGGTGTTAAGGTGCCAATGACACAGGCTAAGGTGGACTGGAGCCATTCGGAGGTATTGAAGGGTTTGTCTGAAGGAACCCTGATGGCCACGCGAGACGGTTACGACTACATTATCGAGTCTGCTGTGAACACCCTGACCACGCTGGGAGCTGGGGAGCGGGAGGACTTCGGGAAGATCCGCGTGTCGATGACAATCGACCAGATCTTGAACGACATCTACGCTGCCGGTAAAGCCAATAAGGCCAAGCTGGACAATGACAAGGATGGCCGAGGGTTGTTCATTGCTGCGGTTGTCAGTTATTTGAAGGTGCGGGCGCTACAGAAGGCTATCGGTGATGAATTCACTTTTACTGAGCACCTGACAAAGGTGAGCGACGCAGATTACGCATACTTTTCCCTGTCGGCAAAGCCGCTCGATGCGATTGATATCTTTAATATTGATTGGGAGGTGGCGTAATCCATGGAACGCGAGCTGATTGGCCGTAATTTATCGGTGGAGGATGATAATGGAGATTCAATTCAAACGATCAATGAAGTGGAAGTTATTCTGAAGCCGGAGACACTGGATATTATCCGTTCGCGGAAGATGTCCAAGACGAAGCAGATTGTTGGGTATGAAATTACGGTAAAACTGGTGATGTCGAAGTTGGAGTCTGCCCTTCGTTACCGCCTTCTGGCTGACTTCAAGGCGGGAAAGACCATGTTCCTGGACCGAATCACCGGCTCACTTGAGGATATGCAAACTGGGAATGTGGAACGGGTGATGATCAGCGGCGTGCATATTCATGATGAGATGGATCTCCTGGTGGCGAAGATCGACGACAATAACGGAATCGACATTACGCTTTCCGGTACCGCAAATGATTTTGATTTCATTGAGCAGTTCCCAGCTTATATGGCATAAAGATGGTTGCTTCAGTGATTTAATCGGTTTATGATTTGATCAAGGAAAAATAAGGGGTGAATCAATGAAATTACTGGACGGACTCTAGCTTCCCTGAAGGAGGTTAGAGTTGATTTGAGTAGAAGTATTAAGAAAACACCCGTATGTAAAGAGCAGGCAAGTCGTTGGATCAAACGGCAGGCAAGCAAGGCTGTAAGAAGATATCCTCATGACATTTCATTTGGAAAATCCTATAGAAAGATTTTTTCTTCTTGGGATATCAGTGATTGGTGGTTCTACACACCGTACAAAAAGGCAGTTAATGAGTGGGAAACTACTCACAAGACTTGGCGTAAACAGGTGAGTTTTCAAGAAATGACTTTCCAATGGGCTAAGAGCTTTAAACGAAAATAGTAAAAGAGTCGTTGGCAGGGAAGCGCCAGCGACTTTTTTGCATTCTAATACAAAAATATGGAGGTCTTTTGCATGACCGCTAAATTAGAAAAATATCTATCCAAGGGCAAAACAGGTAGGAACGATGAACCATCACGGTACCAGCAGACGGAGAGGATTGGTCAGTACGCCGCCTGACTACCATTGAGGTACGCCGGGCCTATGAGCTGGCTTATGAAGAGAACGGCGATCCGAAAGAGTCTTATAACGAGATCGATGTGATGATCGTCAAGGCAACGGAGCACGAATTTGATTGGAATAACAAGGATTTGCTGCTGGCTTTCAATTGTATCAATAAGTATGAGCTGCCGCCGCGCATCCTGGACAACCCTGCTGATTATGCGGAGCTGAGCAAAGCAGTGACCAAGTTCCAGGAGACAAAGGATGCATTATTGAAAGAAGCAAAAAACTCATCAAGCAAGACGGAGAAGCAAGCTGGATAGCATCCTTTTGGATAAACCAGAAGCGGCTGCCAGCTGAGGTCCTTCCGTATGAGGTAGATAAACAGCGGCAGTATTATTTCTGTCTTGCGGCCGGCATAGTCGCCGAAGAAGAAGCCAAGAGAGTTCTAAGAAAATGATATAGATCTTTATTTGCTTAAATAAAATTTTGAAACAACAGAACCTTGGTCTAGATCCACAGTTAACCAATCAATTGTATCTGTCCCCCCAGATCCTGGATTATAAATCTGAAAAACAAAATTTTCATTTTCCATTTGAGAAAACTCAACATATGTAAGTTTATCGACGTAGCCGTGTTGAACTAAATTATCGGCTGCAAATGATTTAGCAAGTTCCAAAGCCTGTTGCTGTTCTAGGGAAAGCTCGTTTAGATCATCTGTTACCAGGGGAGTGTTGTCATCAAGACAGGTGTCTCCAAGTATCTCGCAACTAATCTCTTGAGTAACTAGATTCACATGGTACCACTCCATAACTTCAGTTGTAGCTTTACTAGATTGTTTAACTATGTAATTCCCTTCATCATCAGTTCCAACTATATTTATAGACGAAATCCTTAATTGCTCTTGATTTAACTTGGAACTCACTAATTTTATTGCTGCGTCTTCACTCGAAATAGACTGGTTTTCTGAGGTGATATTAGAGTTGTTGGGATTTGCGTAAGAGCTAATCTGATTATTAATTTCTGATTCATCGCTAGTTCCAGGGGCTTCACTTGATTCTGCCTTTATTTTAACGGTTGTCTCTACTCCTTTTGTTTCATTTTTGTTTGTATTTATTGAGTTATTTGTAGAAACTTTACTTCTTTCATTATGAGAACAACCAATAAGAACCAAGAAAAATAATATTATCATTACTTTTTTCATAATGCTTCCCTTCAGTATTAAATTTATTAATAAGTTTTGCGTTATCTCTGATGAAATCACTTAACGAACTTCACAATATGCCCATCCCAGTTATTCGTGAATTTGTTTAAATATCCTGCTTTGTAGATTTATATTTCGAATGCTTAAAAGACCTATATCTATAAATGCAAGGTGGTGAAAAACCATTGCAGCGACAACAAAAGTGACGGTCCCGTTTGAAGCGAGGGACTTTATTTCCGGTGCAGTCCGGAGTATGCGGACTGCACTCCGTGGAGCAACTGATGATTTACTCGACTTCCGCCGGGCTGCAGGACAGACGGGGGATAACTTGGTATCTGATCTTCGTCGTTCCCGGAGTGCGGCAAATGATTTAGGCGGCCGAATTGGTAATGCATCGGACGAGGCGCGCCGGCTGGGTCGTGCGAACGTCGATGATATCTTTCGACGCGCTCGATCCGGAGCAGAAGATTTACGCCGCTCAGCATCTCGCGCGGACGCTGAGTCCGCGGTATGAGCGATTCACGGGTGCATATAAAAGCACAAGATGGAGTCAGTCCGGTCATAGATGGGATTTCAAGCAAGCTAACTATAATAGGGTTAAATATACTGACCGGAATAACAGTGGAAACGGGTGATTGTGAACTGAATTATATGTAATTTAACCTTTCCCCAAGCTCAGTTGGTTAGAGCGGTCGGCTCATAACCGATTGGTCACAGGTTCGAGTCCTGTAGGGCCCACTTCACTTAACCCCCTTGCCTAGCAAGGGGGTTTTTAATATGCACCAGCTGCTGTATTCCATGTTAACAAATATTGTATCGGCCTTCCCCATGCGCTCATTGCTATTCCTTAACAGGGCGAAAAGCTTTAAAAGAAAATAAAAACAGGAGTGGTTGGCAGGGAAGCGCCAGAAGCTCCTGTTTTATTGTTAACTTACATCCCTAACCAAACATAGAAGGCAAAAAGAACAAGAAAAAGATTATAAGTACAATCACACTGCTGATTCTGCTCATCATGAGATAAGCCTCACTTGGTTCGGAATCGCCCTTTACCATCCAACCATAACGCATATACCAGCCCATGGCCGGGAAGAAGATATTCAGGATTGCAATCAGTACAAATAGAATAGCAAAGACAACCATTTTTACCAACTCCTTTATCAGTTTTACGTGAATTGTGCATCTGAAGTTGCACATCTTTTATAACGTCAGCTTAATTGATGTAGCATGAGTTTGAAGGAGAATAACCAAAAAACAGACCCGAATTAGAAATTCGGATCTGACAGGGGAAGTATCAGTTGTCCAATCCTAAAATACGAAAAATAATAAAATTTGGTGTGGGACATTGTGATGTATTCAAGGGCGTAACTACTATGGCTAACGCCCGTTTTTTTTGGAATTAGGTTGCTGACTAGTAAAAACTAGTTGTTCGTCCATTTCTAAACCGGATGGGATGCGTACACTACACTATCTTATTAGGGAGGTGTCCGTATTGAGTTGTCCAGACGATAAAAAATGTCATCCTAAAAAAATCGTCACCCTCGTTCCTTCAAAAAGAAAAAGAAAAGAACATCGGAAAGTTGTTAAAAAAGTGATTAAAAAGGTGGTTAAAGTAACCTGTCCACCGCCTGAAGTCAATGTCACTACTCCTACTGTCATTGGTCCCACAGGGCCCCAAGGAGCACAGGGCTCCCCAGGCATACCGGGAATCCCGGGGGCAAGAGGCCCCCAGGGAACAGCAGGTCCTCAAGGACCTGCCGGTGGCCCTCCAGGGCCCCAAGGCCCCCAAGGTGTGCCCGGGCCATCCGGAGCGATAGGCCCCCAGGGAGCAGCGGGGCCCGTTGGCCCGCAAGGGGCGCAGGGAGTTCCGGGAGCGCAGGGCCTCATAGGTCCCCAGGGCCCGCAGGGTGAACCTGGTCCGGCGGGAGCGATTGGGCCGCAAGGCATTGCCGGAGCTACTGGGCCGGCCGGAGCGGCAGGAGCTGCAGGGCCGGCGGGAGCCACAGGAGCCACTGGGCCAGCCGGAGCCGCAGGAGCCGCAGGAGCTGCAGGAGCGACCGGGGCAACAGGAGCAACCGGGGCAACAGGAACGGCGGGAGGGGTATTAGGATTTGCTGATTTCTTTGCTCTGATGCCTCCTGATAATGCGGCAACGGTAGCGCCGGGCACAGATGTAAGCTTTCCTCAAGATGGCCCTACCAGCGGGACAACGATTACCCGGATCGGGCCGAGTTCTTTTAATTTAGCGGCCATTGGGACGTATCAAGTGCTGTTTCAGGTTAGCGTGACCGAAGCCGGACAACTAATCTTGACTTTAAATGGTGCAGATCTCGCTTATACCGTAGTTGGGCGGGCAACAGGTACCTCACAAATCGTAGAAATGGCGATCGTGCAAACAACGGTCATTAACAGTATTCTAACCGTTCGCAATCCTGCCGGAAATGCCGCTGCACTTACGATTACTCCTCTTGCGGGAGGAACAAGACCCGTTTCAGCACATCTTGTTATTACACAATTAGCATAGCGGCTATTTTACGAATAGAGCATAATGAAATTTTGCCACCAGTAGCTTGGTGGCTTTTTTGTGATCACAATAAACCACATGACATTTATGTCACACCAACTCCCATATTGTTAGCTCATTCGATGGGGAATTCCATCTTAGCCTCTTATACTGGAAATATATTGATTCACTTCCGAAAGGGGCTATTCACCAGTGACTGAAGCTATCAAAGCAATTATATTAGGGATTATTGAGGGGTTGACTGAATTTTTGCCGGTCTCGTCTACCGGGCACCTTATCCTGGCAGGGGATCTGCTGAAGTTCGAGGGGGAGGCTGCGGTTACCTTCAAAATCGTGATCCAGCTAGGTGCGGTAATGGCCGTGTTGCTGCTGTATTGGAAGAAGTATGTGAACATCGGGATCAATATGCTGAAGCTGGATTTCTCCAAGAGCAAGGGACTGAACGCCATCCACATGCTCCTGGCTATGGTTCCGGCACTAGTGGTGTATCTGCTCTTCAAAGACACGATCAAGAGCCAGTTATTCGGCCCCAAGCCGGTCCTCATTGGTCTGATTGCCGGTGGTCTCTTGATGATCTTCGCTGCACGCAGCAGGAGATCCGTAACGTCAGAGACGGTAGACGGGATAAACTACAAGCAAGCCTTCGGCATCGGGCTGTTCCAGTGTCTGGCGCTGTGGCCCGGGTTCTCCAGATCCGGTTCGACGATCTCAGGCGGTCTGCTGCTGGGAACCAGCCAGAAAGCCGCTGCGGACTTCACCTTCCTGATCTCCGTGCCGGTGATGTTCGGAGCAAGCCTCCTGGACCTGTATGACAGCAGGGATCTACTCAGTACAGATACGCTGACCCTGATGCTGATCGGATTCGTGACGTCCTTCCTCGTAGCCATGATTGCTGTAGTCACGTTCATCAAGCTGATCAAGCGGCTCCGCCTGGAGTGGTTCGCGCTGTACCGGTTCGTGTTAGCGGGGCTGTTCTATGTAATTGTTATACTGTAAAATCCTGCTCTCAGCCGTATTCCTTAGGCTCCTGCAGCAGGATGGAGAAGGTCTGGGTAACGTGGTCCACTTCAATCGTCTCGATACCCACAAAATCCGGAATTTCAGGATGAACGGCATCCACGCTATATTCAGGATGAGTCAGCAATAATTGAATGACTTTCAAGGCTTCCACGTTGATCTTGATCCCCTTTACAGTAGAATCTAACCCTGTTATAGAGGGGAATCTCCGCCCTCCGGGTCTATAGCGTATTATCCCCGCAGCGCTTAGCGAATATGTCTGTGGATGATATTTCTGTCTTCGTTACGTTCCATAACAGCCATTAATTGCCCCTGGAAAATCCGTCTCTGGATCTGGTCGATCCGCTGCAGCGCGAGGGGAACGGGAACCTGGAACGCTACAGCCAGCTCGGCAACGGCATCCTCACGAAGCTCGGGCAGCGTATTCGCGGAAATCATACTATAGGGCATGGAGGCATACAGAATGAACCGGTCGGATTCATCTCTCTGCGCCTGCGTGAACACTCCGGGCATAAGCGTAGACTTGCCGGCATGCCGCAGCAGATGACAGAGCTCGTGGAGGAATTCCAGCCGCTGCAGCTCGGGAGGGAGGCGGTTGTCGATGAACATACTGTACATTCCGGCCGCAGCCTCAATCGCCTTGCTTCTGACATCCAGATAGTGTACCCAGATATTGAGCTGCTTCGCTATGTAATCAATGGAGATATCGGCCGGCTTGCGGACGCCAATGCGCTGGTATAGATCCTCTGTCCATTTCTCCAAAGCGGTCATCTGATAATAGCCTTGCATAATCAATCACCCCATATATAAGATCGTATGTTCGTGTTATTGGCCAAAAGAAAAGCCCTTAAGGGCTAAGCAGCAGTTCAGCACGTACTCTTCAACGGCTGAAATATGGAACGGGTGTTCCTATGTATGTAAGCATAAAGGAATTACGCCCGAATATCAAGTGTTTTTCCCAAGGTGGGGTGCGTGGCCTGACTCAGCATCTGAACCATATCCTGGGCGCTGCTCTGCGCCTGCTCCTTGGCAAGGCTCATCACCTGCAGCCCTGCGGCCTGCTGTAAGGATGACTGGCTCATCACTACGGATAATGCAGCAATATCCATCCGGCATTCCTCCCTTCATTTGTTGTTAAGCTATTGCTTCATACTCTATATCGACTACTGGACGCCTGTCCGTTAGGTAAAAGGCATTTCTTTGCCAATTGGCCCATGCAACGGGGCGGAATTCCACATATTCTGTGCTGTATTCAATATTCAAGAGGAGGAATTAATTATGGGAGCAGAGTATGGTTGCGGTTGTGGAAATAACGTAGGTGGAGTGAATCAGGGACCTCCAATCGTTCCGGTAGTAAGCCCTTGGACTTCGACAGGTGCCATTCTGGTTCTGTTCATTCTGCTGGTTATCATCACTAAAGCCTGTTTGTTCTAGAACCGCCTATAGCCAGTGTAGCCCTGTCCGGCCTGTGCCGGATAGGGCTATTTCTTTTTCTTCTTATGAGCACGGACCGTTGGCCCGATCTGGCGTTTGATTCTGCCTGTAGCTGCATCGGTTTCAATAATATAGAGCTCCTTGACTGTTCCTGCAAGCGCGAACCATTCCTGTAAGGCTTCAGCTTCGGACATAGGGCCGTACAGCCGTTTGCCCCGATAACAGATATAGAACACTTCCGGCTCTCCATCTAAGTTATATTATCCCATTTCATTCTACGCTTTATCGCAGTGAAATTGAACAACATCCCCCACAGGCCGGCCTATTTGAAAATAAACTCCACACGCGTACCGTCTGCGAACGCCTCCAGCTGATTGCCGACCCAGCTTCCCGCTCCGCGGTTATCACTGGGTGTTATGTACTCAATATGCGCCCCGGCTCCGCCTTCATCACACATGGCCATCGGCCATTCATCCCGGTCATAGCCTTTCTTCGTGGGGACTCCCTTCAGAGACGCCTTGCGGTTCTCCTCCGCCTCCTTGCGGTTGATCGTGCAGATGGCCGACTCTCCCTTACGGATGGCCTTCTGGATGTGCCTCGCGGTCTCCGGGTAGCGGTCTGCCGGGAACTTCAGCTTCACGACCTCCGAAGGATTCGCAGAAGGGGTCTGCGGCAGCCATTGCCCGTTCTCCTCCAGCAGGTAGGCGGCAAGACTGAGCAGGGCGATAATGATGAGACTGATGATGGACTTTTTGGCTTTCATATCTGCTCCTTTGTAAGTGGGTATGGGTATAATGCCTATGCCCTGAATAGTATAGCGTAAGAATACCGGATTGCGACAGTCCGAATTCTGTGCATTTGCCGTGCTGAAGTTCCACAATTCGTCATAATATGTACAAACACAAGGAAAAGGATGGTGGAAAATGTGGAACAGCGCAACCTCAGGGACCTGCTGGATTCAGCCTCGCGGCTGATAGGTGATGTGCAGTGGCAAGCGGCTTTTCGCAAAATACAGATGTCTCCCGCTGACGCGGAGCTGGGGGCGCCTGCACGGAAGCTGCTGGAGACGCTGTACTGGCTGCAGGGCCAGGGAATGATCAGCGGTCAGCATGATTACCTGGAGAGCCCGGATGATATCAACAACAAGCTGAAGAATACCGCTGGCAGCTACGCCGGACTACACGGTTATGAGATGGGGCCGATCAGCGGCCAGACGGAGAAGCTTATCAGCAGCCAGCGGCAGGGAGTAACCGACAGTGCGATCCGCTGGCATAAGGCCGGGGGAATCGTAGCGATGACCTATCATGCCAACTTGCCGGGCAGTGCTCCGGCCTGGACGAATGTCTCCATGAGCCTCAGCGAAGCTAATTTCAGCAAGTACATCACAGCGGGAACGCCAGAGTATACGGCAATGATTGCGGAGCTCGATAAGGTAGCTGTTTTCCTGAAAAAGCTGGATGACGCCGGTGTCCCCGTACTCTGGAGACCTTACCACGAGATGAACGGCGGCTGGTTCTGGTGGGGCCAGAAATCCTCCTTCGTGACCCTCTGGGAGATCATGTTCCAGCGGTACACCGTCTATCATCAGCTGCACAATCTGCTGTGGGTATGGAGTCCGAATGCCAAGAACAAGAATAGTGAGGAGCCGGCGAAGTATTATCCGGGCAGCGGCAGAGTGGATGTGCTGGCAGCAGATATTTTCGAGGGGGATTACAAGGTAAGCCATCATGATACGCTGTGGGACCTGGGGCGCGGCAAGCTGATCGCCATCGGCGAGAACGGGGAGCTTCCTCCGCCAGCTGTGCTGGCAGGCACGCAGAACAAATGGAGCTACCAGATGACCTGGGGCAAGATGCTGTACGAGCGCAATAAGGATGCAGTAATTCAGGCTTTTATGAAGAATAGTGCCGTGTTCTCCAGAGATGATTATTCGGCCAAGGCGGCGGCGTATGCTTCTTCAGGAGGGGTACTCCCTAAGCCGGGCCTCTATGGGCAGTATTATAACAATATTACACTTAGCGGCACGCCTGCCCTCACCCGGACAGATGCCAATATTAACTTCGTCTGGAGGCAGGCGGCGCCTGATCCGGCCGTTCACGCAGATCTGTTCTCCGTACGCTGGAGCGGTCGAATAAGCGCTGCCTACAGTGAGACCTATACGATCTACTCGTATTCAGATGACGGAATCCGGATATGGATCGACGGGAAGCTGATTATTGACAGCTGGATGAAGCAGAGCGGGCAGGAGCGGCAAGGCACAGTGAGTCTGATTGCAGGGAAGCTGCATGAGCTGAAGGTGGAGTACTATGAGAACCAGGGGGATGCGCGGGCGGTACTGATGTGGGAGAGCCCCAGCCAGGCCAAAGGCGTAATTCCGGCAGGAGCCCTCTACCTTCCATAACCAAGTGTAACGAAGCGTCAGATATGCTCGCGGTAGCTGATGTTGTTGGCGATTTTCTCGTCACGGACGGCTTGGCGCAGGATATCCTTGACAGCTTGAACCTTACGGATTCTATAGAAGGGGAGCTGTGGAGATGAAGCATCATCCGACAAAATGATCAGCGTCCCGATGCCCAGCATACGCTGCATAATCGACTGAGTGACAGAGAAATCATTGACCCGCAACAGCTCGATTTCTTCGACATCCTTGCCGATCAGTCCGCTTTTCACCATAATCCGCTGGGACGTAATCGTATACTTGGTGGTATTCAGTCCGATCAGCCCCTTGAGACGGTCGGAGATGCCGGCAGGCTTGCCCTGCCATAATTCTTTTTCGGGACCGGAGCTATGGCCAGCCGCCGGACGGCGTGCTGCTGCCGGAGAACCGGCCTCTTCTGTACCTGCCCCGCATTCCCCGCAGAATTTGGCACCTTCCTTGTATTCCGCACCACATGCTGTGCAATAAGCCATGATAATCTTCCTCTCCTTGAACAGATGAATTCATTATAGTATAACAGGAATTGCCAGTCATCAACGGGTTATGGACCGCCGGTTCTCCCTATGAATACGCTTAACTGCTGACATATGTTTCATTGCGCCGAATTTTACATTAATTTCATTTGCACTTAACAAAAATCGATATTATTCTGTTAAGTGGAGGGATATTAACTATGAGACAAGCTTTACTTGCAGGACTGCTAGTGGCCGTCATGATACTCAGTGCCTGCGGCAATAACAGTGCTGAACCGGCGTCCCCGGAAGAGGTACAGGAGACGGTACAGAACTTTTACAATGAAATGTCGAAATTCGATGAAATGGGCAAATCCTCGCTAGAGAACTTCAACACCACGCTAACCTCTTATTCCACCGGACAAGCGACAGACAAAGAATTCGAGAAGGCTGTGGACAGCTTCCAGGATACCGCATCTCAGCTTGCAGATCATGTGAACGATATCAAGATTGCGGGTGGCCTGCCGGATACGATCGAGAAGCTGCTTAGAGATTCGGTGATCGCTTTCCAGAGTGCCTATCAGATCAAGGAGAAGGCTTCCAAGGGCGCAGTATCGCCAGATGTGACCGCTGAGGAATTCAACACGATGAATGAGCAGGCGGACATAGCGATGCTCTACGGCATCTCCAAGCTGAATGAAGCCAGAGAAGCCGCCGGATTGATTGAACCGGAGCAAGCCGTACCGGGAACCGTATCAGATGCAGGCACAGATGCCAAGCAGGAACCGGGTGCTGGAAGCGCAGGGACTTCGTCAGTGAAATAAGCAGAGACAAGACTTGTTATACGCCAAAGGATTCAGATGAAGACGCTGTACAGCATTACTGTAGGCGTCTTTTTGCTGCCGATTGAATTATTGGTCCAATCTTTTTGAGAAGTACTTAGGGGCTTCCCTGAAACCTTGTCTTTCATAAAATGTATGAGCCGCTATTCTTCTGGCATGGCAATGAACCTGGATACTGGCACATCCTCTTCGGCGGGCGGAAGCTGATGCGGATTCCACTAATTCCTGTCCAATTCCCTTACTTCTAGCTGAGGAGTCTACAACCAGATAACTAATGGAGGCGATATCTCCTCTCATGCCCAGCTGCGGGATATAATGCAGGGAAAGACAGGCGATAACACCTCCTTCCGCTTCATAGACCATTAACTCCTCATTGGGGTCAGCAAGAAGTCTTTCTATATTCTCTTTCATATAAAGCCCGGTATCCGGGTAACCTAATTGCGTTAATAGTCTGGAAATATCCTCTCGATCCTCCACATTTGCAGCTCTAATCATAAATATCATCTCCGTCCTTTCTACCCTATTACCCTAATGATGGCATCAGATTAGCGAAATTACTAGAACCACAGTATGGCTGTTTCAATGCAGGTGTGGTGCTAGTTCAACCCTTTGTAATGATCAGTTAAAGCCCTCCTTCTGCGTCCTTGGCCTGACATTAATTTCTGCTTGCTTAACAAGCTGAATCGCGGATATAATACAAACATACGTTCGGTTTATGAGCGGAAAGATGATGTAGTCCGGGTTATAAACATCAGAGTGGGGGAATAGCAATGGGCAAGAAGCTTGAAGCGGGCGGTCTGCGGGAGAGCAGCCGAATCATGTTGACGGAGCATAAGGGCGGGATCAGGAGGGACGAACGGGAGACCTGGCATAGCCTGAGGCCGGTGCTGGATGAGCAGAAGCTGGAAGAGATTGAGCATACGCTGGCCTTATCGCTGCGGAGTCATGTGCGGGTAACGCTGGTGCTGTATGATCCTCAGGAGCAGGTGAAGCTGAGCGGGTTCGTGACCTCCATTCACACCCACTCGCGTGAATTCAAGCTGCAGTGGGCGGAGGAATGGAAGTGGCTGCTTGTAGATGACATTGTGGAGGCTTACATTGTCTAAAAGGTAAGCTCTTTGCCTGGGATCAGCACGGGCACGCTTCATTTACTTGCTGCGGTGTCCATCCGTCTTCTCATAGGCAATCAGCGTGACTTCCGGGTTCCCGGTCATCCGGGCAATCTCCGATTCCGCCTGGCGGATTACCTCCACCACATCCTCCTGATCGCTAAGCGGGGCTATTCTGTAGCTGTCGCTGTGTATCTCCATGTTCATCCCCCTTTTCGTTTGAATGACCTGACTTACGGTCTGTCTTCTTATTCTGGCCTGTAGGCGCACAGTTCATCCGGGGAGATAGGACGCTGCACAGCTTATTTTGTGAAAAAAACGGTCATTGGTGCAAGCAATCCGGCCTAAGCGGGCATTTACTATACCAGGGGGTGAGTAGATGCTTACTTTGGAGCAGGTCAAGCAGAAGTCCGCCGCAAGGCTGGCGAAGCTGCATCCGGCCGTACTGGCCGGGGCGAACGAGCTGATTAGACGGAGCTATAACCGGGGGGTACCGATCCTCATTACGCAGGGCATGCGCACGATAGCGCAGCAGAATGAGCTATATGCTCAAGGGCGAACCAAGAAGGGCGACATTGTAACCAATGCCCGGGGAGGCGGCAGCTACCATAATTACGGACTGGCAATAGACTTTGCGCTGCTCCTGCCGGATGGCAGGAATGTGTCCTGGGATATGAAACGTGACGGGGATGGCGACAAGGTGGCAGACTGGCAAGAGGTGGTGCAGGAGGGGAAGAAGCTGGGATTCGAATGGGGCGGGGACTGGACCTCCTTCAAGGATTACGCTCATCTGCAGATGAGCTTCGGCCTTAGCATCCAGGACCTGAAGGCAGGCCGACGGCCCACTGCCCAGCAGAGTGCAGCCGCACTAAGCCGTATAACCGGAGGTGAGCCAGAGGTGAACAAGGATATCCCGGTAAATATTACGCTCAATGGAAAGAAGCTGACGACCGGCGTCATGGACGAGGCAGTAACCTATGCGCCTGTACGAGCGATTGCGGAAGCACTTGGAGCCAAGGTCACGTATAATGCGTCCAGCAAGACCGTGAACATTGTGAAGGAATAACTTCTCTGCATAGATGCTGTCCCGGATGGGGAAATTATCAGCGATTAACCACATCCATGAAGGGGGCACAACATTTTGAACAAGCTGATCACAAGTCTTGCCTGCGGTACGGTCCTGTCCATGAGTCTGCTCGGAGCAGGTGACATCTCCGCAGCAGCGCCGGGCGGTATGACAACTACGACTCCTGGCGTTATGAGCACCACCGCTCCGGGCATGCACAGCACAACGACTGACGGCCGGATGGGCAACATGGGGAATATGGGCAATCTGGATGACCGTATGATGGACAGCCGGGGCAACACCATGATGAATGAGACCAGAGATTCGATGCACAAGACCGAATCCATCATGAAGGACAAAATCCGTACCGGCGACAACAGCTCCGTCTCCCCGCTGTCCAACAATAACACAACGGGCCGCTACCGGGCACAGAGCACGACCACCACAGGCACCAACAACGACAACCGCTCCAACTGGGGCTGGCTTGGTCTCCTAGGGCTCCTGGGTCTGGCCGGCATGCGCAGCAGAACTGGTGAGCGTGACCGCCACTAGTCCGAGCAGCGCAGGGCAGATCGGATCTGATCAGATCCGATTCGGTAAGACGAGCAAAAGGCCCGCGTCAGTCTCGGCTGAGCGGGCTGTTTGCTGCGTCTGCAGCAATATTAAAAAAAGGAATTGCGTATCCCCCGGATACATGATATTATATTTCTTGTCGCGTTAGTTCGCGCATCATAACATGCCGGGGTGGCGGAACAGGCAGACGCACAGGACTTAAAATCCTGCGAAGGGTGACCTTCGTACGGGTTCGACCCCCGTCCTCGGCACTAGAATGAAAACCTTGAGAAATCAAGGTTTTTTTATTTGGATTACTTTCAAAAGTATATGTAGAACACTTATTTAGTGCACAGGATTTATCCTGTTAATTACTGAGTTTTGTCAGGAAAGATACTCAATTCACTGGCTAGCACTTCTTCCCCGGTTAACACCTCTACCATGATGCCTACTCCCAAGCGAAACCCATATTTGAATATAGATACCTCCTCTGAAAATAGCTCCTTCCAAATCTCTATGATTTCAGATACTCTTTTTTCTGCCATGATATAGCCTCTCTATATTCCTTTTCACTTCCTCATTTCCTTCATTTATAAAGTACTTTGTGTTCAACCATAAGTTATCTATACTGGCTAAATCCACGTTGTATACTCTATAAAGAATAACGTTTTCATTGATGGCGGATTTGATAGAGTGTGTTGCTTAGCTAGGTCAAGCATGTATTTTTCAAGGTTCGTGCAGAGTTGCAAACGGGGAATCAAAGCAATGCCATTCTTTTTCCCCCAGGTTGGTGAAAAAGAATGGGTTCAATTGAAAGCGATATCAAATTATACTTACCTTGTAACAAGGACAGCAAGACAGATAAGAGAGAAAAAACGCAGAGGTGATGGAATGGAATACGTGGAGAAGATTATGACGCTGATTGCCAATTCTGGAGAAGCTAGAAGTAAAGCGATGGAAGCGATTCAAGTGGCGAAAACTAATGATTTTATTGCGGCCAAAAAAATGCTGCAGGAAGCTTCGGATGTTTTGCGAATGGCTCATAAAATTCAAACGGGTCTAATTCAGGAGGAAGCAGGAGGAAGTAAGCAGGAGATCACGATTCTAATGATACATGCCCAGGACCATCTGATGAATGCTATGACTGTCAAAGATCTGGCTGCAGAATTTATTGAATTGTATGAGGTTAACAAGAAATAGATAGTCAGGATCATTCGGGGTTAGCCTTATGCGATAGCTAAAGGCTCCCTAAACATTTTAATGGGGGGTCAGGTATGAACGGATTTTTAGGGATATTACAGAAAATGGTCGTTCCGCTTGCAGCGAAATTATCTTCGAACAAAGCTTTGCAATCGGTTTCTAAAGGTCTTATGGGTTTGATGGTAATCATGATGATGGGTGCTTTTTCAACGATATTGAGCAGTTTGCCATTCGATGCTTATCAGAACTTTTTAGTGTCTTCTAATTTAAAAGGAGTATTTAACACTCTGCTCAACGTTACAACAAATATGCTGGGGGTATACGCAGCATTTTCCATTGCTTATTCCTATGTCTCAAATGAAGATAAAGATGGATTCTCAGCAGGTGCAATCAGCCTCATGTGCTTTTTTATCGTTACTCCATTGACAGTCGCAGGAGAGGGCTACATGGCAGTTACGAATTTGCCGTTGGATTGGATAGGGCCAAAGGGCTTATTCACCGCAATGATCGTCGCTATTGTAGTTTCCAAATTGTATGTATTGATTATTAACCGGAATATAACGATTAAAATGCCTGAAGGGGTTCCGGAATTTGTATCCAAATCCTTTGTAAGCATTATTCCGGGTATTGTTATTGGCATCCTTTTTGCCGCTATTTCTTATCTGCTATCCTTAACCAGCTTCGGGGACATGCATCAAATCATTTATAAACTGATTCAAATTCCTCTTACAGGTCTTGGATCCAGTATCTGGGCTGCATTGCTGGTGTATGTATTGATTGGGTTGTGCTGGTTCTTCGGGGTTCATGGCATGGCAGTGATGTCAGTGGTGATTCCTATCTGGGCGGCACTTGATGCCGAGAATATGGTTGGTGTTGCTGCAGGCATGGCCAATGCGGATTTGCCCAATATTGTGACTCTTAACTGGGTAAGTGCAGTGGCTACTATCGGTGGTGCCGGTTCAACTATAGGTTTAGTGATTTGGCTGACCTTTAAAGCTAAATCAAAGCAATATAAAGTATTTGGCAAAATGGCGCTCATTCCTTCTCTCTTTAATATAAATGAACCTGTTATCTTCGGGCTTCCTGTAATGTTGAACCCGTTACTGTTTATTCCATTTGTATTTACTCCTGTATTGCTAATCGGGCTGGCATACATTTTAGTTACGATCGGAATATTGCCAATTTCGAATGGAATCGGGGCGCCCATGGGCACACCATTAGTGCTTCAAGGCTTCTTTAATGGAGGCTGGAGGTTAGGGTTGTACCAGGTGTTCGGAGTCCTGCTGTCATTGGTCATATACTATCCGTTCTTTAGAATAATGGATAAAAAAGCTGTTGAAGAAGAATCCGCTGCTGAGATGGCAGCTCAATAAGGTCTACATGTGAGTGATGATAAGTGGAGGGAGGTGGGGAAATGAATAAAATAGGCGATATTTATGCTAATAAATTCGAAAATTTTATTTTCCCATTTTTTTGGATGCATGGAGAGTCAGAAGAAGTACTAGTGGATTACATGCAAAAAATTCATGACAGCCATATTGGTGCGGTGTGTCTGGAATCAAGACCTCATCCGGATTTTATGGGTGACAGATGGTGGGCTGATCTGGATATTATCATTAGAGAAGCCAAACGGTTGAATATGAAGATTTGGATACTGGATGATTCACACTTCCCGACAGGCTATGCGAATGGTCTGGTTAAGGAGAAGTATCCCGACAGGCTAAAAACACTCTTGACACACCGGGTTGTCGAAGTCTTTGGACCCAAGGATAGCATCGGGGTTATGACAGCCAATATATTCGATCCCACTGCCCGATTAATCGCTGTTTACGCCAAGCAAGACGATAAAATCATTGATCTGAAGGATCAAATCGATGATGAGATAATTTACTTTAATATTCCCGCAGGTTCATGGAAAGTATATCTACTCTATGAGTCCAGGAAAGTGGATTATAATCCGGATTATATTAATATGGTGGACAAAGAATCCTGCGATGTATTAATTGAAGCGGTATATGAGCCACACTACCAACGGTATAAAGAAGAATTCGGGAGAACAATTGCGGGATTCTTCTCGGATGAGCCTGGATTTATGAATGAAAAAGGAGTACGGAATGACAGCAGGATTGGTAAATTAATGCCGCTTCCCTGGAGCAGGCAGGTTAAAGAAATGTTGGAATTAAGATTGGGTAAGGATTACCTGCTGCAGTTATCCTCTCTGTGGTATGACGAAACATGCAGTCCTGAAATCAGACATGTCTTTATGGATATCTGTACCACACTGTACAAAGAGTGCTTTAGTGATAACTTGGGGAATTGGTGCAGGGAACGCAATGTTGAGTATGTGGGCCATGTTATTGAAGACCGTGATTCCAATGCCAGACTTGGTGTGGGTGCCGGGCATCTGTTCAGAGCGATGGCGGGGCAGGATATGGCGGGCGTCGATGTTGTGCTGAATCAACTGATTCCGGGAATGGATTCTGGTGAACATCCTACATTCAGAGGTACGTGGGACAGCGAGTTCTTCCATTATGCCTTAGTGAAGATGGCCTCATCTCTAGGGGCAATTGATCCCAAGAAGAAAGGCAGAACGATGGCAGAAGTATTTGGCGCTTACGGCTGGTACGAGGGCGTGAAGATGATGAAGTGGATCGTGGATCATTTCTTAATCCGCGGAGTGAGTTATTTTGTTCCACATGCCTTCTCACTGAAAGAATTTCCTGATATGGATTGCCCTCCACACTTCTACGCCAATGGAAATGATCCTCAATTCAGGTATTTCGGTGATTTAATGAAATATGTCAATAAAATGAGCACACTCTTCAGCGGAACGAAAGGAAAACCGACTGCGGCCATTCTTTATCATGCGGAGGCTGAATGGACGGGAGACTTCATGCTGACGCAAAAACCGGCAAGGGTACTGACCCAGCAGCAGATTGACTTTCATATTTTACCTAATGATGTCTTTACATTCAAGGATAGCTTTCTTACCGTATTAGATAACTATCTGCATGTGAATGGCTATGAGTACAAGTGCTTAATCCTCCCTTATTGTGAATGTATCAGTGAGGAATTGGCTCAATTCATTATTGCTTCCGCAAATTCTCATCTGAGAATTATCTGCATAGATGCATTGCCTAGCAAACTATTTAATAGCAGCAATACAGATTTACTCAATCAAATGTCTCATGTGGAAGTGGTAAAACTGGATGAGCTGTCTCATTACATGAAAGCCAATCAGTTACACCATATTGAGGCGGCAACTTCCGAACCCTATTTGAGATTTGCTTCTTTTGCCCATGAGGACGGAGAGTATTTAATGTTCTTTAATGAGGATCCGTTGAATATGATTCAGACCTCAATTAAGATTGAATCGGATAAGCCCATATACAAATTTGATGTTCTTAATAATAAGATCACCAAAGTGGAGTATGACGGCAAGAGCTTCCCGCTTGTATTGTCTCCATACGAATCATTTGTCTATGTGTTGGGAGAGATTGATGCAAGTATTGTAGGTACAGAATTTATAATTGGTCATAAAGTGAAGGTAGTTGACTCACCCTATAAGGTAAGTATTGCAAATGCTCAGGAATATCCTGATTTTAGAGAAGCGTTCACCATGGAGCAGCTGGAGAATTTATCATTAACCAAGTACTTGCCTAAATTCTCGGGAACATTCAGATATGAAACTGAAGTCCAATTGGATCAAGATATTAATGCAGCCATTCTGGACTTGGGAAGAGTGTTTGAAGTAGCTGATGTCACTATAAACGGCACATTTATTGGCACCAGGATCTGTCCACCTTATCATTTTGAAGCCCACAATATTCTTAAATCAGGAATGAATACAATATGCGTGGATGTAACGAATACGTTGGATAAGCAGCTTAGGGATTACTTTTCTTACGGTGAAGAAATTCAGCCTTCGGGATTGTTGGACAATATTGTTATCAAATATTAAGGAGAGTTCTAATGACAACTATTAAGTTATTTTGCTCGGCAGGGATGTCAACAAGCATGCTGGTTACCAAAATGAGAGCAGCGGCAGCGACTAAAGGATTGGAAGTTAATATTGAAGCGATGTCGGAAGGCCAGATGTCCAAACAATTAGAGAACATGGACGTAGCGTTATTAGGTCCGCAAATAGGCTTCAAATTAGCAAGTTCTAAGAAGCTATGTGATTCTGTAGGAATACCTGTTGCGGTAATCCCCACTATGGATTATGGCATGATGAACGGTGAGAAGGTTTTGGATTTTGCATTAAAGCTAATCGAAGATTACAAGAAATAAATGGAAGTTAGAGGTGTTTGCAATGAACGAAAAAAACAAATTTTCTGAACACTTTCTCTGGGGAGGAGCAATATCGGCCAATCAGACGGAAGGTGCCTATAATATAGGCGGGAAAGGCTTGTCGACAGCAGATGTACTGGAGAATGGTATTATGGGCAAAATTCCGGAAAAACTGTCCGTTGTTGAAGGAAACATATATCCCTATCATGAAGCTATTGATTTCTATCACCGATATAAAGAGGATATTGCCTTGTTTGCTGAGATGGGCTTTAAGTGCTTCCGAATGTCAGTAGCCTGGTCAAGAATTTTCCCGAACGGTGATGAGAGCGAGCCTAATGAGGAAGGCCTGAAGTTTTATGATGATGTATTTGATGAAATCTTAAAGTACAACATTGAACCGATTGTAACCATTTCACATTATGAGATGCCGCTCAGCTTGGTTGACAAATATGGAGGCTGGAGAGACAGGGCAATTATAGGCTACTACGAAAAGTATGCCAAAGTCTTATTCAGAAGGTATGGAAAAAAGGTGAAGTATTGGATCACCTTCAACGAAATCAATGTAATAGCACATGCTCCTTTTGCCGGTGCAGGAATCATTTATGCAGAAGGGGAGCATAAGGAACAGATTAAGGCACAGGCCGCGCATCATCAGCTGGTTGCCAGTGCGCTTGCGGTTAAGGCTTGTCATGAAATTATTCCTGATGCTAAAATCGGAGGCATGTTGGCAGGAATGGTGTCTTATCCCTACACCTGCAATCCCGACGATGTCTTTGAATCCATGAAATTCGATAGAGCTTCACTGTTCTACAGTGACGTTCAAGCCAGAGGATATTATCCAAGTTACATGAATCGTACGTATAAAGAAAATAATGTGAGCCTTAGAATGGAATCGGATGATTTAGGCATACTGTCGGAAGGAACCGTTGACTTCATCGGCTTCAGTTATTATATGAGCTTGGTCATTACCACATCTAAGGAAGATTTGGATCGAGCTGATGGTAATCTCGTACTCCAAGCTGTTAAAAACCCTTATTTGGAATCTTCGGATTGGGGATGGCAGGTCGATCCAAAGGGCCTGAGAATTTTAATGAACACCTTATATGACCGTTACCAAAAGCCGCTGTTCATTGTTGAAAATGGCTTGGGTGCAGTAGATGAAGTAGAAGAAGGTAATGTAATCAACGACGATTATAGAATTGATTATTTACGCAAGCATATTGTGGAAATGAGAGAAGCCATCGCAGATGGAGTTGAACTGCTTGGATATACGACATGGGGACCTATCGATCTTGTAAGTGCCTCATCGGGTGAAATGAAGAAACGTTATGGATTTATCTATGTGGACAAAGATAATCAAGGACAAGGTACAATGGCAAGATTTAAAAAGAAAAGCTTCGAGTGGTATAAACAAGTGATTGAATCCAATGGAGAAATACTTTAATTGTTTAATCAAGTAGTGGGCCTCTAGTTAGGAGAGATCCACTACTTTTTTACAATGCCGCCCAGTCCCGATAATTGTAAAACCGGGGTAGGCTAAGGGAAGAGTGAGGCAAGATAATATGTTGCAAGGAGGGATAGTTATGGATGCACGGCAAACGACGATCCTCCGACTACTGCTAGCTGCGGATGCTCCGCTTAATGGTAAGTTTTTAGCGGAAAGAAATAATGTTACTTCCAGGACTACCCGGAGCGATATCCATTCCCTAAACCGTATTTTGAAACAACATGGCGCAGAGGTTGAGCCAGTCCACGGGATAGGGTATCAGCTCCGAATTCAAGATGATTCGCTGTTTCGCGAATGGTTGGCAGGTCAACTTCGGGATGAGAAGCCCGTTAATTATGCAAATCCAGATAACAGAGTTAACAAAATTATACATCTGATGTTTACTGCTAATGGGTACATTCGCTCGGAAGAATTGGCAGATATGATGTATGTTAGCAAATCCACCTTGCAGAACGACCTCAAGGAGGTTAAAAAAAAGCTTGAACTTTACCATATTACGGTTGAAGCAAAACCTCATCACGGGCTAAGAATACGCGGTGATGAAATGAAAATACGGTTTGGAATGTCTGAACTTTTATTCGACCGCGAGAACATTCATTCCGATTCTATGTACGTTAATTTGTTCTCATTTCTAGAACATGATCTTACCGTCATTCGATCTTCGGTCACAAAGCACGTACAGAACTACGGTGTAGAGTTGTCGGACACCGGACTCAACAACCTGATTATTCATATTGCCATTGCTTGTCAACGGATTAAAAATGATCATAATATCATTGAATTACCGGGTGAGCATCATTTCATGGAACAAAAGCAGGAATACGAGGCTGCCAAAACCATCGTTACTGACATTGAAAAGTTATTGTCTCTAAAATTTCCAGAGACTGAGATAACGTATATCACAATGCACCTGCTTGGTACCAAACTGTTATCCGCAGTGGGAACGGATGAACGGGAGATTACTCGTTGGGTGGATAAAGATACCTATCAATATGCAATGGATATTATGAAGGCTATCGAGTCCAAGCTTAAGCTTGGCATAAGCGGTGATCCAGAACTGCTGAAGAGTCTGTGTCTACACCTTCGGCCTGCTCTTAATAGAATTCGCTATGGAATGAGCTTGCGTAATCCAATGCTGGAATCCATCCAATCGACCTACCCATTAGCATTTCAAGGTGGAGTAATCGCTGGAATGGTTATTCAACAGAAGATGGGGCGTCATGTTTCTGAGAATGAGATTGGTTACCTGGCATTGCACATTGGAGCGGCTATGGAACGCAGGAGGGAATCTTATCCACCGAAGCGCTGTATCATCGTGTGTAGTTCTGGTGTGGGCAGTGCCAGATTATTATTTCATAAATTGCGTATTCAATTTGGAGTTCGGCTGGATATTGTCGACACGGTCGGATATTATAAGCTGGCTCACACGGATCTGGATAACATTGATTTGATTATCAGTACGGTTCCCATAGCTCTTGATATCTCTGTTCCGGTCATTAATGTTAATTCACTGCTTGGAAATAGTGATTTAATGAGGATTGAACAGGCTATTACAGGTGTTTCTGACAACAATATGGAGTATCTACAGGAAGATTTAACATTTATATCCTGTGATTTCAATTCCCGCGAAGAGGTTTTACATTTCCTTTGTGATCAGTTACAGCACAAGGGGCTGGTTGGACCGGATTTTTATGATCTTGTTGTGCAGAGAGAAGAGGTGACACCAACTTCATTTGGGAATAGCGTAGCTATCCCACATCCTATTTTACCTCAAACTGAACATACTTTTTGGGCAATCTGTACACTGCAAAAGCCAGTAAACTGGGGATCAAAACCTGTACAATTCATCTGTTTGCTGTGTATCGCAAAAGATGGCGAGGCAGGTGATTTGACTACTATGTATGATCTTCTCGTCCGAGTAGTGGATGATGCTAATCTGGTTCAGAAATTAATTAAATGCCAAAATTATCAGCAAATCCATCATATATTCCGGACAAAATCCTAACTAATTATTGAGGAGTGAAGAGACTAATGGAACGTGATATTCGAAAGATAGTAAGTAACATGACCCTAACCGAAAAAGCGGAGCTGTGCTCCGGGTCCAACTTCTGGTCAACAAAAGCCGTAGACCGATTGGGCATTCCATCTATTACATTAACCGACGGTCCGCATGGTCTCCGCAAGCAGGCGGGAGAACCGGATCATCTGGGACTTAATGAGAGTGTGCCGTCTACCTGCTTCCCTTCCGCTGCTGGTCTGGCGAGCTCCTGGAATCGTGATCTGGTACAGAGTGTAGGTGAAGCCATCGGCAAGGAAGCACAGGCTGAAGATATAGCGGTCGTCCTTGGACCTGCCGTCAATATCAAGCGTTCCCCACTCTGCGGACGTAATTTCGAATATTTCTCGGAGGACCCTTATCTGACGGGAGAACTGGCTGCAGCACACATTGCAGGAGTGCAAGGCCAGGGAGTAGGCACATCCCTGAAGCATTTTGCCGTCAATAATCAGGAGCATCGGCGGATGACAACAGATGCCATTGTCGACGATCGTACATTAAGAGAAATTTATCTGACCGGTTTTGAAAAGGCGGTAAAGCAATCTCAGCCCTGGACGGTGATGTCCTCTTATAACAAGGTCAACGGAACGTATGCCTCCCAAAATGAAACCTTGCTGACCACGATTCTGAAAGAAGAATGGGGACATGAAGGCATCGTGGTCTCCGATTGGGCTGCGGTTAGTGAAATTGTGCCAAGTATTGTAGCCGGTATGGAGCTGGAGATGCCTTCTTCTAACGGAGAAGGACCTAAGCAAATTATAAAAGCTGTAAATCAAGGAGAATTATCAGAAGAGAAGCTTGATCTGGCTGTGGAAAGGCTCTTGAATGTCATCTTTAAAGCAGCCGATTCCAGGCGTGAGGGTACTAGTTATGATCGGACAGCCCATCATAAGCTGGCGAGAAGGGTTGCGGGAGAATCAATGGTCTTGCTCAAGAATGAGGATCAAGTTCTCCCATTGAGAAAAAGTGGCCGGATTGCGGTTATCGGTGATCTGGCTACGAAGGTGAGATATCAAGGTGGCGGCAGCTCTCATATCAGACCGACACAGTTGGACAGTATTTATGAACAAATTTCGATATCCGCAGGGTCTGAAGCTTCGATCTCTTTTAAGCAGGGTTACGATCAGGGCTCAGATGATGCGAACCCGTCTATGCTGGATGAAGCAGTGAAGGCTGCAGAAGCTGCAGATGTGGCCGTACTAGTAGTAGGTTTGCCAGACCGCTATGAATCAGAGGGATATGACCGTTCGCATTTGGATATACCGGTCAATCAGCAGGAGATTATTTCTGCCATTGCTGCAGTTCAGCCTAACGTGGTGGTGGTTCTATGCAACGGAGCACCTATTCTCATGCCGTGGTTGGGTGAGGTGAAGGCTGTTCTGGAAGGTTATTTGGGTGGTCAGGGAGCTGGTGGAGCCATCGCTGACCTGCTGTTTGGAGATGTCAACCCGAGCGGCAAACTGGCGGAGACATTCCCGCAATCCTTGAAGCATAATCCGTCCTATTTATTCTTCCCTGGCGATGGAGACCGTGTCGAATACCGGGAAGGGGTGTATGTCGGTTATCGCTATTATGACATGAAGGATATTGAACCTTTATTTCCTTTCGGTTACGGCTTAAGCTATACCCGGTTTGCATACTCCGGCTTAACAGTGAGCCAGACGGAAATTAAGGATACCGAAACGCTCACCGTCACCGTAAATGTGAAAAACACGGGTTCTATCTTTGGCAAGGAAGTGGTGCAGTTGTACGTTCATGACTGTGAGTCTGAGGTTAGCCGCCCTGAGAAAGAGCTTAAAGGCTTCGCCAAAGTAGCTCTTGAACCGGGAGAAGAAACAACCGTTTCGTTCACCTTGGACAAGCGCAGTTTTGCCTACTACAGTGTTGAACGTACAGCATGGCATGTGGAGAGCGGAGAATTCGATATTCTAATAGGCTCCTCTTCGCGGGACATCTCGTTGCAGACGAAGCTCCATGTGGTATCCACTTCAGAGGAGATCGTGCCGACATATGACCGGAATACTGCCCTTGGTGAATTGCTTTCGAATCCGAAGACGTTAGCAGTCTTGGACCAACTTCAAGGATTGGCTCCACAGAGTGCCGAAAGTGCATCCTCTGACGCCATTTCTAGGGAGATGATACAGGCCTCAATGAAGTATATGCCTCTGAGGGCATTAATTCCGTTTACAGGTGGAGAACTTACGGAAGAGGCATTGTCCATGCTGCTTGTGCAGCTTAACGCAGTAGTACGTCAATAAGCATTGCTACCCGGACGGTCCATGATGCCAAAGGAGAGTAGAGATTCCAGTAACTCCTCAACGTTCGACAAAAAGATAATTATTCATTACAATGAGAATGATTATCATATAGAGAACACATGGAGTGCTTAATTATGAACAATTCGATTCAATATAATTTCAATCATTTCTTTGAAAAGTTTGAAGGAGGTCATCAAGCCGGAAGTTCAAGCTATATGCTTCACCCTACGACAGGAATAGGACAGGTACTTCGGTTGTACCCACGCTCTGAGTTGGAGATGGTTATGTCAGACTATAAGCTGTACCAGAACCATGATATACGCCTAGATTCACTCGCGCCAATGGTAGAGTTTGGGTATTGTTATGAGGGTAGCAGGGAGATAAGTGTACCTGGCGCTCGTCAGGAGTTCATGCCTGCCAATTGGAGTTTGCAACTGATTAATACCCCGGAAGCGAGATTGGAGCTTGGCCAAGCACAATCTTTTCGAATGTTGGGCATCGGGATGTCTGTCGGCGTGTTTCATCATTTTATGACCTCCATCGGGGGAGTGCAAAAGGCTGACTTTAACAGCCTTCTTGGAGGAAAGTCGTATCGGTTGCTTCAGGAGAAGCCGCCAGCTTCCGCCAGTGCTTCGCTTCACCACATTGCAGCAAGCCTAAGAGATGGAACGATGAATAATATTGAGCTGGAGTATACGGTGTTAGAACTCCTGGAACTGGCGCTCCGCACTTTTCTTGAAGGAAAAGAGGAACGGACAGGGCTTAGCCAAGAGACCCAGTTGCGCGTTGGCGAAGCGCGCCGAATAATCCTGCAGCAGATGGATAATCCTCCATCATTGTTGCAGCTGTCACGTATGGTCGGTTTGAATGATTACAAGCTCAAGGTGGGCTTCAAGGAAATGTATGGTAACACCATCTTTGGATACCTACGAGAGAAGAGGATGGAGCAGGCTTTAAAGCTACTTCAAGCCGGCAAGTCCAACGTCATTGAAGTGTCTTGCGCAGTGGGTTACTCGAATCCAAGCCATTTTGCCGAGGCGTTCCGCAAGAAATTCGGAGTAAATCCCAGCGCATTACTACGTGAAAATTCTTCCCGGATATAATATGGTAATGACAGACTTTTATTTAGAACGGACTGTCAACTTACCGGTTAACTCTCTCTTCACAAGCAAATGGACTTGCCAGGCATAGAAAAAGCCCTTCAGAACCCACTGAAGGGCTTTTTCATGAAATCGGATGGTTAAATTACAGAGAATCTCATGGATTCCGTGAAACGGGGATTTTAATCCATCTTGGGGTAGAGGGTGCCGTCAGAAAAACCTTACTATAGTAATAATTATTTTCATATTTTCACAGAAGGGAGAGTGCCCAGGTGCGCTCGAAATACAGTTCTGATTCCAATTTCAATTCAGCCCCTCTCCCATCCTTCTGGCCGTTTGTACTGACCGGGATGTTGATGATTGTGACCACGACAGGGTTTGCGCGAATGGCCTACGGGCTAGTTTTGCCTTATATGCAGGCCGGACTCGGATTGTCAATTTCACAGGGAGGGATGCTTGGCACGATCATGTTTCTAGGTTACCTGGCATCGGTCGGGTTATCGGGTATACTCGCTGTCCGCTGGGGTAGCAAAGCTGTTCTTATGGCAGGAGGCAGTGCTGTTGTCATCAGCATGTTTGGCCTTTCCGGATCATATTCGTTCATTTGGGTGGCTCTGTTCATGTTCCTGGCCGGAGGGGGCAGTGCACTGGTGTTCACTCCGCTTATGTCCCTCATGCTGGGCCAGTTCCCGGACAAGAAGGGAATCGTCCTCGGGATGTTGCTAAGTGGTGCAGGTATCGGGATGCTGTTAAGCGGATTTTTAGTACCCTTACTAATCGCTCAATTCCCCGTTCTAGGCTGGCGTGCGGTCTGGTTAGGGTTCGGTATTATCTCACTATTTGTGCTAATCGCGGCTTTATTGATCCTGAGAAACCCCGAGATTGTAGGGAGCGTGAAGGAGACAGACAAACCGAAGTGGTTAAAAAATAAAGCATTGATGCAGGTGGCTGTACTCTATTTTCTAGTGGGTATAGCATATCTTGTCCCCAATCTATATCAATCTGGTTATATGCTGGCTGAAGGGATTTCGGACCGCGCTGCCGGTCTGGTGTACGCCATAGCTGGCATCTTCAGCATTGCAGGCGGCCCTGTCTGGGGCAGTCTGTCCGACCGATTTGGTGTAAACCGGATGTTTATACTGGTTTGGGCTTGCGCGGCGGCAGGGGATACCATCCCGCTTCTGAATCACAGTATTCCGGGGTTCGTCTTATCATCAGTACTTTGGGGCTCCAGTATCGGTGGTCTGGTTACATTAATTCAGCTGAAGGCTGCGAAACAAGTCAATCCTCGGTATGTTCCAACTGCCATCGGATTTATCTCAATATTCTATGCGGTAGGTCAAATGCTGGGTCCGGGAATGACAGGGTGGATGATTGATCATCTCGGTGGCTACGGAGTGGCTTATGGATTCGGAGCGGTAGTCTACGGCTTTGGGTTAGTCGCCAGCCTGATCTCCGGCTTCAGGGGAACAACAAGAAATTTCTGGGGCAGAGCAAAAAGATAAAGCAGTAACAGCGAGTCCACAGAAGGCTTTTCCAAAAGAAGAGGCTGTCCCAAAAGCCATGTAATGGCTTCTGTGACGCCTCCTTTTTTTGAGAAAGATCAACGTGTGGACTTGAATGGACGCTCCGTGAACGCTACAACGCGATCAATCATAGTGACCACAACGCTGGAGAAGGAAGCAGTACCATTTATTAATTGGCCACGACGATTTGCCATTGTTGATTCAAGCCGTTGTTGTCACTCCATTGAATCACATTGGCACCGTCGGTGAGTGCGCCGGAGGAGACGTCTATCAATTTGCCGGTAGCGCGGTTCTTCAGCTTGAAGAAGCCGCCGCCCGCATCTATCAGCTGCCAGTGCTGGCTGGTCCAACCCCCGTCTGACCACTGTTCGATGACTGTTCCATCGGTCGTAGTGCCATTCTCAGGGCCAAGAATCAATCCGCTGTTGGTGTTCTTAAGCTTATAGTACCCGTCGCCAGCGTCGATCAGCGTCCAACGTTCACTCGGTAAGTTAGTATCGGTCCATTGTTCGGCATCTGCACCATTTGCTGTTGCACTCGCTCTAATGTTCAAAGCCTTTTCGCTTTTGCGGTTAATCAGCTCATAAGTGAGGCTGCTGTCTACCGTGAAAGGAGTTCCTGCGACCGTTCCTGCTGCACTATCGATGTTAAGCTGCGGGTACCATGACATGGAGAGGGTGGTCGATGAAGGGAATGTCAACGGCAGCCATACGTATTTGGATTCATTGGCGGGACGCTCCCAGGCTCCGGCCCAGCGGTCACCCATATATAGATAGGACGTGGATGAGCTACCCTCAACAGGAATGATATAGGCGGCTTGTGACTCGGAAGCGCGTGAATCTCCGACATTGGAGAGGGCGCTCCAGGTTCCGCTTATGCTGGAAGCGGTTGCGTATTTCTGCTGGTTAGGAGTCCAGCCTGTTGCGCCGGAAGTGATCAGGAAGTAGGTAGAGCCCCGCTTGAACATAGCAGGAGCTTCACGGTATGAACCTGCCCACAGGGTCTGGACCAGTGATTCCACGCCCAGAAAATCCGGAGTCAGACGATAAATGTTAAGATCGGCATTCACTCTTGTGGCTGATATCAGATAAGCGGTGCCGTTATCGTTGTATACCGTCATATCACGGGAATCGTAGTCAAGAGGCCTGAAGCTGCCTTGATACGTATACGGACCTTCGATATTGGAGGCTGAGGCAACAGCGACTTTTGCTTCTCCGTAATCTACCCCGTTTTCTTTATGCGCCCATAGCACATATTTTCCGGTTGCCGCATTATAAAGAAGCTTGGGGCGTTCGATATTGGCGGTTGCAAGCTCTGAGGCGCTGCTCTTGGATAGTATATTCGCGCGGAATTCCCAGTTCTTCAGGTCTGTTGAACGGTAAAGTGATACATAGTTCGTTCCATCCCGGTTCTCCCCAACCCAATAATAATAGCTGCCAGACTTGATCATTCCACCGCCATGCGCATTAACCGGATTGCCTGAAGTATCCTTGAACTGAATCCCGTTAAGGAGACTGAGCGGAGCGGCATAGCTCTTGGAGCCAGATCCTCCACAGGACAGGACAATCAGCAGAAGGGACAGAAACAGAATAAAGGGTGTTTTAGCTCTTTTCCATTCATTCACATGCATTCGAGTAATCCTCCTTCATTTTATTCATTATTTAGTTAAGCGCTTACAAAAATCAAACAGAATGTCCTCCTTTCTCTCCAAACATTACCAGTAATACAAATTACGATCAATTTAAACATTTGGATATTTGTAGACAAAATGGATATTTCTTTTGTAACAATTCGCCAGAGCTACCTGAGATGCTTTGGAATCCAAAGCATAACGTCCGTTGTCTGCTCCCCCAATGTCACTTAATGATGATATACTTACCTTGATCATTATGATAATGATAATCAAAATCATTTTAGGATCGGTATATCAATTGGGACAAGTGAGATGGGGGAGCGCGGACTGATGCAGGAAGAAGCAGAAGCTAGCAAGGTATTTACACCGGAGATGATCGATACGATGGCCCGCATTTGGACACGTTCGATCATTACATTAATAGATGTACGCTTTCAGAATATAGCGTCCGCATACCCTTTGGAGCAGTATAAAATGCCTAGCAGCATGTTTATCTATGCCTGTGGAGGGGAAGCGCAAATTCAACTGAATGAAACGACATTTGGAATGGAACGCTTCGGTCTAGTTCATGGCGGGAAGGGGAGCCTGCTCAGTATTTGGCCTAAAAGGGAGAGTGTGAAGACCTTTATGGTCTTTTATAAAGCGGAATCCCCTCTTTTCCACAAGAAGCACCTGCTGCAATTACTGGAGCAAGTCAATCCATTTGTTCAACAGTTTGGTTATACACCAAGTAATCCCATTTTGCTGCTCGATTGGTTTCAACAAATGTTAAATGACTGGAACCGCGGCAAAGCGATGGATCAGCTTCAGGCCAAGGGGTTTCTATATCAATTGATTCATAGGGTGTACAGAGATTTTGAGGGGGGCGAGATTCGCTATCTCCAGCCCTTTCCAGCCAGCTCTGCCAAAATATATCTTGATAAACATTACAGGGAGCCGATTATGTTCCAGGACATTGCCGCTATGTTTGGGATCAGTGGCGGGCAATTAACGCGGTTGTTCAAAAAGAAGGAAGGGATGAGCTTACAAGAGTACCTCATTCAGAGAAGGATTGAAGCTGCCTGTCATGACTTGAAGTATACAGAGGCAACCATTAAAGAGATAGCAACAGGATCTGGATTTGCTGATGAGAAGAACCTGTTTCGGATGTTTAAGAAGTATTACAAGATGACGCCGAGTGATTACCGGAAAATAAACGCACCATCCATGCAGGTTGATGGTATTGATAATGATTCTCATCTTCATTACAATGAGAGGGAACTGGCGAGTCTAGTCAAGTCTTATAGAGATGGGGAATCAAGCATGTTTGGACAAGTACGAAGTAAAGAAATGATCTTTGTGGCGGCGATGAGCCTGATGCTGTTGCTGACGGCATGTACGTCGGGGACGCCAGCGAATAATAGGGGAACGGTGAATCCGTCTGCGGAGACCGGGCAGACGACACAACCGGAAGTACAGGAGACGAAGGCTTCAGAAGCAGTCTCGCAGACCAGAACGATATCTACAGTAAAGGGTGATGTTGAGGTGCCTAGCAACCCTCAGCGTGTTGTAGTCGATTATCTGGTTGGTGATGTGGTAGCTTTGGGTGTCACTCCTCATGGTGTGGCGAGAGCAACAAAAGGCGAGACAGAGGCGGTGTATTCTACCGAGATTAAAGATTCAATTAACATAAAGATGGAGCCGGAAGATGTCATGACTCTTGAGCCTGATCTGATCATATTAGCATGGGGCGAAGAGAATTATGAGGATTTATCCAAAATTGCCCCGACCATTTATGTCCCTTATGGTGATATGACTACAGAAGAGCGTATCCATTTTATTGGCAATGTTCTGAATAAGCCGAAAGAGGCTGAGGCTGTTTTGAGTGCTTATGCTAACAAAATCGAAGAAGCGAAGCTATCCCTTAAGAATGCCGGCCTTGCAGACGTGACGATTACTATGGGAGAATTCGGTGATAAAACGAACTCCATCGCAGGAGCCAAGCATGCGGTTGGCGAGCTTATGTATAATCAGCTTCAAATGAAGGCACCGTCAAAGGTTCAATCTGATATTATTGACGCAGATAAATATTGGGGACAGATCTCAATGGAGGTCTTGCCCGCTTACATGGGGGATTATTTGATCGCCTTAGGAGATACGGAAGTTCCTGCTGATCATGCGGTTTGGAAATCACTACCCGCTGTGCAGCATCATCGGATCGTAACGGTGGGTTCATCGCTATCTTGGTCCACGGATATAATGACTTCCAGTGCGTTGATTGATCATATTGTCAATCAATTGCTGGCATTAGCTAAATAAGGGGATCTGGAAATACGATGAAAAACAAGCCTGAACAAAATCGCCGTGGGGCGGTGAACTTCACCATGTACATGGTGGTAGGGCTTGGATTAACGGTTCTCATGTCAGCGGCGTCGATTAGCTTTGGCGCCGCTGATATGAGGTTAGCGACTGCATGGGAGGCTATTTTCCGATTTGATCCAACGCTCACTGAACATCAAATTATTCAAACCCTACGTCTTCCGCGTACCGTAGCCGATCTGATCGTCGGATGCAGCCTTGCGGTTTGTGGTGCGATCATGCAGGGGACAACGCGTAATCCGCTGGCCGACTCCGGGCTGATGGGGATCAGCTCCGGGGCAGCATTCGCGATTGCGCTGTGCCTGGCCTTCCTACCGGGGTATTCGTATGGGCAGATGATGCTGTTTGCTTGTCTGGGAGCAGCACTTGCGACTGGGATCACATACTTCATCGCGTCACTGGGCAAGCGCGGGATGACACCTCAGCGGCTGGTGCTGGCAGGACTGTCCATCTCCATGCTGTTTGGCGCACTCAGTCAGTATTTGGCGATCAATTACAACCTGGGCCGGGCCTTGGCATTCTGGACCGCAGGCAGTACAGCCGGGGCCAAGTGGGAGGAATTACTGATTATCTCCCCTCTATTTGTTGGTGGTGTACTGCTGGCGCTGGCGCTGGCTCCTTCTGTTACACTGCTTAGTCTGGGGGATGATGTGGCAAGTGGACTCGGTATCCGCAGCGGACTGGTCAAGGGACTGTCGACAATTACCGTGCTCGTGCTGACTGGATTGGCTGTTGTCGTGGTTGGCCCAATCGGTTTTGTGGGTCTGATTACCCCGCATATTGTACGTTACATGGTCGGTGTCGACTACAGGTACATTATTCCGGCTGCTGCGCTATATGGTGCGTTGCTGACCGTATCGGCCGATCTGGCTGGCCGTTTGATCAATAGGCCGTTCGAAACACCGATTGGCATTATCTTTTCGATCATTGGTGTGCCGTACTTTCTCTTCCTGGCCCGCAGGCAAAGGAGGGAATTCGAATGATCAAGCAACGTTATACGGTGCAACGGGGTATCCTCGTCAATGTAGTGCTTATGGTGCTTATCCTTATGTTTGCTGTCATTAGCATGAATTCCGGCAAGATGAATCTTTCACCGCTAGAAGTGCTGAATGTCCTCCTTGGTAACGGCACCGGTAAGCAAAATCTGATCCTGTTCGATTTTCGAATGCCACGAATCGTACTGTCGATCTTGGTAGGTCTGGGAATGGGCGCGGCTGGGGTCGTGATGCAGAGCTTGCTGCGCAATGACATGGCTAGTCCGGGGACACTGGGGATTAGTTCAGGATCGGGTTTGTTTGTCCTGTTCTTCGTAGTATTCATCGCATCGGCAGGAAAAAGTTCCTTCATTGCCCTGCCGCTACTGGCCTTTGTTGGCGGCCTGCTGGCGGCGGGATTGATCTTCTTATTATCGTATCACCGTGGGCGAAACCTCTCGCCAATCGGTCTGATCTTAACCGGGGTCGCACTCGGAAGCGGGTATGGGGCGCTGACCACCTTTCTGACACTCAAGCTGGATGATTCGCAGATGGACTTCATGCTGAATTGGCTGGCGGGGAGCTTGTGGGGCGCTGATTGGCGCTATATTGCCGTACTGGCACCATGGGTCTTGATTATAATCGGCTATATTTTCTACAAGTCCCGGATGCTGAACACCCTCCATCTGGGCTATCAGACGGCAGAAGGGCTGGGACTTTCCGTGAAGCGGCAGTTTTTGGGGTTGTCGATCGCTGCTGTTGCTTTATCCTCTGGCAGTGTAGCTGTTGGCGGGAGCTTCTTCTTCGTTGGCTTGATCGCTCCGCATATGGCAAGGAAACTGGTCGGGCCTGATCACAAATTACTCATTCCGGCTGCCAGCCTGACCGGCGGATTAGTCGTGGTGCTGGCTGACACGATTACGCGCACGGTTAACCTGGGGGGAGATGTGCCGACGGGAATCGTCATTACGGTCATCAGTGTTCCGTACTTTCTTTATCTACTAGCGAAGGCCAATTAGGAGGACGTCATGGAAAGTATTACAGCAGAGCAAATTGATATTGCCTATAATGACACACTTATCGTCAAAGAACTGGATTTGCAGATTCCGCGTGGACAGATCACCTCGATTATTGGTCCCAATGGATGCGGCAAATCAACCGTACTCAAGGCAGTCGGCCGGCTGCTCAAGCCGAATAATGGTACGGTCTATCTGAATGGTGCCGATATCCGCACACTGTCCACCAGGGAAGTCGCCAAGCAGATGGCGATTCTGCCGCAGACGCCAACCGCACCGAGCGGCTTAACGGTCGGCCAATTAGTCGCCTATGGGCGTTTTCCTCATCAACGGGGTTTCGGCAAGCTCTCCAAAGAGGATAAGCAAGTAGTCACCTGGGCGCTATCGGTTACACAGCTTACAGCGTTTGAGCATCGTGAGGTCGATACGCTCTCCGGCGGTCAGCGTCAGCGCGTATGGATTGCGATGGCGCTCACCCAGCAGACCGATCTGATCCTGCTGGATGAACCCACCACCTATCTGGACCTGGCGCATCAGCTCGAAGTGCTGGAACTGCTCTATGAACTGAATCGCAGTCAGCAGGTGACGATTGTGATGGTGCTGCATGACCTGAATCTGGCAGCACGCTTCTCCGACTATATGGTGGCGATTCGTGAGGGCCAGGTGGTGGAGCATGGCTCGCCAGAGCGTGTAATGACGGTGCAGACGCTGCGTGAGGTGTTTGCTATTGATGCCGAGATTATGCTGGAACCGCGAACAGGGCGGCCGGTGTATGTGACGTACGAGCTATTGCGTGATAAGCGTAGAGACCAAGCAGCAGATCAAGGATTCCTGCAAGCTGAGGAACAGAAGGAGTCGATTGCCACATGAGAACCGCATGGCGTGTCCTGATGGGCGCACGGAAATACTGGCTGCAGTTAGGCATTGGATTTGCCGGTATCGTGATGGCCACGATTGCCGGGTTTTATTTGCCCTGGGCGCTCCGCTCGTTGACACAATTGGCGACCGAAGGCAGCAGCCGGTTTGCCGCGGAAGCGCTGAAGATTGGTCTGTTGCTGCTTGGAGCCACCTGTCTGCAAGCCATCGGAACATCACTGGCCGGCTATATGAACCATTATGCGGCACTTCATTATGTGGCAGATTTAAGAACAAGATTATATAGCAAATATCAGCAAATGAGCCTGCGCTATTTCCATCGAAGCCGGACGGGTGACCTGACCGGGCGCGTTGTGAATGATGCGATGGAAGCGGAAATTTACATTGCCCATGCCATTCCTGACTTTATCATCAACGGGCTGACTTTTATCGGAGTAGGCATCCTGCTCTTGACGATCAATGTGAAGCTGGCACTGATCAGTCTGATCACAATTCCGTTGCTGCTTGCGATCACGGTATGGCAAAGCAAACGATTGTCACCGCTATGGGGAGAGAATTCCAAGGCGCGGGGAGAGATTGCTGGCAAGGTGCAGGAGAACCTGTCGGGCATGAAGGAAATCCAAATTTTCAATCGGCAGGAGGAGGAGCGGGGCAACGTTTCCCGTCTGGCTATGAAACATACGAAGACCTATTTGCGTGCCAGTCTGTTCTATGAGACCTCTGTGCCGTTGTTGGCATTTGTGACCGCGCTGGGTACCGTGCTTGTCGTGATACTAGGCGGCAGATTGATGGCAACAGGCGAGGTAAGTATTGCTGATATCATTGGATTCATCGCCTACCTGGGTATGTTCTATCAACCGGTAAAGTCCTTTTCCAGCTTAGTGGAAATGTCCGGGCGAGCCGCCGCTGGTCTTAAACGGGTATATGATGTGCTGGAAGAGGAGGAAGACATACAGGAGAAGCGAAATGCAGTCCATTTGCCGCGTATACAAGGACAGATATCCTTTCAGAATGTCACATTCGTATATCCGGATGGTGCTCCTGTACTAGAAGGGCTGAACCTGACTATTGAGCCTGGAAAGACGGTGGCGCTTGTAGGTACAACCGGTGTAGGAAAGACGACATTGGCCAGTCTCGTTAACCGGTTCTACGACCCGCAGACCGGTTCAATTCAAGTGGATGGCATCGACATTCGTGATGTGACGCTCTCCAGCCTGCGTGACAATATCTCGATGGTGCTGCAGGATACCTTCCTGTTTGACGGCACGGTGTATGATAATATCGCTTATGGATGGGCGGATGCGACCGGGAAAGATGTGATGGCCGCAGCGAAGGCGGCGAAAGCGCATGATTTCATAGCACAGATGGAGCAAGGCTACGATACGGTGATTGGTGAACGCGGTGTGAGACTGTCCGGAGGGCAGAAGCAGCGGATTTCGATCGCACGGGCAATTCTTCGCAATGCACCGATTCTCATTCTGGATGAAGCGACATCGGCGCTGGATACCAAGACCGAGCAAGAGATCCAGCAGGCGCTGGACGAAATATCGAAGGATCGCACAACACTGGTGATTGCCCATCGCCTATCGACGGTCCGTCATGCCGACCAGATCGTCGTGCTGGAGGGCACAGAGATTGCCGAGACGGGTACGCATGAGGAACTGCTGCGTAGCGGCGGCATTTATGCACGATTGTATGCGACGCAAGCTTCTTGAATGTAATCGGATCGGTCTTCAAGGGTCAGGACCCCTAATTAAAGAGAACGGAGCAAGAGGCCCATGCAACCCCGCATGGGCCTCTTGCTCCGTTCAATTCACTTCCCCCCACCCGGAATCGCAACCTCATGTCCAACGGTTGCGGCCATGCGGGCTGTTTGTGCGCCCCAAGGCCGGGCCAGAACCCCACGCGACAGCGGACTGAAGACCATGGTCTGAATCCCCTCGTCGGCACAGAGCGGGATCATCTCGTTTTCTTCTTCGCGGGCGATTAAGTTGTAGTTGTGTTGCATGGAGATGAAGCGGGTCCAACCGTTCTGTTTCTGGAGATGCAGGGCCTTGGCGAACTGCCAAGTTCTCATGGTGGAGGCGCCCTGCTGACACTTTCCTCGCTGGTTCCGTGCGAATACAAATTAGCGGTATCGAATAAGTTGATTCCTGCCTCAAGCGCATGTCTGATCATAAGGCGGCTGCCATCCTCGCCCAGCTAGGGTAACACTGAGGGGATCTCTACTATCGTAGCTCCTTCACAGAAATCTATTCTGGCATGATCCAGACAATCTCGCAGATTCGTACGAAAAACTTCCGGCCCCTGGTATCCAATACAACGTGGTCTGGCTTAACTTCCACTAAGCAGCCGCTAATCCCTCCGCGAGTGGTTTCGAGCACTACCTGTTTACCTTTTACAGACATTAAGGTTTCGACTACGTAGGGGTCAATAGGATATACCATGATTGCTTGCGGCATTTGTTGCTGCATTGGATACATTTGATTATTCAGCACTTTGTTACCTCCCGAATGGTTATACATCATCCTATGCTAATGCCCACATAAAGAACTGGGCGGATGCCCATGCAATAACGAATTCCCTAATCATTATTAAATAAAAAATGGAAGCAAGTACAAAGCTGTAATGGCACCAAAGGGGATCGGTCTTGGATAAAAGCGGCGGCGCGGGTAGAAACCCGGATAGTATCCGAATTGTCTGTAGGTTGTTGCGTTAGCAGGCATTCCGTTCATCTGGCCCACCATTTCATTGGTGGGAATGGCAAGTGTAATATAGTTCTGATCGATATGAGCAACAAACCCGTCGTGAGACTGACCATCGCTTGTAGTAATACCAACATATTTATTCATACAATTCCAGGCAACTTGTTGATAATTCGTTTCCATGGGTAAACCTCCTCAAATACTATCTCGTCAACAGTCTATGGACTATAACCTATATCCATCACGGCATATGCCCATAGCTTAAAAAAATCATATGAAGGATTAATGTTAAGGAGTGAGAAAATTATGAGTAAACGTGAAATACAACTATTACCTCCAACTACCTTGCATTAAACAGTAGTGGATGGTAATCTTTGTATTAGTAACTACTGTGTATTACACAGTACTAAATAAAGCGTGGTGATAAGTATTGAATGTTCAGTTCAAGAAGGGTGTGCTGGAGCTTTGTGTTCTTGTTTTAACATCGCAGAAGGACCGTTACGGATATGAGCTTGTGGAGCAGATCTCGCAGAAATTCGCCATAGCGGAGGGCACGATCTATCCGTTATTAAGAAGACTGGCTACGGAAGGGTTATTTTCCACCTATTTATCTGAATCGGGCGAGGGGCCGCCCCGGAAGTACTATAAGATTACCGATGAGGGAAGGAGAGTCATGAACGACATGATAGAGGAATGGAATGCTTTTGCCATAGGAGTGCAGGAGATCATTGGGGGGGATCGGATTGAATAAAGAGGCCTATCTGAATGAATTGGCACGTTATCTGAAGCTGCTTCCTCCTGAGGAATGTGCCGATCTTATGGGTGAATTCCGGGAGCATTTCGAGTTTGCCCAACTAAGCGGGCGGTCTGAAGCAGAAGTGATCTCCAAGCTGGGCCATCCCCGGTTGATCGCCCGTGAACTACTGACCCAGTCGCAAATTGAGAGAGCGGACAAATCCCCAACGCTCTTAAGCGTTACGAGAGCGGTTATGGCAACGGTGAGCTTAGGATTGTTCAACTTAGTTATCGTTCTGCTGCCTTTTATCACTTCTTTGACTGTGATTGCCGGGGTGTTCGTCTTTGCCATTTGCCTGCTTATTTCTCCGATTCTTTTAATTCTTCAGTATCAGTCGGTCACGTTGTCTATCAATAGCATTTTTCTGATGCTGGGCCTGGTTGGTGTGGGACTGCTAGTAGCCCTTGGAACACTAAAGCTCACCCGGCTGTATTACCATCTTGTGATCCGGTACCTGAAGTATAATCTGACAGTTATTAAGAAGGATGTGACCTCTTTTGAAAAATAGATCCCGGAACGTAACCAGACTTGCTCTGCTCCTGATTGCTGCCGGAGTCATTGGAAATGTAGTGCTGTATCTGTTAGGCAATTCACCATTTAATTTGCATGAGCTATCGGTTGAACAACCTGTGCGGATGGACCAGACCACCAGCGTTCTTCTTCAAAACGAGATTGGAACGATTGATGTGGTTCCCATTCAGGGAGATGAAATCAAGGCAACCTTAGGCGGGAAGACGACCAAGGCATTAATGAAGGATTACAAGCTGCACATCACTCAGGATCGGGGACAAACCAGCATTAAGGTTGTTCAGGATAACCGCTTCCGCTTTTTTGACATCTATACGGAGCTTAAGCTCACGGTTGGGGTTCCTGCGACCCGGCTAGACCAGCTGCAGGTGGTAACGGACTCCGGAAGAATTGATGTCGGCCCCGTCCTGGCGAAGGAATACCGGGTGGTAAGCGACTCGGGTTCTATCAAGCTGGAGATAGAGGAGGGGATCATTCATGCGGAAACGGATACTGGTGAAATCACCGCCTCGCTTGAGCGCATCCTTCAAGATATCCATGCTACCTCAGATACTGGAGATATTACCATCCAGACAACAGAAGCGCCTCAAGCGCTCCGTACTCAATTCTCTGCGGATTCTGGAACCGTTAAGGTGACGCTTCCGGGTTATAAGGACGGTTATATCGGTGAAGGAGGGCCACTTGTCAAGCTTATCTCTGACACTGGCAATCTTAGGATCGAACAGTAACAGTATTTAGGTGAAGAGCAGGAAGAAGAATAAGATTGATTTTAGGAGGCGGCCTTGTGTGATAACACAGAATCCCAGGAAAGAAGTCTTAATCAAGACTGTTGATCTATGCAAAGTTTACTCCTCAGGCCATGAACAATATCTCGCCGCCAAAAGCATTAATCTCAAAGTATACCAAAGTGACTTTACGGTGATTATGGGCAGCTCAGGCTCGGGGAAATCTACGTTGCTCTACCTCCTCAGCGGTCTGGACGGGATCACTTCCGGAGAAGTGATGTTCAAGGGACAGCGAATTGATGCATACACAGAGAAGGAACTTACGGATTTCCGGTCCAACAAAATCGGCTATGTATATCAATCGATCAATCTGGTTCCTGATTTCACTTTGCTGGAGAATGTGGCTTTCCCGGGGTACGTGGCTGGCCGCAGCAAAAGCGGGGTGAACGAGCAGGCATTAAGCCTGCTGCACCAGATGGGGATCGGGGCACAAGCCGGACGCCTGCCGTCCCAGGTATCTGGAGGACAACAGCAGAGAGCGGCGATTGCCAGGGCGCTCATCAATTCGCCGGAGGTGATTTTTGCGGATGAGCCTACAGGGGCATTAAGCCAGGAGCAGGGCGCAGTGATTCTGGATCTGTTGACGGAGATGAACCAGAATGATCAATCGATCGTTATGGTGACGCATGATATCCAGGCTGCGTGCAGGGCGGACCGGTTAATCCTGGTCAAAGACGGCACAATCGACGGAATTCTGGAGCTAGGCAAATATGCACCGGATCAGTTGAAAGCGAGAGAAAACCAAATTTTCATGTTCATGTCAGGGGAGGAGAGGTAGCGGATGTATGCGGTATGGAAACTATGCTGGACGAACCTGAAGCATAAAAAAGTACAAAACAGCTTCATTGCGATCATCATCATGCTGGCAGCCCTGCTCCTCTCAACCGCCATATCCGTTCTGAACAACACCAACCGGATGTATGAGAGTATGCATGAACAGTCCCGTGGCGCTCATCAAATATTACAGATGGAGAATGGCCTCCATGATCCGGTCGAGGTACATAAATGGTGGGAGGAGGAGCAAGGCGTAACGGTCTCGGATTTGATGCGCTACCGCTATCTGTCTAGTATGTCTCACGCCTTGAAAGAGATCCCCAATGTGGACTTGTTCATGATGGATGCGCCAACAGGACCTTTTCCCGTGGACCGGCTGCAGTTCGTGGAAGGGGAAGAACAGAGCACACCGGAAGCAGGAACTGCCTGGATTCCCACCTCGCTGGCGTATCCCAATGATATTCATGTGGGCGATTCAGTTGAATTCAAGACAGATGAAGGGACCATCCGGTTGAACGTTGCGGCCGTCGTCGTGGATATTTCCTACTGTTCGCCATTTGCGACGAGCGGGAGAATCTGGCTGAATCATGAGGATTATACTAAGCATATGACCCTTTTGCCGGGCGAAGATAAGTATATGACCGGACTACGGTTTGAGGATTACAGTCAACAGAGAGCCTACTGGGAGAGATTCGAACAGTATCTGGGGACCCCCTATCTGGAGTCGGTCAAAGACTTCGAGAGCTTGTCTTCCTATTATATGATTGCGAACCAGGTGATCAGCTTCGTGATGATTTTTCTGGCTGCTGTCATGATCTGTGTAGCCTTGTATACCTTGGGATTCACGATTGCCGATGCCATTCTCTCTAACTACAGAACGATCGGGATTATCAAATCTGTCGGATTATCCTCCCGTAAAGTCATTATGGCTTATGTTGCGCAATATACCTTCCTGGCGCTCGTCTCGGTCATCCCGGGGATGCTGGTCAGCAATATCCTCTCCGGCACCATTGTTGCGGGTTCTATGGCTTATCTCAACACAGGTTCATTAGGGATGAACGATGTATTTTCAGGTACAGGTCTGTGGACTGGCGCGGCTGTCGTTGTGGTTATTCTCCTCTCGGCCCTGCTGTTCGCGAATAAGGCGCGTCATGTGGAGCCTGCCCAAGCCGTTCGTTACGGCATGTCCGAGAAGGAGTACTCCCACCAATCAGGAGGAACTGGAACATGGAAAAGAAAGCTCCTGCAACTGGGCGCTCTTCCGACTTCAATGATTATCGGGCTAAGAAGTGTCACCAAGAATATCCGGGGTTCGCTGCTGATTGTGCTGATCTCGGCGTTGTCCACCGCTGTACTCGTCTTCGGGTTCCTGTTCGTATACAGCATTGCTTCTATCCATGGAACCATTGCCAAATGGGGGTATGATTCGGCCGATCTGTCCATCAGAATCGATAACCCGGCTAAAATGACTTTTGAACAGCTGCAAGAAGAAGTCCTCTCTGATCCAAGGGTGAAGAATTACTCGCGGTACGGGGATGCCAATGCGGTTGTGCCGGTTCCCCAGAAGGATGGGGCTGCCATGAAGCAGGATACGATGGGGATCTTACTGACGGTGGCGGATGGGAGCTATGATGAAATAGGCTATGAGAATGTGGAGGGACAGAACCCTGTGTCTGCCAATGAAATCTCGGTTGGTGTGAATGTTGCCAGAACGCTAGGTATCCAAGCAGGCGATACAACGGATATTTATATTGAAGGGGAAAAACATACGCTGACCGTCACCGGGATCTACCAGGCAATCGCGAACATGTCTAATTCGGGGCGGATTACCGCCGACGTCATCAGAACTAGTAATCCGGGCTATGGAAGTGCGATGAACACCACTTTCATGAATCTGCATGAGGGGACTTCAACCGATTCATTCGTGAATGAATTGCAAGAGCGGTACGGCAGTGTAATCGGAATCGCCAGTCAGGCTTCGCTGGTGGATGAGGTATTCTCCCAAGCGGTCAAAATCATCGTGCTGCCAGTATCCGTTATGGCGCTGTTATTCATCATCATTACGTTCGTAATCATCTACAGTATCTGCCGGATTAATATGAAGAAAGAGAGCCGCACCTACGGCATCTACAAGTCCATCGGCATGACCTCCCGCCAGATCCGACTGTCGGAAACCACCGGAATCCTGGTCGTATCGGGGATCGGAGCTTTGGTAGGGATACCTTTAGGCTTATTAGGCCTGCCACCACTGCTGAACGTTATCCTGTCGGATTACGGGATTGTTAAAGTTCCGCTGATCATGAACGGGGGAGGTATAGCCTCGATGATTCCCTTAAGTGTCATCGCCGCAGGCCTGGGCTGCTGGGCAGCATCCAAGTCTATTCAGAGTGCTTTGCCGCGGGTGTTAGTGGTGGATTGAAAGTAGGGCCGGGCGTTCAGTCCGAAAGTATAGGCCGAAGCCCGTCAACCTTAACTGGTCGGCGGGCTATGGGTTACAGTCTTACGACACTGGACTCGCCGGTCGGCAGAGAATGATTTAAGCCTTGGCAGAAGTCCTTCATACCAAATGCAAAAGTGTCTTGAAAAGTTACAGCTGACAACTCACCATGAGCATCTATAAAGTTAAATATCATATAGTGACTAGTTTTCTTTTTATTTCCTATTCCGGACATACCTCCGACAATCGTTCCTAACCCAGGTACAAGAAGCGTTCCAATCATTGCACGACCCACAACGCTTTTGCTTTTATCGATCAATTCTTGCGCACTTTTAACTTCAGCGGCTCTGAATTGCGCAAGATATATTTCAAATCTTTGTCTGCCTGAATCAATAAGCACACGATCAGAAAATCTAAAAATTTTGCACTCGACACTTCCAATGCCAAGTCCCTCCACATGTTCTGCGAATACCCCCTGTAACGCTCCGATGTTTTGGGTTTGTTCTTTTAGCTCATTCCCTTGTTTAATTCCTTTTTTTGCTCCAAAAATAATACCGATAATGAGCACTACAATAAATCCCCAAATAAATAACATCATTATGAACAGCCCCTTATTCTGATAATAATTAGCAAAAATAGTCTATCAGAATAAGAGGGATAATACTATGCATTTTACAATAAACACCAAAGTACTTACGGGTATAAATCTTTTATTAATTTTGCGAAAAAAATTTATAATCCTTCATTTTATCATATTCCCAAGGAAAAAGCCTGTTAATTGACAATGCAGTTTGTTCCCAGTCATCCTTAGCACATTCCGAAATTCTAACTTGAATACAATCTTTAATGGCTTTTAAGTTGAATTCAGGAACTACCACAAAACCTCTACAAATTATAAATGACATGGTTCTAAGAAAATCCGAGATCCCTTGAGCAGTCCCAACTGTAGCATAGAATTGATCAGCACCAAAAACATCTGAAGGACCAATGTCTAAAACTAAGGATACGCAAAAATCTCCGGTCACATCTCCTTCAGCAAAAACATGAACATCCTTAAGTTCTGGAATTATTGCCATCATAAATCCTTTCAAATTTACCGATGTCCTAATTTCGTGCAATTCTTTAAGGGTAACATCTTAATCTATTCCACATTTTACCTCATTAACTCTTAAGTGTATTGTAAATTTCTGTAGAGAAACAGACTGTTTGTTCGCCTTTATATGGTGTAGGCTTGATGTATACATATTAAAGGAGATGGATTTTTTGAAACGTTGGAAAAGTGTAATGATTAAGATGGTAATTTCTCTTACTTTGGTACTATCAATGTTTGGATTTAAAAATCATGCGTTTGCTGATGCTGCTGGAGAAGTAGACTTAACGGATGGGTTACCAAATTCTGCGTTTTCGGCAAGTAGTTTTTGGAATAGACCTGGCGATACCCGGAACTTTGGCCCTGAGAAAGCATTTGATAATGTTTGGATCGAAAATAATGCAGGATTTTCTACTAATACGACAAAAAACGAATGGATAGCTGTTGATTTTGGTAAGGAACAATCCATTTCAAAGTTGAAGTATAAGGCTGATCTATCCTATGAATATGCATATGATATGAAGGATTTTGTTGTGCAAGCCTCAAATGATAATTCAAATTGGGAAAAACAATACTCAGGTACTGCACTAGGAAATGAGACTATTCAAGAATTTGTATGGAAACCAACTGGTAGTTTCAGATATTGGAGAATCCAATTGATCAATAATATTGGAAATAACAGCTATTGTATTATGGTAGGTGAGATGGAGCTAATCGGCTCTAAACAAGAAGCTCCAATAGATCTAGTTGCAGTAGGGAAAAATAAGGTGGTTGATCTAACTTGGTCACCTGTTACAGGTGCAACTGGTTACAATGTAAAGCGTGCTACCGATACAGGAGGACCATACACTTCAATCGCTCCCAATGTTACAGGTGACTCATACACGGATAATACTGTTATCAATGGTATGACTTATTATTACGTTGTAACAGCAACGGATGGAAATAGTGAAAGCCTGAATTCAAATGAAGCATCAGCTACCCCGCAAAAGGTTAATCAGCCCGATCCAGAAGCTTCAGGAGAACGTGCTATACTTACTATTACACTAACAACTGGTCTTGATAAAGAATATGATCTTTCGGCTGAAGAGGTCAGTGCTTTCTTGAATTGGTATGATGCAAGAGATGCTGGAGCAGGGCCTGCCAAGTATGCGATCAACAAACATAACAATAATAAAGGGCCCTTTAGCGCCCGTAAAGATTATTTAATCTTTGATAAGATCCTCACGTTTAGTGTGGATGAATATTCAGCAGAATAACCTTCCTCATATTTAACCCTGTCAGTAATGGCAGGGTGTTTTTTACATCAAGGAAAATCTTCCTTAACTACATATACATAATGTTCCATTACAAATATAATGATAGTTATCTGTATTTGCTGCATATTTTTTCTTAACTTGTGGGAGGAATTTTATTATGTCAAAAAGAATATGCTTGTCATTTTTATTACTAACTTTTTGTATGATTTTATTTTCATTTTCAGCACAGGCTCAAGTTAATACTATTACTAGCAATGGAAAATTAGTTGTTGATAGTACCAATACAACAAAAGATTATTTTGAAGTATCGGCGAGTGATATATGGTATATGGGGTGGCATAAAGCGGATAATTCTATTGATACTGGTCCTTATTTTGCTGTTTATAAAACCTCGGAAGGGTCAAATTCGGCAAAGTGGTACTCAATGCAAAAAGATAGTAGTAATGTGTATCGCTGGTCTTCAAAAGTATATTTTAACGATTTTTCTAACGCCACAGGTGAATACACAATAACTGTTTATCAAAATGGAATCGCGAATTATCCAGGACAAACGAGTGTGAAAGCAGAGTACTTTCTCGGCGAGCTTAAGGTTAATTATTTAGATGTCAGGACTAGTGAAACAAATACATATAAATCTAATTTCGACCTATATGCGAGAAATTCCCCAAATGTTCAAGGGATATTTTATGCTGTCTGGAGAACTGAAGATGGAGTAAATACAGCGAAATGGTTTGGGATGACAAAAGATTCCAGTGGTCAGTATGTAGATAATGTTGATATTCAAAATTTTGATTATAAAATAGGTGAATATCAAATTAATATATTTAAGACTAATGCAGACGGATCAAACAATCTCATTTCAAATACTAAAGTTAATGTAAACCCTGCAACTTCTAGCAACGAAACCATTCAAGGGGATTCATTTCCTGTATATGCGTATAAGATTAACCCTAATTTAACAAGCGCTTATTTTGCTGTTTGGAAAGATGAAGATGGAATAGATAATTCAAAGTGGTACGATATGACATATGATAATGTAAATAATCGTTGGAATTCAACGGTCAATATTTCAGATTTCAGCAATCGAGATGGAATTTATAATGTAAATGTTTATGGTGAGTTAGTGGATGGAACTTCAATTTTTCTTGGTCAAGTTAAGATTAATATGTTTGCAAAACAGGTTCCTGTCTTGATGTACCATGAAATTGGTGATCCCAGCACTGGGGCTGTATCGGCAACGGATTTCGAACAACAGATGCAGTACCTTAAAGATAATGGATATACCATGTTAACTTTTGATCAAATTGCTAACTATAAAAATTATGAGAAGCCCATCATTATAACGCTTGATGATGGTTACGCAAATAATATGCAGGCATATCAAATATTACAAGGAATGCAAACGAGTTCTTACAATCCAAAAGCTACAATTTTTATGATTGGCTCGTTTATTGATAATCCAAATGTTAATTATTTATCTGTAAGTCAAATGAAAAACATGAGTGATAGTGGGATTATTTCGTTTCAAAGTCATACTTACAACCATGTGGATCTTCGAAGAACAGATGTAGATGAAGGTTTGGAGTATACTACATCAGCACAAAAAATATTTTCGATAACGAATAAGCCTGTTAACGTAATGGCATATCCAGTAGGTGGGTACAATTCAATTGTAGTTGAGACCATAAAAAATACTGGTTACTTATATGCGGTTACAACTGATGATGGCAAATATATTGGTACTAATGATTTTGAAGGGAATTACCAAATTAAACGAATTGGTATTTACGGGAGTTTACCAATTACTGAATTTGCTGAAAAAATTGAATAGAACCTAAGAGACATTACTTTATTGCTTATATAATACCCTGGTTAAGATCGCCGGAAGTTGGTTCAAACGAGATTGATTTGAATTTAGAGCCTACTTAAACAAACCTGTCAGGCACATGCCCGGCGGGTTTGTTTTTATCCGATATTCTCGAGCAATTCTACAGAGTTATTTCGCACATTACCTCCAGCCGAAGGGACTTTATAAGCCCGCATTTTAGAGGCATCATATGGCCTCAGCAGCTTTAATAAGGATTCGACATCGTCATTATCTCTCTCCAGCCAATCGGCTTTATCCTCCGACCGGAGGATCACTGGCATACGGTCATGTATATCAGCCATTAAACTGTTTGGGGTTGTGGTGATGATGGTACATGTGCTGATTTTCTTGCCTTCCGGATCTTCCCATGTGTCATACAATCCGGCAAAGGAGAATATGTTGCCATCACTCTTTAAAATTCGGTAGGGCTGTTTGGTGGAACCGTCCTTTTTCCACTCGTAAAATCCATCCGCTGGTATGATGCAGCGTTTGGACTTCAACAAACGTTTGAAAGCAGGCTTCTGCGCAACGGTCTCAGCTCGAGCATTAATCATCTTGCTGCCGACCTTGTCATCCTTGGCCCAGAAAGGTACAAGCCCCCAACGAAGCTCCTCAAGACGTTTGCCATCGTTAGTCGCGATCACTGCTGGGATGTTATGCATAGGTGCGACATTATAGTTTGGCTGAAGGGTAGCTGTTTTGCTATCATCTATTAGGTAATGGGATAGTATCTCTTCCAGGGTTATTGTGATTGTAAAGCGTCCACACATGTTATCCACCTCCAAACATAGATGCCTTTATGATAATCATTAAATGGCGTGTTCAAACAAAAAACTCCTCTATCCAATTATAGCTCTTGGCTACTTTGGATAGAGGAGGTAAGTGTTGGGACTACTTATTAGGTTGTTGTATACTCACTTACTTCAAAGGTTAGGATTTTGTCGAAAACTACATAATCTTTACGTTTTTTGAAAGGGCCTTTGTTATTCGTGTGCTTATCAATTGCAAACGAGCCTGGGCCTCTGCCTGCATCACGGGCATCATACCAGTTTACGAATGCTTCAACTTCAGCGATTGGAAGGTCGTATTCCTTTTCGGTGCCGTTGATAAACGTAACTGTAAGCAGCGCTCGGTCACTTGATGGTTGTTCTGGTGTCGCAGTTGGCTTTGGCGTTGCAGTCGGCACCGGCGTTGCTGAAGGCGTTGGTGTTACTGTTGCTGTAGGCTCCGGAGTAGCTGTCGGTGAAGGACTAGGTGTAGGAGAAACTGTTGGTTCAGGCGTAGCTGTCGGTGTTGCCGTTGGTGTCGGCGATGGGTCTAGAAAGGGGTTGGTAGTCGAAATGTTCGTAGTGTTTCCAGTGCTTCCTGTTGAGCTAGTCCACGACACATTTGTAAGAGTAGCTCCTGCATTAAGTGTTACTTGCATGTATCGCATAACATATATCGAATGCGCATTTATAAAACTACCACTTAAAGGCATAGGCGAACCAACTGGAGTACTGAAAAATAGCTTCCCATTAATATCAAAAAATTTAAGATCTGTTCCTGTACCTGTACCGGTGAATTTAAAATTAGCTATATCTTGTCCATTACTACCAAAATCAATATATACCGTACCTGGACCAACACTTGCAAAAGCACCTTGTACTGGCAAAGCAGCAAACATTAACACTAAAGCTAATAATAGTTTTAACTTTCTCAATTATTACACCCCTCATATACATCTTGTTAGCGTTCTTTAGGTATTAGGTAAGTAATCCGGATTGTTTAAAAGCTGATCAACAATAAAAAGCAAGTCGTCGTCATTCACATATTCATCACCGGCTTGCTGAGCATTATACTTTACCGGATCAACATCAGGCGCAAAATATTTGAAGTACCTGGCATCTATCGCAAGGTCAACAAGGGTGTACGTACCTGACTTGTTGACGTCCGTTGCCTCGATGATGACACTGTCTTCCAGGCAGTTATCTTTCTCCAGGTCATATTCCTCTTCGGTATCTGCAATCCTCGATTTGGTTGCATCGACGACGGCTGTCCCTTTGGCTTTGGCCTTAAACTTGAGTTTTACGACAACAGTATCTTTATTGATGCCGTATTCTTCACCCTGACTTGCCACTACAAAGCGGACAGCACCGTTTTGATCAACGGGTTTATTGTACACTTTATAGCCCGTTACTTCTTCAAATCCGAGATACTGCAAGTGCTCCTTATCGTACTTTACTTCAAAGTCTTCAGCGTAAATATCCTTAACGTTTTTAAGTGATATATCCGCTGTGAACTCTTTGCCTAAACCGATTTTTTCTGGAGCAATGGCTACATCAAGAGTTGGTTTTAATGCGGGTGTTGGAGTAGGGCTTGGTGTAGGTTCAGGTGTGGCCGTTGGTGTAGGCGTTGATGTCGGTGTGGCCGTTGGTGTAGGCGTTGGCGTTGATGTTTCCGCCGGCGTTATAGTTATGAAGACATTAACAGAACTTGCTCTATTAGTACCAGTTAATATTATTTTATTGATATTTTGATACGAACCCACTGATATTACATTATTGTATCCCACGGTACCTATAGGATAAGTCCCAGAATCAGTAATAATACTTACATTAACTACATTAGGAGAACCGTCACTACCAGTGTATGATCCTCCTGCACCTTGTAGCTTGATTGAACTTGCATTAATAGGCTCAGATGCAATGAGCTCATTAGTGTCGTAATTGCGAACAGTAGTGGTGCCACTGTATACTGTTCCATCAAATTGTAAACCAGTAATTGACGGAGAAGCAAATGCAGTAGTTGCTACAAAGCACATGAATATTGTTAAGAACATAATGATTTTTTTCATATTAATCTCCTCACATAATGTTTTTCATAAGTTATTTCTATAACCATCTTATGTATCCGACAACTTGATAGTTTCATTTCTCCTTTCATTGAAAAATATGTATTAATGTTGTAATGTTGCTTGACTATCCTAAGACGAAAAATGTAATTCGTCTAAACATTAATTCTTATATTTGGGATATATAGATTGAAGACATTAAAAGTACATAATTATGGGAGTTAACACATATAATCAGGATTATTTAGAGAGCATTTGTTTGATTTAAATGCAAACAAATGTTCTTTTTTGGATTTGAAGAATATCGGTCATGAGGATGAGAACCGGTCAAACAATAGAAATTATATATCCGGATAAAGTCAGGCAACGAACACAGCGGAAATTGAGGTACTCGGGATTCGGTCATGGACCCCAAGGTTAACAAAAGCAGTAGTCGAACAATGTTGTAATTCAGATGAGAATTATGACAGAAGGTCACGTTAGGTTAGCTTTCTTGCAAGAAAAGCGGGCTATCTTTCCTGTGATTTTCTTTTTTTGAAATAACTCCTCGATAAGTTGTGAATAAATTCACATTTTAGAATTAATACTACATTTGCATTTAACTAATAAGGAGGTTGATTGAAGTGAGTGATAAAGTTCCAGGCTTCCCGGATAAATCTGATTTTGATCAAAGTAAGCTTCACGAAGCAACTGCAAGTTGGGATTTCCATCGTGATCCAGGCACTGGCGGAAAAAACTATGGGGAAGATCTGAAGGCTCCAAATGGTACAGTAGTAGTGGATTTCAACACACATATTGATGCCGACCATAACACCAAAGGAGGGGCAGATATACACGCTTACATTGAAGATAACGGTATGTATAGAATTCCTAGAGGTGTTCATGTAGGTCACAGACTGACGCCTGGTTCTATTGGAGGTCCAGGAGCATCCTATAAAGGGGAAATTACAATGACAGTTGTAAGTGATGCGGATTGGTGGCCTGTGGCAACCGAAGGCCCACATAAATTAATCAATTACAATAAAATAAAAATCCAGTCATGTTCTATGGCTGGATTTTTAGCTAGATCATAGATCTGATAAGGAGAAGCAGGATTTAAATGAATATAAAAGTGTGAGGAAACAGGGATGGCTTTAAAATGGAAATGTGACTATAAATGCATCGGATTCTGGGACCAATATCCTGTTAACTACTCTTAGCTTTGTCTGGAAATGCACTCAACCTGCCAGCAGGCCCCCTCCCCCGATAATACCTCCACCATAATCCCCGCTCCCAAGCGAAATCCATGCTTGAAACTAGCCGCCAACTCCATGCCATGAGTTTGGCCATACAAGTCTAACAGCGCTTCTAATTCGTCGAATTCTTCCGCTGAAAGCCGCTTCTTCCAAACCTCTATGATGTCATATGTTCTTTTTCTTAAAATGGAGTACTGTGGGGCATCGGGTATGATATTTTCATCGGGATGCAAGTTGCCGTGATACAGGCTCTCTAGAATACTATCCACTTGCTCATCTCCTTCATTGTTAAAGTACTTTGTGTTCAACAATAAAAGATATAAACTGGTATATCTACAGAGTATACTCTACAGAAGGATGGAATTGTTTTCTGAATCTTTCAACATCAGTATTTTTAAACGGAGGTACCCATGAATAAGAGAAACCTACTCCTTTCATTCATTCTTCTATTTGTTATTGCCTACATCGCGTTTGGGGCATGGATATCGCATGATACCAAAATCATATTAGAAGAAGCGATGAAGAAGGACGCTGATATGATCTACATGAGTCCTTCAGTATACAGCAAAATAAATCCTGTTGAACGCGGGATGACATCTGATGCTTTTGAGTATCATTCAAGCTCTCATCATATCGGCTTTGTATTGCCGCTGCACTTCTTCGCAGGTTCAAAGGTATATGTAACTCAGAAATATGAAGATAATAATTTTGCATTCAAAGAACCTGTTCAGTTAACGCTGAAATTAAAATCCGGGAAGTGGTACGCGACCAAGGTTAGTATTCAGCCTTAACGGGAATAAGGGCACCAGTTCATTAGAACTGGTGCCCTTATTTTAGCATGGCAAAACAATCTCAAACTCCGTGCCCTGCCCGATTGTCGAATGTACCTTAATTTCCCCGCCGTGTGCCTCCACGATGGTCTTGGCGATGCTCATGCCGAGGCCGGAGCCGTCGGTGGATTCCTCGGTGTTGGTTCCGCGGTAGTAGCGGTTGAATAGATGATGCAGTGTTTCCTCGTCCATCCCTTTTCCATTATCGAGTACCCGAATGCAAGCTTTATCGTTGACGCGGGCAAGAGTGACGGTAATAGTTGTGCCGGGCGGATTATGCTTGACGGCATTGGACAGCAGATTGTCCATCAGCCGCTGTAACCAGGTTACGTCTGCCTGTATGAGCAGGGAATTCTCTTCCCCGGTGTACTGAAATAGATACTCAGACATAGTGGCGTCATTGACGTACTTTAATACGGAGCGGCGCACCAATTCTGTCAGATCTGTCTCCCGGCGCACCATGATGGAATCGCTCTGCTTAAGCTGATGGATCAGGGAGAAGTCGGAGATCAGCTCCAGCATGTAATCCCCTTTTTCCCGGATGGTCGCGCCCATGATCCGCATTTCCTCTTGGCTCCATTGCTCAGGCAGCTTCTCCAGCATATACCCGTAGCCTTGAATCGTGGCCAGGGGTGTGCGCAGATCATGGGAGATCCCTGACATCCACTCCGCTTGCTCCTTCTCCAGCCTCTTGCGGTCCCTCTCGATTTGCGCCAATTGATGAGTCATCTGATAAAAGGCTTGAATCACTTCCTGATAGAGCCTGTTGCGGGTTCGCATAGTGCCATTACGGCGGAAGACCTTGCGCTTGTCCTTGGCGGTCAGCACCTCATCGTACTGGCCCTGGCCCATCCGTTCGAACCAGCCTGCGAACAGAATCAGGGGCCGCCCGAAGCGGTAGCCATGCCAGATGGAGACCGACAGCGCGAGGATCAGGATCAGCACGGCAGTCCAGATGAGTCTCGGCGTTACATTTTCCAATACAGGATGCTTCAGGGGGAGTCCTGCTGCATGGGGCGTGTAGACGATCCAGGTCATTCCGCTCAGCTCGTCCCGGTGGGCCGCAATCCCCGCGTCATAGTTGTCTGGAGATTGCTGGATGGCGAGAATGTCCAGGGGCCGATATGCTTTTGGTGCATACGTCTGATCACCAATGCCTTGTACGGTGTTACTCTCAGAATCAATCACTTGCAGATAACTGCCAGTCTCCCGAAGCTGCTGTTCCAAGAGGGGAACGGCTTCACTTCTTATCCTTCCTTGCTGTCCGTAAGCGTTGAACCACGCCGTGAGCTGGTCCAGGTCAGGGGTTGGATAGCCGAGTACATATAGAAGCGGGTCCTGAAACGAGAAGTTCAGTTGTGTCTGCACAGCATAAGCTCCCAGTCGCCGTGTCTCCTGGATATTGAGCAATTGAGCAGTGGAGTAGGAGGCAGGGAGTGCAGGGTAGGGAGTTGTATTGATACTGTAGACGACCTCTCCTTCGGCACTAACTACCTGCAGCCACATCTCTTTCTCCTCAATAAGCTTGTTCCACTGGGAGAAGATGTGAAGCTTCCCGTCTTTGTACTGGGCTTCTTGGGCAATCTGCTCCAGGACGCCAACCGGAAAGTTCCGGCGGATCTCATTGCTGGTCATGTTCTGGAATAACATGATGCAGGCAGCCAAGGCAAGGGTCACAATCGCTAGAGCATAGAAAATCAACTGATACGTGAAATGGAAGGCCATGCGCTGCTGGATTTTCATCGATCCCCCGGCTCCTTCACCAGCTTGTAGCCGAGTCCGCGTACCGTAAGCAGCAGCTTCGGGTCGCCGGGATCGATTTCGATCCGCTCCCGGATGCGGCGGATATGCACCATCACGGTCGAATCATCGCCCTGGCCGTTGATGCCCCAGACCTTGTCGTAGAGCTGGGTTTTGGAGAAGACGATTCCGGGATGCCGGCAGAAGTGCAGTAATAGCTGGAAGACCTGTGCAGGGCAAGGAATAGGCTGTCCCTCTACAGTCAACTCACCCTCCGCCTCGTTAACGGTGAAACGGCCGAACCGGTAAATTCCTGCATCGGGAACCTTCGCAGCAGCGGACGCCAGGACTTCCGGCTCCAACCGGCGTATGCGCGCTTGAATTCTTGCGGCCACCTCCAGGGGGTTGAAGGGCTTGGTGATATAATCATCCCCGCCCATGGCGAAGCCTCGTAGAATATCGAGATCAGTGGCCTTGGCTGTCAGGAACAGGATATAAGGATTCCCGTATTCGCGGATCTTGGAGCAGAGCTCCAGCCCACTGCCGTCGGGAAGCATGATGTCGAGCAGGACGATATCGGGGACCACGCGTTGCACCAGGCTGATAGCTTCAGCACAAGTGGAAGCCCCATATAGTTGTTGAAAACCTTCGCGGCGAAGCACCATTTGCAGCATGGTGATGATCGAAGGTTCGTCGTCAATGATCGCGATTTTAATCGCGGATAGATTTGGCATTTTGTCACCCTAGTTCAAAATAGCATAGTTATCTTAACAGAACCTAAACAGCGGGGACAAAATTAAGCCAAAATTCAGCGTTTCGTTTAAGTTCCGTTCCGGCGGGGTTGGTAGGATAGGTCTGAGCAGCACAATAGAGCTTCGATGAGAAGAGTAGGAGGAAAATAGTATGTGTATAAATGGTCACGATCTGGGGGAATGGCAATGAGCAGCCCTTCCATGTCTGAAATGACTCACACCCGGCCCGGCTGGCCGGAGATTCTAACTGCACTGTCCCTCTATATGATCGGCGTCGTATTCCTTGGTGTCTGGATGCTTCAAATTCCTGATGAGCAAGCCATCTTGCGTATTAATATCGGTGGGGCGGGCAATGGTCTGATTGGCTTCCTGGCTCTGTTTGCAGCCTACGCCCTGCGGATTCGCAATTTACGTGCTTTCGGGTTTCGGAGGACGGAGCGGAAATGGCTGCTGGTGGCGGTCGTCATCGGGATTGCCGCGTTCGGGGGATGTTTTGTGATCGAAGGGATCTATTATCACTTTATTACCGAGATCAACACCCAGGCAGACTTCCAGACAGCAGCGCAAGGCGGTCCGCTCTCGCTCTTCATTCTGATTATCACCGGGGCCATCCTCACGCCGCTCAGCGAGGAATTTGTCTTCCGCGGCGTCATTGCCAATGCCCTGAACCGTTATGGCCCATGGGCCGGAATCGTAGGCAGCGCTGCAATCTTCGGCGTGGTTCATGGATTCACCGTGATCCTGTTAGACGCATTCATGGTCGGCGTTCTGGTGGCATACCTGTTCCGCAAGACAGGCTCCATCTGGCCGGGAGTCGTGGTGCATATTGTGTATAATGGCCTTAATCTTCTCTATTATTCTACGTTGTAGATGGAGGAGGGAGTGAGTACTTAGGCTGTCGGGAGATTCCCGGCAGCTCTTTGCATTAGTTTGAAAGACCAACCCCTATAATCTGACAGGTTATTCCTCCCGTATGGAAATGATACTATGAATTAGGGCACGCTTTGCGAGTTTTCCTATTGTGATTCGTCCCTAATATCATTCATTCCAACAAGGAGATCACATGCTTACTTCAAGAAAATATACAGTATTCGATCTGATCGGGATTCCGCTTCGGGTGATTCCGGTGCAGACGGTGGCGGCGGTGGGGTATATGCTGGTGGATGCTCTGATGCCTGCTTATCAGACGCTGGTGATGGCTTATTTCATTAATACGGCGACCCATATTGTGAATGGCCGGGCGGAGTATTCGTTAATCTATAAGCCGCTTGGGCTGATTATGGGTTATGTAATCGTCACTCATCTGCTCCCCAGTCTGATGCAGTTGGTTGAGTTGACGGGGCGCAATCGGCTGAATGTGCGGCTGAAGCGGGAGATGGTGCTGAAGCAGGCGCGGCTTGCGTACCAGCATATTGAGAATAAGGAGACCTCGGAGTTAATCCATAGGGTGTGCGGAGATCCGGTGGGTCATTTCATGGGCGGGTTCAACAATATGATGAGTGGACTGAATCTGCTGATTGGGACCGCTTCGCTGCTTGTGATTGTGATGTCGTCCACGTTCATTACAGGGATTGTGATTGTGCTGGTTGCGGTGCCTTTGTTCTATATTGCCATGAAGACGGGCAAGGCGAATTATGTGCTGGGGATGGATGCGCAGCGGATACGGAGGAGGAGTGCTGAACTGGCGCAAATTTTGACTAGCCGGGAGGATGCGGAGGAACGCACGTTATTCGGGTATGGTCCGGCGCTCAGGGATCGGTACGGCAAGCTGTATGATCAGACGTACGCGGTGGAGAAGAAGATACAGATCCGAAGCTTCATTCATCTGAAAAGCGGCTCGATCATCGCCCTGCTGATCGGCATCATTATAGTGGCCTTGCTGTTACCTGCGCTGCACTTGGGTGAGCTAACGATTGGCCTGTACATCTCGCTGGTGACCGCGATCTTCAGTCTCGTGCAGAGGATGTCCTGGCAGTTAGCCGAGACGATGCAGGAGCATGCGCGGATGAAGGAGTATCTGCAGGACTTCTCTGTTTTTGCCGGACTAAGTGAGAAGAAGGATGCTGCTGCTCTACCTGTGGAGTTGGGCGGCTTCGTCTTTCAATCGCTGGAATTCAGGCAGGTGAGCTTCCGCTACCCGGATACGGAGAGATACATATTGAATCAATGCTCGTTCACCATGGTTAGCGGGAAAAGCTATGCCATTGTCGGGGAGAACGGGGCCGGTAAGTCCACCCTGATCAAACTGCTCACCGGGATGTACGATAACTACGAGGGTGAGATCTTCATTAATAATAAAAATCTGCGGGAGTACAGCTACGCGGAGTTGAAGGGCATCATTGCGGTGGTCTTTCAGAATTTCGCCAGGTACGCACTCTCGATCCAAGATAATGTAAGGCTGGGGAACATTCTGCGGCTGGATGAAGAGCGAATCCGTCACAGCATAAGCAGGATGAATTTGGATGGGATGGTCCAGGGGCTGAAACCCGGTCTCAACACCTATGTCGGCTTAATCAAACAGAACAGCGTGGATCTCTCCGGCGGGCAGTGGCAAAGGTTGGCGATAGCCAGACTGTTGTATTCTAATTCTGCCATCCATATCATGGACGAGCCTACCGCTGCGCTGGACCCGATAGAAGAGAGCAGACTATATGAAATGTTCAGCAGCATCCGCGCAGACCGGTTCACCATATATATCACCCACAGGCTGGGCGCAGCGAGAATCTCAGATGAGATCCTGGTGGTGCGTAGCGGGCGGATTGCGGAGCAGGGCTCCCATGAGCAATTGCTGGAACAGCCGGACGGGATATACCGGAAGATGTTCGCCAGCCAGAAGTTGTGGTATGAGGCAGAGAGTAAGGTGCAGCATGGATAGAATACAGGGGCAGGGGTTCCTGAGGAATGGGGTCAGATGCCTGCGGCTTTTATTCCAGGTGAATCCCGGGATGTCTTATACGTATATCGGCATTGCCTTGCTCCAGGCGGTCTCCTGGGTGCTTCAGGTGTTATTCATGCAGAGATTTCTTGATGCGGCGGCTGCATATGCTGCTGGTAGAATAGGCTTCAGGATGATTCTCCTGTCCTTGGGTGCGCTGGCGCTCATGTATCTGTTCTATCATGTCATGGACGGACTCGGGAACTGTTATGAGGAGATTTACGGGCTAAGCGTGGGCAAGCACCTGAACCTGTTGATTTTTAAGAGAGTAGATTCGTTACAGGTCTCTGAATTCGAGAACACGAAGCGGCTGGATTATATCCACAAGGCTGTGAACGGGAGCGGCAAGCTGATCTGGATCGGGACGACCTTACTGGACATTCTGTTCTACTATACGACTTATTTCGTGTTCATCGGGTGGTATCTGTTCACGCTTAAGCCAGTGCTTGCGCTAAGTATTGTCGTCGTATTCATCCCGGTGATGCTCTCCCAATGGGTGCTGATGTCAGCATTCAAGAATCTGGAGGCGGCATCTGCCCCGATCCGGCGGGAAAGTGACTACTATGAACAGTGCTTGACGGACAAAGCGTATCTCTCGGAGACCCGGCTGCTGGGGGCGGCTGCATTTTTCGAGAATTTGTATACGTCTGCCCTGCAACGGTTGAACGCTATTGTACTTCGGACGCAGGTACGCAAGCATCTCGTGCAGCTCATACTGAATGTAGTGACGGTTATGGGCTACGGCCTGATCGTGTATATGCTGTTTGTGTCTGTGATGAAGCAGGAGATTTCGATTGGAGCTTTTGCGGCGGTGCTGGCTTCGATTGGCAGTCTGTACCGGTTCATGAACAAGCTGATCACCGAGAGAATCGCCTGGGCTACGGAGAATATCGGGTCTACTGAGAATTTTCTGGATTTCATCGACGAACCTGTTCATGCGACTAATAACCTGCCAAGGCCCGCAGACAGTGATATTGAGCTACAAGGTGTCCGGTTCCGCTATCCGCTGGCAACCCGAAATGCGGTTGAGGAGATCGACCTGATCATCCCGCATAAGCAGACACTGGCGATTGTAGGCGAGAATGGAAGCGGGAAGACCACGCTGTGCCGCATTATTATGGGGTTATACCCGCCTACGGAAGGGGAAGTGTGGTACGGGAACGTGGAGGCTTCGCGGACTAGCTATGAGCGAACGTCGGCTGTTTTTCAACATTATCGCAAGTATAATGAGACCATCCGGGAGAATGTGCGGATCAGCCAATATTCTAAACTAGCAGATGATTCCGAAGTAGTATCCGTGTGCGAGGAGGCCGGGGTGCTTTTATCCGGTGAAGGGGTTAAGAGAGGGCTAGATACGATGCTGGGACGCGAGTTCGGGGGCACGGATCTATCCGGCGGCCAGTGGCAGCGTGTAGCGATTGCGCGCGGATTGTTCCGCGACAGCGATTATATGATCTTGGATGAACCTACGGCGGCCATCGATCCCCTGGAGGAGACCCGTCTGTATAACGACTTCGCCGCCCTGTGCCGGGATAAAACCGCAATCCTCGTCTCCCACCGGTTAGGCTCTGTGAAGCTCGCGGACCGAATCCTCGTGATGAAGGACGGAAGGATCGTGCAGGACGGCACGCATGAGCAGCTAATGAGCATAGAGGGTGAGTACCGGACGATGTATGAGGCGCAACGGAAGTGGTATGTGTAGTAGGGGGCGGAGGATTCATATAGAAGGAACTGATATAATTCTAAATACAAGAATGAGTTAGATTGAACTTGAAACTATTCGGATAGGGAAGAGTGACGGAGGAGAATTTTGGAGCTGGAGGAGCGGTAGCGTCCGCCTTTGTCACCGGATTTCTACTGCTAATATAGTTCAAATTAAGAAATCCGGGGACAACAGCGGCCGGAAGGCCAAACATTCTCTGGAGTCACGACTATCCCGGAACGGACATCCTTAAGTTCAATCTATCTGCCAAACACCAAAGTCACAACAACAAGGAGAGAACCATGACCATCCAAATCGTAAACGGCGATCTATTAGAGGCCAGTGAAGATATTCTAGGGCACCAGGTGAATTGTCAGGGGGTGATGGGGTCGGGGATTGCGAAGATTCTGCGGGACCGCTATCCGAACTTATATCCTGAGTATAAAAAATACTGTGACCAGTACACGCCTGACGAGCTGCTTGGACACTGCCAGCTGGTGCAGACGGGCGCGAAGTACACGGCGAATCTGTTCGGCCAGCTTAACTATGGAAGAAGCAAAATCCGGTATACCGATTATGCTGCGCTGGAGCAAGCGTTAACCACTCTGAAGATAGAAGCGCAAGCCAAGGGTCTGTCTGTAGCGCTCCCGTACAACATTGGCTGCGGGCTGGCGAATGGGGAGTGGAGTGTGGTGGAGCGGATGATAGGCAAGGTTTTTGCAGACTATGAAGTTACTTTGTATAAGATTTAAATTATCTGTGCGCTATACTTCTGCTATCTATAAGCTTTAAGTTATGAAGCAGTCCGCCTTAGAGGGGGCTGTTTTTTATAGATTTATATTGCGAATTACTATAATATAGAATTATATTATGAAATTAAGTTTCATTAGATGAAACTTTTGAGGAGGAAGAGGTATGGCTTACAATTTTTATGGTCTAGACCATGTACAACTGGCAGCCCCGGAAGGTTGTGAAGCTGAGGCCCGGAGATTCTTCAATGGGTTGTTAGGCTGGATGGAGATACCCAAACCAGAATTGTTGCAAAAGCGTGGCGGAGTTTGGTTCCAATGTGGGACGCATCAAGTACATATCGGGGTGCAACGGGATTTTGTTCCCGCAACCAAAGCGCATCCGGCATTTCATGTACAGCACTTGAATGAGTTGTGTGAGTACCTGCTGCAGAATAACATTCAAGTCACGAATGATGAAGCGAGGGCGGATGAAGGCGTTAAGCGCTTCTATGTAAACGACCCTTTTGGGAATCGTCTTGAGTTCTTGGAATATCACTAAAAATAAAGCCAGACTGTTTATCAGCGGTCTGGCTTTATTTTGTGCTCCCTGTACTGGGTGGGCGTCTGGCCCAACTGCTGCTTGAACTGGCGCATGAAGTGGATCTCGCTGGCGTAGCCGCTCATTTCGGCGATTTTTTTGATGGAGATGTCTGTGGTGGTGAGCAGGTATTTGGCATGTTCGATCCGGCTGGCAATAACGTCGGCCATCGGGCTTACGCCGAAGTAATCTTTATACAGGTGCTGGAAGCAGGAGCGGCTCATGGTCAACTCGTGGGACAGCCCATCGATGGTCCAGTTCAGGAAGGGCTGGTTGAAAATTTTGGTGCGGATGACGGACATCTTGTTGAAGTGCGTGTTGCCGACTTCCTTCTGGGTAGAATGAATCCGGTTGCTCAGCTTAATGAAGAATAAGCGCAGATATAATTCGATGGTCTCGTTCTTATGCGGGTTCTCGGAATACACCTCATAGCACAAATGGTTAATGATGATCGACAGCTCGTTCAGGTCGCCAATCGGGATGACTTCATCCCTGGGGATCGCCAGCCGCTCCAGCAGCGCTTCATCGTCCAGGTTATCCAGCCGGAAATGGAACCAGTCATTGGTAAACTGTGAACCGTAAGCCCGGTAGAGCTGAGGGGTGTGCTCGCTGTATAGAATGAAGGAGTCCGGCCCTGTAACCCGGCTCTCTCCCTCCAAAGTGAAGATGGCCGGGGTCTTCAGCAGCAATAGCATATGGTCGCCCGAGCCCTGGGGCCGGTTAATGATGAAGTCCGCGTCATGGCTGTGGTTGTAGCCGATATTGTGTATGTTCATAGGAGCCTCCCGCATAGCAGATAGATCTATTGTAAAAGCAAACAGGCTGCCTTGCAAAGGGAGATTGCACAATATGTTAGTACTTACGCACGATGTGTAATTGTTCTGCGGCCAGGGTTTATCTATGCTTAAGACAGGTAGAAGTAAGAGCTTACAATGAAGGCTGAGGCCGGAGAGGATGATCGTGATGAAAGAGTGGACGGGTTATTCAAGAGGGGTGAATCTCGGAGGCTGGCTGTCCCAGTGTCCGTATCAGCATGCCCATTATGAGAGCTTCATTACGGAGAAGGATATCGAGACCATTGCTTCCTGGGGCCTGGACCATGTCCGGCTGCCGGTGGATTATGAAGTGATAGAGGATACAGGGAATGCAGAGGCTTACGCCGGGTTCAAGCATATCGACAACTGTATCCGCTGGTGTGCTGCTAATGGGCTGAATCTCATTATTGATCTGCATAAGACGCCGGGCTTCTCCTTCAATAGCGTGGCCGAGAATTCCCTGTTCGATGACCCGGCGCTCCAGGAACGGTTCCTGAATCTGTGGAAGGCGATTGCCAGCCGGTATGCCGGCTATAAAGATACTGTGGCTTTTGAATTGTTGAATGAGATTGTGGAGAAGGACAGCAGCCGCTGGAATGCGCTGGCCCACCGGACGATTGCGGAGATCCGCAAGCATGCGCCGGAGACCAAAATCGTTGTCGGAGGTATCCAGTGGAACAGCGTCCATACGCTGGCGCTGCTGGATCAGCCTTTTGATGAGAATATCGTGTACACCTTCCACTTCTATGAGCCGTTCCTGTTCACACACCAGCGTGCGGCTTGGGTGGAGCAGATGCCAAAGAGCAGCATGGACTATCCGGGTGACCTGGAGAACTACCGTAGCACTTCGGCGGCCATTGGCGCTTTTGGCTCGGGGCTTCATGTAGAAGGTATCCACGAGATGGGTCCGGCATACATGACCAGTCTGATCCAGAACGCCATCGATGTTGCAGCAGAGCGGAACGTGTATCTGTACTGCGGAGAATATGGTGTCATTGAGCAAGCGCCATCGCAGAGCGTGGTGAACTGGTATAAGGATGTACATGGAGTGTTCGAGCAATACAAGATCGGCCGGGCCGCATGGACCTATAAAAAGATGGACTTCGGCATCTCCGACCGTTACGACAGCAGCATTACGTCTGAGATTATTTCTTATTTGTAGGCGTGGATAGAGAGAACTGGAAGAAATACAGACAAGGGAAAGTGGCGGAGGGAAATAAATGAAACTACAAATTACAGATAAGCCCGCTGTATCGATATACAAGGGGATGATTGGGCTGTTCTTCGAGGATATCAACTATGGTCTGGACGGCGGGCTGCATGCCGAGATGATTGAGAACCGTTCCTTTGAGTTCATGAAGGCGCAGGGCGACAGGGGGAGCTACAGCGAGAGCTATAACGGCCTCTACGGCTGGACGGCATATCCTGCAGAGGCCAGCGGGGCCACGCTGAAGATTGAGATGGAGCATCCGCAGAATGAGGTGAATCCTCATTACCTGGCGTTTACCGCCGGGGAGATGCAGAACGCTTTTACCAATAAGGCCTATGATGGAGTCTCTCTGAAGCAGGGACTATCGTATGAGGTATCCTTCTATGCCAGAGCGGAGGGTTATGCAGGCGGCATTGAAGTTTCGGTTGAGCAAAATAGTACGGTTATGGCGCAGGCTGTCATCGCGACAGCGGTAGGGGAAGAGTGGACACGCTATACAGCGCAGCTTAGCTGCAATGAGCCTGTGTCGTATGGGGATTTCGTCATCCGGCTGGATGCTCCGGGTACGGTCTGCTTCGACTTCGTCTCCATGATTCCCTCCGACGCGGTGCTGGGTCTGTTCCGCCGGGATCTGGTCGGGCTGCTGGAGGAGATGAAGCCAGGCTTCCTGCGGTTCCCCGGAGGGTGTATTGTTGAGGGCTATAACCTGGAGAACCGCTACCAATGGAAGCGGAGTGTGGGCGCCGCCGAGCAGCGCAAGAATAACAGCAGCCGCTGGGCGCTGCACGGCAATCATGAAGAGAATCAGTACACGAGCGAGTACAGCCACTATAATCAGAGCCTGGGGATTGGTTTCTATGAGTATTTTCTGCTGTGTGAATACCTGGGGGCGCGGCCGATTCCGGTGCTGAATGTCGGGCTGGCCTGTCAGTTCCAGTCTACTGAGCATGTGGGCGTACATGATGAAGATTTCCAGGAGTATATCCAGGATGCGCTGGACTTGCTGGAATTCGCCAACGGACCGGTGGATTCACCGTGGGGCCACTTGCGGAGTGAGATGGGTCACCCAGAGCCATTCGGTCTGGAGATGATTGGAATCGGCAATGAGCAGTGGGAGACGGAGCATGCGGACTTTTTCACCCGGTACGATCTGTTCGAGCAGGCGATTCATGCATCGTACCCGTCTGTGCAGCTAATCGGGTCTGCGGGGCCGGATGTCAGCTCGGACAACTATACCCGGGCGTGGGAGTATTACCGTAAGCGGGCCGAGGGTAATCCGAACTTCGTCTACGCTATCGATGAGCATTATTATGTGAAGCCGGAATGGCTGTGCGAGAATGTGCATTTCTATGATGAGTATCCGAGGGAGATCAAGGTGTTCGCTGGAGAATATGCGGGTCACTATGGCAACGGGATGAATGCGCCGCACTTCAACAGCTGGGGCGCTGCGCTGGCAGAAGCTGCATTCCTGACAGGCCTGGAGCGCAATGCCGACATCGTCGTGCTGGCCTCCTATGCTCCGCTGTTCGCCAGACTCGGATACGCCCAGTGGTCGCCGGACATGATCTGGTTCGACGGAGAGAGCAGCTACGGTACGCCAAGCTATTATGTGCAGCAACTGTACAGTACGCTGATGGGAACGAAGGTGCTGCAGACGGTGCATAATCAGGAGGAGATTCCTTACACGGTCTCTTATGATGAGAGGCAGCAAGTCCTGTACGTGAAGCTGGTGAACACGCAGGACCGTACCGTTCAGGTGGAGCTGGAGACAGCACTGTCCTTGACCGGAATCGGCGAGGCGTATGTCATGCAGGGACAGGAAGCGGAAGTGAACTCTATTGAGGCTCCGCGCAACATCGCGCCTAAGCGTGTGCCGCTTGAGACCGCGAACTCCATGGTCTATACGCTTGAGCCCAAGTCGTTCCATGTGCTGCGGATGGAGTGTGGGGTGGAATAGGTTAGGTGAGCTGAGGATCGCAAGATTAAATATAAGGAATATGGGGGAGACGGTAGGTTGCCGTCTTCCCTTCTTTTTGTAGGAGTGAGTTTAATTGTATTCCGTACATCTAAAAGTAAGCTGAGTTAACTGCATTCTGTACAATTAAAATGAGGCGAAAGCAGACTTTTAGATCATTTACTTATAAATAGATGTACCAAATGCAATTAAACCGCAACATAGAGCCTGCATTGTTCAGTTTAGTTGCATGAAATACAGTTAACCCTTCGCCAACGTGCATTGGAGGTTTGACACCACCCACCTCCCGGTATAAAATAAACTTAAATGATAGATAAACATCTCATTATAATAATTAAAGTATCATTATGTTAACTGAAATATCACTCATCCTACAGCAGAGGCAGGCCTATATTCATGAAAACCAGTGTTAAAGATACCAAACGGAAGGCCATTCTGGATGCATCGACGGAGCTGCTGGCGATGAAGCCGACGGCTACACTGCAGGAGATAGCAGATCACGCAGGGATCGGTATTGCGACGCTGCACCGGTATTTCTCTACCAGGGAGCTGCTGCTGGATGCGCTGGCGCTGAATGCGATCGGGCTAGTGGAAGAAGCGCTCGGGGGAGTTACCGCAGAGGAGCATGATATGCTCCCGTTCCTGACGGAAGTGTTCGAGGTGCTGATTCCTTTGGGCGGCAAGGTGTCTTTTCTCAGCTCTGCAGCCTCAGTGGACGAGAATCCGCATATTGTAGCCGAGGAAGCAAGGATCAAGCAGCCGCTGCGTGAAGCGGTGGAGGGCTGGCAGGCACGCGGTCTGCTGAATACCGGAATGCCCGCCCACTGGATCATCACGGTCATGTATAATCTTTTGTTCGTTGCCTGGCAGGAGATCCAGAAAGGGAATCTGGCGAAGAATGACGCTCCGAAGCTGCTGGTAAATACAGTCCTCCAAGGCTTCGGCAGAACAGGGCAAGGGGACTGCACGTAACCGTGAAGAGGGCACATTCACCAAGGCAGATAGAATCTGGAGTGGAACAATAAGGAGGAACCTGTATGTCAACGCTGCAAGTAGAGATTGTGAGCCGGCTGGATGAAGAACAGAAACGTGAGGTCGCCAGGCTATATTATCAGGCTTTCACCTTGAAATTCAGTGGAATATGGATCTTCTCCCGTGAAGAGCAGGATATTGTGGAGGTGCTGAGCCGCTGCCTGCGTTATGACAACGCCCTGTACGCGGTGTATGAGGGAAGGGTCGTAGGCTTTGCCGGTCTGGAGACAGGCGATGGCTTCTTCATGATGCTGAGCTACCGTTCGCTCAGACAGACCTTCGGTGTGCTCGGCGGCGCTTGGCGTTACGCAGCTTATGGCTTCTACCGCCTGCTCAATGGCAATACCCCCTCTAATGCAGTGCATATCGATCCGCTTGTAGTGTCCGAGCAGGCCAGAGGACTGGGCGTCGGAACCCGGCTGTTGGAGGCCGTCTTCGCGTGGTCCCGGGAGGCGGACCGCAGTAAGGTGATGCTGGAGGTTGTTGATACCAACCCGCTGGCTAAGAAGTTGTATGAGCGGGTGGGCTTCCGGACCTTCAAGGTACAGAATACCCGCTTGTTCTCCGCTCAGGCCGGCTTCCACAAAGTGCTGCATATGGAGAAAATGCTGAACTAGCCCGGCACTCATTCCCGATCCGCAGGAGGATCGGGAATTTTCGTGTTTTGGGAGATGGGGAGATGAGGAAAGAGGGGCTGGATAAATCGCCCGAAAGACTGTATATTAGACTATACATTAAGTTAGTAAACTTAATTAACTATATATAGAACGGAGTATGAATCGTGAGAATTCAAACGGCCGGGACCCCCAAGGTCATGCGCAATCTGAATGAATTTCTGATTCTGGACCAGATCATCGGCGGCGGACCGCAATCCAGAGCGGATCTTAGCCGGTATACCGGCTTAAGCAAGCCTACGGTATCCTCGGCCATTGCTCATCTTATAGAACGCGGACTGGTCAGAGAGTCCGGCAGAGCGGAGAACACCCAGGGCCGCAAAGCGACTCTGGTGGAATTCAACCCGAAATGCTTCTATACCCTAGGGGCAGAGGTGGGGGGGAGCAGCCTGCGGATAGCACTTGCGGATATGAGCGGAGAGATCTGCTATTTCAAGCAGCTGGCTATGCCGGATAGCGGGCTGACAGCGGCGGTGTGTCAAGACTACCTGGTTCAGAGTATAGAGGGACTGCTTGCGGATTCCGGGATCTCCCGGGAGAAGCTGCGGGCCGCGGCCTTCGGGATTCCAGGCGTAGTGGACCCGGCAGATGGCAGCGTGTCTGACCTGGTTGCCCCACTGCGCGGGTGTGAAGCGGTGCTCGCGAGGGTTAATCTGACCCGGCTGATCCCCGTGCCTGTCGTGACGGAGAATGATGTCAACCTCGCCGCTCTGGCAGAGTATACCTCTTCGGGGATGGCGGCAAGCGGCTCTCTGCTGTACTTCTCCATCGGCGCAGGAACCGGGGGCGGCCTCATTATTCATGGGGAGATCTACCGGGGGCTTGGCGGCGGTGCAGGCGAACTAGCCAATCTGATGCTGAGCGCAGGCAGGCTGGAGGATGTGTTGTCTACAGACGGATTAAGGCAACTGGCCAACCGGATGGCAAAAGAATATACAGGCGCAGGTGATACAGCGCATCTGCTGTCTACACCTGGAGGAACGGCAGCACAGATATGGGATGCAGTGCGCAGAGGCGAGCCTCTTGCACTGGCTATTATCGAGGCCTACTGCAATCTGCTTGCAGAGGCAGTGGGCAGTATTTGTACCGTGATGGCTCCAACGACTGTGGTCCTTGGAGGCGAACTGGGCAGCCATGGGGATATCCTGCTGGAGAGGCTGGAATCCCGGCTCGGGGGGCTTCACCGGAAGCCCCGGCTGGCTGCTTCCAGCCACGGGGACAAGGATGTGGTACTTGGAGCGGTCCAGACCGCGGTCCAATTGGCTTTTCGTGAGATGCGGGCATAAGGAGCATAAGCTTATATTTTATAGAATGACGGGGGAATCCTAGATGAATATGTTAACTGCCGGAATTGATGTTGGCGGCACCAAGACACTGCTATGCCTCACAGATGAAGTAGGAACGGTGCTTGAACAGTACAAGGTAGAGACGCAGCTGAGCCGGGAGCCGGAGGTGTTCTTCCGCTGGTTATTCGCCGAACTGGAGCAGCTCTGCAAGCGTAACGGTACTACGCTAGCTTCTCTGAAGGGAGTGGGTATCGGATTCCCGGGAGTCATGAATGAACGTACCGGCACACTGACCAGCGCACCGGCGCTCAATTGGCCTGCAACCATGGATATTCGTCCGGTAATTGCCGCTTATTATCCCGGACTGGTGGTGCTGGACAATGATGTGAATATGGCAGCTATGGGCGAGTATGCAGCGGGCTCGGCTGCTGGGTCCGAGCATTTCATTATGATCACGGTCGGTACTGGTGTGGGCAGCGCCTTGTTCCTGAACGGCCAGCTCTACCGGGGAGCCAGCTTCGCTGCGGGTGAGATTGGCTATCTCATCGTTGAGCCGGGAGCGGTTCATGCTGCTGCCGATCCGGAGTATAGTGAGTTCGGCCCGTTTGAGATGGAGGTATCCGGCACGGGAATCGGGGCGAGGGCGGCGGCCAGGCTGCACGGGAATAACAGCAGTTCATTGATACGGGAGCTGGCGCAGGGCGATGCGGTCCGGGCGGAGCATGTATTTGCAGCCGCGCAGCAACGGGATGAGACGGCACTGGCGCTGCTGGATCATGCGTATGAACAGATGGCGGCGGCAGTCAAGAATATTGCAATTACGCTGGATCTGGAGCTGGTCATTCTCGGCGGCGGTGTCGTGGAGAAGAACCCGGGCTATGTGCAGGAGGTTGCAGCGCGGGTCAGCCGGTATACTCCTGAGCAATCCTTAACCATCCGGCAGGCGGTGCTCGGCAATCAGGCGGGAGCGATAGGTGCTGCTGCGGCGGCCCGAAGCAGGCTGAGCGCAGGAACCGGGCAGAATTGAGGCTATGAAAATGAGACGCGGAACAAGTATAATGAGATTCTCTGTAGGCAGCAAGGAGAGCGAGGTCCTGCTGAAGATGCGCGGTCTGTATCTGTTCACAGGTCTGGCCGGGGGCAGCTTCAACCCGTATGTCACCTCTCTTCTGGTTCATCAGGGCATGACGAGCCAGAGGATTGGAATTATGATGGCATTCGGCACCTTGCTGGCGATTCTGTTTCAGCCGTTATGGGGAATTCTGGTGGACCGCTATCAACGAACAAGACTGGTACTGATGCTTACCCTGATTGTTCCCGGCACCATAGTCTATCTCTACAATGTAAAATGGCTTGTCGTCATTGTGCTGGTATACAGCTTGTATACGATTTTTCAGAGCACCCAGACGCCGATTGCCGACGCTTATGCAGTGAATGCAGCTTCAGCCGCAGGCACCTCGTTCGGGACCATCCGGCTGTTCGGGAGTATCGGCACGGCGCTGGGAGGGTACTTCGGCGGACTGTATCTGAACTGGATGGGGGTCACCGAGCTGTGGATTCCCTTCCTGCTCTTCAACCTGCTTGCTCTTATCCTCGTGATGACCATTCCCGTGAATGTGGAGCGGCGGGCGCAGCATGTAACGTTCACCAGCGGAATCAGGCAGTTGCTGGGTAACCGGGTCTTTCTGCTATTTCTCGCCGGTTGTTTTCTGGTGAACCAGACGCTTACGGCCTTCAACTCCTTCTTTGTGCTGACCTTCCAGATGGCGGGCGGGAGCTTCGCGTGGTCAGGCATCGCCCTGATGATTGCTTCCATTACCAGTGTTCCGGCAATGCTCGTGGCCGCAAGAGTCCTGAAGAAGTACGGCTATGAGAAAACATTGATGCTGGCCTCCGTTGTCTACATGCTCCGCTGGGCGATCCAATGGCTCATTCCTGTTCCCGGTGTTATGATAGGTGTCCAGACGCTGCACGGCATGTCTTTTGGTTTCTTCTACATTGCAGCCGTAGAATATGTGGCCTCCATTACGGGTAAAGAGCTGCAAGCCACAGGACAAAGTCTGTTCAATATGGTGTTTGTCGGTCTTGGTGGCATTGCCGGGAATCTGCTGAACGGGTATCTGCTGGAGACCGGCGGACCGGGACTGATGTATTTCTCCTGTACGGTCAGCGCCGCGCTCGGCGCATTGCTGCTGTACAAGGTAAGCTCAATTTCAAGTAAGCAGCAGTCTGAATAAGAAGAAGGGGGAAGCTCTATGAAGCGCAGTTGGTATAGTCGGATGCTATTCTCATACTTCCCTGTCTTCCTGCTTGTAGTCACTGTTCTAATCTTCCTGGCCTTCATGGTCATTACGGAGCTGTCCCGCAGCGAGACGGAGAAGGCTAACTACGTATCCACCAGCTATGTGGCGGATACGGTGGAGCGGACCTTGAATGAGATAGAGCTGGGGGTGCTGCAGGAGATCGGAAATAACTATTCCTATAATGACTTCCTGGATGCGCCCGGCACGGACTCACCGGCAGGCAGCTCGTATGAAATTGTGCAAAGTATGAACCGTCTATCCGAACGCTTCAGCCTGATTGATTCAATCTATGTCTACCGTAACAAGGACAAGCTGATGCTGGGCCAGAGCGGATACGTGAATCCGGGGCAGGGCCAGGGGCTGGAGGCGGAATATTTGCAGCAGCTCTCTGCGAATAAGAATAAGCAGCAACAGGGGTGGAGCGCTGTACGGATGGTTCAGCCCAGGAACTCTAAGGACTTGCGGCCGGTGATCAGCCTGGCCAGCAGGCTGCCGATTCCTTGGGGCTCCGACGGTTATATTGTTATTAATGTCAGTGTGTACCGCGTAGAGCGTCTAGTGGACAGCTTGACGAGTGGAGAACTGTCCTTCCTGCGGATCAAGGATGTCTTGGGGACACCGATCTATGATTCTGCTCCGGCCGCAGACGGCGAGAATAACAGAACGCTCTCGAAGGTCGAGGCGAAGAATCTGGGCTGGACCTTCGAGAGCGGACTCCGGGCCGGGCGCTTATTCGATTGGATCTCGGTGATCTCCTACGTCTGGTTCATTCTCGGGCTGCTGACGATTGCGCTGGGCGTAGTGTATATCATCTACATCACCCGGCGGAATTACCGGCCCATCCATCAACTGATGGTGCGGATTCAAGGACTTCAGCCTGCGGCCCAGGACGCCGCTCCTGGCGTAGCTTCCGATGAGCTGGCCCTGATGCATAACGCGCTGGACCGGCTGGTGCAGATCACTACCGACTATGAGCGGGAACGTTATGAGAATCTGGTTATTCAGCGCCGGGAGCTATTCCTGGATTTCCTCAGCGGGCAGAGGCTGGAGGATGCGGCAGAGCGGCTGGAGACGCTGGACCCTTTCGAGGGCACCAGGGAGTTCGAAGCGTTCGTTGTATTCACAGCCGAGCTGAACCGGGAGAAGGACTGGCATGCGCTGCCTGCTCAGGATCAGAACCTGCTGAAATTCGCCTTAACCAATGTGCTGGGGGATCTGATGGCAGATAAGCAGCTTCAGGCCTGGGCCGAATGGATCAGCGGGGAGCGGCTGGGGATGATTATTGGCTTCCGGTTCCAGCCGGTGAAGGATGACAGTGATACGATGCTGGAGCTGGCAAGAGACTGCCACCGCTGGATTATGGATAATCTGCGGGTATCCCTGACCTTCGGAGTGGGTACGGTCGTCCGGGACTGGCGGGAGATCCGGGATTCTTACGCGGCAGCGGCTGAGGTGCTCAGTCACAGGCTGGCCTTGGGAACAGATATTGCTGCAGTCCAAATGGATCAGCAGGACGATTCCGGATTGAAGAGCTATAAATACTTCGGAAGCTTCACCCAGCTGGTCCGTGAATTCCGCCTGTCGGGCGAGAACTGGCGAATCCGGCTGGACGAAATCTTCGATTCCTTCCGCAAGGACCGCCTGAAGGACGAAGAGATCTATATGCTGCTGGAAGTGCTGCTCCAGGCGCTGGAGCAGGAGCTTAAGGGGATAGCGGAGACGCTGGACCGTCAGCTCGCGGCAGCATGGAGCGGCGGTCTGCGGGAACGCATCCGGGGCAGCACCAATCTTGAAGAGATCCGGGAGCTGCTGACCGGCTGGCTGAATGAAACCTACCATGTCTATGTGTCGGTCAATGAGCTGAAGAGCCACCGGGTGATGATTACCGAGGTTAAGCATTATATAGAAGAGCATTATGCGAATCCTGATCTGTCCTTGAATCATCTGAGCGAGCGGTTCCAGATCTCTGCGAAATACGCCAGCTACCTGTTCAAGGAAGAATTCAATATGAAGTTTGTGGACTTTCTCGCAGAGCTGCGGCTGATGAAGGCCAAGGAACTGCTGGAGACGACTTCAGAGAGCATACAGGATATTGCCCTCCAGATTGGATATGCTAATTCCATTACCTTCGGACGGGTCTTCAAGCGTATTACGGGCATGACCCCGGGGGATTACCGCAAATCGAAGCTCCATAAAGATGAATAAGCACTGCGTAAATCCGGCTTCAGCAGATTCCGGGTTTGCGCTTTTTTTGATTATTGGGGAGACGGGGTTTAACGATTCGACAAATACATGACATATAAGGTTATGTATAAGTTATGTATTTAGGTTTATGGATACGATTTTCGTGAAGCATTCCTGCGATAATTGTATATTCAGAATGAAAAATGCTGCAATTTCATTGGATTTTTCATGAAAATTCAATAAGAAACATGTATATTGTCGAATTCCGCAAACGATGTAATAATTCATCACATGGTCAAGCCGTAAGCATCATACAGAGACAACAGGCTGATTGAAATCAGAAATCGAAAGGGATAGGTGATAGGAAATATGACAAATGATAACGGTAAAAGAAAGTTGGCTCTCGGTCTCTCAGCGGTCCTTATGTCATCCATGGTATTGTCTGCATGCTCGTCTAAAGATTCCAGTGAAGCAAGCGGCAACGGTGCAGCGCCAGCCGGCAGCTTGAAGATCGAAATTTTTGACCGTGGCAATGCGCCGGCCGGTGTTACGGCATCCGATAATTTCCTCACCAATTATGTTAAAGAGAATTTCGGAAAGGCTAACAATATTAATGTGGAATTCGTCCCTATCCCCCGCTCGGAAGAAGTGACTAAGCTAAATGTTCTGATGGCCAGCGGAACCGATGTTCCTGATATCGTCTTCACCTATGATTCCGGGACCTTCAACAAATATGCCGAGCAAGGCGGGCTGACGGATCTGACTCCGCTGCTGCAAGAACACGGACAGAACCTGACCAAGTTCCTTGGCGAGGATACTTTGCGCTACGGTCAATACGATGGCGTCCAGTATAGCATTCCCGCCAAACGCTCTACGATAGGTAAATATGCTTCCTTCATCCGTCAGGATTGGCTGGATAAGCTGGGGCTTCCCGTTCCGGCTACCTCAGAGGAGCTATATAATACACTGACCGCCTTCAAGACCAAAGATCCGGGTGAAACCGGCGGCAAAGTGATTCCTCTGGGCATGACGATTGCAGCGGCGCAGTATGATTCGCTGGTCTGGTCCTTCATCAAGCCGGTTACTGAGCAGGAGCGCTTCGAGCTTACGCAGAATCTCAGCTCCCGGGACTACCCGATTCTGCTGCCCGGATTCAAGGATGCCATTCAATATATGAACAAGCTGTATAACGAAGGGCTGATCAGCAAGGACTTTGCCCTGGATGAGAATAAAGAGACCCTTACACAGAATATCGGGAACGGGCTTGTGGGCGCATTCAGCGATGATAACGATGCGATCTTCTACCCTGACGGTACTTATGATGTTCTGACGAAGAATAACCCGAAGGCTGTGCTGAGCGCCATTGATCCGTTCACGAACAGCGAGGGGAAGACGGCCAAGCCGGTATCTGCTCCGAACGGGATGTATATCATGATTCCGAAGTCCAGCAAGCATGCGGTGGAAGCTATGAAGTATCTGGACTGGATGTCTGCAGATGGTCATCTGCAATATATCCAGAACGGGATTGAAGGCGAGCATTACAAGCTGGAAGACGGCGTGCCGGTCTCCATTCCGGATCTGTCTGTCGAATCCTCGAACAAGCTGTCTGGCGGCGGGGATATCGGGATTATTGCGAACGGACGGATTTTTGAGAGCCAGGAGAAGAATAATGAGGCCTTCGTGAAGAGCTTCCGCACCCAGTATCAGGATATCATCGCGAAATCACTGACGATTTCCACCACTAACCCGATTGAGCCGGTATTCACCAGCCGTCCGATTGAGGCCGAGAGCAAATACGGCACGACACTTAGCGATAAAATCAAGCAGCTAATGGTGAAAGCTACAATGGTCCCCCCTGGTGAATTCGAAGTCACCTATGAGAGTATGCTGAAGGACTACATGTCGAGCGGCGGACAGGCCATTCTGGATGAACGCAAGGCTGCCTACAGCGAGCAGAAATAATTGAATTCGAGGTCCGTGAGGGAGGGGAGCGGCAGGGCTGCCGTTCTTGGCTGCTTCCCCTTACAGCCTCAGGGGCACAGTGGAGGAGGAATCGTTGTGGGATACACCCGTTATTTCCGCAGAAATTGGCAGATGTACGCATTGCTGGTCTTACCCATGCTGTTCTTTATTATTTTCAAATACGGTCCAATGTATGGTGTGCAGATTGCGTTCAAGGACTTCAACTTCTTCAAAGGCATTGGTGGCAGTGAATGGATTGGTCTTGACGGATTCCGCGAGGTATTTGCGAATCAGGACTTTTATATAACCTTACGCAACACGTTGATGCTGAACTTTCTGGATTTGATTGTTTCTTTTCCCGCCCCCTTGATTATTGCCATTATGCTATTTGAGCTGAAGGTGGTCTGGTTCAAGAAGCTGTCTCAGACGATTCTGTATATTCCGCATTTTATTTCCTGGGTAATCATCGGCGGGATTGTGTACCAGCTCTTTGGCCAGCAGTCCGGGATGATTAACAACCTGTTAACGAGCCTGGGGCTGGATGCCATTCCTTTTCTCTCTGACAAAAATTATTGGCTGATCACGTACCTGCTGACTGGTGTCTGGCAGAGCGCAGGCTGGGGGACGATTCTCTATCTGGCGGCACTCGCGGGCATTAATAAAGAGCTGTTCGAAGCGGCGGAGGTCGATGGGGCCGGAAGAATCAAGCGCATTCTGCATATTACGATTCCGGGGATCAAGCCGACGATTGTTACGCTGCTGATCATTAATCTGGGCAACATGATCTCAATTGGCTTTGAGCGGCCGTTCGTGATTGGTAACCTTGCGGTTATGGAATACTCGGATGTGCTGAGTACCTTTGTCTACCGGATCGGTCTGGAATCGGGGCAGTATACGCTGGCTACGGTGGTTGGATTGTTCCAGGCGGTGGTCGGACTTCTGTTCCTGCTGGTGGCGAACTATATTTCCAAGAAGCTTACAGACGAGAGCATCCTCTAATCAACCTTTGGATCGGGAGTGTACATTATGAATGAAAGAGCAGCTAACAAGGCGTTTGATACATGGATTGTGGTCTGCTTAACCTTATCGGTGCTGGCATGTCTGATTCCGTTCGTGCATATTCTCGCGGTCTCCTTCAGCGGAACCGTCCCGATTGCTTCGGGCAGAGTCACTCTGTTCCCTATGGACTTCAATATTGAGGCGTATAAAAAAGTGTTCAGTGATGCCGCGATGATCCGCTCGCTGGGCTTCACGATATTCCTGACGGTGCTGTTCACAGCGCTGTGCATGATGATGACGGTTGCGGCGGGCTATGCCCTGTCGAAGAAGGATCTGAAAGGCCGTAAAATCTTCATGTTCCTCATTGTCGTCACCATGTTCTTCAGCGGCGGTATTATTCCAGAGTATATTCTGACACGGGAGCTGCATTTGCTCAATACGATCTGGGCGCTGGTTCTCCCTGGACTTATTAGCCCCTTCTATATGATTATTCTGATTTCTTTTCTGGCCGGTATTCCTGACGCGCTTAAGGAGTCCGCAGAGATCGACGGCAGCAGCCAGTTCGGGACGCTGATCCGTATCATTCTGCCGTTATCCATGCCGGTACTTGCTACCCTAAGCCTGTTCTATGCCGTCGGCAGATGGAACGGATTCCAGGATACGCTGATGTATATCACGAAGCCGGAGCTGTATCCGCTCCAGCTTAAGCTTTATCATATGATCCAGAACAGCCAGGTAACCGATATGATGAGAATGGAGGGGAATGCGATCAGCACGGTTGTGCCGGAGAGTCTGAAGGCAGCTACTGTAGTGTTCGCCACGGTGCCTATTCTGCTGGTCTACCCATGGCTGCAAAGATACTTCGTCTCGGGTGTGATGACCGGGGCCGTGAAGGGTTGAAGCTATGGGTTGAAACAGTATTGGCTGGTGCAGGTGCAGGTTCAGTATAAATCATGCCCTAACAGGGCTGGCAGATAGGGGAGTCGAGCAGATGTTCAAGAAGATAACGGACATTAATGACAAATGGACAGCGGAATCCATGGAGCTGCAGATCAGTGACCGGGAGAGCCGGTACTTCGGGGGCGTGTGTGATCCGCTGAGCGGTGTAGCCTGGCCGAATCATACCGGCACGGCCCAGTATCTGGCGGCATGGGCGGCAGCCCTGGTGAATCCGCAGTCCCGGTATTACCGGGATCTGGAGCTGCTGGAGCAGCTGCATGAGGGGATGGCATTCATGCTGCGCTTCCAGCATGAGGACGGCACGATCTCGCCGGGCTGGACGAATTATCATTCCCCGCCGGATACGGCGTTCGTCGTGGTCGGATTAGCCAATATCCTCACGCTGCTGGAGCGGCAGAGCTGGCCGCCGCTGCAGCCGGTGACGGATCAGATTCGAGCCTTCCTTGTGCGGACGATTCCGGCGATGCTGACCGGGGGTGTACATACCCCCAATCACCGCTGGGTGCTGACTGCCGCGCTGGGGTCTTTGTACCGGATATTTGCCCTGGAGGAGTTACAGGCAAGAGCCGGGGAATGGCTTCAGGAGGGGATGGACATTACGCCGGACGGCGAATGGACGGAGCGGAGTAACGGAATTTACAATACGGTCAGCGATATCATGCTCTATTACGCCGCGCAGGATCTGAACCGTCCAGAGCTGCTGGAGCCGGTCCGCCAGAATCTGCGGATGATGAAATACCTGGTTCACCCGGATGGTGAGGTGGTCACCGATTACTCGGGGCGGCAGGATTTCGGCAGCGTCTACTCGCTGGCTGACTATTATCTGTGCTACCAGCTGATGGCTGAGCATGACCGAGACCCGGAATTCGCTGCTCTTGCGGAGCTGGCAGGCCGCTCGGTTATCCATCCGGGTTCGCTGCCCAATCAGATTATGCTGGGGTTCCTGCTCTATCCGCAGGTGCAGGCGGCTTCAGTCTTGCCGGGAGAATTGCCGGATAGCTACCGCAAGGTGATCAATGGCACGTTTAATCGTCAGGAGCTGATGGGCCGAATCGGTCAGGACGGCTACGGCGGGCCTGTCCGCCACAGCAAGCAGCATACGGAATTCGGTGCTCCGGTTGCCCGTGTGCGCAGCAGAGAGACCAGTGTAAGCGTGATGACCGAAGCTTCCTCACTGTTCTCGCTGCGGCATGGCCGGGCAAGGCTGCTGGGGGTTCAGCTGGCTTCAAGCTTCGAGCCTGGACTGATTACGATGGATACGCTGACGGAGATTTCGGGCGGCTATCGTCTGGAGTCTGTAGCCGGAAAGGGCTATTACGGCACCATTCCGGCGGACAAGCTGCCATCCCGGACCGGCTTGCCTTGCAGCCCGTGGTATCTGCTGCCTCATGGAGAGCGGCCGCTTACCCATAACCAGACGAGCAGTGTCTGCGTGAAGGTAAGCGAGTGGGAAGCTGGTTGGGATCTGCATTTCTCAGCGATGTCTCCGGCAGATGTGCTGACCCAGATCGTCCTGCTCTTCGGCAGCGAGGGCAGACTTGAGGGCTCCGAGCTGACGCCGGTGCCGGGGATGAGCGAGGCTTCCTTCTGGACCGCCGGAACACTCCGCTATAGCGCAGGGGAGGACTGGATGGAGCTTGAGCAGGGCTGTCATGAGCATCACCTGGCCGATATCCGCGGGATGAGCTATCCCGAAGGCTGCCAGAAAGTCATCGTAACACTCATCACTCCTCTGGAATATAGCCTGCGGATTCGTCTTTCCTGACAGATGCCTATATAATGAAAGGGTTATCAGGATTTATCAGGATTTAAGGGTTCAGCCAGATTAGAAATTACGGTGTATGGAGGTAAGCTGCGCAATGAATATTTCATTTAATACCCCCGCCACTTATTGGGTGGAGGCGCTTCCAGTCGGGAACGGACGGCTGGGGGCTATGATTTTTGGCGGCATCGAGAAGGAACGTCTGGCGCTGAATGAGGACACACTGTGGTCCGGGTACAAGACAGACTGGAATAATCCGGAGGCCCGTGAGGTTCTCCCTGAGGTCAGGGCGCTGATTGCAGAAGGCAGGAATGAAGAAGCGGATCAGCTATGCAAAAAAATGATGGGCCCCTACGCCCAGTCCTACCTGCCCTTCGGGGATCTGCTGCTTACGATGGAGCACGGGCAGACCATAGACGGGGAATATAGCCGGAAGCTGGACTTGTCCACGGGTGTTGGTACCGTATCCTATGTAATCGGCGGTGTCCGCTATACCCGGGAGGTCTTCGCCTCTCACCCGGACCAGGCGATCATTGTCCGTTTAACGGCCAGTGAGGAGCACCGTCTCAGCTTCCGGGCGAAGCTGGACAGTCAGCTCCGCCACCGTTCGGAAGCAGACGGGGAGCACTACACGATTACCGGACATGCTCCTGAAAATGTGGCACCGAATTATTACGAAGTCGATCAGCCGGTCCGTTACGGTGGAGAGTCCCCCCGGAGTCTGGAGTTCCACGGCCGTCTGGCTGCGGTCCAGACTGGAGGCCGCCTGGAAGCTACTGCTGACGGTATCCAAGTTACCGGCGCAACGGAAGCGGTTCTATACTTCAGTGCGGCGACCTCGTTCGATGCGGAATCGGGCACAGTGAAGGCGAATTACGATGTGCGGCAGCAGACTGCGCAAACGGTACAGCGTATCATTAATGAGCCTTATGCCGGGCTGCTTGGCCGTCATGTTGACGACCACCGGGAGCTGTTTGACCGGGTAGAGCTGCATCTGGGAGAGAGCCTGGCTCCGGAGGGCATGCCGACAGATCAGAGAATTGCCGCCTACGGCAGCAATGATCCGGGGCTGGTAGAGCTTCTGTTCCATTACGGCCGTTATCTGCTGATTGCCAGCTCCCGCCCCGGCACACAGCCGGCAAACCTCCAGGGCATCTGGAATCAGGATACCCGGGCACCGTGGAGCAGCAATTACACGCTGAATATCAATGCGGAGATGAATTATTGGCCGGCAGAGATCTGCAATCTGTCCGAGCTGCACCAGCCGCTGATTGACTATACCCGGAGGCTGGCGGTCAACGGCAGCGAGACGGCCCGGATTAACTATGGCGCACGCGGCTGGGTAGCCCATCATAACGCCGATCTCTGGGCGCAGTCGGCTCCCGTTGGCGGCTACGGCGACGGAGATCCGGTCTGGGCATCCTGGGCGATGGGCGGGGTATGGCTTACCCAGCATCTGTGGGAGCATTATGCCTTCAGCGGCGATCTGTCCTATCTGCGGGAGACCGCGTATCCTGTGATGAAGGAAGCGGCCTTGTTCTGCCTGGATTGGCTGATCGAGAACCCGGAAGGGTACCTGATTACCTCACCATCCACTTCTCCTGAGCACAAAATCGTAGACGGCGGCAAGAAGTATGCCGTCAGCGAAGCGGTAACCATGGATCTGTCGCTGATCGCGGAGCTGTTCACGAACTGCAGCCTTGCTGCCGGATTGCTTGGGCTGGACGGCGAATTTGCAGCTGAGCTGGAGACTGCCCGCGCGCGGCTGCTGCCGTTGCAGGTAGGTGCAGGCGGCCGGCTTCAGGAGTGGTCAGCGGATATGGAGGATGAGGATGTGCATCACCGCCATGTCTCCCATCTGGTCGGGGTCTACCCGGGCAGATCGATCACGGAGAAGTTAGTTCCCGAGCTGTATGAAGCAGCCAGAACCTCGCTTGAGATTCGCGGAGACGGCGGAACCGGCTGGAGCCTGGGCTGGAAAATCGGACTATGGGCCAGATTCAGACAGGGTGACCGCGCCAAGCAGCTGATCACTAACCTGCTGACGCTGGTTCAGCCGGAGGCCGTTAATAATGAACGCGGCGGTGTCTATCCGAACCTGTTCGACGCCCATCCGCCGTTCCAGATTGACGGGAACTTCGCGGCTACAGCCGGAATTGCCGAGATGCTGCTGCAATCCCACCAGGGTTATCTGGAGCTTCTGCCCGCCTTGCCTTCAAGCTGGAGCGAAGGTAGAGTGAAGGGGCTGCGGGCGCGCGGCGGCTATGAGGTGAACCTGACCTGGAGCGCTGGCGTTCTCGGACAAGCGGAGGTTACCGCTCATCTTGGTGGAGTCTGCCGGGTTCTGGCAGAAAGTCCTCTGGAGATTACGCGCGGAGAAGACCGCCTATTGGTGAAGCCGGATTCGGACGGTCTGGTGAGTATTGAGCTGCAGGCGGGGGAACGTGTCGTGGTGAGGTATGCGGAGTGAAGTGGGTAGAGTAAATAAAGAATCGTAGATAGGTAAATAAGCAGTAGTAATAAGATAGAGTAAATAGATAAGAGTATACAAAGTAAAAGTAAATGATAGACTGTATAATTTGCAGCGCACTTCGGAGGGATGGAGTGTGCTGCTTTTTTGCGTAGAAATAGGAAATCGGCCGGGTTCCGCCGGGGCATAGACCAGGCGAGGTGCGCATGTAATCGAAAAACCGATTACATTCGGCTGGGTGGTAGTGTGCGGGCCGAATGTAATCGAAAAACCGATTACATTGCGCCGGATGGTGATGTGCGGACCGAATGTAATCGGAAAACCGACCACATTGCGCTGGGTGGTAGTGTGCGGGCCAAATGTAATCGAAAAATCGATTACATTGCGCTGGGTGGTAGTGTGCGGGCCGAATGTAATCGAAAAACTGACCACATTGCGCTGGGTGGTAGTGTGCGGGCCAAATGTAAAAACCGACCACATTGCGCTGGGGGTAGTGTGCGGGCCGAATGTAATCGAAAAACCGATTACATTGCGCCGGATGGTGCCGTGCGGGCCGAATGTAATCGAAAAACCGATTACATTGCGCTGGGTGGTAGTGTGCGGGCCAAATGTAATCAAAAAACCGATTACATTGTGCTGGCGCGAGGGGGGGCCGGGTGTATGCGGAAAACCGCTAATTTCCCCAGCCCCGCTTATCATTTTGTTATCAATCCTATCAAATTGTTATTTGTAAACGATTTCCAATCGGCTATAATCCATTATGTAAACGCTTTATTATGATGAATCTAAGGAGGGTACAGATGCTCAAGCCTAAACGAATAATGAGCCTCACGCTGGCGCTGGTCGTCCTGGCAGCTTCGGTGCTGCCTATGCGCACACCGGCTCATGCGGCGGCCGAGGGAGGCCCGGCGGTTGTTCTCGCTTCGGACTATGAGGACGGCACCGCGCAGGGCTGGACCAAGAAAGGCGACGAACAGCTTACGGTAACGAAGGAAGTCTATCATGGAGGCTCCTACAGTCTGTATGTGGATGGACGGACCAAGGATTGGGAAGGGCCCAATCAGTTGCTAACGGACCAGATGACTCCGAATACAGCCTACACCGTGGGAGCATGGGTGAAATCTCCGGCGCCGGTCAAATTCACGGTACATACCAAAATCGGCGAAGCCGAGGATTGGAAGCCTGTAGCAGAATTTAACGGAACGCAGTGGTCGGATGAATGGACTTATCTGGAAGGTACTTTTATTACAGGCGATAAGGTAGGCTTCACAGAGATTTATGCAGAAGCCGCAGCAGGAACCGCATTCTACGTGGACGATATCAAGATCACTGCCGCTGCGGTTGACGTCCCGGAGGGGGAGGAAGGGCTGCGTACGGATTTTGAAGACGGAACGCTTCAGGGCTGGAAGAACCGGATTGGCCCGGAATCGTTGTCGGTGAGTCAGGATACGGCTAATACCGGAACTCACAGTATGCTGGTAGAGGGAAGGGAGCGCAGCTTCTACGGGCCAAGCCTGAGTGTGAAGGAGCATCTGCGGCCGGGTAAGAGCTACCAGTTCTCGCTGTATGTCCGCCTGAAGGAGAAGCCGGAGGCCGACAAAAGCCTGCAGATGACCGTGTATAAGAAGGCCGGCTCCGAGAGCTGGAATGCGATCGATAAGGTTAGCATTAAGGCTGATGAGTGGGATCAATGGCATCTGCTGAAGGGGAATTTCCAGTACAGCGACCAGCCGTCCGAGCTGAACCTGTTCGTGGAGACGCCTTATATTACAGAGGATACCGTCGATACCTTATCCTTCTATGTGGATGATGTAACCGCCCAGCCTGCTACAGAGCTGAGCATTGAACAGGATATTCCGTCGTTAAAAGACATCTACGCTGGTAGCTTCGCCATCGGAGCCGCAGCGTATTCCTGGCAAATGGAAGGGGTCTACGGGGAGCTGCTGAAGAAGCATTTCAACAGCGTCACAGCCACCTATGAAATGAAGCCCAAGTTCCTTGCGCCTTCCGAGGGCACTTATGTGTTCGACGGTGCGGATAAATATGTGAATTTTGCCCAGGCAAACGGGATGGGACTTCGCGGACACGCACTGCTCTGGCACGTCGATGCTGCGGAGTGGATGTTCACGGGTCCTGACGGCCAGCCGGCCAGCAGAGAACTGCTGCTTACGCGCCTACAGAGTTATATCGAGACGGTTATGCACCGCTATAAGGGAAAAATCTATGCCTGGGATGTAGTGAACGAAGCGATTGCCGACAATGGGGGCGGTCCGGACGGCATGAGACTGTCCCCCTGGTATACCCTGATCGGCCCGGATTATATCGAGAAGGCGTTCGAATTCGCACGTGCCGCCGATCCGGAAGCGAAGCTCTATTACAATGACTATTACACCGAGGTTCCCGAAAAGCGTGAGCATATCTACAAGCTGCTGAAGACGCTCAAGGCGAAGAATCTGATTGACGGCGTGGGCCTCCAGTCTCACCATGGCCTGTACTCACCGTCCATTCCGGAGATCGAGAAGACCATTCAGCAGTTCTCCCAGCTGGGGCTGGATATTCAGATCACCGAGCTGGATGTCGATTCGGGCATTAGCCCGTCCTCCCCGCTGCCAGCGGATATCGCTGCACGGCAGGGCAAGCGCTATAATGATCTGTTCGAGCTATACAAGAGATACAAGGACACGATCTCCTCAGTCTCCATCTGGGGCGTGCAGGATGAGAAAAGCTACAATAACCATGCCATGTTATTCGATGAGCAGCTGAAGGCGAAGCCTGCTTTCTGGGGAGCGGCTGATCCCTCCAAGCTGCCGGACATCCATAATGTAGCTGTATCGCTTGAGGGTACGCCTCAGACAGGCGCAGCCGGGAAAGCCCTGTGGAGCAAAACAGCAGGGATTCCGCTGGAACAGGGCAGTACAGTAACTGCCAAGGTTCATACGCTGTGGGATACGAACAATCTGTATGTGAAGGCAGACGTTACCGATGCTAGTCGGAACGCGGAAGACAAGGTTGAGCTTTTCCTGGATGAGAACAATGGGAAGACTACGGCTTATCAGCCGGATGACCGCAAGATCAGCTTACCGCGTTCGGGCTCCGGGACCGAAGGAGTCAGCTTCACCAGTACAGAACGTGAGGGCGGTTATATCATTGAAGCGAAAATTCCGCTTATAACCGTCAAAGGTTCCGCAGGCGCGGAGTTGGGTCTTGATATCCGTGTCAGTGACGCCAGTGTTCCGGGTTCTGTTCCTGCCTACTGGAATGATAGAAGCCAATCCCAGGATACGGATACCAGCCGTTACGGAGTCCTCCAGCTCTCTGCAATGCCTAATTCAGCGGAGTCAGTGAAGGGTCAGGTGCAGATTGACGGGCAGATGGATGCGGTATGGGAGCTGGCGAAGCCTTTTGAAGTTAAATTGGCTTCCTCGCCTTACAGCACCACCGCAGAAGCCAGATCAATGTGGTCGGAGGACAGCCTCTACCTGATCGTAGACGTGAAGGATGCCGTTCTGAAGGCAGATGCTGTAAATCCATGGGATCAGGACTCCGTGGAAATCTTCATCGATGAGAATTTCAACAGAACCCCTTATTACGAGGGGGATGATGGCCAATACCGGATTAATATTAATAATGTGGCTTCCTTCGGCGGAGGCGCCTCGGATAGCAGATTGACCAGCGCGGTAGTCCATACGGACACCGGGTACCGCGTGGAAGCGCAGATCGACTTCGGCACGATTAAGGCAAAGGCGGGAAGCTCCATCGGGCTTGATCTGCAGATCAATGATGATCGGGGCGACGGCACCCGCAGTACGAGTAAGTGGAATGACAGGGGAGAGGATACGTGGCGGGATACCTCGAATTTCGGGATCTTGACCTTTGTGGCACCAGCAGAGGTACCGCAAGCGGGAACTGACGGTACATCCCCGTCCCCATCGTCTGGCTCTGCTCCATCGTCCCAGGCACCTGCTCCGGCAGCGGTCTTCGCAGACGGTAAGCTGACCGTTCAGGCTTCCCCGGATAAGGAAGGAATCCTGCATGTGAATCTCACGCCTGAGTCCGTCCGCCAGGCCGTGCTTCAGTCGCTGGACAGCGGCATTCTGAAGATCGCCGTCAAGCCTGCCTCTGGAGCCGAAGCGCTGCGGCTGGGGCTTCCGCTTCAGAGTCTCGCCGCACAGCCGAAGATTAAGGAGATTCAGATTGAAAGCGGCTTCGGTGCGGTTCTAAGCCTGAATACAGAGCTGCTGAAATTGCAGGATACACAGGCAGGAGATGTTCTACAGCTTCAAGTGAAGCGTGTGGCCCAGGACGGATGGCCGGCAGCGGTGAAGGCCCGCCTGGATGGGGCCGCTGTACTGGACTTCTCGCTTGCGATAAATGGAGCCAAGATTACAGCGGTTGACGCAACGGCGCTTACCTTGCTGCTGCCTTATGAACTTAAGTCAGGCGAGAGGGCGCACCAGCTTGCGGTATATGGGGTGCTGGAGAATGGCAAGCTTACAGTTGTGAAGGATTGTCAATATGATCCGGCTACAGGCTATGTTTCCTTCAAGACCAAGGAGCTTGGACAATATGCGGTTGCCACGGTGAAGCTAACCGATCACAAGGGCAGCAAATGGGCTGCCGAGAGTGTTGAAGCTCTGGCTGCAAAAGGAATACTTCCTCTGGGAGCAGAGGCTTCCTATGAGATCGGGGTATTGATAAACCGGGCGGAGTTTGCCCAGCTGCTGGTCGATGCTTTTGACCTTCAGGCTGAAGCAGCCGCTCCAGGCTTCAAGGATGTCAGTACGGATTCCCCATATGCCGAGGCTATTAACATTGCAGGAGCCTTAGGTATTGTAAAAGGTAGAGCAGATGGGCTCTACAGTCCTAACGCTACACTCAGCCGTCAGGAAATGGCGGTCATGCTGAACCGGCTCGTCCAGCTAGAGCAAATCATACTGAAGGGCGATTCTGCCGCTGTTCATAGCTTCAAGGATCTGAACCAGTTGAGCGCGGAAGCTTCAGGCGCAATAGAGAAGATGCGGGCTGCCGGAGTCATCCAAGGCGCACAGAACGGCAACTTCCTGCCGAAGGCCCAGATGACCAAGGAGCAGGCTGCCGTGGTAGTCTACCGGATAATCAGTCTCAATTAGTAGAGTAGTGTCCGCAAGTCTATAGCATTGATTCGAGCAGCGGTTCTCCCGATAAGGGGAACCGCTGCTTTTTGTGATGGGAGTAACATGTCTGCAATGTCTGCATTAGGCGACTGTTTTATCTGCATTGCCCGCGTAGTCCGGCTTTCACGTCAGGAAATAGTTGGATTTTAGGCACTTGTTCGCGCGCGGAAGAGACCCGGCCAGACAATAGGTGGAAAAAAGGCACTTGTTACGCCGGGGTCGGAGCAAAAAGAAGAAATTCACAAAAATATATAGCATAAATCCACCTAATTTCCTCAAAAGCTCCAAACCGGCTAAATTAAGATACATTTGTCCAACTAATTCTGTAGTAGGCTGTGCAACCATCGTTTGGACGGCGGTACAACTGGAAGGTACTCGATGTTGCCGGGGTACCTCAGAGTTGCCGAAGTTTCTCATTGCTGTTTGAAGTTGTTTGAACCTATTCTAAGCTACAATCCACGATGTCATGTCCGTAACGGATTGTCCTTTTGTAGTAACCTTGCCCCCGCTTAAACAGCGGAGAGGACGGAACGATTGTGGAAAAGCGGCAGCGGTCGCCTTGGTCTCCGGATTTTCACCGCTAAGGGAAATAAATAAAATCTGGAGACCACAGCGATTGTAACAACGGTCCGTTCGCGGAGCGTCCACCCAAGTGCTACCGTAATGCTACGTCCAAAACTGTTGTGGTTATCATTTTGTTATCAATGCTTTGTATTTATCATGTATCTGTCATGTCCGGCTAGGTATGATTAATTTATAAACAAAGTAAACGGATACACGTTGACCAGCAAAGGGGAGCAGAAGCATGAAAAACATGGTTACGCCAGCCAGCGTAAAAGGCGAGAAACTGGATATCAATGCGGGGAGTCCCCGAAAAAAATCGAAATGGACCAAGAACCTTAGTCTCGATCTGATGGTTCTGCCGGCTTTGATCCTAACCGTGATCTTCGCCTATATTCCAATGACGGGCCTTGCGATTGCCTTCAAGAATTACAAGCCGGGCTTAGGCTTTAGCGCCTCCAAGTGGGTGGGGCTGGAGCATTTTGAATATCTGTTCAGTATTCCCGAGAACGTTCAGATCATCTGGAACACACTGATTATTGCCGGTCTGAAAATGATCGCCAACCTGATCGTTCCTTTCTTATTCGCACTGCTGCTGAATGAGATCCGCAAGATGGCATTCAAAAAAATGGTACAAACCATTGTCTATATGCCCCACTTCCTGTCATGGGTGATCCTGGGCGGTATTCTCTCCGACCTGCTGGCCAGAGACGGCGGCCTGATCAACCAGGTGCTGGTCAGTGTATTCGGCATCCAGCCGATTTTCTTCCTGGGTGACGGGAACTGGTTCCGGTTTGTCGTAGTAGTGAGTGATGTCTGGAAAGAGTTCGGCTTCAACACTATCGTCTTCCTGGCCTCCCTGGCGGGAATTAACCCGGCACTCTATGAAGCGGCTGAGGTAGACGGAGCAGGACGCTGGCAGCAGACATGGTCGATTACGATGCCGGCCATGCTGCCGATTACCATCGTGGTAGGAACACTGGCGCTGGGTAACGTGCTTAACGGAGGCTTTGACCAGATCTTTAACCTGTATAACGCGCTTGTCTTCGATAAAGGGGACATCATCGATACATTTGTCTACAGACTAGGAATTGTTGACGGTAAGTTCAGCTTCTCCACAGCGGTCGGATTGTTCAAATCCGTTGTCAGCTTTGTCTTGATCGTAACAGCTTACCGCCTTTCGTATAAATTTGCTAACTACCGTATTTTCTAGAATGGAGGCTAATAGGGCATGTATCATAAAACAAAACCTTACCGCATTTTCACCGTGTTCAACTATATCCTGATGATCGCAGTTTCAATTATGTGTGTTGTCCCTCTGATTCACGTTCTTGCTGTATCATTCAGCGGGAAATCGGCAGCCAATGCCAATCTGGTGGGTCTGTGGCCGGTAGATTTCACGGTGGACGCCTACACCAAGACCGTAGCCAATGAGAATTTCACCAGGTCCATCTGGGTGACGCTGCAGCGCACGGTGCTGGGAACGCTGTTCAGCATGGGGGTAGTCATTCTGGCTGCCTATGCGCTGTCCAAAGAGAACGCCCGGTTCAGACGCCGGAACATGTATATCTGGCTGCTGGTCTTCACCATGCTGTTCAGCGGCGGTCTGGTGCCAATGTACATTCTGATTCAGAAGCTGCACCTGATGAACTCCTTATGGGTGCTGATTCTGCCAGGAGCCGTCTCGGTATGGAATATCATTCTGCTGCTTAACTTCTTCCGGGCCGTGCCCAAAGAAATGGAAGAAGCCGCCTTCATCGACGGCGCAGGTCATTTCAGAACACTGTTCAGCGTGTATCTCCCGGTATCCATGCCGGCTATTGCTACACTGTCGCTGTTCACGATTGTCGGTCACTGGAACTCTTGGTTCGACGGCCTGCTGTATATGACGGATCACCGCAACTATCCGCTGGCGACCTTCCTGCAGTCAGTCATTGTCCAGCAGGACTTCAGTAAGGTGACTGTACGGCCGGAGGATCTGGAGAATATCTCGCAAAGAACGGTCAAAGCCGCTCAGATCTTCATCGGGATGGCACCGATCCTCATCGTGTACCCATTCCTGCAGCGTTTCTTCGTGAAGGGAATTGTCCTCGGGGCGGTTAAGGAATAGCCGTCCTTCCTATTAAAGGGGGTGATGCACGCGCTGAAAGCTGAAAAAGATTGACTCATATAATTAATATGATTAAATTTTAATTAAAGGGGTGCAAGATTAAATGATAAAGAAAATGAAATTCTCTGCGGCGGCAGTGTTATCCACAGTCATGCTGGGCAGCTTGCTGGCCGGATGCGGCGGAAATGCTGACAACAAGAAGGCGGAAGGGGACAACAAGCCGGCGGCAAGCGAAGACGCTATGTATTCGGCTCCCTTTGAGAATGGCAAATATACAGAACCGGTAACCATCTCAACCGTATTTCCCATCGCAAGCAGCCTGAAATTCAAGAATGGCGAAAATATTGAAAATAACGTGCACACCAAATGGGCCAAGGATACGCTGGGTATTGACATCAAGTATCTCTGGACCGTAAGTGACCAGAACAACGCCTATGAAACCAAGCTGCGCCTGATGCTGACCTCAGGTGAAAAAATGCCGGACATCATCTCATTCCGTGGAAGCCCTTCCCTGATCTCTGATCTGATTGACAGCGGCCAGTTCACCGATGCGGGCGAATTGTTCGACAAATATGCTTCCGATATCTACAAAAAAGCGATGGCGGAAGAGCCAACCGTATGGAATCCCTACATGAGAGACGGCAAGCGGATGGGGATCCCGATTCTGGAAAACGCTTATAATAATGACCCGGTTATGTATATCCGTGAGGATTGGCTGAAGAAGCTGAACCTTAAGGCTCCGACGAATCTGGCTGAGCTGGAAACCGTGCTCGATGCATTCACGAACCAGGACCCTGACGGCAACGGCAAGAAAGATACAACGGGACTGGCTGTGGGCTTCAAAAACAATCTGAACACATGGATGTCGGAAGCCGGATGGGTCTTCGGGATGTTCGGCGCCATGCCTAACCAGTGGAACAAGACGGCGGACAACCAGCTCGCTTACGGCTCTGTCCAGCCGGAGATGAAGGAAGGCTTGGCAACGATGCAGAAATGGATGAAAGAAGGCTATATCTCCTCCGAATCCGGTCTGTATGATGAGAACAAAGCCACAGAAGCTTTTACAGCAGGCAAAGCCGGTATCATTGTCGGCCCTTACTGGATGACAGGCTGGCCGCTGCCGGATCTGCAGAAGAACGTTCCAGGTGCAGTGCATAAGGCTTATCCGCTTCCGGCAGGCCCGGATGGCAAGGTAGGCAGACACGGCACGAAGATCGCCTCCGGTGCTGTATTGATCAACAAGGATATGGAGCATAAAGACGCATTCTTCGTCTACCAGAACTATCTGTTTGATAACTGGGCTAACCCGGACAGTACAACCTTCGTGAACGGCTTTGCCAAAGGCTACGATTATGATATCGCTGAAGACGGAACCGTCCTGAAAGAGCAGGATACGGATAAGATTCCAGGCGGCTGGGTGGATGCGATCCGTTATACCCTGACTTACGATGGAGCCATTATTCCTAACCTGATGATGAATACACTGGCCAAGCTGGCTGGCGGCGCTGAGCCTGCTAACCAGTATGAGAAGAATCTGTCCGAGCGTATTCCTGAGCAGATCTTAGCAGCCAAAATCATCGTCGATCAGAAGGACAGTGTAATGCCTGAGATGTTCACAGGTACGCCTACTGAAACTCAGCTCTCCCGTGGAGATATGCTGGAGAAGCTGGAGAAGGAAATTCTGAACAAAATTATTTATGACAAAGCGCCGGTAGACGAATTCGATACCTTTGTAGAGAAATGGAAGACTACAGGCGGCGACAAAGTGACCACAGAGGTCAATGAATGGTATCAATCTCTATCGAAGTAAAGATACGGAGAATCAGGGCGGCCCCCAGGCCGTCCTTTCATTTGGAGGAGGGCAATGTGAAATATCGTCTGTCTATCTTTCAGTGGCTGTCGTTTGTTCTGATGCTGATGCTGCTGATCATCGTAGGTGCGTTTTGGCTCATCTACCGGCTGAACGTGAAGGACATTCAGAATGAGCTGAGAAAAAATAAAATGTACGAGGTTGAATTCATGACCTCCCAGCTATCCACGCAATTTGAACAGGTGCTGACAAATACCATTACTTTGTCACAGGACCAGTCTGTGCGTGGATATCCTTATATTCTGAAGTTCGGGGATCAATATTCCAAATATGAGATGAAGCTGACCATCATCGATAAGCTCGCCCTGAACACCGCCTCTACCTCCTGGAAGAATACGGTTATTCTGTACTATGAGGATGAGAAAGAGACGGTATCCTCTGATTCCTCATTCTCCTTCAGCACCTTCAGCCCTCCGGAGCAGGCGCGGAACCGCTGGGTGCTGCACATGGATAAGGAAGGCAAGGGATATTACTCCAACATCATGCGCAGTCATATCAGCTCGCTGTTAATTGAAGTCAGGATTTCGCTGGATAATCTGGTGAAAATGATGGATCAGTATGTCTCCGGTATGCCGCTGCTGTACGATGCTTCTGAGCGGGCCTTTATTCAGCCGGGGGCAGCATTTCCGCAGGAGCTGTTACAGTCGATCAGTCCTGGGATTAACGGGAACCGGGGAACCATCTCCGCTACAGAGAATCGTGCAGAGTATCTGATTAACTATATGAAGTCGGACATGCTGGATTTGTATTTCATAGACGCCTATCCCAAGCGCCAGTATATCGAACCGATTAACCGCAATAACCGGCTGTTCCTCTATGCGGTACTGGTGGTGCTGGTGGGTATTATGTTCTACACGCTGCTTCTTCGCCGTCAGGTGCAGAAGCCGGTGATTATGCTGCGCAAGGCGATCGACCGGTTCGACCGGGGCGACTTTTCCAGCCGTGCCGTCGATCTGCAGGTCAATGAGTTCAAGGTGCTGGGCAATTCCTTTAACCGGATGGCGGAGAATACCCAGACACTGATCGAGCAGGTTCTGCTGGGCGAGCTTGAAGTGAAGGAAGCGAAGCTGAAGCAGTATCAGGCGCAGATTAATCCGCATTTTCTCTATAACTGCCTGAATTTCATTCAGAGCAAAGCAAGCATCGAAGATTATCATGCGGTCACCGCGATGACGCTGCATCTGGCTTCCTACTGCCGGTACATTCATAAGATTGAACAGCTGGATTCTACGCTCCAGGATGAACTGGATTTCGTCGAGCATTATCTGCACATGGTCCATCTGCGCAAAAGAGAGATCACCTTCGAATTCGGTGTCACAGCGGAGGCGGGCAGATACCGGTTGCCAAGGATGATTCTGCAGCCGCTCGTGGAGAACTGCATTAAGCATGGCATTGAACCGGGCCTGAGGCCCGGCATCATCTCGGTTGCCGCCGAGGAAGATGATTCGTATCTTCTGATTACCGTGAAGGATAACGGAATCGGCATGACGGAAGAACGGCTCGGCGCGGTCCGCCGCCATATCGAGGATAATATTATCAGCAATGAACAGCTCGGAACGGGGCTAAGGAATGTAAATCAGCGGCTGCGATTGTATTTTGGCAAGGACTCCGGGTTATCCGTAGACTCCGTGCTGTCCGAAGGCACCTGTTACCGGATTCGGATTGAAAAGGAGGGAGAAGCTCATTCTGCAAATTCTGCTGGTAGATGATGAACAATATGTCGTAGATGATCTGGAGCTTGCTTTTCCATGGCAGGACTTCGGGATTGAAAAAGTATATAAAGCCTACTCCGGCGCCCAAGCCATACAGATGATCGGGCAATACCCGGTTGATATAGTCATTACGGATATCGCCATGCCCGGGATGAGCGGGCTGGAGCTGGTGAAGCAGGTGCGGAAGACCCACCGGAGGATCAAGTGTATTCTGCTAACCGGCTACGCCGAGTTCGAATATGCCAGGGAAGCCCTTCAGTATGGGGTGGCAGAGTATCTTGTTAAGCCGCTGGATCACCAGAAGCTGCGTGCTGCTCTGGAGAGCACGATTAAGACGATTAAGAAGGAAATCGACCGGACGGCATCTTATGAGCAGGCGATGCTGGCCTTCCGGGAGCATCTCCCGGCGCTGAAGGATAAGCTGCTGGCCGAGCTGATTCAGGGCAAATCCTATCCGCAGGAACGGCTGAAGGACAAGCTTGGCGGATATCAGATTGATTTTCAGCTGAACGACCGGGTCTTCCTGATTCTGATCCGTCTGGAGGAGCATTTCACGAACTTCGGGCCGGACAGCCAATTGCTCTTTGAATACGCGGTGACGAACATTGCCTGCGAGCTGCTGGGCCCGGGCTTCGAGCTGTGGCATGGCCGGGATGCTTACGAGAACCTGGTGTTTATTGTGAAGAGCAGTGAAGCGGGGGCGGTTGACCCGGACAAGATTCTCAAGCAGCTAACCCATAATACCCATCAGCTGCACAGCAGTGTGAATGAATATCTGAATGGCGGAATCTCGGTTATTCTGTCCTACCCGGGGGAATTCCCGCTGGATATCCGCGCCATGTATGAGGATTCCCAGTCGGCGTTAAGACAGCAAGTGGGCAATGACCAGGGCTATTTCATCTCCTTGACGGACAAGCAGAAGAGCTCGCCGGTCCAGCCGCTCAAGGACTTATATGCTTCCCCGACACTGATGCATTTGCTGGAGACCGGCCAGTGGCAGGGGTATAAGGAACGGCTGCAGCAGTTGAGAGAATTCAGCAACAACCTGCCGTCGTATAACGAAGAATATATTGAGGAGATCCGTACTATGATTCTCGGCTCCTTTCACTATATTGCCCATAAGAATCATAGCCTGCTCTCCGATCTGGTCGGGCGGGAGCTGCTGGATAAGACCCTCTTCCGTTCCGTGTCCCAACTGGTCAGCTGGGGTGAGGCGCTGGTGGATACCCTGCAGGGCAAGCTCGAACGGGATACACAGAATAACCGGATGGGCATCGTCAAGGAGATGCAGAGCTGTATCGCGTCTAATCTGGCAGAGGCCAGCCAGCAATTCGTTGCGGACGCGGTCTCGCTTCATCCGGCATATGTCTCCAGACTGTTCAAGCAGGTCAGCGGGATCAGCATCAGCGAGTATATCCTGAATAGGAAGATGGAGCAGGCCGTAGCAAGCCTCCGCAACTCCGAGCTGAAGATCTATGAGATCTCCGAGCAGCTAGGCTACGCCAACAGCCAATATTTCATCAAAGTATTCAAGGAGCAGTTCGGCATGACGCCCCAGGATTACCGGGGGAAATTGTAGGGGGAAAGGCTTCGGCTCATTTGGGCTGAAGCCTTTTTTGCTGCTGGCCTGCTAGAACCAAACACAATAGGCAGCGGCGAGCGCTGGGGGGGCGGAATGTAATCGAAAAACCGATTACAATTGGAGCGGGGGAGGTGCGTGGGCCGGATGTGGTCGAAAAACCGACCACATTGGGCGCGGCGGAGGCGCGTGGGCGGAATGTGGTCGAAAAACCGATTACATTGGACAGCGGTGAGGGCGCTTGGGCCGGATGTGGTCGAAAAACCGATTACATTGGGCGCGGCGGAGGCGCGTGGGAGGAATGTGGTCGAAAAACCGATTACAATTGGAGCGGGGGAGGTGCGCGGGCCGGATGTATACCAAAAACCGAATACAATCGGCGGCTGCGGGGGCTGAGGGCGAAATGTATGCGAAAAACCGAATACAATCAGCAGCCATGTGGGCGTATGGGCCCGATGCTTTTTCCCCGCTGCAAGAGCCATATTGACTCCTCTTGATTAGCTAAAATTTAAATATGATAACCGATTGACATAAATATGTTAACCGGTTATCATAAAATTGCATCCGAAATGTATGCGCATTCAAAACAATCATAAGTATGGGGGGAATTCAGTTGAAATTGAGAAAAGCTGCAAGCTTCGCTATCGCTCTGACGGTGGTCACCGGGTTACTGGCAGGCTGCTCCAAAGGGAATTCAGCAACCAATGCTGGCAAGGAAGACAAGGGGAATGAGGGAACACAAACAGAGCAAGCCTCCAAGGACGTTAAGCTCACGTTCTTCAATACCTCCGCAGAAGTGAACACAGTGTTCGAGGAGCTGTTCAAGAAGTATCATGAGCAGAATCCGCAGGTGACAATTGAACTGATTCCTACACCGATCGGCGGCGCGCAGCTTGAGAAGTTCCAATCCCTGCTGGCCTCCGGCAATCCGGCGACAATCGTGAACTTGGATGCAGGCACCATACTTCAATATAAGGATGATTTTCTGGATTTAGAGCCGGAGAAGGCGAAGTATGAAGCGCTGACCAATCCGGGAGCCATCGATGGCGCATTGCTGGACGGACAATTCCTGGGTATTCCTTGGACTGCCCAAGGCTACGGTCTGCTGTACAACAAGCGTGCGGTAGAAGAGGGTATCGGCGGTGCTTTTGATCCTGCATCGGTGAAGACCCGTGATGATCTCGAAGCGGTTTTCAAGAAGATCGAAGCCTCCGGCAAAGCACCGGTCATGCTTCACGGAGCAGACTGGTCGCTCGGCGCCCACTATCTGGGATTGACCTATTCCCTGCAGTCGCAGAAGGTGGAGGACAACCGGAAGTTCGTGGAGGAGCTGAAGAACGGGCAGGTTCAACTGACGGAGAATCCGCAGTTCACCGGACTGATGGATACCTTCGATCTGCTGAAAAAATACAACGCGCGTAAGAGCGACCCGCTCGTTGCCGATTATAACCGCGACAGCGCGGATTTCGCCAAGGGAGCTGCCGCCTTCTACTTCATGGGAGACTGGAGCTGGGCGGTGATTGGAACACTGGAAGGCCGAGATGCCGACTTCGGTATCCTGCCGCTGCCGGTGAGCAATAACCCGGAGGACTTCGGTAACACGCAAGTCGCCTACAGCGAGCCTAAGCTGTTCGCCATCGATGATTCAAAGTCTACGCCGGAGCAGCAGGAAGCCGCCAAAGCGTTCATCGAATGGATGGTCAGCAGTGAGGACGGACAAAAGGCCATTATTACCGATATGGGGCTGTCCATGCCGTACAAGGATCTTAAGGCGAAGAGCACGAACGTCATGTCTAACGCTGTCAGCGAATACGTGAAGCAAGGGAAGATTATCAACATCGGTGTCATCAATTACCTGCCACAGGATTACTGGGCCAAGACCGGAGCTGCGATGCAGAAGTATCTGGTAGGCAATATCGACCGCCAGGGGCTGGCGCAGGAGGTTCAGGATTACTGGAAATCGTATGCAGGGAAATAGAGAATTTCTTCGTTTGTGCTAAAAGAACAGGCTGAACCGGGATATTCTCCAGTTCAGCCTGTTAAGAGGAAAGGGGGCAGCACTATGAACAAAAAGCTATCACTGAAGAATGCGGGGACGTTTCTGGTCTTCGGAGGTCCCTCTATCTTCGCTTTTGCCGCCGTTGTGATCATACCGTTCATCGTCGGCTTATATTTGACCTTCACGAACTGGGATGTCCGGACAGGCGACAGCAGCCTGATCGGCTTCACGAATTATCTGGAGGTGTTCAGGGATAAGGTGTTCCTTCAGCAGCTGTGGTTCACCCTGAAGTATGTCTTCTTCACTGTGGTGATTGCCAATGTGTTCGCTTTCTTCATCGCACTCGCCCTGACGAGAGGCGGGAGAGGGGAACAATGGCTGCGGACAGGGTTCTTCACACCCAATCTGGTCGGCGGGATCGTACTCGGCTACCTGTGGCAGACGCTTTTCTCACAGGTGCTGCCTTACCTTGGCGCTAAATACGGCTGGGAGCTGTTTCAGACCTCATGGCTGACGAATACGGGGACGGCATTCTGGGCGCTGATCATTGCGACCGCCTGGCAGCTGGTCGGGTATCTGATGATCATTTATATCGCGGGCTTCACAGGCGTTCCGAATGATGTACTGGAGGCGGCGAGCATTGACGGAGCGGGGCGGACTTCAGTGATCCGTAGAATCATCCTGCCGCTGACGGTTCCTGCGATCGTCATCTGTATTTTCATCTCCCTGTCCCGATCCTTCTTAACGTATGACATCAACCTGGCGTTAACCAAGGGCGGACCGTTCAATTCAACGGAGCTGGCCACCTACCATATCGTGCAAAAAGCCTTCCTGTCCAATCAATACGGTGTCGGCCAGGCAGAGGCAGTCGTTCTGTTCGCTGTCGTCGCGATTATCGCCTTGACGCAATCCTATCTGCTGAAGAAGCTGGAGGTGGAATCTTAATGAATGCTAACCGGCGCATCCTCCCGGGCCTGCGGACAGGATTCCTGTACCTGCTGCTGTTGGCCTTTTTAACACCGTTCCTGCTGATTATTATGAACTCCTTCAAGACCACCCAGCAATTCTTCGAGAGCCCGCTGTCGCTGCCGACAACGATTAATTTCAAGAACTATGCCAGCGCTTTTGACAATATGGACTTTATGCAGGGGTTCATGAACTCACTGATCATTACGGGGATTTCCGTCACGATCATTATTATTTTCTCGGCGATGACCGGGTACTTATTCGTCCGTTACAAATGGAAGGTGAATTCCATCCTCTTCTTCCTCATGCTGGCCTCCATGGCTCTGCCCTTCCAGGTGCTGATGATTCCAATGGTCATGCTGTACGGAAATATGGGGCTGCTGAATACCAAGCTGACGCTTTTGTTCATGTATCTCGGCTTCGGAGTGCCGTTTGGCGTCTTCACGTTCCACGGCTTTATCAAAGGCATTCCTTATGAGCTGGAAGAATCGGCGTTTATCGAAGGGAGCAGTACGCTGCGGACGTTTTTCAGTATTGTGCTGCCCTTGCTGAAGCCGGTGTTCGTCACCCTGCTGGTGCTCGATGTGCTCTGGATCTGGAATGACTATCTTCTGCCCAGCCTGGTGCTGCTGTCACCGGATCAGAAGACACTGCCGCTGTCCACGTATACCTTCTTCTCCTCCTATTCTGTGGACTATGCGCCGCTGATGGCCGGGCTGATTATGACGATCATTCCCGTGCTGATCATCTACCTGTTCCTGCAAAAACAGATCATCAAAGGGATCACAGAAGGGGCGCTGAAATAAGGGGGAGCGGGGAAGTCCCAATGTACACCGCAGTGACGATTACGCTTCAATAGCTGAAATCCATGCGAAATTCATCTATAATTGGAACTAAAAAGCAAGGTGGTTTCTATGGCGAATCTGAAGGATGTTGCGAAGCAGGCAGGACTTTCTGTGAATACAGTGTCCAGAGTCCTTAACAATAGAGGGTATATTAGCGACAAGACGAAGGAGAAGGTCTACCGGGTGATGAAGGAAATGAACTATCAGCCGAATGAAATGGCCCGGGCCCTGTTCCGCAAAAAATCCAATATGATCGGGCTGATCATCCCGGCGATTTCCCATCCTTTTTTTGCCGAGCTGACCGCTTATCTTGAATATTACGCAGACCTTAAGGGCTACAAGCTGCTGCTCTGCAATTCCAACCGCAACGTCTCCAAGGAAGTGGATTATATCGAGATGCTCAAAAAAAATCAGGTTGACGCCATCATCATGGGCAGTGCCGTGCTGGATGTGCAGCATTATCTTCACCTGGACCTGCCAATCGTCTCCTTCGACCGTGTAATCTCCGAGGACATCCCCGTGGTTACCTCGGATAATCTGGAGGGCGGCCGGCTGGCTGCCCGGTTATTAACCGGCCAGGGCTGCCGGCACACGGTCTATATCCAGCGGGGGATCGACGGTCCCCAGCATCACTTCATGCTGGCCGGCCTGAGAAGGCAGGGGTACGAAGAAGAGCTGAAGCGCGCCGGGCTTGCGCCGCTGTACTTGCAGCTGGAGGTCAATGAGGGGAGCTATACCGGAGGGGACACCGCCATCGCCGCCTACCTCCAGGAGCATCCTGAGATCGACGGCGTATTTGCCAGCAGTGATGTGATTGCCGCCGAGGTCATTCATGCCTGCAACCTGCTCGGCAAGGAGATTCCTTCAGCCATGCGCATTGTGGGCTATGATGATGTGCAGCTGGCTTCTATGATCTCACCGCGTCTAAGCACTGTCCGGCAGCCGATTCAAGAGATGAGCGAAGCCATTATGGAGCTGGCGGTCCGGCAGATCGAGGGCCAGGCGGTGGCGATGGTGAACACGTTCCCGGTAACGGCTGTGGAGCGCGGCACGACCTGATACTCAGGACTGGCAGCTTCCCTGCCAGTGTCTGCCTTAGTAGAGCGTCAGGTTTAAATTTATGGATTGGATCATAAGAGGAAACCACCTAACTTATTAGGTTCAGTTTTTCGCATAATCAGAGATAAGTGTATTCGGTGCAACTAAAAAAAGTGAAAAGGAAGGTATTCCTTCCCTAACTGTATTTCATACAACTAAATTTGCTGGAATGGGCGAAAATCCAGGTATAGAGGTATCTTAATTGCACGAAATACAGCTAAACTGAGATTCGCCAGTATATCCGGCGATTTAGCTGTACAGATTGCAATTAAACCATTCTTACAGTTTTGAAGCTGCTGCTGTCCTATTATATCAACCGGTTAACATAGAACCTTGCCTTGTTCTGCTGAACAGAGGAAGAAGGCTGACCCGGGTCAGGAGGTACGGATGGCTGTAACCATCAAAGATGTTGCCGAGAAGGTCGGCGTCTCCGTCACTACCGTCTCCCGTGTGCTGAATAACCGGGGATACCTCAGTGAGAGTCTGAAGCAAAAGGTGAACGATGCCATGGAGGAGCTGAATTACCATCCGAGTGAGGTGGCACGCTCCTTGCTGCGCAAGAAGTCCAATATGATCGGCCTGATTCTGCCGGATATCTCCCATCCGTTCTTCGGAGAGGTAACCAAGCATATTGAGGCCTATGCCTATGAACAAGGCTATAAGCTTATGCTGTGCAATTCCCTGCATCATAAGAAAAAAGAGAAAGAATACATCGATCTGCTGCGGGCCAGCCGGGTTGACGGCATTATCATGGGCAGCCATACGATGAGCGTGAACGATTACAAGTCAATCAGCCTGCCGCTGGTGTCGCTGGACCGGCAGATCTCTAAGTCGATTCCGTTCATTGCCTCGGATAACTATCAGGGGGGAGTGCTGGCCACCAGGCTGCTGCTGCGCAAAAAATGCCGGAGCATCGCCTATCTCAGCGGGAATCTGCGCCTCAATCTGCTGGCCAAGCAAAGGCATGACGCCTTCCTGGAGCAGGTCAAGAGGAAAGATGTGAAATATACCGTCCGGCAAACCGATCTGAACGGATTTAAGTATAAGGATTACGAGAAGCTGGTCAGCAGTCTTTTTGAGGAACGCCCTGAGCTGGACGGCGTATTCGCGAGCAGCGATATGCTGGCGCTACAGGTGCTGAAGCAGTGCAGAAGGCTGGGCAGAGCCGTGCCCGGTCAAGTCAAGGTCGTAGGCTATGACGGAATTGCTGCCTTGGAGGCGGAGGATCTGACTACTATCGTCCAGCCGATCAAGAAGATGGGCGAGCTGGCTGTTCAATATCTGCTTCAGCAGATTGCCGGCGAGCCGGTTCCGCTGGAGACGATTCTTCCCGTCCGGTTATCGGAGAAGGGGACCACTTGAAGCACGCAGGATTCATTCACATTCGAACGATATGGAGGAAATATATATGGATTTCATTTACCGCGTAGCCCCGGATTTACGGGAAGGGATCGCTGGCCTGCCGCCGCTGCATTTGCCGGAGGATCTGGCCGCAGCCCGGAATAATATCCCGTTGCCTACAGAACAGTCGGACTGCGTCCGCATTACGGAACGGGTTCTGATTGCCGGCTCCGGGCCGGTTCGGATCAGAATTTATGAACCGGCTCAGCGAAGTGAACATAAGCTGCCTGCCCTACTCTGGACCCATGGCGGCGGCTATATTCTGGGCCAGCCGAGCGGTGACGATGCGTTATGCGAGAGCTTCGTCCTCGCGGCCAACTGTGTGGTCGTGTCGCCCGATTACCGCCTTGCCCCGGAGCATCCGTACCCGGCAGCCATTGAGGACTCTTATGCAGCGCTTGTGTGGCTGGCCGATAACAACAATGGGCTGAGCATCGATTTGGCCCGGATTGCCGTGGGCGGAGCGAGTGCAGGCGGCGGTCTGGCGGCGGCTCTGGCCCTGATGGCGAGAGACAAGGGCGGTCCTGCCCTCTGCTTCCAGCTTCCGCTGTATCCGATGCTGGATGACCGCAACATTACACCTTCGAGTTATGAGGTCACGCACCCGGCGGTGTGGAACCGGGCGAACAACCTGGTGGCGTGGGAGATGTACCTGGGCGGTACTGCCGGGGGCGCAGACACCTCCCCGTATGCGGCACCCGGCCGTGCGGATCAACTGGCGGGACTTCCGCCCGCCTATACCTGCGTCGGACAGCTCGACCCGTTCCGTGATGAGACGATTGACTATGTGGCCCGGCTGGCACAGGCCGGTGTAGAAGTGGAATTTCATCTCTACCCGGGGGGCTATCATGGCTTCGAGCATGTTGTCCCTGCAGCCGAAGTCAGCCGCAGAGCCAGAGAGGGATACATCCATGCCCTGGCAAGAGCCTTGAACTCTTAAATTGTAAAAAGAGGACGGGTTTTTGAAAGTATTGTGTACACAGAGACCATAGAATGGATATGACACAAGGATACTGGAGTACCAAGGGGGAGTGCGGGTGTTTAAACTCGGAGAGACAATACCATTTGAAGATAAGGCGAACGATGTGTTAACAGTGGGCGAGCTGCTCGTGGATATGATCTCCAATGAATACGGCGAGGATACGGTAAGTGATGGATATACCCGTTATTTTGGCGGATCGCCTTCAAATATTGCCATTAATGCGGGGAAGCTGGGCATCCGGTCGCATGTGGCTTCGGCGGTGGGCAGGGATAGCCTGGGCAACTATCTGATCAACCGGCTGCAGAGCGCCGGAATGGCGACAAGCGGCATCCAGCAGGTCGATGATTCTACCAGTATGGTGGTGATTACCAAGAGTCAGGCTACGCCGGTTCCAATCTTTTACCGTGCGGCGGATTACCGGCTGGAGTACAATGAGGCGCTGGAGCAAGCCTTGATTCATTCCAGAATTGTCCACTTCTCCTGCTGGCCGATCTCCAGGACCCCATCCCGTAGGGCGGTGGAGCGGGTGATCCAGACGGCGCGGAAGCATAAGGTGCTGATCGGCTTCGATCCCAACTATCATCCCTCGATCTGGCAGAAGGGAGAGGACGGGGTAGCCTATGTCAAAAGCATCATCCCGAAGGTGGATATCATCAAGCCTTCCGAGGATGACGCTGAGCGTCTGTTCGGTCCCGGCACGCCGGAGGAGCAGATCGCCAGATTCCTTGCGCTTGGTGCGAAGCTGGTCATTCTGACGCTGGGCAAGGACGGGGCACTCGTCTCCACCGGCAGCGAAACGATGTCCTTTGCGACCAAGGCGACGCAGATTGAAGATACGACGGGAGCAGGAGATGCCTTCTGGTCCGGATTCTATACAGCTATTATCAAAGGATATACGCTCACAGAAGCGCTGGAGCTTGGATCTGCTGTCAGCGCGTACAAACTGAAATTCACCGGTGCGGTAGTCGATCTGCCTGCGCTTGCGGTCATTAAGCAACAATTCAACCTGTAGGAGGCTTCTTAAGATGACACTGAAGAATCAAGTACAGTTAATTACCTATCCCGATTCCCTGGGCGGAGACCTGAAGCAGCTCCATCAGGTGCTGCGCGGTCCCTTCGCCGGGCTGTTTGCCGGGGGGATTCACATCCTTCCGCCCTTTCCTTCTTCGGGGGACCGCGGCTTTGCGCCGCTGACGTATCTGGAGATCGAGCCGGAATTCGGCAGCTGGGAGGACATCCGCAGCATCGGGGAAGAATTCGATGTGCTGGTGGATCTGATGGTCAATCATATCTCCAGGCAATCGCCGTATTTCCAGGACTTCCTGGAGCATGGCCGGGCTTCGGAATATGCGGATCTGTTCATCACCCTGGACAAGATCTGGGAGAATGGCGAGCCTGCGCGTGCGGATATCGAGAAGATGTTCCTGCGGCGGCCGCTGCCTTATTCTACGTTCACTACCTCCGGAGGGGTGGAAGAGAAGGTCTGGACCACTTTTGGCAAAACCGATCCTTCCGAGCAGATTGATCTGGATATCCATTCTCCGCTCACCCGCGACCTGCTGCGGCAGTTCTTCCTGAACTTCAAAGAGCAGAATGTCAAGATTGTCAGGTTGGATGCGGTCGGGTACGTGATCAAGAAGCTGGGCACCAGTTGTTTCTATGTGGAGCCGGAGATCTATGAATTCCTGGACTGGATTAAGGAGATGGCGGATTCGCTGGACATAGAGCTGCTGCCGGAGGTACATGCGCATCACAGTATCCAGACTAAGCTATCGGAATACGGCTGCTGGATCTATGATTTCATTCTGCCTTACCGCGTGCTTGAGGCGCTTACCGGCAGATCCAATACGGCGCTGTACGACTATCTGCGGACCCGTTCGCCTAAGCAGTTCACGATGCTGGACTGTCATGACGGTGTTCCGGTGAAGCCCGACCTGGATGATCTGATCGATACCAAGGAAGCCCGGGAGCTGGTGGATCTCTGCGTGGAGCGCGGAGCGAACCTGAGCCTGATTCTGTCCGAGGAGCATAAGGCCCCGGATGGCTTCGATGTCCATCAGATCCGCTGCACCTATTACAGCGCACTGAATGAGGATGACGATGCGTACCTGGCAGCAAGGGCGATTCAATTCTTCGTACCGGGTATTCCGCAGGTCTATTATGTAGGCTTGCTGGCTGGCCGCAATGATCTGGAGCAGGTCGCCCTGACGGGGGAAGGCCGGGAGATTAACCGCCATAACTATACGCTGGAGGAGATTGCAGCGGAGAGTGAGCGGGAGGTCGTGCAGCGGCTGATGAAGCTAATCCGCTTCCGCAATGAGTATAGCGCCTTCCATGGAACCTTCCGGGTGCTAGAGGCAGAGGCGGATGAAATCAGGCTGATGTGGGAGCAGGGAACAGCATATTGCCGGCTGCATATTAACCTGCAGAATTATAAGACTGTTATCGAATATATAGATCAGCAGGGACAAGAAGCGGTATACTGGGTCTGATTCTAATTCGTTAAGGGGGAATGATGATGGCTACAATGCAAATCAGCCTGTTCTCGGCAAGTCTGAAGCGGGAGGTCACGATCCAGGCCATATTGCCGGTGGATCTGCCGGAGGGCTGGGGATTGCCTGCCTGGTCGGGCCAGCCCTTGAGATCGCTCTATTTGCTGCACGGCTTCTCCGGCAGCCAGAACGACTGGCTGAACTTCTCCAGGATCAGGGAGCTGGCAGACAGGCACCAGGTGGCAGTATTCATGCCGGCCGGGGAGAACCGCTTCTATGTCAATGATGAGCTAAGAGAAGAATACTACGGTGAGTATATTGGCAGAGAGCTGGTAGACTTCACCCGCAAGCTGTTCCCGCTATCAGCAGCCAGAGAGGATACCTGGATCGGCGGCTTATCCATGGGCGGCTACGGGGCAATCCGCAACGGCCTGAAATACGCGGAGCGCTTCGGCCGGATCATCGCCTTATCCTCGGCCTTAATTCCGTATAGAGTTGCCAATATTTCCCCAGACTATAAAGACGGAATTGCCAGTTATTCCTACTATGCCAGCGTCTTCGGCGATCTGAGTAGGCTGCTTGGCAGCGACAAAGACCCTGAGCAGCTGGTGCGTGATGTGAAGGCGCAGGGACTTGCCCTGCCGGAGCTGTATATGGCATGCGGAACCGAGGATATGCTGCTGGATGTGAACCGCCGGTTCCATCAGTTCCTGGAAGGCGAGCAGGCCGCCCATTACTATGAAGAAGGCCCTGGCGACCATAACTGGGCGTACTGGGATAAGCATATTGAAGCTGCGCTGGACTGGGCGGCTAACTAACTTTATTGATTAACTTTATAAAAACAGACAGGGAAAAGTGGCGGAGGGGAATTTTGGAACTGTAGGAGCGGTAGCGTCCGCCTTTGTATACGGATTTCCACCTCGATCAGAGGTAATAATTAAGAAATCTGTATACAACAGCGGCCGGAAGTCCAAAACTTCTCTGGAGTCACGGCCATCCCCAAAAAGAGAAACTTTTAATCATAATCAATATAACAACTAGAACAGCAAATTGCATACTTATACGCCCCTGGGTCCGGCCTAAGAAGGTATCGGCTCAGGGGCGTGCTGAATTCCGGGGAAAGGAAGAGGCGGGGATGATCCGAACCAACAGTATCGTGTTCAAATTTGCGTTGCAGATGACAGTGATTCTTGCGATCCTGCTGTCCATCCTTGTTCTGAGTAACATCTACTCCCTGGAGGTGGTGCGGAGCAATGCACTGACCAGCTCGCGTAATACACTGGCCCTCTATCAGGCCAATATTCATAATAACTTCAACAATTTCTCCAAGGACCTCATTGAGGTGTTCGACCATAACGTGGATACTGCGGTGAATTCGGCGGGGATGGATGAGAACAGCCGGTATTTCAAGGTCCAGCAGCTCAAGAATAGCCTGCAGGCAAAAATAGCAGGCGATAATTCGAGCGACGGCATGTTCATCAGGCTCTCGGATGAGCTGGTGCTGGAGCAGTTCAACCGCCGGATTCAATCGGAGGATAAGCTGGCTCTGGTGGATTTTATCAATATGCATAAATTCAGTACGGCTCCGGCAGAACATAGCGGGGAATGGAAGGTCTTCCAGATCCGCGGCGAGTCCTACTTGTTCAAATATATTACTTATTCAGGAGTCAGCTTCGGAACGCTGGTGAAAGCGGACACGCTGCTGGCTATGGTTGATAGGGGAGGCAATGATAAGAACCGTTATGTGCTGAGTGACTCGGAGGGAATGATCCTGGCAGCGAATAATATCTCTCTTAATGAAGGGGATACGACGCTTGAGAGCTTAAGCAGGCAGTATCAGCGGGATTACCTGATTGTATCTGAACCGATCGGCGAGTTCGGGCAGATGACTCAAATGGTTGCCAAGGGCAGTCTGTTCTCGGGCCTGAAGCTGATTCAGTGGGGGATCGCCCTGCTGGCGGTGCTCTCGGTCATCGTGGTGCCGCTGGTGCTGAGATTCCTGACGAGAGATGTGCTGAGGCCGATTCTGGAGCTGGTGAAGGCGGCGAAGGCGGTCGAGCAGGGGCAGCTGGAATACCAGATTCCGCAGAATACCCCGTATTCCCTGGAATTCCTGAAGCTGTTCCATGCGCTGGAGTCCATGGTCAGTGAGATCAAGGATCTGAAGATTCAGTCCTATGAAGAACAGATCGAAATCAGCCGCGCCGAGATCAAGTATCTGCAGATGCAGATCCGGCCCCATTTTTTCCTGAATGCGATCTCAACGATCACCAGCCTAACCTATCAGAATAAAAACGAGGAGATCCGCCGCCTGATCCACTGCCTCTCCGAGCACCTCCGGTATATGTTCAGAGGAGGGCTGATGGAAGTGACGATGGAGGAGGAGATCCGGCACACTGAGAATTATATCCGGATGCAGGAGATCCGTTATCCTGAGCAGATTTTTTTCATGATCGAGATGCAGGAGGAAGCGCGGCAGGTGCCGGTTCCCCAATTCATGATTCAGACCTTTGTGGAGAATACGTTCAAGCATGCTATGTTCGTTCAGGAGCTGCTGTCTATTTTCATCAGGGTGCGGATGGAGCTGCGGGACGATAGTCCATTTGTCAGTATTGTCATTGAAGATAACGGGGCGGGCTTCGCTTCTGAATGGCTGGATCAGCCGGAGCGCGAAGAGGCAGGGGAGGACGGAGGCAGAGTGGGCATTGCCAATATCCGCAAGACTCTCAGACTGCTCTACAAACGGGAAGATCTGCTTAAGCTGTCGAATATCGAGACTACAGGTGCGAGGGTTGAGCTATGGATTCCTGTGAAGCCACTCGAATGGGGCCAGCCCGGCTTAGAGGGAGGATAATATGCGTTGTATGCTGATTGACGATGATATTCCTACAATTGAAGCGTTGCGCGGTATTGTGAATTGGGAGGAATTCGGAATTACGGAAGTGCTAACCGCTCATAATATACAGGATGCGAAGCAACTCTTCGAGCACGGCGAGCCGGATCTGATGATTTGCGATATTGAAATGCCGCGCGGCTCGGGCATTGAGTTGATCAAGTGGGCCAGAGAGCGTCAATATGAGGGCGGATTCATCTTCCTGACCTGTCATGAGAGCTTCACCTTCGCCTCCCAGGCGATCTCATATGACGCAGACTCGTATCTGGTCAAGCCGCTGGACAAGCAGGAGCTGGAAGCGGCGCTGCGTAAGTCTATGGATACGCTGAAGAACAAAATTATGTTAGGCGAATACAGCAAGCTGGGCCATGCGTGGCTGAAGAACCAGGATCTGATAGAACGCAGCTTCTGGAGCGATGTGCTGACGGCGACAATCTCTCCCCGGCCACAGCTGATTCAGAGTGAGGTGCAGAAGCGGGAGCTGTCCATTCCGGTGCATGCAGAATACAGGCTGCTGCTGGTAAGTGTTCCCCGCTCCCAGATTGAACGGGAATGGGATGAGAGCATCTTCCATTATGCCCTCTCGAACCTGGTCTCTGAAATTCTCAGCAGCCGGGTGGGCAGCGGCCGGATGATTGCCTATCAGGTCGATAAAGTATTCTACAATGCGATCATTGTGGAGAATCCGGCGGATATGAAGGAGCTGGAGGTGAGCGCCGGAGAGATCATCCGGCTGTCCAGACAGTATCTGAAATGTACGGCTACCTGTTACTTCAGTGAGCCTGCGGCGATCTCCCGCCTGGCGCAGCTTAAGACGGAGCTGGAGCAGGCGGACGAGGCGAACATTATTTTCCGGGGGAAGCTGCATTTGCCGAATAAGCCCTTCCAGGTAGATCTGACCGAGCGCTTCACCCTGGATACGGAGCTGTTCACCCTGCTGTTCGTCCAGAAGGAGAAGGCGCAGATTGTGAACCGGCTCAAGAAAGAACTGGAGCTGCTGACGAGCCTGAACAAGCTGGATGCGGCAACACTCCATTCGATCCGCGAGGACCTGCTTCAAGTGGTCTATTCGCTGCTCGCGCGGCACCACATTCAAGCTCATCGTCTCTTCGAGGGTGAGCTCAGCCAGCAATTGGCCCAGGATGCCGAGAGCAGCGTGTTCGACTTCATGAAATGGGCGCAGGCGCTGACGGATAAGACGCTGGATTCCATTAAGGAGGTGCTGCAGTCCGAAGGGGTGGTCGAGCGGGCCAAACGGTTCATTCAGGAGCACTATACCCAGGACCTCAGCCGGGAGGATGTTGCCGCAAGCGTATATCTGACCGCGGATTATCTGGCCAAGGTGTTCAAGCACGGGACCGGCCAGAGCGTGAAGGAGTACCTGAACGACTGCCGGATCAGAGCGGCGAAGCAGAGGCTGGTGGAGAGCACGGCGAGCATCGGGGAGATTGCCATGGATACCGGCTTCGATACCCTCTCCTATTTCTCCACTGTGTTCAAAAAATGGACAGGCGAAACCCCGGCAGCCTACCGTTCCAAGCATAAGCACTAGGATCGGAAGAGGCTCCGCGTTTCCCCGAGAGAAGCAGAGCCTCTTGCGATACATTTCGTTTCCTAATCATAAGTCAACAGAAACTGTACTACCTCGGTCTTCAGCGCTTCGTGAAATTGCACACGATCAAAGCCAGGCGGGTCCTGTGAGGGGGGGAAGGCGGGTGAAATCATCGCAGCCGGAAAAGGACTCAGGAAGGAAAAGTGTCCGGCATTCTCCACCGTCCGATAGTGAATCATCCGTGGTTCGGCAACACCTTTCAAGATGATCTGAGCGTGAAATGGAGGGGTGTACGGGTCCCGCTCCGCGTCCAGCATGAGAATGGGGAGACGAACGCCGCTTAATGCCCCCTCATTCCGGAACCAGACGGACGCCGGGGCCAGTAAAATTAGGGACTGGATTCGCGAATCCATAGGAACATTGATTTGCTGCAGCTTTCCGTTTGGGCTCTCATTAGGGAAGGAGGTTGGGATGCCGCCAGCTGCTGCCAGCGCGGTGTAGCCGCCCATGGAATGCCCGATGACCGAGAAGCTTCCCGGCCGGATAAGCCCCTTGAACCTCTCATCTTCAAAAAACCAGTCGGCGGCCATGCGAAGATGCCGGGGGCGATAGGTGAGGTTAGGGACCGTACCTTCCCAACTATTATCGTTCCGGTTATTATGCGGATGTTCGGGCAGGCCAACGATAAAGCCGCTGCGTGCCAAATGCCGGGCAAGTGACCCGTACACAAACGGCGAACCGCCTGTACCGTGTGACATGAGGACCAGCCGAAACTTCCCCTCCCTCGGCGCCGCGTCTCTGGCCACTTCCAACGGGTATTGCCCTAGACGGTCCGCCTGTTCCGGTACGTCTGTCGGATACATCACGATCATAGGATAGGTCACCCTCAAAGAGTTATCTGTAATTTGTACCTCACAGCATCCTGCGTATCCTTCATTCATATATGCTTCTGTGTTCATCTTAAATTCTTCTCTCCTTGAGCGGTACGCTCCTAAGCTGGCGGGCTAACGGGAATATATATGTCCAATACCGAATCCTCGTTCGTCGGTCCCAGATACCGCTGGTCGTAACGTGCGAACTCCGGGGCATTCGTACGAACGCTGCCAGACTGGGGTAACCAGGTCTCGTAAATGTATTGGAACGTATCGTTGAGCCTCGCTAATGTTCCCTTATGAGTAAAAACCGCATAAGTTGCCGCGGGCAGCAGCTTAGCGGCCATTCCCAAGGGAACCGTACTCTCCTCGCTGGCCGCCTCGACACAAGCGGTATAAGTAACCTCCCACTGCTCGCCCGTAAGTTCAATGACCGCATAAAACAGGTCTTCCGTATCCGGCTTGCGCGTAATCTCAAACACACGCTGCCTAAAGCTCCGCCATAGCATTCCGACCTCGTCCGAATTGACACCCGGTATCGACATGCCGACCAAATGCAGGTTGTCCAGGCAGACAAAAGCTGGCACGAGGGAAATACCCGTATGCAAATGTTGCAGCCCCGCTCCATCCAATGGAAGCTTCTCCATGGCCCGGAACAACGTGTCTTTCATGTCCCTTTGCTTGCGAAATTGTCCCGGCGAGATGGAGAACATTTTCCGAAAGGCCCGGGCGAAGGATTCCTGGGACTCGAATCGGTACTGGATGGCAATATCTATAATCCTTTGGCGGGTATGAAATAAGTCGTATGCCGCATGTGTCAATCTCCGCTTACGGATGTACTCTGAGACGGAGCATCGGGTCACTGACAGGAAGATCCTGTGAAAATGGTAAGGCGAATAGCCGGCAGCCTCCGAAACCTTGGCGCTTAAACTTTCATCGGTCAGATGATTCTCAATATAGGAAATAGCCTTGATTACTGAATCCTTATAGTTCACATGAATGCCTCCATAGAGATATTATCACTGTACGACAGCTGAAACGCCCGGTTATGATATTTTTTGCGGAATACAGCAGGGCGACTTGTATTACGTTTATTGTGAGTGATTTTGTTGAATAATTCCACAGGACGAACAGCAGCACGTTTTTTCAAAAAAACAGCCCGTATTATTGAAAGCCCGCCCCCTCCAGGACCGGTACAATGAGAATGTAAATATAGAACAGGAGGCATGATCATGAAGAATAAAAAGGGGTTAGGTTCACTGCTGTTGTCCATGGTAATCTGCGGTTCGCTGCTCTCCGCCTGCGGCGGCAATTCCAATACATCGTCCAAGAATTCCGGGGATACGGAAGCGAAGGCCAAGGTGGCTGAGATTGTATTCGCACTGCCCTCCTTCAACCGGATTCCCGATGATCTGAGCAAGGTGACGAATGCGATCAACGCCATCACAACGGAGAAAATCGGGGTGAAGGTGGACTTCCGACTCTTCGGCCCGGCAGATTATGCCCAGAAGGTCAATCTTGCGCTCCAGAGCGGGGAGAAGATGGATATCTTCACCACCCTCGGACAATTCTCCAACTATGTATCCAAGAGCCAGGTGGCTCCGCTCGAAGGGCTGCTTACCGAACACGGCAAAGAGCTGACAGCCATTCTGGACAAGGATTTCGGGCCGGATATTCTCAAAACCACCACGATGGACGGACATATCTACGGCATTCCCGTAAATAAAGGGATGGCGCTGCCGACCAATATCATCTACAACGCGGATATGCTCGCAGAGGCGGGCGTAGCAGCAGACTCCATCCAATCGGTAGAGGATCTGCCTGCGGTGTTCGGCGCAGTGAAGCAGAAGCTGCCGGATGTAGTCCCGTTTGGCCCGATTAATGTGAATCCGACGGATACCGGACTTGTGAACTGGATGAAGGGTGCGAGCAAGGTGGATTACCTGACCGATACCACCGGAGTCGGTGTCGTGATCGGTGACAACGGCAAGGTCGTTAACTTCTACGAATCGGATGTCTTCAAGAACGGAATTCAGATGATGAGAGACTGGTTCGAGGCCGGGTATCTGCAGAAGGATACCGCAACCACTACGATTACAGCGATGGAGATGGTCTCCTCGGGGCGCGGCTTCTCCTTCCTGGGCGGCTACAGCGGCATGGAGGTTGGCAAGCAGCTGAGTGCACAGGTCGGCAAAAACATTGAGACCAAGCGCATCGCCCCGTTCTATTTCGATACAAGTGCCGTGAACTCGGTGACCTGGATGGTCTCTAGTACTTCGAAGGAGACGGAAGCCGCTGTGAAGTTCCTGAACCTGCTCTACACCGACAAAGAGCTGATCAACACCATTCTGTTCGGAATTGAAGGGGAGGATTACATCAAGGTAGATGAGCATCATGTGAAATTCCCTGAGGGCATGGACGCAAATACGGTACCTTATACCTCCATGCTCAGCTCCGGGATCGTCGGCTCCGAATCGCTTCAGTATCAGATGGAGGGAATCAACTGGTCGGATGTGGAACTGAAGCTGAAGGAGAATAAGGATACCGAAAGATCGCCGTATTTCGGCTTTATCTTCGACCAGGGTCAAGTGAAGACGCAGATGAGTGCTGTGAACAACGTAGTGAATCAATTCCTGCCGGCACTGGTCAGCGGATCGGTAGATCCTGAGAGCATTATTGCGAAATTCAACAGTGCGCTGAAGGATGCGGGTGCACAGGACATTATAGACAGCAAGCAGCAACAACTGGATCAATGGCTTGCCGCGCAAAAACAATAATTTGAATAAGCCTGCTGAGGGTAGAGCCGCTAATGGAGGCTCTGCCCCCCGGCAATGGAGGTGAATCCGGCATGACTGCCAAACCTAAATCCAAGCCACTCAAAAAAACACTTCCTTTATTAATTCTCGCGGGTCCGGGACTGCTGTATTTTCTCATTAACAGCTACTTCCCCATGTTCGGGGTGTTCATCGCGTTCAAGGATGTCAATTATGCCAAAGGCATCTTCGGCAGCGACTGGATCGGCTTCAAGAACTTCACCTTTCTGTTCCAGACCAGTGATGCCTGGATTATGACCCGCAACACCCTGCTGTACAATCTGACGTTTATCGCGCTGGGAACCGTAGTTTCGATCATCATTGCCATTCTGATGTCGGAGCTGCTGAACAAGCTGTACTCGAAGCTGTTCATGACCGGACTGATTCTGCCGAACCTGATCTCGATGATCGTGCTTTCGCTGCTCGTCTTCGCCTTTCTGAACGCCGACAGCGGGTTCGTCAATCATTCGATTTTGCGGCCGCTGGGGATACCGGAGATCAACTGGTATTCGGAGGCGAAATATTGGCCGTACCTGCTGGTCCTCATTCAGATCTGGAAGACGGCAGGCTACGGCTCAATTGTCTATTTTGCCTCGATTGCCGGCATTGACAAGAGCATCTATGAGTCGGCCAAAATCGACGGTGCCGGGAAGCTCAAGCAGATCCGCATGATTACTCTGCCGCTGCTGAAGCCGACCATTATTGTGCTGGTGCTGATGTCGATGGGCCGGATTTTCAACTCTGACTTCGGCCTGTTCTATCAGGTTCCAATGAACTCTGGTGCACTATACAGCACTACCCAGACGATTGATACGTATGTCTACCGCGCCTTGATGCAGCTCAATGATATTGGAATGTCGGCAGCCGCCGGTCTGTATCAGTCGCTGGTCGGCTTTGCCCTTGTGCTTACGGTCAATGCCATCGTCAAGAAGGTCAATCCAGAAAACGCTTTGTTCTAGGAGGAAATTCGGATGATCCAAACAAGAGGAGAACGAACGTTTACGGTGTTTTCTGCGGTCGTGATGATCCTGCTGACGGTTTTTGCTTTTTTGCCCTTCCTGCTGATTGTGATCGCTTCGTTCACCAATGAGACGACCCTGATCCGCAACGGGTACAGCTTTTTCCCGGAGCATCTAAGTCTAGACGCGTACCGGTATATTAAGTCCTCGGCGTACATTTTCATTAGAGCCTATGGCGTTTCCTTTCTGGTGACGATCCTGGGAACCGCGATTGGACTGCTGATAACAAGCATGCTTGCTTATCCGATGTCCCGGTCTGATTTCAAGTATCATAATACGCTGGCGTTTGTCGTCTTCTTCACCATGCTGTTCAGCGGGGGGATTGTGCCTTCATACATCATGTGGACCCAGTACTTCCATATCAAAAATACGCTGTGGGCGCTAATCCTGCCCAACCTGCTGGCGAACGGGTTCAACGTCCTGCTGGTCCGTAACTACTTCAAGAATAATGTGCCGCTGGAGATTATCGAAGCGGCCCAGATCGATGGGGCCTCGGAGCTGCGGACCTTCTTCCGCATCATGCTTCCGCTGTCCATGCCGGTCATGGCAACCGTCGGGATGTTTATGGGCCTGGCGTATTGGAATGACTGGATCAATGCGTTATATTTTGTATCTAAGCCGCAATTGTACGGTATTCAGAATCTGCTGATGCAGCTCATGAGCAACATCCAGTTCCTCAATTCCGGCCAGGCCGGGAATGTACTCGGAGCCGACACGGTATCACTGCCAAGTACAGCGGTGCGGATGGCTATGGCGGTGCTGGGCATTGTGCCGGTGCTGTTCGTCCTGCCGTTCATGCAGAAGTACCTGACCCGCGGCGTGGTTATCGGAGCTGTCAAAGGCTAAATATGATAGGAGATGAGCGTATGAAAGTGCAAGAGGTGATTGACCGGATTCTGCTCGATTGCTGCGGGGGACGGAGGCTGGAGCAGACCTGTGATGTGCTGGCGGGCGGCAGTGAAGAGATGGAGGTCACAGGGATCGTCACTACGTTCATGGCGACGGTGGAGGTCATCAAGGAAGCTATTGCTGCTGGAGCCAACTTGATTATCACCCATGAGCCGACCTACTATACCGGCAATGATACACTGGACTGGCTGCAGCAGGACCCGGTATATCTGGCGAAAAAAAAGCTGATCGAGGAGCACGGCCTTACGATCTGGCGCTTCCATGACCATATGCATCTGGCGGATACGGACCGGATCTATGACGGACTGCTGAAGGAGCTGGATTGGGCAGATAAGAAGCTGGACGACAAGGACGCCTGGGGGTATCTGATCGAGGAGACCACAGTCGGTGAGTTGGCAGGCTTCCTGAAGCAGCGGCTGGGGATGAAGGTCATTCAGATCGTCGGCAACCCGGAAGCGCCCTGCTCCCGTATCGGCATCCTTGTCGGCGGCGGCAGTCTGGGCCTCGGCCGGGAGCAGATGCCGATGGAGCTGATGCAGGAGAAGCAGCTGGATGTGATGGTCTGCGGCGACATTACCGAGTGGACCTTATGTGCTTACATCAATGACGCCGCCATGCTGGGCATGAACAAGGCGATGATCGTGATCGGTCACGAGCGCTCCGAGGAATGGGGCATGAAGTATATGGCTGAGTGGCTGGCGCCGCTGGTGGACGGGGTTCCGGTTACATTCGTGGATGCGAGGGAGCCGTTCGTGTATTTGTGAGGTGAGGATGGAGCGAGTTACAATCGTTCCGTGAAATGATTCTGACCCCGGGTGGCCCCCGGACCCCTCCGGCCTGCTTCTAACGGACTGGAGAGCCCTTATTTTGAGGAAAAGCCTACTTTACACCGCCTATCGGACTGAGATGCGCTTATTCGTCCACTAAGTGATATTAATCGGTGGTATTACCACCAATAAGGGCCATGGAGTCCGTAACCTGCGTAAAAAGCGGCTTTTGGGCAGAATAAGCGCCTCTCAGTCCGCTGGGCAGATCCCGCAGAGTCAAATGCAAATGATGCTCGGCCTAGCCCAGACCAGTTATGCCGCAAGCCTGGCATAAATCAAAGGCAGCCATCTCCGCTACCGGGAGTATGGCTGCCTTTTATACTACTGCAAGACGTAATTGCCCGTAGCTCTGTACTTCCCTGCCTTGGCATCCCAGGTGAAGATCCCCTCGGCCAGGTCCCAGCCGCCGCCCTCGTCTTTGAAGTCCTTCCAGTATTGATGCAGGCGTCCCTTCTTATCGATCTCGGCTCCTTGATCCCCCATGAACTGAAGCTTCTTGGTCAGAGTGCCATAGTTCAGGCGGTAGACCGAGACCTGGGTGTTCGAGGGCAGATAATCCACGGTAACTGCCAGATGCTTCTCCGTAGGGGAGACAGCGAAGATTTGCATATCCGCTTCATCCTCTTCGAACTCCATAATCTGCTTATCAATTAGTACTGCTACACCCTTGGAGTTGACTAGATACAAATTGCCCGACTCCGTGAGCAGGAAGCTCTCCGGCTTCTGATCGTTATTCAGGTCAGCGGTCTTCAGCAACCGTACCGTTTCTCCCGGGAACTTCTGCTTGAGCAGTGCCTTGGCATCCGGCGCTTTAGCATAAGCCGAAGGGGCGGAGGCTATCAGCAGCAGGGAGGTAAGCAATACCGTAAGCCTGCCCATATCTATTTTCATCCGAGTTCTCCTCTCTTCCGGTTCTCCAGTAAATGATCTATCGCCGCCTGCTCGATGGTCAGCCCCTTGGTGTAACGCTCCATATAGAGAGCAAAGCCGTCCACATCAGTAGGGTCAGGCGTTACCTCCTGTCCTTCCATGTCACAGAACACCTTAGAGGTCAAGTAATCCGCCAGGCTCTCGTTCGGCTCCTTATGTATCATATAAGAGGCCAGAATGGCTATTCCCCATGCTCCGCCTTCACCAGCCGTAGACAAGACTGAGACCGGAACATTCAGTGCAGCGGCACAGATCCGCTGGCCGACCTGCGGGGTGCGGAACAATCCGCCGTGCGCTGAAATACGGTCAATCGTTACCCGTTCCTGCCCGGTCAGAATCTCCATTCCGAGTCTTAACGCAGCGAAAGCGCCATACAGATGAACTCTCATGAAGTTAGCCAGCGTGAAGCGGCTCTGCGGCGAACGGACGAACAGCGGACGCCCTTGGGCAAAGCCGGTGATATTCTCGCCTGAATAGTAGCCGTAGCTCAACAAGCCGCCGCCATCCGCATCCGCTTCCAGCACCTGGCTCAGCAGGACGCTGAATAACTGGTTCATGTCGGGCTTCAGCCCCATGGCTTCATGAAATTCACGGAACAAGCCGATCCAGGCATTCAGATCGCTGGAGCAGTTGTTGGCAAGAACCATAGCAACCGGGCTGCCTTCCGGTGTATTCACGATATCAATCTCAGGGTGGACCGCACTTAGATTCTGCTCCAGCACAAACATAGCAAAGACCGACGTCCCTACGGAAATATTGCCAGTTCGTTTCCTAACACTACCTGTAGCCACCATACCTGTTCCGGCATCGCCCTCCGGCGGGCATAGCGGAATACCGGCCTGCAAACGGCCTGACGGGTCGATCAGCCGGGCACCTGCTTCACTGAGATTTCCTGCATGCTTACCGGCCGTATACACTGTAGGCAGGATATCTTGCAGCTTCCAAGGATAACCCCTGCCGGCAGTTAGAGTGGTGAACTGCTTCACCATCTCTTCATTGTACTGCTTCGTTACTTCGTCGATGGGGAACATCCCGGAGGCATCCCCGATCCCGATAGCCCTGCGGCCCGTCAGCAGCAAGTGAACGTAACCCGATAGCGTCGTAAGATAATCTATTCTGGCCACATGCTCTTCACCGTTCAAAATAGCCTGATACAGGTGGGCGATGCTCCAGCGTTCAGGGATTTTGAATTGAAAAGCGCTAGTCAGCTCCGCTGCGGCTTCAGCCGTTGTGGCATTGCGCCAGGTACGGAAGGGAACCAGCAGTTCGCCGTACTGGTCCAGCACAATATACCCCTGCATCATGGCCGAGCAGCCGATGGAGCCGATTTTTTGCAGCGTTACGCCATAACGCTCCTGAACCTCCAGCTTCACCTGCTCATAGGCTGCCTGCACGCCCTGAAGCATTTCCTTCAGATCGTAAGTCCAGTATCCTCCGATCAATTGATTCTCCCATTCATAGGTACCGGATGCTATAACCTCGTAATGCCGGTCGATCAGCACCGCCTTGATCCGGGTGGACCCCAGTTCAATGCCCAGCGAAGTGTCTCCCCGCTCAATCGTTTCTTTCTTAGAAGAATTCCCCATGATAGAGCTACCTCTCTCTCTCCCATATGTAGTTGAACCGAATATAGCATAGGAGGTTGAATTTATACAACTCTTCCAATCCCACCCAGCGAACGTTGTCCCGAGATAGGCTGATTTGGCCCTAATATACTGTTGCAAATCTGCGAATTCCGCCTGCTGAGAAATAAAATAAAATTTTTTTCTGCCAGATTCCCGGGTCTGCACCATGTTCTTGACGGGTTTGCACTATTTGCAGCTTGGTGAAGGGTCCCTGAAGTTTGGACAGATAACGCCCAAGCCGGACCCCATGAAATAGTGTGGATATTTTGCAACGCTTGACCGTCTTCCGGTTTAGGGAAATCAGGTGTGGCGCAGGGGGGAGATAGAGGCAAGCTTATGAATTTTTAAAGAACATTATTGCTTGAAGTTTAGGCGGTTCTACGGAGCCAGTCGCAAAAAAACAACAGAAAAATACCTTGAATTCAAGGCTTTTTGGAGCTATTGACCGGTGCTTTTTTCTGTATTACGATGACCTTGAGAAATATTTCACAAACAAAACGAGACGCATAGAGCAGCAATTAGGAGACACACAGCAGGAACTTATTTTTTTAACAGACGTAGTGAAAATATTCACATAAAGAGGAGCAGATGAAATGACAAAAGTAATTTCAGCCGCCAAAGCAGCGGAACTCATCAAGGACGGAGATACGGTAGCGGCAAGCGGATTTGGATTATCCTGCTGGGCAGAAGAGATGGGGATCGCCATTGAAGAGCGCTTCGTACAGACTGGACATCCGAAGAATCTGACCGTGATGCATGCCAGCGCAGTTGGCAACCGCCGCGACAAGGGCATGAGCCACCTGGGACATGAAGGCCTCATCAAACGCTGGATTGGCGGTATCGCGATCGCTTCCCCGGGATTGGCCAAGCTGATTGAAGAGGATAAATGTGAAGCCTACAACCTGCCACAAGGTGTCATTACCCAGCTCTACCGCGAGATTGCCGCCAAGCGTCCGGGTGTGATTACCAAGGTGGGCATGGAGACCTTCGTCGATCCCCGCGTTGAGGGCGGCAAGATGTCCCCGTCTACGAAGGAAGACATTGTGAAGGTGATTGAATTAGAAGGCGAAGAGTGGCTGTTCTACAAGACCTTCCCGATTCAGATTGCCCTGATCCGTGGAACCGTAGCGGACGAGAACGGCAACCTGACGCTGGAAAAAGAAGGCCTGCACATGGAGGTTCTGCCGATCGCCCAGGCGGTCCGCAACTCCGGCGGCATCGTGATCGCCCAGGTAGAGACCGTGGCCAAGAACGGCACCTTGAATCCGAAGGATGTGAAGGTTCCGGGCATTCTGGTAGATTACCTCGTCGTGTCCACCCCGGAGAATCATTACCAGACCGAGAATACGCAGTATAATCCGGCGTTCTCGGGTCATGTCAAAGTGCCGGTCGAGTCGATTGAAATCCTGCCGCTGGATGAGCGCAAAATCATCTCCCGCCGCACAGCCGTAGAGCTTCAGCCGAATACCATTCTGAATCTTGGAGTCGGCATCCCGGTGAATGTAGCGAACATTGCCGCTGAAGAGGGCGTGGACGACCAGCTGATTCTGACGACAGAGGCAGGCTCGATCGGCGGGGTTCCCGCAGGGCTGAAGGACTTCGGTCATGCGTACAACTCCGAGGCGATTGTAGATCATGATGCCCAGTTCGATTTCTATGACGGCGGCGGCATAGACCTGTCGGTCCTTGGTCTGGCCCAGACAGATGAGTCGGGGAATGTGAATGTCAGCAAATTCGGCACGCGGGTAGCGGGCTGCGGCGGATTCATCAATATCTCTCAGGCGGCGAAGAAGCTGGTGTTCGCGGGTACTTTTACAGCGGGCGGGCTGCAGATTAAGGTAGAGAACGGCAAGCTGCACATCATTCAAGAGGGCAAAGCCAAGAAATTCATCTCAAAGGTACAGCAGATCACCTTCAGCGGGTCCTATGCCGCCAAGGTAAAGCAGCCGGTTGTGTATGTTACGGAACGCGCCGTCTTTGAACTGCTGAACGGTAAAATGACCTTAACCGAAATCGCGCCAGGCATCGACCTGCAGACAGAGATTCTGGATCAGATGGACTTCAAGCCCGTCATTTCACCGGACCTGAAGGAAATGGACGCGGCTATGTTCCAAGAGAACTGGGGCATGCTGAAGTCGATTATCGCCGATAAGAACCGGGTGCTGCAGGAAGTGTAGTTAATGTAAGTACCGTAAGCTGAACTTATAAACCAACTAAAAGAGGGATGATACCATGAACGTACAGTTGAACCGCTGGAGGATCTTGATTGCATCAACGATCATTAATATCTGTGTAGGCGCCATTTATGCTTTCAGTATTTTCGCATTGCCATTAACGAAGGTCTTCAGCGTGAGCATGCCGGATATTATGATTGCTTTTACCATCAATGCAGCGATTTCCCCGATTCCGATGATCCTGGGCGGTAAGCTGGTGGATAAAGGGGGGGCCAAGAAGGCAGTCTTTATTGGCGGTGCGATGTTCGGGATTGGATTCATTCTCTCGGGCCTGGCTACTGCACCTTGGATGCTGTATATCACTTATGGCGTCATTACCGGGATTGGCCAGGGAATCGTGTATTCCTCGACCATTGGGAACAGCGTGAAGCTCTTTCCGGATAAAAGAGGTCTGGCAGCGGGTATCGTTACAGCCGGATATGGCGGCGGCACCATCGCTATCGCTCCTATCGCTAATGCGCTGATCACCGGCAATGGTGTACAGTCTGCCTTAATTACACTCGGTGTTGCTTTCCTGGTGATTATTCTAGGGCTTGGCTTGCTCGTCAAACCTGCCCCGGCCGGTTATGCTCCTGAAGGATGGACCCCTCCGGTAACCGGAGCCGCCAAGGCGGGAGTGAATGTACCATGGAACGAGATGATCAAGAAGCCGCTATTCTATGTGATTGCCTGCCTGTTCCTGATCGGTGCCCTGTCTGGTATGATGGTAACCGCGAATGCATCGGTAATCGGTCAAAAAATGTTCGGCTTAACCGCAGCCGCCGCAGCGCTCTACGTCAGCTTGTACTCACTGAGCAACTGCCTGGGCCGGGTGTTCTGGGGCGCAGTGTCCGATAGAATCGGCCGGGTGAACTGCCTGCTGATGATTTATCTCGTCATTTCGGCTATGATGCTCACAATTGCTCTAACGACTTCCGTGGCCGGATTCGCTGTCGCGATTGCCGGGATCGGCTTATGCTTCGGCGGAACAATGGGCATCTTCCCGTCCATTGTCGGTGAGAAATTCGGAATGAAATATTACGGTGTGAACTACGGGGTCACCTTCATCGGCTACTCGGGAGCCGCATTCTTCGGACCGAGAATTGCCGGCAGTGTAGCGGCAGCCAATGACGGCAACTTCACGAATGCCTTTTACATCGCGCTGGTCATCTCCCTGGTCGGCTTCGCCTTAACCTTCGTCTACAAAGCTATGGAGAAGCAGAAGCCCGAGCCGGAAGTGGCTAAGGCGGCTTAAGAAAGTCCGGAAGTTCAAATAAACAACATTAATTAATATATGGAGGTAATTATAATGTCGATTACACAACTGTTAGGAATTAAATATCCGATTTTCCAGGGCGGTATGGCTCAAATTGCTGTGTCTCCACTGGTAGGCGCTGTGTCCAACGCAGGCGGGCTGGGCATTATCGGTTCTGGCGGATTCACCGCTGACCGTCTCCGTGACGAGATCCGCAAGGCCAAAGCAAGCACCGACAAGCCTTTTGCCGTCAACCTGATGCTGATGATGAACAATATCCCTGAGCTGATCCAGGTTATTATTGAAGAAGGCGTGAAGATTGTAACCACAGGTGCAGGCACGCCTGCTCCATATATGCCGATTCTGAAGGAACATGGCATTATCGTGATTCCGGTCGTCCCTTCGGTCAAAATCGCCAAGAAGATGGAAGCGCTCGGTGTGGATGCGATTGTAGCCGAGGGAACCGAAGCGGGAGGACATGTGGGTGAGACTACAACCATGGCCTTACTGCCGCAAGTCGCCAGCGCGGTATCGATTCCGGTAATCGGGGCCGGTGGAATTGCCGATGGACGCGGGATTGCCGCTGCTTTTGCCCTCGGAGCACAGGGTGTTCAGGTGGGAACCCGGTTCCTCGCGACTGTGGAATGCCCGACACACGAGAACTTCAAGCTGGCAGTCATCAACGCCGATGATACCAGCACAACCGTAACTGGCCGGAGCCTTGGCGGTCCGGTAAGAAGCATCAAGAACAGCATGATTGCCGAATTCCTCAGAATGGAGAATGAGAAGGCATCGCGTGAGGAGCTGGAGAGCTTAAGCCTGGGCTCGCTGCGCAGAGCTGTGTTTGAAGGGGATACCGATACCGGGTCCGTGATGGCCGGACAGATCTGCGGGATGGTTAACAAAATTACCACCGTGGAAGAGATGATTACCACCATGTTCGCTGAGGCGCAGGAAGTCATGGACAAGATGGGCAAAGTAACCTTTGAAGCTGTAGCACATGCCTAATTAAGGTTTTGCTAACCATTAGCCAAATGGTATCATTTATATAATGATGCGGTTTGGCTTTTTGTCTAGGTGGAATGTAAGCGTTAATCTCATGGGTTAGGACTGATGAAGGTGACCAAAAAAAATAAAAATACAGGTAAACCCGCTTTCGAAGAACTCGTGGAAGAATATCCGTCTACGTTATTTGTTACCGATCAGAACGGGAATATCTTAATCTCCAATGAATTTACCGCGCTAACCATTGGTATCCATCTGGAGGAGCTGCTTAAGGCGAACGTTCAGGATCTGGTCAAGGCGGGCTATTACGCTCACTCTATTACTATGGAGGCTATTGCGACCAAGCAGAAGGTATCCAAAACCGTCAATACCTCCAGAGGCTTCCATGTCTTCTCGTCGGCGATCCCCATTCTGGACAAGGACGGGGAGGTACAGCTGGTCGTTACCACCTCCAACGAATTCAGCCAGGAGCAGAACTATTATGAAGCAAATGTGCCTGTCGCCCAGCAGATCCATAAGCAGTTAGGCGGTATGGCAGCAGAGAAGAAGAAGGGCATCGTGGCTGAGAGTCTGGCGATGAAGCAGATTATCAAGGTCTGCAACCAGATTGCTTCTTACGACAGCAAGGTGCTGATCTACGGCGAATCCGGCACAGGCAAAGAGGTGATCGCTAAGTATATCCATATGAAGAGCGAGAAGTGGAAGGGGCCGTTCATTCCGATTAATTGCGCTGCAATTGCTCCGGCTCTTTTTGAATACGAATTGTTCGGGTACGAGAAGGGCGTGCTTGAGGGGCAGACGGAGGTCAAGGCCGGTATGATCGAAATTGCGAGCGGCGGAGTGCTGTTCCTGGATGAGATTGCAGATCTGCCGATGGAGATGCAGGCCAAATTATTGCGGGTGCTTGAGAATAATGAAGTGAGACGCGTGGGCGGCATTACCAATATTCCGGTCCATTGCCGCGTGATTGCAGCTACCAACCGGGATTTGTGGAGTCTGGTCAAAAAGGGGCTGTTCCGCGAAGATCTGTATTACCGGATTAATGTGATTCCGATTCATATTCCGCCGCTGCGCAACCGGAAGCTGGACCTGGTAGGGTTAATCTCCAGCTTCATCACCAGCTTCAATGAGATGTACGGCAAGAAATATGTGCTGAGTGCCGAAGAATTCGATAAGATGCTGAACCAGCCCTGGCATGGGAATGTTAGAGAATTAAGGAATTACATCGAGCGGCTGGTGGTGACCGAGCATGTGGGCCAGAGCATACAGGAAGAGGAGCAGATTGGCGACTGGTTCTCTCTCGACCACTTCATTGAGAAGAATAAGCATCAGCTCGCAAGTCTGAAGGATTTCACTGCTGTGGCGGAGGGCCATTATATCAAAAAAGTGCTGCAGGATTGTGCCGGGAACGGGACGGAGGCGGCCAAGAAATTAAGTGTTCACAGGTCGGTGATTTACAGAAAGCTGAAGAAGATGGACGAGGTGCTGCGATTTAAATGAACCTATTTCCAGGATAAGACGTATTATCACTGTGCGTGTTATTCTATGGAAATGGAGTGAATTGAATGAAATTATCATTGTTGCGCCGCCGCTCTGCCTTTTGGACGAGGACCATGCTTTCGGCTGCACTGGTTCTGACACTTACGGCTCCGGCTGTTCAGGCCGCCGCCGTTCCCCCTGCTTCTACCGCTCCGGCAGCTGCCACTGCAGCGGCCAAGCCGCTGACAACAGAGAATGCTGCGGCCTTCCTCAAGCAATTCTTCAGTTCGGATGCGGTGAAAGCGCAGCTATCCGGTGCGGTTGTTGTGGTGGTGAAGGATGGCAAGACGGTTATCGAAGAAGGCTTCGGATTTGCGGATAAGGCTGCCAAAAGTAAGGTAGACCCTGACAAAACCGTCTTCCGTCTGGCCTCGGTATCCAAAACCTTCACTGCGACTGCCGCCATGCAGCTCGTTGAGCAAGGCAAGCTGGATTTGAAAGCGGATTTCCAGACTTATACCGGTCCGATGGCCTTCGACAACCCCTTCGGGGTTCCGGTAACTGTGGGGGATCTGCTGAGCCACACCACCGGCTTCCGTATCCAGGACCCGCTGCCGGAGGATATCAACCAGGATTTCACCACCAAGGTGTCGATTGAGGATTACGTGGTGAAGCATATGCCGCCTGTGGTGCGTAAGCCGGGCATCTCTTACATGTATGATAACTTCGCTTCGTTGCTGCTCGGTCTGGTGGTGGAAAAAGCCAGCGGGATGCCTTATGAGCAGTATATGGAGAAGCATGTCTTCGCCCCGCTGAAGATGGATTCAAGCGGCTTCCTGCTGGAAGGTAAGCTGAAGGACAATCTTGCTACTGCCTATGACGCTACGGGCAAAGAGGTCGATCTGTACAATGTGACGCCAACCGTGATGCCGCATGGCGGCATGTTGTCTACTGGCGATGATGTCGGGAGGTTCATGACGGCTTTTCTGAACGGAGGAGCCGTTGACAATAACCGTATTCTTAAGGAAGACACAGTAAAGTCTATGGAGGAATACCGCTCCACAATTCATCCTTTGCTGCCGAACACTACCTACGGCTTTGAGGCGCCGTTCCAGCTTCCCGGAGCTGGCAGCAGCTCCAAGATTATCACCAAGGCCGGTGATTTAATCGGCTTCAGTTCGTATATGTTCCTTATTCCCGAGCAGAACACCGGGGTGTTCATTGGCTATAATCAGCAAAGTGCACTGCGGGAGCTGTTCTATCCGGCCTTTATCCAGACATTCTTCCCGCAATATGCCGCACCGGTGAAGCTGGATGCCTATAAGCCGATGAGCGCTGAAGCGCTGAAGGCATTCACCGGCTACTATGCGGATCTCCGTATGAAGAGTCTGGTGTCTACAGTCTCCGTGCAGAATGGTGCGCTAATGATTAATGACGCTTTGCTGGGTTCCCGCAAGCTGATTCAGGTAGATGATAATCTGTTCACGGATGAGCTGACCGGCAAATTTACAGGCTTCACCATGAAGGATGACGGAGGAAGCGCTTATCTGAAGGAGCCTTACCTCAATCCGTTCAGCTACGGGCAAAAGGGACCGGATGGCGTTGGTTATGCCGACGTTCCCGCGAGCCATCCTTATGCCACTCCGGTACAGATGCTCCAGTCGCTAGGGTATCTGCCGAACGAAGCCACGCTGAGCTTCCAGCCTGACTCGGGTATTACGCGCGCCCAGTATGTTCGCCTGATGATGGAGAGCAGCGGACTTAAGGGAAGCACTACTGAGAAGCTGGCCTTCCCGGATCTGCAGGGCCATCCCGATGCCGCTTACATTCAGCAGGCTGTTGAGATTGGAATGATTGAAGGAACGGCCAGCGGAGAATTTCAGCCGGACCGGGTGATCTCCCGCCAGGAGGCGGCAGTCATGATCTGGAGACTGTACAATGTGCAGTACCCGGATAAGCTGTTCGAGAAGGTGAAGCTGTCCGGCACTACGGACAAGTGGGCCGTTCCGGCGGTGAAAATGGCCGTCGCCCTGGGCCTGTACGGACCGGACTTCAAGCCGGATGCCAAGGGCGCTGTGGATTACAAGTCCAGAGCCGCGCTGAGCAAGAAGGAGAACGCAGCGATCTTGTATGCGCTGTTCACGAACCCGATCGATCAGATCGTCGCCGGACTGAAGGAGAAGCCTGCGGAAGCGGGCAAATAATCGCTGCGGATAGCAGCAGGCTACAGCATTAGTAGGCTGGAGTCTTGGGATGAAGCTGACCTGCGGGAAGCTTGCATATTAATGGGACCGGCTAATGGGCCGGTCCTGTTTCGTTGTTAAAGAGATTGTAATATCCACGAATCCCTCTGATCCTGCGGAAGTCGGCGCAGAAGTGCACTTGAATCGGCTGAAAGTGGGCGGCAAATGGAAATGAGGAGCAGAAGTGCACCTGAATCGGCTGAAAGTGGGCGGCGAGCGGAAATGAGGAGCAAAAGTGCACCCAAAATAGCCCCGGCCCTATCTTCTCAGACAAGGCCGGGGCCATCAGTTCATTCCAGGTTACCTAGTGTTGTGCCGATTCGGCCCCCAGACTTTGCAGCCACTCCAACAGTTCAGCGGCGTTGCTGCGCAGAGCGGCGTCCAGGGGAGTGAGGCCATCCCATGCTGAGCGCCAGGTCAGATCGGCTCCCCGGGCGAGCAGGTATTCGGCAGCGGCGCGCTGTCCGCCGTGGCAGGCACACCAGAAAGCAACGGTTACCTCGTCCGGTGCTGAAGCAGCACTAGCTCCCCAGGGATAACGCCGGGAGAGCAACTCACCGGCGAAATGGGCCTCCATCAGGCCAAGCAGCCCCAGTGCAGCCGCATGCCATAGCGCTGGCTTAGCCCCGCGCTCTACCAGCCGGTGCGCTGCCTTCCACTGGGAGAACGCCACCGCATCGTCCAGCGGTGTGCCGCCCGCGATGACTGCGCCGGAGGCCTCGATGTCGGCCCCGGCATCAAGCAGGAGGTCGAGCACCTCGATGTCATCGCAGCTTGCCGCCCAGTGCAGCGGCGTCTCGCGGTGCGCCCCGCTGAACTGCGCATTCACTTCAGCGCCTGCCTCAATCAGCGCGGTAACCACCGCTGCATTGTTGGGATAATGCCCCGGCCAGTCGGTAGCAATATGCAGGAGCGTGCGGGACATCCCGCGATCAGTGCCGCCGCCAGTGTTCTCACTGTTTGCCCCAGCGTCTCCGCTATTAGCATTGTCAGGATCCACGCTGCTGGTTCCTGCATCGCTAGTCTCCCCGCTGCCGGTCCCTTCATTACTTGCACGTCCCTCTTCAGTCCCGGCAATTCGGGCTGTAGCCAGCCCCGGGTTTCCGGCAAGTAATTGAGTCAACTCCGGCACATCGCCTGTACGAATTGCCTGCACAACAGACTTCGCCAGCGGATCATCAACAGTCAGCCACATGATGTCTTCATCGCTCATAATAGAACTCCCTCCGTTCATCCGCTATCGTCCCAATCTCCGACATCCTGCTAATAGTCTGTGGATTATAGCTGTGATAGCCCCGATGTTACAGCGATGCACCCTGGTAACTTCGCTGTCAGACTGCACCGCTGTACATGAATATAGTATATCCTTTCTCTATTCTGCCTTCAAACTCGCATATTTTCTCCCGCTGAAGCGTGGGATATCCTTACGGCTCTTCGCTAAATCTGTACTCATCGCTAATCCTACAGCTCTCCGCTAATTCCGCGGAACCCCGCAACTCCTACTGTCCTTCACTAACCTCAGGACCACTCTGCACCCCGGTGCTTACTGCATCGGTGAAGGTGTCGGTGGTGTGGAAATAATAGGAATGCTGGCCCGGGGACAGCTTGGTAGTATATTGATAGATTCGGCCGTCCACATAATTATTGTCACTTGGATTGGCAGGCTGCATGGTGCGGACGACGCCGTCCAGAATCAACTCCATAGCGAACGGGGCCTGATTGTCGGCATCCGTATAAGTGACAGTGAAGGTATAGTCCGTCTGTGTGGTGCCGGTAGTGTGATTTACGCCGCCTGCGGTCAGGGTGGGTGCGCTTCCGCTGATTTTGTTGGTCGCTTTAATCTCGTCAACCAGCATTTGGCCTGGAGTGACGGTGTTTTGTTTCAGCCAGATGGACATCTTGAGCGTCCGTTTATCGATGGCAGGTGTCAGGGCATTGAGATCGAATTGCAGATCACTCCAAGTGGATGGAACCTCGAACCAGCCGCCGGTCAGATTGTAGGTTCGTTTGCCGTCACTGAGCTCAATCCGGGTCCTGAGATCAGGAGAGGCAGGATTCTTCAGCGTAATATTCAGATATTGATAGCCGCTCAGATCGACCACATCGTTCCAAGGCTGGAACTTGGCCGCAGAATTCACACTGGCCGGCGTCTGGGCGAATTGGCCCGCAGAGCGTCCGTCGGCAGTAAGCTTGGTGAACGTTCCCGTGCCGCCATTTTGATTATACCAGTTGACCCAGGTGGTGTTGGCCGCTGAACCGCCCCAGAAGCCGCCGCCTCCGAAATCATCATAGAGCAGCGGAGTGGAAGGGTCCGGCAGCGCCGGAGCTACAGTGTAATGTGTGGAGCTGTAGGTGTACCCGCCGGATGGGTCTTTGGCGCGGACATCGACTCTTTTATTCGTGTAAGGCAAGGATTGGCTCTCATCAATGACCGCAGCGTAGACCGCGCCACTCACTGTGGAATACACGTTACCGGAGACCGTCATCGGCTGATAGGGCAAGCCGGTAGCCGCATATTCGACCTGACTCAGCTCCTCGCCCGCACGCGCGAATACCGTTACATTGCCGCGCACCCATTCTCCAATCACAGGCGAGAGGACCGGCAGGGCCGGCGGCACAGAGGCAACATCCGCACCTGTTCCCGGAGTAGCGCTCAAGCCCATAACAGTGTAGAGTAATCCGGCCTGAATGCTGATGCTGAACTCGTTATACCGCCACTGGTTCGTATCATCCAGGTAGAGGGAGCGGTCCTGATACCACGGGCTTATGCTGCTCTTGTTCTTGGGGTCCTTCATATTAGGCCCGCTGACCATCGCTCCCGGAAGAATAATCCCGGTGTCTCCCGGCGTATTGGATTCCTCATTGTAGCGGGTATGCGGGAACATCACATGATGGGTGCCGATGCCGGAGACCCAGCTGATATTCCACGGATTCTCTCCGAACACCCAGTACATCCCCTTCAGCACCCCTTGCAGCGCTGCCGGATCACCGAATAATTCATAGTACCGCAGCAGATCGCCCAGGTAAGAGGCATGAGGCTCGTTCACCCCGAAGTTTTTGAACTGGTTCAGCACCCCGTACGGGGTATCATCGGTCATGGAGAGGAAGTAATCCGCTTGCCCCTTCAGCAGGCTATGAATATGAGATTGTGTGGCGGCATCGGCAACCGGATAGAACTCAGCCATGGACATCGGACTCATATCCCAGTAGTTAGTGGAGGAGATGTCGCCCAGGGTCAGTGCGCTAATTGTAGCGGTGGCAGCATTCTTGTATTTGGCTTCGCCGGTCAGCAGGTAGAGCTCAACATCCGCCAGCAGCTTGGAATTGGGAATCCCGCCTCTCGTGGAATAAGAGCCGATAGGTCCGTCAGGATGGGCAACCACATATTCATAAAAGATTACCGCCGCGCTCTCACATTGTTCAGCGAATTCCGTTAGCTCTGCAAGTTGAGCGGATGCGATATCTCCTTCGTCAATCGCTGTACGGATCGCGCGTGCGGTGGCGGCAAGCGTACCTGCTGACTTGGCCGAGCCGCCGACACTCAGGTCCGTCAGCTTGCGGTCATCGGCGGTGCCGGAGACATTGTCGGTGGATTTCTCAGGATGGACGAATGAGGCGTTATTCCTGAGATTGTACATCTCTCCGCCGAGCTGATCCGCGAACTTGATCAGATATTCACTGCCGAAGACGGCTTCGTCCACCAGGTCAGGAATCCCGTTGCTGTCGTTATCATACTTTACACTGTTATGGTCAGCATAACGGATATAGGCCAGGGCGATCTCCGCGCCGACCCACTGGTTGCCGCCGTATTTGCCGTAATCTCCAGCGTCATACCAGCTGCCGGTCAGATCATAATGAGTCAGGCCGTCCGCAGACTGCGCATCATCCAGATGGCCTGCCCCGTGGTAGAGCTTGGCTGAAGGCGCTACACTGCTGTACCCCGCAGGATAAGCATCGCTGGTCGCGACCGAGGCGCGCAGCAGCCGGTAGAAGGCGGTCATCTCATCCTTATATTGATCCCACAGGTTCGGAGCGATCTCAAAAGGATAAGAATACACCTGATTGCTCCGTACTCTATAATTGTTCCCGGAAGCTGTGAGCGGGGTGAAGCCGATAGCGTAGACATGCTTGTTCCAGTGCAGACCCTCATAGGTCATCGTGCCGGAGTAGACTACGTTAGTTCCATCCAGTATTTCATAAGTGGCATCTGTGACCGTGGTGTCCGAGATGAATTTCGCGTTCTTGATATCACCTGCGCTATATCCGGCCTGACTCACAGCAATATCAATTACGGAGGAGACCTGGACAACACTCAGCGCCTGGACACTGGTAGCGACTTCATCGGAGGTTGTATCGGTGGTGCGAAAATAGTAGGTATGAGCGCCTGCCGGCAGCTTCGTTAGGAAGCTATATTTTTTGCCGTCCGTATAGGTTACATCTGCTGGGTCGGATTCACGCATTACATAGGCGGTATCATCGATAATGACCTGAACAGCGAAGGGGGCTTCATTATCTGCATCGGTATAGACGGCTTCAAAGGTAAAATCCGTATTCTGGTTGTAGCTGCCGTCCGTATTGGCTGTCATCCCTGCCGGGCTTAGCTGGGGAGCGGACCCGCTGGATGCTGTAGTGAACACAATATCATCGACCAGCATCTCGCCGTAAGTCCCGCCGCCTTGTCGCAGCCAGATTTCCAGCTTCACCTTCTTCTTCTGAATCTTGGGCGACAAGGCATCGAGATCGAACTGCAGATCGGTCCAGGCAGCCGTGGCGGGAACATAACCCCCGGTCAGATTGTAATTGGTAATCCCGTCGCTGATCACGACACGAATGAGGGACTGGGCATACCCTGCATTGTTCAGCGACAGATTCATATAACGGTAGCCTGAGAGGTCGAAGGTCTCGTTCATTGGCTGAAACTTGGCCCAGGAGGAGGAGGAGCTTGGGGTTTGTGTGAATTTTCCAATGGTGCGGGTGCCTTGGGTGGTCTTGGTGAAGGTTCCGCTGCCGCCGCTCTGATTGAACCAGTTGGTCCAGTTCTGCTTGAACACGCCTCCGCCGGCGAAATTATCGTACAAGAGAGGGTGAGCGGGACCCGGCAAGGGAGCGACAGCAGCGGCGGCAGGCCGGGGGGACAGAGCAACACTGCATAGAATTAACAACAGACTGAGGCTTACAGATACGAACTTGTTAAACCTCTGGGGGAATGGACTTCGGATGAACATCGTAGAACCTCCTCATAATGAAATATCGTTAACCCGGCTCTCCTTTCTTTTATATGAAAACGCTTGCAAAGGTAGCATAAAAGAGTTACTATCACTTATCCATGATGAATTACAGGAAATATGTGATCTATACTAGGGGTGTAGAGGGGCTATATCTATGAAACGGGGGACGAATAGAAGCTGGCAGCACAACATGCGGAAATAGATCACAGAAAAGCGGAAATAGATCATCTACGCTTATTTATTGCAAGTGTACTGTGGTACACAGAAGAACCTGAAGCTGCCTGGCGATGAATTGGCAATCGAAAGAGGGGGACATCATGTATAAAATTCTCGTTGTGGATGATGAGCCGAGAGTGAGTGCAGGGATCCGAAACTTCCTGCTCACTTCGGAGTTGAACATCACGGAGGTGGAGACGGCCATCAATGGCTTTGAAGCGATTGACTACTTGCGGATGGACCATTTCGATCTGGTGCTGACCGATATCCAGATGGGCCGGATGAGTGGCATTGAATTAATGGAGAATATCTATATGGAGCAGTGGAATGTTCCGGTGATTGTCATTTCGGCCCATGAGAAGTTTGATTTCGCCAAAAAATCGCTCCGGCTGGGAGCCAAGGATTATCTGGTGAAGCCGGTGGAGCGGACGGAACTGCTGCGGGTAGTCCGCAAAGCATTAACCCAGAAGGAGCTTCCGGGGAAAAGCGCGCAGGGGGAGCACAAGCACATCCAGGAGCATTCCCGGCGCGAGGAGTGGCTGATGGAGCTGGTCACCGAGCGGAATCTGTCGCCGCAGGATATTGAAGAGATCACCGGCGAATTGGGCGGCCTGCTGCAAGGGCCCTATTTCGGAGTGATCTCCATCCGTATAGATTACAGCCAGGCCGGATTCAGCCGCCAGCAGGTTACGCTGCATGACCGCAAGCTGCTGAAATATGCGGCTCTCAATATTATGAACGAAACGTTAGCCGAATGGGATGGCATCACCTTCAACGGCTTCGGCCATTCGATCATCAGCATCATCCAGTTGTCCGCTGAAGATATGGGAGATCCCCAGATTAGAGTGCACTCCCAGATCCAGATGATCGGGCAGATGATCGCCATGAACCTGAAGCAGCATTTGAATGCGGAGGCGATTATCGGACTCAGCACTCTTGGCGGGGGGGTCTCCACACTTCCCGGCCTGCTGGAAGAAGCGGATACGGCTGCCGGGCGGAGCAGCGTTCATCCCGGGCAAAAGGTGTTCTATTATGGCGATATCGCCATGCAGGAGCATCTCAGCAGAGGGCAGCAGCTGCCGGATTCCGCGCAACAGCCGCCGCCGCAGGACCCGGCCGGAGACCCGAGTGTAATCTCACGGATTACAAGCTACATCCAGAACCATTACCGGAATCCGGCGCTGAAGATCCAGGATATTTCCGAGGAGGTGCATTTCAGCGCCGCCCATCTGGGTTATATTTTCAAGCGTGATATGAAAACCAACCTCTGGGACTATGTGACCGCATTGCGGATGGAAGAGGCCAAGCGCCTTATGATTGCTACCGACAAGAAACGGTATGAGGTTGCCTATGCGGTAGGGTACGAATCACCGGAGCACTTCAGCCGGATGTTCAAGCGGGTGCTGGGCCTCACTCCGGCAGAATTCCGCAAACAGGCCAGAGGAGGGGACCGGGCTGAAGCCTAAACTCAAACTTAAACTCAAGCTCAAACATAAAGTCATCCTCGCCTTCCTGCTCTGCATCGTGCTCCCGTTCCTGGTGGTGGGCTGGATTTCAGCGTATGTGGCGCTTCACACGATCAAGGAAGAGGTCGGCAGTACCACCCTGCAGCTGGTGAAGCAGAATCATGTCACGCTGGACAAAACGATATCGGCGATCAATGACCGGACGATCACGCTGCTGGATAATCATTTTTTTAGCAATCCGGCAGGGTACAGCTTCTGGACGGGAATTGATACCCTGAATGAAATCCAGCAGGCTGACAATATTCTGGAGAGCTGGTCTACCGGCGGCACGGAATATGCGATATATATGAAGAACATTGAGCGCAGGGATACACCGTTCGATCTGTCCCACAAGACCAAAGGATTCAAATATCTGGACCAGGTGAACAGCGGATTGCCGGACGTGATGGTCAAGCAGATGGATGTCAGCGGCGCAGGGGCGCTGCGCGTCATTCCTTCAGCGACGGGCGAGCGGACGGTCTCCTTCATGCGCAGTATTCTGAACCCCCGGAATTATAACGAGGTGATCGGGCTGCTGGTCGTCCATAAGGTTGAGGTGATGCTGACCCGGGATATGGTCTCGGTGGAGCTGCCTGCTGCGGCCGGCGCCTTCTTATTCAATGATAACGGGGAGCTGCTGATGTCCACCGGGTCAGGCAGCATTTCTGCGGCCGAGATCGGCAAGAGCACCGAACCGGACGCCGCTTACGGCTATACCTTCGCCCAGGAAGGCGGGGAGGAGTGGCTCTATGCGTATTCGGACAGCTCCAGATTCCACACCCGGTTACTGTACAAAATCCCGCTGGCATCCATTACCGGCAAGCAAGTCTGGTTTCAAAAGCTGCTGGTGCTCATCTCCTTTGTTTTTCTGGCTTTTGTCCTGATGTTTGTTCTCTATCTGGTAAGACTTGTCGTCAAGCCGGTCGTGAAGCTCGTCTCTGTGATGAAAATTTATGAGCCCGGCATCAAGCTGCCGTTATCCGAGGAGCCGCTCCGGCATGATGAATTCGGCATTCTGCAGGGATCATTCGTGAAAATGACCCGCAGGCTGGATCATTCGATTGAAGAAAATTACGGGATGAAGCTGAAGCAGAAGGAATATGAGCTGCTGATGCTCCAATCCCAGATTACCCCCCATTATCTGTACAATACCCTGGACTCGATTTACTGGTATGCGCTGGATAGCGGAAACGGCGAGGTGGGAGAGATGGTCAGGGACTTGTCCATGCTGCTGCGCATCGGACTTAGCCGGGGCCGGACCATGATTACGGCCGGGGAAGAACTGGAGCATGCCCAGGCGTACACCCGGCTGCAAACCAAACGTTATCCGGGTACCTTTGAGGTCTGTTGGCAGATTGATGATACCTTGAGGGACTATGAGACGCCCAAGGTCATTATCCAGCCGCTGATCGAGAATGCCATTCTTCACGGCGTACGCGGGATGGACGGAGAAGGAGAAATCCGGGTATCTGCTGTTCAAGCGGAAGGAACACTCCGCTTCATCGTCGAGGACAACGGGCATCTGCCGGTAGATCTGGAGGAGCTTGCCGCCATCCTGCGGGAAGAGCATAGTGCAAGAGGCTACGGCATCCGCAACGTGCACCAGCGTATCCAGCTCCATTACGGCGAGGCCTACGGATTAACCTATGAGCGAACCGGGGTGGGGTGGACACGGGCGATCATTACCTTGCCGCTGCGCCGGACGAAGACCGAACCTGCCGGCAACTGAGTGATAAAAGATCACATTTTTACGGGAATCCATCATCGAAGCGGTGGCAGGATGGTTCTATAATTAGTCCATGAAAGGAGTAATGGACATGAGTAGAACCACCGGATTCTCAAGCTTTATCCATGCCATGTGGAAGTACAAGGCGCTGACACTGATGCTGCTGCCAGCGGTGCTTGTCCTGCTGGCGCACAGCTATCTGCCGATGTTCGGCATCTTTATTGCCTTCAAGAATGTGAATTATCTGGACGGGATTTGGGGCAGTCCCTGGGTAGGCTTTGATAATTTCCAGTTCCTGTTCTCCTCGGGGGATATGTGGAGAATTGTAAGAAACACACTTCTGTACAGCTTGACCTTCATGATTATGAACCTGGTGCTGTCGGTATCGATTGCGGTAGCCATCAATGAGATCCGGCGGCGGCTGCTGGCGAAGGTGTACCAGAGCTTCATCATCCTGCCGCACTTCCTGTCCATGGTGGTGGTGAGTTATCTCGTATACGCTTTCCTGCAGCCGGATCACGGCTTCATCAATGCCACAGTGCTTAAGGCCTTCGGACAAGACCCTGTCTTCTGGTACTCGGAGAAGGAATATTGGCCTTACATTCTGGTGTTTGTCAACGCCTGGAAGCATGCGGGCTTCGGCGCAGTGATCTATATCGCGGCGATTGCCGGAATCGATCCGGAATATTACGAGGCGGCGCTGATTGACGGGGCTTCCAAGTGGAAGCAGATTACGCATATCACGCTCCCTTTTATCCGGCCGGTCATCATTATTATGACGATTCTGTCCATGGGCAGCATCTTCAACTCTGACTTCGGACTGTTCTTCCAGGTGCCCATGAATTCGGGAGCGCTGTATCCGGTAACAGATACCGTGGATACGTATGTCTACCGCGCCCTGATGCAATTGAATGATATCGGAATGTCCTCAGCAACGGCGCTGGTCCAATCGGTGGTGGGCTTCATTATGGTCATTGCCACCAACAGTATGGTCAGACGGATTGACCGGGAACAGGCACTATTCTAATCAAAGGAGAATCATCATGGCGAATGACACCAGCAGCTCGATCGGCGGAAACTCCGCATTGTCAAATGTACTTTTAAATCTGGCCTTTGTGATCCTCTCACTCCTTTGCTTTTTGCCTGTTCTGCTTGTGATCATTGTCTCCTTCACAGACGGGCAGTCCATTCTGACTCAGGGGTACAGCTTCATTCCGAATAAGTGGTCCTTCATTGCCTATGAGTCGATCTTCAAGGACTGGATGACGATTGTGTCGGGATATCGCGTGAGTATCACCATCACTATTGCAGGTACAGCGCTTAGCGTGCTGCTTATGGCAATGTATGCTTATCCCATCTCGCGTGCGGATTATCCGTTCCGTAATGTGTTTACCTTCTTCCTGTTCTTCACGATGCTGTTCAATGGAGGAATGGTCAGCAGATATCTGATCTATACACAAGCGCTGCATATCAAGGATTCGTATATGGCGCTGATTCTGCCCATGCTGATTGTGCCGTTCAACGTCATTATTATGCGGACCTTCTTCCAGACGACCATTCATCCTGCGGTGATCGAATCGGCCAGAATTGACGGTGCGGGGGAGCTGAGAATCTTCCTGCGGATCGTTTTGCCACTCTCGTTGCCGGTCCTGGCGACCATGGCCCTGTTCAGTACCATCGGCTATTGGAACGACTGGTTCAATGCGCTGCTGTATATCACCAGCGAGGATAAGTATCCGCTGCAGTATCTGATGATGCGTGTCCTCAACGATGTGCAGTACCTGCGCAATAATGTGGAGCTGGCTGCCCAGAATCCCAATATGATGAAGAATCTTCCGAACGAATCCCTGCAGATGGCGATGGCGGTGATCGGGATGGGACCCATTCTAATTGCGTATCCGTTCTTTCAGAAGTATTTTGTCAAAGGCCTGACGGTCGGGGCAGTAAAAGGCTAAAGCGTGGTGGAACCGGCATCAGCACAGGCTGCCTGCCGTTCTATATAGAAGCATAATCATCTAGGGGAGGGTTAATATGACAAAGTTAAAAGGGCGCAGACCGCTATTCACGGCGATTCTTCTGGTTCTGGCGTTATCCTTGCAAGCGTGCTCAGGCGGTAACAACGGGGGTTCTGCCGAACCTTCAGCTTCAAGCGGCGCGGCCGCTACGAATAGCACGAGCAGTGCGGAGCCTGCCGGTGGTGCGGAAGCACTGAAGCCATACGAGGTATCCATCATCTACTTTGGGGCGCCGCAGCGGGATGACGCACTGGTCGAAGCTAAGCTGAGTGAATATTTCAAAGAGAAATTCAATGCCACCGTGGATCTTCAGCCGATTGCCTCCAGCGAATACAAGCAGAAGACCGAGCTGATGCTCAATGCCGGAGAACCGATGGACCTTGTATTTACCGCTTCCTGGCTTAATTTCTTCGGCAATGTGGCCAAGGGCGCATTCCTCGATCTGGATGATCTGCTGGCCAAATACGGGCAGGGCATCTCGGAGAACCTGAATCCGATCTATCTGGAGGCTCCGCGCTACAAAGGAAAGCTGTACGGCATTCCAACCAACAAAGAGATTACCCAAGGCAAGGCTTACACGTACCGCAAGGATATCATCGACAAATATAATATTCCGATTGAGGATATTAAGACAATGTCAGACTTTGAACCCTGGTTCAAGCTGCTGAAGGAGAAGGAGCCGGGGCTGATCCTGGATTTCATTAAGGAGTCGGGCGAAGGGATGATGTATGAGACCCGTTCGAACTTCCGCGCCATCGGACCGACGCCCAACAAGATTCCTTTATTCCTCTATGACTACACAAATACAGATAACATCCAGATTAAGTCAGTCATTGATCCGGAGATTTCCTCCATTGCCCAAGCGGAGTATGAGCTGAACCGCAGTTATTACGAGAAGGGTTACATCAACAGCGATGCGGCGACTACAACGACGGAGATCGGCGACTTGCGCAAGCAGGGCAAGATCTGGATGCAGCAGGCGGTCTGGAAGCCGGGCGCGGATATTGAGTTGAAAATCGCCTCGGACAATAAATATGATTTCGTGTCCAAGGTAATTGAGGAGCCTATCGTCACTACGGATCTTGCGGCCGGATCCATGTTCTCCATCTCCCGCACCTCCAAGGACCCTGAGCGGGCTATGATGGTCTTGAATGCGCTGCATACTGATCCGTATGCTGTGAACCTGTTCGTTAACGGCATCGAAGGCACCCATTACAAGAAGATCAGCGAGAACCGGATCGAGCCGATTGCCGATTCCGGGTATGGCAGCTCTGCCCTGTTCTGGGTGGTCGGCAATCAGCTGATCAATTATCTGAAGCCGGGCCAGCCGGATGATCTGTATACAAGCTGGAAGCAATTCAATGATGAGGCCAAACGCTCTCCATTGTTAGGCTTCGTCTTCGACGAATCGCCGGTGAAGAACGAGATTACCCAGCTTACCTCGGTCATCGGTGAATACCGGGCCGCAAGCACGGGTGCTATTCCTGACCCTGCCAAAATGCTTGCGGAACGCAATGAGAAGTTGAAGAAGGCTGGCATTGAGAAGGTCAAGACCGAACTGCAGACCCAGATTGATGCCTGGAAAGCAGCGCAATAACTGACAGTGCGAGGATGGCAGGAGGTCCGTTATTTCCGGACGTCCTGCCCTCTAATTTGTAGACGAGAAAGGAAGACCTAGAAGTTATGGAGACTTGGATCAACGAAGCCTGGGACTATGCCCAGCACAAATTAAGCCGTACACGGAGCCGGATCGGAGCCACCTTCCCCAATGCCACCTACGGAGGACAATATGATGCGCGTGACCCGGATTGCTGGACCAACGGATTCTGGCCGGGCATTCTGTGGCTGGCTTACCGGGCCACAGGCGATGAGGAATACCGGCGCATTGCCGAGAGCTGTGAGGAGCAGCTGGATGTGCCGCTTCAGGAGTATGAACAGCTCCACCACGATAACGGCTTCCTCTGGAGTCTGTCAGCGGTTGCTGATTACAAGCTCACCGGTAACAGGCTGTCCCGGAGAAGAGGACTGATCGCTGCCAGTCATCTGGCCAGCCGGTTCAATCTCAAGGGGAATTTCATCCGTGCCTGGCTGCATGAAGGCAGTGAAGGTCTGGCGATCATCGACTGCATGATGAACCTTGGACTGCTGTACTGGGCCAGCGGGGAACTACAGGACCCGCGGTATCGTCACATCGCTGTCGCCCATTCGGAGATGGCGCTGCGGGAATTCATCCGGGAGGACGGCTCGGTGCATCATATCGTCCGCTTCGATCCCGAGACGGGAGAGCGGATTGAGGCGCTGGGCGGACAAGGGTATAGTCCGGATTCCGCCTGGTCGCGCGGATCGGCCTGGGCGATCTACGGATTCGCGATCGGGTACCGGTATACAGGTGATATCCGGTTCATGAATGCCGCTAGAGCGGCAGCGGATTACTTCGTTGCTGCGCTGCCGGAGGATCTGGTGCCTCCCTGGGATTTCCGCGCGCCTGCCGATCAGCTATGGGCCAAGGATTCAACGGCTGCTGCCTGCGCGGCCAGCGGAATGCTGGAGATAGCTTACCTGCTGGAGGGCGAAGAAGCCGACCGGTACCTGAAGCTCGGAAGTGCCATTACAGAATCGCTGTTCCGCCACTACGCGCCGGAAGATCCGGCGGAAGAGGCGCTCATTACCAAGGGAACCGGCAGCTTCCCGGCTGGTGCCGAAGTCGAGGTGCCGATCATTTACGGCGACTATTTCTTCCTGGAGGCCTTGCTGAAGCTCAAGGGAGAGACTGAAATCTTTTGGTAGAGGGAGCGGATTCATGGTAAGGAAGGAGGGCTTAATTTGAGCAAAAGAAGAGTGGATCATGTCGATCCGTTCATCGGGGTGGACGGGGAGAATAACTGCCTGTGCGGGCCTTATCTGCCGAACAGTATCGTAAGGCTTGGACCGGATACCCTGCCGCCGCACCTATCCCACGGCTACGACAGCTCGCGGCCGATTATCCGGTTCAGTCATACGCATGTCAGCGGAACCGGTGGCGGCGGGCGTTATGGCAATGTCGGCTTCACCCCCTATACCGGAATGCCGAGGTTTCAGTTGGACCCTTATGAGAAGGGGGATGAACATGCCGAAGCCGGATATTACAGCGTGAAGCTGCTGCCTGCCGCCATCCAGGCTGAATTGACCAGCACGATGCGGACCGGAATCCACCGTTACAGCTATCCGGTGGATGAATCGGCAGGCCTGCTGATTGATGCCGGGGCGGTGATTCAGGTTGGCGGGGATGAACCCGGCAAGACCACCGGAGTCTCGACCGGGGGTTATATTGAAGTTCTGTCCGAATATGAGCTGGCAGGCCGCTGCGACCTGCGCGGGGGCTGGGGACACGAATTCCCTTATTCCGTGTACTTCTATATCCGCTTCGATCAGCCAATACAGAGCCATATGCTGATGGATGCGGGCGGAGTACGCCAAGGGCCGTCTGTAGATGGCGCGAACTGCAAGGCTTCCCTTAGCTTCGGCGATTGCGGAGTCCTGGTGGCGAAGACTGGCATCTCATATGTTAGTGTCGGCAAGGCCAGGGCCAGTGTAGAACGGGAGGCAGCTTCCGGATTTGATGACATCCGCCAGGCGGCCAGTGACATCTGGGAGGATAAGCTCAGCAGAGTCACAGTGGAAGGGGGAAGCGGGGAGCATACCCGGCTGTTCTATACCCTGATGACCCGTCTGTTCTGTATGCCGAGTGACCTCGGAGTAGATGATGAGAATTTCGCCTGGGAATCAGGGGTACGGCATTACACCGACCTGTATGCGCTCTGGGACAGTGTGCGGAATGCCAATTCGTTGATTACACTGCTCGACCCGCAGCTTGAAGTAGATATCCTGAATTGTCTGCTGGACATCGCGGACCATACCGGCTGGCTGCCGGACGCCTGGATCATGGGGCATAGCGCCATGATCCAAGGCGGAAGCTCTGCCGATATTCTGTTCTGTGAAGCGGCGCTGAAGAAGCTGGAGGGCATCGACTACGCGAAGGCCCTCAAGCAGATGCGCAAGAATAATGAGGTGCAGTCCCCGGACACCTGGCTCTATGGCCGTCATCTGCAGGATTACCATTCCTTAGGCTACTTGTCCACGGATGTGAAGAAGAACTCTGTGTCCCGCCATATGGAATATGCCTATCAGGACTGGTGCATCGGCCGTCTGGCCGAGGAGCTTGGGCAGGAGAAGACGGCAGAGGACTATTATACAAGCTCGGAGAAGCTATGGAATCTGTGGCGCGAGGATCTGAAGTGTTTTGCGCCCCGGCTGTCCGGCGGGGAATGGGTAACGTCATTTGACCCGGAATCCTGTCTGCCGGATTCATGGAATGATCCGTATTTCTACGAGGGCACCAGTCTGCAATGGTCGTTCAGCACCCATCATGATTTTTATGGACTTGTTGAACGGCATGGGGGAGCGGAGGCCTTTGTCCGGCATTTAGATTATTTTTTTGACGGGGGCTTCTATAACTCCAAGGAAACGATGCTGCATATTCCTTATCTATATATCTATGCGGGCAGGCCGGACCGGGCGGCTGACCGGGTACGGGAATGCCTGGATCAATACTTCCGGGCTGAACGTGACGGATTGGGGGATAACGAGGATATGGGCTGCCAGAGTGCCTTCTTCATTTGTTCTGCTATGGGTTTGTACCCTTTGATGGGTCAAGATATTTATTTTCTTGTTCCTCCATTGTTCAATAGGACGACCCTGCTCTTGGGAGCGAAGGAGAACCCGGTTCCTCTGACGATTGAGACTATAGGAGAAGGCAGCGGTTCCGGCAAAAGGTATATTCTGTCTGCTTCGCTGAACGGACAGGAGCTGAACCGCGCCTGGGTCCGCCATGAAGAAATCGCCGGAGGAGGCACGCTTCTTCTGGAGCTGGGCGCTAAACCCGGGCAGTGGGGAAGCCTTATTCCACCTTCTCCGCTCGCGGAGCGGGAGCAAGGCAAACAACTGTCAAGGTAGGGCAGTAGGCTCAAGGAGAGAATGTCCATGCAGAGCTTAAAAAACAAATGGTTGCAATATCTCGTGGGAGATACGCTTCGTCCGGAATCGCTGAAGCGGGTCCGCGATGCCCGGGATAAGATGCTTTATCATCAGGAGCTGCTGTGGGCGGATATCCCGTTTCAGGAGAATGCGGCGGATGTATTTCAGATCATCCTCCGTTTGAAGGAGATGGCCATCGCGCTGAAGTCTCCCAAATGTACCTATTATATGGACTATTCATTAAGGCTAAGGATCATTTATGGATTAGAATGGCTGTCTGAGCATAGATACAACGAAACCTGTCAGCCCTATGGCAACTGGTGGTATTGGGAGATTGGCGTGCCGATTGCGTTACTGGAGACGCTGCTGCTCATGGAGAATCTGCTGGATACAGAGCTTATAGAGCGTCTGCTCCACCCCGTAGACAAATACGTGGGTGATCCGGCCTTTCATGCTCAGTGGTTCGCAGCGAAGGCTCCGCCTGCAACGGGAGCGAATCTGGTCTGGAAATCTACGGCGGCTGCCCTAGCTGCCGTTATCCGGGGCGACGGGCAGAAGCTGTCCGCCGCCCGGAATGCATTGCTTCCGCTGTTCAGGTATGCGAAGGAAGGGGACGGCTTCTATGAAGACGGCTCCTTTATTCAGCATGACAAGTATGCCTACACCGGGGGATATGGGGTTTCACTGCTGCATGATGTGGTCCGCCTGATGGTATGGCTTCACGGTACCCCCTGGGAATTGCCTGATGAAGCTCGGGGTTTGACGGCCGGGTGGATTAAGGATTCATTCGTGCCTCTTATGTTCAGGGGATCTATGCTGGATATGGTGAGCGGCAGAGAAGTCTCACGGGAGGATTCGCAGAATCATGAGAGTGGACATTCCGTGATCACGGCCTGCCTGCGTTTCTCGCGCATACTGGGTGAGGCGGATCAGGCACGGCTGCTCTCCAGGGTGAAGGGGTGGGTGTTGGCAGATACGTATAAATCGTATATCGCCGAAGCTCCGCCGGATACCGCAGCCTGGGCCGGAGCACTGCTGGACGATGAACTTATGCCGCCAGCCCCGGAGGAATCCTGCTGCAAGCTGTTTGCCCATATGGACCGGGCGGTGCTGCAAGGTCCGGGTTTTGCCTACTCGATCAGTATGTTCTCCAGCCGGATCTACAGCTATGAATCTATCAACAGGGAGCATCTGAAGGGCTGGTATACATCGTATGGCATGAGCCATCTGTACAATAGTGACTTGGGGCAATATGCGGATGCCTACTGGCCGACCGTTGATCCATACCGCCTGCCTGGAACCACGGTAACGAAGACATTGCAGGAGGATGGAGCCGGGCAAGGCCGCTTAAGCCATAGAGCTTACGTTGGCGGTGCTGTGCTTCATAACCAATACGGCGCCATTGCGATGGAGCTTCAGGATGTTGTTAACGAAGCCGATGGACTGGCTGCGCTCAGAAGCTGGTTGTTATTAGGTAACCGCATCGTGGCCTTAGGTTCGGGTATTCAGAGCCGGAATTCCGCTAAAGTGGAAACGATCATAGAAAACCGGAAATTGAACCCGGCAGGCGACCATACGATTACAGCAGACGGAACAGAGATTTGCCGGACGCTGGGACTCACAGATACCATTCAGCCTAAGTGGATTCATATGGCGGGAAGTACCGGGGGCGCGGATGTGGGGATTTATTTGCCTGAACGCTGCTGCGTCCATGCCTTGCGCGAGGCCCGGCAAGGGAGCTGGAGGGCAATCAACGATGCCGGTTCCTCTGAGAGAGAAGAACGGTTATACCAGACGTTGTGGTTCGATCATGGAGCAGCGCCGCAGGGGGATACCTATGCCTATGTGCTGCTGCCTGGCTGGAGTGAAGAAGCAACGGCCGGGTTCGCAGGGGCGTCAAGTATACGAATTGTGGAATTGAATGAACGGGTGCATGCGGTGGAAGATACCGGATTGGGGCTATTCGCTGTGCATTTCTGGCAGCCGGGCTGGTATAGAAGCGGGAGGATTGCTTGCAGCGGTCAAGCCTCTATTGTGCTGCGTAGTAATCCGGCAGGCTGGAGTCTAGCTATAGCTGATCCGACACAACTGCAGCGCCGTCCAATCGAAGTGGAGCTTGAACTCGATCGGCCTGTTACTAGGGTGATCCACAAGTCTGAGCGTATCACGGTTGACCTCGGTGGATCTGGTGACACAGGTGACTTAGGTGAACCCGGTGATAATGGAGACACCGGGACCCCTGGAAACCCCGGAAACTCAGGGAAGGTAAGACTGTTGTTCGACCCTGATGGTGCCGGGGGCGCCTCGTTCCAGGTGGAGCTTGGAACCTAAGGCGAATCTATGAAAATGCGCTTCAAGTGAATGACTCTGCGGAGTATGGTAGAATAATCCCAATGATTTTAGAGGGGGAGTACCATGCAGATTTCAATTACCGATGATTTCGCAGATGAACGTTTCCTGCAGTTCGTAAGGGATCACTTCTGCGGTGGCCGTGAAACCGTCTTCAGGAGCGATCTTGACACGGTGACTACGCTGAAGCTTGAGGGCTGCAAGCTCTCAAGTCTACAGGGGATCGAACAATTTACGGCGCTTCAGGAGCTGGATTGTTCGTATAATGAGTTAACCGTGCTTGACCTTAGCCAGAATGCGGAACTCGTTACTGTGAACTGCCGGAGCAACCGGCTGATTGAGCTGAATACTCAGCCTAATCGGCTGTTGAAGGAACTGGATTGTAGCAGGAATCATATCCGTACTCTGGACCTCAGCCAGAATCCTGCGCTGGAGAAGCTGGAGTGTCATGAGAATATGTTGTCCAACTTGGAGTTAAGCAGCAATCCCCGGCTCAAGGTACTGAATTGCAGTTATAACTCGCTGCATGAATTGAAGCTTAGTGACAATACGGCGCTGGAGCGGGTCGATTGCGGCGGCAACTATATCATTGAGCTGGATATGGCAAGCTGTACAGAGCTGACGGAAATCCGCTGTAACCATAATCACTTAACCCGCTTGGACACCAGCGCTCTTCCGGATCTTACGAGTCTGCGATGCTTCAATAATCATCTCATGAGTCTGGACCTCAGTCACAATCTGCAGTTGACCGAACTGTATTGCTCTGAGAACAAACTTACGGTACTGGATACGAGTCTTCATTCGCAGCTTGTACAACTGGATTATGCCAATAACCTCATTACGCAGCCGGATCATAGGGTAGAGGGAGTAGGGATTTTTCAATATGATACTACCTTTACCTGTTATAAGGCGCAGCTTCAAATCAGGGGGAGTGAGCTTGCTGTTACAGCGGAAGTTCCCACCAAGGCTGCAATGAGCGGCTTGACTCCACAGATTCAGAAAGTGTGGGCCAGGCTGGAGGGGCTGCTTGACCGGGTATTGCAGCTAATTGCGGACGCTCATCCTGATGAAGATGTGAATGAGCTGGTGCTGGCCGACTTGACGTTTGCCGAAGACCACTCCTTCCGTATCGGCTACGATGCCGGGGATACACCGGCTGGTCAGCTCTGCATCTATGCAGCATTTGACCATGAAGGTGAGCTGGCCGACCAGCTTAGTTATGAAATGTACTAAGCTGGTAAGCTGTGGGTGGTAAGCCGCAGGCTGTAACCCGCGGGCTGCAAAGCGCAAGGAGTAACCCGTAACCCCAAGCTGTAGGAGGTATGTCGCAAGCTGCACGCCGCAGGCCGCAAGGTTTTGCGGCTTTTTTCGGAGATTCAGAGGGATAATCCCTTTGAGTAGACCTAAAGTGTGCGGCAGGCGTGAGTGAGGAGCAAAAGTATACCTCAATCCGTCAAAAGTGGGCGGCGGGCGTGCATGTGGAGCATTTTTGCCGGAATGCTCGAAATGTCATACCTTTTCTCGAATACACGTAGTTTCTTTCACTACCGGGCTCTATCTATACTATTAAATGAAAGCGCTTCACAAGGGACGGATTTATGAGTGGGGAATGCTGGGACATTGGTGCAGAGAAGCAAGCTTGTATGAAGGGAAGCCGCAACATGAGCGCAGCAACAGCAAGCTTGTGTGTGATGGAAAGCCAAACTATCCATGCGTGAAAATGTTTAATACGGCGACAAGGGGGATTATGGATGAGAAGGTTGCTAATGAGAGGAACGTTAACGAGAGGGTTACTCATGAAAAGCGGTTTGATGGTGTTAGTGCTACTGCTGCTGGTCAGCGGCTTGGGAGGAGTAGCGAAACGTGCCCGTGCTGCGGATGAATTCGACGGGATGCGGGAGAACCGGAAGGTGATGCTGACCGGAGGGGCCTCTCTGAATACGGCGGATGCTGATCTTGCCGCAGCCCTTACCAAGCTAGGGAATGAAGCGAACGGCTACTGGCAGACGATGAACACCGCAGCTGGCCGGACCTATCTATGGAGCGATAATCCCGGGACCGGGAATTCCATTCATATCCGGGTGACTTATGAACGGCTGAAGACAATGGCGCTTGCCTACGCTACTTCCGGTACCTCTCTCTATGGAGACAGCCTGCTCGGGAGCGATATCGTGGCTGCCCTCGATTATATGTACGCCACCAGATACCATGAGGGGGTAACGCCGGTAGCCAGCGGAACGAGTAACTGGTGGGATTGGCAAATCGGTATTCCTTTGCAGCTTAATGATATAACGGTGCTGATGTATGACTCTTTAAGTCCGGCTCAGGTTACGAATTATATGACAGCTGTGGAGCGCTTCTCGCCCGCCGTTACTTTGACAGGAGCTAACCGCACCTGGAAGGCGATGGTGGTGGGCGAGCGGGGCATCCTGGTCAAAGACGGGAGCAAGATCGCCGCAGCCCGCGACGGACTATCCTCTGTTTTCAATTATACGCTCAGCGGAGACGGCTTCTACCGGGATGGTTCATTCATTCAGCATAACAACATCCCCTACACCGGAGGTTATGGCATTGACCTGCTGCTGGCTGTCAGTGATCTGATGGTGATGCTTCACGGCTCCACCTGGCAGGTTACCGATCCCAAGCTGTCCAATGTATGGGAGTGGGTGTACAACTCGTATCAGCCGGTAATGTATAAGGGTGCCATGATGGATATGGTGCGCGGCCGGGAAATCTCCCGGAATTATAGTCAGGATCATGAGGCGGGACATCGGGCGATGCAGGGCATTCTGCTGCTGTCCGAGATCGCACCGCCTGCGCAAGCGGCCGACTTCAAGCGGATGCTCAAGGGCTGGATGGTGTCGGATATCTATAAATCCTTCTATGAAGACGCTCCTGTTCCATCCATCGTGCTGGCCAAGACTATTGACGGGGCCCCGCTCATTGAGCCGGCGGCTGAGCTTCTGAGTTATCAGCAGTTCGCGGCGATGGACCGGGCCGTGCAGCACCGGCCGGGCTACAGCTTCGGACTTGCGATGTATTCCAGCCGCATCGGCAGCTATGAAGCGATTAACAGCGAGAACGCCAAAGCCTGGTATACCTCAGCCGGTATGACCAGCTTATATAACAGTGATCTTGGACAATACAGCGATGACTACTGGCCTACTGTGGATAGCTACCGAATGCCGGGAACAACGGTGCTGTCCCAGACCTCTTCAAGCAGCCACACCAGCACCAAGCAGTGGACTGGCGGAACCGATATCCAGAATCTATATGGAAGCTCGGGTATGGATTTGCAGTACGCAGGCCGAACGCTTGGAGCCAAGAAATCCTGGTTTATGTTCGATGACGAAGTGGTTGCTCTCGGTGCGGGAATCATCAGCACAGATAATATAGCTGTGGAGACTAACGTCGAGAACCGGAAGCTGAACACGGCGGGCAGCAATACGCTTACTGTAAATGGTGAAGTGAAGCCATCCACGCTGGCTTGGTCAGATACCATGGACCAGGTAGAATGGGCTCATCTGTCCGGCAGCACCGCCGGTGCGGATACGGGATATTATTTTCCGCAGACGGTATCGCTTGCTGCTAAGAGAGAAGCCAGAACAGGCAACTGGAAGCAGATCAACCCCCGTCCGGTCACACCTTCCACGCCGATCACCCGCAATTATATGACCTTATGGCTGGATCATGGTGTGAATCCAGAGAGCGGGGAGTACCAGTATGTGCTGCTTCCGGGCAAGTCTGCTGCTCAAGTAGCCGCTTATGCTGCTGCTCCAGACATTGAAGTGCTTGCGAATTCATCCAGTGTTCAGGCGGTAAAAGAAACGAAACTCGGCATCACCGGAGCGAATTTCTGGGAGGATGGGGTAAGCTCCGCCGATCTGATCACCGTTAACAAGAAAGCGGCGGTTATGACCCGGGAAGCCGGAGATACATTGGAGCTGTCTGTCAGTGATCCAACCCAAGCGGGCACCGGCGTGATTGAGGTGGAGCTGGACCGTTCAACAAGCGGGTACACAGCAGATTCCGGGGTTATTGTGACGCAGCTCAGCCCGACCATTAAATTAACAGTGAATGTCAGCGCATCCAAGGGCAGGACGTTCAAAGCATCCTTTGACCTGGGCAGCGGCACGCCGCCGACCTTGCCTGGTGAAGAGGTGATTGTGGACAATAATGACACCACCGGAGTGCTGAAGACCGGAGGCTGGAAGACCGCTGCGGTGCAGACTGACCGGTACGGCGCCAACTATCTGCATGATGACAACAGCGGCAAAGGCAGCAAGAGCGTTACCTTCACACCAGACTTGCCCGCCACCGCCACCTACAGCGTCTATATGATGTGGCCGCAGCATATCAACCGCTCCACTGCGATTCCCTTAGATATCGTTCATGCCGCAGGGACGGCTACGCACAGTATAGACCAGACCTCAAACGGCGGGGTATGGAATTTCATCGGCACATATACCTTCACAGCTGGCACCTCGGGCAGCGTGACCATCCATAACGACGGAACAAGCGGGTATGTAGCCGCCGATGCTGTCAAATTTGTGCGGAATCCGTAAGTAAGGGAGGCTTTCCGTGTTCAGGCTCAGGAGAGGGTAAAGAACCGTATCTGCTGACCTGTCTGTATGAAATTGTAAAAGGCTCATGCAACCAGTGCATGGGCCTTTGCTGAGGTATTATCGTTCTTATTAAGGAGTGGCAAAGATATTGTCAATTACCAGCCTGGTCCAGGTTTACAGCTCAACCTTCCAGTTGCCCAGCCGCTTGGCGATTTCCGGGTCCTGGTGGGAGAAGAAGAGGCTCTCGCCTGTATCCAGCACGGCAATCTGATCGAGGTCCGCCGGACTCAGCTCAAAATCAAAAATATCGAAGTTCTCCACGATCCGCTCTCTACACACGGACTTCGGAATCACCACAATATCGCGCTGAACCAGCCAGCGCAGCACAACTTGCGCAACGGATTTATTGTACTTACCGGCAATTTCGGACAGCACTCCGTTGCTGAACAAGTTGTTGCGTCCCTCTGCGAACGGTCCCCAGGACTGAATCTGGACACCTTGTTCCTTCATAAAAGCAGCGTTATCCGTCTGCTGAAGGAACGGATGTGTCTCCACCTGATTGACAGCGGGCACAATCTTATTGTGAACGATGAGGTCCATCAGGCGGTCAGGGAGGAAGTTGCTTACTCCGATGGCTCTGATTTTGCCTTCGTGATATAGTTCTTCCATCGCCCGCCATGCCCCGTAATAATCCCCAAACGGCTGGTGAATAAGGTATAGATCCAGGTAGTCCAGTCCCAGCTTCTTGAGGGACTTGGCGAACGCGAGCTTGGCACTGTCGTACCCGGCATCCTGAATCCAGAGCTTGGTGGTGATGAACAATTCTTCGCGCGGTACGCCGCTGCGCTTGATGGCCCGGCCTACCGCCTCTTCATTCAGATATCCAGCAGCGGTATCGATTAGGCGGTAGCCTGCCGTCAGTGCTTCATACACCGCAGTCTCACATTCTTCAGCATCGGGAATCTGGTAGACTCCGAAGCCGAGGATCGGCATTTTCACTCCATTATTCAAGGTTACAGTCTGCATGGTCTTGTCCTCCTAAGGATGATTTAGTGATATGATGAGCCTAACGCCTTCGTGTAACACGAAGTCAAGCAGGGGTTATTATATTTTTCAGGGAGCAGTAACATCATCAAATAAATACAAAAACAAATACAGGACCAGCCCCAGTGGCCGGTCCTGTATTTGTGCCCATCTTTAATCTGTCTATTCTAAGGAAACGGGGCGTTTTTTTCTGCACACGACCACCACATACAAAGGATTCATATCCTTAACTCTTCCGAGATCCATTAGCTCGTATCCGTTAATGACGGGATTGTCATAAGGCGTGGTTGTAGGAGGCATTGCTCTCGCATTTCTGACAACTTGGGCTTGGAAGGCTGAATAATCGGAGACGAAGGTTTGACCGTACAACTCCAGGATATCATATTCTTTCAGTAACTCCCCCACAAGCTCAGTAATCGTATATTCATATTTGTGATAATGATTTCTTGGCTGTTCCACGAAGTAGCCAGCAGGGTTCGCTATGCTGCGGTTAGGTGTAGAGACAATAAAGATTCCGTCATCCTTGAGAAGTCTGGCGGATTCTTTAATCCATACACTGCCATCATCGATGTGCTCAATGGTCTCAAAGGAAACAACGACATCAAAGCTATTGTCTTCAAGTTCAAGCTTGTTGACATTTCCGTAAGCATAATCAATCTGATCATGACCATATGTTTTGCGCGCATTAGATAAGCTGGCTTCATCGATATCTACGCCAAGAATATGACTTGCACCGGCCACCTGCAGCATTTTACTCCCATACCCTGCCCCACAGGCAGCATCCAGCACCCTTTTATCCTTGACGAACTTTTGGGCTAATTTGTATCTGTTCAAATGTTCTTCCAGCACATCTCCGTGATTCTTTTTGACGGCATCGTTAATGACAACCCGTTCTCCTGTGAAAATTACATCGTTTTGTTCAGTATTCAGTATTTCGGAGTTGATATCTATGGAATTTGTGTCGTTTCCCCCCACTACTTCAGCCTCGGGGTGAGCCTTCGAAGAGGGAGCTTCGATTCTGCGGAACAAAGATTCAAAATACTTTTGATTGTATACTATACTTGGATGATCGGGATTATATTTTTGGGCTATTTTATGATGGTGAAAGGCCTTCTCGTGTTCGCCTGATGATTCATAACAGACACATAATTGTAAATGGGGGAGCCAGTTGGCAAAAGAGGCATCATAGTTTATGTGTTCATGTGCAATGGTTTCTTGGGTAGCCATATCAAACCAGAAAATAGCCATATTCAATTGGCTTTTCTGCATGAATGCAGTGCCGATTTTGTAACAGATCACAGGATGGGGAATTCCATAAGCAAAGGATTGGAATGCTGCTAACAAGGCTTTATTTACATCCCCAGCAGCAATGTAACAATCCGAGAGTCTCCCATAGGCCTCATAGGTTTCTTCATTCAACGTCTTTGCTTCCAAAAGAAATTTTTCATAGAACACAGCGGCGTTCTCATAATTTTTCTGGTTATATAGAAAGTTGGCATAATTCATTAAATTGGACATCTGAGATTCCTGTGAATCTGGCTGATGGTTTGCCTGAAGTGTGTCCGGTTTATGCATACTAAATCCCTCCTTAGCTTTGTGCCAGAGCTTTTATACTTGCAATTCGCAGCAGGACATCTTCGAAATAGGACTCTTCTCCATAAAATTCTCTAAAGAGGTCCTCAAAGTCATCGGTAAAAACAGGGGCGTGATCACGCATGATTCCTGTGTACCAAGGGAGAATGTAATTGTAGAGAGAAGCTAGTTTCTCTTGCTGCACATCTACCTCGCTTAATCCTTTACCAATGAAATGACGCAAAATAGTCTGATAACTACGGAAGACGACTTCCCCGAGATTGTATCCTGAAGGAGGATTTCCGGAAAAATTAAACATTCTCCGGTTCACCACGCAAAAGCTAGGGTTTCTGGTTAATATTTCGTACTGCATATAAGCTTGATTTAGCGATAAATCGATATAACGGAAGGGCTTTTCAATTTGTTCAAAATCTTCCCTTCGTAGAATGATGCCGGAAATAAAGGTACACATAATACCTGAGGTTCGAAGATAGGCGGGTGCACCTTCTGCAGTATAAACCTGGCCATCATGGTTATGCACATTCAAATATATAATTCCGCACTGCATATGATCATGGATGACATCAAGTAGAAAAGGGATTGAATCCTCCACAAAATAATCATCATCACCCTGCCATTTTATAAACTTGCCCCTTGCTAGTTGGGCTACAAGATATATATTGCGGTCGCCCCCTATGTTCGTGCTGTTTCTGAAGGATTTGAGGCTAGGATAACGGCTGGCATAACGTGCAATCACTTGTGGAGTAGCGTCGGTGGAGGCATTGTCACAGACAATTACTTCTACCCGGCTATCGTTCTGTAATTGACTGAATATGCAAGAAAGACAGAGATCAAGGTAGATTGCGCGGTTATAAGTCGGAATGCAAATGGAGAGAAGCGGAGTAGATTCCGGTGTGCCGGAACTCAAGCCCGCAGTTCGCGGTTGGAGCTTAGCCGTCTCCTGCTGCAGAATTTGTGCCGGGGATCCGCCTGCCACACAGTAATCCGGAAGATCTTGCTCAACAACACTTCCAGGCTGGATTACACAGTGCTTGCCTATTCGGATATTACCTGCAATAACAGTTCCATCACCTATTTGTGTGCCTTCTCCGATGATAACTTCTCCAGTGCTGTCCATCCATCCTTGTGCTAAGACCGGCAATCCTACCTGACGATACTCATGCCTTGCGTCTGATATACTAACTTTACTGCCAATAGTGACACGAGGCTTGATTTCAATACGGTTTAGGGCTTGAAGAGTGAGTCCTTGCTCACATCTGCAATCATCTCCTATAATAATTTTGGGTACAGGCAAAGAATCTTGTAATGTGGACTGTATGCAGTAATCATCTTTGATTGTTACCCTGTCGCCAATGAGAACGAACTCGGGATGATGAAATTGTCCGATGGGAGAGATATCTGTGCTTTTGCCACAGTAAAAGAAACTAGAAACTGGTTTAGGCTCTAAAGAGTGCGACATAACCCATTAACTTCCTTCCTAAATTAGGATTGGCGTATTGCTTTCATGATGGCAAGGCCATCCTCATAATAGGGTTCATCTTGATAGTATTTTTTGTAGATCTCTTCAAACTCATCAGTAGTCACAGTTGCCTTATTATTCCGAAACCATGGAATGGTATAGTGATAAAATGTTTGTTTTTTCTCTCTGGAAATTTCTTCAGCAGTCAAACCAGTGCCCAAGAAATGGCTAAGGATAGACGGATACCCGTTAAAAAAAACTTCAGCAAAACTGTATTTAGGATTGTAAGCACCACCATAACCGAAGATACTATCGTACATGATGCAGAAGTTCGGGTTATCCTTTAATATAGAATATTGAAGATATAACTGATTGAATTTAGAGGTCATGAATAGCGCCGGGTTCTCGATCTTCTCCAAATCCTCACGTCTTAGAACAACAGAACTGATAAAAGCCGCATAAAGGGTGGTTGCGGCCAGGAAATTACTCATGCCGGATTCCAGGCGGGGAGGCCTATTTCCGTTAATTAGACTAATATGGAAGACTCCACATTCCGGATGGCTGTGCAGTACATGAAGCAGGGGCATAAGCTTGCCGGGCAGAAAATAATCATCATCGCCTTGCATTTTTACAAATTTCCCTCTCCCCAGCTGTAATACATGAAGAATATTAGGATCTCCGCCAATGTTCGTGTCATTGCGTACTGACTTCATATTGGAGTACAGGGCCATATACTTGTCTATGATCGCTGGCGTGGCATCTGTGGAGGCGTTATCGGATACTACCACTTCGATCAGCTCATTATTTCCGATCTGAGCATAAATCGACTGGAGGCAAGCGTCAAGATAAGGCGCGCGGTTGTAAGTTGGGATACAGATTGATAACAGGGGAAGGCGGCTTCGGGCAGTAAGAATAGCCTGGGCCTGATCATGAGCAGACACATCCACCCAGCTCCCGGAGGAAGTCTCATAAATCTGCACAATTGATGCGGGATTACCTGAAACCACGCAATAGTCGGGAACATTGTCCAAAACCATGCTGTTTGCCTTAACTACGCTCCCAGCTCCAATACGTATATTCCCGGATAGGCGGCAGTTTGCTCCGATCCAGGAGCCTTCTCCAATGGTAATATCCCCTTCCATTAGAACGTTGGAATGGATCAGAACATTTGGCTCTAAGATAATCCTGGGGTGAGCTGTGATCTGGACACTTCTGTTGATTTGACAACCGTCTCCTATAGAGATAACTGGACTATCGCCAGAAATTCCGTGATTCACATCTTTCGGCTGGATAGCATATGGAGCTTGAATAGAGACGTTGTTTCCTATAGAAATTAGCTCTGGAGACTCAAATATGCCTCCCTGCTGAACAAAGGTGTTGCTTCCGAAATGCGCAAATCGCTCAGAGAATTCAAGCGGAATGTATAAGGCCAAGGCTGATTCTCCTTCCATACTTCAAATCTGGATTCGTACCCGCTGCTCTGTCTTCTAATTCATATGGGGCCGGTTCCTAAAGTATGATGAGTATACTGAAAAATACCGGATTTGCTGGACATTGTGGATTTTCCAGATAGTCAGTTGTTTCCGTGAAGATATCGGAGCTAAATTATCTTTTTTTAAGGAGGATTAACATGTATACAGTCAAAGAAGCGGCTTCCATGACGGGACTAACTGAACATGCTGTGCGTTATTATACGGATAAAGGGCTGGTGCCGAGCATTCAGCGTGATAAGAACAACATCCGACTGTTCGACGATGAATCGATCAACTGGCTGTACGGGATTAGGTGCCTCAAGCAGACCGGCCTCCCCATTGAAAGCATCAAAACCTACGTCGATCTCTGCCTCGAAGGGGATTCGACGATTGAACAGCGCTTTGCTATGATGATGGAATACAGGGAAGCGGCGCTCCTTCAGCTGGAAGAGGCCAAGCAGCGTGTTGCCCATCTGGAAGAGAAGGCCCTTCAATATCAGGCTATTCTGGAGCAGCGTATCCCGGACCTGACCAATCCCGGCAACTGGAGCAAGCTTCAGAAGGAGGGCGTCAAGGTTCCGGCGCGCCGGAAGAGAGTGGTGCGGTCTTCTTAGCAGCCAGGGGAATACTCCCCAGCAGCTGGGGGGATACCTATATTAGGTAACCAACCAAGCACACCCCAGCCATCAATCGACTTCGTTCGTCAGCATTCGTCAATCCTTTGGCCGTTCACCTTGACACAGTGTATACCCCGTGACATAATAATTCCAGACTAAATGACTATGATAAGTTGGACATCATAGGACAACGAGAGAGAGCTTTTACTAGACGAGGGGGAAGTTATAATGAAGAAGAAATTTGTGCCAGGCGTTCTGATTGTGTTGCTCGGGTTGGTCCTTGCAGGCTGCGGTAATGGAAATAAGAATAACGCAGGCTCAGCTGAGACAAATGGTGCTGGAGCAGGTACGAAGACCATTATTGCTGCTACGAGCGGGGTCAGTAACCCTTTTAGCTACGAGAAGGACGGGCAGTTGACAGGTTACGATGTGGAAGTAATGAAGGCGATCTTCAAAGACCTTCCGGAATATAAGCTAGAGGTTCAAGCGATTGAATTCGAAGGGATTCTGACTGGTCTGGACAATGGACGTTTCCAGCTGGGGGCGAACAATTTCAGCTCCAACCCTGAGAGACGCGGCAAGTACAATTTCTCACTCCCGATTATTGAGAATGCGAATGTATTCGTAGTCCGCAAGGACGATAATACCCTTAAGGCGGTAGAAGACCTGAAGGGCTATAAAGCCGTAACAGAAGTAGGCAACTCCGGTGCCACACTGCTGGAGAATTATAATGAAGCGAATGCGGATGCCAAAGCAGAGATTATCTACACTGACGAGAATTTCGTGAAGCAGTTCGAAGGTATTGAAGCCGGCAAGTACGATGTGCGCATCATTTCCCGTGTCTCTGCCGAGAAGGCCATCAAGGAGCATGGCTTCACCAATCTGAAGGTCGTTCCGTTCTCTACAGAGAATAGTGATCCAGGATCTTATATCCTGCTCTCCAAGTCTGCGGACAGCACCTTGCTAGATACGGTTAACAAGAGAATCAAGGAAATGTATGCGGACGGCACCCTGCTGAAGATTAGCCAAGAGCAGCTTGGCGGCGACTATTTGCCTAAGAAAGAGCTAATGGAGTAACCGAAGGAAGGTGATCGCATGAAATTTCTAGTCTCGGGAGATGCATTGTTCTCCAGCAGTAATTTAGATAAGACGATGGACCCGGAGCTGCTGGCATTGCTGCAAGGGGCCGATGAAGCTTTTACCAATGCAGAGTTCGTGACCCCGCGCCTGAATACCGCTCCGGCGGCAGGCCGCGGCTACCAGACCAGTGTGCGCCCCAAGGCGCTGGACGAATTCGGGAAGCTCAATATCCGTTATGTGAGCTTTGCGAATAATCATACGGGGGACTACGGGACCCAGGGTCTTGTGGATACGATCGAAGAGGCAGAAGCCCGTGGTCTGACCCCGCTTGGGGTGGGGATGAGCCTGCATGAAGCGCGCAAGCCGGTGTTCGTCGATACGGCAGATGGTCGGATTGCCATCATCACTATCGATGTGACGAGAAGCGAGGTGTTCGCTGCTTCGAATCCGGGGAACGGCGTGCCCGCCCGTCCGGGCGTTAACCCGCTCCGCTGGTCGCGGACCTATGTCGTGAATGATCAGGACTTCAGCACCTTGAAGGAGATCAGTGAACGCATCGGCATCGCTTCCAGCATGGAGGAAGGCAAGCGGATTGAGACCTTCAAGAGCAAATCGGAGAATTACTATGAATTCGGTTCATTTTTTGAAGGCTATTTAACCTTCGAGAAGGGTGAACAGTCCCGCGTCAAGACAGCAGCGCATGAGCTGGATCAGCAGGAAATCTACCGCAGCATCCAGGATGCCGCGGAGCGCAGTGACTATGTTTTTGTCAGCTTGCACACGCATGAAGGGGAGAATGAGAACTGGTACTCCGATTATCCCGCAGAGTTCATTGAGACCTTCGCACGGGGGGCGGTGGATGCCGGAGCGAGCTGTGTCTTCGGACATGGCGCCCACTTCACCAGAGGGGTGGAGCTGTACAAGGGCCAACCTATTTTTTATAACATAGGCAGTCTGTTCATGGAGTTCGAGGCAGGGGAGTCAATTGTATCTCCAGAGATGTTCACCGCCTACGGATATGCCGAGAATGAAGCTCCTTCTACCCTGCACAAGAACAGAACCAAGGATAGCGAAGGGAACTGGCAGGGCTTCTACAGCGACCGCAAGTTCTCGGAGAACTTCCTGGTCATGTTTGATCTGAGTGTGGAGGACAAGCGGTTCAGCTATGAGCTGATTCCGATTGATCTCAGGCTTACCCATGAGACAGTGACCAAGCGTGGCTTGCCTGTATTGGCATCCGATGAAGCAGCGGCCTCCCTGGTGGAGCGGTTGAATGCGGTAAGCAACGAACGGTATCATACTGAAATTATCTATGAGGGCAGACGGTTAATCGTGAGACCGTGTTAGGCTGTCGCCCTGTAAATTGAACGTGGAAGGAAGTCAATCGGTATGGGAGAGATTTTTGATATCAACGCGGTGTTCTCAGCGATTCCTCGCCTGTTAGAGGTCCTTCCTGTGAGTCTGCAGATTACGGTCATCTCGATGATCGTCGGCCTTGTGTTTGCGCTGTTATTTGCCATTATCCGTATGCGCCGAATTCCCGTGTTAAGCCAGCTGGTCACAGTCTTCATCTCGTTCATCCGTGGAACGCCGATCATTGTGCAGCTGTACCTGACCTATAACGGAATTCCGTTGTTATTAAAATTCATTAATCAGCAGTACGGGACGGATTATAATATCAATGCCATTCCGGCGATGATCTTCGTGCTGGTCACCTTCGCGTTCAATGAAGCGGCGTACAACTCGGAGACGATCCGCGCTGCGCTGCAGTCGGTGAACAAGGGCCAGATCGAGGCCGCTGAATCCCTGGGGATGACGTATCTTCAGGTGCTCAGAAGAGTCATCGTTCCGCAGGCGCTGGTGGTGGCGATTCCGCCGCTGGGCAATGCATTGATCGGATTGCTCAAGGGAACCTCCCTAGCCTTCGTAGCAGGTGTAATCGAAATGACGGCTAAGGGGAAAATTATCTCCGGCAGCAACTTCCGGTTCTTCGAGGTGTATCTCGCATTGGCGATCATCTACTGGATCATGACAATTCTGATTGAGCAGATTCTGAGATTCCTGGAGAAAAGATTCTCCATTCCGGACTCCGCTGCCGGGGCCATGAACCGCGGCTGGTTCTCTTGGGGAAGGAGAGAGATCTGATGATAAAGGTAAGCAATTTATCCAAGTCATTTCACGGTAATCTGATTCTGGACGATCTCTCCGTCGAGATTAACAAGGGAGATGTTGTAGCCATCATCGGTTCGTCCGGTGCGGGTAAGTCCACCTTCCTGCGTTCGCTCAACTGCCTGGAGCAGGCAGATCAGGGAATGCTGGATCTCGAAGGCTTCAAGGTCGATTTCAGCACGATCACGAACAAGCAGCGGCTGGAGCTGCGGAAGCAGACAGCGATGGTCTTCCAGCAGTTCAATCTGTTCCAGCATCGGACGGCACTGGATAATGTGAAGGAAGGCCTGAAGATTGTGAAGCGGATGAACGACCGCGAGGCCGCGCAGATTGCACAGAAACAGCTAGAGCAGGTAGGTCTTGCTGAGCGTGCTCATTATTATCCGAAGCATCTGTCTGGCGGCCAGCAGCAGCGGGTAGGCATTGCCCGCGCGCTGGCGATGAATCCGAAGCTGCTGCTGCTGGACGAGCCTACCTCAGCGCTTGACCCTGAGCTGGTGGGCGAGGTGCTGCAGACGATCAAGAAGACCGCGTCTACCGGTCAGACGATGATTCTCGTGTCCCATGAGATGAGCTTTGTGTATGAGGTGGCCAACAAGGTGCTGTTCTTGGACAAAGGTAAAATCGTCGAGGAGGGGACGCCGGACGAGGTGTTCAATCATCCGAAGTCCGAGCGCGCCAAGGAATTCCTTCAGAATTATTTCCGTAATAAATCGAGTATTTAAGAGCACTATAGTAGAACCCCCGGAGAGGGCGCAGGTTTGCGCTTTTCCGGGGGTTTTTGTGTGAGTGGAATGTAGTCGAAAAACCGATCACATCTCTGATTACCCGGGTGCCGCATAAAGGACGCACCAGCGTGACTCACTTATCAGGATGAATTAGTAACTATCCAGCCGAATCCGCGAGAATCGCAGCAAAATGCAGAAAGCTTGAACAAAGCTGAATTAGTTGCGACTTTTTTGATTTATTCACGTATATAAACCTTTAATACGACTAAAATACGCCAAAAGGAGCGATGCATCTTGAATTTCATGAACCAGAATGGCGATAATATCCCAGGGTTCAAGCTGCCGAAGTTGAAGCCGGGCATGTACAAAAGGATAGGGGTGGGGGTAGCCGCTGCGGCTGTATTGCTGTATATCGGCTCCACCTCATTTTATACGGTGCAGGAGCAGGAACGTGCAGCAATTCTGACCTTCGGCAAGTATACGAATGAGAGCTCGGCCGGACTCCATTTCAAATGGCCTTATCCCATCCAGGATGTCATTACTGTGCCTGCCGAGCTGACCCAGCGGATTCATATCGGATACCGCCAGGAGGCTGACGGAGCTGTCCCGGTAGATGATGAAGCGATGATGATTACGGGCGACGAGAACATTGTCTCTGCCGATGCTGTAGTCCAGTGGAAAATCAGCAATATCCGTGATTACCTGTATAACATTGATGACCCGGACAAATTCCTGCGTAACTCGGCCAGCTCCTCGATCCGTGCGGTCATTGGTTCCGAGAAGCTGGATTATGCGATTACCGACGGGAAGACGGTCATTCAGGATAAGGTCCGCGTGCTGTTGGTGGATCTGCAGAAGAAATACAACACCGGCATTCAGATCATCGATATCAAGTTCCAGGATATTGAGCCGCCAAGCGGTCAGGTGGAGGAAGCCTTCCGCGAGGTGACGAACGCCCGTGAAGAGAAGAATACGAAGATCAACAACGCCAAGAAGTATGAGAACGATATCATTCCTAAGGCGCGCGGTGAAGCTCAGGCGCTCTTAGAGCGGGCCGAAGGTGAGAAGAAGTCACGTATCCTGAATGCGCAGGGGGATGTGGCGCGGTTCAATGCGATTTTTGCCGAATATGCCAATAATCAGAGCGTCACCGAGAGCCGGCTGGTCCTGGAGACACTGGAGACGATCCTGCCTAACGCCAAAATATTCATTACGAACTCTAACAGTGACACTGTGAACTATCTGCCGCTGAATGAGCTGATGCGCAGCACCAAGGATAGCCCCTCTGCTCCTGCCGCTGTGAATCCGGCACCTTCAGCTGCACCGCAAGGAGGAGATGCCAAGTGAAAAGAAACCCGATCATCCTATTGATATCATCTATCGTCCTGATTATTTTGCTGGCCGGCTCTATGTATATTGTGAAGGAAGGGGAATATAAGGTCGTTCTCCGTTTCGGTGAAGCGATGCGTGCGGTGGAGGAGCCGGGGCTGAAGTTCAAGCTTCCTTTTGTCGAGAATGTCTCGGAGCTTCCCAAGTATCAGATGACGTACGAGAGCTCGCCGACCAGCATTCTGACCAAGGACCAGAAGCCGATTGTGGTCGATAACTATACCGTCTGGAGAATTACCAACGCCTCACAGTTTCTGAGAACCGTTCAATCGGTAAGCGGCGGGGTGCAGCGTATTGATGAAGCGGTATATAACTCGGTACGCCGCAAGCTGTCGGAGGTCAATTATGAGAATATTATTAGTGAGGACACCGGACGGGGCAATATTAATGATGAGATTACTAAGGACGTAGTAGCTGCGTTGACCCGTGATAACTACGGCATAGAAGTCATTGACGTACGGATCAAGCGTACCGACCTGCCGGAAGAGAACAAGCAGAGTGTGTACAACCGGATGATCTCGGACCGCCAGTCCATTGCTGCGCGTTATCTGTCCGAAGGGGATGAGGAGTCCAGGAAGATCACCTCCAAGGCGGACCGCGCCTCCAGAGAGCTGATGGCCCAGGCCGAAGCCGACTCCAAGAAGATCATCGCCGAAGGTGAAGGAGAAGCCGCCAAGATCTATAACTTGGCCTATGGAAAATCTCCCCAGTTCTATAGCTTTTACCGCACGCTGCAGAGTTATGTGACCACGCTGAAGAATGAGCCGGTCATCATGATCCCGATCGATTCGCCTTATGCGAAGATACTGATGGGACAACAATAGATCCCCACTAGCAAACACCCCTTAGAACAAATTCGTTCTAAGGGGTGTTTGTCGATTTACCCGGCTGGTCCTAAGATTGTTATTTCAGGAAAATAGGCTTATCTGGATACTACTCTTAATATACTATGCTATATCACTTTTGTTCAAATCTAAGGAGTGTTGTATTAATGATGACTTTACTCTGGAGTGGGCTCATATGAATCAGAAGATAAAACGAGTGCTGCTTGGCAGCCCGATCCATCAGAAACCTGAGATTCTGGAGCATTTTCTGAAGTCGCTGCAGCGGCTCAACCTTAACAATATTGAGCTGCATTACTATCTGATTGATGATAATGGGGATACAGCTTCCAGTGAACTTCTGCAGCAGTTCGCCCAAAGCGGGAGAACAGTCTTCCTGGAATCCTCTGGCTACCATGATGACTATATACGCGATGACAATGCTCATGCCTGGCGTATCAGCCTTGTCTGGAAGGTGGCCGAGTTCAAAAATCAGATGATCCGGCGTGCGGAAGCTTTCGGCTATGATTATCTGTTTCTGGTTGATTCTGATCTTATTCTTCATCCAAGTACGCTGGAACAGCTGATCAGTTCAGCCAAGGACATTATCGCTGAAGTGTTCTGGACCCAGTGGCAGCCGGGCAAGCTGGAACAGCCGCAGGTGTGGATGCATGACGAGTATAACCAATGGGAAGCACTACCGGGAGAAAAACTCTCACCTGAAGAGATCAAGCGCCGCCTGCATGCATTTCTGCTTAAAATGCGGGAACCGGGGATCTATGAAGTCGGAGGACTTGGCGCCTGCACTCTGATCAGCATCAAGGCCATCAAGTCCGGTGTCAGTTACAAGAAGGTCCGAAATCTCTCCTATTGGGGAGAGGATCGTCATTTCTGTATCCGTGCAGCGGCACTTGATATTCCTCTCTTTGTAGATACCCATTATCCAGCGTTGCATATATACAGAGACAGTGATCTTGATAAAGTAGAGGAGTTCGTACGGGAGTCATTAGCAACGTCTGAGACAGAGTCAAGGAAGCATGGCGGGAAACGGAATGATGAAGAGTTAGAGCGGAGCGAAGAAGCTAATCTGATTAAGCTGCAAGCTGCTGATGCGGCGCATGCCACCACCCTGGCAGCGGCACAACGCCGACCCAAGCTGACTCTCACGATGATCGTCAAGAATGAAGCCTCAAGGTTCCTGCGGCAGATTCTGGAAGAGCAACGCAAATATATCGACGAGGCCGTTATTATCGATGATGGCAGCACAGATGAGACAGCTGAATTAGTTAAGGAGGTTCTGGGGGGAATTCCGCTTAAGTTGATTCATAATCCGGTCTCCCGCTTCAACAATGAATCCGAGCTGCGCAAGCAGCAGTGGGAAGCGGTGGTTGAGACCGGACCGGAATGGATTCTTAATCTGGATGGGGATGAGATGTTTGAATCCGGTTTTGCCGAAGAAGTGGACTCCCTGCTGAGAACGGAAGACTGCGACTTATTCTGCTTCCGCCTCTACGATTTCTGGGATGACAACCATTACCGCGAGGATAAGTACTGGCGGGCCCACCTGAGATACCGGCCGTTCCTGGTCCGCTACCGCCAAGACTTTACCTATCTCTGGAATGATCTCCCGCAACACTCCGGGCGGTTGCCAGAGAATATTTGGGAATTGCCTCATCAATTGAGCAACCTGCGGATTAAGCATCTCGGTTGGTCGAAGCAGGAATTTCGGCTGGAGAAGTATATACGTTATATGCAACTGGACCCGGATGGCAAGTACGGCTGGAAGGAGCAATATCAATCCATCCTTGACGAGCATCCCCGTCTGTTGCCTTGGAGTGAATAGTAAGGATAGCAGTTAAGTGAGAACGGGGAGAGGAAGGAGCAGAAAGGAGGTACCTTTCCAGCTCCTTCCTCTCCCCGACCTGTTTCTGTTACAGGAAGATCAGCAGCAGCGTGCCCACTACGAAGCAGTAGTACGAGAAGTAAATCAGATTCCCCTTAGCCATAATGCCGATGAACCAGCGCATGGCATAGTAGGTGGCGACCAGCGTGGTGAGGAAGGCGATCAGGTAAGGCATCGCCAGCGCGGCGCGGTTAGGGTCATGCACGATATCGGATGCGCCCATGATTAGCCCCCCGATGCTGATCGGGATGTAGAGCATGAACGAGAACTTCAAGGCGGTCTCCTGCTTCATGCCGACGGCAATGGAGGCAATCACAGTAGAACCGGAACGGCTGATGCCGGGAATCAGCGCTACCGCCTGAGCCAACCCGACGATGATGGCGTCTCTCACAGTGAGATTGCCGTCTCTTTTCTGGCCGCGCAGATTGCGGATCAGCCAGAGGGCTACCCCGGTAATGAGTAAGCTGATGGATACGGTATGTACAGAGGTGAAGACGCGTTCGATCGTATCCTTGAAGAACACGGCAGCAACGGCTGCGGGAATCGTCCCGATCACAATGTAGATGCAGAACATGAACTCTGACCGGTACTTGGGTTCACGCGTTTGCAGGTAACGGAAGAACCCTATGATCAAGTCTTTGATATCTTTACGGAAAATAAAGCAGATAGCGATCAATGAGGCCGTATTCGTCAAAATTTCAAAAGAGAGTCCATTCTGCTTCATACCGAGCAGACGTTGTACGATGATCAAGTGCCCGCTGGAAGAGACAGGGATTGGCTCCGTCACTCCCTGTACAAGGCCTAGCAGCAGGTATTTCAGCCAATCTAACACAGATTCCATAATTTCCTCCTAAAGTTGAAGCGCTATATTAAAATGTACTTAAGTTTTGGACTGGAAGCGTAATCGTCACTGCGGTGAACATTTGGACTTCCGGCCGCTGTTGTCAGCAGATTTCTTGATTTAATCCGCTCTTCGGCGGTTGAAATCCGCTGACAAAGGCGGACGCTACCGCTCCTACAGTTCCAAATTTCCCCTCCGCTTCTTCGCTTGCCGTTAATGTCATAAGTACATCTTAATTATCCAATTAAGCCTGCCGTCTCCGGTACCGCTTGGAAAAGACGTACAGCCCGAAGCCGAGCAGGAACAGGGTTGCCGCCGGAAGAATGTAAGGCTTGACGATTTCGTCCACATGCTCCCATTGTGAGCCCAGCTTGTAGCCCAGATAGACATAGATCGAAGTGATCGGAAGCATGGCAAGGAAAGTGTACAGACTGAATTTGAACACATTCATCTTGGCAATCCCGCAAGGGATGGAGATCAGTGTTCTCACACCGGGGATGAAGCGCCCGTAGAAGGCTACACCGCTGCCGTATTTATCAAAGAAACGGTCGGAGGCCTCCAGATGATGCGGACGGATGAAAAAATACTTCCCGTACTTAGCAATCGCAGGTCTGCCCCCGAACCGGCCCAGCGCGTACAATGTCAGCGGACCGAAGGTGCCTCCAACAGTCCCGGCCAGAATCGTAAGAATGAGCTTCATGTCCCCCAGATACACCCAATAGCCGGCAAGCGGCAGCACGATTTCGGCAGGTACGAATTCAAACGACAAGGCGATAACGATGCCTGCATACGACAAATCTTTGAAAAAGAGTATAAATTCCGTGATCCATTCTGTCATGCATTTCTCTCCCTTCTCAAACAAAAAGCCCCCTAATTAAAGGGGGCAGTCTCATCAACTGTCAGCACCCTCTCATCTTTGCAAGGCATCCGGGATGCCTCTAGTGCTGTGCCCGTTCTGCTTATAGCATGCCGGTCACAGCGGTATCATCGGGCGAAGCCCTCCACCGAACTCTGGATAAGAGTATTATTCAATTTGATAACATTAAAACACACCTATATACCATTAAGCAAGTTTGGGAGAAGGGAGAAATTTTGGATGAAAATATGAAAGCGTTATTTCAGCTCAATCTTAAACACATCGCCCGCCTGCCCGCCGAAGACGGCCATTCCGCCCTGCGGCAACCGGACTGAAGGGTCTTTGCTCACTCTGGAGTGGCTTACGATCATCCCGTCGGCATCATATACAACGAATCCGCCGCTTGGAGGAGCTGTCACGGTCATGGTTTTGCCGGCAGCTTTCTTGTCAATCTTGAACCATACGCTCTGGCCGCCCGCAGGAACGGTGCTGGTTGAGGCCGGGCCTCCGTAGATCGGCTTCACCGCATCGCCGCTGATATACGCATTGCCGTCGATGGTTAGATATTCTGCACCGTTCTGCTTGGAGAAGGTCAGATCGAAGGCGTCTCTGCCGTTCATGACCGGGATTTCAGCCGCATTGACGGCGGTGTTCTCGTCCACAATCTGCGTCCCGGTGGCGTAGCCTTGTTCAACTTCAATAGTCTTCGTCAAGATGGAAGGGGAGAGGTAGAAGAAGGAATTGATTTTCTCATCTACAGCGTAGTAATGCTTCCCGTCCCTCTGCGCCCAGGCCTGCTTCGTAGAAGCATTCAGCGGATTTGCGTCCAGCTTCTGATACTCGTAAGTAACCATCAGCATTTGACCGACACCGGGGATAGTCAAGTGGGTGTTTAGCTTCAGATAAGTCTTGCCGTTCTTCTGCTGATCGAAGCTCACGGCTGCACTGCCGTCCGGGCTTGTGAACTGTCCCTTGCCGGTATAAATATACTTCTGCGCTGGAATGAGTCCGCCCTCCAGCTCAGGCAGGTTGAGTGCTCCGTCCTTAATGGCTATGGCAGTGGTTGCGCCGACAGTCCCGTATAATCCAGAATAGGCTTCCAACTCGGCAGGCATAGCCGCTTTGACTGGAGGAGTGAAGGTGGCGTCCGGCAGGATCTTCTTAATCTTCCCGGTGTCCTTCAGGTAGGCCAACAGCACATTCGAGGCGAAAATGGTGTTATAGATTGAGCTTCCGCCTGACGAGAGCACCGCGATGGATATATCGGATTCCGGCAGGGTAATCAGGTCAGCGTGATACATGATGGTATCTCCGCCTTTGGATAAGGCCTTGATACCGTAATCACCGAACGGTGCCAGATCTACGGCATCCCAGCCCAGACCGAAATTGAAAGAGTTGGTCTCCTCGGGTACCCAGAGTCCATTCTTATATTCCGGCTTACGCATCGCTTCGGCGGAGGCTTCCGACAGAATGTCCGGGTGCTTGCCGTTCAGCATCTCGGCGAATGTGGTCAGATCTTCGGCTGTGGAATAGAGACCACCCGCTCCGAGGATATTGGCGTTCTCGCTGGGCAATGCCTGCGTTAGTCCAGGGAAGTAGGTTTTGGCAAGCTGCTGCCGGTTAAAGGTATCCAGCGGCGTTTTGGTAGAGCTTAACTTCAGCGGGCTGCTCATATGCTGGTCCAGGAACTCTGTATAGCTGCTGCCGGTTACCTGCTCAATCATCAGCTCCAGCAGTTGAAAGCCGTCATTGCAGTATACGGAATAGGCTCCCGGATCGGATTTTAGCCGTTCGGACTGAAGACTGGTCAGCAGGCCATCATGATTCTGTGTATCGCTATCGTCCATCAGAATGCTGTTCCCGTAGTGGCTGCCGTACAGGCCTGAGGAATGGTTCATTAACATGCGCGGCGTGATCTTCTTGTAGCGCTCATCGGCCATCTTGAACTGCGGCAGATACGTAGTCAGCGGCTGATCGATGTCAATCACCTTATCTTCGGCAAGCATCATTGTGGCTGCGGAGACATGCATTTTGCTGACAGAGCCGATGCCGAACATGGTATCCTTCGTGACGGGAGTCCCGGCTGCCTTATCGGACAGACCGAAGCCGCCGGACACCGTAATTTTACCTTGATCCCTGATAGCATACTGCATGCCGCTTACCCCGTAGTCGGATACGATCTTCGAGCCCAGCAGGCGGGCCGTTTCCTGCACTGGGCTCTCCTTCTCCTGCGCAGACGCCTGGGCTGCGGGGATCACCAGCATGGCCGTCAGTACGACTGAAGTTAACTTGTTCATCTTGAACTCCTCCTCTTGTGTCTCTTAGATAATCTTCCTGAAGTTATCATACAGGCAGAAGAGAGGAGCGTGGCCCGAATAACCCTGAAACGTTAATAACGATCCCTTAACGTAGAAATTTAGATTAAAAGGCACAAAAAACGGTAACAAAAAGTGAAAGAAGCGGAGGGGAAATTTGGAACTGAAGGAGCGGTAGCGACCGCCTTTGTATTTGGATTTCTACCGCTAAGAGCGGTCCAATCAGGAAATCAAAATACAACAGCGGCCGGAAGTCCAAATGTTCACCGCAGTGACGGCGAAACTTAATGTTTAGTGCATTTTATAAAGAAGCTTCGCGCGTGAAGGGGAGGACCACCATATTGTTGAATTCCCGATGCCCGGCTTCAATTGTCATATTCCCGCCGTACTTCTCGCAGATTCTGGAGATATTGGTCAGGCCGATGCCGTGGTATTCAGGGTCCGGCTTCCGGCTCTGCAAGGGGGCAGTCTCCGGGACGGTATGATTCATAATGCGGATGAACAGCGCGGATTCACTGGAGTGCATCTGGATCAGAATGTAGCGGTCCTCGGCGAGCCGTACTTTTTTGGAGGCTTCAATGGCATTGTCCAGCATGTTGCCCAGCACGACGCACAGGTCATAACGGTCGATGTGAAGCTCACCGGGCAGCAGCTTAAGCCGGGTATCAATGCGGATGCCGTTCGCTTGTCCGATATTCAGCGTGTTCGTGACCAGCGCATCCACCGCCAGATGGCCGGTGTTGACCCGCTGGTAGGCATCCTCCACTTTATTCAGCGTAAGCTTGATATGTTCGAGAGCCGCAGCCGGATCATCCCGCCGGATACACTCTTCAATGTAGAGGAACTGCTGATGGGTGTCGTGGATAATTCTTTTGATCGACTTGAAGCTGTGGACCGTCTTCTCATAGTTGGCGTCCTGATAGTTCATCTGGTGCTGGAGCTGGGCGTTCTCATGCATGAACTGGAACTTGTCGGTAATGGTATCGAAGATATAGACGATCATCACATTCAGGAACAGGAAGCCGAGAATCGCAATGAAATAATAGATATCCTTCTTCGAGTCTTCGGTGAGGACATTGATCTGATAGGTGCTGATGAGCGGGACGAGCAGGAACATCACATAATACCGGTAGGGCAGGGAGACGCTTCGCCGCTTGGAGATCAGCCGGATGATCTGAATCACCGGGAACATAATAATGCAGCTAAGGATCAGCCCCTTGATGAAGGCCGGCCGGTCAATCCCCGCACCCGAGTTCATGCTGGTATAGTCCACCGAATCTATCATTGAGAAAATATACAGCGAGATAAAGCTGACCACTGTCATCAGCACAGCGTAGAGCAGGGAAAAGATCGCCTGGGTCTTCACCTCCACCTTATAGGCTTGCGCCATACTGAAGATCATCAGCAAAGCTACGCCGGAGGAGAATAGAGGGGACAGCGGGGTGACCAGGTAGAGGAAGCAGAGTACCCCGTAGATCAGGAAGTATATGATCCGGTTGGGCTTCCTGGCAGCTTTGTCAAATACCGAGGCGAAGAAGAACTGGGTCTGAAAACACATCACCAGCAGCACACAGACGATAAGGGTCAGATTATAGTGAGTCATACGAGCTACCCTTCATGATCATGAATTTGGTGTAGAAGTCCTTAACCTCTTTGATTTTGGACCGGCCGATGGGGAACTCCTGCCCGCCCGACATCAGCACGGAGCCGCCCGCGAACTTGTGGACATGCAGCAGGTTGATAATAATCGAACGGTGGATATGCAGAAAATGGCTGTCCCGTAAGGCTGAAGCGTATTCAGCAATAATTCCTCTAGTCTCATAGATTCCCGTGGTGGTAATCACATGCAGTTTGCTCTTGACCGTTAGACTCTTGGCCGCCTCAATCCCGATAATATCATCATGCCGCAAGACGACTTCCTCATAACCGGACTTGATGACCATGAATTTCTTATCCTGGGCCTGGAAGTAATCACACAGCTTAAGGATCTTCTCCTCCAGGAGCTGCGGGGCGACCGGCTTGATCAGATACTGGAAGGTAATCACGTCGAAGCTCTCCACCATATATTCTGGATAGCTGGTCAGAAATATGATCTGTTCGTCAAAATGCTTCTGGCTTCTCAAGCGGCGCGCCGCCATAATCCCGTTCATGCCGCCCATCTCCACATCCAGAATCAGGATATGGAAGGGGGCTCCGCCCCGTTCATAGTGGGAGATTAGGTCTTCTCCCGAAGAAAACAGCTCGATTTCAAATTCGGTATCCGTCTTGACGGATAACCCGACCAGAATCTTCTTCACCCGCTCCCGCTGCTGTTCTTCATCCTCACATATCGCTACCCGATACATCCAAAGGCCCCCTTTCACTTCCGGCTCAATGCCTAAGCAGATATTTGTACACAACATTATATAGTATTGTCCAGGGAATGAGCAGATCAGGGGGCCAAACGCATAAGTTAATCCCTGGACTGCAAAAGCGAATCCTTGGTTTGGAGAAGGATGAACGTGTTTGCTTGGATGGACGTTACGCAAATGGAACGTTGTTCCAATCACTGTGAACGCTTCGCTTTTACGCGGGTTGTTCCGCCCGCTTCGCTGTTTAAGCGTATGCCCCAGGAACGGTTGTCACTTCCACAGCCGCAGCAGCGGCCCCGCCTCGCCATAGACAGGATCACGCTCCGGCAGCGGGACTTCGCGGATCTCGGGGAGCGCTGCAGCGAAGTCATCCGGGCCCGCCTGGCGGGTGTTATAGTCCATGCCCCCGGGATATGCGCCTGCAATACGGAAGTCCGGCGTGGCCGTGAGCTTCTTGTGTGCCGTCCCGGCAGGCAGCACCACAACGTCACCGGCTTCCACGTTGGCTGTGTATCCGGCATCTCCGCCAAGCTGGAGCTTGGCACTGCCGGAGATCACCCCCAGCACCTCATGCGCGTTGCTGTGATAGTGGTGGTAGGGGAAGACGCCATTCACCCAGCTATTCAGCCAGCCGTTGTTATTGAAGACCTGTTCGGTGTCTTCCGGGTGGTCCCGGAGAACCCCTTTATACAGCACAGCAGGAAGCTGAGGATTATTAGGCAGCAGTCCATCCGGCTCGAAGCTGAGCTTAATTATAGATTCGTCCTGCTCCCGGCCTGTAGAGTTATGTTCTGGCATAGCGGATCATCTCCTACGTGAATTTTGGTATATGTATATAGAATTACCCTAAGGTTGGTAGTGTATCTCGTGAAAATACATTTCGTTAAAAGGTGAGAACCCCAGGTATTGCTGGCAGTTTAATTGTAACGTAATACAGCTAGTTGAACATTTGGCGGCACTAGTAGACCTGCATTTGTAGCGAAAAAACAGGGATAAATGTATTCTGTGCAACTAAAAACGGTGAAACGGAAGGCCTCCCTCTTCTAATTGTAGTCTATACAACTAAATTTGCCCGAAAGGGCGAAAATCCAGGTATAGAGGCCTTTTAGTTGTACGAAATACAGCTAAACGGAGATTTGGCGGCATATCAGACGATTTAGTTGTATGAATTACAATTAAGCGTACCTATACTGCTTGCACCATAATTTGGGTATGGCATATCCTCAGCCTGCGATTGGTGAAATTATAATTGCAATTAATATAGCGGGGCTATTTTCTACCTGCTTGTAAAAGGGTAATTGATGGCATACAGTGTAACATAGCTGTTATAGATGGTTGCGAAAGGGAGGGGTTATAGTGAGAATTACCCGTAAAATAAGTACCCTGCTGGTTGCCGCGTTGCTGCTGCCTGCCATCCTGTTGCTGCCGGGGGCAGAGGCTGCTCCGGCACAGGCGAAGGCTGCGCCCGCCGGGACGGTTGCCGCTGCCGCTTCAGTCGCCCAGAGTCCGGCTACGAACGGGCTGGTGCCGCTGACCGGCGCGATCAACGGAAATCTGCCGATTCATATGTCCATTAAGGTGGAGAGCGGCGGCAAGCTGACCGGCAGTTATTATTATGACAAATATAAACAGACGATCAGGCTCACCGGCAATGTCAACGGCAAAATCGCCCATATGTATGAGTATGACGCCAAAGGCAAGGAGACCGGCCATTTCCAGGGCTGGTGGATTCCCGGCACCGGCTTCGCCGGGGTATGGAGTAGCCCCGACGGAACCCGCCAGCTGCCGGTAGAGGCGCTCTCGGCCACAGCCACAACCAGTCTCAAGGCTCCTGCAGCTGCTGATTGGAGCGGAGAATGGTATATGGCAAGTAATTCGCCCTTCTACGGCTCTTATGTGGAATTCAGCAATGTGAAGAGCGATAAGCTGGTTTTCTCTATGGATGCCTACGAAGGTGCCCATTCCGGTCAACTGGAGAACGAAACGGCAGTGGTCCGCAAACGGATGGCCGTCTATAAGGAAGAGGACGGTTCGGTGGTCTTCTTCTATCTGCTGAACGGCAAGCTGTACGTAACCAGTCCTTCGCCGGTGTATTCTGCCGGGGCTAATGTGACCTACACCGGCGAATATACAAGAGATCCGAACGAGAAGGTCTACACGCTGAAGGACACCGGCGTCTTCAAGACGGCAGCGGAGGACAAAGCCTTCCGTAAGCTGGTAGGGGAAGATTATGATCTGTTCCTGTACAGTATGCAACTGCTGGATGAGCCGAAGGATCTGGATGGTAAGGGGTCAAGAGTGGTGCAGGGCGGCGTGAGAGGGCTGTTCACCCTTACGGAAGCCATCATCATGTATGACAAGCAGGGCCATTACTGGGCAGCCGTACTCGACTCGGATGAAGGCGACGAACTGGAAGACATCGCTGACCCCTATGTCCGGTTCTATACGAATGTTCCCGGCACCAGCAAGCTGCCGAAGACGATTGTGAAATGGATGGAGCCTTTTTCTGATTACGAGGTGGTATACATGAATTTCTAAACCTCGCGCAGGGGCGTTTTAAGATCTCCCTAACGGGTACAATGAAAGAGTGAGGGTCCGCCTGACATGGGTAGCTACTGCACGAGAACCTGTGTACACCGGTTATGTCAGCGGATTCACATGTCCCGCCTCTTTTCACTGAAAGGATAGGACAGCGCGCATGCGCAGGTCCTGCCGCTATAATGGAAGCTGCGGGTGCAACAAGAAACGGTATGCCTAACCCCTGACCGGGGGGCGGCATACCGTTTTTATATGGAATCTGTAATTCATTGCCGGGCTCAGGATCAGGTATATAGCCGCTTCCAGTTCGCATACCAGCGCTCGACCTTGGCGGACGGAGTGAGCTTCAGGTCCCGCCAGAGAAAGCTGCGGAGCTTCTCATACTGTTCCTGTACGAAGCTTAGCTCGCCCAGCCGGTTGTAGAAGTCCATGAGCGCCAGATAGCCTGGTTCATGGTAGGGATGCATCTCGACAATCCGCTGATAGGTGCTGACGGCCTTGGTGATATTATCCTTAGCGGTATAATAGTCGCCCAGCTCGGTGGCGTGCTGCAGGGAGAGGTTGCGCAGCCGCTGGCGCTCGCTCTCGGCCCACAGATAATCATAATCCCCCAGGTAATCGCCGGTATAGAGTTTCAGTAGCTCCTCATGCTCAGCGGCGTTATAATCATCCACCGGGTCCAGGGAGACGACACCTTCCTCCCACAGCACCGCATCAATCTGCGCGTCGCCGCTCTCCAGCATATACCCCTCGCCTACGCTCGCATTGCTGATCACAAGGCCGATGTCGGCCCGTTTCAGCGATTGCCTGATCTGGTAGATGGCCGTATACAGATGAGTGGAGGCACGTTTGAATGATGCCTCGGGCCAGAGCAGCTCGACCAGCTTGTCCTTGACGACAATCCGGTCATGATGATACAGCAGGAAGGCGAACAGTTCCTGGGCTTTGGAGGTCCGCCAGCGGAAATCCCGGATAGGAACACCTCCCCGTTCGAACTGGATGGCATTGAAGCAGCGGATCAGCAGCGAGTCCGGCTTGTCCGTGTGAAGCTGGTTGATCTTCCGGCTCCTGATTCGCTGGAGGGTCCGGCTCAGCCGTTCCCTGGAGACCGGCTTGAGCAGATAATCCTGCGCGCTGACCTCGAAGGCTTCCAGCGCGAAGCTGTTATGGGCGGAGACGAATACAATGGCTGAGCCGGGACAGCTCTCCTCCAGCTGCTTCGCAGCCTCCATGCCGTTCAGCCCCGGCATATCAATATCAAGAAAGATAATATCTGCCTCCCAGCCGGCCGCTTCGCTCATAGCCAGCTGGGGGTTGGTATAGGTTGCCGTTACAATGGTCGATCCCAGCGCCCTGAGCGTCGATTCCAGCTGAATCAGGGCGAGTCGTTCATCATCGATCAGCACTACCCTAAGCATTGTAGCACCTCCTTGTACAGGATATAGCGGATGGAGAATGGTTCACTCGATACGCCGGAGCGGAATCATAAAGGAGACGGTGGTTCCAAAGCCGGGACGGCTCTGAATGGACAAGCCTTGCCCATAGCGTTCAATCAGCCTCCGGTTCGTATTCCATATCCCGATACCGGAGCTCTTGTCTTTATGCTTCATCAGCAGGCGGTTAATGTGCGCCTGCTCCATGCCTCTGCCATTGTCTTGCACCGCAAGCCGGACATGCTCCTCCTCCTCTTCAATGCGGATAGTAAGTAGGCCTCCCTCTATAAGACTGAGCAGCCCGTGACGGACAGCATTCTCTACCAGCGGTTGCAAGATCAGCGGGGGAACCCGCAGCAGTCCGGTATAATTCCGTTCCCACTTGACCTCCAGCCGTTCGCCGAACCGCACCTTCTCGATATATAAATAGGCCTCCACTAACGATAGCTCCTGCTTCAAATGAATCAGTGTACCGGTATTCATCAGGTCGAAGCTTGAGCGCAGGTAGGAGGAGAAGGCTTCAATCAGCTGCTGCATCTGGCAGAGATCAATGGTACTGAGCGTGGCGATGGAGTTCAGGGCATTGAAAAGGAAATGAGGGCGGATCTGCGCCTGGAGGTAAGCCATCTCCAGCCGCAGGCTGTGAGCGACGGTCTGCTTCAGCCGCGCCAGCCCGGTAACCCGGTATTTCAATTCCAGGCTGTCTACCGGCTTAGTCACATAATCATTAGCCCCCTGCTGAAATCCGTAGTAGATCTCCTCACGCATAGCACGTGCCGTCAGCAGCAGCACCGGTAACTCTGACACCGGATAACGCTCCCTTACCCGGCGGGTAAGCTCATAGCCGGACATGCCGGGCATCATCACATCGGTAATCAGCAGATCCCATGATTCCTCCTCCAGCCGAATCAGGGCTTCCTCCCCGCTTAACACAGAGGTCAACTGATAGATATCCTCATGCAAAATGGTCGCGAGCACCCGGAGATTAACCGGGTCATCGTCAACAGCCAGTATCTTCAGTTCGGCTCCCTCCGTATCCAAGCCGGAGGGGGACGGAGGCACTCCCGCAAGGAATGGCTCTTCGTCCTTATTGCGCACATGGACACTCCGGCCGGTGTATGCAGCGCCCGGCGCTTCCACTGCTTCCATCCTGCCGAACTGCTCATCCGTGAAAAAGGCTTCGTCAGCCAGCTGCAGGGTGAAGCGGAAGACCGAGCCTTCCCCAAGCCTGGACTCCACGGTCAGCCTTCCCCCGTGCAGCTCCACCAGCTGCCGGGTAATGCCGAGGCCCAGACCCAGGCCACCACGGTCCTGTCCGCCTGCCTGTTCATAAGGAAGGAAGATACGCGCGAGCGCTTCTTCCTCCATCCCCGCACCTGTGTCAGCCACGCTGATCAGCAGCTTCCCGTCCGCTTCTTCGGCAGTCACAAGGATACTTCCCTGCTCGGTCCATTTCACGGCATTATGTATCAGGTTGAAGAGAATCTGGATCAGCCGCTTCTCATCGGCCCATACACGCGGCAGCGATGCGGATACGCTTACATGAAGCGTCAGGTTCTTGCCGTCCGTTAAGTAACGGAGCATATCCGCAGCCCCGGCTGCGATGGTATGGACGGACAGCGGGGCAGGATGAAGGACCATCCGGTTCTCCCGCAACAGGGTGAGATCGAGCAGATCATCCAACAGCTGGGACATTTGCCGCCCGATGCGTACCAGTAGCTCCAGGTCTCCGGCTTCTTCATCCGGGGAGGCTGCCCGCTTCTTGTCGTATTCCGACTGGGCAATGCTCATCATGCCGTGCAGCGGTGTCCTCAGCTCATGCGAGGTATTCATCAGGAACCGGTCCTTCTGCTTGTCCGCTTGCAGCAGCTGTTCATAGAGCTGCCTGTTCTCATTGGACCGCCGGATATACTGTTTCAGGGCATAGGCAGAGAATCCAGCGATAGCAGCCAGAATATCTATGGAGTAGAACGGCAGATTCTTCCGGTAACTATTCACCGTGGTTCCCCAGATCACCCCGGATACAATCGAAGAGCCGATGAAGGTAAGGAACCCGACGTCTTTTTTTTGCTTATAGACCATAATTCCGAATAGCACAAACATCCAGCAGGGGGGGATCATATACAGGAGGCTGAAATAAATAGTGGCATTGGACAGAACGATATGAATCGGAAGGAAGCAAAGGCAAAGTGTATAGAGCAGAAGAAGCAAGCTGTACACCTTGAAGGCCCGGCTGACTGCCTGGGCACTGTAGAATTTGTAGGTAAGCAGCAGCATGAAAAAGACCATCCATACATAAGACAGCAGCTTGACCTTGATTCCCCAAGTATAGTTCAGCGGCAGCACAAGGAACAGCAGGACGTCATTATCCGCTGCGATGGAGACGGCTATGATGATCAGCATAAGCGCAAATAAGAGCAGAGACGGGTGTTCTTTGTCAAGCAGGTACAGAATACAGACATACAGCGCGTGCAGAAGAAGGATGATGATCGTAGCTAACTGAAAAGAGGTAGAGTACCAGCGCTCCTTCTGAACCATAGACTGGGCGCCGAAACGGATGGAATAGGAAATGCCTGCCTTCTCCCCATGCTCATAATTGGCAGTCTGGATCAGGACAAGCATGTCCTTCGTCCCTTCCGGGGGGAGGTAGTGAACGGCATAGGGAACGGCCATGGGATAGTACAGCTCCTTGCGCGCTGCGGGTTGACCCATAGCCTGAAGGGGGCGGCCGTTAATCTCGATCCGGGAAGAAGCCTGGATCTGCTGGACCCAGAAGCTGTAGGGCTCATCCAGCGGCTGATCGACCAGAATATGCAGGGCATAGGTACCATAGCCCAGGGAGGAACCGGACATGGCCCCCTTCCAGTTGCCGGGTACCTGAACAGGGACAGCATCTCCGGCAGTGCCGGAGCGGATATCACTTTCGCTTACCAGACGGTTAGGATAGAAGTCCCATGTCCCGTCAAGGGCAAGCGAATGGGCATGCTTGAAGGTCCAGCCCCGTAAATCAAGTACGCCCGCCGCCGCGCCGGGCTGCTCCGGCAACGCAAAGATCTGCTGCCATGCCCGTTGCATACCCAATAGCAGAGTCATATATATCACGATTAATGTCAGATGCTTCATGTAATATTTGGAATTTTTATTCATCATTCAGTAAGAATTCGACAAACCAGAGTCAGAACCTCTAAAAAAATTAAATAAATTCTGTGACGATTCGAAGGGACTTCTGTGAATGATCCTGGCGGCTAGTGTCAGAATCAGACTCGTTCTTTTGTCCTGCTTTCCAGGCGGGCCAATAGTGCTGTTTGCACAGCCCTTTCGCATAGTGTCTTCTGTTGCAGTTGTCCATAGTGCATTTTCTTTCATTGATGGCTCTGAGTCTTCCCATGTATGCATCCCTCCATAACGGTTCGTTTCAAGTCAAGCCCCATTATAGTGAACCCCCATAGACAAGAACTGAACAAAAATGGAATTTAAATTCCATTGAATTCTTAATCGTATTTAACCTCCGGTCTGCATATAAATGATGTACCAAGTCCGACAAAACCACTAAATGAAAACCATTAGTTAAAGGAGGGGAGCTTTTGCCCACAGAAGCTGCAACCTTACGTGAGCAAATTCTGAAGCTGACAGGAGAATATTACGACATTCGTTGGCCCGGCCGGTCCTTCGTACCTGGACGCGATTACGTGCCGGTAAGCGGCAAGGTGTTCGATGGCGAAGAATTGATGAGTCTGGTGGATGCTTCACTTGATTTCCACCTGACAGCGGGCAGGTATACTGGCGAATTCGAGCGCAGGTTCTCCCAGATTATGGAGAGAAAGCATACCCTGCTGGTTAACTCGGGTTCGAGCGCGAATCTGCTTGCTGTCGCAGCACTTACCTCGCCGCTGCTCGGCGAACGCCGGCTGCGGCCGGGTGATGAGGTGATCACCGTTGCCGCCGGATTTCCGACCACGGTCAATCCGCTGATACAGCATGGACTTATTCCAGTATTCGTCGATGTTGAGCTGCCCACCTACAATATAAATACAGCTCAGCTGGACGCCGCGCTCAGCCCCCGTACCAAAGCGGTCATGCTGGCGCACACACTGGGCAATCCCTTCGATCTGGCCAGTGTTAAGGCATTCACGGACCGGCATGGACTGTGGCTGATTGAGGATACCTGCGATGCTGTGGGATCACTGTATGAAGGCCGGCCGGCCGGTTCCTTCGGCGATCTGGCCACGGTCAGCTTCTTCCCTGCCCATCATTTGACCATGGGCGAGGGCGGTGCGGTACTCACCTCCGGTGCCAGGCTCAAAAAAATTGTCGAATCGCTCCGTGACTGGGGCAGGGACTGCTGGTGCCAGCCGGGAACCGACAATACCTGCGGCAAGCGGTTTGACTGGACTAAGGGAGACCTGCCTGCCGGATACGACCACAAATATACGTATAGCCACATTGGCTACAATCTGAAGGCTACAGATATGCAGGCCGCCATCGGAGTCTCCCAACTGGAGAAGCTGGAAGGGTTCCATGCTGCACGCAGACGTAACTTTGACTATATGAAGGCAGCGCTGAAGCCTGCGGAGGAATGGCTTATTCTTCCACAGGCGACGCCGCGCAGTGATCCGAGCTGGTTCGGCTTCCCGCTGACCGTGAGGGAGGATGCGCCCCTCACGCGCAATGAAATCGTGCGCAGGCTGGAGAAGGCGCGGGTTGGCACCCGGCTCTTGTTCGCCGGGAATCTGCTCAAGCAGCCTGCCTACTCCGGTGTGGCGCACCGTGTCGCCGCGCCGCTCATTCAGACGGACAGGATCATGAACGATACGTTCTGGGTGGGAATCTATCCGGGACTTTCGACAGAGATGCTCGATTATACTGCCGAGGTATTGCTGGGCTTGCTGAAAGGTAAGGAGGTAACAAGATGAAGGTAGTCATTCTGGCCGGGGGCTACGGGACCCGGATCAGTGAAGAGACCGATGTGAAGCCCAAGCCGATGATTGAGATCGGCGACAAGCCGCTGCTGGTGCATATTATGGAGAATTATGCTGCTTACGGCTTCGATGATTTTGTCATTTGCCTGGGATATTTGGGGCATGTCATTAAACAATATTTCTCCGACTTCTATCTCCAGAGCTCGGATATTTCTTTCGATTTCGGTAATGGCAACCAGATCACCCGCCATAACCGTCAGCTGCGAAACTGGAAGGTAACGCTCGCGGACACAGGCAAAGAAGCGATGACTGGCGGAAGAATCCGGCAAGTCCAGAAATACATCGGAAATGAACCGTTCATGCTGACCTATGGGGATGGTGTTGCGGATATTAATATACAGCAGTTACTGGACTTCCATCGCTCTCACGGGAAGCTGGCGACTGTGACTGCTGTTCAGCCGTCGGGCCGTTTCGGTGCGCTGGACCTAGCAGAGGATACCAAGGTAACCGGATTCGTAGAGAAGCCCAAAGGGGACGAAGGATGGGTGAACGGCGGCTTCTTCGTACTAGAGCCCGAGGTATTCTCTCTAATCGAAAGTGACAGCACCGTCTGGGAGCAGGAGCCGCTCCGGGAGCTGGCAGCGCGGGATGAGCTAAGGGCTTACAAGCATCACGGGTTCTGGCAGCCGATGGATACACTCCGCGACAAGCGTTATCTGGAGGAGCTGTGGCGGGAGGGAGGACTCCCGTGGATGAGAACGAACTGACAGCGGCGAGATTCTGGAAGGGGCGGCGTGTCTTCGTAACCGGACACACCGGCTTCAAGGGAAGCTGGCTCACCCGGTGGCTGACGATGCTGGGCGCAAGCGTCAGCGGTTATGCCTGGGACCGGGATGAGTATAAGCTCTTCCCGCTGATCGGAGCTGCGCCTGAGGTCCATACGGTCTGGGGGGATGTACGGAACCGGCAGCGCCTGGATGCAGCGCTGCGGGAAGCGGCCCCGGAGGTGGTATTCCATCTGGCTGCCCAGCCGCTGGTCCGCACCTCTTACCAGTTCCCGGCCGATACCTTCGAGGTGAATGTGATGGGAACAGTGAATCTGCTGGAGGCGGTCGCAAGCTCGGTTGATTCCGGGATCCCTGTTAAAGCTGTCGTTAACGTTACGACGGATAAGTGCTATGACAACCGTGAATGGATCTGGGGTTACCGCGAGACCGATCCGCTGGGCGGCTATGACCCTTACTCTTCCAGCAAGGCGTGTTCCGAGCTGGTGACGCAGGCTTACCGCAACAGCTACTTCCATCCGGCGCGTTATGCCGAGCATGGCGTGGCTGTCGCTACCGCCAGGGCGGGGAATGTCATCGGGGGCGGCGATGATTCCCAGGACCGGCTGGTGCCGGACTGCCTGCGGTCATTCGCCGCTGGCTTGAGGCCGCTGCTGCGCAGCCCGGCGGCGACGCGACCCTGGCAGCATGTGCTTGAGCCGCTTAGCGGCTATCTGCTGCTGGCCGAGAAGCTGGTGCAGGAGGGGGCGGAGTATGCTGCCGCCTGGAATTTCGGCCCTGAGGAGCAGAGCGTTCACAGTGTCGAGAAGGTGGCCGTCCGGCTAGCAGCGCTCTGGGGAGAGGGAGCGGGTATTGATATCGCTGGTATCTCCGGGCTGCATGAGGCTGGTGAACTGCAGCTTGACAGCACCAAGGCCCGCCGCCTGCTGGGCTGGCGCTCCCGCTGGAGTGTTGAGCAGGCTCTGCAGAAGACGTTGGAATGGCAGAGAGCGCTGGATGCAGGGCAGGATATGCGGAACATCAGCGAGCAGCAGATTCGCGAATATATGACACAGAACCTATAGGAGGGCACTAATGATTACTATCAGTCTATGTATGATTGTGCGCGATGAAGAGAACGGCCTGGGCCGGTGCCTGGATGGTGTGAAGGATATTGCGGACGAAATCGTCATTGTCGACACAGGCTCCACGGACCGGACCAAGGAGATTGCTGCGGAATATGGTGCAGTGATTTATGATTTTGAATGGATTGACGATTTCGCGGCAGCACGCAACGAAGCCTTCAGCAAGGCGACTAAGGATTATATTCTGTGGCTGGATGCAGATGATACCATTGAGGAAATCGACCGGGTGCGCTTCAAAAAGCTGAAGGAGACATTATCTCCGCAGTACCAGTCTGTGACTATGCCCTACAATCTGGCCTTCGACAGCGAGGGCAAAGTAACCTCAAGCCTGAGACGCAACCGGCTGGTCCGCCGGGACTGCGGCTTCCAGTGGATCGGACCGGTGCATGAGTATTTGGCGGTTGCCGGCAATACCATAGATAGCGATGTCTGTATTACTCATAAGAAGGATAAGGTTCATACGGACCGCAACCTGCGAATCTACCGTGGGCGTCTGGCCAAGGGCGAGGAGTTCTCGCCGCGTGATCTCTACTACTTCGCGAACGAGCTCCGAGATCATGCGATCCATGAAGAAGCGCTGGAATATTACGAGAAGTTCCTGCAGACCGGCCAGGGCTGGGTTGAGGATAACTATCAGGCCTGCCTGAAGATGGCGGAATGCCACGGGCATCTGAACAACAAGTCCGGGAAAATGAGCGCGCTGTATCGTACCCTGAACTATGATATCCCCCGTTCCGAATTCTGCTGCCGCCTGGGAAGTGAATTCGTAGAAGCTGGAGAGTTCGGGCGGGCAATCTACTGGTTCGAACAGGCGATTACGCTGCCGCGAAGATCTACCCTGGGACTTCAGGATATGACCTCTACCACCTGGGTGCCACATCTGCAATTGTGCGTATGCTATGACCGCCTGGGTCAGTACATGAAGGCTAATTATCATAATGAGACAGCACTATTCTATTATCCTACACACCCAAGTATGCTGCATAACCGGAAATATTATAAAGAACTCCTGGGTGATTCCTTCAGCGAATTATTTAAAGTCTCTTAAGCAGGTAATCTGCTGCTTCCAAGGCAGCATAATAGACAGGCAACGTTCTCCGGAACGGGCCTGTCTATTTATTTTGCGGGACGATAATTAGATAAATAGGTATTTTTACACATTTATTGCGAGGCACATGAATACCATTAAAGTAAATAAGTCCACCTAAAATAAAGGAGTGATGTTATGGTACGCCATTACACCCAACTGGAAATCATTAATTTATCGAAATTGCCTCCGACCACAGTGAAGAGATGGCTGGAATATTTCTCTTACTTCGTCCCGGGGACCCGCCAAGGAGATCAGGTGCTCTATCCCTATGAAACTCTGAAACTGTTAAAACGAATCAGTGAGCTGCGCATGGAACGCTATCATCTAAGCACCATTGTGCGCCTGCTGATCGAGGAGGGATTCCCGATGTACAGTAAAAGTGAACAAGAGCTTCCCGTACCAGAGCGAACGGAAAACCGTATGGACGAGGCCCCGGAGCCGGACAGACAGCAGCAGCTTGTGGCCTCGCTCTCCTCCCTGGCCAATGAGCTGATCCGGATTGCGGATCATCTCAATCACTGGAAGGTTCAATAGGCTGCACAAACTTGGGATAATTCTGCGAGCGGCTCCCTTCATGATCAGGGCTTGTCCATTTCTAGCCGCGAGAAAGAATGACGGTTGCCCGCTATTCTTCATCTTCCTCAATTTCAGTAGTTAGTTCTTCTTCCAGCAATCGCGCCGACAAGGCACCAGAGTCACTCAGCAAACGCAGAATCCGGTCCATCTTGCTGAGACTAAGCCACTGGCCCTTGGTAATCTCTTCGAGCAATCTGGCGGTTGTATTATTCAACTGGATCATGTTGACAAAGTTCATATTTCCGGGATTAGACAGCACGAAGGCCTGCATCGCTTCTGCTTCTGCGTTGATAATGTGAGACAAAGACATCTCGTTGATTGCGATAGAGGTGAGCAGGAGAGAGATGCTTTCCTCCCGCGTAAGCGAGATATCGGGAGTTATATTGGGGATGTGGGGCATTGACATGCAGATCTCCTCCAAAACGTGAAAGGTTGCTTTGCGCTTAATTATCTAGTCATAGCTATGTATACTTCAGGCACAGATTGTCCTATTCCTGTTATTCTCTGAAATCCGCCAAATCCGATATACCTGGGACAAATGGTGATAGGGACAAGTCAAAAGCACATATATATAACAGTAACTAAATCAAAGCAGGCAGCGGGGGGGATGAAGCGATGCTACAGCGGGAACGGTTGATCAAAGCGATTATTCTGGCTGCGGCGCTGGAGGAAGAAGCGGTCTCGGCTCTGATCGCGGTTGAAATCCGCAAGCTGGAATATATGTATGATGATGAATACGGCTGGGAAGAAGAATTAGAGATGGGGGGGCTTGACGCCCTGCAGGAGGCGGTGGCCAGAATCATCACGGCCCTGGCCCAGCATCAGGCCATGATCTGCCGGACGCTGGAAACCAGCAGACGGCTGGTGCGAGAGGTAAATGGGTATGAAGGCTGAAGCCCGGAAATCGGAGGATGAGCTATTGGTAGAGGCGATTCATAAAACAATGGGACAGATGGAGCAGCTGAAGCAGGCTTGTCTGCGGCTCTCGGTCAATGCGGATGACGAGCTGGCGCTGTTCATGCGCGAGACAGAACGGCTGCTTGAACGAGCTCAGTCCACAGGCCGGGAGGCTGAGAGGCAAGAACCGGAGCATCGGGAGCAGGTATCCACCGTTATCAAGCAGACAATCCGTCCTGCAGATGCCTATGTATCCGGGGGCAAATATCTCTATAATACGGGTAAGTCCGTCCGGTTCATCCAGCGGCGCTCCGCGCAGGCCACGCGCAAGCGGACGTCCCATAAGAAGCGAGGACGGACAGTAGGAGTGCGCGCAGCCAGCGAACGCAAGCGGCAGCAGCGGCAACAGCTGAAGCCTGCTATCCAGCCGCAGCAGCCAAAGAGGGTAGTGGAGCCGCAGCAGCCGAAGAAGGCAGCGGAGTGGCAGCAGCCAAAGAAGGCAGCGGAGTGGCAGCAGCCGAAGAAAGCGTCGGAGCGGCAGCAGCCGAAGAAGACGGCGGAACGGCAGCAGCCGAAGAAGTCGGTGGAACGGCAGCAGCCGAAGAGTACGCAATCTATGAATAGCCAGCCGTCCGTTGACTATCAGGGGATCAGAATCTCGTCCAACCTGAAGTACTCCCTATAAGGTGCTTTTTATTCTACGATCAACATCAGCCCTCGCCGGGCAGCTGCCATACTCCCGCTTCGGGATCATAGGCATTCACCACTCTGGCGGGATTGCCCGCCGCGATGCAGTAATCCGGCAAATCCCGGGTTACCACACTGTTAGGTGTAACCCGGCAGCCCTTGCCAATCGTTACGTTACCCACAACGACGCAGTGGGCACCAAGCTCGCTGCCTGCACCGATCCTCACCTGATGGCTGGCAGTGGTGATCCACTGGTCGCGAATGGGAATGCCGATCTGGCGGTACTGATGGTTAGTGTCGGCAATATAGACATCTGGCCCGACGATGACATTATCTTCCAGAGTCACGCTGTTCGCAGCGGTAATGATCAGATTGCGGCTGCAGCTGCAGCCGTCTCCGATCGAAATGGCCGGCGGTTCTTCCTTACCGGGATGAACTACCGTGAACCAGCTATTCTCCTGAATAAGCACATTGCGACCGATAGCGACTTTCTCCGGACAGTTGATATCGGTCTTAAGCACAATCAGACTGCCGGGTCCGAAGGTACTGAAGCGTTGTTGAAATTCCGGGCTGATACCTTCCATGCACTGATGCCTCCTTATAATGGACCGGACAAGCCTGCTGCTGCGGCCTGCCCGGCGGCTATGTAGCCTCAGATATTTAGATGCTTAACCTGAATCTTGTGCAGCCGTTCATGCAGTTCTGGATAATAGGATTCATCCTGGTAAGCTGCAACAAAAATCTGCGGGAAATCTTCGGGCTGCAACTGCTGAAGATTCTTCTCCAGCATGTAGTTGTACCACCAGAGCAAGAAGGTATGGGAGATTTGCTTCTTCTCGGCTGCCAATACGGCTGCCTCCAATCCGTTATCCAGGAAGTAATGAAGAATCCCAAGGTATGATTGAATGAATGTCCGTGCGAAGCTGTAACCTCCTGCAATCTTGTCGCTGCTGGTCAGCAGCTTGCGGTGATACACACAATAATCCGGAGAAATCTCTAGAATAGAGAGCTCCAGATAGACCTGGATAAGATTCGAATCGATGAAAAGCTCAGGCGTGGCAATCTGTTCGAATTCCTTCCTGCGCATAATGATTCCCGACAGAAATGTACTATAGATCGAGACCTGCTCAACATACTTGCTGATCCCCGAGCCCCGGTTCATCACTCCGGTGTTACTAAGGATATCTAGGAAGAGCAGGCTACAGTTCCGGTTCTGTTCGATCAGGTTATACAAGGCTTCGACGGAGCCGGGGAGCCAGTAATCATCGCCGCCGTGAAGCTTGATGAATTCGCCCTTGGCATAGCCTGCACATTTCAGGGTATTGCGGTCAGTTCCTTCATTAAGTTCATTGCGGTAGTAGTGAAGGTTAGGATAGCTGGCCTGATACTTCCGCACCAGCTCTTCCGTGTGATCTGTGGAGCCATCATCTGATACGATGATTTCGAAATCTTCCTGTCTGGCATTCTGACTGTAAATACTCTTCAGGCAAAGGTCGAGCTCTTGTTCGCAGTTATAGGCAGGGATACAAATACTTATAAGCGGTTGCGGAACAGTCTCTATTGCGTGACGCTCAGCTTCCTCGCTGGGCAATCCGTTAGTCTTCAGCCACTTCCTGGAGTCGGGATCAAATTGCTTGATTACTCTGGCAGGTGTACCCGCAGCTACGCAGTAGTCAGGAATTACCGTGCCGGATACAACGACTGACCCCGCGCCTATGACACAGCCCTTACCGATGGATACCTCCCCGGCTATAACGGTGTTGGCGCCAATCCAGCTCCCAGCACCGATGGTTACGGTATGGCTCCAGGAAGTCACCCCCTGCTTCATGACGGGGAGATGAATATTCTCATAAGCAGGATTGTGATCGGATATATGCACATTAGGTGATATGGCGACTTGGGCGCCAATAATTAACCGGTTGACTGCCGACAGGCTGCACCGGCGTCCGATCTCGCTTCCTGCACCAATCTGGATACGCGGTTCGCTGACAATATTATTATAGGGGAGCGAAAGAGAACAATCTGCCTGCAGCTTGACTTCATTGCCCAGAGCAATTCCGGCCGTACCTGACAATTCGCAGGATGGATGAATGCTGCAGCCGCTGCCGAGCCGGTGGAACCGGTGCTGGCCATGGTGTTTGCCATAGCCGTAATATTCAAGGAAAATGTGCCGGGCCTTCTCCATAGCAGTGCTTCGGTCCGGGATACCGCAGTTATGCAGACACCAGGGCAGAAGCTGCTTGGGAACACCTACTTCATAGCCGCTGCTGATGAATTCCTGACTGTGTGAAGCGTCATAGAAGTGTGAGCCGGTGAACAAATCCTTGCGCCAGGGGAGGTCGTACTGTGTTGCCATCAGCAGTCCGCTGAGCGTCTCCACCGCTTCATATTCATCCACCGGCTGCATCAATTCAAGAGGCTGAAGTGCGCCTGTATAGCTATCAATCACTTTACCGAACTTCTGTGATGCGTCCTGCCATATACCGGAAGACGGAAGCGTCTTAGCGCCGACGGTTCCTAACATGCCGAGTGACGGATAACGGGAGAACAGCCGGACGATGTCTTCAAGAAATTGGGGATTCAGGATATGGACATCCTGATGAATATACACCTTATACTTGGCATCTGACTGGCGCATGGCCTGATCGTACCCCGCTGCCAGGCCGGAGGCATTCCTGACGATTTGCAGATCTACGGTGAATCCATCCGGTTTGAGTAATTGCTTAAGATTTTTCTGGCTGCGTTTCGCTAATTCCTCATTATTCACACACATGATAAAACAAATTTTACGTTCATCCATGTCGCTGACATCCTCTCCTTTGTCCTCAGTACCAGGCATCCCTGTCATTTACCGGACTTCATGGACCCGAAGTTTACGCCTTAAGATCTCTGCCTGTTCATTGTCTATATATATTCGGTTAATGGTCAAAGATCATTTTTTTTTGGCAATAGCCGTAATTACGGAGCTGATCCGATGTGCCGCCCGGCTTCGGTCATGGTATACCGGCACAGGCAGAACTGCGGATTCAATTGCAATAATGCATGTTGCCGGGATACCCATGGGTCCAGAAAATTTGTGGCTTGTACAGAATCGGCAGTACGCTCCCAATCCTTTCGGTTCAGAACAACAGGGAGAGGAGGGGACGAGGAGGACGCTGTAAGCCTGACAAATTCAGATAGTCCCTTCAGCTGTTCAGGCTGTGGAGTGCTGCGGATGAACACGGGCTGAATCAGGATGATCGCACAGTCAGGATGGGTATGCAGCACGTTCAGAAAAGGAAGAAGAGAGTTAGGCATGAAGGAGTCTCCCGGCTCATGCAGCATAATGAATTTCCCGTGCCCCCTATCCGCAGCCTGACTTGCAAGAGAACCTCCTGCTGCAAGATCTGGGTCGCTGTGATACCGGAAGCTGCGGTACAGTTGCCCATAGTGGTGCCCCACCTCTGCGGTCTCCTCGGACGAAGCGTCGTCCAGGACGCAGACCTCCATTAATCCATCATCATCCACCTGAGCATAAATTGACTCCAGACAGCGTCTTAGCTCTACAGCCTGTTTACGTACGGGTATGCAAATGGATAGCAGAGGTTCCCTGCTTCTGCGGTCCAATACCCTACGAGCCTCCGCCTCGCTATCTACCCTGATCCACTCTCCGCTAGACGGCTCATAGATGCGGCGGAATTCAGCAGGGTTGCCGGCAACAACACAGTAATCCGGCACATCCCGAAGAACTACGCTGCCTGCACCGACTACACAGCCTTTGCCAATCTTCACAGGGCCCAGAATAGAGGAGTGTGCTCCGATCCATGAGCCTTCACCGATTATTAACGTGTCAGAAGGGTTACCTCCCTTCTCCCAATCTTGCCTGGCGTCATTAATATACACATGCGGACCTGTGATCACATCGGCCTTCAATTCTACTCTACCTGTTGCCGTGATCGTCAGGAACCGGCTGCATTCACAACGGTCCCCGATCACGATACGGGGTGAGCCATTCTTGGCGGGAGAGGGGATATCCCAACGGTAACCCTCACGCACCAGCACACTAGTACCGATTGCCGTCTGTTCTGGTAACGATAACACACCGTCCGAGGCAATCCTGGAGCCTGTGCCGTAACGATATAAACGATAGTAGAGCGAGGGGGAAATCGTATGCATATGCTCCTCCTTCAATTGGGGTGAGAAGATCATTGCAGGGGTGTCTGTACTAGCTTATGAACCGGAATGGAATTCATGCAGGCAAATCCGGCCGAATGATCCGTCAGGGCCGGCATATACATATACGAGAAATCCGGTAAGTCCGGATATTCAGAATCTGCAAGAAGGAGGAGAAGACTTGCCGACGATCAGCTTGTGTATGATTGTACGCAATGAAGAGAAGAGCCTGGGACGATGCCTGTCATCGGTCGCGGATATTATGGATGAGATCGTCATCGTGGACACCGGCTCAACAGACCGTACCAAAGAGATTGCGGCCGTATATGGCGCCACAATCTATGATTTTGAGTGGATCGATGATTTCGCAGCCGCCCGCAATTATGCATTCGCCCAAGCGACCTGTGAGTATATCATGTGGCTGGATGCAGATGATGTCATTGAGGAGATCGACCGGGAGCGGTTCAAGACTCTGAAGGCTACAATGACTTCCGAATATCATGCGGTATCTATGTCTTATATTCTCATAACGGATGAACATGGGAAATCGCTCTACAGCTTCAGACGCAACCGTCTGATCAGACGCGATTGCGGGTTCAGGTGGACCGGGGCTGTTCATGAATATATTGAAGTCACCCCGCCTGTGCTTGAGAGCGACGTATGCGTTACGCATAAGAAAGACAAGGAATATACGCAGCGTAACCTTGATATCTTCCGCAAAATGATAGCCAAGGGCAAGCCGTTTACCGCCAGAGACCGGATCTATTACTCTAATGAGCTATACGATCATGGCTACTACCATGAGGCGCTGGAGAACTATGAGCGTTTCTTGTCAGAAGGTGAAGGCTGGGTCGAGGATAATATTCAGGCATGCTTGAGGTTGGCGGACAGCCATGCGGCGCTGGGGCAAAAACAGGAGCAACTGCTATCCATGTGCCGTACTTTCGACTATGATCTCCCGCGTCCGGAAACCTGCTGTAAGATAGGCTTTTATTTCATGGAATTACAACAATATGAACAGGCGGTGTACTGGTTCAAGATGGCAGCGTCCCTCCCTAAGGTCAGTGAACCGGGAACGGAGGCTTATTCCGCCGGTACATGGCTCCCGAATCTGCAGCTCTGTGTCTGCTACGATAAACTGGGAGACCACCAATACGCTGACTATTGCAATGAGGTTTCTTTCGCACACTATCCGTCAAATCCCAGTGCGATATACAACCGCGATTATTATACGAACCTGCTCGGAGGCAAGCATGTAGAGTTTAATTGCCCTGTACAAAAAGAACAAAAGGAGTTGTTCCAGTGAAGACGAGCATTATCATTCTTACCCTTAATCAGTTGTCTTTAACAGTTCAATGTCTGGAGAGCATCAAGCGAAATACTCCCGAAGAACATGAGATTATTATTGTTGACAATGGCTCAAGTGACGAAACCGTGCCATTCCTGAACAGTCATTATCCTGAACTGAAGCTGATTGAGAACAAGGAGAACCTGGGATTTGCCAAAGGCTGCAATCAAGGGGGAGAAGCGTCAGAAGGCGAAGCAGTTCTGTTCATTAACAATGATACTGTTGTTCCCCCAGGGTGGCTGGCTCCCATGCTCCATGCATTGAACAGTGACAGTGCGGTCGGCATGTCAGGACCTGTTACGAATTATATCAGCGGACATCAGCGTATTCCGGTGACTTACAGTGAACTTAAGGATATGGAGACATTCGCGGCAGAGTACTGTGAAGCAAAGCGTGGGCAGGTACAGGAGGTCCGCCGCCTGATCGGCTTCTGTCTGTTGGTCAAGCGCAGTGTTCTGGATGAGATTGGCTGGTTCGATGAACGATACGGTCTGGGGAATTACGAGGATGACGACCTGTGCCTGCGGGCGATCCAGCATGGGTATAAGCTCCTGATTGCGGAGGATTCATTCATCCACCATATCGGCCATGCCAGTATGGGGCAGACCTCTTCTTTCGATCTTCAAACGCTTTTGCAGCAGAACAAGAAGAAGGCTTTTCAGAAATGGGGTGCGGATATTCACAGCCTGATCTATAGTCCACCCGTGCGCGTATGCGTGGGAATTATTGCATCCGGCAATGAAGCCGCACTGGAAGAGACACTCGCTTCGTTTGCAGAGGTAACAGAACAAATAATTGTCGTGGACCCTTCCGGCAATGAACGCATCGCGCAAACCGCTGCCCGCTATACACGGCAGGTCTACACTGTGAAGGGGGAGCTGGACATGCGGATGTTGCGGGAATGGATCGTCCATATGGCAACGGAGCCTTACATTCTCTGGCTGCAGGAGGGTGATGTGCTCACTGCAGATGAGCGCCGGAGATTCATTGGTCTTAAGCTGTCCCTCTTTCACCAATATCAAGTGGTCTCCCTCCGCTGTGCGGAAGGTGCCCGGTATATGATCAGACAGGATAGCGGCAAGCTCTATCCAGAGGATATTGAGCAGCCAAGGCAGAGTCCATTCTTTGGTATCGTCAGCCATGCTACCATCAGCACCCGGTTAACTGCTGCAGACCGAGAGACTGCCGCGTCCAGGCAATAGAAATATAAGAAGGTGAAGAATATTTTAACAGGAGGGCAATCATGGAACAAGATCTGGTAACGGTTGCTATATTAGCTAAGGACAAGGCGCATGTACTGCCGCTCTATCTGGAACTTATAGAGCGGCAGACGTATCCTGCCTCAAGGATCAAACTGTACATTCGGACCAACAACAACAATGACCGGACTGAAGAGATCCTTAGAGAATGGGTCGAACGGGTGGGCGAGAGATACCATGAGGTGCATTTGGATACCAGTGATGTGGAAGAGCCTGTACAGGACTATGCTCCGCATGAATGGACTTATGAACGCTTAAGAGTAATCGGCAGGCTGCGCCAAGAGTCAATTGAATGGGCTAAATCGAGAAATACCCATTATTTTGTAGCAGATTGCGATAATTTCATTGCCCCGGATACGCTGGAGAGCCTGCTCTCTACGAATCTGCCGGTGGTCGGGCCACTGCTTACTGTGGCTGAGGCTCCGTTAAGTCTATATTCCAACTATCATAATATGGTGGATGAAGATGGTTACTTCAAGAGCAACGACTTGTATTTCTATTACTTATATCAGAACGTGAAAGGTCTTGTGCAGGTTGACGTCATCCATTGCACCTATGTGATGCGCCGTGACATTCTGGAGCATGTCCGGTACGGTGACGGCACCAACCGCTACGAATATGTCATTATGAGCGACGGTTTGAGAAAGGCGGGAATTCCCCAATACCTGGATAACCGCAAAAAGTACGGAATGCTGACCTTTTGGGATACCGAAGAGCAGTTCAGCGCAGTTAATCTGACTGCAGATGACTTCCAGTAGGGGAAGGAGGAATGAACCATGAAGCTAGTGCTTCTATCCGGTGGTTCCGGCACACGCTTATGGCCGCTCTCCAGCAGTATCCGGAGCAAGCAGTTCCTTCAGGTGCTGCCTGCTCCGGGAGGCGGGCGCGAGTCCATGCTTCAGCGGATCTGGCGGCAGTTGTCGGCTGCAGGCCTCGGCCATGAAGTCTATATTGCAACGTCAAGCGGACAAGAGACATTGATCCGCAAGCAACTTCGCACAGCTCCGAAGGTCATTATTGAACCGCGGCGCAGGGATACCTTTCCTGCAGTCAGTCTTGCCTCAGCCTATCTATACTCGGTGGAGAAGATATCACCCGAGGAGACGGTTATTGTGCTGCCGGTAGATGCTTACGTGAGCGACGAATTCTTCTTCAAGCTGACAGAACTGGATGAGGCGCTGCGCCACTCCGGTGCGGAAATTGCTTTGCTTGGTGCGAGGCCAGAAGGCCCGTCAGGGAAATATGGTTACATTGTTCCAGCCCTATCCGCTGTCTCTTCAGCAGGGAAGCAGGAGAATCCGGCCTATGTGCAGGTCGATTGCTTCGTGGAGAAGCCAGACAGGCAGGCGGCAGAGGCACTGCTAGAGCAGCAGGCGATGTGGAATTGCGGCATCTTCGCTTTCCGGTTATGCGATCAGCTCAACCGGCTGGAAGCAGCAGGCTTCCCAAGGGATTATGCAGAGCTGCAGAGGCAATACCACCTCCTTCCCAAGAGCAGCTTCGATGTTGAGGTGTTGGAAGGCAACAACCGTCTGATCTGTGTGCCCTATCACGACGGATGGAAGGACTTGGGGACCTGGAACACGCTCTCTGAAGAATTGGCCTCCTCCGTTCTGGGATGGGGCCACATCAGTGCGGACTCCTTGAATTGCCAGATTGTCAACGAGCTGGATATTCCGGTCATACTTGTCGGGCTGGATGATGTGATCGTAGCGGCGGGTCCCGGGGGTATTCTGGTTGCCCGTAAAGATGCAGCAGATCATCTGAAGCATTTGCTTCCAGCATCGGACCAGGAAAAACGGAAGGAATACATTCCCGGCGATTGATGCCGGTAACGCCCAAGGATTTCATATTTAGATTGTCCGACTTTATCCGACAATGTTCTATGCGGGCAGAAACCGTCATAAGGTTAAGAGGTGATGTCAATCAATGTGTATCACCTGACCGGATTCGTCCGCATAGTCCGGTAAATCCATTATGGAAGGAGGCAGTCCCGTTATGGCAGAACACAGCGAGGGCGACCGTCCCACTAATCTCCCTGTGCATGATCGTCAAGGATGAAGAGCCCTGGATTGCACGCTGTCTGTCAAGCGTACGCGCAGGGGTAGATGAGATCATTATTGTGGATACGGGCTCCCGTGACAGGACGATGGACATTGCCCGCGGCTTCGGCGCAACCATTCTTCAATTTCCCTGGAAGGAGAGCTTCGGGGAAGCCCGCAATTATAGCCTCATTCATGCAAGAGGGGAATGGATACTATGGATGGATGCCGACGAAGAGCTCGCTGTGAATGATGCGCTGAAGCTTCGAATGGTGAGCACTCTTCAGGAACACAAACTGGCCTCTGTGGAAACGATCCATTTCAATGGTCTGTTCCGGCCTCAGGCGCATGAAGCTTACCGGCTGGCTCAGTGCCGCTTGTTCCGTAACGGAGAGGGGGTTCATTTCACTGGAGGCATTCATGAACAATTGAGCTGGCCCGACACCTATACCCGGGAGGATACCAGCACTCCGTTCCAGCTTCCAGTCCGGCTATTTCATTATGGATATCTCCAGTCCGTGACTACTCTTAAATCGAAACATGAACGCAATTTGAAGCTGCTGCAGGAAGCTGTAACAGACAATCCGAACCCCGATCCGTGGAGTCTTTACCATATAGCAAGTGAGTATCAGCGGGTGGGGAAGTATGCACTTGCTTTCGAGCAGGTTAATCAGGCCATTGCCGCTTCGCTGGGGCAGAGAAGATTGCCGCCATCGCTTTTTTACAAGCTCAAGTATGGCTGTCTGTTGGCGATGGGCAGCTTCAGAGAAGGCTGGCCCGGCATTGAGAAGGCCATCAGTCTCTACCCGGATTATGTGGACCTGCATCTGTATAAGGGCTGCATTCTTATGCATACCGACCAGGTAGAGGCTGCGACTTCCGCTTTCGAGCATTGTCTGACGCTTGGAGAGAATGCTCTTCATTATATGGTTCTCAAGGGTGCGGGAACCTTTTACCCCTGTTATTATATCGGGAACTGTTATGAGCTAAGGGGTATGTCTGGTGAATCCAGAGTCTGGTACCGCAGAGCGCTGGAGTATTCCCCCTCATTCAAGGAAGCGGCGGAGAAGCTAGCTCATCTGGAAGATGATCTGCAAGCGGTGGAAGAGGTTCCTTCGGGTGTGCGCAGCTTCTCTGTACCTTCTCATCGGAAAAATTCCCTTCGTTGTAATACGACTCCTGCTAATGCCTGGTCAGTAATCGTAATGCTCTGCAAGGGAGATGGTCCGTTCTCTGCTCTGCGGGAATGGGCAGCCAAGTGGCAGCCGTTCGCCGATCAATGGATCGTGCTCGACGGTGGAATAGGCGCAGACGCTGATAAGCTTGCCAGTGTACTAAGTGCACATGTTCTTCCTCTCCCCTCCGAGGAAGAACAGTCACAGCTATGGGGAAGATTGGAAGGGCTCCTTACCTCTTCCCACGTACTATGGCTGAATCCCTACGAAGAAGTGAGGGAAGAGGAGAGGGAAGCACTATCTGCAATGAAGACTTCACAAGCCAGTCCGTATTCCATGTTCTCTCTTAATCTATGCTTGCAGGCTGGTGAAGTAGAACAGGAACACTGGGTGGTAGAGAGGAATCGTCTTGCGGTACGGGAGGCTGTTCTTGGCTGCAATCCGATCATTGGAGAGCTTATAGCATTACCTGGAGATGTCAGCCGGAGTAGTACTATTATACTTAAGAACAGACAGCCTTCAAGAAAGAACAGATATTTAAACCAAGAAATTTGAAAGGGGATTACAGATTATGCCTATAGGAGTTACAGGACCAACAGGACCAACAGGGACTACGGGGAAAGATGGTAAGGGTGGAATAAATGGAGGCCCTGGTTCAAAAGGTAGCGATGGAAGCACCGGAGTAACTGGAGTGACGGGTCATACCGGAGCAACGGGAGCAGGGAACACGGGAATGACCGGAGCAACGGGAGCAGGGAACACGGGATTAACGGGGATGACCGGAGCGACGGGGGCAGGAAATACGGGATTAACGGGGATGACCGGAGCAACGGGAGCAGGGAACACGGGGATGACCGGAGCAACGGGAGCAGGGAACACGGGGATGACCGGAGCAACGGGAGCAGGGAACACGGGGATGACCGGAGCAACGGGAGCAGGGAACACGGGAATGACCGGAGCAACGGGAGCAGGGAACACGGGAATGACTGGAGCAACGGGAGCAGGAAACACGGGATTAACGGGATTAACCGGTTTTACTGGAGTTACGGGATTAACCGGGTTAACTGGAGTTACAGGACAAACGGGGATGACCGGGATTACAGGTTCAATCACTTCTATTTTTGGAACATATGTAGTTAATGGGTACACTGTTGCGAGTACCGCTAATACTCCTATTGGATTTTTTAATGCCCTAGTAACTGATCCTGCAGAGTCAATTGGGTTGCAGGGCGGCGATACTTTTGTATTGCCTGGAGGGCATATGTATCATGTCTCCGTTCAAGCCTCTGTTCAGTATACGTCTACTGTGTCGCCAGGTATTGGAATATCAGTGGATGGTAATATTGATCCTTTTCATATAGTTTATTCAGGAGCTGAAGTTCCAGGAAGTCCCAGACCTGTCACTCCGGTGACTATGGTGGTAATTATAGATGCCTTAGACGGAGAAAAAAGTATGCAGGTAGTACTCATTGAAGCTGGTACAAGAATATCAACGGATATTATTAATTCTCCGAATGGTTTTGTAGCTGCTTCTGTGACTATTTTGGCCTTAATGTAATTGCGGAATGTACTTTCCTCTCAAGTAAATAAAATTTGAAACGGATACCATCCTTATCTAAGGATGTGTACCCGTTTCTTACTATCTTGGGAGTTAGAAATAAGGTTAAGAGTATTTTATTATATCATTGGAAATTCATGACAGCGAGGAGTTGACAACTAATGGCTACAGGACCAACCGGAGTAACAGGACCAACCGGACCAACAGGCACCACAGGGCCTCTTGGCAGGAGCGGAAGTCAAGGTACAAGAGGTAGCGTTGGATCGACAGGCTTCACAGGGCAAACCGGTCGTACTGGACTCACAGGAGAGACTGGAGCGACAGGTCTTACGGGTGAGACTGGTTCAACAGGTCTTACAGGTGAGACCGGGGCGACGGGGCTGACGGGAGAGACTGGAGCGACGGGGCTGACGGGAGAGACCGGTGCGACAGGGCTGACTGGCGAGACCGGTGCGACAGGACTGACGGGAGAGACCGGAGCGACAGGACTGACGGGAGAGACCGGAGCGACAGGACTCACGGGAGAGACCGGAGCGACAGGACTCACGGGAGAGACCGGAGCAACGGGGCTGACGGGAGAGACCGGAGCGACAGGGCTGACGGGAGAGACCGGAGCAACGGGGCTCACGGGAGAGACTGGAGCAACGGGGCTGACGGGAGAAACGGGAGCAACGGGGCTGACTGGTGAGACTGGAGCGACGGGACTTACGGGAGAGACTGGAGCGACGGGGCTGACTGGCGAGACCGGAGCAACGGGGCTTACGGGAGAGACCGGAGCAACGGGGCTCACGGGAGAGACTGGTGCAACGGGGCTGACTGGCAGGACTGGAGCGACGGGGCTCACGGAGAGACTGGAGCAACGGGGCTTACGGGAGAAACGGGAGCAACGGGGCTGACTGGTGAGACTGGAGCGACAGGGCTAACTGGTGAGACTGGTGCGACGGGGCTTACGGGAGAAACGGGAGCAACAGGGCTTACGGGAGAAACGGGAGCAACAGGGCTCACGGGCGAGACCGGAGCAACGGGGCTGACTGGCGAGACTGGTGCAACAGGGCTCACAGGAGAAACGGGAGCGACAGGACTCACGGGAGAGACCGGAGCAACGGGGCTGACGGGAGAGACCGGGGCGACAGGGCTGACTGGTGAGACTGGTGCGACAGGGCTGACGGGAGAGACCGGAGCAACGGGGCTTACAGGTGAGACTGGAGCGACTGGGCTCACGGGTGAGACTGGTGCGACGGGGCTTACCGGAGAAACGGGAGCGACAGGGCTCACAGGAGAGACTGGGGCGACAGGGCTGACGGGAGAGACCGGAGCGACGGGGCTGACTGGCGAGACTGGTGCGACAGGGCTGACGGGAGAGACCGGAGCAACGGGGCTTACAGGTGAGACTGGAGCGACGGGGCTGACCGGAGAGAACGGGAGCGACGGGGCTCACGGGTGAGACTGGAGCGACGGGGCTGACCGGAGAAACGGGAGCGACGGGGCTCACGGGTGAGACTGGAGCAACGGGGCTCACGGGAGAGACTGGAGCAACAGGGCTGACAGGAGAAACGGGAGCGACGGGGCTCACGGGCGAGACCGGAGCAACGGGGCTGACTGGCGAGACTGGTGCAACAGGGCTCACAGGAGAAACGGGAGCGACAGGACTCACGGGAGAGACTGGAGCAACGGGGCTGACGGGAGAGACCGGAGCGACGGGGCTGACGGGAGAGACTGGAGCAACAGGGCTCACGGGTGAGACTGGAGCAACCGGGCTCACGGGAGAGACTGGAGCAACAGGGCTGACCGGAGAAACGGGAGCGACGGGGCTTACGGGTGAGAGAGCAACGGGGCTTACGGGAGAAACGGGAGCGACAGGGCTGACTGGAGAGACCGGAGCGACAGGGCTAACTGGTGAGACTGGTGCGACGGGGCTTACGGGAGAAACGGGGCTTACGGGGCTGACGGGAGAGACGGGAGCGACAGGGCTGAGACTGGAGCAACGGGGAGAGACTGGAGCAACAGGGGGCTGGTGCAACAGGGACGGGGCTTACAGGTGAGACTGGAGCGACGGGGCTCACGGGAGAGACTGGAGCAACAGGGCTGACTGGTGGGGAGAGACGGGAGCGACAGGGCTGACAGGTGAGACTGGAGCAACGGGGCTTACACGGAGTGAGACTGGAGCGCAACAGGCTGACTGGGAGAGAGCAACGGGAGCGACTGGTGCAACAGGGGCAACAGGAGAGACTGGAGAGACGGAGAGACTGGGAGCTGACGGAGAGACTGGAGGACAGGACTCAGGAGAGACTGGTGCAACAGGGCTCACAGGAGAAACGGGAGCGACAGGACTCACGGGAGAAACCGGAGCAACGGGGCTGACGGGAGAGACCGGGGCGACGGGGCTGACTGGCGAGACTGGTGCGACAGGGCTGACGGGAGAGACCGGAGCAACGGGGCTTACAGGTGAGACTGGTGCAACGGGGCTTACAGGAGAGACTGGAGCAACAGGGCTTACAGGAGAGACGGGAGCAACTGGGACTTACAGGTGAGACTGGAGCGACTGGGCTGACCGGAGAAACGGGAGCGACAGGGCTTACAGGTGAGACTGGGAGCGACAGGGCTGACGGGAGAGACGGGAGCAACAGGAGAGACTGGAGCGACAGGGCTGACGGGAGAGACCGGAGCAACGGGGCTGACTGGTGAGACCGGAGCGACGGGGCTGACTGGAGAAACGGAGCAACGGGTCTTACGGGAGAGACTGGTGCAACAGGGCTTACAGGAGAGACCGGAGCAACAGGGCTTACAGGAGAGACTGCAACAGGGCTTACGGGAGAGACTGGAGCGACGGGGCTCACCGGAGAGACTGGTGCGACGGGGCTGACTGGCGAGACTGGAGCGACGGGGCTTACGGGTGAGACTGGAGCGACGGGGCTTACGGGTGAGACTGGAGCGACGGGGCTAACGGGAGAGACCGGAGCGACGGGGCTGACTGGTGAGACGGAGCGACAGGACTCACGGGAGGACCGGAGACGGGGCTGCGGGAGAGACCGGAGCGACGGGGCTGACGGGAGAGACCGGAGCGACAGGGCTCACGGGAGAAACCGGAGCAACGGGGCTTACGGGAGAGACGGGGCGACAGGGCTCACAGGAGAGACTGGGGCGACTGGGCTCACGGGTGAGACTGGTGCGACGGGGCTTACCGGAGAAACGGGAGCGACAGGGCTCACAGGAGAGACTGGTGCGACGGGGCTTACGGGAGAGACTGGAGCAACGGGGCTTACAGGAGAGACCGGAGCAACGGGGCTTACGGGAGAGACTGGTGCAACAGGGCTGACGGGAGAGACCGGAGCGACGGGGCTGACGGGAGAGACTGGAGCGACAGGGCTGACCGGAGAGACCGGAGCGACAGGGCTGACTGGTGAGACTGGGGCGACGGGGCTTACAGGTGAGACTGGAGCGACAGGGCTCACAGGAGAGACCGGGGCGACGGGGCTGACTGGTGAGACTGGTGCAACGGGACTGACTGGCGAGACCGGAGCGACGGGACTGACTGGTGAGACCGGAGCGACGGGGCTGACGGGAGAGACCGGAGCAACGGGACTCACGGGAGAGACCGGAGCAACGGGGCTCACAGGAGAAACGGGAGCGACAGGAATTACAGGAGAGACCGGAGCGACGGAGCAACGGGGCTGACTGGCGAGACCGGAGCAACGGGGCTCACCGGAGAGACTGGTGCAACGGGGCTGACTGGCGAGACTGGAGCGACGGGAGCGACAGGACTCACGGGCGAGACCGGAGCGACAGGTCTCACCGGAGAGACTGGTGCGACGGGGCTTACGGGTGAGACTGGTGCGACGGGGCTTACGGGAGAGACTGGAGCAACGGGGCTCACAGGAGAAACGGGAGCGACAGGACTCACGGGCGAGACCGGAGCAACGGGGCTGACGGGCGAGACCGGAGCGACAGGGCTCACCGGAGAGACTGGAGCAACGGGGCTGACTGGCGAGACTGGAGCGACGGGGCTTACGGGAGAAACGGGAGCAACAGGGCTGACTGGTGAGACTGGTGCAACGGGGCTGACTGGTGAGACTGGTGCAACAGGGCTCACAGGTGAAACGGGAGCAACAGGACTGACTGGAGCGACAGGGCTTACGGGAGAAACGGGAGCGACGGGGCTCACGGGAGAGACCGGAGCAACGGGGCTGACTGGCGAGACTGGAGCGACGGGGCTTACGGGAGAGACTGGAGCAACGGGGCTTACGGGAGAAACGGGAGCAACAGGGCTCACAGGTGAAACGGGAGCAACAGGGCTCACAGGTGAAACGGGAGCAACAGGACTGACTGGAGCGACAGGGCTTACCGGAGAAACGGGAGCGACAGGGCTTACAGGAGAGACTGGGGCGACAGGGCTGACGGGAGAAACGGGAGCGACGGGGCTTACAGGAGAGACCGGAGCAACGGGGCTGACTGGTGAGACCGGAGCGACGGGGCTGACTGGAGAAACCGGAGCAACGGGTCTTACGGGAGAGACTGGTGCAACAGGGCTTACAGGAGAGACCGGAGCAACAGGGCTTACAGGAGAGACTGGTGCAACAGGGCTTACGGGAGAGACTGGAGCGACGGGGCTCACCGGAGAGACTGGTGCGACGGGGCTGACTGGCGAGACTGGAGCGACGGGGCTTACGGGTGAGACTGGAGCGACGGGGCTTACGGGTGAGACTGGAGCGACGGGGCTTACGGGAGAGACTGGAGCGACGGGGCTTACGGGAGAAACCGCAACAGGGCTCACAGGTGAAACGGGAGCAACAGGGCTGACGGGAGAGACCGGAGCAACAGGGCTTACAGGTGAGACTGGAGCGACTGGGCTGACCGGAGAAACGGGAGAGGGCTGACCGGAGAAGCGGGAGCGACAGGGCTGACGGGAGAAACGGGAGCGACGGGGCTTACAGGAGAGACTGGAGCGACAGGGCTGACGGGAGAGACCGGAGCAACGGGGCTTACAGGAGAGACTGGAGCGACAGGGCTTACAGGAGAAACGGGGCTTACCGGGGAAACAGGAGTAAGACTGGTGAGACCGGAGCGACGGGGCTGACTGGAGAAACGGGAGCAACGGGTCTTACGGGAGAGACCGGGGCGACTGGGCTTACGGGAGAGACTGGAGCGACAGGGCTCACAGGTGAGACTGGTGCAACTGGGCTGACGGGAGAGACCGGAGCAACGGGGCTTACAGGAGAGACAGGAGCAACAGGGCTCACAGGTGAAACGGGTGCAACAGGTCTTACGGGAGAGACTGGAGCAACAGGGCTTACAGGAGAAACCGGGGCGACGGGGCTCACAGGAGAGACTGGGGCGACAGGACTGACTGGTGAGACTGGAGCGACGGGGCTGACCGGAGAGACTGGAGCGACGGGGCTCACGGGAGAGACTGGAGCAACGGGGCTTACGGGAGAGACCGGAGGACAGCAGGAGAGACTGGTGCAACGGGGCTTACAGGAGAGACTGGTGCAACAGGGCTTACAGGAGAGACCGGAGCAACTGGGCTTACAGGAGAGAGACAGGGCTTACGGGAGAGACTGGAGCGACGGGGCTCACGGGAGAGACTGGAGCAACGGGGCTGACTGGTGAGACTGGTGCAACAGGGCTTACGGGAGAGACCGGAGCAACAGGGCTTACGGGAGAGACCGGAGCAACGGGGCTGACGGGAGAGACCGGAGCGACGGGGCTGACGGGAGAGACTGGAGCGACAGGGCTGACCGGAGAGACCGGAGCGACAGGGCTGACTGGTGAGACTGGGGCGACGGGGCTTACAGGTGAGACTGGTGCAACAGGGCTCACGGGAGAGACTGGAGCGACAGGGCTGACGGGAGAGACCGGGGCGACGGGGCTCACTGGTGAGACCGGGGCGACGGGGCTGACTGGTGAGACTGGTGCAACGGGGCTCACGGGAGAGACTGGTGCAACAGGGCTTACGGGAGAGACCGGGGCGACGGGGCTCACGGGAGAGACCGGAGCGACGGGACTGACTGGTGAGACCGGAGCGACGGGGCTGACGGGAGAAACCGGAGCAACGGGCTTACGGGAGAGACCGGGGCGACGGGGCTCACGGGAGAGACCGGAGCGACGGGACTGACTGGTGAGACCGGAGCGACGGGGCTGACGGGAGAAACCGGAGCAACGGGTCTTACGGGAGAGACCGGGGCGACAGGGCTGACGGGAGAGACCGGGGCGACAGGGCTGACGGGAGAGACCGGGGCGACAGGGCTGACGGGAGAGACCGGGGCGACAGGACTGACGGGAGAGACCGGGGCGACAGGACTGACGGGAGAGACCGGAGCAACGGGGCTGACCGGAGAGACTGGTGCAACGGGGCTGACTGGCGAGACCGGAGCAACGGGGCTGACTGGCGAGACTGGAGCAACGGGACTCACGGGAGAGACCGGAGCAACGGGGCTTACTGGCGAGACTGGAGCGACGGGGCTGACTGGCGAGACTGGAGCGACGGGGCTGACTGGCGAGACTGGTGCGACGGGGCTTACAGGTGAGACTGGAGCGACGGGGCTTACAGGTGAGACTGGTGCAACAGGGCTCACAGGAGAAACGGGAGCGACAGGACTCACGGGAGAGACCGGAGCAACGGGGCTTACTGGCGAGACTGGAGCGACGGGGCTGACTGGCGAGACTGGTGCGACGGGGCTTACAGGTGAGACTGGTGCAACAGGGCTCACAGGAGAAACGGGAGCGACAGGACTCACGGGAGAGACCGGAGCAACGGGGCTTACAGGTGAGACTGGTGCAACGGGGCTTACAGGTGAGACTGGTGCAACAGGGCTTACAGGAGAGACCGGAGCAACGGGGCTTACAGGAGAGACTGGTGCGACGGGGCTGACGGGAGAGACCGGAGCAACGGGGCTGACGGGAGAGACCGGGGCGACGGGGCTGACGGGAGAAACCGGAGCGACAGGGCTGACTGGCGAGACCGGAGCGACTGGGCTCACAGGTGAGACCGGTGCGACAGGTCTCACGGGAGAGACTGGAGCGACTGGGCTCACGGGAGAGACTGGAGCGACGGGGCTGACTGGTGAGACCGGAGTAACGGGGCTGACGGGAGAGACCGGGGCGACGGGGCTGACGGGAGAGACTGGAGCAACGGGGCTGACCGGAGAGACTGGAGCGACAGGACTCACGGGAGAGACCGGGGCGACAGGGCTGACTGGTGAGACTGGTGCGACGGGGCTTACAGGTGAGACTGGTGCGACGGGGCTTACAGGTGAGACTGGTGCGACAGGGCTTACAGGAGAGACCGGAGCGACAGGGCTGACTGGCGAGACCGGAGCGACGGGGCTTACAGGTGAGACTGGAGCGACAGGGCTCACAGGAGAAACGGGAGCGACAGGGCTTACAGGAGAGACTGGAGCAACGGGGCTTACGGGAGAGACTGGAGCGACGGGGCTGACTGGTGAGACCGGAGCGACAGGGCTGACTGGTGAAACTGGAGCCACTGGAGTTACAGGTGTGACTGGTCCAACAGGAGTTACTGGATTAAGTGTTGTTGAAACAGGTGCGACGGGTCAAACAGGTCTGACTGGTCCAACAGGTCCAACAGGTATGACGGGAGTGACGGGCACAACAGGGAAAGCAGGTAAAGACGGAATAAATGGAGGCCCAGGTTCAAAAGGTGAGGATGGTAACACTGGTTTAACAGGGATTACAGGATTAACAGGGGCAACGGGAGCAACAGGACTCACTGGAGATACCGGAGCAACGGGTCTCACAGGGGTAACAGGATCGACTGGCGTCACTGGGTTAACGGGAGCAACAGGAACAACAGGCCTGACGGGAGAAACTGGTGCAACGGGTCTTACGGGTGAGACAGGAGCAACAGGTCTCACAGGGGCAACAGGAGCGACTGGCGTCACTGGATTAACGGGAGCGACTGGACCAACGGGTATTGGTCTTGTAGGTCCGACTGGTGCTCTGTCCCAGAATTACGCCCAGTTTGTTCTCACAGAGGGAAATACGGTGGCAACAAGTGATCATTTCCCTATTCCACACTTTAGTATCGTTTATACATCCAGCAATGGTACTTCTATAGGGCCAGGAATTACTGATACTAATGAGTTTGTAGTAGAAGCCGGAAATTATTTGATCATGTATCAAGCCATCATCCTATCTTCTGATACAAGACCAGCAGGTCTGGAATTGATTAATAATGGTTCACCAGAATCTACATCAATAGTTACCGCTCCAATAAACACTCTGCCTTCTAATCTTAATGGAACCTATATTTTAGAAGCGGATGAACCAGTAACAATTCAACTTGCGCTTGTATATGAAGGGACTGCTTTAACTGTTGATATGGATGGAGTTTATTATGGCTTCTTCCCTGCCAAGGTCACTATAATTCAGTTGAGCTGAATTTTCCTTGATTGTAATTATTAAATTTGTTTCTCATGAAGACCAGCCTGATTTGGGCTGGTCTTTTCTCACATAATAAGAACTGTAACACATATCAGTTTTTTCTTACATAGCCTGGACGAATTGCCGAACCAATCGTACAGAGCGGCATATGATGGACTATTCTAAACCAGAAAGGAGAGGATTAATTTGTCTCAAGCTAATCTGCCTAACATTACACCAACCATTACACTCACCCGGAGCGATGCCATCAACATGATGATGGCAGCCATCGCCATGGAAGAGTTAGGACTTAGCCATGTAATTAATGCAGAAGGGGAGAAGATGCAGTACGCGCTCGGCACTCTTCCTGGAGTTACTGCCCCGGTGGTGAACATCTCCAATCTTCAGGACATCACTGATAGTATCCGTAGTATGCTGGGGGAAACGGTGAAAAGCGCCTGGCTGCAGACCAGCCAGTTAGAGAGTCTGCTTGCAGCACCGGTTGATTATGGCGGGATCGGAGCCACAGGCGTAACAGGACCAGACGAGGGTCCGATCGGTCCAAGAGGTCTGCAAGGCGAAATAGGAGAGACTGGAGACGATGGCCCGAGCGGTACCACGGGAGTTAGCGGCTTCCCAGGCATAGAGGGACCTTCAGGGGCAACAGGGGCTACAGGTATAACTGGGGCCACTGGATTGACCGCATTGACCGGGGCAACTGGCCTCACTGGGGAGTCCGGGGCTATCGGGTTAACGGGTCTGACAGGAGAAACAGGCGAGACTGGCGTAACAGGGCAAAGCGGAGAGACGGGAGCTACCGGACTCACGGGACTAACAGGAGTAACGGGAGTAACTGGCGTTACGGGGCTAACGGGAGAGACGGGGGCTACTGGCCTAACGGGTCTAACAGGAGTTACAGGAGTAACCGGCTTGACCGGAGTAACCGGAGGAACAGGTGAGCCGCCTATTGACCGGTGGTTGTCCACCCTTACTTCAGGAGGTCCAATAGGTCCAAGAGGTCCAATAGTCTTTGATGCCGATGCTTATTCCACTGGTTCCAATATCAGCCGTAGTATAGGTGGTTTCAATCTGCAAAATAACGATGTTCTAGGCGTTTTGGAACCGGCAACCTACTACGTTCATTATTCAGCTAATGCTTCTACTCCGACAGGGGAGAATTTTAGCGTTGCCCTTACGCTCAATGGGGCTACCCTTCCAGCTAGCGAAGCAATATCGTATCATACAGCTGTCGCTGCCACTTCTAATCTTATAGTGGGCGGGAGTATTTTCCCCACCGTTACTGGTGAAGCAGTGAATACATTAGTTATGATTAATAGCGGCGCCGGTACAATTACAGATGTTAATGCCTCGATATCTATTCTTAAATTGTTCTAAGCCCACTAACCTAGAGGAGTTGATCATATGTCTCAGGCGAATCTGCCTAACATCACCCCAACCATAAGCATTGCTAGGGATGATGCCGTTAACCTGCTGCTGTCCTCCATTGCGATGGAAGAATTGGGACTCAGCCACATTATCAATGCCGAAGGAGAGAAGCTGCAATATATCCTGGGTACCTTACCCGGAGTTACAGCTCCTGAAGCGACCATTGGCGATGTGCTGGCTATGAACGACAGTGTAAGAAATATGATGCGGGATATTGTGAAGAAGGAATTCATTCTTACCAACAAGCTGGAGACGGTGCTGAACGCTTCAATAATGGTAGGGCCTACGGGTGCAACGGGGGCTACGGGGAATCCGGGCGGGCCTCCAGGACCTCAAGGAGAGCAGGGCATTCAGGGTATCCAAGGTCCCGCAGGAATAACTGGTCAAACGGGAGAGACAGGAGCCACGGGGCTGACGGGATTGACCGGAGTGACTGGCTTAACGGGGCCGACAGGAGAGACTGGACTAACCGGAGCTACGGGGTTAACCGGGCTAACCGGAGTAACCGGCTTAACGGGGCTAACCGGGGAGACGGGGGCCACAGGCTTAACCGGGCTGACTGGACTGACAGGCTTAACCGGAGAGACTGGCGTAACCGGTATAACGGGTGCCACCGGCATAACGGGTGCTACAGGGCTAACCGGCTTAACAGGTGAAACCGGGCTGACCGGTGTAACCGGCTTAACCGGGCTGACTGGCATGACCGGGATGACCGGCTTAACGGGTCTTGCCTTCTTCGCAGATTTCTTCTCTGCGATCTCTACTGAGTTTCAAGTTGGGTTTGATGAAATGGTGACCTGGAGCGTAACCGGACCGGAAAGCGGTGCTATTACTATAAATGATACAAATCAGTTTTTTACTTTGCCTGCTGATTCTACAGTCCTGGTCCAATACTATGTCAATGCTCAGAATAATAGCCTGGACACCATGGAATTTCAATTGTGGACCGTAGATCTGACGTCTGGAGCTCTAATAGAAGGTGTTACTGGTTCTATAGCATCCTCAACACTAAACAATACGGCAATTGCAACCGTAGCGGGAGCCGGTATCATAGGGACAACAGCCGAACAAGGTGTGGCGTTAGTTAATAATACTAATGACGTTATAGGTGAGGGCACTTTCTATGCCAACATCCAATTGATCAGGATTAATTAAATGATCTTTTTATAGCGAGATGCGCCAGAATTGAATTCTGGCGCTTTTCTGCGTGTGGATATTAATAATTGACTAATGAATCCGCCTTTTTAGAGCTGGTGGCCGAATAATCCAGACCCCATGGCTTCAGCGGCATAGAATACTATGTGCTGCCGGACCAGAGAGGTCCATGAATATTCTGCATAGCATGGACTTGGACAATCTATAGGCAGCATAAACTGGTATTGGGGGTGTTGATTGAATAGTTCTGCCGTTCGCAAATGGCAAGCAAATATGAAAGTGAAAGAAGGGTTGTGTCTATATGTCATCATTAATTCCGGTGCAACTGGGAAGTCCGGGACCGGCAATCAGGCTGTCAAGTCCGGTATTGCTGGAAGAGAGTCATCCCTACTTCCAAATTGATTTCAGTGTGCCTCTGTCGTTCAAGCCGGAAGTGTCCGGCAATTATCACCTGATCATCGGGTTATCTGTTCTGAAAGACGGAAATATCATCCATAGCCTTACTGAACCCTATATCGGCAACAGCAACGCCGGAGAAGCGCTGGTTGCTGATCTGAATGCAAGTATTAAGGGGAGCTTCGGGCAAGGCGTGCAGTCCTTTGAACTGGAGCTGCGTATTCTGTCTTCACAGAATATTGCGGCGAATCCGCTGGTTGGTCTTCCAGCAGTCTCAGTACAAGGATCCGCGGCTGATGCTGATGAATTCGGTCCGACGGGACCAACCGGTTCACAAGGTCCCTATGGTACGAAAGGTACGAAAGGTCCAACGGGCACCACCGGTCCGATCGGGATAACCGGCCCTGGCATCATGGGAACGAAGGGACCAAAGGGACCCACAGGGGCTACGGGTGTAGTGGTGGCAACGGGAGAGGGGAGCGGAACCGGAGCTACAGGCGCAACAGGTCTTGCCGGGATAGGAGTAACCGGGCCAACGGGAGCGACAGGAATTGGAGCCACCGGTATGACCGGATATGGGGTGCCTGGACCGGCAGGAATGACCGGACGCACTGGCATGACCGGGAATCCGGGGCCCGGATCCAGTATTACTGGAGACACGGGGACGACAGGACCCACAGGTGTAACCGGACCAGGCCGGGCGTTACCACTCGTTGTGAGCAATATTCTGCTGTCGAGCAGTCCCATCGAAAGTGAAATTGTGGGGCAACTTTCGGCGGTACAGATCAATTCGACAGATCAATGTGTAGTCATATCGGGTACTCTTCAGATAATGTACGGGAATCCCTCTAATGACCATTACAATAACAATCTTCTATATGAAGTGCGTCGAGATGGTCAGGAACTTGATACTAACGGTTTCTTTTTTTGGTCAAAAATATTCAATTATTCAATTAATCCGGCATCTAATTACGATCCTTCTGAAGAATTACTGTCCTTCTATGCGATTGATGAGAATCCGCCCCCGGGTCTTCACAACTATACGTTGCGCGTTCATATCTATGATGTGTCTGACAATACAACAATCAGCTATAGATCCTTCAATGCATCTGCAAAGGTATTCCAAAGAGGCAACTGAGACATAAAGGAGTTGAAACATGCATGAACATCTATTCGTCGCTTCCCCTTGGAGCCGGCAATGTGCTGGTGCTCACGGATATCCGTGCAGACTTGGAGCAGCCGTATGCATCTGCGGAATTACAGTTGTCGATTCCATTGCTGCTGGATATTCTGTCCCCCGGTTATTATCATCTGCACCTAAATGTTGAACTATGGAGGGCTAACGCTCTTGTTGAGATACGTGATGTATTCATAGAATCCACAGCACTGTCTGCCGGACTGGTTCAGACAGAATCAACGGTCAGATTCAATGATGTACTGCCCGCAGGCATTCATCAATACGAGCTAAGAGTGAAGCTGCTCCATTATCAGAATATCGCTTCGGATATCCGGGTGGGCTCCCCCCGGTTACAGACCGGTCCGGGACCCGTCATATTCAACGGTCCTATAGGTCCTCCAGGTCCAACAGGACCCACTGGTCTAACCGGACGTACCGGTCTATCTGGGGGCGCCGGGAGAATGGGAGAGGATGGCGTCTCGCTTACAGGCCCGACCGGGCTAACCGGAGCAACGGGTCCAACAGGGACAACCGGCTATGTAGGAAACTTTGCCGGACCCACCGGTGTAACCGGAGCAACCGGAACAGGGGTTACAGGGGCAACCGGACCTACGGGTGTGGGAAGTGCCGGAGCAACGGGTACAGCAATTACTGGCGATACCGGACCAGATGGTCCGACAGGACTCACAGGCTTCAACGGTCCGCCCGGATCAGGTAACGAAACGGGGGGAACTGGACCCCAAGGTGCCAGGGGACATACAGGAACCTTAGCGGATGGAGCATCTATTCCAATATTGACTTACAAAGTTTCACCAGGGGATGTAGGGTTTATTAATAAGCCCGAACTGCTTGCATCTCTCCAGGTGGATCCTGGAAGTGGACGATGCCAAATAGAGGGGATTGTAGGCTTATGGTTTTGGAAACCATCTCCTCGATTAAATTCTGGCATACGGTTAACCATCACACTTACTGATTCTGTTGGAAATACATTGTATCAGTATACTGATTATTGGCAGAAACAAGGTCCTGAATATGTTGAATTCGCTCAGACATTTCCATTTACCGTTATGTATGACGGGCCACCGACTACATTGACGCTAACTGAAGTAATTACCGGTGATGATCAAGAACGATTAATTATCGTGATTCTTCCAGCTGTCTTAACTTCCACGGTAATTCCGAATAACTAGCATTACGTACTATATCTAAGGCGGTGAAATTATGTCGAATCTAACAACTCTCCCTTTGGGAGCGCCGGGCCCGGCTATTCACCTGGCAGAGACGCTCGAAATCACTGCAGCTCAGCCTCAGGCGCATGTGACCTTTCATATCCCTGTTATCTTCCAGAGCAGCTCTCCAGGCGAATCCCTGCTGCGGATTGAACTGGAGACGATGCTCTCCGGCAGTGTGCTGCAGACTCAATTAGTCACGCTGTCCAATAATGGAACTGAGGAGACTGCAAGAACAATACAAGTTACAGTCAACCACCCGGCTTATCCGGGAACGTATGCCTACACTATACGAGCTCGGGTAGTCAGTTATATTAACATCAAGGCCGATCCTTATATAGGCAGAGCTGTTGCAGGGATAGCTTCTGTTCAGGCAATTCGGGCTGCTACAGGAATTACCGGTCCGACCGGCCCTACTGGAACGACCGGCACCCAAGGCCAAAGGGGAGACGGCGGCGGTTACGGTAACAAGGGCGTGACAGGAGCTACAGGATATGGAGCGACCGGTCCGACAGGAGATACAGGTGAACCAGGCCCTCCCGCAAGCGTCACTGGCGGAATCGGCACTGGGCCCACTGGTCCAACAGGGGCGACGGGCTTGACCGTAGTAGGTCCGACAGGTGCAACCGGTAATGCGGTGACAGGTGCGACAGGTACGAGTGTGAAGGGGACGCAGGGTGCACCAGGGAAGGAAGGTCTGCAAGGAGCGCCGGGACCAACAGGGACGATGGGTCCAGGCCCAAGAGGGCCAGCCGGCGCTACTGGTGCAACCGGCTCAACCGGCGAACCGCTGTCTCCTGCCCAATATCAATATCGTACTGATCCGATGGTGTTGACTGATTCTCCGCGAGTTTTTCTAACCTCGAACGTGCAGACTATGGCCGGACAACGCGTTCTATTACAGGGTAATGTCCGAATCACGTATCTCCCGCTCTCAGTAGCTACAAGAATTTCTGTTACTATTGGCTTTGCATATAACTTTTCTATCAATTCCTTCTTCCACTCGTTTAACTTTCAGACAATAGTCCAGGGCTATGGGAGCGATATGCCTGATCCCGGACAACGGGCCAGCGTACAGATTCCTTTTAGCCTGACGCATGCCCCCGAACCCGGTACAGGAACATATACTGTATTTTTGTCGCAGAACTCTAATCCACAGGATAATGTGACGCTGACGGCGGAGAACCGGTATCTTGTGGCAGAGGCAGTCGATGTCGGCACCATCTCCTCCCCGAACAGTTACGCTTATTTCCTGGCTGCGGGCGGGGTGCAAACCATCAATGCATTGGTTGGTCCCACCCAATCGGTTCCGATGGATCCCAATATCCAGTTCAACGCGAATGCAGCTTATGCCGCTTCAACAGGTGATGACATTTACTATGCGGTACAAGACAGGTTATACCAGTTCGACACAAAGGCCCAAGTGGTGAACTGGGGAATCGATCTGAATCAGGATATGCAGGCAACAGATCTGCTGCTTACGCCTGACCAGAGATATCTGTTCATCTCGGATGAAGCCAGTCCCCAGGTGCAGGTGTATGATCTGGTGAACAGTGTTACCGTCCGAACGCTGACGCTGGAATCGAATGTTCTCTTCTCCGCCGCTTCTCCAGACAGCCGCTATGCCTTCTTCTATATCTATACGGGTGAGGTTCATGCCTATAACATTGCCCTGGGAACACTGGAGCGGAATATCTTCAATGGATTGTATCCTATTCAGCCTCAGTTATATCCAGGCTACTCCAACCCGCTGGTAGTATCACCTGACAGTACCGAGGTGAGGTTTACTCCAGGTCTGGCACAAGTCTTTTATGCTCACGCGGAGGTTGGTAACTTCAATAACAAGGGTCTCAGAACTACATCCGGTAACGGGTCATGGGGCATTGTGCAGTTAAATAACGGAAATTGTATAACCATAGATAACGGGGTAGATCCAAATAATTCGGTGCAGTATGCTAATGTCAACCTTCTTAGACCCAATGGAGATTATTTGTTGGTACAATTTGGAGTTCCATTATACTCGCTGGTTCTATCACCGGATCAGCAGTTTGTTTGCATCCAAAGCGCATATGGTCTCTCTGTACTTGATTCTAATACTTTAGCAGGAAGTTCATTCCCCGCAATAACGGATCAAACCTTCCGGGGAGGAGTCAACTTCACAAGAGACAGTAGTTTTCTAGTTGTTATAGGGACTCAACATATTTACACGATAAGCTTAGAGGATCGTTCAATCCGAACCTTTGGCCTTCCGCCAGAACCAGCTAATCGGCCGCTGAACTACACCCTCTCCAGCGGAGCTTACAAAACGCAGAGTAAATAAAGCGAGGTTACGCGCGCTGCACAAGTTATGCTTAGGTCAATCCCTGTGGTTTCTGAAACTACGGGGATTAATCTGTTTTCACATCAAGCGGACAAGGCGAATTATAAAGTGACAGAAGGGTTGTGTTCACATGTCATCATTAATTCCGGTGCAACTGGGAAGTCCGGGACCGGCAATCCGGCTGGCAAGTCCGGTATTGCTGGAAGAGAGTCATCCCTCGTTCCAAATTGATTTCAGTGTGCCTCTGTCGTTCAAGCCGGCGGAGACCGGCAATTATCACCTAATCGTCGGGCTGTCTGTTCTGAAAGATGGAACGATGCTTCAGACTCTGACCGAGCCTTATATCGGCAGCGGCAACGCAGGGGAAGCGCTAATTGCGGATGTGAATGCAAGTATTACAGGGAGCTTTGGTCAATGGGAGCAATCCTTTGAAGTGGAGCTGAGGGTTCTGTCTTCACAGAATATTGCGGCGAATCCGCTGGCCGGCCTCCCTACAGTCTCTGTACAAGGAGTCGCGGCTGACGAGGATGACATCGGTCCGACCGGACCAACGGGTACGCAAGGTCCACGTGGTACACGTGGGCCTAACGGTCCGACCGGGAGCACCGGTCCGACCGGTACAACCGGCCCTGGGATCAAGGGAACGAAGGGACCTAAGGGACCCACTGGAGCTACGGGCGTGGTTGTGGCGACCGGATCGGAAAGCGTAACCGGACCAACGGGCCCTACGGGAACTACCGGGGTGGGACCTGCCGGTCCAAACGGAATGACAGGAATCGGAGCCACGGGTATGACCGGGTATGGACTGCAGGGCCCGACAGGAACGACCGGAGCAAGGGGGGAGACCGGGTACACAGGTCCAGGTTCAGGATTTACCGGTAATACAGGGACAACTGGCCCCACAGGTGTAACCGGACCCAGCCGTGCATTGCCGGTAGTTGTGAGTGATGCTCTGCTGTCGAGCAGTCCAGAAGAGAGTGAGCTTGTAGGCCAACTTCCGCCAGTACTGGTTACCTCGACTGATCAATGTGTAGTTGTAGCTGGCACTCTACAGATCAGCTACGGGAATCCCCCGGATTACGAATACAGCAATAATATTGTTTATGTGATACAACGTGATGGAGTCAACCTTCCTGAAGGCGCTTTGTTTAATTGGATGTTGTTCTATAATTATTCGAATGATCCATCATCTAATTCCATTCCTTCCGAACAATCGCTGTTCTTCTATGCCATTGATGATCATCCGCCATTAGGTCTTCACAGCTACACATTGTCGGCTACAGCTAGTACGATAACTCCAAACACAACTATCAGCTATGAATCCTTTAATGCAACTGCGAAGGTATTCCTAAGAGGGAACTGAACTATCTGTTCAAGAATCGTACAGAAGAACAGCATCTGAGTAATAAAGGAGTTGAATATACATGGACATCTATTCGTCGCTTCCTCTTGAGAGCGGCAATGAGCTTGTGCTTACGGATATCCGGACGGATGTGGAACAGCCGTATGCATCTGCGCAAGTGCAGTTGTCGATTCCAATGCTTCTGGATATACGGTCCCCTGGTTATTATCATTTGCATTTAAATGTTGAACTATGGAGAGCTAATGCACTTGCTGAAACTCTGGGTGTATCGATAGAATCAACAGCCTTGGCCGCTGGCCTTGTTCAGACTGAAGCCACCGTCAGATTCACCGATGAACTGCCTGCAGGTATTCACCAATACGAACTGAGAATGAAACTGCTGCATGCTCAGAACATCGCCTCGGATATTCGGGTCGGCTCCCCTCTAGTCCAGACGGGACCAGGGCCTGTTATATTCAATGGTCCGATAGGTCCTCCAGGCCCAACAGGACCCACTGGTCTAACCGGACGTACCGGTCTATCTGGTGGCGAGGGGAGAATGGGCGAGGATGGCGTCTCGCTTACAGGCCCAACCGGCCTGACAGGTCCTACAGGACCCACAGGGGCAACAACCTATATGGGAGCACTCAATGGACCTACCGGAGCCACCGGTGCCACCGGAATAGGAGTCACAGGAGCAACAGGAGTTACAGGGATGGGGGCTGTCGGAGCCACCGGTCCTGGAATAACAGGTGACACTGGGCCAGACGGTGGAACTGGGCCTACAGGCTTCACGGGTCCGCCCGGGGCAGGCAGTGAGCAGGGAGATCCTGGGCCAGAAGGTGCCAGAGGGCCTACAGGAGCGGGAGCGAATGAAGTTTTTATTCCAACATTAACTTACACAAGAAGCAGTCCCTCCATCACAGTGAATTATAATGAGCCTTTCTTGATTGCATCTCTCCCGGTGAATCCTGGAAGCAGCCGTTGCCAAATAGAGGGGATGGTAGAAATCGAATATTGGAGTAACTCAATTATAGAGAATAATGGATTGGAAATGACAATTACACTTACGGATACTGCCCAGAACACATTGTATCTGTATACAGATTATTGGCAGAAACAAACGGATTTATTTCGAACTGCACAGGTTTTACCATTTTACGTTATGTATGATGGCCCGGCAACGACCCTGTCGTTATCCATATTGGTTGTTGGTGAGGAACAAGATCAAAGGGATGTCTATATTAATCAATGCACCTTATCTTCAACGGTAATACCTGACAGCATCTGATGTTGCAGAGAATATCAAAGGCGGTGAAGTGATGTCGAATCTAACCACTCTCCCTCTGGGAACACCGGGACCGGCTATTCACCTGGCAGAGACACTTGACATTGTTGCAGCGCAGCCTAAGGCGCATGTAACGTTCCAGATTCCTGTTATCTTCCAGGCAGTGACTTCCGGTCCATCCTTGCTGCGGATTGAGCTGGAAACGATGCTCTCCGGCAGTGTACTGCAGACTCAACTGGTCACGCTGTCCCATACCGGAACGGGAGAGACTACCAGAACCTTACAAGTTACGGTCAACCATTCGGCGAATCCGGGAACGTATGCGTACACTATACGAGTCCGGGTCGTCAGCTATATTAACGTCAAGGCAGATCCTTCTATAGGCAGAGCCGTTGCAGGGATAGCTTCTGTTCATGCCGTTAGAGCCGCCACGGGGCATACCGGTCCGACCGGCCCGACTGGAACGACTGGCACCCAAGGTACGAGGGGCGGCGGCGGTGATTACGGCAATAAGGGCGTGACAGGGGCAACAGGGGCAACAGGGTACGGAGTGACCGGTCCGACAGGAGATACAGGCGAACCTGGGCTTCCCGCAAGCTTCACAGGCACAGCAGGTTACGGTCCGACTGGTCTGACCGGGATGACAGGGCTCACAGGAATTGGTCCTACCGGTGCAACCGGAATAGCCGTAACAGGGACTACAGGGTATAGTGTCAAAGGACCGCAAGGCTCACAAGGGGTGGAAGGTCTGCGGGGCGCACTTGGACCGACAGGTACCGGCAGCAAAGGCCCGACGGGACCGGCAGGTTCTTCCGGTGCAACCGGAGCGACAGGCGAATCCGTGCCCTCTCCCTTATATCAATATCGTGCTGATTCACAGGTATTGACCTCTGAGCTACAAACGGTTCTCACCCTGGATACATTGCAGACGAAGGCCGGACAACGCGTACAACTACAAGGGGATCTCCGCGTCTCCTATCTCCCGCTGGCAGAAGCTGTTCGAATTCCTCTTTCAATCAATGTTCTCTACAATAATGCAGTGATCCGCTCATTTGAATTCAGGTCCATCGTCCAAGGCTATGGCAGCGGTGAAGCTGATCCCGGCAAAAGAGCCAGTGTGCAATTCCCGTTCAGCCTGACGCATATCCCCGAAGCCGGACCGGGAGTCTATTCTGTTCAAGTGCAAATTGACTTAAATATTCCGAGTGCGCTCTCTCTGATTATGGAGAACCGGTATCTGGCGGCAGAGGTAATGGGCAGCGGGACACCTTACGTCGTCAGCGAGGCAACGGCTTATTTTCTGAAGGATGGTGGGGTTGGAATCCTGGATGCCCGGTCGGCTACCATTCAAATAATCCCTGTGGATCCTAGTATCAACTTTCTCTTAGGGCAAGTAGCTTATGCCGCCTCAGGAGACGACAAGTACATTTACTATGCGGTTGTAGATAAATTGTACCGGTTCAATATTCAATCCCGCGCCCTCGATTGGACAGTGGATTTAAACCTGGGTGCGCAAGTATTAGATCTGCTATTAACCCCTGATCAGCGCCATCTTTTTATATCGACTGGAATATCGACTGGAAATGTGCAGACGATTGTCTTTGATCTGGCCAATGGAAGTATTATTGATACCTTCTCCACGACATCCGTTGTACAATACTCTGCGGTGTCTCCTGACAGCCGTTATGCTTTTTTCTTACTCGTTGGGGGTCAGTATAATCCGGCGGTTCATGCGTATGAGATTGCAACGGGAACGCTTACCGAGAATATTTTTGGAGCTTATTCGGTCGCATTGGAAAGAACGGCTTACTCCAATCCACTCGTGGTTACGCCTGACAGTATGGAAGTGCGGCTGACACCGTCCATGAAGAACACTTTATACGTCTACGCAGAGATTGGAAATTTCAGTAACACCGGCTTAAAGCCTGCAGCTGGTCATAACAGCACGTGGGGGATTCGTCAGTTAAAATCCGGCGAAGCCTATATCATGGACAATGGGGAAACTCCTGACAACCATATCCCATTGAATGTTAGCCGTATCGACATTAATGGTAACTTATTAAACAGTTTGCGGGGGCCTATCAATCAGTATACGATCATTCTGTCACCGGATGAACGATGGGTGTGTGTACAGGGAACCCAGGAGCTCAAGCTGATATCAACCAGCAATCAGACGACACAGACTATTCCAATGACAGATATCTTCAAACTCGGTGCACTGAATTTCACTGGCGATAGCCAATATCTAGTTAATATCGGGTGGGAGAACATTTATATAATTAGCATGGCGGATTTCTCAATTCGGACCATTAATTATAATCCGGACAGTGATCCTTCTCTCGTACCGCTATATTACAGTTTCTCTAGCGGACATTACAAGACACAGAGCAAATAGAAGTGTAGTCCAAATTCAATAACATAAATGAAGATCAACCCATACGGTTCCGGAAACCAAGGTGTTGATCTTCACTCCATAACAAGGGGACAAGGGGAGAAATGTTAAGAATTGGGGAGCGTGGATAGATGAAAGGAATTATTCTAGCGGGCGGCTCGGGGACGAGGCTGCATCCGTTAACGAAGTCGATCTCCAAGCAGATCCTTCCGGTGTACGACAAACCTATGATTTACTATCCGCTATCTGTCTTGATGCTGGCAGGCATCCGGGAGATTCTGATCATCTCGACCGGAAGAGATGTCCGATTATTTCAGGACCTTCTGGGCACCGGCGAACAGCTCGGACTATCCTTTCAATATGCGGTGCAGGAACAGCCGCGGGGGCTTGCAGAGGCATTCCTGATCGGGGAGGAATTCATTGGTGCGGATCATGTGTGTATGATTCTGGGGGATAACATTTTCTATGGACAGAGCTTCAGCTCTATTCTGGAGAGAACCGTCCGGCGGCGGGAAGGTGCCACGATCTTCGGCTGCCATGTGCAGGATCCTTCCGCCTACGGCGTTGTGGAATTTGATAACATGGGTCGAGTGGTTGCACTGGAAGAGAAGCCGCTGTATCCCCGTTCTCATTATGCAGTGCCGGGCTTGTACTTCTATGACCGGCAGGTCGTGGAGATTGCAAGACACATTAAGCCTTCGCGGCGCGGTGAAATCGAGATTACGGATGTTAACCAGGAATATTTAAACAGAGGGCAACTCAATGTGGAGGTGTTCGGCCGGGGGATGGCTTGGCTGGATACCGGAACGCCGGATTCGCTGCTGGAGGCCGCTAATCTGGTCGAGACCGTCCAGAAGCGGCAAGGGCTCTACGTGGCCTGCATCGAAGAGATTGCCTTCAATAAAGGCTACATCACCAGAGAGCAACTGCTGGAGCTAGCCCGGCCGCTGCGTAAGCTGACCTACGGACAATACTTGTCCAGCATAGCAGAAGAATCTCTTGTTGAGGGTAGCTGAGATTCATGAACAGCGCAGAAGAGAATGTTCCAGCTTGACTGACGGACACATTCTGGACTTGGAGCATATATTGGTATTCACAGAGCAGAGGAGAATTGGTGGATGGTGATGAAGCCCATTCTGATGAGTTCATCCACTAAGTCCACACCAAACCTGTACACTTGAATACTACTATATTAATCATTAAGTATGCTGCTGACCGGGGTTGTCCGTTGAGCATTATTCCCTGCGCATACTGGAATGAAATCCAAATCTGTAAGGATGTGACCATGTAATGGCTTTTTTATCAACAGGACCTATTGAGAATAATCCTGTGAACGGAGTGAGACCTACTCAGCAGGTTACAGTCAAAATTGATAACCGCAGCGAGGCTTCTGCGTACTCATTAACCATTCAGGGTTATCAATTGACCGGCGGAACGAGAGTGATGTACGTAAGCGAATTACTCAATGTTGCAGCGAACCAGGTAATCACGAAGAATTACTATGCCGACGTCAATGCTTATGAATTCACATTTATTACATCACCGAATTCATCGGAGGAAGTTGAGCCGGTGCAGATCTCGCTATGGGGCAAGAACGCAGCGGGTCAATTGGTAACGGCACACCGTTTAGTATCGGAAGAATTGTTAGGGGCAGACAGAGGTGGCAGCGGCGGAGCAACAGGGCCGGCGGGAGCAACAGGGCCGGCAGGAGAGAGAGGCCCGGCAGGATTACCAGGGGCGCCAGGAGAAGCTGGACCAGCAGGACCTACCGGACCTACCGGGCAAGGGGGAGGAGAATCAGGAGCCACAGGAGCCACAGGAGCCTCAGGACCTACAGGAACAACAGGAGAACCTGGACCTACAGGAACTACAGGATTCCAAGGCCCCCAAGGAACCACAGGGCCCGGAGGAGGAGCTCGGGGAGACACAGGTCTTACAGGAGCTACCGGAGTCACGGGTCTTACTGGGGAAACGGGAGCCACAGGAGCTACCGGAGTCACGGGTCTTACTGGGGAAACGGGAGCCACAGGAGCTACCGGAGTCACGGGTCTTTCTGGGGAAACGGGAGCCACAGGAGCTACCGGAGTCACGGGTCTTACCGGGGAAACGGGAGCCACAGGAGCCACCGGAGTCACGGGTCTTACCGGGGAAACGGGAGCTACAGGGCTTACAGGAATGACAGGAGTCACAGGAACGACTGGTCCTGTATTAGCAGGTGAAGGCTTCTCGGTATTTCTGCCAACCTTGGTGACAGGCACCACGGCCACGTTTGTTGGCTGGGAAGAAACGTCGCCGTATTACGGCAATGCGGCATTCGATGCAGTTTTGGGTGAATACACCGTTCCAGAAGCAGGCAGGTACTCTATTGAAGCTACAATTAACTTTGCTTTTGATGCTGCGGTCACCACAGCGTTAGGTGCAGATGTGAATCCGTCATTAGTGGTCCAAAAAACTACGCCAGCTCCAGCTATAGATCTGGTCACCGGATTATTACCGGTACTGGATGTGGCTGTCGCCGGAACTTTAACCCTTAGAACACTTCTTAGAAGCGGTACTGTTACCTTAGCAGGTGAAGTGGAGCTTGCGGCAAATGATGTGATCAGTCTCATCTATCAGCCAGATGGATTGGCGCTTAATTTGGATTTAGGTGCTACAGATCCAGGTGTTGTATGGTCTGTTCACAGATTAACCTGATCCTGAAAGGAACCTGCTTTATTTTGCAGCGAGCTTAAGGGCCATCCTTTGCGGGATGGTTTCTTTTTTTATATTTTTGTATATCGAATCATTCTCAGGAGGCGGGGAGATGGAAGCAGAACAGGAAGGTCTGTTCAGTCTGTGTATGATTGTGAAGAACGAAGAAGCTGTGTTAGGACGTTGTCTGGACTCGGTCAGAGACCTGATGGATGAGATCATTATTGTGGATACGGGATCGACGGACAGGACTGTCACTGTGGCAGGCTGGTATACAGAGAAGGTGTTCACTTATCCGTGGGATGAGGATTTCGCAGCGGCCCGCAACTATTCCTTTGAACAGGCGACGATGCCTTACGTGATCTGGATGGATGCCGATGAGCTTCTGGCCGCACCTGAAGCGGAGAAACTGGCCCGCTTGAAACGGCAACTGAAGGAGGAACAAGCCGGTGTAGAGGTGATCTTGATGGGAAGCCGGCTATTTCCACAGCCCTCCCAAGCGGGTTCCGCTTTAGTAGTGGTCCATTCGGAATATCGTCCCCGGATTGTCAGAAGCGGGCAGCATTTCCAGTGGCATGGGCGTGTCCACGAGGAACTGGATATTGGAGCAGGCGCTTCCATGAACACGGATATTTACATGGACCATCGTCCATCCGCTGTTCATACGGAACGCAACCTGCAGATTCTGAAGCGCTGGATCGCTCAGGAAGGCAAGGCTGAAGGAAGGCTGCTCTTTCACTATGCGAATGAATGCTTCGAGACACGGGACTATCAAGCTGCGGCGACTTCCTATGAAGAGTTGCTGAAGGAACCAAACGGCTGCAAAGATGAACGGATTACAGCTTGTCTGCGGCTGTCCGAATGTTACCGGGAGCTGGGGGAAGCGGGGCTCAGGCTGAATAGCCTCTTCCGCTCCTTCAGCTACGGGCTACCCCAGGCGGATGTCTGCTGCGGTGTCGCCGGATTCTTCGAGGAGCGCAGAGAGTGGGAGAGTGCAATCTACTGGTATCTCCAGGCGATCGCCCGGCAGACAACAGGACCGGGGAACCGTCCTGTCTCCCAAGCTTATTATACCTGGCTACCTCATGTCTTGGTCAGCCGCTGCTGCGCCGCTGCAAGAGAATGGAAGCAGGCCTGGCAGCATAATGAGCAGGCCTTGGCTTACCTGCCGGGTAATCAGGTCTTGCTTGGCCAAAGAAGCGAATTGCAGAAGGTGCTGGAAGAAAGACGGGGCAGGTCAGAGTAATGCAGAAGCAGGCAGCCGTGGGTTACAACTGCCTGCTTTATTGTATTTATTGAAGCTCAAGGGAAGTCATGTCGCGCTAAGGTCAGCGCTGCCTCAAGAATCAGATCCTCCTGACCGGCCACGACCTTCCGGCGTCCAAGCTCGACCATGACCGCCTTGGGATCAACATTGTACTCCTTGGCAATCCGTTCCACCGGCTTCACGAAGCCGGAGAACACACCGGCCATACCGCTTACGATACTCATGCTGCCGAGTTTGGGCGCTTTGGCGAAGGCACTCTCTGCTTGCTCTGCCAGCTCAAGCAGCGCATAGAGCTCAATTCCTGTGTCCCAGCCGGATTGATGAAGCGCTCCAACCAGCACCTCCAGCTGCGCATTGCCGGCCCCGGCGCCGAAACCGCGTGCTGTGCCGTCAAGGATGGAGGCTCCCGCCTCGGCGGCAGCCAGTGAGTTGCCGATTGCCAGGCCCAGATTGTTATGGGCATGGAAGCCCACAGGGATGTCAAGGATGCTGCGCAAATACTGAATCTTTCCGGTGACATCCTTGGGCAGATAAGCACCTGCCGAATCCATCAGAATGACGGCTTGTGCTCCGTAGCTCTGCATCTTAAGAGCTTCGATGCCCAGCACCTCAGCGGGAGCCATATGAGACATCATAAGAACACCGTAAGCGGTCCGGTTCTGTCCGCGCACATATTCGATATGGCGTTTTGTCAGATCTGCCTCTGTGCAATGGGAGGCGACACGCACGATATCGACTCCCAGATCCAGGGCAGCCCGCAGATCGCGGTTAATTGTAGCGAACCCTGGAATGACATGGATCGATAACAGCGTGTGCCGGAGATTGCTTCTGCAGATGGACAGCATCTCTTCATCAGACAGCAGACTTTCACCAAGCTGAAGAGAGGAGGCACCGAGGCCGTTGCCATGTCCGACCTCCAGCACTGCTAGCCCTGCCTTCTCTGCCATCCGGGAATAAAGATCCAGATTCTCCCGGGTCAACTGATGCTTCACAGCATGGGAGCCGTCCCTAAGCGTAGGGTCGCTAATGATAAGTGGGAGCATGATCATTCTCCTTTGCACACAATAAGCGAGCGTCTGGCATATTCTTCTGCCAGGGCGATCGCCGCGCAATTGATAATATCCAGATTTCCGGCATAGGTGGGAAGGAAGTCGCCAAGTCCCTGGACCTTGACCATCATGGCGATTCTGCCGTTCTCAATGACCGGAGGTACAATAATCTGATAGCCTGGGACATAGTGTTGAATTCGGGTGACCATTTCCTCTACTGCCTTGCTAAGACTATCCATATCAGGTTCAGGAACAACGGCGAAGAGTGTAGTCTGCATATCTATACTGGGAATGGCAGGGTTCAGATTAAGGATGGCCTTGGCCCGCCTGCAGCCGGTATAGCTGCGGAGAGCATCCTCAGTAGCTCCAATATATTCATCCAGGTTAATTCTTGTGGCAGGTCCTGCGCTCAGAGAGGCGATGCTTGATACAACCTCTATATACGATAACTCCTTTTGGGACTGGGCAATAGCATAGGCTAGCGGCACGGAAGCCTGGCCGCCGCAGGTGATCATATTTACATCGTTACTGTCCAGACATTCCTGCAGATTCACAGCCGGGATACACGTTGTCCCTAGCTGCGAGGGTGTCATATCGATCACGAACTTGCCCAGTTCCTTCAGCAAGGGATAATGACGGATGTGGGCGGCGGCAGAGGTAGCATCGATAACAATGTCGCAGCATCCGGGATTGTCCAGAATGGCATTGATGCCTCTGTCGGATACCTGTACGCCAAGCTCCCTGGCAAGCTGAAGTCCTCTGGAATCCGGGTTTCTCCCTGAGAAGAGGGAACATGTCAAGGACTCGGAGCGCAGAACTTTGATAAGCAGGTCTGTCCCGATATTGCCGCTTCCCAGAATGGCAACGTTCAGCTGATTCGTGCGCATGGCAGTCACTCCAAGCAATTAGATTGGTATTCATCCCTCGGGAGAAAAGGGAACATATCATCGTAAGCTGTAGATATCATCGTTCCATCCTCCAGCTGACGGGAGGATACACGCGGAATGAGCAGTTGATCGGTTGGTGTCATAATCTCACAGATCATCGGCCCCGGGTGGCGGAACAGCTCGTTAAGCTGATCATCCAGGTGGTCAAGCTGTGAGATTCTCAGATAGCCTAAGTCAAACGTCTCGGCAAGCCGCTCGAATGGAACGAAGCTTACCCCTGAATCCGGTCCTTCCCCCAGATAACGCCCGCCCATGAAGTTGGACTGGGTATGGCGGATCAGCAGATAACCGCCATTATTGATCAGAATGAACTTCACAGGCAGCCGATGATGACGGATGGTCTGCAATTCCTGCAGATTCATCTGAAACGATCCGTCACCTGTAATACAGAAGACCTCTCTTCGGCCAGCGGCTACCGATGCACCTATGGCACCGGGCGTATAACCCATAGTGGATAATCCGCCTGTGATGATATGCCGTTGCCCGGCTTTGACTTTGAAGGCCTGGGCATGGACATGGAAGCAGGAGCCGGTGTCAACTACGAAGAGGGCATCCTCTGGTGCGAGCTCTGAGAACCGGGTCATGAAGCGGTAGGAATTGATGCCGCTGCTGTCATCGTCATATTCAGGCAAGTCAACAGGGTAACGCTGCTTCCAGTATTGTGTCTGCCGGACCCACCCGGTATAAGAGGCTTCTCCGTCCCATAACGCAGTGAGCCTTATGAAGAAATTGCGGGCTTCTCCCTGCACCGGAATGTCAGGAATGACCGAGGGCTTATTCAATTCCCTGGCATCAATATCCACATGGATTTTGAAGGCATTCTTGGCAAAGTCGGCAAAATCATAACCGACCAGCCCGATCCCAAGCCGGCAGCCCACGGTTAGCAGAAGGTCACAATTCTGTACCGTGAAATTCGCTGGCCGGTCACCGTATGTACCGGGACGGCCGACAAACAGGGGATGATCATGATCCATCAGGTCCATTCCCAGACGGGAGGTCAGTACGGGAATGCCGGTAGCTTCCGCGAATGCATGCAGCGCTTCTACCGCATCTCCATGCCGGACGCCTGCACCTGCCAGCAGACAAGGCCGCTTGCTGCGCTTCAGCGCAGCAAGAACCTGATCAAGCTCAGCATCTGTGATCTCGGGTACCTTGGCTATTGGTTCTGTGAATCCCGGGAAGTCATCCGGGTCAAAGGCTGCGCCTTGCAGATCCACCGGCACCTCCAGATAGACCGGACCTACCCGGCCGTTCTTGGCGAGATAGATGCATTTCTCCACTTCATAACGGACTTGTGAGAGGTCCTCCAGCCTGACAGCATATTTGGTAATCTGGCGAAAAATATCCAGAGAATCGAAGCCTTGCAGAGCGAATTGCCGCGGTCCTTTCACCTGGGCAAGCGCAACCTTGGAATTCCCACCAACTACAATCATTGGGGAAGAATCGACATAAGCTCCGGTTATGCCTGTAATGGTATTCAGCGCTCCAGGCCCTGCGGTAACGTAAGCGACGCCAAGCTTGCCGGTCATCCTTCCGTAAGCCTCAGCGGCCATTGCGGCAGCCTGCTCGTGGTGACAGCAGACATATTCCTGCTTGCCATGCTGGTAGAGCGCATCGGTCAGATGCATAATCATTCCCCCGGTGACCAGGAATACGGTCTCCCCGCCTTCATCATATAAAGAGTGCGTGATATAATCCGCAACCCTCATTCTCATTTATGCTTCCTCCTTCCTGAAGCACAGCCATACCCATAGCATGCCGGCTTCACTTGACTTGATAAGCCTATTTATATGCGGATTTTGCGGGAATAGGTCCATAAGATTCACTTCATCCGGATTTTCTCCTGGACCTGATGGTTCAGATGGACTCATAACTTGTGCAGTTAGTGAATAACGTATATGTAAATGTCTTAATGAAAAAGGGGCTATTCTCTTGAACAATCCACCATCACTTCTGAAGGAGACGGGTTACATATCGAATCCATCCAGCGTTTCAATAGGTAGAAATGTCACGGTGCAAGGCGGGTATTACTGGAACATTCATGAACCGGCTTCGGGCAATACTCCCCAACTTACAATCAGGGATGGGAGCCGGTTAGAGACAGGTTTGCATGTGCAGTGCAGCCATAAAGTCCATATAGGCCGGAATGTGATGATTGGGCCTTATGTCAGCTTGACGGACTCTGTAGCGGCTTCAGTCAGACCAGGTTATCCAGGCTGGGCACAAGCGACAGATGTTCTTAAAACCAGCGGGGAACTGATAGTGGGCGATGGAAGCGTAATCGGTGCACACGCTGTAATTGACGGACCGGTCAAGATCGGGAAATTCAGTATTATTGAGCCTAACAGTGTTGTTGTGGATCATGTTCCAAGCTTTTGCAGAGTCTCGGGTAATCCGGCTGTTGTTACACAAGTATTCGTTCCTGAGTTACTGGAGTGGGTTAAAGTGAACAGTGATACGGAGAGAGAGTCCGCACTTGCCCGCCGCACAGAACATCCACTGCTGTCGATCGTGATTCCGACCTACAATCGCGTACATCATCTTGGCAATAATCTGCAATCCATCTATAATCAGGTCTCCGATGAGGATCTAGTTGAAGTAGTGGTGTCAGATAATGCATCGCCAGATAATACACAGGAGGTAGGCCGTGTATACACTAACCTATTCTCCAGTTTTCGTTACAGCCGCAATGAACAGAATATCGGTGGCGACTTGAACATCGCTTATGTCAGTACGCTGGCTAATGGCAGCTTCATTAAACTACAGGGAGACGATGATTACTGGCTGGATGGAGCGCTGATTGATTTCATCGGAATTCTTCTGGAGCATTTGGATTGTGCGCTGATTCATACGATGCCATTTCATCCTGATAATCGGGTTTATACTTTAGAGGGCGGTGACTTATTCCTGGCTCATACGAGTAATAATGCAATGCAGATTTCCATGAATACTATGAAAAAATCCGTGTGGGATCAAATTGAGGATAAAAGCAAATATGCTTATACAAGTATTAATCAAATCTACTGGTTCTATGAAATTCTAATTCTTGATCCTAAGTTTTGCATTATCAATCGTAATTTTTATCTTTACGCAGGAATAACTCCGGAGGGATACAACGTAGGTGAGGTATGTATTAAACATTTCCTGGATGCATTACACCATTATGAAGGCCGTACCTTGAAGAGTGAGACCATTCAAGAGGAAAAAAAGAAACGCTTCTACAATGTGATTCTACCGTTGTACGGAACAATTGTTAGAAATAGATTTGCCAGTGATGTGTCTAACCTTGAGCAGTATTACACGGACTATTATGCGAATGAAGATTATTATGAGGATGGTCTGCTGAAGCTGCGGGAGATCTCGGTGATGCGGCCATGATAAACAATAAGCGTAAGACTATTGCCATTCTAGGAGCCACGGGTCATATCGCCAAGAACCTGATTCTCGGTCTTGCAGCGACGCAGGAATATGAATTGTATTTATTCTCACGGTCCAGGGAGAGAATGGTCCTTTTCCTGACGGAGAACCAGCTTCAGGAGCGTGTTAAGCTCTGTGAATACAATGAATTTGCACGAACGGCGGACTATGATGTCATTATTAACGGGGTGGGAATTGGAGATCCGCAGAACCTGGTTCAACATCCGTTCCAGGTCTTTCAGATTACTGAGCAATACGACAATCTGATTCTGGACTATCTGCACAAGAATCCGGCTGCTATATACATCAATCTGAGCAGTGGGGCGGTATACGGGTCTGAATTTGATCAGCCTGCTACGGACGGGAAATGGCTTAAGCTTGATCCCAACCATCTGTCCGCTCAGGAATTTTATGGGATTACCAAGCTGAACATGGAGGCCAAACACAGAAGTCTGAGCCAGCACCGCATTGTGGACTTAAGGGTCTTCGGTATTTTTAGCGCGTTCATTGATTTGAACTCCCGTTATTTGCTGACGGATATTATTCACCACCTTAGAAAGGGAGAGATACTGCACACCTCACCGGACAACATCGTTAGGGACTATGTGCATCCCGAGGATTTGATCCAGCTTATCAAGCTGTGTATGAGGGAAGAGGCAGGAAATGAGGTATATGATGTGTTTTCACTGAATCCTGCGGCGAAGTTTGAGATTCTGGATTACTTTGCAGATCACTACGGGCTTAGGTATGAAATAGAAGATAACTCTTCCTATAACTCGATAACCGGCTCCAAGAATAACTATTATTCACTTAACCATAGTGCCACCCAAATAGGCTACCTGCCCCGTTACACCTCACTTCAGAGCATACAGACCGGTTACAGGCATCTGTCCCGAAATTAAATTCATGAATTCCCGCCCTTAGGGAATTATAGAATTCTTAGAGACCTCTCTAATTCTGAACACGATAAGGACGGAATTCATGAAGCAGACTTCTGAATCAACGGGCAATGAGAAGAAACTGAAGTGGTGGCAGCTCAGCCTGCTCGGCATTGCGGGGACGATCGGGACCGGGTATTTCCTCGGCTCGGGGCTGGCGATCTCGATGGGCGGTCCGGCGGTGCTGCTGGTGTACCTGCTCGCGGCGGCGGGAACCTATGCGGTCTTCGATGCTCTAGCCCGGATGACCGCGGCGCAGCCGGAGCAAGGCTCCTTCCGCTCTTATGCCAAGCAGGCCTTCGGGGACTGGGCGGGGTTCGGCAGCGGCTGGTTATACTGGTTCTCGGAGCTGCTGATTATGGGCAGCCAGCTTACGGCGTTGTCGATCTTCTCGCGGTTCTGGTTCCCGGGCGTGCCGATGTGGATATTTGCAGCCGGGTATGCGGTGGTCGCTCTGGGGATTGTATTCTTCGGCAACAAAGGCTTCGACCGGGTGGAGAACGTGCTGGCCGTCATCAAGGTGGCGGCTATTCTTATGTTCCTGGTGATTGCGGCCCTGCTTCTGGCAGGCTGGATTGGCGGTGGCAAGTTCACTCCGAAGGTGCCAATGAGCTATAAGGCATTGTTCCCGTCAGGGGGCATCGGGTTATGGTCCGCCTTCATCTTCGCCTTCTATGCCTATGGCGGGATTGAGGTGCTGGGGATTATGTCTTACCGGCTCCAGAAGCCGGAGGAAGCGCCGAAGGCGGGGAAGGTGATGCTGCTGGGGCTGGGAACGGTATACATCTTGTCCATTGGACTGGCGGTGATTATGGTGCCGCTTAGCGCCTTTAACCCGAAGGAAAGTCCGTTTGTTCTGGCTCTGCGCAGCGACCATCTGGCCTTCGTGCCCCATCTGTTTAACGGCGTGCTGATCATTGCCGGCTTCTCAACGATGACTGCGTCGCTGTATGCGATTACCTCGATGATGCTTACGCTGGCCCAGGAGGGGGATGCGCCCAAGGTGTTCTCCAGGAAGTGGAAGGACAAGTATCCGCTGCTGGCGCTGTGCCTGATCGCGGGCGGTCTGACGGGTACGGTAATTATGGCCTTATTGCTGCCGGGCAAAGTCTATGAATACGTCACCACCGCCGCCGGGCTGATGATTCTCTATAACTGGGCGTTCATCCTGCTCTCCTCGGGCAAGCTGCTGAAGCGGGGCGTGCTTAGCGGAGTGAAGCGCTGGAGCGGGCTGGTGCTGATTCTGGCTGCGGTCAGCGGCACGCTGTTCCATAAGCTTAGCCGCCCGGGCTTCTATATCAGCCTTTTGATTGTAGCTCTGATTGGGCTAAGCGACTGGATACTCCAGCATTACCGGAGCAAGCACGGGCACGAGGCAGCAGACAAGGAGCAGCGCTCCGAAGCGGATACAGGAAGCTTCCATTCATTGCCCGGAGGGCCGGGCTTCCGGATTAAGGGCATCCGGCTGCGGAAGAACAAAATCTAATGAAAGAACAGCAGCCGGGCCGCCTGAATCCCGAAGTAGAAGCCGAAGCCGACCAGCGACAGGCCGGACAATACGGAGATGGCTTTCAGTACCCGCTGAGTCAGGAATTTGCGGAACATGCTGGAGGCAGCGGCCATCGTCATATCCCAGAGCAGTATTCCGAGGACAATAGCCCCGCTGTAGATCAGTATCTGCTGCATCGGGTATTCATTAACCGCCTTGGCTAAGATCGAGCCGTAGATGCCCAGCCAGAACAGAATGGACAGCGGATTGAACAGCGACATGAGGAATCCCGACACGAAGGATTTGGATAGGGAGATCCCGCTGCCCCTCGTTTCTGCTGCCGTGATCTTCCCCGAGTGCATGATGCTTTCAATACCGGTATAGACCAGCACGAAGAAGCCGAACAGCCACAGGAAGGCCTTGACGAACGGGGCATCCAGCAGATGGATCATCCCCAGATAGACCAGCAGCATGTAGATAATATCGGCGCTGATGGCCCCGAGACCCACCACCCAGGCCGGCAGGAAGCCTCCGCGCAGCCCCTTGTCCAATTGGGCGGCATTAATGGGGCCGATGGGAGCTGACAGGGATAACCCCAGCACCATATAACCTATGAATATGTTAATGTTGTCCTCCTCCTTTATTCTATATAGATAGCTTATTCCACTGGATGGGAGAATAGGACAACCAGACCTGAAGAAGGCCCGCGAAGAATCGCGGGCCTCTTGCTATACAGATGCTGGAGCTGCTGCGTTACGCGTGGACCGTTTCAGGTCTCTTGACCAGCAGCGGCGGGGGAACCAGCCAGCCTTTTTTCTTCAGCAGATGCAGGTTCTTCAGGCCGATGGCCGCCTTGGTGAGATGATATTTGGCGAACAATGCGCCGATATCCTCACGGATGGACTGCCCCATTGCCTGGCTGCACGCTACCATCCCAACCGCCAGAGTGGCTGCAACCATGGCTGCAATCTCAGGGTCCGTGAACCGTGCGCCCACCGGAATATCCTCCAGTCTCGCTTCAGGCCGGTTCGGGAGTGCCGGAGCAGCAGCAATGCCCTGCTCTGCAAGCAGCGAGTCGCATTCGCTGATTTCCAGCTCCGCCTGGTCGATCATGGCGGCCAGAATTTTTTTTAGGTCGCTGTCTCCGGCGTGATACATGTGAGCTCTGTAGCCGGATAAAGCACCCTTTGCTGCCATTGAGGTCTCCCACAGGGTGAAGATCTCTCCATAATGCATCGGTTCTTCCTTGGGGTTGCCGCCTAGAATTCCTGTCATAGGTAAGCTCCTTTACGGTTGGATTTGAACATGGAGTAGCATGTCCCGCAGGAAACGGAGATATTACAGTGCGAGGTTGTGAATTTGTTTACACGGATAAAAGGCTGACTGTCATGCCATAATAAGCAGATGTGAAGTCAGGGTGGAGGAATAGAAGCTTATGCTTATTAATGTGATCATCGGCTGTATCATTCCCTGGTGTATCGGCAGTTATTTTCTCAGAAAAGACAGCGTAGTCATCCTTCATATCGCACCGATTGCCAGTGTAATCGCCTTTGCATTCGATGAGATCGGGTACCACATGAAGTGGTGGAGTATCACCCCGACCGGGCCTGGAGTTATTTCGTATCTTCCATATAATCTGGGAATCTTTCCTGTGGTCTCCTGTCTGCTCATCTATACGGTAAGGAGGACATCCCTGAATCCGCTGCTGCTGATCTTGCTCTTCGCGTTCGGCAAAACCTTGTTTTAAAGGCAGGTCCCAAGGGGTATAAATACAGCCGTTAGACCGACAATAAGCAGGATGCGATTATAAAAGAAGGTGGTTCGTCCATGAAGGGGTCAAAAGAATCCCAAGGGGAAAAAGGTTCAAAAGGAGCGCTAATCGCGCTCGCCTCCATCCCACTGATTATGACACTGGGCAATTCGATGCTGTTGCCGATTCTGCCCCAGATCTCGAAGGAGCTGGGAGTGAGCTCTTTTGGGGTCAGTATGATCATCACGGTCTATGGCCTGATCGCCATCCTGATGATCCCGGTCGCCGGCTATTTATCGGACCGCTTCGGGCGCAAAAAAGTGATTCTGCCCAGCCTGATCCTGGCCGCCCTGGGCGGTGCCGGATGTGTGGCCGCTGCCTGGTTCTTCACAGGAGTGACGGCTTACTGGATCATTCTTGCCGGACGTTTCGTCCAAGGGATCGGTGCCGCAGGCGCTTTTCCCATTGTCATTCCCTTCGTGGGTGATCTGTTCAAGGATGAGAAGGAGGTGAGTAAAGGGCTCGGAATTATTGAGACCTCCAATACCTTCGGAAAAGTGGTAAGCCCGATCCTGGGTGCTTATCTGGGGACGCTGCTATGGTATGCGCCGTTTATAGCCATTCCTGTGCTGTGTCTGATCTCTTGTATTCTTGTGATCTTCCTCGTTAAGAAGCCCGAGGCGGAGGAGGAAGCGGAGAAGTCCAGCTTGAAGGAATTCCTGGACGGTATTAAGAGCGTATTGCATGAGAAGGGCCGCTGGCTGTACGCGATCTTCGCTATCGGCGGCATCTGCATGTTCGCCACCTTCGGGGTACTGTTCTATCTATCTGAGATCCTTGAATCGAGATATAACCTGCACGGGGCCTACAAAGGCTTTGTACTGGCCATTCCGCTTGCTTTGCTATGTCTGGCCTCTTACGGAAGCGGTAAGATCATCGGCAAAAACAAGCTGCTCATGAAATGGCTCGGCTTCGGCGGCATGGCCTTACTGACGGCTGCCACGCTGATTACCGGCTTCAATGAGAACATTTATTACATGGTCGGGTTCCTGAGTCTAAGCGGAATCGGGATCGGGGTGGTCCTGCCCTGCATGGATGCGCTGATTACCGAAGGCATTGAGAAGGAGAACCGGGGCACGATTACTTCCCTCTACAGCAGCATGAGATTCATCGGGGTCGCGCTGGGCCCGCCGGTGGTGTCCCTCTTGATGAACCGGGGACACTGGACCTTGTTCTTCACCATGGCGGGCGTAGGGGCCGTCGGCGGGCTGTTGAGCTTCTTCGCGGTAAGACCCAGCAAGGAGGATTCCGAAGGAGAAGGCCGGACAGAGCGGAATTCGTTGGCGAAGAAAGGAAGTCCTTTGCGCCAGCGTGCCCGGTAGGAAAGCTATATACAGCAAATAAGGGGCGACCCAAGCGGGGTGCGCCTTATTTGCTCTTTTACATACGAATGCCGGCTTTCCCGCAATCCTGTGAAAATAATACACTTTTGCTCCGGCCGGGAAGCGAGCGGAATTCACGGATTTAGCGGATCAGCTTTAATCAAATCCGTATCTCTCTGAATAGACTAACTTATATATGAAATTACCATAGCAAGAGTTGACAGAGATTTTAGGAGGGCACCTATGTGAATGGATGGAACAGCAGCAGACCTGTGTTTGAGACGGATGAGCGGTGGATACATCTGAATAGCGCTTGGGAGGGGCATCGCAGATTCGGCTATGACTTGGTCTGTCATATGCAGCCGAACCGGGTGGTGGAGTTAGGAACTTATTATGGAGCTTCTCACTTCGCCTTCTGCCAGGCCGTCAAGAATCATGGGCTTGCAACGGAATGTTATGCAGTCGATACGTGGCTAGGCGACCAGCATTCGGGATTGTACGATGAATCCTGTTATCAATCTGTGCTATCCTCGTCGGCCACCTATTACCCCGGGATCTCCCATCTGCTGCGCATGACCTTCGACGAGGCATTGCTTCAATTTGCAGACCGAAGCATTGACCTTCTGCATATTGACGGTCTTCATACTTATGAGGCGGTCAAGCATGATTATGAGTCATGGCTGCCGAAGCTGGCGGATAACGGCGTTATTCTGTTCCATGATATTGCGGCTATGCAAGACGACTTCGGCGTATACCGCTACTGGGAAGATCTACAGATGCAGTACTATGCATTACAATTCGAGCATAGCTATGGACTTGGCGTTCTGATGCCCAAGGGCTGCTCCCCGGTAACCTTGCACATGCACGCTAACTGGAATGTAATCAAGCCGCTGTATCCTTAATGAATACAGCATGAATTATCCTGCTGAATACAATTTGCTTCAATCAAGGTCACTTCCCTGCGGCGAGCATCCTGCGGATGGTCTGGACGACCAGCTCCGGCTGGTCATGAATGACCATATGCCCGCTCTTCTCGGCGACAATAAGCTCACTATTGGAAGAGAGCTTCAGCATGTTACGCTGGCCCTCCTGCCAGATAGCTTCGAGCTGTCGGCCCGCTTCTTCGGAAACCCCGAAGGATGCGTAATCCTGGGGCAAGCCCCGGGCGATCACCTTGACCGGAAGCGAGCCGAAGCTCTGTCCACGGATTGCATCCTCGGTTGAGCTGGCCAGGGCGGCTTCCTGCTCCTTGGCGGCAAAATAGCTTGGCGTGGATATGACGTTAATGAATTCCCCGCGGTCTTGCTCGGCAACCAGGCCTTCCAGGAGCTGATTCTGGAACAGCCGAAGCGCACCGGAGCGCTTGAGCAGGCTCAGCAGGGAGGCACTGGGGTTGCCGGCAAACTTCTCGGCGGCCAGAATCGGCTTCGTCTCGCGATCGTCATTCTCGGGTCTGGCATCAATAAGCACCAGCCCGGTCACTTCCTCCGGGTACGTCTGCGTGAACAGCCGGGCGTACATGCCGCCAAGGGAATGGCCGACCATCAGGTACGGGCCGGGAACGTCTGCATTCTTAAGGGCGGTGTGCAGCTCGTTCACAATATTGGCGCCTGAGCGTTCCGTATCCGCCTGCTCGCTCCAGGCATACCCGGCACGGTCGTAAGTGACCACGGTGGCATGTGCAGCTAACTGTTCAGGGATATCTCTCCACGACAGGCTGGTTTCGCCGCTGCCTGCTTCCAGAATGATAGTGGGTGCTCCCGCTCCTAACTGGCGAATGTGGAGGTTATAGCCTCCGGCATCCACCAGTTGACCTGGTGCAGGATAGCCTTTACGGGCGGAGCTGGAAGCAATGGCTTCATACAGGAAGCCCGACCCTGCGATAAGAACAAATGCAGATACAAGGATTAATATGATCTTGAACAGCCTGCTCCGCAATTTGCGGGAGCCTGGACGCTTGACAGGGACTGGATTTTTCACGTTGGCTAATGACTCTCCTTTTTAATACAATTGTATTATTTAAAATAGTATAGCAGCCTGTCCGCTATTCAAGCAAGCTCCGTTCTGTTGATCACCCGTTTGAATCTTCCTCGACAAGGGTAAAATACAGACAAATAACTTCGGAAGAGAAAGGCGGTAAGCTTATGCTGTGGGGATTAATCGGATTGATTATTGTGGCGTGGCTGTTTGGTTTTATTTTTCATGTAATGGGCAATCTGATTCATCTTCTGCTCTTTGTAGCGGCAGTTCTGTTCGTGGTCAACCTGGTCAAGGGACGGTCGCGCAGATAAAGGGGAATGAGCGGGTAGGAATAGGCAGCAAAGCATATGCCCCGGTGAAGGAGGCATGTGCTTTTTTATGTTCAGTCTGGCGGATGCCTGGACACCTATTCCCCGGTTGCCTATAATAAATGAAAATGAATGAAAATGTACATGGAGGAGATTCAATGCGCAAACCGATCATCGCCGTCGATATGGATGATACCATCTGCCATCTCGTGAAGCGTGCGATATACCACAATAACATTGAGTTTCCTACACATCCGCTTCGCTACGAAGATATGATGGATTGGAACACGGACCATCTGCGCCACCCGGACAGCACCATGGACCTGTTCTTCGGCCGACCCGGCCTGTACGAGGAACTGGAGCTGTTCGACGAATATGTGGTGGAAGAGATGGAGAAGCTGCACAACGCCTATGATGTTATTATTGTAACGGCCGCTGTACCGAAGACGGTGCTGGAGAAATGGAACTGGCTGCAAAAGCATATGCCGTATATCCCGGCCGACAATTTCTTCACCTGCAAGCGGAAGCATCTGATCGGCTACGACCTGCTGATTGATGACGGCCCGCATAATCTGCTGCCCGCCGTTCAGGCAGGGAAGAAGGTGCTCTGCATCCCACATCCGTGGAACCTGAGAGCACGTGAGCAATACTCTTTTCCGCTGATGACCTCCTGGGAGGGTGCCAAGGAACGGGTGGATGAGATTTTGCAGGCGTAGGCTGAACCTGATCTTAACCTGAACCTGATTTATCGCTTGAAGATGAGCCTCGCTTGTGCGGGCTTATTCTGCTATGTCCGAGAGATATCCACCGCCTGTACTGCCGTAAATCCGCTGTCGAACATTATCAATATTTGCTGTATGATGGGTGTATCTTTGCGTTTCTTGCTCCAAGGAGGATTGCAGTTTTGTCTAAAGGGTTAAAGAGTATGGTTAGTCAAAGTAAAAAGCTGAGTCTCACCACGTTGCTCACAGGTCTGGTGACACTGGTGGTTCTCCTAACTTCGAGTATTCTTCTGCTAGGTTCTTATGAGTCCAAGAAGCGTTCCTTAATGGAGACTACGCTTCATCTGAATTACATCAATGCTGACCGTATGTCGAGGACCATGGATTCATTATTTCAGTCTATGTGGGGGAGTCTGGAATACAACGCTGCAAGGCTGTCTGACATAGAAGCTATGCCGGTTCAACAAGTGAATGATTCTCTGGATCTGATGCGCAGCAGCAGCAATTTCTTCAATTCCATCACCGTGGTCGACGCCAGCGGATTCGTCCGCCATGTCTCACCTGCCAGCATAGGGACTACAGGCAAGCACATCACCTCAGAGAATAGCAAGGAAGCATTAGCGCTCCGCAAGCCGTATACCTCTTCTCCATACCTGACTGCCAATACCAAGCGGTTAATTGTATTTTTGAGCCAGCCCATCTTCGATGCTGCGGGTACGTACGCCGGAATGCTTAGCGGCACCATCTACCTTCAGGAGAATAACGTTCTGTCTGAGATTTTTGACAATGTACAGGAGGATGACTCGGGGTCTTATTATTATATTGTGGACTCCGAAGGCCATCTGGTGTATCACCCGGATAAGGCGCGGATCGGCACAGATGTCAGCAGGAATGAGGTTGTGCAGCAGCTGATGAATAAGCAAAGCGGAGAACAGCGGGTGACGAGCACCCGGGGCATCGAGATGCTGGCCGGTTATTCCAGTGTGCCTGCCAATGGCTGGGGGATTGTGGTCGTCTCCCCGATTGGCCACATTCATCAGGAGCTGATGGGACATATTCGTATCCTGATCGGGTATACCTCCTTGCCGTTCATCATCCTGCTGCTGGGCGTTATTCTGCTGGCACGCAAGTTTGCGCGCCCCTTCGTCTATCTGGCAGATGTCGTGAGCAAAATGGGCAAGGAACAGATAGAATTGCAGGAAGCGAAGCGGTATTGGAGCCGGGAGGCTTACTTACTGACAGACGGAGTGTCGCTTGCCCTGGCCAATATTCAGCAGCAGACTGAGCAGTTGACCCATGAAGCCGAAACGGATGTGCTTACCGGTCTGATGAACCGCAGGTCCCTGGAGCATACGATCAGCCAGCGGATGAGCTCTGGTGTTCCCTTTTCACTGGTGCTGCTGGATATAGATAAGTTCAAGCTGGTCAATGACACGTACGGCCATAATCTGGGCGATGAAGTTCTGAAGCATGTCGTCCGGGTCATCGTGACTTCACTTCGGCCGGATGATATCTGTTACCGCTACGGCGGGGAAGAATTCGTTATTCTGCTGGCCCGGACCACGCCTGCTGAAGCCTTCAGCGCTGCTGAGCGAATCCGTCTTGCGGTTGAGCGGAGCCAGGGGCCGATTGCAGCGAAGCTTACGATTTCACAGGGGATTGCCCACTACCCTTCCCATGCCGCCGATCTTACGGGACTGCTTGTGAAGGCGGATCAGGCCTTGTATCTGGCGAAGAGCAGAGGACGCAACCAGTCCGTGATTGCGGAATCCTAGCAGAATTTACTTTGAATTGTGACTGTCGCGCTTTGAAGGCTTTTGCGTTATAATCGAGAAAAATTTCCTGAAGGTGGAGCAATGTGAGAATTGGTACAAAAAGATTACGCCTTCAGACCACCATCACCCTGATGATCTGCCTGATCGTCGTGCTGGTGCTGCTGATTGTGTATGTGATGTTCGGCATGAGATTCTCCGAAGAAGCCCGGGCTTCTCTGGAGAACAAGGCCATCACTATTGCCCGGACGGTCTCCCGCACGCCGGGGGTGGTTGACGGGCTGCTTGCAGAATCCGATTCCGGCAGCATCCAGCGTTATGCAACCGATATCAGCGCCATTAATGACGTTCAATTCGTGGTGGTGATGGATATGGGAGGCATTCGCCGTTCCCATCCTGATCCGGCCCTGATCGGCAAGCATTTCATGGGCGGGGATGAGACCGATGCACTGCATGGCAAGGAGACCATATCCGTGGCTGAAGGCTCGCTCGGTTATTCAGTGAGAGCGTTCTCACCGATCTTCGCCTCTGACGGCAAGCAGGTTGGAGCAGTAGCGGTAGGCATATCGCTTGGCAGCGTCCGTTCCGCCGTTCAGCAGAACCGCTGGATTATCTACTCGGGCATCCTGGTCGGCGGGCTGATGGGGATATTCGGTGCCATCCTGCTCGCCCGCAAAATCAAGCGGATGATGTTCGGCATGGAGCCGGGCGAGATTGCCAAGCTGCTGGAGGAACGCAGCGCTATGCTGCAATCCGCCAAGGAGGGGATCCTGGCTATAGACAGGGAATCCCGGATTACCTTAATGAACGCCGAGGCCCGGCGGCTGATGGGCAGCGTCGGCTTGAACCAGGACCCGCTGCAGGGACAGGTGGAGCAATTCTGGCCGCTGCTGCGGATGGAGAAGGTGCTGGAAACCGGGGAAGCCCTGGAGGATAAGGAAGTGGAGCAGAGCGGTATTACGCTGCTGGTGAATGTGGTTCCGGTCAAGGTGAACGGAGTGATTGAGGGGGCCATAGCCACGTTCCGGGACAAGACCGAAATCAGTATTTTGATGGAGCGACTCTCGGGAATCTCCCTGTATGCAGAAGCACTGCGTGCCCAGACCCATGAATTCATGAACAAGCTGCATGTCATTATGGGGCTGAATACGATGCGCAGATACGACCGGCTGGAAGAATATCTGACCGATATTGTGCAGAACATCCGGACGGAGGCGGACTCCGTGGTCAGACAGGTCAAAGACCCGGTGATGGTCGGCTTCCTGCTGGGCAAGCTGAGCAGAATCAGAGAGGCCGATGTGCGGCTGGTTATTCTGGACGACGGTGTGCTGCCGGAAGCTGCGGATCATGAGACCGCACGGGAGCTGGTCACGATATTCGGCAATCTGCTGGACAATGCGCTAGAGGCCTTGCAAGGGGCGGACACTAAGCTGATAGAGATCGGATTCTGGCATAAGGACAATCTGCTTACCCTGAAGATCAGCGACAACGGCCCCGGCATCTCTGCGGAGGACGGGAATCATCTGTATGAACAGGGCTACTCGACCAAAGGCAAAGACCGGGGCGTCGGGCTGTATCTGGTGAAGCGGAGTGTAGCCAAGCTGGGCGGGACGATTGACTACCAGAGCCGGGCGGATCAAGGAACCGATTTTACTATACGGTTGCCTTATCTTGCGAAGCATGATGATAACCAGATGAAGACTGATGATTAACTATGAAGAGTGTGGATAACTGATGAAGAGGGTTGAGACCCAATTATGATAAAAGTACTGATCGTTGAAGATGACCCGATGGTATCGGAGATGAACAAGTTTTATTTGGAGCAGGTAGAGGGCTTCCGTGCCCAGGGCTGGGCCAGCTCTGCCTCCGAAGCGCTGGAGCGGCTGGAGGAGCAGCCGTATGACCTGATTCTGCTGGATATTTACATGAAGGACAGCAACGGGCTGGAGCTGCTGGCCGAGATCCGGCACAGGGGCATTAAGATTGATGTGATCGTCATCTCGGCGGCGAGCGACAAGGAGAGCATCCGCGAAGCGCTCCAGAACGGAGCGGTGGATTATCTGATCAAGCCGTTCGAGTTCCCGAGGTTTCGCGCGGCGCTGAACGGCTACCGGGAGCAGAACAAGCTGTTCCGCAGCCAGGAGCGGCTGAACCAGTCGGAGCTGGACCGGCTGTCCCGGTTCAAGCAGGAACGGACGACCTCGCAGGAGCTGGCGAAGGGCTTCACCCGTCAGACGCTCCAGACCATCTGGCGTGCCGTGGAGGCCTGCGGCACTGAGCTGTTCTCCGCCGAGGACATCTCGGCGGTATCCGGCATCTCCCGGGTCTCCACCGGCAAATATCTGGTCGGGCTGACGGAGATGGGCGTGCTGGAGATGGACCTCGTCTATGGCAGCATCGGCCGTCCGGTGCAAAAATACCGGATCGCGGCCAACGGCAAATCGCTGATTAGCAAGTATATCTGAGGACAATCGAGTATCAATGAGTTCAGTGCGCAAACCCGCCTATAACTGAATACAAAGCATTCATGCTAAAGCTCCTGACGCGCAACCTGCGGCGGGGCTTTTTTTATCTGGATATGTGCCTCCGATGTATGCGAAAAACAAAATACATTCCCCGCCGCAATGTTAACGCTTACTTTAATAATTTACAAAACCCCTTTATTACTTTCATAAAAACAAAAGCGCTTTCAAAGCAGCTATGATGAATTTGTAAAAGAGTTAAGGAGGTAAGGTTAACATGCAAAAAGCAATTCAACCCCCGCTTTCGGTACCGGAACAGCAGCCTGTTGTACTGAAGCAAGGAGAACAGGGTTTCGTCCAGAAGCTTCTGCATTTAAAAGTAGGCGTTATTCCGCTCCCGCTGTATGTGGTATTTGCACTCATTATTTTTGCGGCTTCTGTGCTTGGTGAACTGCCCAACGACATGATCGGCGGCTTTGCAGTAATTATTGTACTGGGGGTGCTGCTCAGTGATCTGGGCTTCAAGCTTCCGATTCTCAAGAATATCGGCGGTCCCGCGATCCTCTCCCTGATGATCCCATCCTTCCTGGTCTTCTGGAATGTGCTGGACCCTTCGGTGCTCGAATCGGTCAACACGCTGATGAAGACATCGAATTTCCTGTACCTGTACATCTCGATTCTGGTAGCCGGAAGTATTACCGGGATGAACCGGACTACGCTGATCAACGGCTTCATCCGCATCTTCATTCCGATGATGGCCGGAACCCTCGCCGCTGTGGCTGCGGGCCTGGGCGTAGGGATGCTGCTTGGTTATAGCGCACACCGGACACTATTCTACATTATCGTGCCTATTATCGGCGGCGGTGTCGGTGAAGGGATTCTCCCGCTGTCGATCGCGTTCTCGCAGATCCTCGGCGGGGAATCCGGCTCCTATGTGGCCCAGATGATTCCGGCAGCGGTGATCGGCAACGTGTTTGCGATTATCGGTGCGGGCCTGCTCAAGCGGATGGCTGACAAAAATCCGTCCATCACCGGGAACGGTGTGCTCGTAAAGTCGAAGGACGGCCAGAAGCTGGCGGGCAGCACGTATGACAGCGCGAAGCCAGACTTCCTGCTGATGGGCGCGGGCCTGCTGTTCGCCTGCGGACTCTTTATCACCGGACACCTGCTGTCGCCGTTTGTTGGCATTCCGGGTCCGATCCTGATGATCTTCGCAGCGGCACTACTCAAAATTTCCAAGCTGCTCCCGTCCAAAATCGAGCAGGGCGCTTATCAGCTCTACAAGCTGGTCTCCGGTACTTTAACCTGGCCGCTCATGGTCGGCCTGGGGATGCTGTACATTCCGCTGAAGGATGTCGCCGCCCTGATCTCGCTTCCTTATATTATTGTCTGCGCTACCGTTATCGTGGCGATGACGATCACCGGCTATTTTACCGGCAAATGGGTCAATATGTATCCGGTTGAAGCGGCCATTGTTACCGGCTGCCGCGGCGGCCTTGGCGGAACAGGCGATGTAGCCATTCTGTCTGCCTCGGGACGCATGGAGCTGATGCCGTTCGCACAGATCTCCACCCGTATCGGCGGTGCAATTACAGTAGTTGTAGCCACACTGCTCATCTCCGTCTGGGGCGGCTGATCAGAGGGATTAATCCGCAGACGATACGCATGAATCACATGAAATCGCATCCAATCGTGTCTAAATCGTGGACAATTTTCAGGTGTCAGCTTTTATCTTGCCAATCCGATAATTATCGCGGAGAATGACTAAGGGAGTATATGAAATGCAGAGTTGACGGGCCTGCATACGGGTCTGGTACGGTTCCGGATGCAGGTATATCCGCTATATATAGTAAGATCTGAGAATAGATGCAAGCAAACGGTTAACCAGTTGAATGGAGGAGTTATTCATGGAACTATTAGAAGAAATTATGCTGCTGCATAAAGGCGGTAAGCTCGAAACTACCCTGAAGCATCCGATTCTGTGCAAAGACGACCTGTCCAAAGTCTACACGCCGGGTGTGGCGAAGGTCTGTCAGGCGATTGCCGACGATCAGTCCCAGGCCTATGAGCTAACCACGAAGAAGAATACCGTAGCTGTCGTATCCGATGGCACGGCTGTACTGGGGCTTGGCGATATCGGGCCGAAGGCGGCCATGCCGGTTATGGAAGGTAAGGCAGCGCTGTTCAAACAGTTCGCAGACGTCGACGCCGTGCCTATATGCCTGGACACCAAGAATACCGAAGAGATTATTGCGATTGTAAAAGCGCTTGCCCCGACGTTCGGCGGCATTAACCTGGAGGACATCTCCTCTCCGCGCTGCTTCGAGATTGAAGCCAGACTAAGAGCCGAGCTGGACATTCCCGTCTTCCATGATGATCAGCATGGTACGGCAATTGTCGTGACAGCCGGACTGCTGAATGCGCTCAAGGTATGCGGCAAGGATATTAAGGATGTCAAAATCGTAGTCAATGGCATAGGTGCAGCCGGCATCTCCGTCTCCAAAATGCTGCTGCATGCCGGAGCGGTCAACCTGATCGGCGTGGACCGGGAGGGCGCGATTAACCGGCTGGCGGATTATGAACGCAGCCACTGGAGCGATTACGCCCGGATTACGAACCCTTATCTTGAAACCGGAAGTCTGTCCGATGTGATCAAAGGCGCAGATGTCTTCATCGGAGTCTCTGCACCGGACGTGCTGAAGCTGGAAGATGTGCTGAACATGGCCACAGACCCGATTGTGTTCGCCATGGCGAACCCGATGCCGGAGATTGATCCTGCCATTGCTGCGCCGCATGTAAGAGTCATGGCGACCGGCCGTTCCGACTATCCGAACCAGATTAACAATGTGCTGTGCTTCCCGGGGATATTCAGAGGCGCGCTGGATTGTGAAGCTACGGATATCAATGAAGATATGAAGCTGGCGGCAGCAGAGGCGATCTCCTCAGTGATTGACCCGTCTGAGCTGCATGAGAAATATATCATCCCAGACGCCTTCGATCCGCGTGTAGTAGAGAGAATCCGCATGGCTGTAGCTGAAGCGGCAGCTAAGAGCGGCGTAGCCCGCAAGGACCTGCTGGTCGGCATTAACTGATACCTATATTAATGAAGATACACCAAACGGCAAGCTCGTCAGATGAGCTTGCCGTTTTTTGCGGAATTTATATGGTTTGGGGTTTGTGATGATGGAATTTGGGGTAATGAACGGGAGATTCTGGGCCGGATATGGGAATTCCGGCTGTACATAAATATGAACCTGGAGGGAACAAGATGAGTGAGCAAGAAGTGGAAGCTATCGGCTGGGATGCCATTGAAGATCAGATGAAGAGACTGTACGGGCAACAGGAGCCGAAGCATTATGCGGCAATGCTGCCGTATAGCCTGGGAGGCAATGACCCGCTGAACGGAATCAGCGCCTATGCAGCCGAGCAGCCTTATCCGCATTGGCATTTCGTAACCTTCGGTTTCACCGAGCTGTTCGAGAAGGAGTCCGAAGATCCTGAGTACAGCGGCTACGGCTTCGAGCTGACCTTCCGTCTGGCACGCAGTGCAGGCGAGCAGAAGCCTCCAGCCTGGGCGATTAATCTGCTGCAGAACATGGCCAGATATGTATTCTCCAGCGGAAATATCTTTGCTTCCGGCCATCACCTGGATGCCAATGGCCCGATTTGCCTAGGGGCGGATACTCGGCTGACAGCGCTGGCGTTCACCGATGACCCGGAGCTTCCGGCTGTGGATACGCCGAACGGCCGTGTGGAATTCCTGCAGATGGTAGGAATCACAGCGGATGAGCTGGAAGCGATGATGTCCTGGAATACCAACGCCTTCCTGGAGGCCAGTCAGGAGGTGCTCCCTCTCTACATCACCGATCTTGCCCGGGAATCGCTGCTCCGGCTTCCGGCCATTCAGGAAGCGGTGCGTCAGGGTATCGACCGTGACGGTTCCCAGACGGGCATTCTGTATGTGGATGAACTGGATTATGAGCCGGGTACAAGCCGCCTGTTCAGTGCAGCACCTGCTGTCCTGACCATAGGCGCACGGCAGGCACCGACTATAGCCAAGCTGCTGCGCGGCCGTCTGCTGAAGGGGAAGCCGCTGACACTGAACAGCAAGCAACGGCAGGTGATGCTGGAGTTGAAACCCGTTAACGGGACTGTGGTCAACGAGGATTTTGTCCGCATCGGCTTGACGGAAGAGGTGGTCCTGGAATTGGAAGAGAAGCTCCAGCCTAAGGAAGGGGAGCTCCGGCTGTCTGCCGCCAAGGAATTGAAGGTGCAGATCCGCAAGACCTACATCAAAGACCAGGAAGGCAATGTGGTCGAAACTATCGGCTAACCGCGCGGACGGCAGCTTTCTTTTCGGCAAATCATACCCGTCTATCTCAGAGCCGTTTCATGACGAAATTAAACATAGCCGTATTCCGGCCTGGAGACCAAATCTTTAGCTTATCTTTAGACTTGGTTTAGTCTGAATTAAGAAACCCCGGCTATATTTAAGTGAACAAGAAACGCTGTTCAAAATAACGGAACGGGAGCCCACTATGGCCAAATTGAATTTGTTTATCCGCGTGTGTATTGCCGTGCTGCTGGTGCTGGGCATTATCTATGTCGGCTCACTGGTAGACTTTATTTTTACCCCTGTTATCTCGTTGTTCAATGTTGTGATGGTGCCGTTAATGCTGGCCGTATTCTTCTATTATCTGCTTCGGCCCCTGATCGACTTCCTGTCCTCGCGCAAATTGAAGCGGACGCTGGCGATCCTGCTGGTCTATCTGGTCATTGCTGTTCTGCTGCTGGGCTTCACGGTAGGCGTCTGGCCATCGCTGCAAAGTCAGCTGCTGAACCTGGTCAACAATATGCCGGGTGTGCTGAGAGCAGTGGGGGAGCAGCTAAGTAAGCTGGAGAACACTGAGCTGCTGTCGGGACTGATTCCCGAGAATATGAACCTGTCCAGCCAATTGATGGGCTATTTGAATACAGGCTTCTCGCTGGCAACGGGCTATGTGTCCGGGCTGTTCTCCTTTGTCTCTAATTTTGCAATTGTGCTGTTCACCTTCCCGATCCTGCTGTTCTACATGCTGAAGGAGGGTGGGAAGTTCGGCGATAAGCTCGTGAGCTTCTTCCCGAGACGCTATCACGAGGAAGGCGCGGGGGTGGTTGCCGAGATTGATAACGTGATGGGCAGCTTCATCGTCGGCAGAGTGCTGGTCAATCTGGCGCTCGGCGTGCTCATGTACATCGGGTTCCTGTTCATCGGCCTGCCGTATGCGCTGCTGCTGACGCTGGTGGCGGTGCTGATGAACTTTATCCCTTTTATCGGAGCCATTCTGTCTACCGTGCCAATCTTCATCATCGGTCTGATTGAGTCCCCGTCTACGGCGGTCTGGTCCATTGTGGTGGTACTCGTTGCGCAGCAGATTCAGGATAACCTCGTGGCCCCTTATATCTTCGGAAAAAGCATGGATATCCACCCGCTGACCACCATCATTCTCGTCCTGGCCGGCGGCGATTTCGGCGGAATCATCGGCATCCTGGTCATTATTCCGGTCTACATGATGCTCAAGATCATCATCGTCAAGCTCTATCAGCTCTTCCTCCGCAAGCGCTGGGATGAGGAGGAGCCGGCAGCGCCGATGGGACCGGTAGAGCCGGTGCCCGGGGACACGGCGCCGCCTGCGGATGCGGGGGAGTAAACGGAATTGAAAAAGGGAGATTAAGGACCGATTAGCGCGTAGGGGGTCCATAGAAATTGCGAGGTTGGATGAAGCAAGGGTGAGCTTGGATGAAGTGAGAGTGAACAAGGGTGAGGTTGGGGCAGAGTAATGGAAGATTTGGGTGAGAGGTGGAAAATAGGCACTTATTTCACGTGGAGTGGACTGTTACAGGGAAGCAGTTGGAAAAAGTACATCTAATATTCCAATATATAAGGATTCGCCTAAAGTCGGCTCCAACAAGTGTTCTTTATCCAACTAATCTTGGAAAGTGTGTCTGTAGCGCAAAATTAGATGGACTAAATCCACTTGCTTCCTCTGCTGCGTTCTGAGCTTAGCTTGATCCTCGTCCCACTACCAGAATAGGTATATAGATTAAAACAAACACACCGGAAATCAATGCTATACATGATTTTCGGTGTGTTTGTTTTGTTATAAATTCGTTTGAAATGTAATCAGCTACTTCGATGTTTTCTTAAACTTATAAGTATCCACTATACCTACTCCCGCATCAAAAACGTCCGCGTCCGCTCCAGCTTCGGGCTGCCGAAGATCTCCTCTGGTGTGCCGGATTCGGCAATGTCTCCGTTGTCCATGAAGAAGACGCGGTCGGCGACATCGCGGGCGAAGCTCATCTCATGGGTGACGATCATCATCGTCATGTTCTCCTCAGCCAGCTGGCGGATGACACGCAGCACCTCGCCGGTCAGCTCGGGATCGAGCGCCGAGGTCGGCTCGTCGAACAGGAGAATATCCGGGCTCAGCATCATCGCTCTGGCGATGGCAACCCGCTGCTTCTGCCCGCCGGATAGCGTGGAGGGGTAGACGTTCGCTTTGTCGGAGAGGCCTACCTTGGAGAGCAGCTCCCGGCTCTTGGCCGTAATCTGCTGCACACTCTCCCGCTTCAGCGTGCGCGGGGCAAGCTCCAGGTTGTCCCGCACACTGAGATGCGGAAAAAGATTAAAATGCTGGAACACCATCCCCATACTTGAGGTGATGTCTCTAATATTCGCCGTACTGGCGTAGCGTCCATCCTCAACAAGCACTTTCCCGCAGATCGAGATGCTGCCCCCGGTGACCTCCTCCAAATGTACGAGACTGCGCAGCATGGTGCTTTTGCCAGAGCCCGAGGGCCCGATCACCGCAACGACTTCGCCGGGCTTCACGTCAAAGCTTATCTGGTTCAGCACACTGAGGCTGCCGAAGTCTTTCTTCAATTGACGTACTTCAATCATGCTACTCATAGCCAAACAGCCCTTCTACTCAAATTTGAAACGTTTCTCCAGCAGCTTGAAGAACAAGGTCAGCACCAGGGTCATCAGCAAATAAATGACGCCCGCTACGACAAAAGGTGTGACGGTGAAATCCCGGTTCACCGCCGTCTTGGCGAAATTCAGCAGCTCAGGCACCGCCACGGCATACAGCAGAGCGGTATCCTTGACCAGCGTAATGGATTCATTGGCGACCGCAGGCAGCGCCACGCGGAACATCTGGGCGAGAATCACCTTGCGCAGCGTCTGCCACCGGCTTAAGCCCAGAACCTTAGCCGCCTCATGCTGGCCTTTATCGATCGAGAGCAGCCCGCCCCGGAAGATCTCGGCGAAATAAGCGCCGTAATTGAGAATAAAGCCCAGGCTGGCCGCTACAAAGCGGTCCATAACGAGATATTCCCCGATCACGGGAATCTGCGGCAGGCCGAAGCAGAAGAAGAACAATTGCAGCAAGAGCGGCGTTCCGCGCATGACGTAAATATAAGCGTGTGCGATCCAGGCCAGCGGCTTTAGCGTGCTTTTGGCCATCAGAGTGACCACCATCCCGAGCGGAATGGACAGCACGATCACAATCAGGAACAGCAGCACCGTGGTCCGGGCGCCTTCAAGCATCGGTCCGGAAATTCTAATAATATAATCGATATCCATGGCTTAACCGGCTCCTAAACGATAGCATCTAGTTCAATACCTTGTTCTCTCCGAACCACTTGGTTGAGATCTCAGCGGCGGTTCCGTCACTGTTCAGCTCATCCAGCGCCTTCTGCAGCTCTGTCAGCAGTTCATCATTGCCCTTCTTGATTCCAATACCATATTGCTCAGGAGCCAGTGATTCTTCCATCAGCTTATACGTATCCGGCTCCTTGGCTATGTAATATCTGGCGACAACCTCATCAATAACTACCCCATCCACACGGCCGGACTTGAGGTCTGTCAGAGCCAGGACATTGTCGGGGTATTCGGACACGTCCTTAAGCTCGGCTTTGATCGGACTGGCATCCAGGGCATCGGCGGCAGAGGAGAGGCTTTGCAATCCGACTTCTTTGCCGGCCAGATCCTTAAGCGCAGACAGCGATGAACCCGCCAGCACGACTACCACCTGGCTATTCTCCAGATAAGGCTTGGTGAACAGCACCTTCTCCTTGCGCTCGTCCGTGATGGTGTATCCGTTCCAGATCATATCAATCCGGCCGCTGTTCAGCTCGGATTCCTTGGCGGACCAGTCAATCGGCTGGAAGGTAACCTCCTTGCCCATCTTCTTGACAGCCGCTCGCGCATAGTCAATATCGAAGCCGACAAGCTCATTGTCATCATCCCGGAAGCCCATCGGGGCGAACTTGTCGTCTATGCCGATCACCAGCTTGCCGTCTGAACCGGACCCTGAGCAGCCTGTAATTAGTACAATAGCCATGATGGTTAATAGAACCCATATTCCCTGTCTCTTCATCTCTCTAATCCCCCTAGTAGATTGCCTGCCGCATCGGTTGCTTTAGTTCGTTAATACGTTATCAGGCTATCATAATAGCATATCATGTGAGCTTATGTCGATAGAGTTCCTAGAGGCAGATGTGTCCAAAATAAATCTAATCCCGCCTCGCCGTGTATGCTTGTGTTCATGTGTGCTTATCCTCCGTATATACTGAAATCGCCTCCATCCCGGAAGAGCCGGAAATGAAGGCGGTTACTGTTAACGGCGGTATGTTGCGGGCATCAGACGGGTGGATTCACACTAGCTGCCCTGACTTTATTTTATCTCAATATTGCGTGTTGCCCGATTGGCTGGTCTTGCCCGAGGCAAAGCCCTTGAATAGGGTGGGCACATTGCGGTAGCGGGTATTGGTAATCCGGGCTGCGCTGCTGCTGCTGTCTGTGCGGAAGATGGAATCCTTGACGTTCGAAATGTCCGAGTTGTCCAGTGTGAAGTTCACCGTATAGGAGGTGCCGCCGTTCTGGCGGGCCAGCTTGCCGATATCATCGGCTCTGAAATTCTTAATGTTGATGGTGCCCGCAGCGTTCGCCTGAAACACTTTATCGTAGGCTTTGTACGCACCTCCGCCTGTAATATTGACGGTGCCGGAGGCCTTCAGGGTCAGGGCATCCTCGCCGACATCCTGCCAGGTTACGTTGGAGATGGTAGCGTTGCCGTAACAGTGCACCCCGTCTGCGCCGGGAGCGCCGATAATTACATTTTTGAGTGTAGCATTCTTTTCCAGCCGGAAGATGGGCTTCTGATTCTCTGCCTGGCTGCCGTCTCCGAGCGTGCTCGGATTGGCGACGAACGTCTGGCCATTGCCGTTATACGTCTCACCGGCCTTCACTACAATCGTCGAATTTACCACAATTGGCGATGCGGCTGATACCTCGGGGGGATTGGCAACATAGAACGAAGACAACAATGCAACCGACAGGAGCAAGCCAACTACCTTTTTCAAAAACATTCCGCCCTTCAACTGTAGAATTGAGGTCCGGCGTACCGGTACCTTGCGGGCAATCCAGCCAGATGTGCACCTCCGACTGCACCCGATATCTAACCTATTCAGAACACGTGTGCATAGAACATAAACCTTACATGGAGATCAATTTCCATATTTTCGACACAATTGGGCAAGGGTTGCAAGCTGAGAGATAAAGGTTAACAATGGTAGAATAACATAGACAATAGAAGCGGAGGAGAATAGAATGACTCAGGAAGAATTTGACGAGATGATGGAGATTCAGTGGCAGAGAGAGAAAGAAGAGAAGGTGAAGAAGTATAGCATTCTGAATACCTTGGCGCTAAAAGGGCAGACCGTGATGACCGGCTCGTCGCTGATGGAGTTTTTTCCGGTGAATGAATTACAGCAGACGCTGGAGAAGCAGACGGTGATCTATAACCGCGGGATTGCAGGCTATGTAACCCGGGAATTGCTTGAAGTGCTGGAGGTATGCGTGCTTGCGCTTGCACCTTCGAAGCTGTTCATTAATATCGGCACCAACGACATCAGCTCAGCGGACGGGGAGTATAAGCTGGAGAAGCTGCTTGCGAATTACAATGAGATTCTGACCCGAATTAGAGAGAGGCTGCCGGAGTGCAAGGTGTATGTCATGGCGTATTATCCGGTGAATGCCAAGGCCGAGTTCCCCGGAATGGATGAGGAGATGCGGGAGAACTACTTCAGAACGAGAACCAATGCGGCTTTATTGGAAGCGAACAGCGCGGTGGAACAATTAGCCGGGAAGCACGGGTATGAGTTCATTAATGTGAATGAGGGACTTACGGACGCTGAAGGGAATCTGAAGGAAGAGTATACGATGGACGGAGTTCATATGTATGGGAACGGGTACTCCGTGGTTCTTGATAATCTGAAAAAATACCTATAGCAGCCACACGCAGCAAGAGCAGCGGTCTTCCGGTAGCCGGAGAGGCGCTGCTCTTGCTGCTCACAACCCTCAGATCAGTTCCCGCCGCCGCTTCAAATACACATACAGCACAATTCCCGACAAGGAGCAGACCGCTGCGCACAGCCCGATGAACCCGTACCCCGCCTGGAGACCGCGCAGCAGGCCAAGCTCTGTTGTGCTGCCGTACATTCTTTTGACGGTCTCAATGACCCAGCCGATAATATAATTGCCGATGACACTGCCCAGGCCCATCAACGTGACCACAAAGGTAATAGCCGTATCGCTTCCGTTCGGGTAACGGCGGGCAATAAAAGCCATCACGGTAGGATAGATAATAGCGATCCCAGCGCCGGATAGGGCGAACAGAAAGGCGAGACGCTCCCCGCCGGCCAGGGCGGCGAAGGTGCAGACCGCCGAGAAGCAGGAGAAGATAATCAGCGAGAGCACGAAGCCGATCCGGTCTGTCAGTGCACCCAGCAAGAGCCGTCCCAGGGAGAATAGCAGGAAGAAGGCTGACAGTAAGCCGGAAGCGCGGACGGTATCCCAGGCGTAGGCTTTTTCCAGAAAGTTAACCAGCCAGCCGCCCACAGCCAGCTCTGAGACCACGCCGAAGGACAGAATCATCACCATCATCCAGAGCGCGGGATCGCGCGTCAGGGTACGGAAGGAGGTGCGGTCCTCATTCGGCAGATCATCCCCGGGAAACGTGCTTCGCAGCGCCGACAGAATCGGCAGCAGGCAGAGCGACAGCATGACCAGATACATCCCCCGCCAGTCCAGCGTATGACCGAATACACTCAGCGACATCACCCCGGTTGCCAGCAGCGGCGCTACAGTTGAGCTTAGGCCATAGAAGAAGTGGGATAGGTTCATCATCATCCCCGTGTTTTTGACGAATATGCGTGCCCCCAGAATCGCCAGCCCGATCTCCAGCATCCCGTTCCCTATGTACATCAGAAAGTAAGAGGAAGCAAACAGCGGATAGCTGTGGGACAGGAAGATCAGCACGCCCGAGATCACCATCGAGGCGAACGAAATAACGGTGACTGCCTTGATGCCCCATTTGCGGACAAGAATAGCGGTGAAGGAGCAGGCGATCAGATAGCCAAGCGCATTAAGCGAGAGCAGGGTGCCGAGCTGCCCCTCATTCAGATTGAAGGCGAGCTGAATCCGCGGGATGGCGGGCCCTTTAATATTCTCCGAGATGCCAAAGACGACAAAGCCCAGGAAGATAGTGACAAGTTGCATGAAATAAACGGTATTGCGTTTGTTTGCAGAGTTGCGGGACTGAGCTTTCAAGGTAAATTGCCTCCTGGAAGATTGCGTGTTGGAATACGTGTATTGTAGTTATTTTACGGTGAAAGGGCAAGGGTTACTTGTTCAATCTCCCTACATAAAGAAAGCCCGCACAGGCAGGGGATGATAACTTTCCTGCGGTGTACGAGCATTTGGAGGAATTGGACCGGTTGAACCGCCTTTGCTCATTTTTTAGCCCTACATTTAAGAGATTCTAAATATGCTTACATTACTGTAAGTGTCAGATTGTCCTGTGATTTGCAAGTTTAACCCCGTAATCCCTTGTGCCGTGACTGGGAAAATAAGCTCTGTGTTGGCCGTAGTTACATTTATCAGACCACTGGCCGCCAGGGCCAGGCCGCCAGAGCCTGTAGTTCCTCCAGCAGCTTTATACAGATAGGAGGGGAAGGGGGTAATTGCACCGTTCAAAGTAGGTATAACAGTTATAATATCGGCACTTGCAGAGGTATCACTAATAAACAATCGAATGTTGTAGGCAACAAAATAAATGCCTGTTTCTGGTATCACTATACTTTGGTTACCGCCGGTACCTCCAAGGGTAATCCCCTGAGCAAATACCGTATTGAACGGGATATTAACCGGGACGCCATTAGTTACTGCTGTGTTATTGACCGGAACAAATCGTCCATGAGTGGCCAATATATTCGGCCCTGTGATTCCAGTAGCCCCAGTGAGGCCAGTAGCGCCGGTAAGGCCGGTAGCCCCAGTGAGGCCAGTAGCGCCGGTAAGGCCGGTAGCGCCAGTGAATCCGGTAGCGCCGGTAAGGCCGGTAGCCCCAGTGAATCCGGTGCTTCCGGTGACTCCGGTAAGGCCGGTAGCCCCAGTGACTCCGGTGACTCCGGTGACTCCGGTAAGGCCGGTAGCACCAGTGACTCCGGTGACTCCGGTGACTCCGGTAAGGCCGGTAAGGCCGGTAGCCCCAGTGAATCCGGTAGTTCCGGTGACTCCGGTAAGGCCGGTAGCACCAGTGACTCCGGTGACTCCGGTCGGCCCTGTTGCCCCTTCTCCTGGACCAGTAGGTCCTGTCACTCCGGTTGGCCCCGTGGCCCCTCCCCCTGGACCGGTAGGTCCGGTCACTCCGGTTGGCCCCGTGGTTCCTCCCCCTGGACCAGTAGGTCCGGTCACTCCGGTTGGCCCCGTGGCCCCTCCCCCTGGACCGGTAGGTCCGGTCACTCCGGTTGGCCCCGTGGTTCCTCCCCCTGGACCGGTAGGTCCGGTCACTCCGGCTGGCCCCGTAGCCCCTCCCCCAGGCCCCGTAGGTCCGGTCACTCCGGCTGGCCCCGTAGCCCCTCCCCCTGGACCGGTAGGTCCGGTCACTCCGGTTGGCCCCGTGGTCCCTCCACCGTTATGTTCTCCAAGCAGTTCTTCAGATACTAAGCGGTGAGCGGTGACCAGCTGACCAGTACTACTCTTGCCCCACACCGAAATTTGAACGACATTGCTCAACTCAGTCACACTATCAGATGTAACAAATATAAATTCAAAACCATTAAAATCAGCATAATAATTCTTCGTAATGACTTGATTTGCTGCAAGCTGGACAACTTCGCTAACGTACAAGACCCTTGTTCCCGCATTTAGATAATACCCCTGAATAGATACAGAGAACGCCGAGCTCACGCTGCGATTATCGATTTTAACGGTAACCTGCTGAGTAGGCCTCACTCCGCTAACCGGGTTATTTTCGATCGGTCCTGTTGATAAAAAGGCCATTGCTTGATCACTTCCTGTCCGTATAATTGAATTTCGTTCCATCAGCAGCACACTTAATGATTAATATAGTAATATTCAGACTTACTGGTTTGGTGTGGACTTAGGAAGCCCCATATAACCGCAAAAAACCCGCAAGGATACTCTCCTGTGCAGGCTGTTACTTTTTCTTTAGCCTATTTCAAGTTACCGCAGCTCGCTCGGTGTCCGCTGCTTGACCTGCTTGAATACACGGTTGAAGGTGCGGATATTGGTGAAGCCGCATTCCAGCGCGATATCCAGGATACTTTTGTCCGTATTAAGCAGCAGCCGCTCCGCCTGGTTGACGCGGATGCTATTCAGGTAGGCGACGTAGCTCATGCCTGAGATGCTTTTGAAGAAGCGGGAGAAATAGAACAGACTCATGTTAGCGTGGCGGGCAGCGTCGGCCAGCGTGATGGGGTGCATGTAATGGACGTCCAGGTATTCCAGCACCTCCTGCATGATCTTCATGTTCGTAATGCGCCGCTTATCCTTGTGGGGATTAACGATATCCAGCGGCAGCTGCCGCAGAATCAGGGCACACAGCTCGTGCAGCAGCCCGGTCATCAGCTGCTCGTGATGTGGAGGCTTCTGAAGATGCTCCTGCAGCAGCTCCTGCATGATCGCGGGCAGGCGGCCGCGAATTCGTGCTTCGTCCGGGCCGGACGGATGCTGCTCCAGAAAAGGGGAGGTCAGCCGCATATTAAGCGGCCAGCCGGCGGGGAACCCGATCAGCGAAGGATTGAAAATAATCATCAGCAGCTTGGACTGGCTGTTCTTGCTGTCATAATAATGAATATCCCCGCTGCTGCATACAGCCAGATCCCCGGAGTTCAAGAGCCGCGTCTCCGAGTTGATCCCCATGCGGATGGAGCCCTCCAGCACATAGACAATCTCCAGATCGTTATGCCAATGCGCCAGGAAATCTATATTGTGACTCACAAAAGCCGTGAAGGGAAACGCGGATTGATAGGTTCTGTTCTCGTGAAAAGCTCGCATGCTTACTCCTGTTCTCCACATTCCCGGCCGATGGTCAGGAAGCGGTTTCAATATTTTGCTGCTAACAGCATCATGCAACTTTAAATTTAGCAAAAAATGACCATTCCCACAAGCAAAATGACGAGCAAGAAGGCTCGTAATGGATTACAATTTCTTCAGGAAGACCTGATCTGAATCAATCTATAACCCAAACTTGGATAAATAGGACAAAAAGGAGAGGTTGATATGGCAAAGAAGGCATTGATTGTAAAAGGTGGATGGGACGGGCATGAACCGAATGAGGTAGGGGCGCTTTTTGCAGATATCCTTACGAATGAAGGCTTCGAGGTTGAAGTCTCTGATACGCTGGACAGCTTCAATGATGCGGAGGCGCTGAAGGCGCTGAACCTGATTGTACCGGTGTGGACCATGGGCGAAATCAAGGGGGAGCAGTGCTCGGCGGTTCTGGCGGCTGTGGCTTCCGGCGTAGGCATCGCGGGCTGTCACGGCGGGATGTGCGATTCCTTCCGGACCAATACGGAATGGCAATTTTTGACCGGGTCGCAATGGGTGGCGCATCCCTTCAACGATGGAGTGGATTATGAAGTGAACATCGTGAAATCCGGCTCCAGCCCGATTGTGGAAGGTATGCAGGACTTCATGGTGAAGTCTGAGCAGTATTATCTGCATGTCGATCCGGCGGTGAATGTACTGGCTACCACCACTTTTGGAATAAGCGAAGGCGAGCATTCGGCCAATGGTGTGATCACGATGCCGGTGGTCTATACGAAGAAATGGGGCCAGGGCAAGGTATTCTATAACGCGCTTGGACATCATGCGGATGTGTTCGATATCCCGGAGGCCAAGGAACTGATGCGCCGGGGCTTCTTGTGGGCAGCTAAATAAACGAAGGACAAGGTGGGATACAGCGTGCGTAAAGTTAAAATTGGGATTGTTGGCTGCGGGAATATCAGCGGCATTTATTTTGAAAATTTGACCGGAACCTTCAAGAATACGGAAGTCTACGCCTGTTCGGATCTTAATCTGGAGCGGGCGCAGCAGGCGGCAGAGCAGTACGGAGTGCCGAATGTCTGGACAACAGCGGAGCTGCTGGCTTCGGATGAGATTGAGATTGTTGTGAATCTGACGACGCCAAATTATCACTTCGAGGTGTGTAAGCAGGCGCTGCTCGCAGGCAAGCATGTCTATGTGGAGAAGCCGCTGTCGTTGTCGCTTGAGAACGGAACCGAGCTGGTCGCATTGGCAAAAGAAAAGAATCTGTTCATCGGCTGTGCTCCTGATACCTTCCTTGGGGGTGGTCTGCAGACCTGCGCCAAGCTGATTGCAGACGGATATATCGGCGAGCCGGTGGCGGCAACGGCCTTCATGCTCTGCCATGGTCATGAGAGCTGGCACCCGGACCCTGAATTCTACTATCAGGCCGGCGGCGGCCCGATGTTCGATATGGGACCGTATTATCTGACGGCTCTCGTATCCTTGCTGGGCCCGGCGACTACGGTATGCGGCATGACTAAGACCTCTTTCCCTACCCGGACGATCACCAGTGAGAAGAAGTTCGGCAAGGTTGTAGAGGTTGAAGTCCCTACGCATGTGGCCGGAACGATCCAGTTCGCCAGCGGAGCAGTTGCAACGATGATTACCAGCTTCGATGTCTGGCACAGCACACTGCCGCGCATTGAGATCTACGGCTCGCTGGGTACCCTGATTGTGCCGGACCCGAATACCTTCGGCGGCCCGATCCTGCTGCGCCCGGCGCATAGCTCCGAATTCAAGGAGATTCCGGTGGTTCATAGCTATGAGGGGAACAGCCGGGGCATCGGCGTAGCGGATATGGCGCGCTGCATCGAGACCGGAGAGACTCCGCGTGCGAACGGCGAGCTGGCGAATCATGTGCTGGAGATGATGCACGCCTTCCACACCAGCTCAGACACCAAGCGCTATGCAGAGCTGACCACCACCTGCGAGCAGCCTAAGCTTCTGCCGCTGGGACTGATTAAGGGATATTTGGAATAATTAATAGTAAGAGAGATATACAGAGATAAAAGAGGTACAGAAAGATACAGAGAGATTCAAAGAGGTATAAAGAGGTACAGTGAGGTAAAGAGGACTAGTAATAGGCAGCGTTCCTGTCTCCGGTATTCGGGGAGGGGCGCTGTTTTTTTATTGTTTAGGACATTATGAGAGTGCACCCGATCTCACCTGACGCGTGCTAAATATGCTAATGAGGAGCAGTAGTGCACCTCATTATGCTGAATGCCGCCAGAAGTAGACGAATGGAGAAGGGGGAGGGCAATCTGCTGCGTCCCTCGCCGCGCCATCGCTCCGTTGCTGCTGCTTGAAGCAAGTGGAAAAAGTACATGTAATTCTGCCGGAAATGTCCAGAGGCAGGGAAATGGAACATAGTAGATGCTGTTTATCCAATTAAATGCCCTCCGAAGCCTATTTGACGAAATTTAAATGTACAATTTCCACCTACTACTTATACCCGCGAGCTTCCCGGCACCCACTATCTATCAACTACCCTACCCACCCACTATCTCCCCACCCACCGACTATCTTCCCACTACCCATTTACTACTCCAACTACTAAATTACTAAATTACCCGTTAAATCATCTACTAGGTCAACCCATATTGACAACCTGTATATACAGGTTTACACTGTGTGAGGTGTTTGATCTTGTATATACAAGTGTAATGAATGACAATAAAGCGATTTTTGCTGAGGACAACACAGAAATTCTACATGGAGGTGCTAACTTTGAGCCAAGCCCGGCATTCGGAATGGTGGCGGCGGTCCACGGTGTATCAGGTATATCCGAAGAGCTTCAAGGATACGACAGGGAACGGAACAGGAGATATAAGAGGTCTGACCGAGAAATTAGATTATTTACAGGAGCTTGGCATTGATATTGTCTGGTTGCAGCCGGTGTATGTCTCGCCCGGCCATGATAACGGTTACGATGTAGCGGATTATGAGCGGATCAACCCGGAATTCGGCACGATGGAGGACTTCGACGAGCTGGTAGCGGAGCTGCACCGGCGCGGCATGAAGCTGATGACGGATATCGTAGTGAACCATACCTCAACAGAGCATGAGTGGTTCAAGCAGGCGGTCTCAAGCCGGGAGAATCCGTACCGCGATTATTATATCTGGAAGGACCCGGCGCCGGGCGGCGGAGTACCGAACAACTGGCAGTCGAAGTTCGGCGGCCCGGCGTGGCAACTGGATGAGGCGTCAGGCCAATATTATCTTACTCTTTTTGACAAGACGCAGGCGGATTTGAACTGGGAGAACCCTCAGGTCCGCAGCGCGGTGAACCAGATGATGCTGTTCTGGGCCCGCAAGGGTGTGGACGGCTTCCGCATGGATGTGATTAACCTGATCTCCAAGGACCAGCGCTTCCCGGATGATGACGGAAGTGTGCCGCCCGGAGACGGGCGGAAGTACTATACAGACGGTCCACGTGTCCATGAATTCATCAGAGCGATGTATGATGAGGTGTTTGGCCCGCATAAGCTGATTACGGTTGGCGAGATGTCCTCTACAACACTTGAACATTGCATCCGTTACTCCAATCCTGAGCGGCGGGAATTCTCAATGACGTTCAACTTCCATCATCTGAAGGTGGATTATCCGAACGGCCGGAAGTGGGAGCTGATGCCTTATGATTTCGAGGCGCTGAAACGGCTGTTCTCGGAGTGGCAGACCGGGATGCAGCAGGGCGGGGGCTGGAACGCTTTATTTTTCAATAACCATGATCAGCCGCGCGCCCTCTCCAGATTCACCGATGATGACAGGTACCGCGAAGAAAGCGCCAAGCTGCTGGCGACCACCCTGCAGGGGCTTCAGGGCACGCCGTATGTGTATCAGGGAGAAGAGATCGGGATGCCGAATCCCAAGTGGCGGGGGATCGAGGAATTCCGCGATATCGAGTCGCTGAATATGTACCGGATTCTGTGTGAGCAGGGGGCAAGCCCCGGGGAGGCTCTCGCTATCCTGCAGGAACGTTCAAGGGACAACTCCCGTACGCCGATGCAGTGGGATGACAGCGCGAATGCAGGCTTCACCACTGGTACTCCTTGGCTGAAGGTGGATGAACGTTACCCGGACATCAATGTGCAGAAGGAGCGGGAGCGGCCGGATTCGATCTTCCATCACTACCGCAAGCTGATCGTTCTGCGCAAGGCGCATGCGGTCTTCACCGACGGCATCTACCGCAGACTGGACGAAGCACATCCCGAGGTGTTTGCTTATGCACGGATGGGGGACGGCGAGGCGCTGGTGGTGGTCTCGAACTTCAGCGGCAAGGATGTCCGCTTCCGGTTCCCGGAGGAGCACTGGGCGGACTTAAATGTAGCCGGGAAGGACAGGCTTCTGCTTGCCAATACGGATGAGCATCCCTCACTGACTCAAGAGCTTCAGCTTAGTCCATATGCTTCATACCTGTGGCTGATCAGCCGGAACTAAAGGAAGCTGGACCTAAAGAAATGTACTTAAATATAGAAGCAACGCCCGCTAAGAGAAGCAACAACTGGTAAGCATTTATCAACTACGCGAGGAGTGACAATATGGCTATAGACCGCAAAAATGTTGAAGATATCGTCCGGGCGGTTGGAGGCAAGGAAAATATTGAGGTTGCAACGCATTGTGTTACCCGGCTGAGGTTCTCACTCTATGACGAGAGCAAGGTGGATTCGGCGGCGCTGGACCGCAACGACCTTGTGAAGGGACAATTTTCTTCCCAGGGACAATTCCAGATTGTTATCGGACCGGGAACGGTAGATAAAGTCTATGATGAGATGATTCAGCTGACCGGCGGCCCCCGCTCCTCCAAGGATGAGGTGAAATCAGCCGCTGCCCGCAAGCAGAACCCGCTTCAGCGGGCGATCAAGACGCTGGCCGATATTTTTATTCCCATTCTTCCGGCCATCGTAACTGCGGGTCTGTTGCTGGGGATCAATAACCTGCTGACCGGCCCGGGGATCTTCTTCAGCCAGTCACTGGTGGATGTCTATCCGCAGTGGAAGGATATTGCGGCGATCATCAATACGATTGCCAGCACGGCGTTTACCTTCTTGCCGGCTCTGATCGGCTGGGCGGCCGTGACCCGCTTCGGGGGCAGTCCGCTGCTCGGGATTGTGCTGGGTCTGATTCTGGTTCATCCAGACTTATTAAGTGCTTACAGCTATGCTAACGCTTCTACGGAAGGGACGGTTCCAACCTGGAATCTGTTCGGCTGGCATCTGGAGCGGATCGGTTATCAGGGGCAGGTCCTGCCGGTCCTGGTATCGGCCTATATTCTTGCCAGTATTGAGAAATTCCTGGATAAGCGGGTTCATGATTCGATCAAATTGCTCGTGGTCGCACCCGTGACTCTGCTGATTACAGGGTTCCTGGCCTTCACCATCATCGGACCGGTTACGTTCGGCATTGCGAATGCCATTACCTCCGGACTGATCTATGTTTTCGATCATTTCGCCATCCTCGGCGGCTTAATCTACGGCGGATTCTATTCGCTGCTGGTCATTACGGGCATGCATCACACCTTCCTGGCCGTGGATGTTCAGCTAATCGGCAGCGAAGGAGGCACGTTCCTCTGGCCGATGCTGGCGCTCTCCAACATTGCCCAGGGTGCGGCCGCACTGGCTATGATGTTCGTGATTAGAGAACAGAAGACGAAGGGGCTGGCTGTTACCTCCTCCGTCTCGGCTTTCCTTGGAGTCACCGAGCCGGCGATCTTCGGGGTAAATATCCGCTACCGTTACCCGTTCATCTTCGGGATGATCGGCTCCGCGATGGCCGGAGTGCTGCTGACCGTGAATCAGGTCCGGGCCACTTCCATTGGTGTAGGGGGAGTTCCCGGCTTCCTGTCGATCTTCCCTAACCAGTGGGGCGTATTCTTCATCGGGATGGCGATCGTACTGATTGTGCCGTTTGTTGCCACGGTGCTGTATGGCCGGGCAGTTGTGCAGCGTGCAGCGAAAAGCCCGTCAGAGGCAACAGATCTGACGGATGCTAAGCCTGCGTCCAAAAGCGGGGAACTGAACAGCCGCAGCTCCGTTCAAGGCTCGCAGGAGCCGGTGAATATTCTGGAGCTGGCCTCGCCGCTCAGCGGAACGGCAGTGCCGCTGGAGCAGGTTCCTGATCCTGCATTTGCCGAGAAGCAGATGGGTGAAGGGATTGCCATTGAACCCGCCGAGGGTAAGGTGTATGCTCCGTTTGATGCTACAGTGGCCCATGTGATTAAGAGCAAGCATGCGCTGATTCTGGAGCATGCCAGCGGAGTCCAGGTGCTGATCCATGTCGGGATCAACACCGTGTCGCTGAAGGGCAGCGGCTTCACCACACGTGCCAATATCGGCGATAAAGTGAAGGCTGGCGAGCTTTTGCTGGAATTCGATATGGAGGCCATCCGCGCCGCAGGATATCCATTAATCACTCCAATCATTATCCCCGCAGGGCAGGATATGGTGGAGCGGATTGAGGAGAAGACCGGACCGGCAACGGCGAAGCAGACAAGTATTCTGACGGTTCATCTGAAGGGTTGAGCTGAGCGGATCAGGCATACAATATAAGGAATGGAGGACAGCCCTGCGGGGCTGTTTTCTACAATTATAGAATTATATACTCTGTCCTGCAGCCAGGGCGTGTTACAATATAGGGCGGTGATGATCGATGAGAGAGAATATATTTTTGCAGATCTATACGGAATATAGCAACCGTATTCATTCCGGCCAGCTTGCGCCCGGAACCAAGCTGCCCTCCGAGAGTGAGCTGGCGGAGGCTTACCAGACTTCGCGGGAGACGGTGCGCAAGGCGCTGAATCTCCTGTTCCGTGAGGGCTACATTAACAAAATCAAAGGCAAAGGCTCGTTCGTGCTGGATATGACGCGGATGGATTTTCCTGTGACCGGGCTGATTTCATTTCAGGAAATGTCCGGGACGCTCGGGGTTACCTCGCGGACACTGGTAGAGGAGACGGTCCTGGAGCCGGCAGGCTCCCTGCTGGCCAGACAACTGCATATCGCCGAAGAGACTCAGGTGTGGAAGGTGATCCGCGCCAGAGAGATTGAAGCCGAACGGATTATTCTGGACAAAGACTATTTCCGCTCAGATATCGTCCCATTTCTGAGCAAGGAGATTGCAGAAGGCTCTATTTATGAATACCTGGAGTCTGAGCTGGGTCTTAAGATCAGTTATGCCAAAAAGCTGATTTCTGTTGAGCCCTCAACCGGGGAGGATCAGCGCCTGCTGGACCTGAAGCAATATACGCATATTGTCGTAGTGCGCAACTATGTGTATCTTGAGAATACCGTGCTGTTTCAATATACCGAGTCCCGGCACCGGCTGGACAAATTTCAGTTTGTGGATTTTGCCAGAAGGGTTAGGCGGTGAACGGTCAGGCACAGGCAGGCGAGGGAGCATTCCTGAAATAGCTGAATATGAAGCACCATAAGGCAGGGCGTTCACGTATAAACGTGCGTTCTGCTTCTTTTTTATGACTTTTTGTAGGAATTGTCGACAATTTTCGATTATTTGTGAGAATTTTGTGAGAATGATTTGCTTTTATTAGGGATAGGCTTGCATTTCAATGATGAAGAATGGAGTGAGACAATGAAGCGTAAGAAGCTGCTCGCACTGCTAATGGTGCCCACAATGATCCTGTCTATGTTTCCAGCGCCCCTGGCTGTACATGCAGATTCAGCAGATTGGGGAGCAAGGGCTGCCTATGGCGGGGAAGGCGGAACAGAGCTTTTCCTGGGAGGCAAATTCATTGAACTGGGGATAAGCAACTGGGGGAATTTCGGTACGATGGGCAGTAAGCCCGCTAATTTCCGTGGAACGAATTCCAGACCTTATCTGGGAATGAGTGCGGATCATGACGGATATGGAACAGGCAAAGATCTGCCAGTCGATTATTATTTGCCGGGAACCCCTGAAGAACGGTTCGCGGTAGGATACCAGATCGGCGGAAATACATATGCGAAGTCCAATTCAGCGCAGATGCACTCGATGGATATGCCGACCACCGTTGTAAATACCTCGCAGACGGATAAAGGAATTCTGAGTGCGACTACGGTATCTACATGGACTGACACTATGGAGATTAAGCAGGTGATCAGCTTTGGGGAGAACCAGAAATTCTACCGCAATGATGTGACTATTACCAATCTTACAGATAAGAATTGGGACGGGGCGCGGTATATGCGCTCAATGGACCCGGATAATACGGTGGATCAAGGAGGGGCATATGTCACCTCTAATATTGTGACCCACACCATTGAGGAAGATCGTGCTGCAGTCGTGAAGGCGAGTACTATTGCTGATAATGATCCGCTGTACAAGGCCTTTAATTCAAGAGCCCCAATCTTCTTCTATTCCAGTGATCCACGGGCGAAGGCTTCCGTCTTCGGGTTTACCAATACTAACCCTTATGCGCTGGAAGCTTACAACAGTCCGAAGGCGAAGAACGTGGAAGTCAAGGCTGATGCAGGGATTACCATGACCTGGGATTCTGGTGCGCTGGCTCCGAACGCAAGCAAGAAATTCACCTATTATACGAGTCTCGATGAGAGGGATTTCAGTGAAGTCATCTCTGACATTGAGCTGGATGAAGGTGCCAGCACCGAGCTGGTGGAAGCCAAGGCGAATGATGGAACCGTTACCGGCAACCAGAAGGTGAAAATAGTCGGTGCGACCCTTGCTGATTCTATTGATCCAAGCCATATCCGTATCAACAATCTGCCGGACGGACTCGATTTCGCCGTCACCCGGCTTAGTGATACCGAGCTTAACTTCACGCTGACCGGTTCAGCGGTTAATCACGGCAAGGATGCGACAACAAAGAACCTGTCCGTTACCGTCGATAAGGAGAATCTGCGGGGGATCTCCTCCGGCCTGACGACCAAGACCTTCAGTGTAACGTTCAGAGATCCTGCGGCGCTTAGCCTGAATAAAGGGATTGTATCCGAAGCGGTCTATGGCTCGGGTGAAATCACTGAGACGCTTGGCGTGACGATTACTGGCGGCAAATTCAATGAAACGATTGATGCAGCCGATGTGCAGGTGCATGGTCTGCCAGCCGGTCTTGGCACTAGCGTGACAAGAGTATCCGACACAGAGCTCACGCTTCAGTTCACCGGTGCAGCTACGGTGACCAGCGATGTCTACGGAGCTTATGTAACCGTAGCTTCCGGCAAGCTTGCCGGAAGCCCGGCGGACTTAAGCACGAACACCTTCAAATTCGATTTCTTGGACAAAGAGCCTTATCTGGTGGTCAAGACACCGCAGCTCTATGAATCGGATCTGAATGATGGCACGATCGGGGATGTGCTTGTTCTTGAACTGAAGAACGGTTCTTTCGATGAGTCGGTTATGGATGCCATCGAAGCGGTGAATTGGCCGCCGGGCCTTACGCCGGGCAAGATTACCGTGGATTCTCCGAACCAGATTACGGTGGCCATTACCGGCCAGGCTGCCAGCCATAAGACTGCTGACAGTGTGAACCGGGCAGCGGTTACGCTAGCAGGCATTCCGTCAGGAACCTTCGCTATTCTGTTCCGCTCTCCTCCGGCAGTGATTGCCGCGTCTCCTGATGTAATCCACGATGCGGGTGACGGCTCAGCGGCAGAGACGCTAACGGTTACCCTGCGTAACGGCGTATTTACAGAAGAGGTCGAAGGCGGCGTAAGTGTTAATAATATGCCTGAAGGCTTAAGCTTCAGCGTGGTGCGGGTTAGCGGCACGGTACTTGAGATTCATTTCACCGGTCAGGCGGCTGGAAAGTACGAGGCTTCTGCCTTTGCTTCAGTCACAGTTGATCCTTCTATTATTGTAGACGGGGTTAAGCCTGTGACCTCCAATAACGTTGACCTGCAGTTACCGGGTGCGGGCGCATTGGTGAAGCGTGATATGGATGCCTTAACCTGGGAATTGATCCGTAAGGACAATACCCTGCAAAGCTCTGTGCTAAGCGGACTAGATTTACCTCTAAAAGGAGCTAACAGTAGCACGATTACCTGGACCTCCACCAATGGAACGGTCGTTGCCACAGACGGCACCGTGACAAGACCTCCGTTCGAGACAGGAGATCAGCCGGTTACATTGACAGCAGTGCTGAAGAACGGGACATCCGAGCTGACCAAGACCTTCGAGCTGATTGTCAAAAAGCAGGCCGGCACCGACAAACAATCGGTAACCGAAGATACTTACCTGCTTACCTGGAATACGATCTGCGAGGAGAATGTGAAGCAGGAATCGGTAACCTCTGCGGTGTATTTGCCGGAGAATGGGACGAATGGCAGCACGATCACCTGGAGCTCTTCGGATGAAGAGGTGATTGCCACTGACGGAACGGTAACACCACCCTCCTTTTCAAAGGGGGACCGGACGGTAACCTTAACAGCGGTCATCCGTAAGGGAGACAGCGTGCTGACCAAAGAATTCGTGCTTACGGTCATCAAGCGTCCAATGACAGACGAAGAATCTGTAAATGAGACCTTGGCCAAGCTGGACTGGGACATGATTCGGGAAGATAACGAGGAGCAGGAGCAGGTCCTGACGGATCTTGACTTGATTACCGAAAGCACCAGCGGCAGCACGATCACCTGGACCTCCTCCCAGGAATCAGTTATTACTCCAGACGGTGTTGTGAAGCGCCCCGCTTATGCAGATGGAGACCAGAAGGTTACCCTGACAGCAACGGTGACCAAGGGCAGTGTGACTTATCAGAAAGAGTTCGTAGTGACTGTTAAGGCCAAGCGTGAGAGCATCGATGAACAGCTTGATGAAGCGATGAAATTGCTGAGAATTGGCTACAAAGGGCAAGATTCGGCCAAGAGTGTAACGCAGGATGTTGAGTTGATCTCGAAGGGCTACTATGACTCTGAGGTCGTATGGACGAGCCACCGCAGCGATATTGTCAGCAGCACCGGTGAGGTTCAGCGTCCGCTGAAGGATACGGTGGTAAGATTGACAGCTCGTGTGGCCAAGGAAGGCTTCTTCCGGGAGCAGGACTTCTATATTACGGTCAAAGGAACGGCTACGGTCGATCTTCCTCAGGATGAAGTGAATGTCAAGATCGGTTATGCTCCTGGAGATTCAGAGGAGTCTGTAACCCGTAATCTATTCTTGCCTAAGACCGGTGACACCGGCTCTGTCCTGACCTGGACTTCGAGTAGACCGGAGGTGCTCACGAACACTGGGCGGATTAAGAGACCGGGACCGGATGAACAGGATGTGACGGTAGAACTTACTGTGAAGCTGGCAGACCCTGACCGTCCGGGCGAGATACTGGTCAAAACCTTTACAATTGTTGTAAAAAAGCTCAGTGACCAGGAAGCGGCAGAGGAAGCGGCAAGAAGTACGGGAATCAACACGGCGGCCACTTTCGCGCCTGGTGATACGTGGGAGAGTGTCACCGAAGCCTTCGTATTGCTGCAGACCGGCAAATATGACACCAAGATCACCTGGACCTCCAGTGAAACTCCGGTAATCGCCGTCCAGCAGGATGCGGACCAGGCCAAGGGAAATGTAACTCCTCCGGTCCAGGATACGAATGTTATTCTGACCGCTACCTTTACCCGGAACGGTAAGAGTGCAGTGAAGCAATACCTGCTGATTGTGAAGGCGAAAGGCGTAGTCAAGGAAGGTGCCGTTCGTGAAGCAACGTCCAGAACAGCCGGACTGTCTACCTCTAATGACGGCAAGCCGCTGGAGCAGGGCGTGACCATTCTAAGAACGAACCTGTCTAACGGAACGAAGATTGACACCATTGTGATTGATGAGAATGAAGTGTATAACCTTGTGGAAGGCGTGAACCCGAATGACCCGGATACAGCCAACCGGAGTGTAACCATCACCCATGTGGATGATCTGTCTGCGCGCGCGGATGAAATTGCAGTTGAAATTCCATCAACGGCCGTTTCGATTCTTGCCGGGCGCAAGGCTTCACTGGATATTGTAACTGCACTCGGCTCGATCCATCTGGATGCAGCCAGCCTGGCACAGCTTGATGCGAGTGCTACCGACCTGTATTTCCGGATTGTACCGGTGAAGGACCCGCAGGCGAAGGCGAACGTCCAGAGCAACGCGATCCTGAACGGTTCTTCCAAGCTGGCACTGGCCAGTGACAAGACACTTCAGAATCTTGGGTCACCACGGGAGATTGAGACTAACTATGACAAGATCAATACGCGGATTCAGCTTCCGTTGTCAGAGTTCGCGGATCAGATTCCGCTGCAAAGCTCCGGGGTGCGCGACGCCTTCCTGGACAGCTTGCGGGTGTACGTTGAACACAGCGATGGCGAGATTACAATCTACACGCCAGAAATTGTGTATAATCGGGGCGGCGAGCCTGTAGCGCTGGAGATTCAGATTAACAAATTCAGTACCTTCCAGATTGTACGGATTACAGATAAGGCTGCGGAGCCTGTTAAAGAAACTGAACCCGCACCTACAACTGCACCTGCAACTGTCCCTGGGGTAAAAGGCGAGACAGTTCCTTCGGCCAGTGTAGAGCTGACCGCAGATCAAGTGAAGGAATTGCAGAATAAGGGCAGTGAAATTGTGATCGAGTCGAAGCTGGGCACGATTAAGCTTGACGCAGCTGCTATCGATCTGGCAGCGCTCAGCAAGCAGTTTGGACTGAAGAATGACAATCTGGGTGGTATTGTCATCACAGCTGAGCTGGCGGCATCCTCTTCTGACAGCCTGGAAGCCTTCAAGCTTGCGGCCGCGAAGCAGAAGGTACAGCCTGGTAACACTCTGGTGAACTTCTCTATTAAGGCGAAGTATCAGGGACAGACGGTACAGGTAACCAGCCACGGCTGGGCGAAGTACACGCTTGAAGTACCGGCAGATATGAAGATTACCACTGGCGTATTATACCGGGATGGTTCAATCTATCATCAGCCGACATATGTAACCGTTAAAGACGGACGTTACTACGCTACGATCAACAGCCTGGAGAGCGGAGAATTCGGCTTAATCTGGAATCCGCTGGAATTCCCGGATGTAGCGAATCACTGGGGTAAGCCGGATGTCAATGACATGGGCTCAAGACTGGTGGTAAGCGGCACGAAGGAAGCGGTCTTTGAACCGCAGCGGGCGATCACACGGGCTGAATTCACTGCCATGCTGGCAAGAGCGCTCGGCATTGTCACCCATGGGGAGCAGCCTGTTACGTTCAGCGATGTCTCCGCAGGCGGATGGTACGGGCTGGAGCTTCAGGTTGCCATCGAGAACGGTCTGATCACCGGTTATCCGGACGGAACCTTCAGACCGGACAACAATATCTCCAGACAGGAAGCCATGGCAATTGTCAGCAGAGCCTTGAGCATCACAGAACTGAAGTCTTCGCGCAGCGAAGAGCAGACTCAGCAACTGCTGAAGTCCTTCGCAGATTCCGCTTCGGTAGCCAAATGGGCGATTGCTAATGTGAAGCAGAATCTGGCAGCTGGTATTATTCTGGGCAGAGACGAGCAGCGTCTTGCGCCAAACGAGAATATTACCCGCGCCGAGGCGTCGGCTGCCATCCGAAGATTACTGATTCAATCGAATCTGATTAATCCGTAAGTATAAGCATCACATAACCATTGTATAAGCAAGATCAGGGTCGTCCCTCAAGCCAGATTATGGTTGGGGGACGGCTTTTGTTAACTTTTGAGACCACTACAGGGTAGGTGTTAAACTCCGCAAAAAATGACCATTAACTCAAGCAAAATGGCGAGCAACCGGTGTGTTTTTCCAGTACAATCAGTTGTAGGCGGAAATTGCACATTTTTTCGGGGGAAGTTCTTTAGTCTGCGCATAGGAAAGTTCAATTCGGGCTTGTAAAATAACACTAGCGATTGTAAACGCTTGCTTTCATTCCAGAGGAGGGTATGATGCATTCCATGAATGTGCGGAATCCCGTAATTGCCGGGTATTATCCGGACCCCAGTGTGGTCCGTGTGAATGAAGATTTCTATCTGATTAACAGTACCTTTGAATATTTTCCGGGTGTGCCTATCTTCCATAGCAGGGACCTGATCGACTGGACCCCGATAGGGCATGTGCTGACCCGCCAGTCCCAGCTGGATCTGCGGACGACCAAGAGCTCGTCCGGTATCTACGCGGCCACCATCCGCTATCATGCCGGGCGTTTCTACATGATTACTACAGATGTCAGAGGCATCGGCAATTTCTATGTGACTGCGGACAAGCCCGAGGGTCCCTGGTCTGATCCGATTCTGCTGCCGCACGGGGGCATTGATCCTTCCCTGTTCTTCGATGATGACGGGCGTGCCTATGTTACGGTGCAGAACGGTGCAGGCTATGAGTCGCATATTATCCAGTATGAGATTGATCCGTTGTCCGGCGAAGTGCTGTCGGAGCCGGTCAACATCTGGAGCGGAGATGACGGCCCGTGGGTCGAAGGCCCGCATCTGTACAAGATCAAGGGCGTCTACTACCTGATGACCGCCTCCGGCGGCACGGCGGGTGATCACCGGGAGATTATTGCCCGCAGCAGCAGTCCTTACGGCCCGTTCGAGGACAAGCCGGAGCCTATCCTGACCCACCGGGGACTGAAGGACCACCCGGTACAATGCCTTGGACATGCCGATCTCGTGGAGGATACATCCGGTCAGTGGTGGGCGGTCTTCCTGGGCATGCGTCCCGTGGAAGGCCGGTATTCCCCGCTGGGCCGGGAGACCTTCCTAGCTCCGGTCACCTGGACGGAGGACGGCTGGCCGATGATTGACAATAATGAAGGCACCGTTGTAGCCGCGGACGAGTCCAGCCTGGAGGAACAGGTGCGGCGCTTTACGCCAGAGGACGGCTTCGGGCCGGAGTGGGCCTTCCTCCGCGCTTATGAAGCGGAACGGTATTCCTGGACCGAGCGCGAAGGCAGTTTGACCGTGCGCGGGAATGCCTACACGCTGGACGATGAAGCGCCCGCCGTGTTCGCGTGCCTCCGCCAGCAGCATCACCGGATGGCGCTGGGCGTCAGCCTTGACTTCACGCCGGTGACCGAAGGCGAGCATGCCGGACTGGCTGCGCGGCTTAACAACCGTGGATATCTTTTCTGGGGACTTACTTGCCGCAGCGGCCGCCGGGTGATGGAGCTTGTAGTGAAGAACGGTGAGGAGCGGCAGGTTCACCAGTATGAGGTAAACGGTGAAGGTGCCGTTCAGCTTCGCCTCCGCTGCGACGGCCATTCCTACCACTGCTCCTATTCGGCAGATGGGGTGTCCTGGCATGAAGTCCCGGAGACGGTTCATGTATCGGTCCTGTCCCCGGAGGTCAACGGCGGCTTCACCGGTGTCTGCCTCGGCGTACATGCCTCGGGCAACGGTACAGAGAATGCCAGCCCTGCTTACTATGAAGGATTCTATTATTCCAATATCAAAGGAGATGCCTTATGAATCAGCAACAACCCCCTAAGCCTAACCAACCGATCGTAACTCACATCTATACAGCGGACCCGTCCGCCCATGTCTATGAAGGCAAAATCTATATCTATCCTTCCCACGATCTAGATCATGACGAGCCGAGCAATGATAACGGCGACCAGTATAAAATGGAAGACTACCATGTTCTCTCGATGGACAGCTTCGATTCTCCGGTGGTCGATCACGGCGAAGCGCTGCATGTGAGAGATATTCCATGGGCCTCCAAGCAGCTCTGGGCTCCAGATGCCGCATATAAGAACAACACCTACTATCTGTTCTTCCCGGCCCGCGACCATGACGGCATCTTCCGTCTTGGTGTAGCAACGTCGGAGTCTCCCGCAGGCCCGTTCTCCCCGCAGCCGAATTATATGGAAGGCAGCTTCAGTATTGACCCGGCCGTGCTGGTAGATGACGACAACCAGGCGTATATCTACTTCGGCGGACTCTGGGGCGGCCAGCTGGAGAAATGGCAGACCGGCAGCTTCGTGCCGGATGCGGAAGGACCGGCTGCCGACCAGCCGGCGCTTGGACCGCAAGTTGCGCTGCTTAGCGATGACATGCTATCCTTCCAGGGCAAGCCAGCCGAGATCTCGATTGTCGATGAAGACGGGAATCCGATTCTGGCCGGGGATGAAGAGCGCAGATATTTTGAAGGCCCGTGGATGCACAAATATAACGGCGATTACTACCTGTCCTACTCTACAGGAACCACGCATAAGCTCGTGTATGCAATCGGCAAGAACCCGATGGGACCGTTCACGTTCAAGGGTGAGATTCTGTCCCCGGTCATCGGCTGGACGACTCACCACTCCATTGTTCAAGTGGAAGACAAATGGTATCTGTTCTATCACGACAGCTCCCTGTCGGAAGGCGTCAACCACAAGCGCTGCGTGAAATACACCGAGCTGAAATACAACGAAGACGGCACGATCCAGAGTATCAATCCTTATCCGGATGCGGAGTAAGCTGGCGGATAAATTAATGAAGGCAAGTAACATATGAGGTAACCATGAAGCAGCTCCTAGAGGGGCTGCTTTTTGGCGTGGCAAGGGTGCGAGTGAGGCAGATGTAGGCGAAATACCGAACACAATGTGCTGGTGCGGGGCGCTCGGGCTGAATGTATACGAAAAAGCGAACACATTGGACAGGTGCGGGTGCGAGTGGGTCGGATGTGTGCGAAAAACCGAATACAATGGCGGCGACGGAGACGCGCGGGCGGATTGTAGTCGAAAAACCAAATACAACTTTTCTTTAATTTGACCAGAGAATCTTTAATTTCGCTTCTATTAGTCCCCGCATGAGCTGCTATATAGTAACCTTGATCACTATTATCCAGAAGGAAGATTCATCCGGTTATTATGAATGCGTTCTCATCAATCTGAAGAATGAGGAGAGTGAACAATGGTAGCTACATCCCGGACACACAGAATTCGTAAGCTGACTTCAGCGGTATTAGGTACAGCGCTGCTGGTGACCCTACTGCCGCAGACAGCCATGGCCGGAGACACCTGGCCGTTCAAAGGTGAAAGCGCACACGGTGCAAATCAGCCCAGCGTACACGGCTATACCAGCCAGCACATAGCGGATTGGAGTCCGCAGAGAGATCAGGACGCGGCGCTGCTGCGCTCCAGGGTTCCTTTGCAGCAGCGGATTGCACCTTTCCAGCAGACTCAGGCCAATCCGGCGCTGAATCCGGCGGTGCAGATGATGAATGTTGCGGGGGATTATGGCAATGCTTTTATCGAGAATGCCCCGTACACCAACAAGTTTGCCCAGTACCACTTCAGCTTCTGGCAGTACATTGACTATTATTCCTACTGGCACGGAACAGCGACAGCGTATACACCGCCGGAATATTACGACGATCTGGCCCAGTCTGACTGGCAGCAGAAATGGTTCGAGTTCGGCATGCTGAACATTCCGAATCCTACCTATACCGATGCCGCGCATAAGAATGGGGTTATGTCGCTGGCCGGAGTGTTCTTCTCGAACAATGACCGGGGGCAGCAGACCTATAAGCAGATGATCGTGAAGGACGCGAGCGGGAAGTTCCCGGTAGCCGAGAAAATGATTGAAATGGCCGAATACTTCGGGTATGACGGGTACTTCCTGAATCAGGAGGAGCAGAATCCGAATGTGGCGACAGCGGATATTCCCGATTATATTGCTTTTATGAAAGCGCTACAGGATGGAGGGCTGTATGTGCAGTGGTACGATTCCCTGAATACAGCCACGGGAGCCAATGTCTTCGCCAGAACCTTCAATAACAATAATATCTCCATGCTCTACGATAAAGCGGCCAACAAGCCGGTGTCGAATTCGTTTTTCTTCGATTACGGTATGGGCAGCTCGCAGATTACCTCAGCAGCGAATTACTTGAATACCTTCAATGCGGCCCAGGGGACGAGCTACAATCTCTTTGATACCGGCTTCGCGGGACTTGAAGCTGGGCGCGACCGCTTCAAGAGCGTGCAAGGCACAGCCTTGAGCAGCAAGCTGGCCGGGGGAATTCCACGGACCAGCCTGGCGACACTGGGCGCGGATTTTGTCCATGCTGGTCTGGATGAGGATATGAATCAGTCCTGGCCGGTCTCGAACCGCACGGATAACAAATACCAATGGATGACGAACCTGCGCGAGCAGCTATGGTGGTCAGGACCACGGGTAAATCCGAAGAATACAGCCGTGTCTTCCAATAATACGGTGGCCGATGTGTATGCCGATAACCGCTACTGGCCGGGGATCGCTTCGGTCATTGCCGAGCGCTCGGTAGTGAAGGATGCCAACTTCTATACCAGCTTCAATACCGGCCATGGCCTCTCCTATTACAAGGATGGAGCTGTATCCAGCGCAGCGGAGTGGTCCAATATGAGCCTTCAGGATGTTCCGGTCACCTGGCAATGGTGGCAGGATACTACAGGCAACCGCCTGAACGTGGACTTCGATTATGGTCCGGGTTATGACCAGACTGCCAATTCGCGTATGAACTACCAGCAGCTTGGCGGTTACAACGGCGGAAGCTCGCTGGCGGTGAGCGGGAATCTGAACAGCGAAAACTTCTTGCGTCTCTACAAGAGCGAGCTTGCCGTGAAGGCCAATTCCAAGCTGTCCGTTGTCTACAACAAGCCGTCTGCCGATGATGGCTCTGTGCTTAGCGCAGGACTTATCTTCCGCGACAACCCGAATCAAGTGGTGAAGGTTCCTGTTGCAAATAGCGGGAAGCATACAACGGGCTGGACCACAGCCGAGCTTAATCTTGGTGCTTATGCCGGACGGGAGATCGCGGCCTTCGGTCTGGTGTTCACCCCTGGAGCCACACAAGCAGCCAATTACCAGATGAATATCGGCCAACTGCGGATTCATGACGGCTCGGCGGTCAAGCCATCGGCTCCTGCCGGTCTCTCCATTGCCCAGGCACTGCCGGGCACGAATGAGATGATCGTGAAGTGGAGCATGGATACCGATTACTCCAAGGTGAAGCAATACAATGTATATGTGAATGATATCTATGTGGGCGGGAAGTATGATGAGACCTTCTATATCAAGAAGCTTCCGGCCAAATCCGGCGTGTTGAAGGTGGCGGCTGTAGGTGCAGACGGGCTTGAGGGCGATCCGGCCACACTGTCCTTCGACCTGAATGCTGCGGTATCCAAGGTGACTGCCGAATCCGCTGCGAATGGAGACTTCCTGGTGAAGTGGACGAATCCCGCCGCAGCCCAGGGAAGTATCAAGGTTACAGTGAAGTCGGTGAACTGGACTACCACGCCGCAGCCGGTATCGAAGGAATTGACCGTGCCGCAGGGGGCAACCTCAGCCTTGTTCCAGAATATGCCCGTTAACGGAGATGAGTATACGGTTACCGTTCAAGCCGGAAATACCGATAAAATAACCTATAACGGAACGTTCACCGACAAGGTGTCCGAGCCTTATGCAGAGAACTGGTCCTGGAACGGCAACACGCTGAACCTGCCGATGCCAAGCACCCGGGACTGGCGGTATATGTACATTAAGGAAGACGGCCAGAACCGGTCGTTCCCGGTCACCTATCTGTCCGGTACTGCGGGCATGAAGCCGATGATTATCCGCGGCCGCACGACTAAGGCTGCGCTGAGCTTCACCTCTACCGCAGCAACAGTTACAGTGGTTATGGAGGATTACAGCGGCAACAAGTCGCAGCCTGTATACCTTAAAGGCCAACCAACGCCGTAAGGCACGTTAGGGAATAGATACCGCCCATTCTGCACAACATACACAAAGCGCTCACCCTCTGGCAAAATAACAGGGGGGAGCGCTTCTTGTGTATCCCGGCTAGCCGCGCCTGCAAGGCTATCAACTATGTTAGGAGGTGAATGATGCGAAGCCTTTCGCTGTACCGCAAGTATTTTAAAGACAATATGTTCCTGCGCTTCACGCTGATCGTGTCCTGTATCTTCATAGCCACCATTATCGCCTTCTCTTATCTGGTGCTGCTGTTAATCTCGGATTCGGCGGTGCAGCGCCAGATGGATATCCAGCGCAAGAGCATGGAGAGCGTCAGCAATTATGTGGAGAACAAATATCAATCTGTTCAGGATATGCTCCGTGATGTCTATAGGGACGCGAGTCTGGCCAGTAATACGACCTTCCTGCTGGAGAATCCCTTAAGCGATTATATTGAGCACCGGCTGGACCGCTTTCTGCTGGGAGAACAGTCCACCTCGAACGCCATCCAGTATTTCCAGAACAAGATTGACGATGATCCCGATATCCGTAGCCTGATCCTGTACAGCGCCAACCAGCAGGTCATGTATTATTACGACAACCGCCGGCAGTTCGAGCGGATCTCGACCAATGCGGCGCATTCCTTCGTCCCCGATTCGATGGTTCTGGGTGAGGAGAGTGTCGTCTCTGTTCCAAACATTTGGGTGCTGAAAAGTATAGGGATGCCGACAGCCCCGCTGTTCTCGGTGAAGCTGCCGATCAACAATAAGTCCTCGCTGCTCAATATCGGCCAGCTGCTGGTCTACTTCGACTCCGAGGCGATCTGGCAGGCCATGAATAACTATAAGCAGGATTTCAAAGGCGATATCCTCGTGCTCTCGGCCCAGAATGAAGTGATCTTCGATTCATCAGGTAAGGGATACGGCCGGAAGCTGCCGAAGCTGCAAGAGATTAACGCTGGCGAGGAGTTTACGATAGAGGGAAAGGTTGTCACGAGTCTGACGCAGAGTCAGGCGGGGTATACGGTGATCAGCCTGATCTCGAAAAAGGAGCTGGCCGAGACCTACAGCAGTGCGCGGAGCACCATTGTGTCCATCGCCCTCGTCTGTATTCTGTTTGCCGTGCTGCTGCCGGCGATGTTCATTTCTAATTTTGCCAAACGGACCCACCGCATTATCCGCTTCACCCGCAAAGTCAAGAACGGGGATCTGAACACCCGGATTGTGGACGGTAAGGAAGATGAATTAGGCCAGATTGCCAAAAGCTTCAACAGCATGCTGGATGAACTGAACCAGTATATCGACCAGGTCTATAAGGCGGAAATCAAACAGAAGCATACGGAGATCGCTACGCTGGAAGCCAGGGTGAATCCGCATTTTCTGTACAATACATTAGAGGTTATCCGGATGCGGGCGATTTCGAGCGGGGCGAAGGATGTGGGGGAAATGATCTACAGCCTGTCCATGCTGTTCAAGTCGTATGTCCGTCCGAAGCAGAAATATATGTTCAAGGATGAGCTGGAGGCCTGCCGTCTGTACCTGGAATTATTCCGTATCCGCTATAAGGACAGGTTCGCATACACCATCGAATGCAGTCCAGAGCTGGAAGAGCTTCCTGTGCTCAAAATGTCGCTGCAGCCGGTCATTGAGAACTATGTTCTGCACGGCATGCGGACAGGGCAGACTGATAATGTGATCCGTATTGTGATCACAGCCGAGCCGGAGAATATCCGCGCGGTTGTTACGGATAACGGCAAAGGGATCGCGGAGGAGCGGCTGGCTCGGCTCCGCGAGGTGCTGGAGGATCACGGCGAATTGTCCGGGTCCGAGTCGTTCGGGCTGCGTAGCATTCATGAGCGGCTGAGACTGATGTACGGCAAGTCTTACGGCGTAGAGCTGGAGAGTGAGGAGGGCAGCGGAACAGTGGTTACGATTACTTTTCCATACCCGCCGAAGGAGGAGAACGCAGATGTATAAGGTGTTTATTGTGGATGATGAGCCGTTCATTCTTAGCGGCCTGCAGGATATATTGGACTGGGAAGAGCTGGGCCTCACGATTGCGGGGCAGGCGGAGAACGGGCAGGAGGCGCTGGAGCAGCTGCGGGAGATCCCCGCTGATATTCTGATTACTGATATCTCCATGCCGGTGATGACCGGCCTCGAGCTGATCCGCGCTGTCCGGGAATTCCGCCCGGATCTGAAGGTGGTGGTGCTGAGCGGCTTCGATGAATTCATGTATGTGAAGGAAGGTCTGTCGCTCGGGATCGAGAACTATCTGCTGAAGCCCATTAATCTGGAGGAATTCCAGCAGACGCTGGAGACGATTGTGGAGAAGCTGAACGTCTCCAGGCTGGATATGCAGTGGTGGGAATATACGAATTCCGTACTGAAGGATAATGTGCTGCTGCGCTGGCTGCGGGGGCAGATTGATCCGCAGGAGCGTTCCGAACGGCTGAATCTGATCGGCCTGCCGCTCAGCAGCCGTTATGTGCAGGTTGCCCTGCTGCAGGTAGAGCCGGCAACGGATACCTTCAGGAAGAGGGTATCTGATCTCGCCGGGGCAGAGGCTTCGTTCTTCATGTTCTGGGATTCGGACAATGATCTGGTGCTGATACATAACTACGAAGAAGCCTCCGCCGGAGCGGCGGAGATGGCGTTCATGCTGGAGGAGATTACCGGCTTATGCACCGGCGGTGAGAAGCTGCGCGCAGCCGTAGGCTCGCCGGTGTACGGAGTGGACGCCGCTCCCGCAAGCTACGAGCAGGCGAAGCAGGCGCAGGAGTTCCTGGAGATTCATCCGGAGCGCAGCATCATCTATTATGAGCAGCTGCGGGACCGGAAGGAGGATCTGGGGGCGGTTCTGCCGGAAGACTGGAGCGATTACGCCAAGCTCATTATGTCCAAGAATGCGGCAGGGCTGTCCGAGCAGCTGGAGCTCTATTTCTCGGCCCCCGCAATGGATGGATTAACGCCAGCGATGCTGGAGGAGATCTCGCTGGAATGGATGCTGTTCTTCCGGGTGCTGATCAAGGATATCCGCAGTGAAACGGAGCGTGAGTGTATTGCCGAGGGCTTGACGGCGATCCGCCGGGCGAATTCGTTGCCCGCACTGTCCGCTGCGCTCCGGCAGACCTCGGCAGGCATCATCGGGCTGCTGGACCGGGAGCTGAAGAGCCCGGTAGTGAACCAGGTGCTGAATTATATTGAGAAATCATACAGTGAGGACCTGTCACTGAAGAAGCTGGGCTTCATGTTCAATATTCATCCGGTATATCTGGGACAGCTGTTCCATAAGACGACCGGTGAATCCTTTGCGGAGTATATGAACCGTTACCGGATTGATAAGGCCAAGGAACAGCTCCGCTCGACGAACCTGAAGGTGCATGAAATCGCAAGAAGCGTGGGATACTGGGAAATGGGATACTTCTACAAGCAGTTCAAGAAGTATGTAGGCATTTCGCCGACGGAATTCAAGGGGCTGCTGTGAGGCGGCTCTCTTGGGCGTTACAGAAAAGAAAAGTTTCACGTTGATAACGGATTCAGTGATTTCTCGCCAGAACATTACAGCCCTTGTAAAAGATCAATAACCTGCCTTTGCGGGTAAGCTTATTTTCTTTATTTCATACCTGAAAATCTATAGTTTCTCTTCTATTTGAAACTGCTTTCATCTTATAAAGTTAAGGTATAGCTCAAGGAAATCAGCAGCCGGATAGATCCGGTAAGCCGAAGGTCCGGACAGCTAATTAAAAGGGGGTACGGCAAATGAGTAAGAAAAAGAAACACTTCTCCTTGTTGTTGACAACGCTTTTAACCGTTTCACTGGCGCTAACGGCGTGCGGGGGGAACAGTAAGAACAATGCAGGCGGGGAAGCAGCTTCAGGCGGCAACAAAGCCTCGGAGGCTACCGAGAAGCCAGTAGAACTGATCTGGTACACGATCGGGCCGCCGCAGAAGGATATGGACAAGGTCCTTACAGAAGTCAATAAATACACACTTGAAAAAATCAACGCCACACTCGATATCAAAATGCTCGACTTCGGGGATTATACGCAAAAAATGCAGGTAATGGCAGCTTCTGGTGAGCCGATGGATATCCTGTTCACCTCTTCCTGGGCCTTCGATTATGTGCAGAATGCACGTAAGGGCGCCTTCCTGGAGCTCGATGATCTGCTGAAGAATCAGGGCAAGGGCATTGTGGATGCGATTGATCCGGCCTTCCTGGAAGGCTCTAAAGTAGACGGCCACAACTATGCGATTCCTGCGAACAAAGAACTTCCGGCTCAAGAAGTGTTCCGCTTCAATAAAGAGCTGCTCGACAAATACAAGCTGGATCTGACCAGCGTGAAGACGATGGCCGATCTTGAGCCGCTGCTCAAAACGATCAAGGAAAACGAGCCTGGAGTCACTCCTTACGCAATGGTGAAGGACTTCATGCCGATTATGCCTTTTGACTATGTAATCGAGAAGATGCCGATGGCGGTCTATATGGACACCAAGGACTACAAAGTAGTTAACATCCTGGAAACTCCAGAGATCAAGGAAGCGCTTAAGACGGTCCGCAAATTCTATCAGGCGGGTTATATCTCCCCTGAAGTAGCAACTACCTCGTCGGTAGATGACTTGTACAAAGCCGGCAAATGGTTCACTGACCGTGCATCCACCCAGCCGATGGCCGACAATCTGTGGTCTGCAAGCTACGGATATCCGGTCGTGTCCACACCAGCCAGCCAGCCTTATATCTACAACTGGTCGGTAATGGGCTCCATGCAGGCGATCTCCGCTAACTCCGAGTATCCTGAGAAAGCGATGGAATTCCTGAACCTGCTCAACACCGATCCTAAGCTGCGCAACATGATTGACTCCGGGATTGAAGGCGTACATTACGAGAAAGTCAGCGACAACATGATCAAGAACCTCCCGGATGCGAAGAACTACGACATGCCTACGTTCTCCCTGGGTAACATCATGATCAACTATCTGAATGAAGGCGACCCAGAGAACAAATGGGAAGAATTCAAGAAGTTCAATGATGCCGGTATCAACGCACCGCTGCTCGGCTTCAACTTCGATACGTCCAAGGTGACGAATGAAATCGCCGCTGTTCAGAACGTGAAGGAAGAATTCTGGGCACCGCTGATGACCGGATCTGTAGATTCGGAAGAGTACCTGACCAAGGCTAACGAGAAACTCAAAGCAGCCGGTCTGGATAAAATTATTGCCGAAGCTCAAACGCAGATCGACGCCTGGAAAGCAGCGAATAATAAGTAGCATTCTATTAGAGGATCGGGCGGGTGATTAGACTTGGCCCGATCTTTTTGTACTAACGGAAGAATTTTCCGGCATAGGAGGAACTAAGAGTATGGGGAAAATAGGAAAGTCCGCCAAAGATGTATTAAGAAATAAAGTGCTGCTGTTTATGGTTCTGCCGGGCACACTGTGGTTTTTATTCTTCTCTTACCTGCCGATGGTGGGTACGGTTATTGCGTTTAAGGAGTACCGCTTCAGCCGGGATGGCTTCTGGGCCAGCATCATCAACAGCAAGTGGGTCGGCTGGGATAATTTCAAGTTTCTGTTCAGCACCAATGATGCCTATCTGATCACACGCAATACCCTTTTATATAATATAGCCTTCATTGGCCTGGGCCTGATTCTGTCCGTGCTGATGGCGGTGGTGCTGTCCGAGATTGCCAATAAAAAACTAGCCAAGTTCTATCAGACAGGCATGTTCCTGCCGTATTTTCTGTCCTGGGTTGTTGTGGGATACTTCGCGTTCAGCTTCCTTAGCTCGGAGCGGGGGCTGCTTAATGCCATGTTCGGCAGCAATATCTCCTGGTACTCGGAATCGAAATACTGGCCGTTCATTATTATATTCGTATTCCTCTGGAAGGCCGTCGGCTATAACAGCGTGGTCTATCTCGCCGCAATTATGGGCATAGACAAGTCTCTCTACGAAGCGGCGATGATCGACGGAGCCAGCAAGCTCCAGCAGATCCGCAGTATCACGCTGCCGATGCTGAAGCCGATCATTATCATTATGACGCTGCTTGCGATCGGGAAGATTTTCTATGCCGACTTCGGGCTGTTCTATCAGGTGCCGAGAGATTCGGGGACGCTCTACAGTGTGACCAACGTCATCGATACTTATGTATACCGTGGACTTAAGACTACCGGCGAGATCGGAATGAGTACGGCTGCGGGCTTGTATCAATCAGTGGTCGGATTCGTGCTGGTTCTTACCTCTAATTACATCGTGCGCAAATTCGATAAGGACAGTGCATTATTCTAGGGAAAATGAAGGAAAGTGAGGTCATCCAAATGTCTGCTAATGCTGCGAAATCGCGCGATTTCCATCGGCTGTCGCCGGTACTCAATACCATCTTCAACTGTATCGCCGGAGGCTTTGCCATCCTGTGTATCTTCCCGTTCCTGTTCGTTGTCCTCATCTCGTTCACGGACGAAGGGGCGCTTGCGCGGGACGGCTACCGGTTAATTCCGGCCAAATGGAGTCTGGAAGCCTACAAATATGTATTTAGCTCAGGGGACACGCTGCTCCGTTCTTACGGAGTGACCATTGCGGTAACGGTCATTGGTACAATTGTCAGCCTGCTGATTATTTCACTTTATGCCTATGCCATTTCACGTAAAAGCTTCAAATACCGCAATTTCTTCGCGTTCTTTTCCTTCTTCACCATGCTGTTTAACGGCGGGCTGGTTCCGACCTATATTGTCGTGACTCAGATGCTGGGCCTGAAGGACAGCATTTGGGCGCTTGTTCTGCCGCTGGCGGTGAATGCTTTTTACATTATGATTCTGCGTACCTTCTATATTACCAGTGTGCCGGATGCGCTGATCGAATCGGCCAAAATCGACGGCGCCGGAGAGTTCCGCACCTTCCTGAAAATCGTGCTGCCGCTGTCCTTGCCGGGCCTCGCTACGATCGGGCTGTTCAGCACGCTCGGGTACTGGAACGACTGGTTCAATGCCCTGCTCTATATTGATAATCCGAATCTGGTGCCGCTGCAGTCCATGCTAATGCGCATTGAGACCAGTATGCAGTTCATTCTGCAGAATTCGCAGAACAGTTCATTAAGCCTTGAGGCCCTCCGCAACATGCCGCAGGATACCTCGCGTATGGCGATGGTGGTGCTGGCAACCGGACCGATTATTTTCGCGTATCCGTTTTTCCAGCGTTACTTCATTCAGGGTCTTACGGTTGGGGCGGTTAAGGAGTAGGCAAGTCCAAATGTTCACCGTAGTGACGACCAAGCTTCGAATCCAAATCTTAAATATATTTTATATAGATCATAAGGAGAGAGGGTGGAGCCAGGATGTTATATAGAGACCGTACACAGCCCGTCAAGGAGCGGACGAAGCATCTGCTCGGGCTGATGACGCCGGAAGAGAAGGTCGGCCAGCTGGTGCAGCTGTTCGGGTGGCAGACCTATGATCATACAGATGGAACGATTGAATTGACAGAAGACTTCAAGCGCCAGATCCGCGAAGGCGGTGTCGGCGCATTATACGGAACCCTGCGGGCCGATCCCTGGACAGGGGTTACGCTGGAGAGCGGACTGGATGCAAGGGCCGGAGCAGAGGCTGTGAATTCGATTCAGCGTTATGCGCTGGAGCATTCCAGGCTGGGCATTCCGCTCTTGATCGGCGAGGAATGCTCGCATGGTCATATGGCCATCGGGGCCACGATATTTCCCGTTCCGCTGCTGGTCGGCAGCACCTGGAATGTGGACCTCTACCGGGAGATGTCCCGGGCGGTCGCGCGGGAGACCCGTGCTCAAGGCGGAGCCGTGACGTATTCCCCTGTGCTGGATGTGGTGCGTGATCCGCGCTGGGGCCGGACCGAGGAATGCTTCGGGGAAGATCCGTACCTCATCGGCGAATATGCCGTAGCGTCTGTGGAAGGATTACAGGGCGACCGGCTTGACAGCGCGTCCAGTGTGGGGGCAACCCTCAAGCACTTCGTAGCCTATGGCAGCTCGGAGGGCGGCAGAAATGCCGGTCCGGCGCATATCGGCAAGCGGGAGCTGCTGGAAGTCGATATGTACCCGTTCCGCAAAGCGGTGGAAGCCGGTGCGGTCTCCATCATGCCGGCTTATAACGAGATTGACGGCGTGCCTTGTACCACGAACCGGGAGCTGCTGGAAGAGATTCTGCGCGGTGAATGGGGCTTCGAGGGAATGGTCATTACCGATTGCGGAGCGATCGATATGCTGGCCTCGGGTCATGATACAGCGGACAGCGGGGAGGATGCAGCCGTACAGGCGCTCTCGGCCGGGATTGATATGGAGATGTCTGGCGTCATGTTCGGCGGATATCTGCTGGAGGCGCTGCGCTCCGGGCGGCTCGACGAGAAGCTGGTGGATCAGGCGGCAGCGCGTGTGCTGGAGCTGAAGTTCCGGCTGGGCCTGTTTGAGCAGCCATATGCCGATCCCGATGTGGCAGAGCAGGTGATCGGCAGCGCAGAGCATGCGGAGCTGGCACGTAGCGTGGCGGCAGAGGGCATTGTGCTGCTGAAGAATAACGGAGTGCTTCCGCTGTCTAAGGACAAGGGGACGGTTGCGGTTATCGGGCCGAACGCCGATATTGGCTACAATCAGCTCGGCGATTACACCTCGCCGCAGCCGCGTGACCGGGTAACTACGGTGCTGGCCGGGATACGGGCCAAGCTTGCCGCGCAGCCGGAGCGTGTAGCTTATGCGCCGGGCTGCAGGATCAAAGACAGCTCCACCGAGGGCTTAGAGCTGGCGCGTAAGGTGGCAAGCGAAGCGGATATTATTGTGCTCGCCCTGGGCGGGTCGAGTGCCCGGGACTTCGGGGAAGGCAGCATCGATCTGCGGACCGGAGCCTCGAAGGTCACAGAGAATGCACTTAGCGATATGGACTGCGGCGAAGGCATCGACCGCATGTCGCTTCATCTGTCTGGCGTTCAGCTGGAGCTGATGAAGGAGCTGAAGGCGCTCGGCAAGCCGGCTGTCGTCGTGTATATCAACGGTCGTCCCATTACTGAGCCGTGGATCGATGAGCAAGCGGATGCTATTTTGGAAGCCTGGTATCCGGGTCAGGAGGGCGGTCATGCCATTGCGGATATCCTGTTCGGCGATGTCAATCCGTCCGGCAGGCTGACGCTCTCCCTCCCTGAGGATGTAGGACAACTGCCAGTGTATTACTTAGGCAAACGTTCCCGGGGAGTACGCTATCTGGAAGGGAATTCGCAGCCGCGTTATCCGTTCGGCTTCGGACTCAGCTACACCGAATTCAGCTATAGCGGACTACAGGTCGAGCCTGCGGTGATCACGGCTGACGGAACGGCTGAGGTTACTGTGGAAGTAGAGAATACAGGCTCCCGCAGCGGTGCGGAGGTCGTGCAGCTATATATTTCCGATCTGGTCAGTAAGGTGACTAGACCGGCCAAGGAACTCAAGGGTTTCCGCAAGATCGTACTGGAGCCGGGAGAGAAGCAGAAGGTAAGCTTCACGCTGAATGCAGAGCATCTGAGCTATATCGGGACGGACTATAAGCTGGTGGTCGAGCCGGGAGGCTTCCGCATCGGGGTCGGCCGGAATGTGAATGATACGCTGAATACAGATCTTACGGTCATGGAGGATTAGACATGGAGCAGATAAACATCGAACGGATTAACCGGTTCATTCGGGAATGCTCACAGCAGCAGTGGCTGGAATACCGGGTGCTTGATGACTGGAAGGTCTACTCCACTATCTACCGGCAGCCGGGCCACTATGACGAAGCACAGCCTTATTCGGGCAGCGAATCGTTTGGATTGTTTCCGAGCGTGCAAGGTACCACCTATTACTTCCGCACTACTCTCGATATCCCGGCGGACTGGACCGATGCGGACACCGGGCTGATCTTCCACTCCGGCGGCGAAGGGCTGCTGCGTGTGAACGGAGCCTCGCGGCAGGGGATTGACCGCAATCATACCTATGCTTCCCTGAACCCCGAGACGGGCGGCAGACACCCGGAGATTGAGATTGAGCTCTATGATCCGATCCCTGAGCCGGATGATCCGCTCAATAAACAAGCGGTCATTCAGCCGCCGGTCCGGTCCATTACCGCAGCGCTTGTCAGAGTGAACCTGCCCGTGCAGTCGCTGATGTACACAGTGACCGTCATCCGGGATTCGATGCTGCTGCTGCCGGAGCAGGATTTCCGGCGTGTCCGCATGCTGGAGGCGCTGCATCAGGCGATGGATGCTTACGTGAATCTGGAGCCTGGCGATTCTCTCGATCGTAACGTAATAGAGGCGATTGAGCAGGCGCTGGCCGCCAGAGTGCGGGCCATCGGCGGCAACAGCGAAGGCTTCATTCATATGATCGGGCAGTCGCATATCGATATCGCCTGGTTATGGCCGACCCGGGAGACGGTGCGGAAGACCAGCCGGACCTTCTCGACGGTACATGCCCTGATGGAGGAGTACCCGGAATACCGCTATGCCCAGAGCCAGCCGCAGCTGTTCGCTTATCTGAAGGACAATGATCCCGAATTATACGCGAAGGTGAAGGCGCGGATTCAGGAAGGCCGCTGGGAACTGGTCGGCGGCATGTGGGTCGAGCCGGATCTGAATATTCCGAGCGGGGAATCGCTGATGCGGCAGATGCTGTACGGGCAGCGCTTCTACCAGGAGGAGTTCGGACAGCAGTCCGAGATTGAATGGCTGCCGGACACCTTCGGCTATTGCGCCTCCCTGCCGCAGATCCTGAAGCACGGCAAGGTCCGTTACTTCATGACCACGAAGCTGGGCTGGAATGACACGAACCTGTTCCCGTATGATCTGTTCCACTGGGTCGGAATTGACGGGACAGCGCTATTATCTTATATGAACCATGGCGTGAATGAGAATACGCTGCCGAAGGATATCCACGAGCACTGGCAGTCCTACCGCCAAAAAGCTGTTCACAGCGAGCAAATGCTGCTCTACGGACACGGAGACGGCGGCGGCGGCGTGACGCGGGAGATGCTGGAATACCTGTCGCGCTCGGAGCTGATGGTAGGTCAGCCTGCCTCCGGCTACAGCACGGCGGCGGATTTCTTCGCAGGCATCGAGCAGGCAGCACCGGATCTGCCGGTCTGGCAGGGCGATCTCTACCTGGAGCTGCACCGGGGAACCTATACGACCCATGCACGGAACAAGCGTAATAACCGCAAGGCCGAGATTCTGTACCGGGAAGCGGAGCTATGGCAGACTCTGGCTGGACACCAGCTGACACCGCAGCGGCGGGAAGAGGTAGGTGAGGCTCTGCATGAAGGCTGGAAGCTGATTCTGCTGAACCAGTTCCATGATATTATTCCAGGCTCATCGATTCCCGAGGTCTATGAGACTTCGGAGAAGGAATACAAGAACATCTTTGTCCTTGGGGAGAGTACCTTGAAGTCCGTCATGGAGGCTGCCGTAGCGGATATTGATACCCGTGGAGAGGGACAGCCTTATGTCATCCTGAACGGACTGGGCTGGACCCGGGATATGGTGGTCGAGCTTGCGGTTGCTCCTGGAGCAGCGCTTAACGCTCCGGCTGTATATGACGGGAACGGAACACAGCTTCCGGCAGAGCTGACTACAGCAGAAAAGCAAACGGTGCTGCGTGTTCGGGTGCCGGAGGTTCCGGCGTTCGGGTATGCAACCGTATGGCTGCGGGAAGAGGAACAGCCGGGGGCAGATGCATCGGATGCAGGCAATAACTCAATTTCTGCCGCGAACTCCGCTACGTTCGAGGATCGCTGGGAGACCTGCTACTACTGGCTCCAGCTCAACGAGCTGGGCGAGATCATCAGCCTGTATGACAAGGAAGCCGGGCGTGAGATTGTGAAGTCCGGCGAAGCGCTGAACCGGCTGCATTTCTTCCATGACCGTCCGATTCTCTGGGATGCCTGGGATATCGACAGCCGTTATGAAGAGCAGCCTGCCGGAGCAGCGGTACTGCTGGAGAAGCGGCTGCTGTCCACAGGTCCTGTCTGCGATGTACTGTTCTTCCGCTGGAGTCTAGGCCAATCGGAAATACAGCAGGAGCTGATCCTGTATCACGCTGACAAGCGGATCGACTTCAAGACGAAGGTGCAGTGGCAGGAAGCCCACAAGCTGCTGAAGGTTGGCTTCCCGATTGATGTAGTGACCAGCAAGGCCACGTATGAGATTCCGTTCGGCGCACTGGAGCGGACCACGCACCGCAACACTAGCTGGGAGCAGGCACAGTACGAGGTCTGCGGACACCGCTATGCCGATGTGTCGGAGCATGACTACGGGGTCAGCCTGCTGAACGACTGTAAATACGGCTATGACACACAGGGCAGCACCATCCGTCTGTCCCTGCTGCGCGCTCCGCGCTGGCCGGATCATTCGGCCGATCAGGGAGAGCATGAATTCACCTATTCGCTCTACCCGCATACCGGGGACTGGCGTTCGGCGCATACCCAGCGCAAAGCCGCTGAGCTGAACCATGCTTCGTATGCTGTAGCCTGCGAGGCAAGTGAGGGACAGCATCCGTCCACTGGCTCCTTCCTTCCCTACGAAGGGAAGCAGGTAGTGTTGGACACGGTCAAGCTGGCGGAAGACGGAAGCGGCAGTATCCTTCGGCTGTACGAATCAGCTGGTGGACGCGAGACCGTGCGGATCAGCTGGCCGCTACCGCATTCCGCTATCTATCTGTCCAATGCACTGGAGGAAGAGACTGAGCTGCTGCCGGATGAAGACGGCGTGCTGACGCTAGACTTCCACCCGTTCGAGATCAAGACGATTAAGATTATTCATGCTGAATAGAGGCACATGAGGGGCTGAGCGTAAGATTCTCGGATAGTTGCAGAACGTACACTTAAAAACAGTGGAAATGCATTCTTTTATCGTATAAGTGTATTCTGTACAACTAAAACTGCCCCAAAACGGGAGAAGGAAGATTCGGCGGATGTTTAAATGTACGAAGTACAACTAAACGTGAAATTGGTGATCAATCAGGCGTTTTAGTTGTACCAATTACAATTAAGCTTATCGCAACTCCCACTCCCATCAAGAAATTCAGCTTCCAAAAAATAGATTAGCAAGAAGGAGACTACTACCTTGGAACAATTCAGACTTCCCCGCATCGAGATGCCGGAGCTTACGCTGCCGTCATCCATTCAGGCCGTGCTGGCCGACGCCGAAGCGAAGCTGGCCTACCGGCCCAAGCTGCAACGGCTGTTCCGCAACTGCTTCCCGAACACATTGGAGACGACCACCAAGCTGCTTGATGACGGAACTACCTTTGTGATTACGGGGGACATCCCCGCCTGCTGGCTGCGCGATTCAGTGGAGCAGGTCATTCATTATGTGCCTTTTGCCGCGGAAGATGCTGATCTGCAGCGGATTATCGGCGGGCTGATCAAGCGCCATACGGAGTATGTACTGATCGATCCTTACGCCAACGCGTTCAATGAATCGGCCAATGACTGGCACTGGAATGCCGCCGATGTGACCGAGATGTCGCCGTGGGTGTGGGAGCGCAAATTCGAGATCGACTCGCTGTGCTTCGTGATCCGGCTGGCCCATGCTTACTGGGAAGAGACGAAGCAGACCGATTTCTTCACCGCCGATTTCAAAAAAATGCTCCGCGTCATTACCGACCTGTTCAAGCGCGAGCAGCATCATGCCGAGCAGTCCCCTTACCGCTTCACGCGAAACAACGGGATTATGGAGGATTCCATCCGTAACGGCGGCCTGGGAATGCCCGTGAATTACACCGGCATGATCTGGTCCGGCTTCCGCTCCAGTGATGACGCCTGCGATTTCCACTACAACATTCCGGGGAACATGTTCGCCGTGGTGGCGCTGCGGCAGATGCAGGATTTTGCCGAGTGGGTCTTCCGGGATCTGGATTTCCTGGCTGAGCTGAAGGAACTGGAGCAGGAGGTCGATCACGGCATCAAGCTGTACGGCACCTACCGCCACCCCGAATTCGGACCGATCTACGCCTACGAGACAGATGGATACGGCAACTATAGCCTGATGGATGACGCCGGAACACCGGGCCTGATGTCCATTCCGTACCTGGGCTATTTGAACAATGACGATCCGGTCTACCAGAATACTAGACGCTTCGCGCTGAGCAAGGAGAATCCATTCTACTTCGAGGGCAAAGCTGCCAAGGGAATCGGTAGTCCGCACACCCCTCCGGGCTATATCTGGCATATGGCGCTGTCCATGCAGGGCATTACCGCAGACAGCAAGGAAGAGCGGCTGGCGGTAATCGCTATGCTGGAAGCGACCGATGCCGATACCGGCTACATGCATGAAGGCTTCCACGCCGACGATCCGTCCGTGTTCACCCGCAAGTGGTTCGCCTGGTCGAACAGCTTGTTCTCGCAGCTGATTTTGCGGGCGCTGAAGGAAGACATTCTCTAAACATACGGTCCGGCACGTAAGAGGCGGTCCTGGTAATATACTATTTTTTCACAGATAAAGGAGACCTGAGCATGAGTACAATTATTGGAGAAGCACTACCGAACATCCCTTGGCAGGAGAAGCCTGAGGGCACGAATTCCCCGGTGTGGAGATATTCCGCCAACCCGATCATTCCGCGCAACGCCATTCCGAACTCGAACAGTGTGTTCAACTCGGCGGTCATTCCCTTCGAGGGCGGCTTCGCTGGTGTGTTCCGCTGTGATTCGCGGTCGGTCAGCATGGATATCTTCGCGGGCTTCAGTGAAGACGGCGTGAACTGGAACATCAACCATGAGCCGATCGTATTTGAGGGCGATGAAGAGATCACCAAGCGCGAGTACCGCTATGATCCGCGTGTCTGCAAGATTGACGACCGTTATTATGTCTCTTGGTGCAACGGCTACCATGGCCCAACGATTGGACTGGCGTACACATTCGATTTCAAAACCTTCCATCAGCTGGAGAATGCCTTCCTGCCGTATAACCGCAACGGAGTGCTGCTCCCGCGCAAGATTGGCGGCAATTATGCGATGCTCAGCCGTCCGAGCGATACCGGGCATACGCCGTTTGGCGATATTTTCTATAGTGAGAGTCCTGACCTGACCTTCTGGGGCAAGCACCGCTATGTGATGGGTACGGTTGACGGTGACGCTTCTGCTTGGCAGTCCAAGAAGATTGGTCCCGGACCGATTCCGATTGAAACCGACAAGGGCTGGCTGCTGATCTATCACGGCGTTATCAACACCTGTAACGGATTCGTCTACCGCATGGGTGTCGCGCTGCTGGATCTGGATCAGCCTTGGAAGGTAAAAGCCCGCTCGCGCAACTATATCCTCGGCCCGGAAGAGCTGTATGAATGTGTCGGCGATGTGCCGAACGTGACGTTCCCTTGCGCGGCACTGACCGATGCGGCTACCGGACGGATTGCCATCTACTACGGCTGTGCGGATACAGTGACAGGACTGGCCTTCACGACCGTGGATGAACTGATCAGCTATATGGATGAATATCCGCTGGAGATTGAGGGGTAACCGGTTATGACTACTAAACAGACGGCACATATTATCTCGCATACGCATTGGGACCGGGAATGGTATCTGCCTTATGAGCGCCATCATATCCGGCTGATTCAACTGGTGGACACATTGCTGGACACGCTGGAGCAGAACCCGGATTTCCGCAGCTTTTTCTTCGACGGCCAGACGATTATCATCGAGGATTATCTCCAGGTCCGTCCGGAGAACCGGGAGCGGCTCACGCGGCATATCCGTGAGGGACGGATATTTATCGGACCTTGGTACATTCTGCAGGATGCGTTCCTGACCAGTCCGGAAGCCAATGTACGTAACTTACAGCTAGGACATCAGGATGCGGCAGTCTATGGGGAAGTGTCCAAAATCGGCTATTTCCCGGACACCTTCGGCCTGACCGGACAGATTCCGCAGCTTATGCAGCAGGCCGGCATCACTAACGCCTTTTTCGGGCGCGGAGTGAAGCCTACGGGCTTCAACAATATGGTCTCCGATGACGGCTATGAATCCTCGTTCTCGGAGCTGGTCTGGGAAGGGCCGGACGGCTCGCAGGTGCTGGGCATCCTGTTCGCCAACTGGTATTCTAACGGGAATGAGGTTCCCGTCGAGCTTGATGAGGCACGCCGCTACTGGGAGCGCAAGCTGGGCGATGCCCGGCAGTATGCGGCGACCGATCAGCTGCTGTTCATGAACGGCTGCGATCACCAGCCGCTGCAGACCGACCTTCCGGAGGCAATCCGCACAGCGGAGAAGCTACACCCGGAGGTCAACTTCGTTCACTCGAACTTCCCGGACTATATCAAGGCAGTGGAAGCTTCGCTGACTGGCCGCAGCCTGTCCACGGTGAAGGGCGAGCTGCGCAGCCAGCGCACGGACGGATGGGGAACGCTGGTCAATACCGCCTCCGCCCGGGTGTACCTGAAGCAGCTCAACCAGCGCGGCCAGGCCATGCTGGAGAAGGTAGCCGAGCCGTTGGCTGTTATCGCGGGGCTGCACGGCGGGGAGTATCCGCAGCATCTGCTGGATTATGCGTGGAAGACGCTGCTGCAGAACCATCCGCATGATTCCATCTGCGGCTGCAGCGTGGATGAGGTGCACCGCGAGATGGTCACCCGCTTCGACAAGAGCTACCACACCGCCGAAGGCATCGTGGCGGATAGTATGCAGGCGATCACCGCAGCGGTCGACACCTCCGGCTTCGCCGCTTACGGCGAAGAGGCCCTTCCGCTCATTGTAACCAATACCAGCGGCTGGAGCCGCACCGGTACGGTGACCATAGAGCTGGATGCGGCCCGCCAGTATCTGCGCGAAGGACTGCCGCTGGAAGAGAATGCCCGGCTTATGAAGGCTGTGGACCTGGCCGGACGGGTCCTGGTCGATGAACAAGGCCAGCCGATTCCTTGTACGGTGGAGGATCTTGGCCTGTCCTTCGGCTATGATCTGCCGGATGACCGGTTCCGCCAGCCTTATAGCTGCCGCAAGGTGCGTCTGACCTTCGCGGCGGCGGATGTGCCTGCCCTGGGACTGCGCACCTATGCCTGGGTCCGCCCTGTTGGGGCGGCTTCCGCTCAAGAAGCCTCATCGCTGGTTCGCGGCGGACGTGTGCTGGAGAACGACACGCTGCGCGTCGAGGTTATGGCTGACGGCTCCTTCACACTGGAGCATAAGCCTAGCGGCAAGATCTATCGTGACCTTGGTGTCTACGAGAATACCGGTGACATCGGGAATGAATATATGTACAGAGCGCCTGCGGGCGAAGTGCCGCTGACGACTCTGGGCCTTAACGCGGATATCGCTGTTATTGAAGATACGCCATACCGGGCTTCCATCGAAATCACCCATGAATGGGAGATTCCGGCTTCGGCCGATGACCTGCTGGAAGGAGAACAGCGGGCGCTGGTCTATTATCCAGAGCGGCAGGCTAAGCGTAGTGCCGATACTGTAACCCTTAAGCTGCGGACGGTCTTGAGACTGGAGCGCAGCGGCAAAGGGCTGGAAGTGAAGAGCTTCATCAGTAATACCGCTAAGGATCACCGCCTGCGGATGCTGTTCCCGGCGGATCTGGCCGCAGCCTCACACCGCGTAGATTCGATGTTCGAGCTGGCGGAACGTCCGAACGAGCCGGCGCCGGAATGGCAGAATCCCAGCAATGCGCAGCATCAGCAGTGCTTCGTGGATGTTGCCGGGGAGAACGCAGGCCTCACGGTCGCTAACCTCGGATTACACGAATACGAGATTCTGCGGGATGCCCGCAATACGATTGCCGTTACGCTGCTCCGCAGTGTCGGCGAGATGGGCGACTGGGGCTGGTTCCCAACGCCGGAAGCCCAGTGCCTGGGTGAACAGACAGCGGATATGCTGCTGCTGCCACACAGCGGGGACACCGTAACCTCTGGTGCTGCCGCTGCTGCCTACCAGTTCCAGATTCCGTGGACCTCGGCGCAGGCAGAGGTTCATACAGGGACGATTCCCGCCGTGTATTCGGCCGTCCGCTGGAACGGCGGGACCGCTGCCTTCTCCTCCATGAAGCTGAACAAGGAGCGCGGCGATGTGCTGCTCCGCTGGTTCAACCTTACGGAACAGCCTTGCGAGCTGGAACTGGAATCTGTGCTGCCGGTTGCCGCCTTCTATACTTCGAATGTACTGGAAGCAGAAGGTGAAGAGCTTCAGCCTGAAGGCACGGCTTCGCTTAAGCTTCCGCTTGGTGGACATCAGATTAGCACGGTCGGCCTCCGGCTGCGCTGATTCACGCAAAGAAGGAAGAGGTGAGATGAGTATGGATATGAATATGGATGAACCATTAGATCAGAACGTCTCCGATACCTGCCCGCTCACCAGTGTACAGCAGCAGATTACAGCGGCATCCGGGGAGCCATGGCGGGTGTCTGCCGGGTCCAAAGCCCGGATTGTAGACAATGCCAGATCGGATAATAACCGTGTTCTGAACGAAACAGTCTTTATTGTGCTGGGTGAATACTCGGGCATTCTGACACCCGCTGACCAGATCATGACTATTGTTCATGGGGAAACGCAGACACCCGCTTCGGGCGATATCGTCATTGAACTGACGGATCATGAAGCTGTGGAAGACACGGACAGCAAGGAAGCTTACGTCATTGACGTCGGGAATTATGCGAAGATTACCGCCTCAAGTGAACGGGCCGTGATGTATGGTCTGCGGACATTGCTGCAGCGGCTGGCAGATGAGGGTTCCGTGTCCTGCGGTACCATCACCGATTCCCCTGTCATGCCGGAGCGGGCGCTGCATATCGACATCGGCCGCAAATTCTACAGCGAAGACTGGCTCCTGGAGCGGATCAGAGAGATGTCCCGGCTACGGCTGAATACGTTGCAGCTTCATTTCTCCGAGAACGAAGGCTTCCGGCTGATGAGTGAGAGCCATCCTGAGGTGGTGTCAGATCACTATTTAACCAAGCAGGAAATGAAGGCAATTATCCTTACGGCACAGAGATATCATGTGGATATTATTCCTTCACTGGATTCACCGGGGCATCTGGGACAGGCGCTCCGCACTCATCCCGAGTGGCTGCTTAAGGATGCAGCGGGAACTCCGGCTCCGGGGGCGCTGGATATTACGAATCCGGCCGCCCGCCGGTTCGTGCTGGAGTTGATTGACGAATACGCGGAGTTATTTGCGGGCAGCCGCTATTTTCATATCGGAGGGGATGAATTCATCAACTTCGCGGAGTTCGATAAGTATCCGCAGCTCGCGGAGTATGCCCGGAATGTCCTGAACATCAGCGGCGGCACGGGCGTGGACACTTATATTGATTACCTTAACGAGGTCGCTGAGCATCTGGAGTCGAGAGGCTGGACGGTCCGTGCCTGGAATGATGGCCTCTATCGTGCGGATCAGACCCAGCGGGTCGCGCCCAAGCCGTCCATTCAAATCACGTATTGGACGAAGTGGCATCCGATGATGGCCCCGGTGGAAGACATTCTCGCCAAGGGACATCAGGTGATTAACTACAACGATGGCTACTTGTACTACGTGCTGGGCGAAAATGCGGGCTATAAGTATCCGACAGGCGAGAAAATCCGCGCCTCCTGGCATCCCGGCCTGTTCCCGGCCCGTACCGGAGAAGCCAAGCAGGAGTATACCGGAGCTTATCCGCGCGAACTCATCGGCACTACCTTCTCCATCTGGAGTGACAAGCCGGAGGCGCAGACCGAAGCGGAAGTGGCCGCAGGCCTCCGCGGCCCGCTGCGGGCGATGGCGGAGTTAGCCTGGTTGGGGAAGCAAGATGCGGGTGAGTAGATGGCTGAATAAATAGCTTAGTAGACAATAGTATTGCTTTCTATGATTGCAGCAACGGATACCGTCCGCTTCACAGGGACTTGTCCGTTGCTGTTTTTTTGCGTGAATTGGGAAAAGCGAACACAATGGGCAGTGCGAGGGTACGTGGGCCCAATGTAGTCGAAAAACCGACCACATTGGGCACGCGCGGCGTCCATGGACTGAATGTATGCAGAAAACCGAACATATCATGATGCCTAAATATCTAAAATTCACATTATATACATTTATGCTATCATATTACTCAAAAAAGACAGGCGGTGCAGGTGTGCAGAACATCAAAGTCTATCATTACGATGCGTTCAGCAGCATTCCGAACAAGGGGAACCCGGCAGGGGTTGTCCTGGACGGCGAGGGGCTCACGGAGCAGCAAATGCAGGAGATCACAGCGAAGGTGGGTTTCAATGAGACGGCGTTTCCGTTAAAATCCAACCTGGCGGATCTCAGAATCCGCTATTTTACCCCGGGGCATGAGATTAATCTCTGCGGCCACGGGACCATGGCGTTGTTATATGCCATGAAGACCAAGGGTCTGCTTGGAGACGCCAGCGAGCTGACCATCGAGACCAAAGCAGGAGTCTTGCCCGTCCGTTTCACAGAAGATCACGACAACCTCTATATGACGATAAGACAGGCCAGTCCCCAGTTTCAACCCTTTAACGGATCGCTTGAGGACCTGGCCCGCTCGATCAGCCTTGAACCCGGTGATATTGATCAGACCCTGCCGACCATGTACGGCAGCACCGGAACGTGGACCTTACTGGTCCCGGTCACAAGCCTTGACGCCTTCACCCGGATGGTGCCGGACAACCAGCGGTTCCCTGAGGTGCTGAAGGAGATGCCCCACTCGTCCATCCACCCGTTTTGTCTGGAGACGTATGATCCTGAGGCGCATATGCACGCCCGCCATTTCTCCTCCCCGTTCTCTGGGACCACCGAGGACCCGGTGACTGGCACCGCCTCCGGGGTGATGGGGGCTTATTATTCCAGGTACATCGGCGGACAAGGACAAGCCTCCTCCTTCGAGCTGCTAATTGAGCAGGGCCTTGAGATCGGCAGGGACGGTAGAGTGCAGGTGTCCGTGTCGGACAACGGCAACACTATAGAAGTGACTGGCAATGCAGTTTATGTGAATGAATTTGATGTGATGCTGTGATTTCCTCATTCCTGTGATGTGTCAGTTCTCTCCCTTGCTATAATGTAATCCCGCCTGATAGGCCTGTTCCAGCAGCGCTTCATAATGCGCGGGCGGCGAATCCAGGGTCTCGTAAAAGAACTCAACCTTGGAGTCTGTGATTCCGCAGTAATCGGCAATTCCTACGTTCAGCAGACGCGTAGTGGCCTCATCATAATTACGTTTCTTCACCTGCTCCTCCGATACGCCTGCCAGAGCCAGCCATAGCGCACGATAATCATGCAGATTACTTGTGCCGTAGGCAACCCTGTTGTTCAGCACCCGGTCGATATACCCCTTCAGCATGGCCGGCAGATGCCACCACCACAGCGGAAAAACAAATGCCAGGCCGTCATGCTGCCGCAACCGCTCCATTTCCCGCTCTAATTCAGGAGAATAGGGCTGTTCCTGTTCACCTGCGGTCATATTGAGTTCCTCTCTCCCCTGTAGAACAGGGTCAAATCCTATCCCATGCAAATCCAATATCTCATAATCATGGCCGGCCTGGCTCAATCCCTCTGCGAAACGGCGGGCGACCTGGAAGGTCAGGGAATCTTGTCTTGGGTGTGATACGACGATTAATACGCTCATGCTTGTATCTTCACTACCTTTCTTAATAGCAGGTTTGTAGCCATGTTCCTTGGCTGATGCTATTATAAACAGGAATAAAATAATCCGGAAGTACGCACTTTGCTGTTCTATAGGAAGGTGTATGTTCCATAGGAACATTGAGGTACCCTACATAATGGAGGCAGAAGCAATGACTGAACAGAATGGCGATAGCGTTCCCAAAAAGTACAAAGTAGGCGTAGAGGCGGCGCTGGAAGTGATGGGCGGCAAGTGGAAGCCGTTAATTATCTACCATCTTATGACCGGACAGAAGCGAACCTCCGAGCTGCTGCGGCTCATTCCGGGCTTAACCCAGAAAGTGCTGACTGCCCAGCTAAGAGGGCTGGAGAACGATGAGATTATCTCACGGACCATCTACCAGGAGATTCCTCCCAGAGTGGAGTATGAGCTGACGGCCTACGGCTGGGGGCTGAAGCCTGCGCTGGACCTGTTATGCTACTGGGGAGAGGAGCATCTGGACAGGATCCATGGCGACAGGTCCAAGGTGCTGGAGGACTTTTAGGCAGCAGAGAGAGACAGAGAGAAAAGGGGAAAGAGCATGGAATTTGCAAGTCTAACCACAGTCGTCACCCTCATTAACATCATTCTGGCCCTGGGCTTTCTGTTCATTGAGCGCAGGGAGGCGGGGTACACTTGGGCCTGGCTGATGGTATTGTTTTTCATCCCGATTCTGGGATTTGTCTTGTATATCTTCTTCGGACGCAATCTCAAAAAAAAGAATTTCTACAAGCTCTTCATCGAGGAGCAGGAATATGTCCAGGCCGAAGCCGACAAGCAGCTGGCAGCCTTCGCGGAAGGGGCGGATGACAGGTCGCAGCTGCTGACGAACTATGCCCAGCTCATCAACATGAATATCCGTTCGTCGCACGGCCTGTTATCCAGCGATAATGAGATTGTTATTTACAGTGACGGCCATCAGAAGTTCGCCGCGTTATTCGAGGATATCCGCTCTGCCCGCGCAGAGATCAACATTCAGTATTACATCATTCAGCCGGACCGTCTGGGCCGGGAGCTGAGGGATATGCTGATCGTGAAGGCCATGGAAGGCGTGAAGGTGCGGCTGTTATATGATGAAGTCGGCTCGAAGCGGATTTCACGGCATTTTTTCAGAGAATTACGTGCAGCAGGGGGCGAGGTTGAAGTGTTCTTCCCGTCCCTGCTCAAGCCGCTGAACTTCCGGATCAACAACAGGAATCACCGCAAGCTGTGTATTATTGACGGAAGCATCGCCTATATCGGCGGCTTCAATGTGGGGGATGAGTACCTGGGGCTGGACAAGAAATTCGGCTATTGGCGGGACACTCATCTCCGGATCACCGGTAACGCCGTCAGCCATATTCAGGGCAGATTCATCCTGGACTGGCATCAGGCGGGGATGCATGAGCGCGGGGATTACGGGGAATTCGTCTTCAACATGGAGCCCCATACAGGGACAAGCCCGGTGCAGATTATTACAAGCGGCCCCAATTCGTCCACTGAGCATCTGAAGAATATGTACATCAAGCTTATTTTATCGGCTAAAAAAAGTGTGTACATCCAGACCCCGTACTTCATACCGGACACCAGCTTCATGGACGCCTGCAAAATCGCCCTGCTCTCCGGAGTCGATCTGCAGATCATGATCCCTAACAAGCCTGACCATCCGTTCGTGTATTGGGCCACCTGGGCGTATGCCGGAGATCTGCTGAATTACGGGGCCAAAATCCTGCTCTACGAGAATGGCTTCCTGCACGCCAAAACGATTGTCGCTGACGGAGAGGTTGCTTCTGTCGGAACGATGAATATCGATTCGCGCAGCTTCCGGCTGAACTTCGAGGTGAATGCCATTGTGTATGACCGGGCGATTGCGGAACAGCTCCAGGACATTTTCCTGAATGATACCAGACTGTGCTCGGAGCTTACGGTTGAACGGTATGCGCAGCGCTCGCTGGTGATCAAGCTGAAAGAGGGGATTTCCCGGCTGCTGTCACCTATTCTGTAAGGAGAGTGGAGCGCGGGCAGCCGTACCTTATATAAGGAGGAATGACAAATGGGGATGCTGGGTCAATATGTCATGGTGGATGAGGATACGCTGGAGCGCATGATGGAGATGGACGGTTCAGAGCTGATGAATACGCTGGAGAAGCTGATTGAAGGCGGAAGTGAATATTACGATATCGACAAGCTGTGGGAGGAACTGCATCTCGCGCTAACCGGAGTCTCGGCCAGTGAACCTATCGAAGGCGATCCGTTAAGTGAAGCTGTTGTCGGGGTCCATGTGTTTGAGGTGGAAGAGGAGGACGGGTTCTTCGCGTGCACCGAGCAGGATGAATTGGAGGACATTATTGCGGCGATGCAGCAGGTGGACTTCGATCAATTGAAGACGAGTGGTGTAGCGGAGGAGCTGAGGGCAGCTTTGAAGGGTGAATTTGCAGGCCTGCTGGACTTCTACGGGAAGGCGCTGGCGGGCGGGAAGCACGTGATTTTCAGTGTGGCTTGAACAATCCTCCTTGCTTTGCTTACAGAAACGGTACTGTCCTTGTCAAAAGGAGGTACCGTTTTTGCTTAGAGTGAGAATTACGGCTGCAATTTTTTTTGAAGATAATATTTCGTCTGGCCTTCGCGGGGACAATCTTTGATCTCGCCGAAGATCTCATACCCCTGCTTCTGATAAAAAAACGGCGCCTGCCAGCTCATCGTGGTCAACTCGCTTACCTTACAGCCGCGTTGCCTAGCTCTGTGCTCCAGCTCTTCCAGCAGGGCCTTGCCGAGTCCATGGCCCCTGTAGGTGGGGTCAACGGCCAGTAAGTGCACGTTCAGGATATTCCAGACGATATCCCCGGTAATGCCGCCAACGAAGACTCCGTTCTCGTAGGCGGCGAGGGAGATCACCTCGCGCTGATAGGGCGGAATGCTGCTGTCCATGCGGCGGCTGTGTTCCTCCAGTAAGCGGGAGATTTCCTGCTGATTCTGAGCAAGGTCGAGTTCTATAATGTTCATGGGTACTCCTCCTTAGTATTTGAATTCAATTATAGCCATTATATCAAAATAGAGCCTGCGGACGATGCCGCAGGCTCTATTTGTACATGGAGAACGGCGGGAGTGCCGTACGTTATTCCGGGGAGATGTACATGTCTTGGGGTCCCGCAAAGTACCTGACTATTCATCGAAGCCAGGTCTCCGCTTTGTGTGTGGCGAGTTTAGTGCTTGTGTCCGCTCCCGGCATTCAGTTTGGCGATCAGCTTATCGCCTTCGACATCGAGATTCGGCAGCAGGCGGTCCAGCCATTTCGGCAGCCACCAGGCTTTGTCGCCGAAGACGGCCATGACGGCCGGAACGAGCGTCATCCGGATGATGAAGGCATCGATCAGGATGCCGAAGGCCAGCGCGAAGCCGATCTGCTTAATCATCGCATCAGGGGCGAAGATGAAGCCGGCGAAGACGGACACCATGATCACACCTGCGGCCAGTACAACCCGGCTGGCCAGATCATAGCCGTGAATAACACTGTCCTTGCCATGGCGGCCGTGGACATAAGCTTCACGCATGGAGCTGACCAGGAAGACCTGATAATCCATAGCGAGTCCGTACAGAATACCGGTGACCAGGATCGGCATGAAGCTCAGCAGCGGTCCGCCGGTATCGAAGCCGAACAGCGAATGCAGCCAGCCCCATTGATAGACGGCGGTGGTTACGCCGAAGGTGGCAATAATACTTAACACGAAGCCGACGGTTGCTTTGATAGGTACGATAATGGAACGGAATACCAGCAGCAGAATGATCAGCGACAGGATCACGATGATCCCGATGTATACAGGGAAGGCATCGGACAGCTTCGAGGACATATCAATATTGATGGCGGTGAAGCCGGTCACGCCAAGATTAATATTGTTGCCGGTGGTGAGTGCGGACGCCGGATCGCGCAGCTCCTGCACCAGGTCTCTGGTTGCGGTGTCAGTGGGACCCGTCTTCGGAATTAGGCTGATAATGGCGATATCGCCGGTGGGACTGACACCGAGCGGAGAGACCAGGGTCACATTATCGTGCATTTGCAGCTCCTGAACCAGCTTGCCCAGGATCGGCATGGAGATCTTCTCAGACGGATTCTTTGTCTCAGCAACCAGCAGCAGCGGGCCGTTGAAGCCTTCGCCGAACCCTTCGGAGATGACATCATAGCTCTGGCGGGCCGGAGTATCCAGGTTCGCCGAGGCGCCGGATGGAATACCCAGCTCCATCTTGGTCACTGGAATGGCGGCTGTGCCAAGCACCAGCACCACCAGCACAATGATGGCCCAGCGGTATTTCACCGTGGCATTTGCCCAGCGGTGCGAGAAGCTGTGCTGCGCTTTTTTGGCAGCGGTGCTGTGCTTGGTCCGGGCTTTGGCGGTTACGATCCGTTCACCGACCAGGCCGAGCAGCGCAGGCAGCAGGGACAAGGCCAACAGGACATTGATCAGAACGCTGGCCGCAGCAACTAGGGCCATAGTAGACAAGAAGCCGATGCCGATGACGAGCATGCCGCATAAGGCGATAATAACGGTCAGACCGGCGAAGAATACCGCGCTGCCTGCGGTGCCCAGTGCACGGCTGGCTGCTTCGGCTGCGCTTAATTTCTCATCCAGGATCAGACGGCGCTGGCGGTTCACAATGAACAGCGAGTAGTCGATCCCCACGGCGAGACCAATCATCACGGCAAGAACCGGTGTAATATCGTTCATCTGGATCAGGCTGCCGAGGGCAAACGCACCTCCGACGCTAATGCCTACTCCGAGAAGTGCGGTCAGCAGCGGCAGCCCGGCGGCAACGACTGAGCCCAGCGTCATGAACAATACGATGGCAGCAACGGCTACGCCGATCGCTTCCGTGGAGCCGATGGCCGGCATGCTTTTGAGCGAGTCGCTTGGAATCGCGGTAATGCCTGAACCGGACTGTTCAACTTTGGTCACGGTATCGATGATGTTGTCCGGCACCTCCGATGGCAGAGATGTCTGCTGAACCGTGAACTGGAACTGGAACAGGGCAATGCTGCCGTTAGCCGACAGCATCACGCCGGGAACCGGAGCGCCGTCAACAATCAGCGGACCGAACGGTGCTGCCTGAGCAGCAGCGGCTTGACCCGCGGCGGCAGAAGGATCGGCAGTGGCTTGACCAGCGGTGGCGGAAGGATCGGTAGCGGCTTGACCAGCAGCGGCAGAAGGATCGGCAGCGGCTTGACCAGTGGCAGCGGAAGGATCAGTAGCGGCTTGACCCGCGGCGGCAGAAGGATCGGCAGCGGCTTGACCAGTGGCAGCGGAAGGATCAGCAGCGGCTTGACCGGCAGCGGCGGCCGCTGCTTGTGCTGCCAGTTCGGCAGGGTTGATGACATATTCCATGTTGTATACATCATTAATAGCTTTTAGAAGCAGCGCTGTACGCTCAGGCGTATCAAGACGCTCCCCGTCCGGTACAGTGAAGGCGATACTAGCCTGGCCTCCGGCCGCAGCGGGCAGCTCTTTTGTCAGCTTATCCAGCACCTTTTGCGACTCTGTGCCTTCAATTTTCATCTCGGAGCTGGATTGAATGCCGTTGACTCCAATCAGGGTGCCTACAACTCCGAGTACAATGATCCAGACTGCAATGAAGGCCCAGGGCTTAGCATAAGCCGATTTACCTAAGCGGTATAGAAAAGTAGACATGTAGTGGTTTCTCCTCTTTATCTGTGAATTTAGAAGCCGTTGCGTAAATAAGCAAACATGGAATTCAGGTATTGTTCAAACGGCATAGCTCCGGAGTCCCCGCTCTGCTGCTCACCCGGCAGCATGACGTTCAGCCGTCCGTCCAGGATAGGCACGAAGGCCCCATAGACGGCACCTACCAGCAGGTGGGTATATCCATCGGCATACCGTCCACGGGTGAACTGCTCCAGTGTCTCCTGGGCGGTGATCTGCAAATGCCGGAAGACATTGAGAATGTAAGGCTCCAGGGACGGATATTGATTAGCCAGGGAGACGAACTGCCGCAGCTTATGCAGGAACTCCGAGGTGAATTGCAGCTTCAGCAGATTGTACAGGGCATCGAGCGGTGTAGCATCCGACGGCAGAGCAGCCAGCGGGTTATTCTCTTTCTCTTGGACAGCAATAATGCCAATGAAATAGGCGGCGACTGCCTCCTCCTTACAGGAGAAGTAATTCGCAAAAGTCCGCCGGGAATATCCAGCCTTCTGAACAACATCATCCACAATGAAGCCATCCATGCCATGCTCAAGCGCAAGCTCGAAGGCCGCTACGGCTAAGGCATAGGCGGTGGCTTCCTTTTTTTTGTCCCGCAGATTCAGTTTGGAATTCAAAAGTAAATGTTCCTCCTTTCCCTGAAATCTATAAGTTCTAGAGAATCTATAGGTTCTATTATTGCTCAAAGGGAAAGATTGCACAATGAGCATCAAGTGACGAAAATGTGAATATTTTAAATTTGGAGTAATGGGCTGAGAAAGAAAGGTGGGGGTTAGGAGATTAAATTAGGAGGGCGTGGGGAAGGGAGTGGGAAGTAAGTGAGTAAATGAGGAGTGAGAGCTAGAGTGGGAGTAAGAGTAGGAGAGTAAGTGAGTAAGTGAGTAGGTGAGTATGTGAGTGAGTAAGTGAGTAGGAGAGTGGGAGGGGATTAGGTGAGCAAATGAGCAGTACGTGAGAGGAAGAGTAACATGGGTGTAAACAGACGATAGCGCGAGCAAATCCCCGGGCGGATAAGAGCAGAGCTGAAGAATGCGCCTTCATTCACGAAGGGACAGCATTATTGACTTCTTTTGTCATCCGTGAGGTTTTACATTAAATGGCTGCAGGCGTAAGATTCAATCAACAACCGAATGAAATGACACTGTTCTTGAAATGGCTGAATTCCGTAACGGGAACGGGGGAACCAACTGGTGCAGGTGGCTTAAGGATAGGCTGCTGAGTACCCGGGGTGAATCCTTGCCAGTGTGCTACTATGGCTCTGGTGAGGTAGGGCAATCTCGCTGCCCGAATCCGTCAGCTAACCCCGTAAGCCTCGAAGAGAGAGGATGAGCGCCATGATCGAGTAACCGACCACGGAGAGCCCTGCTGCTGCTGTGGTCTTTTTGCTGTGTAGGGAAGGGGATTAATCCCACTGAATGCCCTGAAAATGGGCTGGATGCGGAAATGAAGAGCACAAGTGCCCTTGAATCCAATTGCGCCTCTGCCATACACAACCAAGCAGCCTAAAGTGGAAATTAGGTGCATTAGTGACGGGGAGTAGCGAAATTAAATCTTATAACAACATTAATTAGTCATTTATATGCCGCAATAGTCTTTTTATGTACCACAATAGACAGTTTCCGCATCGCCACTACAGTCAGTTTTCTTATAGCCATATTACATTAAAAGGAGGGGGTTACCATCGCTACTGTATTTATCGTCTGTTTCTGGGTTGGCCTCGTGCTTATCCTCAGTGGCAGCATTCATGGGCACGGTCTGGTAGGCCACCTGCATGTCGGGGGAGGTGATGGCGGGGGGCCGGGCTTTCTGCCGATTCTTCCGCTGATGGTGTTTGTCACCGTCTGGGGCGGCACAGGGTATATGCTTGTCAAGTACAGCGGGATGCAGCTGCTCGCCGTAGTACTGGTCTGTACCTTGATCGCCCTGCTGCCGGGCATCCTGCTCTACACGGTACTGGCCCGGGTAATGACCCGGTATGACAGCAGTATGAGTGAACTCGATTATGATCCGGCAGGCCAGCTCGGCTATATCAGCATCGCCGCAGCGGATGGGGCCGTGGGAGAGATGAAGTATGTGCTGCACGGGACCATGCGTTCCATCGGCGTGCGTGCCGAATCCGGTCAGTCGCTATTGCGGGGCGATCGGGTGATTATTGTGAAGACGGATAAGGGGATCGCAGCGGTCACTTTGTTTGAGAGGGAAATGGAACAAAACTAACGGGGAGTGTCGGAGCAAATGTTAATTTTATATGTAACCGGAGCTATTGTTGTTGTAATTCTGCTGGCGTTAACCAGTATTGTGACCGCGTATAAAAAGGTTCCGCCCAATCAGGCCATGATCGTATACGGTCTCGGCGGCAAAAGAGTGGTTCAGGGCGGCGGGACATTCGTCATCCCCGGCTTCCAGAACAATAAAACCATCTCCATGATGCTGATGAGCTTCGATGTGATCCCGGCGCAGGCCATGTTCTCCCGCCAGGGCATCAAGCTGAACCTGGAGGCGGTCGCCCAGATTAAGATCAAAAGCGATCCAACCGCTATTCTCACAGCCAGCGAGCAGTTCATTGACCGGCCGGAAGAGGACCGTGAGACGATTATTCTGCATTCGGTGGAGGGTCATCTGCGCGGCCTGATCGGGCAGCTCAGTGTAGAATCTATACTCAAGACCCCAGACGAAATTAACAGCAAGATGCGGGAGACCTGCTCGGAGGATCTCGACAAGATGGGGCTGGAGGTCGTAAGCTTCACCATCAAGAAAATTACCGACGACAAAGGGTACATCGACAATATGGGGGTGCCTGAGATTGAGCGGATTCGCCGTGATGCCAGCATCGCCAAGGCTGAAGCCGAACGCGATATTCAGATCAAGCAGGCCGAGGCGGAGAAGGAATCCTCCATTGCCAAAGCCAATGCGCATCAGGCGACGATTGAAGCAGGAACCGCTGCCCGTGCGAAGGAATCGCTGTTCGAGAAGGAGCTGAACATTAAGCAGGCGGACTTCAAGCTGGAGACCGAGGTGAAGAAGGCACAGGCGGATCTGGCGTACGAATTGCAGCAGAATAAGATCAAGCAGTCGCTGGTTACCGAACAGGTGAAAATCACTCAAATGGAGGCCGAAGCCAACCGCACAGTCCGGGAGATCGAGGTCGAGCTGAGACAGCGGGAGCTGGAAGCGACGGTAATCAAGCCGGCCCAGGCAGAGAATCAAGCGACGATCATGAGAGCGGAAGCCGCCAAGCAGCGGCAGATTCTGGAGGCGGAAGCCGAAGCCGCTACGACGACCAAGCGCGGACTGGCAACAGCGGAGGCGGAATTGGCAAAAGGGAAGGCGAATGCAGAGATCGTCCAGCTCGCCGGAGCGGCGGAAGCGGGAGCGCTGCAGAAGAAGGCTGAGGCGTACAAACAGTTCACTCAAGCCGCCCTGACCGTGGAATTCCTGAAAATCCTGCCCGAGCTGGCTGAGAAAATCGCCTCCCCGCTGGCCAAGGTAGATAAGATCACCGTCATCTCCCAGGACGGGGCTTCCTCAGGCGTGAACAAGATTACGGGTGATATCGCCAAAATCATGGCCCAGGTTCCAGAGCTGACCCAGACACTTACCGGCATGAACGTGACTGAGGCGCTCAGCGGGTTACTTGGCCGGGACAAGAAGCATGGACAGGAGTAGAAGAGGAGTAGGGGGAGGCAGTAAGTAGTTAATGAAACGGCAGCAAGCCCCTTCCTGACTGCATCTCTCCACAAAAAAACAGGCGTCAATCTCCAAAAGGAGGCTGACGCCTGTGGTATGTCTGAAGCTGTTGATCAGCGCTGCACCGCTCTCAGGCGGTAGGTGCAGCTGGCGTAATCCCCGCGCAGGTCGGAGACCACAAGACCGATACGCATCAGGCGGTCACCGCCCAGCGGTGTGCCGTCAAAGGCGGGCTGGAATGGAGCGGAGCTGACGCCATCTGCAGGTGCAGAGGCTTCTGCGCCGCCGTGGACATGCCCGTTGCTGCCTTTTGCCCCCGTCTCAATGACATAATCCAGCTCGGGATTGAGTCCTTTGAGCGTAAGGCGCGAGATCGGAGGATTCGGTATGGCCAGCACGCGGAAATAAGCGACGAAGGCTTCGGTCTTGTCCTCGCTGACGAACATCCAGGCGGTCTCGCCGCTGCCCTCGAACGGGCTCAGCAGGCGGTACATATCACCCTGCTGCACCAGCGTACGGATCTCCTTGTACTGGGCAATCTGCCAGGTAGCCAGGTCCTTCTCCGCTTCGGTGAACTTTGTGAGGTCCAGCTCATAACCGAAGTTGCCGCTCATCGCCACATCCCCGCGTGTAGCTAGGGTGGTGATGCGGTCTACCTGATGGTTCGGAACATCAGACACATGTGCGCCCATGCTGCTGGCCGGATAGACAATACTGGTGCCATATTGAATCGCTAGGCGTTCTACCGCATCGGTGTTGTCACTGGTCCAGGTCTGCGGCATATAGAACAGGATTCCCGGATCGAACCGGCCGCCGCCGCCGGAGCAGCTCTCGAACAGAATGTCCGGGAAGCGCGAGGTCAGGCGCTCCAGCAAATTGTACAGCCCCAGCATATAGCGGTGGGCGGTTTCTTTTTGCCGCTCAGGGCTGGCTTTGGCAGAAGCTATCTCGGTCATGTTACGGTTCATGTCCCACTTGATATAGCGGATCGGGGCACTGGAAAAGACCGCGCTTAATGTCTCATACAGATAGTCGCAGACTTCCGGACGGGAGAGGTCCAGGATTAGCTGGTTGCGGCCTTCCGTGCGGCGGCGTCCTGCGGCATGCAGGCACCAGTCCGGGTGCTTGCGGTACAGCTCACTGTCCGGCGAGACCATCTCCGGCTCCACCCATAGACCGAACTGTACGCCTTCCTTGTTGACCCGGCCGGCCAGATCCGCCAGACCTTCAGGCAGCTTGCGGCGGTCCTCGAACCAGTCGCCGAGTGAGCTGTTATCCTTGTCGCGTCTGCCGAACCAGCCGTCGTCAAGGACGAATAGCTCAATGCCGAGCGGGCCTGCTGCTTTGGCGATGGTTGCGATTTTGTCCGCATCGAAGTCGAAGTAAGTCGCCTCCCAGTTGTTGACCAGAATCGGCCGGGCAAGATCACGGTGAACACCACGGCAGAGCCGGGTCCGGTACAGCCGGTGATAGGTACGCGACATGCCGCCGAGACCTTCACCGGAATAGACGAGCACGGCCTCCGGGGTCTGGAAGGATTGGCCCGGCTCCAGCAGCCAGGAGAAGTCGAACGGATTAATCCCGATGCTTACACGGGTCTGTCCGAACTGCTCAACCTCAGCAGTGGCGGCGAAGCTGCCGCTGTAGACGAGGCTGAAGCCGTAGACATCCCCCTGGTCTTCATCTGCGCCATGACGTAGCAGCGCAATGAACGGATTGGTCTGGTGGCTGCTTGAGCCGCGGCGGCTCTCCAGTGACAAGGCAGCTCCCGGAGTAAGCGGACGGCGCTGAACATGGCGCTCTCTGGCCCATGCGCCGCTCAGATGCAGCGTATCGTAAGAGGAATCGGCGAAATCGACGGATGCGCTAAGCGCCTGCTCCAGCCGGAGCGGGGCTTCGCCGTTATGCTCGAAGCGGACGGAACGGGTAATCGCGTTATGATCGGCGAATACGGTGTAGAGCAGTCTAACCGTTAGACCAGCGTAGTCATCTTTCAGGGTAAGCTCCAGTGTCTGTGCTTCTGCTTCATTCTCCGCATACACGGCAGGCAGTCCTTCGAGTGCCGGCTTGCCTGGTGTAATGGTATATCCTGCATATTTGAGTTCAGAGATCCGCGTGCCGTCAGCTAGCTGAACCTGATAGGCCGGCCGCCGGAAGTCGCTCGTTCCATACTGCGGATACTCCTGAGGCAGGGCATCCAGAGAGAGCGAAGGCCGCGTTAGCACCGGGGTTGGCGAGAAGGAGGCACGTTCGCGCAGCTCAAGCACTCCGTTCAGGCTGCTGTCATGGCGAAGCCTCGCTCCCCAGTAGACATGGGCAGGATAACCTTCAATCAGTTGGATAATGTAGCTGGTATCTTTGGACTGAAGGTGGAACAATCCTCGTGATTCGTCTGCAAAAATGTTCATAATCATAACACTCCTTGTGTGATGGGATAAGGTCCGGATATCTGGACCAACTGAGCATTATTTCTGCTGATACCTTAGAAAAGGCAATCAACGATTGCTGTGCAGCCGGGCTGCGGTTAATCCGCTGTCCCGCCGCTGGTCTCCCGGACTATCAGCTTCGTGCCGATCATCGAATGCGAAGGGGCTTCGCGTCCTTCGAACCGCTCGGCGAGCAGTTGAACCGCAGCTTTGCCCATCTGCTCGGGATAGGCGCGGACCGTTGTCAGCGGAGGCTGAACATAGGCCGCCATCTCGATATCATCGAAGCCGACGACAGCCATCCCGGCAGGCACCTGTATCCCGTGATCATGCAGGGCGCGCAGAGCGCCGACCGCCAGCGGATCACTGGCGGCGAAGCAGGCCGTAGGCCGCTTTACCCCTGCCAGCAGCTCGCTCATCATCCGGTAGCCGTCAGCACTGGTCCAGCTTCCGGTGCGGATCAGCGCCGGATCATAGCAACCCTGGCTCTGCATAATCCGGGTGTAATGATACCTCCGGCGCTCCTCCTCGCTGCCGCCTCCGATGAAGGCGATCTCGCGGTGACCGAGCTCCAGCAGATGGCCCAGCGCCTGATCGACAGCCTGCCGGAAATGTGTCCGCACGGAGTCATATTCCGTGCGCTCCGAATAATGGTCGACCAGTACGGTGGTGCTTGTATCCGGGTGCAGCTTCGCAAGCTCTCCCGGCTGGAAGCTCCCGCCAACTACAATAAGCCCGTCACCTGTGGGCCGGAGCGGGGCTGGCGTGCTGTGTCCGCGCAGCGTCTGGCCGAGCCGGATGCCCAGCTCCTCACAGCGCAGCTCCACGCCGCGCCGGATCGAGCCGTAATAAGGGTCGTCCCGTTCCTCTTCGGCTGTACACCAGAGCAGAAGTGTGACGGTCTTGCTGCCCAGCTCGTTCTCCCGCTTCAGCTGCCGTACCCGTGAGGGCTTGTAGCCAAGCTGCCCGGCCACAGCGAACACCCGGCTGCGCGTCTCCTCACTGACCGCCAGAGACAGGTCATTATTTAGTACTCTTGATACGGTTGCGGCCGATACGCCGGCCTCGCGGGCGATGTCTTTAATCGTTGCCAAGCTGCTCACGCCTTTTTAGTTAATAAATTTACTAAATATTCGTCTTCATCCTACCATCTCTTTAGAGTTCTTTCAAGCAGATTTTGAGGAGCGCTTACATTAGGGAGGGGTGCCCCGCCCCATCATCCTCGCGGACTGGAAAGACCTTATCAGCGCTAAATTACACCATTAGGCTGGCCAGGCGGACTCAAAGGCCGTTAACTAACCCATTACTCCTCATTTATAGCTGCAAATGGCAACATAAGCGCTCCTGAGTCCGGAAACACGAGAAAAGTTGGTTTTTCCGCGTTATAGCTTCATCTGAGTCCGCTAGATGCTGAATAAGGCTAAGAGGAGTTTGGACCAAGGTTACAGCAAGTCCTACTTTGTTGTTCGGCTCTTGCTCTGCGGAAACAGCTAGGCCTCAGCTCATGATTCCGTTTGTACGCAAATAAAAAAAAGGCTGCCTATACCGGCAGCCCTGTCTACTTTTCCGCATTATTACGCCATCTCATCCATCTCATCCATATCATTCTACAGTACGCTCACCGAATAAATGCCCCACAATCAGATCCGCACACTCTTCAGAGGTATATCATGTGTGTTCCCCTCCCGCATTCCCTTCAATGTGCTGCATATAATCCCGGGGAGAGAGCCCGGTGACCTTCTTGAACACCTTGCTGAAATAAAAGGCGCTCTCATAGCCCAGCTTCTGGGAGATTTCGTAGATCCGGCCTTCGCCGCGGACCATCATTTCCTTGGCGGCGGTGATTTTGGTCTCTGTGATATACTCAACATAGTTCACCCCGGCGACCTTGGAGAACAGGTGGCTCAGATAGTTGGGGCTGAAGTTGAACACATCCGCGACTTGATTAAGCGACAGCTTGGTACCGAGATTTCTTTTGATATACTCCTGGACATTCTTCACCACCTGCTCCTTATAGCTCTGTCTGCGGGTGGCGAGCATCCGGACACAGCCGTCCCGGAACTGGACGAGCCAGCCGGTAATCTCTTCAATGGTATGCATCTGATAGATTGCCCGGTAGCCCTCCGGCTCCTGCTCGAAGATCTGCTCTACCATGTTCTCTCCGTCCGCGAGCAGGGAGGTCGCCATATATAGAATGTTGCAGGCGGCATCGGTGGCGGGAACGAGCAGATCGGCCCGTCCGTCGAAGATCTCGATCATCCGGGAGATGATGCTGTGCAGGGCGCGGGTATCCATTTCTTCAAAAGCTCTGCGGATCTCCAGCCGCGATTCCGAGAAATCAAACAGCAGGTGCTCCTGCAGGAGGGCTTCGCCTTCCGTGAAGAAGACGAAGGAGCGCTCCTTCACAGCGGCGGGCAGCGCCTTCCGGGCGGCGAGATAGCTCCCCTGCAGCAAAAACGGATCTTCCACCGCGAAGCCGATCGCCCCGATAATGGTCACATTGAAGTAATTATGCAGTACGGAGGCCATGTCCGCCAGCAGCTTCTGGATGTCTTGCATCCAGAGCTGCGGGTCCGGGCCCGGCACAGGCAGGGTCAGCGCGAAGTTGCGCAGATCCAGGCTGGTGACGTAGCAGGCGCTTCTGGAGGCCAGTGTATCCTTTGCCATCTGCACGGTGCTTGAGCATAAGGCCACCAGCTTATCCCCGCGCGGCGGGACGGTGTCCGGCCCGAGAATGCGGCAGGTACAGACCAGATAGGCCGGCGCGGAGAGGTCCACCTCCAGATCCTCCTTTTGCAGCAGATACTGGTTCTTGTTCTCGAACAGGCCGCTTAACAGCCGGATGAAGAATTTATCCCGCTGGGCCTGGAGATTGCCGCGATGGACCAGCTTCGGATAGCTCTCCATGGTCTGGTACTCCTCCAGGATACTGGTGGCCCGGCGGATCGATTCGGCCAGCGCCTCCGGGGTCAGCTCCAGCTTCACCAGGTAATCGGTGGCCTGGATCTCAATCGCTCCGCGCGCATACTGGAATTCCTCGTAGCTGGTCAGCATGATGAACAGCGGAAGCCGCCCGTACTTGCGCCGGACCGAGCCGGCGACCTCCAGGCCGCTTTTGATCGGCATTTTGATATCGCTGATTACAATGTCCGGGCGGAGGGTGTCGATCATTTCTTCCTCCTGTGCGCCGTTGTGGGCGATGCCGACAATCTCAATGTTATATTGCTCCCATTTCAGCATGGACTGGAGTCCGATGCAGACCAGGGCTTCATCATCTGCAATTAATAATTTGATCAAGCTCATCACATCCTTGCTCGGTATGCTATTGTTTTGGGGTCCCCGCAAAGTACCTGAGTACTCATCGAAGCTAAGGCCTCACTTTGTGGGGGATTCTTAGCTATTCTCTCTGCCGGAAGGGGAGCAGCAGCTTCATTAAGGTATAGCGGCCGGGCACGCTCTCAATGGACAAGCCGTACTCTCTGCCAAAAGCGAGCTGCAGCCGTTCGTTCACACTGCGCAGCCCGATATTCTCCAGCATTCCCTTAGCCTCGTCCCCGGGAACGGTTAGAATGGTGGCAATCTGCTCCGCCGTCATCCCGACCCCGTTGTCCTCGATCGTGATGAGCAGATCCGTGTATCCGCTCTTCGTGACCCGGACAACAATGTCGCCTCGGCCCTTGGGCTCGATGCCGTGGAAGATCGCATTCTCGACCAAGGGCTGGAGTGTGAAGCGCGGGATAAGCCCGCCAAGCAGTGCTTCCTCTTCAATCTCTGTGACCATGGTAACCGTGCTGCCATAGCGGTATTTCTGAATCAGGAAATAATCATCCAGCAAGCTCAGCTCATCCTTCAGCGGCATCAGCCGCCGGTTGTCCTTGGCGATGCTGCGGAGCAGCCGGGATAGGGAGGTCGTCATCTCTGCAATACCGGTGGCGTTCTGGATCGTAGCCATCCATTTGATCGAGTTCAGGGTATTGTAGAGGAAATGCGGATTAATCTGGTTCTGGAGCATCCGGTATTCCAGCTCCTGCTTCTGCTTCTCGTCCGCGAGCCGGCTGTCCATGAGGGCTACGATATCCTGGGACAGGCGGTTAATGCCCCGGCCGACATCGCCCAGCTCACTGTTCCATTCAATACCCGAGTCCAGCAGGAAGTTGCCCTGGGCAATCTTGTCCATACGCTTCTTCAGCTTCTCGACTGGAAGGCTGATCGTGCGGGTCAAATACAGCGTAATGATCGCGCTTAAGACAAGCACGAGCAGACAGACGCCGAGCAGGACGAGAATCCATATATTGCTCCGGGGCGCGAACTGGTCGCTGGATAAGGTCTGCGAGAGCATGACACCGCTGCGTACCGGATACGATACCACGATATGGCTTTCCCCATCATCTTGCATTTTCACCATGGACAGCTCGGTATCGGGGCCGACAGGCTTGTCACTGGTATAGGCTACCGGCTCATACGGCTCTTCAATGGCTTTGACCTGATCTCCGTTAAGCTGATAATGATGATCGCCGAGCGTAAGCAGCAGCCGGGAGTGCTCCGGCAGGGCATAGCCCTTCAGTTTGTCCGTAATGACGGAGGTATTCGCGAGCAGATAGACGGTGCCCACCCGGGTAGCCCCCCGGCCATAAATAGGGAACACGAAGGGAATACCGTAGGAATTGGAGAGCGGGTCCTTAATGACGCGGTCCCATTGCTCTTCGGCCTCATTCGTCAGACCGGTGACTTGACCGATATTATGGATCGTAAGCGGAATGGAGGTGCCGAAATTCTCCACCTGCAGGAACTTTCCGCTGTTATCTGTGGCAATCAGGCGGCGTACATAGCTATAGGAGCGGTTGATCCGCACATCGTCCTGCATCGCATTGAAGACATTCAGCGCCTGCTTGGGGCTGGCCTCCGCCGAACCGAAATATTCGGTAAGCAGGGTGTTCGTGGACGAGTTGGTGCTGCTGGTCATCGCCAGCGTAGTCAGATTAATCAGATCCTGTTCGATAATATGGGAGACGAGCTGGAGGTTGAATTCCGTCGCCTGGATCGTTGTTTTGCGCTGGTAATACGTAATCAGTTCGTAGCTGAACCAAGACAGCAGCGAGGCAATCAGCAGCGCAAAGGCGGTCATGAGCAGAATAATGCGGCTTTTAATAGTAGATTTACGTACCGTGGTGAACACTCCTTCATCTATAACTGGACCTATTTAAAGCGTTTTCAACTACCATAGCATATTCCTGCGTTTCATTATAGAGCCAGGGGGAGAAGCTGAGAATTTTACAGGTTTCGGATAAGAAATTACAGGTTTGGGGCAGGACGTGCGGAGAAGAGCACAGAATAGTGAATGAACTGTGTTTAATTTTGCATCCCCATCGGGTCTGAAAAGGCTTACAATTTGAACTAAGGCCGGAGCAACAGATGCCGGCTGCTGAAATATTATCAGAAGATAAAGGGGATAATCGAATGAACTTGAAAAGATTCTACGGCATGACCCTTGCCACCGCGCTCTCCGTGAGCATGCTGGCCGGATGCTCCGGCAATAACAATACGAAAGACGCTGCTGCCACTGCCGCACCTGCTTCGGGCAACGCTGCAACCGCTTCCTCCGAACCAAGCCAGGAGCCGGTAACACTGAAATGGGCGCTGTGGGACTGGGAAGCTACTGCATACTACAAACCGCTGATCGATGCTTATAAGGCTGCACATCCGAACGTAACCATTGAATATGTCGATCTTGGCTCCACCGACTATATGACCATGCTCAGCACACAGCTCTCGGGCGGGGCGGATCTGGATGTTCTGACGATCAAAGACATTCCGGGCTACTCGAACCTGGTGAAGCAGAATCACCTGGAGCCGCTGAAGACTTACATGGGTGACAAATCGATCGATCCTTCCGTATACGGCGGTACGGTCGAGCAGATTGAAGTGAACGGCGAGGTGTATGCGCTTCCGTTCCGCAGTGACTTCTGGCTGATCTACTACAACAAAGCCTTGTTCGACAAAGCAGGCGTAGATTATCCGACTAATGATATGACCTTTGACCAATACGACGAGCTGGCCCGCAAGATGACCTCCGGCAGCGGCTCGGAAAAAGTATACGGTGCCCATTACCATACTTGGCGCAGTGCAGTTCAACTGTTCGGTATTCTGGACGGCAAGAACACCGTGGTCGGCGGCAACTATGACTTCCTGAAGCCTACCTATGAACGGATTCTGAAAGAGCAGGAAGACGGTATTGTTATGGATTACGCGACCCTGAAGACCTCCAGCACGCATTACTCCGGCGTATTCTACAACAACTCCGTAGCCATGATGAACATGGGCAGCTGGTTCATTGCCACCCAGATTGAGAAGGTGAAGAGCGGCGAATCCCAATCTGCGGAATGGGGCATCGTGAAATACCCTCATCCTGACGGCGTTGAAGCCGGAACTACATTGGGAACGATTACTTCTCTGGCTGTAAACCAAAAGTCCAAACACAAAGAAGCAGCGCTTGACTTCATGAACTTCGTAACCGGGGCAGAAGGCGCCAAGGTTATTGCTTCCACCGGTACGATTCCTGCGATCAAGAATGATGAAGTTATCAATTCCATCACCTCCATCGACGGCTTCCCGGCAGATGAGAACAGCAAGGCTGCACTGAATACCGTTCAGACTTACCTGGAAATGCCAATTCATGAGAAGAGTGCGGACATTGAGGTTATTCTGAATGAAGCGCATGACAACATCATGACCAAGAACGCTACGATCGACGAAGGCTTGAAGGATATGAATGACCGTGTAGGCCAGCTTTTGAACAATTAATGTGAATGTAATGTTAGTGTCCTGAAGGAAGGGCGGGCGAAGGCCCGCCTTCCATATAAATAGAGGACATCACAGCACTCACATTAACAGGTATCGAAGTAATTCCCACTTTGCGGGGATGTTATATAAGGTTTGGAGGAGAACGAATGCAGAACGAAACCATATTGCGTACAAATAAGAGCCCAAAAAGCCGGTTGTCGCGCGGACTCCGGGATAACCTGGTCGCGTATAGCTTTATTGCGCCGAACTTTATCGGATTTGCCCTGTTCACCCTGGTACCGATGATTTTTGCCTTTATTCTGGCCTTTGTGAAATGGGACGGGGCCAATCCGATGAAGTTCATCGGGCTGGACAACTTCTCCCGGCTAATCTCGGATACCACCTTCCACAAAGCCTTGTGGAACACGATTGTCTACACCGTCGGAGTCGTGCCGCTGACCATGATCGTAGCGCTGGCCCTGGCGATTCTGCTCAATCAGAAGATTATGGGCCGTAATTTCATGAGAACGGTCTTCTTCTTCCCTTACGTGGCTTCGCTGGTTGCGGTTGCGGCGGTATGGAACTTCATCTTCAGCCCGACCATGGGTCCGGTGAACAACATCCTGCACTTGATTACCGGCATTCCGCTGGAGGAGCTGCCCCGCTGGGCGGCGGATAAGCAGTGGGCGATGTTTACGGTAGTGCTTTTCACCGTGTGGAAAAATATGGGCTACTACATGGTCATCTATCTGGCCGGTCTCCAGGGCATTAATCCAGAGCTGTATGAAGCGGCTGAGCTGGACGGGGCAGGCCCGTGGAGAAGATTCCGCAACGTGACTGTGCCACAGCTGGCACCAACCACCTTCTTTGTCCTGATGATTCTGGTCATCAACTCGTTCAAGGTCTACGATATCTTCATCAACCTGTTCGCGGGCGCGGATAACCAGCTCAATAATGCTACACGGGTCATGGTCTATCAGATCTACAACACGGCGTTCCGCTCGCTGGATTACGGATATGCCAGTGCCATGGCGATTGTGCTCTTCTTGCTGGTACTCGGCATTACCATCGTCCAGTTCCGCGGCGAGAAGAAATACGGACAATAGGGGGATCTATAAGATATGGTTGGTAAAAGTAAAGGACTTAAAATCAGCTTAATGGTGCTTGTATATGCCCTGTTAATTCTGACCGTGCTGGCAATGCTGGTGCCGTATATCTGGATGCTGTCGTCATCGCTCAAGCTGAACAAGGATGTCTTCTCCTTCCCGATGCAATGGATTCCGGCGAATCCGCGCTGGGAGAATTTCCAGGATATCTGGACTCGGATTCCGCTCGGACGCTTCATCTACAATACAGCGAAATTATCCATTATCGTTACGATTCTGCAGCTGCTTACTTCCAGCTTCGCGGCGTATGCCTTCTCGAAGCTGCATTTTAGAGGCAAAAATGTGATTTTCCTGGGCTACATCGCCACGATCGCGATTCCTTGGCAGGCCTACATGGTGCCGCAGTTCATTCTGATGCGCTACATGGGGCTGAACAATACCCACCTGGCAATCATTTTGCTGCAAGCCTTTTCGGCCTTCGGTGTGTTCATGATGCGCCAGTTCTATCAGGGGGTGCCGGATGAATTATGTGAAGCGGCCCGGATTGACGGACTGAGCGAATACGGAATTTGGGCGAGAATCATGCTTCCGCTGTCCAAGCCGGCGCTCTCCACGCTGACCATCTTCACCTTCGTCGCTACCTGGAATGACTTCCTCGGGCCAATGATCTATCTGACCGATACGAAGCTCAAGACCATTCAGATCGGTCTGCGGATGTTCATCTCACAGTATTCTGCGGAGTATGGCCTGATTATGGCGGCGAGTGTAGTGTCGATCATTCCGGTAGTAATTGTGTTCCTGGCGCTTCAGAAGTACTTCGTGCAGGGCGTTGCTGCTTCGGGGATTAAGGGGTAGTGGAGTCAGATTTTTACTATATAAGACGCACTTAAGTTTTGAACTTGAAGCTGCATCGTCGCTGCGGTGAACATTTGGACTTCCGGCCGCTGTTGTCACCAGATTTCTTGATTTAAACCGCTGTTCGCGGGTGAAATCCGGTGACAAAGGCGGTCGCTACCGCTCCTACAGTTCCAAATTTCCCCTCCGCTTCTTTTGCTTTTTGTTAATTTCTTTAGTGCTTCTTATGCAGTGTAAACCACTATTAGGTAATAAAAATATCCTATTCAGTCCCAATCGAGGATTGAGGTGAGTAGAGTATCCGCCTGGCAGTTGCAGTTTGTCGCAGTCTGCCAGGTATTTGTATACCCGCATTGTGATTTTAGACAAAGGTCTGTCCAAGTCAATCATTCTTCTAACGACATGATGAATGCGCTTACTTAAGTGAGAAAGAGGAGGATTAATGAATGAACAGAAAGAACCGCGTGAAGAAAAGGCTTTTCTCCGTGCTGTTATCGACTGCACTCGTAGCCGGAATGTTTCCTGCACTAGGGTTGCCTGTAGCTTCTGCCAGCGAGACCGATGCTTCTGCAGTCAGAGTCCAGCTGGACGGCAATGATATCAAGGCTGACAATGTCAATGGCCTGACCTTCAAAGGCTTCGGCGTACTGAGCGGCAACAGTACGAGCGCCCTGCTGATGGACTATAAGTCCGAGCAGCCGGAGGCGTATGCCCAAATGCTGAAGATCCTGTTCGGGGGCGAACGCCCGCTGATCGACCATGTCAAGATCGAGATGGGCAATGACCGGAATAACTCTACCGGTCCCGATCCTTCGACGATGCGTACGGAGGATGAAGCGGCCAATGTGGCCCGGCATCCCGGCTTCCAGCTTGCGGCCGATGCCAAGGCTATTAATCCGGCGGTCAAGGTGAGCTTCCTGCGCTGGAATGCTCCAGCCTGGGCTAACAATAACGACAAGATTTATACCTGGTACAAAAATACCATTCTGGCCGCATACCGTGAATACGGGTATATGGTGGATTATGTGAATCCCCATATCAATGAGCACGCGCCGGATCTGGCCTGGACGAAGCAGTATGGTGAGAGGGTCAAGGGGGATACTGAAGACTTCGAAAACGATCAGGAGAAAGAGCTGTACCACAGCATCCAGCTGGTGATTTCCGACGAGGTTGGAATCGGCTCCTTCGGGGATGCCATGGTGAGCGATCTGTCGCTGCGAGATGCGGTAGCGGCTGCCGGATATCACTACAACACCGACGACGACAGCAAAGGCAATTTCAAACGGCTTGCCGATGAATTCGACAAGGAAATCTGGAACAGTGAAGCACAGGCCACCTTCAGTAACTCGGCCTTCCGTCCCCACAATAACATGAAGGACCCTTCTGAGCCCGGGACGGGCATCGGCGGCATCGGCGGACCGCTGGAGATGGGCAATACCATTATCAAGGGCTTCGTGAATTCCCGGCGGACGCATTTCATCTATCAGCCGGCAATCGGCTCCTTCTATGAAGGCGGGCAGTACTCGTTCAAGGAGCTGCTTAGCGCACGCGACCCGTGGTCAGGCTTCATTCATTATGATGCGGGACTGCTTGTCCTGAAGCATTTTAATGGGTTTGCCAAGACAGGCTGGGAGAACGAAGGCAATACGGCAGGAATCTGGAGAGCCGTTCCCCAGGCGAGCTACACCGGAGCAACCGGCACGAACCCGGTCAGCGGGCGCAACGGGACTCCAAGCTATATGACCCTGGCTTCACCTGACAAGCAGGATTTCTCGACGGTGATCATCAATGATAGCGAGACAGAGAAGATCTACAAGCTCCAGGCCGTCAATATGGCCTATACCGGCAATCCGTCTCTGGAGATGTGGGAGACCCGTGCGGCGGAGACAGGTCAGGCTTTTAACAGCAATTATATGAAGGACCTTGGGGATGTTCAGGCAGACGGCAGCGGTGAGTATACCATTCGTGTGAAGCCGTTCTCGATTGTAACGGTAACTACGCTGGATAACCGCACGAATGAAGAATTCGGTGCCTCGCTTCCGGTTGAAGGTGAACGTACGGTGCTGGATACCGATGCCACCGGGTCTGTACAGAATACGGAGGATCAGATCCTGTACGCGGATGATTTCAATTACGGGGACAGAACCGTTGCCGTCATCGGGGAGGGCGGTGCCATTACCGGCGAGCAGAGTTATGTCAGCTCCCGCGGCGGTGAGCAGAGTGTAACTCCGCGCTATACCCAGGACCTCAACGGAGCGTTCGAAGGCTATCTGGTCGATGGCACGGATAACTACGTGCTGCGGCAGCAGCTGGATCAGGTGACAACAGGCGTGGGCGGTGCCTGGAACGGCGGAGACCCGGTCACCGTGATCGGCGATTACCGCTGGACTAACTATAAGGCTAGCGCCGATGTTTCTTTTGAACAGAACAGCACTTATGGCGGGAATAATTACGCAGCGATTGGAGCCAGATACCAGGGCGGGCCGCAGACAATTAACGGCACCCCTTATGCGCTCAAGTTCTGGTTCGATGGCGGCTGGCAGCTGCTGTCCAGCGGGACCGTGGTCGCCAGCGGCAATGCGGCCACCGGCTCCGGCGGGGTGAAGATCGACGGATTTGACACCGCACATGATGCCTGGCATAACATTGCCGTTCAGGTTGCCGGTGACAAGATTACTGCCTATCTGGATGATGTTAAGCTTGCAGCATACACCGATCCGAATCCGAAGCTGTCTGGACGCGTGCAGCTCGCGAGCGGCTTCTATCATGTCCGCTTCGACAATCTGAAGGTAGAGAAGGTGGACGGTTATACACCGTATTATTCAGAGCAGCTGGATAATCTGGAGATGTATGACCTGGCGCAGGCACCTGAGGCGAAGCTGGTATATGAGGGTGCTTGGGCACATGAGAATGGAAAAGGCATGTATGTGTATCAGCGGTCCCTGTCTACCAGCCAGGGTGCGGGCGCTGTGCTGAAGTATACTTTTACCGGCACAGGCCTTGATATTCTGGGGCCGAACGACGGCTCTGCCAAGCTGGAAGCCGTGGTGGACGGCGAGACCCTGGTAGTCTCGGGTGCTGCTAATGCAGCGAAGGAGCTGTACCAGACCTTCACACTGCGCGGACTGAAATACGGTGAGCATACGGTTCAGCTCAAAGTGCTGAGCGGGACTCTCGCTGTAGATTCCGTTGCGGTTATCGGCGGGGAAGGAGCAGGAAGCCCGGATACGGCAGGCCTTAAGCAGGCGGTGAGTGCTGCGCTTGAGGTCAGCAGGGAAGAGAGCTACCCGGAGAAGGACTGGAAGATGTTCACGGATGCTTTGGATACCGCCCAGACAGCGCTGAATGATCCGGCTTCCTACCGGCTGGACCAGGAAGGGGCGTCACAGCTTGTAGAACGTCTGTCTTCCGCCCTGAATCTGCTGCTGCTCGGAGATGTGCGAGAGCTTGCGTCTATCCCCGATAGGGCTACCTATGCAGGGAAGCTGCCGGAACTTCCAGCCAAAGTCGAGGCTAAGCTCGCAGACGGAACGACCATACAGGTAGCTGTGAAGTGGAATCTTGATGCGCTTAACTTCAATACTCCATATGAACGGGTAGCGGTTACCGGCAACTACGGAAGCCTGAAGACCATTGCCTATGTGGAAGTGGTTCCTGAGGGGCTGGTATACTTCCTGGACATGGGCCTTGCCGGAGATGGCGACACCCCGCCGTATACAGCCATCCGGGATCTCACAGGCAGCAGCCTGCTGAATCACAAGGCAGATCAATTGTCCACAGGAGATACGGTATGGGGACATACGAATACGGGCGCTACCTATAGTGTCAAAGGGCTTGGAGGTGCTGTAGTCACTACCGATAAAGCCCAGACCGGAGTATACGGCTCGAATACGAGGAATACGCCGCTGGTCTACAACCTGCCTCTGAGTGCAGGGAAATATACGGTTACTTCCTATCATCTGGACTGGTGGAATAACGGGAGCCGGACGATGGATATTACCCTCAGCTATGTGGATGCCGAGGGCAAGACTGTGAATGAGACTGTTAAGACCGGCCTGGTTGCAGGCCCGAATGGGGTCATGGTTCAGCATGATTTCACGTTGCCGGTCAGCGGTACGGTGAAATATTCGGTGAACAATACGTTCAGTCAGGCGGCTCTGATCAGTTATCTGACTGTAGCTAGAGATAAAACCAGTGCGGCCAATGAACAGGCTGTACTTGAGGCGAAGAATATCATTGAGGGAGCGGCTTACAGCGTTAAGAAGGCGCAAGCAAAAGGTGAAGAAGCTGTCCTGGTATGGCTGCAACAGACGATAGGCGAATTGCCTGGATTCCAGGCTACGGGCGTTACCATGGATGACATTACCATGACTGCATTCCAGGAAGCCACGGAGGATACTGACGGCAGCTTCACCTTCACAGTAACGCTGAGCAAGGGGGAAGCGAGAGCAGACAGCTCGGCCAGTGGAACGATCACGCTACCGGAACCGGATACGGTACCGCCGGTTATTACCCTGACAGGCGAGGCGACAGTCAATCTGCCGGTCGGAGCGGAATACACCGATGCGGGAGCTACCGCTTATGACGACCAGGACGGAGATATAACTGACCGTATTACGACAATGGTGACAAGCGAAGTGTATGGCTTGACTGAACTGGATACATCCAAGGTCGATATCTATACCTTCCATTATAATGTCAGTGATACGGCGGGCAATCCGGCTGCTGAGGTGACAAGACGGGTAGTGGTTGCGCTGGACCCGGATGTAACGAAGCCGGTAATTACCTTGCTCGGTGAAGCATCCGTTGAATTGGAAAAGGATGCAGACTATACGGATGCCGGAGCTACAGCGGCAGATGACCGGGATGGCGATATTACAGACCGTATCGTTGCAACGATTACGCAGGAGGGGGAGAGCGTGCTGACGCTGGATACTTCGGCGGCCGGCAGCTATGTGTATCATTATAATGTGACTGATACAGCGGGCAATGCGGCTGCTGAAGTGACAAGAACGGTCACTGTAAAAAAAGCGGAGCTGCCGCCGGAAGTAATTCCAACCAAGGCGCCAACTCCGGCGCCGACAGCAACACCAGCACCTGCGGAAGTGCCAGTATGGACACCGGCACCGGCTGCAACGCCAACCGTAGCTCCGTCACCTTCAGCGCAGACGGAGAAGGTTCTTGTACCGGCTGATTTCCCGGCACCGTCTAGTGGAGCTATAACCGTTCAGCTTACCGATGCTACAGAATCCGTGCTGCTTCCGGCCGGTTTAGCCGGAATACCAGGAGAGAACACCCTGCGTCTTGCCTGGAGCACAGTGGCTGTTGAGCTGAGTCCGGCGGCGCTGAAGGACATCCAGGAGAAGATTGCCGGAGCTGGAGGACAACCGGAGGCAGCGGCAATCAGACTCTCCGCCGTGAAGACAGCGAGAGCTGCTGCGGAGCAGCTGATCAATAATCCGGCGGTCAACGGGTCCGTCCGGTTAACGGCGGTAAGCGATGTGATCCGCTTCAGTCTGGAGGCTGTTGCTGCGGACGGCACTGCCGTACCGGTTACAACGTTTAACGAGCCGCTGACGCTTACCTTCACGGTTGATCCTAATGCTAACCGCAGCGTACTCGGCGTCTACTATATTGCTGCCAGTGGTGCGGTGGAATACATGGGAGGCACGCTGACAGACAGTAAATTCACCGCCGATGTGCATCATTTCAGCCAGTATGCGGTGCTCGAATATGACAAGACATTCTCGGATGTCAGCAGTAGCAGCTGGGCCAGCGGTGTTATTAAGTCTATGGCTGCGAAGCATATTATCGAAGGCATTTCCAGCACCGAATTTAATCCGCAAGGGGAAGTCACAAGGGCGCAGTTCGCCGCGATGATTACCCGTGCGCTTGGCCTTAAGGCGACCAGTCTATCCACATTTGCTGATGTGGACTCCAGGCTGTGGTATGCCGAAGCCGTAGCGGCAGTGAATGAAGCGGGCATCGTGCTCGGACGCAGCAAGGACGCCTTCGCACCGGAGGAGCGCATTACCCGTGAAGAAATGGCGGTCATGATCGTCCGGGCGCATGAACACTTGAAGGGAAGCATGATCAGCAGCAGTGACTCCGCTGCCAGCCCGTTCAGTGATTACTCCCAGATTCGTGACTGGGCGAAGCATGCGGCAAGCGCTGCCGAGCAGGCAGGGCTGATCAACGGGCGCGGCAATCAGCAATTCGCGCCGCAGGAGACCATGACCCGCGCCGAGAGCGCGCAGGTCATCTCCAATCTGCTGGAGCATCTGTAACACTAACGAGGCGGTTCAAGCTTCAGATCTGTAATTCAAACAGAGCAGCGGTTCTCCTGTTATCGGAGAGCCGCTGCTCTGTTGTGTGCGCCACGTACTGTCAGGATTGATTGCTGTAACCGCAAATCACGTTTCTGACTTCGATATTATCAGTACTTATGGGACTCATCGGGATAGCGGGCAGGGGCTTTACGGTTGCCAGGTCGATCGGACGAATTGATTTGAATAGCCCCACATAGGCCTTGATGTCTGAGGAAAACGCCAGATCGCCGACAGATGGAAGTCTAACTAACGGGAAATTGGTACCGGTTGAAGTATAGAATTGCACTCCGGCTATCGGTGTAGTAGTAGGCTGTACGGTGACGCCAACATATACTTGATTAGGAGAATAACGAATTTTATCCTGGCCCTTGTAGCTTTGAATATCTATATAATAATCGTAAATTACGTTTCCCTCTTCATCAACGGCCAGGTCAATAATTTGTTTAATAATACTTTTTCCTTCGTCTGTGGTACAAAGTAACCGTTTGTTGTCCAGATAGACGCCGGATACCGTATTGTCCAGCAAGCTTGTCGTAACCGGCTTACCAATTTTATCATCTGTATGAACAAGCATCCCTGGAGTTCCCATTGTGACTTGGGTGTGCCCATCCGGATGAACAGCCAGGGGGTTGAGGCCCTCGTAAAAGGTTAACCCCATCTCCTTGCCATACGGAAAAGCGATGTCTTCCTCAAGGGAAATAGCGACAACATAATCTTCACCATCGGCAACCTTACAGGCAGCATAGATAAAGTTGCTGTTCTTATTGCTCGCAAAGGCAAAGGGCTTGCCTGGGCCTACATCGACATCTTTTGTAACGCCATGCGTGGTATCAATAATCACAACTGTTTTTTCACCGGAATCGGCCACATAGAGTTTACCGCCCAAAGGAGAGGCGAGGAGAGCAACAGGGTAGGAGTTATTTGTTTCGCCGATGCGATAGGTAGCCAGATTGTCAAATGTATTCGTATCAAATACGGTGACCGACCTGCCCTGGCTGCTTAGTACATAAAGCCTCTTTTCTTCAATATCCATGCACATGGGACCAGGATCGAAGCCGGCGATAACCGTTCTGATGATCTCGTCGCTAGCAGGATCAATAACGGCGATATACCCGGCAACATAATCATACACATAGCTGACGTAGACGTAAGAATTACCTGAGGAGCTCCTTGTGTTTGACATTGCCTTTGTTTTTGCATGGTTTGTGTTCACGGACGAATGCCTCTTTTCTTGTAGTTGCATCTTGCTAGGATTGATTGCTATAACCGGAAATAATATTCTTGACGTTGATACGTTCATTGTTGGGGTACCCAATCGGGATAGCGGGCAGGGCCGTAGCGGTTGCCAGATCAATCGGGCGGATCGCATTTGCTTCCCCCACATAAGCCTTGGTGTCTGAGAAGAACGCCAGGTCGCCGACATAATAGAGCGGAACAAGCCAGGAACTGGCACTGTTTACATTATAGATTTGTAGGCCACCGGTTGGGAGAGTAGTGGGCTGAATGGTGATGCCAACATACTCTTGTTTACGCGACACACGAATTTTATCCTGGCCTTTGTAACTGGGGATTTCTATGAATTTTTTATAGGTGATGTGATTCTCCCAATCAACGGCCAGGTCAGTAAACCGTTTAAGACAGGATTGTTCTCCTTGCGAGGTGCAGAATAACAAATTGTTGTCCAGGTAGACTCCGGATACCGTATTGTCCAGCAAGCTTAACGTGTTAGGCAAGCCAATTTCATCATTTCCAAAATAGGTAATCATGCCAATCGTTCCAAGTGTGATTTGCGTGTGTCCATCCGGGTGAACGGTCAGAGGGTTACGGGTTTCGTCTAAGGCAAGTTCAAATCCCAGGTTAAACTGTGTAAAATTATCATCGTCAAGGGTAATGGCGATTACGTAATCTTTTTTATCGGCAACCTTGCAGGCAAGATAGACAAAGTCGCTATTCTCATTGCCCGCAAAGGCATAAGGTCTGCCTACGCCGACATCCACAGTTGTTATCACCGTATCCGTGTGGGCATCAATAATCGTAACGCTATGATCTCCGGCATTGGCAACATAGACTTTATTAACCTTAGAAGCAGCGAAAATGGCAACAGGATTGACATTTGTGCTGCCGGCAGCGCCAACGCGAACGGTTTTGAGAATGTTAAGTGTATATGCATCAATGACGGTGACCGAATTCCCGCGTGTATTCACTACATACAGCTTCTTTTCTTCGGCATCCATACACATAGGGCCAGGGTTGGCGCCTACCGGAATCCGTCTGACAATCTGATCTTCTACAGGATCTATAGCTGCGACATATCCAAATTGATAGTCAACTTCATAAGATACAAAGATATAAGGATCACCTGAGGGTAAGTTTCTGTTGTTTGCATTTGCCTTGTTAGGGTTCATAATTAAATCCCCCTTTCCTGTGTTTGAATCTGCTATAAGTTAGGTCAATGACCCGTATAATTGTTTACTGTAAGGATTGAGTGCTATAACCGGAGATAATATTATTGACTTTGAGGCTATCCGTAACGACCCCAAGCACGATAGCGGGCAGTGCCGTTGCGGTTGCCAGATCAATCGGGCGGATCGCATTTGCTTCCCCCACATAAGCCTTGGTGTCTGAGAAGAACGCCAGGTCGCCGACATAAGGAAGTTCAACCAAGTGGGTATAGCCTTCATGTAAGTCAATGATTTGCACACCACCTAATGGGGAATCCGTAGGTTGAACGGTAACGCCCATGTAGGCTTGCGTACGTGAAAGACGGATTTTATCCTGCCCTTTGTAGCTGGGAAAATCCGCAAAACTCTTATAGGTGACGATTCCTTTCTTATCAATGGCCAGATTACCGATTACTTTCAGATAGTTTTTGTCTTCGCGCATGGTGCAGAATAATCTTTTGTCGTCCGTGTAGACCCCGGATACCGTATTGTCCAGCAGACTTGACGTACTGGAGTACCCAATAGAATCATTGTCAAAATAGGTTAACATACCAGCAGGTCCAAATGTGATCTGGGTATGCCCATCGGGATGAACGGCCAAGGGATTACGGCTCCCGTTAAAGGTAAGCTCCATTGTGTCTCCATACGGATGAACGGTGTCGTCGTCAATGGAAATGGCGATAACATCATTACTCCGGCAGGCAGCATAGACAAAGGAGCTGTTCTCATTTCCAGCAAAGGCGAAAGGCCAACTAATCCCTCCTGCCAGTTGCACATCCTTAATAACCTCATCTGTGAGGAAGTCAATAATGGTAATGCCCGGACCTGATTGGGCTACATATATTTTGTTACCCTTAGGAGAAGCGAAGATAGAATTAGGATAGAACTTGACGAACGGATTGCCAATGTGAACGGTATTGAGAACCTTAAAGGTATCAATATCAATGATGCTGACTGAATCCTCACGGGTATTAATGACGTATAGCTTTTTCTCCGAGGGGTCCATGCACATGGGACCAGGCTCGCTGCCCACCCTAATCCGTTCGATGATCGTATCTTGTACAGGATCGATGACAGCGACATATCCGAAATCAAAACCAACTTCATAACTCGCATACACATAAGGATGACCTGATGACAGACCTCTGCTGTGATTTGCCTTATTCATATCCATGAATGAAATCCCCTTTGCCTTACAAGGATTGATTGATATAACCGGAAATAATGTTTGCGACGCTGGCTCCCATCTGGATAGCGGGTAGAGCCGTTCCAGTTGCCAGATCAATCGGACGAACCGTGCTCTCCTCCCCCACATAGGCCTTGGTGTCACCGGAAAATGCCAGATCACCGACAAAAGGCAATTCAACTAACGTGCTGGTGCCTTCCTTTGAGTGGATGATTTGCACACCGCTCTTATAGGGGCCGAAAGGTCGAATGGTAACGCCAATGTAGGCTTGCGTACGTGACAGACGAATTTTATCCTGCCAGCGATAACTGGGGAATCGCGCAAAATTTTCATAGCTGACGCCACCATCCTTATCAATGGACAGATTCTTAATTACTTTCAGATAGTCATATTCGTCCCGCATGGTGCAGACTAGCACTTTGCTGTCCAGGTAGACCCCGGATACCGTATTTTGCAGCACCATTGAATTTCTGGTTATCCCAACTTCATTGCCGTCAAAATAGGTGAGAAATCCGTAGAATCCAAACGTGGCTTGTGTGTGCCCATCCGGGTGAACGGCGAAGGGGTTGTGGAACCCGTCAAAGGATAGATCCGCTGCAGTTCCATACGGATAAGCCACATTTTGGTCGATATCGATAGCGAAAATTTTATCCTTTGGCGAATCATATGTGCGTGCAAGAGAGACAAAGTTACTATTTTTATTGCCCGCAAAGGCGAAATTGAGGAAAACTCCGGATGTGCCTATTGGCAATGTTTCAATAACCTCATCTGTGAGGGAGTCAATAATTGTAACTTGCGTATCTCCTGCATGGGATACATAGACTTTATGGCCTGTAGCAGAAGCGAAGATAGCATTAGGAAAGGTCCTCTTGAATGGATTGCCAATGGTAATGGTTTTGACAGAGGTAAAGGTGTCCGTATCAATGACGGTGACTGAATCATCACCGTTATTAACCACGTAAAGTTTTTTCTCTGTAGGGTCCATGCACATAGGACCAGGTTTGTTGCCCACCAGAATCCATCTGATGACCTTATCTAGTACAGAATCAATGACAGCTACATATCCCAAACCGTTAGCTTGACAGCTCACATAGACATAACGGTTATCTGATGATAGATTCCTTCTGCGGTTTGCCATATTCGTATTCACGAATGAAAAACCCCTTTCATGTGCTTCTGGATAGTGGACTCGCCGGGCCTGGCGGACAGACAACCGGATGGGCAGGCGCGCCGTTTTTGTCCGGATGCCGCATCAGGTTGTCTGCTGTATGTTATGTCTGGATGCTCCGGCCCGAATAATCCATTTGTCCAATAAAGCCACAAAAAGGGCAGAGATTACCCCTTCACCCCTCCCGCCGTAAGTCCGCTAACAATGCATTTCTGGCAAAAAAGAGCTGTCCTCAAGTCAGTTTCGACTTGAAGAGACAGCTCCACGTTAACGTACATGACCCTTAGGTTTGATTGCTATAACCGGAAATAACATTCTTCACTTTGAAGTACGTTGTCCCAATGGGAATCGGATTTAGAGGTCTTGCAGTGGTCAAATCAATGGGTTGAACCGAGGTGAATCCTCCTACATAAGCTTTGGTGTCTGAGAAGAATGCAAGATCGCCAATGGAAGTAAGCTCAACAAACCGGGAAGTGCCACGGTCTACATCGTAGATTTGCAGCCCGCCCGTTGGGTGATCCGTGGCTTGAATGGTGACGCCAATATACTTTTGCGTAAGCGAAGTGCGAATTTTATCCTGACCTTTGTAACTGGGGATTTCTTTGTAATCATCATAGGTGATTTTCGAATTCACATCGATATCCAGATTCTTGAATAATTTCAAAAAGTTCCTTTCTTCTCGCATCGTGCAGAATAACAAGCCGTTGTCCAGATAAATTCCGGATACCGTATTGTCCAGTGAACTAGTCGGTGCTGCTGCAACTAAACCATTATCAGGACTAAGAAAATCAAGGGCTCCAATATTTCCAAGCTCGACCAGTGTGTGTCCATTGGGGTGAACGGTCAAGAAGTTTCGGGTCGAGTCATGTATAGTGCCCGGTCCTGCTGGGCCAAGCGCCACATTAGGTCCATTATTAATAATTCTAATGGCAAGAGTAGAATCTCTTGTTGGATGAATTTCGTTGCAGGCAACGTAGACGTAAGGGCTATTCTCATTGCACGAAATGGCGAAAGACATCGTGTCTACAGAATAAAGATTTCCAATGAAACTAAGAGTAATGGCATCAAAAATCGTCAGGCAGGGATATCCATAGTTGGCTACATAGACTTTTTTGCCGCTAGGCTCTACGAGGATAGCAACAGGTTTGTTGTCAACTGGAACTGAACCTATAAGGTTAAAGGTATCTGTACTATAGACATAGACCATATTCGCAAGGCCATCCGCCACGTAAAGCTTATCTCCAGAGGGACTCAAGCACATAGCGACAGGATTATAGCCTGCCGAGATCCGTTTGATGATCTGATCGGTAGTGGGATCAATAACAGCGACATATCCATTATTATTAATACTTACATAAGACACATATACATAAGAAAGGCCGCTCCGTGTATTTCGGTTACGGTTTGCTGTTCGATTCATATTCATAGATAAAATCCCCTTTCATGCAGATCTGGCTAGTGGACTCGCCGGGCCCGGCGGACGGACAAGCGGATGGGCAGACGCACCGGTCCTGTGCCTTGATGCCGCATCAGGTTGTCTGCTGTAGGTTATGTCTGGATGCTCCGGCCCGAATAGTCCTAATGTCCAGTAAGGTAAAAAAAAGAGCTGCCCCCAAGTCCAGTTCGACTTGAAGCGACAGCTCAATTTTTATACTAAATGTGCATTACAAGGATTGATTGCTATAACCGGAAATAATGTTCTTTACGTTGACGCGGTCTGAGGGACTTGTGCCAATCGGAATAGCAGGAATGGGATTACTTGGATTTCCCAAATCAATCGGTTGAATCGAAGTCAATTGTCCTACATAGGCAATGATGTAATCGTAAAGTGCTAAATCACCGACATAAGGGAGCGGAACAAACCGTGAACTAGCAGCGTTTACATCGTAAATTTGCAGACCACCTGTCGGGAAAGTGGTGGGTTGAATGGTGATGCAAATAGTACTTTGATCACTTGAAACACGGATTTTATCCTGGCCTTTGTAGCTAGGAATTTCTGTGAATTGATCATGGGTGATGTTTCCTTGCTGGTCCATGAACAGGTTGTTGAATTTTTTCAGATAGGCTCTATCTTCCCGCGAGGTGCAAAATAACATATTGTTATCCAGATAGATCCCGGATACCGTATTGTCCAGCATACTTGAAGTTTTGGAGGGACCCATTGTAAGTGGTTCAAAATGAGTCAACATGCCAGTCGGCCCAAGTGTGACCAGCTCCACTCCGCCTGGGTACACGGTCAAGGGGTTGTGGGTCCCGTCAAATTCAAGCGGAGTATCATCCCCAACCGGATGGGCGGTATCATCGTCAACGGAAATGGCGACAACCTTGCCTTTATCATTATCTTTAGACTTACATGCAACAAAGACAAAGAGACTGTTCACCTTACCGGCAAAGGCAAAAGGGTAGCCGCTTCCGCTAGGCAAATCCACTTGCTTAATAACCGTATCTGTGACGGAGTCAATAATTGTAACGGCCCTGTTACCCGAATGGGCTACATAGACTTTGTTCACGTTAGCAGCAGCGAAGATAGCAACAGGAGCGCTAGAGGTGGACGAAGAGCCAATGTGAAGGGTTTTGATAACGTTAAAGTTATATGCATCAATGATAGTGACCGAATCATTGCCCGTATTTACTACATAGAGCTTATCCTCACTTGGATTCAAGCACATAGGACCAGGGTTAAGGCCTACCGGAATCCGTTTGGTGACCTTATTGTATACAGGATCAATGACAGCGACGTAGCCAAAATAATAGGAAAGTTCATAACTCGCAAACACGTAAGGATTAAAATTTGATGCTAGATTTCTTCTGTGGTTTGCTATTTTTGTATTCATAATTAAAAACCCCTTTCATGTGCTTCTGGCTCATGGACTCGCCGGGCCCGGCGGACAGACAACCGGATGGGCAGGCGCGCCGGATCTCCCGGATGCCGCATCAGGTTGTCTGCTGTATGTTATGTCTGAATGCTCCGGCCCGAATAATCCATTTGTCCAACAAAGCCACAAAAGGGGCTGAGGTTATCCCTTGACCGCTCCCGCCGTAAGTCCGCTAACAATGTACTTCTGGCAGAAGATATAGAGGATTAGCACGGGAAGGGAGGTTAATACCAGATCCGCGAAGATCAGGTTCCAGTCCCGGCTGTATTTGCCGTAGAAATTGTACACGGAGAGCGGCATCGTCCAATCCGAGCTGTCGGTCAGGAAGTAGAGCGGTATGGTGATATCATTCCACACGGACATGAAGACCATAATCGCTACGGTGGCGTTGACCGGGACGATCAGCGGGGTGACGATTCTGAAGAACACAGAGAATGTATTCGCCCCCTCCAGAAAAGCTACCTCATCCAGCGCCTTCGGAATGGAACGGATGAATCCGCTGTACAGGAACACACTGAACGCCGTGTTGAGCGAAGCGTAGATCAGAATAACGCTGGTGATGCTGCCGTAGAAGCCCATCCACTGCACGACACGGATCGTGGTGATCGTGGACATTGGGGCAATCAGGCCCATGAAGAAGAACATGTACAGGAAATTCGACCACTTGGTCTCCCGGCGTACCAGAATGAAGGAGGCCGCCGAGGAGGTGAAGATGTTCAGGATGGAAGAGACGCCGGTAATCAGCATCCCGTTCAGGAATGCCCGTCCCAGACCGCCTTCCTTGAAGACGGTTGTATAGTTGGAGAACTTCCACTCCTCGGGGAGCCGCAGGGAGAACTTCAGTACCTCGGAGCTGGTCATGAAGCTGCCGAACAGCATAATCAGGAGCGGCAGGATAATCAGGAGCGAGGCCAGGATCAGGAACCCCTCCACCAGATAGTTACGCCAGGCCATTTTACGGGAAAAGCTCATTATTCCGATACCTCCTTACGCCGCATGAAGATCAGCAGGGGAATGGCGATGACAGTTACAGCAGCGAACAGCAGGGTATTGACGGCTGTGCCCAGCCCCCAGCTGCCTTCCCCGAAGGAACGGAGGATGATGGTGCCGACTACCTGGGAGGCATTGCCCGGTCCCCCGCCGGTGAGCACGAACACCTCGGAGAATACCTTGAGGCCGCCGATCAGGGTAAGCATCAGATTGATGTTGATCGCAGGGAGCAGCAGCGGAATGGTGATGCTGCGGAAGCTGCGCCAGGAGCCGGCGCCGTCGATGGTGGCGGCTTCATAATATTCCTTGGAGATCGACTGGAGCCCGGCCAGATAGATGGCCATCTGGAAGCCGGTATGCTGCCAGATGGACACAAATGCCACGGTCCAGATGACCAGCGCCGGATTGGTCAGCCAGGCCTGGCTCAGCGAAGGCAGCCCCACAGCTTCGAAGATGCGGTTAATCGTTCCGTCGGAGCGCAGCATGGGCGTGAACACAATGCTAATAACCAAAACGCTTAAGATCGACGGAGAATAGAAAATAGCCCGCAGCAGATTTTTGGATTTTAGCTTCATGTTCAAGCCGACCGCCAGCGCGATCCCGAGCAGATTTTTGCCGAGTACAGTAACGATCGCGAAGATCGCCGTATTTTTCATCGCAAGCAGCAATGTTCTATCCGTGAAGATCCGCTCGAAGTTATCCCAGCCGATGAACTTGATCGCTTCCCGGTCCAGCCTCCAGTCCGTGAAGGAATAGAAGAGTCCGATCAGCGCAGGCAGTACGAAAAAAATCGAATAGATCAGCAGCGCAGGCCAGATCAGGTAATACGAGTACAGCTTCTTGGATACGTTCATCTCTTCACACTCCTATAATAGCCCAGGACAGAATAAAGCCCGGAATGGACTTCATTCTGCCTGCTGTATGGTTGATCCGATTGGATACTTGGTTTAAAAGCCTTCCACGCCTTTGTCCTTCATCAGCTGGCTGAATTTCTCGTCCCAGGCCTTGAGTACGCCCTTGGCATCCAGACCGCCGGCAAATTCATCCTGAAGCAGACGGTACAGCTCGCTGCGGTCCACGATCATATAGGCATCCGTGGTCAGCGTAGTCTTCTTGGGTGTGATGTATTGATCGACAATCTCCTGCTTGTAATCGGGAAGCTTCGGTGTAGTGACATCGCTGAAGTTGGAGACGGAGCCCTGGCTGTCCACCATTTTCTGTGCGACTTCTTTGGTGGCAAGGAACTCCAGGAATTTCTTCGCTTCATCCATATGCTTGGCTTTCTTCGGAATGAACAGCTGGCCGCCCAGCGGGCTTGCGCCGAGATTTGCGTCTTCAGAAGACGGGATAGCGAACAGGCCCAGATGCACATTCGGATCCTTCTCGGCCACGTTCACGATCAGCCAGTCGCCCATGAACATCATCGCCGTTTCCTTGTTCAGGAATTTGCCCACGGCCATATCGTAGCTGTCGCTGAGAATGTCCGTGTTGGTGTAGCCTTTCTTGTAGACTTCGTACTGCTGCTCCAGGAAGGTAGCGAATTCGGGAACATCGGACCACTTCTTGCGGCCGGCATTGATGTCCTCGAACAGGGACGGTTCATTCTTCGCGGCCCAGTCGGCAAAAGCGGCAGCCGGCCAGATATTAGCCGCCCAGTTATCCTTGAATGGCATGAAGACCGGAGTAATGCCGCTGGCCTTGATTTTCTCGCAGACGGCCAGGAATTCCTCGTAATTCTTCGGAATCTCAAGCCCCAGGTCCTTGAAGATATCCTTGTTGTAGACTACGCCCTGCATCCCGGTATCCTGACTGTAATGGAAGCTGTAGACATGATCGTAAGCGGAGAGAACATCCTTGTTCAGCAGCCGGCTTACCCAAGGCTCGTTATCGAGAATCTCGAAATTGCGCTCCAGATTAAGGTCGGTAGTAGCACTCGCCAGATTGTATTGAATCAGGTCAGGGACCTCATCGACAGCCAGCTTGGTCTGGAGTACGGTGGCCGTCTGTTCAGCCGGAAGCAGCTGAAGATTGACCTTGATATTGGTTTTCTGCTCGAATTCATCCAGCACATCCTGGGCCACGAACGCCGAATCCTGCGAGCTTTTGGAGATGGCCAGCTCGATGGTTACCTTTTTGCCGCTGCTGCCGCCGCTGCCGCTGTTTCCGTTGCCGCCGCTGTCAGTAGCTGAAGCGTTGCCGGAGCCTGAGTTGCCATTGCCGCATGCCGCCAGCGTTAAGGTCATTACACCGGCCAGTACGCCTGTTGCGATTTTTTTCATTTTGCCATTCATGTGATCGCCCCCGTAGTAAGAATTGTCTGTCGTCTTTGAATCCGTTTACATTGCCCATTATAGAATGAGGAGAGCACAAGGTACATGTTTGTACTTGACTCTTTCTGTGTAATATTCTGAACTCCGGGACGGCTTGTCAATTCGCCCGATTGGTTGTAAAGTAGGCAGCATCCTAAGGTTCAGGGGGGCTCGGCTTGGCTACTATTGTTCAGAAATTGCGCGGAGGCAGGGTTCAGGCCAGTCTGCAAACGAAATTCTTCTTCACCTTCATGCTGCTCCTGCTGATTGTGCTGGGCTGCTTCCTGGTCTACGTGAATTATATGGTGATCCAGCCGCTCAAGGACAAGACGGAGAACGAAATGAAGCTGGCTGCTGCCCAGGTCAGCGATCAGCTGAACCTCTATATCAATAACCAGAACCAGCTCTCCCAGCGGATTCTGTCGAACAAAGAGGTGTTCACCCTGTTGTCCGCCGGGGATTATTCGCAGCTCACCCTCGAAGGGCTGACCCGGAGCCGCCGGCTGAAAGACATCATGTTCCAGGCGCTGGGGCCGAGTCTGAACATTGAGGATATGATGATCTATGATCTGACAGGGGAGCGGGTGGCCTCTTATATCGGATACGCGGATAGCCCGGCCTCACTAAGGCCGTTCCTGGAAGAGAGCAGCAACCTGCCGACCTGGAATGCAAGCGGTTACGCACTGTACCGGCAGGGGGCGGAGGCCATTTCTTTTGTGCGGGCGATCAGGAACCAGAATGGTCAGGTGTTCGGCTATCTGGCGGTGCAGCTCGACCAGCGGTATTTGAACAGATCTGCTGCGGGCCTGGCGGGCGGCAAGGTCTATATTATGGATCAGGACCAGCGGCTGGTCGCAAGCTTCCCGGCATTGCGGGAAGGGGAGAAGGTCCCTGAATTTGCAGCGTATCCTTCTGAATCTGCACCGGCTAACGGAATCTATCTGAGCAGCGGCCAGAACTATGTGGCTTACCACCGCTCTGCCGAGACGGGCTGGACTACCTATGTGGTGAATCCCAGGAATGTGGTGCTGGGCCCGGTCAATTCGGTGAAATACCTCTCCATTCTGCTGATTACAGCGTTGATACTGTTCTCGTTCATTTTCATTTACTTCTCGACCCGCAACCTGCTGCTTCCGATCCGCAAGCTGCGCAGCCAGATTCTGCGGATGAACTACAGCAACCTGAATATGAAGGCGGGGCCGCGTACCCACAACAATGAGCTGATTCAACTGAATAGCGCTTTTCAGGAACTGCTGGAACGGTTACAGGAATCTATCGAACGGGAAAAGCTTGCGCTACACGAAGAAGTGAAGTCGCGGAATTCCGCCTTGCAGGCTCAGATCGCACCCCATTTTATCCACAATGTCCTGTATCTGATCAGTATTGCCGCCCAGGAAGGGAAGAATAGCGTAGTGACCGAGATGTGCAAGCATCTGTCGGACAGCCTGCGCTATATTGTGTCCTCCCCTTATCAGCATGTGACATTGACGGAGGAACTGAAGCATACCCGGCATTATTTGTCCCTGATTCAGCATAATTTCGAGGACGATCTGGAGTGGGAGATTGACGGGGACGGTGCGCTTGAGCGGATTGAGCTGCCCCGGCTGGTGATTCAGCCATTCGTGGAGAATTGTATCGAGCATGCTTTTAAGAATACGGACCCTCCTTGGAGGATTGAGGTGCGGGTGAAGGTATATAACGGCCTGTGGGCCATCGAAATCCGGGATAACGGGGAAGGCTTCGCGCCGGGCCGGATCAGGGACATTCTGGACAATATTGAGGACTCGGATTCCGGGGTCTATGAGCTTCAGCATCATACCACGGGAATTGGCAATATGGGGATTGTGAATACGGTGAACCGGCTGAAGCTGATGTACAGGAACCGGCTATTCTTCAATATTTACAACCACTTAGACGGGGAAAAGGGCGCTACGGTCCAGATTATCGCATCTATGAGTAAAGACTTCTACTAGAACCGGGGAGGGACCGCTATGTATACCGCTATCATTGCCGAGGACAGCAAGCCGATTCTGCGCAATATCGAGGCGCTTATGCAGTCCATGGAGTTGCCTGTCCGTATATCCGCCACCGCCTCGAACGGGCTGGATGCCCTGGAATACATCAAGGCTAACCCGGTGGATATCCTCCTGACCGATATCCGCATGCCCAAGCTGGACGGGCTGGCGCTGATCGGGCAGTGCAGGCAGGTGAATCCGGCGCTCAAGGCGGTGCTGATCAGCGGCTACAGCGATTTCGAGTATACGCGCAAAGCGCTGAACCTTCAGGTATTCGACTATCTGCTGAAGCCGGTGGAGCGGGAACAGCTGGCTGAGGTGATGCAGCGGCTGGTCGCCCATCTGCAGGAGCAGGAGGGCAGTAGGAAGGGATTGCCGGAGGTGTTGGCCGCTTCAGAGCAGCGGCCTAAGAGCAGCGAAGAGCTGTTCCGGCAATTGGAGCAATATTTGCAGCAGCATCTCTACTCCCAGCTCTCTATCACAGAGGTGGCGCTTCAGTTCCATGTCAGCCCGTCCTATGTCAGCCGGATCTTCAAGCGCTATTCGCACCAGACCTTCGTGCATTACAGTATGCGGCTGAAGATAGCCGAAGCCTGCCGGCTGATCGCAGCCAAGCCGGAGCTGAAGGTGAAGGAGCTGTCGGAGGCGCTGTCCTTCGGCGACCAGCATTATTTCTCCAAGGTGTTCAAGGACTATATGGGTGTAAGTCCTACGGAGTATAGGGGAGGAGAACGGGGTTACTAACAAAAAGCAAAAAGAAGCGGAGGGGAAATTTGGAACTGAAGGAGCGGTAGCGACCGCCTTTGTATTTGGATTTCTACCGCGAAGAGCGATTCTAATCAAGGAATCTAAATACAACAGCGGCCGGAAGTCCAAATGTTCACCGCAGTGACGACGAAGCTTCGAGTTATATCGTTCATTTTACGGCAGCGATGCGGATAGGCGGTGCCTTTTTTATTTGCCGTATTTTCCCGGAGGAATGCCCGTGATGTTCTTGAAGGTGCGGATGAAATTGGCATAATCGTTGAATCCGGACAGATAACAGGTATCGGACACGGAGTTGCCGGCGGACAAGAGCTGCTTGGATAACGCGATCTTTTTGAGCAGGACATAACGGTAGATGGTGCCTCCGGTCTGCTGCTTGAACAGATGGCTGAGATAATATTTGTCCAGATTCAGCTCCCCGGCAATATGCGCTAGCGACAGATTCAGGTGCAGGTGGTTGTCGATATAGCTCATCGCGGATTGAATATGGGAGGAGATGATGCTGGGCACGGCGGCACGGGTGCGGCTGTACAGCTCGTTGACCAGCACCAGAATCTGAATCAGATACGTCAGGGCCAGCACCTCGCTGCCGTACTGCTTGCGTTCCAAGGCGGCAATCAGCTGAGAGGAGAGTGCGGTATATTCCGAGAGCAGCGGCTCCTCCATCCGGGCCAGGTTGTTCTCTCCGGGCTGGCGGTTCTGGAAGCAGGCCAGCAGATTCGTGGTTGCCGTACAGAACGGATAGACCAGCGGTGCTTTGAAATGTATGGTCAGCCGCTCATAAGGGTCGGGGGAGCGGTTGATGATTTTATGAATCTCATGATTATTGAATAACAGGACGTCGCCGCGCACCAGCGGATAGCTGTACTGGTCCACGAAGCCGTTCACGCTGCCGCCGAGGAACAGGAAGATTTCATAGTGGTCATGGATATGGAAATCCCGCGTCGGCGAGATCGGAGAATTGCCGATACCGGCCAGAATATCGCCGTCGAACGTTTCATAATACCGGGCATGCTTCATCGTCACAGCCCCTTTCTTGTTGATCACAATATACGCAATAAATCATCATTATTCGCAAAGACATTGCAATAATACCACAATACACTAGAGAAGAAGAATACCTGAGAGGGTGGAACTAGGATGAGTGGGATAGAACAGCGTAAATACTGGCTGGATACGATGCTGCGAATTGGAACGCCAGTCCTGGAGGCGCTCGCCGCACGGAAACTGAAAGAGTGGTTACCTACGGAGTTTCATAGCGAGCGCAGCCAGTTTGCGCATCTGGAAGCTTTTGCAAGGCTGGCTTGCGGAATGGCTCCCTGGCTGGAGCTTCAGGGGCTTGAGGGTGAAGAGGAGCGCTTAAGAGCCCGTTATGCCGGGCTGATGCTGGAAGCGATTGATGCGGCGGTCGATCCGCAATCGCCTGACTATATGGAATTCAAGACCGAGGGCCAGCCGCTGGTGGATGCGGCATTTCTGGCCCATGCGCTGGTGCGGGCACCGAAAGCGGTTACAGCCCGGCTGGACACACGGGTTAAAGGCAATCTGATTGTGGCGTTCAAGCAGACGCGGCGGACCGCTCCCAGCGGCAGCAACTGGCTGCTGTTCAGTGCGATGGTGGAAGCAGCGTTATACCTGCTGGGCGATCCGGAGTATGACCGGATGCGCGTGGGTTATGCGGTCCACATGTTCATGGACTGGTACAAGGGTGACGGAGTCTACGGGGACGGGAAGGACTTCCACTGGGATTATTACAACAGCTTTGTCATTCAGCCGATGCTGTTGGATGTTGTTACCCTTTTCGAACAGGAGAATGAGGAGTATGCCCGGCTTAGACCCTTGGTCCTGCAGCGGGCGCAGAGATATGCATCCGTGCTGGAGCGCAGTATCGCCCCTGATGGAACGTATCCGTTCCTCGGGCGTTCGATTGTCTACCGGTTCGGGGCATTTCAGCTGCTGTCACAGGCGGCGCTCCAGCATTTCCTGGAAGATTCGCTGCCCCCGGCTCAGGTGCGCTGCGCTTTGACCGCTGTTATTAGCCGGATTATGCAATATCCGGGTACGCTGGATAAGAACGGCTGGCTGCAGCCGGGAATCTACGGCTATCAGCCGGAGCTGGCCGAGAGCTACATTAATACAGGCAGTCTGTATCTGTGCGCCGCTGTTTTCCTGCCGCTGGGCTTGCTTCCTGCTGATCCCTTCTGGTCGGGCGAGGATATGAAATGGACGGCACGGAGAATCGCGGACGGCGAGAATGTGATGCGGGACCATGCTTTGGAATAAGGGATACAGACAGACTGAACAGGAGAGGGAGCTTAGGCATGAACATACAGGAACTTAAGGCAATCGCAGAGAACATGAAGCCGGCAGATCTCAGCTTATATTATCCGCAAGGGGATTCGGCCGCTTTTTGGAGTGAGGCGGGATCTTCTCAAGTTTTACAAGCCAGTCTCAGTGAGATTCGTGCAGAGGCACGGAGGCTGGAAGGGCAGCCTATACCGCTGCTGACGTACAGTCTGTTTACCCTTTTCCGGCAGAAGGGGTCGAGACTGGAGTATGAGCGGCCTTATTTTGAACGGAGAAGAAGGCTGAATACGTATGTGTTCCTAAGTCTGCTGGAGCCGGAGAACGCAGCAGCTCTGGAGCAACTGACAGATATTCTATGGGCGATCTGCGATGAGTACACATGGTGCGTTCCCGCCCATCTTCCTGAGAAGCATGAGGCTGCTGAGATCAACCGCCATATCGATCTGTTCTCCGCCGAGACGGGCTTTACCTTAAGCGAATGTCTGCTGCTGGTCGGGGAGCGTCTCCCGCTGCTGCTCCGCTCCCGGATACGCAGTGAGGTGGAGAATAGAATCTTCCGGCCGTTCCTTGCGCATGGCCCTTATTTCTGGGAGACCTCCACTCACAATTGGGCGGCGGTCTGTGCGGGCTCTGTGGGTGCGGCTGCACTGCTCCTTGTGAAGGACAAGGACATGCTGGCGGAAATCTTGCTGAAGACAGAGAGCAGCATGAATTATTATCTGCAGGGCTTCGGGGCAGACGGGGCCTGCCAGGAGGGGCTGGGCTACTGGAATTACGGGTTCGGCTATTTCACTTATTACAGCGATCTGCTCCGTGCAAGAAGCGGAGGCCGGCTGGATTGGTTCAAGCAGGAAAAGGTGGCACAGATCGCCCGCTTCCAGCAGCAATGCTTCATTGACGGCAGCTATGTCGCCAATTTCTCCGATACAGTGCCCCGGGTGCGGGTACATATGGGACTATCTCATTATCTGGCGGACGTCTATCCGGATGTCCTGCGCCCGCCGTCTGCGCTGCGCGCCCCGTTCACGGAGGATCACTGCAGCCGCTTCGCACCGGCTCTGCGCAATCTGATCTGGACAAGAGCCGGGCAGGAGAAGGAGTCCTGGGAGGCGGGCAGCAGCTATCTGCCCGATGCCGCTTGGCTCGTATCGCGGCATGTCTCTGGGGCGGGCGCTTTCGGCTTCGCGGCCAAGGGCGGCCATAACGACGAGCCGCATAACCATAATGACCTGGGCCAATTTATTCTGAGCGGCCGGGGGGAGATCTTCGCGGCTGATCTGGGCAGCGGAGAGTACACGGCGGACTATTTCGGTGCCGGCCGTTACGGCTATGACTGCAACGGGTCGCAAGGCCATAGCGTGCCGATTATTGACGGCCAGTACCAGGGGGCAGGACGGGAGTTCGAGGCAACGGTGCTGTATGCATCGGCAGCGGAGGCGAAGGATGAGCTGATGCTGGAGCTGGCCCGGGCATACCCGGTAGCCGGACTGCAATCCCTGGTCCGTTCGCTGGTCTGGCATAAGGAGGAGCTGCCCCGTCTGGAGCTGACTGACACTTACCGGTATGACGGAGCTCCGGCAAGCTGGACGGAACGGTTCGTAACGTGGCGCAGACCGGAGGTGCGGGAACCGGGGAGCGTATGGCTGCCGGGAGCTGCTGAGGGGAGCGGCGTTGAGGTAACCTATAATCCGCAGATCGTCCGGCCTGAGATTACCGCACATGTGTACCAGGATCACTATGGCCAGGACAAGGTGTGGCATAGTCTGGACTTTCAGGTTCTCCAGCCCGGAGCAGAGGGCGTATTGGTGTTTGCTTTTGAGTTTATATAAGATGCACGGCACGGGTACAACATTCACACAAAGGCGGGATTCAAATGAACAGAACCATAGATCAGGCTTGGGTAGATGAGGCTTGGAGTAAGGCACTGGAGAAGACGAGAACGAACAGTATCAGCATCGGGGCGGAGTTCCCGCATGCCAGTCAAGGCGGCAAATATGTCCTGGAAGTGCCAAGCTGGTGGACTGCCGGTTTCTGGCCGGGCATGCTCTGGCAGCTCTATGCCGAGAGCGGCGATGAGAGCCTGAAGGCAGTAGCCGAGCGCTGCGAAGAGCGGCTGGATGAGGTGCTGGACGGCTACGTGAAGCTGGATCATGACCTTGGCTTCATGTGGCTGCTGACCAGCGTCGCCAATTACAAGCTGACGGGCAGAGAAGAATCAAGGGTCCGCGGGCTGAAGGCCGCCAACTATCTGGCCGCCCGCTTCAACCTGAAGGGCCGCTATATCCGGGCCTGGAATCCCTGGAGAGAAGGCGAGGACAACAGCGGGGTCGCCATTATTGACTGCAGCATGAACACCAGCCTGCTGTTCTGGGCCTCCGAAGTCACGGGAGACCCGCGTTACCGGCATATCGCGGAGGCACATATGGATACGGTGCTGGAGCATTTCATCCGGCCGGACGGCTCCGTCTATCATATTGTCAACTTCAACCCGGAGACGGGCGAAGTGGCAGAGAAGCTGGGCGGACAGGGCTATGCGCCGGAATCGGCCTGGTCGCGCGGCGCGGCTTGGGCACTATACGGGCTGGCGCTGGCCTATCACCATACGGGCAAGCTTAGCTACCTGCATGCGTCCAAGCAGGTTGCGCATTTCTTCCTGACCCGGCTGCCGGAGGATCAGGTGCCGCATTGGGATTTCCGCGCTCCCGGCGATGTTGGCGAGATTCGCGATTCTTCGGCCGGTTCATGCGCCGCAAGCGGTCTCTTGCTGCTGGCCGGGCTGGTGGAAGAATCAGAGGCTCCTGTCTACCGGAACGGGGCGCTTAGAATCACGGAATCTCTCTACCGCAATTACGGAACTTGGGACAATCCCGGCGAACAAGGCCTGCTGCTTCACGGCACCAGTAACTATCCTGAAGACCGGAATATCGATGTGCCGCTGATCTACGGGGATTTCTTCTATGTTGAGGCACTGGCCCGGATTAAGGGAGCAGGCCCGTTCTATTGGGAGTAGGAGGAGTACGATAATGACGAACAACAAGATGACTCGGGGAATTGGAAATCTGGGGACAGGCGATCCGGCGACGGGCAAGCTGGGGATTCAGAGCAATCCGCTGAAGACCCGGGACGACCTGCTGGCTGCCCTTGAGCAGCTGACAGAGCCGCTTCGGTCGCTCTATAGCAGAGGCAGCGCAAGACTTGAGATCGGGATTACGGGAGCGAGCTATCCGTCAGCCACCGCCGGAATGGAGGGCTTCTCCCGGGTGCTCTGGGGACTAATTCCACTGCTCGCCGGAGGCGGGAACAGTGAACTATGGGCCACTGTGCTGGACGGCATCCGGCACGGCACCGATCCGGCCCATGAGGAATATTGGGGTGATGTAAGGGACTATGACCAGCGTCTGGTCGAGATGGCCGCCTTCGGCTTCGTGCTGGCGGCTGTGCCGGAGCATCTCTGGTCCCCGCTTGCTCCGCAGGAGCAGGAGCATCTGTACAGCTGGCTGAACCAGATCAATTCCCGTCCCTGCTACGACTGCAACTGGCTGTTCTTCAATGTGCTGGTGAATGTCGGCTTCCGCACAGTAGGACGGCCTTATGATGCGATTCAACTGGAGCGGAATCTGGAGCGGATGGATGCCTTTTATCTGGGTGAAGGCTGGTACAGTGACGGTGTTGGCGGACACTGCGATTATTATGGGCCCTTCGCCATCCATTACTATTCGCTGCTGTATGCCAAGCTGATGGAGCGGGAGGACCCGGAGCGTTCCCGTCTGTTCAAAGAACGCGCCCGGCTGTTCGCGGCTGAATTCATGGGCTGGTTCGCCCCGGACGGCGCTGCGCTTCCCTATGGCCGCAGTCTGGCGTACCGGTTCGCCCAGTCTGCCTTCTGGAGCGCCTTGGCGTATGCAGAGGTGGAAGGCTTCTCTGCCGGTGTGGTCAAAGGCATCGTCCTGCGCAACCTGCGCTGGTGGTTCCGCCAGCCTATCTTCGATGCAGCCGGCGTGCTGACCATCGGATACACGTATCCGAATCTGGTCATGGCGGAGAATTATAATGCTCCCGGCTCGCCTTACTGGGCGCTGAAGACCTTCCTGCCGCTTGCCCTCGGCGCGGAGCATCCGTTCTGGAGCGAACCGGAGCTGCCGCTGCCGGAGCTTCCGGCTGTGACGGTGCAGCATCCGCCGCATCTGGTTCTGGTCCGCGAACCGGCTTCCGGTCATGTGGCCGCCTTCAACAGCGGGCATCTGTCCACCAATGAGCATACCCATACCTCGGCCAAATACGAGAAATTCGTCTATTCCACAGGCTTCGGGTTCAGCGTTCCCCGCTCAGAATGGGGATTGCCGCAGGGAGCCTATGATTCCATGCTTGCGCTCAGCGAAGGCGGAGACAATCTGTACCGCGTTCGGCGGCAGAATCTGGAATCAGAGATTACGGACAACGTCCTGCGGTCCGTCTGGAAGCCTTGGGCTGATGTTGAGGTACGCACATGGGTGGTAGCGGGTCTGCCGTGGCATATCCGGATTCACCGGATCGAGACGGGCCGTGCCCTGGATGCCGCCGAGGGCGGATTCGCGCTGGGTCAAGAGGCGGAGCCTGCTCAGCAGCTCAGCGGAATGGGCGCAGCGGCAGCTACAGCATGGGGAACGAGTGGCATCAAGGGGCTGAAGGGCTACTCCAAGGCCGAGCTGATCTGGCCCAATGCGAATACGAACCTGCTTCGTCCCCGGACAGTGCTGCCTACCCTGACCGCTTCGCTTGAGCCTGGGGTGCATTGGCTGGCTTCTGCTGTGTACGGCGACCCTTCATCTGCGCCGCTGGCAGATGGGGCAAAGGAACTCGGCCTGATTCTGGAACAGACTCCTGAAGAGCTGCTCAATGTTAAACTTGATGGAGAGCGTATTACGGTGCTAACCTCCGGCGGGACTGAGGTTAGTATTCCGGTGCAATGAGCAGAAATATGGTGCGAAAACACAGCATTTTGGTCATAGTACAGCAATTTCGGTCAATAACTCAACATTGGCTCTTTAGTGCCACCAACATACAAGCAGGCCAGCAGCTTTCCTTTGGAGAGGCTGCTGGCCTTTCGAGGCTCGTGGACCAAAATGTATGTTAAAAACCGATCACAATTGGCCTGGATGCGGCGAGTGGGGCAAATGTAATCGAAAAACCGATTACAATTGGACTGGATGCGGCGAGTGGACCGAATGTAATCGAAAAACCGATCACAATTGAGCTAGGAGCAGCGCATGGACCAAAATGTATGTTAAAAACCTATCACAATTGGACGGGGTGCGTCGTGTGAGCCAATGAGGAGCTTGAAACAAGAAAAAGCCAGACCCAATCCAACCTCCCCAAACAAACCCGCCCCACACCCTGCACGCATATGAAGCATCCGGTGCAGAGAGTGGGGCGGGCCGTAAGAGCAGTTAGCCATTTACTCCGTATTGCTGCGGAACTGATTGGGCGTGAGACCTTTATACTTTTTGAACACCTGATAGAAATATTTCGTATCATTATACCCGGACTGCAGCGCGATATCCTCGATCCGCATTCCGGGATCTTTGAATAGCAGGCAGGCATGCTCGATGCGGACCTTGTGCAGATAATCGATGAAGCTGATCTTAAGCTGCTGCTTGAACAGCAGGCTTAAATATCCCGGGGTAATGTAGATCTCCCTGGCGACGATCTCGCGGTTGATATCCTTCATGAAGTGCTCGCCGATATAGCCCTTGGCCGCTTCGAGCAGCTTGTTGCTGTTCTTCTTGGACGTCAGATGCTCACTGACCCGCTGGGCCGTCTCTAACAGCGACTGGAACAGATTATCCAGACTGGACCGGGACAGGACATGGATCAGCTCGGTCAGATTCTGCCCGAACACCTTGTTCACGTTGACATTGTTCTCGATGCATAATTTATAGAGCGCGAAGAACAGGGCGAAGCTCGATTTGATCACCTGGTCCCTGGACACCGTCTCAGGCTGCAGGGCTACATTGAACAGCGTGAGCTTATCGGCGATGTCCCCGGGAGAACCGCCGCGTACCGCCTTCAGCACCTCCTGCTCCTCATGCAGGGGATAGGAGGATTGAGAGGACTCGGCATCGAATTCGCCACTGTACTCCACGATTTTAGCAATTCCGGTGTAGTTGGTTGTATTCAAGGCCTGGCAAGCCTCCACGAACGAGTGGCGCAGATGCTCAATATTCTTGTCAATACTTCCGATCCCGGCGGATACGGTGAACTTCAGGAAGCTGGCGATATTCTCCTGAATAATCCGGATATAACCGCTTAATTCCTCCTGATCCGGCAGCTCGTCCATATTGAGAATTAGCACAATATCGTCCTGATGCTCGAAGGCAACGCAGAGCACAGCCTCCGGCAGCGACTCCTCGCAAATATTCTTCAGCCCGTACTTCAGCAGCTCCGTATCCTCATGCATATACTTCTCATGCAGCAGCTGGAAATTGTCGATGCGCAGCAGAATGATGCCGTACAGCAAATAGGGGAAAACCAGCTGGTTCATCTTCAGATTAGCCAGCAGCCGGGAATACGCGGGACTCTCGGTGAGAATGAGCTGGCTTAACGTCTTTTCCTTCAGCAGGGGTAGACTCTCCCGGAACCCTTGCCGCAGATGCTCAAGCGTGGTAATCTCCAGCTTCTCGGATTGAATCTGCTCCGTGATGGCCAGAACCGTGCTCAGAATCTCCTGCCGGCGGCTCGGCTTCAGCAGATAGTTACTGACCCCGGATCTTATGGCTTGCTGGGCATAGGCGAAATCATCGTATCCGCTCATAATGACCGATTTGACGCTGGGGTATTTCTCGGAGACAACCTTGATTAACTCCAGGCCGTCCATTTGCGGCATCCGGATATCTGTTAGCATGATATCGACGGCATAGCTATCCAGGAGTTCAAGTGCCTCAAGACCGTCTCTGGCTTCGCCTGCAATATGGATGCCGTGCGAATGCCAGTCAATCAGGGTCCTTATGCCTACCCGCGCCCGCTCCTCATCATCCACAATAATCATATTATACAAGGGACATCCCCTCCAATCTGTATTCGTATTGTTTATTCGCTCTGGCTTCGTCTATTCTTGCATGTCAGTTACAATCACCGGAACTACGATCTCCACCCGCGTGCCTTCTCCGGGGACACTGGAATAGTTCAAGGCATAGTCACCTTTATAAAAATGCTTCAGCCGTGCCTGGACATTCTGCACCGCATAGCCACCGACATCCCGGGCCGTGTAGACATCCGTCTCATCAGGCATGCTGAGAATCTTTTGCAGCGTCTCCTCGTTCATGCCGCTCCCGTTATCCTCAATCACGAAGATCAGCTTCTCTCCGCGGCGTTGTCCGCTGATGCTTACCCGTCCGCCGCCGCGCTTGCGTTCAATGCCGTGGATCAGCGCGTTCTCAATGAACGGCTGCAGGCTGAGTTTCAGGATGACATAGGCGTACAGCTCCTCAGGAATGTCGATCACATACTCGAGCGATTCCTGGAACCGCATCTTCTGGAGCGACAGATACAGCTCAATCAGCTCTTTTTCCTTGGCTACGCTGGTGAAGCTCTTGCCCTGGTTCAGACTTAACCGGAACAGCCGGGAGAGGTTGATCACCATCTCGCTGATCTTGTCCTGCCCTGCCGCCTCCGCCTCCCAGAAGATCGTGTCGAGCATATTGTACAGAAAATGGGGGTTGATCTGCGATTGCAGCGCCTTCAGCTCCGCTTCCTGCTCCTTTAGCTTCAGCAGATAGGCATCGTCCACCAGCGCTTTGATGTTGCCGACCATATTATTGTAGCCCCGGCTCAGCTGGCCGATCTCATCCCAATATTTGATCTCCACCTTCTCCTCGAACTGCCCGTTCTGGAAGCGCCGCATCGACAGCAGCAGCGTCTTGATCGGCGCTGTCAGGAAGGAGGAGAAGAACATCAGCAAGGGAATGCTAAGCACCAGGCTGGCTAATACCATCACAAGCACTGCCGATTTAATGGAATTAAGCTCTTGGGTCAACGAACGGAGCGGAACACTGTACAGGGTGATCCAGCCATCCTCGTTGATGTTGTAATTCAGCAGCGTATCCTTGCCCTCCAGGCTGACGATGGTGTTGCCGGAGAGAATGCCGGCATTGGCCTGCTTCATCACGAAGTCTACGGCTTCGGGGCTATAGGTCTCTTTGCCTGCCGACAGCAGCTGTGCGCCCTGTTCACTCAGAATGAGGATGCCGTGATCCTTGTCATACAGATTCGTCAGATAGGTTCTGCGGATGGTCTCCAGATTAATGCCGACGAATACAAAGCCGATCCGGTTCCCGTTCACAATATCGCGGATAATCCGGGTCATGCCGAGCTTGTCATTACGGTTAGTCTGAATGAATACGTTATTCTCTTCTGTCAGCGGGAACCAGTAGGAGGCACCGTTTAAGGCAACGGTCTGTTTATAAGTATCATTTGAGGTAATTTTGCTCAAACTATACGCACCGCTGCTGTCATCGGTGGCAACCTGAAACAGCGGCTCGGACAAGCTGCCGTACAGAGCCAGATAGTCGAAGCTTCCGGTCACCAGCATCTGGTTCATGATCGACGCGGTGGGTCCGTTATAGAGCTGGTTCTCGATCTTCGCCGAATCCGGGGTATTGCTCCGCAGAGTGTCCTGAACGACTGGAGCGAGGCTGAATACCGTGACCCAGTCGGCTAACGTCTTTTGCATACGGGCGAGATTACTGTCGATCTGCTTGAGCACACTCTGGTTTGAATTGCTCACCTTATTGATAATCTGCTGCTTGGAGATCTTATAGGAGTATGCGCCCAGTGTGCAGGCCACCCCGGTGATCAGCAGGAAGATCAGTATGGTTATCTTGTATCGCAGGTTCATATTCAAGTAGTAGCGCAGCACAGGATCACTAACCTTTTTGATTTTTATCTTATGCGTAATGCCGAATATACACAAGGGAGCTGACAAGCGAAGTCGACAATTTTCAACATTACTCTCTTTTTCTCTACTGACCCTGACTCTAGTGCTCTGGTACGATGTGTTCAGAAACAAAGAAAGCAACCCACGATCAATAACAATTAGGGGGAAATGACATGGTTATGAATTCAAAATCCACACGTAATATACTGCTGGTTACGGCCCTTGCGGCAGTCTCGGTGCTTAGCGCATGCGGAGGCGGCAATGACAAGAACAATAATGCAGGCAGCAGCACGAACGGCGGTACAACCGGCTCTGCGGACAAGGAAGTAACGCTGCGTCTGTTCTCGAACCTTCCCGACCGTAAATCCGGCCAGGGGCTGGCAGAGCAAATGGTAATCGACAACTATATCAAAGCGAACCCCAATGTCAAGATCGATATCGAGACCCTCGCCGAGGAGCCGTTCAAAAACAAGCTGAAGGCGTACATGGCCTCCAACGAAGCGCTGGATGTGACCATGGTTCACGGCGGAGCAGAGCTGAATACGCTGGTACAAGCCGGCTATGTGAAAGAGCTGAACCCTGCAGAATACGAAGGGGACACCTACAAATTCCTGCCGGGCGTCTACAAATCATTCACCTTTAACGACAAGCTCTACGGCTTGCCCCGCAACAGTGACTATGAAGTGATCTATTATAACAAAAAGCTGTTCGATGACAACGGCATCAAGATTCCTACCACCTATGCCGAGCTGCTGGAAGCGGGCAAGCAGTTCCGCGCCAAAGGCATTGAGCCGATGTCGATGAACGGTAAGGACCTGTGGAGCTTCGCGGCCTTCTTCCAGGATCTTGTCGTACGCCTCACCGGCGATCAGAACCTGATGCTGGATGCGGTAGCGAAGAAGAAGAATTTCACTGGCGATGAGAATTTCACCAAAGCTGCTGAGCTGCTGGCCCAGGCCAGAGACACCAAGCTGTTCCAGGAATCGTTCATGACAGCGGACTACGGCGCTTCCCAGAACCTGTTCACGCAAGGCCGGGCTGCTATGTGGTATATGGGCTCCTGGGAAGCAGGGATGGCAACGAATGACAAGCTGCCGGAAGACTTCCGCAACAATGTGAATGTACTGAAATTCCCGGTTGTCGAAGGCGGCAAAGGCAAGGACACCGATCTTTTGGCCTGGAATGGCGGAGGATATTCACTGGTGAGCAGCTCGAAGCATCCTGAAGAAGCCAAGAAGTTCTTCGATTATATGATGTCTGCCGATCAATGGGCCAAGATTGTATGGGATACCGGAGCGGCTGTACCGGCACAGAAATATGAGCTTACCGGCAAAGAGAGCGAGCTGCAGAAGCAACTGACTGAAGTTCTGACCGGGGCTACCAGCACAGCGGGTTCTATCGCCCTTGACTCCGGTACACCTAAGTTCAAGGATGATGCACAGAATGCCTTCGGCAAGTTCTTCGCTGGCGGGTCAACACCTGAACAGCTGCTGGCCGATCTTCAAAAGGCTGCGGAAACACAATAACAGATCACCACTATAGAGAATGAAAGGAGACGGGGCGGGAAGCATTCTTGCCCCTCTCTAATCTTAAGGATGGAGTTGGAGTTCCATGCAAAAAGTATTTAACAACAAAATGGCAATCTTTCTGTTCGTCTTTCCGGGGATTCTCCTGTTCGCCCTGACCTTTCTTGTGCCAATTGTGCTCAGCGCATATTACTCGTTCAGAGACACTTTGTCTCCGGGAACACCCTCGGCATTCATCGGATTCGCCAACTATACAGAGCTGCTGTTTCACGATTCCAGGTTCTGGCTGGCACTTAGAAATGCCGTACTGCTCGGTTTGGGCTTTATCCTGATCCAACATCCGATTGCCATCTTTTTTGCCATTATGCTGGACCGCCTGGGCGGTAAGGCAGAGAAGTGGTTCAGAACGATTTTCTTCATCCCATGTGTCATTTCTGTAGTCGTTATTTCAAAAATGTGGTTATCCCTGCTTGACCCGACCTTCGGCGCCTTCAACAAAATGCTGGATTCCCTGGGACTCGGCTTCCTTAAGCACGCTTGGCTGGGGGACAGCAGCACTGCGCTCGTCTCCATGTTATTCATCCTGATCTGGGCCGGCTTCGGCTGGGGATTGCTGTTCTATTATGCAGGACTCAAAGGCATTCCCGATGATATGTATGAAGCCGCTTCACTGGACGGAGCCTCCGGCTTCCGATTGCACTGGCGGATTACCGTTCCGCTGCTGTCACCGGTTATTACGGTGCAGATTACTTTGGCTATGATTACCGCCTTGAAACAGATGGAGACCGTGTTCCTGACCACTAACGGCGGTCCCGGCGATTCCACCCAATTCCTGGCCGTGTATCTCTATAACAAGGCGTTCTCGGCAAGCCAATACGGTTATGCCAACGCCATCTCGATTCTGTTTATTATTGTCTGCCTGCTTGCCACCTATCTCAGTAACAAACTGACCCGCAGTGATGCGACGGAATTCTAAGGAGGACTCACCATGACAAAAAGCACAAAAACCATACTATGGGTGTTCTTCCTGATCGTCGCCCTGGTTCAGCTGTTCCCGCTCATCTGGCTGGTAGATTTCTCATTCCTCAGCAGCAATGAATTCTACTCCTCCAGCGTCCTGAAATGGCCGAGTGACCCCCAGTGGCAGAACTATATCAATGCCTGGGTGGACGGCAAATTCCTGCGCTACTTCATTAACAGCGCCTTCGTTACCTCCGTAACCATTCTGTTAACGGTGATTCTGTCCCTTACGCTCGGCTATGCCTTTACCCGGATGCAGTGGAAGCTGCGCTCAGTCTTCTTCACCATTATCCTGCTGGGGATTATGATTCCGATTCATGCGACCCTGTTGCCTAACTTTGCCATCTTCAAGGCGCTGGGCTTGACGAATTCCTATCTCGGGCTGATCCTGCCATACACCGCAGTGTCTGTACCGCTGGGAACCTTTATCCTGACCGGCTTCATGCGTAGCATTCCTAGAGCAATGGAAGAGTCCGCCGTGGTAGACGGCGCGAATATTTACCGGATTGTCTTCCAGATCATTGCACCGCTTACCGCGCCTGCACTGGTTACGGTCATCGTTACAACGTTCCTGAACTGCTGGAATGAATTCATTATGGCCTCGACCTTCCTCAGTAAAGATGCGCTGAAGACGCTGCCCTTCTCGGTCATGAACTTCGCCGGCCAGTATTCCTCAGACTACGGCTCACAATTTGCGGTCATGGTGCTGACCTCGATCCCGGCTATTGTCATCTACGCTATCTTCAACGAACAGATTACCAAGGGCGTTACTGCGGGCGCGGTAAAAGGCTGATCTTAAAGCGGACCAAACTCTAAGCGTATGCTATCAAAACTCTAAGCGAATGCTTCCGAGCCAGTTTTGCGAAGAGATTCAGGATGTGTATGCTATCAAAACTCTTAGGAGGATTATAATGGATCACTTGTTATACGGCGTTGCTTATTATGATGAATACATGCCTTATGACCGTCTTGCGCAGGACATCCAAATGATGAAGGATGCGGGCATTAATACCGTCCGGATTGCCGAATCCACCTGGAGCACACATGAGCCGCAGAACGGGGTATTCGACTTCTCCTCTGTACGTAGAGTGCTGGATGCGATGCATGAGGCCGGAATTCATGTCATTGTAGGAACACCTACCTATGCGGTTCCGGCCTGGATGGTCAAGGAGCACCCGGAGGTGCTGGCGGTCACCGTGAACGGGGAAGGCAAATATGGTGCCAGACAGATTATGGATATCACCAGTCCGGCGTATCTGTTCTACGCGGAGCGGATCATCCGCAAGCTAATGGCTGTGGTACATAAGCATCCGGCGGTGATTGGCTACCAGATCGATAATGAGACCAAGCATTATGAGACAGCCGGACCGAACGTCCAGCTTAGCTTCGTCAAATACATGAGGGAAACCTACGGAACGCTCGAAGCCATCAACCACCAGTTCGGTCTGGATTATTGGAGTAACCGGATCGACAGCTGGGAGGACTTCCCGTCCATGACAGGGACAATCAACGGCAGTCTGGGTGCGGAATTCGCCCGGTTCCAGCGGGGACTGGTGAATGAGTTCCTGACGTGGCAGGTCGGAATTGTGAATGAGTATAAGCAGCCGGGGCAGTTCACCACACATAACTTCGATTTCGAGTGGCGGGGCTATTCCTTCGGTGTTCAGCCTTCGGTAGACCACTTTGCGGCTTCGCAGCCTTTTGACATTGCCGGTACAGATATTTATCATCCGTCCCAGGACCAGCTGACCGGTGCCGAGATTGCCTTCGGGGGAGATCTGATCCGCTCGCTGAAGCAGGATAATTACTTCGTGCTGGAGACGCAGGCGCAAGCGTTCCCGGAGTGGACGCCATATCCAGGACAGCTGCGGCAGCTGGCATTCAGCCATCTGGGCTCAGGGGCTTCGATGGTCGCTTACTGGCATTGGCATTCGATTCATAACTCCTTTGAGACCTACTGGAAGGGGCTGCTCAGCCATGACTTCCTGCCTAACTCGGTGTATAAGGAAGCTATGACTATCGGCGCGGACTTCAAGCGGTTAAGCGACCAGCTGATCGGACTGAAGAAGACCAGTAAGGTGGCCGTTATGGTCAGCAATGAAGCGCTGTCGGCGATCGAATGGTTCAAGCTGCCGGGAGGATTGATCTATAATGATGTGGTCCGCTGGATGTACGATGAGCTCTATAAAATGAACATCGCCTGCGATTTCATCCAGCCGGGCAGCCCGCGCCTAAGCGAGTATGAGCTGGTTGTGGTTCCTGCGTTATACGCCGTCTCCGATGAAGCGCTGCAGCAGTTGAATGACTACGTCCGCAGCGGCGGCCATGTAGTCTATTCCTTCAAGAGCGGGTTCACCGATGAACAGGTGAAGGTTCGTCATACCGCACAACCCGGGATCATTCATGAGGCCTGCGGGATTGCCTACAGTCATTTTGCCACACCGAATGCGGTTACGGGACTTACCGGCAAGCTGTTCCCTGAGGGAGCCGAAGCAGGCGTTCACACCGTCCGCACCTGGATGGAGATGATTGTTCCCGGTTCAGCGGAGGTGCTGGCCAGCTACGATCATCCCCAGTGGGGCGAATATGCAGCCGTCACCCGAAATACCTTCGGCGAAGGAACAGCCACCTACATCGGTTGTATGACCGGACCTGCCGCACTTGCGGAGATCCTGCGCGATACGCTCCAGCTGGCCGGGTTATGGGGAGCGGACCAGCAGCTGTCGTTCCCGCTCATCGTGAAGTCCGGCGTGAACCGCCAGGGCAATACTATCCGTTACTACTACAACTACTCAGCCCAGCCGCTCAGCTTCAAATATCCGTACGAAGCCGGTCAGGAGCTGTTGTCCGGCAATGCAGTAGCGCAGGATGAAGAACTTACGCTTGGTGCTTGGGGCGTTATGATTATTAAATAAACATAACACTGGAGAACATCTACAGCATTGGAGGCATAAGCGTGGACGTGACAGGACAAGTATGGATATCGAGTACAGAAAATGAGCCTTGGGTATCCCATCCCCTGGAAGCCACCACTGCCGAAGCAGTGGATCTGGCGTTCACCGGACAATTGCATCAGAATATCGAAGGGTTCGGCGGATGCTTCAATGAGCTGGGGTTCGAGGCGCTCAATCTCCTCACAGACGAGGACAGAAGCGTTGTGCTGCATTCGCTGTTTCACCCGGAAGGGGATCACCGGTTCAGCATTTGCCGCCTGCCGATCGGGGCCAGCGACTATGCCCTGGAATGGTACAGCCTGAATGAGACCGACGGCGATTATGCCATGGAGCATTTCTCCATCGAGCGGGACCGGAAGTATCTGATCCCCTATATCCGCGAGGCTCTCAAGCTGAACCCGGAGCTGAAATTATTCGCTTCCCCCTGGAGTCCGCCAACGTGGATGAAATTCCCGCGCGTCTACAATTACGGCAGCTTGCGCTGGGAGAAGGATATTCTGGAGGCCTATGCGCTCTACTTTGTGAAGTTCGTCCAGGCTTATGCTGAAGAGGGAATTACCATTCATCAGGTACATGTACAGAACGAAGTGGTGGCCGATCAGAAATTCCCTTCCTGCGTATGGACCGGCGGGCAACTGCTGGAATTCATCCGGGATTATCTGGGGCCGGCTTTTGAACAGCATGGACTTGCTACGGAGATCTGGCTGGGCACGATCAACGCGCCGGAGCCTTGGGACGAGTGGATGAAGAAGAAGGACAGCAGCTTCGATGCCTATGCCCATACAGTATTAAGTGATCCTGAAGCTTACAAGTATGTGAAGGGAGTCGGCTACCAGTGGGCAGGCAAATACGGCATCCAGCGTACGGTACAGGCCTATCCTGAACTGCGTTATATGCAGACGGAGAATGAGTGCGGGGACGGGGAGAACACCTGGTTTTATGCCAAATATATATTCAACCTGTATCAGCATTATTTCACTAACGGCGTGAACGCGTATATCTACTGGAATATGGTGTTGCTGCCTAAGGGGCGCAGTACGTGGGGATGGGAACAGAACTCCATGATTACTGTAGACCCTGGAGGCGTCAAGGCAGTGTACAATCCTGAGTTCTATGTCATGAAGCATTTCGCCCATTTCGTGAGTCCCGGCTCCAGCCGAATCGGCCTCAAGGGCAAATGGAGCGGAAATGCAGTCGCCTTCGAGACGCCGGAGGGCAGAAGGGTCCTAGTCATTGCCAATCCGTTCAAGGAATCGCGGACGGTTACCCTCTCGAATGACGGCACGCATTACAAGCTGGAGCTGGATGCGGAATCTTTTAATACCCTCCTGCTATAAAATAAACAGTAAAAACCGGCTCCACCATCCGCCGTCATCCCAGGGCATCTGCTGTGCACCTATAGGATTTGGAATTGTTCCATTCGTAATTTCCTGCTATACTTTTGGCAGGTTAGTTGATAGGGGGTTACACGGATGGCAACGAATTGCTCATTAGCTAGGGAGTCCTCATGCAGAGCCTGATCCGGGGCGATACTTTGCGTGGGGCGCGGCAGGACAATCTTGATCGCCCAAACAGATATTATCGTTTCTAATCGCAGGCTCTGCACCTTATTGCTGTAATCAATAATAATAAGGGGCTGAAGAGCTGTGAAACCAACATTTATTAGAAACCATCAATATAATTATATTAAGAAACAAGCGGATTTTGTGCTGAAAACACTGCGTTCGGTAGCGGACCGCCGTGTCCTGGAGACCGTAAGATACAGCGCCGAGCTCAACGTGACGGGAGCCTTCGCTTCACTGACCGCCGAGCAGGAGCAGATGCTGCGGGCCATCTCCACCTTCGAGAAGGCCGAGGACTTCCAGCAGTATACCAGCGGGCTGGAGCCTTATCTGGAGCCGTTTCCGCCAATTACGCTGAAGCAGATTCAGAAGCTGTTTCCCAAGAATAAAAAGATGAAGCTGCCTGACCTGCAGTCCTTTGATTTCCGTTATGTCACGTATCTGGCCTGGGCGGACATCGCCACGAACAAGCTGTTCATCGTCTATCCGCATGAAGGGCAGTTCATTGGTGTGGAAGGCCGGATGCTGCCGATGCATAAGAAGGGCTACTGCCTGTTCTGCAACCGGCAGCAGGAGCTTGCCTTCCTGACCGTCAAGACCAAGCCGGAGCTGGCGGCGGCAGATAATTTTGCTTCCGTGGGCCAGTACGTATGTTTGGATAATCAGGGCTGCAATCAGAGCATTACGGATATAAGCGCGCTGGAGCGGTTCGTCCTCTCGGTGCGCAAGTAGCAGTATAGTTAGGTTAACAAGAGCAGAGCAGCGGTTCCCGGTTGGGGGCCGCTGCTCTATTTGTTTTGTATGGTAGAGGAGCTATCTGCTAGGCTGCGTAGTCATAGCCAAATCTACCAGTTCCTCCAGAAGCTGTTCTTCCAGGCGGATGATCTCACACATATTCCTGTGAAGCTTCACCCGCGCGGCGGGCTTGTTGCCCGAGCACATCCCCTTAATCATGAACTGATTGATCAGATCCCACTGCTCGCCTGCCTGACGGTAGCCTTCAGCCGCCCGGGAGAGAGCAGGCGCCGGGCCTTCGCGCTCCAGCAGCTGCAGGAATTGGCTGAACCGGATTCGGCTGATCGGCAAGGCGTTGGCATAGATTTTGAAGGCCGAACTGGCTTCGGGTGAGTTATCAGGCTGTATCCCTATTTCCAGATAGGCCTGGGCATACGCCCTGAGCTGGACGCCCACTTGATCCGGCCGAATCTGTTGGGCTGGGCTGGTAAGCACCTCTTGAAGGATCGTCTGCCAATCTGAGCAGGAACGTGAGACTTCGCACCGCCCGAATAAAGCATAGAAATGACAGGCCCCTTCAAGGATGCTGAAATCTATCACTTCAAGATCCTTGCCATAGTAAGCATCCGTTAGATAGATCAGACTCTTCTCCCTGTCCAGGCCCACGGCAAGACAGGCATGGCTCGTATGCAGCCTGCGGTAGGCTACACACCAGGGACAGTCATAGGAATCGAAGCCAACCAGAACCGGCATGCCTGAGGACAGCTGATTCTCCAGCAGGTCAAGCATATAGCTTCTATCCATTGCCGGTTCAGTCCGTTCTATATAACTGAAGGTAAGGCCATGATACGCGGACAGATAGCCGGTATTGATCCGGGGCAGCCGTATCCGCTCAATCAAAGGCTGGTCCGGGGCTTGCGGCTCATCCAGGAACATCTGCCAGGCATCGCCGTACATGCCTTTGCTGTCCAGTCCCTGCCACTGTGCTACAGACTGGATGCAATCATCAATACAGCTGCGCAGCTTAGGGTAGTGGGTACTTTTAACAGGAGCAATGTTCAACACTGCTCATCATCTCCTTCGCCGAGCAGAAGTGGCTGTGCAGCCGGTCGCGATAAGAAGCGGGAGTCATGCCGCTGAATTCGCGGAAGAGCCGGTAGAAGTATTTCATGTCGTAAATGCCGACCTCAAGGGCCACGGACTGGACGCCAAGCTTCGTGAACAGGAGCAGGATACAGCTGTATTTCATCCGGATCTCCTGGAAGATCTGGATGTAGGACCTGCCGGTCTTATTCTTAAGCAGCCGCTGGAACTGGCGGGAGCTCACCGCAAGCTGGCGGCTCATCTCATTCAGCGTGATCCGCTCACTATAGTTACTGATCATATATAGGAGGACATCATGCAGCGGGTCATACTGCGGTCCCGGGCGTTCGGCGAAGGGAGTGTCTGCTGCGGGCATAATCAGCTTGGCCAGCTCCAGCAGCGGCGGGTATAGACGCTGCTCATCCATAAGCGGGCCAGAGTTCAGCATCCCCTGCAGCCGCCCGAGCAGGAAGAGAATTTCCTTATTCTTCTCCCTGTATCCGAACCATTGCCGCACCTCCAGAAGCTTAAGCAGCGGCAAGAGGGCCTCTTCGGATAAGGGACCCGGCAGCTCTCTGAGCACACTGTCAAGCCCGGGCCTGAGCATACAATTCAGGATCAGCAGCGGCTCGGTACCGCTCAGATCCTGCGGATGAAAGACATGGGATATCCCCGGCGGAATCACTAGAACATCCCCCTGCACCACCTGCATTTTATCCTCACCTGCCAGATGAATGCCTGTCCCTTGAACCACGTAGGCCAGCTCTACGAAATCGTGCTGATGACGTACGGAAGTGACCGTATTTTGAGTCAGGAGCATTTGTACGGGTGAAGAGGAGTCGAATAAATAATCCCCCGTAAATACCGGAAAAGCTTCCATAAACAAACCTCCGTTTCCTGCTTCCTTATGTTGGATGACTGGAATCCACCCTAGTATATCTCAATATTTTGGCGCATTCAACCATATATTAACAACTTAAAATTTGGTATATTCATGCTATTCATTCCAATTCCGCAACCTGAAAGGGGTAGACACATGCAGCAGAAAGTCATTGAGATTATTGCCGAAATCAAGGAGGAACCAGGTTTGCTTCAGACGCTCAGCGGAGCTTCTGACCTGACCCTGGACGCCGCACTTGACTCCCTGCAGATCATTAATTTTATTCTGAGAGTCGAGGATGAATTCAATATAGAGGTAGATTTCGACACCTTTGATCTGGAGCATCTGAAATCAGTGGACCGGTTCTCCGCTTATGTCGCCGGGCTTGCCGTATGATGAGGAATGCTGTGCACTGCGGCAGCCTGGAGTCGGAGCGGTACTGGCGGGAGGAGGATCTGGCCTCCTTGCCGGCCATTCCCGATGCGAAGGCGCTGGCTATCGTGCAGGCGATGGATGAAATGCTGTTTGTCTTTTGCGGGAGCGGCGATGTGCTCTTAACCCGCCAGGGGATGAACCGGGCACAATATGACTATCTGCAATCGCTCGGTTATGCTTTCAGCACCAATATGGTTGCGCTCCGCCTGGAGACAGTGGAGTCTGTTCCCGCACAGGCGGCGCTGAATATATTTGAATTGCTGGGCCGGATGGACGCCGGGCAGGAACCGGACCGCTTAATACCGGAAGGAGCGCTGCTGGAGCCCTTCGCCGTGCTTCCCGGGACACAGGAGGCGGTTAGCCGGTACAAGCTTTTGCCTACGTTGCCTGATGAAGAGATTGTACGGGCGGTGAATACGAAGAGCTATTCTACAGCGATGCGGGACCGGCTGGGGCTGCCGAATATTGCGGTAGTGGTCGACAGTCTGGAGGAGCTGCTGCAATCGGGACAAGCGCTGCTGGAGAAGGGGGCTTTCCTGATCAAGGATGAGTATGGGGTATCCGGTAAAGGGAACCAGCTGGTGGATTCAGAGCGTATGCTGCGCCGGATGGCCGGGCATCTGGAATCGAGCCGCAATCAGGGCAAAAGAATCCGGTTTGTCCTTGAGCCTCTGCTGGACCGGGAGACAGACTTCTCCTGCCAGTTTCAGATTGATCCGGAAGGCCGGGTCACCCTTTTGTCTGCCCAGCAGCTGGTGAACCAGGGCTTCGCCTTCGGAGAATCCCGCTCCCCGCAGCCGTCTCTGCTGGACAAGCTGGACAAGGAAGGCTACTGGGAGACCATGCACAGCATAGGCCGGGAGCTGCACGCTGACGGATATTACGGTGAGGTGTGTGTTGATTCCATGCTGCTGCGTGACGGAAGCCTGGCGCCTCTGGTAGAGATCAATGCCCGCAAGTCGATGAGTCTGATCAAGCATCATGTAGACCGCCGGTTCAAGCAGGAAGGTATGCACACATGCCTGATTCAGGTACCGCTGGCGGCTATGGGCAAGGTTCATTATGAGGAGCTGCTGGAGCGGATGGAGGAGACGGGGATTTTATTCTCGCTGGGGGCAGGTGAAGGTGTGATGCCCTTGACCTCTAGCGCGCTCCAGCCGCTGGACCCCTCCCGTGCTGCCGGTTCCACAAAGGGCAAACTGTATGCGGCCCTGACTTACCGGAGTGAAGACAGCAAGCGTGGACTCATCCATACGCTGGACGAATCTCTCATGCGCACAGGCTATACTATCCTGCGATAAAGAAAGGAACCCTCCAATGAATAACACCGTGACGATTCTATGCTCGGGCTTTGGCCTTGGTTTCTATGTTCCTGGTCTGCTGCTGGAACGCAAGTTAACCGGGCTGGGCCTTCAGGCGGAGATTGAGGTGTTCGAGACCTTAATGCCTGAGCGCAAAAAGGAGCAGACAGACAACAGCCGCAGGGCGTACCAGCAGAGCTTCGCCGTAGCCCTGACTTCTCAGAAAATACCGTCCGATATAAGAAGCAGCCTTGATCCCGCAGCCGTTGAGCATTTGCTGCAGCAATGGAAGCAGGAGGAACGGCAGCACTTCATCGTCTTGTCTGGGCATTGGGTGCATGTTATGGACCAGTACCGTGAGCTGGCGGGGGTAAGCGTGTATGCTGACCTGCTGTATATTGACGCTGACCTGTCGCCATCGTGGAAGAATCTGCGCAAGCTGAATCCGGCTTACGCAGAAGGCTACCATGAAGTAAGCATGTATGATCCCGGGAAGCAGGAGATTCTGTGCAGCATCGATGCCGGATCTGGGGAAGCACTGCCTGCTGCGGCGAGGAACGGGCGGCTGGTCGTTCATGGGGGCGGCTGGGGAATCGGCACCTTCCGCGAGAAATTTGACGCGCTGGAGTCGGCGGGGTACGAGCTGGATATTGCCGCTTACAGCATTGAGGAGATCGGCGGGCCTGTCCGCGGCAGACGTTATTATATGAATGATCCGCAGTGGCGGACCTGGACGAAGGACGACAGCGGGCAGTATACCTTCCCGCCGTTTGCAGAAGTAACCGGTAACCGGACAGAGCGTTTCCCGCCCTGCCAGAGCTACGGGGAGGGGATGTACGGAGTCATCCGGCAGGCGTCCGCAGTCATCAGCAAGCCGGGCGGCGGCGCTTTGATAGATTCCCTGGCTTCGGGCACACCGCTGGTGCTGCTCGATCCCTTCGGCCCGCATGAGAAGATCAACAGTGATCTGTGGGTCGGGCTTGGTTACGGTATTACTTACGGGGAATGGGCCGAGTCAGGATATGATGATGATGTACTTCGCAAGCTGGCGAATAATCTCAGAGCCGCTAGAGGTCAATACCCGGACTATGCGGCAAGCTATGCTGAACAATTATCCACAGCAGGAGGGAGAAGCTAATGCAGCCAACCAGCAGAGTGAGCCTGGACGAGCAGTCCTTCGAGGCATTGAAACGTACGATCAAGAATGTGGTGGTCCCGCACAGGGAACGCAAGCATGATCCCGGCTTCAAGACAGTGATGCCGGAGATTATGTCCCTCAAGCTGACCAACCGCTGCAATCTGCGCTGCAAGCATTGCTATCAATGGAATGAATCCGGCTACCATCATGATATGGATACCGCCGAGCAGAATCTGGATATGGATCTGGGAATGATCCAGAGGCTGCTGGAGGAGACGGATGAAGCGCAGTCCCGCCTGTATTTATGGGGAGGCGAGCCGCTGTTTCACCGGCAGGCCAAGGAGATTCTGGACCTTCTTAAGGAGCATCCCCGCGATACTACGATCTGTACCAATGCCTATATGATCCCTAAGTTCGAGGAGGAACTGTGTGCAATCTCGGACAATCTGGAGCTGCTGATCCCGATCGAGGGGTTCCAGGAGGAGCATGATTTCCTGCGCGGCAAGAATTCATTCCAGAAGGTCATCGACGCCGTTGACCGCTTGCTGGAGCTGCGCGAGCAGGGCCGCTTCCGCGGCCGGATCTCGGTGCATAATGTGATCAACGACAATATGATCGGGAGATTATATGAGCTGGTGGAGTTTTTTGAACAAAAGGGTGTGGATCTTGTCCTGCTCTGCTTCCCATGGTATATCTCGGAAGATACCAGTTTTGCAATGGACCGCTTCTACGATGAACACTTCCAGTGGCTGGCCGAGCTTCCGCCGGATCACCGGAGCAGCTGGCATGCGTTCAAATACCATATCCAGCCGGAGAATATCAGCAGACTGACGGAAGACCTGCGGCGGATTAACAGCAATACCTGGAATAATACCCGAATCCGTTATCAGCCGGGGCTGGACTTTGATGAGATTGAGGATTTCGTGGCCGGCAAGCCGATGAAATCCCGCAGTACGTCGAAATGTCTGGCGCTCAGTACCCGGGTGGATATTGCCCCGAATGGCATGGTGAGCGCCTGTAAATTTTTTGGGGAGCTGGCTATTGGCAATGTGAATGAATACTCGCTCACCGAAATATGGAATTCTGCCCGCTACGACCGGCTGCGGCGGATTCTGGATGAAGGCTTGTCTCCGGCCTGCTCCAAATGTAATGTGCTGTACTTGAACACCTACGCTGCGCTGGCTCAGATATGAGCAGTGTGGTAGAGGAGCCAAGCTATAAGCTCGGCATTCTGGGCGCCTCGAGTATTGCGGTTCCAGCGATGCTGGAGCCGGCACGGATAGTGGACAAGGTGAAGATCACGGCGATTGCCAACCGTACCTTGGCGAAAGCGGAGGCTATGGCCGAGGCGTACCAAATTCCCTATGTGGCGGCTAGTCTGGACGAGTTGCTGGAGCTGGACGATCTGGATGGAGTATATATTGCGCTCAGCAATGAGCTTCATGCGCAGTGGGCGATCCGGGCCTTGAATGCGGGCAAGCATGTCTTGGTGGAAAAGCCGATCTGTCTCCATCCTGAAGAAGCGGAACAGTTAAGGCTGGCGAAGGACAACCCTGCAGCTCCGAAGCTCACTGAGGGGCTGATGATTGCCTGTCACCCCTGGCAGCAGGCGCTGAAGGGCATCGTCGATTCGGGCGAATTCGGCGCGCTGCGCAGGATCAGCACCCGAATCTCCGTTCCTGCCAAGAACAGGCATGCCGGAAATTACCGGAGTGTTAAGGCTAAGGGCGGAGGCGCTTTTGCCGATCTGGGCTGCTATTGGCTGCAATTCGTGCAGACCCTTGCCGGTCTTGAGCCGGAGGAGATCCTGGCACAGTCGGCCTTTGACGGGCCGGATGGCTGCGATTGGACCTTTCAGGCGGCGCTGCAATACAAGAACGGGCTGCGGGCTGAGTGCCTCACTTCCTTCGAGCTGCCCTTCCGGGCCTCGCATACCCTGTATTTCGACCATACCGTGCTGACGGTCCCCGATTTCTTCCGGCCGATCAAGGGGTTCTATAAGCTCAAAATCCGGCATGATCTGCCGGACAACCGTACCACCCTATGCGAATTCGAACCGCTGAACTATTATGTGGGCCAGCTGGAGGCTTTTGCAGCGATCATGAGCGGGCAGCAGGCCGAGGGCCTGAGTGCTACCTGGGAACGGGTGCAGCTGCAAGCCCGGATCATGGCTGAGGCGCAGCGGCGCCAGGTCTCTGAGGTGCTTCCACTATAGCGATTGTGCTAGCAGAGTGAAATCATTGACAGCAGCTAATTCCAGCAACAGCAAACAGCGACTCCCTTTGTGGGGGACGCTTTTTGCTGTTCCACTATTCCGCTGGAGGTTCCAGTAAGTATGCCGAATATGAATGTCTGTCTACACTAGCGATCCTGCAAGGAAGGAGGCTGCTCCATCCAGGCACGCTCGTTGTTCAGCACATAGATCCCGAGTGCCTGCTCGAAGGACAAGCCATGATTATAGAAAGTCAGCATCTTCGCGGCGAAGCGCACACTCTTATGTGCACTGGGCGATTGCAGCAGCTCTGTTGCCAGTGTACGGAAATTCTTCGGCTTGGCTTCCGCAGCATCGACAGCATCCAGCAGCCCTTTAGGGCTTGGGAAAAGCAGCCGGTTATACGCCAGAATCATCCGTCCGCTGAAAAACACCAGTTGGACCGCCGTATGAGCGAGCAGGTAGGCGTCATTTTTTTGGCCCGCTTCCTTGGCGAAATATAGCCCGTGCAGGTAGATCTGAGCGCAGAATTCCCGCAAATTACGCTCGCGGTTCTCTCCGGGATAGACAGGAATCCGGGCCACCAGCTCATCCAGCTCCGGAATTCTGGAGAATAACACCTCTGCACCGGTAAAAGCATACCTCGTCGGCTCATTGCCGCGCCGGGCGGCAAGCTCCAGAAACCGGCGGTTGATCACCTTGATATCAGCATATCCGCCTTCATAGGTGCTGACTTCCCGGTCCACGTAGGAAAGCTTACCGTTCCGCTCATATTCTGCATAGGCTTCATCGGTGAAGACCAGATGAACATCTACATCCGAGGTCTCGCTGGCGGTTCCCTTGGCTACAGATCCGCTGGTGATTGCCGCCAGACAAGCAGGGTCTTGCTCCAGCTTCTCCGCCAGCTTCTCCAGCGTCTGCCTGTGGTGCGCATACATATAATGTTCCGCCTCCTTGATTAGATTCTGCTGCGTTAAGCGTATCAATTGGACAGCTTGCCAGCTATGGTCAATTCAGACAGACATTCAGGCCCCCGCCTGCTCTGTCTTCCCCTGAGCGGCCTGTTGATCAGCGGCACCGCTGCGGACGAGGCCTCTCCGTCCGGCCAGCGTGACCGCCAGAATAGCTGCACCGGAGACGAGCAGAATGAACGAGCCGGGAATCCGGTCGAGGAGGACTCCATAGAGCAGCATTCCGAGCGGAGCGATGGAACCGGCGATGCCCTCCACCAGCCCGAATACGCGTCCACGATACTCTTCCTCAGTGGTCTGCTGCAGATATACCTGGATCGGAATATTGATGATCATAATTATGATACCGACAAGCAGGAGCAGCGGCAGGAAGAGAAGGAAGGTGGCCTTCGGGGTGAAATGCAGCAGCAGCGGAACCGCCAGTGCGAGGAATAACACTCCCAGCGCGCTTAAGCCTCCGAGGATCGGCTTCACCGGACTCTTGCTCTGGGGAAGTATAGCAAGCAGCAGCGATATCAGCAGTACGCCTGCCGCCAGCATCGCTTCGAGGACTCCATATTGCTTCGAGGAGAGTCCGAGTGTCTGTACTGCAACGTAGGGCAGCACAACATTCAAGGCGACGACGAAGAAATTAATCCAGAACACAATCCCCATCAGGGAGCGGAGGACCGGACGGCGGATCACATAAGCGAAGCCTTCCTTCAGATTCGTGCGTACCCCGTTAACAGCAGTGCCCAGACGTTCGCGGAGCGGCTGGGGGCCAGCGGCTTCGGCAGGTTCAAGGGCAGCATGAAGCCGTGGAATCGGCTTGTATCTCAGCATGCAGCCCATCACGGTCGAAACGATGAAGCCTGCCGCGTTCAGCAGCATGAAATCCTGAAGGGGAAGGAAGGCATACAGAAGACCGGCGAGAATCGGAGCCAGCAGGTGGCCAGCCGATCCGGCAATCTGATTCAGTGATCCGGCCCGCTGGACGGAGCCGCTGTCTACAAGCATCATCATCGAGGAGGAGACTGAGATACTATAGAAGGTAGAGCAGATAGATAATAGAATGAGCGACAGATAGATAGTCCATAGGGACATTCCCTCCAGCGAGACGAATAGAAAGGCCAGGGACATAATCAGGGCACTGGCCAGGTCCGAGCCGATCAGCAGCCTGCGGCGGTTAACTCTGTCGGCGAGCACACCGGCGAAGGGGGCCAGCAGGATACCGGGCAGCAGCCCGCACAGCAGTGTAACGGCGAAGCTGCTCCCTGACCCAGTCTCATTCAGAATGAACAGACCAGCTACGAAGGTGTACATACTGGAGCCGAGAACAGAGACCAGCTTGCTGCTGAAGAAGAGAAATATGTTACGGTTAGTCGCTGCCTTATCATGGGCTGCGGATGTTATTTGAGACATAATAGCACTCCCTTTGATCGAAAGTTAAGTTTAATTAAACTTATTGTATGAGTAAAAAATTAAGAATGCAATAAAAAGTTTAATATAATTTAACTTTAGCGTATTTCCAGCTTTCTCTTAGGGTATAGGTAAGCTATACTGAAAAGAAAAGCTACCTGGAAAGTTGGCAAGCAGATGACCACCAAACAAACTATCGGAGAGAAAGTCAAGCAATTGCGCAAGGCTAAGGGGCTTACGCAGACGGACCTTGCCGGAGACTATATGACCAAGAGCATGCTGAGTCAAATCGAGAATGGACGCGCCTTGCCCTCGATGAACAGCTTGCAGGTTCTGGCCGGCAGGCTGGGAGTTGATCCGGGATACTTCCTCGAAGGTGAGGAGGAGGCGGAGCTGGCTCCGCTAGTCCGGGAGATGGAGGCCGAGTTCAAGGCGAAGAATTACAGGGAGGTCATCCAGCGGCTCCAGCCGCTCACGGAGCGTACGCTTCCGATGACGATTGATGCTGCGCGTCTGCTGGAGTTCTATGTAAGTTCCCTTTTCTATACGGGAGCCGGAGGCGGGGAAGCGGAGCTGGAACGGGCAGCGCTGATCTATGAACGCTTCGGCTTATTCGTGGAACGGGCGAAGGTGCAGTATATTTCCTATGCCCTGAATTTCGCACAGAACAGATACGCGGACGGGCTGGAGCTGATTCGCCGGGTCCGCAAGGAGTATGAGGATAACAAGGTGGGGAATGATTTTATCTTTGAAATCGATCTTCATTATGCCGAGAGTATTAGTCTGTCTGCCCTGGGGGATTATGCGGGAAGCCGTGAAGCTGCATTGGCGGCGCTGCAGGTTTCACGGGAAGAGGGAATCTACTATATGACGGATCATCTGTACCGGGTGCTCGGTATCCTGGCGCTGACCGAAGGAGAGACCTTGGCGGCAGAGGAGGCCATGAAAAAGGCCAGAGCATTCGCAGAATTCACCGAATCTGAGGATTCACTGAAGCTGGTGGTGATCGGAGAGATCAGACTTGCGGTAGCTAAGGGAGAGTACAGCAAGGTTCTTGCGCTGGCGGAGCAGTATCCGCAGGAGGATGAACATTACGCATCCAGCGTCCAGCTCATGTCCGGCATCGCAAGGTATCATCTCGGCCAGGACGATGAAGCGCTGATCAGCCTGTCCAAAGCCGAGCCGGGTGATCAGGTCTACCACCCGCTTGACCGCGCCAACCTGCTGACAGCTTATGCTTACCGCGCACAGATCTGTATGCGCCGGGGCATGAAGGAGGAAGCACTGCGGTTGTCCCAATTCGCCTACGATCAGGTGAAGGAATACCCGCCTTCCATATACACCGAAATGATTAACAAAACTTACCACGAGCTGCATAGCTAGATTGTATTTCCTGCAATAGAAAAGGCATAGCTGACCGTAAAATGAGAGTCTATTGTATTTCATACAGTAGAATGTTGTGTTTTGGGTGGAAAATGGCCTTTTTTCAACATTCAATTGTACTGGATACAATAGATTCTATTTCGAAGCCCTTTTTATAGCATTCTGTTGTACAAAATGCAGTTGCGATCGTTCCAGCGCCTACAGCATCCTAGCACAGCAAACAACACCCGTGCTATTTCCCGCACGGGTGTCCTTCTGCACTGAAATATAGGTTGAACTATAAAACTTCAGATAAAGGAGGGAGCGACGGAGGAGATTTTGGAACTGTAGGAGCGTTAGCGTCCGCCTTTGTTTCCGGATTTCTACCGCAACCAGCGGTCTTAATCAGCGAATCTGGAAACAACAGCGGCCGGAAGTCCAAAATCTCCGCAGTGGCGACTACTCCTTTGATCTGTGCATTTTAGCTCAAGCTATCTGAATTGTTTATTTGCTGGTCCACAGCTCCACACGGTCCTGCACGTACTTCGTATAGCCAGCTTCCATTTTCTTAACGCCGGCTTTTTCCAGATCGGCCATGTAATCATCCCAGATTTTATCGAATTCCGCCGGTTTGGCCAGAATGGCCTGCGGGATGCGTTTCCACGTAATATCCTTCATTTTATTGCCCAGAATGGAGACTTCATCCTCACCGGGAATGGAAATGTTCCAGGCTGCGCCGTAGGCTTTCTCCTTGAATTCCTCTTCTTTCGGGAACAGGTCCTTCCAGGTCGTAGCTTTGTAGGCTGCCAGCGTCTCTTTCTCAACATCGCTATAGCCCAGAACCAGCTGCTCAGGGAAGTTCTTGGTGTAGTAGTTGCCCGTAGAATCCTTGGCACCGTCACCGTAGTGAACCATCATGTTCCAGTAGAAGCCAATGCCCGTTTCCTTCGTGAAGGCGGTGTTGTCGTTGTTGATGCGGTCCTGGACTTCCTGCGGAACTACGCGTTTGCCGTTCTCCACTTTATAGTGCTTGCCTTCAACACCCCAGTTGTTCAGGATCTGACCTTCATCGGAGGCCAGGTAATCCAGGAACTTGATCGTCCGCACCGGATCGGGGTTAGTAGTGGAGATGGAGATGCCGTAGCCGCCCATGAAGCCGGTAGGCCAGAAGCTGGTTTCCTTGTATTCATCCGTCAGAGTGACCGGATAGTGTCCGTAAGTCTGATCGAATTTGCCGGCGGCTTTGAGCGCCTGCTGTGCGTCATTGTAGTCCCAGTCCTGGTCAATTAGGCCAAGCACGCGTCCAGTCGCTACTTTGGCTTTGTACTGGTCGTATTTCTGCACGAAGCTCTCCTTATCAAGCAGGCCGATATCGTTCATGTGGTTCAGCCAGCGGAAATACTCCTTCTCTTCCGGGCGGCGGAAGTGGTAGATCGCTTCATGAGTCTCCTGATCGATGTAATATTCACCGTCATCGGAGCCGCCGGTCGTAGCTACCGCAGGGTTGGTGACGGAAATGTACATATGCCAGTCATCCGCGTTGAGGGAGACGCCGATGTTTTTGTTGCCGTTCTCATCCGTAGGGTGCTTCTCCAGATAGGCTTTGATTACGTTCTCATAATCCTTCACCGTGCGGATCTCCGGATACCCGGCTTCCTTCAATACCCGGTGTTGCAGCTCGAAGCCGCCGCCCGCTACGAATTTCTTCTCATCCACTGCTGCCCAAGTTGGGATAGCGTAGATCGACTGGTCTTCATTCGTGTACTTGGCGCGGGCCAGATTATCGCCGAGTACGCGCTTAATGTTAGGGGCATGCTTATCGATCAGATCGGTCAGATCAAGGACCGCGCCGGCATCCACCAGCTTGCCGATGTCGCCTTTAGCCGAGATAATGTCGGGATAATCCCCGCCCGCTGCAATGAGGGCAATCTTCTGCTGCGGATCACCGACAGCGAATTCGGCATCGAGGGTGACGCCCGTCTTTTGCGTAATGACGGTACTGACCTCATCCTTCATATTGTTCCAGTTCGGATTGGGGTCTTCCGCGAAGAAGGATAGTGTCAGGGGACTTAGGTCCTCAGCCGCCGCCGTAGCCTCAGCTGTTGCCGTGGCATTGCCGCTGTTCGTGGCCTTGGCCCCGGTATTCTCAGCCGTATTCTTGTTGCCGTTATTATTGCCCCCGCCGCAGCCTGCCAGCACACTGAGCAGCAAGGTCAGCACCATCAGCGCCACAACCGGTTTCGCCGTCTTTCTTGTCATGAATTGAAACCCTCCCTTTGTCTGGTAGAATCATATTGTATTCACAGGCCTCAGCCTGAAGATACCGCTTAAGCCGATTAGCTTTTGACCGAACCCAGCGTCATGCCTTTGACGAAATAGCGCTGCAGGAACGGATAGACAATCAGAATGGGAACGGTGACGACAATGGTGATTGCCATTTTGACCGATTCCGGGGAGATCTGGGCCATGACCTCTGTCATATTGCGTCCGCGGAAATTATCCGCGTTGGTCGTGGTGCTCTGAATGACCTTCATCAGCTCGAACTGCAGGGTGGTCAGCGAGTCCTTCGAGCCATTATACAAATAGGTGTCAATCCACGCATTCCACTGGCCGACGGCCAGGAACAGGGCGATGGTTGCCAAGGCTGGCTTGGTCAGAGGCAGAATAACACGCCAGTAGATGGTGAAGTCATTGGCTCCGTCCAGCTTGGCAGATTCCTGAAGAGCGTACGGTAGCCCGTCGATGAAGGAGCGGATCACGAACACATTGAAGGCGCTCACCAGACCGGGTAGAACATACACGCCGAAGGTACCCATCATATGCAGATCTTTAATCAGAATGTAAAAGGGGATCAGACCTCCCGATACGTACATCGTCAGCGCCAGGAAGGTAGAGACGAACTTGCGGGCCTGGAAGTCCACCCGGCTTAAGGTGAAGGCCAGCATGGAGGCACTGACCAGTCCGAGCAGGGTCCCGATAATCGTCCGCAGCACCGAAATTTTGAACCCGGTAATCAGTCCGGAGAAGGCGAAGATCGTCTCATAATTCTTGAAGGTGAACATCCGGGGGTAGATCGTAATCCCGCCCTTGATGCTGTCCGTCGAGTCATTGAAGGAGATCGCCAGCACGTTCAGAAAAGGGTACAGCGTAGCAACAGTTACGACCGTAATCGCCAGATAAACAACCAAATCGAAGATGCGGTCCGACCAGGATGCCGCAGCCAGTTTTTTAATCATGAGCAGGGCCTCCTATATGATGCTTTCCTTGGTTATTTTTTTGAAGATGCCGTTGGCCGTAAAGAGCAGAATTACACTCACCACGGAATTGAAAATATTAATCGCCGTCCCGAAGGAGAACCGTCCCATCCCCAGCCCGTAATTCAGGGCATACAGGTCGAGAGTCTGCGAGTAGTCACGCACCAGATTGTTGCCGAGCAGGAACTGCTTCTCGAACCCGATGCTGATCAGATGGCCGATGGACATGATTAGCAGGATCACGATGGTACCCCGGATGCCCGGAAAAGTAATATGACGCACCTGCTGGAGCCGGCTGGCTCCGTCCACCCTGGCTGCTTCGTACAGCTCCGGCCCGATGCCTGAGATGGCGGCGAGATAGATAATCGTATTCCAGCCCGTCTCCTTCCAGACATCCGAGGCGGTAACAATGCCCCAGAACAGATTGCCCTTCGCCATGAACTGGATCGGCTCACTGATGATATGAAGACCCATCAGCAGGTCATTGACTGCGCCGTTGTCCGTGGAGAGCATCTTGGTAATGATCCCGGCGGCAACCACCCAGGACACAAAGTGAGGCAGATACGACACCGTCTGAACGAAGCGCTTCAGCACCTGCAGCCGTACCTCATTCAGCAGAATAGCGAAGATAATCGGAATGATAAAGCCTGCCAGCAGTCCCATAATACTCATGGCCAGCGTATTGCGCAGGGCGTTGAAGAATTGCTCATCCTGGAACAGCTCCCGGAAGTACTGGAGGCCGACCCATTTTTGCTCGAAAAAGGATTTGCCCGGCTTATACTTCTGGAAGGCCATCATCCACCCCCATAACGGAAGATAGCTGAAGACAAAGGCCCAGAGGACAAAAGGAACAGCCATCATATAGAGGTATTTCTGCTGCCGGAATTTCCCCCAGAAGCTTGCAGCAGATTTCTTCGGCTCCGGCTTCATCGTGGTGGTAATCGCTTTCATTTATGTCCCTCCTTCGATATAGCTTTATCATAATCTGCCGCCAGGACGGGAAACACCCGAAGATTTGAGTGTAAAAACAGGGGAAAATCAGTCTTTTTCGTAAGCGCTTTCTGAAAAAACATTCTCCGGCTCCTTTCTCCGGTAAGCGGAAGGGGAGATGCCTGCGATTTTTTTGAATTTCTCGCGGAAATAATCGACATCGCTGAAGCCGACACTGCTGGCAGCCTGATGGATTTTGCAGCCTTGATCCAGCAGCTCCTTGGCCTTCTCAATGCGGATCGTATCCAGATAAGTGTTGAAGGAGCAGCCCATGGTGTTCTTGAACAGCTTACCCAGATAGGCACTGCTATAGGTGAACACATCGGCCAGCGTCTCCAGCTTCAGATTCTCGTCATAGTGCCGGTGGATCAGATCGACCATCCGTTTCATCAGGACATCCATATCGTCGCGTATAATCCCGCCAGCGTATTCCTCCAGCAGACCTGAGATATAACGCTGGAGCTGGGGGAGGGAGGTATGCCTGTAGATCTGCTGAATCTGCTCCTCCATCAGGCTCTGCGCAGCGCTAAGCTCCTTATAATGAACGGAGAGCTTGCCGGACATAGTAGTAACGGCCCGGACATAGTAGGATTTCACCGCCATCTCGGATAATCCCGCAGCAGCCATAAGGTCCCCTGCTTCCTGGATCAGGTCAGAGATTACGCTGAGATTGCCGGTATCCATGGCGAAATAGAGCCGGTCCATCACAGGGGCGAGCCTGCTCTCCGTATCCTGGGGGTTCGCAGGCAGCCCCTGCTTCAGCTTGAGCGAATCCGGGCCGATCATCCCCGGCTCATCATAGAAGAAGTGATCCTTCATCCGCGCCAGCGCCGACTGATGGGAGAGCTGCAGCTCCGCCAGACTGTCCACCATATCCCCGGCGGTGATGATGCACTCCAGTCCTTCAGCGGCAGCGGCCTCACGGATCTGCCGGGCCATCCGTTTGCTTACCAGCTCCTTCTGATAAGAGGGCTGAAGCAGCACCCCGAGATAAGAATCAAGCGCGAATACGATGCCCCGGCTATTGTCCTCGAAGCTTGACGTCAGCCGGGACTTGACGCTGCTGGAAGGTCCGTTGTCCGCATGATCCTGGAGCAGCAGCCGGATCAGCACGATCTGGTAGGCATCCCAGAGCAGCCCTGCTTCCAGCGCCGACTCCATCAGCGCCGGGGCGGGATGCAGACTGCTCTCCATCAGCAGGGACTGAACCAGCATCTCCCGGCTCCAGACCTTAACAGCCTCATGATTCTTGCGGTGCGTCAGCCGCGCATTCAGTACGGTGGATAGGCCCGTAAGATACAGCTGCAATTCCTCTTCATCGACTGGCTTAAGCAGATAGTTATCGATATTGTAAGACAGTGCACGCTTGGCATAGCTGAAGTCGGCATAGCCGCTCAGGATGAGAATATGCAGCTCCTCATGATCCTCCCGCAGCTCGCCGATCAGCTCCAGCCCGTCCTTCCCGGGCATACGGATATCGACAATCATCAGGTCCGGAGAATACAGCATAGCCTTATGCCTGGCTTCAACCGCGTTGGCAGCTGTATCCACTACCCGGTAGCCCAGACTCTCCCAATCCAACAGAGTAACAAGCCCTTCGCGGATAGACAATTCATCATCAACAATTAACACACTATACATAGGAATCACTCCTTATAGGGATGGCGAAGCTGATCTGTGTGCCGTATCCGCTCTGGCTGGACAGAACCAGGCCGCATTCCGGGCCGTAGGTCAGCTTCAGCCGCAGATGGATGTTACGCATTCCGATACTGTGGGTCTCATAGTCATCGTTATTGTCCAGCATCTGCCGCAGCTCTGCGAGCCGGGCCGGCGGGATTCCGGTTCCGTTATCGGAGACCTGAACCTTAAGCAGGGCATCCTCCACCCGGATATCCACCCGGACCATTCCGCCGTCCATCCGGTCCTCCAGGCCGTGTATGACACAATTCTCCACCAGCGGCTGAATAATAAGCGGCGGAATTTTTAAGGTATTCGCTGCCGGATCAACATACAGCTCGTAGGCGAGCCGGTCATTGTAGCGGAATTTCTGGATGACCAGGTAACAGTTTACGGTCTCCAGCTCACTTTGCAGGGTAATTCTGCCCCCGCCGACCTCCAGATTCTTGCGCATCATCTTGCCCAGCAGCCGGACGACCTGTGCAATATCGGTCTGGCCGCGGGTGTGGGCCTTCATCCGGATCGACTCCAGGGCATTGAACAGGAAATGGGGGTTGATCTGGCTGGCCATCATTTTGAATTTGATCTCATTCTGCTTCAGCAGGATAGCATTCTTCTGCTGGTTGGACTCCTGCACCTCGCTCATCAGCTCGTTGACATTGCGGACCATGTGGTTGAACTGCCGGGCCAGCTGGCCGATCTCATCTTTGCCGTCGATCACGAGCCTGGCTTCCAGATTGCCGGAGGCAACCTTGGAGATATGCTTGCTGAGATGCAGCATGCGTCCGGTGAGCAGGCGGGAGAAGTAGTAGATTAGGATGATTGCAAGGAATAGGGAGGAGATAATGACGGAAGAAGCCAGGGAAATAATCCGGTTAGGCTCACTTACAATACTCTCTACGGAGAAAATAGAGATGATCCGCAGGCTGTTCAGGCTGCCCACAGGATGCCAATCGTCGATCAGCATTTTGAAGGACTGCCCGTCGATCGTGATATCCGCAGGCCCGTGCCCGGCAAGGGTGGACAGCGGCTTCAGGTTGATTTCGTGCAGCGACTTGCCGAGGGTACCTGCCCGGTTGGAGGCGACAATATGATCGTTCTCATCGACGATAAAGGTCTCGAAGGTCTCCTGCTTCAGGATGCTGCTGAGCTGATCCGAATTGACATTCACGACCAGCACACCGGTTGTGCGCTGCTTGAGGAAGTCCACCTTGCGGATCAGGCTGAGATAATACTGGCCGTTGCGGCTGTCGGGGATATAACTCCAGAACGCGAGTCCCTTCTGGGCGAGGGCGAGCTGGTACCAGGGCTCCCGGGTAACTGCGGCATCAGCCTGGAGGAATTCCCAGTTGTTAAGCACCGTCGGGTTGTCGATATACAGCCGGATGCTGGAGATTTCTTTGTACAGGCGGACGAAATCCCGGAAGTCGGGATAATCCCAATAGGCCTGCACCACATCATAGACTGATTCGTACCGGTGATTCGCAGCCTCCTCCAGCCGGCTGTCATTGGACAGGCGGTAGACGATATCCACCGGAACGTTCAGCATCTCACTGGTCCGTTTTTTCACACGGTCGACATTCGCCGTAATCTGCTTCAGCGCATTGTTCATCGCCATATTCCGCAGCTCACTGGTCAGGAACACCCCCACAATGAGCACCGGAATCAGGACGACGCTGCCGAAAGAGAGAAAGAGCTTGGTCCTGAGCTTCAGGTTGTTCATGAAGGTGATGATACGGGTATACACGAATGAAATCGCCTCCGTAAGCACAATTATAATAACGCTTACAATAGAGTATAGCGCGAAACCGTCAGCCAATATATGTCATGAAAATATTTTTTTGATAAACTTTATGGAAACGAATTCCGATAATAAAGGGATCTGCACATCAATATTGGATAAATATTGAATACTTAGATGGAATGCTGGAACTCCATTCTGAAGAAGTACGCGGGACCATCTATTGTGTTCGGTTTATCGCATACATTTGGCCTATGTACCTGCGCACCGGTACAATGTGTGCTGTTTTTCGTATACATTCGAGCCACTAGCCTGCGCGCCAGCAGATGTATGCTGTTTTCCACATACATACGGGCCACACCTGCGCACCAGAACCGAATGTATGCTGTTTTTGGCATACATTCGGCCCGAGCGCCTGTGTGCAAGCAAATGTGTGCTGTATTTGGCATACATTCGGACCACACACCTGCTCACCAGCGCAACGTATGCTGTTTTTGGCATACATTGGCCCGAATCCCTTCGCGGAAGCACATTGTATTCGGTTTTCCACATACATTTGGCCCGGTGACTTCTACTTGGATGGTAACGTAATCATAAATACAACCTTGGATCAATACCAGAAAAAGTATCTTTCAAGCGAGTTAATGAATTATCTTAGAACTCCGTATATTTGCAAGAAGTTGCAAGTCCATGATTCTATGAATTTGTGTACATAACTTACAGGTAAGTATGGTGTACGACGGGAGGGTGAAGATGGCATCAACAAAGCTAGTATTTAACGAAGATGAAGTCAGGCGCCTGCAAACGAAGATCGGCCAAGTGAGTCAGGACACCAATCGGCTATATCTTCAATTGAAGGGCCAGTCCAGCGGCTGGGGCGGGATTCCGATGGGCGATCATATGATCAAGGCCCAGGTCCTGATCAATGAATTAACCGTAGAAGCGGAGAAATTAGAGGATATTATCCGGGTCGCCCTGAGAGGCGTCTCGGATTTGCAGGAAGAGAATAAGCGGCAGGCGGACAAGCTGACGAGGCAGTTTAATCTTTTGCTCGCTGCTTTCGGCAGCTTGGGGCTGCAATCAGCCACCGGACGGGTCTCCATCCCCGAATTTGTGCAGCGAAGTGCGACGAACCTCATCACTTCGATTGCCGCTCTATCGGGAAAAGATGAACTCAGCAGGGACCCGGTGGTGCAGCAGCTCAGGAATGTCATTCAGACCTCCGGCCTCTTGACCGTAGAAAGTATCGCTGCACAAAGTAAGCTGAACGATATCTTCGCGGCGCGGACTCAGATCGCCAAGGCACAGATGGCCTTCAAAGTGTATCAGGCGTTCGGCAATCAGGCCCAGATGGAGGCTGTTCATGCGAAGGCCGAAGAGGCCCGGCAGAAGCTGGCTTCTCTAGGCGTAGCCAAGATCTACTATGAATCCGGCAAGGATCTAAGCGCCCATTATAAGCAACCAGCGGTTACCGCCTGTGAGTATGATCCGTCGATTACAGCGGACAAGGTCCCCTTACTACATAACGAAGAATATCTGCTGCTCCTGCGGCTGGCGATGGAGAAGACTGCCGCCGGAGCATATGCGCGGGGTCAGCTTGCAGCCAAGCGGCAGGAAATTCAGATCGCAGCGGCTCTTAAGCAGGTTCAGGAGCAGATCGAAGCGGAGCGGCGGTTGAACGGGCCGCCGCTTACGCTGCCGGACGGCACGCCAATTACCGCAGACAACAAGGAAAATGAGACCACCTGGGACTTTTATCAGGCGAAAGTCTATGTGCCGAATGAATATCTCACTCCGATGTATACGAGTTATGTAGAGTGGCTGAAACAGACATACGGGTTAACGAAAGGGGAGCATTGGGTTCGTCAGGCGGACGCGGTGGTGCTGGCTTTTACCGAAGGATTGGTGAAAGAGGTCGTCATGGGCGTGGCGGATACGGCAACCTTTGCCTTCAAGCTAGTGGTAGACCCGGTCAAAACCACCACAGAAATGAAGCAGCAAGCGCAATATCTCATCGAACACCCCGAAGTGCTGGTGGAAGCGGCGAAGAAGGCGTATCATCAGTTTGACGAGGGCACACCCGAAGAGAAGGCGAAAATGCTGGGCTCGGTCGCGTCAATTCTGGTCCCCGGATTCCAGGTCACCAAAGCAGGCAAAGTGGGGAAAGTGTTGGGTGAGGTAGAAGACGCCGTCAGCCAAGCGGCGAAGGATGCCCTGCAAGGGATTAAGCAAAAGCTCCCGGATCTGGGACGGGCAGTGCAAACGCCGGAAGGGTTTGTTTTCAAGATAGGAGAGATCCCCGATACGCCAGCCTTGCCGAAGACGCAGGTGCAGCAGCGGTATATGGATGGTTTGGAGGGGAAGAGTGATAGGGTTGAGGGGACGCCAAAAGCTGGACCAATAAAAGAAGTTGAAATTGTTGATCGCACTGGAAAACCGATTGGCGAATTTGACGAGATTGACTTGAAAAATGGTGTTTTCTATGAGGATAAAGCAGCGAAGGGGCTTGATGTCATCAATCCTAAAACTGGATTACCTGCTCAAACACCTCAGCAATTTACAGATAAACAAATACTGGATAAAACTAGAAAAAGAATAAATAATATTGCAGAAGCTACAGCTACACGAGCTACTAAGAATGGGACTCCAGATGTGCCTTTGTTAGATCAAATAAAAGACATCCGGAAATTCATCTTCAGATTAGATGGAGATACTCCTGAATTAAGGCAAGCTGTTGAGAATAGCTTGGAACAATTAAGAAAAGAATTTCCTGGTTACACTTTTGATGCATTGTTTGGAGGGAAAAAGTAATGTCAATTAGTGTTATGGTTTTAGATGCAAAAGATGAGTTTGAAGAGAAATTTCTTATTCCTGTTGCTGCTGAGTCTTTCTTCAATGAATGTTGGGAACCAGCAATCGAACAATTAGGATTAAAGTGGACTAAAGTATTTTCCGTTGGGATCGATTTAGTTGAAGAAGATTTTCCATTTGTTTTAGAAGAATTATCAAAAATAAAAGAATGGGCGAAGGAGAACTTACCTGACGAAAAGAAGATGAAAATTATTGAAAGAATCGAATTGATTGAGACTGAAGTGCCTATTGCTTTTAGCCATCGAGATGGAATAATAATTTTTATTGGGTAAACTTTAAAAGCTCTTTCCACTTGAACGATGAGTAGGAATGAGCTTTTTTTGCATGTTCAAGGTCTCGTAACTGAAGAAGAACTGAATACTTTTCTTTAGATTTTGAACTATATGTCTGAGTATATTTTGGCTGTACCTTCTTAAGTAATCATTCTCACTCAGTTTGTATAAGCAATACACCTAAAATCCTGCAACCCTGACTGAACTTTAAAGCCTTATGATGAGGGAAGTAATGAAATATAATGATGATATTAGGACAGTTGGAGGAGAAGAGGGCAGGAGATGGCCAGCACCAGGAGCTCGGCAGGGAAGTTGAAAAGTGGGTTTGCTGACTTCTATCAGATACGGTTGACGACATCATTAAAGAGAACCGTTCGTATTTCTTTGCAGAGCACCTATTCCAAAATTGAGATATACCCCCTATTCCGTTGGTCACTTGCACAATGCATTTCGTCCGTTCATCAATATTCTTTTCCTCCCCCCAGACCTTATAATGAGAGCGTGTTCAACAAGTTGTTAGGGGGATATTTGAAATGGAAGGATTAATCATTGGTTGGTATGGAGCGCTCGCAGGACTGGCAATTGCCATTATTCTGATCCTTAGAAAATTAAATCCGGTCTACGCTCTGTTCCTGGGTGCCATTGTAGGGGCGCTGATCGGCGGAGCCAATCTCGAACAGACCGTAAGTGTTCTTGTAAGCGGTACACAAAGTGTGATGGGCACAGTGCTGCGGGTGCTGGCCGCCGGTGTGCTCGCTGGTGTGATGATGGAGTCGGGTGCGGCTGAAGCCATAGCCCAGGCTATTGTCCGAAAGTTCGGCGGAAGCAAGGCCATTCTGGCCCTCGCGCTGGCAACTATGGTCATTACGGCAATGGGCGTATTCATCCCGGTAGCGGTGCTGATTGTGGCTCCGATTGCTTTATCCGTAGGCAACAAAATGGAGATCTCGAAGCTGGCGCTGCTGCTGGCCTTGTCGGGCGGGGGGAAGGCAGGTAACATTATTTCACCGAATCCGAATACGATTGCTGCTGCGCGCGGCTTTGATCTTGATCTCAGCAATGTTATGCTCGCAGGCGTAATCCCGGCAATCTGCGGATTAATTGTAACCGTTATCTTAGCCACCCTGCTGAAGAAAAAAGGCGTCATGGTTACCACGGCAGAAGCTGCGAACGGTGCGGACAACGCGAATACGGCCGCTTACCCGCCGCTTAGCAGAGCTATTGTGGCTCCGCTCGTGGCCATCGTCCTGCTCATGATTAACCCGATCGGCTCCATCTCCGGGATCGAAGCGTTGACCAAGCTTAAGGTGGATGCGCTATACATTCTGCCGCTGGCGGGGATTATCGGGATGCTGGCGATGGGGCAAGGCAACAAGGTACTGCAATATACATCCTCCGGCCTTAGCAAAATGACTGCAACCGTCCTGATCCTGATCGGAGCAGGCGGTATCGCCGGTCTGATCTCCGCTTCCGATCTGTCCGCCCAGGTGGTGCATCTGATTGAGCTGTCCGGGATTTCCGGGACGTTCCTGGCACCGATCTCCGGGATACTGATGGCTGCGGCTACCGCCTCAACATCCACGGGTGTTATTGTCGCTACCGGCTCCTTCGGACAGGCCATTCTGAATATGGGCACGGCTCCGCTGGCTGCAGCTGTAATGGTTCATACCGGAGCTACGGTGATCGACTCGCTGCCGCAGGGCACTTACTTCCATGTTACGGCGGACAGTATGAAAATGTCGATCAAGCAACGTATGGGGCTCATCCCGTATGAGGCCATAGTTGGCGGCACGATGACGATTGTGGCTACGCTGGTTTACGGATTTTTACTCTAAGATCAATATTATAGATGAGGTGTGGAAATGAGAGAGAGAACCTTTGTACTGGCGCCGGATTCCTTCAAGGAGAGCATGACCGCGAAAGAAGTATGTACAGCGATGGAGGCCGGACTCCGCAAAATATACCCTGAAGCAACCTACATCCATGTTCCGATGGCGGACGGCGGGGAGGGGACCGTACAATCCCTTGTCGACGCATCCGGCGGAGAGATTCATTATCTGGAAGTTGCAGGACCGCTGGGACAGCCGGTGACGGCACAATTCGGCATTCTCGGCGACGGCCAGACGGCGGCAATCGAGATGGCTTCGGCCAGCGGCATTCAGCTAGTGGACAAGGCGGAGCGGAATCCGCTGATCACCACCACCTACGGCACGGGCGAGCTGATTCTGGAATGTCTGAACCGTGGTATCCGCAAAATCATCATCGGCATCGGCGGCAGCGCCACCAATGACGGTGGTGCCGGAATGGCCGAAGCGCTTGGCGCCCGATTCCTGGATGAAGCGGGGGACTTACTTCCGCGCGGCGGCGGCAGCCTGGGACGGCTGGCGAGTGTAGATGTTAGCGGGCTAGATGCGAGACTGCAGCAGGTTCAGCTCATTGTTGCCTGTGATGTGACTAATCCGCTCTGCGGGGAGCAGGGGGCTTCAGCCGTATTCGGTCCGCAAAAAGGGGCCACGCCCGACATGGTGCAGCAGCTTGACGCCAATCTGGCCCATTATGCGGCGGTGGTGAAGCAGCAGCTTCACAAGGATGTCCGCGACCTTCCCGGAGCCGGTGCAGCGGGGGGATTGGGCGCGGGTCTGATGATCTTTACGCAGGCCACGCTGCAGAAGGGAATCGAGATCGTGATTGAATACACAGGGCTTCAGCAGAAGCTGGAGCAGGCGGACTTCGTCTTCACCGGAGAAGGCGGGATTGACTTCCAGACCAAATTCGGCAAAACGCCGTACGGCGTAGCCCGCACCGCCAAAGCCAGCGGCAAAAAAGTCATCGCCCTGGCCGGTTATATCGGCGAGGGAATCGAGACGCTCTACGCCGAAGGGATCGACGCCGTCTTCGGCATCGTTCCCGGCGCTTCGAGCCTGGAGAAGCTGCTGGCTGACGGCCCCGCCAATGTCGAGCGGACCTGCGAGAATATCGCCAGGCTGCTGAAGCTTAGCGGGCAGTAAGATTAGTTAAGTGAATGGAGCAGCGGAACCTAGTGAATAGCAGAGGTAAGTGAATATTGGAATGTAGCTAATAGTTGCGTTGCATAGAATTGCCCCAGTGGATATGATCCTCCGGGGCAATTGCTTTTATTGACGGGGTACCGCAACCTTACTCCCATGTAAGAAGTGGAAAAAGGGCATTTAATTCTCGCTAATCCGTACATTGGGGTATTTTAGATGGAAAAAGTACATTTGTTCACCCGGAAACCTGCGTTCGGTGGGGGGCTGGGCTGAACTAAATGCCTTTTTTCCAATAAACTCCCCAGCTTGTCATTTAGCCGGAAATTAGATGTACTTAATCCACCTATGATCGTGTTGAAATTTTAGCTTATAGAAGAAGCACTTAAGAAATTAACAAAAAGCAAAAAGAAGCGGAGGGGAAATTTGCAACTGGAGGAGCGTTAGCGACCGCCTTTGTGTTTGGATTTCTACCGCCAGGCTTTGAGTTCTAATAGCAAGTGCTTCTTTTATAGTATCTACTTATACAACGCCAGCAGCTCATGCGTAAGCTCGAAGAGCTGCAGCAAGTTCCTCGGGTCCTTGCCGGTGATGCTCTCGATCCGCTTCAGGCGGTATTGCAGTGTATTGCGGTGGATGTTCAGCTGCTCAGCCGTCTGCGAGACGCTGCAATTGTGATTGATGAAGCTGCGGAGCGTCTCCAGCAGATCGGCGGTATCCTCCAGCTTGATCACCGTGCCGGGCTTGTCTGACAGCTTCGCCTGACTGAGCTTCACCAGGAATTCCGCATCCTCGTAGCGGATCGATTGCGCAGCAGGGCGGAGCGCCAGAAGAACGCCGAGAGCAGCTTTGGCTTGGCGGTAGCCCTCCGCGATGCTGGTCTCCAGCCGGCTTGAGGCCAGCAGGAGCTGCGGCTGATTATGCATCAGCTCCCCGATCAGTCGGCTGCAGTCCGGCCGGTTCTGGACTAGGATTACCCATGTATCCCCGTCGAGCTGGAAGGACGGGTGAAGGAACAGAAGCTTCGCCTCATCCAGCTCCGGCTGCACATGCTTGAGATAGAGCACGGTGGTCTTCAGCAGAAGATCGATCTGATAGGCTGCGGCTTCTTTTCGCAGTTTCTGGGAGTACGCTCCCTGATGGTCAAGAAGCATCTCCAGCAGAGCCTTCTTGCGACTGGCTTCGCTGGCCAGATGCTCCAGCGTATTTCTTTGTTCAATGAGCAGCGATACCGTGGTTCTCACGATATTGCAGAAGGGCCGGACCTCTTCCGGGCTGCCGGAGATTCCGATTACACCTACGCGGGTGTTGCCGATGACAATCGGTTCGTTGGTGCCCTTTTTCTCATATCGCCCGTCCTCCATGACTTCGACCCTCTGCCCGGTGGACAGCGCCTCGACAGCCCCCTGATGAACGGTGCCGACCCTTGCCTTATGTCCGCTGCCGATGATGATCCCCTCATGATTCATGATGTTGATGTTATAAGGGATGTCCATCATCATCTTGTCTACAATCTCCTGCGCCTGCTTCTCCGATAGCTGAAACAACCGGAACGCCCTCCTCGTCTTGAGCGGGTAACCGCCAATATTGCCTCTACTTCACTCATTGTGCATCTGAACAAAATTATAGACCAACCTTCACCGCGAAGAAAGGAGGAACCTCACTAAGAGCCTTGCAAGAAGCCTCACTAGGCACCTTACAAGGAACCGTGCACAAGAAGCAGCCGCACTAGGAAAAGCACAAAGCACCGCCCAGCACCAAAAAAAGCCAGCCCCAATACGGGCTGACCTTAATAGAAGGGGTGATTGTGAAAAATAAGAATGGATGAGTAGGTGCTATAAATTTCGCTTACCCTTGGGCAATACCCGCCCGGCTGAAAATCAGCTTCAGCTTCTCTTCATGCTCCGCACTCCATATACCAGGCGAAGCCAGACTGAAGGTGGATACCGGTACGCCGGACAAGCGGACGGCTTCCTTGATCGAAGCGATGAACGGGTCATCGATGGCATACAGCGCCGGAATCTCAATCAGCCGCTGCTGGAAGGACAGCACTCCGGCTAAGTCCCCCTGCTTGAAGCTGTCATACACGCCGAGCATCAGCTCTGGAGCGAAGTTCGCACTGGCAGCGATCGCTCCGTCTCCTCCGGCAGCCAGCGTGGGCAGCAAATATTCGTCGAAGCCGCAAAAGACGGAGAAGTCCGGACTAACCGCCTTAACCTGCATGATCATCTGGCGGATATGGCTAAGCTGATCCACGGTATCCTTGATGCCGAGTACATTCGGATAATGTGCGGCCAGACGGGCCACGAAGGCCGGAGTCAGATCCTGGCCTGTCATGGCCGGGAAGTTGTACAGCATGAGCGGTAAATCGACCGCTTCCAGCACAGCGGCATAATGCGCGAACAGGGCGTCCCCGCTCAGCTTGTAGTAATACGGATTCATAATGACGATGCCGGTAGCTCCATGCTCAGCGGCATGCCGGGAGAGCCGGAGGGTCTCAGCAACGGTATTGCTGCCGGTGCCGATCCAGGCCGGAAGACGGCCATTCGTATACTCCAGGCATAGCTCTGCGATCTCCTCACGCTGCTCTGCGGTGAACAGGGTGAATTCTCCGGCCGTTCCAAGGAAAAACAGACCGTGAACCCCTTTGGCGATCAGGCTGTCGATCAGCAGCTTCATTCCGTCACGGTCGAATTTTCCGGCGGAATCCAGAATGGTCGGAACGGGAGGAATGACACCTGCATTCGGGTGGCTAAGTTTCATTTTATTTTTGCCTCCTGGTTTGGTATTATAAACATATGATTATTATAGTGAACTTGGAAGGCTTAATCAATGGATTTATGAGAGGGGAATGAAGGTGTGGACCAGAAGTACTGGGTTCCGGCATTGGAACGGGCTGATCTGATTCTTAAGGCCATCTCAAGACAGACCGGAGCGCTCAAAATGACAGACCTCTGTGAGGAGACCGGCATTAACAAAAGCTCGATGTTCTCGCTGCTGCGCACAATGGAGACTCTGGGGTGGGTGGTGAAGGATGCGGGCGAGAGGTATGTGCTTGGCGCCGGGATCTCCTATTATAATACCGTCTATAATGATTCGCTTAAGCAGAATATGAATCTGGTAGAGCGGTTTCTGGCAGAGTCGGTGCAGAGTGTCGGGGCGGTGGGGGAGACCTTTCAGCTGTCGGTGCTGGACCGCGATGAGATTATTTATTTGGCCAAGCAGGAGGGGCAATCCCTGGTAAGGCTGGAGTCCAGCCCCGGGATGCGGTTTCCGGCACATGCGACGGCGATGGGCAAGATGATGCTGGCGCTGCTGCCGGAGGGAGAACTGGAACGGCGTTATTCCGGCAAAAGCTTATCCGCAGTCACCTCACATACGCTGACGGATTGGGCTGAATTCACAGCGGCCTTGGCCGATATTCGCAGAACTGGCTATGCTTTGGACCGCGAAGAGATTATCCAAGGCATCAGCTGCGCCGCTGCACCGGTACTGGATGCCTCAGGCAAGGCTGTTGCCGCTGTCAGTACTTCGATGCTTCAGCATGCCTTCACCGCGAAGCAGGAGGCTGCGGTCCGGGAGGTAACCCTGCTTGCGGCGAAGCTCTCGTTGTCATAGACATCTGGGCATATTCATTCTGAGGGAGAGAAGGGATTCATATGAAATTGACCGTACAAGAGATTATGAAGGAAGACATCATCGAAGCTGTTCCGGTACATACCGCTGCTGAAGGTCCGGCAGGCCAGCTGCCGATCACCGGGGAGGTGCTGCGGAATGCGCCGAGCGGAGAGATTTTTGGGATGACACAGAATGCCGGGATGGGCTGGAATCCGTTGCTGCTGAACCGGCCCCAGTACCTGATTCTCGGAACGATGGGCGGCATCCGGCGTGAGGACGGCACTCCGCTGGCGCTCGGATACCATACCGGTCACTGGGAGATCGGCGTGATGATGGAAGAGATTGCGGAGGAGCTTACCGCGAATGAGGGAATTCCGTTCGCCGGTTATGTCAGTGATCCCTGTGACGGCCGTTCTCAGGGAACCACAGGCATGTTCGATTCCTTGCCTTACCGCAATGATGCGGCCATCGTGCTGCGGCGGCTGATTCGTTCACTCCCTACCCGCAAGGGTGTGCTTGGCGTAGCTACCTGCGACAAAGGCCTGCCCGCCATGCTGCTGGCTCTTGCCGGTATGCATAAGCTGCCCGGAGTTATCGTCCCCGGCGGTGTAACCCTTCCGCCGGTGGAGGGGGAAGACGCAGGTAAGGTACAGAGTATCGGGGCACGGTATAGTAACGGAGAGTTGTCCCTCGAAGAAGCGGCGGATCTTGGCTGCCGGGCCTGCGCGACGCCGGGCGGCGGCTGTCAATTCCTCGGCACCGCCGCAACCGCCCAGGTCATTGCAGAGGCATTGGGTATGGCACTGCCGCATTCGGCCCTGTCTCCTTCGGGGCAGCCGATTTGGAAGAATATCGGCCGCCAGTCGGCCCGGGCCCTTCAGCATCTGGATCAGAACGGAATCGTTATGAGCGACATTCTGACAGATCAGTCGATCCAGAATGCGATGGTGCTGCACGCTGCCTTCGGCGGTTCAACGAATCTGCTGCTGCATCTGCCGGCCATCGCCCATGCCGCCGGGCTGAAGGTTCCGACCGTCGAGGACTGGAACCGGGTGAACCGGATGGTGCCGCGTCTCGTCAGCGTGCTGCCGAACGGTCCCGTGCCGCATCCGACCATCCGGGTATTCCTCGCCGGTGGAGTCCCTGAAGTTATGCTGCATCTGCGGAAGCTGGGGCTGATTGACGAGTCCGTGCTGACGGTGACCGGACGGACACTGGGCGAGAATCTGGACTGGTGGGAGAGCTCGCAGCGCCGGACGGAGCTGCGGCAGCGGCTGCTGGAAGCAGACGGTGTAGACCCGGATTCCGTGATCATGAGCCCGGAGGAGGCCAAGCGCCAGGGCATGGCGTCCACCATGACGTTCCCGGTCGGGAATCTCTGCCCGGAAGGAGCGGTCATCAAATCGGCCGCGATCGATCCTGCCGTTCTGGACAGCGAGGGTGTCTATCGCCATACCGGACGAGTGAAGGTGTTCACCACAGAGAGAGCCGCCATCCGCAGTATCAAGCTGGGTATGGTTCATGCCGGGGATATTCTGGCCGTTATCGGCCGCGGACCGAGTGGAACGGGGATGGAGGAGACTTATCAGCTCACCTCGGCGCTCAAGCATCTGCCTTACGGCAAATATGTCACCCTGATCACGGATGCCCGCTTCTCCGGCGTTTCCACCGGCGCCTGCATCGGCCATATGGGGCCGGAAGCACTGGCTGGCGGCCCGCTTGGCAAGCTGCGCGATAATGACTGGGTGGAGGTGCGGATCGATACCGTGAACCTGGAAGGAAGCGTGAATCTGGTCGGAGAAGGGGATGAGCCGCTGACCAAGGAAGCGGGAACGCTGATTCTGGCTTCGCGGACACCGCATCCGGGCCTGGCGGTAGACCCGGGTCTGCCGGAGGACACCCGGCTGTGGGCTGCTTTGCAGGCGGCCAGCGGCGGAACCTGGAAGGGCTGCATTTACGACACTGACAAAATCATTGCCTTACTGGAAGCAGGACGGCAAGCATTGGAGGAGAAACTATGAGCCGAAATCTGATTCATAATCCGATTCTGCGCGGATTTCATCCGGACCCGTCGATCTGCCGGGCTGGAGATGACTACTACATTGCTACTTCAACCTTTGAATGGTTCCCCGGCGTGCGGATTCATCATTCACGCGATCTGGTGAACTGGCAGCCGCTTACGTATGCGCTGACCCGCAGCTCGCAGCTCAATATGGAAGGGGACCCCGATTCGGGCGGCATCTGGGCACCTTGCCTCACGTACGACAATGGACTCTTTTATCTGATCTATACCGATGTCAAAAGCCGCCAGGGTGCCTTCAAGGATACACCTAACTATCTGGTGACTGCGGAGAATATCGAAGGCCCCTGGTCAGAGCCTGTGTACCTGAACAGCAGCGGCTTCGACCCCTCGCTGTTCCATGATGAAGACGGGCGCAAATGGCTGGTCAATATGCTGTGGGATCACCGCACCGGCCGCAACAGCTTCGCCGGTATTATGCTCCAGGAATATTCGGTGGAAGAGCAGCGCCTGGTCGGACCGGCTACTAACATCTACAAGGGAACGGAGCTGGCGCTGACCGAAGGTCCGCATCTATACCGGAAGGACGGCTGGTATTATCTGATTACGGCTGAGGGCGGTACGCAGTATGATCATGCGGTGACCGTAGCCCGCGCAAAGCAGATTGAAGGCCCTTACGAGACCGCTCCGGTTAATCCGCTGCTGACCTCGGCAGGCCACCCTGAACTGGCGCTGCAAAAAGCGGGCCATGCCAGCCTGGTCGAGACCCAGACCGGTGAATGGTACATGGTCCATCTGTGCGGCCGTCCGGTCAAGGACAAGTACTGTAATCTGGGCCGGGAGACTGCGATTCAGCGCGTCGAATTCACCGCCGACGGCTGGCTGGCCCTGTCCGGGGGCGGGAACACTCCGGCGCTAACGGTGGAGGGACCGGATCTTCCGGCGCATCCTTTTGCCGCAGCCGCTCCGCGTGACGACTTCGAGGCTCCGCAGCTGGATGTCCGCTGGAGCACGCTCCGCGTGCCGGCTGATGAATCCTGGCTCTCGCTTCAGGAGCGTCCGGGCTATCTGCGCCTGAATGGCAGGGAGTCGATGAGCTCCATGCACCGCCAGAGCCTGGTCGCCCTGCGCCAGCAGGCCTTCCGCTGCAGCGCCGAGACCTCGGTCGACTTTGAGCCGGAGCATTTCCAGCAGATGGCCGGCCTGATCGTCTATTACGACACGAAGGATTACCTCTATCTGCGGATCACGCACGATGAAGTCCTCGGTGGCCGAACCCTGGGACTCATCCGCTCCAAGGACGGGGTCTATGAAGACACCCTGACACCTGAGATTCCGTTGCCTGCCGGAGTAAGCGTGTCGCTTAAGATCATCATCGACGGCGAGTTCGCCCAGTTCTATTACAAGGTTAGCGAATCCACTTGGGAGCAGATCGGCCCGGCCCTGGAAATCTATCATCTGTCCGATGACTTCCCGGCCTATATCCGTTTTACCGGAACTTTCATCGGTATATGCGCCCAGGACCTCAGCGGCACGCTGCATCCGGCGGATTTTGATTACTTTGAGTATCTGGAGCAGGAGTAGGGCGGCCTATACCTGGAGCATCGAAAAGGATGCTCCCATGAGACTCCATGAGACTAAGGCTGAAAGGGAAAAATCCCACTGATTCCGCCGAAAGCGGCCGACGGGAGTAATTGAAAGGGATAAATCTCACTGATTTATCCAGATGCGCGCCAACTGAGTTAATGAGGAGCATAAGTGCCCCTGAATCCCTGAAAAGTTGGCTAAACGAGCAAATGAGGGGCAAAAGTGCCCCTGAATCCCTGAAAAGTTGGCTAAACAAGTAAATGAGGAGCACAAGTGCCCCTGAATCCTCCGGAAGCGGGCAAAGTGAGTAAATGAAGAGCAGAGTGCCTCCGCTTCCACCGCCAGCGCGGGCCAACTTCCGCAGTCTAGTGTGATTTGGTGCAGCAGAAACGCAACACTCAGCTAAGCAGACCGGTTTATACATTATCACCCTGCCACCGACATCCTTACAACGCTCACCATACAAGAAAGGCTAGGCCCTCCTTTTTCAAGGAGAGCCTAGCCTTTCTACTTATGTTCGCGCACACCCGCCCACACTCAGGCTGTATACTTCTCCAGCGTAGCTCTTACCGCGCCCGGACCAGCCAGCATCTCGGTGAACATGCCCTCGATCGTCCCGCCGAGTCCGGCGGCGTACAGGTCCACGCCGAAGATGGCCTGGTCCTCCAGCACCGCGCGCACGCCAGCGGCCTTCGCAGCATCCGCGCCCAGCGTAATTCCTGCAAGCCGCGCTTGCAGCGATTCCAGCAGCGGATCGGAACTGAGTGTGAACGCAGCGCCTTCATCGTTCACGCCGAGCAGATAGCGGCACCAGGCGGCAATCGCTAGCGGTATAGCGGTCAACTCCCTAGGGTCGAGATCCCCGCGCAGGATATACGACTTGATCGTCTCGCCGAAGCGAATGCCGACCTTCTGTGAAGTATCCGTAGCAATCCGCTGCGGAGTGTCAGGGATGAACGGGTTGGCGAACCGTTCCTGCAGCACCTCGTCCAGGAATTGCTTCGGACTCAGGATGCCGGGATCAACCACAACCGGCAGGCCTTCCTTGTAGCCGATGGTCTCCACGAGCTTGCGAAGCGTGGCGTCCTTCATCTCATCGGCAATGAGCGTATAGCCGAGCAGACAGCCGGTTACCGCCAGCGCCGTATGCAGCGGGTTGAGGCAGGTGGTTACCTTCATCGTCTCCACGTTGTTAACCGTGTCGCGGTCCGTGAAGATAATACCGGCTTCTTCAAGCGCCGGACGTCCGTTCGTGAACTTATCCTCAATGACCAGATACTCGCTGATCTCCGCGTTAACGAAGGGAGCAGTGTACGTGTTCTTGGAGGTGACGATCACATCCATGCCGCCGATTCCCTGTTCCAGCAATGCTGCCTGGACGGATTCGGACGGGCGCGGGGTGATTTTGTCGATCATGGACAGCGGGAAGGTGATCTTCTGCTCATCCTCCAGGTAAGCCACGAACCCTTCCTCTACAAGACCTTTGGCGGCCCATTCCTTGGCGATAGTAACCATGCCGTTCTTCAGCTTGTCGCCGTTATGCGAGCAATTGTCCATGCTGACGAAGGTCATCGGGTACTGGCCCTTCAGGTAACGCTTGTAGGCGAAGGAAGCCACGATGCTCATGGCATGAACCGGATGCTCCGGCCCGCCGGCGATGTCCTTCTGCACAATGCCAAGGTACTGCCCATCAGGACCGGTCAGGGAATATCCCTTCTCTGTAATCGTGAAGCTCGCCATCTGCAGACTGGGATTCTCGAAAATCTCAGTCAGGCGGCTGTAGTCCGCTTCCCTCGTCTTATCTGCGGTGATGCCTTCGACAATGCTGCTGACGATCCGCTTCTGGAAGTCGCCGGCTGCATTCATCAGCACCAGCAGGGTCAGATTATCGTAAGGCTTATAGACCTTGTCAATCATCTCGAAGTCGAAGGTCTCGGCGGCGATGATGCCGGTATCGGCCTTGCCGCTGTCCAGCAGCTTCTGGTGCGCATTCGCCACGAAGCCTCTGAAAATATTCCCCGCCCCGAAGTGAACCCACTCCGGCTTCTCTAACGTATTCTGCGCTACCGCTGCGAAATCGAACTGCGGCAGCTCTACCCCTGCGGCTTCCCAGGCTTCCCGGTCCGCGATGCTGCTTCTGCTCAGACTCAGCATTACTTGGCCCCCTTGACATTCTCCAGGCTGTCCCATACGCCGAGCAGATACATGATGCCCATCGCTCTGTCGTAGAGGCCATACCCCGGACGGCAGTTCTTTTCCTCGCCCCAGAGATGTCTGCCATGGTCGGGACGCACATAACCGGTGAAGCCGCTCTCATGATACGCCTTAACAACCTCCGCAACATCTACGCTGCCATCACGGCCCCGGTGGGATACCTCAATGAAGTCGCCGTTCTCGAACACCTTCACATTACGGATATGGGCAAAATAAATCCGGTCGTGGAACTCGCGGATCATCGCTGGAAGATCATTCTCCGGGTTGGTGCCGAGAGAGCCGGTGCAGAAGGTCAGGCCGTTATACGGGCTGTCCACCATGTCCAGGAAGCGGCGGATCGTATCGCGGCTGCGGATAATGCGCGGCAGTCCGAAGATCGGCCAGGCCGGATCATCCGGGTGAATCGCCATGCGGATATCCACTTCTTCACACACCGGAATGATGCGCTCCAGGAAATATTTCAGGTTGTTGAACAGCTTATCTTCGGTAACGTCAGCATAGGCCGCGAACAGCTCATCCAGCTTGGCCAGCCGCTCCGGCTCCCAGCCAGGCATCGTGAATTGTCCGGCACCCTTCAGGATGCGGTCTACCATCTCGCGCGGATTATCAGTAATGGCAGCCTTTTCATAAAAGAGGGCGTTCGAGCCGTCCGGCAGCTCCTTGTACAGCTCGGTACGGGTCCAGTCGAACACCGGCATGAAGTTGTAGCAGATGACCTTGACGCCAACCTTGGCGAGCTTGCGGATCGTATCGATATAGATGTCAATGTATTTGTCGCGGGACGGCAGTCCGATTTTGATATCATCATGAACGTTGACGCTTTCAACAACTGCTGTGCTGAAGCCCTTGGCTGTAATCTGATCGGCAACCTTCTGGATGTCTTCCATCTCCCAGACCTCACCGGCCACCTTGTGGTGCAGTGACCAGACGATGCCCATAACGCCCGGGATTTGACGGATGTGGTCAAGAGTGATGTTGTCATTGCCCTCGCCGTACCATCTCCAAGTCATATTCATTGTCATTTTCCTCCTTAAGTAAGATAAGCATAAATACAAATGATAACCATTCGAAGCCTTGTGACAATTGACCTTACAGAACCAGCGTTACATGTGACATGATCTTGTATACAAGATAGGATTCGTAATGATCATAGAATATGCGTTCATCTTTGTCAATGAAATTCATATCCCTTTTCTATATAATGGGGGGAAGAACAATCCCGAACAGAAAGTTGGTCTATCCCATGACTTCCAAAAAAGAAATAATGGCCTACCTCAAGCAGGAGATTCTCTCCCTTGAGCTGAAGCCGGGGGCGATGATCAGTGAGACGGCTCTGTCCGAGCGCTTCCAGCTGTCGCGGACGCCGATCCGTGATGTGCTGAAGCAGCTGTCCCTGGAGCAATACGTCGATATTTATCCCAAAAAAGGCAATCTCGTATCCTTCATAGACCTGGAGTCCGTGGAACAGATTATCTACCTGCGCAATGTGCTGGAGAAGGAGATTATGAAATCGCTGGCCGGGAATATCCCGCTTAAAGGGCTGCATGAGCTGAGGGACAACCTTGCGCAGCAGCAGAAGTGTATTGAGCAGGCGGAGGGAGCAGAGGTGTTCCTGCAGCTTGATGACCAGTTCCACCGCACCATGTTCGGCCTGGCTGGGCGCGAATTCCTGTGGGGTGTGCTCCAGCAGTTCAATGTGCACTATATCCGCTACCGGAAGCTGCACATGCTGAAGGATGAGAAGCTGGCCGCCATCCGGCAGGAGCACCAGCAGCTGCTGGATTATATCGTGCAGGGGGACACCGCCGGGATCGACGAGCTGCTGCACCACCATCTGCGGGCGGATATCGACTCCAAGAACCTCCAGGAGCATTTCGCCACGTATATCAAAAAATAGGGCTGGCCTTCAGCAAGCCCCGCCCGCAATAGCGCAAAAAGCCCGCCCTCATCAACGATGAAGGCAGGCTTTTACTAAAAATATAAGAACTTATATGTTGCACACGATAACTTATCCTTCTATTTCTCGCTGAAACGGTACCGTCCTTTAAAAGGACGGCGAAGCCGCTTCTACTTGATATACAGCTGTACAGGCTCCGCGCTCTGCCTAGCTCCTGCCCTCGCGGTATTCCCGCGGCGACTGGCCGCTCCAGCGCTTGAACTGTCTGCTGAAATGGGCGATATCGCGGTAGCCGAGCAAGCCGGAGATCTGGCTGACGCTCAGGCTGTGGTCATCCAGCAGCACCTTGGCTTCATGCAGCATCTGCTCCGACAGGTAGACGCGGGGGGAGAGGCCGAATACCTGGCGGAAGACCCGGTAGCAGTGCGAGGGGCTGATCCCCAGCTCAGCGGCGATGTCGTCAACGCCATAATGGCTGTCATAGGGCACCTCGTGCTTGAACTGCTGATAGACCAGCCCCTGGAGACGGCTGCGGATCTGGTGGGCCAGCTCGATCCGCTCATAAGTGCCCGGGGAGGAATTGTCAGCCTCCAGGGAGAAGACCTCCCAGAGCTGGGCGAACAGCTCGAAGACGGCAGACTGCAGCCTCATGCGCTGGGAGATCGTGATGCTGCCGGAGCCGGAGGTGGAAATCTCCACCAGCCTGCTGAGGAGCGGTCCTAATCTGTGGGCAACATTGCTCTCTGAGGTGAATAATACATGATTCAACCGGCTGAGAAGTGAAATGAACAGCTTGTCATCAATATCGAAATGGATGCAGAAATAGGTGAAGGCCCCGCCGTTTCCGCTGCGGCTGGAGTGGATGTCGCCCGGCCTCAAGAGGACCAGATCCCCGGCGTGCTGAAGGTAGCTGTGGTTGTTGACGGTGAGCAGCTGCTCTCCTTCAAGCACATAATTGAATTCATATTGGGGATGGGCGTGCTGCGGATAATCCCATTCCCCGCTCACCTTGCGCAGATGCATGCCGAACAGGTTGAGCGTGGTTTTCACATCCGGGATGATAGTTTCACTAAGGCTTTGCCCCGGGACCGGCGGTTCAAAAGCTGCAACCAATAGGATCGCCCCCTGATACTTTGCGTTCTCTTGATAGGGATGTACACTTGTTATTAGTATACAGGATTCTGCTTGATTTGGGTAAATATTAGCGTGATTTGACAATGTTCCGGGGCTGCGGCTGCGTGGTAGGATGAACCTGAATGAAATCTAGTATACAAGATGTATGCAGAGGAGATATGGACATGAGACAACAATCCGGGAATGAGTATGCTGCACAATATGACAGCGGATACAATGCGTGGTTAAGCTATCCTAAGCTTCAACAAGGCCCCCTATATAAGCAATATGCGAAATGGTGCGGAGCAGTATCCGTTACAGAAGGCGGGGAGACCATCCAGGCTGCACTTCAGGAATGGACAAGAGGCATTGCCTCGCTATTGGACCTTGAGGCTGTCTCCAAGCCGCAGCCGGAAGATTTCGGTGTGGCCTTCGGCACCTTCACGGGTGATCATCCGCTGATCCAGGGCTTGTTCGAGGACAAGACCGTCCAAGCTGTAGGAGCAGAAGGGTTCGCCATCCGAACCAGCCAGTCCCTTAAATGCATCGCTGTAGGGGCTTCCTCCCAGGCAGGTGTGTTATACGGCGTCTTCCATCTCTTGCGCCTGATTGCCAGCGGCAAGGACATTGAGAATCTGGATGAAATAGTGAATCCTGTGAATTCGCTGCGGATGATCAATCACTGGGATAATTTCGACGGCAGTGTGGAGCGCGGCTATTCCGGCAGATCCTTCCTGTATGAGAATAACCAGTTCACGAAGGATATGGACAGAATTACAGACTATGCGCGGCTGATGTCTACCGCCGGCATTAACGCTATAGCGATCAACAACGTGAACGTTCATGCGCTGGAGACGCTGTTTATCTCTACTTATCTGCCGGAGGTGGCGCGAATCGCGGATATCTTCCGCATCTATGGCATCCGGCTGTTCCTGTGCGTGAACTTTGCCGGACCTATGCATGAAGGGGAAGTGGGTACGGCAGATCCGCTGGATGCAGGGGTGCGGGAATGGTGGAAGTCGAGAGCAGCCGACATCTATGCTGCTATTCCCGATTTCGGCGGCTTCGTGGTCAAGGCCGATTCGGAGAACCGTCCCGGCCCGTTCACTTACGGACGGAACCATGCAGACGGGGCCAACATGCTGGCGGAAGCCCTGGAGCCTTACGGCGGTATTGTTATTTGGCGCTGCTTTGTATACAACTGCAAGCAGGACTGGCGTGACCGCAAGACGGACCGGGCCAGAGCGGCTTATGATCATTTCAAGCCGCTGGACGGCCAGTTCCATGATAACGTCATTCTGCAGATCAAGAACGGCCCGATGGATTTCCAGGTCAGAGAGCCGGTATCTCCGCTCTTCGGTGCCCTGGAACGGACGAACCATGTGATTGAATTCCAGATTGCCCAGGAATATACCGGACAGCAGCGCCATGTCTGCTATCTCGTTCCGCAGTGGAAGGAGATTATGGAATTCGATACGCAGGCCAAGGGCGGTCCGGCCCCTGTTAAGCGGATCGTTGACGGATCGCTGTGGGGCAACCGCCTGAGCGGGATTGCGGCGGTATCCAATGTGGGCAATGACAAGAACTGGACCGGCCATCTGCTGGCTCAGGCGAATCTCTACGGCTTCGGCCGGCTGGCCTGGAATCCTGAGCTGAGTGCGGTGGAGATTGCGGCCGAATGGATCGCCTTGACATTCGGCACGGACACAGCGGTTGCCGGAGTGATCAGCCGGATTTTGCTGGACTCCTGGGAGATCTATGAGTCTTATACATCGCCGCTTGGCGTAGGCTGGATGATCAATCCCGAGCATCACTACGGCCCGAATGTGGACGGCTATGAATATTCAATGTGGGGCACCTACCACTATGCCGATCATCAGGGCATCGGGGTAGACCGGACCGTGGCGACAGGCACAGGGTACAGCGCCCAGTATATGGGCAGCAACGCCGTACGTTATGATTCCCTGGAGGAATGCCCGGATGAGCTGCTGCTGTTCTTCCATCATGTGCCGTACACTCATGTGCTGCATTCCGGCAAAACCGTGATCCAGCATATTTACGATACGCATTTCGAAGGTGCAGAGCGTGCCGAGGGGCTGCTGGACGCATGGGGCGGACTGAAGGGCAGCATCGCAGAAGGCCTGTACACTCAGGTGGAGGAACGCCTTAAGGGGCAGGCGGCTCATGCCAAGGAATGGCGCGACCAGATTAATACGTATTTCTTCCGCAAGAGCGGGATTGCAGATGCATTGGGACGGACTATCTATTAAGTTATAGGTAACAACAAGGAGGAGAAGATCTCATGGCACTGACGTTCAGTGATGTGATGGAGCATTTAGCCGCAGGGATACAGCTGCCCGTGAATACGGTGGATAAGCTTGAGCCGGACGCTGCGGGAACAGAAGTGCAGGGAATCGTGACTGCCTTCGCCGCTTCACAATATGTAGTGGAGCAGGCGGCCCGGCTTGGCGCCAACCTGGTGATCACGCATGAAGGTGTATTTTATAGCCACCAAGGTCACGGTAGCGCGCTGGAGCAGGATTCCGTCTACCAGGAGAAGTCTGCACTGATTTCAAGCAGCGGGGTAGGCATCTACCGCTTCCATGACACGATACACCGCTATGCGCTGGACGGGATCGTGGAAGGACTGCTGCAGGAGCTGGAATGGGAAGCCTATGTGGAGCGGCATCTGCCCGAGGTGTCGATCCTCTCCATTCCTGAGATGACCGTTTCCGGGGTTGCAGAGTATCTGAAGCAGAAGTTGAATATCCCTTATGTCCGCGTTGCCGGGAACCTCTCCGCCACCTGCTCCAGAGTGGGGGTACTGGTCGGTTACCGGGGGAATGGCCATTCGGTCATCCCGATGTATGAGCAGGAGTCGCTTGATCTGGTCATCGCCGGTGAAGGGCCCGAATGGGAGGTGCCTGAGTATATCCGCGATGCGGTCCGGCAGGGCAAGGACAGGGCACTCATCATGCTCGGCCATGCCGAGAGCGAAGCGCCGGGAATGAAGCTGCTGGCGGCGCGGCTGGCCCGGCAGTTCCCGGATGTGCCGGTGCATTACATTCAGGAGCAGCCCGTATTTCAGATTGTATAACTGGAGAAACCTCTTTGAAGGTGTAAGACCAAGGGACAATGGCTGTCCCTTCAGGTCTTCTGCCGGCAAAGGGGTTTTTAGTGTTCAACTGGATTGTTCGGCCGGATTGCGCACTACAGCGGTCTTGTTTACAAATTGTCGATGTGTTTCATATTGCGGATTGCCCGCCGGGCTCAACTATCATATAGTGGAATTCTATATGAGGTGAACTTGAAAACTTCACAAAAAAGGCAAAGTAACGAAGGTGAAGTCCGATCCATCCAGAATCCAGATAAGCAACAGTAAGGGAGCACAGCAGATGAATTACAAGCGCTTTAGGTTCAGTAAGAGTATAGCCTTTAAATGGATCGTCTCCTATTCTGTGATCATGCTTATCCCGCTTATTGTTAGCGCTATCATCTATCTGCAGACAAAACAGATTGTTGAGTATGAGATTGAACGTGCAGGCAGCGCCATGCTTAAGCAGATGCAGAATACAGTAGACAGCGAGATTAATCAGGCTGAGAAGCTGGCCATGCAATTATCCATTCATAGCAGTGTGAATAAATACTTAACACTTACACCTGAGACTGAGGGAGCAGGGGCCTTTCAGATCTATCAAACCCGGCAGGAACTGAGCAAGTACAAATCCGCCAATGATTTCATTGATGGAATCTATCTGTATTCTAGCAGTCTGGACAGGGTGCTGACGGATGAGACGTATACAGACAGTGAAGACTTTTATGCGATGAACAGCACGATGATCGGCTTGACCTATGAAGAATGGCTGGCGCAGCTGAACGGTGAGAGTGACATTAGCGAGGCCCCTATGCCGTTTATCAAATTTAGGCGCTGGGAGAATAAGGTTGTAATGATGAAGCCGTTCACCAGCAGCGTTGCTGACAATGGACTAAAGGGGATGCTGGTTCTGCCGCTGAACGGCAGCAAGATTCAGAGCATGCTGCAGAATGTGGACTGGGTGAATAACGGCGAGGTCTACATTGCCGATGATCATAATCAGATTTTATTTCAGAATAACGAAGCTGCTCCGCAGCTAGCTGTGCCGGACGCCCGGGCTGGGGATGAGACAGCAGGCACTTCGTTCCAGGATATCGCCGGTACGGAGAATATGGTATCCTTCATCGATTCCGATAACACCAAGTGGAAATATATCAGTGTGTTTCCTTCAAGCGTATTTTGGGAAAAAGCGCGGCATATCCGCAATTTGAACCTGCTGGGACTATTTATCAGCTTTTTGATCGGGACGGTGGTCATCTCCTACTTTGCCCGCAAGAATTATAATCCTGTCCGCGAGCTGGTTAATATGTTCTCTCCCTCCACAGATGAGCAGACACAGCGGGTGCTGGATGAATTCTCATTCATCCGGGAGAGCGCCTTGGCTACTATTCGGGAGAGGGATGACATTAACAGCCAGCAATTCAGGCAGCTGCGTGTGTTGCAGACCTACTACTTATCAAGGCTGCTCAAAGGGCAGGTGGAAGATGGATTATCACTGGAGGAAGCGGCGAGAGTCCATCACTTCCAGTGGGATTCGGAGGATTTTGCGGTACTTCTATTCTACATTCAGGCCAACGGAGAAGGCAGTCCGTCGACAAGCCTTTCCAATTTCATCGTGTCCAATATCATTATGGATTTCACAGGTCCGAATCACGGCCTGAGCTTCACCGAAATGGACGGTATGCTGGCGGCGGTGATGAATATTAACACCGGCCGCTCCGGCAACTGGAAGGAGGATATTGAAGAGGCGCTGGGCCAAACCCTGGATTTCATTCAGCAGAAATACGGTCTGCAGATTGCGATGGCTGGCAGCGGGCTGCTTCATGGGATGGGCAGGTTGCATCAGGGATATCTGCAGGCGTTGGAGGCTCAGGAATACCGGCTGGTGCTGGAAGAGAATATATCAATCTGGTATGGGGATATTGAACCACAGGAGACGGATTATTATCTGACAATCAATGATGAAGTTGTATTTATTAATCTGGTCAAAAGCGGTGAATTTGAGAAGGCTGCGGTGATGGCAGATGAGATTCTGGCCCGCTTCTTCGGTTCCCAGGCGTCCATAGAGCTTGTGAGATATGCCATGATTGATTTAACCAGCTCCATTATGAAGGCTGTCCCGCATGAAACGAAGCGCTCGAAGCTATGGGAGGAATGGCGTCCGATGAAAAGGCTCTTGGCCTGCTCCACCCGCGCAGATTTTCGTCATGAGCTGACAGAGCTGATCCAAATGGCTTGCAGCAAAGCCACGGAGAAGCTTGCACTGGTCTCAAATTCGGGAATCGGAGACGAGGTATCTGCCTATGTGCAGAATCATTATGCGGATATCAATCTTAGTGTGTCCATGATTGGTGCCAACTTCGGCATCACTCCGCAATATGTGTCCCGGTTGTTCAAGGAACAGACGGGTCAGGGGCTGCATGATTACATCAGTCAGGTTCGTACTGCCGAGGCCAAAAAATTGCTTCAGGAAGGAGTCACCATTGAGGAGGTTTCTTCCCGTGTGGGCTTCTCCAGCAGCAGTGCGTTCATCCGGGTATTCAAAAAATATGAAGGCATCACACCTGGGAGGTTCAAAACTCTGCAATAAACAAACCGGATACCCAATTTCTCTACAGGAGGATAGAAGCAGGCTGATTCTATCCTCTTTTGCGTTTTTAACAATGGATTCCGCATTTTGAATATTGTTTGTATACAAGATTCAGCTTACATTGTAGAGGCATCAAGTCGTTAACTAAACATATAACGGAGGTCGAATTAGCGATGAAATTATTTGGAACGAACAAGCTTCACAAACCGGTTGTCGTTTTGTTAGGTCTCACATTGCTGGCTTCAGGCTGCAGCAGTTCCAGGAATGTGAACAATGAGAGCGCTCCAAACACATCTGCAGGGAACGCCCCTGCTTCAAATGAAGCCGCTGCAGATTTCACTTATCCGATGACGGGCGGAATAGAGCTGACTTATATGAACGAACAGCTGGGAGGCACGCCGGAACGTCTGCCGGTCGATGACGAATACGAGAAACGCACAGGAATCATCATCAAACAGCTGGGCGGAACACCCATGACTGATCAGAAGTTCAGTCTGCTGCTGGCATCAGGTGAACTGCCGGATATCTTCCTGAATACATGGCTGCAATATCCGGGCGGTCCTGACAAGGCTGTAGAGCAGGGATATATTCTGAAGCTTAATGATCTGATTGAGCAATACGCGCCTAACCTGAAAAAGACCCTCCAGGAGCACCCGGAAATTGACAAAATGATCAAAACGGATGACGGCACCTACTATGCCTTCCCGTTCATCCGCTCGGAAGCCGGACGTGTCTATGGCGGGCCGATTATCCGTCAGGATTGGCTGAAAGAGCTGAATCTCAGCATCCCGGAAACGATTGAAGAGTGGCACACCGTATTGACTGCTTTTAAAGAGAAAAAGAATGCTGCCTCCCCTGTAACCTTTCGCACGATGTTTTTGGGTGAACGAACAGGCGGATTCGCCGGAGCCTTCGGCGTGATGGGGAACTTCTATGTCAATGATGGAAAAGTAGTGTACGGCTATCTGGAGCCGGGCTACAAGGATTACCTGACTACGATGAGCCAGTGGTACAAAGAAGGGCTGATCGACAAGGATTTCGCCTCTATTGATGCAGCTACAGTCGATAAAAAAATGACTTCAAATGTAAGCGGTGCAACGATTGGCTGGCAGTACTATATTGAGAAATATAATTCAGCCGTACAGCAAACTGATCCGAAGGCTGACTTCGTAGCCGCTCCATACCCGTCTGCTGTCAAAGGTGGACTTCCGGAGTTCGGACAGCTGGATAATGCCTATGCGGGGACAAGCTCGGCGGCCATCTCTGCCACCACCAAGAATGTCGAAGCTGCCATGCGCTGGCTGGATTACGCTTTTACCGAAGAAGGCAGAATGCTGAATACCTATGGGGTTGAAGGCACTACTTACACGCTCAAAGACGGAAAGCCCGTATATACCGATCTTGTAGTTAAGAATCCGGAGGGCCTCGGCAGTGATCAGGTCATGTCCAAATATTCTCACGGTACCAACTTCCCGATGATTCAGCAGGACAACAACCTGCCGGCGAAATATCCGGCAACTACTGAATCCATCGGCATTTGGAAACAGACCAATCATGAGAGCCACCTGCTTCCTCCGGTAACACCAACTGCCGAAGAAGCGGATGAAATGAGCAGTATTATGAACGATATCAACGCCTTTGTGAAAGAAACGGAGATTAAGATCATCCTGGGTACCGAATCTGTTGATAAATACGATCAAGCTGTTCAGCAAATGAAGGATCTGGGCATCGAGCGCGCACTGGAAATTCAACAAGCGGCCTACGAACGTTATTTGAACCGCTAACTAAACTTATAACGGCAGGGGCTGCTACAGAGAACAGATACGGGCAGTCCCTGCGTTAAACATTGCAGCAAAGGAGAGGGAAATATGCTGAAAACCAGACTGGGAAAAGACTTACTGCGCAATAAATGGCTGTATCTGATGATGCTGCCTGTCATCCTGTATTATGTTTTGTTCCACTATGTTCCGCTTTACGGAACGATTATTGCCTTCAAGCAATTTGTGCCTTCCCAAGGAATATGGGGCAGTGAATGGGTGGGGTTCAAGCACTTTGAAGCTTTTTTTTCGAGTATTTACTTTTTCCGCGTAATTAAGAACACCGTTCTGTTAAGCTTCTTCAATCTGCTCATCGGATTTCCGGCACCGATCATTCTGGCCTTGCTGCTAAATGAATTGAAAAGCCCGCTTTTCCGCCGGATCACTCAGACTATTACCTACATGCCGCATTTTATTACACTAGTAGTTGTGGCGGGAATTGTGCGCTACTTCACCTTATCGGATGGTTTGATTAACGATGTCATTGCCTATTTTGGCGGCACCCGGATCTCATTTCTGCAACAGCCCGAGTCCTTCCGCCCCATCTACATAATCAGTGAGATCTGGCAGCAAATCGGCTGGGGAACAATCATCTATCTGGCAGCCATCACCGGCATTGACCAGCAGCAGTATGAGGCTGCCAAAATCGACGGAGCGACCAAGGTTCAACAGATCCGCCACGTTACCCTGCCCGGCATTCTGCCTACGATTATGATTATGCTGATCCTGGCACTCGGAAATATTATGAATGTCGGATTTGAGAAAATCATTCTGTTATACAGCGCCAGTATTTACGAGACGGCTGATGTCATATCCACTTTTGTTTACCGTAAAGGGATTCTGGAATTCAGCTACAGCTACAGTGCGGCGGTAGGTCTGTTCAACTCCGTCATCAATTTCACCATTCTGCTGCTCGCTAACTCTTTCAGTAAACGTGCAAGTAAAAACAGTCTTTGGTAAGGGGGGACAACTATGATTAAAGCATCGCTCGGTGAACGAATCTTTGATATTTGCAATTCGATTATTATGGTGCTTATGATTATTCTGACACTTTATCCTATGCTGTATATTTTGTTCTCCTCGTTAAGTGACGGGAACCGCCTGATCTCCTTCGATGGCATTCTGCTCTGGCCGCAAGGCTTCTCGCTGGCAGCTTACAAGGCGGTGCTTAACAACCCAGTCATTCTGACCGGCTTCAAAAATACACTGTTCATCCTGGTGGTGGGACTTGGCATTAACATGACGCTTACCTCCCTGGGCGCTTATTTCCTGTCACGGGAAGGGGTCATGCTGCAAAAGCCGATCATGTTTTTCATTGTATTCACCATGTTTTTCCAAGGGGGACTGGTGCCTTTCTATCTGATCGTGAAATCCTATGGCCTGCTCGACAGCCTCTGGGCGCTGATTCTGCCTACGGCAGTTAGTACGTTTAACCTAATCATCATGCGCACTTATTTCATGGCGATTCCGAGGGAGCTGGAGGAGTCCGCTTTCCTGGACGGTGCAGGTCACTTCACGATCCTGTTCCGCATCTTCATTCCGCTGTCTATGCCAGTTGTCGCTGTGCTGATCCTGTATTATGGCGTAGGCCACTGGAACAGTTGGTTTAACGCGATGATCTTCCTGCGGGACCAGAGCCTGTTCCCGATCCAGCTTGTGGTCAGAAATATCATTCTTGAGAACGATAATGCCAGCATGCTGGGCACCACAACACTGCTCCATAGCCGGGATGTGACCGAGACGCTGAAGTATGCAGCAATTATCGTGAGTACAGCCCCAATCCTGGTGCTGTATCCGTTCCTGCAGAAGTATTTTGTTAAAGGCGTGATGGTAGGGGCATTAAAGGGGTAGGACTATTAAGGGGGAAGTGCAGCAATGAGTCTAAAAAGGAAACTCAGCAAGGGGTGGCAATTCAGCAAGCAACCGCTTTATTCGGAGCTCGCCAAGGTAGCCGCAGATAAGGAATGGATGCCGGTTACGCTGCCGCATGACTGGCTGATCTATGATACTCATAATCTCTATGAGAACGGAGAGGGCTGGTACCGCACCAGCCTTAAGTTCGATAAAGTGCCTGCCCATGAGCTCGTTTCCCTGCGTTTTGAAGGAGTGTATATGAACTCCACATTATACGTGAACGGGCAGGAGGCGGGGGAGTGGAAATACGGATATTCTACCTTTGAATTCGATATTACCCCGTACCTGATAGAGGGAGAGAATGAAATATATATGCGTGTGATCCACGAATCTCCCAATTCCCGCTGGTACTCCGGGGCTGGAATCTACCGTCCGGTCTGGCTGAAGACGACACCGAAGACGCATATTGCCGCTGACGGGATCTATATTGCAGCCAGAGCAGCGGAAGGTGATACCTGGACGGTGGATGTCGATGTGGAGCTGCGTATCGCAGACGAAGCTGCGGCACAGGGAACGAAGCTGAAGCTGCGGCACAGCATTCTGGATGCGCAAGGAGCGGTAATTACCGGGCACATCACGGAGGTGCCTATGCAGGCCGGGAGGACCGTACACTGCCTGAGCCGCCTGACTGTTGACCAGCCCTTGCTATGGGATATTTCCAGTCCCCATCTCTACACTCTGCAAACCGAACTGCTGGCTGAGGATGAAGTGATTGAAGTGGAGAAGGAGAGGTTCGGCTTCCGGACCCTGGAGCTGGACAGTGACAAGGGCCTCTTCCTCAACGGCCGTCATGTCAAAATAAACGGAGTCTGCCAGCATCACGACCTGGGCGCTCTGGGGGCTGCTGTGAACAAGGCGGCGCTGCGCCGCCAGCTCGTCCTGCTGCAGGAAATGGGGGTTAACGCCATCCGTACCGCGCATAATATGCCGGCGACAGAGCTCATGGAGATGGCCGATGAAATGGGGCTGCTGATCGTATCAGAAGCCTTCGACATGTGGGAGCGCAGCAAAACGCCTTATGATTACGCACGCTTCTACCCGCAGTGGTGGAAGCGCGATGTGGCCAGCTGGGTGCGGCGTGACCGGAACCGTCCAAGCCTGCTGATGTGGAGCATCGGCAACGAGATTTATGATACCCATGCGGACAGCCGGGGCCAGGAGCTTACCCGCGAGCTGCAGGCTGAGGTGCTGATCCATGATCCGCGGCGCAATGCGTTCGTCACCATCGGCTCGAACTATATGCCCTGGGAGAATGCGCAGAAATGCGCCGATATCGTTAAGGTGGCGGGCTACAATTATGCGGAGAAATATTATGAGCAGCATCACCGTGAGCATCCGGACTGGATCATCTACGGCAGCGAGACCTGCTCGACCGTACAGAGCCGGGGAGTCTACCATTTCCCGCTGGCCCAGTCCGTGCTGGCCGATGATGACCAGCAGTGCTCCTCCCTCGGGAACAGCTCTACCAGCTGGGGAGCCAAGAGCACGGAGGCCTGCATCACCGCAGACCGGGATGCCGCCTTCTCGCTGGGGCAGTTTCTCTGGACCGGCTTTGACTATATCGGGGAGCCTACCCCGTATCACACTAAGAATTCGTATTTCGGGCAGCTGGATACCGCAGGCTTCCCTAAAGACTCCTATTATATTTATCAGGCGGAATGGACGGATTACCGTACACATCCGATGGTTCATATCTTCCCGTACTGGGACTTCTCTCAGGGTCAGCTGATTGATGTGCGTGTCTGCTCCAATGCTCCGCGCATCGAGCTGTTCATGAATGAAATCCCGCAGGGCATTGTGGAGATTGATCATGTTCACGGGCATAAGCTGCTTGGTGAATGGCAGCTGCCTTATGCGGAAGGTGTTCTGCGGGCTGTAGCTTATGATGAGCAGGGGGAGGTTATTGCCACAGATCAGATTTCCTCTTTCGGAGATGCAGCGTCGATTGTCCTTACTCCCGACAAACAGATAATTACGGCAGACGGTACGGATCTTATCTTTGTAACGATCAGCACCCTGGATCAGGAGGGGCGTCCGGTAGCGAATGCCAATAACCGGGTCCGTCTCCGTATTGAAGGCCCCGGACGGCTGATCGGTCTGGATAACGGGGACAGCACGGACTATGATTCCTACAAAGGCGTCAGCCGCCGGTTGTTCAGCGGTAAGCTGCTGGCAGTGATTGCCGGTACACTGGAGGCTGGAACAATTACGCTGCGGGCAGCTTCGGAGGGACTAGCTTCCGCCGAGCTTACGCTGCAATCGGTGCTGCCGGCACCGGGAACGGCTGCCGGGGATGAGCTGTATCTGTATGCGCACAATCCGCTGGAGGCAGATGCGGCATCCGGATATCCGGAGAGTGGACGGGATGGAGAGATCCCGGTCCGCAAGCTGGAGATTATCTGTCCCGAAGGCAATGTTCTGACACCGGAGCAGCCGTCGCTTCCGGTCCGCGTCAAGCTTCATCCACAGGGTGCCTCCTGGCAGGATGTCGAGTGGCGGCTTACGAACGCTGCCGGGATTGATGCCAATATTGCTGCCATGGAGACGGATGGGCATGAGGCGGTCATTACGGCTCTCGGTGACGGAGATGTATATATCCGCTGCGGAACAGCCAATGGCGCTGACGGAATACGGCTCTATTCACAAATGGAATTCAGGCTGACAGGCTTTGGTCAAGCTTATCTGAATCCGTATGAATTTGTCTCCTCCGGGTTCAGCAGCAGCCACAGCCGGAATCTGACCAACGGCAATGAACGGGGTGTTGCCACTGCCCGCAAAGGGGAGAGCCGGATCTGCTTCGAACGGATTGACTTCGGGGAGTATGGGGCTGATGAGATTATTCTGCCAATCTTCTCGCTTGATGATCAGGAATTCCCGATTGAGATATGGGAAGGCGTGCCCGGGCAGCCTGGTGCCGAGCGGCTCACCACCATGACTTACCAGAAGCCATCCCGCTGGAATGTATATCAGGAAGAACGTTATACGCTTCCCAGACGGCTGACGGGTATCACCTCTCTGTCCTTCGTGCTGCGCAAGAAGATTCATTTGAAGGGCTTCTACTTTGTCCGTAAGCCTAAGGCGTTCGAGCGTCTGAATGCCCTGGCCAACACTGCGGTCTACGGGGATACCTTCACCCTAACTGAAGATGCCGTCGAGGGAATCGGCAACAATGTGTCGCTTATATTTGCCGGAATGGACTTCGGCGGAGCGGAAGGCTCACGGGTGGTAATCTGCGGACGCTCAGCGCTTGCGAACAATACACTGCAGATCCTGTTCAGCGGTTCCGGCGGCGAAACGAAGCAACTGATAGAATTCGCCGGAAGCGGCAGCTACATTGAGCGTGAATTCACCCTGGAGCCGCCGGTCAGCGGCAGCGGGACGGTTACCTTCCTGTTCCTGCCGGGCAGCCGGTTTGACTTCAAATGGTTCCAGTTCCTGCCGCCGTCCGTCTAGAATCTGCGCAATACAGTGATCCGTCCGCAGAACTCCTGCTCCTAACATAGTGGGCAACAGCCTTCACCACTAATAAGGGATATCGTAAACGGCCAGCTATTCTGGCGTTTGCGATATTCCTTTTGCCTGTGGCGGCGGGATCTGCGAAGAAGCCCTGGGGCTTCATATCAGCAGCCGTACACCCGCCCGTCGTCTCCTCCTTCGACAGTCCGTACCTCGATCAGCTTCATTGCACTGAAAGCTCTGAGCGTATGCTGTTGCCCCCGGGCTATTGTATAGATCCCGCCTGCCGCTGCTTCGGCTGCGCACCCATCCACCCGTACCTCTCCGTGGCCGGACACAATCATCCAGGACTTGGCACAATGCTCACAGGTCATCTCAGGTATGCTATGGCCCGGCAGCAGGGTAAGCATTGCCGTAAGGACAATCCGGGAGCCGTCTGATTCCCGGTCCAGCACGGTATAGCTGCCCCAGCCCGTTTCACCATACCTCGGCTCCGTTACTGAATTCTCCGCCAGAATATCCTTGATGGTGTTAGCGTCCTTCTTATCTGCGATCAGGATGCCTTCGGGACCGGCTATGGCGACTATACCGGAGACCCCAATGACATGCAGCGGCACCTCCAGCTCGTTAATAAGGTGACTGTCTCCGCATTCTCCCCATAGCCCGCCTACTCCAATGACCTGTGATGGCAGCCGGGCCGTCAGTGTATCCCAGCTTCCCAGGTCGGACCATTCCCCATCATGCCGTAAGACAACAGCCTTAGTGCTGCGTTCTGCCACTTCCTTGTCGAAGCTGCGGACCGGGAGCTCTGGATACAGTGCGGTTAATGCTGCGAATTCCACGGGCAGCCCCAGCCTCTCCAGATGCTCCAGCAGGAAGCTCAGCCGCGAAGCGAATACCCCGCAATTCCATAAAGCCTTCTCCTGCATCAACTCCAGGGCTTTAACTTTATCCGGCTTCTCTGCAAAAGATAGTACCGGAGCATACCCGCCATCGTCCTCCTGTGCCGGGACGATATAGCCGTATTGCTCTGAGGGATATGAAGGCCTCGTTCCAAGCAGGAGGAGTTCGGCCCCAGAATCGGCCAGAAGTACCTGGAATCGATGGAACTGGCGGAAGAAATCATCATCCGCATACATGTCGGCCGGAGCGATACAGATGATGTCCTCCGGCTGTGCCTTGCCGGTGGCAAGCAAGTGCAGCGCGCCGAACGCGGCAGCAGTAAAGGTGCCGCGCTTGCACGGCTCTCCGATTACCGGATAATTGCTTCCGGTATACCGCTGCGTGAGGGCTGCCTGCTCCTGATGGGCCACGAGCAACAGGGATTTATCCAGTCCGGCCTGACTGAGCTGACGGCATACCCGCCCGATCATGGATTCTGTGCCCCCGCCCGGTGCAGGCAGCAGCTGCAGGAACATCTTGGAGCGGATGCTGCCGGACAGAGGCCACAGCCGCTGGCCGGAGCCGCCGCACAGAAGAATAGTATGCATCACGTTTCTTGCCTCCTTAAGGCTTGCCCGGAGTGGAGTATCCCTTGCGCTGATGGAAGGAGAGCGAACGGTAAGACCCGGCGTACTTCCGGATTTGCGCCTCAGTCAGCGAGCCCGCCGGGGTCTTTAGCGCTTTATTATTGGCATTCTTGAGCAGCACAGAGGTGCGGTTTGCGCTGTACACGTAGTTGGCATAAGTCTCGAATTCGGAGAAGCCGAACTGCCGCTTCTTGTTGATCGAGTGCAGAATAGCCGCGTGCCAGGACATGCCGTGGCGGGCTGCAATTTTTCGTTTGAGACTGGCCAGCTTTGCGGAATCAAACAGCATGTAGTGGGTCACGAACGACTTGGGTGAAGGCGCAGGGGCACCGAGCAGCTTGCGGTAGGTGCGGAAATACTCCGGCTGGCTCCAGTTGCGGCAATAGAAGATGCTTTTCCCGCCGGCACGGAAGCGATGGGGACGGATGAGCACCGTATCTGCATCAATGACCAGGAAATACTTCTCACGGCACACCTGATCCCCGTTCATCTTGAGCAGCTGCTGATACAGCCAGCCTGACCGGTTCCAGCGGGAAGAGGAATAGCGGATCGCTTTTTTAGTGAATGGGAGGACGGTGGTTTCATTGACAAAGACGCAAGCTTTCCGGGAGCACAGTTGTCTGATTCTACTATTCTCCGGCGAGACAATGTAGATATTGCTGATAGAATGCTGGACATAACGGCGAAGACTATCAATAACATAAGGTAGGGTGGCGAGATCCTTTTCGATAGCAGGAATCAGGACGTCGATCGGTGGAGCGCTTGAGGTTACACTTACAGCAGCAAGGGACATAGATTCATCTCCATACATATATTGACATTTGATCGTCTTCACTAGCGTATGCCTGCTGAGCTGCTATGGAGAGGGCAATTATCCCGCACAAGTTAATCTTTCTATACGGGGCAAATGATATATTCCACGGCACCTCCGGCGGCATAGGATGCAGTGAATATGTAATTTAATGTTAAAACGGAGCGTTGGCTCCCAGCCCGGACAGGAGAGTGCATAAGTGACAGCCAAACCAATTCATTCAGGACTGAGCAAATGGTATAAGACACAACTGCTGCTTAAGAACGAGACCATTAAGGGGTTCATCCCCGATACCCGGAGATTTAACAGGCGTAATCTGGAGCAGATGATGCACAGCTATGGAATGATCTATATCAAGCCGGAACGGGGAACGTATGGCATGGGTGTGATCCGCGCGGAGCGGAAGGACCGGCAGGGATATATGTATCAGTATGAGGAGACCGTGCGCCGTTTCGCTACGTTTGAGGCTTTTCATCACAGTCTGGCGACAAGAATCGGGAAGAGGAGCTATCTGCTGCAAAAAGGTATCCACCTGCTGAAGCATCACGGGCGCCGTTTCGATATCCGGGTGATGGTGCAGCTCAGTCCCAAGGGCGTATGGGAAGCTACGGGGATTATCGGGCGGCTGGGGCATCCGCGCAAAATTGTGACCAATTACCACAGCGGCGGCAAACCGACCGCAGTGGAGCATTTGCTCTCCACCCATCTGTCTGCGCAGCAGCTTGTGCAGCTTAAGGGGGAAATGAACCGGCTGGGCACACGCATAGCGCGGCAACTGAAAAAGACTTATCCGCACCACCGGCAATTCGGTGTAGATGTCGGACTAGACCACTCACTGAAGCCGTGGATCATTGAAGTGAATATGAATCCCGATCCCTACATTTTTAATCAGCTGAAGGATAAATCCATGTACCGCAGAGTAATGAAGTACCGGCGTTTGGGCTTGACCAAATAATACGATATGCCAAAGGAAGGCCTGCCAAGCTGTGCAAGGCCTTTCTTCGGCATAAGGCTGTGATGTGTAATCTTACTCCGGCATAGCTAAATCCCGCTGTCTTATAGTAAAATAAGATAAATTCAAATACATAGAAGTTATTGTATGCTGAACCAGCTTATGCTTGCGTCCGGCGGGCAATAATGAGCAGAAAAGGCGGCTGAATATAGCTCATGAGAAAAAGTGTTGTATTTAAAGCGGTTTCATGTTACTTTAGAGTCAATAAAAACGTTTTTATCAAAAAGGAACATTGATATGGCTAAGATAACGATCAAAGATGTCGCACGGGAAGCCGGGGTCTCCATCTCGACGGTCTCCAACGCCCTGAATGATGTGGATGTGCTGAGCCCGGAGACCAAAGCGCATATTCTGAAGGTGGCCCAGCGCCTGAATTACGTGCCGAATCTGAACGGTAAGCTGCTGAAATCGGGTACCACGAAGATGCTGGGTTTTTTCACAACAAGTGTATCCGGTCCATACTTCTACAAGCTGGTTGAATCCATGTCCCGTCAGTGCGACCGGCTGGGCTATGGCCTGAATGTATTCGTCACCAAGGACAAACAAGTCATTATGAGCAATATCCTCGGACGGCGGGTGGATGGTGTCATTATCTATGAGGAGCTGGGCATCGACGAGCAGGACATTGCCGCTATGAAGAAAGACAAGATCAAGGCGGTGTTTCTGGACCGGGTGCTGGAGGATGAAGGGATGGGCAGCATTATCTTTGATTCCTATGAATCAGGCTATGAGGCTACGAAGTATTTGATCAGCCTGGGGCATAAGCGGATTGCCTATATCTCCGGCGTGGATACGATGTTCGACAGTGTGCAGCGGAAGGAAGGCTATCTGGCCGCGCTGCGTGAATACCAGCTTCCGGTGGAGGAGGAGTTTATCCTTCAGGGGTATTTTGAGGAGGACAGCACCTATAATGCCGTGAAGTCTTACCTCCGCCTGCATCCCGCGAGAGTCCCCGACGCCTTCCTGGCCGGCAACGATATCAGTGCCATGGGCTGTATTCAAGCGCTCAAGAGCTATGGGTATGAAGTGCCGCAGGATGTCAGTGTGATGGGCTTCGATGATATTGATATCGCTCCTTATTATTCGCCGCCGCTCACGACGGTAAGGAATCAGATTGCAAGACAGGGCATGCTGGCGATCGATCATCTGGTCCGCATGATTCAAGACAAGGAGCAGGGCGCAGCACAGAAGCTGCAGGGCGAGCTGGTCGTAAGAGGCTCAAGTCATGTGAAGCTGGAGCGGAAGGACCGCAGATAGAGGGCAGCGGGTGAAACTGATTTTACAGGAGGGGGATTTTTTGCGCCAAAATAAAAACGTTTTTATTGCTTTGAGCACCAATGTGAGCACCAACTGGATATCTAAATGGAGAGGGGGACAAGAACATGAATAAAACATCAGCGTCTGCAACATCAGCTTCCATCCCGCCAGCGATTCCGCCGTCCGCCAAGAAGCCCATGGGGCAGCGGATCAATGAATTTGTAACCGATTACAAGAGGCAGTGGGAGATTCAGTCGATGGTGCTGCCGGGCATTATTTTCATGATTATTTTCTGCTACATACCGATCTACGGGCTGACGATTGCCTTCAAGAATTACACGGTCATTGATACCTTGTCCACGGCACCCTGGGTGGGTCTGGACAACTTCAGAATTATTCTGTCAGACGAATATTTCTGGGATGCTGTCATCAATACGCTGGGCATCAGCTTCCTGAAGCTTGGGATCGGGTTCATCATTCCGATTATCCTCGCCATTATGATCTACGAGCTGAACATGGGCCGCTTCAAAAAATTCGTCCAAACGATCTCCTATCTGCCGCATTTCCTGTCGTGGATCGTCCTGGGCGGGATGCTGATCACCTGGTTCTCCACCTCGGGGCTGTTCAATGAGCTGCTGCTGAATCTCGGGCTGATCTCGAAGCCTTCCAACATCCTGCTGGATGCAGGCAAGTACTGGTGGATTGCCACGTTGTCCGATATCTGGAAGGAAGCCGGCTGGGGCACCATTCTGTATCTGGCGATTATGGCCAAGATTGACCCCACCTACTACGAAGCGGCCCGGATTGATGGAGCCGGCCGGCTGCGTCAGATCTGGAATATCACCCTTCCGAACATGAAGGCGATCATCAGCCTGAATCTGATTTTGACGGTAAGCGGCCTACTCGGCTCGAATCTGGATCAGACGCTGGTCTTGATGAACTCGCAGAACCGGGAGAAAGCAGAGGTTATCAACTCTTACGTCTACCGCATGGGGATGACGCAGGGCGATTTCTCTTATGCTACGGCTGTCGGCCTCGGTGTCTCCATTGTGTCGGTAATCCTGCTGCTTATGGCCAACAAGGTCACCAGTAAATTGAACGATAATCAATCCGTGTTGTAGAGGGGGCGTTAGAGTGAATCGGAAGGTCATACGGGAAGATCTCGACAGCCGGATCTTTGATGCGGTGAATAAGGTGCTGTTGGTCTGCTTCATGGTTATTATCCTCGTTCCCCTATGGAACGTAATTATCTCCTCCCTTAGTTCGGGCAGGGCGCTTGCCGAGGGCGGATTCATCTTCTGGTCCAAAGAATTCTCGCTGGAGAATTACCGGGCGGTCTTCAATGACAGCACGATCGGTCAATCCTTCATTGTCTCGGTCGCCAAGACGTTTCTCGGGGTGATCACCCACGTGTTCTTTTGCGCAATGATCGGCTACGGTCTCAGCAAAAGATACATCCGCGGCCGCAAGCTGTATGTGGCGATGGGCGTCATCACGATGTTTTTCTCCGGCGGAATGATTCCGACGTATCTGCTTATCAAATCGCTCGGGCTGCTGAACAGCTTCTGGGTCTACATTATCCCCGCATTATTCAGTTATTACGATGTGGTGATTCTGATGAACTTTTTCCGGAACGTGCCGGATTCGCTGGAGGAGTCGGCCAAGATTGACGGCGCAGGCGACTGGCATATTTTCCTCAAAATCTTCATTCCGCTGTCCATGCCCGCGATGGCCACCATCGCCCTGTTCAATGGGGTGGGACAATGGAACGACTTCATGACCACGAAGCTGTACATTACTGATCAGGCGCTCTACCCGCTGCAGATGAAGCTGTATGAGATTATTGTGCAGTCGCAGACCCAGTCCATGCAGAATATCGGAGGCTCCGTCGTCATTGAGACCACCACCAAAGGAGTTCAGCTGGCCACCATCGTCATTACCACACTGCCGATTGTTGCGATGTATCCCATTCTTCAGCGGTACTTCATCTCGGGCATGATGCTGGGGGCAGTCAAGGAGTAGAAGAGATTCACTACGTTATAGGAGGTCAAGAAGATGATCAAGATGACTAAGGTTCTCGGCACAAAAACGCTAAAATCCGCGCTGCTCCTGATGGCGGCTATGCTGGTGGCGGCAGGCTGCAGCTCGGGCGGCGGCTCCACCAAGGCGGTTGAGGTGTCCCTGGACAACCGGTATACGGTAGACCCGGAGACTCCGGCCTGGCAGCTGGATAAGAAGAGCGAGACTACGGACTTAACCTGGTATGTGAACGCAGACTGGTGGAATACGGACTTCGGCAAGGATGTAGTCACCAAGAAGATCAAAGAGGATCTGAACATCAACATCAAGTTCATTACCGGGGACGATACGAAGCTGAATACGTTCTTCGCGGGCGGCGATATGCCGGATCTGCTGACGATCTTCGACTCCAATTCCCCGGTTGTGCAAAAGGCCTCCACCTGGGCGCTTCCGCTCAATGAGCTGGCGGAGAAGTATGACCCGTATTTCAACAAGGTGGCCGCTGCCGACACGCTGAACTGGTTTCAGCTGAAGGACGGCAAAACCTACGGTTATCCGAACTATTCCAATACACAGGCGGATTATGACAGCGGTAATATTCCGGCGAAGACGGCTTTTGTCATCCGCAAGGATGTGTATGAAGCGCTGGGCAGCCCTGACTTCGGGACCCCGGAGGCCTTCCAGAAGACAATGAATGAGATTAAGAGCAAATTCCCGGATATGATTCCCTTCGGGTTCAATGCTATCGGGGAAGGGACCGGTTCGCTCGGGGATGCGCTGCAGGATTTCATCGGCGTTCCGCTGGAGACGGAGGACGGCAAGTTCTACAACCGCAATCTGGATGAGGATTATCTGACCTGGCTGCGGACGCTGAATGCCGTGTACCGGGACGGGGCGATCAGTGATGACAGCTTCGCAGATGACGGAACCGGCTTTGAGGAAAAGGTGAAGTCCGGCAAATATGCGGCCATGCTGCTTGACGGTACTCCACAGCAGGGCGGCAATTTGCAGATTTTCATGAGTGCCAATCCCGGCAAGGAGTATATGGCTGTTGACGGGCCGCAGAGCACCGTAGGGCATCAGCCGACCCTCAATCAATCCGGGATTACCGGCTGGATGATTAATTACATCACCAAGAATTGCAAGGACCCGGCCAAAGCGATTCAGATTTTCACGTATCTGCTGAGCGAAGAAGGACAGAAGCTGATGAACTACGGGATTGAAGGTGTAACTTATAAATCCAATCCCGACGGTACGGTTGAGCTGCTGCCGGAAGTGAAGGACCTGCAGCTTAATAATGCGGATAAGTTCAAGAAGGACTACCGAATGGGCGAATTCATGTTCTTCGGACATGACCGCCACAAAGCGCTGAGCAAGGACGCCTTCCCCGAGTCGATCAAGCAGATGCAGGAATGGGGTAAAGGCAAGCTGAAGCCGCATTTCATCCTGGAGAATATTAACCCCGATCAGGGGACGGCGGAGGCCCGCGGCCAGACGGCCATTAATACGAACTGGAACACCACGCTGGTCAGCATGATCCGGGCCAAGGATGAGGCAACCTTTGACAGCATTCTGGCGGAGCATAAGACCTTCCTGGACAAGAACAACTGGAGCAAAATCGTAGAGGTCCGCAGCGAGAAGATGAAGGCCAATAAGGCCAAGCTGGGCATTAAGTAGTCAAGGCGCAAGGGAGGGCCCGTTTTGGGCCCTTTTATATAAGAAGATGGAGGGATAACACATGCGGGAAATGATCATGTACCAGTCCAGCGGAGAGAACGAGCTGTTTATAGAGCAGTCCGCAGCACAGCTGCCGCAGATTTCTGATGATGCAGTTACGGTCACCGTAGACATTGATGCGAGTAAGACCTATCAGGAGATGGATGGCTTCGGGGCTTCCTTCACCGACTCGGCCGCCTACCTGATCCATCAGGTGCTAGGTGCAGAGCAGCGGACGGAGGTAATGCGCAAGCTGTTCGATCCGCAGGCGGGGATCGGCTTGTCCTTCCTGCGTAATCCCATGGGCGCATCGGATTATGCCAGAACGGTCTACAGCTATAATGATCTGCCTGAAGGCGGGAGTGATCCGGAGTTGGCCGGATTCTCCATCGCCCACGATGAAGCAGACATCATTCCTTTGGTGCAGCAGGCCTTGAAGCTGAATCCTGAGCTGAAGCTGGTGGCTTCACCCTGGAGCGCGCCGGGCTGGATGAAGACCAGCGGCTCGATGATCGCCGGACGGCTGAAGCCAGAGTATTACCGGGTGTATGCGGATTATTTTGTCCGCTATATTCAGGCTTATGCCGCTCATGGCTTACCTATCTATGCTGTCACTGTGCAGAACGAGCCGCTCTATGAGCCGCAGCATTACCCCAGTATGCTGATGCTGCCGGAGGAGCAGCGGGAGTTCATCCGGGACTATCTGAAGCCTGTGTTCAGGCAGCACGGGCTGGCCGCCAAAATCTTCTGCTACGACCATAACTGGGACCGGCCGGATTATCCGCTGTCTGTGCTGGAGGCAGCCGGGGCAGAGGTGGACGGCGTAGCCTGGCACTGGTACGGCGGCGCGGCGTCCGAGCAGTCGGAGGTGCAGGCGGCCTACCCGGATCATGAGGTCCATTTCACCGAAGGCTCTGGCGGGGAATGGATTCCCCCGTTCGAGCAGGCCTTCTCCAATGTGATGCGCACGGGAATTGAGATTCTGCGGAATCACAGCAAATCGTTCGTGCTATGGAATATGGCCTTGGATGAACTGAACGGCCCTACGGTGCCCGGCTTCGGGGAGAGCACCTGCCGCGGGGTAGTGACGGTCAACCAGCAGACCCGGGAGCTGACGTACACTCTGGACTACTATGCACTGGCACATTTCAGCAAGGTGATCCGCCCCGGGGCATTGCGCCTGGAGTCTGCCGCCAGCCATGAGCCCGTGCGTTCCGTGGCCTTCCGCAACCGCGACGGGTCCATCGCAGTCGTCCTGTTCAACGACGGAGAGACCCCGGAGAACGTGGCTGTGCGGCTGGAGGGGGAAAAATTATTGACCCTTGATATCGCTGCGAAGGGTGCGGTTTCGGTGAGGGCGGGCAGGTAAGCGGGAGTAGAAGTATAGGCTAGACGAAGACTTAGGCTGCCCGGGAAAATCCCGGCAGCCTAAGTCTTTTTGCGATGAGTTGTAAGCGATTATAGCACGGGCGAATTGTATGCTATAAACCGAATACAATTCGCCAGCGCGATTAATTTCTAATTACTGTTTACCTTTTTACTCTTTACCCTTGCTGCCAAAAATCTCAACGATCTCATCCAGCAGCCGGTCGAGGGTAATCGGGTCATCGAAGTTATATTTGCTATCGAAGGTGTATACACGGCCTTCCTTGACGGCAGGGATCGCTTTCCATAAGCCGCTGTCCATAAGTGCAGTCTGTCTCGCAGCCGTCTTGCTGCTGGTGTCGGTAAGGAGGAACATATGCTTTCCAATATACTGTGGCAGCACCTCGTCAGAGATGGTTACGAACCGTTCGCCGGCATCGACCAGCTTCTGGACGCCTTCTGCCGGCTTGAAGCCAAGCTGTCCGTACAGCGTTTCGTTCAGACCTTTGCCGCCCATAATGTACAGCTCGGAGCCAAGCACCAGCAGGGAGGTAGCTGTATCACCTTCAGTTAGATTGAGCTGCTTCTTCACGGAGGCAACCTTCGTCGTATAATCATTGAACCAGCGGTCCGCAGCTTCCGTGCGGCCGAACAATTCGGCCAGCTGCCGGACACGCTCCTCCGTCGGGAAGGTGCCGTCCAGTCCCACGACCACGGTCGGTGCGATTTGGCTTAACGCTTCAATCCCGGTCTCATCCCAGTCGTCGAAGATAATCAGGTCCGGGGATAAGGCCAGAATCTTCTCAGCAGAGAACGGATACCCGATGTCCTCAATCCCTTCGAGCAGATCGGGGTAAGCCACCTGAGTGCCGATGACGCTTAGCGAAGCTCCCGCAGGCTTAATCCCCAGCGCCAGCAGGTCACCCGGATTACTGCCGACATAGACAATGTGCTGCGGATCAGTTGGGATTTCAACCTCTCTTTTTTTGTAATCCGTGTACAATCTTGTTGTAGCCGCAGCTCCGGTTGCCGCCGGACTGGCCGCAGGGGACTCAGTTGCAGCCGCCGCAGATGGGGCGGCGCTATTCGTGTTGTCTGACTGGCCGCAGGCTGCCAGGATTAAGGTGAGGATCAGAAGGGTTAACGGAAGAAATATCTTTTTTGTGCTCAGCATAGGTGATGCTCCTTTATGATGAATTTTTCCATAAAAACCTGTTTCCGCAGACAAATGGACACCAGTGCACTTATGTACCTTATGTATGGAAATTAACAGGTAAATGCCTGCTGGAGAGGCAATAAAGAATCTATTCTAGATAATGATTATCATTATCATTTAATTATAATAGAGAGGAATAAGATAGTTGTCAATCCTCAATAGTACTGATTAACAGCCACCGCGTACAATCGGCTTACAACACAAAGATGCCTCTACAGCATCCATATGATGTAGAGGCGTCCTTTTATATAAGTGTACCTATGAGTACCGGATGCGGATACTGATCTTTCTTATATTCATACGGAAGGCTAATTTAGTAGGAAGTATGCCAAGGAGATTAAGGCCTAACCACCTCATCATACCCGGCAGTCCCAGGTTCGCCTGCATCCTGAGGGATTCCCTTCAAATGCTCGTTGAAGAAATCCAGTACCAGCCGGTTTACAATTTCGTTGCTTCGCGCACTATGAATGCTGCCCGTCATTCCGGTATATTTTAGCAGGCTTGAATAGAACTGCAGATCAGTAAAGTTGTAGTGTGCTGTGCCTTTGATATAGAGCCTGCCGCCCCCGTTCAGCGAGGCATTATTCATTATTTTCTCCTCGGCATCGATGTCAGGATCTGTATTCTGCTTCTTCACGTTATAGTATTCCTCTGACTCTATGAACAAGAACGGTTTGCTCATTTTCGGCCCGGTAAGGGTATACAAGGATCCATCCATGTCTATCCCGGCCTTCATTGCTGGAACCGAGAACATCGCCTCGTACGCAGCCGCTCCCCCGAAGGAGTGACCTATCACCCCGATTTGTTCTGCATTTATGTAATCTGCGAATTGCTGCTGCAGTTGGCCGAGGACAAAGCGGTTATCGCCGTTCCATATGTTGCCCAGCTGGGTGCCGGTTCCTGTAAAATTATCTGCGCTTAAAGAGTCATTAAACCCGGTAACTGTGCCGTTTGGAAACAAGGTCGCTGTTGAACTGTAGGTATGATCTACGGCTGCTACAATATAACCGTTTGATGCCAGATTCTCAGCAAGCGAGGTATGCAGAAGGCTGGAGGAACCGAGGCCATGATTAAGCAGGATCAGCGGATAAGGTCCTTCAGAGCGCAGCCAGTCCGCATCAGGATAAGCATTCGTATGAATGTACCGCCAATAATCCACGGCGAAGGAGGGTACTCTTAATGATCCGGCAAAAGCGGACATCAGCTTCCGGTTGCTTTGACGGTCGCCAGGGAGCCAGGGTGCAGTATGCTTCCCGTGCTTCACAGCGGCTGGATACCAGACATAAACCATTAGCTCTCTTGAATCCCCCGGGTCTGGCGTCTGAGGCTCAGGCCGGCTGCTGTCGGTGAGATGAAGAGTCTGCATGCCAACGGCATAGGGCCCTTCCGGAGCGGGGAACTCCACAACGGGGAGAATGGAAGACAGCACTGCCGAGCCGATCACCATGAGTATACCTGCAACTACAGAGCAGCGTTTCAGCAAGCGGGAAATAGATGTTCCGGAGGTTTTTCCACTAGACAACGGTTCCTGCGAACGGCCTCTAATGATTCTTGAAATGCGGATGAGCATGCCAAGAAGTACAATTATATACACGCCCGCCATTTGCCAGCGGTACCCTTCAAACCAGAGCTGTGCAGCGCACAATGTAATACTAACCGCAGTTAATATCATTGTTACCTTGAGAGGTAACTTGTGTGACACAAAGCTTAGCATAAATAATAGGGTTGACACGGTTAATACAATCTCTAATACTCTCATAATATAGCTCCTATCATTACACTCATAATAAGACCGTATGTTTCTTACATTCAGCCTATCTAAAAGCATAATAAAAATGTAGTACGCCAACTTACGTTCTAACGGTTACTTCTCTAGTTTAACATGGAGGAGAAGGCAGATTCTAATACAGTAGATTTCCGATACGATATAGCCAAATAGAATCATCGGCAAAGAGGCACGGACGGCTATTAAATGATAGAATAATAGTCATAGTCTTAAATACAGGGAGTGAATTTCTTATGAAAAAGATTGCTGCCGGAGTCATCGCCGGAGCGATATTGATGATGGGGGCGCAGGCGCTGGGCGCTTCTGCAACACTAGTAGGAAAGGCTATTCAGGCGGAGTATAGCGTGAAGGTGTACGGGAAGAAGCTGGCCGATCCGGCCATCGTAATTGACGGCAAAAGCTATGCGCCCGTTCGCGCAATCGGAGAATTAGCCGGGTTCAAAGTTACTGTAGAGGGCAAAACGATCAGCCTGGTGGAGAAGACGGGGACGGATTTTTTCTCATCCAGCGATAGAATTCCAACTGCGACTCCTGTGCCGGTTGCAACGCCGGATCCTGCTTTGACCTTGACCAAGAGCAAGCTGGAAGTTATAGACGCTAAAATTGATATTGCAGTCAACAATATTCTGACGACCAGCAGCGAGCTGAAATCAAATCCCGGCAGCGCCGAGCTGAAGCTGAAGCTTGAGCAACACAAAGCGGAATACGCAGACCTGCTGAAGCAGAAGGATCTGGAGCTGCAGAAATAAACGGAAGCCGAGTGTCAGAAAAGAAGCAGGAACAGGGTGCCAAACAGCCGTGAAGGAAGTTGATCATGGCCGGAGGGTACCCTTTTTGACGTGGATGGGCTTAAGAACAGACCGTGCAGCGTAGCGGAATGAAGCCTGATACTTCACAGAAATTCTGATCCGACGGCAATATTCTCAGCACTGTATTGTCTGTCCAGATCCCGCATGCTATATTTTGACGGTAAAAGGAATCCAGCTTCGCGGAAAGGAAGCAGCCTATGATGAAGGGGACCAGTCTCCGAATCCGGCTCCTGGTCATTATGATGTGCCTGACCACATTGCCGGTGCTCACTGTCACTACCATTGCCACCTACAACACGCGGCAATCCGTTGAGAAGGAAATGATCAATGCGAATGATTCCCGGATGCAGTGGGCCGACCAGTATCTGGAGGAGCTGATCGAACAGCTGGATACCCTGTTCTACACCCTGCAGATTAATCCGCAGCTTATGGCCGGACTTACGGATACAGACAGTCCGGACGCCGGTAACCAGTACCGCTCGCTGAACAATATCCGTGAAGCCATAACCTCGCAATTCTATACTAACTCCCGGAAGGTAGATGAGCTGACGCTATACATGCACGAGAAGCTGAAAGCCATTTCCGTTGACTTTGTCAATAGTGGAAGCGTTTCCCCGCTTAATATACACACGGGTCCCTGGAGCCGGCTGTCGCGTGAGCCAGTCAATATGTATTTCAAACAGAATGGCAGCGGGATCTACGCGTATCACGGAATCAACAGGTTTGAGGATCACCGGTTACTCGGAGGCATAGGAGTGCGGATTAATACAGAGGTATGGGAAGAGGTCAGCCATATTCTCCAGTCCGAGGCCGAGAGCTCGGTCTTCCTGCTGAATGATGAAGGGGAGCTGCTCTCAGGTTCGACGATGTCCGAGAGCTCCGGTGATATCGGCAGGCGGCTGCAGGAGCTGAATATCTCTGAGCATGGACTGGAATTCCGGCAGAAGGACGGTTACTTCTTCTTCATGAAGACAGTGGCGGATGGCCAGCTCACCCTTGTGAAGGCCATACCGTTGACTACTGTCGCCAGCAGCGCAAGGCCTACGATTGCTGCCGGATTCCTGACCGGCGGGTTATTCGTCATCGCCTCTATTCTGCTGTCCATCCTGTTCTCGCTGCGGATTACCCGCCCCATTGTCGGTCTGGCGATGTCGATGCGCAAGGCGCATGTCAGCAACTTCGAACAGCATTCTGTGCAGAGCCGCGATGAGATCGGGCTGCTGGAACGCGGCTACAACTCGATGATGGAGCGGATCAGGGAGCTGATTGAGGTAGAGTACCGCCAGGAAATTGAGGTCAAGAATGCCCAGCTGCTTGCCCTTCAGGCGCAGATCAATCCGCATTTCCTGAATAACACGCTTCAGCTGATCGGGGGGATGGCACTGTCGAGGAATGCTGATGATATCTATAGCATTACCCGGGTGATTGGCGATCTGCTGCGGTATTCCATCAGCCATGAAGGCGGGCTGGTGAAGCTGGAGGAAGAGCTTAAGCATGTGCGCAATTATGTATTCATTCAGGAGAACCGTTTCCTCGGACGCTGCACCGTAGTGATGGAGGCGGATGAGTTCTCCCGGTTCAGCCTGCTGCCGCGATTTACGCTGCAGCCGTTGGTGGAGAATGCCTTTGAGCATGGCCTGCAGCCGCAGCGGGGACCCTGGAAGCTGATCATCCGGATCAGGACCATCGGCAGCCGCACCGTGTTCATGGTGAAGGACGAAGGGGTCGGCATGGCGCCGGAGCGGCTCGGGGAGATCCGTGCTGCGCTTAGGGGCAATGTCACCATGGCGGCCGATCCCGCGCCACAGGCCGGGGAACCTCCGAAGCGGAGAATGGGGATCGGACTGAGCAATGTCCATTCGCGGCTTGTGCTGCAATTTGGAGAGAAGTATGGAATGAGCATATACAGCAAGGCCGGAGCGGGAACAATGGTTGTGATCCGGTGGCCTGCGGCCGCAGAGGGGGATGAACGAAATGCTGAAGGTACTGATTATTGACGATGAGCCCTGGTCCAGACAGGTGGTGAAATCGCTGGGGGCCTGGGAGGAGCACGGAATGCAGGTGATCGGCGAGGCGGAGGACGGAATAGAAGGGCTTGAGCTGATCGAGGCATTGCATCCCGGGCTTGTCATCACCGATATGCGGATGCCCGGACTGGACGGGGTGGAGCTGCTGGAGAGGCTGAACCGCCAGTACCCGGAGGTACAGATTATTGTAATGAGCGGGTATGACGACTTCGTCTATCTCAAGCAGGCCATCCGCTCGAAGGCGGCTGAATATTTGCTGAAGCCTGTGGACCGGACGGAGCTGAATCATGTTCTCTCAGCATGCGCGAAGGAACGGGAACGGCAGCGCTTAACCGGGTCGCCCTTAATGCTCATGGAACAATCGCTGATGGAGCATTATCTCGCCTACCGCCAGCGGATCTATGACCAGCTGCTGGCGCTGAACAAGCCGGCAGTGAGGGAGGAGCTGGAGAAGCTGGGACGGGAGCTGGAACACTCGGTGCCGCAGCATCAGCTGGAAGCGATGCTTGAGCGGACCTCCCGTGATCTGCTGCTGCTAGCAGGGGAAGCTGCGAAGACCAGCGGGATGGACCCGGGAGCTGATGCGGGAACGACAGATAAGCCGTGGCCGTCGGTCCAGGCCATGGTGACGGGGCTGGCAGCTCACTTCACAGAGCTCGTCAACACGGCTCTGGAGCAGCGCAGGAACCGCATCAGGCTGGATATGGCGGAGGTTGAGGCTTATATCCGCGGCCACTTTCATGAGCCGCTGTCTCTGGAAGGAATCGCGGCGCATTTCCTGGTGACGAAGGAGCATCTGAGCCGGGCCTTCAAGGCTGCAACCGGTGACACTGTACTTGACCGGATCACCTCCTTGCGGATGGACCGGGCCAGGGAGCTGATTGCTGGGCGCGATATGCCGATCAAGGATGCCGCCGCACTCTGCGGGTATGAGGATCTGGCTTACTTTTACCGTGTCTTCAAGAAGCACTTCGGCATTCCTCCCGGTGAGCTGCGGAGCGAGAAGTGAATTTTGCGGATGATAAATAAAAATGAAAGCGTATCAATATAATACAACTCCCGATGTTAATATCCTCAAAAGACGCTGCCCCTTATATCCCCTACACTAAAGAGGCAGACATAACAGAAGGGGGTAACAGAGATGAAGAAAGCGCTTAATACGGCAATGACACTGATGCTTGTTCTGGGAATTGTATCGGGGTGCAGCTCCGGTTCGAATGGAAATACGGCAAGTGACAGCCCGGATTCCACGCCGGCGGGAAGTGCGGCTGCGGCGACAGAAGGCCCGGCCCGGAAAGTCGAGCTGAAGGTATTTATGAGCTTCCCGCGCTTTAAGGATCAGTTCGATAAGTATTTCGAGCAATTCAAGGCCAAGGAGCTGGCGGAGAAAAATATTGATGTCACCGTGAAGCTGGAGATGCCGAACCCGGATCAGGCCAAGCAGATTCTGGAGACCCGCATGGCTTCCAATGATGCGCCGGATGTATTCACCCTCCATGCGATTGCGGATGTGCCCCGGTATTACAAGGCCGGCTATCTGAGCGATCTGTCGGATCAGGCCTTCGTACCGAAGCTGTATGACAGTGTCCGGGATACCGTTACCTATGACAGCAAGGTTGTGGCCCTGCCGCTGGAAAGTCTGTCCTGGGGGTATCTGTACAACAAGCAGATCTTCAGCGAGCTCGGCATTCAGCCGCCGCAGACGCTGGATGAGATGAAGGGGGCGATTGACAAGCTGAATGCGGCCGGGATTAAGCCGTTCGAGCTGAGCTTTCAGGAATCGTGGATTCCGCAGCTGATGATGGCGCTGTCTCTTGGGGGCATCGTCTCCTCCGAGCATCCGGACTGGGTGGAGAAAATGAACAAAGGCGAAGCCTCCTACGCGGATGTGAAGGATGTCTTCAACATAATTGATCTGATTATGGCTAACGGCACGGATAAACCGTTCGAGGTGGGCAGTGCGGCCGGTTCTACAGATTTTGCAAACGGCAAAGCAGCGATGTGGGTGCAGGGACCCTGGCAGGCGGAATCCATCCTGAAGGCTAATCCTGACATGGAATTTGGTGTAGCTCCGCTTCCTGTAAGCAATGATCCTGCTGCTACACAGATTAATCTGGCGACCTCAACCTCACTGGCTGTATCCCCTAACAGCAAGAACAAGGAAGTGGCGCTGGATCTGGTGAATTATGTGCTTGATGACAAGGATTCTTCGGCGCTGTTCGAGGAACTGAAATTTAATCCGGTAGCGAAGCAGCATACCTACAATACCTACCCGTGGGTAACCGAAGCCAGCTCCTATGTCTCTGAAGGCAAGGCTTATCTGGATCTGTCGCTCCCGAATGGTGTAACCGATGAGACAGCTAAGCTGCTGCAGAGCTACTACACCCAGGGGGTAACCCAGGATGAATTCATCAAGACACTCGATAAGACCTGGGCCAATGCGGTAAAAGCAGGCAATTAAGGGATTCCCAGAAACAGCATAGGAGTGATAGAGATGAGTGGAAGCCGTGCAAGAAGACGTTCCTTCATCCTGCTGGCCTTCGTGTTTCCCGCGCTGCTGTTCTACGCCGTATTCATGCTCGCTCCCGCCTTCGGCGGGGCATGGTACAGCTTCACGGACTGGAACGGACTGAATCCCGCCTACCATCTGGTGGGGTTCTCCAATTATATCGAAGCGCTGACGGATGATGCCTTTTTCATTGATTCAGTCTGGTTTACCCTGAAATTTGTAGTGGTTATGGTTGTAATGCAGAATGTGCTGGCGGTCCTGCTGGCGGTCCTGATCGAATCACGCAGCCGGAGCAAGGCCTGGTTCCGGACGATCTTCTTCATGCCTAACATGATCAGTATGATTATCGGCGGCTTCATGTGGCTGTTCATCTTCACCAAAGCTTTGCCTTATATCGCTGAGCATGCAGGACTCGCCTTTCTGGACCAGTCGTGGATCGGCGATCCGAAATATTCTTTTCTGGCGATTGTCATTGTCTCCCTGTGGGGCGGCGTTGGCTATCTGATGGTGATCTATATTGCAGCGCTGCAAGGGGTGCCGGATGCGCTCAAGGAGGCGGCCGCAATCGATGGTGCGAACAGCTGGCAGACCTTCCGCAGCATCACGCTGCCCATGGTCTATCCTGCGGTAACGATCGGAATATTCGTGACGCTGAACAGCTCCTTCAAGGCATTTGATGCCGTGTTCGCGCTCACGGGGGGCGGGCCGGGGCGGGCGACGCAGGTCATAGCCCTGAATATTTTTGAGGAAGCGTTCAAGATGAGCAGCCGTTACGGCTACGCCAGTGCCAAAGCCATGATCCTGTTCCTGGTGGTTCTGGTGATCACACTGATCCAGCTGAGCCTCATGAAACGAAGAGAGGTGGAGGCATGAGCACGGTCCGGGTGAATTCCACACTCAAGCCGGGTACGGCAGCACGGCGCAGAATCTCTTCGGTAATCATTATTCTGATCCTGCTGGCCGGGGCAGTAATTACGCTCTTTCCGATCTATATGGGCGTGCTGAACTCTCTGAAGACGGAAGGGGATATGATGAACAATATTCTCGCCGTTCCAGGGCAGCTGGAATTCGGCAATTATAGAGATGCTTTTGCAAAAACCAACTTCCTGCGCAGTCTCGGCAACACCGTGGTGGTAGCGGTTACCGGCCTTACCGGCATCATTCTCTTCTCATCCATGGCCGGCTACAAGCTGTCCAGAACACCCGGCAGACTGAGCACCTTCCTGTTCAACCTGTTCGTCCTGTCGATGCTGATTCCGTTTCATTCCATTATGATCTCGCTGAACCGGATTTCCATGAAGCTGGCGGTGCAGGGCTCAACGTTCGGCCTCGGCCTGATCTATATCGGACTTGGGGTGTCGATGGCGATCTTCCTGTACCACGGGTTCGTCAAATCGATCCCCCGGGATCTGGATGAAGCGGCGGTGATCGACGGGTGCGGGGAGCTCAGGCTGTTCACGACGATTATTTTTCCGCTTCTGCTGCCGATTACGACAACTGTGGCGATTCTCAATCTCCTGTGGATGTGGAATGACTTCCTGCTGCCGCTCTTGATGCTCACGGATGCCGATCAATATACACTGCTGCTGTCCACCAATATGCTGTTCGGGCAGTACGGCAATAATGACTGGTCGGCGATTCTGTCCTCGCTGGTGCTGACCATGCTGCCCGTTGTTGTGCTATATCTGCTGCTGCAAAAATATATTCTGAATGGCATCGCTGATGGCGCCGTCAAAGGGTGATAGGAGGAAATACAGATGATTCACCGGGAAGACCATGAGGTAAACGGGTTTCTATACGCGGACGGACACCGGATCCGAAACGGGGAAGGGCGCGAGCTGCTGCTGCGCGGTGTAGGGCTTGGCAGCTGGCTGCTTCCGGAAGGCTACATGTGGCGTTTCCCGGAGCAGGGAGACCGTCCGCGCCGGATCGAGGCGATGATTACCGAGCTGATCGGTCCGGAGGACGCGGAGGTATTCTGGGAGACCTACTATGACCGTTATGTGACCGAAGCGGATATCGCGCGGATTGCGGAAGAAGGCTTCAACTCCGTGCGGATTCCGATCAATGCGCGGTATATCCTGGGGGGAGAAGAGGACGGGTCCTGCTGGCACGAGGAGCATCTCGCGCGGCTGGACCGGGTTATCGGCTGGTGCAGGCATTATAGAATCTATGCGATTCTGGATCTGCACGGAGCACCCGGCGGCCAGACGGGAACGAATATTGACGACTCTGCACAGGATCTGCCGGAGCTGTTCACGGATGAGCGCAACAAGCAGCTGACCGTCGCCATCTGGCGGATGCTTGCGGAGCGGTACAAGGACGAATGGATCGTCGCAGGCTACGACCTGCTGAACGAGCCGCTGCCGGAGTGGTTCGCTGAGTATAACGATCAGGTGATGCCGCTGTACCGCGAGATTATTGCAGCCATTAGGGAAGTGGATGCCCGGCATATGATTATTCTCGAAGGTGTGCACTGGGCGACGGACTGGTCGATCTTTGAGGGGGTGCCGGGCAATGAACTGCCGGACCAGAATCTGATGCTGCAGTTTCATAAGTACTGGAACAACCCTGATACCGAGAGCATTCAGAAGTATCTGGACGCTAGAGAGCAGTTGAATGTTCCGCTGTTCATGGGGGAGGGCGGAGAGAACAACAAGGACTGGTACGCCGGTGCATTCCGGTTGTTTGAGGATCACGGAATCTCCTGGAACTTCTGGACCTGGAAAAAGCTCGATACGGATAATTCGCCCTGCTCCATCGTCCTTCCGCAAGGCTGGCACAAGCTGGTCAGTTATCTGGAGGGAGGCGCGAAGCCGGAGCGCGTGGAGGCTCAGGTGATACTGGACGAATATTTGCTCAATCTGAACCTGGTTAACTGTGTGTACCATGCAGATGTTGTCTGCTCTTTGTTGCGGCGGCTACCGGTGCGGATTCCCGCTATTTTTTATGGTTACAACGGGAGCGGTGTCAGCTTCGGGCGCGCTCCCGGCAGGCAGGCGGCGGCAGGCATCAGCTACCGTGAAGGGGACGGCATGGATTTCCGCTTTGTGGAGGGAAATCGTACGGCCCCCAATTTCCAGCATGGACGCGGCGAAGCCTGGCAGCCTGAGGAGAGGCTTAGCGTGGAGCTGGCGGAGGGGGACTGGGTGGCGTATACCTTCACTGTTCGGGATCCGGAGCGGCTGAGTCCGCAGGAGTGGGAGGGACCCCAGCACTGGCGGGAGTCGCAGGGCTCGCAGGGATCGAAGGACTGGCGAGAGTCGCGGGGCTCGCAGGGCTCGCTGGCTCTGGAGCTGCGGGTGCTGATGGGCGGGCCGGAGAGTGAGCTGCTGGTGAAGCTGGACGGTCAGGAGATCGGCCGGGTGAACGGCTGCGGGCAGGATTGGCAGACGAGGCGGATCGTAAGCAGCGGACGGCTGGAGGCAGGAAGCCATGAGCTGACTGTCAGCACTGCGGCTGGCTCTGCGGCTATCGAGTGGCTGGATTTGCGGTAGTGCGAATATGCAACAGACACGATTGGATAAGCAGTCAAGCTTTCCGGTCCGCACCAATGAAGAAGCTAGTAGAGCACCAATGACTTCACTCTTTTAATCCTTCAGGCCTCATCTTGCCCATCCACAATTTAAAGACTGATGTTCTCTACTAGCATCAATAATTGTAATAGTAACCGGGTCCGTAGATTGCGTTTTTGCAGTTTACGGGCCTGTTTCCTGTAGTAGATATTCATCTATGTTGAAGATGATTAATATGAAATTCTGTGGAGCAGGGGAAGAAGCGGATATTAAAATTCAGGAGACTGGAATTCAGAGGACTAATTTGACTGGCACAGGGATTGGAGAAAACGGTATACATCTTTTAATAACACGTGTTATACTCTCGGTGAGGTGCTGATATGGGTAAAAAAAGAGTAACCAGCTTTGACGTAGCCAAGCGGGCTGGCGTGTCCCGCAGTGTGGTTTCTGCGGTACTGAATGATACTCCCGGCATCGGGGTTGGCGCGGAAACGCGCGAAGCCGTACTGGAAGCCATCCGTGAGCTGAATTACCATGTGGACGCCGGTGCACGCAGTATGAAGACAGGAAAGAGCATGACGCTTGCTGCCTTTGGAGATACGCGCCATCCGTTGTTTACCCGGCTTCTGGAAGGGATGCAGCGGGAGTGTGAGCTCAGCGGGTATCATATACTGCTCTGCTCTCCACGTCATAAGGGAAACGCCAATGGTCGGGCCGAGCTGCTGGAGCTCTATCATCAGCGGAAGATTGACGGGATTGTGACGCTTGATCACACGAGTTATGGTGATATGGAATGGGCAGCCAAGATCGAAGCTGCCGGGATTCCGTATGTTTCAGTGGAAGGGTACGCAGAGGTGCAGGGTGTATATTCGGTATTAGCCGATTATTCAGGCAGTGTGGAGACCGCGCTGAATTATTTGCTGCGGGAAGGTTCAGCGCAGCAGCCTGGTCCGGCCTACGCTGAGATATACCATGGGGATAGCGCGGATAACTGGGCGGAGCGGAACCGCCGCGATGCTTATACCGGCTGGTGCAAGGCACATGGACTGCAGCCCGTGATAATTCAACTGGATGAGCAGCAGGGAGACTGGGCCGGGTGCCTGCAGCAGCTGGCGGCGGATAACGGCCGGCCCTATGCGCCGCTGCTGGTCAACTGGTCGAGCGCCATACCCGATCTGTACCGGGCAGCGCACAAGCTTGGCCTGCGCATCGGCGAAGATGTACGGATCATGGCGGCAGACAATACGATTCAGGGCCACCGGCTTAGCCTGCCATCCCTAAGCTGCGTGGAAATCCCCTACGTCAGCATGGGCGAGGAGGCAGTCCGCTGCCTTCTGAAGCAGATGAACGGGGTCATGGAGAAGGAACAGGCGGACAAGATTTGGCTGCCTGCGATATTGCGTGCGGGAGAAAGCGCGTAAGTGCTTGTTTTGATGTTCTTTCTCTGTTGAAATGATGTGTGAAAGCTAGGATTGGGTTCTTTGGAGCTGAGGGATCAGAGGGATAAATCCCTCTGAATCCGCTGGAAGCAGGCCGGGGAGCGGCACCGTCAATTGGTGGCCGGCCGCCATAATTTTTGTTTAATAACACGTGTTATATAAGGGAGGAGAACGGAAATGAATATGTTCTGGACAGAAGAGAAGCTTGGGGCGCGGTTGAGAGAGCTGGAGAGTTACAGGTACCGTGAGGGGATTATGCTTGAGGAGTGGCAGGTTACTGAGGATCTGGAGGGGGCTAATGGTGCCTATCCGCCTGTTCTTGATGGTGACAGGAAGCTGCGGACAGGGGAGCATTGGACCGGCTATGATGCTTATCTGTGGCTGCACCGCAAGGTAACCGTTCCAGCCGAATGGCAGGGGAAACGTGTTGTCGGGCTGTTCGATTTCGGACGTACCGGCGGGGGCAATAACAGCGGGTTCGAATCGCTGCTGTACCTGGACGGGAAGCCTTATCAGGGGGTGGACTCCAACCATCAGGAGGTATTTCTGGAAGACGGCGCGGCTGGGCGGGAGCTGAAATTCACCTTCCGCTTATGGTCAGGCCTGAACGGCGACGGGCAGCTCATCCCGCAGGAGCACAAGATCAAGCGGGCGGAGCTGGCCTATCTGGATGAGTCCACTGACAATCTCTATTATACCGGCCGGGCTGCGCTGGGTACGATCAAGCAGCTACAAGACAGCCAGATTCAGAAGCATGAGCTGCTAACCGCCTTGAACAAGGCCTTTAACAAGCTGGACTGGTCCAGACCCGGAAGCGCGGCGTTCTATGCCTCAGTTCAGGAGGCCGAGTCAAGCCTGCTCGCAGACCTGTCCCGGCTGGAGCAGGAGCATCCCGTAACTGTAACCGCCATCGGCCATACACACATCGATGTGGCCTGGCTGTGGCGGCTTACCCACACCCGGGAGAAAGCGGCCCGCTCCTTCTCCACCGTACTGCGGCTGATGAAGGAGTTCCCGGAGTACATTTTTTTGCAGACCCAGCCTCAGCTCTATGCCTATATCAAGCAGGATTACCCGGAAATTTACAGTGAGATCAAAGAGCGTGTAGAGGAAGGCCGCTGGGAAGCCGGAGGGGCGATGTGGCTGGAAGCGGACTGCAATCTGACGAGCGGTGAGTCGCTGGTGCGGCAGATTCTGTACGGGACGAAGTTTTTCCGCGAGGAGTTCGGGGTGGACTGCAAATATCTATGGCTGCCGGATGTGTTCGGGTATAGCTGGGCGCTGCCGCAGATTCTGCGCAAGTCGGGTATTGACACCTTCATGACCACCAAGATCAGCTGGAGCCAGTACAACCGGATGCCGCATGATACCTTCCAGTGGAGGGGGATTGACGGCAGTGAGGTGCTGACCCACTTCATCACCACACCCGAGGGACCGGATTCGGGGGCCTGGTATTACACCTATAACGGCCTGATCGAGCCTTTCTCTGTGCAGGGCATCTGGGAACAGTACCGGGACAAGAACCTGAACCGTGAGCTGCTGTTGTCCTATGGTTACGGGGACGGGGGCGGCGGTGTTAACCGCGAGATGCTGGAGATGCGGCGGCGGCTGGATACGATGCCGGGTCTTCCACAGGTGAAGACGGGCCGGGCAGCGGAGTACTTCGAGCGTCTCCATGAGACGATAGATGCTACGGAGGAGTATGTGCATACCTGGGACGGGGAGCTATATCTGGAGTACCACCGGGGAACTTATACCAGCCAGGCCTATAATAAAAAAATGAACCGCAAGCTGGAGCTGCTATACCGCGAAGCGGAATGGCTGCAGATGCTCTGGGCGGCGGAGAGCGGCGGATTCGGCCAGTATCCTGCGGACGCGCTCCTGGAAGGCTGGCAGATCATTCTGCGCAACCAGTTCCACGATATTATTCCCGGCTCCTCCATTCATGAGGTGTACCAGGATTCCCGGGTGGAATATGCCGAAGCAGAGCAGCTTGGCCTAGCGGCGCGGACAGCGGCTGTGGAGGGACTTGTCGGTCCCGCGTCTGCGTCTGCCGAAGGTTCGCTTGCGGCGCAAGCAGACCTCCCTCCGGCGGAAGCCCCGGTGCAGACAGAATATACGCTGTTTAACAGCGCATTCTTCACCGCTCCCCGGCTGGCAACTGTGCCTCATGATGCGGAGAATGCTGTCTGGACAGATGCTGAAGGTAACCGGCTTACTGCACAGCGCTCCGGCGGGCAGTGGCTGGTGGAGACGCCGGCGGTCCCGGCAATGGGGAGCGCAGTGATTGTGGCCGCTGAGCCTGGCGGTTCCGAAGCCGCTCAGCCGGAACCTACCGTTCCTTTCCACTGGCAGGATTCCACACTAACCACTCCTTATTATATTCTGGAGTGGAATGCATCTGGACAGCTAAGCCGGATCTTCGACCGCGGCGCGGCACGCGAGGTGCTGGCACCGGGCGAATGCGGCAATGTACTCCAAGTGTTCGAGGATAAGCCGAAGATGTTTGATGCGTGGGATATCGACCTCTTCTACCAGGAGAAAATGCAGGTCATCACCAATCTGCGCTCCGTCAAGCTGACCGAATGCGGCCCGCTCCAGGCGGTGCTGGAATTCGTCTGGAGCTACATGGATTCCTCGATTATCCAGAAGGTCAAGGTGTATGCCGGAAGCGCACGGATTGATTTCGAGACCAATGTAGACTGGCATGAGCAGCACCAGTTGCTGAAGGCGGCCTTCCCGGTTGCCGTGAGGGCTACGGAAGCGACCTATGATATCCAGTTCGGCAATGTGAAGCGGCCGACGCACTGGAATACAAGCTGGGATTATGCACGGTTTGAGAGTGTGGGCCATCAGTGGGCCGATCTGTCGGAGCGGGGCTACGGGGTCAGCCTGCTGAATGACTGCAAATACGGCTATGACATCAAGGATCATACGATGCGGCTGTCGCTAATCAAATCGGCGACCAGCCCAGACCGGCTGGCGGATCAGGGTGAGCATCACTTTACGTATGCGCTGCTTCCGCATGAAGGGGATTGGGTGGCTGCGGGCACGGTGCAGGAAGCATGGGCGCTGAACCAGCCGCTGCTGGCTGTGGAAGGAGCCTATACAGCCGGAAGCGGAAGATCCTTGATTACCTGCGATGCTCCGAACATTGCAATCGACGCGGTTAAGCTGGCCGAAGACGGCAGCGGCTGTATCGTCCGGCTGCATGAGTTCACCGGAACACGCTGCACGGCGGATGTCAGCAGCGATTATGCCGTCTCCTCCTGGCAGCTGCGCGATCTGATGGAACGCCCGCTGGAGGCTGAGCCGGTAGACGGACCTGCTATACGGCTTGATTTCAAGCCTTATGAGATCCATACGGTTCATGTGGCTTTTGCCTAATGCTTAAGCCGGGGCTGCCCGTCCAAGCAGGGTAATGCACATCAATAAGGCCGCCATTTCGGCAGGAGAGTTTTCACTACACCCTGCCGAAATTGGCGGCCTTTTTTTGAACATATAACTGTTCTTGTCTGCTTACATCAGCTTAATCAGTTCTTCCAGCTCGACTACCAGACTCTTGGCAAGCTCAAAATTATTATCCTTCAGCGCCAGTTCTACCCGGGTTTCGGCTGCTTTCTTCTTCTGCTCCAGCTCCAGATAATCTTTATCGAAATGCCGGGCATAGATCATCTTCTTGAATTTCTTGATCGTCATCTTGCGGACCGTCTTATCGTCAATGATCAGCACATAGTCCATCCCGTTGACTACGGAATAGAAGTCATGGGAGATCATGAGAATCGCGCCCTTGTACTCCTGGATGGCTTGGTCCAGCGCGATTTGCGTGTAGGTGTCCAGATGGCTAGTCGGCTCGTCTAGCAGCAGGACATTGGCCTTCAGGGCAGACACCTTGGCCAGCTGTAACAAATTCTTTTCGCCGCCGGACAGGGCTGCTATTCTCTGGTTCACGATCTCGCCTTCAAAGCCGTAGCCTGCCAGATGGGAGCGGATCTCATCATACGTAGCCATCCCGGCCTCGATGAATTCTTCCAGCAGGGTGTTGGAATCGTTCAGCACTTCGCCTTGAAGCTGGGACAGATAAGCTACCGCAGCCTCCGGGCTGAGGGTTATAGAGTCGTGTTGGCCCCGCGCAATATCGCGCAGCAGGGTTGTTTTGCCGGTACCGTTCGGACCGATCAGGGCGACTTTATCACCAGCATTCAGCTCGAAGCTAACCTTGTCCAGCAGCAGCTCATCGAAGGCCGCCCGGTAATCCTGGACTGTCACTACAGGAGTGTCAGTGTCCTGCGGCTCATGCACCATCCCCAAATGAATCTGCGGCTGCTTAATGTCCACGAACGGCGCTTTGATTCTGCGGGCCTCCAGTCTTTCCTGGAACTTCACTCTCGCTTTCAGCGCTCTCCCTCTGGAGGCTTCTGAATTATACGTGGCGATCGCCCGGAGGTTGTCGATGATCACATCGTTGCGCTCAATCTCTTCCTGTTCAGCGAGGGCCAGCTCCTGCAGCTCTATTTTGGTCTGAAGGAGGGAGAGGTTGTATTCCAGGTAGCGGCCGTCAAACTCTTGGAGCTCCTTATTCTCCAGGTGAATGATTTTGTTAAAACAATGGTTAAGCAGATAACGGTTGTGCGTAACCACCAGCAGAATTCCCTTATGAGCGTTAATCAGCTGCCGGAGCGCATTCAGGTTCTCGAAGTCCAGGAAGACATCCGGCTCATCCATAATCAGGAAGTCGGGGCGGTTCAGCATTTCCTTCATTACCTGAACAAGCTTGAATTCCCCGCCGCTCAGCTCGGATACCTTGAGATCCCTGCGCTTCATGAGGTCTGCCAGATTCAGCTTTTTATGAATAAGACTCTCGTAATCATCTCCGCCCAAAGCCTCAAAAGCGTCCAGAGCCAGTTGATACTTCTCCAGCAGCGGCTCAATATCCGCCGAGGTCTCCATCTCAGTGCAGATGAGCTGTATTTCCTCCTGTAGCTTAATGAAAGGTCCGGCTATATATTCAAACACGGTGGTGTCTAGAGACTGGTCAGGCTTGGCGAACTGGCTCACATACCCGATGCTGCAATCAGGCTCCATCTCTATTGTACCGTCGAACAAATATCTGTTCCGGTCGATGAGAATATCGATCAGGGTGCTTTTTCCGCTGCCGCTGGTTCCGATAAAAGCGCAATGCTGCGCCTCTTCGAGCGTAAACGAAATGTCAGTGTAGAGCTCTTTTTGCGGGAAGGAGAAGGACAGGTGTTGAACTTTAATCATAGGACTACCTTTCTGTGTAGCTGGAATGGAGTTTACCGTTGATAGCCTAACACTATTTCCTGATAACATCAATGATTCCGCGTTAAAGTTGTTCCTCCGGGTTCACCGCTTCCATCTGTTTCCTTCCCGGTGTTTGCCGGTAGATCCCCGGTGTGGTACCGATAATCCGCTTGAACACCAGATTGAACGTTGACGGATCGCGGTAGCCTACCTGCTCTGCAATGAGGTGAACGGGCGAATTGGGCTGCTGGACCAGCAGCAGACAGCTTTTCTGAATCCGGACGTTCTGCAGGTACCGGTAGAAGGTCTGCCCGGTATGCGCCTTGAATAGCCGCTGAAGATGCCGTTCACTCCAGTCGAAGCTGCGTGAGAGATGCGTCAGGGTAATCTCCTGCACATAGTTCAGGTGGACATAATTCAGAATCTGCAAAAATTGCGTCTGCTTGCCCAACGGAAACTGAATCTCATCATGCTCCAGCCTGTAGATACTGATCAGAAGCTGAATGAACAGGGTCAGCAAATAGCTGTCCGAGCCGCTCTGCGGCAGGTGAAGCTCACGGTGAAGCGCCAGAAACAGGTTCTCTATGGAACCATTCAGATCCGTCAGGGAGAAGGAAGGCAGCCGTTGTTCTCTGATCTGCTCCAGGTAGGAGGCAATCGGCGGGTCTTGAATCACGCAGGCAAGACGGTCCAGCAGCTCCGGCTTAAACAAACAATTGTACACGACGAGCGGCTCGCGCAGAGAGCTGGGTGAAGACGGACGGAAGACATGGGACACGCCGACAGGAATGAAGTGCAGCTGGCCCTTGCCGGTCGGGTGAGCCTTCTGGCCGATATAATGAAAGCCTTTGCCCTCGGCCACGAAGGTCAGCTCCATGAAGTCATGGGAGTGAAGCGGAAGATCATAGGTCTCGGTAGCGCGGTTCACATATAACAGGAGATTGCCCCGGAAGAAATACTCCCCTTTTAGCGTATGGTTGGCCGAATCCATCAGTTCCCTCCTCCAGATGGCATAAAGTCCTTTTTACCCCGGTGAAATGTCCATATTGCAGGTCATGCAAACCAAGCGGAATCCTATAATTGTAATAGAAAGCGCATCATATATACAGGTATACAGGATTAATCCTATAAAAGGTGAGGTGTATTCAATGATAGCTATCCAAAAACCGCGAGTGGAGTATAAGGAGAATCCGCTGGGGCTGGATATCCGTAATCCAAGAATCAGCTGGCAGGTGAGTGCGGATGAGCGGGATGTAAGGCAGCAGGCATATCAATTACAGGTGGCAGGCGCGGCGGACTTCGGGAGCGTATGGTGGGATTCGGGCAGAGTGGAGTCCGGTGAATCTCTCCATATCGAGCTGAAGGGGCTGGAGCTGCAGTCCAGGACGCGTTATTATTACCGGGTGAAAATATGGGATCAGCACAATCGTCCCACGGAATGGTCCGAAGCAGCCTGGTGGGAGATGGGGCTGCTCTCGCCGGAGGAGTGGACCGCTGAATGGATTACGGCTCCGCTGGCCTGCCTTGCGGAAGACGCAGAGCAAAGCCCGCTGCTACGCGGGAACTTCCAGGTGGACCGGCCGCTCGCCCGGGCCCGGATCTATGTGACCAGTCTCGGGCTGTATGAGCTGGAGCTGAACGGAGCGCGGGTCGGAGACACTTATCTCAATCCTGGTTGGACCAGTTACAGCCATCGCTTGCAATACCAGACGTATGATGTGACCCCGCTGCTTACCCTTGGGGACAATTCGGCTGGTGCCTGGCTTGGGAACGGCTGGTACAAAGGGAATCTCGGCTGGGAGCACAGGAAGCATATCTATGGCAGCCGCACAGCGCTGCTGTTGCAGCTTCATCTCACTTATGAGGACGGCACGGAGCATATCATAGGGAGCGGCCCGCAGTGGAAGGTGTTGCCCGGCCCGCTGCTGATGTCGGAGCTGTATCACGGGGAAACCTATGACGCCCGCCTGGCGCAGCACGGCTTCAGCTTGCCGGGGTATGACGACACGTTGTGGACACCGCCGGAGATTCTTCCGTATGCCAAGAATATTTTGCTCGCCCAGGAGAATGATCCGGTCCGGGCGATCCAGGAATTGGCACCTGTTGCTCTCATCCGCACCCCGGCAGGGGAGACGGTGCTCGATATGGGCCAGAATATGGTCGGCTGGCTGCGGTTCACCGTAGATGGCGCGGCGGGTCAGGAGTATCAGCTGCGGCATTTCGAGGTGCTGGACCAGGGGGGCAATGTGTATACCGACAACCTCCGGATGGCCAGGCAGACCGTTACTTATATCGCCCGTGGCGGAGGCAGGGAGAGCTTCCAGCCGCGTTTTACCTTCCAGGGCTTCCGGTATGTGCAGCTAATCGGCTTCCCGGACCCGCTGAATCTGCAGGACTTCACAGGCGTGGTGCTGCATTCGGATATGGAGCCGACTGGCACCTTCATTTGCTCCAATGCACTGCTGAACCAGCTCCAGCACAACATTCTCTGGGGGCAAAAGGGCAATTTCGTCGATGTGCCGACCGACTGCCCGCAGCGTGACGAACGGTTAGGGTGGACCGGGGACGCGCAGATGTTCATCCGCACCTCGGCGTATCTGATGAATGTGGCGCCCTTTTTCAGCAAATGGCTCAAAGACCTGTCTGCGGATCAGCGGGAGGACGGCGGTGTCCCGTACGTGATTCCGCATGTGCTGGATGAGAATTCGCATTCCTCTGCGGCCTGGGGCGATGCGGCGGTAATCTGTCCGTGGACGATCTACCAGTGTTATGGGGATAAGCGGATTCTGGAGCAGCAGTACAGCAGCATGCAGGGCTGGGTGGAGTATATCCGCCGCCAGGGGACGGAGGAGTTCCTGTGGAATACCGGCAACCATTTCGGTGACTGGCTGGGGCTGGATTCCAAGCCGGACAGTCATGTGGGTGCTACGGACAGAAATTATATCGCAACAGCCTTCTATGCCTATTCGGTCCAGCTGATGGAGAAGACGGCGAAGGTGCTGGGCCGGGCAGAAGATGTAGAGGAATACTCGCAGCTTCATAGCCGGGTCAAGGATGCGTTCAACCAAGCGTATATCATACCAGCGGGGGAGGAAGGTCCAGCTACCCAAACAGCCTGTGTGCTGGCGCTAATGTTCGGACTGGTGGAAGGAAGTGCAAAGGACCGCACGGTTGCGAGACTTGTCCAGCTGCTGGAAGCGAGCGGGTATCACCTTACGACAGGCTTCGTCGGCACACCATACTTAAATCTGGTGCTGGCGGATGCGGGACATTACGAGGCTGCCTACAAGCTGCTGCTCCAGATGGACTATCCATCCTGGCTGTATCAGATTACACAAGGCGCAACTACGATCTGGGAGCACTGGGACGGGATTAAGGAGGATGGCAGCTTCTGGAGCAAGGAGATGAATTCCTTCAATCACTATGCTTACGGGGCGGTAGGGGATTTCCTGTACCGCCATGTGGCCGGGATCGAGCAGACAGAGGAAGGGCCGGGCTATAAGCAGTTCCTGATCCAGCCGCATCCGGGAGGCGGACTGACCTCGGCTGCCGCCAGTCTGGAATCCATGTACGGGACGATCCGCTCCGAATGGACGATAGATTCCGGGACAATCGGGCTGATCGCCGTGATTCCCCCGAATACCTCAGCTACGGTGCTGTTGCCGGACGCCTTGCTGGCCGAAGTGTCGGAGACAGGAATGGCGGCCGGGCAGCCGCTTGAGCAGGTCCCAGGCATTCATTCCGCTGAGCAGCTGGCACAGGTGGTGAAGGTTACACTTGGCTCGGGGGAATACAGATTCCAGTACCCTTTGCGGAAGTAAGTGGCGTGTAGACGGGCTATTTCAGCCATTGATAATGCTGCGATGCAGAGCCCTCGGGAGTACGGGGCTCTGTTTTTTTTTTGCGGCGCGTGGGCTGGATGTAGGCGAAAAACCGAACACAATGCGCCGAGGCGGACGTAAGCGGGCTGTCTAAAGGACAACAAATCCGTACCCACTTGTTATCTTTCCCCATCCCCCCTCCCGGTGCTTGCAATCTCCCTGCATAAGGGCTATCATAGACAAATGAAGTCTGTAATTGCGGACATAGTCCATAGGTAAGGTGGAATAAGACATGAAGTACTCCAAAGCAACGAACTACGCCCTGCACACGATGCTGTTCCTGGTGGCGCACACTCCCGATAAGCCGATGGGCGTGCAGCAGCTTGCCGAGCGGCAGAATGTATCGCCAACGTATTTATCCAAGATTCTGACCAAGCTGGTCAAGGCCGGGCTTATCGAGTCTGCATCCGGTGCGAATGGCGGGTATCGTCTGCGGCGCAAGGGGAACGAAATCTCGTTCCTGGATATCATCCATGCCATTGAAGGCACAGCGTCGCTGTTTGACTGCGCCCTGGACCATCCCAGCGAGTGTCTGATTCAGCAGGAGATGGTCAAGGCCGAAGGGCAGATGGAAGACTATTTGCGTAACAAAATGATGTCCGAGCTTGCCGGGAAAATGCTGTCCATGCATTAAGCTATGGCATCTTGCTGCGTCAAACTGTGTGCTGCTATTTCCCGCTGCAACGGATACCGTCCCTTCAGGGGCGGTATAGCCGTTGCAACTTAGCGGGTATTATAGATATTCAAAATCTTTTAAGTCTGTGTAATTGTATTGCAGTTAAGACAATCAAGACACTCAGGAGAGGATGAATTAGTAATGAATAACGGATTATTCGATGCAAGCGTATGGGAGAAGGCCTGGAAGGAAGATCCCAAGGCAATGGCCAACAAGTTCAAGGCGATGGGCATGAACCCGCACACGAGCTTCGATCATAAAGCGCAGGTGTTCAATGAAGAGGTATTCAGCAGTGCCGGGCGGGACCGGAGTGAGCGGATTATCGGCTGGATGGAAGGCCAGGGTGTGGATTTTAACGGGTTGACTGTTCTCGATGTGGGGGCGGCTTCGGGCGGGTTCACGGTTCCTTTTATCGAGCGGGGGGCCAAGGTTACAGCAGTAGAGCCTAATGTTCCCTTGGCGGAGCTGTTCCTGAAGAACACGGCCGGAGCGGCTACGGGACAGGTGGAGCTGGTGCATGAAGCATTCGAGAATATCGACATTGCCGCGCGGGGCTGGCTGAATGCCTTCGATCTGGTCTTCGTGTCCATGTGTCCTGCGGTCTTCGACTGGGAGAGCACGGAGAAGGTGATCAGCTGTGCCCGGAAATACTGTTATATCAGCACCTCGGCAGGTGTGCAGGAGCATAGCCTGATGAATGAAGTATTGCCGCTGCTGACGGGCCGGGAGGTTCATGCAGAGTCCTCGGATATGGCTTATCTGACTCAATTATTATATTTGAAGGGCTATTCCTATGAGACGATCATTACCCGCGAAGCGAAAAGCAAGGAGCTATCACTGGAGGCAGCAGCCGCAGAGGTGATGGAGATGCTGCCGCTGCATCATCTGGATGGGGGAGAGGCTACCCGCAAGGCAGTTACGGATTATCTGCACACGGCATACCCGCAGCAGCAAGTCGTTGTCCGCCAAGGCGGACGGTTCGGCAAGGTGCTGATCAAGCTGCAGGACCTGAATATGTACAGCCGGGCCGTTGCCGGAACGTCCGGGAAATCTGCCGATTCTGTGAAGCGTTGAACCGGAGCGCGCCATCCCCTGCACATGAGATTGTCTTTCCCGGGAAAGATGCTATCATAGAGAATAGGTCCCTGCGCGGGATCTATTTTCTTATATGGGAGGACTGAGGGCTATGAGCAGGAACAAGCGTATTTTCGAGCATGACCTGATGAAGAAGGTAGGTGAAATCTACTATGAGCCATAGTCTCAGAACAGTTTCCTTACGCGAGGAGCTGGTGCAGCAGCTGGTCTATCTCGATGAGCATAAATTCTCCATTCTGGACAGGGGAACATGGGAGTCCCCGGCTGAGCGGGCAGAGGTACAGGCGATGATCAAGCGTTATCAGGAGACGGTGGAGCGGATTCTGTCCGGTGACAACGATGCGCTAGAGCGTTCTATGGTGCTGGTCGGGTCCCGGGTGTCGCTGCGGATCGGCCAGGAGACGCTTGATGAGCCGTACCGGATTGTCATCCCCGGTGAAGCCGAGCTGGATGAATTCTGCATCTCACTCTGGTCGCCCATGGGCAGAGGGCTGATTCTGGCGTGCCCGGGAGAGACGGTAACGATTCAGACTCCGTTCGGCAGCGATGAAGTCTTGATTCTTGATAATCGGTACGAGTGAAGCAGATTGCTGACAAAAGAGGCGTCCCTGATCATCCTGCGATGATGGGGGACGCCTCTTTGCCTTAGGCCATGCTGCTGCGGCCAGGAGCTACAGTTCTTCGATTTCCTGCAGCCAGAGCGCGGCGGAAGCATCGCTTGGCATGCGCCAGTCGCCGCGCGGCGAGAGGCTGACCGTACCGACCTTCGGTCCGTCCGGCAGGCAGGAGCGCTTGAACTGCTGGGTGAAGAAGCGGGTGACGAACACCTTCAGCCAGGCGGTTAGCTGCTCCTTAGGATAGGCTTCGCCGAAGGCGTGCTGGGCGAGATAGAGCATTTTGCCGGGAGAAGCGCCTGTACGCAGCATGTAATACAGGAAGAAGTCATGCACAATGTAAGGGCCCAGAATATTCTCGGTCAGCTGGACAATCTCTCCGGTTGCCGAAGGTGGCAGCAGCTCCGGGCTGATTCCGGTCTCGATAATGCTGTAGAGATACTTGCTCACCGTCTCGTGTGCTTCGTGGTCTGCATACCAGGCGACAACATACTGGATCAGCGTCTTCGGAATGCCCGAATTCACGCTGTACATCGACATATGGTCGCCGTTATAGGTACACCAGCCCAGCGCCAGCTCGGACAGGTCGCCCGTGCCGATGACAATCCCGCCGTTCTTGTTGGCGAGGTCCATCAGAATCTGGGTACGCTCGCGGGCTTGTACGTTCTCGTATGTCAGGTCATGCACCTCGGGGTCGTGGCCGATGTCCGCGAAATGCTGGAGGCAGGCCGCCTTGATGTCAACGACCTTCATCGAGGCGCCGAGTGCCTTGATCAAGCCTACCGCGTTGTCGTACGTGCGGCTGGTCGTGCCGAAGCCCGGCATTGTGACCGCCAGCACATCACTGGCCGGACGCCCGAGCAGCTCCATAGCCCGCACGGCAACCAGCAGCGCAAGCGTAGAGTCGAGGCCGCCGGAGATGCCGATCACAGCCTGCTTGGTGCCGATGTGGCGGATGCGCTTCATCAGACCGGAGGTCTGGATCGAGAGAATCTCCTGGCAGCGTTCGTCCCGCTGGAGCGGATTGCCCGGCACGAACGGGTTGACGCCTACGCTTCGTTTCAGCTCCCGCCGGGTGCTGCTGCTGAGCGGCGCAGCGTAGAGAATCTCGCGGTAATTGCGTCCGCCCTTGCCGGCCCGGAACGTTCCCATCACGGTGCGGGAATACTGCATCCGCGGCAGGTCAATGTCGGCGGTAATCATCCGGCTCTCGTGGGTGAAGCGTTCCGATTCGGCCAGCAGCTGGCCGTTCTCCGCGATCAGCGAATGTCCGCCGAAGACAACGTCTGTTGTCGACTCGCCGGTATTACAGCTGGCATAGACATAACCGGCCACACAGGAGGCAGACTGACTGCCGACCAGCTGGCGGCGGTAATCAGCCTTGCCGACCAGCTCGTTGCTGGCCGACGGGTTGAACAGCAGCGTGGCCCCGGCCTGGGCCAGCAGGCTGCTTGGCGGCACCGGCACCCAGAGATCCTCGCAGATCTCCACACCGAACGACAGGTTCCCGTCACTCTCACAGGCAAAAATCAGATCATTGCCCACCGGCACCGCCGATCCGCCGATCCGCAGCTCGGTCACCTCCAGCTCCTCGGCTCCGGCGAACCAGCGCGGCTCATAGAATTCGCTGTAGCCGGGAATGCAGGTCTTGACCACAATCCCGAGAATCCGGCCCTGCTGGAGGACAGCGGCACAGTTAAACAGCCTGCTCTTGATGGAGACCGGCAGACCGGCAATGACAATCATCCGGTGCTCTGCCGTTGCGGCTGTAATCCGCAGCAGCGCCTGCATCGCGGATTCCAGCAGCCGGGGCTGGAGGAACAGGTCCGCACAGCTGTAGCCGGTGATGCACAGCTCCGGGAGTACCAGGTACTCCACCTCCTGGGTGCTGGCTGTATTGATGGCTTCAATTATCTGGTCTGCATTGAATACGCAGTCGGCCACCCGGAGTTCCGGGGAAGCGGCGGCGACTCTTGCGAATCCGTAATTCTGCATTCATTTCACCTGTCCTTTATCTGTCCATTATAGAAGTAGACTATCTAATAATTGTACCCATGAAATGGCATTGGTAACAAGCAGGGATTATCACAAGCGCTTCCATTTGTCTTCTCGCGGGTATAAACTAAACAGGGATGAAACAGCCAGCTATGATGAATGAGCGATAGAAGAGGAAGGGAGCAACCCGCTATGCCATTAGCAGGACCAGAATTAATCGAAGAAATCCGCAGCACAGAGGTGCCTTACGGCTGCCTGGCGGTCTGGTTTCTCGGACAAGCCAGCGTTATTGTCAAGGGCGCAGATGTAACCGTATATATTGACCCGTATGTATCACCGAATCCGGACCGCAGCTTCCCGCCGCCGGTTGCACCGGCAGATATTAAGAATATGGAGGTCTGCCTGATTACCCACGACCATTCGGATCATCTGGATGAGGAGGCCCTGCCCGTGCTTGCCGGGCTGAATCCGCAGGCGCAGTTCATGGCTCCGGCGGTCTGCCTGGAGCGTCTGCAGGAGCTGGGCATCGGCAAGGAGCAGCTGACCGCTGCCTTGCCTCCCGGTGAAGCAGAGCCTGCAAGCGGGCTGAAGGTCATTCCCGTTGCAGCGGCGCACGAACAGCTGGACTGCGATGAACAGGGCAATCCCAAGTATGTCGGCTACATTCTGGAGCTGAACGGGGTGACGCTCTATCATGCCGGGGACACCGTGCTGTTCCCTGAGCTGATTGAGGAGGTAGGTAGCCGCAAGATCGATCTGGCGCTGCTGCCGATTAACGGACGCGACTATTACCGGGGAAGCCGCAATATCGTCGGCAATATGAATTACCGGGAAGCGGCGGAATTTGCGGCAACCTCAGGCTTTGAGACCGTGGTTCCGCTGCATTATGACCTGTTCGCCGGCAACACCGAGAATCCGGGCTATTTCGTGGATTACCTGTACCGCCACTTCCCGGAGCAGAAGTTCCATATGATGGCCAGAGCGGAACGGTTCGTGTACGTGTCGGCGCAGGCTTTTAAGCGTGAGCATTAAGACTTATTGTGAATCCGCAGGATAGAGCAGGGAGATCTGATACTTGGCAAGGAACTCCATCCATTCCTCAGACGGCCGCTGATCGGTGACGATATAATCGACCTTGTCGAAGCTGAACAGCCGGATGAAGGCGATCCGGTCGAACTTGGAATGGTCAGCCAGCAGGACCACCTTGCTCGCCTGCTGCTGCATCAGCACCTTAAGCTCGGTCTCCGCCTCGTTGGAATCACAGAGTCCGCCGTTCATGGAGAGTGCCTTGCAGCTGAAAATAGCCACATCCACATTATATTTCAGGATGGTCTGCGAGGCCGTAGGCCCTACGAAAGAGCTGGTCTCCGGCCCGAGCAGGCCCCCCGTGGAGATGAGCTTTTGCCCGGAATGCTGGAATTCTGACAATACCGCCAGGGAATTGGTGATGATGGTCAGATTTTTTTTGTCCTCGACGATTCTCCGCAAGCCTTCAAAAGCCGTTGTGCTGGTGTCCGTCATCACACTGTCCCCGTCATTAATCAGCTCCAGCAACCTTGCCGCAATCATCCGCTTCGCTTCAATGTTGACCTGATGCCTGTGCGAGTAGGAAGGGTCCTCGTTGGTGTGGACGTTCAGAATCGCCCCGCCGTAATTCTTCTTGGCAATGCCCTCCTTGTCCAGCCGGTCGAGATCGCGCCGGATCGTCTCCTCCGATACACCGAATTTCTGCGCCAGATCCGCAACGTGAACCTTCTTATGCCTGTAGAGCTCATTAATGACCAGATCCCGCCGTTCAAAAGCCTTCATATTATGCCCACCCTTACGTTATGTAGTTGTATACAGTTTACTATAATCTGCTGCCTAACATAAATCCCGCAATCACAGAGGATTCCACAGTTTAACGTCATTATATCACACAAAACCACATAACAACCAAAATTAATGTGTGGAATAGTGTTGACTTTGCAGGTGAGTGATTCTATGATGTAGAGGAAATGGAAAGCCTGCGGCGAAAGACAAGAGGGTGCAGACCGCAGAGGCTGTATTTGGTAGCGCTTACTAATCGGAGCTATAGCTCCAGTGTAATGTTCTCATACCATTAACTAATGATCCGGGGAGGAACAGCAGTGACAGCAAAATATCCGAAGATTGGAATCCGGCCGACAATTGACGGCAGAAGACGCGGGGTGCGCGAATCGCTGGAGGCGCAGACGATGGGCATGGCGCAGCGCGTGGCGGCATTTTTGCAGGAGAATGTAAGGTATCCGGATGGTTCACAGGTGGAGTGTATCATTGCCGATTCTACGATTGGCGGCGTGAAGGAGGCTGCTGCGGCGGCGCAGAAGTTCGCGGGTGCAGGTGTAGGCGTATCCATTACAGTCACCCCGTGCTGGTGCTATGGATCGGAAACGATGGACATGGATGCGACAATTCCGCATGCGGTATGGGGTTTCAACGGAACGGAGCGCCCCGGGGCGGTATATCTGGCGGCAGTTCTGTCTGCTTATGCGCAAAAAGGCATTCCGGCCTTCGGCATCTACGGAGAGGATGTCCAGGAATCCAGCAGCGAGGAGATCCCGGCGGATGTTCAGGTGAAGCTGCTGCAATTCGCGAAGTCCGCGCTGGCGGCTGCTCTGATGAAGGGGAAGTCCTATCTGTCGATGGGCTCCGTGTCTATGGGGATTGCCGGTTCCATCGTCAACGAGCAGTTCTTCCAGGAATATCTCGGCATGCGCAATGAATATATCGATATGTCTGAATTTGTACGCAGATTTGAGGAAGGGATCTATGATCCCGAGGAGTTCGCGCGGGCGCTGGCCTGGGTGAAGGACAACTGCCGTGTGGGGGCGGATAATAACCCGCAGCATCTGCAGCTCAGTGAAGAGGTTAAGGAAGAGCAGTGGGAGACGGTTGTCAAAATGACGCTGATTGCCCGTGATCTCATGACCGGCAATCCGCAGCTTGCGAAGCTCGGCTTCGAGGAGGAAGCGGGCGGTCACAATGCCCTGCTGGGCGGCTTCCAGGGCCAGCGGCAATGGACCGACCATTTCCCGAACGGCGACTTCATGGAGACGATTCTGAACTCCTCGTTCGATTGGAACGGCAGACGGGCGCCTTACATCGTCGCCACCGAGAATGACAGCCTGAACGGGGTGACGATGCTGTTCAATTATCTGCTGACGAATACGGCGCAGATCTTTGCCGATGTGCGCACCTTCTGGAGTCCGGCTGCCGTGAAGCGCGTGACCGGGTATGAGCTGGAGGGAGCGGCAGCAGGCGGCCTGCTGCATCTGATTAATTCCGGCTCGGCAGCGCTGGACGGCACCGGCGAGCAGAGCATTGACGGCAAGCCGGCGATCAAGCCGTTCTGGGACATCACGGATGAAGAGGCAGCTGCCTGTATCGCACAGACCCAGTTCCGCCCGGCTTCCCAGGAATATTTCCGGGGAGGCGGCTTCTCCACGGACTACCTGACCCGGGGCGGCATGCCGGTCACCATGGCCCGGCTCAATCTGGTCAAGGGGCTGGGACCTGTACTCCAGCTGGTAGAGGGCTACACTGTAGAACTGCCGGGAGAGGTTCATGACACGCTCGACCAGCGCACAGACCCTACCTGGCCGACAACTTGGTTCGCTCCGAAGCTGACCGGTCATGGCTCCTTCCAGTCTGTCTACGATGTGATGAACAATTGGGGTGCCAATCACGGGGCGATCAGCTACGGACATATTGGCGCAGATCTCATTACGCTGGCCTCGATCCTGCGGATTCCGGTTAGTATGCATAACGTGGAAGAAGCGCGGATTTTCCGCCCGCGCGTCTGGTCGCTGTTCGGCACAGAGAATCTGGAGAGTGCCGATTACAGAGCCTGCCGCAACTTTGGCCCGCTCTACTAATCCTCCACGTGAAGAGGTGGGAAGATGACAGAGGCGAAGACGCAAGTTATGGAGGTAACCGGTAACCAAGGAATCCGGCTGCTGGCCATCGACCTGGGAGCCAGCTCCGGCAGAGTGATACTGGGAAGCTACAGGGACGGGAAGGTGACAGTGGAGGAGATTCACCGCTTCCCTAACGGACCGGTAGAGGTCAACGGACATTTGCACTGGGATGTGCAGCGGCTGCTTGAGGAGATCAAGCAAGGGATTGCAGCGGCTGCGGCAAAGTATGGCCCGCTGCGCTCTCTGAGCGTGGATACCTGGGGAGTCGACTACGGCCTGCTGGATGAGCAGGGCGGGCTGCTGTACGCTCCGCATCATTACAGGGATCAGCGGACGGCGGACTTCGCTTCAGCACTAGAGGCTGCGCTGCCTCCGGCAGAGCAATTCAAGCTGACGGGCAACCAATCCAGCCCGATTAACACGGTGTATCAATTGTTTGCCGATCTTATGGCGAAGGCGGAGCTGCGGACAACCGCCAGACAGCTGCTGCTGATGCCGGATCTGTTCAATTATATGCTCAGCGGTGTGGCCGTGGCCGAGCAGACCATCTGGAGCACCAGCGGCCTGCTGAATCCGCAGTCCACAGCGCCTGCAGCCGAAGTGCTGCGCAGGCTGGAGCTGCCGGTGACGCTTGTGCCCCGGCTGGTTCCGGCAGGCACGGTGCTGGGGGAGCTCCGGCCCGCACTCCAGGAAGAGCTGGGCAGCGGCCCGCTCCAGATCATCGCCGGAGCTTCGCATGATACGGCTTCCGCCGTGGCGTCCATTCCTTACGGCGGATTCGACTCTAGCTGCACCGATGCTAGCTGTGTCGGCCCTGGCAGCGCTGATCCTAGCAACGCCGATCTTAGCTCCCCAGATCCAAGCTCCGCCGGACCTGACCGGCCCGCCGGACTCAGCCCCACGCTGCCGTCCGCTGCATTCATCAGCTGCGGAACCTGGTCGCTGGTGGGCCTGGAGACAGCAGAGCCTGTATTAAGCGATGCCGCCCGGGCCAGAGGCTTCACCAACGAGAGCGGCTTCGGCGGCACCAACCGGCTGCTGAAGAATATCACCGGCCTCTGGCTGCTCCAGGAGACCCAGCGGTGCTGGGCTGAAGCGGGGGAACCGCTCAGCCATCAGGAAGCCGCCGAGCTGGCCGGGCAGCTGGACCGGTCCAAGGCGTGCATCGCCATGCTGGACCCGAATGATCCGCTCTTCAGCACACCGGGCGATATGCCGCTGCGGATTGAATCCTACTGCATCCGCACCGGGCAGCCGGTGCCGCAGACCCGGGCGGAGATCATCCGCTCCATTCTGGAGAGTCTAGCCCGGTCTTACGCGGATACGATCCGTGAGCTGGAGGCGCTCACCGGCCGTCCGGTGCGCCGCATTCACATGGTCGGCGGCGGCATTCAGAACAAGCTGCTGTGCCAGCTGACGGCGGATGCCACCGGTAAAGAGGTTATTGCCGGACCGGTAGAAGCGAGCGCGATCGGCAACCTTTTGGTGCAATTGACGGCGCTCGGTGCTGTCGATCCCGCAGAGATCCCAAGGGTGGCAGCCCGGTCCTGTTCAACGCTCCGGTACCAGCCGTCTTTATCACATCAGAACTGACAAGCTTCAACCAGCAATCAAGCAGCAATTAAGCAGCAATCAAGGAGGCAATTATGAATAATCATGAAGAAGAACTACGGCGCCTAATCTGCGATATCGGCCGGAATCTGTTCAACAAGGATTTCATCGCGGCCAATGACGGCAATATCTCCGCCCGCCTGTCGGCCACTGAGGTCATTACTTCGCCCACGGGAGTCAGCAAGGGCTATCTCCAGCCGCATATGCTGGTCAAAGTCAATCTGCAGGGTGAGATCCTGGATGCAGCGGAGGGCTATCGGCCGTCCACGGAAGTGAAAATGCACCTGAAGATCTACAATGAGCTGCCGGAGATGGGCGGGGTGGTTCATGCGCATCCGCCGTATGCTACCGCTTTTGCCATCAAGGGGGAAGCGCTGGACAAAATGATGATGCCGGAATCCGTCATTGCCATGGGAGACATTCCACTGGCGGTATACGGGACGCCTTCGACCGAAGAGATCCCGGATTCGCTGACTCCCTTCCTGGGCAAGAAGACCGCTGTGCTGCTGGAGAGCCACGGGGCCCTGACCTGGGGCAAGGATGTAATGGCTGCTTATATGAACATGGAGCGGCTTGAGTACACGGCGAAGCTGACCTTCCTGACCCGCATGATCGGGGGAGAGCGTGAGCTGCCGCCGCACCGGATTGAGGAGCTGGTGGCGCTGAGATCATTTTACGGGATGTAATGAAGCCGAGAGGAGATAGGAATATGCTCAAAAAAATACCCAAACTGCTCTCCCCCGAGCTCGTCCGCACCCTGATGGAGATGGGCCACGGGGATGAGCTGGTGCTGGCAGACGCCAATTATCCGGGACATGCGCTGCATTCCCGGGTGCTGCGGGCTGACGGAATCGGTATCCCCCGGCTGCTTGACGCCATCCTGGAGCTGCTACCGCTGGATCATTATGCTCCGGCTCAGGCGGCCTTCATGGCTGTAGTGGAGGGAGACCCCACAGTCCCTGTGATATGGGACACGTACAAGGAGATTCTCACCCGGCATGATCCTGCGGTGCAGGTGGAGTATGAAGAGCGTTTCGACTTCTATGACCGCTCCAAGCACGGCTACGCCATTCTAATTACAGGGGAAGAGGCACTCTACGGGAACATTATACTCAAAAAAGGTGTGATTTCCCCCGAGGCCGGGGAATAGCGGCACCAAGCAACGGACCGCCCGGTTAACTATGGGCGGTCTTATTGCTATTCATAAAGTGCTCCGTTTACGGGAGCACTCGTTTAGTGGACCGCTCACTTAGAGCAAATACCCTCAAATGTTGCAAGTTATGCAACCTGGCTACCCCGAAATAGGGGCCTGCCAGAGGATTGTTGCAGGAAATGCAGGAATGTGCAGGCCAAGATGCTTAGTTAGAGGAGGAATCCTGCCTTTTGTACAACAATTTTAGTTATGAGTGTATATGTTGGGGGAGAAGCTGCAGTTTGTGCAAGATTACCCTCATCAAGCGCCCAACATCCATCCGCAGAGCACTTTTGTTAAACCTCGTTATACATGTTCCGCAGGAATTGCGCGCTGGCCTGGAGATGTTCCTCAGGAGTACTCTCCAGCAGGCCCTGGATATTCGGGCGCTTATATTTCATGTAGCGGAGCAGCGGGGCGAAGTTCAGCATCCCTTGTCCGGCAGGAACGATGTAGATGGCGCCGTTCTTAACTGTGAAATCCTTCAGATGCAAAACCGCGATCCGGTTGCCGAGCAGCTCCAGCGCTTCTGCCACAATCTGCTCCTGCTGAAGATAATTGTCCGGGGTCATCAGATTCGCAGCATCCAGTATAATTTGCAGGTTATTAGACGGTACAGTATCCAGCAGACGCCGGGCTAACTGGGCCGTGTAGAGCGGGTGGTTGACGCCTGCCTCGATGCCTACAGTTACTCCGAAGCGTTCGGCCTCAGCAACCATGGCACTGACGGAGTCAACCACTTGTTCAAAAGCCTCCTCCGTGAAGTTATCCGGTGTATACCCCTGACTTACACTGCCGGTCTCCGTACCGACCAGACTCGCGCCGAAGTCTCGGGCCAGCCGCAGATGAGTGTTGAAGTCGCTCAGCGCCTGCGCGCGCTTGGCAGGGTCAGCATCAATAATGTTCACATAACAGCCAAGGACAGCAATCTTGATACCTGCTTGTCTGAAGGCATCGCCATAGTACGCAGCAGCACCCGGACTTAGTGCGCCAAGCTCAGCCACACTCTCCGGAAAAGACTTATGCAGCGCTAACTGAATCGCCGGGAAGCCATGCTCCTTCAGCTTATCTATTAATTGCGGCAGCGGACAACGCTTGAAGTCATGGGCACGGACGCCCAGGTGAAATGGAACGGTCATAGGGTTAGACTCCTTTGTATTCAGATATAAGAGTTCGCATGGAGCGCCACTAAAAAGGCCGCCTATGTCCAAAAGTGGTCACAGGCGGCCCGATCATACTGTCTGAGGATTGAAGCAACATGTAAGGATGGCGAATAATGTGCGCTATGTTTGCAATGCTCCACAGGCTCATGCATAACCTAATCCAAACTACACACTTGTCTGCTTCCCACAGCTACACCCGCAGATACGGGTGCAGTAGTTTCAGCTTCGCGGACTGCGCTAGCGTTTCGGCTACCTCGCCTGCCGACCCCCAGCTATACCCGCACGCAGATACGGATGCAGCAGCTTCAGCTCCGCGCACTGTGCGAGCGCTTCGGCTACCAGCGCTGCGATCTGCTGCGCCCCGGAGCTGCAGAAATGCGTGTCATCGGTAATGCCGTCCGGGTAGTTGGGGCGTGCGCCCGGCGGCAGGTGCATGAACAGCCCGGCCGATGCTTCCACTCCCAGTCTGCGGTAGAGCTGCTGGGAGGCGGCAAAAATATCAAGCAGAGGTGTTCCGGTCTCCCCTGCAACCTCCCGCATAACCTGCGGATAGAGTCCGACAGCCTGCGGGTCTGGTTCCCCGTCCGTAGTGAAGCGGCGGCGGCTCACGGAAGTCAGCAGTACAGGGAAGCTGCCCCGGCTGCGGGCGGAATCAATGAATATCTTCAGATTCCGGCGGTATTCGGTATGCGGCTCCGTGTAACGGAGAGGGTCCTCCAGCTTCTGGTCATTATGGCCGAACTGGATCAGGAGAAAGTCTCCGGGGAGGAAATCCCGCTCCATGTCTGCCAGTCTGCCCTCTGCCAGGAAGGAGCGTGTGCTCCGTCCGTTGATGGCCCGGTTCTCAATCTGCACCTTCCGGCTGACATACTGCTGCAGGTACTCGCCCCATCCGGCCATTGGCCATTCCCCGCCGCCCTTCTGGGCGGCGGTAGAGTCTCCGGCGATATAGATAGTCGGCATCTTCAGCATGCCTCCATCTAGACGGTGACTCCGGCTTCGCTGCCGGCAGTCTGGAAGCCGAAATATCCGGCTGCGTTATTGTAGGAGATATCCCGGACCATAGCCCCCAGAACTTCTAGGTCATCCGGCGCTTCCCCGCGTTCGGCGAGTTCACCGAGCAGCCCGCACAGGACCCGGCGGAAATATTCATGCCGGGTATACGACAGGAAGCTGCGCGAATCGGTCAGCATGCCGACGAAGTTGCCGAGCAGGCTGTTCTCAGCCAGCAGGGTCAGCTGCTGGCGCATGCCGCTGCGCGTATCGTTGTACCACCAGCCGGAGCCAAGCTGGAGCTTGCCGGGGGTGTCCTTCTGGTAGCAGCCCAGCAGAGCCAGCAGGGCAGGGTAGTCGCCGGGATTCAGCGAGTAGAGGATCGTCTTCGGCAGGCCGCTGCCGCTCTCGGCCCGGTCAAGCAGCTGCGACAGCGCTGTGGTCAGCGGCAGATCGTTGATGCCGTCATAGCCGGTATCCGGTCCCAATCGCTGGAACATCGGCGTGTTATTGTTGCGGTAAGCATGCAGGTGAAGCTGCATGGTCCAGCCCTTGTCATGATAGAAACCGATCAGCGCGGTCAGCAGCTCTGTGCGGTAGCGGGTGATTTCCTCCGGTGACAGCACAGCACCCTGCATTCTTTTGGCGAATATAGCTTCAACGATCTCAGGCGCACCTGCTTCGTAACGCAGGATATCCAGCGCATGGTCCGACAGGCGGCAGCCCTGCTCGTGGAAGAAGGCAACCCGGTTACGCAGGGCATCCAGCAACCCGGCATAGCTCTTGACCGGCAGGCCGGAGGCCGACTCCAGCTTAAGGGTCCAGGCGGCGAAGCCTTCGGCATCGATGTTCAGCGCCTTGTCAGGACGGAAGGTCGGGAACACCTGGAAGGCGGTCTCACTCCCCTGCAGCAGCTTGTGATACTCCAGGGAATCTGCCGGATCATCGGTGGTGCAGATCACCTTGACACCGCTGCTGCGGATCAGGCCGCGCCGGGTGAAGCCCGGTTCAGCCAGCTTGCGGTTGACCTTCTCCCAGATGGCCGGCGCCGTGGCTTCATTCAGCAGCTCCTCTACACCGAAGAAACGGCGGAGCTCCAGATGCGTCCAGCTATACAGAGGGTTGCCTACTGCCTTAGGCAGTGTACGGGCCCAGGCCAGAAATTTATCATAATCAGAGGCGTCGCCGGTAATATGCGATTCAGGAACGCCGTTCGCACGCATCAGCCGCCATTTGTAATGATCGCCGTACAGCCAGGCTGCGGTCAGATTCTCAAAGGGCTGGTCCTCATAGATTTCGCGCGGGTCCAGATGGCAATGGTAATCGATAATGGGCATGGTTTTGGCGTGATTATGAAAGAGTAGCCGTGCTGTTTCGCCGGACAACATGAAGTCCTCGTTTAGGAACATGAGTAGGATCTCCCTTTGAATGGATTGGAATAAGTTCTACAAGGTAACGCCTGTTTTGAAAATAGCCAGCTCACGCACTTCATTCTGCTCGTTCCGTGTTTTTTGGCCGCTGGCGACATCAATGATATATGTGATGAATTCCTCCAGCACATCGGCCATCGGCGTTTCCAGCAGGGGGCCTGCGTTGAAGTCCATCCAGTGGCCTTTTTTGGCAAAAAGGTCGTTGTTCGTTGCTATCTTAACCGTAGGCACAAAGCTGCCGAAAGGCGTGCCGCGGCCGGTGGTGAACAGCACGAGCTGGCAGTCGGAAGCGGCAAGCGCAGACGCAGCGACCAGATCGTTGCCGGGAGCCTGTAAGAGGCTCAGCCCTTTTTTGCGCAGCTTCACGCCATACTGCAATACATCCACCACCGGCGACGAACCGGCCTTCTGGGTGCAGCCGAGCGATTTGTCCTCCAGTGTGCTGATGCCGCCGGCCTTGTTGCCCGGAGACGGATTCTCATAGACTGGCTCGCCGTAAGAGAGGAAATACTGCTTGAAGTTATTGATCAGCGAGACGATATCATCATAGACCTCCTTGCTCTCAGCGCGGGCCATCAGCACCTTCTCCGCACCGAACATTTCCGGCACCTCTGTCAGCACCGAGGTTCCGCCCTGAGAGATGATGAAGTCGGAGAATGCGCCCAGCAGCGGGTTGGCCGTAATGCCGGAGAATCCGTCCGAGCCACCGCATTTCAGCCCGATGTTCAGCTCACTGAGCGGAACCGGCTCACGAACGTCGTTCGCAGCGGCTTCATACAGCTCCTCCAGCAGCACAAGACCGGCTTCCAGCTCATTGCCTACCTCCTGGGCCACCAGGAACTTAACCCGGGACCCGTCATAATCGCCCAGCATGCTGCGGAACTCGGAGACGATATTGTTCTCGCAGCCAAGGCCGAAGACGAGTACACCGCCTGCATTGGGATGATTAACGGCATCGAGCAGAATGCTGCGGGTCATGCGGTGATCATCGCCCAGCTGGGAGCAGCCGTAAGGATGCTTCAGCACGGTCAGGTTGTCGAATCCGCCAAGATCGGGATGCTCGGCCTTGAACTCCTGAAGCATCTGCTCGGCAACGCCGTTCACACAGCCCACGGTCGGAATAATGAACAGATCATTACGGATGCCCACCTTGCCGTTACTCCGCCGGTACCCCTGGAAGGTCAAATCACGGCGCGGATAAATCACCGGATGGACATCAGGCACATACTCGTATTCTTCCTCCCCGGACAGATTGGTTTTGATGTTATGCGTATGAATCCAGTCGCCTGCGGCAATCGGAGCCGTGGCATGGCCGATCGGGGAACCGTATTTGGTAATGATGTCTCCGCTGCTGAAACCGGTCAGGGCAATCTTATGCCCCTGCGGAATCTCCTGGGCGGCCTGAAGCGTTAGTCCGTCTATCGTGAGTTCTTCTCCGGCAGCAATCGGCCGTAAGGCTACAGCTACCGTATCTCTCGGGTTCATTTTCATTAAGTTTTTCATGTTGGCCCTCCTAAAAGTTTGTAAGCTGCGCTTCTCTGAACTTCTTCGTGCAAACTCGCCGGTTCAGCCGACGAGTTCCTGTAATGCTGCGCGGGAATCTTCATGCTCCAGCTGATGCAAATGGGCGGCTATCGCATCAGCCAGTCCCGGCAGCAGGGTAAGATCCTGTCCCCACAGGCTGCTGTCGCCAAGAATGGTGTTCACGAAGCTGGCCGGCTGGCTCCAGGCCTGATCGAACACTGCCAGTACCTCTGCGCCGTCCTGCCGGCGAATACGGTCGCCCCGGTAGCTGAGCAGCAGGGCGGCGAAGGCGAGGGTCATCCGCTCCGGAAGCTGGCCGCGTTCCTGCTGGTAGCGAAGCAGAACCGGGAGCAGGCGGGCCTTGAATTTGGAAATGCTGTTGAGCGAGATGGAGGTCAGCTCATGGCGGATGAACGGATTGCGGAAGCGCTCCTGTACGGCATCGGCGTATGACAATAGCTGCCCGGCAGGCAGATCCAGCATAGGGATCAGCTCCTCTTCAATCAACTGCTTCACGAAGCGGGAGAAGGTACCGTCATTCATGACGTCTTCAACCGTCTCAAGACCGGCGAGCAGGCCCAGAGGGACCATAGCGGTATGCGGTCCGTTCAGCAGATGAACCTTGCGTTCGCGGTAAGGCGTCATATCCGGTGTCACCACGACATTCAGTCCGGCCTTAGCCAGCGGCAGGCGCTCTGTCAGAGACTCCGGTCCTTCAATGACCCAGAAGAGGAACGGCTCTGCGGTTACCATTACGTCATCAAGATAGCCGAGCTCAGCTTCGAGGGCGGCAGCCTGGTCACGCGGATAACCAGGGACAATCCGGTCCACCAGACTGCAGCAGAAGGTATTCTCGGACTTTAGCCATTGGAGGAATTCTGCACCAAGATTCCAGTCAGCCGCATAACGTTCTACGATCTCCAGTAATTTCTCGCCGTTGCGGTCAATCAGCTCGCAGGGGATAATGACGAAGCCTTTCTTGCCAAGCTCGAAGCGGCGGTGGAGCAGCGCAGTCAGCTTGCCCGGGAAGCTCTTAGGGGGGGCATCGTCTGCGCGGTCGCCTGGAAGATAGGCAATGCCGGCTTCGGTAGTATTGGAGGTGATGAACTCCAGATTATCATTCTCGGCGAGCGCGAGATAAGCTTCATAATCCATGTATGGGTTAATCACCCGGCTGACCGAGCTGATAATTTCGCGGGAATTGACGGTCTCGTTGTCCATGATGCCATTAAGCAGCACGGTGTAGAGGTTGTCTTGAGCGGCCATCAGGTCAGCTACGCCTCCGGTTCCCTGCGCAATGGGCTGAATGAGGACAGCGCTTCCGTTGAACAGACCCTGATTGTTCATTTGCTGCAGCTGCCAGTCTACGAACGCACGCATGAAGTTGCCTTCGCCGAACTGAATCATCCGTTCCGGATGGAGGGTTAGCCCCGGGTGAGTGCTTCTGGATAAACGGTTTGTCATAGTGGTCATGATCTCCTTTAAAATACAGTGATAAATTGCACACGTTAACATTTTATTTTAAGCAAGATACGGAATTCCTTCTCTTGTCCAGGAAGGCTCCGTATCTGCAGAAAATAGCGGGTAGGTTGAAATAGAGTTATACTTCTGCAACCGTATCCCTTACCACCAGCGAAGTCTTAACGAACAGCTGCTGCGGCGGGGTCTCCGGCTGCTGAAGCAGCTGGATCAGCATGGTAATGCCCAGCTCACTGATCTCGGCAATCGGCTTGCGGACCGTGGTTAGGGCAGGATTCGTATAGCGGGCGAACATCATATCATCGAAGCCGATCAGTGAGATCTGCTCCGGCACCTGCACCTTGTGGGCATAGCAGGCATTCATGGCGCCAATCGCCATATCATCATTGGAGCAGAACACAGCCGTAGGCCGGTCCTCCAGGCTAAGCAGCTTGCTCATCGCCGCATATCCGCTCTCGATGCTGTAATCTCCCGGGGCAAAATAATCAGGGTTCAGCGGAAGCCGGCCTGCAATCAGACTGTCCAGGAAGCCCTGCTTACGTTCGCTTGAGGACTTGAAGCCGGGCTTGCCTTCAATAATAGCCAGCTTGCGGTGACCCTGCTGCACAGCATAATCAATCGCTTCCTTGACGCCTTCGCGGTCATTGGCGACCACGTTCATGATGCCGGGGTCCTCCAACTGGCGGTTCAGCACCACTAGCGGAATGCCGGTCTTCTTCACATGATAGATGAAGGCATTGTCTTCATCGCTCTGGCTCATGACCAGAATGCCGTCGAAGCGCTGCGGCTGAATATTGCTGAAATGCTGCACACCGTCGATCCCGTTCACCGTCAGATTATAGTTCTCATCGAGAATGTGCGTAATGCCTTTGATGGCATCCACCAGGAAGCTTGAGGAAGTCCCCTGCTCAATACTGGAGAAGAACAGGCCGATGATGAACGATCTTTTGGTGACCAGGCTCTTGGCACTGTAATTGGGCACATAATTCATTTCGGCGGCAATCCGTTCAATCTTATCCCGGGTGGCCTTCTTGATCAGCGGGTTGCCGTTCAGCGCCCTCGATACAGTAGTATGGGACACACCGGCAACACGGGCAATATCTTTGATGGTAATCATAGGTTCTCCCCGGGTACATGGAATTGTTAACGATTTCAGTTTAGTTCTCCAGCAGCATCAAGTCAATAGTTTATTGGAATGCACACGTTAATATTTTGTGAATAGTCAACGCAAAAACAGACCCGGATCAGGGTCCAGGGTCTGCGTTTGAAGAGGGGAGGGAGGATCACAGGCGAGCGCTGTTTCTCCTTTGATGAAGAGACCCCGAAGCTTCTCAGGCATGGTTATGCTGAAATTTCGTAATATCGCGGGCGTAATGCGAGGTGGAGCCGTCGAATCTTTTCAGCCGGACATACTCATCAGAGAATTTGTCAACGACTCCGCTGCCTACCTGGGAGTACATTCCGTCAGGGTCAAGCTGGAGGGCGGATACGAAGGTCTGTGACAGTGCGGCTACGAAAAAATCAATGTTTTTAACAAGTGTCTGTGGCAAAAGTCCCAGTCCTTTCATCAAATAAGTTCATCGTCAGCGGAAAAAACTTAAATCTTATTGTACGACAGGCTGCCGGATTTGAACATAGGCTATACTTGGTGTATATATATCCAGCCGAAAGTTGACACAGGGATGTCCGGTTCGTATGGTATGCTCTCATTATAAGAGAATCCAATTACATCAGCAGGAGGAATTCAAGAATGGCCGAACCCCTGAAAGCAATGTACAACCAAGAATTCCTGCATAGCCTGGGAATGAAGATTAAAGCCGTCTACGGTTCGTTCGAGCTAGGCCGCTTCATGGCTGAGGCGATGAGGGAGCCGTGGGAGGAGCTGGAGCTGAAGGCACGGATGCGGAGGATTACAGAGACACTGGGCAGCTGCCTGCCCCCGGCCTATGAGGAAGCGCTGAAGATATTGTATGCGATAGATAAGGACTGTGTCGGCTTCCCGTATCTGATTTTCCCGGATTTCGTAGAGGTGTATGGTGGAGGTGAGGAGCACTGGGAGCTGTCGATGGAGGCGCTGGAGCGGTTCACCCCGAAGTCCTCGGCGGAATTTGCCGTCAGGCCGTTCCTGCTGCGTGACCCGCAGCGGATGATGGCTCAAATGCTGGTCTGGGCGGAGCATCCGGGGGAGCATGTGCGGCGGCTCGCCAGCGAGGGCAGCCGTCCCCGCCTGCCCTGGGGCCAGGCATTGCCGATGTTCAAGCGCGATCCGTCTCCGCTATTGCCGCTGCTGGAGAAGCTGAAGGCTGACCCGTCACTCTATGTGCGCAAAAGTGTAGCCAACAACCTGAACGATATCGCGAAGGATCACCCTGATATCGTGATAGCTACCGCCCGCCGCTGGCTGGGCAGTAATGTAAAGACGAACTGGATTGTGCGGCATGGCTGCCGCTCTCTGATCCGCAAGGCGGACCCTGAGATCATGGAGCTGTTCGGATATGCCCCGGAGGAGAGCGGTACCCCGCTGGTCAGCTTGGCTGTCCTAACGGCCGACCCGGCCGAGCTGCGGATTGGGGAGCACTGTGAGCTGCAATACACTCTGACAATCCGGGAGGGCGGTCCGGTGCGCATCCGCATTGAATACGGGATCAACTTCGTCAAGGCCGGCGGCAAGACCTCGCGCAAGCTGTTTCTGTTATCCGACAAAACCGTGCCCGGCGGCACCAGACTCTCCGGTACACGGACCCACCGCTGGGCCAACCTGACTACACGGAAGCACTATCCCGGAGAGCATACCCTTGTGCTGCTTGTGAATGGGCGGGCTGTTGCCGATACCTCACTGCTGCTTGAGCCGGAGTTATAAGGCAGAGATCTTAGAAGTATCCATACCCAAACAAAGCGGATGTTCCGGCAGCCAGTTCATGGCTTCCGGGACATCCGCTTCTCTATCGGTGCTATTATCCGCTAGGCTTGGCTCAAGCTGCTAGTCATGAATATTCCCGGCCATTTTCAGCCGTTTGGCAATCTCCTTGAATTCCTCGGCAGAGATGCCCGGTGCGAATTCTTCCTTCACTTCCGGGGCCTCGGGGATAGGGAAGCCTTCCGGTACGCCCTGAATGACCTCAAGCGGCAGCCCGTCCTCCGGGTGAGTCCCCTTCCAGATCTGGTCAATGGAGCTGAAATCCTTATCGCTCCAGGTGTACAGCTTCGTATGAACGCCTTTTTCCTCGTACTTTCTGGCTTCATTGAAAGCTTTGTTGTCCAAGGAAGGAATGGGCACCAGCTTGGTAACATTGACGCCTGTGGCAATCTCCAGCGCCTTGGCGTAAGCGACCACGTGAACACCTCCACGGACAAGCAGGAAGCCGACTACCGCCCGGGCTGCAGGGTGGTCGGTCATTTCGTAGACCTTCATTTTATGGGTTCTGGCCCCGCACTCCAGGAAGAAGTTATGAAGCAGGTCCTCCACCAGATTACCGCTGTTGAACACATTAGCTCCGGTCCATGGATTGCCCATCGAATCGAACGGCATGGCCCCCTGTGCGCCTGCCAGGAAATGATAAGACAGCCGTGCGTCTTTGACATCCGCAAGCGGTGTGGAATCCGGTTTCTTATAAGCCGTGGAACCTCTTAGACATTTGTTCACGGCGTGGGAGACCAGCTCAACATGGCCCAGCTCTTCGGCGGTAATGCTCATTACCAGGTCGTAGAAGGGCTTCAGCTTGTCCTTGGACCGGAAGTTGAAGGACTGGTACAAGTAGTTATTGAGTGTTGACATCTCACCGAATTTGCCTCCGAGCAGCTCTTGTACGGCTGCTGCAGCATTAGGATCTGGTTTCTCGACGTCCGGGATTTCAATCATAATCTCATCCATACGTGTGAACATGGTGATTATCATCTCCTCAGCAGTAGGTGTAAGCATACTTGTCTATTTTACACCTATTTCCAGTTTTTCAAACATCACCGCTGAGGAAGCTGGACATGCAGTTCATGATTGTTCTTCGGCTGCTGCGAGGCCATCTCCAGAACATAGCTTCTCGTTCCACTTGGCGGGGCGTCTTGCCAGAGCCGGTAGCCTTCTGTGGCGGTCACGGCTGCATTGTCCGTACTAGCAGAGCCTGCAAAGTAATTCTCGTTCAGCCTTCCCACAACGTCAGCCATTTGCTTCAGCGCAGCCTCCGTATAACGGGCGTAAGCGGGGTCTTCAGCCAGACGGTAATAACTCCGGGTGGCAGACCGCTTGCGGAAGTTGGCTTCACTGTAGGCTCTGAAGTCCAGCAGATTTGGATCGGTATTGCCGGAGGCTGCTGCCCATTGCTCCATCCCTAATCTTGCCGTGCTGTAATCCAGAGTCTGACGGGCGGAGGAATAGGTTAAGAGTCCGTATTGATGGGGAAAAACAGATAAAGCACTGCTGGCGATGTCATAGATACGCTCCCCGTCATGGCTATATTCACTGATGTCCTGAATGTGTATATGCCCGCTGAGAACCGTCCGTACACCACTCTGCATCAAGGCATCTGTAACCTTGGCATGGTCCTCTACAGTGAAGCCCTCCTGAATGAATTCACTGTGATTCAGCAGGCTGTGATGCATGACCGTCACGAGCTGCGCGCCTGCGGCAGCGGCCTTCGCGCCGCAGGCAGCGATCCATTCCAGGGTCCGGTCACTCACCCGGCCCTCCAGCTGGGGATGGCCCAGCGCTTTATTGTCTCCGTACTGTGCAGTATCCAGCATGAGCAGCCACAGCTCCTCCGAAGGGGCAGCCAGATAACTGAGCGAATCCTCGTCTCTCAGCAGGGCCTCATCATAACCGAAGCTGCCATAGATCTGGCGGAATGCCTTGGCGCTCACGGAATCTGTGACGTATTGGCGCTTATCGCGGAAGCTCCGGGCCCAGGGATTCCGGATATCATGATTGCCCGGGATCACATAGATCCGGGTTCCGGTGTCTTGCTCAATGCGCTTCAGATGTCCGGCCAGCTCCTTATGGCTGGCTTCTTCCCCGTTGTTGCTGAGATCCCCGCTGATAATCACCACATCCGGCTTGCGGATTCCGATATCATAGCCCAGCGCCTCCAGCATTTCCTTGCTGTAGCCGAGCTGCTTGCCGTCACCGGCAGCCAGAAACTGCTGGAAGGCAGGTCCGAGATCCCTTAGCTCCTGCGCTAAATAATGGGTGTCACTCGTTGTCAGAATCCTCAGATCATGGCCGGACTGAATCCGGTATTGCGGCTCCGGCTCCGCTACATCCTGTCCGCCGCAGGAGGAGAGCATCAGGAGCAGAAGGGGAAGGATAGCATACTTATGGATGAACTTCATTAGGCCAGCACCTCTTTTCGCGGGCAACAACAAGAAAAAGGGGTATTCTCCCCGGCCGCTTGCCCGAAGAGGAACACCCCGCACCCTGCCGCATTATTTTTTCACTTCGGTGACGCCGGTTACCTTACCCTGGTCTGCTGCGGAATAGGTAGCCTGATATTTGTCATCGGAGAAATAGACATTACCTTCAATGGTGGCATTCACGACGGCGAAGCCGTTAGCCTCTACATAGACATCACCCACAAAGGTCCCTCCCTGAATCCGGGCATTCTCGCTACGGATCGTTAATTTGGGCGCGGTGAGCTTGAAGGAATTCGTGATGTTGTGATCGGCATCCTGGGTATAGAGCGCGATTTTGCGGGCAGGCTCTTCCTTATGGATGAATTGTCCGTCGAGCACAAGCTCCTCGGAGAAGCTCAGGTCCTTCAGCGTAGCTGCAATCCAGGTGCCGTCTTTGCTGATCGCCTTCTTGAAGGCTTCCCCGTTATCGACTACCGAAGCTGAAGTGACTGCATCCGGTGCAGCAGTAGCCGCCGTATTGCCCGTGTTCGCTGCTGTGCCGGAGTTGCCTGCATCTTTGTTTGCGTTGCCGCATCCGATAAGCAGGGTCAGGGTGAATGCCGCAAGTATTACTGCGAACTTTCTCATTGTGTTAACCTCCTTGGGGTGTGTAATGCTGATGGTATTTTCCTTAAAATTAATATAGAATGATTGGTGCGGAATTGATGTGATTTAGTTAACACGGCTACAATAATATTTACCGATCGTTCTATAAATGGTAAAATAGACCGCGAAAGGAGCATGATCATGGCGCGAAGCAAAGAGTTTGACATTGATGATGTATTGCTCAAGGCAATGACGATTTTCTGGCAGCAGGGCTATGAGAAGACGTCCATGCAGGATCTTGTAGCCGGCATGGGAATTCACAAGCGAAGCATGTATGACACCTTTGGAGACAAGCATACCTTATATATAAAAGCGCTGGAGCGCTTTGCAGCCCTTCAAAGCTCCCGGCTGGAGAGCCGGATCGAGGGCATCACCTCTGCCAAGGCTGCTATCCGCCTCTTATTCGAAGCTACAGTTCACAGAAGTGAAGCGGAGCCGAAGGGCTGTATGCTGGTGAATACGGCAGTGGAGCTGTCGGCTCATGATCCGGAAGCTGCTGAGCGGGCCAATGAGGCTTTTTTGAATACCGAGAGATTAATGGAACAGCTGATCCTGCATGGACAGGAGACCGGAGAACTATCCTCCCGGCATCCGGCTCCGGCGCTTGCTGCTTATCTGCACAATGCCTTGGTTGGACTGCGGGTTATGGTCAAGGCAACGGGGGATGCGGGCAAGCTCCAGACCATTATTGATACTACGCTGGCTGTGCTGGACTGAGCTGCCGTATTAGTATGAACGCGCCTGCCGGTATTTATCCAAATAAGATATTCGGGCTGGCAGCAGGCGTGTGAGTGTGTTCAGGCTTCAATATGAACGCGGTATGCATTACAATAGGTTTCTGGATAAGGTTACACCGGCAGGAGGGAGCAATAGGAATGGCTAAGCAGAAATACTACGTTGTATGGGAAGGCAAGCAGCCCGGAGTCTACAATACATGGGCGGAATGCCAGGCGCAGACGGATCATTATACCGGAGCGAAATATAAGTCCTATGAGAGCAAGGCGGCGGCTGAGACAGCCTTCAAGGCAGGCTGGAAGGGCAACTGGGGAACCGGTGCGGCAGCTTCAGGGGCGTCCGGCACAAGCAAATCAGGCAAGTCCTGGAGCCGGAGTGCCGGCGTGGAGACATCTGAGGAGATTGATTATGACAGCATCTCCGTGGATGTAGGCACCCGGGGGAATCCCGGACCGGTCGAATACAAAGGCGTAGATACCCAGACCGGGGATGTGATTTTCTCCTGCGGTCCGATCCGCAAAGGGACTAATAACCTTGGAGAGTTCCTGGCGATTGTGCATGCGCTGGCTCATCTTAAGCAGGAAGGCAGCAGCAAGACGGTCTATAGTGATTCTGTCAATGCAATGAAATGGGTCAAGCAGAAAAAGGTGGCCACGACCTTGCCCCGGGATGCCTCTACAGAGGAGATCTGGCAGCTGATTGACCGGGCGGAGAGCTGGCTGCGCAGCCATACTTATGACAACAAGGTGCTGAAATGGCAGACGAAGTCATGGGGCGAGATCAAGGCGGACTATGGCCGCAAATAAGTTCCTGTTATTCTGGTTAATAACAGGTAATGAAACAATACTAATAGCAGGGTAATTGGGAGGAGAACCGAATGTTTGGCAACGATTGGGATGAAGTGCTGCAGGAAGAGACGCAGAAGCCTTACTTTGAGGAATTGCGCTATGCCCTGGCACGCGAGTATAAGCAGTATACAGTCTACCCCCCGAAGGACAAGCTGTTCTCGGCGCTGAAGCTGACGCCTTACAGCAAGACCCGGGTAGTGATTCTCGGACAGGACCCCTATCACGGCGCAGGACAGGCCCATGGCCTTAGCTTCTCGGTAGAGCCGGGTGTAAGGATTCCGCCGTCGCTGCGCAATATCTACGCTGAGCTGCACAGTGATCTCGGTATAGAGGTGCCGGGCCACGGATCGCTGCTGCACTGGGCGGAAGAGGGCGTGCTGATGCTCAATGCCGTCCTGACAGTACGCGAGGGCCAGCCGAATTCGCATAAGGGGCTGGGCTGGGAGACCTTCACGGATGCTATTATGGAGAAGCTGAACGAGCGTACAGAACCGATGGTGTTCATCCTGTGGGGCAGTCATGCCCAGCTCAAGGGCGCGGTAGTTGACCGCAGCAGGCATAAGGTGATCCAGTCTCCGCATCCGAGCCCGTTCTCTGCACACCGCGGATTTCTCGGCAGCCGCCCGTTCTCTCAGGCCAACCAGTATCTGGAGCAGCATGGGCTTAAGGGCATAGACTGGTCCATACCGAAGGTATAAGTAGTTCAGGCACAGGGAAGGGCGTGGAGCCATGAAGCATTGGGTTGGCAGACCGGTCATTATGTACTGCGGAGAGCAGCCATATACGATCATGAAAGGCGTTCTGCGCAGATGGGATCTTGCAGCTTCGGTAGCCGTCATTGGGCATCAGGAGATTGCCGTCCCTTTCCGTGATATTGTGTACATCAAAGCCCTGGCTCCCAAAGAGAGGGCTTTGCCCCCGGTTCTCCATTCGGTCGGATATATCATGAGAGAACGTCTGCAGTTTGATAATGCCGTCTATTTCAAATCAGCGGTTACGGTCTGGAAAGGGGACCAGCTGGTGGCATTCAATGCGACGATCATCGCACATACCAAAGGCTCCGTGACGCTGCATGGCGGGCAGAACCTGCCTAAGGGCAACCACACTTTCGTGGTCCGCTCGCTGCGGGGCTAAAGTCTGGATACATTCAAGCATGTACATTGAAAAGCCCTCCGGCGCGGAGATCATCAGCGCCGGAGGGCTTTTTATTAAAAGATAAGAATTTATATGTTTTGGAGCCCCCGCAAAGTACCTGAGTTATCCTCGAAGCTAAAGCCCCACTTTGTGGGGTTGTTTTACTATACCTTATCGTCCTTGACGATCTCAATCTCAATCCCCGGCGGAGCACTTGGCTCGGGTACGGGTTGATCCACCCGTTCAGCGATAATGATCTCGTATATGCGCAGGAAGATGATTTTGATAATCATATAGACCGGAAGCGCAATGAGGACGCCGATCAGTCCATAGAAGTCGCCCCCCACAAGTACAAGCAGCACTGTTGTCAACGGGTGAACATCCAGCGACTTGCCATAGATGACCGGTGACAGCACGTTATCCTGAATCTGCTGCGCGATCAGAATGACGACCGCTGACCAGATAGCCATAGAAGGCGATTCTATGAACCCCACGATAACAACCGGAACCGCCGCCAGCAGCGAGCCCACATAGGGAATGAAATTCAGCGGGATGGAGATCACGGCGAGCAGCAGAGAATAAGGCAGGCCGATCAGCAAAAATCCGATGTATAGCAAGATGCCCAGCACCACATTAAGCAGGACACGTGTAACGATGAAGCCGCTGAGTGCAGAGTCAATATCCTTGAACATCTCCTGGCCTTCCTTGCGGTACTTTCTCGGAATCAGGCCCTGAAGAATCGGTGACAGCTTGTGCCCGTCCTTCAGCATGTAATAGAGAATGATCGGCAGGGTAGCGATAACCACGACAATACTGGAGATCACTGTGATCAGATTGGACATCGAATTGGTCACCCAGTTAATGGCACTGTTCACATACTCCGTCAGGCGTGTGGTCACATCCGTGTCACCCTTGAAGAAGCGGGAGAACGACGGATCATTCTGGAGCTTGTTGAACTGATTCTGAATACCCTCGACCAGATAAGGCGTATTGTCAATGAAGTTCTGGATTTGCTCGCGCAGTGTAGGCCAGACCAGCACCCAGAATAAGACGAACAGTCCGGTAAACACAAGATAAATCAGCAGGACGGACAGCCCGCGGTTAACATTTTTGGTCCCCAGATAGTTGACAATCGGCCGCAGAAGATAATACATAAAGCCCGACAGCATCATGGGTACGAGCAGCAGTTGAATGATAGATACCAGCGGTGTGAACAGAAAAATGACCTTCGAGCCCAGGTACAGAATCGTCAAAAAGGCGATAATGGCCAGGCAGGTCCGAAAATACTTGCTTTGAAGCACAGCAGCCCCCCCTATCTCTTAAGTTATGTTTATGTATACGTATCTTTATAACCCAATTAGAAGAGATTGATTCAGACCTGACCGGGAGCCGCCGCCACATGCGGGATTCAAGCCACAGGCAGAGTGGTAATATCGCAGTAGCAGAGTGGTAATATTGCAGTAGCTGTAAGAGGAGGGATGCCGCATGCCAACATTGGTATTGGGGATTTTTGGACACCGGAGTGATGCGGTGCTGGCGATCGAAGAATTGAAGAAGAATGGGATCAAGGCGAAGCATATCTCTGCTGTCACGAAGCAGAAGAACACGCTGGAGATCATCAGCAAGGATGCCGCGATTGGAGATGTGGAGACGGGGCAGGGGAATAATGGCTTGTACGGTACAGCCCGCGGGCTTGGGGTAGGCCTGGATATGGTCGCGGATTCTGCGGTCGCAGCAGGTCCGGCAGCCCGCAAGCTCGCGGGGGCGGATCTGGAGACAGACGGCCTAGCGGTCAGCCTGATCGGAATGGGGATTCCGCAAGATGACGCGGAGGCGTATGCGGAGCATGCTGATCTGGAGCATATTATTGTCATTGTCCTTCTGCCCGAAGAGGAGCTGAGGGAGAAGGTGCAGGTCATATTTGCGAAGCATGAGGTCATACCTTTGAAGTAAGCGATGGGTTCGGAAAATATAAGGGATCAACGCAGCCGGCGGGACTTTCGTCTGGCTGCTTTTTTTTTGCGGTTCTGTACGAACAGCACCGGGTCGATGCCGGCACCTACCTGTCCGCCTGTTTCCTTGGTCACCTGCTTGGCTTTTACCAGAGAGAAAAAAGCAAACAGTTCCCCGAGTACGCCGAAGCCTGCGGCAATAATCGCATAATCCTCTGCACTGAGCTCCTCGGTTTCTACTGGGCCGTCACTGCCGCCCCCTCCGTGGCCGTTAATGCCGCTGCTACTGCCATTACCGCCGTTACCGCCTGCGCTGCCATATCCGTTGTTATTGTAATAGGCCATCTCCTGTTCACCCGCTTTTCCCCATATGTAATATAAATATGTCGCTCGCTGCCATTGTGAAATGGGCAATCGGGAGGTAATTTACCGCACCGGATGATATAGTTACAAGGCTGAAATGAGCATAAATGAGCAGAGCATACGCCAATTCTTACAGCAATAGTGTATCCGGCTGGAAAGTTAGGGTTAAACTCATGATTTTATGGCCAAAAATAAGCAGAGAAAGCCTCTTTACAGTTCATGAAAACGCTGTTACAATCATAAATGAGCACAAATGATCAACATCAGTCACAAGCGATTTGAATCCAGTCATCTTATCATCTTATCTTTCAATTCAGTAGTTACGTATATATAGGAATCCGGCAGCGGGTAGCTGCACATCCTAAGGAGTGAGCTGCATGTTTGAAGAAGAACGCAAACGGATGATTCTGCTGTTTGTCGAGAAGCATACAAGAGCTTCGGTTCAGGAGCTGGGCCAGGAGCTGTCCGTCTCTGAATCCACCATCCGCAGGGACCTCAAGGAGCTGGAAGAGGCGCGGCTGCTGAAGCGTACGCATGGCGGGGCGGTGTCCCTGCAGAGTGTGAACTTTGAAGCGGCGGTTCCTGACAAGGAAGACCGGTTCCTGGAAGAGAAGCTGCGGATTGCCGGGAAGGCTGTGGAGATGATTGAAGACGGTGATGCCATTCTCCTTGACGGAGGTACCACCACACTGCAGATTGCCCGGGCGCTGAAATCGTTCCGCAATCTCAAGGTCATTACCAACTCAATCATGGCGCTGAACGAGCTGAAGGACTGCCGCCATATTGAGGTGTCTATTACAGGCGGGATGCTAAGGCCGGACACCATGGCTTTTGTCGGACCGATGACCGAACGCTCGCTGGATATGGTTCGGGTAGATAAGGCCTTCCTCGGCACCAACGGGCTGGATATCCGCGAAGGGATTACGACGCCGAATATGCTGGAAGCGGCCACCAAGCGCAAAATGATCGCTGTAGCGAAGCAGACGATCCTGCTGGCCGACCACAGCAAGATCGGGCAGATCTCCTTCTGTAAGGTCGCAGATCTGCAGGAGATGGACCACTGCATTCTGGATACGGGGATACCGGATAGCTTCCGGAGGCAGCTTGAGAAGCTGGATGTGGATTATACACTGGTGTGATGGATGGGAAGACAAACATTATAAATGAGGGATGAATGATGATCTATACGGTGACACTCAATCCTTCCGTCGATTATATCGTGGAGGTAGAAGAGCTAAGACTAGGCGGTCTCAACCGGATGAAGCGGGATATGAAGCTGCCCGGCGGGAAGGGAATTAACGTATCGCGTGTTCTGAAGCAGCTCGGCGTGGAGAATACGGCCACCGGATTTCTTGGCGGCTTCACCGGCGGCTACATTGACACCTGGCTGGGCCAGGAAGGGATATCCGGCGACTTCGTTCATATTGCGGACGATACCCGGATCAATATTAAGCTTAAAGCAGGCCAGGAGACGGAGATTAACGGGGCCGGTCCTGTCATTACGGAGACCGAGACGGCTTCGCTGCTGCACAAGCTGGAAGCCCTGAAGCCGGGTGACATAGTGATTCTGTCAGGCAGCACGCCACCTTCGCTGGGCGGAGATTTCTACAGCAAACTGATTGCAGTATGCAGGCAGAAGGGCGCGGAGTTCGTTATTGATACGACCGGGCAGGCCTTGCAGGACGCCTTATCCCAGGGACCGCTGCTGGTCAAGCCGAATCACCATGAGCTGGCAGAGCTGTTCGGAGTTCAGATCAGCACCCGGGAGGAGATTATCACTTACGGACGCAGGCTGCTTACGGGCGGCGCCAAGCATGTACTGGTCTCCATGGCTGGCGAAGGCGCATTGTTCATTACGGGGCAAGAAGTCTTCCACGCCAGCGCTCCTAAGGGCCAGGTTAGGAATTCAGTAGGTGCGGGAGATTCGATGATTGCCGGATTCGTGGGCACCTTGTCGCTGACAGGGAATGTGCTGGAAGCATTCCGTGCAGGTGTGGCATCAGGAAGTGCCACAGCGTTCTCCGATGATCTGGCAGACCGGGCATTAATTGAAGAGCTTCGTCCGCTTATTGCCATATCTCAGCTATGAATAACAGAGGTTAACAGGTTCAAGTACATTCGGGGAGTTGAGAATTATGAAAATTACAGATTTGATGATACAGGAAACGATGATTATGGAGCTGCAGGCTACCACGAAGGAAGGAGCCATTGACGAGCTGATTGCCAGGCTCGCGGCCAGCGGACGCATCACGGATGCGAAGCTGTTCAAGGAGAAGATTCTGGAGCGTGAAGCCCAGTCCAGCACAGGCATCGGCGGAGGCATTGCCATGCCTCATGCCAAGACCAAGGCTGTCAAGGAGGCAACAGTAGTATTTGCGAAGAGCAGCGCCGGAATTGATTTTGCCTCCCTGGATGAAGCGCCGGCTCACCTATTCTTCATGATCGCCGCGCCGGACGGAGCTGGAAATATGCACCTGCGGACACTCGCTGCACTGTCCAGGTTGCTCATTGAAAGCGAATTCATCGAACAACTCATGAGTGCCAAGACCCCTGCCGAGGTGTCCTCCTTATTCGATGCCAAGCAAGCGGAGGCTGAAGCCCAGGCGGAAGCGGAAGCCACAGCAGCGGCAGTGAAGGCTGCTCCTAAGGCAGCTGCGCCGCAAGCTGAACCTGCACGGATGATTACCGGGAACCCCGATTCACAGAGCTTCGTTGTTGCTGTGACAGCGTGTCCTACAGGAATCGCCCATACCTATATGGCAGAGGATGCCCTCAAGAAGAAGGCCAAGGAGATGGGTGTCAATATCCGTGTCGAAACGAACGGCTCAGAGGGTGCGCAGAATGTGCTGACCGCAGACGAGATCGCCCGGGCCAGCGGGGTCATTGTTGCCGCCGACAAGAACGTGGAGATGGAGCGCTTCAGCGGCAAGCCTGTGCTTCAGCGACCGGTTAGCGACGGTATCCGCAAGTCAGAGGAGCTGATCCGGATCGCAGTTGCAGGAGATGCGCCTATCTACCGCGGCTCTGGACGCAATGAAGAAGGCTCAGCACCTGTGAAGTCCGGTTCTATTGGAAGCAAAATCTACAAAGACCTGATGAACGGCATCTCGCATATGCTCCCGTTCGTAGTAGGCGGAGGCATTCTGCTGGCGATCTCCTTCCTGATTGAACAGGTGGCCAGTCCCGACAATGCGCTGGTCAAGCTGCTGCAGAGCATCGGCGGCGGTGACGGAGCCTTCCACTTCCTGATTCCGATCCTTGCCGGATTTATCGCGATGAGCATCGGTGACCGGCCTGCGCTGATGCCGGGTATGGTTGGCGGTCTGATGGCCCTTAACTCCAATTCAGGCTTCCTCGGCGGTCTGGCTGCCGGGTTCCTGGCTGGTTATGTAGTGGTAATGCTCCGCAAAGTCTTCTCCGGCCTGCCGCGCACACTGGACGGTCTGAAGCCGATTCTGCTCTATCCCGTATTCAGCTTGCTAATTACCGGCGCGGTTATGTTCTTCCTGTTCGATCCGTTATTCAGCTGGATTAACGGAGGACTGACCGATGCGCTTAACAATCTGGGTACCGGCAACAAAATTCTGCTTGGCTTGGTGCTTGGCGGGATGATGGCCATTGATATGGGCGGTCCATTCAACAAGGCAGCCTACACCTTTGCCATCGGCGTGTTTACGTCCAGCGGCAATACAAACGGAATGATGATGGCCGCAGTAATGGCCGGAGGGATGGTGCCTCCGCTGGCGATTGCCCTGGCAACCTCGTTCTTCAAGAATAAATTCACGGAGACTGAACGCAAATCCGGTGTAACCAACTATGTGCTGGGCTTGTCGTTTATCACCGAAGGAGCCATTCCGTTCGCTGCGGCTGATCCGCTGCGGGTGCTCACCTCCTGTATTCTGGGCTCTGCTGTAGCCGGCGGACTTACACAGCTGTGGAACCTCAACGTTCCCGCACCGCATGGCGGTGTGTTCGTAGCCTTCCTTTCTAACAATGCGGCATTGTTCCTGCTGGCTGTGCTGATCGGCTCCGTGATTTCCGGGCTGACACTCGGACTGTGGAAGAAGCCGATAGAAGCGAAATAACGTATTTTGCCTATACCTGAAACCGCCTGGGAGTAGAGACCATTCTCTACCCCAGGCGGTTTCTTTACCGTTGAACTCTTGGAAAATGGCTGTTTTACGCTTGCCCCTCCATTTTAGTGTCTTATTTCGGTATAATTAAAAATATATATACAGAGAACGCAAAGGAGAATGCGAAATGATTCTGCACAGAGGTGAGGTCTTATTCCGCCAGGGAGACGGCGGCCAGAACCTGTTCAAGGTGAAGAGCGGACTGTTCAAGGTCACGAGACTGCATGAGAACGGGAACATGGTATTGTTCAACCTGTTATATCCGGGTGAGACCGTTCCGCATCATTCCCTCATTTCGCCGAAGGAGGCGCATGGAACCGCAGTGGCAATGATGAAGAGTGAGGTTGAGCTGATTCCGGCTGCAGAATGGTACCGGGAGCTGAGGGAGAAGCCTGAGAAGGTGATGGAGATCGCCCTGTTGCTTCAGGAGAAGGTGCGGTTCATGCAGACAAGGCTCGATCATCTCACCGTTGGAACGCCGGGGGAGCGGATGGCCCTGCTGACCCGCTGGCTGACCGAATATTCTCATGGCGCACAGCTCACAGATCTGCTGACACAGGAAGAGATCGGACAATTGATCGGCGTCCGCCGCGAGACCGTCAACCGTCTGCTGCGGAATCCGGGCTGATTGCTTATTTTTTAATGGAAACTGTTTAGAGTGGCCCTTCCGCGTGGTATAATCTATTCAGAACATATCAAATTAAAGAAAGGATCAGGATACCATGTGTCCCCGAAGGACGATTCCCCAAAGGACGATTTGGAAACGTTATGATCTGTCTTATACTTAGCTTCCCTGTAGAGTGTGCGCGAACCGTTGTTCATTGACGAAGCCGCTTCTGCGAAGGGAAGGGAGTATTGTATGCGAAGGAGCAACACCTCCTCCGGTATAACCCCCCGTAGAGGCTGGCACGAACGTCTAGCCGCCATACACGATAAGGGGAGACCGAGTAATGAGGAAACAAGACAGTGGCATGAGTTTGCCGCTCCGGTTAGCTATTATTTTGACCGGAACACTATTGCTTGCATTTACGTATTATCACATTAATTATCAGAACCACTTGACCGAAGGCGGATTCGTAGGATTGTCGCTGCTCGGCAAGTATGTACTGGGGATTTCACCATCACTTAGCATCCTGATTTTGGACATTCCGGTACTCATCATCGCAATCATCTTCAAAGGAAAATCATTCGTAGTGAACACCTTCATATCCGTAGTGGCCTTCACGGTATTCTACGGGCTGATGGAACGCTATTCCGGCTGGGTTATTGACCTGCAGGATAACTTGCCGGTTGCGGCGCTGTTGTCCGGGGTATTGACAGGTCTGGGCGCAGGAATGGTCCTGCTGGGCGGCGGGGCGAGCGGCGGGGACGATATTTTGTCCGTGCTGATCAGTGAATGGAAAGGTATTAAGGTAGGAACCGTATTTATCCTGATGGATGTAATCGTTCTGGCTTTTTCCCTCTTCTATATGCCGTTAAGAGAAACCCTGTACACTGTGATGGCTGTAGTTGTAGCCGGTTATGTAATCACTTTTACAACCTCTCTGGGCAGACGGAAGCTGGTTCAGGCACCTAAGATTCCGTCCGCACTTGCCAAGACTCAGGAAGGTACAGTGAATGTGAATAATGCAATGTGAACTCCGTGAACCACGGGGATGATAAAAGGTCAGCGGACTACCGTCCGGCTGGTCTTTTTTTTGTGCTATAAGATTAGTCTGTTGAATGCTTCACCGCTGACAGCAGCAGGAACATCGGACGCCGCGTCTCCTCCTGCCAGGCCGGATTCTTCTCCAGCATCTCAGGGGTCGGCTGCAGCTCCGACATCTCCTTCAGGACGAAGCCTGATTCGAGCAGTGTACCCAGGTAGGTGGCGGTGGTCCGGTGGTATTTTGCAACCTCGTGTTCGAGAAAATCAGCCAGCCTTAGCCCTTCCACATGGTAGTTGTCCACGGGCCAATGCTGCTTCTCCCCGTCCGGGCTGTAATGCCAATCCTGCGCGGCGAGCGCGGTGAAGATCGGATGCTCTACAGAGAAGACGAAGGCTCCCCCGGGCTTCAGGCAATGCCGGACCTGGCGGCAGAGACTGCCGAAATCTTCAATATAGTGGATCGCCAGCGAGCTGATCACGGTATCAAATTGCTCTGCCCCGAATGCGGCATCCTCAATCGCGAGCTGGAGATACTCAATCTTCGGGTCGTCTGTCATCGTACGGGCACGCTCCAGCATATTGGCGGAGAGATCTATGCCTACGACGGAAGCCGCCCCCTGCTCCCGGGCATACCGGCAGTGCCAGCCGAACCCGCACCCCAGATCAAGCACCCGCTGGCCCGCCAGATCAGGCAGCAAAGTACGGAAGACCTCCCATTCTCCGGCAGCCTCCAGTCCGCCCGTAGAGCGGGGCATCTGGCTGTAATTCGCAAAAAAACCCGCGTCGTCATACTTATTTTGCTTCATTCATTGAACCTCCCACATCCTTTTATTACAGAAAGTATAACGCAGATGGGACGGAGGTGCAGCCTACAGAATTCATTGTTGCCCTCGGGAACGGTAGCGGATAATCAGCAGGACGACCGTTGTTACGACCGCCAGCGACAGGGAATTGGTGATCAGAAAAGCAAGTCCGACCCCCTGCGCCGCCAGGTTAACCGCATAAGCTTCCATAAGAAGGATGCCCAGCAGCATCAGCAGGTAAGCTTTCAGACTGAGATCTGCAACCGAACGGGTCCTGATGATCTGCACAATCTGCGGAATCCAGCCTACCGAGAGAATAAGACCGCCAACCAGCTGCATAGCTGTGAATAACATATGCTGCACCCCGCTATACTTAATTTCTTAATAGTATGGTGTATGCTCAGGGGGAGAGGGAGGTTCAGACAAAAACCCGCCGCCCCTCGGGAGGGACGGCGGGTTCACCCGGCAGGCAGCTGCCCGGGTCTAGGATTGCTTCAGCTGGATAAGCTGCTTCAGCAGCTGCTGCGTGTCGTCTACAGGAAAGGCTTCCTGCAGCACTTCATGAACGGTCTGCTTCGCCCGGTCAACCTTATCCTGCCCAATGGCAGTCAGGGACGTATAGATGCTTCTGCGGTCTGTCTCGCAGGACTTGCGCTCCAGCGCTCCGCAGCCCTTGGCTTCGAAGCGGCTGACCAGCCGGGACACAGCACTCTGGCTAAGCCCGACCATCGATTCCAACTGCTGGAGCTTCAGTTTTTGCTCAGGGGCTTCGGACAGAAACAGCAATACATAGAATTCCTTAAGCGATAGCTCATAGTTCTCGGTCAGCTTCGCTTCAAGGACTGCGGCCACCTTCATCTGTATCAGAGAGAGCGATAACCAGCTGTTAATCAGATCATTTGAAGGGGGGTTAGTCATGTCTTCATCCTCCCGGTGTATACCTCTAATGAATAGTAGTTGTTATACAGTATACCATCACCATAGGCAAGCTGCTGACGAATTGTCCTTAACGCGGGAATCCTAATGCGTACTGCTTAGGTATATTTGCGTCTTTGCGCAGCGTCACACCGGCTTCCACCGTCCAGTAAGGATTACGGAGCATTCCCCGGCCCACCGCCACCAAGTCAGCTTCTTCATTGCTAATGACGGCGTTGGCAAGAACCGCTTCATCCAAGCGGCCGACAGCAATTACCGGTACGTTCAGCTCCTGGCGGATCGTTCTGGCCAGCGGTAACTGATAGGCTGCATGGTTGCCCGGTCCATTCTCTGCGTCAACGGCTCCTTCACCGCCTGAACTGATATGGAAAATATCGGCCCCGGCTTCCTTATAGGCTCTGCTGATCTCCAGACCCTCTTGGAGGCCGTAGCCGCCTTTCACATATTCTCTGGCGGATATCCGCATGATTAGTGGCATATCCTCAGGCATCACGCTCTTGGCGGCAGCGATCACCTCCCGGCCGAACAAGGTCAGATCCTGTCCGTATTCATCAGTCCGCTGGTTGGTCAGCGGCGAGTGGAACTGGTGAATCAGATAGCCGTGGGCGCCGTGCAGCTCAATAGTGTCGAACCCGGCCTGGACCGCACGCTCTACGCCCCGTTTGAATTTCTGGACCATGTCTTTAACTTCTTCTGTTGTCAGGGCATGAGGAGTCTTGGACTTGCCGTCAAAAGGAATTGCGGAAGAAGAGACAGGAACCTTGGCATCCTCCGCCTTGCGTCCGGCATGGGCCACCTGAATTCCGATTTTGGCTCCATGGGCATGACTGGCTTCCACAATCCGCGCCAGCGCAGGAATCTGCTCATCAGACCAGAGGCCCAGATCATAATCGGTAATCCGGCCGTCCGGGTCCACATCAGCCATCTCGACAATGATCAGTCCGGTGCCGCCGACAGCGCGGCTTACATAGTGGTTGTAATGCCAGTCGTTAGCGATGCCATCCTTATTGGTAACTGAATATTGGCACATGGGCGGCATTACCACCCGGTTCTTCAGTTTTAAGCTTTTATACTCATAGGGGGTGAACAGATCTTTCGTCATGAATTTCGCTCCTTCGTTCTACATGGGATGGATAAACAATAAATGCATGCGCATGCATATAAATATATGCTGTTGGTTTCTGCCTGTCAAGTCAGCGTTATGATAAAAATTTTCCATACTGCAAGAGAGCTGTAAGTTTCAGAAATAGCTGTGCGAGTTTACAATTATTATATTGAAAACAATAAAGGGGGATCGCCATGGAGCTGCTGACCATTGTCAAAGCAATCATTCTGGGAATTGTGGAAGGGCTGACCGAATTCGCTCCGGTATCCTCGACAGGCCATATGATCATCGTAGATGATATGTGGCTTAAATCGCAGGAGTTCCTGGGGAAGTACACGGCCAACTCCTTCAAGGTAGTGATTCAATTAGGCTCCATTCTTGCAGTCGTCATTATTTTCCGTAACCGGTTCATTGATCTGCTGGGCCTCGGGAAGCTCAGCCGTAAGGACTTGACCGTAGTGCCGGAAGGGCAGCGCCAGGCTCCGGCGGAAGGGCGGCTGAAGCTGACACATATCCTTGTCGGACTGCTGCCGGCCGGAATCTTCGGATTTCTGCTGGAGGATTACATCGATGAGCATCTGTTCTCAACCTTTACTGTGCTGATTGGACTGGTGGTTGGAGCGTTATTTATGATTTGTGCCGACCGTTTTGCGCCTGCGAATGCCCGGACTGAGAGTGTGGATCAAATTACATATAGGCAGGCGCTATCAGTCGGATTGATCCAATGTATCTCCCTGTGGCCGGGCTTCTCGCGGTCCGGGTCGACGATATCCGGCGGGGTTCTGCTGGGCATGAGCCACCGTGCGGCAGCCGATTTCACCTTCATCATGGCGGTGCCGATTATGGCCGGGGCGAGCCTGATTTCACTGCTGAAGAACTGGCAGTATTTTACGCTGGATGCCTTGCCGTTCTTCATTGCCGGGTTCATCAGCGCCTTCGTATTCGCACTGGTATCGATGCGTTTCTTCCTGAAGCTGATTAACCGGATCAAGCTGTTGCCCTTCGCAATCTACCGGATTGTGCTTGCCGGTGTGGTCTATCTGATCTGGTTCTGATTTCGCCCGGTCTCAGAGTTTAAGCTGCTCCTCCTTCATGGGGGTGCAGCTTTTTTTGGCGTTTTGCTATAGGGAATCTGTATAGCTGTATTGCGTGGAATCTGTTGCGGGGCGCGGTAGGCGTGCAGTAAGATGGCATCAGATTAAGGCTTGCAGACATGAGGGCAGACAATTATACAGAGGAGTGGACACCTATGAGTAAAGGAATCAAGACAAGCAGCCTCGGTTATCCGAGAATCGGCAAGAACCGTGAATGGAAGAAATTATTGGAGGCTTATTGGGCCGGGAAAATCGATGAGCAGAGCTTCCGCTCGCAGATGGAGGATATACAGCTTCAGCATTTGCAGACCCAGCAGCAGGCCGGAATTGATCTGATTCCGGTGGGCGATTTCACCTTCTATGACCATGTGCTGGATACCGCCGCTATGTTCGGGATCGTACCGGCGCGTTACGGATATAAGGGCGGAGAAATTCCGCTTGATCTGTATTTTGCAATGGCGCGCGGCAATGCAGAGGCCCCGGCCTGCGAGATGACGAAATGGTTCAATACGAATTACCATTACATTGTGCCTGAGATCGGCAGCCTGACTCCGGTATTGACAGCGAATAAACCGCTGGCTGCCTACCGCTTCGCCAAGGAGCGGGCAGGCATTGAGGGCAAGCCCGTTATAGTCGGACTGTATACCTTCCTGAAGCTGTCCAAGGGCTTCCCGGCAGCAGACATCGCCGCCGTTGCCGCACGCTTCCTCCCGTTGTATGTACAACTGCTGCAGGAGCTGCAGGCTGAAGGAGTGGCCTGGGTACAGATCGATGAACCGGCGATTGTTACCGGCTTAACGGCTGAGGATACCGCACTGCTCCAGAACATTTACAGTGAGATTGCTGCTGCCGTACCAGGACTGAACCTGATGCTGCAGACGTACTTCGAAGCTGCGGAGCCGCTTGAAGCATTGCTGGCGCTGCCTGTACAGGGTCTGGGTCTTGACTTCGTCCATGACGGCGGCAAGAATCTGGAGTCGGTTGCACGCCTCGGGTGGCCGCAGGATAAGACACTCGGAGCCGGTATCCTTGACGGACGCAACATCTGGCGCGCCGATACCGATGCCAAGCTGGAGCTGGTAGCGAAGCTGCTGACCTATGTGCCTCAGGAGCGGTTAATTCTCCAGCCAGCGGCAAGTCTGCTGCATGTGCCTGTAACGGTTGAGGGCGAGGTCAAGCTGAAGGCTGCGGTCAAGAATGCCTTGGCGTTTGCCAATGAGAAGCTGGCCGAGCTGGTTCTCATTGCGGCAGCCGCGAACGAGGGAAGAGAGCGTTATGCCGCCGGGCTGGAGCGCAGCCGTGAGGTGCTGGCCGTATTCCGTGCTCTGCCGGAGCGCGGGCGTGAGGATGTAGCCGAGCAGGTGCGTGCCCTTGCCCAGCTGCCGGACCGCCGCAGTCTTCCGTTCGCCGAGCGTGTCAAGGTTCAGCAGGAGAAGTGGCGTCTGCCGCTGCTGCCGACCACGACCATCGGCAGCTTCCCGCAGACGGCTGAAGTCCGCCAGGCCCGTCTGAAATGGCGCAAGGGAGTCTGGAACCAGGAGCGTTATGACTTGTTCATCAAGCGGCAGATCGCTGAAGCGATTACGCTTCAGGAGGAGCTTGGTCTGGATGTGCTGGTACACGGAGAGTTCGAGCGTACGGATATGGTGGAATTCTTCGGGGAGAAGCTGGCCGGCTATCTGTTCACCGCAGGCGGCTGGGTTCAGTCCTACGGATCACGCTGCGTGAAGCCGCCGGTAATCTATGCCGATGTTGCTTTTATCGAGCCGATGACCGTCAAAGAGAGCGTGTATGCCCAGTCACTAACGAAGCTGCCTGTTAAGGGAATGCTGACCGGACCGGTCACGATCCTGAACTGGTCCTTTGTCCGCGATGACCTCAGCCGCGAGGCGGTGGCCGGACAGATCGCCCTCGCCCTGCGTCATGAAGTATCCGCACTCGAGGAGGCTGGTATCGAGATGATCCAGGTCGATGAGCCGGCGATCCGCGAAGGCCTGCCGCTGAAGGCGAGAGATCATGAGTATTACCTCAACTGGGCGGTGAAATCCTTCCGGACCGCCACGAACCATGTCAAGGACACCACGCAGGTGCATACGCATATGTGCTACAGTGAATTTAACGACATGATCGGTTCGATCTCGGCGATGGATGCGGATGTCATCTCCATTGAGACCTCGCGCAGCCATGGTGAGCTAATCGTCAGCTTCGAGGAGCAGGAATACGACAAGGGGATTGGACTGGGTGTGTATGATATTCACAGTCCGCGCGTGCCGGTGGTAGAGGAGATGACTTCAGCCATCGAACGTGCGCTGCGCGTGCTGGATGTCCAGCAGTTCTGGATTAACCCCGACTGCGGACTGAAGACACGGGGCTGGGAAGAGACCACAGGCGCACTGCGCAACATGGTGAAGGCCGCTGTCCTGGTGAGAGAGCAGCATGGCGCAGTGACCCGTTAACAGGGCGGAGCTATTCCGTTTAAGATTCTTAGATTTGGACAGAAAAACCACTGCAAGCGGGAGAGTATAATCTCCGGCCCGCAGTGGTTTGTTTTTTGCAGGAAACACTTGATAATAATTCTCATTCTTGATAGAATGAGAAAAGAAAGAAGGAACCTATGGAGGGCTCCTTCATATTCTGCAAAGATTCATTATTTGCTTTCGAAGGTTTTGCAATCTGTTTCCTCAGATTGTGTAGGCTGCTTGGAGCTGTGGTAGGCAACGAAGATGGACTCAGCGTTGCATTTGTTCTCTTCAGCCCAGTAGGTGCAAGAATTAACTGCGCACAATACGTCTTTTGCCATGAGGGTTCACCTCCTCTTGTAGTACTAGGCATCATAAATCGGCAAGAAATCAATTACAGCTGCCCGGGCAAGGTGGAGCTTGTCCGAATAGCGCCATAACCTTATTCTATGCGAATAGGGTTTTTGGTGTTTTTTTGCCGTTTTATCATCGTAATTGTAACAAATAAAGAGGCAATACGCAAACAGGACCCCACTCGGCTATTCATGACTGAATGGTCTTATTTGTTATTTTCCGTAAATGACTGCAACCTTCCAACTTTTGGAACGTCAAGAGGGATAAGCGCGGAACGGACCGATACAGATAACGGCCTTTCGCCGCGGAAGCTGAAGCACCGGAAGCAGTATACAATTACACTTTGTGGAGGAATGAGCATGCGAAAATGGGGTCTGCATTACTTATTGTATCTAGTGGTTGTAGCCGTGGTTCTGACGGGATGCGGCGCGTCGAGTAACAATTCAGATTCGGCAGCGAATTCAGAAAGCGCGTTCAGTAATCAAGCAGCATCAGACGGTTCAGCGGAGAGCGCGCCTGCTGCGGTGGAGGTCAAGGAGGATAGTCTAGCTAACACGGCGATGGCTGTCAATGATCAGGCTGCAGTGAAGGGCGGCGGCGGAAATTCGGCAGTCCCTGGGGCGGGTGCTGAGCAAGGGACAGATGCTTCTGCCGGATTCACCGGCACCGATGTGGTAGCAGGGCTGAACAAGAAGCTGATCTACAAGGCGAACCTCAATATGGAGGTAACCGACTACGGGGCAGCGCAGACTGAAGTGCGGAATATGGTTACTCTGGCCGGGGGCTACATTATCGAATTCTCAGAGAATATGTCTGAATATGAACAGGGTGGAACCTTTATCCTAAAAGTGCCTGCGGCGGGCTTCTCTCCGTTCCTGAACAATCTGGAGAAGATTAAGCATGAGAAGCTCCAGAGAAGCATCCAGGGGCAGGATGTGTCGGAGGAATATGTGGACCTGGAGTCACGTCTTAAGGCGAAGCAGATGATGGAGGCGCAGTATATTGATTTTATGAAAAAAGCAACCAAACCGGCCGATCTCGTCCAGTTCGCCAACCAGCTTGGGGAAATTCAGGAGCAAATTGAACAGATCAAGGGCAGAATGCGGTATATCGATCAAAATGTATCTTTCTCTACAGTGGAGCTTCGCCTCTACCAGACGGAGAAGAGTCTTACCCTTACACAGACTAATTCCGAGGGTCCGCTGGGTGAACGGGCTTCGGAAGCGCTCAAGAGCAGCATGAAGGCGTTGTCTGTGATGTTCCAGTGGCTTGTTGTTGTACTGGCGGCTGCTCTCCCCGTCCTGCTGGTAGCTGGAGTGGTGGTTGCGCTGGTGCTCTGGTTACGGAAAAGCTTCAAGCGTCGGCAACCTGCACATCCTGAACAAGTGCGGTTGGGAGGCAACCGTCTGCCGGGCCGGGAATCGCAGCCTCATCCTGAAGCGGCACCTGTAGTGCCGGCAGCACCGGAAGAGGAGAATTCAGATAAGCAGAACAAGTAGAGCAGGCTGTACGAATAAACATAGGATCATTTATGTAAAGAATAAAGCCTCCCTACCCGTGAATCCGGGCTGGAGGCTTAGTTTTGTTCAGGAATTTATGATTTTCTTCTGTTGTGGATAAAGTGTGTGCCCGAATGTATGCGGAAAACAACATACATTTGCTGATACGAAGGCGTGTGGCCCGAATGTATGTGGAAAACAGCATACATTGTGCTGATGTGCGGGCATGGGGCCCGAATGTATGCGGAAAACAGCATACAGTGTGCTGATACGAAGGCGTGTGGCCCGAATGTATGCGGAAAACAGTATACATTCGAGCCACACGTAAGTTATGCAATTTATGAAGCTATAGCTTGAGGCAAGCCGGGATCTCCAGCCTTAAGCATGCTGGAAGAGCACACGGTACTCGCCATAGCCTTCCTTCTCCAGGTCCTCTTTGGGAACAAAGCGCAGAGCTGCCGAGTTGATACAGTACCGCAGTCCGTTCGCTCCGGGTCCGTCATTAAATACATGGCCCAAGTGGGAATCCGCTGTCTTGCTGCGTACCTCAGTGCGGACCATCAGGTGGCTGAGGTCGGTTTGCTCCTTGACCACATAGTCCCGGATCGGACGCGTGAAGCTCGGCCAGCCGCAGCCGGAATCGAACTTATCCTCTGAGCTGAACAGTGGCTCCCCGGAGACAATATCCACATAGATCCCGTCTCCGTGGTGATCCCAGAATTCGTTGCGGAATGGAGATTCCGTAGCGCTGTTCTGCGTTACTTCATATTGAAGCGGAGTCAGGCGCTCCTTCAGGCTCTGCGGGTCCTCCATATGCGTCCAGTGAGCTTCGATGAATGCTTCCCGGCCCGAACCCTTGCGGTAACGCTTGTAATGGGCTGGATTCTTGTGATGATAGCCCTGATGATATTCTTCGGCTGGGTAGAAGGGCTTAGCCGGAAGAATAGGTGTCACAATGGGAGCAGAGAAGCGTCCGCTGGCCTGAAGAGCTGCCTTGGAAGCCTCTGCTTGCTCGCGCTGCTCCTCCGAATGGGTGAAGATTGCCGTTCCATAAGAAGTGCCACGGTCATGGAATTGCCCTCCGGCATCGGTAGGGTCAATCTGCTGCCAGAACAGCTCAAGCAGCTTGCTATATGGGAAAATATCCGGATTGAACGTAATCTGCACCGCCTCAACATGTCCGGTGGTTTCCGAGCATACTTCCTCGTAGGTCGGATTCACGGTATGTCCGCCTGTATAACCGGAGATAATCTTGACAATGCCCGGAAGCTCTTCAAAAGGGGATACCATACACCAGAAGCATCCACCGGCGAAGGTGGCTTGCTCGGTCTTGACATTTATAGAATCAGCTTGAAATTCACTCATTGTTATCCCTCCATCTGTAGAATGCAATTAAATAGATCACAATTTAATTATAAATCAAATAGAGGCTTACTGCCAGCATACCGGAAATTCTTGAAGCGTCAGCGGCCCGCAGAAGGACGGCGGCGCATGGATAATCCGGCTACAGCCAGTACGGCAATATACACGATTATAGCTACAGCTGCACTTCGCGGGTGCTGGAACATCTGTCCTCCGAGGAAGGCGTAGAGGGCGATGCCGGGAATTTTGCCAAGTGCGGTAGCTCCAAGATAGCTCCAGAAAGGCAGTACGGCGGCACCAGCGTAGATATTCACAGCCATCTGCGGAATGAACGGTGCCAGGCGGGCAATCACTACGGATGCAAAAGGACGCTGCTGCACAGCAGACACAAATCTGTCCAGCGCCGAAATACTGCTTAGATAGGCCATTGATTTGCTCTGGAACATGTATTTAACGAAACCATATACAAGGGCCGCCGCTATCGTAGTAGCACTCCAGCATATTAACGCTCCTGCGAAGCTTCCATAGGCATACCCGAACAATCCGATAATCAGCTTGTAGGGCAGGACCGGAAATAAGGCCAGCACTGTGGCGGCGAGCATCGACAAATACAAAGGATGATCCTCTCTAAGCCAGGCCAGGAGTTCATACCTGTAGATAAACGCGAGGATTATGCACGAAACATACAGAACAACCGTTAGCCATTTTCTCATTATACTATGCCCCTTCTTCACTCCATCCATTTCATCATACTGAAAAAAAAGCAATTAAAGCAATTATTGAAGCAAAGATCATTGTTCCCGCAGCATGTCACGGTATAATACATCTATAAGGGAATTGAAATTCCCCCAATATGTAAGGGAGATGCTGTTAATGAAACTATCTGTCCGCAAAAGAGTGGCAATGATCGGCATAGGCGATATTGCCCGTAAAGTCTATTTGCCGCTGCTCTCCCGGCATGATCAGGCCGAGGTGGTGGGAGTGCTCAGCCATTCCTCTGCTACGGTCGAGCGGGCAGTCCAGGCGTATCGCCTTCAGCGGGGCACAACCGAGCTTACGGAGCTGCTGTCCTGGGATCTGGATGCTGTGTTCATACATAGTCCTACAACTACGCATTATGAGCTGGTGACCTCTTGCCTGGAGCATGGGGTGTCCGTGTATGTGGACAAGCCGCTATCCTATGATCTGGAGGAATCCCGCCGGATGGCAGAGCTTGCTGAGAACAAGGGGCTGCTGCTGGGAGTGGGCTTCAACCGCCGCTATGCCCCGATGTATGCCGCAGCCAAATCCTGGCTGCATAAGGCCGGAGGCATCAGCCAATCCACCGCAGTCAAACACCGGACGAAGCTGCAGCAGGGCAGCAGCCATGAGACGATCCATGATGACCTGATTCATATGCTGGATCTGCTGCTCTGGATGTCCGGCGGGGATTATGAGCTGCTGCACACCAGCCTGAGGGCGGATGCGGAGGGGCGGCTTCTGCACGCCTCGGGAATGCTGGGCTGGGAGAACGGGACCACCGGCCATTACAGCATGGTCCGGGATGCAGGGGCCGATCTGGAGAAGCTGGAGCTGCACGGCCATGGCAGGTCGGTTGAGGTGACGGACATGGAACGGGTTATATTATATGAGCAGGGCTCGTTGCCGCGCACGCAGAACTTCGGCAGCTGGGATACCGTGCTGGAGCGCAGAGGCTTCAGCGGAGCGGTCAGCCATTATCTCAGTAATATAGCGACACCGGAGCAATGCGGTATTTCCGCTTCGGCCGTATTGCCGAGCCATGAATTAGCAGCAAGATTAAGCCGCTGAGCGGTCAGCATCGCAGCAGAGAGGAGAACAACATGGAGGATTATGACAACAAGTCGATGGAAGAGAGGATTATCGAGAGCTACAAGCGGGACGAGGAAATGATGATTCTCGTATTTGCCCAGTGGTGTGTGAATAATAAGCTGGACCCGCATGCCCTGTATCTGCAGGCTTATCCGCAGCAGGAGGGCAACCAGGCGCTGGCCAATGCACTGGCCCTGACGGTATCCGCGGAGGAGGCCGGGTTCATCTCCGATGATACAGTGCTGGGAGTACTCTCCCTGTACAGTAACGATGATCTCGCCTATGTAGTTACAGAGGCCATCCAGCTAAGACGCAAGGCAGAAGACACCAAGGATTGATAGCGTAAATATATTAATAGTGGTTAATGAACTTTTTTTTGGCAAACGATGTTCATTCCAGAATAAATGTGGTAAAATTATATATACTAACTAATTGTAAGCTTCATAAGTGAGAGGTGATAACCATGGAAGAACATCAACTGACGATGTGCCCGAGATTTGAGACGGCTTTTTCGTTTCTGGGCAAGCGTTGGAACGGACTCATTATTCAGACCTTGATGAGCGGCCCCAAGCGGTTCAAGGATATTTCCGGACTGATTCCGTCAATGAGCGATAAGATGCTGTCCGAGCGCATGAAGGATCTGGAATGCGAGGGCATTCTGGTACGTCATGTGTACCCGGAGACACCGGTGCGCATTGAGTATGAATTAACAGTGAAGGGCCGTGCGCTTGAGCCGGTCATGCAGCAAATCCAGTCCTGGGCCGAGAGCTGGGTGGAGTAGCAGTACCGTAATATATTTTTGATGACAGCCTCTTGCCGGGTATCCGGGTAAGGGGCTTTTCATATGCTGTTCTGCTTGAAATATAAGAATTTATAGGTTTCACATGATAACTTATCCTTCTATTTCTCGCTGAAACGGTACCGTCCTTTATAAGGACGGCAATGCCGGTTCCGCTTGTTTATGCAAATTTTGCCCAAATAAACCTTGCACTTAGGCCCTACCTGTGTAATATAATAGAACATACTAAATATTACGGATGTGTGGAAGCGTTAACAAAAGTAGGAAAAGCCCAGGGTTATAAGGCAGACGGATGCTTACGGGATGTGTTTTGGACGATGCTGATGGAAGGAAGCGGAGGGCTCACACAACTTTTAGGAGGCGAGGACCATGACCATCACCTTGTTTTCCCGGGAAATAACCTATGGAAAAAAGGATGTCGCCGAACTGGAGACTGCTTCGATTAAAGTACAGCTGATCTATGACAAGGTGTTGTTCATGCTTCATAGCTATCTCCCGGATTCTCTGTGGGATGCGTGGATCGGTGTGCCGTATGAGATCATTTCTTCTCTATATAAAGGGGATAATGACAGCGGGAGCGTGTTTCAGAAATGGATTCAAGGCCCGTCCGGCTGGAAATGTATCGGTTGTGAACGGCATTGCCTGGAGCCGGTAACGGCTAAGGGAGGGAGTGGCTCAAATGCTCAGCGCCGTTTTACTTTTCATAATGGAATTAGCCAGAGCATGGTACTTCAAGCTGTGATATGGTCCATGTATGAGAATACCCGGCTGCTCCAGCCTTACCTGGGGGAGGAGGCTTTTCTGAGTGAGGAGGATATGGAGCTGATCTCTGTATATTTCGTGCCCACCTACCTTACCCCGGCACCGCTGAGCGAATTGAACAAACCGGCCAAAGAATATAAGGATAAGAACATCAGAGTGTATCAGGAATGGATCTCTGCCCCCGATCTGGTGCTGCAGTGGAACGGCGGCCTGACTGAAGGCAGATGGATGACGGGTGTATATGTGGATCATTCGCGGTTCGCCGGACTTGGCCCCTACCTGAAGGATGCGCAGGGCAAGCGGACTTACATGCAGGCGACGGTTCGATAGAAAAGGTGAAGCTCGAAAAAAGAGTTGAACTTGAAGCCAGGTCGTCGCTGCGGTGAACATTTGGACTTCCGGCCGCTATTGTGTTTGGATTTCCTGATACAAACCGCTCTTCGCGGTAGAAATCCAAACACAAAGGCGATCGCTCCGCTCCTCCTTTATTTCTACTTCTAGTCACTCACAGCAGCACAAGCCACTCTACTCCGCCCGGTTATTCCTCCGTCGGATCAAGTACACGGTGCTTAAGATGACCAGTCCTGCTGTAACGGAAATGACCAGAATCACCTTCCCGTTCGCACCGCTGTTTGCTGCTGATTGGGCGGCTGGATTCACGAAGGTAACGATAAGGATACAGGCTGCCACCACGATCGCCAGCAGTGCACCCAGAACGTTTTTTCCTTTTGCTCCGCCCTGTGCTCCGCCCGGTCCCACATATGCACCGGTCCAGATCAGCCGTACGAGATAGGAACCCACACCCAGCATGAAAATTGCGTAATTACTTAGCGGATATTCCAGCCACTTCATTCCGTAGTTTTGCAGCGCCATGTCTGCCAGCAATAAGAATGCCATCAAAAGAAATGCCTGATTCCCCGCCTTGTGCCGCTGCTGCAATTGTCTCTCATCCAGGTTCGTTCTGCTCATCCTTCGTTCCCTCCCAAAATAATTGATCCAGCGTCTTCCCAAGGGTTACACAAATGTCAATACACAACCTCAGGGTGGGGTTGTAATCACCATTCTCAATCGCGATAATTGTCTGTCTTGTGACCCCCACGGCATCCGCCAGCTGCTTTTGCGACATGTCTTTTGCCGCTCTGGAGGCTTTGAGCCTCAGATTCTTCCCCATTCCCTCACCTCACGCATATTGTAAAATATATAAAACAAAATGTCTAGTATATTTTACATAAAAATATTAAAAGTTCGCGTTCATTAAAATTTGTTATATTCAGTGCGTACAATCACAAGTTCCGCCTAAGGCCAGTGATAAGGTGTAGAAGTGAAAAGAAGCACAAACCTACATCTAACCTGAGGAGGGGCCAACATGGCGTCCAATCAATTAAACGATACAACAATTCATCCCGGGTTCACCCCGGAAGCAATGGTCAGAGATATTGTCCTGCAGTTCCCCAAAGCAGCAGATTATTTCAAGGCACAACGGATCGATTTCTGCTGCGGAGGTGCCAAGCCGCTGGCTGAAGCCGCTGCCGAGAAGGGTCTTGATCCGGCAGCAATGGTGCAGGAGCTGAACAAGCTGCAAGAGCAGCACCCGGTTCTGGAAGAGGATACCGCCTGGAACGAGGCTTCTTCGGAGGAGCTGGTGGATTATATTGTGAACAAGCATCATCGTTACCTGCGTGAAGAGCTTCCGCTAATCAGTCAAAATGTAACCAAGGTGTTCCGCGTTCACGGTGAGGATTCACCGCACCTCGGAGAGATGCACCGTCTGTTCAATATGCTGCGTGAAGAGCTGCTGCAGCATACAGCGAAGGAAGAAGAGAGCGAATTCCCTAAGATGCTGGCCTACACTCAGAACCCAACCGAAGAAGGACTTGCGGAGCTGCGCGGACTGCTGCATAATTTGGAAGCTGAGCATGACGGGGCCGGAGAGATCCTGCGCGAGCTTCGCAGAGTAACTAATGACTACACACCGCCCGCACATGCCTGCACGACTTATCGCCTGACCTATGCCCGCCTTGAAGAACTGGAAGGCATGACCTTCGAGCATGTACATCTGGAGAACAACATTTTGTTCCTGCGGTATCAATAGGACCTGCTGCAAGGTAGAAGTCCCTTCGGGGGCTTTTTACTTTTTCTTCCGGCAGAAATGATTTGAGAACCCTTCCTCTATGCGTTATCCTTAAAGAGTCTGGGAAAATACATATGAAGGCGGTGCCGTGGGATGTCCACGAAATGGATGCGCTTCATGCTGTGCCTTCTCTTGCTGGCCGCGGCAAGCGGTTGTGGCTTGGGATCAGAGAATGGCGGCAGCAGTAACGGAGGCCAAGGATTAACCTTTTCAGTCAAGGTGGGTGACAGTGAAATGGCCGGAAGCTCGGCCAGATTGCTTAATGAAGCTTACGTGCCTGGGAATTCAATAATAGAGCTGTTCAGAAAGAGCGGCGTTGTTACATTTTCAGCGGATGGAACCAGTATTCTTGAGGTGAATAAGGTCTCCCTGGGTCCGGATATGAGCTGGGAGGTTCAGGTGAACGGCAAGAAGGTTCAAGAGCTGAATACGACGCTGGAACCGGGTTCGGCCATTACGATGTCAGCAGGGCCTGCCGGAACCGGAAAGATGTTTCAGCCTGTCATCATCACGGTGAACGGGGGGAGCGAGCAGCCGGAGCTGACACATTCGCATGTGCTTTCTTTTATGCAGGATATGTCCGTCAAGGGACTGCTCAAGAACAGCGGTATGGTCCGGCTTGCCGAGGATAACCGGACGGTGCTTTCCGTGATGGAATATACCCCGCTCAGCAGCGAGGAATGGAGACTGAAGGTCAATGATAAAGGTCTGCTCGGTAATGGAGTGGACATGAAGCTCAGTCCGCAGGACAAGCTGGAGATCTCTCTGGTACTGAAATAAGTGAATGAAGTATAGGAGTGAGATCGTGTATCAAATGAATGGATATCTGTGCGAAACTGCATGGGTATCCGTTTTTTTTGAATAATATATCTCTGTGCTTCACGCCATAAGTTGTCCTATGCAAGAACGGGAGAAGTCATCTCCACTCGTGTGAAAAAATTCACATACCGTGTGACTGTGGTCACACTTGTCATGGAATTGGGGACAGTATAATTTCTCTATCAGGTAAAGTTATTGAAGAAATCAGAGTTTCTGAAGGAGGGTCTACCAGTGGCAGCGGAAAGAGAAAAGTTAGTGCTAATTGGGAATGGCATGGCGGGAGTAGGCACTATTGAGCAGATTCTGAAGCTGGGCGGCGCTTATGATATTACTGTCTTCGGCAGTGAGCCGCATCCCAACTATAACCGGATTATGTTGTCCTATGTACTTGAAGGCAGCAAAACGATTGAAGACATCATTCTTAATGATCTTGGGTGGTATGAGGATAATCATATTACACTGTATACTGGCACGACGGTTACCCGGATCGATGAACAGAACAAACTAATATTGACCGATAATGGACTGGCGGTTCCTTACGATAAAGCAATTATTGCCACAGGCTCGAATTCTTTCATTCTCCCCGTACCCGGCAGCACCAAGGATGGGGTAGTCGGCTTCCGCGATATCGCTGACTGTGATGCGATGCTGGCAGCAGCGAAGCAGTACCGGACGGCGGCTGTGATCGGCGGAGGACTGCTCGGTCTGGAAGCTGCGAAGGGTCTTGTCAATCTGGGTATGGATGTTACCGTTGTTCATCTGCTGGAGGATCTGATGGAGCGGCAGCTGGACCGCACTGCTTCATCCATGCTGCAGGCAGAGCTTACGCGTCAAGGTGTGAAATTCGCCATGGGCAAGCAGACGGTAGAATTGACCGGCGAAGAGCGGGTGACCGGTCTGCGCTTCAGTGACGGCAGTGAACTGCCCGCAGAGTTTGTAGTGATGGCTGTTGGAATCAAGCCGAATGTCCAGCTTGCCAAGGACAGCGGAATCACCGTTAACCGCGGGATCGTAGTTGACGATTATATGCAGACTTCTATGGCAGATGTGTATTCTGTCGGCGAATGTACAGAGCACCGGGGAACCTGCTACGGACTCGTCGCACCGTTATTCGAGCAGGGCATGGTTCTTGCCAAGCATTTGTCTGGTGTACAGACTCCGGGCTATGAAGGCTCAGTTGTAGCAACCAAGCTCAAAATTTCCGGGGTAGATGTGTTCTCCGCTGGTGAATTTACCGAAACACCGGAGCATACCGTCATTTCTGCCAAGGATGAATGGAAGCGAACCTACAAGAAGATTTTGCTTAAGGATAATGTGATTGTAGGCGCCGTTCTGTTCGGTGATGTAACGGAATCTGCCAACCTGCAGAAGCTTGTGAAAAACAGCACAGAGATGACCAATGAAATCTATGATGAAGTTATGGGCACAAGCTGCTGCGGCGGAGGCGGAGCCAAGAAAGGCATGTCCGTTGAAGCGATGGCTGATGAAGAAATCGTCTGCGGCTGCAACGGCGTAACCAAAAAAGCGATTGTGGATGCTGTTACGGAGAACGGCTTCACTACGGTGGATGAGATCAAAGCCTGTACGGGTGCAACCCGCTCCTGTGGCGGCTGTAAGCCGGTGGTGGAGCAGATTCTGCAATTCGTTCTCGGAGACAGCTTCCAGCAGAGCGCCAAGCAGGGGATCTGCAGCTGCACCTCGCTTAGCCGGGATGAGATCGTAGCCGAGATTACGGCTAAAGGCCTCCGGACCACCAAGGAAGTCATGCATGTCCTGGACTGGAAGCAGGCAGAAGGCTGTTCGAAATGCCGCCCTGCCGTGAACTATTATCTGGGGATGATCTACCCTGACACTCATGAGGATGAGAAGGAGTCACGTTTCGTCAATGAACGGATGAGCGCCAATATTCAGAAGGACGGAACTTATACAGTTATACCGCGGATGTATGGCGGGGTGACCACTCCTGAGGATTTGAAGCGGATTGCCGATGTGTCCCTGAAGTATGATGTGAAGGTTGTGAAGGTAACGGGCGGACAACGTCTTGACCTGATCGGTGTCAAAAAAGAAGATGTACCTAAGGTGTGGGAGGAGCTGGATATGCCGTCCGGCTATGGTTATGCGAAGTCGCTTCGTACGGTAAAAACTTGCGTGGGTTCACAGTTTTGCCGCTTCGGCACACAGGATTCCATGGGCATGGGCGCTATGCTTGAGCGTAAATATGAGCGGCTGGATATGCCGGCCAAGTTCAAGATGGCGGTTAACGGCTGTCCGCGTAACTGTGCCGAGTCCTGCACGAAGGATATCGGGATTGTCGGCAATGACGGCGGCTGGGAGGTATTCATCGGCGGCAACGGCGGGATTAAACCACGGATCGCAGATGCCTTCTGCAAGGTGAAGACCGACGAGGAGCTGGTTGAGGTCTGCTCCGCTGTTATCCAGTACTACCGTGAGACCGGTAATTACCTGGAGAGAACCTCCGAATGGGTAGAGCGTATGGGTCTTGAGCATATCCAGACGGTGGTTATGGGGAATGACGACAACCGTAAAGAGCTTGCGGCACGTATTGACTTTGCACTGGCCCAGGTGAGTGATCCTTGGCGGAAAATGCTGGATGACAAAAACACCCGTACTGCGCTGTTCGAAGAGACACAGGTATAGTCTAAAGGGAGAGGGAGAGAGCATAATGGAACGGAGCAATCGGGAATATACGATAGGTGCAGTGGAAGAGTTCATGCTGCAGATCGGCCGGGTAGTTCATGCAGGAGAGGTGGAATTAGCCATATTCCGCACATCGGACGGCGCAGTCTATGCGGTCCGCAACCACAGTCCCCACCCGAAGGGCGGTCCGCTCGCGGAAGGCATCGTATCAGGCTATTATTTATATGATCCGCTGCATGACTGGAAGATCGACCTTCGTACCGGAGAGGTTCAGGCACCGGACCGGGGGCAGGCAGAAGTCTATCCGGTTACAGTAGAGAGCGGAGTTGTTAAGGTCACTCTGCCTGCGGCAGTAACAACCCTAAATTAAAGGAAGAGCAGGTGCGGATATGTTTACGCAGAGCGTAGAGAATATCGTTGAGACAGCCGTAGGGAAACGCGACAAAATGAATGAGAGCCTGCCCAAATATTTTTTGGCGGCCCTCCTGGCAGGAGCATATGTGGGGATTGGTATTATTCTGATCTTCTCACTGGGGGCACCGCTGGCAGCGATTAAGTCACCGTTCCAGCCGCTGATTATGGGAGCATCCTTCGGGATTGCCTTGACCTTGGTTGTATTCGCAGGCTCAGAGCTGTTTACAGGTAATAATATGTTCTTCACGGTAAGCACACTTGCCGGGAGAACTACAGTCTGGGACACGGTGAAGAACTGGGTCCTGGTATTCCTCGGCAATGTGGCCGGTGCTGTGGTGCTGGCGCTGCTGATTCAGGGATCGGGCCTCTTCAAGGCAGCGCCTGCCGAGCATCTGATCTTCGCAGCCGCCGCCAAAAAGATGAGCCTACCGTTCTCGGAGTTGTTCTTCCGCGGCATCCTCTGTAATTGGCTGGTCTGCCTGGCGCTGTGGATGTCCTCCCGCGCCAAGAGTGAAGCGGCGAAGCTGGTCCTAATCTGGTGGTGTCTGTTCGCCTTTATCGCGAGCGGCTATGAACACAGTGTAGCGAACATGACACTCCTCAGCGTAGCCGTGCTGCTGCCGAATCATCCAGAGACAGTGAGCATCGCCGGCTGGTTCCACAACATGATTCCGGTCACGCTCGGCAATATCATTGGCGGCGGTGTCTTCGTCGGCATGGCCTACTGGCTGATCTCGCCTGTACGGACTCCGCGTAACGTATCTGCTACCCCTCAGACTAAGAAGGCAAGCTAACTTTAATATAAAGCCCCGCAGCTGCTACATGGCTTCGGGGCTTTTTTGCCGCTCTATCCCTGCTATAATAGGGATAATTCTTACCAGGAGGTTATTTTCATATGAATATATTGATTCTAGGTGCCACCGGCCGGGTGGGGAGCCACATTGTTACCCATGCTCTTCAGGATGGACATCATGTTACAGTACTGGTCCGTAACCCGGAGAAAGTTCAGCCTCTCCATGCCAACCTGACTATCCTCCAAGGTAATGTTCTTAATCAAGAAGATATCGCCCGGGCAGTGCAGGGAAATGATGTAGTGATTAGTGCATTGAACACCGATGGGACAACCACGCTTACAGACAGCATGCCTTTTATCATCGGAGCCATGTATGAAGAGGGTATAGAGCGCATTATAACCGTAGGAACTGCGGGCATTCTCCAGAGCGAGCTTTCCCCGGAACTCCTGCGTTACCAATCCAGCGAATCTAAACGCAGGTCAACCCGTGCTGCAGAAGAACATGAACAAGCCTATCGCTTGCTGGAGCGATCGACTCTGAAATGGACCATTGTGTGCCCAACCGCTCTGGTGGAAGGAGAACGTATGGGGACCTATCGTGTGAGACGAGATATTTTGCCCGGAGGCGGTACTGAAATATCTGTAGCGGATACAGCGGAATTCACTTATAGTCAAATTGATGCTAGCGATTTCATAAGAGCCCGTGTCGGTATTGCTTACTGATAAGGAGAGCAATCCAGAAAATGAACCGAGGAGAGGGCTACGATGGAAAGCTTTAACCATTTTGGCGTATATGGAATTTGTCAGCGTGACAGCAGGCTGCTGGTGATACATAAAGGAAGAGGCCCTTATAGCGGAAGATACGATCTGCCTGGGGGAAGACTGGAGGCTGGTGAATCCCTGGTTGACGGCTTGATTAGAGAGTTTATTGAAGAGACTGGTTATACAGTAAAGGTACAACAGAACCTGGGCACTTTCGATTTCTTTATCCGGTATAACGAAGATCACTTTACGCAAATGCATCATTTAGCAGCCTTGTATCAGGTTGAATTGACCGGGGAAGAAGGTCCTGTTGCCATTTCAATGTTCGAAGAACAGGATTCCCGCGGGGCGGAGTGGGTAGATATCACTAGAATAACACTCGATTCAGCTTCTCCGCTAGCCGTATATGCTGCGAAGTTCCTTAGGAATGAGGAACTGCCTTTAACACCAGAATATTATGATGATTGGGAAGTAAAAGGTACATAGGATGTTCCGCTATTGCGGTGAATTCATCGCCAGACAAGAAAAAAAGGCGCCGGACAGGGCGCCTTGACCACTCTATTAAATTTATTGGGTCAGATATGTTTCAATGAGGTGAATAGAGGGTATTATTGATAGGAAATTAAATTCGGCAAATTTCATTGGGACATAATTCGCAGTGGCAGATTTCCTGAAGCATCGCCAGATCCTTGATGACGATCATGCCATTCTCATACTCCACCGCATCTTTTTTGCGCAGATCACTAAGCATCCGGTTAACGCTCTCACGGGTAGCGCCGATCATGTTGGACAGATCTGTATGCGTGATTTTTTTGTTGATTAGAATGCTGTCGCCCGTCTTCTCACCATAGGTGTTGCCAAGACGGATCAGTGTGGAGCAGAGTGCACCCGGTTTGCCGTACATCATCAGATCGCGGAATTTGGTCTGTGTGAGACGGTGATGGATCCCCATCCATTTCATGAAGTCAATGGAGAAGTCGCAGTGCTGGCAGATCAGAATCTCCAGATCCTTCTGCTCGATTACGCCAACTTCACTCTCTTCAATGACTTCGGCCGTGAAGCTATGCTTCGTGCTGAAGAACGGGTCAGCCTGACCTACCATATCGCCAGCCTGATACATATACAGAATCAGTTCCTTGCCTTCGTCTGTAGATTTGGTCAATTTCACACGTCCACGCTTGATATAAAACAGTTTATCCGAGAAATCGCCTTCCCAGAACAGGTGTGATCCTTCAGGGACTACACGTTCCTTCATGGTGACCAACAGGCGGTTAAAGTTCTGCTCGGAGAAACAGTTTGTATTGCCGCGGGCTTCGATAACATTATAATGTTCCTTTATCATAATCGACATCCCCTTTATTCCCTCAGTTTTTCAGTAAATTTTAAATTAATTATACCTTGAAATTCCTCATTATGGGTAAATATTTTCCCTTAAAAGTGTCGAATTTTTAACATTGTGATAAATTTCACTTCATTTGTGTGAGAAAGCTTATGTTTTTGGGCGTATGATAGGCTTCTTTACATGATTCAAAGGATATTATATCAGTTGTCAACTGTTCTGGATAGATGCAGAGGGGGGCGGCTTTTTTGCGTTTGTCGTCCGTATTCCATATGATCCGTACAAATGCACATAACTCGCTTACAGGCGGACCTTGGTCACGGGCGGGCTTAGCGATACTCTGGAACTAAAGTGTCTGTTGTTTCCGCTGTGTGAGCGGAGGAGCGGACCAAGCCTCACTTAGCGAAGGAGAGTTTCAATTATGGCAAAAGTAGCAGATCCCTATCTGAAGGTCGATCCCTGGGCAATTATTGAGGAAGGCTTTGATCCGGAACGCAACCGGACTTCGGAATCTATTTTTTCACTGGGCAACGAGTATATGGGGGTACGGGGGTATGCGGACGAGGGCTACAGCGGCGATTCCTTGCCGGGGAGCTATTTCAACGGGTTGAATGAGCAAATGGAGGTTGGCAATCATTATAAAGGCATTATCCGGTCGCTGCGCTACATGGTGAATAGCGTGGACTGGCTGCATACCCGGATCTCGGTGGACGGTGAAACCCTGGATCTGGCTCACTCCCGCATAGAGGCGTATACGCGCAGACTGGATTTCCAGACGGGAACCTATACACGGGAGTTCATCTGGCTGCTGGCGGACGGGAAAAAGCTGAAGCTCTGCTTCACACGCTTGGTCAGCATGACTCTGTCCCATCTGGGACTGCAGCAGATTAGCTTCACCGCGCTTAATTTCACGGGTAAGGTAGATATTTGTACTGGCCTTGACTTCGGCATGGTTCATGAGGAACACGGCCAGAGTATGTGGAAAGAGCAGCAGCGCGGCGGGGAAGGAGCAATAACTGCCATTATGGCCCGTACGCTGACAACCGGAAATCAGCTGTTCTCGGGCTTTGTCCTGAAGTCTTCGCAGGCGCTGCATACGGAGCTTGTGGAAGATGACCGGTATATCGGGCGGCAATTCTCCCTTATGCTGGCTGAAGGGGAGCCTGCTTCCTTCACGAAGCTTGTGGTCAATGTGACAGGCACGGATGCTGCCCCAGCTGCAGACCGTCTCTGGACAAAAGGCATGGAGCTTGCAGCAGCGGCGGACCAGCTGGTGGAGGAAGAGGTGGTTGCTGACCAAGCCTCCTATTGGAGCAGCATCTGGGCAACCAGCGATATCCGGATTGAAGGCGACCCGGAGAATCAGCAGGGCATCCGTTTTTGTATTTTTCAGCTGTATCAGACGTATCACGGGGACCATTCCGGGTATAACATCGGTGCCAAAGGGTTAACCGGCGAAGCTTACCGGGGGCTTGCCTTCTGGGATACCGAGTCCTACTGTCTGCCGTTCTATCTGTTCAATAACCCGAAGGCGGCCCGCAGTCTGCTGGAATTCCGCTACAAGACGCTGTCTCAGGCGCTCCAGCGCGGGAAGGATGTGGATTGTGCGGGCGCATTCTATCCGATTGCCACGATTGACGGGACAGAGAGCTGTGACCTGTGGCAGCATTCCAATCTGCAGCTTCATGTCGGGACAGCAGTCGCCTACGGCATCTGGCATTATGTGAAGAACACCGGCGACCTGGAATTCCTCTACAGCAAAGGCGCCGAAATGCTGATTCAGATCAGCCGTTTCTACGCATCCCGCGGCCAGTGGGGTCAACGCACCGGGGAATACGGATATTTCGGCGTGATGGGGCCGGATGAATTCCAGCTTATGGTTAACAATAACTGCTACATCAATCTGTTGGCTCAGAAGTTATTCGAATATACGCTCGAAACAGTAGCCCTCATGAAGGCGGAGGCGCCTGAAGAATATGCGGCGGTTATAGCGGTTACTGCACTCCGCGAGGAGGAATTGGCTGACTGGGACCACAAGCGTGTCCATATGAAAATCCCGTTCGATCCCGGCAGCGGCATCTACGAGGAGCATGACGGATTTTTTGATATGCCGCATATCGACATTCACTCCATTCCGGTGACTGAGTTCCCGCTGTACTCGAATTGGTCGTATGACCGCCTGTACCGTTACGATATGATCAAGCAGCCGGATGTGCTGATGTTCATGTTCCTGTACAACGGGCAGTTCTCCCGCGAGACCAAGCTGGCGAATTATGAATATTATGAACCGAGATGTATTCATGAGTCCTCGCTCTCGCCGTCGATTCACTCGATTCTGGCCAGTGAGCTGGGCAAATCGGAGGAAGCGTACCGGTTCTTCGAGTTCGCCACGCGCCTGGATCTGGACAACTATAACCGAAATACCCGGGAAGGGCTGCACACCACATCGATCGCCGCAGCGTGGATGAACATCGTCTACGGCTTCGGGGGGATGCGCTCGGATGGAGATTGCCTGTCCTTCCGGCCGGTGCTGCCGCAGAAGTGGACCGCTTACAACTTCCAGGTGATGTGCAGGGGCGTACTGCTGGGTATTACGGTAAATGCAGAGTCGGTTTCCTTCAGAGCAGTCAATGGCGGAAGCACAGAGGTGCTGATCTATGATCAGCGGGTGACCGTAGATGAAGCAGGAATCGAGCTTTCTCTCGCTGAAAGGATGACTGTGTAATGGACTGGACGGTAAGTGAGCGCAGCTTCGAGCCTGGGCGGATTACGGCGAACGGCAACAAATTTATGACCTGCAATGGCTATATGGGCTTCCGGGGAGTCCTTGAGGAGTTCGGGAAGGAGCAGCTTGCGGCGGTTACATTGGCCGGAGTGTATGACCGGGCGGGCGACAAATGGCGTGAGCCGGTGAACGCACCGAACGGGCTGTATACGGTAGTCAGCGCCAACGGCTGCAAGCTAAATGTGTTGGATACCGAACCATTGGCTCATACTCAGAGCCTGGATCTCCGCTCAGCTATCCACCGGCGGGAGACAATGTTCAGCATCCCGGGAGGCGGGAAGCTGACCCTGACCGCCGAGCGGTTCGTCAGCATGGATCAGCTCCATCTGCTGGCTGCCAGATGGACCCTTCACTGCACCGCCGACTGCCGGATAGAGATTACTACAGGAATCGATGCCGCAGTGTGGGATATCAACGGCCCACATCTGCTGGAGCAACAGAGCCGCGCGGCCGGCGGGGCTCTGCTGTCAACAGTAGTTACCGGGGAGCTGGGGCTGCCGGTGGCGGTGGCGGAGCTTACAGTGTTCGGCTTGGCAGAACAGGAGAAGCGGGTAGATGCTGTTATCGAGCTGGATAGGGGAACCGCGCTGCGCCATATTTCTATAGAAGCCAAGGCAGGTGAGACTCATACATGGTGCAAATATGCAGCCGTGTACACGGGCCTGGATATAGAAGGCGCTCCTGCGGAAGGCAGCCCTGATGAGCAGGCGGTGCGGGCCGTCCAGGAGGCCGCCGCTACAGGGTATCCCGGCCTGCTGGAGGCTCACCGGCGCAAGTGGGCGGAGCGATGGTCACGCAGCGATTGTATCATTGAAGGCGATGTGGAGGCGCAGTTCGCGCTGCGGTACAGTATGTATCAGCTGCTGATCATTGCACCGACGAAGTCGGAGAAGGTCTCGATTCCGGCGCGCGGCTTGTCCGGGCAGGTCTATAAGGGGGCCGTATTCTGGGATACGGAGATGTTCATGCTGCCCTTTTTCCTGCACAGTGATCCTGGGATTGCCCGCAATCTGATGATGTACCGCATCCACACGCTGGACGGAGCACGGCGGAAGGCGGAGGAATACGGATATTTAGGCGCCTTCTACGCATGGGAGAGTCAGGACTCCGGGGACGATGCCTGCACTCTGTTCAATGTGAACGATGTATTTACCGGGCGACCCATGCGGACCTATTTCCGCGATAAGCAGATTCATATCAGTGCAGATGTCGTGCACGGACTCTGGCAATACGTGACCTTCACGGGAGATGACAGCATCCTGGCGGACGGCGGGGCGGAGGTGATCTGGGAATGTGCGCGTTTCTTCTATTCCTATGCTTACTATAATCCTGTGAAGCGGCGTTATGAGCTGCTGGATGTTACCGGGCCGGATGAATATCATGAGCGGGTGAATAATAACGCATTTACGAGCGCCATGGTTCAGGAGACACTGAAGATTGCCTTGCAGACAGCAGAACGGTTGCAGGACAAATATCCGGCTGTGTATAACGGTCTTGCTGAATCGTATGCAGACGGGCCGTTCCTGGATGAGTTCACAGCAATGCTGGCACAGCTCTATGTTCCGCAGCCGGACCCGGATACGCTGGTGATTGAACAATTCGACCGTTATCTGCAACTGGAGGATGTGTCTCTGGCTGAGCTGAAGGCACGGATCATTCACCCGAATGAGTACTGGGGCGGAGGCAACGGGCTGGCAACAACCACAAGAATCCTGAAGCAGGCCGATGTGGTGCTCATGCTTCATCTGTTCCGGGACAGATTCAGCAGGGAAGTGAAGCAGGCCAACTGGAAATTCTATGAGCCGCGAACCGAGCATGGCTCCAGCCTCAGCGCGTGTATCTATGCGCTAGCTGCAGCGGATATCGGCTTGCCGGATTGGGGATATCCTTATTTCATGCGCACTGCCACCGTAGATCTAACCGGTGAATCGAAGCAGTATGTCGGTGACCTCTATATTGGCGGGACGCATCCGGCGGCGAACGGGGGCGCGTGGATGGCTGCGGTTCTTGGCTTCGCGGGTGTGGGCTTTGATGGCCAGACCGTCACCCTTAAGCCGTCTCTGCCGGAGACCTGGAGTTCCATTGAGCTGCCGGTAATCCTGCGCGGAGGCAGCTTCCGGCTGCGGATCGGCCACGAAGAGATCACGGTTACGGCAGCGCCGGGCAACAGCGAAGCGGTAAGCTTCGCCGGGTTCGGCGGTGAGGTGGTGCCGTGCCCTCCCGGTGCGATCCTGGAGTTAGCGTCTGAGTCCAATCAGAGAGGAGCATGACCATGATGCTGGAGCATATGAAGGGCGCTATCTTCGATCTGGATGGCGTGATTGTAGACACGGCGAAGTATCATTATCTGTCCTGGCGCTCGCTCGCCGGGGAGCTGGGCTTCCCGTTCACCGAACAGGACAATGAGCGGCTCAAGGGCGTCAGCCGGATGAGATCCCTGGATATTCTTCTAGAGATTGGCGGCCTTGAATACAGCGAAGCAGAGAAGCTGGCGATGGCGGAGAAGAAGAACCGCCTTTATGTAGAATATATCTCAGGTCTGGATGAATCAGAGCTGCTGCCTGGAGTCAGAGCCTATCTGAATGCGCTCAGAGCACGCGGCGTGGCTATTGCCCTTGGCTCTGCGAGTAAGAATGCGGAATTCATACTGGAGAAGCTGAATATTGCGGAGCTGTTCGACGTTGTTATTGACGGCAATAAGGTAGCCCGGGCTAAGCCGGACCCTGAGGTGTTCCAGTCTGCCTGCCGGGAGCTGGGGCTGGAGCCGCAGGACTGTGTGGTGTTCGAGGATGCTGAGGCTGGAGTAGCCGCCGGCAAGGCGGCAGGAATGCAGGTGGTCGGTATCGGGAAGGCTGAAGTGCTGGAGGCAGCGGATCTGGTGATATCCGGATTGCATGAATTGTAAGGGCTTGATAGAATGGCTCTTGAGGAACTTTTTTCCTCTATTATCTATTCTATTATAGAAGGAAAGCTTGAGGGATGATGATGGAAACGTTGTTGCTATGGCCTGAAGGGGCGCCTGGAGCACTGGGAACCAGCGAAGAGGATCAGCCTGCGATTATACCGTATTTAGTAGAAGGCAAGGGGAATGCTGCTGTGCTGGTCTGTCCGGGAGGTGGGTACGCTATGCGTGCCGATCATGAGGGAGGGCCCGTGGCGCAGTGGCTGAATACACTGGGCATCTCCGCCTTCGTATTGCGCTATCGTGTAGCGCCCTATCAATACCCGAGTGCGCTTCAGGATGCGCAGCGGGCGCTGCGTACGATCCGCTTCCGCGCGGACGTATTCGGCATTGACCCGGCTCGGCTCGGCATTCTGGGCTTCTCGGCAGGCGGACATCTCGCTTCTACCGCAGGGGTATCTTATGATCTCGGTAATCCTGATCACCCGGAGCCATTGGAGCGGCTGTCCAGCCGTCCTGACCGCCTGATTCTATGCTACCCGGTTATCTCGATGACCGAAGGGGTCACACATCAAGGCTCGAAGGAGAATCTGCTGGGAGCCATTCCTGATGCGGAGCTGTCGCTTAAGCTCAGCAGCGAGTTCCAGGTAACCCCGGACACGCCGCCAACGTTCCTTTGGCATACCTCTGATGATGATTATGTCCCGGTGGAGAACAGCCTGCTGTTCGCCGCAGGTCTTAGCCGTCATAAGGTTCCATTCGATCTGCATATCTATGCGCACGGTGTACACGGTCTGGGCTTAGCCCCTGAAGAGCCGCACACCAAGACCTGGACGGATGCCTGTGCCTCCTGGCTGCAATTGAACGGGTATACCAGAGCGTGAACTTCTGCTTCGATGTCCGTGTCCAAGGATAGCGTGATACGAGAGACTCAGGAAAGGCAGGTACATATTATGGAGCTTAGATTTTCACAAGTGAATACAGCGGAAGAAACTGCTGAGGTTGCCCGGTTGGCAGCAGAAATATGGCACGAACATTATGTCTCCATTATTACCGTCGCGCAGATTGATTACATGATTGGAAAGTTCCAATCGGTTCCCGCGATAACGGATCAGATCCATCATCAGGGCTACGAATATTACTTGATCCATAACGGCGAAGGCTCCACAGCCGGATATATGTCGGCCAGAGAAGAGGAAGGGAAGCTCTTTTTGAGCAAGTTTTATATCAGTAAGGAGTACAGGGGGCGCAGCTATGCCAGCCAAGCGTTGGCCTTCCTGGAGAAGTTGTGTCAGGACCGTAATCTGACTCATATCTGGCTGACAGTCAATCGTGATAACGAATCCAGTATTGCAGTATATAAGAAAAAAGGCTTCCGGACCCTACGGGGACAAATGGCGGATATCGGCAATGGATTTGTTATGGATGATTTTATAATGGAAAAAGAAATTCCTGTTCCCTAAGCGAGGAAGCGTGGAAAGGAACTACATATTCATGAACAAGGGTTCGGGTTCATCCTCAATTAGACCCTATGACTCCTTACCGCTTCAGCAGACCATTTTATGACCATCTTAAAAGCAGAAAAGAATCTGTGATTTTAGAGGGTGCAGGTCATTTTCCGATTGAACAACAGGGGCTGGAGCAGATGATTGCTGCTGTGCTTGCTTTTTTGAGAACAGTAGAGGAAGAATTACAGCTAGCATAAGCCGTCCGGCTCAATGTGCTCAGGATGAAGCACTATAAAACCAGTCCAACGCGGGATGTTCGTGTGAGGGCTGGTTTTTACTTGGGTAAGAAACTCCATACAAATGGACATAAAGAACTTTGAAATAAACCTGTGTAAGCGCTTATACGTTTGTTATATTATTAAAACTGGAGGTGAATCCAGATGTTGTCCATGCTTGTGAAACCCATTGTCAGGCTCAGTGTTAAGCAGCAGTTGATTCTGCTGTTCCTGATTATGATTACGCCTATTCTGATTCTGAACAGCTACGGCAACTACAAGGCAGAGGAGATTCTGAAGCGCCATGTGACCAATGCCTATGTGGAGCTGAACAAGCAGAATTTCGCCATCATTAACAGAGACATCGATACGGTGAATAAAATAACGACCACCGTCATCCAGAATCCGGTCCTGCAGCAGCTCAATATGAGCGGGAATGATACGGTGCTGGAGCGGGTGGAACGTTATGAGACCATCGAGAAGCTGCTCGGCAGCTATTCGCAGGGAGCGGAGCGGGGGGACGGCATTTACTACTCGCTGTACGTATATGATCCAGATAACTACTACTTTTTCGCTCCCAATTTTCCGCAGGTGAAGAAGGCGGGGGTTTATTTTTTCTCCAAAGAGGAACAGCCGTACTGGTTTGAACAGGTGGTGCAGCAGAAAGGCCGCGGTACCCTGATGTTCACCGAGAAGCTGAGTCCGCAGGCCGAAGATCTGAAGACGCTCACTTATGTCAGGGCTGTCAATAATATCTACCGGGGGGAAGGAACGCTCGGCGTGCTGGTGGTGACCAAGATGGAATCGAAGATCGGTGAATCGCTAAGGTCCATCTCACTGCCGGACGGGGAAATCTATCTGACGGATATGAGCAACCGTGTATTGGCCTCCACCACGAATTCAACCGGAGAGGTGATCGTTCTGCCGGACGGCTCGGAGGCGGGAGATCCGGAGGGAACCGAGGATATTATCACTGATGACTTCATCTATGTGGTGAACAACAATCATGCCTTTGAGCAAAAGCTGGTCTACAAGGTACCCGTCAAATCCCTGCTCCAGCAGCAAAACGAAATGAAACGCGTCATTCAATACATAACAGTGGCCTACGCGCTGTTCGGACTGATCATCATTACCTACTTCTGGCGTTCGCTGATGACCCCTTTGCAGAAGCTGGCTTTTTTTGTGCGTAAGTATGAGCCGGGCAACCGTGTGCCCGAGACTCCCCGCAGAGGAAGCAACGATGAGGTCAGTGTGCTGATTAACGCCACGTATGATATGGCCCGCAGGCTCAACAGCCTGATTATGTACAAATACCAGATGGAGCTGAAGCAGAAGGAATCGCAGCTGCAGCTGCTCTATCAGCAGATCAACCCGCATCTGCTGTACAACACCCTGGAGAGTATTTATTGGAAAAGCTCGCTCGAAGGCAACGTGGAATCCGCGGAAATGATCAAGGAATTATCCAAGCTGATGAAGATCAGCTTAAGCCGGGGCCGGGAGCTGATCACGCTCGAAGAGGAGCTTGAGCATGCCGGTGCCTACATCAAGCTCCAGCAGCACCGGCATGATTATGTGTTCGCCGTTATCTGGAATATTGCTCCCGGGACGACCAGGAATCTGATCCCCAAGATCACGCTGCAGCCCCTGATCGAGAATGCGATTATCCACGGGGTTAAGCATATGGAGGAGGACGGCGAAATCATTATTACCTCTGTGCTGGAGGATGGCCGGATTCGGATTACCATTGAGGATAACGGTTATAAGCAGGTCGATTATAAGGCTATCGAACAGATACTCAATGATGACAGCCCGAACCCGGTGAACGGCTACGGTATCCGCAATATCCATCAGCGTGTGCAACTGCACTTCGGCGGGGATTACGGGATCAGCTACAGACCGCGCGAGTGCGGAGGCACGATAGTAAGTGTGATCCTTCCGAAGTCAGAGACTATAGAGTAGAGGAGAGAATACGGTGTTCAATATACTTGTTGTTGATGATGAGCCGCTCATTTGCAAAGGACTGAGCAGTCTGCTGGCTGCTTCCGGGCTGGATATTGACCATATCTATACGGCAGGCAGCGGGTATGAGGCACTGGATTGTATCCGTATGGAGGAGATTGATCTGCTTGTGACCGATATCCAGATGGGGGCTATGAGCGGGATCGAACTGATGCAGCATGCCAAAATGACCAGGCCCTGGATGCAGACGATCGTTATCTCTGCGCATGAGACCTTTCAGTATGCCCAGATGGCCGTCCGGCTGGGGGCGAGAGACTATCTGATCAAGCCGCTGAACAGTGAGCAGTTCCTGGATTCGGTACGCAGTGTCGTTCTGAAGATGAATAGACCGTCGCCGGAGCTGGCCACTTATATGGATGGGAATGCAGACCGCTTCCGCCTGGAGGAGCCGCTTCCCGAGTACAGCGAGCTGCTGAACAGCCTGCTTACGGAGACTGCGGCGGTGCTGGGGGCAGAGGAGAAGCGGCGCAAGCTGGATGAGCTGAAGCTGCAGGGGCCGTTTTTTGCGGTGATCAAAATCAAGCTTCCCCTGCCGCAAGACCGGCCGGAGCAGAGGTACACTACCCACGATCATAGCCTGCTGCGTTACGCTGCCTTGAATATTGCCAAGGAACTGCTCGACCAGGAATGGAATTCTACCGCGTTCTATTCGCCGGACGGGGAGATTACCGTGTTGATTCAGTGGGATGAGCAGAGCTACGAGGAGCCATCCACCGGCCAGCTGAGCCGCCTGGAGGTGCTGGGCCGCAGCCTCCATTACAATATTAACCGCTATTTGCAGCTCCGGGCTGTCATCGGCATCAGCCAGATTCTGAAGGGGCTGAGCTTCATGGATGTGCTGAACCGGCAAGCCTCGAAGGCGATCCTCTGGAACAACGAGCATGCCGATCATTATGTGTTCTATTATGGGGATTTCAACTGGAACAACTATGCTGCTGATCCGTCACCCGAGGAACTGCATACGCATAGCAATCTGATCGTTCAGAAGGCGAAGGAATACATTGACGGGAATTACGCCCAGAAGGGTCTGACGATCCATGAAGTAGCGAAGAAGAATCATGTCAGCCCTAATTACCTGAGCTATCTGTTCAAGAAGAATACAGGCTATAACCTCTGGGAATATGTCATTAAGCTGCGGATGGAGGACAGCCGGGAGATGATTATGAACACCGATCTGCGGCGGTATGAGATTGCGGAGCGGGTAGGATACGAGTCGCCGGAGCATTTCAGCAAAATTTTCAAAAAATACTTTGGACTCAGCCCCAGCGAACTGAAGAAGTAAGAACGCTTACGATTGCCATAGATATAGACATGTTAAGTCTCTCCCTCATTTCCTACAATGAAGACAGGAGGCGCTTTCCCATAAAGTGCTGAAAGACGACAGGAATGAGGGAGCCGGAATGAATCAGTCTGCTGCGTTACATGATCACCTTCCAGCGGAGCTGGAGAGCAAGCCGTACAAGCAGAACCGCTGGAAAAAGAATTATTGGGGCGTGATGTTTCTTGTCCCCGCATTGATTATCTTCATTATGTTTATGTGGGTGCCTATCTTCAAAGGGTTCCTGTACAGCTTCTACACCGTTGATTTCGTCAAAGGGAATACCTTCGTCGGCCTGGACAATTATGCCAGGGCCCTTACTGACCCCGATGTACTGATTGCTGTCAAAAACACCTTGTACTATATGCTGCTCTGCCTGGTGATCGGCTTCTGGGTTCCGATTGCCTTTGCCATTGCCATCTCCGAGCTGCGGAAATTCGGCGGATTCGTGCGCGTTGCTGCGTATTTGCCATATGTCATGCCTGCTGTAGTCCTATACGGGCTGTGGCGCTGGCTGTATGATCCGGTTGGACCGATAAATGCCGTAATTGGCAGCACCGGAGCGGAGCAGATCGCCTTCCTGACCGATACCCGGTGGTCGATGATCTCGCTGGTCTTCATGGAGACCTGGCAGCAGTTCGGCTCGGGGATGCTGATCTATCTTGCTGCGGTGTTAAGTATTCCCCGGGACTGGTATGAAGCCGCCGAGATTGACGGAGCCGGAGTCTGGGCCCGTATCCGCCACATCACCCTGCCTTCGCTGCGCAATCTGATTCTGCTGATGCTGATTCTTCAGGTGATTGCCACCTCTCAGGGCTACCAGTCACAGCTGGCCTTGCTGGACGGGGGGCCGAACAATGCTACGCTGACGTATGCGCTGCTTATTGTGAAGTATGCTTTTACCAGACTGGATTATGGTACGGCGACTGCGCTGGGGATGCTGATGTTTGTTGTTCTGGGCGGTTTGGGCATTCTACAGTTCAAGCTTAACAAGGAGGACAACTAGAATGAAGAGCGCAGACAGAGGTATTCTCTCGGAGCATGACCTGAAAAAGACCAGCAATAGGGTGGTCTACGGAATTATGGTGCTGTTCATTGTCCTGATGATATTCAGCATGCTGTATCCCATCCTCATGACGATGTTCAACGGTCTAAAGTCGAATATCGAGGTCAATTCCTTTCCGCCGCATTTTTTTCCGCAGGAATGGCATTTCGGTAATCTGAAGGATGCGCTGGATTATATCGATCTGGCTATGTTTCTGCGGAACACCCTGTATATTTTTGCAGGGAATATGGTCGCCACGCTAATTGTACTGGGACTCGCGTCCTTCAGTATCTCACGGATGAATGTGCCTTACCGCAAGGCCTTCTATTTCTTCTTCCTGATGACACTGTTCATTCCGGCTACGAGCTATATGATTCCGAACTTTGTCAATCTGAAGGAGCTGGGCCTGCTCAATCAATATGCGGCCTTCTGGCTGCCGGCAGGCGCGAACACGTTCTTCTTCCTGCTGCTTAAGAATTTCTTCGACGGGATTCATCCTGAGATTCTGGAAGCCGCGCGGATGGACGGGGCCTCGGAGCCGAGAAGCTTCTTCACCATCGCGGTGCCGCTGTCGATTCCGATTTTTGCAACACTGGCGATCTTCATCTTCTCCACAGCCTGGAATGACTGGTTCTGGCCGTCGCTGGTCATGCACAGTGAGGAGAAGTATACGCTCGCTACCGCTATCTATAAGTACGTTATCAATGTAAAAGCGCTGAATACGAACATCAAATTCGCAATTCTGTTCATTGTCTCTCTGCCGCCGATCCTGGTATTCCTGGTCTTCCAGAAGTTCATTATGCGCGGAGTTTCATTGTCTGCGGTCAAAGGCTGAGCAGGAAGGATGAGGTCCGGTAGAGATCGTACTCCTGCACATGAAGGGAATATAAATACACCTCGTTTGTAAACGGTTTCTCTTTTAAGATGAATTTGTAAGCTCATTATGATATGGAAAAGGGGAGTTACCATGCGTAAAGTTTCCAGCGTATTCGCCTGTCTCCTGGTCACGGGGACCTTATTGTCCGCTTGCGGCGGCAATAATAACGGCAACAAGCCGGCGGCTGACGGGGGAGAAGCGACACCTGCACCAGCAGCAACCAAGGCGGCGGAAGAGTCAGCCACTCCGTCTGCAGCACCGGCTGACGATATCACCCAGAGAAAGGTAACAATCAAAATCCACTATCCTACGCCGGACCTGACCGAGGTGAGAGCGCAGGAGGATGACAAAATCAAGCGGTTCCAGGAAGTCTATCCGAACGTGGAGATCGTCAAGGACGACTGGCAGTATAATGTAAGCGAGATCGGAGTGAAGATGGCAGCGAATGAAGCGCCGACCTTCTTCAACACGTATGCCACCGAAGCCAAATTCCTGATTGAGAAGGGCTGGGTAGCTGACATCACCGATCTGTGGAACAATTATGAGTTCAAGGATCAGATCAATCCTGTGCTGCAGAACCAGTTCATCATTGACGGCAAGGTGTATGGAGTTACCCAGAAGGGTTACGTCACTACAACAATGATCAACAAGAAGATGCTGGATGACAAAGGTGTAGCCGTACCTCCAATGGATTGGACCTGGGACGACATGCTGAACACAGCCAAAGGAGTGGCCGATCCCAAGAAAGGTATCTCCGGCATTGCCCCGATGGGCAAAGGCAACGAAGCCGGCTGGAACTGGACCAACTTCCTGTTCGAAGCAGGCGGGGAGATTCAGAAGATTGAGGGCGGCAAGGTGGTGGCCACCTTCAATTCCGAAGCTGGTGTTAAAGCGCTGGACTTCTATAAAAAGCTGAGATGGGAAGCCAAAGCGGTTCCCCAGGATTGGGCGCTCGGCTGGGGCGATGCTGTAGGTGCCTTCCAGCAGGGCCGTACCGCGATGGTAATGGCCGGATCTGACGGAGTCATTGAACAGGCGCTTAACCAGGGCGGGTTCAAGCCTGAGGATGTGCTGACCTATCCAATGCCTGCGGCTGAGAAGGGCGGCAAGCATACCGGTGTTCTCGGCGGCGACTATCTGGTCATCAACCCTAATGCCAGCAAGGATGAGCAGGAGATGGCCTTCCGTTATATTACCTTCGACTATTTCTCGGATAAAGGTCTGGAAGCGCTCGATGCCATTCTGCAGCAGCGCAAGGCGGACGGCAAATACTTCATTCCGCCGCTTCTTGATTACTATGCTGCCGATTCCGACTTCGGCAAGAAGACCAAAGCAGTGTATGACAAATACTCTGATATTGTCTATCAATACAATACAGATATTATGGCTCTGCTCGACGGCAAACCTGAGGCGCAGTACAATACCCAGGACTACTATGCAACCATGTCCAATGTCATTCAGGAGCTGTTCGCCAAGGAAGGCACGGACTCCAAGGCCCAGCTTGATGCAGCAGCCGCAACCGTACAGAAGAAATTTTTCGATACCATTAAGGTGGAGTAGCCTGGGATGTCTCTTTCTAGACTTAGGGGAAGAGATGAATAAGGGGGGGACAGCAGAGATGCTGTCTCTTTTTTTATAAAAATATAAGAATTTATAGGTTGCACACGATAACTTATCCTTCTATTTCTCGCTGAAACGGTACCGTCCTTTAAAAGGACGGCAAAGCCGTTTCCACTTGGCAGAAATTTATATTTATATTCATCGTCAGAGTGAGTCTGTAGAAGAGCGACGGATGAACCGAAGTGATAGCTTGGCATTCATGAGCAAAATTCCCGAAGCCCAACCGGCATTGCAAGGCAAGATGGGCTATCAACGCTGCAGACTATCGTATTGCGTTCGCAGAATAGACAAATTTCAATTAAATATTACATATAATATGGTAAAAACACTAGTATATGATCGAATGAAAGCGCTTTGAAAACAACTCAAAAAAAACTTTATACTTTGTGAAAGATTTCACTATACAAGGTGAAAAGGATGTGCTAAGATAAATGTATAGAAAGAAACAACCTAAAAATTGACAGGAGGACGAGGGAGATGGCAGTTAAAAACGAAGTCGCCGCCCAAGTGAAACAAACCACCGCTGAAGAGTATATTCAGGTTTTGGTGGATAAAGCAAAGAAAGCCCACGAAGCGTTCATGGGCCTGGATCAAGAGCAGACAAACACAATCGTTCATGCAATGGCGCTGGCCGGACTCGACAAGCATATGTACCTGGCAAAACTGGCTGTTGAAGAAACAGGACGCGGAGTATACGAAGACAAAATTACAAAGAACATCTTCTCCACTGAATATATCTGGCACGGTATTAAGTACGACAAGACTGTAGGCGTTATTGAGGATAACGCTTATGACAGCTTCCAGAAGATTGCTGAACCAGTCGGAATCATTATGGGTATCACACCGGTAACCAATCCAACATCCACCACGATGTTTAAAGCTTTGATTTCCGCTAAGACACGTAACCCTATTATATTCGGTTTCCACCCGTCAGCGCAAGAGTGCAGTGCGGCAGCAGCCAAAATTCTGCATGATGCAGGCGTAGCAGCAGGCGCACCTGAGAACTTCATCCAATGGATTGAGCTTCCTACGATGGACAAAACAAACGCACTGATGAACAATCCGGACGTTGCACTGATTCTGGCAACCGGCGGATCGGCAATGGTCAAGGCAGCTTACAGCTGCGGCAAACCGGCACTCGGCGTAGGTCCTGGTAACGTGCCTGCCTTCATTGAGAAGAGTGCTGATATTGATCAGGCTGTAACAGACCTTATCCTGTCGAAGACTTTTGATAATGGTATGATCTGTGCTTCCGAGCAGGCAGTTATCATTGAAGAAGCTATCTTCGATCAAGTGAAAAAGAAAATGATTGCAAACGGCTGTTACTTTGTGAACAAAGAAGAAGCAGCTAAGCTGACCAGCGGCGCAATGAACGTAGAGAAATGTGCAGTTAACCCGGCTATCGTTGGCCAATCCGCTGTGAAGATCGCTGAAATGTGCGGTATTCAGGTTCCTGCCGGAACGAAGATCCTGGTAGCTGAGCTTGAAGGTGTAGGTACTAAATATCCATTGTCCGCTGAGAAGCTGAGCCCGGTTCTGGCTTGCTACAAAGTGAAGAATGCTGACCAGGGTATCGAGCGCGCAGCTCAAATCGTTGAATTTGGCGGCATGGGCCACAGCTCGGCTATCCATTCCAACAACGAAGAAGTAATCATGAAGTTCTCCAACCGTCTGCAGACCGGACGTATTCTCGTCAACTCGCCATCCACACACGGCGCAATCGGCGACATTTACAACACTAATATCCCTTCATTGACACTGGGCTGCGGATCTTACGGACGCAACTCGGTATCGCAGAACGTCACTGCAATCAATCTGATCAACGTGAAAAGGGTGAATCGTCGTACCGTGAATATGCAATGGTTTAAAGTACCTGACAAGATTTACTTCGAAAAGGGAGCCACTCAGTACCTGGCCAAAATGCCTGATATCACACGCGTTGCTATCATCACTGACCCTGTAATGGTTAAACTGGGATATGTTGAAAGAGTTGAGCACTATCTGCGTCAGCGCCAGACTCCTGTAGCGATCGAAGTGTTCTCGGAAGTTGAACCGGATCCATCGACTACTACTGTAGAAAAAGGTACAGCTATGATGAACAGATTCCAGCCGGACTGCATCATCGCACTCGGCGGTGGTTCCCCAATGGATGCTGCCAAGGGCATGTGGCTGTTCTACGAACATCCGGATGCAGACTTCAACGGCCTGAAACAGAAGTTCATGGATATCCGCAAACGGGTATACAAATTCCCTAAGCTCGGCAACAAAGCGAAATTCGTTGCCATTCCAACCACTTCGGGTACAGGTTCTGAAGTAACATCGTTCGCAGTTATCACAGACAAGACAACAGGCAATAATACCAAGTATCCGCTCGCTGACTATGAGCTGACTCCAGACGTAGCAATTATTGACCCTGAGTTTGTCTACAGCTTGCCTAAGACTGCAGTTGCCGATACAGGAATGGACGTATTGACACATGCTATCGAAGCTTATGTATCTGTAATGGCCAGTGACTATACCGATGGTCTGGCAATCAAAGCCATCCAACTGGTGTTCCAGTGGCTGGAGAAATCCGCACTGCAAGGTGACAAGCTGGCCCGTGAGAAAATGCACAATGCTTCGACGCTTGCCGGTATGGCCTTTGCCAACGCATTCCTGGGGATTAACCACAGCTTGGCACACAAATGGGGCGGACAGTATCACACTGCACACGGCCGTACCAATGCGATCCTGATGCCGCATGTCATCCGTTACAATGCCAAGAAACCTACGAAGTTCGCTTCGTTCCCTAAATATTCGCACTTTGTAGCTGACGAACGGTACGCAGAAATCGCCCGTATTCTGGGATTGCCTGCACGCACTACCGAAGAAGGCGTAACCAGCCTGATCAATGCAATCCGCGACATGAACAAAAAACTCGGTATCGAAGAATCCTTCTCGGCTCTTGGTTTCGATCCTAAGGACTTCGAATCCCGTGTAGACTATCTGGCTGACCGTGCATTTGAAGACCAATGTACTACTGCCAATCCTAAAATGCCGCTGGTATCCGAGCTTGCTGATGTATACCGCAACGCATTCTACGGCAAATTCGATAACTAATTAACGGTTGCCTGGCAAAGAATAAGGTTAAAGGTTAATATGGGACTGGATGGAAGTGACAAATATCACCGAAATAGTGATATTTGTCACAGTCCTTTTTCAGAAAATAAACTAAAATGTTTATATAGACAACGATCCCCGTTATGAAGATGTGATTGTGAATTTTATAACAACTATTAGCCTCGGGATCACGAGACACGGGATTAACCTTCAAGCCCGCGATCTCTACAAATATAATAAATATAAATGGAGGGATTTAGCATGTCGGTGATTGAAAAAGAAGTATTAGAAGCAAAATCAGGTTGGAGAAATTTCACAAAAGGTGTCTGGGCCAAGAAAGTTGACGTTAACAACTTTATTGCAAAGAACATCAAGCCTTATGAAGGAACTGAAGATTTCCTGGTTGGACCTACCAGCAATACAACTGAACTGTGGAAGATTATCTCCCAGCTAAGCAAGGAAGAAAGAGAAAGAGGCGGCGTATGGGATGTATCCCTCGATACTGTCTCCACCATCACTTCCCACGCTCCTGGCTACATTGACAAGGACAAGGAACAGATTGTCGGCGTTCAGACTGACGCGCCTTTCAGACGTTCCATTCAGCCGTTCGGCGGTATCAAGATGATGATCGATGCTACTAAGGCATACGGCTTCGAGCTTCCGCAGAATATCGTTGACATGTTCACGAACATCCGCAAAACGCATAACCAAGGCGTATTTGATGCATATACACCAGATATGAGAGCTGTGCGTAAATCGGGCGTAATCACAGGCCTTCCTGATGCTTATGGCCGCGGACGTATCATCGGCGACTATCGCCGTATTGCTCTGTATGGTATTGATTTCCTGATTAAAGACAAGAAGCAGCAACTGACTGAGCTTGAAGTAGACTCCATGACAGAAGATGTTATCCGTCTGCGTGAAGAGCTGTCCGAGCAAATGCGTGCTCTGGGCGAACTGAAACAAATGGCTGCAGCTCATGGTATGGATATTTCCAAACCGGCTACGAACTTCAAAGAAGCTACACAATGGGTATACTTCGGTTATCTGGCAGCTGTTAAAGAACAGAATGGTGCGGCTATGTCCCTTGGACGCGTATCTTCCTTCCTCGACATCTATGTTCAACGTGACTTTGAAGAAGGTACTCTGACAGAAGAGCAAGCTCAAGAAATCGTTGACCATTTCGTAATGAAGCTGCGTATCGTGAAATTCCTGCGTACGCCTGACTATAACGACCTGTTCTCCGGCGACCCAACTTGGGTTACAGAATCCATCGGTGGTATGGCTGAAGATGGTACAACCCGCGTAACCAAGAACAGCTTCCGCTTCCTGCATACCCTGTACAATCTGGGACCGGCTCCAGAACCAAACCTGACTGTACTGTGGTCCGAGAAGCTTCCTGAAGGCTTTAAGAAATATTGTGCTAAGGTATCTATTGAGACCAGCGCTATTCAATATGAGAACGATGATGTAATGCGTCCATACTGGGGTGAAGATTATGCAATTGCCTGCTGCGTATCCCCAATGCGTATCGGTAAGCAAATGCAGTTCTTCGGTGCCCGTGCCAACCTGGCTAAGGCTCTGCTGTATGCGATCAATGGCGGTAAAGATGAGAAATCCGGTGCTCAGGTAGGTCCTGAATATCCTGCGATCACTTCTGAATACCTGGATTATGATGAAGTAATGAAACGCTTCAAACCAATGATGGAATGGCTGGCTAAGACTTATGTCAATACGCTGAACATCATTCACTATATGCATGACAAATATTCCTACGAACGTATCGAAATGGCGCTGCATGACCGCGACATTCTGCGTACTATGGCTTGCGGTATTGCCGGACTGTCCGTTGCTGCTGACTCCCTGAGCGCAATCAAATACGCTAAGGTTAAGCCAATCCGCAACGAAGAAGGTATTGCTATCGACTTTGAAACTGAGGGTGAATTCCCTTGCTACGGTAACAACGACGACGCTGTTGACGGCATTGCTGTTGAACTGGTTGAAACCTTCATGTCGATGATCCGCAAAAACAAAACGTATCGTGATGCTGTGCCGACTCAATCGGTACTGACTATCACTTCGAACGTTGTCTATGGTAAAAAGACTGGTACTACTCCTGACGGACGTAAAAAAGGCGAACCATTCGCTCCTGGTGCTAACCCAATGCACGGACGCGACAAGAAGGGCGCACTGGCATCCCTGAACTCTGTTGCCAAACTTCCTTACTCCGATGCACAGGATGGTATCTCGAATACCTTCTCCATCGTTCCTAAGGCGCTAGGTAAAGACGAAGATTCCCGTAAGTCCAACCTGGTCTTCATGATGGACGGATATTTCCACAATAACGCTCAGCACTTGAACGTTAACGTATTTAACCGTGAACAGCTGCTCGATGCTATGGATCATCCGGAGAACTATCCACAGTTGACGATTCGCGTATCCGGCTATGCTGTTAACTTCATCAAGCTGACCCGTGAACAACAGATGGATGTTATCAACCGTACATTCCACGATTCCATGTAAGAAGCATTCTTGTTCTACAAGAACTGAAATCAATCAAAGAGCTGCCGCCCTTGCAAGAGGGCGGTACACTCTTGTCTGAAAGTGGTTAAAATTTTAAGTTTTTTTCGAAAGGATGACATCTCATGCTTAAAGGACATATCCACTCTTTGGAGACGTTTGGAACGGTGGATGGCCCGGGTATCCGCTTCGTGCTTTTTATGCAGGGCTGCCTGCTCAAGTGTCAATACTGCCACAACCCGGATACATGGGAACTCAATGAAGGCAAGGAAATGACCGTCGAGGAAGTACTGGCGGAAATTGAGCCTTACCTGAATTATTATAAAACGTCCGGCGGCGGCCTGACCGTATCCGGCGGTGAACCAACCCTCCAGGCGCATTTCGTGAAGCAACTGTTCACCGAGGTGAAGAAACGCTGGAATTTGCATACCACGCTTGATACCAACGGCTATAATGATGGATCGAAAATCAGCGACCTGCTGGATGTTACTGACCTGGTGCTCTTGGATCTGAAGCATATTGATGATGAAGCGCATATCAAGCTGACCGGTAAGTCCAACGACCGTACCTTGAAGCTGGCCCGCTGGTTATCCGATAATAACCGTAAAATGTGGATTCGCCATGTCTATGTTCCAGGCATTCACAATAAGGAAGAGGATTTGCAGAACCTTGGACGCTTTATTGGAACGCTTAATGGAGTAGAGAAGTTCGAAATCCTGCCTTATCACGTAATGGGCATCTACAAATGGAAGGAGCTTGGCCGTCCCTATGAGCTTGAAGGGGTAGAGTCGCCTTCCGATGAAGAAGTGCAGCGTGCGTACCGGCTGATTGAAGAAGGCCGTATGCAGACCGCATTGGTCTAATTGCATATAAGAATTTCAAAAGCGGAGCTTCTATTCTGAGGAGTTTCGCTTTTTTCTATGTCAGGAAACCTAACTGAATCCGCTTCCATTAGAGGATTTTATCCCTATTGAAGATAAATCTTAACCTTACGATTACAAATGTGATTTTCTATAATTAGAGTTGTAAGGGAAATCATGAAATAGGGAGGGTCACCCGTAATGAGAAAAAGTCTAACACTGCTGTTGTCCCTGATGTTCGTTAGCTCGGCGCTGCTGGCTGGCTGTGGAGGCAACAAGAATAACAATGCTGCTGCCACCAAAGAGCCTGCTGCAACGAATGAAGCTGCTGCTACCAATGCTGCCGCAACGGAAGAACCGGCTAATGCTGAGCCTTTTGAAATGACGATCCGTCATACCCAGGTTGGAGCGGACAAACAGAAACGACTGGCTATTCTGGAGGATGTGGTGGGCAAGGTGCAGGCGGATGTGCCTGGACTGACCTTCAAGCTTGATGGAGTAGATTCGGATGTGAACCGTAAGGAGAAGCTGCGCGGTGAAATGGCGGCCGGTAACCCTCCGGAGATCTTCGACCTGTTCGGTAGCCCGGACTCCAAGATCTATGCCAAAGAAGGCAAGCTGCTGGACCTGACCCCGATCCTTGATGAATTAGGCATCAAAGACAAGTTCTCTAATCTGGACCCGTTCACCTATGAAGGTAAGATTTACGGTCTGCCGATCGGCGGCTCCGGAGAAGGCTTCTTCTATAATAAAGAATACTATACCAGCAAGGGCTGGAAGGCTCCGACAACCTTCGCTGAACTGGAGCAGCAGCTGGCCGATATTAAAGCGGATGGTAAAGTGCCGATGGCTGGTGCCTCCAAAGCAGGCTGGGTACCGCTGATGCTGGCCAACCATCTCTGGTCCCGTTATGCCGGACCGGATGTGACCGCGAAGTTCGCTACCGGTGAAGCGAAGTGGAATGATCCGAACGTTATCAAGGGCTTGGCAAAATATAAGGAATGGGTGGATAAAGGCTACTTCAAGAAGGGAGAGCTGGGCTTCGAATATGCTGAATATACGACCCAGTTCACCAGCGGTGAAGCCATCCTGATGTATGACGGGACCTGGAAGTCTTCCGTGTTCAAAGCCGGCCAATCCGGCGAAGGTCTAATCGGCAAGGTCGGCTTCTTCAATATTCCTGCGGTTGAAGGCGGAGTGGGGGATCAGACGGCGCTTATGCGCGATGTGAACAACGGTTATGGCTTCTCCGCTTCGGCGGGTGAAGATGAGCGGCAGCTTGCAGCAGTGAAATCCTTCATTAAGAATATGTTCAATGAAGAGATGCAACTGCGCGGTCTGGTAGAGGACGGAGTCCTGCCTGCCATGAAGATCGATCAGGCTGTGCTGAACAAGAACATTACGGATGATCTGATGAGTGAGATTGTCGCTGTATTGAATAGCTCCCAGTCGTCCTTCCCGGCCTTTGATTCGCTGGTGCAGGCGGATGTCACCACTGAAATCAGTAATATCCAGATTCAGAGCCTGATCGGCGGGCAGACGACTCCTGAGAAGATGGGCGAAGCGCTTCAGAAGATACAGGAAGAGGCTAATGCAGCGGTGGAATAAGAGACGGTGAACTGTATGTGCCCTGGTGCTTGCTCCAGGGTGCATTTTTCAAAAGAAAGCAATATGGAGGTAGCTATGAATAAGGCACTGAGAAATCCTCTGGTGTTCATTCTGTTCGTTATTCCGGCACTGGTGCTGTTCGTAATGTTCTTCATCTATCCCATCTTCAGCTCAATCTACTATAGCTTCACTAGCTGGAACGGTGTATCCGAGACGGTCAAATATGCCGGAGTGGACAACTTCAAGAAAGCGCTGGGAGATGAACGCTTCTGGATTTCTGTGAAAAATAACGGGTGGTTCATTCTCTTCTCCGTAGGCATACAGGTGCCGCTGATTGTGTTCTTCTCCTTACTGATTGCGAATGTGAAGAAGCTGAAGGGGCTGTACAAGACGGCGGTATTCATGCCATCCATTATGTCTACAGCGGTTATCGGGATTCTCTGGGGCTTCATCTATGAGCCGAATATTGGCTTGTTCAACAAAGTGCTTGGCCTTGTCGGCATTGAGCCGGTCTACTGGCTGTCGGATGAGCGCTTCGCCATGCTGTCAATTCTGATTACGAACGCCTGGCAGTGGACCGGATTCTACATTGTAATGGTACTGGCGGCGATTCTCTCCATTCCCGGTGAGCTGGATGAAGCAGCGGCCATAGATGGCGCTACAGGGTTCCAGCGGGCTACACGCATCACTCTGCCGCTGATCGTACCGATCATTTCGGTGGTGATTATGCTCTCCATTGCCGGAGCGATGAAGGCTGCCGATATCGTCATTGTTATGACCAAGGGCGGTCCTGCGGGTTCAACCGAGGTAATGGCTACCTATATGATTAAGTATGCGATTACCAACTTCAAATACGGGTACGGCAATACGATCGCTGTTCTGATCTTCTTGTTCACACTCGTGGTAACCGCCCTCTACCAGCTGGTGTTTGCCCGCCGTACGGAAAGGATTGAATACTGATGCCGCGCGCGTTGAAAAAAAGTCTGCCGCACATCGCCCTGCTAGGGTATCTGGTGATTGTGCTGTTTCCGTTCCTCTTTGTCCTTTTCTCTTCGGTGAAGAAGGATAATAATGCGATTGCCCTCAACCCCTTCGGCATTCCGAAGAGCTTCGAATGGTCCAACTATGTGGAAGCGTGGGTGAATGCCAAGATCAGCACTTATTTTTTCAACAGCTTATATATTTCGGTTCTGGCCTCTGTAGTGTCTATTCTGCTGGCGTCTATGTTCGCCTTCGCGGTCACGCGGATGCGCCAAGGGAAGTGGAACGGCATCCTCTTTTCGCTGGTCCTGATCGGGATGCTGATTCCGAATAATGCGCTGATGCTGCCCATCTACACGATTGTCCGCAAGCTGCATATTCTCAATACCCACTGGGCGCTCATTATTCCTTACATTGCCAATGCGATTCCGTTCACGATCATTATTCTGGCGGCCTTCATGCGTTCGCTGCCCAGTGAAATTGAAGAAGCGGCGGTCATGGATGGCTTGAAGGCCCCGGGTATATTTGCTAGAATTATTGTACCTTTGACAGTTCCGGCGATGGTTACGGTATTCATTGTTAATTTCCTGGGAAATTGGAATGAGTTCCTGCTGGCCAACTATTTTCTCTCCAATGACGAGCTGCGTACGCTCCCGGTGGGGATGGTCCAGTTCCGCGATCAGTATCAGATGAATTACGCACAGATGTCGGCGGGGATTGTCTACAGTGTGGTTCCGGTTATAGTGATTTATGCGGTTCTGCAAGAGAAGATTATTGAAGGCGTCACCGCAGGCAGTGTAAAAGGCTAATATCAATCATGTCAGGAGCAACAGCCGATGAATCTGCGCTACAAATTGTTTACGGCATTCTTAGGCCTGATTATCATTCCGCTGTTCATTCTTGGCATGATTATGTTCTTCGTGACTTATAATTCCATTGAGAAGAAATACAGCCAGCAGTCCGAATATTCGCTCAAAGCGATCAGCTACAGCATTTCTAATGTGCTCAAGGATATGGACAATGTGACTGACAACGGAATTGCCACCTCGGTCTTTCATATGGCGCTCAGCGCGGATGATCCCTCCAAGCAGGATTTAACCGATGCCGAGCAGCTCAGCCTGAATGCCAGCCAGCGCAATTTCCGCAGTCTGCTCTATAATCATCCGTCAATCAGCTATGCTTTCCTGTATAATTTCAACGGTAAAGGCAGCTCAGAGATCGTGTCGGTCTTCAACAAGGAGAACTTCCGCACCCTGCCTTATGATAAGTTCAAAGGCAGCGAGCTGTACCAGGAGGTCATGAAGCTGAACGGGGTTCCGAAATGGCTGGCCCCGCATGAGTACCCTGAGCTGACCGGGACGGAGGCTGTATTTACGCAAATCCGGCTGATTAAGGAGCTTAGCTTCTTTCAGAATATCGGCATTCTGGTGGTGCAGATCAAGAACTGGGAGTTCGAGTCGATTTTTCGCAATCTTAAGATTGGCGGCACCGACCAGAAGGTGTCCTTCATGCTGGTTAACGATGACGGGATGATTCTGCTGGACCCGGACAGGCAGCTGGACGGGCAGGATTTCCGCGGCTTCACCACGAAGGAGATTACGTTTAAGCCCGGCTTTCAGAGCTTCAAGACGCAGTTCGGCGGCGAGAAAAGCATTCTGTCAGTCTACCATCTCAAGGAGTATCCCTGGAGTCTGGTCTCCATCACTTCTTGGGATACGTTGTCTCATGAGGTGACGGTGTTCGCCCGCTGGTTCGTCGTAGTGATGTTCCTGTGCCTCCTGGGTGCTGTCATCTTCAATCTGTTCTTCATGAACCGGATTACAGGCGGGATTGCTGTGATCGTGCGCTTCATGCGCCGGGTGGAGGACGGTGACCTTACTACCCGTGTCGAGGAGAAGGGCAACGACGAGATGACGCTGCTGGCCAGAGGCTTCAATGATCTGATGGACAAAATCAATACATTGTTCAGCCGGGTTCATGTGGAGCAGCAGCGCAAGAATCAGGCGGAAATGCGTGTGCTGCAGGCCCAGATCAAGCCGCATTTTCTGTTCAATACCCTGGAATCGATCAATGTGCTGGCTGTGCAGAATGAAGGCCGCAAGGTCAGTGAGATGGTCTACCGGCTGGCGAGTATTCTGCGGATCAGCATTCAGGACAGGGATGAGATTACTCTGGAGGAAGAGGTTAAGCATCTGCGCAATTATCTGGATATCCAGAAGTTCCGGTTCGAGGATCTGTTCGATTATGAGCTTGAAATTCCGCCAGAGCTGCTGGGCTGCGGGATTCTGAAGCTTACGCTCCAGCCGCTGGTGGAGAACAGTATTCAGCATGGTTTTGAGGGGATCGGGTATAAGGGTCTCGTGAGTGTCAAGGTGTGGGAGACCCAAGGCAATCTGGTGCTGCGGATACAGGATAACGGAATCGGGATGACCCCGTCCCAGCTATCGATGTTTCAATACATGGTGAATGACGCGGCAGAGCAGCAGCCGGAAAGCAAGCCTGGGCAGGGCATTCATCTGGAGCGGCGAGGGCTAGGGGTACGAAGTGTTGCGGACCGGATACGGATCGAATACGGCGACAGATATGGGATTTTCATATGTGCAAGTTCTGGGGAAGGAACGATCATCCAGTGCGTCATTCCGAAATACGGGCAGGGGGAAGGCCATTATGCTAAAAGTATTATTGGTTGACGATGAAGCGCCTATTCTGAGCAATCTCAACACTGTGCTGCCCTGGCAGGACATGGGGATGGAGGTTGCGGGGATGGCCCGCAGCGGGATGGAGGCGCTGCGCATAGCCGAGGACTGTCCACCCGATCTGGTGCTCTGTGATATCCGTATGCCGGTCATGGATGGGCTGACATTCATCGGCAAGCTGCGGGAGATGGGGCTTACAAGTGAGGTGCTGCTGCTCAGCGGCTACCAGGAATTCGATTATGCGCGTGAAGCCATACGGCTGGGTGTGAAGGAGTATATCTGCAAGCCAATTCATTACGGGGAGCTTGGCGACAAGGTGCGGGAGATCGGTTCGCGGATTCGCAGCAGGCAGTATAAGGATAAGTTGTACAACAGCATCCCGTTGTTTCAGGAAGTGCCTGTTGCTGATGAGCCTGCCAAAAAAACAGCGGAGCAGCTGATGAACCAGGCCGCACAGTTCATTACGGAGCGCCTTCATGCGGATCTCGGCATTGATGAGGTGGCGAATACGATTGGCATCAGCAGCAGTTATTTCTGCCTGCTGTTCAAGAACCGCTTCGGGGTGACCTTCGTGGAATATGTCACCCAGCAGCGGATTGAAGCTGCCAAATTCATGCTCGCCAGCAGTGATAAGAGCATCACGGCCATCAGCTCGGGCGTCGGTTATCAGGAGCGCCGTTATTTCACCAAGGTGTTTTTGAAGCAGACGGGAATGACCCCCAAAGAATACCGCAGCAGGTTCAGGACGGCTGAAGCACAGTAAGTCTGCTTTTTCAGTAATTAGGGCTGTCCCGCAAAGCCGTGAAATGGCCTTGCGGGACAGCCCTCTGTTTTTTTTAAGCAGGAACCGGCCACGATCTCTTGTCAACAATTATCCGAATGATTGCCTTCTATAACTGTCAGCAAGTCTACAGCAGCAGTACGCGGTTTTGGAGCAGGCTTGTCTTCGGGATCGAAATATCCCATATGCAAGGTGCCAACGATTTTCTCGTTAGGAGTTACACCTGCTGCTGACCGAAATGAGGAATCTTCATTAAAAGCAGTGGTCTTCCATACCACGCCGATTCCTTGTTCCCAGGCCAGCAGCTGAATGTTCTGAATCAGAGCGGCAGTTGCTGCCAGGGCCTCCTCCCAGGCTTTTGGAGGAAGAGCGCTATGCATTATTACGATGAGGTGGACCGGAATCCGCCTGCAATACGTATCATGTATCTGTGCACCGAATTGTTGAACGAATGCTTCCGGGCGTGTCTTCAGAATAGCGTCGGCAAATATTGTCCGGCCCTCCCCTGTGAACAGGATGAATCGCCAAGGCTCTTTTTTGGAATGAAAAGGTGCCCATACCGCATTGTCCAGCAAGTTGAGCAGTGTGCTCCGGGCAATGGGCATTCCATTAAATTCCTGTATGGTTCTTCTGTCGCGTATCGTTCGTATGAGCAGGCTGTCAGGAGTGGGAGTCATGGCTCGTCCCTCACGATTCCGGCAGGTAGGCATTCGAAATTTCATCGATAACCTTGCTTAGTCCGATTGGGCCATAGCCGGCAAACCACAGATTTGCATCACCGATATACACATGTTTGTTCTTGACAGCTGTAAGGTTGGCCCAGATTGAAGTACTCATAATATTATCCAGAGCCGTCTGATTACTGTCACCTGGGCGAAGAATGATGAACATACGGTCAGGATTCAGCTCCGGAAGTACTTCTTCGGAGATGGCTACATTCCATGAGTCCTTGAAATCTATACCTTCTGTGGAAGCGGGGGTTAGTCCCAGAGGGCCGAAGAGCGTAAAATTATCTCCCGGTTGAATCAACTGCAATTGCTTGTCCTGTATTCGCATATAGGCGACAGTCTGAGTGGCAGCAGTGGCAGCCAATTCGTTCCTTACCGCAGCTATCTTTGATTCATAATCGGCGTGGACCTGATCAGCCACAGTTTCTTTTCCGAAGATTTCTGCCGTTTGCCGGAATCGGGTCCAATCATCTTCATTTTCATTGTCGAAAAGTATCGTTGGCGCAATCCTTGATAGCTGCTCATAGTTCGCTTCGTTCAGTGTCTTAGAAGCAAGAATGAGATCCGGCTCCGCTTCGAGCAGTGCTTCCAAGTTAGGTGCTTCTCCTGAGCCAATAACGATAGTATCCTTCATTTGGTCTGACAGGTATTGGGGGAATCCCAAATCGTTGTATGTAACCATTGCATGAGGTTCAATTCCAAGTGCCAGCAGATGGTCAGCAAAAACATAAAGCATGCCCGCAACCTTTTTCGGATGTGCCGGAATTTCTATATCTCCCTTAATGGTTGAGATGATACGGGTATCCGTATTTTCAGCCGTCTTGGCAGGTACTGGAGAGGTGGAACCGGCAACCGCCGAACCTCCATTATTCCCGCTGTTGCTGCATCCAACGACTAGCCCCAGCATTATTACTCCAAGCAGGCCGATGACTCCACGGCTAAATTTGTGTTTGGATTTTCGAGTACAAGGAAACACAAGCCACACACCTTTCACAATTGATTTTGATAATCATTATCACAATTTAATTATAAGGAGTGGCATAGGTGGGTGCCATGGACAAAAATGCTCATCGCCTGGACATATGGCTCAGGAGCAAATCGCTTGAACGGCGCAGAAATAAATCGTGGGCCATCGAGGTGTAACAGGAATAGAGACTTGAATCAGCGGCCTCGTAGACGTTTCCTTTTCGTACGGCATTTAACTCCCTCCATGCTTCTTGTGAAGCTAGCGAACGATGGATCAAATCACGCTGTGCGGAGTTACCCGATGTAAACAGAATCAGATGGTCAATGCTGCATTCCGAAAGCTGATCTGGAGTAAGAAGAATGGAATGCTCTACATTCAGTAATTGCCGGGGTCTCTCAAGCTGCAGATCTTTATACAGCACGGTACCCAAGTTACGGTTGCCGAACAGGCGGAAGCACCCGTTCTCATATTGCGCCACAGCAACTTTTTCGTCCTCCAGCTTTTCTCTGACACTGAGCCGAAGACTCTCAGCCAGCTCTTCGTATGCCTCAAGCCACTGCCGGGCGATCTCCAGACGGTTCACCGCTCTCGCAATTATCCGGAGATGCTCACGCCAATCCCCTTCAAATGGCACGGTACACGTTGGGGCAATATGGGGGAACAAGCCTGCTTTGTCCGGTTCCGCATAATCTGAATGTTCGAAGCTGATAATCAGCTCCGGCCGGGCATTTGCCAGTCTGCCGAGGTCGGGCTGATCATCCCCCAAGCTGATAACGTTATTCAAGCTATAGGCAGATCCGCGTGAATTATTAATCAATGCCGCATAAGGCGTTAAACCTAATGCCAGCAAATGAGAGGTGTAGGGATGGGCCATGGAGGCAATACGAGTGGACATACGGTGTTTTTTAACATATACAGATGGTGAAATACCAATGGCTGATTTGAATTTACGGCTGAAATAGAACTCATCCTGATAGCCTACATGGTGCGCTGTGTCACGGAGCGTCATTTCAGAGCGGAGCAACAAATCACCCGCATGACGAATGCGGACAGAATTCAGATATTCCATCGGGCTCCGGCCCACCTGTTTTTTGAACAGCCGGGAATAATGGGCGACGCTCATTCCTGTCATTTCGGCAAGCTTTTCTCTGGTCATGGGCTGCCCGAAATGACTGTCTATATAGGCTTTGGACTGGTCAATTATTGCAGTTGAGGGAGTGCGATGCTTAGTCTCCGGACTGTCTGGTCTCCATAACTGAAGCAGCAATTCCTGGAAACGGATAGATGACTCCATTCTGTCCCAGCTGCTGCCCTGCCAGCAAGAGCAGATCAGGTCAGTCTTAGCTAACGCTTCAGACCAAAGGGCAGGCGGGAAAATATCGGCCTCCAGCTCTCCGCGCTGAAGCGTATGCTGTCCGTCCATAGTATATACATCAAAGGTAAAACAGCAGTATTCCAGAGAGTGCTTCTCCTTCACTAACAAGCGCCACGGTGTATCAGGGAGCAGCAGCAGTACATCGCAAGAACCAAATTCAGAGCAATAGCCTTTAGCTTCAACTTCGCCGCTGCCTTTAATTCCTATGAGGAGGGTATGCCTGTCTGACTTATGTATTTCAGATTCAGATCCAGCCGGATTAACACAGCGGGCGTCGATAAGTTTGTATAACCCTTCAGATGGATTCATTTCAGCTTAAATACTCCTTTCACATGAAGTCTGCTACTATTATACTCTTCTGGTGACAGGTGGGGGCACCCCATTAATAATGGAGCTAATTGGATTTATATAGATCTTTCTTTACACAGAATGAAACTTTTCTCCGTTGCTTGCGTCTAATACTATGTTTTGTAAAATGAACGTGGCAAAATATGCTGACGTCCTGAAGAGGGCGGTTGCGTTTTTGCGGGGATTATAAGGTGGACAGAAAGCATTAAATATACTGCCTTATACACTACAATGGGAGCAGAAGGAGTCGTACAATGAATTTTAGGAAAATGTTCTTGGTAACAGTATTAGCTGTATCACAATTAGCAGCAGCCGTTCCGGCTTTTGCAGCTCCAGTCAGCACACAAACCGTAACAGGCCATGTTGCCGCAGCGGTGGATACTTCTGAAACACAGCTTCAGCCTGAGTCAACAGACCCGTTGCCTCCGTTAATGACTGAACCGCCTGCAGGTACAGTGGTACCCACACCAACACCTGTTCCTACAGCATCACCGGTTCAAGGCATTCCAGCAATAACAGAGACTCCAGCTCCGGCTGCTACTGAGGTTCCAGGCGCAACAGCTGCTCCTGTGGACGGTACTGTGCCGACTGATGCCGTTGTGCCTACGGCTACTCCGTTAACGGATACGCCTGTAACCCCAAGCATGACTACTACCTCTGCTGCAGGGGCAGGCCAGCTTATTCTGATGATGAACAGCAACAAGATGTTCAGAAACGGAACGCCTTACACCGCCAATCAGCCGATGGCAGTCAAGAACGGCGTCTCCTACGTATCGATCCGCGCAATGGTGGAAATGGTCGGCGTTGCCTTTACCTATGACGCCAAAACCAAAGAGGTCATTGTGACCAAGGGTACCAGCATTATGCGGTTCAAGACCGACAGCAAAATCTATACCGTCAATGGTACCAAGTTCACTATGAAGGGACCGGCTTACCAGTTCAAAGGCACCTTCATGATTCCGTTAACGTCCATTACCTCTGCACTTAATATTCCTTATACCGTGGACAATGTGCAGAAGCGGGTTATTCTTACGCTGAATACGAAGCCGACTGCCTCCTTCACAGTTCAGCCCAAAGAAATCTATGCCGGCGAGACTACTGTGAATTATGTTACCTACAGCTCTTCCCCGAACGGTACGCCGATTGTTGAAGAGCGTTGGAGCGACAACAAGCAAAATATCTATGATCAGCCGGGCTTCTATACGGTTATGTATTCGGTACGGGATGCCAACAACATGTGGAGTGACCCTTATCCGGTAACCATTCAGGTACTGCAGCCTAATCAGCCGCCAGTAGCCCAATTCACAACAGATAAAGAAGAATACAAAATGGGTGAGCCGGTAGTCCTGACCGATACCAGCTATGATCCTGAGAATGAAGAGCTGACCGCAACCTGGAACAATCGTTCCCTGGCGTACTTCACCCCGGGACCGCTGTCCATTCAGCTGACGGTTACGGACAAGCACGGTCTTAGCAGTACTTTTGAGAAGATGATTACAATCACCAATGAACAACTGTATACACAGGATGAAGTAACGAAGCTGTTCACCATTCCGGGGGATATCATCAGTATGGACGGCGGGATGATTCCGGCGCTCCCTAACCTGCCGTATACGCTGTCTTCCGAAAGCTACACCCTGATCCGCAGTAACAGCCCGGAGACCGTTCAGACGGAAGGTGTACTGTACCGGGAGAGTTCAGTGGGCAATACGCGCTTCCTGGTGCATCATATGAACAATATGGCTACCAGACAGAAGCTCTATGTGATTGCAACGAATAACAACCTGTATCCGACAACTATTAACATCCAATATTTAGGAATTGCCGGACCGGTGACCTCACCGGAATATACTGGAAAAGTATCGATGGAGAAATACTTCAATTCCATGGTTACCGGCTTGGCCCAATCGCAAATTACCCTGCAGCCTGGGCAAAGTCTTCCGATTATGACAGACCTGAACAAAATCGCCATGAAGCCCAAAGACGTAATGTCGCTGAGCGCAGACCTGTTCAGTGATCTGCCGATTCAGTATAATGTAGTTATGGTGGAGCAGAGCAAAGATCCTGTCGCCGAGCTGCCTTATCTGCCGATTCTTGACATTGACGGCGTGCATACCCGGGGAACCTTCCCCGATTCTACCCGCGTCATGAACGTGACCGATCTGGTGGGTACCACGCAAAGCAAGCTGCTTCTGGGCGACAATAAAATGGACAAAAACCTGGACGGCATGGATCCAATGAATGGAACATATGTTTCTAACGCCGGTAACTTCGGGGTACTGTACAAAATCGTATTGGATCGTGTTGCAGCAAACACGCTGATCACCTTCAATCCGCGCGGGGGTCCTTATCTGGGGCCGTTGATCGTAAACGGTACAATGGTGAACCTGCCCAATAAGGGCGTATTAGGCTTATCCTCAGACACGAATGCTGTCATCTACCGCACCGGAGAATATGAAGGGCGTGTGGAGATTGTGTTCTCCGTCGCCTCCGGCAGTAACCTGCCTGTGAACTTTGTCTTCACGCCGCTTCCGGCGAAAAAATAATTTCTCTACAATACAAACGGCAGCGCTCCTGAGGGGGCGGCTGCCGTTTTGTATTGTGCCGCAAGTATCTGGATGCGGGGAGGCAACAGGCGCTTTTATTGACGGGGCAGTGCTTTTGGGGCATTATAAAGAGAGTGCAACACAAACGATCTAATGTTATGGGAGATGAGCGAATGCTGTCGACAGATCAAATCCTGGAAGCCATGTCGGGGCAGGGGCTGCGAATCACCGATCAGCGCAAGACGCTTGCCAAATTATTCGGCGAGAATACGGGATATTTGTCTGCGAAGGATGTATATGAGCATATGGGCCGCAAGTATAGCGGGCTGAGCTTCGATACAGTCTACCGTAACCTGCGCGTTATGGAGGAGCTGGGGGTACTGGAGCAGATTGTATTTGAAGAAGGCGTCAAATTCAAGGCAAGCTGCAGTCAGGATCACCATCATCACCATATGATTTGTCTGCAGTGTATGAAGACGTACCCGATTCAATTCTGCCCGATGAATCTAACCGATCCGCCGGATCAGTTCCGGGTGGTCAAGCATAAATTCGAGGTCTTCGGCTACTGCAAGGATTGTGAGCAGGGAAGAGAAGAAGAGCCGGCAGGGGCCGCACGTAGCAAAGAGGGACGCTGAATATGGCTAACCTACGAAGAACGGTACAGGCTCCTATCCGGGTCTACCGCAAGTTCATTTCACCGCTCAAGCCTGCTACCTGCCGGTTCTACCCGACCTGTTCGGCTTACGCGCTGGAAGCGATTGAGGTCCATGGGCCGCTGAAGGGTTCTTGGCTCGCTGCCAGGCGGATCGCCCGTTGTCATCCTTTCCATCCGGGAGGCCTTGACCCGGTGCCGCCGCGCAAAGAGCAGCCATCCGGGGACAAGCCGCTGCATACGACTTGACACAGGCCGCCGGGATGGGTATATTTTGAATAATAAGTGATATTCCGAGGAACGGATAAGTAGATGTGGACACCATTACAGAGAGCCGGGGCTGCTGGGAGCCGGTATGGGACGCCAGATTGAATATGGTCCGGGAGGAACTGTGTTCGAGCGGAAGGCCTGAAGCCGGGGCCTGCGTAAGCGCACGGCGTGTTCCAGCGTTAATGGACAGTTCCGTTAAGGAACTGACGAAGCCTGCGCTCTGTGAGGAGCCGGGGAATGTTGGGTGGTATCGCGTGAGTTTACTCTCGCCCCATAGAGGGGCGGGAGTTTTTTGTGTGAAATGGACGATTAGGGATAACGAAGGGATGATGAAGTAATGAGTGAGAACAAAACCTTTTATCTGACAACACCGATCTATTATCCGAGCGACAAGCTGCATATCGGGCATGCGTATTCTACGGTAGCCGGTGATGCGATGGCCCGCTACAAGCGGCTGCGCGGCTATGAGGTGCGCTATCTGACCGGAACGGACGAGCATGGGCAGAAGATTGAAGAGAAGGCCGGCAAGGCCGGAAAGACCCCTCAGGAGTTCGTGGACGGGATTGTAGTCGGCATTAAGGATCTGTGGAAGAAGCTGGACATCTCGAATGATGATTTCATCCGTACCACGGAGGAGCGCCATAAGAAGGTGGTTGCGGATATTTTTGACCGCCTGCTGAAGCAGGGGGATATCTACAAAGGGGAGTACGAAGGCTGGTACTGTATTTCGGATGAGACCTTCTACACCGAGACCCAGCTGGTGGATATTGAACGAGATGCTGACGGCAAGATTACCGGAGGAAAAAGTCCGGACAGCGGTCATCCGGTGGAGCTGGTCAAGGAGGAGAGCTACTTCTTCCGCATGAGCAAGTATGCTGACCGCCTGCTGAAGTTCTACGAAGAGAACCCGGAGTTTATCCTGCCGGAATCCCGTAAGAACGAGATGATTAACAACTTCATCAAGCCGGGTCTGGAGGATCTGGCTGTATCCCGTACGACTTTTGACTGGGGCGTTAAGGTGAAAGGCGACGAGAAGCATGTAGTCTATGTGTGGATCGATGCCCTTACCAACTACATTACGGCCCTTGGCTATGGCTCGGAGGACCGCAGCCTGTATGACAAGTACTGGCCTGCAGATGTACACATTGTCGGGAAGGAAATTGTCCGCTTCCATACGATCTACTGGCCGATTATTCTGATGGCGCTCGGCGAACCGCTGCCGAAGAAGGTATTCGCACATGGCTGGCTATTGATGAAGGACGGCAAGATGTCCAAATCCAAGGGCAATGTGGTTGATCCGGTGACGCTGATTGACCGCTACGGTCTGGATGCCCTGCGCTATTATCTGCTGCGCGAGGTTCCCTTCGGCTCGGACGGAACCTTCACGCCGGAGAGCTTCGTGGACCGGATTAACTACGATCTGGCCAATGATCTTGGTAACCTGCTGAACCGGACGGGGGCGATGGTGGAGAAATATTTCGGCGGCGAGCTTCCGGCTTATGCCGGTCAGGTTACCGCATTTGACGGTGAGCTTGAGGCAATGGTGCAGAGCACTTACGCCAAGGTGGAAGAAGCGATGGAGAAAATGGAATTCTCCGTAGCTCTGACTGCGATCGGCGCGTTGATCAGCCGGACGAATAAATACATTGACGAGACCCAGCCATGGGTGCTCGCGAAGGACGAGAGCCGCAGCGCTGAGCTGGCTTCGGTGATGAGACATCTGGTGGAGGGACTGCGCACCGCGTCCATTCTGCTCCAGCCGTTCCTGACTGGCGCTCCGGCGAAGATCTGGGAGCAGCTGGGCATTCAGCCGGGCGAGCTGACCACCTGGGAGAGCGGCAGGTCCTTCGGCCTGATTCCAGCAGGTACTAAGCTGGTGAAGGGCGACCCGATCTTCCCGCGCCTGGATGTGGCGCAGGAAGTAGCGTACATCGCCGAAGCGATGGGAGCCGGGAAGCCGGCCGCTGCAGAGGCGGCGCCGGCAGCGGCTGCTGTGACTCCGGAGGCGGCGGCTGCCGATCCGGAGGAAGAGGAGCATAAGGAAGAAATCGGCATCGACGATTTCGCCAAAGCAGAGCTGCGCGTAGCCCAGGTCATCGCCTGCGAGCCGGTGAAGAAAGCGGATAAGCTGCTGAAGCTGCAGCTGGATCTTGGTTATGAGCAGCGCCAAGTGGTATCCGGCATTGCAAAGTTCTACACACCGGAGGAGCTGGTGGGCCGCAAGGTGATCTGCATTGTGAACCTGAAGCCGGTGAAGCTGCGCGGTGAACTGTCGCAGGGCATGATCCTGGCCGCTTCCAAGGGCGAGCAGCTGACTATCGCTACCGTGCCGGACAGCATGCCGAACGGAGCGATTGTGAAATAAGGATGCCAAGAGCATCCGCATAATGACCGTACAGCAATCTCCGCAGGCCACAGGCAGCGGGGATTGCTTCTTTTTGCTCCAAGATAACCGGGTAGAAGGCAGCTTGCAGACTACGAAATGCAGATCGGAGTTGACTTATCGTAACGATTACTATTATAATTCTGATAGTAAATTTTACGATTTAAGGGGTCGATAGAGAAATGGTTACAAAAAGCTTGCAAAAAGGGCTGCTGCTCGCCGCTGTCCTGTTGCTTACGCTGTCGCTGGCCGCATGCGGACCGAAGAGCAACGGAAGCATTGTGGAAGGAAAAGTGAACGTTATAACTACTTTTTATCCTATATATGAATTCACTGCCGAAATCGGCGGCGAAGATGCCAATGTTATCAACCTGCTTCCTGTAGGGGTAGAGCCGCATGACTGGACCCCGCGCAGCCAGGATATCATCGCTACCTCCAAGGCGCAGCTGTTCCTCTATAACGGAGCCGGGCTGGAGGGTTGGGTTCCCAATTTCCTCAAGAGCCTCGATGGTGACAGTAAGACCAAGGCTGTAGAGGTTAGCCAAGGAGTGAAGCTAATTACAACCGATGAAGACGATGGGCATGATCACGGCCATGAAGGTGAAGAGGCTGAAGCAGACGGGCATGGCGACAGCCTGCACACGGACCCGCATACCTGGGTAAGCCCGAAGTCGGCGCTTGTGATGGCCAAGAATATCAAGGATAGTCTTCAATCCGTTGATCCTGCGCATACTGAAGCCTATGAGGAGCGCTACCAGAAGCTGGCGGACCGCCTGAGCGCGCTGGATCTGAAGTTCACCGAAGAGCTGGGCAATCTGCCGGGCAAGGAGATTGTCGTATCTCATCAGGCATTCTCGTATCTGGCGCGTGATTATGGACTGTCACAGCATGCCATAATGGGGCTGTCGCCGGACGCTGAGCCGCGCGGGCAGGATCTGGTGAAGCTGGCGGCGCTGGTTAAGGCAGAGGGCATCCGTTATATTTTCTTCGAGGAGCTTGTATCTGATAAGCTGGCTAAGACACTGGCAAGTGAGACCGGTGTATCCACGATGGTGCTGAATCCGGTAGAAGGGCTGACCGAGGCCCAGCAGAAGAACGGGGACAATTATTTCACCTTAATGGAGAAAAATTTGCAAAATCTCATTCTGGCCTTACAATAATAAGGAAAGTATAAGTGAAAGGCGGTACTTCACATGCAACCGGTATCCCTGGACTGCCATCAGCATATGATCGAAATACAGGATTTGTCCTTCTCCTACGGGGAACAGAAGGTCATCTCGAATCTGAATTATACGGTAAAAGAACGTGATTTCCTCGGTATCCTCGGCTCGAACGGTGCGGGCAAGACGACACTGCTTAAGATGATTGTCGGTTTGCTGCCTGCCACCAGCGGGGAAATCAAATTATTCGGCCAGCCGGTGCGGAGGTTCAAGGACTGGGAGCGGATCGGCTATGTGCCGCAGAAGAATGCGTTCAACCCGCTATTCCCGGCAACCGTCCGTGAGGTCGTATTGTCCGGCCTGTATAACAACAAGAACCTGATCCGGCGGGTCTCGAAGGCCCAGCACCGGCAGTGTGAGGATGCGCTTGAAGTGATGCGGATTCAGGATATTGCCGAGAAAAGAGTCGGCCAGCTGTCCGGCGGCCAGCAGCAGCGTGTCTTCCTGGCCCGTGCGCTGATCAACCACCCGGATCTGCTGATTCTGGATGAGCCTACTGTCGGCATTGACGCCGAGACCCAGGCCGGCTTCTTCGAGCTGATCATGCACATGCATGCCCATCATCATATGACCTTCCTGATGGTCTCGCATGATATCGACATGATGAAGAATTACCTGGGCAGCGAGCCGGTCCAGAAGAACGGTAAAATCAACTTCTACTGCCGCCACTCGCATGATGTGCAGGACTGTGCTGTGGATAACCTGCAGCATACGTTGTCCTGATCGTTGAGATTGGCTGATAAGAGGATAGTTACCCTGATCATTTAACGGTTTTACTGCTCGAACCGCAGCCTATTGTACTTTGTACATCGATTGCACGAATTTCTGCCCTTTTTGCTCTTCTGTTGCAGTTTGTACATTAGATTTTTTGAAATGGACCTTTTTCCAGCCTTTCTGCCAATATCAATTGTACGAAATACAACAGAATCTGATTATACGCTCAAAAGTGATAGTTCTGTTGTACATTCTGCAATCAGTTTTAAACGTGTGAGGATTACTTTTAACTCTCGCTTGCTGAGGGTTGCCGTGCCCAGATTAGGGGGAAAGGGTGGGTTAATTGCAATTCGTACAACTAAATCGTCAGATGCGCCGCCAAATCTCTGTTTTGATGTATTTCGTACAATTAAAATGCCTTCGTACCTGGATTTTCGGCCATCCGGGCAAATATAGTTGTACAGAATACAATTAGAAGAGGAAAGCCTTCCGTTTTACTGTTTTTAGTTGCACAGACTACACTTATCTCTGATTACTGAGGCCAGCAGGTCAAATATATGAGGTGAAAGTCTTGGGACGTAAGTAAATCCCGCCTGCTGTAAAGCGTATCCCGCAGGGAGGAAAAGCGCTCTTTTCACCAACGTCCCTAAGCTGCGACAACCCCTCCTCCCACGCCAATTGCACTTAGCGGGTGTCCAGAGGGCAGAGCCCTTGGGGCCCTCCCTTGGCGAAGGGAGGGTTTGGGAGGGATCGAAAAGGGTTTCGAAAAAGGTTTCGAAAAAGGTTTCGAAAAAGGTTTTATAATTGTAAAGGAGATATACATCTTGGAAATCCTGTATAGTGATTTTTTCCAGCGGGCGCTGGCCGGCGGGCTGATGATTGGCATTACGGCGCCGCTGATCGGCGTTTTTCTGGTGCTGCGGCGTCTGTCTATGATCGGAGATACGCTGGCGCATGTTACGATTGCCGGGGTAGCGCTGGGCTTTCTGACGGGTTTTTATCCGCTCGGGGCGGGGCTGGTCTTTGCGGTTGTGGCCTCATTTGCGATTGAGAAGCTGCGCAAAGCCTATAAAAGCTACGCCGAGCTGTCCATTGCCATCATCATGTCGGGCGGTGTAGCGCTGGCCTCCCTTTTTTTCACCCTGGGCAAAGGGTATAATGCAGATGTAATGAGCTATCTGTTCGGCAGCATCTATACGCTCAATACTACTGATCTTATCGTGGTGGGAATCGTAACGATTGCCGTTGTGGTCGTCGTAACCTTATTCTTCAAGGAATTCTTCCTGCTCAGCTTCGAGGAGGATGCAGCCAGTGTTAGCGGACTTCCGGTGAAGCTGCTCAATATGCTGATTACGGTGTTAACGGCTCTGGTGATTAGTACGGCGATCAAGATTGTGGGCTCGCTGCTGGTCTCTGCGCTGTTGACCATTCCTGTAGCGATCAGCCTGCTGCTGTCACGGAGCTTCAAGTCTTCGGTTATTCTGTCCGTGGCGATTGCCGAGATTGCCGTTATTGGCGGACTGGTCATTGCTGGAGTATGGAATCTGGCTCCTGGAGCAACGATTGTTCTGCTGTTAATTGCACTATTGACCCTAACTCTCATCGGCAAAAAAGGGCTGCCAGCCTAACAAACAAGCGTATAACCGGCCGCCCTTAGCACCAACTACATAACTGTATCTGTACTGCTGCTACATGAAGTGACCCGAGTGACCCCGACTATGGAAGGAGATGCGCCCGTGTCCAACCTGAATGCAGGAATCGCTTTTGCCGCCGGAGTGGCGTCATTCATATCGCCTTGCTGCCTGCCGCTCTATCCTTCTTATCTATCTTATATTACCGGCTTATCAGTGCAGGAGCTGAAGAGCGGCAGCAACAGCAAAGAGGTCCGTCTCCGGACCCTTTCGCATACGCTGGCGTTCATTCTTGGCTTCTCGGCAGTGTTCTATACGCTTGGCTTTGGAGCCGGCTTGTTCGGTGAATTCTTCAACGGCCAGCGGGATCTGATCCGTCAATTATCGGCGATCCTTATTATTGTCATGGGTCTCTTCCTGTTGGGGGTATTCCAGCCGCAGTTCCTGCTCCGGGAACGCAAGCTGGAGCTGAGATGGAAGCCTGCCGGGTACCTGGGCTCTTTCATCTTCGGCATCGGGTTCTCAGCAGGCTGGTCGCCCTGTATCGGCCCGATTCTAACAGCCATTATCGCGCTGTCGGCCAGTGATCCGGGAACGTGGTTCATGATGATTACGGCATATAGTATCGGCTTTGCACTGCCGTTCTTCGGACTGGCCTTTTTCCTGGGCGGGGCGCGCAAGATCCTGAAATACTCCAACCTGCTGATGAAGCTGGGCGGCGGGCTGATGGTATTCATGGGCATCCTGCTGTTCACCGACCAGATGTTCCGCATTACGATTTGGCTGCAGGGCATCACGCCGCGCTGGCTAATTTTCTAAGCTTAAGTGAAATAATCAATAGCCGCTTCCGGAAAATGTTCAAAAATCCGCTCTGTGATGAATTCGCGCAGGGCGGTTTGTTGTTCGTCCGGGTAGACATATTTGTTCTGTCCCCATTTGCCCCATTTCTTCTTGCGCTTCTCGATGTCCATCTCCAGCTTCGACTTCGGATAACGCTTCTCGATGACGGTCTTGGCCGTCTTGGTGAAGCGGTGCTGGATCATTTCAAAGGTCAGCCCTTGGCCAATCCCCGGCGGCAGGGCATGCGCCAGCTTCTCTAATAGCTCGCTGTAGCCTTCTTCCCAGCCGTCATGCCAGATAATAGGGGCAATGATGAAGCCCAGCGGATACCCGGCACGGGCGATCTGTCCGGCGGCCTCAATCCGTTCCTCGAAGCGTGAGGTGGCCGGCTCGAAGTTCTTGATCACATAGTCGGCATTCACGCTGAAACGTACACGGGTATGACCGTTATGCTTCAGCTTAAGCAGCGGCTCGACATGCTGGTATTTGGTCACGAAGCGCAGCCGCCCGAGCGGCTCCTTCGCCATGAATTCGATCAGTTCCGTCAGCGAGCCGGTAATATGCTCAAGGCCGAGCGGATCTGAGGTACAGGCCGCTTCAAACGTCGTGATTTCCGGGGAACGCTCGGTGATGTATTTTTTGGCGGCATCGATGATGTCCCCGGTGTTGACATAGACACGGATGTAGGGCTTCGCTCCAAGCGTAGTCTGCAGGTAACAATAATGGCAGTGGCCCATGCACCCGGTGGCTATCGGAATCGCATAATCGGCCGACGGCTTCGACTGGTCAAAAGTGAGCGTCTTGCGCAAGCCGACCACAAGCGTCCGTTTGGCGATTTTGTATTGCTCGACTTCTGTCTCGCCCGGCAGATTGGTAATCCGGTTATGCGAGGTGGTCATGCGGTAGGGAATATTGCGGGACTTGACCCATTCCATAATCCGCTCCCCTTTGGGATAATTCAGCGCATCAGGTTCAAAGAAGACAAGCTCTGGGATGAACAGGCCGGTAGGCTTGCGCGTTCTTTTGGCAGGAGGGCGTTCGGGTGTGACTATGCTCATAATTTCACGCTCCTTAGGGATGAGGATACCGTTATTGTGCCAATCCGCAGGCGAATGGAATCATGGTAAACATCACTAAGCGGGGAAGCGGATGACCGGCAGGACTTGCCAAGGAGCGGCAGAAGCATGTATCATTGTTAGAGCAAGGCCCGGTCCCACCGTTACGCTCATTATAGAAAAGAGGTAAGCTAGAATGCCAACACCCAGCATGGAGGATTATTTGGAGCGCATATATAAGCTCATCGACGAGAAGGGTTATGCGCGGGTCTCGGATATTGCCGAGGGGCTGGAAGTCCATCCCTCCTCTGTGACCAAGATGATCCAAAAACTGGATAAGGACGAATATCTCATCTATGAGAAATATCGTGGGCTTGTCCTAACAAGCAAAGGAAAAAAAGTGGGGAAACGTCTTGTGGACCGCCATCAGCTGCTGGAGGAGTTCCTCGGGATTATTGGGGTACAGCAAGAGCATATTTATAAGGATGTTGAAGGCATTGAGCATCACTTGAGCTGGGATTCCATCACCCGGATCGAAACGCTGGTGGAGTATTTCCGCCGGGATGAAGCGCGTGTGCAGACCTTGTACGATATTCACCATGAGATAGCCAGCGATTCATAAACGTGGCTTTTTTTGTTTGATTAGCGCAACCTTTCCAGTTTTTTTACGTCAAAACGGATACCGTTCCTTTTTTACTAAGGAAGGATTCCGTTTACAAAAGAACGGCCTTCTCCCTGACCCAAGGACGAGAGGGCTATTTTTTTGTCTATACAACTTCAAGACCTGGGAGGAATTATGAATTACCGTAAATGGATCGTAGGACTGCTCGTGATTATGCTATGTCTGCCTGTACGGACGCCGGGTGTGCGCGCAGCTTCTGTGCAAATCACCATTGAACTGGATGGGGAGACGCTGAACCCGGATGTGCCGCCGTATATTACACGTACTAATGTTACGATGGTGCCGGCTGGAGTGATTAGCCAGGGACTGGGGGCCGGTGTGAAATGGGATCAGGCCAGTAAGACAGCAACCATAAGCAAGGATAATAATGTACTGCAGCTGACCAGCGGCAAAACAAGTGCTATCGTTAACGGTACAGCCGTCCGTCTGGATACTTCTGTCCAGATCACACAGGGCCGGGTCATGGTGCCGCTGCGGTTTGTAAGCGAGCAGCTTGGGCTTCAAGTACTCTGGGATCAGGCTACGAAGCATATCTCCTTATATTCCGGCATGGAGATCGGCGGCCCTTCTACACCTGTGACGCCGACAGTTCCGTCAGTGCCTACACCAACTGTACCTACGCCATCTGTGCCAATACCAACGGTACCGTCACCAACCGTACCTTCCATTCCTGGTGCCAAGACCAGTAAGGCGATGAAGGGCGCCTGGGTATCCACCGTGTATAATCTGGATTGGCCCTCAACGTCTTCGGCAGGCAATCCCGACAAGCAGAAAAAGGAGTTCGACAGCCTGCTGGACAAGCTGAAGGCGGCCGGATTCAATAGTGTATTCGTCCAGGTCAGACCGTCTGGAGATGCACTTTATCCTTCTCAGATCGTGCCCTGGTCCAAGGTGCTTAGCGGGACCCAGGGTAAGGAGCCCGGCTACGACCCGCTGGCCTATATGGTTAGCAGTGCCCACAGCCGGGGAATGCAACTGCACGCCTGGTTCAATCCGTTCCGGGCTACGACAGACGCTTCTACCAGCAGTCTAGCCCCTAACCATGTAGCCAAGCTTCATCCGGATTGGATCGTCAAGGCGGAGAACAAGCTGTACATAAACCCGGGAATTCCGGAAGCTCGGCAGCATATTATTGACACGGTGATGGAGGTGGTCAGAGGGTATGATATCGACGGAGTACATCTGGATGATTATTTCTATCCGTCCAATGTAGCTTTTGCCGATGATACGGCCTTCAAGACCTTCAATACACAAGGGATTAGCAGCAAAGGCAACTGGCGGCGGGATAATATCAACCAGTTCATCCGTCAGCTGGGGCAGGAGATTCATGCAGCGAAGCCGTCCGTCTCTTACGGGGTCAGCCCGTTCGGGGTATGGCGCAACAAAAAAGCGGACAGCACCGGCTCAGATACTACAGCAGGGGTGTCAGCCTATGATGACATGTATGCGGATGTGCGCACCTGGATTCAGAGCGGCTGGATCGATTATGTTGCCCCGCAGGTCTATTGGAGCCTCTCCTTCAGCGCCGCCCGTTATGATAAGCTGGTGGACTGGTGGGTGAACGAGGTTAAGGGAACGAAGGTTAAGCTGTATATCGGTCTTGCCTCCTACAAGGTAGGGGATACCAAACAGACTGCGGAATGGCAGAGCGGAGATCAGATTATCAACCAGCTCAAATATAATGAGAAATACGATGAGGTGGCTGGCAGCATCCTGTTCCGGGCGAATGATATTGTGGTCCGTGACCCGTACGGGCTAGCCAGTCTGCTCAGCTTCTATTTCAAGAGTTAAGTCATGAATAGTCCCCCGTGCTCATAGATAACAATACATTCTATGGAACGGGGGTTTGCCATGTATGGAGATTAACGCGGTATTTGAAGGCGGGGGAGTCAAAGGAATTGCCTTGGCAGGTGCGGTGGAGGCGACGGAACGCGCGGGCCGTACCTTCGGGCGGGTAGCAGGAACCTCTTCCGGTTCGATCATTGCCTCGTTGTTGGCAGCGGGGTACAGCGGAGAGACCATGAGCCGGATTATCCGGCGTACACCGTTCACCTCCTTCCTGAAGCGGGGAGCGCTCTACAACACCGCCTTCGTTGGGCCGGCCTTGCGTGTGCTGCTCAAGAAGGGGCTGTACTCAGGCCAGGCGCTGGAAGCGTGGATACGCAACCTGCTGCTGGAGCAGGGGGTTGTTACGTTCCGGGATCTGCCGCGCGGCAAGCTGCGGGTGATTACATCAGATATCACCAACGGGCGGATTGTGGTGCTGCCAGATGATCTGGTGCTGTACGGGATCGAGCCTGACAGCTTCGAAGTTGCCAAGGCGGTGCGGATGAGCTGCAGCATTCCGTATTTCTTCGATCCGGTGATCCTGCGGCTGGCCGGAGAGGCGGCCCGGGGGAAATCGTTCAGCGGGCAGCTGGTCTATATGGTGGACGGGGGAGTGCTGAGTAATTTTCCGCTCTGGCTGTTCGATGAGAAGAAGGACGGCTTCCTCTCACCGCTGCGCAGGACACCAACCATAGGCTATCAGCTGATTGGGAAGACAGCTCCGCAGCCGCATCATATTACAGGGCCGTTCAGCATGCTGGAGGCGATGGTGGAGACAATGCTCTCCGCGCATGATGAACGGTATATTGAGACGGATAAATTCGTTCGTACGGTCAAAATCCCTACGCTGGGCATCTCCACCACCGAGTTTCATATCACGCAGGCACAGACGGACGCCTTGTATACGGCGGGCATCGCAGCCGGAGAAGAGTTCTTCGCTAACTATCGTCCGGCACCGCCGTCCTACACCAGGAGGGCAATCCTTCAGCCCGCTGCTCCAAGGCGGTAACTAAGCCACAACATATAAATTCTTATCTTACCAGAAAAAAGGCATCCCCACGTGATGAAATCACGTGGGGATGCCTTTTGCAGCTCTGCTTCGTTACATTCAGTATTCAGTGATATTTGGGCAACTGATCGTCATTCTTACCCTTACTGCCTTCGATGACCTGGAAGGGATAGCTTTTGCGCTTGCCTGGTGAGCCAGTGGTCTTGCGGATGCCGGCAACCTTGGACATCGTCTTGGCCGAAGGCTTAACCTTAGTGCGCGGACGTCCGGGTCCGCCTCCCATTCTGCCGGGGGCTACCTTGTAGGCGTAATACAACAGTCCCAACAGAATCAGGGGTAAGATGAAGATGGACAGGGCCATCAGGCCGCGTGCCATAATATCTACCATAAAGCCCCATACGGCAAGAGCTGTCGTAATCCAAAATATCAAAGCATGTCTGATCATTGGCTAATCATCCTTTCGCAGGATCCAAAATGCCGCCTGACACACTTGCCTCCGAATATCCTTTTGCTTCAATTGCAGCGTCCAGCTCCCGCATCCGGTTGAAGGAAGCGATCGACACCTCTACCATATCGTCCTTAGGTTCCTTGGTAGTCAACAGCTGCAGCCACAGGCCCGGGTATCCCAGATACTTAAGGCCGGGAATATCTCTTACCGCATTCGTGCCCTTCAGTACCTCGAACGAGATTCCGATGACCACCGGTAAAAGAACGATACGCTGAAGCACCCGTTCCATCAGGGAATCCCACGGGACGACCGAGTAGATAATTACACCGAGGATAATCGTCAGCATCATAAAGCTGCTTCCGCAGCGGTAATGCAGACGGCTGTATTTCTGTACGTTCGCTACGGTCAGCTCTTCACCGGCTTCAAAGGCGCTGATGACCTTGTGCTCAGCTCCGTGATATTGGAAGAGCCGCTTGATCACTGGCGTCTGCGAGATCGCCCAGAGATAGACGAGCAGGAGAATCAGCTTGATGCCGCCTTCCACAAGGTTGTGCAGAATATAGTTGTCAAATACATTTTTGAACAAAAAATCTTCTACGAATACCGGGACCAGCGTGAAAATCAGCTTACCGAACAGGAAAGACAGAATCCCCATTATAGCTACGCCGAAGATCATTCCGAGGCTCCAACCTTCGTCCTTCTTCTTGTTCTTCGCCTGCTGCTTGGCAAGCTCTTCCGGCTCCGTCTCATCCTCGGCATAGGATTCTGCCGAATAGTTCAGATGCTTCGAGCCTTTGGCGCTGGAATCTATAATACTGACAATGCCGCGAAGCAGCGGAATCTTGCGCAGTTTAAGGACCCAGCTCTTATCGCTCTTCGGCACCTCCAAAAATGTAATCTCCTGATTCTTTCGTCTTACGGCTGTTACGTTGACATGCTTGCCGCCGAACATGACGCCTTCGATGACGGCTTGGCCGCCGTAACTGGGAGTTTCCTGGGACAACCAATTCACCTTCCCGTATATTGATATGATTTATATAATACATTGTAACTAATTTTTAAACACATTACTAGTTGGATTGCCGTTAGCTGTACATACTAGCTGTAGAGAGCGGAGTGGAAACCGGATTAACCCCATACCGAAAGAGAGGGAGCTCTATGAGTTCTTCAAGCAAGCACAAGAGCGTCCAGACGAATCCTTTTTATTTCTCCATTGAACTGGGTTATTTCGCCGGTTTAATCTGGGGAGGGTTGCACTGGCTGATGTATGTTCTGCACTTCACTAAGGTCATTCCGGGATTTTTGGCGGAGCCTTTTTTCAAGCATGAATTTCTGCTGACCCCTGCCGGGCATCTGCTCGGATATTTATGCTTCATTGTACTCTCCGTATTAGCTTCCCTGATCTACGTGTTTATTCTCCGGAAGCTTAACGGACCTTGGCCTGGGATGATATACGGGGTGCTGTGGTGGTCGGTCCTGTTCCTGGCTTGCTCGCGCTTATTCCTGCTCCAGCCGCCGTTCAAGCTGCCGTGGGACACGGTGATCAGCGAATTCTGTCTCTTCCTGCTCTGGGGATTATTCATCGGATATACAGCGGCAATCGAGTATACGGATGAACGCAAACGCGAACAGCAGACGAAGCTGGCCTAGGCCCTTCGAAAAAACTTCTCAGTTGGCCTGCCGCTATGGTAAAATACAATGTGGCTATTTCGAGAGGAGAATGAAAATGGGCAACAAGCGCGTCTCCAAGCTGCGTAAGGTTCTGCAGGAACTGGGACTGGATGCGATGTTAATTACCAGCGGATATAACCGCCGCTATTTGAGTGGGTTCACCGGCTCCTCCGGGTACGTACTGGTTACCGGTGATGACAGTTATCTGCTGACGGACTTCCGGTATATGACACAGGCCTCGGAACAGGTGAATGGCCTCAAGGTGGTACAGCATGACTCGAAATTCATTGACACCGTGCGGGAACTGCTGCCGAAGGGCGGACAAGTCCGTGTCGGCTTCGAGCAGGATGATGTGACCTTCAGTGCGTACACCGCTTATGCGGAGGCTCTTGCCCCGGCAGCCATGGTACCGGTATCGAAGGCTGTTGAGAACCTGCGCATGTTCAAGGACGAGGAAGAGCTGGCTGTGATGCAGCGGGCTGCCGATCTGGCAGACGCCACCTTCAGTCATATCCTGAATGTGATCAAGCCGGGTATGACGGAACGCGATGTCGATCTGGAAATGGAATTCTACATGCGTACGCATGGCGCAACTTCGTCTTCGTTCGATACAATCGTCGCTTCCGGTGAGCGTTCAGCTATGCCGCATGGTGTAGCGAGCAGCAAGGTTATCGGGAACAACGAATTCGTCACCTTCGATTTCGGCGCGCTCCTGGACGGTTACTGCTCCGATGTGACCCGCACGATTGCTCTGGGATCACCGGACCCTAAGCTGAAGGAGATCTACGATATTGTGCTTGAAGCGCAGCTTCATACGCTGGCGCATATCAAGCCCGGCATGACCGGCCGTGAATGTGATGCCCTGGCCCGAGATATCATCACCCGCTACGGGTATGGTGAATACTTCGGCCACAGCACAGGCCATGGTCTCGGGATGGAAGTACATGAATGGCCGCGCTTGTCCAAGCTGGCAGATGAAGTCATCCAGCCGGGGATGGTTGTCACTGTAGAACCGGGAATCTATCTCTCGGGCCTTGGCGGCGTACGGATTGAAGATGATATTGTCATTACCGAGAGCGGCATCACGCTGCTGACACATTCATCGAAGGATTATTTGGTACTGTAAGACACTATCATTCAGTTCATTTATGGATTCCAGGAGGGATTTTTTGTGATTTCAGTTAACGATTTTAAGACAGGCCTGACCGTAGAAGTAGAAGGGGACATCTTCACCGTCCTAGATTTCCAGCACGTGAAGCCGGGTAAAGGCGCAGCCTTCGTCCGCTCCAAGCTGAAGAACCTGCGTAACGGCAATACGGTTGAGCGCACGTTCCGTGCCGGTGAAACCATTGGCCGCGCCATTATCGAGAACCGTGGCGTACAGTACCTGTATGCAAGCGGCTCTGAACATGTGTTCATGGACAACGAGACTTATGACCAGTTCGAATTGACAGCCAAGCAGCTTGAATGGGAGCTTAACTTCCTCAGAGAGAACATGACCGTGAATATCGTCAGCTACCAGGGCGAAATCCTCGGGATCAACCTGCCGACCAGCGTAGAGCTGAAGGTAACTGAGACCGAACCGGGCGTGAAGGGCAACACGGCTCAAGGCGCGACCAAAGCCGCTGTTCTGGAGACCGGTCATACGGTCCAGGTACCGCTGTTCATCAATGAAGGAGATGTTCTTCTGGTCGATACCCGCGAAGGTAAATATATCTCCCGCGCGTAGAGCCTTTTTGGATTTCAGATGTAACTTGAGGGCCTCCCCGCTTGATGCGGCGGAGGTCTTTTTGCTGTGTCAGGCTGGGAGAGAGGGAAGAAGTGAAGGGAAAAGGATGAAAATGTTGAAAGGGATAAATCCCTCTGATTCAGCGGAATGTTAGCTGAACGGGGGGATTAAAGGGGTAAGTCCCTCAGATTTGCAGAAAGCGTACGGCATAATGGGAAACAAAGGGATAAAACCCTCTGACGGACGTCTCCGGTGGGGCGAATATGGGGTGTAGGTGAGTAATAAGGAGCATTAGTGCCCCTGAATTGGGCCGAAGCGGGCTGGATGAGCGAATGAGGAGCATTAGTGCCCCTGAATTGGGCCGAAGCGGGCTGGATGAGCAAATGAGGAGCATTAGTGCACCTGATTCCGGCCGTGCGGGTTCGGGGTTAAGGCCGGGTTCATCAAAAATGGGCATTTTATTTTGTGAAACCATTAACGCATGTTATGATTTTCGTATTATACTGTGTTAAAGCATTAACCAAAATTTAAGCTACTTTAGAGCGAAATAGGGAGTGAATGGAACTTTGTCACTTTATGTCATGAAATTCGGGGGCAGCTCCGTCGGCGACATTGAACGTATGAAGCGGGTCGCCGGGCGGATCGCAGCCAAGCAGGATGAAGGACATCGCTGCGTTGTGGTGGTCTCCGCTATGGGAGATACCACAGATGATCTGATCGATCAGGCGAATCAGCTGAACGGTCAGCCCCCCGCACGCGAGATGGATATGCTGATGACTACCGGGGAGCAGATCTCCGTAGCGCTTCTGTCGATCGCGCTTCACGGGATCGGCCGGAATGCCGTATCCTATACAGGCTGGCAGGCCGGGTTCCGCACCGATGAGACCCACGGCCGGGCACGGATCAGTGAGATTGTTCCGCGCCGGGTGCTGGAGTCGCTGGAGCGGGAGCAGATTGTGATTGTAGCCGGCTTCCAGGGCATGACGCTGGATGGCGAGATCACTACGCTGGGCCGAGGAGGCTCAGATACGACAGCGGTTGCGCTGGCTGCAGCCATCAAGGCGGATGTCTGCGAGATTTATACCGATGTAGACGGAATCTACTCTACTGACCCGCGGATTGTGAAGACGGCGCGCAAGCTGAAGGAAATCTCCTATGACGAGATGCTGGAGCTGGCGAATCTCGGTGCAGCCGTGCTGCATCCGCGTGCCGTGGAATATGCCAAACGATATCAAGTGAAGCTGGTCGTAAGATCAAGCTTTAACCATAATGAAGGTACTGTGGTGAAGGAGGAAGCAAGCATGGAGCAAGGTGTAGTAGTTAGCGGAATTGCCTATGATAAAAATGTGGCCCGGATCAGTATTCTGGGAGTCCCAGATGTGCCGGGGGTACTCGCCCAGGTATTCGGCAAGCTGGCCGATGAAGGTGTGGATGTCGATATTATCGTGCAGAGCGGAGTGCAGAACAAGACGGCTGACTTCTCCTTCACTGTAGCGCTTGGAGATCTTGTGAAGGCCAAAGAGGTCATCGAAGGGCTGCACAGCGTATTGCCTTACCGTGAAGTGACTTCCGAGGACAGTCTGGTCAAGGTGTCGATTGTCGGCGCCGGGATGGTCAGCCACCCGGGGGTTGCCGCCAAAATGTTCGAGGTGATCTCGAATGAAGGCGTGAGCATCAAGATGGTGAGCACTTCCGAGATCAAGGTATCCTGTGTGATTGAATCCGGCAACCTGCAGCAGATCATCCAGGCGCTGCATACCGCCTATAACCTGGATACACAAGAGCAAGCCTTCGTTGGAGGTCCACAGGACCGCCGCTAAGCCGCAGATTATAATTCAACAATAGGCCTAAGACGCAAAACAAAAAGAGTGCTGTTACCCGCAAAAGCGGAGAACAGCACTCTTTTGTGTATCATACATAAGGATAGGAATGGCCTGCACCATGCACTCGCTAGCTCAGCCGCCGGAACCTGCCCATAATCTCCACGGTCTCCAGCACGTTAACGAAGGATTTCGGATCGGTCTCCAGAATCGTCTTGCGCAGATCTGCCAGCTCATAGCGGGTGGTTACGGTCATCAGCATCGTATTGCCTTCGTGACTGTATCCGCCCTCGGCGTTCACAACCGTGATGCCGTGCGGCAGACTGGTCAGCCGGTTCAGCATTTTCTCGCGCTCCTTCGTGACGATGAAGCAGGTCAGCTTGATATGGCGGATGTGGATCATGTCCACCACCCGGCTTTTGACGAAGATACAGAGCATCGCGTACAGCGCGGAATCCCAGCTTTTGAAGAAGCCAAGACTTAAGATCACCAGACCGTCCATGACGAACAGCACGGTGCCCATGGGAATATCCCGCTTGCGGGTAATGATGGAGCCGAGAATGTCGAAGCCCCCGGAAGATCCTCCCGCCCGCAGAGAGAAGCCAACCCCTCCCGCAATAATCACCCCGCCGAAGATACTGGCCAGAATCGGGTCCTTGGTAAGCTTCACCACAGGGATCACGTTCAGGAACCAGGTGGTGGAGAGTACAGACAGCATGCTATAGCAGATGTACTTTTTGCCCACGGCGACGAAGCCCCAGATCAGGATCGGGAGATTGATGGCGAAATAATACAACGAAATATACTTTGGATGGGTCAAATATCCGATGATGGAAGCTGTCCCGGCTACACCGCCACTGAGCAGCTGATGCGGAATCAGGAATAGCCGCAGGCCGGCTGCTACTAGGAAGGCCGAAAATATAATAATCGCTACCTCTTTTACCTGTCTGCCTATCGTTCCTGATACAAGCGGTACTACGAAATTACGAACTTGCATGACTGTGATCCCCTTCTTTGCTGGTTATCTTTGGATACGGAAAAATTAAATTTATCATACCGATGATATTTTTTTATGGAGAGCGGCACTATGATATCTTTCACACCTCCTGAAATCTGTGCTAGTATCCCCATTTCTTCTTGTCTAAAGTCGCCCCCTTCCGCATATCCATGGATAACAGCTTGTTTGATTTGCAGTGAAAATGGCGGGCGGGCCCATAGATTTGGAAAAGGGAGTTGGGATATTTGGACAAGTATGTAAGCTGGATGTCGGCCCTGCGGCTGCTGTCTGGCAGTGTAGAGATTGCGGCGGCTTTGATTATGCTGAAGCTGAATCAGGTGGATAAGGCACTGGCTGTCAATTCGGGACTGGCGCTTGTCGGCCCTACGATTCTCATTCTGACCACGGCTGTGGGCCTTACAGGGATGGCAGAGCAGCTGTCCTGGGGGAAGCTCGGCTGGATTGGCTGCGGGGTGGCTATTCTCTTATTCGGGATTCTCAAGAAATGATAGATGATAGGCATAAAGCATAAGTACAAGCATAAATATGAAATAAAGCTATTTAGTAGAGGACAGCTTGGGGGTACCTGGTATGGCAAATGACTGGCTTCTGTTGTTTCCCGAAAAAGTAAGAGCGCTGCTCGGTGGCCTCCCCGCTGCGCTCTTGGACAAGGTGGAGGAGATTCGCGTCCGTGAGGGACGGCCGCTGGAGATCAACTATTCCGGCAAGTATCATTTCATCGGTGCCGGCGGCATCCTGACCCAGCTTCCCTGCGAGGCTTACCGGCCGGACCGGGAGGATACGCACCGGCTGCTGGACCTCATCAGCAATCATTCCCTCTATACGATGGAAGAGGAGCTGCGCAAGGGCTTCATCACGATTCCGGGCGGACACCGGATCGGTCTCTGCGGCCGGACGGTGCTGAGCGGGGGCGGCGTGGAGCATCTGCGTGATATTACCGGCTTCAACGTGCGGATTGCTCGTGAGGTGCACGGCATCGCCGACGGCGTACTGCCGTATCTGCTGGACCGGGGGCGGCAGCGTGTGATGCATACGCTGATTCTGTCCCCGCCGCAGCATGGCAAGACCACGTTGCTGCGCGATCTGGCCAGGCAGCTGTCGGCAGGTACAAGCGGCGGCCGGGAAGGCAGCCGGCCAGGGCTGAAGGTCGGCATCGTCGACGAACGCTCTGAGATCGCAGGCAGCCGCCGGGGAATTCCGGCCTTCGATGTCGGGCCGCGTACGGACATTCTGGACGGCTGCCCCAAGGCGGAGGGCATGATGATGATGATCCGCTCCCTGTCGCCCGATGTGCTGATCGCCGATGAAATCGGCCGCATGGAGGATGCAGAGGCGGTGACCGAGGCGCTGCACGCCGGGATCTCGGTGGTCGCTTCTGCGCACGGCAAGGAAGTGTCCGAGCTTGCCCGGCGGCCCGGACTTGGCGGGCTGCTGGAGCACCGGATGTTCGAGCGGTATGTGATACTGCACCGCGGAGCCTCTGGCTTGTCCTTCCGCATTCTGGACGCCCAGAAGCGGGGTCTGCTGCTGGTCTCGCCGGAGCAGCAGCCGGTGTCAGGGGGTGACCGCCATGCTTAAGCTGCTTGGCGCGGTACTGATCGTGCTGGCGGGAACCCTGGCCGGCTTCAAGCGGGCGGCCCAGTATGCTGACCGGCCGAGACATATCCGGGCCTTGATTGCAGCGCTCCAGCGGCTGGAGACCGAGATCCAGTACGGCTACACGCCGCTGCCGGAGGCGCTGCGCCGGATTGGAATGCAGACGAAGGAGCCGCTGCAGGCCTTCTTCCTTACGGCGGCGGAGGAGATGAACCCGCCGCATAACTACAGTGCGGAAGAGGCCATCCGGCGGGCGATGGAAGCCCACTGGAGCAGCGCATCGCTGCGGGGCACGGAGAAGGAGATCATCCGGCAGCTAAGCTGCACGCTCGGAACCAGTGACCGGCCGAATCAGAGCACGCATATTGCACTGGCTTTACAGCAATTGAAGCAGGAGGAGACAGCGGCCAGAGAAGATCAGGGCAAGTATGAGAAGGTGAGTAAAAGCCTGGGTCTGCTGCTTGGAGCATTGATCGTCATTTTGATCTTTTAGCGAGGTGCCAGGAATGAATATTGAAGTCAACGCGATCTTTCAGATTGCCGGCATCGGCATCATTATCGCCATGATCCATACGGTGCTTAAGCAGATGGGCAAAGAGGATATCGCCCACTGGGTAACGATTGTCGGCTTTATCATCGTCCTGTTTATGGTCATCCGGATGCTGGATGGGCTGCTGCAGGAAATCAAAACGATTTTTCTTTTTCAATAGGCTGGAGTTATGGAAATCATTCAGATTGTGGGAATTGGCATCTTGGCGACGGTCCTTATCCTCGTCCTGAAGGAACAAAAGCCGGTATTCGCCTTCCTGCTGACCACGGCGGCCGGCATCCTGATTTTCCTGTTCCTGATCGGCAAGATCGGAACGATTCTAGGTACGCTGGAGCGGGTGGCGGAGTCCTCCGGGATGGAAATGATCCACATCAAAACCGTGTTCAAAATCATCGGCATCTCCTATATCGCGGAATTCGGGGCGCAGATCGTGAGGGATGCCGGGCAGGAATCGATTGCTTCCAAGATTGAGCTGGCCGGCAAGGTGCTGATCATGGTGCTGGCTGTTCCGATTATCAGCATTATTATTGAAACGGTCATGAAGCTGCTGCCAGCCTGATACAGCGGACATGCCGGACAAGTTGGAGTAGAGCGGAGGTGAGGGGAATGCAGGAGCATAGTATTTTTCGGCCGCCAAAAGGGGGAAAGGCGCTCCTGCTTCTGCCAGCCCTGCTGCTGGTGCTCCAGCTGCTTCTGCTGTGTGGAAGCACGGCAAGTGCGGCAAGTGTTGCGAATGCTGCAAGCGCGGGAAGTGTGGCAAGTACTGCAAGCGGGTCCCCTGTTCCTTCAGCTCCGGCTACAGGCGGCAGCGGAGGCCCTACGTCTCCTGTTGACCAGTGGGTGAAAGGGCAGGTGGAGCATCTGCCAAAAGACAAAGTCGAGTCTTACTGGGACCAGCTGATGAAGGATTACGGTGGATTTTTCCCGGAGGGACGGACACCTTCCTTGATGGATATGCTGCTGCCGGGAGATAAGGGCTTAAGCTTCAAAAGCGTATTGTCCGGCCTGATGAACTTCATGTGGCATGAGGTGCTCTACAACGGCAAGCTGCTGGTCACGATTGTGATGATCAGTGTGCTGAGTATGATTCTGGAGACGCTGCAGACCGCTTTTGAACGGAAATCCGTCAGCAAGATCGCTTATATGCTCTGCTACATGGTGGTGCTGGTCATAGCTGTTAACAGCTTCAATGTCGCTATCGGCTATGCCAAGGATGCCATCGACCGGATGATCGACTTCATGATGGCTATGATTCCGCTGCTGTTCGCGCTGCTGGCCTCAATGGGCAATATCGTCACGGTGTCGGTGACCCATCCGCTGATCGTATTCATGATCCATACCGTAGGCACGCTGATTCATACGCTGGTCTTCCCGCTGCTGTTCTTCTCGGCGGTGCTGCATCTGGTGAGCGCAATGTCTGAGAAATACAAGCTGACCCATCTGGCGAACCTGCTGCGCAATATCGGGGCCGGGCTGCTCGGGGTGCTGCTGACGGTGTTTCTCGGCGTGATCTCCGTCCGGGGGATTACCAGCTCGGTTACAGACGGAGTGACCATACGTGCGGCCAAATATATTACAGGGAATTTCGTGCCAGTGATCGGTAAAATGTTCGCGGATGCCACGGACACGGTCATCTCGGCCTCACTGCTGGTGAAGAACGCCATCGGGCTGTCGGGAGTGATCATTATCCTCTTCCTGTGCGCGTTCCCGGCAATCAAAATTCTGATCCTCGCCCTGATCTACAATCTGGCCGCCGCCGTTATGCAGCCGCTGGGCGAGACACCGATCGTGACCTGCCTGCAGACGATCGGCAAAAGCATGATTTATGTCTTCGCGGCGCTGGCCGCCGTCTCGCTGATGTTCTTCCTGGCTGTAACCATTATGCTGACTGCGGGCAATGTGACCGTGATGATGCGCTAGAACGAAATGACAAGGAGGTGCGCCATGTCCTGGCTCAGCAGTTGGCTCCATGAGCTGATTCTCGTCGTGCTGATGGCTGCATTCGTGGAGATGCTGCTGCCCAGCAAATCCATGGAACGGTACGCCAGACTGGTGCTCAGCCTGCTGGTTCTGCTGACAATGCTAAGCCCGATAATCTCTCTGCTGAAGGGAGATGCCAGCAAGGAGCTGACCGTGGCGATGCAGCAGCAGGAGAGAAGCGGGGGGCTGCTGAACAGAGCGGAGGGCGCACCGGATTCGCTGGACAAGATTCTGGCGGACGGGCGGATGCTGGCTGCCGGAGCGCGTGAGCAGAGCCTGAAGCTGGCTGCCGAAGAAGTAGCCGGCCAGATGCGCGACCAGATTGCCGGGAGCACCGGGCTCGGCGGGGTGAAGGTGACAGTGGCCCTGGCCATGGGCCCGAATCCAGATGCGCCGCTCGGCGAGGAGGTGCCGCTGATCTCCTCGGTCACAGTAGCGCTTCCGCCGGAGCAGAGCGCCTCTGGAGGGGCTGTGCCGGGCAATGGTACTGCATCCCTCCCGTCAGCCGGGCCGATACAGATTAACCCTGTGGAGCCGGTCCAGGTCAGCCTGGAAGGCAGCGGGGGAGATGGTAAAGCGCAGGAAGCGTCATCCTCAGGTGGTGGTTCGGCTCCGGCGTCCTCCTCTTCCGGGAGCGGCACTGAGGGAGTGCAGGAGACCCTGGCGGAAGAAGCCGGAACAATTATCCAGCTGCTGGAGAAGAACTGGAACCTGGACCCCGCTCTGATCAAGGTGCAAAGCAGCGGGGGCGGTACCGTGAAATCATAATTGAAGGAGGGAAATCAATGGGCAATTGGCTGAAAAAGCTGGAGCAGTGGGCCGGAGGCGGCAACGGCAGCCCGAAGCGCAGCCACACCTTCCGCTGGCTGATCATTATCGGCCTGCTGGGTGTTGCAATTATGCTGTTCAACTCCTTCGTGAATGTGAAGAAGCTGGACAACGAGAACACAGGGCGTGAACCGCCGGACAGCGGGACCTCGCAGACAGTCCTGCAGCAGGAGACCGGGAGCGCGAATTCTTTTGACAGCATCGAACTGGCGATGGAGAACCGCACGAAGGGGATTCTGGAGAAAATCGTGGGGGTCGGTACTGTGGATATCATGGTCACCGTAGATTCCACAGAGGAGATTATCGTGCAGCGCAATATGAACGACTCGCAGCAGCAAAGTGAAGAAACAGATGCCAGCGGCGGTAAACGCCATACCACACAGTACACCAGGGACGGCCAGATCGTCACTTACAGCCAGTCAGGGAACGAGGCTCCGATCATCACCAAGCGGGTGAAGCCTCAGGTACGGGGAGTGCTGGTGGTCGCCAAAGGGGCAGAGAACAAGGTCGTGCGCAGTCTGATTGAGCAGGCGGTTGAAAAAGGGCTTAACGTACCGGTCTACCGGATTTCTGTTGTCCCGCGCAAGCAGGAATAGGCATGTCTCCGGCAACCCCGGCATATGCTTTAACAGAAGAGGCTTGTACGATGCACACGACTAAGAGACGACAAGAGGGCTGGCAACAAAATTATAGGAGGTATAAACAATGAAGGGCAAAAGACAAACGATTTGGCTGGTTTCTATGCTCAGTTTGATGGTAGTGCTCTCTGCATATTATCTGTTCACGGAAGATACGGGGGCTCCCATCCCCAAAGAAACCGCAGGCAGCATCCAGGTGGATACTATAAAAGACGGAACGGGCGGCGGAACCGCGACTACGCTGGACAGCGGACTTGTCATCAAAGAGGTCAGCACGGACAAAGGAATTGCAGTAGGAACCGTGGATGACAGCAGCAAGACCACCAAGGATGAAGCGGCATCGACAGTGGCAACTGATGACAGCACGACTCCGGCCGTGATAGATGACAGCAGTGTGGTTGCTGACAGCAGTAACACTGCCAAGGATGCAACTGCTGCAACGGACAAGGCGGCCACTACTACAGCTGATAAAGGTAAGGATACAGCTGGCAGCAAGGATACCAAGGAAAATAAGGACACCAAGGATACCAAGGACAGCAAAGACAGCAAGGATACGTCAGCCGCTGTAGACAAGACTCCGGCGAAGGACGACGAGGCGATTCTGGATGAAGTGGCTTCGCAGAGCGTATCGGCGAGCAGCCTGTTCACGAACTACCTGTACGAACGCGAACAGAAGAACCTGAAGGATCACAATGATCTGCTGGCGCTGATTAACGATATGGATAAGACACCGGCTGAGAATGCAGCAGCCCAGGAGCAGCTCAGCAAGCTGGAAGAGAAAGAGTCCAAGATTACCGGGATTGAAGAGAAGCTTCAACAAAAATACGGTGAGGCCATTGTGAAAGAAGAAGCCGGTGACGCCTACACGATCGTGGTGCTTAGCGATAAGCTGGATGTGAAGCAGGCGGTCGGCATCGTGGATTTTGTAATGAAGGAACTGAGCGTTACCCAGGACAAGATTAAGGTCCAATACGTCTCGGAGCAGTAAGCCAGCTGAATAAAACCAGGGAAAATAGAATAAAATGCCGAAAGAGCCCGGGCGCGTCCCAGGCTCTTTCCATTTCTAGCGTTTGTGATATAATACATAAAGTTATCGATGTATAGAAAAAGAAGATTACGCAGGCAGCGGTTACACAAGGTAGCGATTCAAGAGAATTACAGAGCAGACCCGCGTTACGGGTATGCTTGTCAGAACGGATATCGTACCCTGCTCAGCCAGCGTCCCAAAATGGCTTCGAGAGAAAGCTGAAGGAGTGAACTACCCAATGTTCAAGTTAAGCGAGATTAAGGAATTGATTCAATTGCTGGACCAGACTTCCTCCGTGCACGAGCTGGAGATTGAAAGCGAAGGTATGAAGCTGGCTATCCGTAAACCGGATCGCTCTGAAGCTGAAGGAACAGTAATTCAGGCGGCTCCTTATACCTACCCCTTTACGCCAGCCCCGCAGCCGCAAAGTCCGCAGATTATTGCCCCTCAGGCTGTTAGTGAAGTTCCTGCTGCGGCGCAGCAGCCCGCAACCTCCGCTGAAGGCGCATTACATAAAATCGTCTCGCCGATGGTTGGGACCTTCTATAGTGCCGCTTCACCGGAGACGCCTTCCTTTGTTAATGTCGGAGACCGGGTGAATGAGAAATCTACGGTCTGCATCATTGAAGCGATGAAGCTGATGAATGAGCTGGAAGCCGAAGTGAAGGGCGAGATTGTCTCTGTCCTGGTTGAGAACGGCCAACTGGTGGAATACGGTCAGCCGCTGTTTCTGGTGAGAGCGGAATAATTGCCGCGAGAATGAAGAGGAGCTTGCAAGCTTCGCTAAACTTTGGGAGGAAACGCATGAACATTCAAAAAGTGTTGATTGCCAACCGCGGCGAGATTGCGGTCCGCATTATCCGGGCCTGCCGCGAGCTGGGTATTGCCACCGTGGCTGTCTATTCGGAGCCGGACCGCGATTCCCTGCATGTACGTCTTGCGGATGAGGCGTACTGTATCGGACCGATGCCCGCCAAGGACAGCTATTTGAACTTTACTAATATTATGAGCGTTGCCACGCTGACGGAATGCGATGCTATTCACCCCGGCTATGGCTTCCTGGCCGAGAACGCGGATTTCGCCGAGATCTGTGAATCCTGTAACATTACCTTCATCGGCCCGTCTCCGGATGCGATTACCCGGATGGGCGACAAGGCTGTTGCCAAAGAAACGATGAAGCTGGCCGGAGTTCCGATTATACCGGGCTCGGACGGGATTGTCGGTGACTTAGAGGAAGCCGTGATGCTCGGCCGTGATATCGGGTACCCGCTTATCGTCAAAGCTACGGCAGGCGGCGGAGGCAAGGGCATCCGCATCGCCGAGGATGAAGAGTCACTGGTGAAGCAGATTACCGCTGCCCAGCAGGAAGCGCAGAAGAATTTCGGCAACGCCGGAGTCTATCTGGAGAAATTCCTGACCGGCATGAAGCATGTGGAGATTCAGATCATCGCCGATAATCACGGCAACGTCGTCCACTTGGGCGAGCGTGACTGCTCTGTGCAGCGCCGCCGCCAGAAGCTGATCGAAGAAGCGCCTTGCGCCGTACTTACCCCGGAGGTCCGCGATGCGATGGGCCAAGCGGCGGTACGGGCTGCACTGGCAGTTAATTACTCGGGGGCAGGTACCCTGGAATTCCTGCTGGGTCCTGACGGACATTTCTATTTCATGGAGATGAATACACGGATTCAGGTGGAGCATCCGGTAACGGAGATGGTCACCGGCGTCGATCTCATTAAGGAAATGATCTCAGTAGCGGAAGGTAATCCCCTCTCCTTCACCCAGGAGGATATTGTGATCAACGGCTGGTCGATTGAATGCCGCATTAATGCCGAGGACCCTGAGCGTAATTTCATGCCGTCTCCGGGCAAAATCGGCTTCTATCTGCCACCGGGCGGATTTGGGGTGCGGGTCGACAGCGCGGCGTATCCGGGCTGTACCATTTCACCTTTTTATGACTCCATGATTGCCAAGCTGATCGTCTGGGCACCGACCCGGGAAGAGGCTGTAGCCAAGATGAAGCGTGCACTGGCTGAATTTGCGGTGGAGGGCATACATACCACCATTTCATTCCACCAGAGACTGCTGGAGCATCCGGTGTTTTTGGACGGGAACTTCGATATCAAGTTCCTTGAGGAGTATGAAGTTTAGGACGGCTTCTCATGGTTTGTCATAAAGTTCGTCAAATGATATAGTATGTTTAATAAGAGGCGTACTGCCCGCTTGAAGTGCCCCTACAACTTTTTTGCTGGAAAGGTGTGAAGTCCAAATGAGTACATTGCCGACAGAATTTGAACGTACGGAAATCGGTGAAATCCAGATCGCTCCAGAGGTGATCGAGGTTATCGCCGGTTTGGCAACCGTTGAGGTGAAAGGTGTGGCCGGAATGAGCGGCGGTTTCGCCGGCGGAATCGTGGAGCTTCTCGGACGCAAGAACCTGTCCAAAGGGGTTAAGGTTGAGGTTGGACAGCGCGAGGCTGCGGTGGATGTGTCCGTAATTATCGAATACGGCTACCGTCTTCCGGAAGTGGCTGCTGAAATTCAGCGCAATGTTAAGCGTTCCATCGAAACCATGACCGGTCTGACCGTTGTGGAAGTGAACGTGCATATCCATGATGTGCAGTTCAAAAGCAATACAAGCATTGACAAGAGCGAGGACACGGATGCGGTTATCCGCGTGAAGTAAGGGTTCAGTTCTTCCATAAACCCCCGACAGTGCGTCGAGGGTTTACCTTAATTTAAGGAGGTTGTGAGACTCGTGGCCAAAATTCTGGACAGGCTTCTGCTGTTCCTGTACAGCTTAAGCATTGGAATACTATCTGTAACTGCCATCCTCCTCTTAAGCGGTGTCATTCCGGACAAGTATGAGATTTCGGACGGACCGGCGGTCTATATCGCTGCGATCTCGGTGGCGGTCATTCTGTTCCTGCTGAGCATCCGCTTCTTCTACATCTCCCTGCGCCGTGACCGCGCTTCCCTGCCGTCTGTGGATCAGCGTACAGAGTATGGGGATATTCAGATCTCAATGGAGACCATTGAGAACCTGAGTCTGAAGGCTGCGGGCAAAGTGAAGGGCATCCGCGACCTGAAATCGCGCATCCGTGTCTCACAGGCGGGTCTTGAGATTATGATCCGGGCGGTCGTCGACGGTGAGCATTCACTGCCGCTGCTTACTACGGATGTACAGCGCCAGGTACATGATTTCGTACAGGAGACAACCGGAATTCCGGTTGCAGATGTGTCTGTATACATTGCTAACCTCACACAGGCACCAAGCTTCAAAAGTCGAGTGGAATAGAGGTGAGTTTCCCTTATGTCCTGGAGAGAAGTATGGGAAAGTCACGGGGGTAGAATTACCGGAGTTGCCTTCGGTGTCTTTCTCGGATTGATTTATCTGATTAGCGGTTTTTGGGATATGCTGTTCTTTGCACTGGTAGTGTTCATCGGATATACGTTCGGCAAACGAAAGGATACCGCGCAGGGTCCCCTGTTTCAATGGCAGGAGATCGCAGAGCGGCTGTCCGGACGCTGGCGTCCCTTCAAATGAACCGCGATAGTCTTTCTCCCGGAAGCCTGGAACCCGTTACTTTGAGTTGCTGACCTGCGGAAGAAAGGCTGCGCGGTTTTTTGCTGAAAAGGCAATATAAATTGCCCGGAGTGGGCTTTTTGAGAAAATTAAGGGTATAAATGCTCCTATATCAGCCTATGCGGCTGTTTATGTGAGGAAATGTAGTATAGAAGCTGGTCCGGTTATAATCGTTGTAATCTGTAACACCAAAACAAGAGGTTAGTTCGTAGGAGGAACACATGAAGAGACGTTTAGCGAGAGAAATTATTGTACAAAGCCTGTACCAGATGGAAATGAACGATGTAGAGGTTACCGAAGCGGTTGACATGCTGATTGAAGAAGCGGCGGATGAGAACGAAACCGAGCGTGTCATTACGGATGAGATCGAACTGAAGGCTTATGTAGTTACGCATGTCAACGGCGTGTGGGAACACAAAATGGCGATCGACGATATGCTGGAGCATTATCTTAAGGGCTGGCAGATGAGCCGCTTGTCACGTGTAGACCGTCAGATTCTGCGTCTGGCTACCTTCGAGATGATCTTCGCCAGCGATGTGCCGGCCAAGGTGTCTGTCAATGAGGCGATTGATCTGGCCAAGCATTTCGGCACAGAGGATTCCGGTAAATTCGTGAATGGTGTCCTCGGCAAAATGATTCAGGATGTGGACACGCTTAGAGCTGAGCTGTAGTTTAGCTTCAGCTTCGGATTCAGATTCAGATTCACAGCAAGCGGCAGTAACAGGCTTATAAGCCTTCAATAGACAATAGGGGAGAGACTTACATGACAGCAGCGATTATCAGCGGTAAACAGGTATCGGACGACATTCGGATCGGGATTGCCCGGGAGGTTGCAGACTTAGCGGAGCGCGGCGTGAAGCCGGGTCTGGCTGTCGTTCTGGTCGGTGAAGATCCGGCTTCCCAGGTCTATGTGCGCAACAAGGAGAAGTCTTGTATTGAACTGGGCTTCCATTCCGAGGTGCACCGGCTGGATGCCGCTACCACCCAGCAGGAGCTGCTGGCACTGGTGGCGGACCTGAACGGCCGCAGCGATATTGACGGCATCCTCGTTCAGCTGCCGCTTCCGAAGCATATTGAAGAGAAGGCTGTGATTGACGCCATCTCGGTAGAGAAGGATGTGGACGGCTTCCACCCGGTCAATGTGGGGAACCTCGTCATCGGGGACGACAGTCTGCTTCCCTGTACACCTGCCGGGGTTATTGAACTAATCAAGCGGACCGGTACGGACATTTCCGGCAAGCATGCGGTAGTGATCGGCCGCAGTAATATTGTCGGCAAGCCTGTATCCCTGCTGTTACAGCGGGAGAATGCCACAGTAACGATGTGCCACTCGCGCACAGCGAATATGGCTGAGCTTAGCCGCCAGGCCGATATCCTGGTGGTAGCGATTGGACGGGCCAACTTCATCGATGCTTCGTTCGTGAAGCCGGGTGCGATTGTGATTGATGTTGGCATGAACCGTCTGGATACCGGCAAGCTTGCCGGCGATGTCGATTATGAGAGTGCCCGGGAAGTGGCCGGGTTCATTACGCCTGTGCCGGGCGGAGTTGGACCGATGACCATCACCATGCTGATGAGCAACACGCTGATCGCGGCCAAACGCCGCCGCGGCCTGAAGTAGGCCGGACTTATGGCGGCAGAGCGGCAGATCTACTCCATCAAGGAGCTTAACAAATATATCCGTATGAAGCTGGATTCGGATGTGCTGCTGTCCGACGTATGGATTCGCGGTGAAATCTCGAATTTCACCCATCACGGAAGCGGGCATATGTACTTCACGCTGAAGGATGAGAGCAGCCGGATCAAAGCCATCATGTTCGCTTCGCATAACTCGCGGCTGCCGTTCGTGCCGAAGGAAGGCACGAAGGTAATCGCCAGGGGAAATGTGACTGTATATGAACGGGACGGGCAATACCAGTTCTATGCAACACATATGCAGCCTGACGGAATCGGCAGCCTGTATCTGGCTTACGAGCAGCTGAAGAGCAAGCTGGAGAAGGAAGGCCTGTTCGCAGCGGAGCGCAAGCGTCCGCTGCCGCAATTCCCGCGCTGCATCGGGGTTGTGACCTCCCCGACAGGAGCGGCTGTGAGGGATATCATCATCACCCTGCAGCGGCGCTACCCGCAGGTTGCGATTGTACTCCACCCTGTACTAGTGCAGGGAAAGGGGGCTGGACCGTCCATTGTACAGGCCATACAGAACCTGAATGCCATGGGAGAGGCCGATGTGCTGATCGTCGGGCGCGGCGGCGGCTCTCTGGAGGAGCTGTGGGCCTTCAATGAAGAGGCCGTTGCCCGGGCGATTGCGGCCTCCGGGATTCCGGTCATCTCGGCCGTTGGCCACGAGACCGACTTCACGATCGCCGATTTCGCCGCCGATCTCCGGGCGGCCACCCCTACGGCAGCGGCGGAGCTCGCTGTGCCGAGCGCAGCCGAGCTGGCCGGGCAGCTGCGCATGGCCCGGCAGCGGCTGCGCCAAGGGCTGCTGCGCCGCTCACAGCGCGGCGGCGAACGCCTCGCTGCGCTGCAGCGCTCGCTGGCGCTGGCCGGCCCCCGCCGGCAGCTGGCCCAGCACGCGCAGCGGCTGGATATGCTGCGCGCGGCCCTGCTCCGCGCAGCAGAGGCAAGGCACAGCCGCGCGCAGGGGCGCAGCGCGCTGCTGCACCAGAGCCTGCAGCGCTTCCATCCGCTTAGCAGCGTCAGCGCTGCCCGCCGGCGCACGGATGGCCTCACCCGTGAGCTGACGGCGGCCATGCAGGCGCGCCTTGCAGATAAGCGCGCGCGGTTCGGGGCAGAGCTGCGCCATCTGGATGCGCTCAGCCCGCTTAAGGTCATGTCACGGGGCTACAGCCTTGTGTATGACGAGAAAGAGCAGCATTTAATCAAATCGCTGAAGGAAGTAGAGCTTGGCGATGTGGTCAACATAAAGCTTAATGACGGACAACTAAACTGCCAAGTATGGGGAATGAAGGAGGATGGCAAAGCGAATGGCGAAGGAAGCTGAACTGGATTTTGAGGGAGCCATGGAGCGCCTGGAGGGTATCGTGCGTGAGCTTGAACACGGTGACGTTCCCCTGGAGAAGGCGATTGATTTATTCCAGCAGGGAATGAAGCTCTCGCAGCTATGCGGCAGTAAGCTGGAGCAAGTGGAACGCAAGATTGAAATGATCACTGTGGAGGATGGCGAACTTCGCAAGAAGCCATTCGGCAACCGGCTGGAAGGCGATAGCGATGAGTCATTCTGAGCTTGAGCCATCGGGCGGTTCGGCAGCGGCGCAGGGCCGCGAACCGCTGGAGGAATATATAGCAGACGTTAGCCGCTGGGTTGCCGCTGCTCTCAGCGGAGTTGTACCGGAGCAGTGGGACGTCCCCCGGGTCCTAAGAGAGTCGATGGAATACTCACTGCAAGCTGGTGGTAAGCGCCTGCGGCCGCTGCTGGTCACCGCTGCCTGCGAGGCGCTGGGCGGCAGCCGTGAAGCTGCGCTGCCTGTAGCAGCAGCGATTGAAATGGTGCATACCTATTCTCTGATTCATGACGATCTGCCGGCGATGGATAATGATGATTACCGGCGCGGCAAGCTGACGAACCATAAGGTCTTTGGGGAAGCGATGGCCATTCTGGCCGGGGATTCGCTGCTGACCCATGCGTTCTACAGTGTGGTACAAGCCTCCCGTAAGCATGGGGTTCCGGCAGAGCGCGTGTTGTCCATCGTGGAGGATCTGGCCGAGATGGCCGGCCCGCGCGGTATGGTCGGCGGTCAGGTAGCTGATATGGAAGGCGAGCAGGGAATGACCGATCTGCAGCAGCTTCAGTACATTCATCTGCACAAGACCGGCGATCTGATGATCTTCTCCTTGCTTGCGGGCGGCAGAATCGCCGGTGCGAATGAGCAGCAGCTGGAAGCCCTGCGCCGCTTCGGCACACAGATTGGCCTGGCCTTCCAGATTCAGGATGATATTCTGGACCTCATCGGCGATGAGAGCAAGCTGGGCAAAAAAACCGGCAGTGATATCAAGCAGCAAAAAGTAACCTATCCGTATTTCATCGGGCTGGAAGCTTCGCGCGCGGAGGTCAAGGAATTGACCGCAGCAGCGCGTCATGCGATCCTTGAGGGTGGGTTCCAGGACCCTTCCCGGCTGCTGGAAATTGCCGATTATTTGATGTCACGCGATCACTAAATGAAGTTTCGCAAACGGCTGTGTTTCGACAGCCGTTTCGTTTGTGTTATAATGGGGTTTATATTTTACAACATCTAGGAAAGCGGGGAATACTCGTGCTGCTTCCACAAATAAATGATCCTCAGCAACTTAAATCTCTATCAGTCGGGGAACTGGCTGCACTTGCGGAGGAGATCCGCCAGTTTCTGATCGAGAAGCTGTCTGTAACAGGGGGGCATCTCGCATCCAATCTGGGCGTCGTGGAGCTTACACTGGCCCTGCATTACTGTTATGACAGTCCACGGGACAAAATGATTTATGACGTAGGGCATCAGGCGTATGTCCACAAAATATTAACCGGCCGCCAGGACCGGTTCGATTCACTGCGCAAGCACGGCGGATTATGCGGCTTCGTCAAGCGTACAGAGAGCGAGCATGATGTCTGGGAAGCCGGACACAGCAGTACCTCTTTGTCCGCAGCCATGGGTATGGCGATGGCCCGTGATTTGAAGGGCGGAGACAATAAGGTAATTGCCGTGATCGGCGACGGTGCCCTTACCGGCGGTATGGCTTTTGAAGCCTTGAACCATATTGGACATGAGGGCCGCAAGCTGATGGTCATCCTTAATGATAATGAAATGTCGATTGCTCCGAATGTAGGGGCAATGCATAACTATCTAAGCAAGATTCGTTCAGACCGTCATTATCTGCGGGCCAAGGACGAGGTCGAAGGCCTGCTGAAGAAAATTCCGGCCATCGGCGGACGTCTGGCGAAGACTGCGCAGAATGTGAAGGATGGCCTGAAGAACATGCTGGTGCCCGGTGTTCTGTTTGAAGAACTCGGATTTACCTATCTGGGACCCGTGGACGGTCATGATCTGGAGAAGATGATCGACACCTTCCATCAGGCGGATAATGTATCTGGGCCTGTGCTGGTGCATGTGCTTACCACCAAAGGCAAGGGCTACAAACCGGCGGAAGTCGATTCCTATAAATGGCACGGCATTTCCCCCTACAAAATCGAATCTGGCCAGGTGCTTCAAGCGGTCGGCAATCCGATGTACACGGAAGTCTTCGGACAGACGTTAATTGAGCTGGGGCATCAGGACAAGCGGCTGATTGCCGTAACACCGGCGATGCCGGGCGGCTCGGGACTTTTCCCGTTCGCCAAGGAATTCCCGGACCGGATGATTGATGTCGGGATTGCGGAGCAGCATGCCGCCACATTATGTGCGGCCTTGGCTATGGAAGGCATGAAGCCGGTATTTGCCGTCTATTCCACCTTCATGCAGCGTGCCTATGATCAGATCGTTCATGACATTTGCCGCCATAATGCCAATGTTATGTTCGCCATCGACCGTGCGGGCTTCGTCGGCGCGGACGGGGAGACCCATCAGGGCGTGTACGATATCGCTTTTATGCGTCATATCCCGAACATGGTGCTTATGATGCCGAAGGATGAGAATGAGCTGCGCCACATGATGAAGACGGCGCTGGACTATAATGAAGGACCGATTGCTTACCGTTATCCGCGGATTAACGGCACGGGTGTGGCTATGGATGCTGAGCTGCACAGTCTGCCTATCGGCACCTGGGAACGTCTGCGTCCTGGTGAGGATTACGCCGTGCTTGCCTGCGGCCCGATGGTTCAGGTTGCTGAAGAGGCGGCAGAAGTGCTGAAGCGTGAAGGGATTCAGGTCGGTGTGGTGAATGCGCGCTTCCTGAAGCCGCTGGATAACACCATGCTGCTTGATCTGGCACATGCCGGAACGGGGATGGTGGTGCTGGAAGAAGCGAGCCAGGCCGGCAGCCTTGGCAGTGCGGTGCTGGAGTTCTTTGCAGAGCATGAGATATATGATACGCATGTCCACCTGATGGGCGTGCCGGATATTTTCGTCGAGCATGGATCGATTAAGGAGCAACGCCAGGAAACCGGCCTTACCGTTGAAGCCGTGTGCGCACGTATAAAGTCAATGAAGGGTCTTAGCACTTATACCTATAAGTCAACTTCCACCTCGTAAGAGCAGGGGCGGAAGGCGGAACGAAGTGATCGGGAGATGAACATGGAACACCCTAAGGAACGAATTGATGTGCTGTTAGTGGAGCAAGGCTTCTACGACAGCCGGGAGAAGGCCAAGGCTGCCATTATGGCGGGGCTTGTGCTTGCGAACGAAGAACGGATAGAAAAGCCGGGGATGAAAGTGCTGCGCAGCTCTATTCTAAGAGTCAAGGGAGCACTGCACCCCTATGTCAGCCGCGGCGGCTTGAAGCTGGAGAAGGCCTTGCGGCAGTTCGGCATCGAGCTGACCGGCCGTAATATGCTGGATATCGGCTCCTCAACAGGAGGCTTCACCGATTGTGCACTTCAGAACGGAGCGGCTCATGTGTACGCGATTGATGTGGGACATAACCAGCTCGACTGGAGCCTGCGTAATGATGAACGGGTAACCGTAATGGAGCAGACCAACTTCCGTTACATGACCCCGCCCGATTTGAAGGGACCGGTACCTGACTTTGCAAGTATCGATGTCTCCTTCATTTCACTGAAGATCATCCTGCCGCCGCTTATGGCGCTGCTGAACCGTCCTGCTGATATCGCTGCGCTGATTAAGCCGCAGTTCGAAGCCGGGCGCGAGAAGGTGGGCAAGTCTGGAGTTGTGCGCGAACCTGCTGTTCACCGGGAGGTGCTGATAAACGTACTGTCCATGGCAGCCGAACTGGGCTACACGCTTGCAGGACTGACGTATTCCCCCATTACCGGCGGGGAAGGTAATATTGAATTTCTGGCACACTGGAAGCTGCTGCCTGCTGAGGCTGCGGAGCAGCCTTCAGTGCAGCAGACTTCTGCGGCTGAAGCACAGCCGAATAATTTCGCCGCGCTTGCCGACTCGGTTATTAAGGAAGCGAATGCAACCTTCAGCGCTGCGGGCCATGGAAACTCATCTAAGAGATGAGTTTCTTTTGCTGCCAATATAAGAAATTACAGGTCTCCCCGAACCGGAAATTAACGGCAGATTGTCAGACCGAAGCAGGATTTCGCCCGCCCTCGCGCGAATAGATTCACCGAGGTGATGGGAGTGGCGAGCTCGGACAAGGCTGTAGTGGCACTTATGGGACTGGCGGCGGCAATCTTTATCCTTTATAGAATCTATATCTGGCTGCAGGGGTCTCCGGGTTCCTTCATGAAGGACCGGGTGCCGATCAACAAGGTCATTCAGTCCCATCCGTCCATCGCTCTGCTGGAGGATGCGGGATATGAGGTCATTGGCGGTAAGCTGAAGATTCCGCTGTCTTTTCAGGTGAATGGGGCACCGATGTACAGCAGGCTGTTCATTGATTATGTAGCGACCAGGAATGAGGAGCATTATTATCTGGTCATCCTGTCCCGCCCCCGCAAGGAGCTTGAATTCACCGGCAGTGGACTCCGGGACCATATCCTCCCCTATCTGCTGATCTACCCGGATTGTAGCGGGGTACTCTATGTGGATACGGTGAATTCCAACATTCATGTAATTAATTTCGGCAAGGACGACGGAGAATCCAGTTAAGCACTATATAAATACGGGAGGCAACAATGAAGGGACACAGGCATATCAAGATTAGAGAGATTATCTCGCAAAAGGAAATCGAAACCCAGGATGATCTGGTGGAGGCACTGCGTGAATCGGGTTTTCAAGTTACACAGGCTACCGTATCCCGTGATATCAAGGAACTGCTGCTGATCAAGGTTCCGATGGATGACGGGCGTTACAAGTATTCCCTGCCCACCGACCAGCGTTACAACCCGACCCAGAAGCTGAAGCGGGTGCTGGTGGACAACTTTGTACAAATCGACTATTCCGCGAATCTTGTGGTGATGAAATGTCTGCCGGGAACGGCCAATTCCGTGGCTGCGCTGATCGATAATATCGACTGGCCGCAAATTATGGGTACGATCTCAGGAGACGACACTATTCTGATAATCTGCCGCCAGCCGGAGGACAGCAAGGACGTTATTTCACAAATTATGGGCTATATATCGTAGTTCTGCTTACGGGCAGACAGGCAATCATCATGTCGGAGGTGCTGTATTCGTGTTAGAGACATTGTCTATACGCAATCTGGCCGTGGTTGAGGCGGTGGATGTGCATTTTTATCCGGGGTTCCATGTCCTTACAGGGGAGACCGGTGCCGGAAAATCAATTATCATCGACGCGCTCGCACTCATTGCCGGGGGACGCGGTTCCGCTGACTCCATCCGGTATGGGTGTGAGAAGGCCGAAATGGAAGCGCTTTTCAGCCTGCCGGGAAGTCACCCGGTCTGGGATACGCTGGAGCGGCTGGGCATCGGGGCAGAACGTGAGGAGCATCTGGTCATCCGCCGGGAAATCACCTCCCAGGGCAAGAGTACTTCGCGCGTGAACGGCCAGATGGTCAATCTGAGCATGCTGCGCGAAATCGGGGAGCAGCTGGTCAATATTCATGGACAGCATGAGCATCAGAACCTTTTGAAGGCTGAACGTCACTTGGGTCTGCTGGATACCTATGGGGAGGCGGTAATCGGACCGCTCAAAGCGGATTATCAGGATAAATATACAGCCTTCGCTAAAGTGGAAAAAGAACTCCGGGAACTTCAGGAATCCAGCCAAAAGGCGTATCAGATGCTGGATTTGTACCGTTTTCAGCTGGAGGAAATTTCTGCTGCGGGACTAAAACCGGGAGAAGATGAATTACTTGCCGAAGAACGGGTAAAACTATCCCACAGTGAGAAAATGATGGATTCAGTATCCGGCGCATACGAGCTGCTGTATGACAGGCAAGGGCTGGAGTCCATTGGCAATGTAATCTCCAGGCTTGAAGATGCGGTGCGGTATGACGAGAAGGGTCTGCGGGCAGTCTTCGAGCAATTGCAGTCGGCTTATTACCAGCTGGAGGATGCGGCGTTTCAGCTGCGCGACTACCGTGAAGAGATCGAATTCAATCCGGCACGGCTGGAGGATATTGAGAACCGGCTGGATCTGATCACCGGACTGCAGCGCAAATACGGGGATAGCGTGGAGCAGATTCTGGAGTATTATCAGCAGATTGAGCGGGAGACGGATCTTCTGGAGAATAAGGACGAATATATTGAGAAATTAACGGCCAAACGCGATGGCCTGCTTCATATCTTAATGGAGTCAGCTGAAGCGCTGAGCGGAGCGCGGCGGCAGTGCGCAACTGAGCTTGCTTCACAGGTCGAAGGGGAGTTGAAGGATCTGCAGATGGAGCGGACCTCCCTCCAGGTGAAGATGGAGACGCTAGAAGATCCGCGCGGTATGGAGTATCAGGGACGGCGGTACCGTCTGACCCGGCAGGGGATCGACAGTGCTGAATTCATGATCTCCCCGAATCCCGGCGAGCCGCTGCGTCCGCTGGGCAAGATCGCCTCAGGCGGAGAGCTGTCACGGATCATGCTGGCGATGAAGAGTATTTTTGCGCGGCATGATGCGATTCCTGTCCTTATCTTCGATGAGGTGGATACCGGGGTCAGCGGACGGGCGGCCCAGTCCATCGCGGACAAGCTGTATAAGCTGTCCTCCACCTGCCAGGTATTCTCCATTACCCACCTGCCGCAGGTGGCCTGTATGGCAGATCATCAATATCTGATTGCCAAAAAAGTCGAAGACGGACGCACGATGACTGAGGTGGACTCGCTCTCGGCCGAAGGCCGCGTAATGGAGCTGGCCCGAATGCTGGGCGGTGTGGAAATTACCGAAAAAACATTGCATCACGCGCAGGAGATGCTGGGTCTGGCCGAGGCCAGCAAGGCAGCTGCAAGCTAAGCGGGACAATGATTGACAGTAATAAAAGCCTGAGGGCAAGGTTATCTTATAGGTACGCAATTGGCGACCACCTTTTTCGTCAAGCGAAAGAAGCAAAAGGGAGTGTGACAGCCATTGAAGCCTAACCTCAGGAAGTTAATGCCCGGCCTTTTATTTGCCTTCTTTCTCAGTTTATCAGGCATAACGGGACCCGCACAGATCCACGCAGCACCGCTTGAACATCAGCCGCTTAGGGCGGTACAGGGAACCGAGAGTGAACTTAAGGTCATCCCCGGAGGTCAGACGATTGGCGTGAAGGTGAAGTCGGCAGGCGTGCTGGTGGTAGGTCATCATCTGATTGAAGTATCGGAGCAGTCCAAGATTTCACCAGGCGAGAACAGCGGCATCCTGCCCGGCGATCTGATGATCTCCATTAACGGGGTGAAGCTGGACGAGGTATCGAAGGTAGCAAGGCTGGTCGAGCAAGCCGGCCGGAGCAATGATTCCTTAAGCATCGTCTACAAACGCGGCGGTAAAGAGCACACAGCTCAGCTAAAGCCCGCTTATGACCGCACAGACAAGGTGTGGCGGCTCGGGCTCTACATCCGGGATTCCGCAGCAGGTGTAGGGACCCTCACTTTCTACGCCCCGAAGCAGGGTGTGTACGGGGCCCTTGGGCATGTCATCACCGACATGAACACAGGTACGCCGATTGTGGTCGGCAGCGGCCATATCGTGCAGTCCAGCGTCACTTCAATCTCCAAGAGCCAGGATGGCGATCCTGGGGAGAAACGGGCCCATTTTCTGAAGGAAAGCCAGGTTCTCGGGAATGTGGAGAGCAACACGGATTTCGGAATATTCGGTAAAATGACCCGTAATCCTGAGCACAGCCTATATCAGGAGCCGATTCCGGTGGCCATGAGCACTGAAGTGAAGGAAGGACCGGCGCAAATTCTTACCGTTGTCGATGGTCAGCAGGTCGAACGCTTCAACGTAGAGATCATCCATGTGGCCCGTCAGCAGACCCCTGCTACTAAGGGTATGGTGCTGCGGATAACCGACCCGCGTCTGCTTGATAAGACCGGAGGGATTGTCCAGGGAATGAGCGGCAGCCCGATTGTCCAGAACGGCCGTCTAATCGGTGCAGTGACCCATGTGTTCGTCAATGATCCCAAGTCAGGGTATGGCTGCTTCATTGAGTGGATGCTCAGGGACTCCGGTGTGGTTCAACAGGATCAGGAGCCTCAATACAATCTTAAGGCGGTTTAGCCTTAAGATTTTTTTGTCGAAGGGCAGCGATTATCCTCGAAACGTGAAACAAAATATTTAATTATAAATCAACACCGAAAAAAAATAAAGAAAAATAATTTTCGACAGAAGGATATTCAAACCTGATGTCGAAAGTTATAGGGAGAGAAGATGATCATTATTTTCTGAATAGCAGATATATAAGGAGGAAGTAGCCAGTGCAGAATATTGAAGTGTTGTTGGCCGATGATAACAGGGAGTTCACGAACTTGCTCGCCGAGTACATTACTGAACAAGAAGATATGACCGTAACAGGCATTGCCTATAATGGGGAAGAGGTACTACAGATGCTCAGCGGAGCACGTAAGATCCCTGATGTCCTTATTCTTGATATCATTATGCCGCATCTGGACGGCCTCGGCGTGCTGGAACGCCTGCGTGATATGGATCTGAACCCGCAGCCCAAGATCATTATGCTGACCGCTTTTGGCCAGGAGAATATTACGCAGAGAGCCGTTCAGCTTGGCGCCTCTTATTATATTCTGAAACCGTTTGACATGGAGGTTCTGGCGAACCGTGTGCGCCAGCTGGTTGGCACGCAGGGCAGTATGAGCACTTCCGGAAGCATGTCCGGCTATTCTTCTTCCAGATCTTCCAGTAATGTGGTTCCGCTGTCCAAGGGCAAGAACCTGGATGCGAATATTACCTCAATCATTCATGAAATCGGCGTCCCTGCGCATATCAAAGGCTATCAGTACCTGCGTGAAGCCATCACCATGGTCTATAACAACATTGAGATCCTTGGTGCCATCACCAAGACGCTGTATCCGGCTATAGCCGAGAAATTCAAGACCACGCCTTCCCGTGTAGAACGCGCCATCCGCCATGCGATTGAAGTCGCCTGGACCCGTGGCAACATCGACAGCATCTCCCACCTGTTCGGCTATACCATTAATATCTCCAAATCCAAGCCAACTAACTCGGAATTTATTGCCATGGTAGCGGATAAGCTGCGCATTGAGCATAAGGTGTCTTGAAAGGGTTAGGGGCTGGATATGTGAAGGGTTAAGTAGTCTAGAGCCTAAAAATACCGGAATAGCATAATAATAAATACCACTTGCTAATGGGAAATTGTATTCCCCAATAGCAAGTGGTATTTTGTTTTACTACACCCAAGTAGTTTGTATGCGAAAAACCGAATACAATTTATACTGCTGCGATGATGTATGGGCCTAATGCTTCACAGCCCGTAACATTGTAGAGAAATCCTGCAAGAAGTGCAGCAATGTTGCCCAATAGAATCGACCGATGCTGAAATCCTGCATGAAATGCAACAAAGCCAGCGCTAACTTGCTCTAAACAACGGAATTACTGCAAATAATGCAACAATGCACCGTGGCCATTAATATTTTTAAGTGTAATCCTGCAAAATGTGCAACAATCAGGCTCCATACAAGCGGTCGGTGAGAAAAAACTCTCAGAATTGGAGACAGATAGGCGGGAGCACCCGTCATGAAAGGAAGGTACCCACATCCTTACCCGTTAGAGTGTTGTTCTTGTATGTTCTCTCGTTTAGGATGAGCCCGAGACAGTCCCCATTGATTAACAGCCGCGTCTGGATCATGACTTGCGTGTGAGTCTGAAAACACCAGTTACAAGCGCATACATACATTGCAACGAAGGCAATAAAGATACTTAGCCATTCATTAGACTGTACGACAAATAGGTAGTAAATCAAGTCACTCCTTCATGGAGTGGCTTTTTTTAGTTTATAATGAAGGGATAAGCAAAGGAGGTGGGAGAAATCATAGCGCAGATTCTTTTAGGGATCTGGATGCTCACACAAGCGGCTTGTCACTTTTTTGGACTTGATGTGTTCCTTCGGCAATCCGTTAGGGATAGTTTGAGTAAGGAGGAGCGGGCCTCTTTTCAAAGAGGGATGGTCCTGCCCTATCTCATATTAGGGATGACTTTTATTGGAATGGGGATTGTTGAGCGTAAGGCGGTCCTGTCCATGCCGCTTTTCCTGGGACTCTATATTATATTGTGTGCGGCGTCCTTGACCGGGGTATTAAGGAATAACAAAAAGCACCTGGGTCATTACATGTGGTGAATCTATAGGCGCTAGTTACCGGAATGGCTGCTACTGTTATGTAAAAGAAACCGACCAAGCCATTGCTTGGTCGGTTTTGTTATAAATATAAGCTTATATTTCATATACCTTAATTAACGGACTGGTTGCCCAGACTGCTCAGGTAAGCATCGGCTTCTTGATATGTAGGATAATGCACGGCGAATTTGCCGAACAGTCTTTTCATTTGCATTTTCCAGACCGGGGAGTCTGCAACGTATACCCAGCCGCCTACTCCTGCTTCTACCGCGCGGTCACCGGTGGGAGCGAGCATTGCGGCTACTTCAGGAGAGAGCACGGTTGGGGAACCGGTCACATCAGTTACTCCGGTAAAGCCTGGCTTCAGCTGCTTCAGAGCATTTTCAAAATCTGCTATGTAGGCGGGTACGTCACTCTCAGTCAGGCCGTAGGCTCTGACGATCACCTGGTTTTTTGCAAGATTGACTTCCATTGTGTAAGACATGAACATTCCTCCAGTTGTGGTATTAAGTTTACATTAGGTTATATCGGATAAGATTGGGGTCTATTTGAGAGAATAAGGAAAACGGATTAGAATGGTTCTCATTTATGGGAATTAACCCCATATATTAAGGGGATATGGAGGGTTTTACGCTTCTCGCCTAAAGAATTTACACAAACAATTGTTATTATGAAACACAAATTGTTGTCTTGTGTTATGATATAGGTAGAGGTGGCTCTTATGAACGATTTCGATAATTACCCCGATGAGCTGGGGAATTTCATCCGGCACTTCAGGAAGGCCCGGGGGTTAACCCTCAGGGGGCTGGAAGAGAAGAGCGGCATCAGTTATTCACAGCTCAGCAAGATTGAACGGGGAGAGAGTATCCCGCTTAAGGATAACCTGGATAAGATCATTGAAGCACTCGGAGGGGATCTCAAGAACCGGATGTATCATTTGGCCGACTATATGCCTGATATTGAGTACATCAAGACGCTGAAGCAGGGCTACAAGCTGCCTAAGCATAATCAGTCCCAGGACTACATTTACGAGACGGCGTTCAACAAGCTGAAGGAATTCCGGGCGAAGGAAGACAAAGAAACGTCATATGTTTCCTTTGATTCTGACGAGGTCATCGTTTATGAGACGGAATATGGGGCAGGAATGGTTATAGAGAAGATCGAGAAGTACAACCTGACCGATGTGCTTAACGATATATTCGAGGGAAGTCTGGACAGTCTCCGCAGGCAGCCGCGCCAAGGGCGTCAGGCATACTTATTCGGAGAATGGCTGCGTGAAGGTATCTTCGAGCTGAAGGAAGAGGAACAGGATCAGGTCATTCAGGCCTTGAAGGAATTCACCCAGTTCAAAGTACAACAGATCAAGGGCGTGTACAAGTAAAGAAGGGCCCGGCTTAGCGTGCTTGCAAAATGAATAATGTTGCCCTTTCTTGCAGCCATCTATTCATCTTGATCCATAAACAAACTACAAATGGTTAGACAGAAAAGGGGATAAGAATCATGAGAATCAATATGAAGTTCACCAGCAAAGGGAAAGCGGCTATCGAGAATTTCAACAACGAAGAGCTGTTGGAGATTTTTGCAAGATACATCAAGACACTGACCAAAAAATACGATATTGAAGTAGATGTGCCGCTTGAAGTGAATCAGAATATCGTTGCCGATGGAACTGTCATTGCTATGGCCCAGAACGTCAAATGTGATGCCGAGACCTTCTTCAAGGAGCTGGGACGCGATATCAAGGTTCCCCTCAAGAAGCGGCTCGGCGGGAAGCTGGAGAATGTGTTCAAGACCGAAATCATCGAGTAGGCGTAAGCTTGTTGCTCACCAAAAACCATCCCCGCACATTGTGGAGGATGGTTTTTTGGCATCTGTGGAGGTATATCCTATGGGTGGAGAGCTTCGCATTCTAATGATGTTGGGTACCTGAAAGATTCCGCGTGGTGAGAACATTCCTGATAATCTGGATAAAATCCGGTGAAGCCTTGGCTTCCAGCGCCAATTCGTAGATGTTCATTAATTGTTCGTTAGACAATAGCTCAAGTGATGAGGGGCGCGGAGAAGGATGAAAGTAAGTATCCATTGTATTCCTCCATCATGGTTGAGAGTAGTGGAAAAGATAATTAAGATATTAATGAAATGCTTCTATGTAAATGGTACCATCTGGAATATAATCCGTCTGCTGTCATTCGCCCTCTGAATTTTACTTTACATAAGTTGGATAATATGTGATAATGATTGATTTTGTTTTTATTAGCCATATATGACTACAAAAAAGCAGCGAACCTATAAAAAGGATCGCTGCTCTCTTTACATTCTACGGTGAATTAATCATCGAATTCGCGATTAGTCAAGTATTTCTTAATTCTGGATTCGTTGGACTCCGATACATGGGCAAACTGTTTTCCTTGATTAAACAGAACGATCTTACGCTCCGAATCATAAGCTTCAATGTTGCTTAGACTCACTACATTACTGCGATCTAGCCGTTCGAACCCTTCATCCCTATAAGCTGATAAGAGATCGGAAAGAGTGGTGGGGAAAACAAATTCGCCTTCTTTCGTATGGACGAATATTGTATTTTTATAATTAGAGAAATACAATATATCTTCTTCCAGGATATCGCGGGAAGAACCGTCATTTAGTAGAACACGCATGTATTCCCCATCCTTGTATGATTACTTACGCAGTTCTTGAGGAGCTTCAGGGCTGTGCAGACTAATCTTCATAACGGAAACAAAGAAGCGTGCGGAAGATTCTAACGCTTTTGAAACGTATTTAGCTGTCATGGCTTTCATAATTTCAACCTCCTTTTCCAGGGTAATACGGTTAATGATTGAACAAAAAAAGCCAGTCCTAAAACCGATGAGCCAATAAAAAAATTACATGCTACTAGAAAAATAGAGATAACTTTTAAATGAGGAAACCAATGATATGGAATTCGGGCATTTTTATCTGGATTAGGGGCAAAAAAGCACATTATAATAAAGCTAATCATGTTGAAAGCCATCAGAAGAAAAGAGCCCGTTAAAATAAAAAAGTAAGGGGTAAGCACACAAAGCAGGGTGGTCACTATATTGCATGCAGTAGCTGTTCTTAAATGAAATCCGCCAGAAAAAATTCTTAGTACGGAGAAGCTTGCGAAAAACAATAGCGTAGCTGCTGTATTGTTCAGCAACCAGCCGAAAAATAAAGAACAGGTAATAATAAGAAAAGTATTTAGAATAATATTGAGAGAGTATTGCAAGACCTCGATAGAACCTGTTTCTTCTGGATTTGCGTTCTTAATAGCCGTCGAAATTTTAAAAGCAAGAGTGTTCAATATATTCCACCACGATTTTTTTGACTTGATAAATAGAGATATCCAAATAATAGAAAACCATAAAATAAAGGTATAACAAAGAAAAAGTGAGGTAAATATTCAATAAGGTAAAGCATCAGTATTACTACAAGAACAGAAGGGATACACAAAGCAAATAATATTTTATCACTTTTGCTAATTGTAACTCTTCCCTCAGGTTTATCAGGAATGAAATCAAAGCCTTTTCTTTTTACGCCTATATTGTAAGCAACAATGAATGCTCCTGCAGAAGTTAAAATCTGCAAAATATATATCCCTATAGATATGGAAGGGAATTTCAGTTCATATATACCGGTACTATTTATAAATAAATATAGAACTGATTGAATTAACATATATGCTTGATAAGCAACGCCTGTTACAATAACAGCAAAAAATATATGAATCCTGAACAAAAGCCAAATAAATAGGAAAGTTAAAGTATACTGGAGAAAAACGTCTATTTTAGAGAGCCCATAATTATTACGAAGGGTGTAAGAAATGAATGCCATAATTAAGCCTGCAAACACAATTTCTTTTGGATAAATGTCGAGTTTGAAAATTTTAAATGCCAGATAGAATAAGGCAGAACTCTCTAAAACTGAAAACACCATATAAAGCACAAAATCCAGCATGCTTACACTCCCGGGAAATAGATTAACAAATCTGTAATCCTGGTGATATTATACATAATAGGCTAAGATACAACAACAGGTTTTGACACAATCCGGCAAATATTTCTTGAAAATTGGTTTGGAGAGGGGTTTTTACCATGAATCAGCGTCCTGCGCAAGGAGAGTATACCGAATTTCAGTCCAGATATATTACACTGGTGCCGCCGGAAGGAGCACTGGGCGTTATTCTAAGAGAGCAGACTCAGGAGGTACTGGCTCTGCTCGGCGGGCTGACAGAGGAGCAAGGGGCCTACCGCTATGCCCCCGGGAAGTGGAGTATCAAGGAAATGCTAGGGCATCTGACGGATAATGACCGCATTATGTCTTACCGCTTGCTTTGTTTTGCGAGGGGAGAACAGGCGCCGCTGCCGGGCTATGAAGAGAATGATTATGCGGCTGCCGGGGCGTTCGACCGCTTCACGCTGCAAGAGATGATTGCGCATTACCGGATCGTCCGGGAGTCCACCCTGGCGCTGGTAGACAGTCTGGTGGATAATGATTATACCCGTACAGGCAGCTCCAATGGCATTGCGATGTCGGTTAGAGCGCAGATTGCTCTGATCATCGGACATGAACGGCATCATCTGCGGGTTCTTCATGAACGTTATCTGAACTAAAGGGAGGAGACGCATGTGGGCTTGCTTAGAGGTATCTGGCATGTCTTCGTCCCGAGGGAGCGCACATTAGTGTACACCACGTTCGATCAGGGACAATATCTCCGGGTCAAAAGCCGCCTTGCAGCAGCTGGCATCCCGCACCGTTCCCGGATTAATGGCGGAATGAGAGAGACCACACGGCGTGCTGACTTCGGCGGGAAGGCTACGATCCAGCATGATCTGTTCGTCCGCAAGGAGGATGAGCACAGGGCGCTTCAAGCGGTTCAATAGACTGGAACACAAAAAAACGCATTCTGGCCTGTTGAGGGCTGGAGTGCGTTTTAATGTTCTGTTTTAGGGTATTTTACAATGGAGGATTCTTGTGGCATTTACGGCAGACCGGGTAATAGGCTTCATTGCCGCCGATCTGGATCTGTTTGCCGCTGTATACCGGCTTGCCGTTCTCGACCCGCAGCGCCATGGTGGCTTTCCGTGCGCAGAACCAGCAGATGGTCTTCATTTCTTCGATCTTGTCGGCGTAGATCAGCATATATTTGCTGCCTTCGAACAGATTGTTCTGGAAATCATTTTTGAGGCCGAAGGCCATCACCGGAATGTCAAGCTCATCCACAATACGCACCAGCTGCAGGATGCAGTCCTTGCTCAGGAATTGGCACTCGTCTATCAGTACACAGTGCGGCTTCGGCAGACTGCAGCTGACAATGCTGTAGATATCGGTCTGCTCGTCGATAGGAATAGCCTGCTTGCGCAGTCCGATCCGGGAGGAGATGTATCCCACTTCATCCCGGTTATCAATGGAAGGTGTGAAGAGGAGCACCGACTTGCCCTGCTCTTCATAATTATGTGCAACCTTGAGAATCTCAATGGATTTGCCGCTGTTCATAGCTCCATACCTGAAAAATAATTGTGCCACGTCCATCTATCCTTTCACTGTTGAGCTAATCTGCAACACGACCCAAAAATCGACCTTTCTAGAGTATCATACTCGGGGCCGGAGTAGCCAGTGCAAACATTGCTTCCGCCCGGGATGTGCTATAATGAACGCAATTGTGTCTTCAGCAGGAGAATATAGTGAACAGAAGGGAAGTTAGTCAGGTGACAGAGAAATTGGAGCAATATAAGGAACGGATTAATGCGCTGCGGGAGAAGGGGGAGCTCATCCCCGATACGGAGAATTTACTGGAAGACATGCTGGCCGAGCTCACCGAGCTGAACCGCAGCAACAAGGCACTGCGCCGGGTCATTTTGAAGTCGGGACAAGGCTCTGCCATGTCTACCCGCCTGCGGGATGCGCTCTACGAATAAGCAAATGGGGTATCTTCGATGAAGCTAATGTTGACTTTTCTTAAAAAATACCGGGTCGCCGCTATTGCCGCGCTGGTCATGATGCTGATTGAGCTGGCCGTGGAGCTGTCGCAGCCGCTGCTGATCTCCAAAATCATTGATGACGGTATCCGGCAACAGGACACGGCTGTCGTCTGGCTGTGGGGCGGTGTACTGGTAGGGAGTGCCGCTGTGGCGTTTCTGGCGGGAATACTCAGCTCCTTTTTTGCGTCGCATGTCAGTCAGGGGTTCGCATTCGACCTGCGTGACAAGCTGTATGAAAAGGTACAGTCGTTCTCTTACGATATTTTTAGCCGCTTCCCTACCTCATCTCTGATCACCCGCCTTACCGGGGATGTAACACAAATTCAGGATACGATATTCATGGGGCTACGGTTCATGACCCGTATTCCGCTGGTTGTGATTGGAAGCGTGATTATGGCGCTTGTGGTACATATCAAGCTGGGGCTGCTGCTGACCGTGACGCTGCCGTTTTTGGTGATTTTCATGATCTGGCTGATGCGCAGAGCGTCCGAGCTGTTCCGCAATGTGCAGAGCCGGCTCGACGGCGTGAATGGTGTGATTCAGGAGAATTTGACCGGTATCCGGCTGATTCGTGTATTTGTGCGGATGGGCCATGAGATCGGGCGGTTCGCAACGTTCAGCGGAGAGCTGATGAGATCGACTATTGCTGCGCTGCGGCTTACCGAGACCTCAACCCCGTTCATTATGATCATCGTCAACGCCGGTATTCTGGCCGTGTTATGGTTTGGGCGGATAGAGATCTCTACAGGGGATGCGACGCTGGGGCAGACAGTTGCTGTCATTAACTACTCGCTGCGGACGATGGGAGCGCTGTCAGCGCTATCCTGGATTATGGTCAGCTTCTCCCGCGCACGGGCGTCTTCGGGACGGGTCACTGAAGTGATGGCGGCAAGCGATGGCCCGGGCGAGCTGGGTATGACTTCTGGAAAAGGTCTTGCGTCAGCTGTTCAAGGCAAGGTGGAATTCCAGCGGGTCAGCTTCAGCTATCCCGACAGTGATATTAAGGTGCTTGACGATATCTCCTTCACGGTGCAGCCGGGGGAACGCGTGGCGATTATGGGCGCGACCGGCTCAGGCAAATCCTCTCTGGTAACGCTGATTCCCAGGCTGTATGAATGCGGCAGCGGGAGCATCCTGGTGGACGGACAGAAGCATACGGAGATGGATATGCAGACCTTACGGGGCTCGATTGGCTATGTACCTCAGGAGGTACTGCTATTCACCGGCTCGATCCGGGAGAATATAGCCTGGGGAAATGCAGCGGCGAGTCAGGCAGAGATTGAGCAGGCAGCAGCGGCAGCACAGATTCATGACACAGTTGCCGGGCTGCCGCAGGGCTACGATACTGCCCTTGGGCAACGCGGAGTTAATCTGTCGGGCGGGCAGAAGCAGCGTCTGAGCATTGCACGGGCGCTGGTGCGCAGACCGGCGATCCTGATTCTGGATGACAGCACCAGTGCGCTTGATGCGGTGACGGAGGGGCTTTTGCTGGCAGAGCTGAAGAAATTGTCCTGCACGACCTTCCTGATCACACAGAAAATTAGCTCCACTGCCTCGGCGGATCTAATTCTGCTGCTGGACGAAGGCCGGCTCATTGCGCAGGGGACCCATTCCGAACTAATGGATGAGTCCTCGCTGTACCGCAAAATCTATCAATCGCAGACAGGGGAGGGGCAGCATGTTCAAAGCACTCATTGAGCCGTTCCGCTATCCGAAGCTGGAAGTAGGCCACGGCGAAGCCAAGATCTTCGGGGCGATGGGCAGCCGGAAGCCGAAGGCGAAGGCCAAGAACTGGTCTGGCACATTAGGACGCATATGGACTTATCTCGCTGAACGCCGGACAAAGCTGGTACTGGTGCTGTTCATGGTTCTGCTAAGCTCAGCCTTGTCGCTTCTTGGACCCTACCTGATCAGCCGGGCAGTGGACGACTATCTGGGCGGGGAGGGCGGCAGAACGTGGGGGCTCTTCCTGCTGGTGCTGGCGCTCGTCTACCTGCTGAATTCCCTGGTCTCCTGGCTGCAAAATGTCTGGATGATCGAAGTGGCCCAGGAGACGGTCTACCGGATGCGGACGGATCTGTTCTCACACCTGCACTGCCTGCCGATCTCCTTCTTTAACCGCAGGCAGCAGGGAGAGATTATGAGCCGTCTGACCAATGATATCGAGAATATCAGCTCGACGCTGAACAGCTCGGCGATTCAGATTTTTTCCAGTATTCTGACGCTGGTGGGAACGGTTGGCGTAATGCTATGGCTCAGCCCGCTCTTGACGCTGCTAACCTTCATTGTGGTGCCGCTGATGATGCTGGGCATGCGCTGGATTACCCGGCGGACCGGCCCGCTGTTCAAGGAGCGGCAGCGGAATATGGGTGAGCTGAACGGGTTCATTGAAGAGACCTTGTCCGGACAGCGGATTATCAAAGCCTTCTCGCAGGAGGAGCGGGTAATTACCGGCTTCAGAGAGCGCAATACACGGATTATGCTGTCGGGGTATTGGGCGCAATCGATTTCGGGCTTCATTCCTAAGCTGATGAATGGTCTGAACAACCTGAGCTTTGCTATCGTGGCCGGAGTCGGGGGGCTGCTTGCAATCCGCGGGCTGGTGACGGTGGGGATTATTATCGCTTTTGCCGAATATGCCCGCCAGTTCACCCGGCCACTGAATGATCTGGCGAACCAATGGAACACGCTGCTGTCGGCGATCGCCGGTGCGGAGCGCGTCTTCGAGGTGTTGGATGAAGAGACCGAGGCCCGGGATGAGGGCGCGGCGGTGAAGCTTGCGCATGTTGAGGGCGCTGTGAAGTTCTCGGAGGTCTCCTTCTCCTATGATGGGGGGGCAGATACGCTGCAGGATATTTCATTTGAAGCGAAGCCCGGTGAGATGATTGCGCTGGTCGGACCTACCGGTGCTGGCAAAACGACGCTAATCGGCCTGCTGTCCCGCTTCTACGATCCGAGCCGGGGCAGCATTACGCTGGACGGGCGGGAGCTGTCAACGGTCACCCGTGAGAGTCTGCGCAGCCATATGGCCTTCGTCCTCCAGGACTCCTTCCTGTTCAAAGGTACGATCCGCGATAATATCCGCTACGGCCGGCTGGATGCAACCGATGAAGAGGTGGAGGAGGCTGCGAAGCTGGCCAATGCCCATGCCTTCATCATGAGACTCCAGGACGGCTACGACCGGATGCTGTCTGTGGACGGCAGCGGTATCAGCCAGGGACAGAAGCAGCTCTTGGCTATTGCCCGGGCAATTTTGGCGAATCCGTCTATGCTGGTACTGGATGAGGCGACGAGCAGCATCGATACGGTGACCGAGATCAAGATTCAGGAAGGGCTCCAGGCGCTGATGCGCGGCCGGACCAGCTTCGTGATCGCCCACCGGCTGGGCACGATCCGCGCAGCCGACCGCATCCTGGTGCTTGAGGGCGGACGCCTGCTTCAGCAGGGCTCGCATGAGGAGCTGCTCCGGCAGGGCGGCCTCTATAGTCAGCTGGTGCGGGGAAGTAAGGACGCGGCCGGGGAGTAAGGATGAGGGATGGTTGAGGCATGAGTGAGGCATGGTGAGGGTGAAGCACGGGAAGTGTAACGCTGATGCTGGCGCTGATGCTCACGCTAATGCTGATGCTCACGCTAATGCTCACACTTGCGTTGAAGGCTGTACGTAGAGGCTACGGCGGTGGAATTGGTAAGGTAACTGTATTTTGTGCAGTAGAAATCTGATTTTTGAGTGGAAAATGGTATTCTACTGTATTTGGTACATTAGATTTTGCTGATTTGAGCAGAAAAGTGGGGGTTGTTCGAATTCTACTGTACGAAGTGGAGCGACCGAGCCTAGGTTGAGTAACTTAGCAGGTGGAACCCCTGCTTGGAAAGGCGAAAGCCACGCCACCAATAGCGAGTCTTGGAGCGGCAAGGGTAACCCTGCCGTTTAAGCGTAGACAGTTAGGATGCAGGCCTGAAAGTGATGGAGCCTCGAAATGCAGCAAACGGGAAGGTCGACGGGCTCACTTTCCCGGAAGACAACATGACTCCAGCCGAAAAAAAAAAAAAAAAAAAAGGCGAGGATGGAGGAGCTTCCCCGGGGTCGAAGAGCCAGGCATGTATACCCATGGTTACTCAGCAACTCGGGAGACCCTGACGCTCTTCTGCGAGAGAAGTACTATTTAGGAACCTTTGCAGGAGTATGGCAAACAAGCCGTAACACGTAAGAATGTCAAACGGCGTTCAGGGAGTCGGATTGCCGCATAAGACCTGTGAAACCCCTGTAATGGGGGCGGAGGAAAGGCAGGCGACACCCCATCAATCTTGGTAAGGACACATTGGCCACACACAGAGGTGGGAAAAAAATGGAAACGAAATTAACAAGAATAGCAGAAATGGCCAAAGCAGATCCGAAGTTACGGTTCAACTCCATCGGACATCTCATTGACACAGAAGCATTAAAGAGAAGTCACAAAGAGATGAAACCGGGAAAGGCAACCGGAGTCGATGGATCGACCAAAGAGACGTACGAAGCCAACGTGGAAGCGAATGTAACACACCTGGTGGACCGGTTAAAGCGAAGAAGCTACAGACCTCAGCCCGCGAGAAGAGTGTACATCCCAAAGGACGGGAAAAACATGCGGCCCCTAGGAATTCCTGCGTATGAAGACAAACTGGTGCAACATGCGCTGAAAAGAGTACTGGAAGCCATTTATGAACAAGACTTCATGGATTTCTCGTATGGATTTCGCCCGAACCGAAACATGCACAGTGCGCTGAAACATCTAAACCGGGTCATCGAGCAGGGAAAAACCAGCTATGTCGTCGATGCAGACATCTCCGGCTTCTTCAACCATGTAAATCACGAATGGCTGATGAAATTCCTCGAACTGCGAATCGGAGATCCAAACATCCACCGGCTGGTGAGACGGATGCTGAAAGCAGGTATTCAGGAGGATGGACACTTTGAACCGACGGAGGAAGGAACTCCCCAAGGTTCGGTGGTGTCGCCCCTGCTAGCCAACGTCTACCTGCACTATGTCCTTGACCTATGGTTTACCGTGACGGTGAGGAAGCAGTGCGGGGGGCAAGCCGAAATGGTGCGCTTCGCCGATGATTTTGTATGCTGCTTCCAGTACAAAGAAGATGCAGAACGCTTCTATACCGCACTTGTGCTCCGGCTGGAGAAATTCGGGTTAAGCATTGCGGAAGAGAAGACGAAAATCATCGCGTTCGGTCGTTTTGCGGAAGCAGAATCACGGAGGAAGGGCGAAGGGAAACCGAAAACATTCGATTTCCTAGGCTTCACGCACTACTGCGCCAAGAGCCGAAAAGGAACCTTCCGGGTAAAGCGTAAAACGAGTGGGAAGAAATTCAGACAGAAGGTCAGAGCCATGAAGAGCTGGGTCAGGTGGAATCGCCACATGAAGCAGGAGGATTTCCTAGGCGTCATCCGGTCCAAACTGTCGGGACACTACCGATACTATGGAATCACGGATAACTCGGAGAAAATAAAAACCTATTACATGCAAACGCTCGACTTGATCTATACATGGCTAAACCGCAGAAGTCAGCGCAGGAGTTTCACCTGGGAGAGGTTCTACGAAGTGCTAAACGAATTCAGGCTACCTAAGCCGCGGATCTACGTCAATATCTACGATTAAGGCCAATTGTGAACGATGGGGTGAAGAGCCGTATGCGTAAATTGCGCACGTACGGATCTGTGAGGGGTAGGGGCACAATCCACGAAGGAAAGGCCCCGCCTACTCGACCAATAGCTTCTGAATTCTGCTGGAGATTACCCTTTTCTGTTGTACATTGTGCAATTGTGCTGTTCGTCAGCGCTTACAACTATACCCTCTCATAGGACAACAAGGGGATGCCTCAGCAGCCGGTTCGTTAATGGCTTGAGGCATCCCCTGTTTCAATGGAATATAATTAGGAGCGGGCTTCGGAGGACGGGGGCTGCTGTGCTTGCTGCTTCTCCCGGAAGCGGGGGCCAACGTAGTTCTTTTTGCGGTCACGGGCCAGAATCCAGCCGCCGAGGAAGGTCATGCCCGCCAGGAATAAAAGCAGGCCGCCGCCGAAATGCAGCCACGCAAATTTGGGAATAGCAGTCTCATCGCCATGCATGGCGAAATAGTTGAACAGATCATCTTTCATCATCAGGAAGCCCGTCATCGCCAGGAGGCCGGGGATCACCAGAATAAGGATGGCAATGAAGCGTGAAATCAGCAGTTTCATCACAGTCGCTCCTCTTCGCAGCCGTTTGAATTCACCCATATGATAACGCTTTAACCTGCAAAAGTCCATGAATACATGACGTTTGTATGTTTTGTATTACTCCCGAAAGAGAGTACAATATAATAGATTGAACTGAATTCAAGAGGAATGACTGGAGGATACATATCATGACAATGACCTGTGATGTGGCGATACTTGGGGGAGGCACCGGCGGTTATGTGGCAGCGATCCGCGCTGCGCAGCTGGGCAAATCCGTTGTCGTTATTGAAATGGACAAGCTGGGCGGAACCTGCCTGCACCGCGGCTGTATTCCCAGCAAATCACTGCTGCGCAGTGCAGAGGTACTGGCTGAAATCAACGAGAGCGAAAGCTACGGTATAGAGACTACGGGCACCAAGCTGGTGTTCCCCAAAGTGCAGCAGCGCAAGGAAGCGGTAGTAGAGCAGCTACATCAGGGGGTGCAGTATCTGATGCGCAAGCACAAGATTCAGGTGCTAAAGGGCAAAGGCCGGATCATCGGGCCTTCGATCTTCTCCCCGCGAAGCGGTGCTGTAGCTGTAGAACTGGAGAATGGCGAGATGGAGACCGTGGTCTCCACGAATCTCATCATCGCTACCGGCTCGCGTCCGCGCATTCTGCCTGGCCTAGTGCCTGACGGCAAGGTGATTCTGAGCAGTGAAGAGGCGCTTACGCTTGAGGAGCTACCGGCCTCGATTATTATTGTGGGCGGCGGGGTAATCGGAGTGGAGTGGGCATCCATGCTGGCTGATTTCGAAGTGCAGGTGACTGTCGTCGAGGCAGCCGGGCAGCTGTTGCCGCAGGAGGATGAAGAGGTGGCCCGCGAGCTGCTGCGTCTGCTGAAGAAACGCGGAGTCCGGGTGCTCACCGGAACAACGGTGGATGCCGAGACCTGCACAGTGTCGGAGACAGGGATTACGATTGAAGCCCGCAAGGGGGAGCAGAGCCAGAGTCTGTCGGCTGATAAGCTGCTCGTATCCGTGGGACGCGTGGCGAACATCGAGAATCTCGGACTGGAAAACACAGATATCCGCTTCGATACAGGTGTCATTGCGGTAAATGCCAATATGCAGACGGGTGAGCCGCATATCTATGCGATTGGCGATTGTATCGGCGGACTGCAGCTGGCTCACGCCGCCAGCCATGAAGGCATCCGTGCGGTCAACCATCTGGCGGGCGAAGCGCTCCATCCTTATGAGACTCATCTGGTTCCCCGCTGTGTCTATACACGGCCGGAAGTGGCAAGCGTCGGTTACACAGAGAAGGAAGCGAAGGAGCTCGGCCGTGAGACGGTGACCGGCAAATTCCCGTTCTCCGCCATCGGCAAAGCCATTGTCTACGGCATGAAGGACGGCTTCGTGAAGGTGGTGGCTGACGCGAAGAACGGGGATATCCTCGGCGTGCAGATGATCGGCCCGCATGTGACCGATCTGATCGGCGAAGCGGCGCTGGCCCAGATCCTGGATGCTACACCTTGGGAGGTCGGGGAGGCTGTACATGCTCATCCGACACTGTCGGAGGTGCTGGGCGAGGCGATGCTGGCGGTGGATGGAAGAGCAATCGGATTCTAGCGTGCGATAGAGAGCTTAACAAGAAGGCCGGAGGGAGCTGAACGCGCGTAATGCGCTGATATCGCTCCATACCGGCTATATTTGTTCGGTTCCAGAGCCCTGCCTTGGCGGAGGGATTTTGGCTTTTCTTTTTGCCGCGAAAAAGATTATAATGGATTTAGTACCTGGTGATAGGATCAGGGCATATATATATTTAGTATTAGGGTCAACCCGCCTGGCGGACGCATCCTGAACCTGTTAGAGATAGCGGGGCTGGAAGCTGAGCGCCGGCAATACTTTTTAGGAGGTACCTCTTATATGGAATCCCAAGGTACTGTAGACACCGTTAACAGACATAAGCAGCTTGGACTCACAGACGGCCAGGTTATCGATATGTACAGATTCATGCAGCTCGGACGGAAATATGATGAGCGCAGTCTGCTGCTGCAGCGTGCGGGCAAGATCAATTTCCATGTATCCGGCATCGGGCAGGAGGCGGCACAGGTCGCGGCGGCATTTGCACTGGACCGGGAGAATGACTATTTCCTGCCCTATTACCGGGACTATGCGTTTGTCCTCTCTGTCGGAATGACCACGCGCGAGCTGATGCTCTCCGTCTTCGCCAAGGCGGAAGATCCCAACAGCGGCGGCCGGCAGATGCCGGGCCACTTCGGCAGCAAGCGCCTGCGGATTGTAACGGGCTCAAGCCCGGTCACGACCCAGGTTCCGCATGCGGCAGGCTTCGCGCTGGCGGCGAAGATGCAGAAGAAGAAGTTCGTCTCCTTCGTTACCTTCGGGGAAGGCTCCAGCAACCAGGGGGATTTCCATGAAGCGTGTAACTTTGCCGGTGTGAATAAGCTGCCTATGATTATTTTTTGCCAGAACAATCAGTATGCGATCTCGATTCCTGCTCACAAGCAGCTTGGCGGCAAGGTCAGCGACCGTGCGCTCGGCTACGGCTTCCCCGGCATCCGGGTGGACGGCAATGATCCGCTGGAGGTCTACCGTGTGGTGAAGGAGGCCCGGGAACGTGCGCTTGCCGGTGAAGGCCCGACCTTGATTGAAGCGATGATGTACCGCTTGTCACCGCACTCCACTTCGGACAATGATCTGGCTTACCGGACCCAGGAGGAAGTGGATGAGAACTGGAAAAAAGACGGCATCGCCGCGTTCCGCACTTATCTGACCGGACTCGGTCTATGGAGTGACGAGCAGGAGCGTGATCTGGCTGCCGAATATAATCTTGAACTGAAAGAGGCTATAACCTACGCGGAGAATGCGCCGTTCCCGAAACCGGAAGATACGCTGCTGCATGTCTACGATGAATCCGGCCTGAAGGGGGGCGCTTAAGCCATGGCGATGATGGAATATATCGATGCAATCCGGCTGGCAATGAAGGAAGAGATGGAACGTGACGAGTCGGTGTTCGTGCTGGGTGAGGATGTCGGCGTGAAGGGCGGCGTCTTCACAACGACCAAAGGCTTGCAGGAGCAGTTCGGCGCAGAACGGGTACTGGATACGCCGCTTGCGGAATCTGCTATTGCAGGGGTGGCCATCGGCGCTGCGATGTACGGCATGAAGCCGATTGCCGAGATGCAATACTCGGATTTCATGCTGCCCGCAACCAACCAGATTATTAGCGAAGCAGCCAAAATCCGCTACCGTTCCAATAATGACTGGAACTGTCCAGTCGTCATCCGTGCGCCGATCGGCGGCGGCATCTTCGGCGGGCTGTACCATTCGCAGTGCCCGGAGTCGATCTTCTTCGGCACGCCGGGGCTTAAGATTGTGGCTCCTTATTCGGCTGCAGATGCGAAGGGACTGCTCAAGGCCGCTGTCCGTGATCCTGATCCGGTGCTGTTCTTCGAGAACAAGAAATGCTACAAGCTGATCAAGGGCGATGTGCCGGAAGGCGACTACACGGTGCCGATTGGTGAAGCGAATCTGCTGCGTGAAGGCAGCGATATTACGGTGATCGGGTATAGCCTGCCGCTGCATTTTGCGATGCAGGCAGCGGAGGAGCTGGAGAAGGAGCATGGCGTCACCACGCATATCCTGGATCTGCGCACGCTCCAACCGCTTGACCGGGAAGCGATTATTGCCGCTGTCCGGCAGACCGGCAAGGTGCTGATTGTCCATGAGGACAACAAGACCGGAGGCATCGGCGCTGAAGTGGCGGCGATCATCGCCGAGCATTGTCTGTTCGACCTTGATGCCCCAATCTTCCGCCTGTGCGGACCCGATGTCCCGGCGATGCCGATCTCACCGCCGATGGAGAAATTCTTCCTGCTCAGCAAGGACAAGGTCAAGGCTGAGATGCTGCGTCTGGCGCAGTATTAAGTTCAATAATTCATCCTCCCCGGACACCGCGACCGGGACCCGAGCAAGAATGTTGCAGAAAGTGCAACTTGGATATGAAATATACAGTGAATTGGGAAGATTGCTGCACGAAATACAACAATATGTCCGCTCAGCCGCCCGAATGAAGAGAATTGCTGCGTTTTGAGCAACATTTTTGATTTTGGGCAGATTTGTATGAGCGAATGTTGTATTAAGTGCAGGATTTCATGGCTGGCTTCCGAAGCCAGTTTTGTACGAAGCAAATTCAAGAAGTCCACGCTTACAAAACTAAGCCTATGCTTCCGAAGCAGTTTTGTACGAAGCAAATTCAAGAAGTCCACGCTTACAAAACATTAAGGAGTGACATTATGTCTGACAATACAACGCTGACGGATGTAATTATGCCGCAGCTGGCTGAATCGCTGGTGTCAGCGACTATCGGGAAGTGGCTGAAGCAGCCGGGTGATTCGATAGAGCAATATGAGCCGATCTGCGAGCTGATCACGGATAAGGTGAACGCGGAGCTGCCTGCAACGGTAGACGGCACCATGGCCGAGCTGCTGGCCGAAGAGGGCCAGACGGTCAGCGTCGGCGAGATCATCGCCCGCATCGCAGTGGCTGGCTCCGCTGCGCCAGCCGCTGCGGCCCCGTCACCGGCAGCTTCCGGCGACGCCACTGCACCTGCCGCTGCCCCGTCTGCGGCATCCGGCAACGCCCCGCAGGCGGCCCACGCCGCCGCGCGGCCGCCCATGCCCGCTGCGGCTTATGACGCCGCAGCTCCAATGCGGGCCCGTTACTCTCCGGCTGTGCAGACGCTGGCCGCCGAGCACGGCATCAACCTGGCGGCCGTGCCGGGCACCGGCCTGGGCGGACGTATCACACGCAAGGATGTGCTCACGTTCCTGGAGAACGGCGCCTCCGTTCAGCCGCCGGCACCCGCAGCAGCCCCTGCAGCTGCGCCTGTACCTGACGCCGCTCCTGCACCCGCTGCGCTGCAGCCTGTGTTCCAGCCGGTACATGATGAGCATCAGCAGGTCCGTAACTCCGGCCTGCACCTTAGCGAATCACCGAAGATTCCGACGATTGAGATCGAAGGCGGACGGGGCAGCAGCTCGGAATATCTGATCGATGTTACGCCGATTCGTAATACGATCGCTACAAGAATGCGCCAGAGCGTCTCAGAGATCCCGCATGCCTGGACGATGATCGAGGTCGATGTGACCAATCTGGTGGTGCTGCGCAACAAGCTGAAGGATGAGTTCAAGCGCAAAGAGGGCATTAACCTGACCTATCTCGCTTTTCTGATGAAGGCTGTGGTCAGTGCGATCAAGGATTACCCGATCATGAACTCCGTCTGGGCCGTTGACAAAATCATCGTCAAACGCGACATCAACATCTCGCTGGCCGTAGGCACAGAGGATTCCGTGATGACGCCGGTCATCAAAAAAGCCGATCAGAAGAATGTCGCCGGGCTGGCCCGCGAGATCGACGAACTGGCACTCAAGACACGGGAGGGCAAGCTGCGCCTGGACGATATGCAGGGCGGCACGTTCACGGTGAACAACACCGGCTCGTTCGGTTCGATTCTGTCTTACCCGATTATCAACTATCCGCAGGCGGCAATTCTGACTTTTGAATCCATTGTCAAAAAGCCTGTCGTCATCAATGATATGATTGCCGTACGTTCGATGGCTAATATCTGCCTGTCGCTCGATCACCGGATTCTGGACGGAGTCATCAGCGGACGGTTCCTGCAGCGCGTGAAGGATAATGTGGAAGGCTACACCCCTGAGACGAAGCTCTACTAAGTAAGGCGGCTGCGGACCCCTGGGACAGGGAGAATGAGAAGCAAAGGGGGAACTTATGATGATGGAGAACCTGAACCTAAGCAAACTTACAGTTACCATTCTTCCGGTGATGGAGTACGGGGCGGCCTGGGAGCTGCAAAAGGAAGCGGTGCATGCGATTGACGCGGGCACTGCTTCCGAGCAGCTGATTCTTTTGCAGCATCCGCCCACATACACCATCGGTTCGCAGAATCATCCGGAGCATCTGCTCCTCAGCGGGGAACAGCTCAGGCAGCAGGGCATTGCGCTGTTTGAGATTGACCGCGGGGGAGATATTACATATCATGGGCCCGGCCAGCTGGTCGGGTACCCGCTTTTGAAGCTGGGCGAGAACGGCAAGGTTGATCTGCACGGCTATCTGCGCAAGCTGGAGTCGGTGATTATAGCGTATCTGGAGGCCTATGGCATTACGGGAACCCGCAAGCAGGGGTATACCGGGGTGTGGGTCGGTGATGAGAAAATCTGTGCAATCGGCGTAAAGTTCAATAAGTGTAAATTCCGCCGGGGGTTTGTCACCAGTCATGGCTTCGCCTTCAACGTATCGGCCGGGATCGGGCAAAGCGGCTTCACAGGCATTATCCCTTGCGGTATTGCGGAATACGGAGTGACCTCGCTTGAGGAATGCACAGGGCGCGCTTTTGACATCGGGACGGTTGCTGAAGAGCTGGTGCCTTATTTCCTGGAGCAGTTTCCGTATAGCCAAACAGCGCCCGGGGAACCGGACGCTGTTAATTAGCGCTAAGCATGATTAACCGGCCATAAACGGTTCGATGACGAACAGCACCGTAGAGGCGATCATAGCGAACAGCATGATGTAGATGATAATGCGAAACCATTTTTGTCGTTGCATGAGTGACTCCTTTGAGATTAGTTTAAGTTATGAGCATAAGCCCACAATTGAACGCAGTACAACCATTGTAACGTATCTGAGAAAGAGAGGGAAGTCCATATGATATCAGAAGACCGATTGATCCATGAGTTCATGGAGCTTGTCCAGATTGACAGTGAGACCCGGAATGAACGGCAGATTGCCGATGTGCTCAAGGAGAAGTTCAGCAGCCTGGGGCTGACTGCGGTGGAGGACGATTCGCAGGAGAGAACGGGGCACGGAGCCGGCAACCTGTTCGTCACCTGGCCTGCGGACAGCGGAGTGAGCGCGCCGAAGCTGCTGTTCACCTGCCATATGGATACCGTGGTGCCCGGCCAGAAGATCAAGCCTGCCCTGGGGGAAGACGGCTGGATTCGAAGTGATGGCAGCACCATTCTTGGAGCGGATGACAAAGCGGGACTGGCTGCCCTGTTCGAAGCAATCCGGGTCATTCAGGAGCAGAAGCTGCCGCACGGCCAGATTCAGTTCGTCATTACGGCAGGCGAAGAGTCCGGGCTGATGGGCGCACGTGCGATGGACCCGGCATATCTGGATGCAGACATGGGCTTCGCGCTGGATTCCAACGGAGAAGTGGGAGCCATCGCGATTGCAGCACCGGCACAAGCGAAGGTAACGATGCAGATCTTCGGCAAGTCCGCCCATGCAGGCGTGAACCCGGAGGATGGCATCAGCGCCATTCAGGTAGCGAGCAAAGCGATCTCGGCGATGAAGCTTGGACGGATCGATAACGAGACGACAGCGAATATCGGCAAGTTCGCCGGCGGCGGACCGACGAATGTGGTCTGCGATCATGTGCAGCTGGATGCGGAGGCCCGCAGTATTGTGCAGGAGAAGGTTGAACTGCAGATTGCCTCCATGCGGGAGGCGCTGGAGACTACCGCACGCGACCACGGCGCGCAGAGTGAATTCCGCAGCGAAATTATCTATCCGGCGTTCAGCTTTAATGGAAATGATTCGGTTGTTCAATTGGCTGACCGGGCGATCACTTCGCTGGGCCTGACTACCCGGCTGTTCGCCTCCGGCGGCGGCAGTGATGCCAATGTGTTCAACGGTCTGAACGTTCCGGTTGTGAATCTGGCGGTTGGCTACGAGGATATCCACACCACGAAGGAGCGGATCAAGGCCGCAGACATCGTCAAGGTGGCCAGCCTGGTTGTAGCCATTGTGGCCGAGAGCCAGAAGGGCTAAGCCGAATAAGAGGCTGTGCAGGGACCGGCCAGGGCAAGGCTTTTGCTGAGACGGTCTGCTGCCGCTTAAGAATAACATTAAAGGAGCTGCTTCCGGGATGATCCGGGAGACAGCTCCTTCTTATACCCTGGAATATCATAGACGCTGACCGGAAGAACGAAGCGGCATTATCCAGCCTTAGAAGCTTTGATCCGCGAATCTGCCTGGAGCAGCAGGATGTAAGCCAGGGGCATATCGCGCCCGTATTGCTTCATCCACCCGGCCATTACGGCCATAATCTGTTCCGGTTTACCTACCATTGTAACTGCGGATGAGCTTGCTTGGACAAGGATGTTATTCATGCCTGCATTCCTTCTTTCTTCTTAAGTTTGCTATAATACACCCTATGCATAACGATGCCAAAGGAGACCACAAATCTATGAAAAAAGATGAAATAAACCGCAACCCCGCATTGGATGAAGAAACATTGTCAACGAAGCCGATTTTTGCAGGCCACATTATTTCGCTTCAGGTGGATACCGTAAGGCTTCCTGACGGCAACACCGCAACCCGCGAGGTCGTGAAGCACCCTGGAGCTGTAGCCGTGCTGGCCCTGAATCAGGGTAAAATGCTTGTCGTAGAGCAGTACCGTCAGCCGATGCACCGTACCGAGGTGGAGATTCCGGCAGGGAAGCTGGATCAGGGAGAAGATCCGCTGGCGGCTGCGGGCCGTGAGCTTCAGGAGGAGACCGGATTTCATAGCGGAGGGCTGAAGCTGCTGAAGTCGTTCTACACCTCTCCCGGCTTCGCCGACGAGATCATTCACCTCTATGTGACCGAGGATGCCCAGCCGGGCGAGATGGCACTGGATGAGGATGAGTTCCTGGAGGTCTCCGAGCTGACGCTGGAGGAAGCCTACCAGTACATTGCGGACGGACGTATTGCCGATGCCAAGACGATGATGGCGGTCTATGCCTGGCATCTTTACACGCTGACAGGCCAATGGCACTAGCGGAGGAGCTCAGCAGCGTCTACTGCGATCTGCATGTGCATATCGGACGGACTTCGGAGGGCCAGGCGGTCAAAATCAGCGGCAGCCGTGATCTGACCTTCGCCGGGATTGCCAGGGAAGCGGCGGAGCGCAAGGGGATTGGCCTGATCGGCATTATCGACAGCCACTCACCGGGCGTGCTGCGTGATATTCATACCGCGCTGGATTCCGGTGAAATGACGATAGCCGCAGGCGGCGGAATTGCGTACCGGGGGACAACGATCCTGCTGGGAACCGAGATTGAGATCCGTGAGCCCGGGCGGCGGGAGTGCCATGTCCTGGCCTTCATGCCGGACCTTGGAACGATGGAGGATTTCAGCACCTGGATGAGCGCCCATATGCGTAATGTGAGTCTCAGCTCACAGCGCCTGTACGCCCCTTCAAGGGTGCTTCAGGACGAGATTACCGGGCGGGGCGGGCTGCTGATCCCGGCCCATATTTTCACGCCTCACAAGGGGCTCTATGGCTGCGCGGCCGAGCGGATGGCGGAGTTATTCGATTTGGACCGCATCGCAGCCGTGGAGCTGGGTCTCAGTGCGGATTCAGAGATGGCAGGATATATCTCGGAGCTTGACCGTTACAGCTTCCTGACCAATTCCGATGCCCATTCCCTCGGCAAAATCGGCCGCGAGTACAATGTCATCGAGATGCGCGAGCCCTCCTTCGAGGAGCTGAAGCTGGCGCTCCGGCGCTCGGAAGGACGCCGGGTCAGTGCCAACTTCGGGCTGAATCCCCGGCTGGGCAAATATCACCGGACCTACTGCGGCGGCTGCGGCAGCATCATCGATGAAGCCTACAGCACCTCGGAGCGCTGCCCGTATTGCGGCAGTCCGAAGCTGGTCCAGGGTGTGCTGGACCGTATTCTGCATATTGCCGACCGTTCGCTGCCGCAGGTTCCGGATTACCGGCCTCCGTATCATTATCAGGTGCCGCTGGAGTTCATTCCCGGCCTCGGCAAGCGTAAGCTGAACCTGCTGCTGGAGGCTTTTGGCACAGAGATGAACATTCTGCACCGGGCTGCGGAAGCCGAGCTTGCCGCTGTAGCGGGGGCAGAGCTGGCAGGGCTGATCGTGCTGGCCCGTACAGGACAGCTCGTGCTCTCCTCGGGTGGCGGAGGCACCTATGGCAAGGTGCTCAAGAACTAAGGACAAGTCATAGATCAGGACATTCCCTCATATGGTGTAACATGTGACCGGAAAGGGGAATGTCAGGGTGCGCAGTCTAAAGCTGATGGTGAAGGAACAGACGCCTCTTTATATTTTTGTCGCGGTATTATTTCTGGTCGGGGTGGTCTTCGGAGCGCTTATCGTCACTGCGCTTACGCTGGATCAGCAGCAGGAGCTGGGAGATTACTTAAGCAATTTCTTCGTGACGGTCGATCAGCAGGGACTGCCTGCCGCGCAGGATTCATACTGGAGCATCGCCGCTTTTCATCTGAAGTGGGTCGGCCTGATCTGGGTGCTCGGCTTGTCCGTGATCGGACTTCCGGGCATTCTGATTCTGGATTTTCTCAAAGGCGTGCTGATCGGCTTCACCGTCGGCACTCTCGTCAGTCAATATTCCTGGCACGGTATGCTGTTCGCCCTGGTCTCCGTCGCTCCGCATAATCTGGTGCTGATTCCGGTGCTGCTGGTATGCAGCGCGGCTGCCCTCGGTTTCTCCCTGCTAATGATCCGCAGCCGGGTACTGGGACAGCAGCGCCGCACGCAGGTGACTCATCCGTTCATGATGTATACGCTGCTCTCGCTGGGGATGGCGCTGCTGGTGATGGGGGTCTCTGGCTTCGAGGCTTGGGTGACGCCGGTGATGATGCGCTGGGTGACGCCGCTTCTGGTGTCGGCCGGGTGAGGAAGAATTTTCAAATATGGAGGATCTGTGAATGTGCGGGCCAGCCCGATCGAGATGCTAAAACCGTTTGACTTCTCAAAGGAAATCCCCCTATAATGGAAGAAGTGGCTTGAAGCCCGGTGTGGTAATTTTCCAAGGGGGAGGCAGACAATGGAAGCCCGAATAGACAAGATTAAGCAACAACTACAATCCCAAGGATACAAGCTTACACCTCAACGGGAAGCGACCTTAAGAGTTCTCCTGGAGAACGAGGATGATCATTTAAGTGCGGAAGATGTATTTATGCTTGTAAAAGAAAAGGCGCCCGAGATCGGTCTTGCCACCGTGTATCGTACCCTGGAACTGCTTAGCGAGCTTCATGTCGTGGAGAAAATCAATTTCGGAGACGGTGTGGCCCGCTATGATCTGCGTACGGATACGGCGAAGCATCATCACCATCATTTGATTTGTGTGCAGTGCGGAAGTATGGATGAGATTCGTGAGGATTGGCTCGGACCGCTGGAAGACCGGCTGGAACAGGAATACAACTTCACGGTGGTTGATCATAGACTTGATTTTCACGGAATATGCCACCGCTGCAAGGATAAGAACCCGGCAGAGGACAATACTCCAGAATAAGCGTATATAGAATGTGGACTTAAGAATGCTTCATTGCGGATTTCCTAAGTTCATCTTCAAATGAGGAATGACCGCGCAAGCTCTCCCCCGGCTGAATGGCTGGAGGGGAGCTTTTTGATTGCCGGGAGAGCAAGGATAGTGGGCTGTAGCGGGGGGACGAAAGGGATAAATCCCATTAAATTCGCTGAAAGTGGGCTGAATGAGGGAATGAAAGGGATAAATCCCATTAAATCCGCTGAAAGATGTGCTGGACGGGGAGATTAAAGGGATAAATCCCATTAAATTCGCTGAAAGTGGGCTGGTCGGGGAAATGAAAGGGATATATCCCATTGAATTCGCTGAAATTGAGCTGGACGGGTAGTTGAAGTAGAGTAAATGAAGAGCACAAGTGCCCCTGAATTCAGCAGATGTAGGCTATATGAGCATTAACCCGGATGCCGCCATCCCAGCCAGCAGGTAGATTAACTAACCTCAGGCTAATTTGTCCTCCAACATACATAACATGGCCCTCCGGCGCATAAAGTGAAGGACGAGTTCTGCCCGCATTCTTTCTACTCTCCGCACTTGCGTGCGCTTACCCAAGCGCAGCAGAAGGGGATCATATGCAGAATGCTGATGCAGACGCTGATATCATTTTGAGGAGGCTGCCTGGATGATTATTTCTCTGCCCCGCACGGTGCGCCGGCTGTATTTCATGACGATGCTTGTGGCGGTAAGCTGTGTGCTGTATTATGTTTTGAGCTGGGTCAGCGCATGGATCAGTCCGGCCCGCAATGTTGAGATTCCGGAAGGCACCGCCGTCCGGGCGTTTCAGGATGTCCAGTATGGGGAACAGGGGATAAGTGCAGGGGATCGCCTGCGCCTTTTTTACTGGTACGGGGAGTAACGGGACGGATTGCAGGATTAAGGGAGAAGTATGTCGAATCAATCTATAGCATGTCATGGAACAACGCTGTTCCGGCTGCTGGATCTCAACCCGCTGCGAAGCCGCATGAAGCAGCCTGAGTCTGACAGGAGCGTGAATTGATGAAGTCATACTTACAGCCGTTTATGCAGTATTTGTCCGGGGACAAAGGATTGTCTCCTAGTACGCTGGAATCCTATGGACGGGATATTTCGCAGTTTCTGGAGTTTACGGAAGAGCGGGGCCTGGACGCGGCCAAAGAGATTAGAAGAACGCATATTATGCTCTATTTGGGTGCCCTGCGCGGAGCAGGGAAGGCAGCAGCCACGGTGAACCGGAATACGGTATCGCTGCGCGCCTATTTTCATTTTTTGCTAAAGGAACGGCTTATTGTCCAAGATCCTACGCTGGATATGGAAGCCATGAAGCCGAGTCACAAGCCGCCGATCATTCTCAGCATTGAGGAGATCGAGCGTCTGCTGGCGGCTCCGGATGAAGCTGCTCCCCAGGGGATGCGCGATAAGGCTATGCTGGAGCTGCTGTATGCGACGGGTATCCGTGTGACGGAGCTGATCTCGCTGAATGTGGAGGATGTGAACACATCCTTGCGGTTCGCACGCTGCAGCGGTGCCTCCGGCAAGGAGCGTGTGGTCCCGATCGGCGTGATTGCGGCTGATTGCGTAGCCCGTTATACCTCAGGGATGCGGGACAAGCTGCTGCGTGCGAGCCGGGAGGAGCCTGCGCTGTTCCTGAATAGTCTGGGCGGACGGCTGACCCGTCAGGGCTTTTGGAAAATCATAAAAAAATACGCACGTGAAGCTCAGATTGAGCAGGACATCACACCGCATACTCTGCGCCACTCCTTCGCTGCGCATCTGCTTGAAGGCGGGGCGGACCTGCGCTCTGTGCAGCAGATGCTGGGCCATTCCGATAGTTCGACCACTCAGATATACAGCGGAATTGCCCGCAAGAATATGAAGGAGGTCTACGAGAATCATCATCCCCGGGCGAAATAGCCGGATGCACAGGGATGAGGGACCTTAGGAATACGGGCGGGCGGATCGGATTGGGCCGAAAAGATGCTTTTTGTGAGTAAGAAAGTTATGATGGAATCATACTGAAGAAATCGCTCCCGGGAGAGGGTCTCCCGGAGTTTCTTCATGCTTAGAGCAGACGACAAGATTAGGCAAACTATAAAAGGAGTGAAGACGGCAATGTCCTCATTTAAACGCATCGGATTTATTGTTCTGGACAGTGTAGGTATCGGTGAAGCGCCGGATGCCGCTAATTTCGGAGATACAGGCTCCCATACGCTGGGCCATATTCTGGAACGGGTTCCGGGTCTTAAGCTTCCGAATCTTCAGCAGCTCGGGCTGGCGAATATCGCACCGCTGCCACCGCTTGAACCGGTAACCGCCCCTACAGGCTACTACGGCAAAATGCAGGAGGTATCTGTAGGCAAGGACACGATGACCGGCCACTGGGAGCTGATGGGGCTGAAGATCGAGGTTCCTTTTAACACCTACTTTGACGGCTTCCCGGCCGAGCTGATTGAGAAATTCGAAGCGGCTACCGGACGCAAGGTCATCGGCAACAAGCCAGCCTCCGGCACGGAGATTCTCGTGGAATACGGCGAGGAACAGATGAAGACGGGGGCATGGATTGTCTATACCTCGGCGGACAGCGTGTTCCAGCTTGCGGCACATGAAGATATTATTCCTCTGGAGGAGTTGTACAGCGCCTGTAAAATTGCCCGTGAGCTGACGATGGCTCCCGAGTTCTCCGTAGGCCGCGTGATTGCCCGCCCTTATGTCGGCGAGCCGGGGAATTTTGTGCGTACACCTAACCGCCATGACTATGCGGTGAAGCCGCCGGAGCCTACGGTGATGAATGCGCTGGAGGATATCGGCAAGGATGTGATTGCTGTGGGTAAGATCAATGATATTTTTACCGGTGATGGGGTAACCGCAACCTATCCGACCAAAAGCAATGAACACGGCATCCAGATAACCATTGACGAGCTGCGCAAGCCGTTCGACGGATTCCTGTTCACCAATCTGGTGGACTTCGATTCCCTCTACGGCCACCGCCGTGATCCGGAAGGCTACGGCCGTGCGCTGGAGGTATTCGATCAGGCGCTGCCTGAGCTGCTCGCTACGCTTGGTGAGGATGATCTGCTGATCATCTCCGCAGACCATGGCAATGACCCGGTTCATGCAGGAACAGATCATACGCGCGAATATGTGCCGCTCCTGGTCTACAGCCCAAGATTCAAGACACCCGGCAGCCTCGGCATCCGCCAGACCTTCTCGGATGTGGCCGCGACAATCGCCGATAACTTCGGGGCGAAGGCTCCGCAGTACGGGACAAGCTTTTTGTCTGAATTACAGTAATCACACCACAGCTTGAACTGGATTTTTGAAAAAAGAAGGAGTGTAACCCATGACCACTATAACCTCAAGCAAAATTCAAGAAGCCGCCGTATATATCAAAGATAAATGCACCGTCGCCCCTGAAATCGGGCTGATCCTGGGCTCCGGCCTAGGCATCCTGGCGGATCTGATCACAGATGAAGTCGTTATTCCTTATCATGAGATTCCTCATTTCCCGGTGTCCACGGTAGAAGGACATGAAGGCGAGCTGCTGATCGGCATGATCGAAGGCCGCCGCGTGGTCATGATGAAGGGCCGCTTCCACATGTATGAAGGCTACGGCCCTGAGGTTACAGCCTTCCCGGTACTGGTAATGAAGGAACTGGGCGTAACCAGCCTGCTGGTCACCAACGCTGCCGGTGGCGTCAACACCGAATACACACCGGGCGATCTCATGCTGATCACAGACCATTTGAACCTTACTGGCCGCAATCCGCTTAGCGGACCGAATGACAATGCGCTGGGCGTACGGTTCCCGGATATGTCCTCAGCTTACAGCCCGCGTCTGATTGCAGCCGCCAAGGAAGCAGCCGCCGCACTGAATTTTGAGTTCAAGGAAGGCGTATATGCGGGTCTGCTCGGACCGAACTATGAGACGCCTGCTGAGATCGTGATGCTGCGCCGCCAGGGAGCAGATGCCGTAGGCATGTCCACCGTATCCGAGACCATCGTTGCCCGCCATGCCGGGATTGAAGTGCTGGGTATTTCCTGCATCACCAACATGGCAGCCGGTATTCTGCCGCAGCCGCTGAATCATGCAGAGGTGATGGAGACCGCTGAGCGTGTGCGCGAGCAGTTCCTGAAGCTTGTGCTTGCTTTTATTCCCAAAATGTAGGTACTGCTTCATATACGCGTTATTCTATACACAATTCATATCCGGGAGGATCAACCTATGACAACACCAACAACAGTCCCATACGGCACTCAGGTTCAGGAAGCTGCTGCTTATATTCAATCCAAATTCGGCGGTTATACACCGTCTATCGGCCTTATTCTGGGTTCAGGTCTTGGCGACCTGGGCGATCAGATCGAAAATGCAGTCTACCTGCCTTATGAAGAAATTCCGCATTTCCCCCATTCAACGGTAGAAGGTCATGCCGGACGGTTCGTGATCGGTAAGCTGGAAGGCAAGGATGTTATGATCATGCAGGGCCGTTTTCACTACTATGAAGGTTATGAGATGCGCAAGGTAGTTCTTCCGGTCTATGTAATGGCTAAGCTGGGCATCGGCACCCTTGTCATTACCAACGCTGGCGGCGGGATGAACAGAGCGTTCAAGGCAGGCGACCTGATGCTGATTACCGACCACCTCAATATGACCGGCGACAACCCGCTGATCGGACCGAATGATCCGGAGCTGGGCGTAAGATTCCCTGATATGTCCAGTGCCTATGACCCTGAATATATCCAGCTTGCCAAAAAGCTTGCAGGCGGAGTTACAGGTGTGGACGGTGAAGCGCTTGTCCTGCAGGAAGGCGTATATGCCGGCATCAGCGGCCCTACTTATGAGACCCCGGCTGAGCTGAAAATGCTGGCTTATCTCGGCGGCGATGCCGTGGGAATGTCCACCGTGCCGGAGGTTATCGTGGCCAGTCACAGCAAGCTGCGCGTGCTCGGCATTACCTGTATCACCGATATGGCCATTGGCGATGAGCTGGAGCCGCTGACCCATGAGCAGGTGGTAAAAGTGGCGAACCTGACCAAGCCCAAATTCATCGGACTGGTGCGCTCCTTCGTCCGTGAGGTACAGATCTAATGCGTGCTGTTGATCTTATTCAGAAGAAAAGAGACGGCGGTGAGCTTAGCCGCGAAGAAATAGCATTTCTGATTCAAGGCTACAGCAAAGGGGAAATCCCGGATTATCAAATTTCCGCCTGGGCAATGGCCGTGTATTTCCGCGGAATGAACGCGCGGGAGACCGGCGACCTGACCCTGGAGATGGCAATGTCCGGCGACCAGGTGGACCTTAGCCCGATTGCGGGCATCAAGGTGGACAAGCATTCTACCGGAGGCGTGGGCGACAAGACGACAGTTGTGCTGGCACCGCTGGTTGCAGCGGCCGGAGTTCCGGTAGCCAAAATGTCCGGGCGCGGCCTCGGCCACACCGGAGGCACGCTGGATAAGCTGGAGTCGATTACGGGATTCTCGGTGGAGATGGACCGGGAACGGTTCTTCGCCCAGGTGGGCGAAATTGGCGCGGCGGTGATCGGCCAGTCCGGCAACATCACGCCGGCCGACAAGAAGCTGTATGCGTTGCGTGATGTGACGGCCACGGTGGAATCCATTCCGCTGATCGCCAGCTCCGTCATGAGCAAGAAGATCGCCGCAGGCGCGGACGCCATCGTGCTGGATGTGAAGACCGGCAGCGGCGCATTCATGAAGACGCTGGAGGATTCCATTGCGCTCGCCCAGGCGATGGTGGATATCGGTACTCACCTTGGCCGCAACACGGTTGCGGTCATCAGCGACATGGACCAGCCGCTGGGCTTCGGCATCGGCAATGCCCTGGAGATCAAGGAGGGCATTGAGACCTTGAACGGCCACGGCCCGAAGGATCTGCAGGAGGTCTGCCTGATCCTGGGCAGCCAGATGCTCGTACTCGGCGGCAAGGCGAAGGACGAAGAACAAGCACGCTCCATGCTGCTGTCCCATATCAAAGACGGCAGTGCGCTGGATAAGTTCAAGCAGATGGTGTCGGCCCAGGGCGGCGATGCCTCACAGATTGATTCTCCTGACACCTTGCCCGCTGCCCGCAGATTCATTGAAGTGAAGGCTGCGACCGCAGGCTATGTGGAGAGCATCCAGGCTGAAGAGATCGGTGTGGCTGCGATGCTGCTTGGTGCCGGACGCGAGACGAAGGAGTCCGTGATCGATCTGGCGGTCGGCATTCAGCTCTCGCTGAAGGTCGGCGACGCGGTGGCCGCAGGCGATACGCTGGCAGTGCTGCATGTGAACGATGCCAGCGAGAGCAAGGTGCAGGAGGCCGAAGCCAAAGTGCTGGAGGCTTACCGCATCTCCGCCCAGCCGGTTCCGCCGCAGCCGCTGGTTTTTGCGCTGGTGACCAAGGATGGGGTAACGCGTTACTAGCCGGACCGGAGTACACTTTGGAATCTACGTTTATACAAACAAGCCGTACGAATCAGCAGATTGCTGGCGTACGGCTTGTTTATTTTGTAGCAAATTGGCTAACCTTCGGCCCATCCGTCTACTCTACCGGCAGATAGTCCTCCATAGCAGTCATCATCCCGTAAGCCCCGTTGCTCTTGTTGCAGAGAGCAGTAATGGTCATGCCACGTTCGGGATAGTATGCGGAGTGGAAGCTGATCCCGGGATCGTAGCCCATGATATGGTACTTTAGCACCTTTTCGCTGGGGCCGGCTTGTATCCACACGCCATAACCGTAATAGCTGTCCTTTCGCTCATAAATATGCGGTGTCAGCAGCAGAGCCTTGGTCTCTGCCTGTAACAGCTTGTGTTCAAGCAAGCCGCTCCACAGCTTATGCATATCCGCTGCCGTAACAAATGCCCCTCCGTCCCCGCCTCCGACCACCGGAATGGAGTAGATGTTGCTGGTCTTTTTCCCGTTGCTGCTGTCGATGTATCCCTGAGCGGTGTGGGCCGGAAGCGCATCAAGCGCGAAGTAACCGGAATCCTTCATCCCGCAAGGCAGGAAAATATGCTGTTCTACATATTCCGTGAACGGCTGCCTGCTGACCGCTTCTACGAGCATAGCAAGCATGATATATCCTGCATTGTTATAGTGAAAACGCCCGCCTGGGGCGAATTTCATAGGAAGCCTAGCGAACAGCGGGAGGAAATCTCCAGGCCGCCTCAGCGTGTACATCGGGGTCTCCTTCCACAGTGCCGCGAAATCCTCCATCTCTTCTTCATCGAAGTAATCCGGTATGCCCGAGCTGTGAGTCAATAGCTGGTGCACGCTGATCGCTGGGTCGAACAATGGGAATTCCTGCTTCGGCAGGATGTCCAGTATTTTGGCGTCAAAAGAAAGCAAACCTTGCTCTGCGAGCTGGCAGACCGCAATGGCGGTAAATAGTTTGCTGCCGGAAGCAATGGCGAAGCGGGTATGGGCCTGGTTGAGCCGTACGTCCCCTATATTAGCTATCCCAAAAGCTGCGGCTGCAAGGACATGCTCCCGTTCCGTCACTTGTACGACCCCTGAGAACCCCGTCCGCCGGGCCTCTTCACTGATAATCTGGACCAGCTTGTCCTTATTAATCTTATGTGCAGGCTTCATCCTATGAAGCACCTCCTGTCTGAAAATAAGCACCATTACCCTGTTATATTTCGCTGCTTGGGAGAATTAACCTTTATTCATTAGCGGTAAGCCGTAAGAGTGTACTCTGCGCGTAAGGTTTATCTGCAAAGGACAAGAAATGCTGTTTCAGTTTGGCAGGGCGGTACATTGTGGACATTTTGCCGGATGAGATAGTATAAATGCAAACATGACAAACATGAGCATGCATCCGGGGAGGAATTAGAATGGCACTTCATCAAACGATTACAGTCTTGAACGCACTGGACAGCGCTTATGTTAACGGTAAGCAGGTCAAGCAGTTATTCGCAGAATATCCTGCGGTTAAGGTTGAGCTTCAGAAGGTGGAAGGCGAAAAGGGCAGCACAGAATTCGTCAAAATCACGATCCCGGGCAGTGAAGGCAAGCTTGGCGGCGGCTCTGCCCCAACGTTCGGCATTGTCGGCAGACTGGGTGGTATCGGGGCGCGCCCGAGCCGGATTGGCCTGGTCTCTGATGCTGACGGTGCGGTAGCGGCGATTGCTTCTGCGCTGAAGCTGGCAGACATGCAGACCAAAGGGGATGTGCTGCTGGGAGATGTGCTGGTGACCACCCATATTTGCCCGGATGCTCCAACCCTGCCGCACGAGCCGGTGGATTTCATGGATTCCCCTGTAGATATTCTGCAGATGAATGAGCATGAAGTGCTGCCGGAGATGGAAGCGGTTCTATCGATTGATACGACCAAAGGCAACCGTGTGGTTAACCACAAAGGGATCGCCATCTCGCCGACGGTCAAAGAAGGCTATATTCTGCGGGTCAGCGAAGATTTGCTGCGGATCAAGGAGATGACGACAGGACAGTATCCGGTTACTTTTCCGGTGACGACTCAGGATATTACCCCTTACGGCAACGGGCTGTATCATATCAATTCCATTCTTCAGCCTGCGGTAGCTACCTCTGCTCCGGTGGTGGGTCTCGCGATTACTGCCCAATCTATGGTTCCGGGCTGCGGTACTGGTGCCAGCCATGAGGTGGATATTGCTCAGGCGGTGCGTTTTGCTATCGAGACGGCCAAGGAAGTAACGCAGGGAACATGCTCTTTCTACAACGAAGCAGAGTTTGCCAAAATTACTGAGCTGTACGGCTCCATGAGCGTACTGCAGACGCTTGGTAAACCGGCAGTCACTTCTCACTAACAGGATAACAGATGTACATGTACAGTCAGGCGCTGAGCTTCCTTCAGCGCCTGCTCTGTTAGCACAGCTTGGCTGTAACCCATAGCGTCTGGAGGGACAAGAATGAAGAATATCGGGCTGATTACGATTGGGCAAGCACCCAGGCAGGATGTCGCGCCCATCATTGAGAAATATCTGGAAGGCAAGGCGGGACTGGTTCAGTCCGGGGTGCTGGACGGGTTCACGGCTGAACAGGTGCGTGAATTCTACAGTCCAGGGCCGGGAGAGTATGTGCTGACCACCCGCATGGCGGACGGGTCCGCTGCGGTAATCTCACGGGAGCGGATACAGTCCGTTCTCCAAGGGAAGATTGATGCTATGGAAGCCGCTGGGATTCGGACGATCCTGCTGGCGTGTACGGGAGTTTTTCCGGGACTGCATACGTCTGCTGCCCATCTGATTGAGCCGGACCGGATCATTCCTCCAGTCGTGCAGGCGATGCTGGACGGGCGCCGTCTGGGACTGATTGGCCCTCTGCCGGAGCAGGAGGACGCAATGATTGAGAAATTCGCAGGCGCCGGAGCCCGGCTGCCGTTCGCTGCGGCTTCACCTTATACGGGTACGGAAGCGGATTTTCGCGCCGCAGCAGAGCGTCTGAGCGGTCATGCGGATGTGTTAGTGCTTGACTGTATGGGATATGTGGAGCAGCATAGACAGTGGGCGGCCTCCGCAGGAGTGCCCGCCGTGCTGTCCAATGCCCTGATGGGCAAGCTGGTAGCAGAAATGGTGTAATTCGGGAGGAAATGAAGATGAGTGAAGCAAGAATTGGAATTAGCATGAATGTTCTTAAGGATTGTCTCGGGCTTGCCAGCGGAGAACTGCTGGCTGTAGTAGCCGACGATGATAAGCGTGATCTGGCCGAGTCGGTCTATGAGGCGGGCAAAAGGCTGGGAGCGGAATCAATGCTGCTGGTTATGCAGCCGCGGAGCAGATCGGGGGAGGAGCCTCCGGCTCCGGTAGCCGAAGCTATGGCTAAAGCGGATGTGGCCGTATGTATCACGACCCACTCGATGACACATACGGCGGCGCGTAAGCAGGCAGCCGCAGCGGGAACCCGGGTAGCTACTATGCCGGGGATCACCGATGATATGTTCAGCCACGGCGCGATCACTGCGGATTATGGGCAGGTGAAGGCGCTGACCGAGCAGGTCGCTGCGCTGTTGTCTGCGGGCAGCCGGGTGCGTGTGGAGAAAGAAGGGATGGTTCTTAGTTTCTCTATTGACGGCCGGGATGGCATTCTCAGCACCGGGCTATACCTCAATCCGGGCGAATCAGGCAATCTGCCCTCAGGTGAAGCTTATATTGCGCCCCTGGAAGGCACGGCTACCGGCCAGATTAAGGTGGACGGCTCGGTTGCAGGGATCGGTGCCTTGGACGGCCCAATGGTGCTGACCGTGGAAGATGGAAGGCTGATCCATGCCGGCGGGGAGCATGGCGGCAAGCTGCTGGACATGCTTGGCGATGGCGATGGCAGGCTGCTGGGCGAATTCGGCATCGGGACCAACAACAAGGCCAGAATTACAGGTGTGGTGCTGGAGGATGAGAAGGTGTACGGGACAATCCATGTGGCTTTTGGCAGCAATAACACGTTCGGCGGGGTCGTTGCGGCTGGCGTGCATATTGATGCTGTGGTCATGAAGCCGGATGTGTATATCGACGACAAGCTGATTATGCAGGCTGGGGAACTGCAGTAAGCAGAATGGAAGCTGCTGATTGCAAGGTTAAATAAGCCGCATCACAGATTTGGACGGGTGGTGCAATCGCCACTGTAGTGAACCTTTGGATTTCCGGCTGCTATTGCTGTTTACGGCTGAAATAGGGTGGTTGGTTATGCTTTTGCAGCATCTAAATCAAGGCGGTCAGGAGGAGATAGGATGCTTGGAATCATACGTGTCATTACATTGCAGGAGAACTCTGCAATCCAGTTACATGGAGATTTAATTGAGCGGCGGTATGGTCTGCCGGTGATGAGCCGGTGCATCCCGGATCAGCCCCGGGGTGTCTATGATGCGCAGACAGAGGCGGAATCCATTCCGAAGATTATAAGGCTTGCCGGGGAACTGGAGCGGCAGGGATGCACGGCTATCGGCATCAGCTGTGCTGCCGATCCGGCACTCTTGGAAGCCAGGGCAGTGGTGAATGTTCCTGTGCTGGGAGCGGGCTCCTGCGCGGCCCATATGGCTATGGCTTACAGCAACCGGGTGGGCGTGCTGACGATCCTGGAAGAGGTGCCGACGCTCATCCGCGGTATTCTCGGCGGGGCTTACATTGGCATGGACCGCCCCGACGGCGTGACAACCACGCTGGATCTGGGCAAGCCTGCTGGACGGGCAGGCGCGCTGGCGGGTGCCGCCCGGCTCGTGGAGCGCGGCGCGGAAGTCCTGGTGCTGGCGTGCACCGGCTTCGCCACGATCGGGCTGGCAGCGGAGCTGGAAGAGCGGCTCGGCATCCGCGCGTTCGATCCCATACTCTGCCTTGGTGCCGCTGCTGCTGCGTCAGCCTCTGGTGCGGGAGCTTCTGCTGCGGGAGAGGTGCATCGCTCGTAGCAAAGCCTTGTCTTGGGTGGTATTGCAGTTTGCTGAAATTCGCCATTCCTGTAGGTGTGGGGCAGACTACGTGTGTAGGCGATGTGCGGCAAACTAATGTGTGGAAATTAATGAGTTGCAAACTAATGTGTGAAAACTAATGTGTAGCAAACTAATAGCTATGATCTCCTTAAAGCGTTCCTCCTGGCTCAGGCCCGGGGGGCGCTTGTTTGTTGTTAGGGGAATAGAGGTGAAGACCTTCAAGATTCGAATGGGAGTGGTCTATACGACTGAACGAGGGAACGAGGGGGCGAAGTGCATTAGTGCACCTGAATTCAGCGTAAGCGGGCAAAAGGTGAAAATGAGGTGCATAAGTGCACCTGAATTCAGGCTATACGGGCAAAAGGTGAGAATGAGGTGGAGAAGGAGCACTAGTGTAACTGATTTTACTGCAAGCTGATAGATCCCATTGAATTGTCCCACTCCCTTAACTTCCCCCCATTCCACCTCTCCCTACAACCAGCTCCCTCACCACCGCCCAGCAAGCATCCCGCGTACAAATCCGAAAATATCGCCAACTGGATATGATTTTCCTGTGGCTCAGCGGGAATCTCTGATAAACTAGCGGGAACGCAAAAAGTCGGCTGGCGGCATTGTCATGGCATATTGGCATATTTCAGGAAAAATCATGAAATACTGAAGACAGCAGAGGGAGGCGGAAGGGTGAATACACGAGGAATTACGCTGCGGGAGCTGATGGAGCTCTCGGTTCTTGGGAAAGCGAAGGTCATCAGCGGGGAGCAGGGGCTGGACCGGGTGGTCCGGTTCGTGGATATTATGGAGGTTCCGGATCTGAAGGGCTGGATCAGCGAAGGGGTGATGCTGCTGACGACAGCCTATTCGATCCGCCATGATCCTTCGCTGCTGACTGAGGTGATCTATACGCTTGATAATCTGGGCGCAGCGGCGCTGGCGATCAAGCCGGCCCGCTTCCTGAAGGAGATTCCACAAGGAGCCATCGAGGCCAGCAATGCCTGCGGTCTGCCGATTGTGGAGATCCCGCCCGAGATTCCGTACACGGATATTACCCAGCCGGTGATGGAGCTGCTGCTGGGGCGGCAGGCGATGCTGCTGCGCCGGGCGGAGGAGGTCTACCGCACGCTGACCACCATGGTGCTGGAGAACAGCGGCATTCAGGCGGTCAGCGACAGTGTGGCCGAGTTCCTTAAGGCCCCGGTGGCACTCGTGGATACGGAGCGGAAGATTATCGTATCCTCCCCAGCAGACTATGACTGGACCCAGAGCGACTCTCCGCTTAGCTGGAACATCCATGTGGACCGCCGGACGGTTGCCCGGCTGCTCGTCGACAAGGAGCGGCTGGATGATATGGAGGAGGTGGGCATCGAGCAAGCCCGGCTTGTGTTTGCCCTTGAAATAATGCGGCGTAAGGTAGCCGAGGATACGGAATTCCGGCTGCGCGGCAACTTCATCGATGAGCTGCTGACCCCGCCGCTGCCGTCGAGGCATGAGGTGCAGCGGCGGGCCCGTCAGCTCGGGATGAACCCGGAGCACAAGTGGGAGGTGGCCGTCATCGAAGGGGAGACGGCGCCGAGCGAGGAGACGGTGAACCGGCTGCTGGAGCGGGAGGCGAAGAAGCGCGGCGTCACGCCTCACGCCGAGTACCGTTCGAGCCGGGCGGTGCTGTTCCTGCCTACGCAGGAGGGGCGCAGGTTCACGCCGGGCGGTGACGCGGAGGAGCCATGGGAGAAGACGCTGAGCGGCTGGCTGCAGGACAAGGCAGAAGGCTTAAGCAGTTACCGCTGCGGTATCGGCACCTCGGAATATCTGTGGGACATCCACACCAGCTATAACGAGGCGCGCAAAGCGCTGTCCATCTCCAGAAGACTCGGACAAGGCCCCGGCGGGATTACCCGCTACGAAGAGATGGAGGTCTATCATCTGCTGGAGGGGCTGAGCGGTCCGGGGTTCGAGAAGCTGTTCGAGCGCAAGCTGGGCAAGCTGCTGCAATATGACCAGGAGCATGACAGCAATATGCTGCTGACCTTCTATCATTATCTGGAGTGCCGGGGCAGTCTGATTGAGACGGCGAACAGCCTCTATATCCACCGCAACTCCGTCAAATACCGGCTGGAGCGGATTCGGGATATCACTGGCTTCGATCTGAATGATCCGCGCGAACAGTTCGTCTGCCATTTGTGCCTGATTTACTATTATCTCCAGGAAAAATAGGGCGCTTTGGAAGATTTCTGGAATGTCGTGTGAGTAAATCTAACATTCATAGTCCTTGATAGTGCACAATCGACAAACGGTTGTGCATTTTTTTAGCTGAACGGGACGTAGAGGGGCTGTGAAATTCTATGTAGAATTAGCTCAACACTTTAATAAGACACAGCATACACGTATTACCTGACATGAGAGCGGAATTCCGTCACAGAGGCACAGCAGTCGAAGTCGTAAGGGGGTTGATTCATTGTTTGCTTATACATTAAAAAGATTGGTGCAGATGATTCCAGCCTTGCTCGGCATTATCGTCATCACCTTCATTCTGTCGAGAGTCCTGCCGGGCGATCCTGCGATTATGCTGGCCGGAGAGCAGGCTCCGGAGGAGATAGTGAACAAGATCCGCCAGGATATGGGGCTGGACAAGCCGCTGTATATCCAGTTCTTCGCTTACATCGGGCAACTGCTGCAAGGCGATATCGGCTATGCCTATCACACCGGACATTCGGTCGCCAGTGACCTGGCTTCGCGCTTCCCGGCTACGATTGAGCTGACCCTGGCCAGCATCCTGATTGCGATTCTGATCGCCATCCCGGTAGGCATTGTGGCCGCTACCCGTAAGGAATCGCTGCTGGATCACATCTCGCGTGTATTTTCCCTGATAGGTGCTTGTGTGCCGATCTTCTGGCTCGGACTGATGTTCATCTATATTTTCTACTCCATTCTGGGCTGGGCACCGGCACCGATGGGCCGGATCAGCGGGGATCTTAACCCGCCGGTGCATATCTCCGGGCTGTACGTGCTGGACAGTATACTCTCCGGCGACACCGCTGCACTTAAAAGCAGCCTCGCGCATCTCGTGCTCCCGGCGATCTGCCTCAGTACCGGTACGATGGCGATCATCGCCCGGATGACCCGCTCCAGCATGCTGGAGGTGGTCGATCAGGACTTCGTCCGCACCGCCCGGGCCAAGGGGCTGCGGGAATCGGCCGTCATCTACAAGCACGCACTGGTTAATGCGCTGATTCCCACGCTAACGGTGCTCGGACTCCAGTTCGGCTTCCTGATGGGCGGCGCGGTCATCACGGAGACGATCTTCTCCTGGCCGGGAATCGGCGGCTATGTCACCGACTCCATACTGGCAGCGGATTACGCGCCGATCCAGGCGTTCACCCTGGTCAGTGCCGTGCTCTACTGCGGAATTAACCTGGCGGTCGACCTGATCTACGGGTTCATTGACCCGAGAATCCGTTATGAATAGAACAGCATGTGTGAGAGGAGGAGATTGCTTGTGAGCACTGCAGCACATTCAGCACAGGGCAGCCCGGCGAAGCCCGCACCGGCCAAGCCGCGGACCCTATTATCCCTGCTGCTGCACAACCGCCTGGCGGCCATCGGGCTGACCTTCATCCTGATCTGGACCGTGGTAGCCATTTTTGCCCCCTGGCTGGCTCCGCATGATCCGTTCGTCACAGATATGGCGAATAAGCTGCAGCCGCCCTCCGGCAGCCATTGGTTCGGAACCGACAACTTCGGCAGGGATATCCTCAGCCGGGTGCTGTACGGCGCACAGATCAGCATCTGGACCGGCCTGATCGCGGTCTCGATCTCCTTCCTGATCGGGATGCCGCTGGGCGGGATTGCCGCTTACTACGGTGGCCGGACCGGAACCATCATCATGCGGGTCATGGATGTATTGTTGTCCTTCCCGTCACTGGTATTGTCGATGGCGATTGCCGCCTCGATCGGCGCCGGACTCAGCAGCGCAATGATCGCCGTCGGCATTGTCGGCATCCCCGAATTCGCCCGGCTGATGTTCGGCCAGACGGTCTCTCTGCGGGAGAAGGAGTATATCGAAGCCAGCCGGGCCATTGGTGTGAAGGATAGAGTCATTCTGTACCGGCATATTCTGCCGAATGCTCTGGCGCCGCTAATGGTGCAGGCTACGCTCGGGATGGGCTTCGCCATCCTGACCGCGTCCAGTCTCAGCTTCCTGGGGCTGGGGGTCAGACCCCCGATTGCCGAATGGGGCGCGATGATCTCCGAAGGCCGGGAATATATCATTTCCGGGCAATGGTGGCTGGTTACTTTTCCAGGCCTCGGCATTGCCACCTCCATCTTAGGCTTCAATCTCCTCGGAGACGGCTTCCGGGATGTGCTTGACCCGCGGTTGCGTTCGGGGAAATGAGGCGAGCAGGGGAATCCCCAAGGCCGCCCGTCCCGATAGAAATAGATAGATTAACGTCAGCTGGAGCGCAAGCGGCAGACAATCATCAGCAGCACAAGTAGTTGTTATGCAGGCAGGATATAGAAAAGGGAGGAATTATCGATGAAAAAAGTTAAACTGTTGTCCACACTCGTCGCTTTTTCAATCATGCTTGCCGGATGCGCCAGCAGCGCCAATCCGCAGACCCCTGCTGCCACTTCGGCAGGAACGGATACTGCAGCAACAGCAGCCCCGGTCAAAAAGAACCTGACGGTGGCCTATTCCGAGGGCGGCACCACGCTCGACCCGGCGGAAGCCAATGATCTGACCTCCGATACGCTTGTGCTGGCCGCTTATGATCAGCTGGTCACCTACGGCATCAAGACCGACAATGGCGCCAGCATCGCCAATACCGAAGACATCAAGCCCATGCTCGCAGAGAGCTGGGAAGTGAATGCTGACAACACGGTGTATACGTTCAAGCTGAAATCCGGCGTGAGCTTCCAGAGCGGCAATCCGGTGGATGCCGAGGCGGTGGCGTACTCTTTTGAACGTGTGGCGAAGTCCAGCTCCGGCAGCTTCCTCTACGGCATGGCTTCAATTAAATCAGTGACGGTAAAAGATGCTTCGACCGTTGAAGTTACTCTGACTAATGCCAATCATAATTTCCTGCAGATTCTGGCGATGTACACCTTCTCCATCGTGGACCAGAAGACGGTAGAAGCACAGGGTGCAGACTACCTGAAGACGAATGCCGCCGGTTCCGGCCCGTTCAAGCTTACGAAGTGGGACCCGGCTACCGAGGCTGTTTTCACAGCTAATGACAGCTACTGGCAGGGTGCGCCAAGCCTGGGCAAGGTCACCCTGAAGTTCACGAAGGAAGCCTCTAACCGCGTGCTGCTGCTGGGTAAAGGCGATGTAGACATGGCGATTGAGATTCCTCCGAAGGATGTGTCAACGCTTGAGACCAATAAGGCGCTGACCGTTGCTTCCAATGCAAGTAACCGAATTCTGTTCTTCGCCATGAACAACAAAGTCAAACCGTTCGACAATGTAAAAGTCCGTCAGGCAATCAACTATGCGATTCCTTACGATCAGCTGCTGAGCGGGGTGATGTACGGCCAGGCCAAGCAGATGAAGAGTGCAGTAGCCAGCAACACGCCGGGCTTCACCGATGCAGGCTATGTGTATGAGTACAATCTGGACAAGGCCAAGGCACTGCTGAAGGAAGCAGGCTATGAGAAGGGCTTTGACTTCGACTTCACGCTGGGCTCCGGCTTCGATGACTGGGAAGATGATGCAGTCCTGATCCAGGCTGAGCTGGCCAAAATCGGAGTCAACATGAAGATCAACAAGCTGGCCCGCGCCCAGTTCCTGGAGCAGCAGAAGACCAATAATCTGACCTCTTATATCTCCAAATGGACTTCCTTCGTCAATGATCCCGGCTATCACCTCGGCTTCCTGCTGTACGGCAAGGGCTCTTCCAACTACATCAATTACCAGAATGCTGAAGTAGACAAGCTGTGGGAGCAGGCGAACCTGGAGACAGATACGGCGAAGCGCACAGAGCTCTACAAGCAGGCTCAGGAGATCATCACGACAGAAGCACCTTGGGCGTATCTCTACGAATACAACCGCATTGTGGGCATGAGCAACAAGATCAGCGGCTACGCCTTCTACCCGGATGAAGTGATCCGTTTCTATCCGCTGTCGATTACAGAATAAGCAGGTTTGGCTAAAAGAGAGCGGGCAGGCCTTAGGCCTTGTCCCTCTTCTTTGTCACAAATTCACAGTTCCTCCTGCCAGCCGCAAGGCGTGCAGCCTGGAACACAAAGGAGAATTCGTAACCCATGACAGACTGGAAAAGCAAGGTGCTGGAGGCCATTGATGCCGGGCAGGAGGAACTGCTTGCGCTCTGCTCTCAGCTGATCCGTTACCCTTCGGAGAATCCGCCGGGCGATTCACGGGAGATCAGCGCTTATATTATTGGTTATCTGAAAGAAGCCGGTATCGATACCGCGATCTATCCGGCCACCGAAACGATGTTCAATCTGGTGTCCACACTGGGTGCAGGCGCGGAGGAGCGCACCGGCAAAAAGCTGATTTACTGCGGACATACCGATGTCGTTCCGGCGGGAGACCGCTCGCGCTGGGATTTCGATCCGTTCTGCGGCGATATCGTGGATGGCTATCTGCTGGGCAGAGGCGCTTCGGATATGAAAGCAGGCCTGGCCGGGTTAATCTACGTCACTGCACTGCTGTCGAAGCTGGGCGTTCCGCTAAAAGGAGATCTCTCCCTGCTGATCGTGCCCGATGAAGAGACTGGCGGTCATCTCGGGGTTCCCTGGGTGCTGGAGCGCGGCCTGATTACCGGAACCGCTGCTGTGATTGCCGAGCCTTCCGGCCCGCTGAACCCGACCATCGGGCAAAAGGGCAGCTGCTGGTTCGAATTCACCGTGGAAGGCACACCGGGTCACGGCAGCCTGTCGCCAGTGGTTGGAGACAGCGCCATTGTGAAGGCTGCCAAAGGAATTGAAGCCTTACAGCGGCTATGGGATATCAAAGTGGACATTCCCGAGGAAGTTAAGGAGATTATCCGCATCTCGCAGGATTATGTGAAGGGAAGCGAAGAAGAAGATTCCCTTGCCTATCAGGTATTCGACCATGTGACGGTCAACATCGGAACGATTCAGGGCGGAACCAAGGTGAATGTGGTGGCGGACCGCTGCACCATTCAGGTCGATTCCCGCGTACCATTTGGGGTAGACTACCGGGATGTGCTGGACCGTGCCCGCTCCCTGCTGCTTGAAGCCGGCATTGAATCCGAGGTCAAGGGCTTCGGCTTCCAGGGCAATGCCAATTGGACCTCCAATGAGGAGCCGGTGGTCAAGGACCTGGTTGAGAGTATCTGTGAGGTGAGCGGGGAAGAAGCCTACGGTGTGCTGCAATGGGCTTCCAGCGACGCGCGCCATTTCCGCACTCATAACATTCCTGTGCTGCAATACGGACCGGCCGAGCTGTCCACCATTCATAATTTCAACGAGAAAGCTCCTGTCTGGCAGATTATCCAGTGTGCGAAGGTGTATGCTTTAACGGCGCTGAAATATCTGGGTGTAGAAGAAGAGAAATAGTATTTAAAAGGATATTTTGTAGGGAGTTTTTTGGGGTACCCGCAAAGTACCTGACTAATCATCGAAGCAAATACTTCACTTTGTGGGGTACTGGAGGGAGGGGCAATCATGACAGAACTGCTGGAAGTATCAGGGCTATGCACCGAGTTTCAGACTGCGGCGGGTACAATCCGTGCGGTGGACGGCATCAGTCTGTCAGTGCGCAAGGGAGAGACACTGGGCATTGTAGGCGAATCGGGCTGCGGCAAAAGCATTACCTCACTCTCAATCATGCAGCTCTTGCCCAAACGGATCAGCCGGATTGCTTCCGGCCAGATCCGCTTCGAGGGCAAGGATATGCTGGAGATGTCGATGAATGAGGTGCGGAATATCCGGGGGAACCGGATTGCGATGATTTTTCAGGAGCCGATGACCTCGCTGAATCCGGTGTTCAAGATCGGCCGCCAGATCTCCGAATCCGCCCGTTACCATCTGAAGCTGAGCAAGAAGGAGGCGGCTGAGCGGGCGGTGGAGATGCTGCGCAAGGTAGGGATTCCCCGGCCGGAAAAGATTGCCCAGCAGTATGCCCATCAGCTCTCCGGCGGGATGCGGCAGCGGGTGATGATTGCAATGGCGATGGTCTGCAATCCTCAGCTGCTCATAGCCGATGAGCCGACGACAGCGCTGGATGTGACGATTCAGGCGCAGATCCTTGATCTGATGCGGGATCTGCAAAAGAACGAGGGCATGTCAATCCTGATGATCACACATGATCTGGGGGTCGTTGCCGAGATGTGTGACCGGGTCGTCATCATGTACGCGGGTCAGATCGTCGAGGAGACAGATGTGGCTACCCTGTATAGCCAGCCGCTGCACCCGTATACTCAAGGGCTGCTGGCTTCCCTGCCCCAGCTGGCAGGGGATGAGGACCGCCTCAGCTCGATACCGGGCCAGGTGCCGAATCCGGCCAGCCTGCCGCCCGGCTGCCGGTTCGCACCGCGCTGTCCGGTAGCGGTGGACCGCTGCCGGGAGCAGCTCCCGGAGCTGCTTGAGGTGCAGCCGGGCCACACATGCCGCTGTATCCTGCAGCAGGAGGGGGTTCTATGACCACATTACTGGAAGTCCGCAATCTGAAGAAGCATTATCCGATCCGCAAGGGCTTTTTCTCTAAGCAGGTTGGTGCAGTCAAAGCCGTTGACGGCATAACCTTATCCGTTGAGCAGGGAGAGACGCTGGCTGTGGTCGGAGAATCCGGCTGCGGGAAGTCGACCACCGGACGGGCCATTCTGCGGCTGATTGAGCCGACAGAAGGCGAGATTATGTTCGGCGGCACCGATGTGCGCAGCCTGAATACCGAGCAGCTCCGCAGGTTCCGTACCGATATGCAAATGGTGTTCCAGGACCCTTACGCTTCGCTCGACCCCCGCTGGACCGTCCAGCGCATTCTGGAGGAACCGCTCCGTACCCACGGATCGGCCCCCGCCGGAGAGCTGAAGAGCAGGGTCGAGCAGCTGATGGAGGTGGTGGGTCTGTCCCCCTATCAGGCCCACCGTTTTCCCCATGAATTCTCTGGGGGCCAGCGGCAGCGGATCGGGATTGCCCGTGCGCTTGCGCTGAATCCGAAGTTCATTGTCTGCGATGAGCCGGTTTCGGCACTGGATGTCTCCATCCAGGCCCAGGTGCTGAATCTGATGCAGGATCTGCAGGAGCAATACGGCCTGACTTATATGTTTATCTCGCATGACCTGTCAGTTGTGAAGTTCATCAGCGACCGGGTGGCCGTCATGTACCTGGGGCGGATTGTCGAGCTGGCTCCGACGAAGGCACTCTTCGCGAAGCCGCTGCATCCGTATACCCAGGCGCTGATGTCTGCCGTTCCGGTACCGAATCCGGGCCTGAAAAAGCAGCGCATCGTCCTGACGGGGGATGTTCCGAACCCTGAGACTCCGCCCACAGGCTGTGCCTTCCACCCCCGCTGTCCGCATGCGATGGACCGCTGCAAGTCGGAAGCGCCGGTGCTGCGGGAGCTGGACTCAGGCCATCAGGCGGCCTGTCATTTGTATTAAGCATATGTGCAGTCATAAGGGCCATCCGGCAGCGGGTGGCCCTTTGCTTTTGCTGGATGCGAAAAACCGAACATAATGAGCCGGAGTGAAGGCCGTGAGCCAAATGTATGCGGAAAACCGAACACAATTGGCTGGCGCGAAGACCGCAGGCCAAATGTATGCGGTAAACAGCATACATTGTACTCGCACGGAGGTAATCCTAGCCATCCGTTCAAACCTTTTCACAGGCTGCCCCCTAGCCCACCCTGGACCGCACTGCCACTTTAGCCCTATTTATTACCCGGATGGGACAACGTCCCCCGTCTAGGCAGAATGACTTATTTTTGCAGAGTTTTCTCCGTTGTTAAGTGAATATTCTTTCAGAAATAACGCTGAAATATTTCATTGAAATTTGAAAAGAAAAATAAACCCTTCTATAATTGTATTAAATTAAAACTGATTTGGGAGGAGATGGGAGGATAACGTGAACAAACCACGACAATTATGGATTGATGCCGCCAAGGGATTCAGTATTATTTTTGTAGTAATGGGCCACTCCGGCGATGCGGCAGCGAATCATTATCTGTCCTGGTTCCGGATGCCTTTGTTCTTCATGCTTAGCGGACTTGTATTTAAGCCGGTTGAACCCGGGCGGTATTTGGGCTGGGCGGTCAAACGGACCAAGGGGCTGATGACTCCCTATTTTGCCTACGGACTCCTGATTGCTTCCGTGCTGCTGCTGTTCAACTTCAGTATACGAGGGTTCGCCGAGAATGTAGCGAGACTGCTCTACGGGGGATTGTCGCTCACGGGCCCTTACGGGGTGTTCTGGTTCATCACCTGCCTGCTGTTCACACAGCTGCTCTTCGGATACATTGTCCGTTATTCCCGCCGCACGCAATTTCTCCTGATCGCTTCTGCTTATCTCCTGTCACATCTCATCTCCCTGACCACGCTCAGGAACTTCAATCTTCCCTGGAATGCAGATGTGTCCCTGCTCGCCATTACTTATTATGCGATCGGATTCTACGGAAAACAGGTGATCCCTGCGCTCATCCGCCGCTATTCGGCGCTGCCGGTGCTGCTTCCGTTATGTGCTCTTGTGCTGCTGCTGGAGCGGACTGGTGTCCTTCAATACAGTCTGAATATGAAATACAAGGAGTATACTTCGCTGCTGCTCGATCTGGCCGTGCCGCTGCTTATCTCATTGACTATCTGCGCCGCTGTGTACCGTCTCTCGAAGCTTGTTCCGCTGGACTGGATGGGCAGCCTGGGACGTAACTCCATTGCGATCATGTACCTGCATTTGCCTTTGAATTACGGGCTCAAATATCTCCTCGGGACGGATTACGGGCTGTTGCCCTTTACGCTGATCGGAGTGGGGGTGCCGCTGCTGGCCGCCAATTGGGCGGTACGCTCTCCTCTATTGTCCAGACTGTATCTTGGGCATAAGGGCGGCAGCCGTCCGGCAGTGAATTATAGCAACGCACGATAATAAATAGGTGGACTAGTAATAGAAATGCACAAGCTCTTTTTCATATCTTTCATATACTTTAGTAGAATATGAAAAGGAGTGATAACGCATGGCCAAAACACTTTTGGATTATAATGCATCCGTAGTTACACCTATTACTAACGGGGTCTCCATCCCTGTTCCTATTTCTCCGGCTGGTATACAGATTGCAGGAACATCGGTGTATATCGATCCCGCAGTTCCAGGACATTTCCCCAATAAGGTGGAACTGAAAGCCACCATCGGCGTGGATGTTACTCTGGATACGCCCAATGTGCTGGTCCGCATCTGGCGGGCAGGTACCGAAATCTTCTATGCACGGGTAGAGCTGGAGGAGAATTTCAATGACGATGGTATTATCTCGCTGCATATGGTAGATATCAACGTCCCGGCCGGTGTCCAGAACTATCAGCTGATTGTAGAGAACCAGGATGTCGGCTCCGTTGCCACAGTGGTGGGACCTGTTATTTTCAGCGCTTTGGCTATCGGCGGCTAAGCTATTCATAGCAGTACCGGAAAGGGGCTTTCTCAAGTATCTGTGAAGATACCGGGGGAGGCTCTTTTTTTTGTGCGTGAAATGGAATAATTTCCTGCCATTCTGACGAAACTGGAACACAGTACCTGTGAAAAGAAGGTTAAGTTCAGGAGGGGAACCATTGTGAGGAAAATTCGTTATGTAACGCTTGTGCTGTGCATTGCTGTATCGGTTCTGGGAGGCGCTACCGGAGCCTGGGCCGAGGAAAAAGCCAAAGGCACCGCAAATTCCGGCAATGCCGGAGGGGCGGCTGCTACGCTTGCGCCAGGGGCGCGTTCTGCCATTCTGATGGATGCCAGCACGGGCACGGTCATCTATGAGAAGAACAGCCATGATAAACTTCCGCCGGCCAGTATTACCAAGATTATGACCATGCTGCTGACGGTGGAGGCGCTGGACGAGGGCAAACTGCAGCTGACCGACAAGGTGCGGACCAGCGAGTATGCGGCATCGATGGGCGGTTCACAGATTTTTCTGGAGCCGGGTGAGGAAATGACGGTTGACGATATGCTGAAAGGCATCGCGATGGCCTCCGGCAATGATGCTTCCGTAGCTATGGCGGAGAAAATCGCCGGCTCGGAGAGCGCCTTCGTCGATCTCATGAACCAGAAGGCACAGGACCTGGGCCTGAAGGATACTCATTTCGCCAACTGCAACGGCCTGCCGGCTGCGAATCATTATTCCTCCGCGCATGATATTGCCGTCATTAGCCGGGAGCTGCTAAAGCATGAGCAGATTATCAAATACACCGGCTCTTATCAGGATTACCTGCGCAAGGATTCCACCAAGCCTTTCTGGCTGGTCAACACCAACAAGCTGGTGCGGTTCTACACGGGCGCTGACGGGCTGAAGACGGGATATACGTCCGAAGCGAAATTCTGCCTGTCGGCGACGGCGGCCAGAGACGGCCTGCGCGCTGTAGCGGTGGTGCTGGGCGAGCCGAACACCAAGACCCGCAACAGCGAGGTCTCGGCGATGTTCGACTACCTCTTTTCCCAATATAAACTGCATACGATTCACAAGGAAGGCGACACCATCGGCACGGTGAGGATTGAGAAGGGCGTGAAGTCGCAGCTCCCGCTGGTGGCGAAGGAAGACTATAGTGTACTGCTCCGCAAAGGAGTGACCCAGGAGGGTATCCGCCATGAGCTGGTGCTGAATGAGCAGGTGAAGGCTCCGGTGGCCGAAGGCCAGACGGTCGGCAAGCTGGTAGTCTACCAGGGGAACGATGTATTGAAGGAATACGAATTGAAGGCAGGCGAAACGGTAGCCAAGGCGGGCTGGTGGAAGCTGTTCAAGCGGGCAACGGGCGCTATGTTTACGAATGATTAATTTCTTGCATTTTGTAGATTGCACCAGGGGCTTTGTGTAAGTTCTTAGGGGTTTTCTTCTAGTTTTGTCGTGAGGCAGGAATCCTCAATTGCGGTGTAGAAACCTTGTCCTTGTAGGGGAAAGAAATAGTTACAGGGCGGTTGTCCAAGCAACGAAGAGGAGAGTGGCAAGCATGAATTCTCATGTGGAGATGGAGCATCACCGGGGTGTGCTGATTGTCCGGTTGTCCGGGGAACTGGACCATCACGCAGCCGATTATGTACGTATGGATATGGATGAAGCGATTATGCGGGGCCAGGTGGAGCATCTGATCCTGAGTCTGAAGGAGCTGCAGTTCATGGACAGCTCGGGTCTCGGAGTGATTCTGGGGCGGTACAAGCTGATCCGCAGTAAGGGCGGCAAAATGGCAGTCTGCGATGCCACAGCGCCTGTGAAGCGCCTGCTGGAAATGTCGGGCCTGTTCAAAATCATGCCCCTATATGACGACGAGAGCGCTGCACTCTCGGATTTGGAGGTCGCGTTATGACTAGTAGCGAAGCTCGTAACTTCATGAGTGTCCAGTTTGCTGCGCTGTCGGAGAATGAATCGTTCGCGCGTGTAGTAGTAGCTGCCTTTGTCTCCCGGCTCGACCCGACGATGGAGGAGCTGAATGACTTGAAGACGGTAGTCTCGGAGGCTGTCACCAATTGTATTATTCACGGTTATGACAGTGATCCCGCAGGTGTTGTCAGCATATCCGCTTCCCTTGAGAATGAGACCGTGCATCTGACCATTGAGGATAAGGGCCGGGGCATTGAGGATCTGGAGCTGGCCCAGCAGCCGCTGTATACCTCGAAGCCGGAGCTGGAGCGGTCAGGTATGGGCTTCACCATTATGGAGAATTTCATGGATGAATTCGAGGTTATCAGCGAACCGGGACGCGGAACCTCAATCTCCATGAAGAAAACCATCGTCTCGAAAAAAGCTTTATACAATTAGGGGTTGGAGCCATGGATGCAGAATCAAAAAAAGCTCCGCCGACCTATTTGGACGATGCGGAGGTCAAACGTCTAATCGCGCTCAGTCAAGCCGGGGACCATACGGCCCGCGACACGCTGGTCAACTGCAATATCCGCCTCGTCTGGTCGGTGGTGCAGCGGTTTATGAACCGCGGATATGAACCGGATGATTTGTTCCAGATCGGCTGTATCGGACTGCTGAAGTCCGTTGATAAATTCGACCTCAGCTATGAGGTCAAGTTCTCCACCTATGCGGTGCCGATGATTATCGGCGAGATCCAGCGGTTCCTCCGCGATGACGGCACGCTCAAGGTCAGCCGCTCGCTGAAGGAGATGGCCAACAAGGTGCGCAAGATGAAGGATGAGATGTCCAAAACGCTCGACCGCCTCCCGACCATCGGTGAAGTGGCCGAAGCGCTGGGCGTCACGCCCGAAGAAATCGTCTTCGCCCAGGAAGCCAACAAGCCGCCGACTTCGATCCACGAGACCGTCTTCGAGAACGACGGCGATCCGATCACACTGATCGACCAGATCGCCGACGAGTCGCAGGAGCGCTGGTTCGACAAGCTGGCCTTGAACGAGGCCATCGGTGCGCTAACCGAGCGCGAGCGTCTGATCGTGTATCTGCGCTATTACCGCGATCAGACCCAGTCGGAAGTCGCAAGCCGCCTCGGCATCTCGCAGGTGCAGGTGTCGAGGCTGGAGAAGAAGATCCTCGCGAACATCCGCGAGCAGATTGCGCAGTAGCGGTGGAAGTTACAGCGCGTCTCGGCTGATACTGCCGCAGCTCAGTAAGTTCGATACAGCAGTCGGGTTAGCTGTGGTGCTTAGCAAGAGTTAAGTATGTGATGTACAGTGACGGGTGCAAGGGGGCCGCCCCCTAGAGGGGCGGCTTTTTGCGTGCGCTCAAAGTGACCATGCACCCCACTGCCGATTATTTTATTAACCGGACTCAGATTCCCTTATTTGGCCGAATCGTCTCTTTTTGAGCCTGAAACGGACTCAGATTCCGTTATCTTGTCTTTTCGGCCCCTGATGTAGTGGAATCTGGTCACTTAGCGGATTCTGAGTCCGCGCACTTCGCATATCCGCCGGATTAGCAGAAATAGCGGAATGTCAGTCCAATTCCGTGGCCGATGGAGCCCCACCGATAGACCCCACCGATGGAGCACGCCCATGGTCTAGCGCATGGTTATACCGGAAGCTTCATATATGCTAAACTAGGCTAAACTCGTAACAATCGATGATTTTGAATACTAACAACAATGCAAAATGACTATGGAGGGCTAAACTCAATGGATTATGCGAAGCTCAGCAAAGAGGTCTCCTACGCCCTGCGTCACGCGCCGTGGGAATATGAACTGGAATTGGATGAACAGGGGTGGGTGGATATTGAACAGCTGCTCCACTCGCTGCATCAGGACAAGAAGTGGGACACAGTCGGTGCAGAGGATCTGGACAAAATGATCGCAGCATCGGATAAGCAGCGGCATGAGCTTGCGGAGGGCAGAATAAGGGCGCTATATGGTCACTCGGTCCCGCAAAAAATAATCAAGCAGGCTGAAACGCCGCCCCCTATTCTGTACCACGGTACAGCCAGGCAATGGGTGGAGACGATTCTGCACGAAGGACTGAAACCGATGAAGAGGCAGTATGTTCATTTCTCGGTGGATACGGCTACAGCCAAGCTGGTGGGAGGGCGCAAGGACTCAAGTCCTGTGATTTTAACCATCGATGCCGGGCGGGCCGCACAGGAAGGAATCAAGTTCTACCACGGAAATCATAATATCTGGCTCGCGGACTATATTCCGCCCGAATTTATTGCTGACTTGTAGCCTACTCTAACCAACCCCAACCACAACAAAAGCGCCCCAGGCCAGCCGGTTCACGGCTCGCGGGACGCTTTTATTCATACCCTGTGTTCAGAGATATCTTCTTAAGGTGCTACAATCACACCCGTGGAAATCATATAATTTCCCGGTGCCGCATAGTTACCAGCATCGTCGCCGGATAAGGTGTAGACCACGGTGATAAGTTTGCCGCTGCCGACAGCAGCATCGTTGTAGGTTGCTGTTGCACTGACTGTAACATCATCGCCAGGAATGACTCCGGTCAGAGTACCCGGGGTGATCTGGACCGATGTATTTCCATCGTAGGTCTTGGATTCTGTGATCACTGGTGCTGTAATGTCCAACTGCAAGGCAGTGATAATACCTGTGTTAATGGTATAGCTAACAGGTGGATAATAGTTACCTGCATCTGCTCCTGTTAAGGTGTAGGAGATGGTGATGATTTTGTTCACTCCCACGTTAGGAGTGTCATAGGTTCCGGCTGCATGCACAGTCACATCATCCCCGTCGATAATACCGGTTACCGCACCAACGGTTACCGCTGCCGCAGTCGTTCCGTCATAGACTCTGGAGCGTGTGATCTGATCCCGGTCAATCTCGCCATTGGTGGTGATGTAGCTCACAGGTGCAATATAGTTGCCCGCATCTGCTCCGCTAAGTGTATAGACTACAGTTATGGTCTTGTTCGTCCCAATGGATGATGTGTCATAGTTGGCAACGGCGCTCACAGTGACATTTTCCCCGGGAACTACCCCAATAAGCTGTCCGGGAGTCACCGCCGCTGCCGTGGTTCCGTCCTTGAACTTCGCCAAGGTCAAATTCGGAGCTTCGATGGTTAATGGATGGAGTGCGATGCTGCCCGTATTCACGATATAGGGAGCGGGTGCGATATAGCTGGCTGCCTGGGCTCCGCTTAATGTGTAGGTAACGGTTATAGTCTTGTTCACCCCAAGCGCCGAGCTGCTGTAGGAAGCAGAGGCATGAACATTAACTGTGTCTCCGGCCAATACACCGGACAGCGAGCCCCCGGTTACTGCTGCTGAGGCAGTGCCGTCATAGGTTTTGGACTCCGTCAAGGAGGCGGGAAACCCTATAGTCAGCTCAATCGCTTTAACCTCAATCGTGCTGGAAGGGGCCGAGATATTGCCGGAGCCATCTACAGCATACACAACATAATGACCGGCTGGCAGACCCTGCGTGTTCAGCGGGGAATAGACGGAGGCGGTTACCGCCAGCTTTTTACCCAGAGCAGCATGAATGGAAGCTTCCAGATCTGTTGTAGTTACGACTACTGTGGAAGGGACCAGATACAAATAACCCGCTTCGTTGCTTGTTCCATATACATTGTCTCCTACAGTCACCGCTCCAAGGGTCACACTTGTGAGTATAGGGGCTGACGTATCACCCGGATCAGGAGTAGGTGTCGGCGTAGGAGTAGGTGTGACTGTAGGCGTCGGCGTAGTTGCAGGTGTAGGTGTAGGTGTTGGTATATCTGTAGGTACTGGTGTAGCTGTAGGCGTAGCCGTTGGATCGGAAGGGACATAGGTGCTCCGGACAGGCGTAGGTGTAGCAGTTGGTGTGGCAGTTGGACTAGCTGCTGGAGAGATGGTTGCTGAAGGGGTGCCTCCAACATTTCCAGGAGTATTGGCCGGAGCCTCCTCAATAGCTTTGGTCCGTGTTAAGGATACTACTGCTTCCGCACGGGTAATTTCCCTGCCGGGCTTGAAGCTGTTATCATCGGAATACCCTTTCATGATTCCTGCTGCGGCTACGGCATTTACCGAATTCACTGCCCAGGCGGCAATATCCTTGGAATCGCTGAAAAGAGCGCCGGTCTGCGCGGCATCCAGCTTCAATAACCGGTTGATGATCACTGCGGCTTCCTGTCTGCTGATCGTCTTGCCGGTACCGATGGTACCATCTGAATATCCGCTGATATATCCGGCTTTCACGGCTTTGGCAACCTCGGTGTAGGCCCAGTTGCTTGTAGAGAGATCCTTATAGGCAACAGGTGCCGTCTCGGTGAATCCGAAGGCACGGTTGATGAGCGCCATGAACTCTGATCTTTTCAGACTATTGTCCGGTTTGAAGCTGCCATCGGCGTATCCCTGAATGAGCCCTTTGTCAACCCAGTCGGTAACTTCATTCTGTGCCCAGTGGCCTGTGATTCCAGTTAATTGAGGAACTGCTGCGCCAAAAGCTGTTCCGGCAGAAGAATATAGTGCAGTTACTATCATTAGTGTAGAGAGAAAAAGCTTGCCCGGTGTATGGTTCAATATTAAGCCTCCTGAAAGTGTATTGTCTTCGCTGATATAGGCCTTGGGTATCACTTAATATCCTCCGGGCAACAGTTTTGGCCTCCGAGCTTGGCTAAATGAAATAATAGTAACACATATCATTTGAAATTGATTTAAATAAATATAATCATTGCAAATTTAATTTAACAAAATATAAATATAATACTGGTCAATACATTCTGCACCCTCTTTGTAACCTTTTCCTCCCGGACCGGCACTTATCATTAGAACACGATAAAAATACAGAAATGAGGTTTGCAGACGTATGCTGCATTGGATTGAACAAGCGCAGAAGGGCGATGCCGAAGCCTTCCGGGAGCTTAGCGGGCATGTGCGGGGGATGGCTTACGTAGTAGCCTACGATATGCTCGGGGATGTGCAGCTCGCGGAAGATGCGGTACAGGAAGCCTTGCTGGAGGCGTATATGAACCTTGCCAGCCTGCAGGAGCCTGCGGCGTTTCCGGGATGGTTCAAAACCATTGTGGTCAGGCAGTGTCACCGGCTGCTGCGGCGTAAGCGTCAAGCCCTGCTGCCTCTGGAGGCGGCGGTGCATGTCGCGGGCTCTTCTCCAGGGGTTGCGGAGATTGCCGAACATAGAGAATGGACGCAGGTGCTCCACAGGTCAGTGTCGGAATTGTCTGCCAAGCTGCGGGTACCACTGCAATTGTTCTACTTCTACGGGTACTCGCTTCAGGAGATTTCCGTGTATCTGGACCTTTCCGTTGCTACGCTGAAGAAAAGGCTGTATGACGGCAGACGCAAGCTGAAGGGGGCATTGCCTGTTGTCGATCTGGCGGCTGCATTTCATTTGTTACATGAGGGAGGACAGCGAATGCTGCATATTGTGAATGGTGACACGGTGGGAGACAAGCTGAAGCAGGGGATTGTCCAGGGGGAGGTGCTGGTGTGGAGAGAGATCTATTCGGCGGGACCGATATTCATAGATCCGGCGGCAGAGCAGAAGCGGCTGCTGCGGGCTGAGGTGCTGCAGGCCACGATGGGCATTCCGGCAGCTGAATATGTGGCGGGCTGTGCGGAGCAGGAGCAGAGGATCAGCGGATTCCGTCAGTATGATGAGGTGGTGCTGTGGTTCGAGCATGATCTGTTCGACCAGAGTATGCTGGCCTATCTACTGCATTGGTTCAATGGGCAAAAGCTGGGCAAAACCAAGCTAAGCCTGCTCTGCATCGGAGAATTCCCCGGGATAGAGCTGTTCCATGGTCTGGGACAGCTGACGGAAGCTCAGCTGAGTACCCTGCCGGGAACCTGGCGGACTATCGGCCGCAAGGAGCTGCAGCTGGGAAGCCTGCTGTGGGAGGCTTACGCCGCTTCCGATCCCCGGAAGCTCGCGGACCTGCTTGCGGCGAAGCGGGAGGAGCTGGCAGGGGGCGCACTTGCTTTTGCCTATGACGCCTTCATGGCCCATCTCTCCCGTCTGCCTTCCGTAGAGAATGGTCTCGGGATCGTCGAACAGACCACCCTTCAAGCCGTGGCTAATGGAATGGACACGCCGCTTAAGCTGTTCCGGCAGGTGACGGATGAGCTGCACCGGCTTGGCATGGGCGATACGGAATATTGGAAGATCCTGCGCACACTGACGGCCGGGACGAAACCTCTGCTTGAGATCGATGGTGTAGCAGAGCTAACAGATTACAGGGAAGTACCGGAATTCCTGAATCGCAGCGTTACGCTGACTGCATGGGGAGAGCAGGTGTTGGCCGGAGCAGCTGACCGGCTACAGCTGCAAAGTATCGATGAATGGTACGGCGGCCTGCATCTGGAGGGGGATGACGCCCCCTGGCGCTGGGACCGTGCTGCGGAACGGCCGGTACAGCACCCGCCATCCGCGCGGATGGAATAGAATGTAACCAGGAGGTTTCCCTGCTAAGCTGAACGCTTGGCGGGTGAACCTCTTTTTTATGCCTATATAGTATAATGAATACTCCAGGTCAAGACAGTTACAAGTGAAGAAGGAGGAGAGCGGCATCAGAACATTAGTGATCAGTGACATTCATGGCTGTATAGAGGAATTCAGCCTGCTGCTCCGCCGGGCGGAGTATAACCCCTCCAGGGATCAATTGATCCTGCTGGGCGATTATGTAGACAGAGGGCCGGACAGCAGAGCGGTCGTGGAGCAGGTGAAGCGGCTTGCTGAAGCAGAGGGGGTTATTGTGCTGCGGGGCAACCATGATCAGATGGCCTGTGATGCGCTGGCGGGAGAGGATGATAAGCGGGATACCCACTGGATTACGAATGGGGGCTTCCACACCCTGCTGAGCTATTGCGGAGGCCGGGATTCGGTGCTGCTGCACCCGGATTCAGGGTGGAGGGATTATACGGAGATGAAGAGGTTCATGGCTACGGAGTATAAGGAGCATCTGGATTTCCTGGGTTCGCTGCCCTACTACTATGAGACGGAGACCCATCTGTTCGTTCATGCGGGCATTGATCCTTCCCTTGCCGACTGGCGGACCCAGCGGGAGTATGATTTTATCTGGATTCGGGAGCCTTTCTACAATCATCCTGTTACTGCTACGGAGAAGACGGTCGTCTTCGGCCATACCTCTACGGTAGATCTGCAGGACGGCGCAGGAGTCTGGTTCAGTCCGCTGGGCGACAAAATTGGCATCGACGGCGGCTGCGTGTACGGGGAGCAGTTGAACTGCCTTGAGATTAGCGAAGCAGGATACAAGACCTATGCTGTCAAGCTGGGGGAGCGGGAGTAACAAGAGCTGCGAGCAGACGGGATGAAAACTAACTCCTAATTGGTTATAATTGGAATATCAAATCCAAGAGTTCAGGAGGAAGAGATGTCGAGTTCACTCTTAACGAAGAACGCGTTAGCCCGGTCGCTGAAGAAGCTTATGCTCACAAGGCCGCTGAACAAAATAACGATCCAGCAGCTCACAGCGGATTGCGGGGTGACCCGCCATACGTTTTATAATCATTTTCAGGATATCTATGAGCTGCTCGGCTGGATCTACAAGTCAGAAGTGATTGAAGGACTGGACCAATACTGCTGCTGGGCGGGCTGGAAGCAAGGATTCTTAAGCGTCCTGCGTTACACCGTAAATAACAAAACCATCTGTCTGAATACCTTCCATTCGCTGGGACGCGAGCATCTGGAGCAATTCCTGTACGGGGTAATTTACCGCGTCATGATCAGCGTAGTGGAGGAGCTGGACGGGCAGGCGTGGCCGGGACAGGAGCAGATTCCGGAGCCTGTGAGAATGCAGGCCAGACTCGATATAGCCGATTTCTACACGCTGGCCATCCTTGAACAGGTGATCCACTGGCTCAGAGCCGGGGCGAATACAGATCCGGCCGGAGTGGTGGACAAGGTATCACGGATTATGGACGGATGCATTGCCCGGGGGCTTGAGCATTATCAGTCTGCAGTTCATCCGGTGAAGTCATGACACAATATCGGGCGGATGTGTAATCCCTAGACAGTTGCGTCCGGCTGTCCATAGAATCCCTGGTTCACGGCGGTTATAGTGAAGGCAGTTAGCAGGCACTTATCCCCTGATCAAGGAAGGAAGAGGACACATGGGTACATATCAAAGAATTCATCCGCAGGTACAGGAAGGCATCGCTTCACGCAAGGCATATCTCGTCGGAGGAGGGATCGGCTCCCTGTCGGCGGCGGCATTTCTGATCCGTGACGGGCATATGCCCGGCCGGAATATTCATATTCTGGAGCAATCATCTGTATACGGCGGTTCCATGGACGGGGCGGGCAATGCCAAGGACGGTTACAGCGCCCGGGGCGGACGCGAGATTGAAGAGCACTTCGAGTGCTTCATGGAGCTGTTCGGCTTCATCCCTTCCCTGACCAATCCGGACCGGACAGTGCTGGATGAATTCCGGGAGCTGAACCTGGCTGAACCGATTGAATCGCATTGCCGTCTGGTCGAAAAGCAAGGCACCCCCGCCGATTTCTCATCGCTTGGACTCTCTACCGCACATGCGCTGCAATTAGGCAAGCTGACGCTGGCTACCGAAGAGAGACTGGGCACGGTGACGATTGAGCAGTTTTTTGACCCGAGCTTTCTGGAGACGAATTTCTGGTATTTCTGGCGCTCCATGTTCGCCTTCGAGAATTGGCATAGTGTGGTGGAGGTCAAGCGTTATATGGAGCGGTTCATGCACCTGATCTCGGGGATGAACCAGCTGAAAGGAATTTTGCACACCGAATACAACCAGTTCGACTCGCTGATCCTGCCGCTGATGAAATGGCTGGAGCGTGAGGGCGTTCATTTTGACAAAGGGCATGAGGTTACGGATCTGGAGCTTAGTATCAACGGTGATGAGAAGGTTATAACCGCGATTCAGGTGCAGGTTAATGGTTCCCCGAAGACGATTCCGGTGACACGCTTGGATCTGGTCATGGTCACGAACGGCTCAATGACAGAGAATTCTACCCTTGGCGATCTGGACCACCCGGCGGTGCTGAACCGGTCCGTTACTGAACGCGGGTGCTGGAGCCTCTGGGAGAAGCTTGCTGCCAAATCCCCGGATTTCGGCCGCCCTGAAGTGTTCTGCGGGGATATCGACAAGTCCAAATGGCTGTCGTTCACAATGACTTTTACCGATGATGAGATTGTATTCCCTTATCTGCTGGAACTGACGGGTGATGCTCCCGGCATGGGCGGTGTAGTTACGATCAAAGACTCCAGCTGGATGATGTCCTGGACCGCACCGAAGCAGCCTCACTTCATCAACCAGCCGGATAATGTGAAGGTACTGTGGGCGTATGGCCTGTTCCCGGATGCCGAAGGCGACTATATCAAGAAAAAAATGAGCGACTGCACCGGACGCGAGCTGCTGGAGGAACTGTGCTACCATATGGGACTTGTTGACCGTATTCCCAAGATTCTGGAGCATACCACTAACGTCATCCCTTGTATGATGCCTTATATTACTGCACAGTTCATGCCGCGCGCTCTTGGTGACCGTCCGCAGGTCGTGCCGCAGGGCAGTGTGAATCTGGCCTTCCTTGGCCAGTTCGCCGAAGTCCCGGACGACTGCGTGTTCACGGTGGAGTATTCGGTCCGTTCCGCGATGATGGCTGTATATGAGCTTTTGAAGCTGGAAAAAGAAGTGATTCCCGTCCATCCGAGCAAATATGATGTCCGAGTACTGCTGACCGCGCTCCGCACCTGCCTGGGCAACAAGCCGCTGCCGCTGGATAAGACACTTGGGGAGCTGCTGGCGGGAACGGTACTCTCGAAAATGGTCTAGAGACGAATACGAGGATTACACGAGGTAGCTGATTCCGCTGCCCAGGCATGCCTGGGGTCCGGCAGACATAGGATGGTAATAAGCAAGCGCTTAACCATTCAGTCATTGCAGGAGGAGAATAGTGTGAACGAGAGACTGGCGGCTGTTATTCTGCGGATTGATGCTATTGCTACAGATATTCTTGTACCGCTGCGCCGTAAGATCATTAATGAGGCGGCTCTGCTTCAGCTCTATGTGGCGCTGGATGAGACGTATGCTCTGATGGAGCATGAGCGGCAGATTGACCGGGAGCTCGCGGCCATCCTCTTCCTGCTCTATTCACAGCTGGTAACCCAATCCAATTATGTGTATGACAAAAGCCTCTTCGTGCCGCATATCGGCAAGCTGCAAGGGTACATCCGCAAAATATTCGGCGGTACGCTTCAGAATGTATAAAACTCAACTAACAGCCAATCTGACAGCCTATACTCCAGCTACATCTCTAACAGGATGGAACCGGGAGGATAGGCTGTTTTTAAAAATATGGCTGTGTTAAAATTTGTTGAGCTATTGATGAAATTCAAGAGCAGAACTCACGTACTTGGGCGTGGACGTATTCGGATAAGTAAAGTAAGGAACGAGGAGGCAGACAATTCATGGGAGGAACGAATGTATGGGATGCGGAGTGGGAGGTTAACGAAGAGCAGGCGCGGACGCTGATCGGAAGACAATTCCCTCAGTTGTCATCGAAGCAAGTGAAGCGATTGGGCTGGGGCTGGGACAATACGGTTTTTCTCATCGGTGACGAGTACGTGTTCCGGTTTCCAAGAAGAACGTTTGCCGTTGGCGCGATTCGTATGGAAGGGAAGCTGCTGCCGAAGCTGGAGGCATATGTGACCATCCCCTATCCGAAACCGTTGTTTTATGGCGAAGCAAGTGACGAATATCCGGCACCATTTCTTGGCTATGCCCACGTGCCAGGAGATTTCCCAATCGGTTTGACGGAAGAACGCCGGGCTTTATCGGCAGAGACGCTGGCGGCATTTTTGCGGAGATTGCATGAGTTCCCGGTGCAGGCGGCGCTGAAGTGCGGAGTTCAGCAAGATCATCGAAGCTTGACGGACATAGCATCACGCAAAGTGAAATTGGAGGGCTTTCTATCGAAGCTGGTTGAACACTTGTCGCCGGAGGAGTCCGGTGTGATCGAAGCGTATATTAACAGTCTGCAAAAGGACCGTGTCGAGGCGGTGAATGCACTCCTGCATGGCGATCTTCATTTCAAAAATATGCTTGTGAATGAGAACGGGATTGTCTCCGGCATCATTGATTGGGGCGATCTGAGCGTAGGCCATCCGGCTTGCGATTTGAGCGTTGCTTACAGCTTTTTACCACCTTACGCCCGCGGTGTGTTTTTCGAAACGTACGGAGGAGCGGACGAGGAGACGAAGCTGCTGGCGCGGCTGATGGCGGTATACATCCCCATGCTGATCTTAATGCAAGCGGTCGATGACGGGAATGAAGCGATTGCGGCAGAGGCGAAATCCAACATCATGCGGGCACTGTCGGATTAGGCTCATTATTTCGTTACGGCCGATAGCAATAAACCGCCTTTTCAACGAAGGCGGTTTTCTTATTTTTATTTTGTCCATTGCCAAACCTTGACCTGTTCCTTTACAATATTATAATGATAATGAGAATCAATTTCAAAGAAACAGGTGACATTCATGAATCAACAGGCAGTGTCCGGGAGCGGGCTGGATCAGAAGGCAAAGCGGCTGAAGCTGCGGTCCCGTCCCTGGGCGGCAACATTAATTCTTATTGGCGGTTTGATTGCGCTGGCGCTGGGTATCGCTATTTCCGTATCGTTCGGGGCCGCAGATATTAAGCTGTCGGTCGTATGGACCGCAGTCTTTCATTTCAATCCCGAACTTACCGAGCATCAGATCATCCGCGAGCTTAGGCTGCCGCGTGTGCTGGGCGGCGTAATGGTGGGAGCCAGCCTCGCTGTGGCAGGGGCTATTATGCAAGGGATGACCCGCAATCCGCTGGCGGATTCGGGACTGATGGGCATTAACTCTGGAGCAGGCTTTGCGCTGGCTGTCTGCTTTGCATTTTTTCCGGGATTGCCGTTCATGTATCTCATTCTCTATTCCTTCGTTGGCGCCGGAGCCGGAGCGGGAATTGTCTACGGTGTAGGCTCGCTGGCGAAGGGCGGACTAACCCCGGCCAGGCTCGTATTGGCAGGTGCTGCTCTCAGTGCGCTGCTCTCTGCGCTAAGCGAAGGCATCGCCCTTTATTTCCGCATCGGACAAGATCTCGCCTTCTGGTATGCCGGTGGTCTGGCAGGAACGAAATGGTTCCAGCTGCAGATCATGTCCCCATGGGTGATAGCGGCTATCCTGGGAGCCATCGTGCTGTCCCGTTCGATTACGATGCTCAGCCTGGGTGAGGATATTGCCAAGGGGCTGGGGCAGCGTACAGGACTGGTGAAATTAGCTGGTACGCTAATTGTCCTGATTCTAGCCGGAGCCTCGGTAGCTGTAGTGGGAGCTGTTGGGTTCGTCGGCCTGATCATCCCCCATCTGACGCGCTATATGGTGGGTGTGGATTACCGCTGGATTATTCCCTGCTCTGCGGTGCTGGGTGCGCTGCTGGTGGTCGGGGGCGATCTGACGGCACGGATGATCAATCCGCCGCATGAAACGCCGGTGGGTGCGATTATAGCCCTGATTGGGGTACCGTTCTTCCTGTATCTGGCCCGAAAAGAAAGAAGGGAGCTGTAAAGATGCAGAGCCATAAGAGAATTTCTTCAGAAGATGCAAGGCGTAAGTATGGCCTGAGGGTGATCGGCGTGCTGGCCGTTCTGATTGTGATAATGTTCATTATAAGTATGAATACAGGATACATAAGACTTACTCCGCTTGAACTGCTGGATACGCTGGTCGGCAAGGGGACGGAGAAGCAGGAGCTGATTCTGTTCCAGTTCCGTTTGCCGCGGATTGTCATTTCTCTGTTAATTGGTACCGCACTTGCCGTATCCGGCGCAGTGATGCAGGGGGTCTTCCGCAATGATCTGGCCGATCCGGGTATTCTCGGCATTAATGCCGGGGCCGGACTGATGGTTATGCTGCTGATCTCTTTCTATCCGACGACCTCGGCGGCACCGGTCTATCTGTTGCCTGTGGTTGCCTTTGCCGGGGCGGCCTGTACTGCTGCTCTGATCTACAGCCTCGCATACAAGCGGCATCAGGGCATTGCGCCGATCCGGCTGCTGCTTACCGGGGTCGCAGTGGCGGCAGGCATGAGCGCGGCGATGATCGTGCTGACGCTTCGCCTCGACCCGGACAAGTATCAGTTCGTTGCCACGTGGCTGGCGGGCAGCATCTGGGGCACAAGCTGGAAGTTTGTCTTATCCCTGCTGCCCTGGATCGTGATTCTCCTGCCTTATGTCATCTACAAGGCACGGGTGATGAATGTACTTAATCTGGGCGAGCAGACAGCGACAGGACTCGGTGCTAATGTGAGCAGAGAGCAGTTCCGTCTGCTGGCAGCAGCGGTCGGCCTTGCGGCTTCCAGCGTAGCGGTCAGCGGAGGCATCGGCTTCGTCGGGCTGGTCGGCCCGCATCTGGCGCGGCGGCTGGTCGGACCGAAGCATCAGCTGATGCTGCCCGCCTCTGCGCTGATCGGCGCGCTGCTTGTCATTACAGCCGATACAATAGGACGGCGGATTCTGCAGCCGTCCGAGATTCCTACCGGCATTGTGGTAGCTGTCATCGGTGCTCCATACTTTCTGTATCTTCTGGCCCGTACCAAATCTTAAATACAACCAGACCTTGGAGGGATATCAATGAATGAAGCAATGGAATTATACGATGTGACGATTATTGGCGGCGGCCCCGCAGGTATGTATACAGCGTTCTATAGTGGAATGAGGGATCTGAAGACTAAGCTGATTGAAGCGAAGGATGAGCTGGGCGGCAGAATGCTGATCTATCCTGAGAAGATGATCTGGGATGTGGGAGGAGTAACACCTATTCTCTGCCGCCAGTTAATTGATCAGCTGGCAGAGCAGGCGCGCACCTTCGATCCTACCCTTGTATTCGGACAGCAGATTGTTCACCAGGCCCGCCAGGAGGACGGAACGTATATCCTGACCTCAGCCACAGGCGAGCAGCACTGGACCCGTACCGTCATACTTACCATCGGATACGGTATTCTGCAGATGGCGAAGCTGGAGATTGAAGGCGCGGACCGCTATGAGGTGACGAATCTGCACTACACGGTACAGGAGCTGGAGCCCTTCCGCGGCAAGCGGGTGCTGATCTCGGGCGGCGGAGATTCCGCAGTGGACTGGGCGAATGAGCTGGAGGGGATTGCCGCCAGTGTAACTGTGGTACACCGCCGGGAGCAGTTCGGCGGGCATGAGAAGAATATTGCCCGGATGAAGGCCTCCTCGGTGGATGTGCGCGTGCCTTGTGCGGTAAGCCAGCTGCACAGCAGTGACGGAGAGCAGATCGATCAGGTGACCGTCTGCCATATTCAGACCGGAGAGCATGAGCAGCTTGAGGTCGATGCCGTCATTGTCAACCACGGGCTGAGAAGCGACTTCGGTCCGCTCAAGGACTGGGGACTGGATATGGGAGAATGGTGTGCGAACGTCAGTGGTAAGCTGGAGACCAATCTGCCGGGTATCTTCGCTGCCGGAGATTTCGTGGATCATGAGAGTAAGGTACGGCTCATTGCCGGAACGTTCACTGATGCGGTGCTTGCCCTGAACAGCGCGAAGCTGTACATGGACCCTACCGCTGAGAAGGTGGCCTACGTCTCCTCCCATAATGACCGGTTCAAGGAGAAGAACAAGGCGCTTGGCGTAGTAGATAACCACTAGCATTCCTCCTTCAGAGATATCAGCCGGTGTACCGGCGCTATACCATAAGCTGTATCTGCACATGCTGTCCCTTACACGGATTATTCCGTACCGGGGGCAGCTTGTTCTGCTTTTACATATTCCATATGCTGTATAAAAAAAGGATAGCGGGCGAATAGTAAGAGCCAGGAGGTGCGGATATGGAGAATATAAATTCGCCGGTCTCCCCTAAGCTGGAAGACAACATCAGTACCATTCAAGCAAGGCTCGGGAACAGTCCCGATCTGGTTATACGCATCTATGAATTAATTAATAGAACAGCCCGTGTGGCTGCAATATATATCGCCGGCATTACCGACAGAGTGATGGTCGATGACTACATCTCGCATGTGATGTCCTTTCAAGCTCTGAATGACCGTGCGCGGCTTGCGGTAACCCCGGAGGAAGTCTACAGCTATATTAAAGAGAATGCCCTTAGTATCGGCAAGGAGAAGCTGGTTACAGATATTAACGGACTGCTGGAGGCGTTGCTCTCGGGCGATACGGTTATTCTGGTGAACGGAGTGGGGGGAGGCATCAGTGGAAGCACCTGCGGCGGGGAGTCCCGCGCGGTTACTGAGGCGGGCACCCAGGTCGCCATCCGCGGCTCCAAAGAAAGCTTCACGGAGACCATCAGCACGAATATTGCCCTGGTCCGCAAAATCATCAAGAACCCGGACCTCTGGACCGAAACCATGAAGCTGGGCGATGTGACCCACACCGATATCACGATTATGTATATCCGCGGCATTGCCGACGAAGAGACGATTCAGGCATTCAAGGATAAGCTTCAGGAGATTAAGGTCGATATGATTCTGGAGTCGGGATATATTGAGCAGATCGTGGAGGACAATAAATATTCCCCGTTCCCCACGATGTTCAATACAGAGCGCCCGGATAGTGTCGCGGGCAATCTGCTTGATGGACGGATTGCCATCTTCGTAGACGGTACTCCGTTTGTGCTGATTGCCCCGACTACCTTCTTCATGTTCTTTCATACGGTCGAGGATTATTATCAGCGGTATGATATCTCCTCGCTGATCCGGATGCTCCGCTTTGTGTGCCTGGTCATTTCAATGTATGGTCCGGCGATCTTCGTCGCGGCGCTGAACTTCCATCAGGAGATGATTCCGACCCCGCTGCTGATCAATCTGGCGTCACAGCGGGAGGGGGTGCCGTTCCCTGCCTTTGTAGAAGCGGTTCTGATGGAGGTTACCTTCGAGATTATCCGGGAAGCAGGGGTCCGCATGCCTTCGCCGATCGGCCAGACCGTATCCATCATCGGCGGTCTGGTGCTTGGGACAGCGGCGGTTCAGGCAGGGATCGTCTCGCCGGCGATGGTAATCGTGGTCTCGCTCACAGGAATCTCCAGCTTTGCTACACCTGCCTTCAACATGGCGCTCTCCATCCGCATGCTGCGGTTCATCATCATGGCGATTGCCGCATTTATGGGGCTGTATGGCATCGCTATATTTACTATTATGCTGATTGCCCATCTGTGCAGTCTGCGCTCACTCGGTGTTCCTTACATGACGCCCATCGGTCCCTTTGTTCCGGGAAATCTGAAGGATACCTTCATCCGCTCTCCCCAGAGCTTCACGAGGCTTAGAAAGCGGCTCGTCAACAACAGCAACCGCTCTTCAGCCTCTCCCGCAGGGAAAAGGGCCGCCGGGAGGAAAGCCGATGAACGGTAAGGGACTGCTGCGTCTGATCGCTATAGCGGTGCTGGTCCTGCCGCTTGGCGGCTGCTGGAACAGCCGGGAATTGAACGAGCTGGCCGTTGTCAGCGGTATAGGGATGGATCTTGTTCCGGAGACCGATGAATACCGGGTCACCTTTCAATTGGTCAATCCGTCTTCCACATCGACGAGTACCTCTCCCGGGAGCGGCAAGCCTGCTGTAGTGGTGGTGTCAGCCACAGACAAAACGATGTTCGGCGCGTTGCGGCGGGCGTCAAAGCATGTGACCCGCCAGCTTTTTTTTGCCCATACCCAGCTTATTGTGCTTGGAGAGCCCTTGGCGCGGGATGGGATTAACGATATCTTCGACATCTTCGAGCGGTCCCATGAGCTGCGGCTCAATTCAGAAATACTGGTTGCCCGTGGCAGCGATGCCGCCTCTGTCTTGAAGCTGCTGACTCCTGTAGAAAGTCTGCCGGCTCTGGGGCTGGTCAAAAAAGCGCAGAATACCTCCAGTGTCTGGGGGGAGAACCGGCCGATCAGTGTCTTCGATGTCATTCACGGCATTACAGGAGAAGGCGATCTGACGATCAATGCGGTGAAGATCAATGGAGATGCTGAGGAAGGGAAGAAGAAAAGCAATCTGGAGGGGTCTGAGACCCTGACCGAGACGGTGATGAGCGGGCTTGGGGTCTTCAGGCAGGGTAAGCTGCTCTATTGGATGAAGGACTCCGAAGCAAGGGGAACCGAGTGGCTGCTTAACCAGATAGAAGAAACAGTGCTGGATATTGATGCAGATGATAAAAAAGAATCCGTTGCCGTCAATATCATCTACTCCAGAACGGAGGTAAAGACCGCGATTGAGGATGGTCTTCCGGTCTTTCATGTGACGATTGCAGAGGAGGGGAGCGTCAATGAAACGGACAGCTTCGTGGATCTCAGCAAGCGGGAAGAGATCATGAAGCTTGAACAAGAGCTGGAGAAGAAAACGAGGACTGAAGTGATGCAGGCTTTTCATAAGGGACAACAGCTGGAGAGCGATATTTTCAATTTCGGCAATGAGCTGAAGCGGACGAATCCGCAGGAATGGGCGGCGCTGGACGGGGACTGGGGCCGGATCTTCGCGGAGGGGAAGCTGGACCTCAAGATCAAGGCTTACATCCGCAGTACAGGCATGAGTCTGAAACCTTATATCCCCGAAGGTAAATAATTGGCTTAACCGCAGAAATCAGGTGATTGATGTTTATGAAAAAAGAAATGATCGGCCCCAATCAACTGCTTGCCTTGATCATTCTGTTTGAGCTGGGAACCGCCGTGCTTGTACCTATTGGCCTGGAGAGCGGACATGCAGTCTGGCTCGCCATTCTGATTGCCCTTCCCGGGGGCATTGTGCTGTATCTGGTGTTCGCACATCTCTATCTCCAATTCCCGAACCAGATCATAAGCGGGTATACGCGTTCTATTCTCGGGCCATGGCTGGGCTGGCCGGTAAGTCTGCTGTTCCTGCCGGTGCTTCTCTATAACGGCTCCAGAAATCTGCGGGAAGCGGGTGATCTGCTGATCTCGGCCTCCTATGACAAAACCCCGATTCTGATCATTAATTCAATCATGATTATTGCAGTGATGTATATCCTGAGCAAAGGGATAGAAGTGTTCGCGAGGACTGCCGAGATTGTCCTGTGGATCGTGATCATTATGGGGTGCATTTGTATTATTGCTGTAATCTCAGCCGGGCTGGTGGAGTATAAGAATCTGTTTCCGCTTCATATGAATGATTACAAGCAAGCCTTGAAATCAGCCTATCCCAACATCCTGATCTTTCCGTTCGGCGAACTGATGTGCTTCACTACCATTCTGCCCCACTTCAATAAATCCCTGAAAATTAAGAAGACCGGAATCGCAGCAATCATTGTCAGCGCCTGTCTGCTCAGCTTCACGCATGCAATCGAAATGTCTGTGCTTGGCGAGAACCTGTACAGCCGTACCGCCTTTCCCATGTTTACAACCATTACCCTTGTGAACATGGCCAATTTCATTCAACGGCTGGATGCCCTTGTTATGCTTACACTGATTATCGGGGCGTTCTTTAAGCTGACCGTTTACTGTTATGCTGCTGTTGCGATTGCCAACGATCTTTTCAAGGTAAATGATACAAGCAGGCTGGTTATTCCGGCAGGCGTGATTATGCTGTTCAGCTCTTTTGTCAGCGCGCAGAATTATTCGGAGCATATGAATGACGGGAAGACTTTTCTGCAGACGATTCTGCCGGTATTCTGTGCGGTGATTCCAATCCTGCTGCTGCTGATTCATCTTGTCCGGCGCAAGTTCGGATTGTACCGTTAGAAGAATTAAGACGGTTTCCGGCGGGATTGACGCTTCTTAGAGACATGGACGGCTACCTGAACGAACGGGAGAAGCAGGAAGATTGTGATACATATGGCTTCCTGTAGTGTGGTTGTAGCAAAGATGGTCGAGAGCGAATGAATGGATGCACGCAGGCTGATGCCGGACATCACATCAATGATGACTATTAACGTAAGCGTAAGAACAGCTAACAGGACATAGATACTGATAATCTTCATGGAGGTCTCCTTGTGCACCGCAAGAATAATTCACCGGTTCCGGTGGCGGCGGGCTACAGATATTATCTCCGAGTAATGGATAGGGTAAACGCCAAAAGCTGCCGGAAGCCATTCAAGGCTCCAGGCAGCTTATTCATGACTCCATTATTGTTGTACTCCGGTCAGCCAATCGGCCAGCTCCTCCGTCTGGGCCAGAACGGCAATCGGATCATAGTACCAGGAGCGATCTTCTTTCCATACGTAGATCTTCCCGTTCTTGACTGCCGGCAGGCTGCCCCAGATCGGGTCTGCCTGGAAGTCTTGAGCAGTCCAGGTATTGTCGGTAATGACGAGATAATCACCCGCATACTTGCCCAGGGTCTCAGCGGATAATTCAGCCCACTGTTTCTCCATAATTTCAGCAGCCACTCCAGTGGACGGCTTGCGCCCCAACGCCTGATAGATGGGCTGTCCTCCGCGTCCGAAGTTATCCCCATAGACCCAGGTGGACTTGTCTGCATGCTCCAGAATACTGAAGGTGGCCCCGGCAGGAATGGCTGCATCCACACGGGCCTTGGCGTCAGCAATACGCTTATCGTAATCAGCCAGCCAGGCTGCTGCTTCCTGCTCCTTGCCCAGCAGCTTGCCGAAATAGGTCAGCTCTTCATGCGCATTCTTCAAATCGCCATATGGCACAATGACCGTTGGGGCAATCTGGCTGAGCGCCGCATAGCTGTCTGCATTGCCGGAGATAATCAAGTCGGGATTCAGCGCGATGATATTCTCCGGTGACATTTTACCGTATGTGCCGGTGTCGGCGACTCCTGTGAGGAATTCTTTGAAGTACATATTCTCCAGTGTAAGCCCAGGCGCACCGACCGGAATCGTATCCAGGGCAATCAAGCTGCCCAGATATTCCTCGGCAACAATCCGCTGCGGTGCTGCCGGCACCTCAATATCTCCATTCACAGTTGTCACAGTATGGAAGGCGGGAGCTGCGGTTGCAGCAGCCTTCTCCGGCTGAGTGGAGGAAGCGGGTGTTCCGGTAGCCTTAGCTGAAGCAGCACCATTGCTGCTATTAGAAGTGTTGTTTCCACAAGCCGAGGCGATAAGAGTCAATGCCAGAAGCAGAGACAGGACCATCCAAGCCTTCGGGTGAATGCGGCGAGAACGTAAATACGGGATTTTCAAGATGCAGCCTCCTTAATGTAGAACGATTATCATTCTCAATAACACTTTACAGAGTTTGCTATGATTAGACTATGGCTGAATGTGATGTCCGGCTATGTAAATTTATGATGTCAGCGCCTGCACCAGGACCTTCAGCTGAGCCTCGGAGGAGAGCGGGTCGAACCCGTAGAACATGCCAGGCTGATTCAGGTAATAGATTCTTCCGCCTGAAGAGTCACCGATATAATGTTGCTGTACTGGGTGAAGAAAGCTCTGCAGCGGCTCCAGTGCTTCAGCAGCCTCCCTGCTTGAGGTAATGAAGATATGGTCAGCGGGGTAGCGGGCGATGTTATGGAAGGCAATCTCCAGATAGCCCTTATCCAGCAGTCCCTCGGCAACGAGGCCAAGCGGCGGGCGGAAGCCAAGATCATGATACAGAATCTGCGTCCCGCGCCCGTAGCTGCTGCTGAAGCAGTAGGACGTCTCTGCGCCAAGCTCCAGGACTATGGCGGTTCCACGGTCACCGATCCGCCGGTCCAGCAGCTGATTAGCCTGGTAACAATGCCAGTCATAGAGGCTTAGCCAGGCCTCAGCCTGAGGCTGACGCCCAGTCACCTCGGCAATCAGCCGGAATTGCTCCCGCCAGTCCATTTGCATGAAGGGAATCTCAATTACCGGTGCGACGGACAGGAGCTGCTTGCTCTTGTCAGGCAGGGAGTAGCTGATAATGACATCCGGCCGGGCTGACGACAGACGTTCGTATAGACCTGCGGAGCCGATTCCTTCATCCAGCAGCTTCCTGGAGGGAACGGGCTGCATGCTCTCCATCCAGGACGAATAGACTCCCAGCCGGGGAACGACTTCGAGCGCATGGAGGCTGGCCGTATGATTGAAGTTCAGCGAGACTACGGATTTGCTCTTACGGTGATAGGCTGAAGGCGAAATTCCTACAACCTGCTTGAATTTGCGGCTCAAATAGGTTCCTTCGCTATAACCAACCTCAAGCGCCAGCGTACTCAGATTCGGGGCTCCTGTAAGGATACGCTGCTGGGCCTTACGAATGCGCAGCAGCGTTATATATTGATTGAAGGTCTGCCCGGTGAATCTGCGGAAGGCACGGGAGAAATGCTCCGGGGTGACTCCGGCAAGTCCGGCAGCCTGTTCTCTCGTCAAATCTTCATTATAATTAGACTCTATATGATGTAGTACACGGTCAATCCACTGAGCCTGCGGTTCTTTGTACTCAGCAGCACTATTGTGCAGCTCAGTGAGCAGCTCTGTGAACAGAGCTTGTAAGGCAAATGGCGTGCGCTGCTCCGGCTGGTTCCAGCTGCTAAGAAGCTGCACAGCAAGCGTGCTTACATGGGGAGGGCAGCTTCGGACCGGCAGATCATGGTTCAGCGGGCTGAAGGGCCGCCTGTTGCCGGAGATCACCGCGTATTCGATCCACACACCCTGCAGCTTATGGCTGCGGGGCAGCCTGATATCCACCGGACTGTCGCTGCACACAATATGACCGCCGGATAGACGGATACGTTCTCCATTTAGCCCGATGACTCCGCTTCCGCCGGTGACTACTACCAGGAATGAGGTGAAGGGGGGAATGGGATTTTCCCGGTTAAAGGAGGCTTGATCCAGTGCCGTTACATGTACCGGAATATAAAAGCTATGAGGAGTAGGCAATGAACTGCCGGCATTTCGCGTCTGCATGTTACAAGTCACTCTTTTCTTGGATGATAATCATTCTCAGTAATAGTATAACAGTCTTTCCTGCTATTGACGATCCTCGAATAGGAAGGTAAAGTTTAGGGTCAGAGACAAGCAGGGTATAGTTGTATTAGAGGGGGCGAAGAAGGCCATGACAACCTGGAATCTGCAAGGAACGGTCAGCCATTTGCTGATCTGTAACGGAAGTGACTGCAAGAAGCATAAGGGTGAAGAGGTAGCGGAAGCGATTGAGGATGAGATTACGAAGCAAGGGGCAGATGCGCTGATACATACAACAGTAACCCGCTGCAACGGAAGATGCTCGGATGCCTGTGTCGTGATCTCTTACCCGGAAGGCGTATGGTACAGGGATGTCACCCCTAAATCTGCTAAAAGCCTGGTGCGCAAGGTGCTGAAGGGAGAACAGCTCGAAGAGAATCTGCTCTATACGTATGAAGAAGGCTTCAAGGCCGCTACCCCCAAGGGTGCCAAAGGTAAGAAGAAGAAATGATAGTATAGCGATTAGTGCAGTCCGCCGCTGGAATTCTCCGGCTAAGGGCTGTTTATTTTTTCCAAGGGGAGCATTACAATAGATAGAAAAGTCTAAGAGGGGGAAGCGGGATGTTCGTAGGCTTCGGGCCGGGGGATGATGTGCTGCACACAGGGCAGTTCATGCAGGAAGAGGTGGAATATAATCTCATCCATTTGATTGTCGAGAACGAGGAAGCCCTGCGGCTCAGGACAGAGGAGAATGATCTCATCTTCGCCCATGCCGCCGGGCGTAACTCGTGGTTGTGGTTATCACCGGAGCTGGCTGAAGAGAGGCGCCGTTCCCTTGTCCGGGAGCTGGCGGAAATGCTGGAGGACCGCGAATTGCCGGGGGTTAACGGAACGCTGGAGACGGGGAGGCTGTTCGCCGATGCGTACGGCAAGCTTACCGGCAAGTCTTATCAGGTCCGGATGATGATGGAGGCCTATCACTGCCCGGAGGTGCAGCTGCCGCATGGTGTCAGCGGCAGGCTGCAGCAGGCGGGGCCAGGTGATATCCCGCTCATCGCGGGGTATTTAGCCGGATTCGTGCAGGATTGCTTCGGTACGGAGAGTGCAGCAGAGGATCATCTGGACTATGCCGCAGCGGTTACGGAGTCGGGCAAGCTCCGTCTATGGATTGACCGGGAACAGCCGGTGTCCATGGTTAATCTGGCCCATCAGTCTGCCAGGCAAGCGCGGATTAATGAAGTGTTCACTCCGCGTGAGTTCCGCAAGCACGGGTATGCGAGTGCGGCTGTAGCTGCCCTGTGTGCCGAACTGCTCAGTAAGGGCGTGACGCCCATGCTCTACGCCGATGCGGCGAATCCCGATTCCAATAAGGTCTATCAGTCGGTGGGCTTCAAGCGGACCGGAAGCATTGTTGATTTGCGCTTTCAGTAAGGTTGTAATTATTAAGTCTATTACAAGGAGGAATGTCAAAGGATGCTGCAAGGAATGAAAATAATAGTGACCGGTGCTGCTTCAGGTATTGGTAAGGCCATTGTCAGACATAGTCTGGAGGCGGGAGCTGAGGTCATTGGTTGTGACCTGGATGGTCCCCGTCTGGAGGAGTTGAAGCACGAAACCGCTTCGGATAAGCTCTACACTTACCGGCTGGATGTCGCCGATTACAGCGGGGTGGAGCACTTCTTCTCAGCCCTTCAGCAAGAGCATGCCGATGTGAGCGGGCTGGTCAACAATGCAGGGATCTATCTGGGCCGCAGCCTGCTGGATTATACACCGGAGGAGATCAACCGGGTGATGGATATCAATATCAAAGGGTATGTCTACTTCTCCCAGGCCTTCGGACGCATGCTGCTGGAGCAGAAGCAAAAGGGCGTCATCGTCAACATGTCATCAGTCTCCGGCCAGGAAGGCAGCTCCGATGCAGTATACGGTCTAACGAAGGCTGCTATTCTTGGCTTGACCAAGAGCTGCGCAATGAATTTTGCCCCTTTGATCCGCGTGAATGCAGTGGCTCCGACCATGGCGGACACCCCGATGATGGGACATATCCCCGCTTGGAGGCAGCAGGAATACCGGGAACACCAGTTAAATCCTGAGCCGCTGCTGGCGGAGGATGTTGCCGATACGGTGATTTTTATGCTGAGCAGCAGAGCCAGAGCTTATACAGGAGCCACCTTTGATATTAACAATGGCTGCTATTTGCGTTGATTGTCCCTGATTTGACTTGCAGCCACAGGGTTACTATGCTTATACATAGTGCAAATAATCACACTTAACAGGTAAGAGTTGCAGCTAGGGGGCGGCAGGATATGGATAGACGGCAGGTATGGCCGGATAAATTCAAGAAGTTTTTTCTGAACAACAAGTTTGTGGTGGGTCTGCTGATTGCGCTGCTGGTGGGCTTAACGATACTCGTATTCTCAAAGATTCCGTTTGTGTTCAAGCCGCTGTCTGTGCTTCTGCATACGGTGGCAACGCCGCTGCTGCTCTCAGGGATCGCCTATTATCTGTTGAATCCGCTGGTGGACCGTCTGGAGAAGAGAAGCCGGGTGAAGCGGGCGTATGGCATTGTCATTCTGTATCTGATCATCATGGGGATCATTACCCTGGTTCTGCTTATGGTCATCCCGATCATCCGCACCCAGCTTATGGGCCTGATTGATAACTTCCCCGTCTACAGTGAGCAGATCCAGGAGGAATTCCTCCAGCTTACCGGCAGTGAACTGTTCAATAAGATTCAGTCGAGCGTAGGCACGGACCTTAGTGATATCACTAGCAAGGTGACGACCTGGGCCACAACCTTCCTGAATAATGCCGTCAGCGGCGTAGGCAGCTTCGTTGGAACACTGACCGAAATTGTGCTGGCTGTAGTGACTACGCCATTCATTCTCTTTTATCTCCTGCGCGACGGCAAAAGATTGCCCGACTATCTCATGAGACTCATCCCTACCGCACTGCGGCCGCAGTCCCGGATGGTTATGCAGGAGATGAATAACCAGATCGCATCGTATATCCGCGGCCAGATTATTGTCAGCTGTTGCATCGGAGCACTGCTCTATATCGGGTACCTGATTATCGGGCTGGAGTATTCGCTGGTTCTGGCGATCGTTGCCGCTTGTACGGCTGTAGTTCCTTATCTGGGGCCGGCCATTGCGATTACCCCTGCGCTGATCGTGGCGATGGTTACCTCACCGTTTATGCTGCTGAAGATGGTCATTGTCTGGACCGCGGTTCAACTGATCGAAGGGAAGTTCATCTCGCCGCAGATTATGGGGAAATCGCTGAGGATTCACCCGATTACGATTATTTTTGTGATTATTTTTGCCGGAAAAATGTTCGGTGTACTCGGTATCATACTGGCGGTTCCGGGCTACGCCGTGCTTAAAGTGGTAATGACCCATATCTTCCAGTGGTTCCGCTTCCGCTCCGGGCTCTACAGAGTCATTGAAGAAAAGACTGAGGAATAAAGCGAAAAGGAATGAGTGCAATGTCAGGACAACTGGTGAATACAGCTTATGGGCAACTGAAGGGAGAAGCGGGGAACGGCGTGAACGTGTGGCGCGGCATCCCGTTCGCTGCCCCGCCGCTCGGAGAGCTGCGCTTCCGGGCACCGCAGCCGCCGGAGTCCTGGAGCGGCGTACGGGAGGCCATCAAGTTCGGACCGGTCAGCCTGCAGCCGGTCAGCACCAGCGGGACGCGGTTCGGTGGGACCACCCCGGTCTACGATGAAGATTGTCTATATCTGAATGTCTGGTCCCCGGCGGTAGCGGAGGAGACCGGGGCGCTGCCGGTAATGATGTGGATTCACGGCGGCACCTTCGTTACCGGCGCAGGCAGCCAGCCGATGTTCGAGGGCAGCAAACTGGCTGTCTCCGGGAACGTCGTGGTGGTTACCGTGAATTACCGGCTGGGTCCGCTCGGGTTCCTGCATCTGTCTCCGCTGGGCGGAGGGCTGGGCAGTAACCTGGGGCTCCTGGATCAGATTGCTGCCCTGGAATGGGTGCAGCAGAATATCGCTGCATTCGGCGGTGATCCGGCGCGCGTCACGGTCTTCGGTGAATCGGCAGGAAGCATGAGCATTGCCGCGCTGCTGGCGATGCCTGCGGCGAAGGGACTGTTCGCCCGGGCTATTATGGAGAGCGGGGCGGCGCAGACGCTGAATGGGGAGCAGGGCGGGCAGATTGCCGCCGCATTGCTGGCCGAGCTGGGTCTTCAGCCCGGCAGCGACACACAGCTGTTGCATAAGCTCCCGGCCGGAGAGATTATGGAAGCCGCAGGCCGGATGGCGTACAAGCTGTCCGGAGACTCGATGAATATGTTCTTCCAGCCGGTCGTTGAGCCGGGAACCCTGCCGGTTGAGCCGGTACAGGCCATTGCGGCTGGAGCCGCCAGCGGCATTCCCGTGCTGATCGGAACGAATCTGCACGAAGGCAATCTGTTCTTCCGCGAGGGGCAGAAGGCCGATAATTTCGAGCAATCGCTCAAAGCGCTGGAGCAGCTGATGGGAGTAGACGACCTCTCCGAGCTGACCTCGGATTACAGCCATACCTGGGAAGGACAGGCGGAGGTGCTGACCGACCTGTTCTTTTGGGCCAGCTCGATTTCGTTCGCGGAGAAGCAGCAGGGACATGCCCCCGTCTGGATGTACCGATTCGACTGGACGGTGCCCGGGCATCCGCTGCTGGAGAAGGCCATTCACGGAGCGGAGATTCTATATGTCTTCAACAATCTCCCGCTGCTGAAGCAGTATGGCCTGAACGTGACGCCAGACATGGAGGCAGTGGCGGAGGCAATGCAGACCGCCTGGACAGCCTTCGCCCATGGTGGAGATCCGGCAGCGCCGGGACTGGATTGGCCGCAGTACACACCGCAGACGCGGGCAACCATGATATTTGACCAATCCTCGGGCGTGGTGAACGACCCGGACGGGGAGAAGCGCAGACGGATTTTCGAGTATTATACGGGATAAGTTTACAAATGCAGCCCTCGCCGGAGGAAGACCTCCGGGAGGGCTGCTGCCTGTGTGAGGGCCGGATGTAGGCGAAAAACCGAACAGAATGTGATGGCTGAGCGCGTGCGGGCCCAATGTATGCGGAAAACCGAATACAATGGGCAAGCGCGGGGGTGTGCGGGTGAATGTATGCCATCAGATAGCGATGAGGCCCAGGCACCAGCATCCCCTTACACCGTAAGGATGCTGGTGTTCTGCTTATTTTACCGGAGTATACCCAGTCTTCTCCACCAGTTCCTGGCCCTCGGCGGACAGAATCCAGTCCAGGAAGGGCTCAATGTTCGGGTTGGTGCTGCCGGCCGTTACGGCATAGAATTCCACGGCGAGCGGGTATTCGCCGCTGCGGATGGTCTCCTTGGAGGGTGGCACCTGATCGATAGCCAGCAGCTTGATCTCATCGCTGGCATTCATCTGTGAGGCGTAGAACAGAAAGCTGAAGCCGATCGCGTTATTGAAGTTGCGGTAGCTGGCGGTCAGGCTGATAATCCCGCTCATCACATCCGCGACATTCTCCTTCGGGGGAGCCATCAGCTGGCGGTCCTCCATGATTTTTTGCAGCTTGGTCTGGCTGCCGCTGTTCTCTTCCCGCTGAAAAGCACGGATAGACGCCTTCTTGCCGCCAACCTCCTTCCAGTTCGTGACGGTGCCGGAATAGATATCCTTAATCTGCTCTACCGTTAAGCTGTCCACCGGATTGCGCTTGTTGACGAAGAAGACGAACGCTTCGCGCCCGATCGGAGTGAGCTTCAGCTCCCGGCCTGCCAGCTTCGCCTCCTTAGTCTGGGCGGCCGAAGGGGCTGCAGCAAAGATGATATCGGCCTGTCCCGTAATGAGCCGCTTGTAGGCCTCGGAGGTGCTGGTACACACAACGAAATCTGTCCCGTCCTTCTCAATGTAGGGAGTATAGTTACCTTGCGGATACACGGCCTGGGCAAAAGCGGAATACAGCGGATACAGCGCAGTTGCACCATCCAGACGAGGCAATTGCTCCGTAAGCTGATAGGACGCCTTGTGATCGAGGGAAGCAGCTTTGGTATTCGCCTCAAAGGGGGCATAGTCAAACAGCTCGACCTCCGGCTCCCTCACTTCCGCAAGGCTGTTCACATACGCTTGTCTGATCTCATGGCCTGCGGCTGTCAGCACACAGATTCCGGCAAAAGCGGCCAGGATCATCCGCCGTACCTTCCTGCTGAACAGGCCAAAGATGCTGAACACGGAGAGTACAGCCAGCCCTGAAGCGACGACGAGGGCCAGCGGACCATAGAAGAGCATCCCTCCTGTAAAAGCGGCGACAACATAAGCCATAAAGCCGAGGATGGCAAGGCCGGCCAGAGCTAGGATGGAATACAGCAGATTGGTCGGAAAGCTTCTTTTCATGATGACCTCCAAATAAAATCTCTATAATGGGTATGATTAATGCTCATACTATAGTGTATCGCAAGCCGCCGTTTCTGCCAAACGAACCAGAACCTGGATACGGTACGCAGATTTGCTTGGCAGAATGATTGTTTTAATGATTATTTAATGAAATATAATGATTATTTTCATAAAAAGCTGGACGAAATGAATAATCAGAGGTATTCTGGGATTGTGAAAATAATAACAGAATACAAGATTCTCGGGGTAAGGTGAAATTCCTGACCGGCGGTGATGTTCGTGAGAACTAAGCCCGCGACTCGTTACTCTATCACAAGAGGAAGCGACTGATCTGGTGACAATCCAGAGCCGACGGTAAAGTCCGGATGGGAGAGGATCATAAGATAAAGGCAGGCGGGTCTATTCCGTATGTCTTTATTGATAACGCCCCCGATGTTTGTCCTGTTCTCAGGACTCACGGGGGTTTTTGGTCTCTATCGAGGGTTTGTATCGACAAGGAGAATGAAAGATGAGTAATGTATCTGCTTCATCCCAAGGCGTGCGTACCGCACCGGTGCGCAGCGGATTCTGGCTGGTGGTTCTGGGGGCGGCCTTATGGGGAGTTGACCCGCTGTTCCGCATTATCCTGCTGAAATCCCTGACTTCGTCCCAGATTGTACTGCTTGAGCATGTTGTGCTCTTCCTGGTTGCCGCTCCGGTAATGTGGCGCAATCGCGCAGAGCTGAAGGGTGTCCGTCTGCGCCAGGCCGCAGCGCTGCTCGTGGTATCGTGGGGCGGCTCAGCCGTAGCGACCATTTTGTTCACCAAGGCCTTATCCAACGGAGACTTCAATGCCGTGCTGCTGCTCCAGAAGCTTCAGCCCTTGTTCGCCATTGGTCTTGCCGCTGTTATTCTAAAAGAACGCCTGCCGCGCAATTTCGCACCGCTGCTTATTGTTGCGCTGGCCGGGACGTACCTGCTGACCTTCGGCTGGACGATTCCCTTCGGCCATGTGAACAGCTTCATGGGCATAGGAAGCCTGATGGCGCTGGGCGCTGCTGCTTTGTGGGGCGGCTCTACAGTCATGGGCCGTTATCTGCTGGGCTCAATGAAATATGAGACAGTAACCTCACTGCGCTTCATTCTGGCGCTCCCGTTGCTGTTCGTAATTACAAGTATGGAAGGCGCCCCGTGGCAGATGAGCGGCGGAGTCAGCGGCTCGGCGGCAGTTGCCATTAACCTGCTGCTGCAGGCGCTGCTGCCCGGACTGCTCAGCATGCTGCTCTACTACAAGGGACTGAATACGACCAAAGCTTCGGTAGCAACCCTGGCCGAACTCAGCTTCCCGATGACCGGTATTCTGATTAACTGGGTGGTCTATCAGCAGCTTGTAACCTTGCCGCAGATTGTCGGCTTCGCGCTGATCTGGACGGCGCTGTTCTTCATCTCCAGTCAGCAGAGGGATCAGCTGCAGCCGGCCAAATAGAATTAACTTCATAGCGCTACAGTCTGAGGGGACATACCCCAGGACCTGGCGTAACATACAGAGAGGATGTTCCTACACGGCCGCGCCGTCCGGGAACATCCTCTTTGTTGTATAGGCAGACTCGGGGCAGGGGGGCCGCCGCTGGAGTGATTTTATTTCACATATGGAGTGACCTTAATGCTTTTGTACCCAAGCTCCTTAAGCTGCGCTGGTGCGATATACAGTCTGCTTGCCGAATTGAAGCTGTTCACAGGGGTGAGGACCGCGTGATTGCTACCGTTTGTAATTTTAAAGATGTAAGCAGCGGAAGGGTCGCCTGTTGCGCTAATGTTCATGACTTCGATCTTCCAGCCGAGGGCCGCTGCAAGCGGCTTCACCGGTATCCACTCTTGTCCGCCCTTAGTGAATATGGTGGATACATCCACACTTTTTCCGTCCAGATTCAGGTTGTGTTCATAGGCTAAGGTGATCGGCATCTCCGTGACAGGCAGCTCTTTCAGCAGCATCCCCTTAGGGAATGTGACTTCCGGTCTTGAAGATGGAGCAGCAGGGAACAAGGCTTCAAGCTCGCGGGCATCCTTGACCAGCCGTGACGATCCGTCCTTCAGATTATAGATCCATGGGAGGCGTTTGGGCTCGTTTTTGACATATTGCAGCAGTCCCTTCGACAAGTTCCAGTTGTTCAAGGTCCCCCTCAGCAGCTCCTGCCGCTTCCCGGTGGACGGATCGTACGTACTGATCACATTCTGCCTGGCAGCCTCATTATATCCGCTCTCAAGCAGCGTATGCTGGTTAATCCACCGGGCATTGTAGTACCGCTGAGTAGCATAATAGACAGATACTTTGCCAGTCGCCGTATTTTTCAAATACTGATCACCGAATTTCGCGATATAGCCGTCCGGCTGCCGTTCATAACGGGAACGCTCCAGAACACCCCAGCGGCCATCAGGAGAGAGGGCGTATTCGCTTTTGCGCATAATGGACTGGCTCTGCGTATCATAGACATAGGCTTGCTCCGGATCATCCATCCCCGTCAATTGCAAGTTCCCGCTGTCACTCTTCCGGAAATGTGGAAAAGCCTCCGGCCATTTACTATATGTCCCATCCGGCTGCCGGGCAATGACAGCATTGATGAACTGGTTCCCGTCCAATTGACTCACCGAATACAGCTGGACGTTGCTGCTCTTGCTGGTATAGGAATCGTATACCTCGATCTTCTCGGCTGCATGTGCTGTGAGCGGCGCAGCGAATGCCAGAAGCATCGATGCAGAGAGAACCATCCGTAAGGAGTGGTGCAATGCTTGTCTCATATGAACTTCCATCCCTTCTGTGTAAATAACTGTAACTATAGACGGCCCTGAGGCAGGAAAAGTTTCGGTGGTCCTGCGTAAGTCACGATGAATTGCGGAGGAGAAGAGTAAAAATAAGCCTTTTTTCCCATACTACCCTTATTCTTGCCGTAGGACCGCATCACACCTGAGCTTAAGGAGGCCCGCAGATGAACACTGATTCCCCGGCTACATGCATATATATCCAGCTTAAGAACCGGGTGACGGTGCCCAAGGGCAAGGGGGTGCTGCTGCGCGATGTCGCTTATCTGATCACTGATCCGCAGTGGCGGGAGCCGCTCTATACACTGCTTGTGCTTCAGCCGAAGGAGAGTGACGGCAATCTGATCCTGATTGATCTGCTGACCGTCATTCCCCGGATTCAGGATGTGTACCCCGATGCGGAGATTCAGCCGATTGGCGAAGGCCGCACCATTGTCCAGATTGAAGGTCCGTCTACGGCTGCTAAACCTTCTATAGCCCTGTTCGTGCTGGTCTGGCTGCTGCTGTTCTTCGGCTCGGCGCTGACGATTATGAATTTCCATGCCGATGTCAGCATGCTGGAGGTACAGATCCGGATTGTGGAGATGCTGACCGGCCACAAGGACGAGCATCCTTATCTGTTTCAGATCGCCTATTCGCTGGGCATCGGGTTTGGGATGGTGATTTTTTTCAATCATTTGTTCAAAAAGAAATGGAACGAGGAGCCTACCCCTCTTGAGGTGGAAATGTTTCTGTATCAGAAGAATATCGATCAATATGTAATCAACGAGGAGTACCGCAAAATGAAACGCCGCAGGGACGAGGCGCCCGGCAGCCGGGAGGGGAGCACATGACCGCACCAATGTCACTCGGACTTCATCTGCTGCTTGGGATTGCCGGGGGAATCGCAGTGGGCGGCGGGGTGATTGCGCTATTCGTAGTGCTGGACCTCATCCCCCGGCTGGCGCAGCTTACCTCCTCCTATGACAAGGTTCACTGGTATGAGGGAGCGATGGTCGGCGGTTCCCTGCTGGGGACGGTGAGCGATTTCTGGAACTGGAAAATGGCGGCCGGCCCGCTGATTGAGCTGGGGGTCGGCCTGTTCAACGGCATATTTATCGGCATGCTGGCGGCGGCTCTGACGGAGGTGCTGAATGTCCTGCCAATCCTGGCTAAACGTCTGCATATGACCCATCTGCTGCTTGGTCTCTTAATGGCGATGGTATGCGGCAAGGTAGCGGGGTCGTTGTTCGACTTTTTTGTATATCAACAGTAAAGGGGGCTGGGGAGTGAGGTATATTCACAGCGGTGATCAGATAGAGACGGATCAAAAGAAGGACCGTTCTGCGCAGCAGAAATCGCCGGAGAAAAAGGCGCCGGAGCAGGAAGAGCAACCGGCTGCGTCCCAGAGCGGCATAGGACAGGAGCTGGAGGCGTCAGCGGAGCTGGGCGCGGTGACGGGGCAGAAGCCGCCGGAGCAAAAAGAGCAACCGGCTGCATCCCAGAGCGACATAGGAAAGGAGCTGGAGGCATCAGCGGAGCTGGGCGCGGTGACGCGCCCGATTGAGGGCGGGCAGGAGAGCCCGTCGGGCCTGGATGCTGCTCCGTCAAATAGTGGCGGGGATACTGGTGGCGGCAAGAACGCAGTAACTGGAGAAGGTGAGGATAGCGGCGGTAAGAACGCAGCAACTGGAGAAGGTGAGGATAGCAGCGGTAAGAACGCTGCATCTGGAGATGGCGGGGCTGTCGGCGGGAAAGATGCTGCGGCTACAGATAATGAGGCCAGTCCCGGCGATGATCCCGCCTCCGAGAACGGAGACGGTCAGGAATCGTCCGGCGGAGGAATCAAAGGGTTCTTCAGCAGTCTGTTCGGCGACGATGCCGGGCCGGAGGAAGCATCTGCGGAATCCGGTACGGGAGACCAGGCAGCAGACGATTCGCAGCAGGGAATACAAGGTGCAGAAGATTCTGCCTCCGCCGGTTTTGCAGGCCCGGAATCAGCAGATTCCGAAGGTGCGGGTGCACCCGGGCAGACCGGAGCTGCACAGGCAGGGACAGATCATTCAGGAACGGATCATTCAGCTGCGGATTCCGGAGCGGGACAGGGAGCCCATGAAGACGGCAGAGGCCAGTCTCAGGATATGGAAACCTCGGACGAGTTGGGGGCTCAGACGCAGGATAAGAGCCATAAAGGCTTTTTTGCCAGATTATTTGGAGATGATGAAGAGCCTGAGGATCAGGAGGACGGTCAGGAAGCTGGTCAGCCCCAGCAGCCGGAGCAGTCTGCCCCCAAGCAGTCTGCCCTTAAGAAGTCCGCCCCTAAGAAGGCCAAAGCCGGTCAGGGAGCGGATTCTGCAAGCAAGTCCAATGACCCTCTGCAGCAAAAACGTGACAATGAACGCTCTGACTCCCTGGAGCAGTCGATTACTTATTGGCAAGGCAACGACAAGATCCCGCAATCCCTGGCTGATGCGAAGAATACACTGACCGAGGTACTTGGGCTGGGCTCCTCCTTCGATATTGTGTTCAGGGAAATGTCCTTCGGCGGGAAAAGTGCGGCGCTGCTCTGCATCAGCGGCTTCGCCAAGGATACGATTATCGATGAAATTCTGAAGCGCCTGACGTATCTGACCCCCGAAAATGTATCGACAGATGTACTCGCCAGCTTCATGAGTGAATATATTCCCCATGTCCAGGTGGAAAAAGGCGAGCTGTTCAGCGAGAGCATCAACAAAGTGTTAGCCGGCATGAGCGCGTTCTTCATTGAAGGGGAATCGCAGGTTATCATCATGGATACCCGTTCGTATCCTTCCCGCAGCCCGGATGAGCCGTCGATTGAGCGGGTGGTCCGCGGATCGCGGGACGGCTTCACAGAGACGCTGCTAAGCAACGTGGCTCTGGTTAGAAGACGTATCCGCGACCCTGGGCTGAAGCTGGAGATGCATCAGATTGGACGGCGGACCCGGACAGATGTCTGCTTAGCTTACATCGATGATATCGTGGATAAGACCCAGGTGCAGGCCGTTACGGACAAGCTGAAAAGCGTCAATCTCGACGGCATTCCCCTGGCGGACAAGCAGCTGGAGGAAGCGATTGTCGGCGGCGGCTGGAACCCCTATCCGCTGGTCCGTTATTCGGAACGGCCGGATATTGTCGCTTCCCATCTGCTGGAGGGCCGGGTGGTTGTGTTTGTCGATACTTCTCCGAGTGTCATGGTGCTGCCGACGACGTTTTTTGATCTGTGCCAGCATGCGGAAGAGAACCGCCAGACGCCTTTTATGGGAACCTATCTCCGCTGGGTCCGCTTCATCGGGATCTTTGCATCGATGTTCCTGCTTCCGCTATGGATGCTGATGGTTCTCCATCCGGAGCTGAAGCCCGGCATGCTTGATTTCATCGGTCCGCAAAAATCAGCCAATCTCCCGCTCATTGCCCAGTTCCTGATCGTTGAGCTGGGGGTAGACCTGCTGCGGATGGCTGCAGTGCATACACCGACGCCGCTCGGCTCCGCGATGGGGCTGATCGCTGCCATTCTGGTGGGTGATATCGCCGTACAGACCGGGCTGTTTGTCAATGAAGTGGTGCTCTATATGGCGGTGGCCTCTATAGGGATGTTTGCAACGCCGAGCTACGAGCTGGGGCTGGCCAACCGGATTGTCCGGCTTGCGCTGCTGCTGGCGGTGGCTGCTTACGGCATCCCCGGCTTCATGATCGGGACGACGCTGCTGGTGGTGCTGCTGACCACGCACCGTTCGTATAACTCTCCTTACATGTGGCCGTTTATACCATTTAATGCAAAAGCCATGGCGGAGATCCTCCTGCGTCAGCCGGTGCTCAGCTCCAAAACAAGGCCATCCTTCAACAAAACAAGAGATAGCACCCGGATGCCTGAGCATAAGGATGCCCCGCGCAAGTCGTAGGAAAATACAAATCAACTGCAAAAAAGTCCATTCAATGGTGTTCCCTCTGTCTGTTATACTGAATATACTGAACAGCCCCGCAATAAGCCGGATCTGTATTCTGAGCATCTGTTTCAGGAACGCATCGGGGCCCCAAATCATATACTAGACAGGGTGGAACGGATGATTCCACAGAAATTGGAGGACTGCGCAATGTTTTTACACGGGACGAGCCGAATCAATGATGCAGGGCATTTGGAGATCGGCGGATGTGATGTAACCGAATTGAAGGCGGAGTATGGGACACCGCTATATATAGTGGACGAGCAATTGGTCCGCCGCCGCTGCCGCGAGTATATGGAGGCGTTCACAGCTTCCGGTCTCGGGTTCCAGGTGGCTTATGCCAGCAAGGCGTTCTCGACAATGGCGATGTGCCGGCTTGCGGATGAGGAAGGCCTGTCGCTGGACGTGGTCTCCGATGGAGAGCTGTATACTGCGCTGCAAGCCGGTTTCCCGGCGGAACGCATTCATTTCCACGGCAATAATAAGACACCGGATGAGATTGAGATGGCGATCGATGCAGGGATTGGCTGCTTTGTCGCCGATAATCTGGTGGAGCTCCGTCTGCTTCAGTCCATTGCCGCCCGCAGAGAAGTGACTGTTAATATTCTGCTGCGCGTTACGCCTGGAGTGGAAGCCCATGCCCATCATGCCTACGCATCGACAGGACAGACCGACTCCAAATTCGGCTTTGATATCGGCAACGGCTCGGCCCGTGAAGCGGTCAGTCTGGCTGACAGCCTGGCTAATCTGAACCTGCTCGGCGTGCATTCGCATATCGGGTCGCAGATTTTTGAGACCGAGGGCTTCCAGCTTGCCGTTGAACGTATTGCCGAGTTCACCCGTACCGTCAAGGAAGAGCTGGGAATCTCCTTCCCTGTAGTCAACCTGGGTGGAGGCTTTGGAATCCGTTATGTGGACGGCGATACGCCGCTGCAGGTGTCCGAATATGTCGCAGCCATCACAGATGCAGTGAAGACCCACTTCGCTGGCATTAACGATTCGCTGCCGCAGATCTGGGTAGAGCCGGGCCGCAGTATCGTAGGGGATGCCGGAACGACTCTGTACACGGTTGGAACCAGCAAGGAAATTCCGGGAGTGCGCAAATATGTAGCTGTTGACGGCGGCATGACCGATAATCCGCGTCCGGCCCTGTATGAATCCAAGTACGAAGCGCTGTTGGCAAGCCGTGCGACTGAGCCTAACGTGGAGAAGGTATCCATCGCCGGCAAATGCTGTGAGAGCGGCGATATGCTGATCTGGGACGTTGAGCTGCCTAAGGTGGAGAGCGGCGATCTTCTGGCTGTGGCCTGCACAGGCGCCTACAATTACTCCATGGCCAGCAACTACAACCGTATCCGCCGTCCGGCGGTGGTGTTCGTGCAGAACGGGCAGAGCGATCTGGTTGTACGCCGCGAGTCCCATCAGGACATTGTTGCCAATGATATTGTGCCTGCACGGATTGCCAAACAAGCCGTTACGAAATAAGAAGACTATAGGGTTGTGCTATAGCGGCAGGCGGGAAGACATCCCGCTTGCTTTGCTTTGTGCTCCGTTTCATAGTAAACTAATAAACGTGTTCTACATTTGTCATTTCGAAAGGGGTCATTTACATATGGCTAAGCAAGCGAAAATTACACTCGAAAACGGCGGCGTTGTGCTGATCGACTTGTTCGATCAGGATGCGCCTAATACAGTAGCAAACTTTGAGAAGCTGGCAAAAGACGGCTTCTACAACGGATTGTTGTTCCACCGCGTGATTCCAGGCTTCGTAGCACAAGGCGGCTGCCCGAACGGAACAGGCACCGGCGGTCCTGGCTACACCATCAACTGCGAGATCAACCCGAACAAGCACGAGCGCGGCTCCCTGGCTATGGCCCATGCCGGCAAGAACACAGGCGGAAGCCAGTTCTATATCGCTTACGCTCCACAGCCGCACCTTGACGGAGTACACACAGTATTCGGTAAAGTGGTTGAAGGCATGGATCTGGTTGACGCTTTCAAAGGCCGCGACAAGATGACCACCGTTGAAATTGTAGAAGCTTAATACAAGTACTCCATTGACGCTATAGGGGGAGGTTCTCCTCTTCCTAAGGCATCGCCGAAGCACCCGGCTGGGTATCCAGCCGGGTGCTTTTTGCCGTACGGAGAATTGTACGAATAGCAGTTGGATTTCCTCCACTTGCTCAGGAGCTGAGGAAAACTTGTCAGGAAACAGTTGGAAAAACAGCACTTAAAATGCTGCAAATCGAACAGAGTGGAGTGAATACACGAAATTAAATGACGTTTATCCAATTAATTTCCTCGAAAGCTCCAAATCATCCGAAACAAGATACGTTATTCCAACTAATGTGCCCCTGAATCCGCAGAAAGTCGGCGCTTAGCCGGAATGAGGAGCACAAGTGCCCCTGAATCCATCCCCTCCGTTTACCTGCCAAGTTTCCCGCGGGCTGCGGCACGGCGGGCGGTGTACAGCTCCGGCAGCTTGAAGAAAATCAGGAACATCAGGAGGAAGATGACGAAGGCGAAGGCTTCTTCAACCAGCAGATAGTAAGGATAAGGGCCGAAATAGTCCAGTACCGAGAACGTGCTGGGCTTGTGCATCAGGAACATATAGTTGGAGTCCAGCAGGACATTGGCGGCGTAGACGCACGCGGCGACAAGGTTCAGGCAGAGCATGGTGAAAAACAGCGAGCGCCAATTGGGCTTATACCCTTCGACCCAGGTCATGTACAGGGATGCAAGTATGATCGACCCGTGGGCGATGAAGAACAGCAGGAAGCGGAAATGCGGAAACGGATAGACCAGATTAGGGGTAAGCAGGGCAATGAATGCACCGCCGATTCCGGCAAAATATAGAAAGCTGTACAGCAGTCTGCTGCGCGTGAGCAGCATCACGACCGACAGGAGCAGGGTAATTCCGCATAGTTCCAGCGGCAGGGAGGAGCTTCGGCTCCAGCTGTCATGGGACAGATACCAGACATGCAGGCCTCCCTCAGAAGCAGCCAGCAGCAGGATCAGCAGCAGGCGTACGCCTAACCGCAGGCCGGACCGGATGCGCAGGGCGAAGCGGGCCCCAAAGAGCGCCAGGCAGCATAGCGCAATGACAGACAGGGCAACGAGATGAGAGGCGGATAGCATGACGAAATCGCTGTCACGGGCACGCTCCCAGAATAAAGTTCGGTTCACTTGAAATCTCTCCTTGAATCCTGAAGTAAGGGTTGCCTAATAATTTCTTTAATTTTAACCATTTCTGATTCTAAAGTTCTACTCTTAGGTGATATAAGTATATATCGTCTGTAGTGGGCAGAAAAGTCAGGTTTACTAGTTTATTTACATAAGATGGACTCTTAGCCCGTATACATAACGAAACTTCAGGTGGAGTGTGTCCTTACCGGTGCGTTCAGCAGCCATCTTTGTTTGCAGGTATGCTTCAAATCATTCAATCGAAAGAACGGGGGCTTATGGGAAATGGTGAAAAAAAGAACAAGCCTGGCAGTAGTCCTGGTCATGTTATTTGTGCAATTGGTCTCAGGGCTGGGCTTCACCCGGCAGGCTACAGCGGCGGCCATTGAACAGGACCGGGACATTATTACGAGCGTATCCATGGCGGTATATGGTCCGGATGGACAGACGGTGACAGGCAGTGTGTATGATGTGGATTCCACCGTGAGGCTGGACTATACCTGGTCGCTTCCTAACGGCCACGGCTATAGCCAGGGAGACACTTTTGCTTTCCAGCTTCCCGAGCAGTTCCAGCTCTTCAATGACATTCAGGGCGGACTGGAATCGGACGATGGGACGGTAGGCACATTCACGGTCAGCCAGGCTACCCATCAGGTGGTGATGACCTTCAATGATTACATCGAGAGTCATGCCAATGTGCAGGGGACCTTACGTATTAATACCCAATTTGATAAAAAAGTGATCAGCGGCAGCACCGTCCAGCAGATTCTGTTCCCGGTGAACGGCGGAGTCCAAACGGTTACGGTATCGTTCAAGCCCACTGTAGGCTCGACGATTACCAAGAAGGGAATCTCCAGCGGCTTCAACGCGGATCATATTGACTGGACCGTCGATGTGAACAAAAGACTGGAGCCGGTAAGCGGCGCTGCTGTGACCGACCCGATTCCTGCCGGGCTGGCACTGGACAGCACGGTTACACTTGCCGTCTACCAGCTGAATGTTCAGCTTGACGGCACAGTTACGCAAGGCCAGCTGGTAGACAGCAGCAAATATACTGCCGGTGTCTCCGGCGGGACGCTGAAGCTTCAGTTCACGGACTCTGTGATTACAGGGGCATACCGTATCGCTTATACCACGCAGGTAGTGAGTGATAACTTGTCCAGCTTCACCAACCAGGCAACCTTCACAGGGGACGGCCGTGATCCGGTAAGCGCATCGGATACAGTAGTCATTGAACGAGGCGGCAGCCTTAACAAAAAAGTCGTCCGTTATGACTGGGGCACTCAGACCATTAACTGGGCTATCGAATACAACTACAATAACCGGACGATCTCCCCGGAGAACGCGGTGTTGACGGATGTGTTCAACAGCTCCCAGGTGCTCCTGGAGAACTCGGTGCGGATCTATCCGGTTACGCTGAATGCAGCCGGAGAAGCTGCTAAGGGCACGGCACTGAATGCAGGCAGTGATTACACAGTAACGCCTGTTAGCGGCGAATCCGGCAACGGATTCAGACTGGAGTTCAAGAATACAGTGAAATCAGCTTATCTGATCGAATATACGACCAAAGCCGCAGACCGTGTGTTTGGCGATACGAAGATTACCAACACTGTCTCTGACAGTACCTATAGCAGCAACGCTACTCAACTGATCCGGCCTATTATTATCTATAAGAATCTGTCCGGGGTGGATTACAACAAACACACGACAGACTGGAAAATCACGTTCAACGGTGACAATTATCCAATGAACGAAGTAGTGGTTACCGACAGCTTCCCGCAGGGAGGACAGAAGTACATCTCAGGTTCACTGGTGGTCCGTACTCTTTCCGGCACAGTGATCCCTCCATCGGCTTATACCCTGATTGTGAATTCACCGGCACAGCCTAATAAAGGCTTCCAGGTGGAGTTCAACGCACCGGTTACAGGCACTTATACCATTAGTTATCAGACGGAATTCAGCAATGACTGGCTTACCGGCAATACGAATGATTTCATCAACGTGGCCCGGATTGACTGGAAGGACAGCCAGAACAAGCCACAGTGGACTGAAGCCAGCGGGAAGTTCATTCCTAATTCCGAGGTGAAGAACAACGGGTTCAAGTCAGGAACGTATGATGCTTCTGCCAAAGAGCTGACCTGGACCGTAGGTGTTAATTACAACAGCAAATCCATTGCTGATCCTGTAGTAACGGATATACTGGGTGATGGTCAGTCCCTTGTACCTGGCTCACTTAAGGTATACAAGATGAATATTGCCAAGGATGGAACGCATAGTCCTGGCGCTGAGGTGGACGGTACTGAGTTCAGCTATAGCGTGGGAAGCGGCAATGAGCTGAGAGTTGATTTTGACAAAGCCATTAATTCGCCTTATTATATCGTGTTCAAGACCAGTCTGGCCGGACAGCTAATTGGAACCAAGGTAGCCAATACAGCGAACCTGCTGGATGGCACGAAGAAGGTATCGAAGGATCTGAAGGCCAGCGTAGATATCCCGCACGGGGATGAATATGTGTTCAAGGACGGCGCGCAGAACGGAGATAAGCTGAACTGGACCATTGCGATCAACCGGACCCAGTCCCATGTAAAAGATGCCGTGATCACCGATGTGCCAAGCACGAATCAGATCCTGCTGCCGGACAGCTTCCAGCTCTACCGTACGGTTACGGCCGTGAACGGAGAGGTCACGAAGAGCGGCCCTCCGCTGGTGAAGGATACCGATTACACCTTAACTATCAGCGCCGATGCACAGGGCAGACAATCCTTCGTCTTAAGCTTCCCTGGTGACATCCATTCCGCTTATGTGCTGGAATATCAGTCGCTGATCGTTGCGAACACTGGCGATAAGCTGGTTAACTCTGTGAGCTTCAGCGGCAATAACGTCAAGCTTATCACCAAGGAGACGACCAAGGAGATTATCGTAGGAGTGTCCAGCGGTTCGGGAACAGGCAGCGGCGTCAGAGGGACGCTTAATGTCTTCAAGCTGGAAGCAGGCAATGTTGCAAAACCGCTGGCGGGAGCTACCTATGAGCTATACCGTCTGAACGGAAATGACCGGGTGCTAGTGAATACCCGCACCACTGATGCAGCAGGCATCGCGGCGTTCAACAACCTGTGGCTGGGCAGTTATGTACTGATTGAAACAATAGCACCGCAGGGCTATGTGCTTGATTCCACCGAGCATCCGGTGACAATCGGCTCATCGGCCGTGCTGAATCTTACCTTGTATAATAAGCTGGCGGAGCAGCCAACGCCGACAGTAACACCGACACCGACTGTAACTCCTGTGCCGACTGAGAGACCTGTAGAGACTACAGTTCCGACTACAGTTCCATCGCCAGTGCCTACAGATTCTACGGGGCCAGAGGCTACACCTGTTCCGACATCACCTACTGGAGGTCCGGTATTTACTCCGGTTCCCACACCTGCCGGTACATTCGAACCGGGAGTCATTATCGATGATCCGCAGATTCCTGCAGGACCAGGCTTGCCGGGAACTCCGCAGCCCTCGGCTCCGGCAGCAACTGTGACTCCGGGACCGGCAGCACCTGAAGTGGTGACGCCAATCGACGATAATATCCCGCTGGGCAATCCGGAAGTAGATGTTGAAGACGATCCGGTTCCGCAAGGGACGGTCTCGGGTACAAACGACGGCAGCGGCAGACTGCCGCAGACCGGCGAGAGCAGCCCGCTGCCGATCTACCTGACGGGTGCAGCCCTGATTCTGGGCGGCTTCATCCTCAGCCGGGTATTCCGCAGAACACGCAAGCAGGACTAGGCAGAATTAGAGCAGCAGAATAAGGGTACAGCAGGTACGGGGACGCTCAGCGTTCCCGTACCTTTTTGGAATATATAGCGGCTGTATCGCAAACTATATACCGTTTATACATTTTTCTGCCTGCAGGTTGCTATAAATGCTATAATAATTTCAAATTCAAAGTTTCGGAGGGATGGTTCGTCATGTGGAAGGAATTCAAAAGCTTCGCCATGAAAGGGAATGTACTTGATCTGGCGGTTGCCGTAATCATTGGAGCGGCATTCGGCAAAATTGTTACCTCGCTGGTGGGAGACATCATTATGCCGCTTATCGGTCTGATTAGCGGAGGGATTGATCTGAAGGAGCTTAGCTTCGGAACGGGAGACGCTGAGGTGAAATACGGTATGTTTCTGCAGACCGTGGTCGACTTCTTCATTATTTCCTTCTCCATCTTCATGGTGGTGAAGCTGAGTACCCGGTTCAGACGTAAGGAGACCGTCAAAGTTGAGGTTGTGGAGACACCTGCTCCGGCACCGGATGTGGTCCTGCTGACGGAAATCCGCGATCTGCTGAGAGCGGACAAGCAGCGTGAGACGGGTGTATAAGGGAATTAAGTTACATAAATATAGTAAATTTCCGAAGCACACTTGCATTTCCCGCAGTGAAGTGATAATTTTGTTGTAGGCGTAACTTGGTATTGAACTGAATAGATCAATCCTTCAGGGCAGGGTGTGATTCCCTACCGGCGGTGATGTTGACGGATCTGGCTGAATATAGCTGGTTCCGGTGCTTAGTCCGCTACCCGCTTCGTATGATATAGATACGGACGGTGGACCCGGTGTAATTCCGGGACCGACAGTATAGTCTGGATGGAAGAAGGAGAGATTCACGCGCCGCGCTTGCAACAGGCGGCCGAGCAGCAGTGTTTTCGGAACTTATGTGCGAACTTTCACAATGCCGGAGGTCCGGCGTTTATTTACGCATATTTTCTTTGCTGCGATCACCTCTCGTATATCCCGTCTTGAACTCCTCCTGGAGATTGAGACGGGTTTTTCTGTTTATAGTTTGGTACACATAAAGACTACAGCCTTGGGATAGGAGGCAAGACATGGATAAGATGAACGATGAGTTTTACATGTCCCTTGCGCTGGATATGGCGGAGCGGGCACAGGGCCAGACGGGAATTAATCCTGTGGTCGGCTGCGTAGTTGTGAAGGACGGCGCCATGATCGGGATTGGAACCCATCTGCAGCGCGGAACCGGACACGCCGAGGTGCATGCGCTCAATATGGCAGCCGGTAAAGCGCAAGGGAGTACAGCCTATGTTACGTTGGAGCCTTGCAGTCATTACGGCATTACGCCTCCTTGCAGCCAGCGTCTGATCGATGAAGGCGTGGCCAGGGTGGTTGTCGCCTGTGAGGATCCCAACCCTCAGGTGGCAGGCCGGGGAATTGCGATGCTGCGCGAGCAAGGGATTGATGTTGAAGTAGGTCTGCTGCGGGGCCGGGCGCTGCGGCTGAACGAGAAGTTCATCAAGTATATTTTGACGAAGCAGCCGTTCGTAACCTTGAAGAGCGCCAGCACACTGGACGGCAAAATCGCCACCCGGACCGGAGACAGCAAGTGGATCTCGAATGCTGAGGCACGGGAGATCGTACATACCCTGCGTCATCGCCATCAGGGGATTATGGTCGGGGTGAATACGGTGATTGCCGATAACCCTTCGCTGACGACTAGACTGAATGTACCCGGGCGGAATCCGGTGCGGATTATCATTGACTCCTCGCTGCGCCTTCCGCTGGACAGCGCTGTGGTCAAGGACGGACTCGCGCCTACGGTGGTTGTGACGACAGAGGCAGCCGATCCTGACCGCAGAGCAGCGCTGCTGGCTGCAGGGTTAGAGGTGATTGCTGCGGGCAGCGGTCCGCGTGTGGATCTGCAGGCGGCTATGGCTGCGCTCGGTGCAATGGAGATTGGGTCCATTCTGCTGGAAGGCGGCGGAACGCTGAATGGGGCGATGCTTGCAGAGGGACTGGTTGACCGGGTGGTTCTCTTCTTCGCTCCGAAGATTGTCGGCGGCGGCGCGCAAGCAGCGGGTACCTTCGACTTCGGGGGTGTGGAGCTGATGCGTGATGCCATCCAGCTTGAAGGATTGGAAGTGGAATTGCTCGGGGATAATGTGTGTATCAGCGGCACCCCGGTTCCTCAGCAGTAACCGAATATTCAGGAAGGAGGGATGGTATGTTTACCGGCTTAATTGAAGAGGTGGGAGTTCTGCGCAGCGTCACCAGCGGCGGGGAGATGATGGTGCTGAATATCGGCGCCTCGCTCATTATGGGAGATCTGAAGATTGGCGACAGTGTGGCGGTCAATGGAGTCTGTCTCACGGCAACCTCACTCGGCGACCATCATTTCACCGTTGACGTCATGCCTGAGACTTACCGCAACAGTACGCTCAAGGAGCTGCGCACCGGGTCCAAAATGAATCTGGAACGCGCCATGGCTGCCGGCGGACGCTTCGGAGGGCATATTGTCCAGGGGCATGTGGATGGAACCGCTGAGATCCGCAGCGTCAGGCGCGATCAGAATGCAGTGGTGTTCGAGATTGCCCCGGACCGCAAATCCCTGTTCAAATTCATCATTCCCAAAGGCTCCATTACGATAGACGGCATCAGCCTTACGGTTGTGAGGACGGAAGCCGATACCTTCACCGTATCGATTATCCCGCACACGCTGGGAGAGACGGTGCTGGCCCACAAGCGGGCGGGAGACCGGGTGAATATCGAATGTGATGTGCTCGGTAAATACGTGGACCATCTGCTCCATTACGGTTCGCGTGCGGGCAATGAAGATGATGGGGGAAGCTCGAAGATCAGCCATGATTTTTTGGCGGCCAACGGGTTCGTATAATCTATAGATCAGGCATACGGCAAGCCGTCAGGCAAGCGTATAGCCATTAGGAGGACGGTAATATGAGCCAGCAAGCTGATAAGGACAGTGTTCTAGACCCGATTGAAGATGCGATCTACGACTTAATGCGCGGTAAGGTCGTTATCGTTGTAGATGATGAAGACCGTGAGAATGAAGGAGACTTCGTCGCTCTGGCGGAACGGGCTACCCCGGAAGTGATTAACTTCATGATTACTGAAGGACGCGGCCTGGTCTGCGTACCGATTACGGCAGAGCGTGCAGAGGAGCTGGACCTGCATCCGATGGTGTCCCAGAATACCGATAATCATGGTACGGCGTTCACGGTATCTATTGACTACGCGGATACGACGACCGGCATCTCGGCCGGTGAACGCTCCCAGACGATTAAGGCCATGCTAGACCCGAAGGCGAAGCCGGCCGACTTCCGCAGACCGGGGCATATGTTCCCGCTGATCGCCAAAAAAGGCGGAGTCCTGCGGCGTTCCGGGCACACGGAGGCTGCTGTTGATCTGGCCCGCATGTGCGGGGCTTATCCGGCAGGTGTCATCTGTGAAGTGGTGAAGGTGGACGGTACGATGGCCCGCCTGCCTGACCTGATTGAGATCGCTAAGAAGCATGACCTTAAGCTGATCAGCATCAAGGACCTCATTCACTACCGTAACGAGAAGGAGCATCTGGTTACCCGTGAGGTAGCAGTGAATCTGCCGACGGATTTCGGTGATTTCCAGACCATTGCCTATACGAATGAGGTGGACGACAAGGAGCACGTTGCCCTGGTTAAAGGCGATATCTCCGGGGATGAGCCGGTACTCGTACGTGTGCATTCCGAGTGCCTGACCGGCGATGTGTTCCATTCGCACCGCTGCGACTGCGGTCCGCAGTTCGAAGCGGCGCTGCGCCAGATTGAAGAAGCCGGCAGAGGTGTACTCCTCTATATGCGCCAGGAGGGCCGGGGCATTGGCCTGATCAACAAGCTGCGCGCCTACAAGCTGCAGGAAGAAGGGCTGGATACTGTGGATGCCAACCTGAAGCTGGGCTTCGCGGCGGATCTGCGGGATTATGGCATCGGGGCACAGATTCTTAAGGATCTCGGCATCCGCCAGATCCGGCTGCTGACCAACAACCCGCGCAAGATCAAGGGGCTGGAAGGCTATGGCCTTGAGGTGGTGGAGCGCGTAGCGATCCAGATGCCGGAGAACAAGGACAATACCAATTATCTTCATACGAAGCAGGCGAAGCTTGGGCATCTGCTGAATTTTGACAAGATTGAACAGAATGAGAATACCAAAATTTAATCATAGATTACCTATCCTATACACGAAGGGTTGATGAGTAGTATGCCGAATTATTTTGAAGGACATTTAGTATCTGAGGGCTTGAAATATGGGGTTGTCGTAGGACGTTTCAATGAGTTCATTACCAGCAAGCTGCTCTCCGGGGCACTCGATGCCTTCAAGCGCCATGGGGTTGCCGATGATGAAGTGGATGTCGCCTGGGTACCGGGCGTATTCGAAATTCCGCTGATTGCCCAAAAAATGGCCGAAAGCGGCAAATATGACGCCGTTATCACGCTGGGTACAGTCATTCGCGGATCTACAACACACTATGATTATGTGTGCAACGAGGTGGCCAAAGGTGTGGCGGCGATTAATCTTAAGACGGGTGTTCCGACTATTTTTGGTGTGGTTACGACGGAGAATATTGAACAGGCTATTGAGCGCTCAGGAACCAAGGCCGGCAATAAAGGCTGGGATGCAGCGACTGCCGCGATCGAAATGGCTAACCTGAATAAGATGTTCAAATAATACACCTCTTGACGAAAGAGCGTAAATCGTGCTTATTTATAGGTATGAGAAGAAAGCATGAAAATAGATCTTTCTACTTGTGTAGCGTCCTTGCGGCGCTGCACTTTACTTTTTTTGGGCTGGAGGAAACCGCGTGACTGTATTGTACAAGCTGGAGACGTTCGAAGGTCCGCTCGATCTGCTCTTGCATCTGATTGACAAGGCGGAAATCGACATCCAGGACATTCCGGTCAGCGAGATCACCGAGCAGTATATGGAATTCCTACAGGGAATGAAGGAGCTGGAGCTGGATATCACCAGTGAATTTCTGGTGATGGCGGCCACTCTACTGTCGATTAAGAGCAAAATGCTGCTGCCGAAGCCGCCCGTCATTGAAATCGAGGATTTCGATTATTATGAGGATGACGGCTATGATCCGCGCGCGGAGCTGGTGCAGCGCCTGATTGAATACCGTAAGTTCAAGAGCATCGCGGTGCAGCTGCTGGATATGGAGAGCGAGCGCAGCCTGATTTTTACGAAAGAGCCTGAGGATCTGGGCCCCTTCGTCCCTGCGCAGACGGATAATACACTGAAGGGCCTGCATACCGCCGATCTGATCGCAGCGTTCCGCAAGGCGCTAAGCAAGGCTGCCCGGCGCACCTCGTACCAGCGGATCACCAGAGATGAGATTTCGGTAAAAGACCGCATCCGTGATGTATCCGAAGCGCTCCAGCGCAAGGGGATCGGCGGCAGATTGCGCTTCTCTGCCCTGCTGCATGAGGAGATGGACCGGCATGAGATTGTGACCACCTTCCTGGCCATCCTGGAGCTGATGAAGATGAAGGCCATTTACTGCTATCAGGAGAAATTATTTGAGGATATTGTTATGGAGTGGAGAGGAGGAGAGGATGTCAGTGGACTACAACACGCTGAAATCGATTATTGAAGGCCTGCTGTTTCTCTCAGGGGATGAAGGTCTGTCGGTCCGGCAGATTGCCGAGATTACCGAGCAGCGGCCTGATCTGGCTACAAGAGCGCTGGATGACTTAAGAGAGGATTACCACTCGCAGAGCCGTGGCCTTCAGGTGGTCCAGATTGCCGGGAATTACCGGCTGGCGACACTCCCGGAGCATGCTCAGTATTTTGAACGTCTGGCGTATTCGCCCTCCAGGTCGTCCCTGTCCCAGGCGGCGCTGGAGACACTTGCCATTGTGGCTTACCGCCAGCCGATCACGAGAGTGGAGATTGAGGAGATCCGGGGTGTCAAATCCGAACGGGCCATCCACACGCTGGGCAACAAGGATCTGATCCACGAGGTGGGCCGGGCGGAGGCTGTCGGGCGTCCGATTCTGTATGGAACGACCAAGTCCTTCCTGGACAGCTTCGGGCTGGCCAGCCTGAAGGAGCTGCCGGAGCCGTCGAGCTTCGATACCTCGGAGGGCCTGGAAGAGGAGACCCAGCTGCTGTTCAGCAAGCTGGACAGCCAGATGACCTTCGATGAGGTAGAATAACCGCAGCGGATTGCCGCTGTTCTTGAAATGCCGTTGTCCCTTCGGGGGCAGCGGCATTTTTTCAAAATATAAGACTTTATATGTTGCACACGATAAAGTATCCTTCTATTTCTCGCTGAAACGGTACCGTCCTTTAAAAGGACGGCAAATCCGTTTCCACTTGTGAAAAATGGAGAAGTTTGCGAAATCACCGAATGTTATCCAGCCGTAATTGCCATACTAATCCAGAGGCTCCATGTTTATTATTCTAAAGTCTGCTTGGAGGTTAACCGTGTGACGTTATGGCTGGCAATACCCTTAATCCTGCTGCTGCTCGTAGTTCTGCTGTTCCTGCTGGTTTTGGCGTCATCGATTCATTTTCACTTGCGTGTCCGCAGGCTCGGTAAGGATGACCGCATCGAATTCGACATCAAAGCTGTATATGGCCTCGTTAAATTTCATTATGAGGTGCCTGCGCTGGTCTTCCAGAGCCTTGAACAAGGTATTAAGCTCAAGGTGGAGAAAAGCGGAATCGCACCAGTGAAGCTGGATAGCGAGCAGGAAGGGCAGGTCGATAAAGAATCTGTGACGCAATGGCTAAAGGATATACGCACTGCGTTACATGCCACCCGCGGTCTGAAAAAATGGATTAAAGACACCCTGTCCCATATTCAGATCACCAAGCTGGACTGGTCCACGGACTTCTCACTGGGAGAGGCTGCGACGACCGCCACGGCGGTGGGGGCCTTATGGGGACTGAAGTGGACGATGATCGGCGTGCTCTCCCGTATGGTCAGACTGGTGCATAAGCCGGGAATATTCGTTGCACCTGTCTTCCGGGATCAGCCGTCTTTTGCAACGGAAGCCGTCTGTAGCGGCAAGCTGTCCGCCGGATATGCGCTCTATGCGGGGCTTCTCCTGCTGCGGCGTGTGTCGAAGGTGGAAGGCGGTCTGGGCCGGTGGAAGAGATTGCTCAGCCGTGAACGTTCCTAAATAATCTACATACTCCAATCTATAGTGGGCAAGATAAATACTGCAGGTACATTTATATACACACGAGGAGGAGACAAACAATGTCAGATCATCCGATTCAAGGTCTCATGCAGACCGCAATGGAAAATATTAAAGGCATGGTTGATGTAAATACAATTGTAGGAGATCCGGTTGAAACGCCCGATGGCACCGTCATTCTGCCGATCAGCAAGGTGACGTTCGGCTTCGCAGCCGGCGGCAGTGATTTCAGGGTGGAGGATGATGGTCCGGGTGTGAACAGCAGCGGGTCCGGTGTCAAAATGCTACCCTTCGGGGGCGGCAGCGGGGGCGGCGTGTCTATTCGTCCAATCGCTTTTCTGGTCGTTGGCAGAGAAGGGGTACATATTGTGCCGCTGGATAATCAGACCCATCTGTTCGAGAAAATTATTGATGCCACGCCTAATCTACTCGACAAAATTCAGAATATGTTCCAGCCCGGTATGGTTCCCGAAGCTTCAGATATTCCCGGCTCCAAGGTAACCAAAACCGTTGTGGAGACCGGGACCGGCTCGTCTGACCATTCGTCAACACATTAGGATACAGGGAAATGACAAATTAGCAGGGATATCACCTTAGCGGGTGGTATCCCTTTTTTGCCGGATGCTGGAGGATAGGACATACCTGCCTCATGCCCCGCATACACTTGTACAACCAGGCAAGACTGATGAACCGTTGCGTAAGGAACGGATAAGAAGCCGGAGGATGAACATGAAGACACTAACCCGAAAATCTATGCTGTCCTTACTTTTGTGTGTGCTGCTGCTTGCGCTGGTGCCGCTGTCCGCTGTCCGGGCGGAGAACCTTTCGATCTCCACGCATGCGAGGGCGGCGGCGCTGATTGATGTGACATCCGGAAGAATTCTGTACAGCAGCCGCGGAGATGAGCCGATGCTGATTGCCAGTCTGACCAAAATTATGACCGCCCTTGTGGCGATAGAGAACGGCGACATAACGTCGAAGGTCAAGGTCGGCAAAAATGCTTTTGCCAAGGAGGGCTCCTCCCTGTACCTGAAGCTGGGCGAGGAGATGACGCTGAAGGATATGCTGTACGGGCTGATGCTGCGCTCCGGCAACGATGCGGCAACTGCAATTGCCGAGCATGTCGGCGGTTCGGAGCAGGGGTTCGTCTACCTGATGAACGCCAAGGCACAAGAGCTGAATTTGAAAAATACGCATTTTGCCAATCCGCATGGATTAGATGCAGAAGGCCACTTTTCCAGCGCGAATGATCTGGCCGTATTGACCGCATATGCGATGCATAACCCGGTATTCAAGGAGATCGTAGCTACCAAAGAGAAGACGGCGGACAATCCCTATGAGAAATGGGACTATAAATGGAGCAACAAAAATAAGATGCTGCGCCTCTACGAAGGAGCGGACGGGGTGAAGACGGGGTATACCAAAAAAGCGCTGCGCTGCCTGGTTAGCTCCGCTACAAGGGACGGGCAGCAACTCGTGGCGGTTACGCTGAACGACGGCAATGACTGGAACGACCATGCCTCACTGCTGGACTTCGGCTTCAACCATTATCCTCTGAAGACGCTGGTCGGGCGGGGCGAGGCCGTCAAAGGCTACAGTCTGGTGACCGGCAAGGCCTTCGCATATCCGCTTGGTCAGGGGGAGGAAGCAAGGCTCGTCAACAAGCTGGTGCTTAGTGCAGCTCCGCAGGCCTCTGCGGGTGGCAATGCTGCGGGAACGGGGAGTACAGCTGCAGGCTCCAGTGTAAGTGCAGGTGCGGGCAGGGCAAGCGCGAATGCCAACGGGAGTGAGGGCGATGTTAACTTCGGGCTCAGGGGTGTGATTATTTTGCAGCTGGGAGATAAGGAGATCGGGCGGGTACCGGTGTACACGCCTGGCCAGCTCCCGCCGGAGACCTCACCGTATGAGAAAAAATATAACGCTGCGAGTGCCTCCGCCTATCCGGCGGGCAACTGGCTGCAGGCCTTCGGCAGTGCGCTGCGGGCGTTGTTCCGCACGGGGGAATAACGGGTAGATAGACAAACAGTATTCAGAATGAACCGGGGGAGGGGTAGGTATGTTAAATGGAATCTGGCTCGGAATGATCCTGATCGGATTTGGCTTTGCGGCAGTTAACGGACGGATGAACGAGTTCACGGCCGCCGTATTCGATGGCGCGAAGAGCGGGGTGACCGTCAGCTTCGGGCTGATCAGTGTGCTGGTGTTCTGGCTGGGCATTATGCGGATTGCGGAGGATGCCGACCTGCTGAAAAAAATCTCCAAAGTGCTGGGTCCCGTAGTCTCCTTTCTGTTCCCGGATGTGCCCAAAGGGCATCCCGCGATCGGCTACATTCTCTCCAATATGAGCGCCAACCTGCTGGGTCTTGGGAATGCGGCCACTCCGATGGGCATCAAGGCGATGCAGGAGCTGCAGACGCTGAACCCGGATAAGGAGACCGCAACGCCGGCCATGTGTACGCTGCTTGCGCTGAACACTGCCAGCATCACTCTAATTCCGGCGACTCTGATCGCGATCCGGCTGAATTACGGATCGGCGGACCCGGCGGCCATCGTCGGGACCACCCTGGCGGCGACGGCAGTGGCTACCCTGGCGGCGATTGCTGCGGACAGGCTGTTCCGCCGCCTCACCCTGCTCCGCAGGCCGCCCGGACCGCCGCCGGTCCTGAACGCCGGTACCGGCCCGGCAAACGGGAGCGGGGCGCTCCCACATTCTTCGGTGAAAGGGTGACCGTCCGTGTTACAACTGATCAGTCTGATCTCTGCCTGGGCGATTCCGGTCATGGTTACCTTTATTCCGCTGTATGCCTTCACGCGCAAGGTTCCAGTCTATGAATCTTTCGTGGAGGGGGCGAAGGACGGCTTCGGTACCGCCATTGCCATTATCCCCCATCTGGTCGGCATGCTGGTGGCGATCAGTGTGTTCCGCGCGTCCGGTGCGCTGGACTTCCTGATGGGCTTTGTAAGCCCTCTGATGGAGGGACTGGGTATTCCGTCAGAGGTGCTTCCACTCGGTCTCCTGCGCCCGCTGACGGGCACTGGATCACTCGCCTATACTACAGACCTGATCCGCGTCCACGGCCCGGACTCTCTCATCGGTATGATCGCTTCTACTATACAGGGCAGCACAGACACCACTCTGTATGTGCTGACTGTCTATTTCGGCGCTGTAGGCATCCGTAACGGCCGCTATGCCTTGAAGGTGGGCCTGTTCTCGGACGTCGTCGGCTTCATTGCTGCCATTGCCGTTTGTCTGCTGGTGTTCGGGTAGCGGGGCAGGAGCAGAAGGTAGATGGATAAGTGGATGGATGGGTGGGTGGGTAGGTGGATAGGTGGATTTCCTCCGCCTGCTGCTAGACGAATAAGCATCATGGAGACAACAGTTGGAAAAATGCTGCTTAATTAAACGTATTCTCGCCAAAGTAGTGAAATTAAACAAATTAAATGCCCTAATTCCACTTGCTTCAGCTAATTTCCCCAAATCGCATAAATTAAGATACGTTTATCCAATTGTTTGCTTTCAGGAAAGAGCAAAAGAAGGGTATAACTGCACCTGATTATCCGGACAGGCCGCCAGAAACCAAGGCGGGCTCAGAAGGTAGTACTTATTCCCACGCACTGCCCCGCAGCCGGTGGTGGTGGTGTGGTGGTCCCCAAGCGCTGCCCCGCAGCCGCTTGCCGCTTCCCTACAGTCCTCACCCCCTCGCGGGAGGTGAGGACTGTTTTTTATTAGGTTTGCCCCTGCGTTGATGGAGTAACGGAGAGGAATTTTGGAACTGTAGGAGCGCTAGCGTCCGCCTTTAAAGTTGGATTTCTACTGCCGCAGGGCAGTCAGATCAAGGAAATCCAACTTTAACAGCGGCCGGAAGTCCAAACATTCCCCGGAGTTACGATTAGTCAACGCTTTTATTCTCTTCGGCCCCGCTCCCCAAACATTTTAACAAACAGTCCTCACCGCCCGCCCCCCCACTTCATATGCTATTTCAGCAATACGGAGGGAGGACGACAAAGGGTGGACTACAAAGGCTTTATTCTGCATCATTCCCGCTGTCCGTCTATTAACGGCAAAGGATTCGACTTCTGGGTCGGACTGAACGGCTCGGTCTATGCGGCGCCGCTGCTGACAGACCCGGAGCATATTCATATTTGCCTCGAGGGCAACTATGGGGAAGCGGAGCAGCTGCCACAGCTTCCGGAGTGCCAGCAGCAGCTGTTTGCGGCGGGGAAGCTGATACTGGAGCTGTCCGGGCGCTATGAAATGTCGCCGCTTACGGTGGAGCCGCATAGTGAAACTTGCCCCGGCGCATTTTTTCCGTGGAATGATCTTGTGATTTATGCCTCTGATGGTTATCATTAACCTGAGGTGAGTAGTCGAAAATGGAAAGATTACAGAAAATATTGGCGCAAGCAGGTGTTGCGTCCAGACGCAAGTGTGAAGAAATGATTTTGGCCGGTAAAGTGGAAGTCAACGGGGAACTCGTAACTACGCTTGGCACAAAGGCGGACCCCGCAACCGATATTATTAAAGTCTCGGGCAGACTGATCCGGGGCGAGAATAAAATCTATATTATGTTCAACAAGCCCAAAGGTGTAATTACAAGCGCCTCGGATGACAAGGGCCGCAAGGTAGTAACGGATTACCTGAAAGGAATCACAGAGCGCGTATACCCTGTAGGCCGCTTGGACTACGATACGGAAGGGCTGCTGCTGCTGACGAATGACGGTGAGTTTGCCAACCTGCTCACGCATCCGAAGCATCATGTGCCGAAGACGTATCTGGCTACGGTCAAGGGTGTGCCGCATGGTACAGCGCTGGACAAGCTGAAAGCAGGCATTAAGCTGGAAGACGGCATGACCGCTCCAGCGGAAGTCGAATACAAGGATATTGATGAAGCCAATAAAGAAGCGGTAATCAGCATCACCATCCATGAAGGCCGGAACCGCCAGGTCCGGCGGATGTTCGAGGCGGTGTCGCATCCGGTTATCCGTCTGAAGCGGATTTCCTTCGGGGATATCCTGCTCCAGAATCTCAAGCGCGGCTCTTACCGCCATTTGACCAAGGATGAGATCAATCATCTGCAGCAAATTGCCAAAGCGGGAATGCTTCGGGATAATCAGACACGCAAAGACACATAAAGTTCACAATTTCCCCTCCTAAAACTGTGACAATATTCGTTATAATGTTCATAGGATGTTCACACCTTACAACTAAAGTAATGAGTTGCGTCACAGAAGGGGGTACCCCTGTATGGGCAAAGCCAGGAAGCCAATCCAAATCGTGATACTATTTCTAATTGTTCTGCTTGGGGGTTATGCCATCAGCTCCTCTGTGTTCGGGGGAGACGGCAAGCCTCAAGAAGGCGGGAAAGCGCCAAATTTTGAATTGCTTGGGCTGGACGGTGCGACCCATACGCTGGAGGAATTCAGAGGGAAGTCGGTTGTACTGAACTTCTGGGGATCCTGGTGCGCACCATGCGTGAAGGAAATGCCTGCCCTCCAGGCACAGTGGGAGAAATGGAAGGACCAGGGTGTCGTGGTCTTGGGCGTGAATGTGGGCGAGGATCAGATGACGGTGGACAATTTCGTGAAGCTCGTGGATATTGATTTTCCGGTTGTGATGGATAAGGGACGCGACGCGGTCCGCAGCTACGGGGTCTCCCCGCTGCCCACTACCTTCTTCATTAATACGAAGGGCAGGGTGGACAGCATTCATATCGGCCAGTTGGATCTGAACTCGCTTGACGAGCAAATCGGGAAGCTGGTGGGACCATGAGTAAGCATGAGCCGCTGATCAGCAACACCAAATGCGAATGCGGTCACCAGAATCCTGTAGGAACGGTTCTCTGTGAAGCCTGCGGCAAGCCGCTGGATGAGAAGGAAGAGAACGCTTCGGGGAACCTGGAGATGCGCTACGATGGGGTGGCCCGCCGTTCACAGCGGGTAAGCCCGGGAGTGATCGACAAGGTCTGGAACTTTTTTTCCTCCGTCAAAATAGCCATCTACCTGATTGTGCTGACGCTGCTGGGTGCGATGCTCGGTACGATATTTCCGCAAGAAAGCACCTTCTTAAATATTGACGCTTCAACCTATTATGAACAAACGTATGGAACAGCCGGGAATATATATTATAGACTCGGCCTTTCGCATACCTATGAATCCTGGTGGTTCGTGACCTTGCTGGTCATGATTGGAGCTTCTCTGGTCATCTGCAGCCTGGACCGCGTGCTTCCGCTCTACAAGGCACTAACCCGGCAGAAGATCCGCAAGCACCGCCAGTTCCTTACCCGTCAAAAGCTTACGCTGAATACAGAGGTGGAGGGGGAGCCGGAGGAATGGGTGGCACGGATCGTTCAGCCGCTTAAGAAGAAAGGATACCGCGTGCGGACGGAGGGCGGCGCTTTACTGGCCGAGAAACACCGTTTCAGCCGCTGGGGACCTTATGTAATACATATCGGCCTGATTATATTTTTGCTTGCTGTGCTTGCCAGGGGACTGCCGGGTCTGAATATGGATCAGCATCTTGCCTTCCCGCAGGGAGAGACAGTAAAGATACCGGACACCAGCATGTACCTGAAGAACGAGAAATTCACGGTAGAATTCTATAGTGAAGAAGAGATGCCCGAGGAATTCCGGGGCAAGAAGGTTCTCCCTAAGCTCTATGAGACGAAGGCGGTTCTATATGAATGTACGGCAGACTGCAGCGATCCCTCCAAGGAGCCTCAGCTTGCGGAAGTGGCCAGACACGACATTCAGGTGAATTCTCCTCTAAGCTACCAAGGAATGAAAGCGTATCAGTTTGACTATGACCTTACGCCTGTGCTGCGTTCCGTGCAGCCTGATCTGGTCAATGCTTCAACCGGCGAGAGCTACGGCAAGTTCAGACTGGATATGAAGAATCCGCAGCGCAGCTTCAAGGCCGGACCGTACACGCTTGAACTGAAGGAGAAGTATATGGATTTCGGATTGAATGAGGAAGGCCGTCCGGTCTCCACCTCCCCTTATCCGAACGCTCCGGCGTTTCTCTTCCTGATCCGTGGTCCGGATCTGCCGGCAGAGGGGCAGCAATATTTCTATTTCCCGAAGCAGGTGGACAAGGAGCGCTTCCAGCAGGAGGCCATCAACGACAAGCTTGGAGGCGGCACACGGTTTCTGGAGCTTGAGGTGGGCAGTATGACGGATGTGGATTTCTCGGAATCCACCACCTATCTCAATATACGTGTGGACCGGGCCATGCCGTTCGTCTGGATTGGTGCGGGTATTGTCATGCTGGGGCTGATTCTCGGCTTCTACTGGCAGCACAGACGCATCTGGCTGATCGTTGAGGATGGACAGCTGGTGCTTGGAGGCCACACGAACAAGAACTGGTTCGGCTTCCGCCGTGAGCTCGTTTCTATTCTGGAGCAGATAGACATGACAGTCGATGACAAATCATTGGACAACGGAGGAGGCATGGCATGAACTTGCTCGATTTCAGCAGTGACGTCTTTATAGCCGCATTTTTCTTATACAGCGGTGCCTTCATGTTGTTCACCATTGCTATTATGGGCCGCAAATGGTCGGGCAGGAAGCCGGAGGAGCATACTGCACGGTGGGGCCGGATTGCTTTTATCACCTCCTCACTCGGGCTGCTCTGCCATCTGGCGTACTTCATTACCCGCTGGATGGGGGCCGGTCATATTCCGGTAAGTAACATGTATGAGTTCATGACTTTCCTATCGATGATGGTGATGGTGGCTTTTACGGTGATCTTCGCCATTTACCGCAAGATGATTCTTGGGGTATTCGCGGTTCCAATCTCCATTGTTGTGATGGCCTATGCAGCAGTATTTCCGCAGGAAGTGCAGCCGCTCATTCCTTCGCTCAAATCGATCTATCTGAATATTCATGTCACGCTTGCTGCCCTCGGGGAATCCTTCTTCGCGGTTGGCTTTGCCGCCGGGCTGATGTATCTGCTGCGGACAGTGAAATTTGACAGCAAGGAACGCAGTGACCGCAAGCAGCAGCGGCTGGTCGAATTTACTCTGTTCTCGATCATTGTTATAATTGGGTTTCTTGGATCTGTATTTGCCTTCCGCGGCGCGGGCTATGAATCTGTTTTTGTCCGTTCGAACGTTACGATTGACAGCCCCGGGCAGGAAGATAGTACAATAGAGAAAGTGAGTTATAAAATGCCGCCGATTGTGGCACCGTACCATAGCGAAATTGAGAGCTTCCAGCCGTTTCTTGGGCTTCAGAAGCCTTTGTTTCAAGCACCATCCTGGATGAATGGCGTCAATGCAGGGCGCAAGTTCAACACTGTGATCTGGTCACTGCTGTCCGGACTGCTCCTGTACGGGCTTCTTCGGCTGGCCGTGCGTAAGCCGCTAGGGAAGGCTCTTCATCCGGTACTTGATGGAATTGACGAGAATGACCTGGATGAGATTACCTACAGGGCGATCGCCATCGGGTTTCCGATTTTCACACTGGGGGCTTTGATTTTTGCAATGATATGGGCCGAGGTGGCTTGGGGCAGATTTTGGGGGTGGGACCCCAAGGAAGTCTGGGCTCTCGTCACCTGGCTGTTCTACAGTGCGTATCTCCATTTGCGGCTGGCCCGCGGCTGGCAGGGACGCAAATCCGCTTGGCTCGCTGTACTCGGCTTTCTAATCGTAATGTTTACCCTGGTCGGCGTTAACCTGGTTATCGCCGGACTTCATTCATATGCGGGAACGGACTGATAAGCTCAGGCTTCTTTCGGGCATGCGTATGATCCAGGGTGACGTTCTACTGTAATTGATGAAGGGGTTGTTGTGTAAATGGCTGAGCACTTGAATAGAATTCTGGTGGTGGATGACGAAGAACGTATCCGCCGCCTGCTCAAAATGTATCTTGAAAAAGAAGGCTACGAGATTGATGAGGCGGAGGACGGGGAAATCGCCCTGCGCAAAGCAACCGCCAATGACTACGGTCTGATTCTGCTGGATGTGATGCTGCCGGGTATTGACGGGATTGAAGTGCTGACCCGGCTAAGAGGGGTGAAGTCCACACCGGTCCTGATGCTTACCGCTAAGGGTGAGGAGATTAACCGGGTGCAGGGCTTTGAGATGGGGGCAGACGATTATGTCGTCAAGCCGTTCAGTCCGCGCGAGGTGATCTACCGGGTCAAGGCGATCATGCGCCGTTCTTCCGCAACGGCATTTTTGTCCAAAGAGAGTAATTCAAGCAACAATATCGTGTTCCCGTTCCTGATTATTGAGCATGATGCACACCGCGTAAGCGCAGGGGGCCAAGAGGTAAGTCTGACGCCCAAGGAATACGAGCTGCTGCATTATCTGGCCATCTCACCGGACAAGGTGTTCTCACGTGAGGAGCTGCTGAAGGATGTATGGAATTATGAGTTCTTCGGAGATCTGCGCACCGTGGATACCCATGTCAAGCGTCTGCGTGAAAAACTGAATAAGGTATCCCCGGAATCGGCAGCGATGATTACAACGGTATGGGGAGTAGGCTATAAGCTAGAGGTGCCTAAATAAGTGAACTTCTGGAGAAGCCTTGTCGGTAAGCTGTGGATCACGATCATCTTTCTGGTTGCTGTCGTGCTCATTACACTCGGGCTGTTCCTGCTGCCTTACATCGACAGTAATTTCACCAATTCCGGTGCAATCAAGCGCTTGTTCATGTATACATGCATGATAGGGTTCTCTCTGACCACCTTCTTTGCACTGTTCCTGTTCACGAAGATCACCCAGCCGATGCAGCAGGTTATTGAGGCAGCGAATGACATCCGCCGCGGCGAGTATGGAACAAGACTGACCCTGGTCACAAGCGATGAGATCGGCCAGCTCGCCACATCGTTTAACCACATGGCGGAAGAGCTGGAAGAGAATATACGCAGTCTGAATAATGAAAAAGGGCATTTATCCAGTGTTCTGCGCAGCATGAGCGATGCGGTAATCACTTTCGATATCGAAGGCCGGATCATCCTCACCAATCCGCATGGCCAGACCCTCCTCGAAACCTGGAGTGATCTTGCCTGGGAGGAAGAAGAGGATAACGGCTTACTTCCGAAGGCCGCCGCTTCCAGTGAGGTGCCGCCGCCGCTTCGCCCGCTGTTCTTCAGCACCCTTGAGGGCGGGGGCGATCAACGCTCCAATGTCCATGTCCGGCAGGGGGTATGGTCGGTGCACATGGCACCGCTCTATTCCGAAGATCATCTGCGCGGAGCTGTTGCCGTTCTGCGGGATGTGACCGAAGAGGTACGTCTGGAGAAGATGCGGCGTGATTTCGTGGCCAATGTATCCCATGAGATCCGCACCCCGCTATCCATGATGCAGGGCTACAGTGAAGCACTACTAGACGGAATGGCTTCCTCTCCGGAGGAGAGCAGTGAGCTGGTTCAGGTCATTCATGATGAATCCTTGCGTATGGGCCGTCTGGTGAAGGATCTGCTGGACCTGGCACGCATGGAAGCAGGACATACGGATATGCTGAAGGCCAGGGTGGATGTGGGAGAATTGCTGGAGCGGGTATACCGCAAGTTCTCCGTCAGAGCCAAGGAGCGGGATATCATGCTGGAGCTTAAGAAGCCTGAACAGGAACTGCTGCTGGGGGCAGCCGATGAAGACAAGCTGGAGCAGGTGCTGACCAATCTGCTGGATAATGCCTTCCGGCACACTCCGGCGGACCGGAGAATCTCTATTCTGGCAGGCACAGTAGTACTGGAGGGCAGGAGTCTGGTGGAGATCGCGATCAGAGACCAGGGGGCCGGCATTAACCCCGAGGATCTGCCGTTTATCTTCGAACGCTTCTACAAAGCGGATAAAGCCCGCCTGCGCGGGGAGACGGGCGGTACCGGGCTTGGTCTTGCTATTGTGAAGAATATCGTCGAATCGCATCACGGCAGCATTTATGCCTCCAGCAAGCTGGGAGAAGGCACCACATTTACCCTGCGGCTTCCTGTCGAAAAACAGTAAACCAAGACCATGCATGACAGCGCCTCTGAGAGCAGAGGTGCTTTTTGTTGAAATCACCACATTAATATTGTTCATCGTGAAACATATATTCAAGCTAAGGCTTGCAGGAGGCTGGGCATTATGATCTTATCCTTGGACCAAGGTACTACCAGCTCACGGGCAATTCTCTTTGATACAGAGGCGGAAGTGATTTCGCAGGGGCAATATGAGATCAAGCAATCCTTTCCCCGCCCAGGCTGGGTGGAGCATGACCCGGAGCAGATCTGGGAGAGCCAGCTTGCCGCAGCCAGAGATGCCATTGCAGCAAGCTCTGTACCGGCTAATCACATCACGGCAATCGGGATTACCAACCAGCGGGAGACTGCACTTATCTGGGATAAAATTACAGGCGAACCGATCTATCCGGCAATTGTCTGGCAGGACCGGCGGACAGCAGACCAATGTGAGGAGCTGAAATCGCAGGGGATGGCCGGAGTCATTGCGGACAAGACGGGGCTTGTCATCGACGCGTATTTCTCGGCGACCAAGCTGGCATGGATTCTGGATCATGTACCGGGAGCAAGAGAGCGTACGGGCAAGGGAGAGCTCCTGGCGGGAACGATAGACACCTGGCTGATCTGGAAGCTGACCGGGGGTGCGGTACACGCTACAGACGTTACTAATGCTTCAAGAACGATGATGTATAACCTGCATGAGCGCCAGTGGGATGAAGAGCTGATAGACACGCTGCGTATTCCGCCGTCCATTCTGCCGGAGGTGAGGATGTCGGGCGGAGATTTCGGTGTCTGTGACCAGCAGTGGTTCGGTCTGGAGATTCCTATCCGGTCGGTGCTGGGGGATCAGCAGGCAGCGCTGTTTGGTCATACCTGCCTGGAGGCAGGCAGTGCTAAGAACACCTATGGGACAGGCTGCTTCATTCTCATGAATACAGGCACTGAAGCTGTGGCATCCAGTCATGGCCTATTGACTACGGTAGCCTGGGGCATGGGGGATGAGCTCTATTATGCACTGGAAGGCAGTGTCTTCGTGGCTGGAGCGGCTGTGCAGTGGCTGCAGGAGGGGCTGGGGCTAATTGTCGCGCCCGCCGACTCGGAAGAGAAGGCCAGCGAGGTGGACGAGAGTGAGGGGGTTGTGGTAGTGCCAGCCTTTACCGGCCTGGGTGCGCCTTACTGGGATATGTATGCGCGGGGCGCCATATTCGGCTTGACGCGTGGCACCACCTCCGCACATCTGGTACGGGCGACGCTGGAATCACTGGCCTTCCAGTCCCGCGATGTCATCGACGCAATGCAGAAGGATGCCGGCATGCCGCTCACCGGCCTGAGGGTAGACGGCGGTGCGGTGCGCAACAATCTGCTGATGCAGTTCCAGGCCGATATTCTGGGCAGCGAAGTGACACGTACAACCTACGCGGAGACTACAGCACTTGGCGCTGCGCTGCTAGCCGGACTTACCTCCGGGGTATGGACCCGTGAGCAGCTAGAGAGCTTCAATACGGCCGAGAAGGTCTTCTCGCCGCAGATGGAGCCGGAGGAGCGGGAACGCAGATACGGTGCCTGGCAGGATGCTGTGTCGCGCACGATGGGCTGGGAGAAGCATGAGGGCAAGCACGAAGGCAGACTTTAGAGCGGAGTAGAGGCATTAAGAACAGAAACGGCCCGCAGGCAGAAACTCTGCTGCGGGCCGTTTTTTACTCTGGAACAGAATGAACAGTAAGATTAGTACTCCATTACAAATGCGACATTCTGCCATCCGGCGCCCACGGTCCAGAACAGGACCTTGTCTCCGCGTTCAAGCTGCCCGGTAGTGACGGCTCTGTGAAGGGCAATGAACGGGCTGCTGGTCGAGGTATAGCCGAACTCATCGCCTATGTAGACTGCGGCCTCAGGGTTAATACCGGTTTTGCCGGAGACGGCCTGGATGTTCGGAAGAGACAGCTGTGAGAAGCAGGCAGCCTTGACCGATTCAGGGGCAATCCCGTTGTTGCTCAGCAGAGTGTTGATTGATTCGGAAGCGGCATCCACACAGATGGAATCATCGAATGGAATGAACTTCACATTGAACTCTCCTGCGGCAACACCGGTGCGTCCGAGCTTAGCCAGGCCTTCTGCCGGGAACAGAGAGTTGCCGTACACACAGGTGTCTGTCTGGTAGATAGAGTCAATGAAGCCGACCGAATGCTCATCGCGCTCCAGAATAACAGCGGCAGCGGCATCACCGAAGTTCGCGTAATATACCGGATCATTCTTGTCCGCATGCGGTGCCACGTAATCGGAGCCGATGACCAGGGCGCGGCGGATTCTCGGGTTCGCCATCATCTGGCGGCTGACCTGCTCAACCGAGGCGGTCATTCCGGCACAGTTGGCATTGCTGTCAATACAGATGGTATGCGAAGCTCCGTTAATCAGGCGGTGAATCATCAATGAGTTCGTAGGAAATATATATTCAGGGGTTTGGCTTGCATAAGCGATCAGGTCAATGTCAGGGCCGGTAAGACCGGTCTTCTCCAGAACATTACTTGCGGCTTCAAAAGCCATTGTCAGGGAATTCTCATCCGGGCTGTCGATGCTGTAGCGGTTTTCACGGCCCAGAGTAGCCAGCAGTCCACGGATATCAATACCTTTGTCATCAAAATGCTGAATGAAAAAGTCATTGCCGATTCTTTTGTCTGGATGGTAGATATCAATGTCCTTAATGCGAATCCCCGCCATAGTACAGACCTCCTAAAGTTTTGTTAGCTATACTTCTCACGAATCTGCTTCTTACAAAACTCTCTTCCAGCATTAGCAGCCGGTTTAATGAATGAACCTGTGCGTTTCAAGCGGCTGATTTAGGTTTAAATTGTATTTATTAAGCTTGTACGGTTGAAGTGATCTCCAGATTCTCAAGTCCTGCTTTGCGGCCCAGGCGTGCCAGCTGCATTTTGAGGATCGGGTTATTTTCCAGGGTAAGACTCACTTTCTGGAAGCCATCAGCCTTGAACATGATGAAGCAGCCTTCAAGCAGCGGTACAACATCAGGAGCGGTTACATTCAGCTTGCGGCAGTCGATCTCTAGTGCATATTCAGCAGGGCTGATCGGGTTAATAGTCTGCTGGTAAGCCTGTATAGATTTGAGCCCGTCCTCGTTAGAGAAGGTTCCCTCCAGCTCAATATTGATTACTTTCTTCGCAGTATCTGTCTTCAAAATAAATTGTCCCATGTTGATCTCTCCCTAAGTGTAATTTCCAATACCTCCAAAACGTTATTCCTGCGACTATATTCGACAAAACCGCAATTCGATTTGGGATATTTTGCCTTCATTATAACCAGATCATACTGAAACGTGCAATCAAAAGTCGAAATTTGTAGATTTATGAAGATTTTTCTTTGATTTCCTCCAGAGTATCCAGCAGCACATTAAAGGCCGAAATCACCCGGGGGGCACCGACGCAAGGGGTCAGATGCAGCAGCACGCCCTTGATCTGCTCGACGGTCATGCCAACGCGGAGCGCCATTACATAATGAACCCCCAGCTGTTCATATTGTCCCATCGTAATCAGCGACGAGATCACCGCGATCTCCTTCCAGTCAGAGCCAATCGTGGTCCGCTGAAAAATATCGCCATAGGCATTGCCCATGATATATTCGGCTAATTCCGGAAAATGCTCTTTGATCGGAGCCAGGGCCTTGGCCCCATAATCTCCTGAGAGATCAGTGAAATGATCGAGTCCGCTGTTCATGTTCTTGTTCACGATATGTCCTCCTGATAGTAGGTTAGAAAAGGTGTGCGGATACGGCTTCCTTACGTAAGATCCAGCGTGCGGTGGGCCGTAGGAGGCATTTCATCACGGTCAGTCAGCAGCTCAATTACAGCTGCCTTGTTAAGTGCCACAGTTTCTTGGATTGCGGCAGCGAACTCCTCCTGCGTCTCGCAGCGGAAGCCGGCTGCACCCAGCGATTCGGCGAATTTCACGGCATCCATCGGAACCTCGAAGATCGTACCGTCAATCCGGCCAGTCGTTTTCTCCATACCCTTAAGCGCCATATCCAGCTGCTTATTGTTCACCACAATGAAAATCACCGGAATGTCCTTGCAAACGGCTGTGTTTATTTCAGTTCCGAGCATCATAAAACAGCCGTCACCGGTAATGCAGAAGACAGTCTCTCCGGGAGAAGCCGTCTTGGCGCCGATCGCCATGCCAATTGAATTGCCCATGCAAGCAAAGTAGGCATCGAATATGAAGCTGCCGGGCCTGCGGACATTGAACCATTTCACAGCATTGAACCCGTGGCTGCCGTCATCTACAAACACGCTGCTGTTGTAAGGAATCAAGTCGCTCATCGTGCTCATTACCGAAGCCAGAGAGAGCCCCGCCAGCACGGGCAACTCGTCATTGTAAGCATTGGAGATTGTGATTTCATGCTTGGTGACCGTAGAGGGGTCCAGCTTCTGAAGATACAGTGCCAGGTTGTCCCTTAAGTCCCCGCCGACAGCGATGGTGGATGAGGACAGTATTTTGCCGACAAAGGTTGGATCTACATCGAACTGGATCAGCTGCGGCGGATGATTCTCCGGCTTCAGGTTGCAGATGGTCATGTCGCTCAGGCGGGAGCCCAGAACAATGAACAGGTCGCTGTTGTTCAGCAATTCATCGCCGTGCGAGGAGCCGCCAACGCCGACAGGACCGTGGTAGAGCGGGTGATCATGAGCTATTGCACCTTTGCCGCCTGGAGAGGTGACTACAGGAATGTTGAAGGTTTCGGCCAGCTGAACCAGTTCCTGATGGGCACCTGAGCGGTTGACGCCTTTACCGGCAATGATCAGCGGCCTAGCGGATTGATTAATCGCCGAGATGACCCGGTCATAGTTCTGATAACTGACTAGTCCCTCGCGTTCCGGCAGAACAATCCGGCATTCCGCGAGCCGCTCTGTCTGCACATCAAACGGAATGCAGAGATGGACCGGACCTTTTTGGTCACCGAGGGCGATGGATAGGGCATGGTTGAAAATCGTGCTGAAGTGATCGCCGCGTTCAACGAGCTTGCTGAAGAGGGTGGCCGGCCGGAACATATCCGCCAAATCAGCCAGGTAGGAAGTGGAATCCTGACATTGGGGAATGCCCAGCTCCTTGATGGACTGATGTCCGGTGATGAAGAGGACGGGAAGATTATTGGCCTTGGCATGCGCTGCTGCGGTGAGTAGATTCGTTCCGCCCGGACCGGAGGTGCCGAAGGCTACCCCGAGACTGCCGGTCTTCAGAGCATAACCGCCGGCGGCGAAGCCGGAGCTGGATTCGTGCCGGCCGGGGATGAACTCTATACCGTAGTCAACCATTTTCAAAGCGATGGGGCAAATAGACTTACCTATGATTCCAAAAGAATGAGTGACTCCCAGATTGTGTAATGCTTCCGCCATATAATCTGCAACTGTCTTCAGAACATCCACCCCGCAAGTTGTTATTTGTATACGTCAGCAATAGAAAACCTGTACTCACCATTGGAGCACAGGTCTGTTGCACGAATCACCATAATCAAACGCGAAACCTAAGGCGTTCACAGTTTTTCAGCAACCTGGCTGTCATGATCCCACTTCAGAAATGAGACTGTAGATCCATGGCTTTGCGTCATTCCCTTTCGGTGAATTTTGCCGGTATGCGGTTATAAATGAATTTGTGGAGAATTTTCCTTTACAATATATTCCTTGCTCCGCTTTTGTCAATAACCCCTGTGAGAAGAAACTCGGAATTTGACGAATATTCAGGAGTGGAAATGGCTAAATATTTGGATTTTCAAACTTTTGAAAATGGTTGTCCCTGGAAGACTAAAGTCTTAAAATGCAAATGGCCGTTTAGGTTGATTAATGTGGGAAGTGAGCACAAAGCCTCATTACATTCCTGATTTACTGCAAAACATTAAGAATTCACTAGATATACAGCATTACAAATTTCGGTGATAGGACTTAAGTAATAGTGATGTAAGATGTTAGCTTATAGACAAGCTATGACAATAGAACGACTATAGTAAAGAAGTGCAAAGCACGGTTTTTACCGTTATGCACAATTTCAACAATTTGTGAATATTACATAACAATCTTTGTTTTGCCCAAAAAAAGAGACACCTCCCGCAGAAAATTCCGCAGGCGTGTCTCTTTGTGCTGAGGTTAAAATTTGAAAATATGAATCGTTTTTTGCAGGTTGAAGACCGCGGAGGTCATCTTCTCTGTCTCCTCAGCTACGGATTGAAGAGCATGAATCTGTTCGTTCATCGCTGCGGATACCTCTTCCGTCCCTGCGGCGGTCTCCTGGGTGATGGCTGAGATATTCTCGATCGCCCCGGAGATCTTGAGCGCGCTCTCCAGCATAAGGTCACTCTCTGCAGAGAAGGAGGCAATCTGCTCGGTTATGTATTGGACACTATGCACAATTTGAGCAAAAATGTTGGCTGTCTCCGTAATCATCTCATTCTGCACCTGGACTACCTCTTCATTGATGGCGATGTTATCGATAGCCTGCTTGATATCCGCTTCGATGCTGCGTACCAGACCGAACACCTCTTTGGTTGAAGCGGTGGATTCCTCGGCCAGCTTGCGGACCTCCTGGGCAACAACGGCGAACCCGCGGCCATGCTCGCCTGCACGGGCGGCTTCAATAGAAGCATTGAGCGACAGCAGATTGGTCTGTTCAGCAATTTCGGTAATTGTCTTGGTAATCATCGTAATGCCACGTGCGTTATGCGATAGGGCTTCGATAGTATCCGCCACCTTCTGGGTAGCCTGGATGTTCTTGCGCATGCCTTCGGCTTGGGTATCCACCGATTGCCGTCCCTGTTCTACCAATTCCAGCGTATGTACAGACCTTTTATTCATTTCCTTGGTGGAATTCGTATAATTGGAGACTTTGATTTCGATATCCTTGATCGATTCGGTCATATCAGCGATATCCACCGAGATTTCGTTAGCACCGAGGGCCAGTTCATTGGAGGAGGAGGCCACCTGCGCCATGACAAACTTCAGGTTCTGATTCTTGTCTTCAATCCCGCGGCTGGCGTCCATAACCTGACGGGTAATCTGTGAGGCATCGGTGAGGATTTTTTTGAGCTTGTCAATCATGGTGTTGAAGGAGCGGCTGATGTCGCCCATGGAGCCATTCTCATCGGCACGGCTGGTGAAGTCGCCTTTGGCAATCGTGTGCGTCACATTGGAGATATCCTCAAATGAAGATGTAAGCGTTCTCTCAATGAAGCGCGCAAGCGGGTAAGTCAGCGCTGCCAGGACGGCGACAAGAATAATGCCGATGAGCAGCCTGTCCATGAGGATTAGCGTGATTAAGACAGGGACAGCGAATAAAGCGGCAACCAGGTAACATCCGGTGACAATTTTTTGTTTCAACGGCAGCTTGTTCATCCAGTCCATAATGTAAAGTCCCCCTATAAATAATAATGTGTATTGTAATATTATAGGGGATACTAGTGCATTTGGTCTATTATTAAAAATCGTATAATGCTGCCGCTTCACGCAGAGCCGCAGCAACCGTATCCGCAAGCTTAGGCGGTGCCGTCACCTTGATGCCCTGACCCAGGGACAGGATGATCCGGCACGCAGACTCCGGCGTGTTGAACTCGGCCTCGGCCCTGATCCAGCCCGGGGCCTCAGCAGGCTGCTGGTGCAACAGGGCGACGTATCGCTCCTTCTGCAGCTCCTTCATCGTTTGCTCTCTTACAAGAAGGCTGGAGGGGTACCTGGGCAAGGCAGACTTGAATGCGGCGGTGGAGGTCTCCCAGTACTCAGACAGGTGGAAATCCTCCGGCTGCTCAAAAGACTCATCTGTGACTTTGGCCTCAGTAATTCTGGAGACCCTGTAGGTCCGCAGCTCGCTGTCATGCCCTGCGACCAAGTACCAGACGCCGCGCTTGACTACCAGCCCCAGCGGTGCAACCAGCCGCTCGGCGGCGTCCTCGCCGCGCAGATAGGTGATGCTCACCTTGCGGTTCTCCCATAAGGCTCCCTGCAAAGCGGATAGGCAGGGATAGGTCTCCCCGGAGGGATGCCACCCGGCTCCGTCGATGTGAATCCGCTGGCTGAGGAAGCTGAAGGGGGTGACTGGCTGCCGGTTAGCGACGGCCTGCAGCTTGCGGGCGGCCGAGGAGAACTCCTCCTGAATGCCCAGAGCGTGCAGAATCGCCGGATCAGCGGGCACCAGCAGCGCGGCAATCTCCTTGGTGTTCATTCCGGTCAGGGAATTCCGGTAGCCTTCAGCCAGCTTCCAGCCGCCTTCCCGGCCGCGCTCCGCCAGCACGGGGATGCCGGAGAAGCTTAGTGCCTCCATATCCCGGAAGATTGTACGTTCGGATACCTCCAGCGTTTGCGCCAGCTCTTTGGAGCTGATTTTCCCGCGGCTCTGTAAGAGTTGAACGATAGTGATCAGGCGATCCGCTCTCATTCTGCAACCTCCCTTGAATGTATTATTTATATATGTCAATGGTTGTCATGTATAAGGTATATATTAGACAAGAATACGGATTAGCGCAAATGATCATCTAATCCGGGCATGATAGATGAAAGGGAGCGGATCAAATGACAAATCTGCAAGGGAAAGTGGCATTGGTAACAGGCGGGAGCAGGGGAGCGGGCAGAGGCATTGCACTGGAGCTGGCGAAGGCTGGTGCCTATGTATACATTACGGGCAGGAATGCCGGTATGCCGCAGGAGGGACAGGCAAGAACGCTTGAAGGGGTGCTGGCTGAGATCCGCCGCTCAGGCGGGGACGGAGCTGTGATCCGCTGTGATCATACCAATGACAGCGAGACAGAGGCTGTAATCCGGCAGATTAGCGCAGAGCAGGGCAGATTGGATATTCTTATTAACAATGTCTGGGGAGGCAACAATTTGCCGATTTGGAATAATCCTTTTTGGGAGCTGCCTACGGAGCATTGGGACAATATGTTCACTTCAGGTGTAAGGGCACAGCTGATGACCAATTATTATGCAATTCCGCTGATGCGCAGCGAAGGTGCGGGGAAAGGGAAATTAATCGTCCATACGACCTTCTGGGACGAGTATAAGTACACCGGTAACTTCTATTACGATCTGTCCAAAAATGCGCTGGTGCGTATGGCCTACGGGCTATCCCTTGAACTGGCTGTAGATGGCATCGCGGTCATACCACTCTCTCCGGGCTGGATGCGGACCGAAGTGGTTCTGGATGATTTCCATACCGACGAAGAGCACTGGCAGGAGGTGACGGAGCTGCAGACTACCGAATCGACAGCATATGTCGGCCGCGCGGTTGCAGCGCTTGCTGCTGATCCTGAAGTGATATCCATGACTGGTACTCCCCAGAAGGTAGGGGACCTGGCACGGAAATATGGCTTTACTGACACCGATGGCCGGCAGGTGCCGCCATTCGTGATTTCCGGCTAAAAATATAAAACACTCTGGAGAGTGGGCGGCTGATGCCGTTACTCCTCAGAGTGTTTTTGCTTACTATGCCGTTATAGGCAGGAATAATTTTCTAGAGCAGAATGATCTCCTCAGCGGTGTTGATCTCCGGCAGTCCGGCCAGCTTCACCAGGACCTCCTTCGGCACACCCTTATCAACGGTCAGTAGCATAATGGCAGCTCCGCCGATGATCGTACGGCCAACCTGCATGGATGCGATATTGACGCCGTTCTCGCCAAGCAGGGTGCCGACGAGTCCGATGATACCCGGCTTGTCATTATGCGAGATCACAACCTGATGGCCTTCCGGAGCAATATCGACCGGGAACTTGTTGACCTTAACAATCCGTTCGCCATAGCCCTGCAGCAGGGTACCGGCGACCAGACGCTCTTCATCATGCTCAGCCTTGAGTGTTACCGTGATGAGGTTGGTGAAGCCTTTGGTTTTGGAAGCCTTGGTCACCACTACATTCACATCACGGGTCTTCGCCAGATGCATCGAGTTGACGATGTTCACATCTCCGGCAAAGTGGCGGGTGAGCACACCTTTGACGACATAGCGGGTAAGCGGCTGGGTATCCACATCCGAGAGATCACCGGCATATTCCACATGGATCTCGCGGATCGCTCCGTCCGTAATCTGCGTAGCGAAGCTGCCCAGCTTCTCGCCGAGGGTGAAGTACGGCTGCAGCTTGTTCATCACGCTAGGTGCAACCGGCGGAATGTTCACCGCGTTGATGAACGGTTCGTTGCGCAGGATATGAAGGACCTGCTCGGATACATCGATGGCTACGTTCTCCTGGGCTTCAATCGTCGAAGCACCCAGATGCGGAGTCACGATAATCTTCGGATGTGTAAGGAACGGGTGGTCTGCTTCAGGCGGCTCCTTCTCGAAGACGTCGAACGCAGCACCGGCTACAATACCGCTGTCAATCGCTTCTACCAGCGCCATTTCATCGATGACACCGCCGCGGGCACAGTTGATGATGCGCATGCCTTTTTTCATCACTTCGAATTGCGGACGGGAGATCATGTGGCGGGTCTCCGGGGTGAGCGGTGTGTGAACGGTGATGAAGTCTGCACCGCGCACAATGTCGTCTACCGAAGCCAGCTTCACTTCCATTTTCTCTGCACGGTCAGCTGTCAGGAACGGGTCATAGGCCAGGATGCTCATGCCGAAGGCTTTGGCGCGCTTGGCCACCTCGCTGCCGATCCGGCCCATGCCGAGTACGCCCAGTGTCTTGCCGCGCAGCTCTACGCCGAGGAAGGTTTTTCTGTCCCATACGCCGGAAATTGTCTTCGCATAAGCTTGAGGAATATGACGGGCCAAGGCCATCATCATGGCAAAAGCATGTTCACAGGTCGTAATGGTATTGCCGTCCGGAGCATTGATAACTACTACACCGCGCTGCGTGGCTGACTCCAGCTTGATGTTGTCCACGCCGACTCCGGCCCGGCCGATAACCTTGAGATTAGTACCGGCGGCGATAATTTTGTCCGTCACGGTAGTCTGGCTGCGAACGAGTAAGCCGTCATATTCGCCAATGATTGCAACTAGCTCATCTTCACTTAGTCCTGTTTTCTTGTCTACAGTCACATCGCTTGCGTCCATCAATTGCTGAATGCCCAAATCGCTGATCGGATCCGATACTAATACTTTAAACATGGTCTCTTGTCCTCCTTCAAATGGGAAAGCTATTGTATATGCCAAGGATCACCGGGTAAGGCAATCCGCAGTACCAGAACTTACAAGAGCGTAATAAGCAGCTTGACAACGGGGTAACGCGCTGTCGCACAAAAGAAACAGCATGCAGAAGTACCGGATTCACGGGTAGATGGCAATAAAAAAACTCCCAACCCCCATACTACTGCCGTAGTAAGGGACGAGAGTTCTCGTGGTACCACCCTAATTCACTGCGACGGTTAAGAAGCAGCCTCATTGGCCTGCAAAGGCCACACTGGTAACGGAGTGATCCGATTGTATCTACTCTTGTGTTCAATACAATATCTCAGGAGCGCTAAAGATTAATGTCCGCCACCGGTTCTCACCACCCACCGGCTCTCTGAAGACTGCAAGTAATCTTTGTTCCATCATCGGTTTTGCTTGATTAATTTGTCATAATGTAACATGGTGATGCCAAGTGTGTCAATAGGATTCTTCTGCGCGGGTCCGCCTTGAAGTGGACCGTAAATTTCGTTATGATGCAATAACTGGTCCTACTCGTAGAAGAAAGGGAGCTGCGGCATGATCTCTTTACCGTAATACTGTTCCCGCCACTTGATGAAGTCCTGCTCCTGCACCGCACCGGTGGAGATGAGCAGGGTGACGGAGGACTGGATATCATTCAGCTTCAGCGAGCTGGCGGTCCCGGAGTAGATCATGTCATCAATCTTGGCAGTGATATCCTGCGGATCATATCCGGCGTAGATGCCACGGTTGAGCATGATATTGGCGATGGAAGCATTCTTGAGCAAGAGCGGCATTTTTTTCCACTGAATGAAAGAGAGTGTCTTCAGTTCACCGGACTGCTGCGGAATGGACGGGTGGGTCTTCGACCCCCATTTCAGCATGGAATCATAGAAGTTCTTCTGGGCGAGCAGCCCGAATCTCACGGCACTGGTTGTGAAGTTGTCGCTTCTCAGCACTTTAGCGGCTTCGGCGCCGGAAGCTCCCGCAGTCACCTTACTGGAGGCTTGGGAGAAGAGTGTGAGACTCTTAAGAATATTGAGCTGAGATTCATAGAGCATCGGCGAATTGGTGAAGAGCGAATCCTGGGTTACCTTATCATACTGCTTGTCCGCGAGAATACTCAGATTCTTCAATGTTGCCGCATTCTGGCGTGCATCCGTGCTGCGAGCAAGAACGCCCACCTGTTCGTTCCAATTGCGCTTGAATTCCCGGTAAGGCAAAAATACGTTATGATAAAAGGTGACAAGATCCTGCTGCTGGTAGGAGCCGGAGAATTCCTGGGCGCTTGGGTGGTCCTTCAGCTGTGAATACTTGGCCTCTGTCTTGTCAGCTCCAACCTTGACTCCCGTGAAAAATGAAGCGAATGCGGATATTAGAAAAAACAAAAAACCTAGTGTGTACATCATTTGAGTGCGGGAGGTACGGCTGTTCATGATTAAGTGCTCCTTCGTATAGGTAAATTAACTTATGTAAAAACATTTATAGAACAGGCAGGTTATAATGAAAAAATTCAAATTGGGTGACATCAAAATTAAAAAGGCCGATCCACAGCAGTTAACAGACAAGCTGTTACTCATTAATCTGTACATTACTCAGGGCCTTACCTTATTTATCGGTTTGATATGGATATTATTACAGAAAAGAAATCCTATTCACATATTAAATTTTCCGGATAGTGTACATTTCGTGTATTGGGGCCTTGGCCTTGCCGTTATTATGCTTGCTGTTGACTTCCTGCTGACCCATATTGTTCCTGAAGACAGCATGGATGACGGGGGGATTAATGAGCTACTGTTCGGCAAACGGCCGCTGTGGCATATTGTGGTCATTTCGGCGGTGGTTGCGGTGTGTGAGGAGCTGCTCTTCCGCGGAGCGATCCAGCATTCTCTCGGGCCTTACTGGACGAGTATACTGTTTGCCGTTATTCATGTCCGTTATCTGCGGCACTGGATTCCAACGGGCTGGGTCTTCCTCAGCAGCTATGGTCTTGGACTTATCTACATCCATTCGGGCAGTCTGTGGGCACCGATATTGTGCCATTTCCTTATAGATTTGTTCTCCGGTATGGTTATTCGTTACAGGAGGGTATCATGACAGAACAATTAAGCCGGGTAAGGTCCCGCCAGAAACAGCAGAAGAGAGAACAACAGCCTCCGGCCAGAGCGGGCAAGCGTCAGCCGGCTTCAGGGGCAGCAGAAGAGCGTGCGGGAAGTCCGGTACCGGTGGCAGGGACCCTGTCCAGAAAGGAGCGCTTATCCGGGCGCAGGGCCTCCGGGAGGCCGGAGCGTGAGGCGGCACAGCAGGAAGGGGAGCAGACTCCGTCGCGTGCGGAGAGCTATCCGTCAGAGAGAATCCGGTTCAGCAAAATGTTCATCAATTCGCTGATTGTTGTATTTCTGATGCTGCTGGGCTTCCTCCTGTGGTGGGGAATTAACGGGGCGCCGGATCTGGGCAGCCTATGGAGTTGACTACGGTGCTCCTGATTGTATTAGGTGTGAGTCTTGGGGGAGCAGGGGGCATGGGTCTCCTTATGGTTGCTGCTGCCTTCAAGAAACGGTTGAATCATCAGGATATTGTACTGGAGCGGCTTCCTGCCGCGTTCGACGGCTACCGGATACTGCTCATTACGGATATTCACCGCCGCCGTCTGCCGGAGGAGATGCTGACCCCGCTGCGGGGGAAGGTGGACGCTGTCTTCCTGGGCGGTGATATGACGGAGAAGGGCGCTTCCATAGAACGCCTGTTGAACAATATGACTCTGGCCGCTTCGGTTGCGCCTGTATATGCCGTACATGGGAATCATGATTACAGGGCGAATATCAGTCTGGTGGATAACATCATCCGGGGAAGCGGAGCCAGGCTGCTGGTGGATGAGAACTGCGTCATTGAGCGGGACGGTGCGCAGTTTATTCTGACCGGGGTGGATTTCCCGCGGCAAGGCGGCAAGAAGGCCTATGGGCCTCTGCCAGCTGTGGCGGATGCGGAAGCCTTCCGGATCATCCTCGTGCATGATCCGCTCTGGCTGTCCCGGCAGCAGGAGATTCCGGCTGACCTGATTCTGGCCGGGCATACCCACGGAGGGCAGGTTGTACTGCCCCTGATCGGGAACCGGCATACCGATGAGTTCTACCGCCGATATAATGCGGGGATGTATGAGATCCCCCGGAGCTATAATGCGGGTCTCCCGCCGCTAAAGATGCTGATCAGCCGGGGGTTCGGTACGGCGCATCTGCCGCTGCGCTGGCGCAGTCCGGCCGAGATGCATGTGCTGACCCTGCGCTGCGGACAGCAGCACTCCGGATCGCAGAGATTCAATGTGATGAACCCATAAGCATGACAAAAAACCGGCTGCCCTCCTAACGGGGCAGCCGGTTTTGCTTGTTCATTCAGATCTTAGCGCATCTTCAGCTCAATGCTGCGCGGATCTACAAAGCTGTAGCCCTTGCCCTCAAGCGTAGTCAGCAGAGTGTCAAGTGCCTCTACCGTCCAAGGCAGCTCATGCATCAGGATATTGCTGCCGGAATGCAGCTGATCGGTTACATTCTTGATCAGCTTCTCCGTTTTGCCTGCATCCTTGGCCTTCATCTCCCAGTCAAGGGAGCCATTGGACCAGGTCATATAGAGCATGCCGTTTGCAGCGGCGATTTTTTTGCCTACATCACCGCCGGCACCGTGCGGCGGACGGAAGAAGTGAGGGGTCTCACCGGTGATTTCCTTGACGATTCTTTGAACATCCTCAATCTGCTTCTTCACTTCGGCTTCCGGCTTATCCTTCAGCACGATGTGATCCCAGCTATGGTTGCCGAGTACGCCGCCCCGCTTGTGGATCAGCTCCAGCAGCTCGGGATGCTCCTTCACCCGGTACCCGTTGACGAAGAAGATCGCTTTGGCCTTGTGCTTGTCCAGTGTATCCATCAGCGGATTGATTAATTCCGCTTCCTTCGGCCCGTCGTCGAAGGTCAGCAGGACTACCTTCTTATTCGTGGCCGGATCATTCGGGACAATGTCATAATTCTTGTTCATATGATACAGCAGCGGAACCTGCGCATCGCTGGCTGCCGCAGGCGTGGCCTCCGGTGATGCAGTTGCCTCAGGTGCAGCTGATGCTGTTACCTCAGGTGCAGGAGATGCGGCTGTCTCCGCCGCCTCTGTTGCTGCCGCTGGCTGTGGCGTCTTCTCCGCCGCCTGGCTGCCTGTATTTCCACTGTTGCTGCAAGCTGACAGCAGACAAGCCGCCAAAAGCAGCGTTATTGTTGCTTTACCCACTTTTTTCATCTCGCTTTCTTGTTGTTTGGCTGTATGAGCGGCTACCTTTCCGCGAACACTAAGCATGATTTTACCATACAAGGAGGTTGGAGATATGAATACTTCGTCATTTCTGTGCGGGGTGCTGATTGGTGCAGCCGCCAGTATGATTATGTCCAAAAAACGCAGCGCCATGATGTCTGCCTTACTGCACTCGAACGGTTCTTCCTATAATGCGGGTGACAAGGCCAAGGACAAAATTATGGGGATGGCCATGACCGGCTTCGGCAGCACGGCAGCGGGCAGCAGTCATGAACACTCAGGCTCTCATGTATCCGGCGGTGGCGATCATAGCGGTGGCGATCATAAAGAGGATTCCCCGTTAAAGTCCAAAGAATCAAATCTGAACATGCTGAAGGATTTTATCCGCAGCAACCCTGATGTGAAGCATGAAGTCGAGCAGATTCTCAAAGATACTCATACCGCCATACCGGGTTTGTAACCGGATTTAACCGCTGCAGAATCATTTTGGCGATGCCGGCATCGCTGAAGTGATTCTTTTTTAATATGGCTTTACATATAATGGGCAGCAAATTGGGCTGAATCTATATTTATTTACGTGCATTTGTAGCTTCAAAATGATAACATACATACATAGTAACCATTTTTGGCTCATTACTCGGGACTCATCATACATTAATATTAAATGAGCTTGCAAAAGGAGGATCCTGTCATGAGAATAGAGCGATTAAGTCAAGATAAGATACGGATTTTCCTCACTTTTGACGACCTGAGCGAGCGGGGCATCCAGAAGGAAGACATGTGGCAGGAGGTTCCCAAGGTGCACGACCTCTTTACGGAAATGATGGATCAGGCGTACAGCGAGCTTGGTTTTGACGCTACGGGTCCGCTTGCCGTGGAAGTGTTCGCATTGCCCGCGCAAGGCATGGTCGTTATTGTGACCCGGGGGAAATATGATCACCATCAGTACGGTGGGGCCGGGGAAGATGAATTGCCTGAAGAGATTTACGAAATGGAAGTTACTCTTGAACAAAGCGACTCCATTGTATATGCATTCCGCGATTTCGAGGTTCTGGTGGAAGCGGCTCATGTGCTCATCGGCAATATTACTTCTCAAGGACAACTGTATTCTTATAATGATAAATGGTACCTCTACTTCGATCCGAAGGAATTTGAAGAGGCTGCACTGTCAGGGCTGGTAGGCGTGCTCGCTGAATTCGGAGATTCCTCTCCGGTAACTCAGGCTGTTCTGGCCGAATACGGCAAGACGGTTATGGCGGAGAATGCGATTCAGACGCTGTGCAATCATTTCAAACGCCAGGAATAAGAGGTAGCGGGAAGGTACCAGTCCGGCCATAACGGCTTCAGCAGAGATTAGGTATTAGCGCAAGGGAGGCTATTCGGTGCTTTTGTTATCGGTCATTTCGTCAGCAGTTGCACCGGGACTTGCGCTGCTGACTTTTTTCTATCTGAAAGACAAGTATGATCAGGAACCGCTCCATATGGTGCTTAAGGTGTTCCTGCTCGGCCTGATGATCGTGCTGCCTGTGATGATTATCCAGAGGGGACTGGTGCTGGGGCTGGACGGCGGTCCTTATGTGGATTCCTTTCTGATCTCAGCCGGGGTGGAAGAGGCCCTGAAGTGGTTTGTGCTGTACCATATGATTTACAATCATACCGAATTTGACGAGCCCTATGATGGAATACTATATGCCGTAGCGATTTCGCTCGGCTTCGCAACAATAGAGAATGTAATGTATGCATGGTACAGCAATGCTTCAATCGGCACCATGATTCTAAGGGCGCTGCTTCCAGTCTCCGGACATGCCATGTTCGGGGTAATTATGGGCTACCATATGGGCAGAGCCAAGTTCTCCGGCGGGGTCAAGACCCGTAAGATTCTGCTGATTTCATTGCTTCTGCCCTGGCTGTGGCATGGAATCTATGATTTTCTGCTCGCGACGACAGCTAACTACTGGATCTGGTTTATCGTGCCCCTGATGGCGGTCCTATGGTATAGAGGCATGGGGAAGGTTGCGCGGGCCAACAGCCGTTCCCCGTTTCGCTTTTTGAAGCGTGAGGAAGAGGTTAACCTATAATCGAGATGGACACACTTAATCCTACAGGGCAGTTCCTTAAGGCAAGGAATTCCAGAAAGGAGAGAGAGGTGTCTTTTTTTGCGAGTAAAAGTTCGGATTGTCTGCAAGCAGTGCGGCGAAACCTACATATTAAGAGGGAACAAGGAGCAGGGGGTTGTCCAGACCGGCTTCAAGCAATGTCTGTGCAGCTGTGTAAGCGGCTTCGAGATTGAGGAACGGGCCTAAAGACCGGATTCTTGAAAAAGTGCATAAGTCTTCTCAGTTATTGTCAAACTAACGGCAATAAGCTACTGAAAGGAGCTATGCGGACCTATGTACAAAAGATTAAGTGCCATAATGTTCCCGCTTACCGCACTCTTGCTGCTTGGAGCGCTCGTCTGGGGGTATCAGGAGAATCAGGAGAAGAATTCGATTCTGATCAAAGCGGAGAATCAGTATCAGCGCGCATTCCATGATCTCTCCTTCCATGTGGAGCGGCTTCACGGTGAGCTTGGCAATACGCTTGCGGTGAACACTACCTCTAACGGAATGCACCGCAAAGGACTGGTCAATGTATGGCGGATTACCAGCGAGGCGCAGAACGAGATCAATCAGCTGCCGCTGACGCTGCTGCCGTTCAGTGAGACGGAGGAGTTCCTCTCTAAGATCTCTAATTTCTCCTACAAGGCTGCGGTGCGTGACTTCACGAAGAAGCCGCTGACAGAGGGGGAGATGGCGAATCTGAAGACGCTCTACCAGAATTCGGCTGAAATCTCCAAGGACCTGCAGAAGGTTCAGGACAAGGTCATCGGCAAAAAGCTGCGCTGGATGGATGTAGAGACTGCACTGGCTACAGAGCAGAAGGCCGAAGACAACACGATCATCGACGGATTCAAAACCGTGGATAAACGCGTGGCGGCATACCCGGAGCTGGACTACGGACCTTCGGTTGCAAGTATCTATGATAAGCGGTCGGTGAAAAAGCTGGGCGGCAAGCCGGTTACCGCTGACCAGATCAAGGGCAAGGCGATGAAGTTCGCAGAGCTGGGCGGGAAGGCACAGGTGAAGATTCAGGAGAATGGGAAGGGAACGGAGTGGGCTTCTTATACAGCCACTGTGACTTCCAGTGACCATAAGGAGCCGGTCTCGATGGACTTCACGGCGGAAGGCGGACTGCTGATCTCTTACAACGACAACCGCGAGGTAGGGCCTGCCAAAGTATCCATGAAGCAGGCTGTGGAGAAGGCGGGTAAGTTCCTGGAGAAGAAGGGCTATCCCGGCATGACCGCAGTCAGTGCGGACCGGTACGATAATCTGGGCAATCTGACCTTTGTCAGCAGCCAGGACGGCGTGCTCATCTATCCCGAGAAAATGACGGTTCGTGTCGGGCTGGATACGGGGGAAGCTATAGGGTTTCAGGCGAGCGACTATGTGAATGAGCATAAGGAGAAGCGTGTGCTGCCGAAGCCGAAGCTGTCCCTGGCTGAAGCCAGAGCGATGCTTAACCCGGAGTTCAAGGAGCTCTATAACCGGCTGGCCTGGATCGAGAATGAAGATGCGGTGGAACTGCTGACCTATGAATTCGGGGGCAAAATCAACGGCTCACAGTTCAGGATTTATCTGAATGCCGATGACGGTAATGAGGAGGCGGTGGAACAGATCCGCACCTCCTCGGGAGCACAGGATAAATAGCCGGACTTTCCATGGGGACAGCTAAACCGGTTCTATAAAGAAGACGCATTTCCGGAAACGGAGGGCGTCTTTTTTTTGATGCTGAAACTATGGACTGCAAGCCGGTTGCGGCTGTTGGCGTTCAACGCCTAATAATATTTCTGACCTGCCTCAAGAGGGCATGCTATAATCGGTTTAGCATTTATTACTAACTCAAGCGGCGGTGACAGGTTTGTATCCCAAAATCAATGAATATCTATACCTCCAGGTCGCATCCAGCGATGCGGCAGAGTCTGAGATCCAGTACCGGGCAAGGATTGCTGATATGGAGGACGAGAGCATCCTGATAGAAATCCCCATGCAGGAGAGTAACGGCCGGCTTAAGAAGCTGTTCATCGGTGACGAGCTGTCGGTCTATTTTCTCACAGAGGGCGGCATTAAGAATTATTTCAATACTCATGTGCTCGGCTTCAAGGAAGATGTCATCCGGATGGTCCGGCTGCGCAAGCCTGCGGCGGAGTCCATCTTCAAAATTCAGCGCCGCAGCTTCTTCCGCGTCAATGCGGAGCTGGAGCTGGCCGTGAAGGATGCCCTGGGCAGCCGGTTTCTGGTGCGCACCGAGGATATCGGCGGCGGCGGGACATCATTCTTAAGCGATGCCAAAATTACATTAGAGGTGGCCGACAAGCTGGCCTGCTGGCTGCTCGTCTCCTACCGCAACGGAAGCACGGAGCATGTTAATTTCGAAGGCGAGATTGTACGGATCAAACCGCTGGAGACCGGACGGAATCTGGTCATGGTTAAATTCTCGGCCATTTCCGATTCGGAGCGGCAAAAAATTATCCGGTACTGCTTTGAACGCCAATTCGATTTCCGCAACCGCTGATTCCCTGCGCAGGAATCTTCAAGAGGGCCCTGAATCAGCTTTTTTCTCCCTAAAAAACCTCAATGTCATTTTGCACTGGGGTTCAAACTGTGGTATAATTTTATAAGTCGCAGGCAATGCCTGCTTTTTTCTTGAGAATATCAGCAAGTTCCAAGAGAGATATGTCGATATGCGTATTTCTGCGGAAGAGTGTTTGAGGAGGAATGCCCCGTTGGACAGGCAGGATACACATACTAACGACCGAATTAACGTCGCCATCGACGGACCTGCCGGGGCAGGCAAGAGCACTGTAGCCCGATTGGTAGCACGGGAGCTGTCTTACATTTATGTAGACACGGGTGCCATGTACCGGGCAATCACCTGGTATATGCTTCGTGAAGGCATAGCTGCAGAGAATCATGAGCTGGTGGACCGGAAGGTCCAGAATATGGCGATTGAGCTTCTGCCTGAGAAAGATGTGCAGAAAGTGCTGATTAATGGGGAAGACATGACCCCGCATATCCGCAGTCTTCAGGTCAGCGGCCAGGTGTCGCAGTATTCGAAGATTGAGGGTGTTAGATCCAGACTGAGTCACTTGCAGCGTCAGATGGCGCTCCGCAAGGGAGTCGTGATGGATGGCCGGGATATCGGTACAACCGTACTGCCGGATGCCGAAGTGAAGATTTTCATGACGGCAAGTGTGGAGGAGCGTGCTCTCCGTCGTTACAAGGAACTGAAGGATACGGAAACAGTGACTCTCCAGCAGCTTGAACATGATATTGCAGCGCGGGACCGGCTTGATGAAGGCCGGGAGATTTCACCGCTGTGCCGTGCCGAGGATGCTATTCTTCTGGATACGACGCATATGGATATCCTTCAGGCCGTGGAAGCCATCGTCTCCCACTGCAGAACCTATGTTAACGGGGAGAGAAATCATCTATGATTTATGCATTTTGCGTGGCCTTGCTTCGTATGATTTATGCCATACTGTTCCCGCTCAAGATTGTGGGAAGAGAGAATGTGCCGAAGGAGGGTGGAGTCCTGCTCTGCGCGAATCACATCAGCCTGCTTGATCCCATGACGATCGGCATTAAGCTGAAGCGACAGGTAAGATATATGGCCAAGGCGGAATTATTCAATGTTCCGGTGCTGGGCTGGCTCATTAAGCAATTGGGCGCATTTCCTGTCAAGCGTGGCGGCGTAAGCAAAGAATCCATTAAGACGTCCCTCAATACGCTTCGCAGCGGACATGTGATGGGCATCTTCCCGGAAGGGACGCGGAACTCCGATTCAGGTTCAGCCAAGAAGGGTGCGGCAAGCTTCGCGCTCCGCAGCGGCGCAGCCGTTGTGCCGGCAGCCATTATCGGGTCCTACAAGCCGTTCCGCCGGATGACTGTTGTATATGGGGCACCCATAGACCTCAGCGCATTTGAAGGTGCGGGAAGTGATTCTCTGGACGCTGTAACCGATGTTATTATGGGACGCATCCATGAAATGATCAGTACCGGCAAGCCCAGTTCGCGGTAAGTCCGGGAGTCAATTTTCTGTTTCTGTGAATAGCTTATAAATTACAGCATAACCGCTATTTTTTGGAACATACTAATCAGCAAAGTGAAATGGTTTAACGAAGCAATGATTGTTTTGAACCCTGCTCTACGCGGGTTTAAATAAATGGGGTTTTGAATCGAGGAGGGTAATCACATGTCTGAAGAAATCAAGAATCAAGAAGCTGCGGATAACGTTGAGAATAACGAGACCGTAGATAAGGCAGAAACTGTAGAATCCGCTGTTACCGAATCTGCAGAAGTTGTTGCCAGCAATGAAGAAGAAGTGACAAGCCAGGAAGGTCTGGAAATCATTTCTCTGAAAAAAGGCGATACCGTGAAAGGAACAATCGTCAAAATTGAAGATAACCAAGCTTATGTAAGCATTGGATATAAATACGACGGCGTTATTCCTATTCGCGAATTGTCTTCCGTTCAGCTGGACAATGCCGCAGCAGCGGTAGAAGTCGGCCAGGAAGTGGAATGCAAGGTTGTCAGCATCAACGACAACAAGGAGAGCCTGGTGCTGTCCAAGCGTGCCATCGACAGCGAGAAATCATGGGAAGATCTGGAGAAGTATTTCGCTTCCCAGGAATCCTTCGAAGTTACTGTAGCTGATGTTGTCAAAGGCGGCCTTGTGGCTGACGTTGGCGCACGCGGCTTCATCCCGGCTTCCATGGTTGAGCGTCACTTCGTTGAAGATTTCAGCGACTACAAGGGCCGCACACTGCGTGTCAAAGTGAAAGAGCTTGACCGTGAGAACAGCAAGGTAATTCTCTCCGCCAAAGAAGTTCTGGAGGAAGAATTCGAAGCTAACAAGCAGAAGATTATGGCTGAGCTGTCTGAAGGCCAAATCATCGAAGGTACGGTTCAACGCCTGACTCAATTCGGCGCATTCGTTGATGTTGGCGGCGTAGACGGACTGGTTCACGTATCTGAGATTGCTTGGAACCACGTAGAGAAGCCATCCGATGTTGTATCCGAAGGCGACAAGGTTCGCGTGAAAGTACTTAAGGTTGATCCTGAAAAGGGCAAAATCAGCCTCAGCATCAAAGCAGCTGCTCCGGGTCCTTGGGATTCCGCAGCAGGCAAGATCAACATCGGCGATGTAGTTACAGGCGAAGTTAAGCGCCTTGTGAACTTCGGCGCATTCGTTGAACTGCTGCCAGGCGTTGAAGGCCTTGTGCATATCTCCCAGATCTCCCACAAGCACATTGGCACTCCGCATGAAGTGCTCAAGGAAGGACAGGAAGTACAAGTGAAAGTGCTTGACTTCAACCCATCCGAGAAGCGCGTCAGCCTGAGCATCAAGGAAACTGAAGAAGCTCCGGCTCCTTCGGCCAGACCAGAACGCAGCAACAGCAGAGACAGAGCGCCTAAGGAAGTGCTGAACAATCCTAACGTATCGCTCAGCAACGAAGGCCTCAGCTTCACACTGGCTGAACGTTTCGGCGACAAGCTGGACAAATTCAAGGGTAACAACTAATCCCTTTGTTATCTCATCATAACGGGTAAAGTAATCGGCGAGCCCTCGATCAGAGGGTTCGCCGATTGTCTGTTCCAGGGCATACAGGATAGCGGCAATACATGGGTAAGACGGTTAGCCAATTGGAATGTTTTTTGCTATGATGAGTAACGTAAGGAAGACAGGAGGAATGAATATGGCAAGACCCGTAGTGGCCATTGTCGGCAGGCCTAACGTCGGAAAGTCGACGATCTTTAACCGGCTGATTGGCGATAGACTGGCCATCGTAGAAGATAAACCGGGGATTACACGTGACCGGATATATGGAGTCTCCGACTGGAACGGTAAATCCTTCAGTGTCATTGATACTGGCGGGATTGAGATTGACGGAGAAGACGCTATTCTGAAATCCATCCGCGTTCAGGCGGAGCTGGCGATTGAGGAAGCGGATGTGATCGTCTTCATGTGCGAGGCGAAGAGCGGACTCACGAGTTCGGATGAGGAAGTGGCGCAGATTCTGTTCCGTTCCGGCAAGCCGATCGTTCTGGCTATCAACAAAGTGGATAACATGAAGCGCACCGAAGATATTTATGAATTTTATACCCTTGGAATCGGTGATCCGATCGGCATTTCAGGAAGTCACGGAACCGGAATCGGCGATCTGCTGGACGCGGTTGTTGAACGTCTTCCGGATAAAGTGGATGAGGAATATGATGAAGATGTCATCCGTGTAGCCTTGATCGGACGTCCGAATGTGGGTAAATCCTCACTGGTTAATGCCATTCTGGGCGAAGAACGCGTTATTGTCAGTGATGTTGCGGGGACTACACGCGATGCGATTGATACGCCGTTCGAACGGGATGGTCAGCGTTATGTGCTGATCGATACAGCGGGCATGCGCAAACGCGGCAAGGTCTATGAGAACACGGAAAAATACAGTGTAATGAGAGCCATGAAGGCGATTGAGCGTGCTGATGTTGTACTCGTTGTAATCAACGGCGAAGAAGGCATTATCGACCAGGACAAGCATATTGCCGGGTATGCCCATGATGCGGGCAAGGCTTCGGTCTTTGTTGTCAACAAATGGGATGCCATTGAGAAAGACGACAAGACGATGCAGAACTTCGAACGCAACATCCGCGATCACTTCCTGTTCATGAGCTATGCTCCAGTGGTATTTCTGTCTGCGCTTACGAAACAGCGTCTGCAGAAGCTGCTGCCTGTCGTGCAGCATGTCGCCCAACAGCACGCCCTGCGGATTACCACCCATCTGGTGAATGATGTGGTATCGGATGCCGTGGCGATTAATCCTCCGCCTACGGACAAAGGCCGCCGTCTGCGCATTAACTATGTCACCCAGGTGGCAACGAAGCCGCCGACCATCGTGGTATTCGTCAATGATCCTTCGCTGATGCACTTCTCCTACGAACGTTACCTGGAGAACAAGCTGCGTGCAGCGTTCAATTTCGAGGGTACACCGATCCGCCTCTTTACACGGCGCAAATCCGAGAACGAAGGTTAGGGGAGAAGAGTAGTGGCGTTTGAACTTCTGGTTATCGTTATAAGCTATCTGCTTGGCTCCATCAGCTTCAGTGTACTGCTCGCCCGGCTGCTTAAGGGGATTGATATCCGCCAATATGGAAGCGGCAATGCGGGTGCGACCAATACACTGCGTGTGATGGGGAAGGGACCGGCCATACTGGTGCTGTTTCTGGACGTACTGAAGGGAATTGCCGCAGTCTGGCTTGGCACATGGGCCGGGGGATGGGGAAGCTGGGTCGCAGTGGTCTGCGGACTGGCTGCCATCATCGGGCATAACTGGCCGGTCTATTTTCATTTTCGCGGGGGGAAAGGGATTGCAACGACGATTGGAGTGATGGCTACACTGGTATTCTGGCCTGCACTGATTGCCGGGGCGATTGCCATTCTCGCTATTATACTTACACGGTATGTCTCGCTGGGCTCGCTGATCTTTGTGGCTCTGACTCCAGTGTGTCTGCTGTTCACAGAGCATACGACCCCGGAGCTATGGGGAAGCCTGGTCATCGTAGTGTTCGCCTTCTGGCGTCACCGCAGCAACATCGTGAAGATCTCGCAGGGCCGTGAGAACAAAATCGGCTCCAAAGCCAAGGAGGGGAATCGCGTTGTCTGATAAAGTAACCGTGCTGGTCGCGGGCAGTTGGGGAACTGCGCTGGCTACTGTGCTGGCGGCTAACCACTCGGAGGTTTATCTGTGGACGCGAAAGCCTGAGCAGGCTGCCGAGATTAACGAAGCACATACGAATCATCATTTCCTGCCGGGGGTTAAGCTCCCTGGAAATATTATTGCCACCACTGACATGGAGACTGCCGTCTCCGGTTCGAAGGCGGTAGTCATTGTGGCGCCTTCTTCCGGAGTGCGTCAGGTGGCGCATAGCCTTAAGCCGTTCTGGAAGGAAGATATGCTCTGCATTCACGCCACGAAGGGCTTCGAGACCGAGACCATGAAGCGGATGTCCACAGTGATCTCGGAAGAGCTGGGCTGCAGCGAAGGCGATATTGTGGTGCTCTCCGGGCCGAGCCATGCTGAAGAAGTGGTACGGCTCTGTCCGACCACGGTCGTCGTGGCTTCACCGGATGAGAGCCGTGCCAAGGCGGCGCAGGGGCTGTTCATTAACAACGACTTCCGTGTGTATACCAACAGGGATCAGCTAGGGGTAGAGCTGGCTGGTGCACTGAAGAATATTATCGCGCTGGGTGCGGGGCTGTCCGACGGGCTGGGGTTCGGGGATAATGCGAAGGCGGCACTGCTTACCCGCGGCCTGGCCGAGATCTCCCGGGTCGGGGTAGAGATGGGTGCGAATCCCTTAACCTTCTCCGGCCTTGCCGGACTTGGTGACCTGGTCGTAACGGCAACAAGCCAGCACAGCCGCAACTGGCGCGCCGGCTCCATGCTGGGCCAGGGCCAGCCGCTGAATGAGGTGCTGGACTCGATGGGGATGGTTGTCGAAGGCATCCGGACGACGGAGGTGGCTTATGCGATCTCGCTGAAGCTGGGCGTACAGATGCCCATCACCGACCAGATTTATCATGTGCTGTTCAAGGGCAGAACACCGCGTAATGCGGTGGAAGCCCTGATGGGCCGTGACCGTAAGACGGAGATGGAGGCCATTTCCCAGGAGACCTGGGAGCAGTGGCATTCCTGATCACGTTCACCTTTTGCCGGAATATCTCATATGTTGTTAATGGGGATTGACGGAGGAGGGATGAACAGTGAGCAGAGATTTTTCCAAGGATGCTTTGAACGCCATCAACAAGAAGACGGGCAAAAACATTTCGGAAGGTGCCATCAAAAAGCTGGCCGGTACGGTTAAGCCGGGCACCACACAGAATGAAGCCCAGCTCCGCCAGTTAATTAAACAGGTATCAGCTATGGCTAAAGTGCCGGTCAGCGAGGCTACAGTGCAGGAGATCGTCAATGCTGTTAAAAAAGGCGGCGCCGGTTCCGGTACGATGGAGTCTTTAATGAAAATGATGCTGAAAAAATAGCATATCCGTGAAGTAAGCCATTCCTGCCGGGATGGCTCCTTTTCAGACTGGGCATAACTCCGGAAGGTAAGCTGATTCCGTGGTTGATGCCCTTTTTTCCATAGCCAGGGGCTAATCTGTAAATTAATACTTAAAAAATGACGGATTTCACGCTATAATAGTCGCAATCCGGGAAAAGTGAAATGGAGGCGCATGACCTATGGACCCGATGACAAAAATGTGGCTGTCTCTGATTGCGGTACTGATTATGGGCTTATCCGTTTTTTTGATTACTTTTGCACGCAGCAAGACGAAGGGACTGCTTAGAGCTGTTTTATCGGTCATTGCTTTTGTCATCCTGCTGATCGGAGTTCTGGGCGGGGCTGCTTCAATTATGTAAGCATTTACATTATACTCAGGCAGACGTATTTCTGACAGAATCGTTAGTTGATTTTACAGGAATGGGGCGTGTGTAGTTTGATGGCCGGTTCAGGAATTCCTTATGTGCTGGAGACGGCACTGGGCAGCATAGCGCGGGAGTTGGATGTGATCGGGCCGGGTAAGCCGCCGGTGTGGCTGCTGGGGGGAAGCTGCGGTCTGCTGCTGCACGGGGTTCAACTGAGTGCTGCTCCGCGCGATATTGACCTCTATTGTGATTTGGAGGATACCGCGCAGCTTCATCGGGCACTGCTGAGATACACTGTCTGCGCACCGGGGGAGGATTATAGCGGAGGCTGTTACTCTCTGCGCGGGCTCTACTTCATCGGAGAGGTGAAGGTTGAGCTGGTGGGCGGATTCAGGATCGGCAGCGGCTCCGGGCAATATTCAGTGGATATCAGCAAGCTGCAGCCCTATGCCCCGGAATGTACGTTCGAAGGGAGCGGCCGCCTGGCCCTGATGCCGCTTGTCCATGAGCTGATCTTCAATCTGCTGCGCGGCAGGGAAGAACGCTGCCGGGCGATTGCGGAGCTGATGAAGCAGGATGTAGCCGGTCATCTGCCGCTTCTGGAGCAGCTCATTGAAGAGAATCATCTGGAAGCCGACGGCCTGCAGTCTAGGCTGGACGAGCTGCTGGGGATATCCGAATCTATACGTATATAACCTGATTTCAAGGAAGGAGGCTGTAAGATGAATGCGAAATCGCAAATAACGGTCACTTTCCTTCCGGAACAACGCACAGCTTCTGTCAAGCATGGGGTTACGCTGCTGGAGGCTGTGCGCAAAGCCGGAATCGTCCTGCCTACCCGCTGCGGGGGCAAGGCGGGATGCATGATGTGCAAAGTGTCCGTAGAGCGTACGGATGCCGCGGGACTCAGACCTCCTGCGGAGGCGGAGAAGCGCAAGCTTGGCAGCCTGCTGGATGAAGGCGTCCGCCTGGCCTGTCAGGCCGCTGTATGGGGCGACGTCCAAGTGCATATTCCCGAGGACCCGCTGAAGGCGGCTGTACGCCGCAGACTGGAAGCGGCGCGCCGTGGCGAATCGGAGGACTTATGGTGATGGTTACTCCCGGCGCAAATGCAACCCTAAACGAACAGAGAGGAGCCCTGCGAGTGGACTCCATGCATCTGGTGAAGCTCCGGCAGAGCCGGCACAGGTCTGCGCTGCTGCTGCCGCTGCTTGTCCTGCTGATCTTGTCTCTAACCGGCTGCATGTATCCCCGGGAGCAGCAGCAGCCCGGCAGCAGTTACCGCGAGAGTGTGAAGCGGGTGCAGGCGGCGGTCGATGATTATCAGGAGCAGAAGGGGCTGCTGCCGATCTTGACCAGCGATCAGGACACGCCCAGATACGAGAAATTCGTGATTGACCTGAATAAGCTGCAGCAGGAAGGGTACCTGGACGAGATCCCGGCAGCAGCGTTCGAGAAGGGCGGGAGCGCCCATTTTCTGGTGCTGGATGAGGAGACGGACCCACAGGTCAAATTAATGGACCTGGTGACCGTGCAGAAGGTTAACGATATCCAGCGCAAGGTGAACCTCTATAAGTCTGCGCACGGCGGGAAGCTTCCGGCAGGGGAGGAGCTGTATCCGGGCCTTGTATCTATCGATGCCAAACGGGCAGGGACAGGGACAATCAAGCTAAGCAGCGTATATTCGGGCCAGCCGCTCGGGCTCCTGATGGATCGCAGCGGGGCAGTCTATGTTGATTACGGTGCGGATATCTCCTCTGCCATTGATAAGAACGGGAGCAGTCCGGCGGCAGACCGTGACCTGCGTCTGGAGCTTACGCAGGCCTCCTATTATGTCCCCGTCAAGTCTCTCCCTTATCTGTGGGTGGATGGCCGTCCCCTCCCGCAGGCTCCGCAGGAATAGCAATATACTATTATAAATTAAGGCAGCAGTTCTCCGAGAGCGGGGGCTGCTGCTTTTTTGTATGGGGAGTCTCAGAATGGATAGTAGTTCTAGGCCGCAAGCCGCCCTCATAGACTTGATGAGAAGACTTCCGGGTGTCTTGACGCAGTGGCGAGCTAGTGGCGAGCTAGAGCGGGTATACGAAATTTCAGATGCAAAAATGCGCGGACGCTGGTCATAAATCCGTTACGGATACATATGATGATACTAGTCCAAATGCATGTCCGAGCATTCGGAGTTTAGCGCGGGGCAACCTTGCTTCGCCTCAGGCAAGTAAGCTAGGCTTCGGGCGGGCAAAGCTTAGTCCGGTGGTTGTCCTGCAAGGGTCAGTTTGCCGGCGGAACGCGAAGTCGATGCTCTTCAGGCATTTTTTCTTCGGAGTAATATGAGGAGGGGATCTCTTTTGGAAAAAGTGGATATTTTCAAGGACATTGCCGAGCGTACCGGCGGAGACATTTATCTTGGCGTCGTCGGCGCGGTTCGCACGGGGAAATCGACATTCATCAAGCGCTTCATGGAAACGATTGTTCTGCCGAACATCACGAGTGAAGCAGACCGGGTAAGAGCGGTCGATGAGCTGCCGCAAAGTGCGGCAGGCAAAACTATTATGACTACCGAGCCTAAATTCGTACCCAACAATGCGGTGCAGATTAAGGTGGCCGAAGGCCTGGAGGTTAACGTCCGGCTGGTCGATTGTGTAGGCTATGCAGTGGAAGGCGCAAAAGGGTATGAGGATGAGAATGGTCCGCGGATGATCTCGACCCCATGGTTCGAGGAACCGATTCCTTTCCAGGAAGCGGCTGAAATCGGGACACGCAAGGTCATTCAGGAGCACTCGACTCTGGGTGTGGTAGTGACTACCGACGGTACGATTGCCGAGATTCCACGGAGCTCGTATGTCGATTCCGAAGAGCGCGTGATCGCAGAGCTGAAGGAGGTCGGCAAGCCGTTCGTGCTGGTCATCAACTCCACCCGGCCGCGCAGTGAGGAAGTCCAGCAGCTCCGCAGTGAGCTTGCCCTCAAATATGATATTCCGGTGATGACGCTCAGCGCTGCGAATATGACCGAGGACGATGTGACTGGTGTCCTGCGCGAAGTACTGTATGAATTTCCTGTACATGAAGTTAATGTTAACCTGCCGAGCTGGGTGATGGTGCTGGGCGAGAATCACTGGCTGCGCAGCAGCTATGAGAATTCTGTCCGTGATACCGTGAAGGATATCCGTCGTCTGCGCGATGTGGACCGCCTGGTCTCCCAGTTTACCGAATATGATTTCATCGACCGGGCAGGCCTCAGCGGCATGAACATGGGCCAGGGGGTTGCCGAGATTGACCTCTACGCTCCCGAAGAGCTGTATGATCAGGTGCTGATGGAGGTAGTCGGGGTCGAGATTCGCGGCAAGGATCACCTGCTCCAGCTGATGCAGGACTTCTCCCACGCCAAGCGTGAATATGACCGCTTCTCGGAAGCGCTGGAAATGGTTAAGACCACGGGGTATGGCATCGCCGCACCTTCTCTGGCTGAGATGGCGCTGGATGAGCCTGAGCTGATCCGCCAAGGCTCCCGCTTCGGAGTCCGGCTGAAGGCTACGGCGCCGTCGATCCATATGATCCGGGTGGATGTAGAGTCGGAGTTCTCGCCGATTATCGGTACAGAGAAGCAGAGTGAAGAGCTGGTGCGCTACCTGATGCAGGACTTTGAGAATGACCCGATCAAAATCTGGGAATCCGATATCTTCGGCCGGTCCCTGCATTCCATAGTCCGTGAGGGCATTCAGGGCAAGATCGCGATGATGCCGGACAATGCCCGCTACAAGCTGCAGGAAACGCTGGGCCGGATTATCAACGAAGGTTCAGGCGGCCTGATCGCCATCATCCTCTAAATGAAATAGGCTTGTCCTTTGGAGCGGGAGCTTTTCCCGCTCTTTTGCTCTTTCCGGGCCCTTTCGCTGCTAGAGTGGAAAAGGGGAATTCTCCCTGGAAAGCTTCCGCTTTTACGGCATAACTGGTAGTAATAGACTGCGCAATTGCAGCGGAATGAAGGGAAACCTGCTACTTTCTGCTCCTTTTTTGAGGAACGCCTTGATATTATGGTTGGGCTGTATTACTATAAGTTTGTTGCGCTTCTAGAAGAGAGGCGCCAGTTTCTAGCATTAAACGGGATTATCACGTATATTTTACGTTGAAACGGAAAGAGTGTATGATACCGGAACTTTTAACCAGGGAGGTGAGAAGACATGAATAAATCAGATTTGATCAACGTAGTTACAGAAGCAACTGAACTTCCCAAAAAAGACGCTACGAAAGCGGTAGATGCTGTTTTTGAAGCTATCACAGGTGCACTGCAAAGCGGCGATAAGGTTCAGCTGGTTGGATTCGGAAACTTTGAAGTGCGCGAACGTTCCGCACGTAAAGGCCGCAACCCGCAGACTGGTGAAGAAATCGAAATTCCTTCAAGCAAAGTACCGGCTTTCAAACCCGGTAAAGCGCTGAAAGACGGAATCAAATAAAGATTTCTACATATCTGCCCCATAGTCCTTGAATACCAACGATGCCGCCTTCCAGGGCGGCATTTGTTTTTGAGAGAGGCTCATAAACTTTGAGGAGGATTACAATGACTGAGAAGAAGAATGAAGTGAATCCTGCACCGTCCGGCAGCGACTATATCGTAGTCAAGGCCAAGGAGAACGGTGTTCAGGTCATCGGGCTGACCAGAGGGCTGGACACACGGTTTCACCATACGGAGAAGCTGGACAAAGGCGAGGTGCTCATTGCCCAATTCACCGATCACACCTCAGCAATGAAAATCCGCGGCAAGGCTGAAATCTGGAGCAAACACGGACAATTAGAGAGTGAAAGCTGAAAAGCAGGCATAGCCTGCTTTTTTTCAAAATATAACTAGATATGGGCCGCTCTGCGGTGCCGTATAATCCTGCATAGCAGCGGAAACTATGAGTAGGGAGGCATGTTATGAACCGGAGCTGGCTGATCGGAACGGCGTTGCTGCTTAGTGCAGCTACTACCCTGCTGCTGCCGCAACTGGCCGGCAACGTTATAACTGCCCAGAGTAACTATAGCGCAGTACAGACGATAGGCCCGGATGGTCTGGTACTGGAGAATGACAATCTGGTAGATGCGCTCAGTGAGATTCCCTTCAGTCTGATGATTGACAAGGCAGGCTGGGAGAACGGGGTATTGTCTATGGATCTCAAGGTGAACGGTGATGCCCACGAACCGCAGGAGCTGTACCGCAACATGGCTCTGGCTATCGGGTTCGCGATTCAGGAGACTTCGAACGTAGACCAGCTGCTGCTGCGTGTGGTGGCAGAGGATAGGTGGCTGGATACCCGCCGCCTGCTCCTTGCCGGTGATATCCGCCGCAGCGAGTGGAGCCCCCTGCTGCAGGAGGCGCTGGAGAACGCAGGCAATTCGCCTCTTCCCGATTCGCTGAAGAACGGCTTCCGCATTAGCGAAAGCGAGCTGTGGAAAAAGCAGTTCATTTATCCCTGAACCGGGTAATTGAAACTAGAAGGCTTCACCCGTGCGTGACAAAAAAACATGTGATATAATAGACAAGATTGTGAACAATGAGTTTGACAAACGTCAATGGCTTCGGAGGCTAAAATGAAACCGTACCGCATACCGCAACTGGCTAAACCCTACACCGACTACGATATGATTCAGCGGCATACGGAACTGCCGCCGTTCTCAGACGGGCGGGGTCATTTGTTATATATTTTTCTCGGCAGGGGCCGGGGGGCAGACTTCCAGCAGGCAGAGCTGTTCACCCTGGTGACCGGACTCGTCCAGCTTGGACTGGATACCCATGAGAGCATTGACCGGAATCATGAAGAGCCCGGCGGCGATATGATGCGCACCCGCCAGCTGAAGGTTCTGGCCGGTGATTATTTCAGCAGCTGGTTCTACCATCTGCTCGCGAGACACGGTCAGGTTGAAATGGTTGGCACACTCAGCGCGGCTATCGCTGATTTCAATGTGATGAAGGCCAATCTTTACGGCAAGATGAGCGGAACGCTTGTCCCGGCCGAACAATACTTGAAGCACACGGTACAGCTCAATATGCGGCTGTTTCTTTCTTTTACACCGATGATTGAAGAGTCCCTTAGAGATATCTGGCAGAAGCTGCTCGCCGAATTCTGCCAGTGTGAGACAGCAGCCCTGGAATTGCGCCGGGGGACAGCTCCGGCAAGTGCGCTGGAAGGCTATGCTTACTGGAAGGTGATGGAGTCGGCGACCGAAGAGGAGCGTCAGCAGCTTAAGGGGCAGACTCTGGACCCCAAGGATTGGCAGAAGCTGAAGCTGAGATGCAAATGCGATACGCTGCTGACGGACAAGCTGCATAGCTCGCTCGCGTCCATTCAGTCGTTATTGCAGGGGATCAGGGACGAGGATCTGGCGGGTCAGCTTAGAGCTGCACTGGACCGCCTGCTTCTGCAAATGAAAATTTCCGGACAAGCTGCCGTGGAGGGTTAGAGAATGACAGAAGATAAAGTTACCGTAACAGGGGGGCAAGGCGACAAGCCGAAGGAGCAATTTGTCCATTCGGTATTTGAGAGCATTGCCGGCAAGTATGATCTGATGAATGATATTCTGAGCTTCCGGCGTCATAAGGCCTGGCGGAAGTTCACCATGCGCAAGATGGGCATGAAGCGCGGGGACTCGGCAGTAGACCTGTGCTGCGGTACCTGTGATTGGAGCATTGCCCTCGCGGATGCGAGCGAGACCGGAAATGTCATGGGACTGGACTTCAGCGCAGGCATGCTGGAGGTGGGACGGCGTAAGGTGGAAGCGCGCGGACTGCAGGACCGCATCTCCCTGATTCAGGGGAATGCGATGGAGCTGCCGTTCGGTGATAATTCCTTCGATTACGCCACGATTGGCTTTGGACTTCGTAATGTGCCTGATCCCGTACAGGTGCTGAATGAGATGAAGCGCGTGGTGAAGCCCGGCGGTATGGTGGTCTGCCTGGAGCTGTCGAAGCCGATGAAGCAGCCGTTCAAAGGTATTTATTATTTTTATTTCCAGCGTGTGCTTCCGCTGCTCGGCAGGCTGTTCGCCAAGCGGTATGAGCAATATAAATGGCTTCCTGAATCACTGGCACTCTTCCCGGACAGGAAGCAATTAGAGGAGATTTTCCGGGATACCGGACTTACAAAAGTGGAATCGTTCCCCTTGAACGGTGGCATCGCGGCGTTACATCTTGGACTCAAGGAGAACTGTAATGTTTAAGAAAATCGGTATTTTTCTACAAATGATTAAATTCGAACACACGGTTTTTGCTTTACCTTTTGCCTTTATGGGGGCCTTGCTGGGTTCAGTAGTTATGTTTGGGGAACTGCCCTCCTGGAGCCAGATCGGATGGGTGGTTGTTGCTATGTTCGGCGCACGCAGCGCGGCTATGGGGCTTAACCGGCTGATCGACCGGATCAGTGATGCGAAGAATCCGCGGACAGCGGGCAGAGCCATTCCGGCAGGATTACTGAAGGTTGGAGAGGTAACGCTGTTCATCGCGTTCTCGTTCTTTTTGCTGTTCTGGGCAGCCTTCAAGCTCAATCCGTTGTCAGCGAAGCTGCTGCCGATTGCTGTTTTTCTGCTGGTCCTCTATTCCTTTACCAAACGCTTCACCTGGGCCTGTCACCTGATTCTCGGGCTTACAATTGCCCTTGCGCCTCTTGGCGGCTGGGTTGCTGTTACAGGAACAGTGGACTTGACTGCTATGATCTTCTATTTCACGATCGTATTCTGGACAGCAGGCTTTGATATCATCTACTCCTGCCAGGATGTGGACTTCGACCGTAAGGAAGGACTGTATTCGATTCCGGTGCGCTTCGGGGTGGCCCGTGCGCTGGGGATTGCCAAGGTCTTTCATCTGCTGACAGCCCTGGGCTTCATCTCTCTCTTGTTCATCACGGAACTGAGCTGGTGGTATGTGGCCGGCATGGTGATTGCTTATATTATTTTGTTCTATGAGCACTACATTGTGTCTCCGGGTGATCTAAGCAAGCTGCAGACCGCCTTCTTCACCATGAACGGTGTACTTAGCATTGTGGTCTTTTCCTTTACTCTGATTGACCTGGTGGTGCAGTTCTACAAATGACCGAACTTAAGCCTAAGAACTTCGTGGTTGGCATTACCGGTGCGAGCGGGGCGATCTACGGCATCCGGCTGACAGAGACCCTGCTGTCCCTCGGTTATACAGTACATCTGGTTGTCAGTAATGCAGGCTGGCGTGTCTTCAAGGAGGAGCTGGGTTATGCCGTAACTGACCGGGAAGGACTGCTGAATGAGCAGTTCGGCAGCTATCCCGGTTCTCTTCTGTATCACCCGGTACAGGATATAGGCGCTTCGATTGCCAGTGGCTCCTTCCGGACAGAGGGGATGATTATTATGCCCTGCTCGATGGGAACACTGTCTGCTGTAGCACATGGCAGCTCGGACAATCTGATGACACGGGCAGCGGATGTCATGCTGAAGGAGGGCCGTCCGCTCGTTCTGGTGCCCCGGGAGACACCGCTGCATGCGATTCACCTGGAGAATATGCTGAAGCTGTCGCGGATGGGCGTCAAGCTGATTCCGGCAATGCCGGCGTTCTATTACGGTCCTGCCACCATGGATGATCTGGTCAATTTCATGGTGGGCAAGGTGCTCGACAGCTTCGGGATTGAGCATACTTTATTTCGCAGATGGGGGGATGAAGGGTGACAGACCTGGAACACACCGTCATCGGCAAAATCAGCTATACCAATTCATGGCCGGTCTATCATTATTTCGATCCCTCTTCTTTAAGCTTTCCTGCTGAAATGGTGAGTGAGGTGCCTGCTGTGCTTAACCGGGGCATGGCAGCAGGAGATATTCATGTTGGGGCTTTATCCTCCTTTGCTTATGCAGCGGCCAGCGACCGGCTGCTGCTGCTGCCCGGTCTGTCCGTCAGCGCGGACGGTCCGGTGAGGTCAATATTTCTTTTCTCCAAAAAGCCGTTACAGCAGCTTGGCAGCGGAACGATAGCCGTGACGAATACTTCGGCTACCTCGGTCAATCTGCTGAAGATCCTGATGCACAAGGCCTTAGGCACTAGTCCGGAGTACATTAGCAGCGATCCCGATCTGAACACTATGATGCAGCAGGCGGATGCCGGGCTCCTGATCGGAGACCATGCCATCCGCGCCTCCTGGCAGGATCAGGGCTATGAAGTGACGGATCTGGGCGAGCTGTGGAAGGAATGGACGGGCCACAGTATGACCTTTGCTGTGTGGGCGGTCAACCGCAGGGCTGCAGCCCTGAATCCTGAGGCCATTGCCGAGATTGCTGAAGCCTTCGAGCGGAGCAAGAGACGCGGCCTGAATGAGCTGGGACCGGTAATTCACGAAGCCTGCTGCACGATCGGGGGCACGGCCTCCTATTGGAGAGATTACTTCCGTAATTTATGTTATGACTTTGGGGAAAGGCAGCAGGAAGGTCTGAACCTCTATTTCCGCTATGCCTATGAAATGGGCCTGCTGCCGCAGGAAGTGAAGATGGAGCTTTGGAGCCACAATCTGCTGACACGGGTGAAAGAATGAAGCGACTGCAAATATTCGGCTTGCTGAACAAAGATATGGATCAGATTGAGAAAGAGCTGTACCGCAGTGTCCAGGGGGATGATGACCTGCTGAGCGAGACCTCGCTGCATCTGCTGAGAGCTGGGGGCAAGCGGCTCCGGCCGGTATTCGTTCTGATGGGCGGCAAATTCGGGACCTATGATCTCGATAAGCTGAAGCGCGTCGCGATTCCGCTGGAGCTGATTCACAGCGCCTCACTGGTCCACGATGATGTCATTGACGATGCGGAGCTCCGGCGGGGAGAGCCTACCGTCAAGGCGAAATGGGGCGACAAGATCGCCATGTACACCGGCGACTATATTTATGCCAAGGCACTTGTGATGACTTCAGGGCTGAAAAATCCCCTGATTCATCAGATTCTCTCCAAAGCCATGGTAGAGATGTCCATCGGAGAGATGGAGCAGATCCGCGACTTCTTCAACAGCGGACAGAGCGTGCGCCATTATCTGCGGAGAATCCGCCGTAAGACAGCGCTGCTGATTGCAGTCAGCTGTCAGCTTGGCGCTCTGGCTGCAGATGCGGAGCCGGGAACTGCCAGGCTCCTCTATAATTACGGATATAACGTTGGGATGGCGTTTCAAATCCGTGATGATCTGCTCGATCTCTCCGGAACGGAGAAGCAAATTGGCAAGCCGCCCGGAAGCGATATGCGGCAGGGGAATATCACTCTGCCTGTCATCTACAGTCTGCAGGATGAGCGGCTCCGCGGCCGCCTGCTGGAAGAGCTTGAAGCGATTCGTGAAGGGAACAGAGGGGTCGGACGCGCTATTGATCTGATTCTCTCCGGCGACGGGATTTCCCGTGCGGAGGAGCTGGCTTCCCGCTATATCGCCAAGGCGCTGGATGCGCTGGAGCAGCTGCCAAGCAACCGGACCAAGCGCAATTTGCGCGATATCGCCTTTTTCGTAACAGGCCGGGCTTATTGAAAATATAAGAAATTATCTGCAAATTTACGTTCACAGATGCCGGGGTTTCTGATAATATCAGACCATAAACAGCCCATTCATTTAGAATAAGGGAAATTGGAGAGTGACTCTATGGAACAAACGTATCTGATGATCAAACCGGATGGTGTACAGCGCGGACTAATCGGACGCATCGTCGCCCGCCTGGAAGACAAGGGATTCAAGCTGGTCGCTGCCAAGCTGATTACCGTTACTGAGGAGCAGGCCAAGAAGCATTATGCGGAGCATGACGGCAAGGATTTTTTCCCGGAGCTGGTAAGCTTCATTACCTCCGGCCCTGTGTTCGCCATGGTGTGGGAAGGCGATGATGTCATCGCATTATCCCGGCTCCTGATCGGCAAAACCAAAGTCGGTGAGGCCCTGCCAGGCACCATCCGCGGGGATTATGCCAGCCATACTCCGCTTAATCTGATCCACGGATCGGATTCTCCGGACAGTGCAGCACGTGAGATCGCCAATTTCTTCGCTCCGGATGAGCTGGCACAGTATCATAAAGACATCGCGGCCTGGATGTAAACATCCAGGCAGGAGACAGGAGATTATTATGGCTGAACGTGAAGAATCCTCATTAACCCCGGACCCTGATTACACCGGATTTATTCATAATATCAAACAAAGCACAGGTATTGACCTTGCGCAGTATAAGGAAGCACAGATGAAGCGGCGGCTGACGACGCTCCGTATGAAGAACGGCTACAATACCTTTAACGAATTCTATGCGGCAATGATGAAGGACAAGGCTCTGTTCTATGAGTTCCTGGACCGCATGACCATCAATGTCTCCGAATTCTGGCGGAATCCGAACCGCTGGGAAGTGCTGAGGGATGTGATTCTGCCGGATCTTCAGCGCTCCGGCCGCAGACTGAAGCTATGGAGTGCCGCCTGTTCAACGGGAGAAGAGCCTTATACGCTGGCGATGATTCTCTCGGACAAGAATATTCTGGCCCAGACCGGCATTCTGGCTACAGATATTGATGACGGGGCGCTGGCCAAAGCGAAGCAGGGGATCTATCTGGAGCGCTCCTTGAAGGATGTGCCCAAAGATGTGGCAGACCGGTATTTTACACCGGAAGGCCCGGTCTTCAAGGTCAGTGAAGGACTGAAGAAGAATATCGATTTCCGCAAGCAGAATCTGCTGCTGGATAAATTCGACGAAGGCTTCGATCTGATTATCTGCCGCAATGTCATGATCTACTTCACCGAAGAAGCCAAGAATAAGCTGTATCACAAATTCTCGGCCAGTCTGCGGCCCGGGGGCTATCTGTTCGTGGGCAGCACGGAGCAGATCTTCACACCGGCGCAGTATGGCTTCGAGTCGACCGAAACCTTCTTTTACCGCAAGAAATAGCCGTAGTCTGGTGGAGTCTCCCTTGGTGCAGGGTATACTTTAGGCGCTTTTCAGTGATACTGGGAAGTAGGAAGAAACCTAACGCCAAGTGAAAGGTCGTTAACCCAGATGGACAAAAGCAAGGTCATCACCGCCTACCGGCGGGGATTCCTCACCGTCCGCGAATGCGGGCAGATTCTCGGCATCGAGGAGCTGCAGCTCCAGAGCCTGCTTACTGCGGAAGAGGGCAGAACCGGCGGCCGCCTTCCGGCACCAGGCAGCGACAGTCTGGAGACAGGCTCCTGAACGGGGGAGCACAGCAGCGCCGCTTCTACTCGAAAGAGCAGGAGCGGCGCTTGTTTTGTTCAAATATAAGCAGCGGGCCGGGCTATTGCTTTCTTGTCAAAGCGGAGAGCCTATACTATAATAAGCAAAGACATTTAACATTTTAGCGGTTTACAGTCCAAAAGTGTGAAGGGGGAACGCAGCATGAGTTTACGCTATTTAACAGCGGGGGAGACGCACGGCCCCCAGCTTACAGCCATTATTGAGGGATTGCCCAGTAATTTGACACTTGACTTTGAAGAGCTTAATTTCCAGCTGCACCGGAGACAGAAGGGCTACGGCCGCGGACGCCGGATGCAGATTGAGAAGGATACTGCCCAGATTGCTGGCGGTGTACGCCACGGCTATACTACCGGAGCTCCTGTAGCGCTCATTGTGGAGAACAAGGACTGGACACACTGGAAGAACATTATGAACATTGAGCCGATTCCGGGCAGTGACGAAGAGAAGCGCCGGGTGAACCGTCCGCGTCCCGGTCATGCGGACCTGAACGGCGGACTTAAGTATAATCATACCGATCTGCGCAACGTGCTGGAGCGCTCCAGCGCCCGTGAGACGGCAGCAAGAGTAGCCGTAGGCGGAGTAGCCCGTCAGCTGCTTGCAGCCTTCGGAGTGAAGATTGCCGGACAAGTCATCCGGATCGGAGAGATTGAAGCACCGGCTAACGATCTGCCTATCGATGAGCTGATTGCCCGGACTGAAGAATCCTCTGTGCGGGTAGTGGACAAGGAGACGGAGCAGAAGATGGAGGCTTACATAGACAAGATCAAGGAAGAAGGCGACTCCATCGGCGGGATTGTGGAATGTATTGTCGAAGGTCTGCCTATTGGCCTTGGCAGTTATGTACAGTCCGACCGCAAGCTGGATGGTGCCATCGCCGGAGCCGTGATGTCGATCAATGCCTTCAAGGGCGTGGAGATCGGGATCGGCTTCGAAGCCGGGAAGCTGCGCGGCTCACAGGTCCATGACGAGATTATGTATGAAGCCTCGCAGGGCTACTACCGGGCGAGCAACCGGCTGGGCGGGTTCGAAGGCGGAATGACCAATGGAATGCCGGTGGTCGTCAGAGGGGTAATGAAGCCGATCCCGACGCTGTACAAACCGCTGCAGAGTGTGGATATCGACACGAAGGAGCCGTTCACAGCCCAGGTGGAGCGCTCAGACGCCTGTGCCGTTCCGGCAGCTTGTGTCGTACTGGAGAGTGTAGTAGCCTGGGAGATTGCCAAGGCGTTCCTGGATAAATTCGGCGGTGACTCTCTGGAAGAGATCCGCGCGAACTACAATAATTACCTGGCTCAGCTGGAGAGCTACTAAGATGCGCAGCATTACTGTTGACTTAGGGGAACGTTCTTATCCGATTTATATCGGCAGCGGTCTGCTGCAGAGTATCGGCGAACGCTGCACCGAAGCCGGATTCGCACAGCGCAGCCCGCTGCTGGTGGTCAGTGATACCGAAGTAGCGCCGCGTTATCTGGAGCAGGTGGAGACTTCCCTCCGCAGCAGCGGATATACGGTGGTCAGCCATGTCATTCAGGCGGGTGAAGCTTCGAAGTCACTAGCCGTCTATGAAGAAGTCATTACCACAGCGATTCAAGGCGGTCTGGACCGCAGCTCAGCCGTGCTGGCGCTTGGCGGGGGAGTCGTTGGCGATCTGGCCGGCTTCGTTGCTGCATCTTATATGCGGGGAATCGGGTTCATGCAGATTCCAACGACCATACTCGCCCATGATAGCAGTGTAGGCGGCAAGGTGGCCGTTAACCATCCGCTGGCCAAGAATATGCTGGGCGCCTTTTATCAGCCATCTATGGTGTTATATGATCTGGACACCTTAGCTACGCTTCCACCCCGGCAGGTCGCTTCAGGCCTGGCTGAGGTGGTCAAGCACGGGCTGATTCTGGACCGTGAGTTCGCTTACTGGTGCCAGGGGCATGCGGACAAGCTGCTGGCACTGGACCCCGAGGCGCTGGGATATGCGCTGGAACGCGGCTGTGCCATCAAGGCGGAGGTCATCGGCGGTGATGAACGCGAGCACGGACAGCGTGCGATTCTGAATCTGGGGCATACCATCGGACATGCCATTGAAGCTGTCGGCGGCTATGGCACCTTCCTGCATGGAGAGGCGATTGCGATCGGGATGGCCGGATCTGCTCTGCTCGCAGCGAAGCTGGGCCGGGACAGACAGATCTACGAGGACACAGTGTCCATGCTCACCGCCTTGTCGCTGCCCACCCGGCTTCCTTCGCAATACAGCGGGGAAGAACTGATGGAAGCGATGATGCATGACAAGAAATTCAAGGAAGGCCGAATGACTTTTATCGTGCCGGAGGCCATTGGTGAAGTAAGTATCATCAGTGATGTGCAGGCAAGCGATGTCTCAGAAGTCATAGCCCAGCTTAAGAAGGAGGGGAGCCCATGGTGAACCGGGGCATACGCGGTGCAACGACCGTAACCCAGAATGAAGAGACGGAAATTTTACGTGAAACGGTGATCCTGCTGAGGGAAATTGTGGAGCGTAATGATGTGATCGCAGAGGATATCTGCAGTGTGTGGATTACGATGACTGCTGATCTGGATGCAACCTTCCCGGCACGGGCGATCCGTGAGATTGAAGGCTGGGAGATGGTTCCGCTGATGTGTTCCGTGGAGATCCCTGTGAAGGGCAGCCTGCCGAATTGCATCCGCCTGATGGTGCAGGTGAACACCGACAAATCCCAGCGCGATATCCGTCATGTGTATCTGAATGAAGCCCAGCGGCTTCGCCCGGATCTCTCACAGAGCAAGTAATAAATTATAGCCCGCGGGGTTGTCAATGACTACCGTCATCATGTATAGTGAAGTTAGCCGAGTAAAGCAGAGTTTAGAATGAGTTGAGTAGAGTATAGTTGAGCTGAGTGTAGGACCTATTGCAGAGCAGACCCTTGATTGTCAGTGTTCTTTTTTGGTATACCTGTATAGCCGTAACTTATGATGAGTTGCATCTGCGCTATTCCTGTATCCATGGAGGAATCTCTAGCATTCGATTGGGTTCATGCCGGTCCGAGGCGCTAATTCACATACTGACTATCAACAAACCTCTACTCCGGTAGAGGTTTTTCTGTATTTCGGACAATATCCGTTATCCCCTAGGAGGTTACCCAAGTGACGAATCCGAGCATTGAAGAAGTGGTGTCGCTGTCGCGCGAATACAATCTGATCCCGGTTGTAACAAGATTGCTGGCTGATATGGAAACGCCGATCCGGCTGTTCCAGCGGTTTGCAGAGCAGGATCGCGCATTTTTGCTGGAGAGTGTAGAGGGCGGCATTCAATGGGCGCGTTATTCTTTTATCGGCAGTGATCCGTTCCTGATGATCTCCGGCAAAAAGGGGAAGATCCAGGTGGAGGTCGGCGGCGAGAAAAAACAGCTGTCCGGCAAACCTGTCGAGGAGCTGAAAGCGCTGCTCCGTTCCTACCGCAGTCCCAAGCTGGAAGGTATGCCGCCGTTTACGGGCGGAGCCATCGGATTCTTCGGCTATGATCTGCTGCAGTATTATGAGAAGCTGTCCGCACATGAGGTAGATGACCTGAATATGGATGACATCCGCTTTATGTTCTGTGACCGCATTATCGTCTTCGATCATGTGAAGCAGCAGATCCTGCTGGTGGGTAATCTTCATATCAAGGATGGAGATACGGATTCGGATATCCGGGCGGGCTACGAGGAACTGAGCAATCGCTTAGTGAGTCTGGCAGAGGAGCTGCAAAAGGAAGGCCCGAAGGAGAACGTCAACCGCCGCAGCATTCCGCAGGACATCGAGCTGGGTGAGATTCACTCGAATCTCACCAAGGAGCAGTATATAAGTAACGTAGAGCAGGCCAAAGAATACATCCGTGCCGGAGATATCTTCCAGGTGGTGCTGTCACAGCGGATGCATATCGAGACCGAGGTCTCTCCGCTGCATGTGTACCGGATGCTGCGCATTCTGAACCCATCCCCTTATATGTATTATCTGAAAATGGATGAGGAGATCATCGTCGGCACCTCGCCGGAAGCGCTGGTCAAGGTGGACGGCGGACGGGTGGAGACCCGGCCGATTGCCGGAACCCGGCCGCGCGGAGCGAGCGCGGCAGAGGATCATCAGCTCGCCGCAGAGCTGATGGAGGACGAGAAGGAACGTGCGGAGCATCTGATGCTGGTCGACCTGGGCCGCAATGATCTCGGCCGGGTCTCGAAATTCGGCAGCGTGAAATGCAATACATTTATGGAGATCGAGAAGTACTCGCATGTCATGCATCTGGTCTCGAATGTGACCGGAACGCTGGCAGAGGATAAGGATTTCTTCGATGCCTTCCTCTCCTGCCTTCCGGCAGGTACGGTATCAGGAGCGCCGAAGCTGCGTGCGATGGAGATTATTGCCGAGCTGGAGCGGGAAGCCCGCGGGGCTTATGCCGGAGCGATCGGATATCTCGGCTTCTCCGGGAATATGGATTCCTGCATCACGATCCGTACGATTATCTTCCGCAAAGGCCGCGCTTATGTGCAGGCTGGAGCAGGAATCGTCTGGGATTCTGTGCCGGAGAAGGAATATGAGGAGACAGTGAACAAGGCCAAGGGAATGCTGAAAGCAATCCGAATGGCGGAAGCGATGTTCCCCGCTGAAATGAAGGAGAAGCAGGTCATTAACCAGGATTATATGTATGAATATACCCCGTGAACCGGGAATTAGCAGAGACGAGATCAGAAGAGCAGAGAATGCTCCATAAAACTTAAAAATTTTAGGAGGACATGAACTATGGACGCAAGCCAGTTACTACAATCAGGAATTGCCGGTTTAATCGAGGGAAAGGATCTTACCCGTACACAGGCCCGCGAGATTATGGGCACGATTATGGAAGGTGCAGCTTCACCCGCACAAATCGGATCGCTGTTGACCGCGCTGCGGATCAAAGGCGAGACCGTCGAAGAAATCACCGGCTTCGCAGAGGCGATGCGCGGTTTCGGCACACAGGTGCTTACCGAGCGGAGCCAGCTGCTGGATACCTGTGGCACGGGCGGCTCTGGTATTCATAAATTCAATATCTCCACAGCTTCGGCGATCATCTCTTCCGCTGCTTCTGTAAGAGTGGCGAAGCATGGCAATCGTTCGGCGTCCGGGAGAGCGGGCAGTGCAGATGTGCTGGAAGCGCTCGGCGTCAATATTCATCTGAATGCAGAGCAGGCGCGGCAATGTCTGGACAGTATTGGCATCTGCTTCCTGTTCGCTCAAATCTATCATCCGTCCATGAAGCATGCCGCTGCTCCCCGCCGTGAGCTGGGTGTGCGGACGGTCTTCAATATGCTGGGCCCGCTGACCAATCCGGCCGGAGCAGACCGGCAGCTGATGGGCATTTATGACCGCAATAAGACAGAGACGGTTGCCAAGGTCCTGGGTGAGCTCGGCTCCAAGCGGGCGATGATTGTGAGCAGCCTGGACGGCCTGGATGAGATCAGCATCTCGGCACCGACGCAGGTCTCCGAGCTGAGGCAGGGCATAGTCACCACTTACGAAATTACACCGCAGGAGCTTGGCCTCAGCCAGCATCCGCTGGAGGACGTCATGGGCGGCGATGCTGCTGAGAATGCGGCGATTATCACTACAGTGCTGGAGGGTAATATCAATCCGTACCGTGATATCGTACTGGCGAATGCCGGGGCCTGCATCTATGTCGCCGGTCTGGCGGATACACTTAAGGAAGGCGTGGACCGTGCCAGAGAGGTTGTGGATTCAGGTGCGGCCCTGCGCAAGCTGGAACAGTTAAAAGCGATGACAAAGGAGCTTGATTATGTATCTTGACCGGATTGTTGCCACGAAAGTGAAAGAGGTAGAAGCGTTAAGCCAGCAATTCTCGCTCGCCGCGGCGGAGCGCTCCATTGCCGCACTGCCTGCTACCAGAGGCTTCCGCAGCGCTCTGACTGAACGCCGGAACCGGGAGATGGGGCTGATCGCCGAGGTGAAGAAGGCCTCGCCGTCCAAGGGGCTGATCCGGGCTGATTTTGATCCGGTGACGATTGCCCGGGGCTATGAAGCGGCAGGAGCCGATTGCCTGTCCGTGCTGACGGACAAGGATTATTTTCAGGGCAGCGGCGTGTATTTGCAGCAGGTAAGAGAGGCGGTGAAGCTTCCGCTGCTGCGCAAGGACTTCATTATTGATGAGAAGCAGATCTACGAGGCCCGCCTGCTTGGCGCGGATGCGATTCTGCTGATTGCGGCCATTCTGACCCCGCAGCAGCTCGCCGGGTTCACCGACTCCGCTGCCGCGCTTGGACTCGATATCCTGATTGAGGTCCATGACCGCACTGAATTGGAGACGGTACTGTCTACTGGTAAGGCTGAACATCCCGGCGTTCTGCTGGGCATCAATAACCGGAATCTCAAGACGTTCGAAACCTCACTCTCCGCTACGGAGGAGCTGGCAGCTTTGCTGCCCGCCGGTCTTCCGGTAATCAGCGAGAGTGGGATTACCGGGCCGGAGGATATTGCGTATCTCCGCAAGACACGGGCAACCGGTGTGCTGGTCGGAGAATACCTGATGCGCCAGCCGGATGTAGAGCAGGCGGTCCATCAGCTGCTCGGTCCGCTTCCTGCCGGGAAGGACCGTGTGCAACGTGACTGAACCTCTCGTAAAAATCTGTGGACTTCAGGGCGTTGAAGTGCTAAAATCTATGAATAGTTTGCCGCTCGATTATGTGGGCCTGGTGTTTGCACCCAGCCGCCGGAGGGTTACCGCGGGTGTGGCTGCTGAGCTGATTGCAGAGCTGGGCAACTGGAAGTCTGAGCCTGCGCCCCGCCCTGTGGGCGTATTCGTTAACCCCGGCCTTTCCGAGCTGACAGAGCTGCTGAGAACTGTACCGCTGGATGTTGTGCAGCTTCATGGACAAGAGAGTCCGCAGTTCTGCGCGGAGGTCAAGGCGGCTTTTCCCCAGGTTAAGGTCTGGAAGGCCCTTTCGGTAGCCGGACGTAATCCTGAAGCAGGGGATGAGGTTCAACCTTTGCTGGACAGCTATGCGGGCACCATTGATGCGCTGCTGCTGGATACCTATGATCCGCAGGAGCGCGGCGGTACGGGCCGTACATTTGATTGGGAGCAGATTCCCTTATACCAGCAAGCGGCGGCGAAGCATGCGCTGCCTTTATTTATAGCCGGAGGCTTGCATCCGGACAATGTGAACGAGCTGCTGGACGGATATGCCCCTTATGGCGTGGATGTCTCCAGCGGAGTTGAGAGTAACGGCAGTAAGGACATTGCCAAAATGACAGCTTTCGTAGAAAGGGTGAAGCAATCATGATACAAGTACCGGACAAAAATGGACGTTTTGGTTCTTTTGGAGGCCGCTTCGTTCCTGAGACCTTGATGACTGCACTGATCGAGCTGGAAGAGGCTTACAATAAATTCTCGGCAGACCCGGCCTTTCAGGAGGAAATAGATTATCTGCTCAAGCAGTATTCGGGCCGCGAGACCCCGCTGTATTATGCAGAGCGGCTAAGCAAGGAGCTTGGCGAGGCCAAGATCTATCTGAAGCGGGAGGACCTCAATCATACAGGCGCCCACAAGATCAACAACGCTATCGGACAAGGCATCCTGGCCAAAATGATGGGTAAAACCAAGGTGATTGCCGAAACCGGCGCAGGCCAGCACGGAGTAGCGACAGCTACGGTAGCCGCCTTGCTCGGTATGGAATGCAAGGTGTTCATGGGTGAAGAGGATACCCGCCGCCAGGCGCTGAATGTCTTCCGCATGAAGCTGCTTGGGGCAGAGGTTATTCCGGTGACCTCCGGCTCCAGAACGCTGAAGGATGCCGGGAATGAGGCGCTCCGCTACTGGGTGAGCAATGTGGAAGATACGTTCTATGTGCTTGGCTCTGCGGTTGGTCCCCATCCGTATCCGATGATGGTCCGCAACTTCCAGCGGATTATCGGGGATGAGACCCGCCGCCAGATTCTGGAGGCGGAAGGACGCCTGCCGGATTTGCTGGTTGCCGCAGTAGGCGGAGGCAGCAATGCTATCGGCATGTTCTACCCGTTCATGGAGGATGAGCAGGTGGCGATGATTGGTGTTGAAGCCGCCGGTAAAGGCGTAGACACTCCGTTCCATGCAGCAACCATGAGCAAGGGAAGCCATGGCGTGTTCCAGGGCTCGCTGAGCTATCTGCTGCAGGATGAGCATGGACAGGTCATCGAGGCCCATTCCATATCGGCCGGACTCGATTATCCGGGCGTGGGGCCTGAGCATTCCTATCTCAAGGACATTCACCGTGCCCAGTATGTGCCGGTGACCGATGCGGAAGCGCTGGATGCGCTGAAGCTGCTCTGCGTGACGGAAGGGATTATTCCCGCTCTGGAATCAGCTCATGCCATTGCCCATGTGGTGAAGCTTGGCAAGACGCTGACCAAGGATGATATTGTGGTGATCTGCCTGTCAGGACGCGGCGACAAAGATGTGGAATCCATTATGGCTTATACGGAAGGGGCGGAGCAGCAATGACAACCGAAACGACGAACCGGATGGACCTGACGTTTAACCGGCTGAAGGCGGAAGGCCGTACTGCCCTTATTCCGTTCTTAACCGTAGGCGATCCTGATCTTGAGACGACGCTGGATATTATTGCCGAGCTGGAGGCAGCGGGAGCGGATATTCTGGAGCTGGGCGTTCCATACTCCGATCCGCTGGCCGACGGTCCGGTCATCCAGCGGGCGTCTGCAAGAGCGCTGCGCAGCAAGGTTCATCTGCGCACCTGCATGGAGACGGCGCTGAAGGCCCGGCAGGCAGGCAGTGAACTGCCGTTCATCCTGTTCACGTATTACAATCCGGTGATGCAGCTGGGGCTGGATACGTTTTTTGCGGAGCTGAATGCCCATGAGATCAGCGGGCTGATCATCCCTGACGTGCCGGTGGAGGAATCGGAGGACCTGAGTGCACGCAGCCGTGCCGCCGGAGTGAATCTTATTCCGCTCGTGGCCCCGACCTCCAGCGAACGGATTGCCCGGATCGTATCCGGCGCGAGCGGCTTCGTCTATTGCGTATCCTCGCTCGGTGTAACCGGGGAGCGCTCAAGCTTCCACAGCGGAGTAGATGAGTTCATTGCGTCCGTCCGCCGGTCTACGGACCTGCCTGTTGCTGTAGGATTCGGGATCTCCACTGGAGAACAGGTATCCCGTTTTGCGAAGATCTGTGATGGTGTAGTAGTCGGAAGCGCCATTGTCCGCAAGGTGGAGGAGGTTATTCCCCTGCTGTCCCAGCCGCAGACGAGAAGCGCCGGACTGTTGCAAATTCGTGAATTTGTGGCACAATTAAGACCTAATTAATATTTGGAGAGCGAGGATCACCCATGAATCCAAAACCGAATATCGTTGACCTTCCTGTCTATAAGCCGGGGAAGCCGATTGAAGAAGTCAAGAAGGAGCTGGGCTTAAGCGAAGTCATTAAGCTGGCATCCAACGAGAACCCTTACGGGGCTGCACCAAGTGCGAAGGCCGCTATTGTAGCGGAGCTGGATAATCTCTTTTTATACCCGGACGGCTCTGCCGCTGAGCTGACAGCGACGCTGGCTAAGCATCTGGGCGTTACGGGTGAGCGTATTATTTTCGGATGCGGATCTGATGAGATTATTGCTCTGATTGCCCGTGCCTTCTTCCTGCCCGGTGACGAGACGATTATGGCCGATCAGACCTTCTCCGTATATAAGAGCAATGCGGATATCGAAGGGGCTATAACTATAGAAGTCCCGCTTAAAGACGGAACGCATGATCTGGATGCAATGCTGGCGAAGATTACAGACCGGACCAAGATCATCTGGATCTGCAATCCCAACAATCCAACCGGTACCATTGTGCCCGAGGACGCCCTGATTTCGTTCCTGGATGCAGTACCTGCCAGCGTGATGGTAGTCCTGGATGAAGCCTATTACGAATATGTAACGGATCTTAGCTACACCGACGGCATTAAGCTGATCGACAAATACCCTAATCTGGTAGTCCTTCGTACCTTCTCCAAGATCTATGGTCTTGCGGCGCTCCGTATCGGCTATGGTGTGGCCAGCAGCCAGGTAATCTCCCTGATTAATCAGGTGCGCGAGCCGTTCAATACGACCCGCCTGGCTCAGGTGGCGGCGGTGGCAGCACTCTCCGATCAGGAATATGTGCAGCAGTGCCGTGCGCTTAACAGTGCAGGGATTGTGCAGCTTGAGGCGGAATTCGCCCGTCTTGGGCTTACGTCGTTCCCGGCTCACGGGAACTTCATTATGGTGGATGTACGCAAGCCGGCTGCTGAAGTCTTCGATACGCTGCTGCGTCAGGGAATCATCGTCAGAACAGGCTTCCACCGGTATCCGACCTACCTGCGGGTGACCATCGGCTCCGCCGAGCAGAACACAGCCTTCGTAGCTGCCCTGGAGCAGGCGCTGAAGGAGCAGGAAGTTCGCGCATAACCGTGAGGGCTCAGCAGCTGGATTGACGATACCACAGAAGGCAGGTAGTACTAAGAACATGACGACAAAAATAGCAATTTTCGGTGTCGGCCTGATCGGCGGCTCACTGGCCCTTTGCTTCAAAGGCAAGGAGGGTCTGACCGTTGTAGGCCATGCCCACCGCCCTGAATCTGCTGCTAAATATGTGAGCAGAGGTGTGGTTGATCAGGCTACATTATCACTTGAGGAAGCTGCACTGGATGCGGATTATATTTTTCTGTGTGTGCCGGTAGGCATGCTTGAGGATTATCTTCAGCGGTTAAGCCGGCTGCCGCTGAAGCCGGGCTGCATTATTACGGATGTCGGCAGCACCAAGGCCAGCATTGCCGCGTGTGCCCTTACACTGGATATTCCCGGTGTACATTTCATCGGAGGCCATCCTATGGCCGGATCGGAGCGTTCAGGCGTAGAGGCAGCCTCCTCCTTACTGTTTGAGAATGCGTATTACGTGCTTACACCTCCGCCTGGCGTGCCGGAAGCTGCCTACCAGGCTCTGGAGTCGCTCCTGCTGCATACGAGAGCGCAGATAGTCCGGCTTGATCCGGAGCGCCACGATGAGATTGTTGGAGCGATCAGCCATCTGCCGCATATTATTGCGGTAGCCCTGGTGAATCAGATTCATGCATACGATCATTCGGACTCGTTGTACAGCACGCTGGCTGCGGGGGGCTTCCGTGATATTACCCGCATTGCTTCGAGCGATCCGATCATCTGGCGCGATATTCTGCTGAATAACCGCTCTGTGATGCTGCGGCTGCTGAAGGATTGGAACGATGAGGTGTCCTCGTTCATCCATCTGCTGGAGAGCGGGGATGGCGCAGGGATCGAGTCGGCCTTCCAGGAGGCGAATCAATTCCGCAGCCAGCTTCCTGAGCGGCGCAAGGGCATGATCACTCCGCTGTTCGATCTGCATATTGATGTTCCCGATCACCCCGGCATTATCGGCCGGATTGCTACGGAGCTGGGCGACCAGGGCATCAACCTTAGCAACGTGCAGATTATTGAGAGCCGCGAGGATGTTCCCGGGATTATGCGCTTGTCCTTCCGCCAGGAGAGCGATATGGAGCGGGCCAGAATTCTGCTGCAGGAGAATGATTATACCGTATATATGTAAAAGCAGAGCCGGGGCCGGATGCCCGGCTCTTATTTATAATTAGAGGAAATCCGACTGCTATCAGAGGGTGTCCCGGCTGCGGCAGTAAACAAGCGGCCAATAAATACCCAAATGTTCGTAAAAATGGACAAAAAAAAGACCGCTTACATAATAAGCGGTTACAGTTCACAATTTCTTGGAACCGTGTAGTGTTTGGATAGGAGTGGAGAGAAACCATACTGTACTTTTATTATATGTATCCGTTTACATTTTGTCAACACTTTATTTAAAGAAAATAAGACCGCTTTCATCGGACTGTCTGCCCGTCTCTCAAAGTCTATTAATTTCCTCCCGTTAGAAACTATGCTATACTGGGTTAAGTATGTTTATAGATTCCTTCCAAGTATAGGTAACCGCTTGCTGAACAAGTGGAGACGGGCTGTGTTGTCCTGTAAGGAGAATGCTGCCATTCTTCTGTCTTACAAAAGGAATTGAAGGTTGGAAGCCTTAAATAACGGTAAGTTGAATATACATAGGAAGATTGGATTTTTGTGCTGCAAAAAATGAAGGTATGCCGCAACTTTTTGTTACCTGCCCGGTATAAGTAGATACGGACCGGACGGGATTACACGTGCAAGGGCGAGGAGGGCCGACTCACCATGACGGATTCCCAGTTGATCCAGCTAATCAAGCAAGGCGATACAGAATTATATTCGGAACTCATGCGACGATATCAACGCAAAATATTGGCTTTTGTGTACCACATGCTGAAGAACTCCCATATGGAGCTGATTGCCGAAGACCTCTGTTCAGAGACCTTCTACAAAGCCTTCCGGAGTCTTCATTCCTTCCGGGAAGTGGATGCTTCTTTCTCCACATGGCTGTACACCATTGCCCGCAATACAGTGCTCAGTGAGCTTCGCAAGAACCGTGCCGGGAATGTGTCGCTTGAAGAGAGCGGCTATACACCTGTGGCACCGCTTGATGTTGCCCCGGAACAGGCAGCACTGCGCAAGGAACGGATGGAGCTTGTTCGCGAAGCGATTAACAATCTCCCGGAGAAGCAGCGCTCCGCGCTGATTCTGCGTGAATATGATCAGATGGATTATCAGGAAATTGCCGTGATTCTGGATCAGAGCGTCAGCTCAGTGAAGTCACTGCTGTTCCGGGCAAGGAGCAGTGTGAAGCTCCAGCTCGAATCCTATTTCTATGAGCCTGAATTTGAAGAGCAGGCTGAGAGGGTGTAAGGCCTATGAATTGCAGGGAAGCGCAGGATTCCATTCCACACTTGTGGGACGCTCCCCCCACAGATCCCAGGCGGATTAGACTTGAGAGACATATCGCAACCTGCTCCTACTGCAGTGCCGAATGGGCGCTGTGGCAGGAGACCAGTGAGCTTATGCAGGATACAAGATTCGATGTCAGCGATGAGCGGGCAGAAGCGATTAACAGTAAGGTTATGGAGCGGATCTATCTGGAGAGCCCCTGGCTTATGCCCGGTGACGGGAAGTCTGCGGGGAGTTCTACAGTATTCCGGCATCGCTTAAGCCTCTGGATTGCCTGTTTTTTAGCGGTGTTTATCTCAAGCTTCTTATATTTCACCGTGTTCAAGACCCCCTCGAATACGACAGCGGCACAGAGCGGGATCGTCGAGACAGGTGTGGCAGGCTTAACCCTGGACTGGTCATCTTCATATCCGGTGGAGTCTGAGGGCGGGATTATTGAGCCACTGGTGGCCAATATGGGCCCTGCTCATCCGCAGTACTGGATGGTATTGTCGACGCTGGGCGTCGGATTATCCATATTCCTGCTGGTCCGTCTGAACCGGTACCGCAGACAATGAGAACCCCCTTCCCGAGCATGGAGAAGAGGGTTTTTGATTTGAATACAAGAATGTATGTGTTTCCACTTGTTCTAAAAAAGAAGACATTTGTTTTCATTCGTGTTACATTATTAAGCAAACATAAATAGGGAAGGGAACGGTGATAGGCGATGCTGATCGGCTTAATACGCCATGGGCTGACGGATTGGAATGCAGTAGGTAAAATTCAGGGACAAAGTGATATTCCGCTGAATGATGAAGGCAGGCGGCAGGCTGAGATGCTGGGTGACCGGCTGCTGCAGGAGCCTTATCACTGGGACTATTGTATTACCAGCAGTCTGTCCCGTGCAGCAGAGACCGGCAAGATCGTAGCGGCCAAGCTGGGCATTCCTTTACTTGAGCCGGATGACCGTATCCGTGAGCGTGCCTACGGCCAGGTGGAGGGCATGACAGCCGAAGCCCGTGAAGCCAAGTGGGGCAAGGATTGGAAGCTGCTGTCTCTGGGACAGGAGAGCGATGAGGCACTTCAGGTCCGGGGGCTTGCGTTCCTGGAGGATATGACGGCCCGGTTCCCGGGTAAGAATGTCCTGGTCATCTCCCATGGAGGATTCCTTGCACAGCTCTACACCGCACTCTACAAAGACAAATATTCGGAACGGCTCGGCAATCTCTCACTCACGATTCTGGAGAAGAACGAGCAGGAATGGAATCCTTTATTGTACAACTGTACCCGTCATATTTTACAAAAACAGCATTAACCCGACCCTTCGGGTTATTTTTTTTGCGGCAAAAGGAATAAAAAGGGCTGTATTTCCCATAATGGTAGTAAAACAGTGAGGCGATGAGAGATGAATCTGGCGGATATGCTCACTTATGCAGACATTGGTCAGCTGACCGCCATTGCGGGACGCTATCAGTGTGAATGCAAACGGAATTCCAAACATGATTTGATTCAGAGTATATTGATCACCTTGGGCAGCCGGGAGTTCATGGCGTCCCATATTAAGGGGAGTTCCCCGGGAGAGCTGCGTTTGCTGAACAGCCTGCTCTTCGATGAACGCAGCCACTTCAGCCTGGAGGATCTGCTGGCTGCAGCCAGGCAGGCTTCCTTCGATGCCCCGCCCGGCAAAAGCGGTGACTACCGCGAGCTGGTCAGCCGGCTTAAGAACAGCGGCTGGCTGTTCAGCGGAGCTTCCCAGCAGAGCCGGTATCTGTTCCAGGTGCCGCTGGATCTGAAGAAGCGCTTCCGTGAGCAGATGGGCCAGCATTTGCAGGAGCGGATTGTTCCGGGCCCGGAGCCGGCGGTGTACAGGGGGGAGGGGGATTTGCTGGCCGGAGATCTGCTGCTGTTCCTGCGGTATGTGAAGGAGAATGAGCCTGAGCTGAACCAGGAAGGTGCGCTCTATAAGCGCAATCAGCAGGGAGTGATGAATGCGCTGCAGATTGCAGAGCCATTACTCGGCAAGGGCGGCTGGAGGTTCGGCTACGGCAGGGCTTGTGAGCATTATCCGCCGAGATTTGCCCTGCTGTACGATTATGCCCGCCACCGCCGCTGGATCTCCGAGGAGGGCTACAGGCTGCAGCTGACAGCGGCAGGCGGGCATTTTCTGGCGGAGGGGAAATCGGAAAAGCTGATGCAGTTATTCTCCTTTTGGTTAAGACTGTATAAAGGGGCTATTCCCAATTTGCCTTCGCTGGTCTACTGGATTAGTCTAAGTGCCGGCAGATGGGTGACCACAGCCTCGTTGTCAGAAGGAATCGGCTGGCTGATCAAGCCCTTTTATTACGATGATGCCTCTTCCATTCTCGAACAGCGAATCTTGCGGATGCTGCTGCATCTGGGCATGCTTAAGCTTGGTGAGGAACCCGCAGGAACAGTGGTCATGATGACACCCTGGGGATGTGAGGCGGCTGTGCCGAAGCATCTGCTCAGGTAAGGAGGAGAGAGATGCGGATTGCCTATGGGAGTTACATACCGCAGCTTGACGAGACAGTCTATGTGGCGGAAGGCGCTAAGCTCGTTGGCGATGTAAGAATAAGCAAACAATCCAGTGTCTGGTTCAACGCCGTACTCCGCGGTGACCTGGCGCCGGTGATCATCGGGGAGCGCTGCAATATCCAGGACGGTGTGGTCGGCCATGTGGCGGACGGATTGCCGCTGATGCTGGAGGATGACATCTCGGTCGGGCATTCAGCAATCATCCACGGCTGCCGGATAGGCAAGGGCACATTAATCGGAATGGGTGCAATTGTACTGAACGGAGCAGAGATTGGTGAATATGCTTTAGTAGGAGCCGGATCCCTTGTAACCGAGAATACCATCATTCCTCCGTATACGCTCTCCTTGGGCACACCGGCCAAAGTGGTCCGTGAATTGACTGAGCAGGATCTGCTGAGGATGGCACGCACAAGTGAAAGCTATGTGAAAAAAGCATTGGAATACGGAATTTCTTAAACAGCGGAGGTGTATCGAATGGACAAAATGAAGGCTACTTATGAAGTGATGCTGGGGCTGGCTGCGGAAATGGTGTGGGATGAAGCGTTAAGAAAGCGTCGTACCGACATGTTGTACCGGAAGATCGACACGGCGCTGGCTGCTGGTGATGAGGCGGCTTTCCGGAATCTGACTGAAGAACTGAAAAGTTTGGCATAGGAAATGCGCCTGGCGCATTTCTTTTTTTTCTCAAAATTAAGGATTGCCAAGCCGAATACACTTGTTTATGATGCTTTTAAAGTTAAATGCATGCTGCGGGATGCGGCTAGAGGGGGCGAATCTATGAAATTCAGTGATTTTGACAGTAGAGCCTGGGAGACCGATGGACAATACTATGATACCTGCATCATTCCGTATAGCGGACTTCAAGGCACGGAGACTCCGCCTGAGACAGTTAAGTTACTTGAACGGCAGCGTGATTTCCTGGAAATGGCCGAGCAACCGTACAAAGGGCGGGTCGTGACTTATCCGGCGGTACAGTATGCAGGGCCTGGAATGACAGCACTGATGAATGAGCTTTGCCGAAAAGTCAAATCCAGCGGCTTCCAGTACGCCATCGTGATGTCTGCGAGTGAGGAACTGCGCAGGGAGGAGATATTTGAAAGCGATTTACTCCTTTGCCTGCCTGAGATAGCGGCCGATTCCAGAGCCTCGGTAAGCGTGTATGTGCGGAGTGAAATCCAGGCCCTATGGGAGAATGGAAAATGAGTTAAATGTGACGGAAAATCAACAATTTATCAAAAAAGCACCTTAAACGCCTGTCACAATTTAGACAATATTCTTGACGGGTTTTAGACCCTAAGCTATGATTAGGATGAACTTATATGAACTGTGATATTTTTCATTGAAAACGGAATTTTTACCTTAAAACCTATGCAACAACTCTGCAGGTGCCTTCTCACATTTTGAAAAGGGGGTTACATACAGTATGAGCAGCCTTAATGAAGAAGAAGAATCACTTCCGCAAGAACCGCCCAGCCGAAACGAGATGTCACGCAGACAGTTTTTGACCTACACACTAGGAGGGGCTACCGCCTTTATGGGTGCCGGAGTTATCCTGCCGATGGTCCGGTTTGCTGTAGATCCGATTCTGCAGAAAAAAGGCGAGGGAGAATTCATCAAGGTAGCGGAAGCGTCCAAAATTACCGAAGAGCCCCAGGAGTTCACCTTCGAGCTTCCGCAGCAGGACGGATGGTATGCCAGTACAGCGATGCTTACGGCGTGGATTCGTAAAGACGCGAACGGAGTTATTTATGCGCTTTCACCGATCTGCAAGCATCTGGGCTGCACCGTAGGCTGGAATAATAACAAGGCGCATCCTGATGAATATCATTGCCCTTGCCATGGCGCCCGCTATACGAAGCAGGGCCGGCAGCTGGCCGTGGCTGCCAAGCCCCTGGACCAGTACACCACCAAGATTGACGGAGGCTGGGTATATCTCGGTGAAATCGTCCCTAATACTGTTTCGGCGAAGGAGGCGTGAACGGCGTGTACAAAAACGTATATAACTGGATTGACGAACGTCTGGATATTACACCGATCTGGAGAGATGTTGCCGACCACGAGGTCCCCGAGCATGTCAATCCCGCACACCACTTTTCAGCCTTTGTGTACTGCTTCGGCGGACTAACCTTCTTCATCACTGTAATACAGATACTCTCAGGAATGTTTCTGACCATGTATTATGTCCCGGATATCATTAATGCCTACGCCAGCGTGGAATATCTGCAGACCAAGGTCGCCTTCGGTAAAATCGTCCGCGGCATGCACCACTGGGGCGCGAGTCTCGTCATTGTCATGATGTTCCTTCATACGATGCGTGTGTTCTTCACCGGTTCGTATAAGGCTCCGCGCGAGATGAACTGGGTAGTGGGGATGCTGATTTTCTTTGTCATGCTGGGACTGGGACTGACCGGTTACCTGCTTCCATGGGACAATAAGGCGTACTTCGCCACCAAGGTTACGCTGGAGATCGCCAATTCGGTTCCATTCATGGGGCCGGTGCTCAAGGAGCTGATGCAGGGCGGCAGTATTGCCGGCGCCGAGACGCTCACCCGGTTCTTCGCCTTACATGTATTCTTCCTCCCGGCGGTTCTGCTTATACTGCTTGTCGGGCACTTCATTATGATCCGCAGACAAGGCATATCCGGTCCGCTGTAAAATAACGTATAGGAGGCACGGTCATGGCACACGGAGACGACTCCAAAGAGAAGGTGATATTCGTCGGGGATTCCCGGGTCCGAAGAGGAAACGGATTCATTACCCCGCCGGATTATACGGCGTATCCGGGCAAATCGGAAGCCTTTATCCCTAACTTTCTGCTCAAGGAATGGATGGTTGGTGTAGTGGTGTTGGTGGGAATTCTGGTTCTGACCATCTCAGAGCCGGCTCCGCTCGGGTTCCCTGCCAATCCGGCAGCAACGGTAATTCCGATTCCCGACTGGTATTTTCTCTTCCTCTATCAGTATTTGAAGCTTCCTTATGCATCAGGTGACTATATCGTGCTGGGAACGCTTGGTGTGACTGGGGTGGCCTTCGGGGCGCTGCTGCTGGCGCCTTTCCTGGATACGGGCCCCGAGCGGCGGTTCTACCGCAGACCGATTGCGTCCTCGCTGATGTTCCTGTCTCTCGCAGCAATCGTCTATTTGACCAACACAGCCTGGACAGAATACAAGCATGAGATGGCTGAAACCGGCCAGATTCCTGAGGATGTTCAGCGCGAGGAGAAAGCGGCCGAGAACAGGGCGGCGGGCTTGCCAACCACAAGTGCGGTCAAGCCGAAGGATATTGCCATTGTGGACAAGGATGATCCGGCGATGGCACTCTATAAGCAAGCAACCTGTATAACCTGCCATGCGGTAGATATGAAGGGCTCCGGCAGTTTTCCTTCGCTTCGGGGTGTAGGCGATAAGCATGATAAGGCGGCGATTCTTACTATTATAAAAGAAGGTAAGGGTCAGATGCCGCCAATGGTGGAGACGGCTATGGGGGCAGGGCTGACCGAGCAGGATATCGATGAGCTGGCCGGCTGGCTTGCCAAACAAAAAAGCGGACAGTAAAATAACAGTAACGCAGGACCTGATCGTGTATGCGCTCAGGTTTTTGTTATGTCATGAAGCTTCAACAGTCGGGGGGAAGTTGTTTGTATGCCGGGTCATTGGTTTGAGAAATTATTTAGGGACCGAAGAATAATATGGCTGCTGTTTATCGTGAATCTGCTCGGAACGGTCTACGGATATATGTGGTATGGCAACCAGCTCACGTTCACGGCGCAGACTGAACCGCTCTGGCTACTGCCGTTCGTTCCTGACAGCCCTACGGCCAGTCTGTTCTTCACGGCTGCATTACTGCTGCTGCTGTATCCGCCAAGAGGGCTTGCGGGGACGCTGATACGTGAGCTGATTGAAGCGCTGGCAGTCCTAACCTCTGTGAAGTACGGAATATGGGCGGTCAGCATCATTGTGGCCGGCGGTTATCAGGGAGATTCCATCACCTGGAAGGACTGGATGCTGATGATCTCCCACACCGGAATGGCTGTGGAAGCTCTGATCTATGCCCGGTTCTTCACCTTCCGGAGAATGCTGCCTGTGGCGCTTGCGTGGACATTCGCTAATGATATAGTGGATTATTCACAAGGCGTGTATCCATGGCTGCCTTCTGTGCTTAATGATGATCTTATCGCTGTTCAGTACCTCACCATGGGGCTTACACTGTTCAGTACGGCTGCTGCCTGGCTATTCTGCGGCCGGACAAGGCGTCCCGCACTTCCGGACAGAACTGCCATGAAGCACTGAGTCTCTGTTCTAACTCTTGTCCTTCCGCCATACATTAAGGTGGGAGGGATGTCTTATGCCGCGCAGAAAAGTATTCATACTGTCAGGAATTCTGCTGTGCTGGCTGCTGGCCGGTATCAGCGGAGGCCGTGTTCAGGCTGAAGCAGGGGATGCCGCTGCAGACCAGGGAAGTACAGCTTACATAGAAGCAGCCGGAAGTGTACCCAGTGATCCCGCTGCTCTCACGGCCAGAAGCGGAGCGCAGCGGCTGGAGCAGGCTGCGGAAGCTCTATACGGCTATGTGCTTGAAGGCGATGTGCTGAAGGCCCGCCAGGAGGCAGAGGAGGTCTCGCAGATCTTCATCTCTTCGTCCTTTGAAGGGATGACCTCAGTGGAGGGGGTCAATGCACTATCCTCTGTGATCCTGGACATGAAGTCGGCACTGGCTGCGGCCCAGCCGTCCCCGGAGAGATGGGAAGCGGCAGCGGCGAAGCTGCGGCTTGCCGCTAACAGCCTGAATCACCCCCGCCAGCCCATGTGGCTGCAGTACTATAAGCTGGTCCGTGAGGATCTGAACGATATGGAGCAAAGCGCTGCCGCGAATGATCTGAAGAGCTGGACAGCGGCCCTGGCAAGACTTCAGAGCCGGTATGCGAATATCCGGCCTGCGGTGATCATCTCCCGGCCTGCTGAGGCGGTGAGCACCTTTGATTCCTGGATGTCTTACGCAGGAGGGGTGGCAGGCTCGGAGCAGCCCGTGGAACGGGCCCGCCTGCTGGAGATTGTATCCTATGGGCAGGATGCAGCAAGAGTGATGTTCGGCAAGGACCGCAGCGAGCCGGTCCTGTCTCTGCCGCTGGCTCCGCAGCAATACGGGGGCTGGGCCCTGCTGGCAGGCGCGTTCATCCTTACGGTGCTCGTGTATACGGCTTACCGTAAGTACCGCGGCCAGAAGCAGAATCTAAAACCCGTGTAGGCTTGAGCGGCGGCAACAGAGGATACAAAGAGGGCGGACCCCACAAGCAGCCATTGCCGGCTTGTGGGGTCCGCCCTTATGTGTGTATAGTTTAGGTCTCCCGGAAGCCTTCGCCGTGAACGTCGTGAACCTCACTGATAATGACGAAGGCTTTAGGATCCACCGACTTCACCAGCAGGCTTAGCCGGCGGATCTCCTGTCTGGAGACCACGCAATAGACCATATGCTTCGCCTGCTTGGAATAAGCGCCGATCGCCGGGATTAAGGTAACGCCGCGATCCATTTCTACGGTGATCAGCTCGGCAATCTGCGGAGCCTCGTCGCTGATGATGGTGAAGGCTTTGGCGGCGTAGGCTCCTTCCTGGATGAAATCAATGACACGTGAGGCGATGAAGACTGCCACGAGCGTATACAGTATTTTTTCGCGGGGAATGTAGAGCAGGGAAGCCCCGATAATGATGATATCCACGGCCAGAATAATCTGTCCCATACTCCAGCCGAACTTGCGTCCGAGTATCCGTGCCACAATATCTACACCCCCGGTGGTGCCTCCGAATCGGAAGACAATCCCCAAGCCCAGACCCAGGGTAACCCCTGCATATAATGAAGCAAGAATAAAATCATGCTCTGTACTGAACGTTACAATCCAGCCTGCCTTAATCATCCGTTCAAATAACCAGAGGAAAAAAGACAGGGAGCCGATGCCGAGTCCGGTATAGACGATCTGATTCGCCCCGAGCACCTTCCAGCCGAGCAGAAAGAGCGGAAGGTTCAGCAGCAGTGTGGTTAAGAAGATAGGGATGTTAAAGGCGTAATTGAGCAGGATGGTAATCCCGGTAACTCCGCCCTCCATCAGCTGGTTGGGAATAATGAAATACAGGAGTCCGAATGCGTAGATGGCCGTGCCCAGCATGATGGGGGCCACTGTTTTGCTGACTGTGCTGATTTTAATGGTTGAACTCATAACATCCCTCGCCTACGCCTCTAAATGGGCAATTTATATGTAATGATCCCCCCGGAGAGCACACAAGCTCCAGGCGGCATTGCAAAAAAGATTTGTCTTCAAAACGTCTTTACGATAACATAGGGGCAAACAGAAGGCAAGAACACACGGGGGTGAAAGGGCAATTTATGGATAAAAGTCTTGGTGACATTCAGCGTGAGGTGGATGCCTATATCTCACAGTTTAAAGAAGGCTACTTCAGTCCGCTGTCGATGCTGGCCCGGATGTCCGAGGAAGTCGGGGAGCTGGCGCGCGAAGTCAACCATCAATTCGGCGAGAAGCCGAAAAAAGCAGATGAAGCTGATAATTCGATTGAGCTGGAGCTGGGCGACATTCTCTTCATTACCGTTTGTTTCGCCAATTCACTTGGTATCGACTTAACTGAGGCTCATAATAAGGTTATGCACAAATTCAATACGCGTGATGCCGGGCGCTGGACGCCCAAAAACACCGATTAGGCCTATGCTACATATGCTGTACCAAACGAACGGGATTTAGCCGTAAGGATGGTGAGGATATGGACCATAATGATTATGTAAAAGCGGCCTACCGCTCAATACTCCGCAGTGACTTTGCTGAGGCCATCACCTTGTTCGAGGCGGCCATTGCCGCAAGTCCCGATGATGCGGAAGTCAGATACCGCTGCGCTATTACCTATGCCCGCAGCGGCATGCTGGACAAAGCGCTTGAACATGCTGTAGCCGCACGCAGACTGGATGGAACCAAACCGGAGTATCAGCTGCATCTTCAGCATCTGCAGGCTCTTAAGCTTGTGCAGGAAGCGAAGCGGCTGCTGGAGGATGACGCAGCGGACAGTGTGAATCCGTACCATCCGATTACGCTGCTCAAGGAAGCTGTATCGCTTGACCCTCTCTACGGGGATGCTTATGTATGGCTGGCAATTGCGCACAGCCGGATGAATGAACATCTGCAGGCGATTGCGGTATTGAAAGAAGTTATGTCGCTGCACCCGGATGACAGCGGACTGCGTCTGCTGATGAAGGATCTGCAGAAATCGCTGCAACACTATATACAATAATAACAGAGCCAGGGAAAGCGGGGAGAATTCATTTGAGTGACAAGATCAGGATTATTGTTTCCGGAGCCGGAGGCAGAATGGGCAAAGAGGTTGTGAAGCTGGTATTGCAGGATGATGAACTCGAGCTGGCAGCAGCGGTTGACCGCTCTGCACATGGCAGAGATGCCGGACGGCTGGTTGGTCTTGAGGATTGCGGTGTACTTGTGACTCCGGATCTGGAGACTGCGCTTGCAGATACAGAGGCGGATGTAATGGTTGATTTTACGCTTCCACACTCTGCATATAGCAATACTGCGCTGGCGGTCAAATACGGCGTCCGTCCGGTTATCGGTACCACCGGCTTCACGCCGGAGCAGATCGCCGGGCTGGACAAGCAATGCCAGGAGCAGGGAATCGGCGGACTGATTGCGCCTAACTTCTCCATCGGTGCGATTCTGCTGATGAAATTCGCTGCCCAGGCCGCAAAGTATTTCCCTCATCTCGAAATTATCGAATATCACGGAGACCAGAAGCTGGATGCTCCGTCAGGAACAGCGATTAAGACGGCAGAGATGATCTCTGAGGCGCGGCAGGAGCTCCGTCAGGGACATCCTGAGGAAGAAGAGATTATTGAAGGCTCGCGCGGCGGGTATTATAACGGCTTCCGTATTCACAGCGTGCGTCTTCCGGGTGTTTTTGCCCAGGAGGAGGTTGTATTCGGCGGGTTCGGACAGTCGCTGAAGATCCGTCATGACTCTTATGAGCGCGCGGGTTATATGCCTGGAGTCAAGCTCGGGATTCAAAAGGTGATGGGCTATACCGGCTTGATTTACGGCTTTGAGCATTTTATAGAATAGACGGGGAGAGAAACAGAATGTTGAAAATTGCTTTTATCGCACATGACCGCAAAAAAGATGAAATGGTTAATTTCGTAACTGCTTATGAGCATGTTTTTGAAGGGCATAAATTATTCTCCACCGGAACCACGGGCCAGCGTATCATGGAAGTGACCAAGCTCTCCATTCACCGTTACATGTCGGGGCCGCTTGGCGGCGACCAGCAGATCGGCTCGATGGTGGCTACGGATGAGCTGGATTTAATTATTTTCCTGCGTGACCCGCTGATGGCCCAGCCGCATGAACCGGATATTACAGCGCTGCTACGTCTGTGCGATGTGTACGGGATTCCGGTGGCTACGAATATTGCTACAGCAGAAATTCTGGTGAAGGCTATTGACCGGGGAGATTTCGGCTGGCGTGAGCTGGTACATAAATACAAGCCGGGTGTGGACGAGTCATGAAGCTTGACATTCTGGTATTCGGCGCGCATGCAGATGATGCCGAGATCGGCATGGCAGGGACCATTGCCAAGCATACTGCTGCCGGCTTCAAGGTAGGAATGTGCGATCTGACCCGGGCAGAGATGTCCTCGAACGGCACGGTGGAGCTGCGGGAACAGGAAGCACAGCAGGCTGCCGCAGTGCTGGGCGCTGCGGTGCGGAGTAATCTGGGGTTGCCTGACCGTGGCCTGTATATGACAGAGGGCCATTTGGCGGCAGTAACAGCGGAAATCCGCCGCTATGCCCCGTCTATGGTATTTGCCCCTTACTGGGAAGACCGCCATCCTGATCATATTGCCTGCAGTAAGCTGGTGGAGGAAGCAGTATTTAATGCCAAGCTGCGCAAATATATGCCGGACAAGCCCGCTATCCCCGAGCCTGGGTTATATTTCTACTTCATTAATGATCTCGGACGGACGGATCTAATCGTAGATGTGACTGCGCAGTATCCGCTGAAGGAGCAGGCATTGTCCTGCTACCGTTCCCAATTTGGACTCGCTCCGGGTGAAGATGCCGTTGCAACGCCATTGACGGAAGGGTATATCGAACGCGTCCGTTCCAGAGACATGTTGCTCGGTCAGCGGAGGCTCATTCCTTATGCCGAAGGGTTCGCCGGCAAGGTTCCGTATACCGTAGATTTGTTCAGTGCTGCCCGCAAATAGAGGTTGCCACTCGACAACGCCCGGAAAACAACTATAATTAATTCATATCGTTACTTGAAGTAATAGACTTAAGTTAAAATTGAAGGGGCGGAGCTATGGAGCGGCTAAAGATAGGCATCACTTGTTATCCTTCTCTAGGCGGCTCGGGCGTGGTGGCAACTGAACTGGGCAAACTATTGGCTGAAAAAGGCCATGAGGTTCACTTTATCACACACAGCATCCCGTTTCGGCTGGGAACGTTTCAGAAAAATATCTTTTACCATGAGGTAGAGGTTAACGATTATTATGTATTCCGCTATCCGCCATATGATCTGGCGCTGGCGACCAAGATGGCGCAGGTAGCCAAAATGCAAAATCTGGACCTGTTCCATGTGCATTATGCGGTTCCGCATGCGGTATGTGCTTTTCTGGCCAAGCAGATCCTTGGTAATGATATCAAAGTGGTTACCACGCTGCATGGTACGGATATTACAGTGCTGGGCCAGGATGAATCCCTGAAGGATCTGATCCGGCTGGGCATTAACGAGAGTGATGCGGTGACCGCAGTCTCCCGTGATCTGATCAAGGAGACCCGCAAGGCGCTTGATATTACGCGTGAAATTGATCTGACTTATAATTTCGTAGATAAGCGTGTCTATTATCCCCGGGATGTAACGGATCTGCGCGGCGACTTCGCGGCCCCGGATGAGAAGATTCTGATGCATATCAGCAATTTCCGCCCGGTCAAGCGGGTGAGTGATGTGGTGGATGTGTTCGCCAAGGTGAACCGGCAGGTGCCTTCCAAGCTGCTGCTGGTCGGCGAAGGCCCTGACCTGCCGAAGATTCAAGCCAAGATCAGCGAGATGGGCCTCGACGATCATGTCCGTTTCCTGGGTAAGCAGGACGAGATTGCCCAGGTGATCTCGCTGGCGGACCTGCTGCTGCTGCCTTCTGAGAAGGAGAGCTTCGGGCTGGTCGCCCTGGAAGCGATGGCCTGCGGCGTTCCGACCATTGGCTCGCAGGCTGGTGGGATTCCGGAGCTGATTCAGCATGGCAAGACCGGATTCCTTGCGCCAGTCGGCGATACGGAATCGATGGCAGAATATGCCGTCCGGCTGCTCTCGGATGAGGCGATGGCTGAGAGCTTCCGGCGCGCATGCCTGGAGCGGTCCTGTAATGATTTCAGCAGAGATATGATCACCAATCAATATGAAGATATTTATTACCGTGTGCTCGGGCGCAAGGTATCCGGATTAGACCCGATTCTGGGGTAAGGAGTACGATATGGAATGGAGAATGGCACCACCCGGCATGGCTGAAGCCGCCGGGACTGTTGTTGCAGGCCTAGTGGCAGGCGGCCATGAAGCTTATTTCGTCGGCGGCTGCCTGCGCGATGAGCTGCTGGGCCGTCCGGTGCATGATATAGACATCACTACCTCCGCACTGCCGGAGGAGGTGATGGCCCTGTTTCCGCGCTGCGTCCCTACCGGACTGGCGCATGGCACGATCACTGTGCTGCAGGAGGGCTACAGCCTGGAAGTTACGACCTACCGGACGGAGAGCGGCTATGCCGATCACCGGCGTCCGGAGCATGTCGTATTCGTCAGGGATGTGCGGGAGGATCTCCGCCGCCGTGACTTCACGATCAACGCCATCTGCTGCGGCCTTGACGGCGGGCGGATTGACCCTTTCGGGGGGGAGCGGGATCTCAAGCTCCGCGTGATCCGCTGTGTAGGCGAAGCGGAGGAACGCTTCGAGGAGGATGCGCTGCGGATGCTGCGCTGCGTACGTTTTGCTTCCGTGCTGGATTTCGCGATTGCGAAGAATACCTGGCGCGGTCTGCTGCGCCAGCGTGACAAGCTGGCGCATATTGCTGTGGAGCGGGTGCGCGCCGAGGTGGAGCGCAGCCTGGAAGGCCCGCACCCGCAGCGCGGGCTGGGGCTCCTGCTGCGCAGCGGCCTGCTGCCGCGCGGCAAAGCGCCGTTCCCCTGGACCGGCCGGGACCTGGCGGCTGCCGCCGCCCGCCTCGCCGGTCTCGGGAACCTGGAGAGCGCCCGCCTGCGCTGGGCGCTCCTGCTGCATGCCCTGGGATCGTCGGCGCAGTGCGCCGACGAGCTCCTGCGGGCATGGACGTTCCCCGGGGCGACGCGCACTGGCATCGTCGCCGTGCTCCGCGTCCGCGAAGCCTGGGACGCGGCATTGTCCTCGGCGCGGCCGGAGGCTTCCGGCGCCGGGGAGCGGCTGCGGCGGCGGTGGATCGCCGCCGTGCTGGGCCATGGCCAGTCAGCCGCCGAAGGGTGGCTGACGCTGCTTGAGGCGGCGGGGCCTGACGCCGCGTCCGCTGTTAGCGCAGGTGCGCGCGGCCCGGCCGCAGGCGTCTCTGCCACAGCCGCGGTCACACCCGCCACGGCGGAGGACGTCCCTGCCGCAGATGCTGGCGCACCCGCCAGATCGGCAGGCGTCCCTGCCACGGCTCCAGTCGCACCCGCCACGGCGGAGGACGTCCCGGCCGCAGATGCTGGCGCACCCGCCAGATCGGCAGGCGTCCCTGCCACAGCTCCAGTCTCACCCGCCACATCGGCAGCCGTCCCTGACTCGCCTACAAAGGCAAGCTCCATCCCCCCTGTCACCACCAGCCTCCTGCGGTCCTGGACTGCAGAGATGCCGATCCGCACGCTCGCTGAGCTGGCGGTAAGCGGCCATGAGGTGACAGCGGCGCTGGAGAAGCGTCCCGGCCCGTGGCTGGGCGTATTGCTGAACCAGCTTCTTCTGGCTGTCGCGGCAGGTGACCTTGCCAATGACAACCAATTACTGCTGCAAGCAGCGCAAAGGATGGATAGAGATGAATAGCGGTCATGCGCAGCATTCCGGTGTGTTGAAGCGGGAGGCGTTCGTTCCCGGCTGGGCCAAAGGCATTCAGCGGCTGGATACTGTCGGTTCCACACAGGAGGAAGCCAAACTACTCGCCGAGGGCGGCGCCCCGGAGGGAACAACGGTCATGGCCGAAGCTCAGACCGGCGGGCGCGGGCGGATGGGCCGTAAATGGCACTCCCCCCACGGCAAAGGAATCTGGATGAGCCTGGTGCTGCGTCCAGCTCTGCCGCTGGCCTTAACTCCGCAGCTGACGCTGCTCGCCGGAGTGGCTGTCTGCACAGCCATCCGTGAGGTTACCGGGGTGCCGGCCGGCATCAAGTGGCCGAATGACCTGCTGGCCGGCGGCCGCAAAATCTGCGGAATCCTGCTGGAATCCTCGCTTCGCGAAGGCGGGCTGCATTATTGCATCGCCGGTATCGGCATCGCTGCCAATCTGACGGAGGAAGACTATCCGGAGGAGCTGCGCGGGATCGGTACATCGCTGCTGATCGAAGGCGGGGGCATTCCTGTAGACCGCACAAGGCTTGCGGAAGCCGTGCTGGAGGAACTCGAGTATTTGTATCATGTATATATGGAGCAAGGCTTCCAGCCCGTGAAGGAGCTGTGGGAGTCCATGTCGGTGACACTCGGGCGTAAGGTATACGTGAATACTCCCCAAGGCCGCACCGAAGCCACTGCTGTCGGACTGAGCGATAACGGCGGGCTGCTGCTGCGTAACGAATCGGGTGAGGTAGTGAGCGTACTGTCCGGAGAAATTGAAATGATCTAGTAGACCATCAGAATTGAACAAGTGATTTCATTCCATAAAGGGATGAAGCTACGTTCGTAGCGAAAAAATAGGGATAAGTGTATTCTGTACAACTAAAAACAGTGGAACGGGTAGACTTCCTCTTCTAATTGTAGTCTGTACAACTAAATTTGCTCGGATTGGCGAAAATCCAGAAATAGAGGCATTTTAATTGCAGGAAATACAACTAAACAGAGATTCGGCAGCACATCCGGCGATTTAGTTGTACAAATTACAACTAAGACTACTCCGTGCACCTTAATCAGGGTGAGGTAAACCCTCAGCAAGCCATTAGTTAAAGTATTTCTCATACGTATAGATCTGATGAACTACTAGGTGGCTGGAACTGCCCCATTTTAGAGGATTTTAGAATGTTTAAACAGATAGGGAAAAGTGGCGGAGGGGAATTTTGGAGCTGTAGGAGCGGTAGCGTCCGCCTGAAAGCTTTCCGTAGGAAAGCTCGCATCGTAAGCATAAGCTAGTCACCGGATTTCTACCGCGAACAGCGGTTTAAATCAGGGAATCTGGGGACAACAGCGGCCGGAAGCCCAAAACTTCTCTGGAGTCACAACCATCACATTCTGAAATTATTTTGCAATTTATATAGTTCGAAAATTGTCAACAAGGCCGCTCCTCACGACCACGGGAGCGGCCATGTCATATTTTAAGGTGTTTATTTTTGTGTTTTTTTGGTATACTGTCCTCATGAGGCGGCATCGCATGGCGAGCTGTACTCACGCAATTGTATCTTTTAACAGGACACCTATTTACCGGATGTACCTTCATAACTGGATGTAACGGTTACGTTGGATTCTGCTCTGAGCCGTAAGGACCGAGACAGAAGGGACGATCGCGAGTGACTCTTTTTTGCCCTTCGGACCTTTTTAGCGGACCATGCTAAAGGGTTTTTTTGTTTGCGCGGATACCGCGTATTTTATGGAAAAGGGGAATGAGAGCGACATGGCAGACAAACACGCACTGAATATTGTCAAAATGAAAAAAATGAAAACGGACGGGGTGCCCCTGAGCATGCTGACCGCGTATGACTACCCTTCAGCCCTGCTGGCGGAGGAAGCCGGAATCGACCTGATTCTGGTCGGTGATTCCCTGGGGAATGTCGTGCTTGGTTATGACACCACGCTGCCGGTTACCATAGAGGATATGGTCTACCATACCCGGTCGGTGAAGCGCGGGGCGCCTAATACTTTTATAGTGGCTGATATGCCGTTCATGACCTACCACGGAAGCGTGGATGAGACCTTGCGCGGTGTGCGCAGACTGATGCAGGAAGGCCAGGCCCATGCGGTCAAAATGGAAGGCGGCCTTGAGATCTGCTCCGCAGTGTCGGCTGTAGTAGCAGCCGGAGTTCCGGTGCTCGGCCATATCGGCCTGACCCCGCAGTCGGTCAATATGATCGGCGGCTACCGGATTCAGGGGAAGGATGCCAAGGATGCGCAGCGGCTGATGGACGAAGCGAAGGCACTGGAAGCAGCCGGGGCATTCGGCATTGTACTGGAGCTGGTCACGGAGGAAGTGGCAGAAGCCATCTCCAAGGCTGTCAGCATACCGACCATCGGCATCGGTGCCGGGCGTTACTGTGACGGACAGGTTCTGGTATTTCATGATGTCCTGCGGTATGCCTCGCCTTACCGGGAGAAAAAGTTCGTCAAAACCTACGCCGATGTAGGCACTCTAATTCGTGAAGGCATCACCAGCTACGTTCAGGAAGTGAAGGACCGCTCGTTCCCTGCGGAAGAGCATGTCTTTAGCGCGGACGAGACCGTTCTGGAATCTTTATACGGCAATGCCGGCAAAGGAGTGAAATAAAATGAGAGTGATCCGAACGATTGCTGAACTGCGCGAAGCGCTCGAATATATGCGTCAAGGGGGCCATGGCCCTGTTGGTTTTGTGCCTACCATGGGATATTTGCATGAAGGACATGCCAGTCTGCTGCGTAAGGCAGGGGAGAAGAGCGGCACGGTGGTGATGAGTATTTTTGTCAATCCGCTGCAATTTGGCCCGAATGAGGATTTTGCTTCCTATCCGCGCGATGAGCAGCGTGATCTGGCGCTGGCTGAACGTGAAGGTGCGGACCTGGTGTTCATCCCAAGTGTAGAAGAGATGTATCCGCAGCCGATCCGTACAGGCGTATCGGTCTCCTCGCTTACGTCACAGCTCTGCGGCGCTTCGCGTCCGGGACATTTTGACGGAGTAACTACTGTGGTCAGCAAGCTGTTTCATATCGTGCAGCCGGATTACGCCTTCTTCGGACTGAAGGATGCCCAGCAGGTAGCGGTTCTCCGCCGGATGGTGTCTGACCTTAACATGAACGTGCATATTATCGCCTGTCCCATTGTGCGCGAGGAAGATGGGCTGGCGCTTAGCTCCCGCAATGTCTATCTGAGCAGCGAGGAGCGCAGACAGGCACTGGTATTGTCTCGTTCCCTGCGCGAGGTGCGCCAGGCTATGGAAGAGGGCAGCATTCGTACGGTAGATGAAGCACGGGCCCTGCTGGTCTCGGTCATTTCTGAATCGCCGCTTGCGGTCATTGATTATGCGGAGATTCTAACCTTCCCTGATCTGGAAGAGCTGGAAGGCGGCAGCAGGCTGACGGATGCGGGCGGAGAGGTTATAATGGCTCTGGCCGTGAAGTTCGGCAGAACCCGTCTCATTGATAATAATGTATTTATTCCTAAGGAGGCACACGCTCTTGTTTAGACATATGATGAAATCCAAGATCCACCGGGCAACGGTCACTGAAGCCAATCTCAATTATGTGGGCAGCATTACCATTGATGAAGATCTGATGGAAGCCGCAGACCTGCTGGAGAACGAGAAGGTGCAGATCGTGGACAATAATAACGGTTCCCGTCTGGAGACTTATGTCATTCCAGGTCCGCGCGGCAGCGGCGTCATTTGTCTGAACGGGGCAGCGGCGCGTCTGGTACAGCCTGGCGATACAGTGATTATTATATCCTACGCTGTCATGTCCTCCGAGGAGCTGGCGGCACACAAGCCGACTGTAGTGTTCGTTGATGCGGGCAACAAGCCGGTGAAGCTGGCGGATCATGAGATTCATGCGACGATTGCCTGAATTCTGAGCTTTGAGCCATGTAATCAATGGCAGGGATGAAGACCCCTGTACTTGCTGATAATGAAGTAAGGCAAGCTTAAGCTGACTTCATTATCAGTAAGGGTGGGATGTCCGGTGTTTCAACATTTATTTGCTGAGATGAACAAGATGCTCCAGGAGATCAAAGCCGACTATCCTACTGCGGAGGGTGCCCGCCGAAGCGATCTTTTATCCAAGTATAATATGCTCCACCGCATCAGTGATAATGTAATGGACGAATGGCTGGTCTTCGCCGAGAAGCTAAGCGAGTTCCGGGAACAGGCGGATTTTCAGGTTCAGCCGGAGGAGCTGCCGGAAGAGGAGGCCCCTGAGCTTGGGATGGATGCTTTTGTCAGGGGCCAGGGCTATTATAAGCTGCTGATGTACCGCAAGTGCATTGAACAGTTCAGGGAGGTTACGGCACAATATCCGGACAGCCTCGCTGCCCGCCTGTATCTGGCCATGGCTTATCTGCAGGAGGGAGAAGGCGATACCGCCTGGGGACATCTGAATCACATGCTGGGCCTGATCCGTGAGGTGAAGCTGAAGGCGATGATCTATAATGCTCTGGGCTGTATCCGGGCTTCCCAGGAACGCTTCAATGAAGCCAGTGAGCTGTTCAGCCTGTCGTTGCTGCATGATCCTGATCTGCCGGAGCCGAACGTGAATCTGGAGGTGTGCCGCAGACGGGGCGGGAAGCTGGAGTTTGGCCATCAGCTGGTTTCGCTTTTATAATTTATCCTCGGTTTCTTTAGGCGATGCGCCCCACTTCCCGGGGTGTGCATCGCCTTTTTTCGTAACTTCTGTTATGCTGATAAAGAGTCTCAAGTGAAAGGGAATAGAACTTATAATGAAATTTGCCGTGCTTGATTTTGAAACTACGGGAACCCAATCTGTGGGAGAGATCATCCAGGTTGGCCTTGCCATTATAGAAGAAGACGGGACGATCTCCCGGGTGTATGGTTCCTATGTCAAGCCCGGAGCGCCAATTCCTCCTTTTATTACGGGCCTGACCGGAATTACAGACAGCGATGTACAGGATGCGCCGGAGCTCGATGAGATGATGATGGAGCTGGTGCCGCTGCTGGATGATGTAGTCCTCGTCGGACACAATGTCGCGTTTGATTTTCATTTTTTGCAGAATGCGCTGGACCGCTGCGGCTACCTGCCGTTTCAGGGGCGGATTCTGGATACGATCGATTTTCTCAAAATATGCTTTCCCTCGCTGAGCACCTATCAGCTTGGCGCGGTAAGCAGCCACTTCGGCATTACGCATGACCGTCCCCATCAGGCGGACAGTGATGCGCTTGCCACGGCTATTGTGCTGCTCAAATGTCTGGAAGAGCTGCAGAGTCTGCCGCTGCTGACGATTCAGCGGCTGAATGAGCTGTTCGCGGACGAAGACAGTGATCTGGCCTGGTATTTCGACGGACTGCTGCGGGAGCGGGAGATGGAGACCTTTCAGCCGGAAGGTGAGCTGAGCTTCTACCGCCAGCTTGCGCTGGCTGTGGGGGACTGGGCAGAGCTGGCTACGCCACGGGAGGAAGGAAGCGTCAATCCGCTGGAGAATATTACCTTTGAAGAATATATGGATGAGGTAACCAAGCGGCTGAAGGCTGTTCTTCCCCAGTATGAGAGCCGAGAAGCCCAGGAGCTGATGATCCATGAGGTCATTACAGCGCTTGAGCAGGACAAGCATCTGCTGATTGAAGCGGGAACAGGCACAGGCAAATCGCTGGGTTATCTGCTTCCGGCCATCTACCATAGTGTGAAAAGCGATCAGAAGGTGATGGTCAGCACGCATACCATTAACCTTCAGGACCAGCTGCGGGAGCGGGATATTCCGCTCTTAACCAGCGTTGTGCCGTTCCCGTTCAAGGCCTCCATCTTTAAGGGAAGAGGGCACTATTTGTGTCTGCGCAAGTTCGAACATAGAATGAACAAAAAGGACTTTACGAGTCCAAGGGAAGAAGCGCTCACCGCTGCGCAAATGCTTGTCTGGCTGACTCAGACGACGACCGGCGATGATGAGGAGCTTAACTTAAGCGGACGGGGCGGCGATTTCTGGGAGACGGTGGCCAGTGATACCGACTCCTGCCTGGGACGCGCCTGTCCGTGGTTCCGCAAATGCTATTACCACCGGGCCAAGCATGAAGCCGGGATCTCCGATGTGGTGGTCACCAATCATTCCAAGCTGTTCGCAGATGTCAAAGCCGGGCATCAGCTTCTTCCGGCGTACGACCATCTTGTAATTGATGAAGCCCATCATCTGGAGGATATTGCCGGCAAGCATCTTGGCATGCAGATGAAATATTTCACATTCGCCCATACCCTCACCCGACTCTATAAGGATAGCCGGAGCGGGCAGCTGCCTGCCCTCCGCCAGAGTCTGCAGTCTTCGGGCAGTGAGCAGGCTTCCGAATGGAGCGGCGTGATCGACCGGATCTATCCCGATCTGCTGACGGTGAAGGAGTCCTGGGATGCGCTCAGCGACCGGCTCTTCAGCCTGCTGCCCGAGCGCAGCGATGCAGGGGCCGGTGAAGCAGGCCAGCTGGTGGCACGCCTGCAGCCGGGCAAGAAGCCGAAGGATTGGGAGGAGCTGGCTGCCCTTGAGAATACACTGAACCTCAGTCTGAGCGATATCATCCGCAAGGGCGACAAAATGCTCAGTGAGATGCGTGACACGGACAGCCAATCCTCCTCAGACAGTCTTGTGACCGATATCGGCGGGTTATTCAAGGATCTGGCATCCATTAGAGAGCAGATCCGCTTCTTCATGAGTCTGAACGATGAGAATATCGTGTATTGGCTGGAGGGAAGCGGTAATTATAAGGGCAAGTCGCTGCAAATGTATGCTGTTCCTGTAGATGTCAGCACCCAGCTCAGGGAGCTGTTCTTCGATAAGAAGAAGAGCATTATCCTGACCTCGGCCACCTTATCCGTGGATAAATCCTTCCAGTTCATGATTGATAACCTGGGTCTTGGCGAGGCTGCAGAGCAGCGGCGTCTGATGACTGCACTGCTTCCGTCGCCATTCAAGTATCGTGAGCAGGCTCTCCTGGTCATTCCGCGGGACTTCCCGAGCGTCAAGGGGAGTATTGGGGATGCCCGCTTTGTGGACACCCTCGTGCACTCCCTTGCTGAGACAGCTGTAACAACACGGGGGCGGATGCTGGTGCTGTTCACCTCCTACAAGATGCTGCGCCAGGTGTATGAACCGCTGAAGGAGGCACTTGCCTCACAGGATATCGCGGTACTCGGACAAGGTGTGGAAGGCGGCAGCCGGAGCAAGCTGATCCGCCGCTTCCAGGACAGCCCGGCTTCGGTCTTGCTGGGTACCAGCAGCTTCTGGGAAGGGGTGGATATCCCTGGAGAAGCATTGACCTGCCTGGCGATTGTCAGACTGCCGTTCCAGCCGCCGAATCACCCGCTGGCAGAAGCGAAGTCAGAGCTGCTTCAGGCACAGAAGAAGAATCCGTTCATGAAGCTGTCCGTGCCGCAGGCTGTCATCCGCTTCAAGCAGGGCTTCGGGCGGCTGGTCCGCACGGCGCAGGACCGGGGCATCGTAATTGTGTACGATACCAGAGTGATTGAATCGCATTACGGAAAGTACTTTCTGTACTCGCTCCCCGGTCCCAAGATGGAGCATATGCTCACCGAGCAGATGGTCCCGAGAATTGCCGAATGGCTGGATGACGGCGGGGTTTCCTAATTCATCTGCTATTGCTATTATTAATAAGTCATGATTATCCTGAAGATCCGTTCCCGCCTGTCCTGCCACTCCGGCAGGCGGCGGGGCACGGTTGCTATAATTGTACGGAATGAAGTGTAGGCTAACAAAACTTTTAAGGAGGAGAATACATGAAATCGGATAAAATATCGGAGGCCGTCGTGCGCAGGCTCCCAGTGTACCTGCGTTTCCTGAACGATCTCCAAAAACGTGAAATCTCCACAGTCTCTTCTCAGGAGCTGGGCCAGAAGCTTGACCTAAATCCCGCCCAGATCCGTAAGGATTTGGCTTATTTCGGTGATTTTGGCAGAAAAGGCATCGGCTATGATGTATCTTATCTGATTGAGAAGATCCGCCATATCCTGAAGCTTGACCAGCAAATTAATGTTGCACTGGTTGGAGCCGGTAACCTCGGTCATGCTTTGTCTAACTACAACGCTTACTTGAAGGATACGATGAAGATTACTGCCATCTTCGATGCCTACCCGCCGAAGGTGGGCCAGCAGATCAACTCGCTGGTTGTGCAGCCGATGGAGGAGCTAAGCAGTACCATCCGCTCGCAGGGCATCCGGATCGGGATTATTACCGTGCCTGACAGCGAAGCCCAGAACGTAGCCGATATTCTTGTGGATTCCGGTATCGAAGCGATTCTGAACTTCGCACCGGTTATTCTCAAGACGCCTGCCAATATCCGGATTCATGCCGCAGATTTCACCACAGATCTGCAGAGCTTGGCCTATTATTTGCATGATGGAAAGGATGAGGCTGAAGATGAGCAGTAAGATCACGATAATCAAGAATGGGCACTTCCTGGTTCCGGGCAGTGACAAGCCGGTACTGAGCGGGTACATGTCCCTGGAGAATGATCTGATTACTTACATAGGTGAAGCTGAGCCGGTAGTGGAGGATGGTGCACAGGTCATAGACGGCAGCCGTCTGCTGTTCATGCCGGGTCTGGTCAATACCCATGGGCATACGGCCATGTCACTGCTGCGCGGATACGGCGACGATATGGTGCTTCAGACTTGGCTGCAGGAGAAGATGTGGCCGATGGAAGAGAAATTCACTGGTGATGATGTATATTGGGGAACCTCGTTGTCTGTACTGGAAATGCTGAAGGGCGGCACAACCACCTTCCTCGATATGTATGATCATATGGACCGGGTAGCGGAAGTAACGGAGCAGTCCGGTATTCGTGCTGTGCTGATGCGCGGCGTAATTGGGCTGTGCCCGGAAGAGGTACAGCAAGCGAAGCTTGCTGAGGCGATTGCTTTTGCCCGTAACTGGCACGGCAAGGCTGACGGCAGAATTACGACCATGCTCTCACCGCACGCCCCGTACACCTGTCCTCCAGAGTTTTTCATGAAGTTTGTGCAGGCTGCCCATGATCTAGACCTGCCAATACACACCCATATGTCCGAGACGCGCCATGAAGTGGAACAGAACGTGGCCGACTACGGCCTGCGTCCGGTCGCGCATCTGGAGAAGCTCGGGATGTTCACCCGTCCTTCGCTCATTGCCCACGGGGTTCATCTGAACGATGAAGAGATCGGGATCCTGGCCCGCCATAACGTTGGCGTGTCGCATAACCCCGGTAGTAACCTGAAGCTGGCCAGCGGGGTAGCCCGTGTTCCTGAGCTGCTGAGAGCCGGGGTTAAGGTCTCTCTGGGGACAGACGGTGCGGCGAGCAACAACAATCTGGATATGTTCGAAGAGATGCGGCTGGCGGCTCTGATCCACAAGGGCGTAAGCGGTGATCCTACAGCGGTACCGGCTCCTGAGGCGCTTCTGATGGCTACGGAGTATGGGGCGCAGTCTATTTTCCTAAGCGGGGTGGGCCGGCTTGCAGCAGGAATGAAGGCCGACTTCATCGCACTTGATATTGACCAGCCTCATCTGCTGCCGCATACCGATCTGCTCTCCCATGCCGTATATTCGGCAAGTGCCAAGGATGTAGAGCATGTATGGGTGAACGGCCAGCAGGTTGTGAAGCATGGACAATGCCTGACACTTGATGAAGAAGCCATCCGCCGCAAAGCACAGGAGACGTTCGAGAGCCTGCTTAAACGGTAATTCAAGGGAACGGGAAAGGAAGCAGCGTGGTGAAGAAGAAGAGGAGAAAATGGATCTGGCTGGGGATTACCGTGGTGCTGCTCCTTCTGTTCGGACTAAGCCAGTTCTATGCCTACATTATGAAGGACCAGTGGAACGAGCGGAGTGAGGCCAAGGAGCTGGCCCGGGCGCGTGCCGGACTAACAGAGGTAACCAAGGCCCAGAAATCTGTCTGGAATGAGAATGAGATCTACTGGGTGCTGACCGGTAAAAATGAAGCAGGGACCGAGCTGATGGTGTGGGTCCGTTTCACCTTGGAGGGCAAGCCTGCCGGAGGCGACAACGACCTGTATGCTGAGGAACTGAGCAATGGCACCTCAGAAGAGAAAATGCGCGGAATCATAGCCGCCCAGCTGCCGGACATTACGATCGAACGGCTGCTGCCCGGTGTATACAACGGGGAATATGCCTGGCAGCTATTTTACAAAAAAGACGGGCGATTCTATTATAATTTTTACCGCTTCAAGGATGGCAGCGCCATCGGTGAGGGGTACAGTCTGCCGAACCGCTAGCGTCACTTTAAGCGGCCGGGCGTTCAGGCTTGAACTATATTTAGAAGCGGGAGATACAGTGATACTGTACTCCCGCTTTTTTGGCGTGTTATATACGAGTAGAGAACAGGCTAGAGCTGTTCATGGACTTGAGGGACACCAGGATCTGTGGCTTACTTAATAAAGGGGAGGCATTGATCGGAGCTGCTCCCTACTGCTCTGTTGTCAATATGTACATATACCAGTATATATAGATTGCAGTACCATTCATGTACATCGGGCTGTTTTCAACCGGGTTCAAGCGACATTGATCTGCTCATTGTCGTAGAGGACAAGCTGTCCGCAGAGGTCAATCATAGACTTGCCAGGCGTAGCGTAGCCTTTCATGACAGTCTGCCGAATAATTGCGGAATAGGAATATAGCGGTGCGGCAGTCGCCGAAGGCTATGAACCGCGCGAATTAACTGATTTTGCGGAATATATGATGGCTGAAATCAAGCGGACTCCAAACTGAAGATTGACCGGGTAAAAATGATAAGCGCATGAAACATCCAGAAATTAGTATCAAAAATTTTAAATATATTCACAACTTTATGTAAAATCGTATATACACCTATGATATACTACTACTTGTACTAAGACATGCTTAAGAGCATGTCAGTCTCGGATGGGCGCTAGACACGCTGGCTGGTCTTTATTGTAGAGTTATGCTCGGTCATTATTGAGAGGAGGACGTTTCTTGAAACTTCGTCTTGTGCCTGTACTGCTAACGTCTCTGCTGTCTGCTGCATTATTGTTTGGTGGCTGGTATTCTTACCGTACATTCGCGGTGCAGGAGCCGCTACAGAAGCTGGTATCATCCTACGAGGGAGTGAAGGATTCCCATATTACTATTAAACGCAATGAGGTCACTTTGAAACTGGATTTGCAGCCGGGCACGAAATTACGTGAACTGGTGCAGTATGTATCAAGAGAAGGCAGCACTGCTATTGACGGACGGACCCTGAAGCTGGATGTGGAACAGAAGCCGAGTGAACTGCTGGATGAGTATTGGGATAAAGCGATGTTCTCTGTAGCAGAAGCGATGGAGAGCCGGAAGTATACATTGATACCAGCCAAGCTGGACGGATTGAAGGAGCAGGACAGTAAGTACAGCGGGGTTACAGCTACCACAGAGATTGACGACAATAATGTATATGTAAGCCTGAGCAACGGCACAGAGAGCAAATTTATCATTCTGCCGCGTGCAGCAGCCAAGATGGGAGTGTGGAACAATGCCTAAGTACTGGAAAGAGGTTGTAGCCGGATTCGTTCCGGTCATGCTGATTTTTATGGCTTTTGTGGGGATCAATATCTTCCCTGTAATCATAGCACTGGGCATGGTTGCCGCGCTCCTGTTCATTGCCCATGCCCGCGGCGGTCTGACGGTTAATGCAGGTGCAGATAAGAAGCGCAAGAAGAACGGCCCCTCCAAGCTGACCTTTGAAGAGATCGGCGGACAGGACAATGCCAAGCAGGAGCTGCGTGAAGCGCTGGACTTCCTGATCCGGCATGAAGAAATCAGCAAGTTCGGGATTCGCCCGCTCAAGGGAATTCTGCTTACAGGTCCTCCGGGAACAGGAAAGACGCTGATGGCTAAGGCTGCGGCACATTATACGGGCTCCGTGTTTGTAGCTGCCTCGGGTAGTGAATTCGTTGAGATGTATGTCGGTGTGGGTGCGGGACGCGTACGCGATTTGTTCAAGGATGCCCGCACACGCGCACTCAAGGAGAATAAGCAAAGCGCCATTATTTTCATTGATGAAATCGACGTCATCGGCGGGAAGCGCGAAGGCGGACAACAGCGTGAATATGATCAGACCCTCAATCAGCTGCTGACGGAGATGGACGGAATTTATAACAACGATACCCCGCGCATTCTGCTGGTAGCCGCAACGAACCGCAAGGAGATGCTTGATTCTGCGCTGCTGCGCCCGGGGCGTTTTGACCGCCATATTCAGGTGGATATGCCTGACAAGAAGGGCCGCAAGTCGATTCTCGACCTGCATGCCAAGAACAAGCCGCTGCATGATACCGTGGATCTGGATAAAATCGCCGAAGAAGCTTACGGCTTCTCGGGTGCTCAGCTGGAGAGCGTGATGAACGAAGCCGCGATCTACATGATGCGCGAGAATCTGACCCTGGTAGAGCAGCGTCATCTGTCGATGGCGATCGACAAGGTCATGATGGGTGAGAAGACCGACCGTGAGACCAACCATGAAGAGAAGAAGCGGGTAGCGATCCATGAGCTTGGACATGCTATTATGGCTGAACTGCTGCGTCCCGGAAGCGTTAGCCAGGTCACACTGACCCCGCGCGGTCAGGCTCTAGGGTATGTCCGGCATAATCCGCAGACCGAGCAGTATCTGTACACGAAGGATTACCTGGAGAACCAGATCATGATTGCTCTTGGAGGAGCGGCTGCCGAAGAGATGTATTACGGCGGACGCAGTACCGGTTCCCGTGGAGACTTCGATCAGGCACTGAATATCGTGGAGACCATGATGAAGTCAGGGCTCACTTCGCTGGGTATTGCGAATCTGCAAATGGTTACCACCGAAGAATTAATGAAGGAAAACAGTAAAATACTGGATGATCTTATGATCCGCACAAATGACCTGCTGGACAAGCAGAGAAATATATTTGATTACTCCCTTGACATTTTAATGAAGGAAGAAGTCCTCTCCGGAGAGCAATTTCGTTGTCAATTTCGTGACAGTGTCCTTTTACCGGCATAATTCTTTATGCCGGTTATTTTTTTTTACTTTTCAGACATGCTAAGATATCATTATATGTCGGGCTACTTATTTTTTTCGACAGACAAGGTACAATACAGAAGTATAGATACCTGAAAGGATGGAGACTTTTACATGAATTTTAAGAAGATCGGTGTCATCGGCGGAGGCACAATGGGACAAGGGATTGCTGAAATGCTGGCAGCCAAAGGCCTGGATGTCATGCTGGTGGAAAAAACTGCAGAACGGCTGAACTACTCCTACGAAATGATCGAGACCAGTCTCGACAAGCAGCTGGAGAAATGGGCGATTACCCAGGCGGAGAAGAAGCTCATCCTGGCCCGTATCCAGAAGGTTACACACTTCGCTGAACTGAGCTCCTGCGATATGGTCATTGAGACCATCGTTGAAGATCTGGAAGCTAAGCAAAAGGTATTCAATCAGCTCGATCAGGTGTGTCCGAGCCACATTATTCTTGCCAGCAATACGTCAACGCTTAGCTTGACTGAGCTTGCAAGCTCTACAATGTATCCGGAACGCGTTATCGGCATGCACTTCATACACCCTGTAGGTAAGGTTGATCTGGTTGAAATCGTGCGCGGTCTGAAAACCTCGGACAGCACATTTGAAGATACTAAAGCCTTTGTCGATGAGATTGTTGAGAAAAAAGGCGTTATGATCTACGAATCCCCCGGATTTGTATCTTCACGCCTCATTTGCCTGTTCATCAACGAAGCTATGCATGTCCTGCAGGAAGGTGTCGCTTCTCCCGAAGATATTGACGACGCTATGCGCATCGGCTACCAGTTCCAGAACGGGCCGCTTGAAATGGCAGACCGCTTCGGTCTGGATTCTGTTCTTGCCGCACTTGAGAACATGTTCCGTGAATACGGCGAGCTCAAGTACCGTCCTTCGACAATCCTCAAGAAGATGGTGCGTGCAGGACAACTGGGTACGAAATCGGGCGAAGGCTTCTTCAAGTATGACAAGGATGGTGACCGTGTATGAATATCTTAGTAATTAACTCCGGCAGTTCCTCATTGAAATATCAGCTGTACAACATGACCGATGAATCTGTGCTCGCCAAGGGTCTGGTAGAACGTATCGGGATGGATTCCTCTATTCTGAACCACAAGCCAACCGGCAAACAGGAAGTAACTGAAGTCAGCGAAATTCTGGAACACAATACAGCGATCCGTAAAGTGCTTGCTTGTCTGACCGACAAGGAACATGGGGTTATTGGATCTACTGACGAGATCAATGCTGTGGGACACCGTGTAGTACACGGGGGGGAATTCTTCAAGGCTTCCGCTCTTGTGGATGCAGATGCGAAGACGAAGATCCGCCAGCTTTTCGACCTTGCGCCGCTGCATAATCCTGCTGCGATGATGGGGATTACCGCGTCTGAAATTAATATGCCGGGTGTGCCGCAGGTTGTGGTATTTGACACTGCTTTCCACCAGACCATGCCTGAAAGTTCTTATATGTATGCCATTCCTAGAGTGCTGTACAACAAATACAAAGTCCGCCGCTATGGTGCGCATGGTACTTCGCATGATTTCGTCAGCAAAGCTGCTGCTGAGTATCTGGACCGTCCGCTTGGCGACCTCAAAATTATCACCTGCCACATCGGTAACGGTGCCAGCGTAACTGCAGTTAACGGCGGCATTTCTGTTGACACTTCGATGGGGATGACTCCGCTTGAAGGTCTGATGATGGGTACACGCAGCGGTGACCTTGACCCGGCAATTGTTCCTTATGTAATGAATAAGGAAGAACTGTCTGTCGGTGAAGTGAACTCCATGCTGAACAAGCACAGCGGACTTCTGGCAATCTCTGGCGTGAGCAGTGACATGCGTGATATTATTGACGGTGCGGAGAAAGGCGAGCCTAACTCAACGCTTGCTTTTGAAATGTACGAGTACCGTTTGCGTAAATATATCGGTTCTTACGCAGCTGCCATGAACGGTGTAGACGTAATCGTGTTTACAGCCGGTGTGGGCGAGAATGCTTCCCTCCTGCGTGAAAAAGTACTGAACAATCTTACGTTCCTCGGAATTGAACTGGATGCAGAAGCCAACAAGGTTCGCTCCGGCGATCCGCGCCGCATCTCCACGGCAGACTCCAAGGTACAGGTACTTGTGGTTCCGACAAACGAAGAGCTTGTCATTGCACGCGATACTTACAGTATTGTGCAAGGAATTAACGGCTAAATTAGAGGAGAGATCTTAGGCATGGCTAACAAGAGTGTGATCAAGAACGTGAATGAGCATGTTGGAGAGAGTGTTGTCATCGGATGTTGGGTCAACAATAAGCGCTCCAGCGGTAAAATTCAGTTCCTGCAGCTTCGCGACGGTACCGGTTATATCCAGGGGGTTGTGGTGAAATCGGAAGTCCCTGAGCAGGTCTGGGATGATGCCAAGAGCCTCACCCAGGAAAGCTCGCTGTACGTGACCGGAATTATCCGCGAGGAGCCCCGCAGCCAGTCAGGCTTTGAAATGACGGTTACAGGAATCGAAGTCTTGCATATTACCGAGAATTACCCGATTACTCCCAAGGAGCATGGCGTCGATTTCCTGATGGATCACCGTCATCTCTGGCTGCGCTCCTCCAAGCAGCGGGCGGTAATGGTCATTCGTGCGGAGATTATCCGCGCGGTTCAGCAGTTCTTCAATGAGCGCGGCTTCACGAAGGTGGACCCGCCGATTCTGACCCCAACGTCAGCAGAAGGCACGACCAACCTGTTCCACACCAAGTATTTTGATGAAGACGCCTATCTGACCCAAAGCGGGCAGCTGTATATGGAAGCCGCAGCCATGGCGCTGGGACGCGTCTATTCGTTCGGCCCTACCTTCCGTGCAGAGAAATCCAAGACCCGCCGCCACCTGATCGAGTTCTGGATGATTGAGCCGGAAATGGCCTTCACCGATCATGAAGAGAGCTTATGCGTGCAGGAGGATTTCATCAGCTTTGTCGTGCAGTCCGTGCTTACGAATTACCGCGCCGAGCTGGAAGCAGTGGGCCGCGATGTCTCGAAGCTTGAGAACATCAAAGCACCATTCCCGCGTATCAGCTATGACGATGCGATTAAGTTCCTGAATGAAAAGGGCTACGAAATTGCCTGGGGCGATGATTTCGGGGCTCCTCATGAGACGGCGATTGCCGAGATGAGCGACAGACCGGTCTTCATTACCCACTATCCGGCTTCCTTCAAGGCTTTCTATATGAAGCCGCATCCTGAACGTCCTGAAGTGGTGCTGTGTGCGGATATGATCGCTCCTGAAGGCTACGGGGAGATCATCGGCGGATCACAGCGTATTGATGATCCGGCGCTGCTGGAAGCCCGCTTCAAGGAACATAACCTGTCGATGGACACCTACAAATGGTACATGGATCTGCGCACCTACGGCACGGTTCCACACTCTGGCTTCGGTCTGGGGCTGGAGCGAACAGTAGCCTGGATCTGCGGTTTGGACCATGTCCGTGAGACGATTGCCTTCCCTCGTACACTGTACCGTCTTTACCCTTAAGAATAGGGAAAGGGGGCTTAAGTATGGACGGAAAAGGTTGGAATACCTGGGGCGAGGGCGTAGCCTTCGGCCTGGAGAACGGAATGGCCGTCATTCCTTATGCACTCCTGAAATATTACCGGAAGCTGAATCTGACCGGCAGTGAATCCATGCTGCTGATTCACCTGCTCTCCTTCAGACAGGTAGAGGGGATTGATTTCCCTTCCCTGGAGGAGCTGCAGGCAGTAACCGGGCGCAGTATTCCGGTGATTGCCGGAGAGCTGCAGAAGCTCATGAAGGAGGGGTTCATCAGCATCGACGGAGAAAACGACGAGCTGAGGGACATCCATTATGAGCGCTATAACTTCTCCGGCCTGTACGCGAAGCTGGGAGCTTATCTGGCAGAACTCTCGCGGGAGAATGCCCAGGAGAAGCCCGGCCAGAGCGGGCGGGAGCCGGGGGCCCGGGCAGTGGCTCATCACTCCGGGGCTACCGCACCGGACGGCGGCTATGGCCGCCCGGCTGTGCCGGTTGACAAGGAGTCAGAAGACGGACGGAGTCTGTTCAGCATTTTCGAGAAGGAATTCGGACGTCCGCTGTCCCCCATGGAATGTGAATCTATTTCCGGTTGGGTGGATGAAGACCGCTATCCCGAGGAGCTGATTCTGCTCGCGCTGAAGGAGTCGGTCTTTGCAGGAAAGGTTCATTTCCGTTACATTGACCGCATTCTGCTGGAATGGGCCCGCAACCGGGTGAAGAATGCCCAGGATGTCAAAGCCTATTCCCAGAAATTCCGGGGCGGAGGCAGATGAGCGGAGCGAGTTAGTGATATACGCCGGTCCAGGGCAAGTCCCGGCCGGTTAAGGTGTCCCTTAAGTCATGTATGTGGCTTAAGGGGCACTTTTTTTTACTTTTGTTGCTAATGAGTTGGCCGAGAGTGGGCGGGGATCGGGGGTGAGGGGCTGAAGTGCCATTGAATTCAGCAAAAGTGGCTTGATGAGCAAAATGAAGGGTATAAATGCACTTGAAGCTGGCGGAATTATGCCTCACAACCCGCAAACAGCCCGCAGTCCCTTCATATGGAAGGGACTGCGGGCTGTTTGTAATGTGGAAAGTTATCAATAACTAGGCCGAAAAATTAGTGCAGCTCCTGCTCCAGAGCCGAGCCCATCTCGCGGGAACGTTCCGCACAGCGGTTGACGGCGGAAATGACGGTCTCGAAGAAATCGCCGCGCTCCAGCACTTCAATGGCCGCTTGAGTAGATCCATTCGGCGAGGTGACCTTTTTGCGCAGGGCGGCAGGCTCTTCACCGGTCTGCTGTACCATCCGGGCTGCGCCAAGCACGGTCTGGACGGTCAGCTCACGGCTCTGCGCAAGCGGCAGCCCTCCGCGGATACCGGCAGCGATCATCGCTTCCATCATGTAATAGATGTAAGCCGGTCCGCTGCCGGAGATCCCTGTTAAGGTCTCCATCCGTTCTTCGTCAATGACCGCCGTCAGGCCGATCGCTTCGAAGATGTTAAGCGCTGTACGGCGGCTGTCTTCGCCAACCTCCTTGGAGAAGGCAATCCCGGTAGCACCAAGGCCGATGGAGCTAGAGGTGTTCGGCATGGTGCGAACCACAGGCTGCGGATTACCCAGTAAGCCTTGCATCGTACGGATGGTCAACCCGGCAATGACGGAGATGACGAGCTGATCCGGCGACAGCAGCGGTCCGAGTGAACGGAGCGCTTCAGCAGCGTCTTTGGGCTTCATGGCTAGAACGATGACCGGCGCAGTGCGCAGAGCCTCGAGCTTGGACTCGGGAGCATTATAGCCGAGCACGCCGTACCGGCTGCGGAGCTCAGCCAGGCGCTCGCTGCTGCTGCGGTTCAGCATAATAATTCGGCCCGATTCCACTACATTCCGGGCGATCAATCCCCGCACAATGGCCTCAGCCATCGAGCCTGCGCCGTAAAAAACGATATTATGATTGATGAGCGGAATTGCTGGTTGCTGGCACATGGCTGGCAGTCCCCCTATAAGTTGAGTGAGTTAACCCCTGATTTGGCCGGAGCCGTGAATCATATATTTGCTTGAAGTCAATGCAGGCAGTCCCATTGGCCCGCGGGCATGGAGCTTCTGGGTGCTGATGCCGATCTCGGCACCGAAGCCGAACTCAAAGCCGTCCGTGAACCGGGTAGATGCATTGTGATATACCGCTGCAGCGTCAATCTCCTGCAGGAAGCGTGCAGCATTCGCCGCGTCTTCAGTTACAATACATTCGGAATGCTTGGTGCCGAATTCCGCGATATGTCCGAGAGCCTCTTCCAGGGTGTCAACGATACGAATATTTAGAATATAATCGTTGTATTCTGTAGCGAAGTCCTCTGGTGTGGCAGGCACAGCCCAAGGGATAAGAGCAACGGTATCCTGGCAGCCGCGCAGCTCCACACGGGCCTCGCGGAAGGCTTCGGCAAGTGCGGCGAGGTGTTCTTCGGCGTAAGCACGGTGAACCAGCAGTGTCTCCATTGAATTGCAGACCGAAGGCCGCTGGGCCTTCGCATTCACGCTAATACGCCGGGCCATTTCCGGATTGGCACTTGCATCCAGATAAGTATGGCATATGCCTGCTCCTGTTTCAATAACCGGTACGGTGGCGTTCAGAACCACATTCTGAATCAGAGAGCTTCCTCCGCGCGGGATGATCACATCCAGCAGTCCGTTCAGCTTCAGCATTTCATCCACGGAGGAACGGTTAGGATCTTCGATCAGCTGCAAGGCATCCGGCGGAAGGGCGGTGCCTGCAAGTGCGCGGTGCAGCACCTCGGCAATGGCACGGTTGGAGGAGAGGGCGGAGGAGCCGCCGCGCAGCACCACGGCATTGCCGGTCTTAAGGCACAGTCCGGCAGCGTCAACGGTGACGTTGGGGCGTGCTTCATAGATAATGCCGATGACTCCAAGCGGAACCCTTACCTTCTCAATGTGCAGGCCGTTTGGCCGTTCGATCGTCTCCAGATTGTCTCCAACCGGATCAGGCAGAACGGCAATCTGCTGCAAGCCTTCGGCTATGCTGTCAATCCGTCCCGCATCCAAGGCCAGCCGGTCGAGCATCGACTCCGGTGTTCCGTTCAACCGGCCGCGCTCCAGGTCTTCGGCGTTGGCGGCAATAATGTAATCAGCTTCGGCACGCAGGGCGGCAGCCATCACCAGCAGGGCTTCATTCTTCTGGGCGGTAGTCAGGCTTGCGAGTACCCCTGTGGTTGCTTTGGCCAGCGTTGTCTTGTTAACCACTTCACTCATGGCAATTCCTCCTCAAAAAAATTATGTTGGCATATGGATATACAATAGGTTGTGCAAGATTAACGCAGTGTGATCCATTCGTCCCGGTGGATCACCTCCAGCCGGTGCACTTCACCGAGCTTGGGCACAATCTCGCGGCTCGGAAGCCCCTGAATGCTGCGGAGCTGGCTATCATCATAATTGACGATGCCCCGCCCAAGCAGCTTCGCATCCGGGCCGAGCACTTCGACGACATCCCCTGAATGGAAGCTTCCCTCAATCCGTCTAACCCCGACCGGCAGCAGGCTATGGCCCCCGTGGAGCAGCGCTTCAACAGCACCGTCATCGACATACAGTGATCCGAGCGGGGTAGACATGAAGCCCAGCCACTGTTTTTTGACCGGCAGAGAGGAGAGTGTGGTGGCAAAATAAGTGCCCTTGCCCGTCCCTGCTGCGGCCTGTGATAAATCCCCTGGCTCCTTAACCTGGCCCACGAAGACCGGAACGCCGCCCCGCGTGGCGATCTTGGCCGCGTCGATCTTGGAGCGCATGCCGCCGGTGCCCACGCTTGAGCCCGCACCGCCTGCAATGGCATAGATCTCAGGCGTAATCTCTTCTATGTGCTCATACCGCACAGCATCCGGGTGCTTGCGGGGATCGCCGCTGTAGACGCCGTCCATATCGGTCAGCACCAGCAGGTGCGAGGCCTTCAGCAGATTGGCAACCAGCGCCGATAAGGTATCGTTGTCACCGAACTTCAGCTCATCCACCGATACAGTATCGTTCTCGTTGAACACGGGCACGGCGCCTTGGCGGAGCAATTCTTCAACCGTCATCATGGCGTTGTTCATGGCCCGGCGGCTGCAGAAGTCCGTACGGGTCAGGAGAATCTGAGCAGTGGGTACACCGTGGCCTGCGAAGGCCTCCTGATAAGCCTGCATCAGCATAACCTGTCCTACCGCCGCCGCCGCCTGCTTCTCATGCAGCAGCCTTGGGCGGGAAGCATAGCCGATGCCCCGGAAGCCGGCTGCGACCGCCCCGGAGGTGACCAGCAGCACTTCACAGCCGTCCTTGCGGAGCGCTGCAATCTCGGCGGCGAAGAAGGCGACCGCCTCACGATTAAGGCCGCCTTCGGGACCTGTGAGTGAGCTGCTGCCGATTTTGACCACAATTCTTGACGTCATTGTCCTTCACTTTCCTCTCGAATTGATATGCCTGTAACACCCGGAAATGACAAAAAGCCCCCATCCTTAGACTTAGCAAAGGACGAAAGCTTGATTAACTTCCGCGGTACCACCTTCATTGATGAGGGTTCATCCGACTTCATTCTCATAACGGGAGTATCCGTCCTGCATGGCAGGCCGCTCAGGGGTAGGATTCAGAATGACCTTCGCGGTAAATTCTCCCAGCCTTCAGGAATTTACTCTCTGCACACGAATATACGTCCATTCTTACTGGTCCCGTCAGCACGTTTCACTATTTGTCATTTAGAATACCATGGGGAAGCAGGGTTTGCAAAGAGCTCTGGACGAATATTTTTCTGCTGGGGCAGGGAGCGGATTTCCTGGTTGTCCTTCAGGGGAACGGGTAAAGTATTTATAATCAGTTACCAGGAGGTGGATTGAATTGAGTAAGAAGACTAATGTCCGACAGGAACAGAATCAGAATTCCAAAGAAGCCGCCGAATTTCAAAACAAAGCGATCCGAGAATTTGTCGAGGAAAAAGCCGGAGATTCCCGCACAAAAGGACCGGTTGACGAGAGTACTACCCGTATGCCCGATGACCAGAACCGTATGATCACGCAGTATAATTTGCGCAAATAAATAATTGCTTCTGCCAAAATACAGCAAATGCCCATCCGGCCTCATGATAAGAGCTGGATGGGCATTTGGTTCCGGCGGCTTATTCGCCTGCCAGTCCGGCGACCGTTGTCTGGAAGGTTTCAATGAAAGCTTCCGCAGCACGGGACAAATAGCGTCCGCGCCGGTAAGCGACAACCAGAGTACGGCTGGGTACCGGTTCAGCCAAAGGCAGGTAGACAGGCACGAATTCACTCCGCGGTGCCCGTGCAATGAAATGTGGCACGAGCGTTACGCCCATTCCGGTGGCTACAAGCGATTGGACGGTCTCCATATTGTTGCTCTCGAAGACAATCCGCGGCTCAAATCCGGCTCCACGGCATAGCTCCACCGTCATTTTGCGGAAGCCCTGTCCTTCTTTGAGCACGATGAACGGTTCATCCTTAAGCTCGGTCAGCGAAGTTCGTGTACCCAGCAGCATCCGCGCCGCCAGCGGATGCTCAGGCGGGACTGCCAGGTCGATCCGTTCCTCTCCAAGAACCTCATGAGCTAGAGTCGGAATCTCCAGTGGCAGGGATAGCAGGCTGAGATCTGTCTGGCCGCTGGCTGTCAGCTTCTCAAGATTCATGGAGGAGTCCTCCAGCAGCGTGATTTCAATCTCGGGGTATTTGCGTTTGAAGGCAGGCAGCACATGCGGCAGCAGATGCGCACCGGTGATCGGCATGCTGCCAACCACAACCCGTCCGGTGCGCAGCTGGGATATATCCGACATCTCCTGGCGCAGCAGTTCTACGGCATCAATGATGGTCTGAGCCTGCTCGACGAATTTCTTACCGGCATGAGTCAGCTCAACTGAACTGGTATTGCGCTGGAAAAGAAGGACACCCAGTTCTTTTTCCAGTTTGGAGAGTTGCTGGCTGAGTGAAGGCTGAGCGATATGCAGCTTGTCTGCTGCCCGGGAAAAATTACGCTCAGCCGCAATTTGCAGGACATATTGCAGTTGACGCAGTTCCATTTCAAACCTCCTTACAGGTTAGGTACCATCAATAGTAATCCGCTTTCTTATAAGTATATCCTATAAATCGGTCTGATTACATCGGTTTTTACAAGGGTTGCAGTAGCTGTCATATTGGGGAAATGATTTAAATTTGGCATAACCAACCATTGGGTGAGAGAAAAGCACCATTCGGTCGAGGAATATGGCATATTTCTACATTTATGTTTATTATGAGTGTATTGAAAGAAAATGATTGTCTTATAGATAATAATAATGTTAAAAAAGTAAAATAATACACAAATCGAAGGGATAAAACTAAATGTATTACTGGATAAAGTGCTTACAGTACTTAAACGGTTCTAGTCGACTCAGATATTTGGATTTTACACTTCAACAAATAAAATGCATAATATTTGTTTTAATTTATAGTGTTTCGTCAATTATATTTCCAAGTTACATAAGTAAAATAGTTGACTTAGGAATAAGCAATAGGAACATTGGAGATATTGCCAATTACACTATTACTATGCTGATTGTAGGATGTACGATGGTTGCTTTCCAATATTTATATCAAGTTAGCTTCTATAAATTTTCACAACGCTTTGTTTCTGAAATAAAAGAAATGGTTTTTGAAAAATTAATGAATACCAATGTAGCTTTTTGGAGCAAGCATAAGGTTGGAGACATGTTTACAGTTTTAGAAGAAGACATCTCATCAATAGAAAGCCTTTTCACAAAATCAATAAGCGGAATTTTATCCAATACATTAATTGCAGTAGGCATTTCCGCATATTTAATCTACATAGATAAAACTATTGGAATCATTTTAATATTGCTTACTTTTTCATTTGCTTTAATTCAAAAAAAATACGGTAAAAAAATTGAAGCATATGTGGTGCCATTAAGAGAAGAAATTGCAGATTTCTCATCCTATACAAATGAAATACTAAATAATGTGAATCATATTGAAATGGCAGGTGAAGTAAAACGTGCTTATTGTGGTTACTGCAAGAAGAACCGGTCTGTAGTAGAAAAAGCAATAAAACAATTAAGAATGATTACTGTGTTGTTTAGTATTGTTTCAAGTTATAGCGTAATCATTATTTTTGTAGTGCTGCTCATGGGGGCGCAAAGAGTATTATCAGGGACGATGACAGTAGGTGTTTTATTCAGTTTAATCATTTATGTACAAAGAATGTTTGGCCCAATAAATTCGATTGGTAGTGAGTATATATCTTTCAAAAAAAACATTCCTATTTTTAGACGGATATTTGAAGTTTTGGATAATAAAGAGGTTATTCAAGAAGGAAATTACACCCCTGACCTCGATCTATCAGGCAAGATTAGTGTGAATAGAATTGATTTTAGCTATGAAGAATCCAATCAAATATTGAAAGGGTTATCATTGGAGGTCCAACCGGGTGAAGTAGTAGGAATCGTAGGCAAAAATGGATGCGGGAAGACAACCTTAATGAAACTCTTTACGAAGCTCTGTGTACCTCAAAAAGGGGAAATTCTAATAGATGAAGTGATTATTGGAGATTACCAAACGGATTATCTGCATCATCAAGTCGGTTGCTTATTACAAAGTGAATTTATATTAAGCGGTTCTTTAAGGGATGTTCTGGATACTAAAAATCGCTATAGTGATCATGAGATTATTGAGACGATGAAGGAATTTTGCTTAGCAATAAAGGATTTTCCTGATGGGCTCGATACAATGATTAAAGAAAATTCATTAAATCTTTCGGGTGGACAAGTACAAAAGATAGCGTTAATACGCCTCTTCCTTCAGAATAAATCTATATACTTGTTAGATGAACCCACTTCAGCTATGGACATTGAAGCAGAAAAGGTAATCTGCAATGTGATTAGAAGAAAACTAGAAGGAAAAACAGCATTAATTATTACACATAGAGAGCAAATCTTAAATATATGTGATAGAAAAATAATGCTAGCGGAGGAACAAGAAAATGAACAGGAATATTATGTTAGGTCAGTTTACTAAAGTTTTGACTCATGGAAACAAAGTGATTTTAGGGAATCGAAGGAATGGAAAATGGATGAAAATGAGTCAGGAATGTTATGAAATACTTAAACTTGCCATGCAGGAAAGCGCAACGACTAATGAACTGATTGAAGCGTTTGAAGACCAGGAAGATAAGGAATACTTCTTCGAGCTGTTGCAACTTTTGTACAAAGAAAATTTGCTGGCCGATACGGAAGAGATGTTACTGTTCGATAAAAATTTCAGTGTTGATATAGCAATTACCAACAGATGTAATCTCAGATGCAAACATTGCTGCGTGGATTCTGACTTAACAAATTTGAGCGATCCGTTGGACACGGATGTTCTAAAAACGGTTTTGAATAAAGTGGTTAAATCAAAACCCAAGAGTATTTGCTTAACGGGTGGAGAACCTTTAATTAGGAAGGATTTTTTTGAGATTCTATCTCACCTGAATGATATTTACGATGGTGAAATCAGAGTAATGACGAATGGGACATTAATTAATAGTGAAAATGTGAAACAACTAGTGGCGCATGTATCAGCAATAGATTTTAGTATTGATGGTGTTAATGAAGACACATGTTCAACAATACGTGGAAAAGGAGTTTTTAACAAGGTCTTGCATTCGGTTGAATTATTAAAAAATCACCATTTCGATAAAATTTCATTATCAATGGTCTTGACTAAGGAGAACTATGTATTACGCAATCAATTTGAGGAATTAAATAAAGAATTAGGAACCCGTGGCATTGCAAGGGCTTTTAGCCCAATTGGAAGAGGAAAAGATAATAAAGATTCATTGCAGCCTAAAGAAAAAGAAGTTCAAATTGAAGAAATAAGAATGATGAATCTTGACATTGATGATGTTCATATTTGTCTCTGTGGGGGGTTATTTAAAGAGATTTATATAAATAGTAAAGGACAGATATATCCTTGCGGTTTATTGGAGAGAGATAAATATTATGTAGGCAATATATTGGAGATAGAAGATTTAAGCAGTTTTCTGGGGAGTGGTGAATTTAAAAAATATGATGGATATCAAAATTGGGAGTATTTACAGCCTGATAAACATGAAAAGTGTAAAGATTGTGATGTTAATTTATTTTGCTGGAATTGCTTGCATTACTTAGATCTTATAGAGAGCAATGATGGTTTTTATGAAAGTGTTTGTCCAGAACTGAAACGTAACTTCCAAAGGATTGTATGGGAGGATTGAGCAATGTTAATAGGAATTTGGGTAACTAAAGCATGCAACCTGAGATGCAGCTATTGTTATGAAGGAAACGACAAAAAGGAAATAGATATGGATCGCAATACTGCGGATCAAATAATTAATTTTATCCAAGAGAACTATAGTACTAATGATAATTGGTCAGAGGATCCATTAATTATACAATTCCATGGAGGGGAGCCATTATTAAATTATGACCTAATAACATACATTACTGAACGACTGAAATTATTATTCGCCACATATAAAAAAATAGTTATGTTTGGTATTACAACAAATGCAGTGTTACTTGACAAAAAGAAGATTGAATTCTTGGCGGAAAATATGAATTACGATTTTTCAATAAGTATTGATGGCGATAAAAAGGTTCACGATCAAACAAGGCTATTCTCAAATGGTACAGGTTCTTATGATGCAATTATAAATAAGGTTAATATGACATTGGAAAAAAGGAAGAATATTAGGGCTAGAGTTACATTTGGTGCTCAAACAGTTTCTCATTTATTTGAAAGTATTAAACATTTGATAGAATTGGGATTCTTAGTGATTGTCTGTATCCCTGACTATTTCGATAAGAGTTGGGATGAGAAACATATAGATGCTTATTTAGATCAGCTTGGTTTGTTGAAAGAATATTATTTAAGGAATAGGTTAGATGAAAAAAATGTGGAAATTCCAATCTTAGAAAATAATATTTTCAAGAAAAATAAGTGTTCTGGCGGTTATAGCAGTATTCACATTGACCCAACCGGAGAGATTTATCCGTGTTCCTATGTTGTAGGAGATACTAAATATAAAATCGGTTCAGTACATCTAGGAGGAATTAATAATGATTACTTAGCAGATATCTCAAGAATTAATGACTGCAACATGATGGAATGTGAAGGGTGCAATAATTATAGCAGTTGTCTTACTGTAAGATGCCGATACCTCAATGAATTATTAACTGATGACGGATTGTGTCCTTCAGCAACAATATGTGCTTTTGAAAATGCCAATTATAGTTTTTTAAAATCAGTTTAGAGATAGAAGTAGCTAGGAATGCGAAGAAGGAGGACTTATTATGAGTTTAAAGATTAAAAAAATTGCGGACAAAATTAATGCATTAGAAGTAAAAGGGCAAGGTTGTAAAGATGATTGTGCCGATTGGTCTGGAAAAAGTGCCTCTAACCCAGCAGGTTGCTCTGTTACATTCAGCTGTAAAATTACTTGCGCATTTTAATGTGAACAAGTAGGTAAATTTACTTAAAAAAACCATTTCAGCATTCCTAGTCTATTTTTATATAATGGGTAGTGATTAAAATCACTACCCATACTTATTATATGCAACTATAGGGAGATCAAAAATGAATCCTGATGTAATCATTATTGATACGGGAATAGTTCAAGAGAACTCCATTGGAAATGTTATCGGTGGTATGGGTTTGACTGATGAAGATAGCGATTTCGAAGACGATAATGGTCATGGTACTCAATGTGCGAATATAATAGCGCAAATGTGTGAAGCGCAGCCCAATATTTTTGCGATTAAAGCATTAAATCAAAATATGGAGAGTTCACTTGATACCTTAATAGAAGCCTTGGAGTATACGCGTAAACTTAATATTCGGACAATTAATCTTAGCTTAACTACAATTAAGAAAAAAAGCAGATCAAGGCTACAACCAATTATACATAAACTCAAGAGTGAGGGTAAGATCATAATATCTTCAGCACCTAATCAAGGTTATTTGGGTTATCCAGCTGCATGCGATGGAGCAATCGGTATAAATGGTGCTATACTTCAGGGGAACAGTGATTATTGGTACAATAAAAGCAAGGTGATCCAATGTATCGCTAATAAAACGCCTAATTTAGTAAAGAGTATAAGTGATTCATATAAAATGTTTGGCGGAACGAGTAAGGCTACCGCAACTGTTACAGGTATAGTATTGAATATATTAATCAAGAAACCTGATTTGAAATACGAGGAACTGGAAGTATTATTGCAAACATTTGCCGAAAGAAAACTATGGAAAACAAACGATGTTATTGGTGCTAATACACTAAATTTCGATTCGGTTGAAGTTCTAGGCCAAAGCAAACTAAATAACGAAATAAAAGAAATATTGTTCTCATATTTTAAGAAAAGAGATAGAGATATTACCGCAGAGCAACTAGCGAGCACTAAATTAATTGATTTATTGTATCCAAATGATTTTTTTGAGATTTTAAAAGAAATAGAAGCGATTACAGGTGTCAGCATTAATTATAATGGTGTTGATTATAGAGTTTTTAGTTCAATAAGCACATTAACCAAATTTATTGAACATACTAAAGAAATGAATGACGAATAAAAAAATAAATCAGGAGTATTTCTGCTGATGTATTTTTGAAGTTGTTCATCCGCTATTGAACGGTCTCTATGGAATCCACAATACTCATGTCTGCGATTTTGCGGAGTGGAATACATGTTGCGGTTAAGCAAACCACAATAGAAATAAATGCAGCTCCCATAATGGGGAGAAATGGAACGGGGATAAGCTCTATGGTGTCTGTTTTAGCAGCACTTACAAAGATTGAACATGAATACCCTGCTATAGAACCGGCGATAGCTGCGATAATTCCGTAATAGGCGCCTTCCCAAAGGAAGGTCTTGTATAAGCTTGAAATGCTCATGCCTATCGCTCGCTGAACCCCGATTTCAGTAATACGGGTATGAATATTTGTGTACACGGTATTAATTATATTTAGAATTCCTATAAGCCCGATAAACAGAATCAATCCCCATGCTAACCATTTGATCTGCTGATAGCTTTCTGCAAGCTGTGTATCTGTATCTTGATAAGAAAGCCATTGGCCCCCTCCAGCTTGTTCACTTATTTGAGTAATAACTTTCTCAACATTTTCCTTATCAGCGTTGGGTGACAAGACAGGATACAACTCCGAATAATTGATTGTTTCTGTAATCTGATCGTAGATCGTATCATATACAATGATTTGAACCCCGTTTACAAATCCGTCATTATCCAGTGTGATTGAATTACTGCTTTCATGCAGAACTTGTAACGTCAAGTTATTGACAGATATATTATCGCCTACGGAAATTAAGGTACTGCTTAATCGGGTATCTCCATAATTTATGGCGATGGGATTTTTGATAATACAGGCTTTTCCTGCTTTTAAATCCTGGAGTTCCGGTTGGGTAAGTGCTGGTGCGATCATTTTTAACCGATCTTCATCAACACCAATAATATGCAGCGCCTCGCCTGGCTGTAGTGAAAAAGATGTGGAAATTGGCATCTGCCCCTTGCTATCCTGTGTATACAGGCTATATTTCAAGGTGGAAACGGAAGTTATATCTGCTAAGGATTTGAGTTCCTTCACCACTTCTGGAGAAAAACCAGTTGTCTTATTGGTAATGGAGTAATCACCAATATGCATTTTTTGTACGGCAGTGCTCGTATCCAATAATGTGGAAAAACTCTGTAATGCTATAAATACCGTTATACTCATAAATAATGATAAGATAGTAATTGTCGTTCTGCCTTTATTTCGCTTCATATTCATTCTTGCGTAGAAGGCTTCGAAGGAACGTATACGCCGAGCCTTTCGATTTTTTCGTCCAACCCGTATTGACGGACCTGACATTGCGAGCGTCGGAGAAACCTTTGCCGCATATCTTGCGGCAGGGAATGCTGCAAGATATGCAAACAATAATGTAATTACTGTACTGATGAGCAGAGGAAGTATTTTCCCGGAACTATTTTTGGCTATCAACAGGGCTAATTCTTCCGATGAACTTGTTAGAAACAGGTCCGGAGACAAGAGGCTGGTTGCGGAGATGGTAATTCCTTTGGCAAACAATATGCCAAAAGTGATCCCTGCAGGAACACCTATTCCACAGAGTAGGGCAAGCTGTAGCGATACTAATATATATAGTTTACTGCGTTCCGCACCAAGAGCGCGTAATGTACCGTATTCGCGGATGCGTTTCGTTACAGAGATTTTCAAAATGTTATAAATAACAAGACCGGAGGCTAAAAGAACAAGAGTACCAACGAGAACGCTTGCAACGGCCATAAAGGGAAAACCGGAACCATTGTCTGAGTCATCGCTCTTATGGGTGTAATCAATACCCACTGCTGCTAGAAGGATGTCGTTGTACTGAATGCAATATTCAGGCAGAGCAAATTGAGCGGCGATATCATCAACCGTGTTCTGGAAGTGATTTTTGTTTATCATACGAACATCTGTGGAGTACAGTTGGTATTTTTTCGGCAGCAGCTGTTCCGCTGTTCCTTGACCGGCAATACCGTTAACACCGCCGGATACATACCCTAAGTAATTACTTTTTAAAATGCCGGTTAAAGTGAAGGTAGTCTTATATTCAAAGGGAGCCTGATCGTCCCGTATAAGCGAGATACGGATCGGCAATGTAATGTGGTCTCCAAGTTTGCCGGAAAAATTCAATAGATTTAATGCATCTTGTGGTAAGGCAACTTCATGGGGTGACTGAGGTAAGCGTCCGGATGAAAGTTGTGTTATGGATGGGTAGACTGAAAGTGTATCATCTTCATATTCACGAAGCCAAATAGAAAGTTTAGTATTCGGTATTACTGAGGTGCCGATATTCATAAAGCTACCTGAGAACGACAATCTATTATCGAAGTTAAGCTTCTCTTTTTGCTCTTGTGTAAGTTGATGAAAAGTAACATAACGGTTGCCATTAAGTGCTGCAGCCTGCTGTTGACGCAAAGCACTTAATATACCAAGGGATTGGCCGATAACCGTAGTCATAATTGTAGATAGAATAATTGCAATTAAAATTAAGACGGAAGTGATCTTTTGGTTATTCAACTCTTTCCATACAAGAGAACGATAGGATTTCATTTCGCCGCCACCTCCGAAAGGAGGCCGTCTACAATAACAAATTGTCGTTCCGCCATGCGTGCGATCTGGTTGTCATGGGTAATAACCACAAGGGTTTTGCGCATCGTACGCCAAATATCATAGAGTAAACTCATAACCTCGTTGCCGCTTTTACTATCTAAGTTTCCCGTGGGTTCGTCAGCAAAGACAATGTCAGGTTTTGCAATTAGTGCTCGGGCAATGGCGACACGTTGCTGCTGGCCACCAGAGAGTTCGCTGGGCAAGTGGGTCATTCGACTTTTGATTCCAAGCATATCTGTTAGGTCTTTAAGATAAGCCTCATCCACCTGGCGTTTGTCCAACAGCAGAGGCATGATAATATTTTCCCTTGCGGTCAGGACAGGTAAGAGGTTGAATTGTTGAAAAATAAATCCGATTTTCTGGCGACGAAAAGCGGAAAGCTCCTTGTCACTGGTGAGGTAGATATCTTTCTCATCGTAGATAACACTGCCGGATGAAGGTTTGTCCAGACCGCTTAACAGATGAAGCAATGTGCTCTTCCCGCTACCCGAAGGCCCCATAAAGGAAATGAAATCTCCAGGCGCAATTTCTAAATTAACATGATTAAGGGCAATGACACTGTTTTCGCCGTTGCCATAAAGTTTTGAAAGGTCTTTTGCCTCAATATACATACACAACTCTCCTTTTCAATTGATAAGGAGAGTGTAGAATATAAATCTCAAAAAATGCTCAAGATTTCAAAATATTAAATGAAGCCGTTGCCATTGCACCATTCTCTGTATTTTGTAAGGCTAGGGTGCCTCCGTGTTTTTCACAGAGCAGCCGGCAAATGTACAGTCCCATCCCAAAATGCCCTGAATCCCCAGAAGGATGATCTCCGCGTAAAAACGGTTCTGTACCGCGGGATAACATATTTTGAGAATAGCCTTCACTATCATCCTGAACAGTAAGAAGCATACTGGAATCATCGCAGGTGACAGCAACACTAATTTGCTTACGGGCGTACCGGACGGCATTCGAAACGAGATTTTCTGCCACATTATAAACAATGGACCGATCAACCCAAATCCACTCGTTTTTGTTGGCGTTATTATCATGCAGATTAAGCTTCTTGTCTTTACGTAATATCGTCAGACTTACCGAAAGCTCTTGGATTAGAGCCGACCACTGAACCTGTTTTAAATTGCATTGCATTTCCTCTAATCTCTGGGCACTGCTCATCGTTTCTATAAAAGCTTCAATCCTGCCGGAATACTCTTCAAGTAATGAAAGTGTATCACCGATCTCTTCTTTTGTTTGTTTTCCACTTGTTATTCCCATTTTAAGCAGCTTTACCGAGCCTTTGATTACGGTTACGGGATTCCGCAAGTCATGAGAAAAAGCAGCATTTAACCTCTTTCGCTCCTCAGTTTGCCGCCACAGTTCCCTGTTGTTTTTCAGAAGCTCACATCGCATCGTTTCAAATGCGTCACAGAGCTGTCCAAGCTCATCACTTGCAGAAGATACAATCGAGAAGTCCAGGTTGTTGTGCATAATTTGCCGGGCTCCATTTTGCAGAGCGGCCAGGGGCATTTTAAGCTTAATCCTATAAAAAAGCCAATCAGCTAAAAATAATCCTGTTAGTACATATAGAGTGGGAAGCGCAAATTGCAGGATGCTAAAAATGTGATACCATGCCGGGTAAGCAGGTTCTGGGGGCACTGGTGTGGCTCTGACATCATTGCCATCCATCTTTAATTCAATAGACGGCCCATAATGCCTGGAAATTTCGCTGATCCCCCAAATTGATATGACGCTCAGGAGCAAAGCGATAAGTAAAAATATGGCCGATAGAAAAAAGAATGCTTTTTTTAAACTCATATGGTTTATCCGTTCCATTTATAGCCTACCCCCCATACCGTATCAATGTAGCTTTTCTGAGTAAATACCGCGAGTTTCGCACGAACTTTACGAATATGTTCCATAATCGTATCGCTGCTTCCTTCTCCGTCAGTTCCCCAAATGGCTTCATAAATGTGGTCGCGGTCAAAAACTTGCCCGGCATTCATAGAAAGCAGTTCTACAATTTCAAATTCTCTCTTTGACAGTGGTACAACAAAACTGGAGACAGAAACTTCCCTGTTAGAATAATTTACGGTAAGATCTCCAAAAAAACGGATTATAGATTGCTTATGCATACGATTTTCGCGACGTAAATGGGCTTCTACTCTTGCCCCCAATTCATCAATATCAAAGGGCTTGAGGATATAGTCATCTGCTCCTGCGCGAAAACCGATAATTTTATCGTTACTTTCAACTCTAGCCGTTAGAAAAAGGATTGGACAGGAAATATACTTGCGAATTCGCTGACAAACTGTAATACCATCGATGTCTGGCATATTGATATCAAGCAGGATAATATCGGGCTGACAATGGACTCTTTCAAGTGCTTCATTTCCGCTAAGAGCTGAATATACCTGATAACCTGATGACTCAAAGTAATTCTTCAGAATAGAGATAATTCCTTTTTCATCATCAATGAGCAAAATTTTACTCTTCAATCTAAAAAACCTCCTTAAGAATCTTTAATTATGACTAGTATCTTGACCAATGTTGATTCTGATTTTATGCTATTATTATAAGGAAAATATGGTAAGAATGGCAGATGGATGAAGAATAATAGATTCGACTCGAACCAAATTTAATGCCACAAAAATAATGAAGGGTAGTGGTTGAATGCTAAATGTTGCATTTTGTGATGATGATGTTAAATTTTTGAATAGCATTGTATCTGAAGCAAAAAGAATATTCAAAAGGCTAAAAGTCAATACAACCATCTACACTTATACAAATGGTAAAAAACTAATTGATGATTTTGAGCAATATCATTCGTATTACGATATCATTTTTTTGGAGTTAGACTTGCCGGTAATGGATGGGAAAGAAGTGGCGAGAAAACTGCGCCTTTTCGATAAAAAATTCAAGCTGGTATTTGTTACTTCTTCCGAACAAGAGGTTTTAAATACCTTCCAGTATGATATAAGCGGTTTTTTACCTAAAAGACTCATGAACGAAAGATTATTTTTAATAATAGATCGTGTGGTAACTGCTATAAAAGATGATAACCCGCAACTTCAAGTTTTTAAAGTTACCATCACAGGCGATAAAAGAGCGTTAATCAAAGTTCCCTTAAATGATATAATGTTTTTTGGAAGTGTAAACAGGAAAAGCTATTTACATACCAAAAGGAGAACCTACTTATTGCACGGATTTAAATTTATAGATTTAATAGCGCAATATAGCGAGCAGGGTTTTGTTGATATACATAGAACTTGTATAGTAAATATTCAATATATTTTTTCGGTTGATGATATTGAAATTCGTCTTGATGATGGAACCTTGCTTCCCTTAAGCAGGCGGAAAAGGTCTCTGGTGCTGGACAAGTTCCTTCAGAAGGTTAGTGAGGGTATGAATATTAGGAAGTGAAATCCTGCAAGAGCCTTTTGTTAAAATCTTGTGTCTCATAGGTACAGCCTATCAGCGCTATAGAAATCATATCTTGGAATTATAAACGTGGCGATGTTATATTTAGAACATTCAAGAGAGACTCCACGCTCTCTTCATAGGAACGATTCTACTATTATGAGGTGAAATTCATGGGCAACAAGACAATGTTTGAGAAGATTTGGGATAATCACGTTATTCATCAGGAAGAAGGCAAGCCGAGCATTATTTATATCGATTTGCATCTCGTTCATGAGGTTACTTCTCCGCAGGCGTTTGAAGGGCTGCGCCTGAGCGGCCGTAAAGTCCGCCGTCCGGGACTTACCTTTGCCACAATGGATCATAACGTGCCTACCAAGGACCGTTACAATATTACCGATCCGATCTCCAAGCAGCAGATTGATACGCTCTCGCAGAACTGCCGTGATTTTGGCGTAAGATTGTTTGACCTGAATGATATTGACCAAGGTGTCGTTCACGTCATGGGACCTGAGATTGGCCTGACCCATCCCGGCAAGACGATTGTCTGCGGGGACAGCCATACCTCCACACACGGAGCCTTCGGTGCACTGGCCTTCGGGATCGGCACCAGCGAAGTGGAGCATGTGCTTGCCACTCAGTGTCTGCAGCAATCCAAGGCCAAGACCATGGAAGTGCGCTTCACCGGCAAACGTAATCCGGGTGTGACTGCCAAAGACATGATTCTCGGCGTAATTGCCAAATACGGAACGGACTTTGCAACTGGCTATGTTATCGAATATACCGGCGAAGCTATCCGTGAGCTGTCGATGGAAGAGCGTATGACCGTCTGTAACATGTCGATTGAAGGCGGAGCAAGAGCGGGCCTGATCGCACCGGACGAGACAACCTTCAACTATCTGCGCGGACGTCAATATGTGCCGCAGGGTGAAGCGTACGATGCCGCCGTTGAGACCTGGAAGGGTCTTGTTAGTGACGAAGGCGCCCAGTATGATACTGTGGTCGAATTCGATGTAGAAACACTTATCCCGCAGGTTACCTGGGGAACTAGCCCTGGTATGGGAACGGATATCAACTCCACCGTACCGAACCCTGCTGATTTCACTACCGAGAATGAACGCAAAGCAGCCGAGAAGGCGCTTGAATATATGGATCTGGCTCCCGGTACACCGATCTCCGAGATCGGAATTGATTATGTCTTCATCGGCTCCTGCACCAACGGCCGGATTGAGGATCTGCGGGCTGCGGCTGAAGTAGCCAAAGGCTATAAGGTATCTGACAAAGTTACAGCTATTGTTGTGCCAGGCTCCGGGCGCGTGAAGATGCAGGCCGAGAAGGAGGGTCTGGACAAAGTGTTCACCGAAGCTGGATTTGAATGGCGTGAAGCCGGCTGCAGTATGTGCCTGGCGATGAATCCGGATGTTCTGCAGCCGGGCCAGCGCTGCGCTTCTACTTCTAACCGTAACTTCGAAGGACGACAGGGACGCGGCGGACGCACGCATCTGGTCTCTCCTGCCATGGCGGCTGCGGCAGCCATCAAAGGACGCTTCACGGATGTGCGTGACTGGAACTACAAGACGGAAGCCGTCAACTCATAGAATAATTGAGAGAGCAGGAGGATTCAGCAATGGAAGAATTCAAGAAGTTAACAGGGATTGTAGCCCCGGTAGACCGGGTTAATGTAGATACGGACGCGATTATCCCCAAGCAGTTCCTGAAACGGATCGAGCGCACAGGCTTTGGCCAATTTCTATTCTACGAATGGCGTTTTGATGAAGCAGGGAATGACAATCCGGCATTTGAGATGAACAAACCGCGTTATGAGGGAGCCTCTGTGCTGATTTCCCGCGCGAATTTCGGCTGCGGCTCCTCCCGGGAGCATGCGCCTTGGGCCATCATGGATTACGGGTTCAGAGTGGTCATAGCGCCATCCTATGCCGACATTTTCTATAACAACTGCTTCAAGAACGGCATTCTGCCGATCAAGCTCTCAGAGGCCCAGGTAGACGATCTCTTCAGCCGCACGGCAGAGCATGAGGGCTACACGCTTACAGTGGATCTGGAGAACAACAAGCTGAGCGATGATTATGGTCTGGCCATCACCTTTGAGCTGGATGAGCACCGCCGCCAGTTCCTGCTGCAGGGGCTGGATGATATCGGCCTGACACTTCAGCATGCCGATGAGATTGCTGCTTATGAAGAGCGTCATGCAGCCAAGCTTTTTGCCTAAGAGCTAAGTTAAGTTAACGGCTGAAGCATATTTATTCTTAGTATTTACACAAAACTTCTATTTCCGGGTGTCGGAAATAGAAGTTTTTTTGCTATAATCGAGATATTATTGCCTGCGAAGGCAACTTTTGGGGATTATTGTCGTCTTAATCTTATCTGCAAATCTATCAATGGACCAAAGGAGAGGAAAGGATGAAGAAAGCCGGACAACGGGTGTTGCTTCTACTGCTGCTGCCACTGCTCCTCCTGTCATTCGCCGGCCACAAAGCTGCGGCAGCCGGAACAACCCCCGGTAAGATCGTGATGGACAGCAAGGAGCTTGCACTGCCTAAGGGGGTAATCCTTGAGAACGTGAATGGAAGCGTTATGATTCCGATCCGTGTAGTGGTAGAGAATCTGGGCTTCGAAGTGCTGTGGGAACAGAACAGCCGCAAGGTAACTGTCCAGCAGGACGGCAAATCCGTACAGCTTGCAGTCGGCAGTACCACCGCACAAGCCGATGGAGTGAACCTGACGCTCAATGCTGCACCTAAGCAGAACGGCGGGACGGTACTGGTGCCTATCCGCTTTGTCAGTGAGCAATTCGGTCTTAGCGTCGGGTGGGACAATACGGATAAGACGGTGTACTTGAGCGGAGGAATAACGGAGACAGCGCCAGTCGCTTCAGATCCGCTGCCGTCAGCCACCCCAGCTCCATCAGAAACAACCGAAGCGGCTCCAGGGGCAGTTCAGTCCCCGTCACCAACCACTCCGCCTCAGAGCGGCACAGAGACTCTGGAGGAATTGGACGGAAGTGTTATAGTTGCTCCGACTCCGCCAGCTACATCCCCTGTAGTGAAAGGGGCGGTATTCAGCGAGAACCGGCTGATTGTAGCCGCTGCCGGAGGAGCCAAGGCTACGGTTACGAGAGTTACCGGACCCGACCGGATCGTAGTGGATTTTGCCGGAGCGGCATTTGCCCCTGATTTCAGCGGGAGCTTCCCGGGCGTATCTACTGGAGGAAGTCCGCAGGGCAAGCTGGATGTGAGCGGCTACCCGCTTGTAACTGAAATACGTTATGCATTATTCAGTACGAATCCCCCGACGGTCAGGTTCGTAATCCAGACTACGGGCTACCAGAATTATCAGGTAAGTACAGATGAGAGTACAGGACTAGTCACAATCGATCTGAATGTAACGGGCAGCGAAACGGGGGCACCCGTGAATCCGGGATTCACCGGAAGACCGGTTATTGCGCTTGATGCCGGACACGGGGGAAAGCAATCGGGTGCGGTTAGCCTTACAGGCAAGCTGGAAAAGACCTTCAATCTCGCGGTCATCCTGAAAGCCGGAGCTATTCTGACGCAGGAAGGCTGGGCTGATGTCGTCTACACCCGTACATCGGATATTACATTGGGTCTTCAGGATCGTGTGAAGATTGCCCAAGCGGCGAATGCTACGCTGTTCGTATCCCTTCATGCGAATTCACTGGATGTATCCTATCCGAACCGGAGCAAAGTTAACGGAAGTGAGACGTACTATAGCCGCAGTGAGAGCCTGCCGCTTGCCGAGATTATGCAAAAGCATCTGGTAGCGGGAACCGGCTTCAAAGACAACGGCGTCCGCTCGAAGAGTCTGCATGTCACCCGGGAGACCCGGATGCCTGCGATTCTGCTGGAGGCGGGGTATCTGACCAATGCGGGGGATGAAGCAGGCCTGTATAGTGAACAGCTGCAGAATAATCTGGCCCGGGAAATCGTAGCTGGAATTAAGGAATATCTTGGTTTGTAACACTGCATAAGCGGAGTTGTCTGTAACCGCACTACATACCTTTTAACTATAGGGAATACACAGACATTTCCACTTTGGTTGGGATTTATTCGCAACTTTTAAGTTCTAAAGGCGTCTACACTATGTCGAAGGTTGTCAGTTGGCATGCCATCAAGAACGCTCGATTGGGGGCGGAATACTAGAGTCTTAGAGGTGAAGAATGAAGAAATTTGCTTTTATGCTGTTGCTGCTGCTCTTTGTTGTGGTGCTGCCAGGGCATGGACAAGCCGCTGCTGGCCAGAACAAGATCTTCCTGGATGGCCAGGAACTGAATGCAGGACAAGACGTTCCGGTGGAAAATGTAAATAACTCCATCATGGTGCCGCTAAGAATGATCGCTGAGAACCTTGGATACAAGGTGGATTGGAATCAGACAAGCAAGACCATCAAGATTGAACAGCAGGGAAAGGCCATTCAGCTGATCGTAGATCAGACTGCGGCATCCGTCGATGGCAAGACGGTAATTATGTCAACGGCCCCTCTCCTGCGGAACGGCACGACGCTCGTACCGATCCGGTTCATTGGTGAGCAGTTCGGACTTACGGTCAAATGGGATAACACGAAGAAGGTTGTAGATCTTATTACCCCGCCGGTTTCCGAGCCTAACATTGACCCGGAACAAAGTAATGGGGACGGAGGGACGGTTGTAGTGCCGCCGGGAGAACCCTCAAGCAGCCTGAGCATGATCAACGGCATCAGCTTCAATGAGAACCGGTTCACGATTGCCATAGACGGCAATGCCGAGCCTAAGGTCTCTAAGATCAGCGGACCGGACCGAATCATCGTCGATCTGCCGAATGCCACGTTCTCGGATATATTCGGAACAGGACAAATACTTGATCCTGACCTGAACGGGAACCTGACAGTTACGGATTATCCGGATGTCTCCGGTATCCGCTATTCGCTGTATAGCACTAATCCTTATACTGTCCGATTTGTAATTGATCTTAATACCCCCAAAAATTATAGCGTAGAGGTATCGGGAGATTCCTCCAAGCTCATTGTCATTGATTTGAACGCACAGGCTCCAGGCGACACTTCAACGCAGCCCGGCAACAGCGGGCGTAAGCTGGTTGTGCTCGATGCCGGACATGGCGCGAAGGATTCAGGGGCTGTAGGCGTTACCGGCAAATATGAGAAGAATTTCAACCTGGCTGTGATTCTGAAGGCGGCTGCGCTGCTGAGGCAGGAGAACAAGATTGACGTGGTGCTGACGCGCAGCGATGATACCTTCCTGGAACTGAAGGAAAGGGCGGCAATCGCCAATAACCTCGGTGCAGATTTGTTCATATCCGTTCATGCCAACAGCAGCGGATCAGCGGCTGCGAGCGGAACGGAGACCTACTATCAGCGGGACGCGAGCAAGGCTCTGGCCAATGTGATGCACAAGTATCTTGTGCAGGCGACCGGGCTTAGCAACAGGGGAGTGCGTTACGGCAACTTCCATGTGATACGCGAGACGAAGATGCCTGCGGTACTGCTTGAGGTGGGCTATCTCAGCAATAAGAAAGACGAGGCTCTGCTGTTCACTGAAGCACTGCAGAACAATGTAGCCGCATCGATGGTCAGCGGAATTAAAGAGTATCTCGGGATTCAATAACAACAGGCGGCAGCAGGGGCCGCAGAGTCGGATAAAGACCCTATATTGCGGTCAAAAGGACTTTGCGGTCCCTCCTGCCCATATTCATCTGAGGGGGTTAATCAAATGAACAAGAAATTGACATATGCAGGGATCGCTGCGCTGCTGCTTCTCGTAATTTCGGGCTGCGGCGACAAACCTACTGCTGCACCGGCCGATGCGTCCGGTCAGGATTCAACCTCGGTATCCAGCGGCGCTGAAGGAAACAATGCCGGGAATGACAGTACCGCTAGTCCCGCTGCCACACCGGCAGCTACAAGCACGCCTGAGCCTGCAGCAACGGTTACTCCGGCGGCTACGGAGGCACCGGCAGTGCCTGAGAAGCAGAGCCTTAAGATCAAGACGTATTATACAGACCTGCAACAGAACGACTTGATTCCTGCTGATGTCTCCATCACCTTCAAGAATGCGGAGGAGAAATATAAGGAAGCCTTCAAAACACTCCAGAAGAGCGATAATGCTGACCAGATTCCGCTGTGGAACAAGATTGAACTGAAATCACTTGAGTTCTCCAATGGACAGATTGTGATGGATATTCATAAGCCGGATGAGGCACAGCTTGGCGCAGGCGGCGAGGCTCTGGCGATCGACGCATTGTCCAAGATGTTCTTCCAGTTCGATGAAGTGAAAAATATCGATGTGCTGGTAGACGGAGAACAGGTGGAGAGTCTGATGGGGCATGTGGATCTTGTGCATCCCATCACCCGCGAGAACAACGGATTGTAGGCTATTTGGCAGGAATAAGCCGGGTGGCTAACGAAATTAACAACATAGAAATCCAGATAAGCCATAGAGAGGGGAATATCGAATTGTCCGGTCCAAAACGATTAAAGCGTACGGTTCAATCTTATTCTGTAAAAGCGGTATCTGCCGTTCTGGCCGGTGCGATGGTGCTTGGCGGGGCAGGCGCTGCCTTTGCCGACAACGCTTCAACCGGAGCAACCGTTGCTGCAGCGACTTCGCAGACGGCTGCAACTGGTTCAGGGATCTTCAGTGATGTCAAGACAGGCTTCTGGGCCGAAAAGCATATCTATAAGCTGGCAACCCAGGGAATTGTGGTCGGCAATAACGGCCTGTTCCGTCCTGGCGATTCTGTGACCCAGCAGGAAGCGGTGCTGATGGCGCTACGCTTCATGAAGCTGCAGGGAAATGTGAACACCAGTACCGAAGTTGCGCTGCCTAATGATTTCCTTGTTACGAACTATTATAAGCCATATGTAATCCTGGCCTTCCAGCAAGGACTGCTGGATAAGACCACGGAGATGGCTGCAGATAATCTAAAAAGCTCGTGGGGCGAGCGAAAGGCCAGCCGTGAATGGGTCGCTGAGCTGCTGATCCGTGCGCTTGGCCAGAGTGCATCCGCTTCTGCGGCTGCGGGCCGGCCGACAGGCTTTGCTGATGATGCCAAAGTGTCCGCGAACAAACGCGGCTATATTAACACAGCGGTGGAGCTGGGACTGGCTAACGGGCTAACCGGCAACCGCTTCGATCCGCAAGGCGCTGTGACCCGTGCACAGCTGGCTACCTTCTTCAGCCGTGCTGAAGCGCATAATAGCCTGGAATACGACAATACGTTCAAAGGAACAATAAGTGCTCTCAAAGACGGCAAGCTGGGATTGTACACTAACGGCAATACGCTGGAATTCACTCTGAATGCCAATACCGCCTACTACACCAGTGCCTCCGAGAATCGCATCACATTGAACGAGATCCAGCCCTATACGAAAGTAACTGTAATTGGAGCTACCTATAGCGCAGCATATGTAGAGCTGACAGACCCGGCAGTTCAGGTTGAGCAGGCGGAAGGTGTATTCACCAAGCATACGCCGGGTATCATCTGGGTCGATTCCGCGAACGGATATGATCAGTATCCCTACGATTCAGGCACGGCTTTCCTGGATGTGAATGGAGCCGTTATTCAGCCTGCTTCGATTACCGCCGGCAGCAAGCTTACGCTGCTGCGTGAAACCTTCACCGGTTCCCGCAAGGTTGTGAAGGTGCAGGTCACTTCAGGTATTGTGAACAAGACGGCTAAAGGCACGGTTCAAAGCGTTGACACTGCTGCCAAGAGCATTACATTCAAGAATGCCGACGGCACAGTTGAAACCTTCAAATGGGAAGAAGGGACTACGCTGTTCAGCTCCCAGAGCTCTATTATTCAGCCCGCAGAGCTGAAAGCCGGTGCTGCTGTCTCGTATACCATCAAGGATAATGCGATCCGTTCCGTGGAAGTAACCTCGGGAGTGGAACGCATAGTGAAGGGCTTCATCTATGAGCTGACAGATTCGACGATAGTCTATCAGAAGAGCGATGGCACCCGTGAGGTTAATCTGCTTGCTACTAATCCGGCCATTGTGATTCCGAACGCCGTAAGTCCGGTGATGGCTGACCTGATTGCTGACAAAACAGGCGGAGACAATGTGCAGCTTACGCTGAACAGCAATGATCAGGTGACCAAGATTGAGGTGCTGAGCCGTCAAATTGAACAGTACACTGCTGCTACCGTTGTGGATTATAACACTAAGACCCAGTACCTGACCTTCACGGACAATAACGGCAAGGCTCATGTGGTCAAAATGGATGAGAAAACAAAGATGTCGTACGGCGGACTGCTTACCACTTCGCTGACCACGATGGGGTCCAGACTGGTTGAGAACCGCAAGATTGATGTGACCTCCATTAATGAGCGTGCAATGTCTGTTGATTTGACGACCAAATATTCCGGCACCCTGACGGCTATCAATACTTCGGCCAGAACGATTGTGTTCAAGCTGGGCAACGGACAATTGCTGACGATGTCTTATCCGCAGGCCATTGAAATGTTTGGCAAAAGCGGGGCAGTCATCACCGATGTTCCGCTCAATGTGCCGGTAACGGCAGTGCTTGCCAGCAATCAGGAGCTCATCTCTGTGCTGCGTGTGAACGGGTCGTCCCAGTTCGAGATTGCTACCATCAATGCGGGCACTAATAAAATGACCGTGAAGCTTGAGGATGGCAGCAACAGCAGCGAGCTGAACCTGGCGAATGTGCCGCTTACCAACGAAGCAGGCCAGAAGATCGCGCTGACTGAGCTGAAGGCCGGAGATTTCGTGAATCTCAGCTTCGACGGTTCCACACCGCTGTCCCTGCAGACGGTTAAACAGGTTGCCGGACAGGTAACGGCAGTGGATGCCGCAGCAGGTACGTTCACCGTGAAGGATTATACGGGAGCCTCCCAGCCTTTCACTGCGGGCAGCGGGGTGAGAATCCTCCGGGACGGTGTTGCAACGAACGCTCTAAGCGGACTTACCACAGCAGACCGGGTATTGGTGCGTAAGGATGCCAGCGGTGTAGTGATCATCTCCGTGTTCAGTCAGTTGAACCGGATGTTCGCCCGTTATGAGAGCGCAACGAATGAAATATTGACCAAACGCGCCACGCTGACTGAGAATTATACGTTTGGGCTTGCCCCAAATGTATATATTCATCAAGGTGACACGACTTTATCCGTGCAATCTCTCAAAGAAAATGATAATATTATAATGTATTTCAACAACGGCAAGGTTGTAGAAATTGTGAAACAATAATCGTTTTGGTGATTTTCCGTGTGAAACACCGTCTTGATCCTTGGTTTTGCCTTGGATCAAGGCGTTTTTTTTGAAATATAAGGGCAGCAGGGTGTTCGCTTGAACGCTATGAAAGTATACGATATAATGTATCTTTGCTTATATTTCTTCAGATTTGAGAAGATATGCTGTAAGAGAACTTGCAGTCATACCTGCTCCGTGGAGGGGACGCTATGAAAGCTGCAGAGGTCCGCCACATCCTGGACACTATCGGAGGCATGTTCCCTGATGCACATTGTGAGCTGAATCACAGCAACGCTTTTGAGCTTACTATAGCCGTGCTGCTCTCAGCTCAATGTACGGATGCAACAGTGAACAAGGTGACCGAGGACCTGTTTCAGAAGTACAAGGCTCCGATCGACTATATCTCAGTGCCGCTGGAAGAGCTGGAGCTGGATATCCGGCGGATTGGTCTATTCCGCAACAAGGCCAAGCATATTCAGAACCTCTGCGCAATCCTTATTGAGCAGTACGGGGGTGAAGTGCCGCAGGCCCATGATTTGCTGGTAACCCTGCCTGGTGTCGGACGCAAGACTGCCAATGTGGTCGTCTCCAATGCGTTTGGCGTTCCGGCGATTGCCGTGGATACTCATGTGGAACGGGTAGCCAAACGGCTCGCACTTGCGGGCTGGAAAGATTCCGTGCTGGAAGTGGAGAAGAAGCTGATGAAGGCGGTGCCGCGTGACGAATGGACGCTGACGCACCACCGGCTGATCTTTTTCGGACGATACCACTGTAAGGCTCAGAATCCCGGGTGCCAGATCTGCCCGCTGCTGGATGTATGCCGGGAGGGCAAAAAACGTATGAAAACTGCTGTAATCAGGAAAGCTAAGGATCATACGAAAGCTAACCAAGAATTAGAGAAGAAGAGGATGGGATAGAGATGAAGTGCATTTCTGTATATACTGATAATTTTGAAGCGTTCTCTGATATTTTTGACCGCGTTGTGGACAGCCCGATGGAAGAGAACGAAGAGCAGGAAGTGGAAGGCATCACAATCAGCCATTCCGGCGATGTGCCTGAGTTCTACCTGGAGCGTATGTCCGCGAAGCCAGAGGTTGTCGTAATGAAAGACAAATCCCGTGGCCTGACCATTCTGCAGCACGGCAAAGTCTTTGAAATCCTGCTTCCCGTGCTGGAAACAGCTTAATTCGGTTGAAGTTGATTAGAGAGGTTGTCCCATAGCCACGAAGTGGCAAACGGGGCAGCCTCTTTTTTTGACAGATGAGAATGTATATGTTTTGGGGTCCCCGCAAAGTACCTGAGTCATCACCTACGCTAAAGCCCCACTTTGTGGGGTTATTTTGAAATATAAGAATTTATAGGTTGCACACGATAACTTATCCTTCTATTTCTCGCTGAAACGGTACCGTCCTTTAAAAGGACGGCAAAGCCGTTTCCACTTGCGAACCCATATAAGCAGTATTTACGGGCGAGATTGGAATGCTATCTGCGAAATCTTGTTTTTCGTGAAGGTTTATAGCTGATTTTGTAAATGTGGACATTTGATTTGTGACGATCTGATGATAAAATATAATTGTTCTATTCTTGCAGTGAGATAAATCATACAAATGTAATAATAATGAAAGAAGCTATAGATCGCAGTGGAGGCGGGGATGTTGTGGGAGCAGAACGGGAAAGAGTGAAGCAGGTTACAGCGGGGTCGTCAGCGCTTAGGCTGCTTGAGGAGCGGCTGAGGCAATGGGGAGAACAGAAGAGTGCGCAGATCGTAGCGGATTTAAAGGTCAAGGAGCAGGCAGATGAGCTGACACTCGCATTCTGCGGACATTTCTCGGCGGGAAAGTCGAGCATGATTAACAAGCTCTGCGGTAAGGCCGTGCTGCCTTCGGGTCCGGTTCCAACCAGCGCCAATATTGTATCGATCCGCAGCGGAGCACCGCAGGTGCTGCTTCATCCGGTGGACGGAAGCACCGGAGGGAATCCCGGGGTGATCAAGACTACGCCTGACCGGCTTCAGGATTACTGCCGCCAGGGAACTGAATATTCAGCGATAGAGGTGTGGGAGGATGTCCCGGTGCTGGGTAATCACGGGGTGCTGATGGATACGCCCGGCGTAGATTCGACAGACGAGGGCCATCAGGTGGCGACCCGCTCGGCGCTGCATCTGGCAGATGCGGTGTTCTATGTGATGGATTACAATCATGTACAGTCGGAGAATAATCTGGCGTTTGCCAAAAGCCTTAGCGACTGGGGCAAGCCGCTGTACCTGATCATCAATCAGATCGATAAGCACAGAGAGCAGGAAATTCCGCTGGAGGAATACCGGCAGCAAGTGGAAAGCGCTTTCCGGGAATGGGGGATTCATTCTGCGGGACTGTTGTTCACTTCGCTTAAGGTGGAGGAGCATCCGCTGAATCAGTGGAAGGATCTGCTGGCGGTGATCTCCGGTCTGCTGGAGCAGCGGCAGTGGCTGCTGGAGTACAGCTTGTCCCGCTCCATGCATCATACGGCGGATGCTGTCCTGGCGGATTATCGTGAGCAGCAGGAGGAGGAGCGGGCTGCGCTGCTGGAAGAGGCAGGCGGTTCAGCAGCGGAAGCTGTGGAAACAGAGCTCCGGGCAACGATTCAGGAGGAAGCATCGCTGGAGGAGCTGCCTGAAGAGGCGCGGCTTGAGCTGCGCAGCAGGCTGGATGCCTTGCTCGGCAACACGAATCTGATGCCGGCCGATCTGCGGGACGCGGCGGGCGCATACATCGAGAGCCTCCAGCCGGGCTTCCGGCGCGGCCTGTTCTTCACCGCTGCGAAGCGGGAGAAGGAGCAGGGAGCGCGGCTGCTGCACTGGCACAGCCTTCAGCAGAGAGAGATCACTGCCCAGCTGGAGTGGCACACTCTCCAGCTCGTGCGCGAATGGGCGGAAGGCCTGGAGCTGTGGCAGGAGGAGGCGGAGCCTCGGCTGAAGCAGGCTTTCCCGGCGGTGAGCCAGCAGTGGCTGGCGGATCAGGTGAAGCCGGGGACCGGGGCTTCGGGCGAGGCGCTGCTTAATTTCTGCCGCACGCTTGCGGCAGAGATTAAGGCGCAGTTCCGCCGCGCGGTTCTGGCCTTCGGCGAGCCGCTGCTGGATGCGCTGCCGCCGCTGGTGGAGGAGCGGCGCGCGGAGCTTGCGCGCCGCGAAGCTGCCCTGCGGCGGCAGGCTGCGGCTCACGCCGCGCTGGCCGCCCTGGACCGCGCGGCTGCCGCCCGCGCGGACGCCCTTGCGGCGCTGCTGCCGCCGCGCCGCACCCTCACCCCCGGCGCGCTGCCGGGGGTGCCGCCCTTGGCGGCTGGCGCGCTCAGCGCCGCCAGCCCGGAAACGCCGCCGCGCGTGGCAGCGGCGGCAAGCCCCGGCGCCGCCCCGGCCTGGGCGGCGGGTACGGCAACGCCGGCGGGCGGGCGCCGCCGGCTGACGCAGGCCGCAGCGGCGCTGCACGCGGCGGCCGGGGTGCTGCGGAGCGAGCCGGCCATGGCCTCGGCTGCGCGCAGCCTGGCGGCGCGGGCGGAGGATCTCGCCGGCGGCCGCTTCACGATGGCGCTGTTCGGAGCGTTCAGCGCCGGCAAATCCTCCTTCGCCAACGCCCTGCTGGGCGAAGAGGTGCTGCCCGTGTCGCCGCATCCGGCAACGGCTGCCGTCGGGCGAATTCTGGCGCCGGAGGGCGGCTTCGCCCACGGGACGGCGGCCATCACCATGAAGCGGGCGGAGGAGGTCTGGGAGGACATCCTCCATTCCTTCAGCGTGCTGCAACTGCCGACGCCGCAGCACGACTCGTGGACCGCAGCCGTGGCCCGGCTGCAGACCGGCGGGCTCCATCCGTCCGCGCTGCCGCATGCCGGCTTCCTGCGGGCAGCTGCCGCCGGATGGGAGGAGTCCCGTCCGCTGCTCGGAACAGAGCGGACGGTCAGTCTGGCGGAATACCGCAGCCTGGTCGCAGACGAGAAGCGCGCCTGCTTCGTGCAGAGCACGGATCTGTATTATGACAGTCCGCTGACACGGAGCGGTATTGTACTAGTGGACACGCCGGGTGCGGATTCCTTACATGCCCGGCACACTGGTGTAACTTTCGGCTACATGAAGAACGCCGATGCCATCTGCTTCGTGACTTATTATAACCACGCCTTTTCCAAGGCTGACCGCAGCCTGCTTGCCCAGCTGGGAAGAATCAAAGACAGCTTCGCGCTTGACAAAATGTTCTTCATCATCAACGCCGCAGACCTCGCAGCGGACGAGGCGGAGCTTGAAGAGGTGAAGCAGCATGTGGCGCAAAATCTGCGGGCCGGAGGCTTGACCTCGCCGCGGATCTACAGCGTGTCCAGCCTGCTTGCGCTGGAGGGTAAGTCAAGCGGAGCGGCGGAAGCCTACGAGGCCTCGGGATTCGGCAGCTTTGAAGCCGCACTCTCCGCGTTCGCTGGTGATGAACTGCCGGGACTGTCTCTGGCAGCAGCCAGGGACAGCCTAAGCTCGGTGCGTGGGCGCGCGGAAGAATGGCAACGCCTTGCGCTGATGGAGGCAGACCAGCAGGAGGAAGGAATGAAGCAGTTCCGCCAGCGCCGGGAAGCGGCGAATCTGCGGCTGGCCGCACTTGCTAAGGAAGACCGCCCGCTCCGGGACCTGCGCCGAGAAGGTGCGGAGCTACTCTATCATGTCCGGCAGCGGATTGCCTTTTCCTTCGGGCGTTCCTTTCAGGAGTCCTTCCATCCCTCCATTCTCCGGGAAGACGGAGGGAACCTGAAGGACATCTTCATCGCCTGCGGGCGGGAGCTGGAGCGCAGTATTCTGCGTGAACTGGAGCAGGAGCTGTGGGCAACGACCCTGCGGCTGGAGTCGGCAGGGCGCAGATTCGTGACCCAGGCGGCTACAGCGGCTGCAGCAGAGCTGTCCATTCCGGATCAGGAGCTTCAGCTGCTGGAGAATCCGGATGAGCGCTGGCCGGCACCGGCGAAGCTGGACTGCGTACTGGCTCCGCTGGACTGGGCCGGACTGTGGAGCCGCTTCAAATCTCCGCGCCACTTCTTTGAGGGGCCGGGCCGGGCAGAGATCCGCGCGGCTGCCGAGCCGTGGTTCAAAGAAGCGGTGGCTGCGGCGGCGCAAGGACAGGAGGACTCTCTGTTGACATTCTATACCGATGCAGCAGCAGCCGCCTTATCCCAGGCTGCAGATCAGCTGCGTGAAGGCCTGTCCGAACAGGAGGCAGCCATGTCGGCGCTGCTGAAAGGGGGTGATGGTGCGCAGCATTGGGGCCAGATCGCAGAAGCATTAAGGCTTCAGGAGCAGGCTTTCGTCGTTGTATAAGAACTATAGTTTCCTCCTGTTGTGGCCAAGGTGAGCGTAAATTTGTGGTTGGGAGTTTTTGAATGATGCGTAGAGTGACTTTGTGGCTGAATGTGGCTGAAGACTCGCCGTGAGGAGCAGGAGTGTATCTGATCTCACCGGTTATAGGCTGAATGTATGTGAAAAACAGCATACATTGTGCTCTCAAGCAGGCGCGTGGCCCAAATGTATGTGAAAAACAGCATACATTGTGCTCTTAAGCAGGCGCATGGCTCAAATGTATGTGAAAAACAGCATACATTCTCCACAGCCCCCTAAAGAAGTTGGAGTCCTCCCCCACAAAAATGTAGACTAGATATAGGAGGAGGATGAACGGTATGGGACACTTAACAGGAACAAGAGAGAAGGCTGCGCAAGAGGTGTTGTCTGGCATTAAGGCAGCGGTGGTTGCCCGAAAGTATGGGGTGACTCCATCGACGGTGAATCAGTGGGTGAGGGACTACCGAGAGGCCCATGGAGAACAAGATCATCCGTATCCTCAGGAGCAGGTGGAGGAACTGAAGCGCCTCCTGGACGTGGAGCGGAAATACGAGAAGGCCGTCAAGATCCTCGGCGAAAAGGAGTTAGAGATCGAGATTCTGCGTGAACTGCTAAAAAAGCCAACCCCTGCTTATCCGAAAAAATCGAGGTAGCCGACATGTTCATTAAGCAGGGGAATACCGCAGCGTTGGTACTACGTCTCGTGGGGCTAGCAGAGTCTACGTATTACGACCGTAAGAAACGCAAGAAGCAGGATGCACAGGCCGTACCCCAGGGGCGCGGAAGACCCGTACCCGGCTATTCCCTGACCGAGTCTGGAGAGAAGATTAGCGACGAGGAAATCCAGGAATGGCTGCTGGAATTAATCGCTGGAGAGGAGCACGTGTACGGGTACAAACTGCTGGCCAAGTGCTTGTGGAACCAGCACGGGCTGAGGCTCAATCACAAGAAAAGCTACCGGCTGTGTCAGGCGCTGGATATCCTGCAGCCGCAGCGTCACAAGCGTTTTAAGCATCCTCGGAAGCTGCCGGAGAACCGGGTCATTACAGGGGCGGGTCAACTCTGGCAGATGGACATTAAGTACGGTTACGTGGCGGGCCAGGGCAGGCATTTCTTTGTCCTGAGCATTATCGATGTGTTTACCCGTGTCATCGTCGGCTACCACCGCGGATCGTCGTGTGAGGCCAAGCACGCCTGCCAGACGCTGGGACGTGCCATGGAGCAACACTGCGCCCCTGACAGCGCACGCCCGGTGATCCGCACCGACAACGGCCCACAGTTCGTCAGCCATCTGTTTGGCGACATGTGTGAAAGCTGGGAAATGACCCACGAACGCATTCCGCCTCGAACGCCGGATTTAAATGCTTTTATTGAATCGTTCCACAGTAATATCGATCGGGATTTATTCCGCAAAGAAGCCTTCGACACGTTCGAAGAGGCCTATGAAGCGGTGGACCGGTACATGGACTTTTACAACAATCGCAGAATGCATACAAGCCTTCGGAACATGCCGCCAGTTACCTTTGCGGAGTGGGTCCAGACTCTAGAAGACCGCTCCAGTTTCTTCTGGCCGAGAGAAAAAGCGAAATAAAGAGCATATCTACAACAAGTACCGATTTTATACGGAGGACTCCGGGATAAGGGGGTCGCACCGCATTGTGCTCTTAAGCAGGCGCGTGGCTCAAATGTATGTGAAAAACAGCATACATTGTGCCGGAGCGCAGGTAATCCCATTCATCCGTTAGGATGAATTTGTTCCATGCACTTGATAACATATCCTTGTATTTCTCAATGAAATGGTGCTGCCCCCTAAAAGGGACAGTAAAACCGTTTTCACAAGTCTGTTGAACAGCCATCTGTGAAGTTTGTAGGAAAATGTCGAAGAATGCTTGCAATCTGGTGGATGATGGATGAAAATAAAGAAGACTGAAAATTTACAATCAAACTGCGACATTTTACAGAAACAGAGAAGTCAGCAGACAAATTTGCGAAAAGAGGTTGGAGTCGACAATGTGGGGAGCTCCTTTATCAGCCCGGAGTAAAAAGCTGCTGCTGCTCGGCAGCGGTGAACTGGGTAAGGAAGTCATTATCGAAGCTCAGCGCCTTGGCGTAGAGACCGTAGCTGTGGATCGTTATGAAGCGGCACCCGCGATGGGCGTCGCCCACCGCTCTTATGTACTGGACATGCTGGATGCAGAGGCACTGAAACAGCTTATCCGTGCAGAGAAGCCCGATTTGATTGTACCGGAGATTGAAGCCATTGCTACCGGAGCGCTGGTGGAGCTGGAGGAAGAAGGATTCCTGGTTGTTCCTACTGCCCGTGCTGCACGGCTGACCATGGACCGCGAAGGCATCCGCCGTCTGGCGGCAGAAGAGCTGGGCCTACCTACAGCAGCCTACCGATTCGCTGACAGTCTGGACGAACTACGCCAGGCAGTGTCGGAGCTGGGAACGCCCTGTGTCATTAAGCCGATCATGAGCTCTTCCGGCAAAGGCCAGAGCGTGTGCAGAACACCTGAGGATGCGGAAGGCTGCTGGAATACGGCGCTCGAAGGCGCTCGTGCGAAGGGAACACGCGTCATCGTAGAGGCTTTTGTTACGTTTGAGAGCGAGATCACACTGCTTACCGTCCGCTCGGTTAGCGGAACCGTATTCTGTCCGCCGATCGGCCACATTCAGCAGGATGGCGATTATGTAGAGTCCTGGCAACCGCATCAGATGAGCGGGGCGCAGCTGGAAGAGGCTGAGGCCATCGCCCGGAAGGTTACCGATCAGCTTGGCGGTTATGGAATTTTTGGAGTAGAATTATTCCTCACCGCGGATGGGGTTCTGTTCAGTGAAGTGTCCCCCCGGCCGCATGACACAGGTATGGTTACAATGATTACGCAGGATTTGTCGGAATTTGCTCTGCATGTCAGAGCCATTCTTGGATTTCCGCTGGAAGCGGTACGTTTGTTGTCACCGGGAGCTTCGGCCACCCTGAAGACTGATGGAGCCGGACAAGCTTTTGCGGTGACCGGGATTAAAGAAGCGCTGGCCCTTCCCCGCACGCAGGTTCGGATATTCGGCAAGCCGGAGATCCGCCCGGGACGGCGGATGGCAGTAACACTCAGTTCAGCGGAAGATATTGAAATCGCGCGGATGACGGCCAAGCAGGCTGCGTCTAAGCTACAAGTGGAGGTATACAAGGATGAACAGTAGTACTCAGGAGCAGGTACTGCAAATTCGCAAATGCGGCATGAATGATCTGGAGAGAGTGACAGCCCTTTTGCGTGAATTCGGCTATCCGACAACGCTTAGCGTGATGAAAGAGAGAATGGAAGGCATGGAGCATGATCAGTTCCACTGCACACTCGTCGCAGAGCTCAATAACGAAGTTGTGGGAATGATCGGTTTACGGCAGGTGAAGTCCTACTACAAGCATGCCGATTGTATTACGGAGATTACCGCGCTGATCGTAGCAGAGGAGCTTAGAGGACAAGGCCTTGGCAAAAGACTCGTAGCTGCAGCGGAAGAATGGGCACGCCATCAGGGCTGCTGCCAGCTGTTCCTGCGGAGCGGCAATCGCGTTGAACGTGCACCTGCACATGCGTTTTACCGCCATATCGGCTTTGAAAAGACAACAGGCTACCGCTTCAATAAAACCCTGCTATAATCCTATACGTGTAACCGAACATCCCCATCCCGGCGTAATCGGGATGGTTTTTTTTGGAGATAGCGCGCCAACCCCGCCGCAGCTTGTCGGGAATGCTCCCCGCTCCGCCTTCTCCCCGAGGCTACCCCCGGAATTTAGTGGAAAAAGAGCATCTATTTCGCCCGAAATTCCCGTGTCCAAACTAGCAGTTGGAAAAAGTACATCTAATCGTCCATAATCCCCGCATTATGAGTAAATACGCAGAAATAAATGTAATTTATCCACTTAAAATAGCCTAATTGGTTAAAATAATCAAATTAAGTATACAAAATCCACTTGTTGTTTATATAAATTAGCACTTAAAGAAGCGGAGGGGAAATTAGGAACTGGAGGAGCGATAGCGTCCGCCTGAAAGCTTTACGAAGGAAAGCTCGCATCGTAAGAAAAGCTGCGTTTGGATTTCTACCGCGAGTAGCGGTTAAAATCAAGAAATCCAAACCGGGCAGCGGCGGGAGGGCCAAATGTTCACCGCAGCGACGACCAAGCTTTGAGTTCTAATCTTGAGTGTCCCTAATCTTAAATGCCTCTAACCTATGTACATAATTTCCGCTTGCGTTATATCAGGCCACGCTATATAGTGAATTGCTCCTATTCACTACAGTTGTCACAATAACAGTCACTGTAGCTGTCACAAAATCAGTCACTATCTCTGTCACTATAGTGCCCCCCCACGTGATCCGCAGCCCTGTCTATATAACCATAGATCGGGCCATTTGAATCAGCTATTATAGTTCTGTGAACCTCCATATTCTATGCCGAAGAGGGATGAAGCATGTACAAATTAATACTCGCCGAAGACGAGGAAGATGTAAGAGAAGGCATTATCGCCCAGATTGACTGGGAGCAGTACGGCTTCGAGGTCGTTGAGCAGGCTGAGAACGGGCGGGAGGCGGCGGATGCGATCGACCGGCTGCTGCCGGATGTGGTCGTTACTGATATTCAGATGCCCTTCATGAATGGCCTGCAGCTTGCAGAATGGATACGCAGCCGCCATCCGAATACGAAGATTATCATTCTGACCGGCTATGATGAATTCGAATACGCCCAGAAGGCCATTAAACTGCAGATTGATGAATATATCCTGAAGCCCTTCTCGTCCCAGGAGCTGATTGATGTTCTGCTGAAGGTTCGCGCCACGATCGAGACCGAGATCGCCGAGAAGGAGAATGTGTTCGTGCTGAGCGAGCATTACCGCAAGAGCCTGCCCGTTCTGCGCGAGCAGTTCCTCTCTACCCTCGTGTCCCGCCGCCTGCGCTCCACAGAGATCGCCGAGAAAAGCACAGAGTACGGCATCCCCCTCACCGGTGAATGCTTCCAGTCCTCCGTGATCAGCATCGATTATATCCGCCCGGACCATTCTTCCGCCGTTCAAGCTCAGCAGCCCGTGTCCCTGCGGGATACCGGCGACCGTAATCTCCAGCTCTATGCTGTGCTGAACATCGCGGAGGAGATCTGCCAGAAGCATGGCTTCGGCAAGGTATTCATCCACCGGGATGATGTTGTGCTGCTCTCGGTCAGCCAGAGCCCGGAGGAGAGCGACATTACCGCCAGAACCTTCGCCATTCTCGAAGAGATCTGCCAGAATGTTCAGCGCTTCCTAAAGTTTACCGTAACCGCCGGGGCCGGAACCGTCTGCAAGGCACCGTCCATGCTGTTCCATTCCTTCGGGGATGCGCTGCAAGCGCTTGATTACCGGCTGATCCTCGGCAACAACCGGGTCATCTGGATTGAGGATGTGGAATCGCGGTCCAGCCGGATGCTGGACTATGATGAGCTGACCCAGCAGTCGCTGATCCGTACGATCAAGCTGGGCACCATTCAGGAGCTACGGGAAGTAGTGGACGAGCTGTTCCGGGGACTGGATACGGAGCAGGTCTCGGCGCAGGATTATCAGATCTTCCTGCTGGAGATCATTACCTCCATTCTGCGGGTGGCGAAGGAATCCGGGAGCGGAACGAATGATTTTATCGGACCCGGCCTGACCTCGCTTAGCGATATGAATAAATTCAACAACCTGGAAGAAGCCCGGCAGTGGATTATTACCGTATGCAGCCGGCTGATGGATTCCATCGCTTCGGAGCGCCAGTCGAGCTACAAGCAGCTCATTGACCAGGCTAAGGAATATATCCGCAGCCACTATGAAGAATCCGATATATCCATCGGCAGGGTATGCCAGCATCTGCATATCAGCACAGGCTATTTCAGCAGCATTTTCAAAAAAGAAATGAAGATGACCTTCGTCAGCTATCTGCTGCAGATCCGGCTGGAGGCCGCCAAGGAGCTGCTGCGTTCCACCGAGCTGAAGGCGTTCGAGATCGCCGAGCGGATCGGTTTTGCCGACCCGAACTATTTCAGCTTCTGCTTCCGCAAGAAATACGGACAATCCCCCAAAGAGTATAAGAACAGCGCGCGGGGAGAATAGCCATGAACAAGCCGAGGGGTTATTTCTTTCCGCTGCGGCCGGGGTCCCGCAAGAGCGGCAGGCTGCGCCTGTCCTCGAAGCTGCGGAGTATCCAGCTGATCATCATGCTGACGTTCATGGCGGTGACTGCGGCAGTGGCCGTGATTGTAAGTGTGATGCTGTACGGCAAGTTCGCCAACACGGCGGAGGAGAATGCCAATCTCAACATGCAGCAGATCATCGAGCAGGTGAACTATAACCTGGAGCTGTATGTGAAGGGGATGGGCAGTATTTTTGCGACCGCCGAGAAGCAGATTACCTCTACGCCCTCCATCGATTCCCCGCTGCTCTATGAACGGATGGATACACTGATGAGCAGCCGCGAGGATCTGGTGTCTGTGGCTGTTTTTACCCCGCAGGGGCAGTATGTTGTAGGGACGCCGGGGCAGACGATGCGCATGAACACAGGGCTGGAGAGCCAGAGCTGGTTCACCACAGCCAAGCGTACCTCGGAGATCTCCTATTCCGCACCGCATATCCAGAATTTGTTCAAGGGCAGGTATACGTGGGTGGTCTCCATCTCCAAGCTGATTCAATACAGGGAGAACGGGGAGCTGAGAACCGGTGTGCTGCTGCTGGACTTCAACTTCAGAACGATTGACGAACTCAGCAAGCAGGTCAAGCTGGGCAAAAGAGGCTATGCCTACATCCTCGACCCGCTCGGCAATATCGTCTATCATCCGCAGCAGCAGCTCATTTACGCCGGGCTGAAGTATGAGAATGTGGAGCCGGTGCTGGAATACGCCTACCGCAGCTATCTGGACGAATCGACCGGGGAGAAGCGCTTTATTACCGTACGCACGCTGGCGCAGACCGGCTGGAAGATTGTCGGGGTCGCCTATTACGATGAGATTGTCACCACCAAGCGGGATCTGAACCAGTTCCTGGCGTGGTTTCTTGGTGTTGTTCTGGTCTGCGTGATTGCGGTGTCGGTCTTCCTGTCCTGGCTGATTGCCAGCCCGATCCGCAAGCTGGAGCGTACCGTGAAGCAGGTGGCGGAGGGGGATCTGAATACGCCGATTAATGTTAGCGGAGCCTATGAGGTAGAGCAGCTGTCGAGGCGCTTTAACATGATGCTCCAGCGTATCCGCCAGCTGATGGAGCAGATCATTTATGAGCAGGAGACGAAGCGCAAGGGTGAGCTTGAGGTGCTGCAATCGCAGATCAACCCGCATTTTCTGTACAATACGCTGAATTCGGTCATCCGGCTGGCAGAACGCGGCAAAACGGATGAAGTCGTCACCATGATCCAGTCGCTCTCCAGATTCTTCCGCATCAGCCTCAGCAAAGGCAAGAATATTATCACCATCCAGGAAGAGCTGGACCATATCCGCCATTACCTGGTGATTCAGAGCTTCCGCTTCAGGAATAAATTCCGTTATGAGATCACGGCGCAGGAAGAGGTCCTAGAGTGCCAGACGATTAAGCTGATTCTGCAGCCTATCGTGGAGAACGCGCTCTATCACGGGATCGAAATGATGCCGGACGAGGGGCTGATCTCGATCACCGCCGGGCTTCAGGACGGGCTAATTATCATCAGGGTGAGCGACAACGGCCTCGGGATGTCCAAGGAGACGATGAACGGCATTCTAAGCGGAAGCGTCAAAAGCACCAGCGGATCAGGGGTCGGTGTCCGGAATGTGCACGAACGGATCGGCCTGTATTACGGGCGGGAGTACGGGCTTGCTTTTCAGAGTGAGCTGGAAGAGGGGACGGTTGTTACGATTGTGTTCCCGGCCCGCCCGGCGGGAGAGGCTATGGATGAGCAGAAGGAGGAGACGAACCTGTGAAAAGCCTGCGTGTATGGCTCACCGTGCTGCTGTGCGGAGTGCTGTGGATCTCTGTGTCCTCTTGTTTCAATGCCTCGCCAGCCTATATCAGCACCAGCAAGACGCGGAATATCCACCTGATTGTCAAGATGAACAAAGGGGATTACTGGAACACCCTGAAGCTCGGAGCAGAGGCTGCGGCGAAGGAATTCAATGTCAATCTGACGTTCAAGGCGCCGGATTCGGAGAGTGATATTGAGGAGCAGGTCGTCATGGTAGAGGATTCCATCCAGGAGAAGGCGGATGTGATTATACTCGCGGCCAGCAGCTATATGGGACTGGCGCAGGTCGTGGACCAGGCGGCGTATTCCAGAATTCCGGTGATCTCCGTCGATGCGGAGGTTGGCTCGGCCAAGGTCCGGACTTACGTGGGGTCGAGCGGCTACGAGGCCGGACAGAAGTCCGCCGAGCGGCTGATTCAGCTGCTCCAGGGCTATGGCGAGATCGGGATTATTAACTTCACCAATTCGTCGCTTACCCCGGACTCCGGCAAGACGGGCAGCATCGACTATGGTGCGCGGGATGCAGATGAGCGGGAAAAGGGTTTTTTGAATTATGCCGCCCGCTTTCCTAACGTTAAGGTCGTACAGATCGCCTACACCTCCTCCAGCACCTCCGACGCCGAAAATCTGACCCGGGAGATGCTGAACAAGTATCCCAATCTGCGCGGTATTGCCACCCTGAATGAAATTGCTTCACAAGGCGCGGCCAGGGTGATTCAGGGTCTTAAGAGGGATAGTGTGAAAATGATTGCTTTTGACAGCTCGCCCTCCATGATGGAGTCGCTTCAAGATGGCACGGTGCAGGCGACCGTCATTCAGAATCCGTTCAGCAACGGGTATCTGGCGGTGAAATATGCCGTGGAGGCACTCGAAGGCATGGATATTCCCGAACGTGTGGACACCGGCACCAAGCTCATCGATCTGGAGAATATGCTGTGGCCGGAGAATCAGAAGCTGCTGTTCCCGTTTGTAAGGTAGCAGAAATTTAAGAATTAAACATTAGAATTTTCATGGAAATGAGTAGGATTTTATATTCGCAACCGTTTTCACGTAGGGCATAATAAGGATGTACCCGGGAGACACCGGGATCATCCCAAATAAAGAAATATCCTCAGGAGGTCAATTAGACATGAAAAAAATCACTTCCGTTCTACTTGCAAGTGCATTGCTGGGTGCTGCTCTCGCAGGCTGCGGCGGCAACAATAACAAGGCGGCTGACCCTGCTAACACAGGAACTGCGCCTAACACGGCGAATTCGGGCTCGACTGAGACTCCGAAGGTCGGCGTAGCGATCTACAAATTCGACGACACGTTCATGACGGGTGTCCGCAACGCCATCGATGCTGCTGCCAAGGGCATTGCCACTGTTGATATCGTGGACAGCCAGAATTCCCAGCCTACACAGAACGATAAGGTGGATCTGTTCATCACCAAGAAATATAACGGCATGCTGATCAACCCGGTAGACCGCACCGCTGCGGGCGTCATCATCGACAAAGCCAAGACAGCGAACATTCCGGTGGTCTTCCTGAACCGCGAGCCGCTGCCGGAAGATATGAAGAAATGGGATAAAGTCTACTATGTAGGTGCGAAAGCTGAAGAGTCCGGCACCATGTCTGGCCAGCTGATCGTGGACTACTGGAAGGCACACCCTGAAGCGGACAAGAACGGCGACGGCGTGCTGCAGTATGTCATGCTGAAGGGCGAACCGGGACACCAGGATGCCGAGCTGCGCACTACGTACTCCATCCAGGCGATTGAAGATGCAGGCATCAAGGTGGAGAAGCTGGCTGAAGATACCGCGATGTGGGATCGTGTAAAAGGCCAGGAGAAAATGGCCGCCTTCCTCGGCTCCCATGGTGACAAGATTGAAGCCGTACTGGCCAACAACGATGACATGGCACTCGGCGCGATCGAAGCCCTGAAGGCTCAAGGCTACTTCAGCGGCGACAAATACATGCCGGTTGTAGGCGTGGATGCAACAGCTCCTGCGGTTCAAGCTTTGCAGGATGGAACGATGCTCGGTACCGTACTGAACGATGCCAACAACCAAGGTAAAGCAGCGATCACCCTGGCCGCTCTGCTCGCCAAAGGCGAAACGCCAACCAAAGAGAACGTAGGCTTCGACATCACAGACAACCAGTTTGTATGGATCTCCTACAAAAAGATTACCAAAGACAACGTAGCAGACGCCAAGTAATCCGTTAACAGGTGCAAGGCTACAGATACAGATACGTATCATAGATACCAATCCCGGAGGACGCTGCAATGCGCTCTCCGGAATTCCTTACGGGTAGGGAGCAGGATGGAACCGCTGTGCCTCTCATGGAAAAAGACAAAAAGCGTAGGGGGCGTAACAACATGGCAAATACGGAGTTTTTGCTGGAAATGAACGGCATTACCAAAGAATTTCCCGGCGTGAAGGCGCTGGATGGAGTCAGCATTAAGGTTCGTCCGGGCTCGGTTCATGCACTTATGGGCGAGAACGGGGCAGGCAAGTCCACACTGATGAAATGTCTCTTTGGAATCTATTCACCGGATGCCGGTGAGATCTTCCTGGATGGCCAGAAGGCCTCCATCACGAGTTCGAGCGAAGCATTGAAGCACGGTATCTCGATGATCCATCAGGAGCTGCACCCTGTACCTTTCCGCAGCGTGATGGAGAACATCTGGCTGGGGCGTTTTCCAACCAAGGGCATCGGGCCGCTTCAGTTCATTGACCACAAAAAAATGTTCACCGACACCGAAAGCTTATTCAAAGATCTGGATATCGACCTGAATCCCGAAACACTGGTGGGCAAGCTGTCTGTATCCAAGATCCAATCCATCGAAATTGCGAAGGCGGTCTCTTTTCACTCCCGCGTGATTGTCATGGATGAGCCAACCTCGTCCTTAACCAGCGTGGAAGTGGAGCATCTGTTCCGGATCATCCGGGACCTGCAAAAAAGAGGCGTAGCTATTATCTATATATCTCACAAAATGGAAGAAATCCTGGAGATTTCCGATGAAGTGACGATTATGCGTGATGGTAAAAAGATCGGCACCTGGCCCTCGGCCGAACTGACCACGGACCTGATTATCTCCAAGATGGTCGGGCGTGATCTGACGAACCGTTTCCCGGAGCGTACTAATGTTCCAGGCAAGGTGTTCATGAAGGTAGAAGGTCTGACCTCACCCGAGCCCAGATCCTTCAAGGATGTGTCCTTCGAATTGAGACGCGGGGAGATACTGGGTGTCGGCGGTTTGGTCGGCGCACAGCGAACCGAGGTTATAGAAGCATTGTTCGGACTGCGTGCAGTAAAATCCGGCTCCATCTCGATTGACGGCAAGAAGGTGAAGATTAATTCTCCGCAGGATGCCAAAAAACACGGCCTGGCCCTGCTGACCGAGGAGCGACGCGTGACGGGGATTTTCCCGGTGCTGTCTGTGCATGAGAACGGCGCCATTGCCAACCTTGACCGCTACAAGACGCCTTATCTGCTGCTGAACGGCCGCAAGAAGAAGGTTGAAGTCGATAAAATGATTGAAAAGCTGCGCACCAAAACGCCAACGACCAAGACGCAGATTATGAATCTATCCGGCGGGAATCAGCAAAAGGTGCTGCTGGCCAGATGGCTGCTCACTGAGCCTGAGGTGCTGCTGCTAGATGAGCCGACACGCGGAATTGACGTCGGTGCGAAGTTCGAGATCTATACAATCATTGCCGACCTGGCGAAGCAGGGGAAGAGCATCATTATGATCTCCTCGGAAATGCCTGAGCTGCTGGGGATGTCTGACCGTGTCATGGTGATGTCCGAAGGACGGCTTACTGGGATATTAGAAGGTGCGCAGGCTACAGAAACCGAAGTAATGCGACTCGCTGCTCAGCATTAATCAGGAACTGCACTCACAGGACGGCGAAGACCATAGGGCACATGCAAGGTTGAAGAAGCTCAGCAACGAATGCTTAAACTTCGCGTAACAATTAAGGAGGAACACAATTATGACTATTAAAAGAGCGCAGTCCTTCGTGACTCAAAACGCAATCTACATCGTACTGATCCTGCTGATTATGGGGATCATCATATACGAGCCAAGCTTCATGTCGATCAACACCTTGCGGGATGTACTGATCCAGTCCTCCACACGCGTTATTATTGCGCTCGGGGTGGCCTTTATCCTGATCACCGCCGGGACCGACTTGTCGGCAGGCCGGGTGGTCGGCTTCACTGCTGTCATCTCAGCTTCCATGCTGCAGATTCCTGACTACTCCCGCCGCTTCTTCCCCGATCTGCCACAGGTGCAGGTCTGGCTGCCGATTCTGATCGCCATTGTGGCCGGTCTGCTCTGCGGGCTCGTCAACGGGATTATCGTCTCCAAGCTGAACGTTCCGCCGTTTATCGCCACTCTGGGCACGATGCTGATCGTATACGGTCTGAACTCCCTGTACTTCGATATGGACCCTAACCAGTCCCAGCCGATCGGCGGTCTGCGTCCTGACTTCACCAACATCGGCTCCGGCTTCATCGGCAGCGGCCAATATTCCATCCCGTACATCGTACTTATAGCCCTCGGAGTTGCAGCCATAGTCTGGGTGCTGTTCAACAAAACCAAGCTGGGCAAAAACATGTACGCCATCGGAGGCAACATGCAGGCAGCCAAGGTATCCGGGATCAACGTCTCCAAGAACCTGATCTACATCTACGCCATCGCCGGTGCCCTGTACGGTCTTGCTGGTGTGCTCGAAGCAGCCCGAACCGGCGGCGCTACCAACAACTATGGTAACATGTACGAGCTTGACGCCATCGCAGCCTGCGTTGTCGGCGGCGTATCCACTACCGGCGGGATTGGTACCGTTCCAGGCGTCCTGGTCGGGGTTATCATCTTCACCCTGATCAACTACGGCCTGACCTTCATCGGCATCAGCCCTTACTACCAGCTGATCATCAAAGGCCTGATCATCATCGCGGCGGTATCGTTTGATATGCGGAAATATTCATCGAAAAAATAGCTTGGGGTTCGGTGATGATCCGTACCTGCGGGGATTTTGGACTTCCGGCCGCTGTTGTCTCCAGATTTCTTGATTTAAACCGCGCTAATCGCGGTAGAAATCCGGAGACAAAGGCGGACGCTCCCGCTCCTCCAGTTCCAAAATCCCCTCCGGTACTCCTATCACCTCACCAAGGGTGGGGAAGGCAGGCAAAGAGCGTTTGCGGTATCTCGCAAACGCTTTTTGGCTTGACCGGATTTGTCGCAGCGTTGCTCCAAATCATTAGAATACACGTGCCTGCAGGATTTGGGGCTTCCGGATGCTACCCCTCCTTCGTTTCCCAATTCCCTTCCGCTCCTGATATCACATGATCGTGAAATGTTGCAATAATTGCAATTCTGGCTGGCTGAAACAGGGGAACTGGGGATAGTTGCTGCACGAATTACAACATTTCCTCTTCTAATTGGCTTTAGGCCCAGCAAATGCTGCATTTCATACAACAATGTTAGTTTAAAGTCGATATACGTAGCCGAATGTTGCATTTTGGGCAGGATTTTGCAGCTAATAGTGACTAATTAATAGTTTTATTCTGTTCCAGGGGCGCAGATAGCAGGGAGTGGGCGGCAGGAGCGAGAGGTGGCAAGTGGCAAGTAGTTAGCAATCAGGTAGGCAGCGGGAGGCAAGTAGTTAGCAGTCAGATAGTAGACAGTAGGGGGAAGGAGTTAACAATCAGCCAGCGGACAGCGAGTGGCAAGAGGTTAGCAGTCAGACAGCGGTTAGGTGTGATACGTATGCGAATTTACTTATTTATCCAATTTTATGAATAGTGTTTTATGCCTCTATCCTTTACAAAGTTTTATTAAACTTTTGCCCGCCCGGCAGAAGGATTATTCTCATCTTACAAGGGCAGGCACAGCAGCCCTTGTTCACCCGGTACACACCCTCCAAAAGGGTGTGTTTGTGTTTTTACCAACAGAAAGGCAGAAGTAACGGAGGGGATTTTGGAACTGGAGGAGCGGGAGCGTCCGCCTGAAAGCTTTCCGTAGGAAAGCTCGCATCGTAAGCATAAGCTAGGTTGGATTTCTACCGCGATTAGCGGTTTAAATCAGGAAATCGGGAGACAACAGCGGCCGGAAGTCCAAAACTCACCGCAGTTACGACATCGCCTTTCTGTTTTAATTAACGCTTTATTTATCGCTTTATTATCGCCTAGACACAGACACACCCTTTCCCCCTCACTCTCATAGTCTATAGGCAAAAGCCTTTGTAAAGGAGAACGACAACATGCTGAGGATTAAGCTGAACGAGCTGGGAAAAGGGAACGACAACGGTTTGATTCAGACGGAGGTATGGCGGTGGGACGGTATCGGCTGGAATGAGTGTATTCCGCAGCAGGAGGAGGATTTCATCCGGGCGGAAGAGGAGCTGTTCGTGACCATCCCGGCAGAGGCGGGCTTATACCGTGTAGATTACTCCAAAAAGCCCCTGGAGGCGCTCATTGTGCTCCCGGATGACGGGGGAGGCCTGCGGGCAGCGCTGCTGCATCCGGCTCCTTTTAAACTCAAGGACGGGACGCTGTGGGGATATATCAACAACGAAGGCCGGATTGTGATTGAGCCGAGATATGATTATGCGGAGGAGTTTCAGGAGAATGGCCTGGCAGTGGTGCAGCGGGGGAATGTCAGCGGTCTGATTGACAGCTCCGGGCGGGAGCGGGTCAAACCGGTCTATAATTTTATTGGTCCTTTTTCCGAGGGGCGGGCTGTGGTGTCGGATGCGAAGGGCTACACTTTTATTGATGAAAAAGGCAAAGAGGTGACGTCCGCACGCTATGACTATCTGAATTCGCTGCACGAAGGCCGTGCGCTGTTCTCCAAGCAGAATACTACCGGGGGGAACTCGCTGTATGGCTACCTGGATGCCCAGGGCAAAGAGGTGCTGCCAGCCGTCTATCTGGACGCCGGGGATTTCTCGAACGGGACTGCACTGGTCAAAATAGCCGAAGGGGAATATGCGCTGATTGATCTCTATGGCGTGGTGCTGCATACGTACAAACATCCTTTTGTCGGGTATCCGGGGGATGGGCTGCTGGCCTTTCAGGCGACGGAGAATGGAAAATACGGTTATCTGCACACGGACGGCACGATTGCTATCCAGCCGCAGTATACGGCAGCTCTGCCGTTCTCAGATGGCCGGGCGGTGATTAACACAGCCGCTGATTATGGCAACGCCTACGGTCTGATCGATAAGCAGGGGAAAATGATCATTCCCGCCGTCTATTATGAGGTGCAGCAGCTGGGAGAGAACCGTGTGGCGCTGGGAACCCCGCTGTATGCGGATCAGCCCTACAGAGGCTCCAGATATGTCATCGCCGATGCGCTGACCGGAAGAATTCTCAGCACCCACCCGCTGCTGGGCGTGAACAATTATCAGCAGGGACTCGCGTCGGTGTATGATGCCAAGGATACGTATTTTATTGACACCAGCGGAAAAAAAGCCGCCCAGCCCCCGGTCATCGCAGGCTCAGGATCACTGTCCTTCAGCGGCAGCCTGATCCGCGCGGATATTGATCTGCGCACCTCCTATTATGATCGTAAAGGCAAGCAGGTCTGGCGGCAAAACGGGGTCATTCCGCTGAGACCGCCCTACTCTGTGCTGGAGAAGAAATACAAGCCTAACCGGGATTATCTGGTCTATTATCCGGTCGTGGAAGGGATCGCGGTTGCCGAGGTCTCGAAGGCAGTGAATGACAAGCTGCGCAATCTGTCGCTCCCATACGGGGCGGGGACGGGGGGAGGCACGCAGGATTTCAGCTATACGGGAGATTTCGCCGTATCCTTCTTCCGCAAGAATCTGCTGGTGCTGGAGCTTAGCGGTTATCATTTTCCGTTCGGCGCTGCACACGGCATGCCTACGCGGATCTATGAGCATATCAACCTGCGCACCGGCAAGTTCTACACGCTCAGCGATCTGTTCAAGCCCGGCAGTAAATACGTGCAGAAGCTCAGTGACATTGTCGGCAAGCAGATTGCGAATGATCCGCAGTATTCCTATGTTTTCCCTGATACGTATAAAGGCATTACAGCCGATCAGCCCTTTTATGTGGATGCGGAGGCGCTGTACCTGTATTTTGCACCTTATGAGATTGCTCCGTACGCCGCAGGATTTCCAACCTTCCGCATTCCGTATGCTGAGATTATGGGCCTGATCTCGACCGAAGGGGAGTTCTGGCAGTCTTTTCATTAAATTAAGCGATAGAATCGCCGATATATAGGATAGACACAGCCGTCCTGAAAAGGACGGCAATGCTGTTTTCTTTTGCCGCTGCTGTAGGGTACAAGCCTTTTCTATCTATAAAATGACAGAATTTAGAAGCGCACAGCTGATAGTTTTGTGTTACAATGACCTAGGAACAGATTACAACTTTGTAACATATGTAGACAGACACCCTTGTCCCCATGATACACCACAACGAAGATTAAGGAGATGGCAGAATGAAAAGCAAGACTCTGAGAAGAATGATAGGTGGAAGCGTAGCCGCTGTTATGGCGCTTGGCATTTCTCTTCCATTACAAGCAAACGCAGCAGCAGCCGGTGCCCCTGCGGCAGCCGGATCAGATATGAATTTCGCACAGCTCATGGACTATTTCACACAGAACAATTCGAAGACCTTTGTACTGGGTGGCAATACGTACACTGTCACAAAAACCTTTGTATACACAACGCCAGCTGCAGCTGCCCCGGCAGCACAGCCGGTAGCTCCGGCTAAGCCGGTTGCAACAGCAGCACCAGTGGCTACAGCGGCCCCGGCAGCAACTGCTAAGCCAACCCCGGCCCCCGTTGCCACTGCAAAACCTGTGGTAACCCCTGCCCCATCTGCGGTTCCTGCAGTTGGCAATAATGCCTCCAGCTACACACAGCAAGTAGTCGCACTGGTGAACAAAGAGCGCGCTGCAGCTGGACTAGCCCCTGTCTCCGCACTGGACAGCCTGAACAAAGTGGCTGCGGCGAAGGCTGCGGACATGCGCTCGAACAACTATTTCTCACACACTTCTCCGACCTACGGATCACCTTTCGATATGATGTCGGCGTTCGGCATTACGTATAAGGCGGCTGGTGAGAATATCGCTATGGGCCAGAAGACCCCTCAGGAAGTTATGACGGCTTGGATGAACAGCCCGGGTCACAAGGCTAACATCCTGAGCGCGAATTTCAACTATATCGGTGTTGGCTTCGATAATAATTACTGGGTCCAGGAATTCATCGGTAAATAAAGTTACGTTAACTCCGCCCTCCGGCATTGCCGGGGGCGTTTTTATGTTTTTAGGATATTAAAGTAATATTGGTCTTGATACGATTAGCGCAGCGCTATCGTGCCGCAGTCCGCGGTCTTGCACGATCAGCGCAGCGCCATCGTGCCGCCCTTACTGCTTCCACCGTTTAGGTGTGAAGCGGCGGAGGGGATTTTGGAACTGTAGGAGCGAATGCGTCCGCCTTTGTCTCCGAATTTTAACCGTATAACGGTTCATTCAATAAATTTGGAGACAACAGCGGCCGTAAGTCCAAAATCCCCGCAGCCGCGCCCCCACCTAAACCCCCCTACGGTTTGCAAATTGTGCAAAGAAGAATTATGTTTATCTACATAGTTAATAATGTTGTGAATGATGGAAGAGGCAGAAGAGTACGGCAGATGGAGGGATAGCTTTGAAGGATTCCAAATGGACCTGGAGGACAGTAAGCCTGGTGTCCATCCTGGCAACTTTACTTTTGATTACAGGATTTGTGTATGCAGTGGGCGATATCCTGAACCCGAAGGGGGAGCAGTTCCTCTCCTCCCTTCCGCAGGAGACGGCTGCACCGACAGCTGCGGCAGATGACGAATACAAGATCCTGGCGCTTGGCGATTCTTTGGCCAAAGGGACCGGTGACAACTCCGGGCAAGGGTTCGTTAAACGGACCGTGGATGCCTTGTCGGCCAATGGAGGAAAGGCAGAGCTGCTTGGCAATATGGGCATTAACGGCTTGACCACAGCTGCTTTACAGAGCAAGCTTCAGGAGGAAGGGGTACAGTACGCGCTGCGTCAGGCGAATGTCATCCTGATCTCCATCGGTGGGAACGACCTGTTCCGGGGCTCGGATATTCTGGGCACAGGCGGGAGCAGCGGACAAGCAGCCGCCTCTGCGAAGCCTTCGGAGCAAGCGGTACCTCAGAGCACAGAAGCCCCAGCCAATAACAAGGTAGAAGGCACTACCCCGGTTCCAACCGCGTCTGCAGGTGATCTGACCCCGGAATCGCTTCTCTCCGCTCTGCCTGGGGCCGCCAAACGGCTGGGCAGCATACTGGATACAGTTGCAGAAGTGAATCCGCAGGCCCAAGTCTATTACATCGGACTGTATAATCCCTTTGGAGATATCGAGGGGCTGCTAATTCCCGGTAATCAGGCGGTAACGGCGTGGAATAATGCGGCGATGGATATGATCAACAAGCATCAGAACATGACGCTGGTCCCGACCTTTGACCTGTTTGACCGCCATTTGGCGAAATATCTGTCAAATGATCATTTTCACCCGAACGGGGACGGCTATCAGCGGATGAGCGAGCGGATTGTACAAGCAGTTCGTTGAATCGGATGATTTTTTTTGAACAGAAATGACTGTGGCAAGGAGCTGTATAAGATGGCGAGAACCATTCATGAGGCACCGGGGGATGAGGTCGTCCTGTCCGCCCGGGGAGTCCGTAAAAAAATCGGCCGCAAATGGATTATAGATGATGTGACGTTTGATGTGAAAAAAGGCGAAATCTTCGGCTTTCTCGGTCCGAATGGAGCAGGCAAAACCACAACCATCCGCATGCTGGTGGACCTGATCCGCCCGAGCGAAGGGACGATTACCGTCTGCGGCTATAATGTGAACCGGAATCCGGAAAAAGCGCTGCAATACGTCGGCTCTATTGTCGAGAATCCGGAGGTCTACACGTATCTGACGGGCTGGGAGAACCTGCAGCATTTCGCCCGTATGCAGCCCGGAGTGGACGAGCAGCGGATTGCCGAGGTCGTTGAAATCGTGCGGCTCGATCAGCGCATCCAGGATAAAGTCAGCACGTATTCGCTGGGGATGCGCCAGCGGCTCGGTATTGCCCAAGCTCTGCTCGGCCGTCCCCGGCTGCTGATTCTCGATGAGCCGACCAACGGCCTGGACCCCAAAGGGATCAAGGAGCTGCGCGAATTCATCCGTAAGCTGGCAGACGAAGGGCTGGCGGTCTTTGTGTCCAGTCATCTGCTGAGTGAAATTCAGCTGCTGTGCGACCGGGTAGCCATTATCAGCAAAGGCCGTGTACTCGCTGTTGGCGCTGTAGATGAATTGGTTGCCCGTAACTCACCGTATGTCCTGTGGGAACTGGAGCCGCTTCAGCGGGCAAGAGACATCATGGCCGGGCGGCCGGATATCGCGCTGCTTCATCTGGACGAGGTTACCCTGGATGACTCGGTCATCGCAGGTATGGGCGTGAATTCCCTGGTTACGGCGATGGACGAGGAGCTGATCCCGGAGATTGTTGCCGTGCTGGTTGCACAAGAGGTGGAAGTCCGGGCTGTGCATAAAATCAACCCTACACTGGAACAGCTATTCTTGAAGCTAACGGAAGGTGAAGCCATTGACTAACCTGCTGCCGCTCATCCGAAATGAGTGCCTGAAGATTATTAAAAAGAAACGTTTCTATGTCATCCTGCTCATTCTGCTTGTGCTGGTGCCAATGTTTACCTATGCGCAAATGCGCATAGCCGAGCGCAGCCGTGACAAATTTAACTCTGACTGGAGGCTGGAGATCCAGCAGCAGATTACCGATAACCAGAATTCGCTCGGCAGCGACCGGATTCCGGAGGAATGGAAGTCGTACCGGCGGATTTTTCTCCAACAATTGCAGTATTATCTGGACCATGATGTGAATCCGAACGAGCCGAGCGGAGTAACGTTCACCCGGGAGTTTGTCAATAATTCCGTCTCCCTGTTCATTCCGCTGCTGATCATGGCGGTTGCCTCCGACCTGGTCTCCGGGGAGCGGACGACAGGCACGATCAAAATGCTGCTGACCCGCCCGGTCAGACGCTGGAAGGTACTGTTCAGCAAAATGGTAGCGCTGCTGATGTTCGTCTCGCTGATTGTCCTGTCCGTATTCGTAATCAGCTATCTGATATCGGGGCTGGCTTTTGGCTATAAGGGGTTCAATGTTCCAGTCTTTACAGGCTTCCAGCTAAACGGTGATACTGTGGATATGACGAAGGTTCATGCCGTGGAGCAGTGGAAGTATCTGCTGATGCAGGGCGGGCTGATCTGGTATGTCAGCATCGTGGTGGCCCTGCTGGCCTTCATGGTGTCGGTGCTGGTCCGCAGTACGGCTGCGAGCATTGTAGTGATGATGGCGGCGCTGATTGCCGGAACGATCCTGACGAATATGGCTTCCGCCTGGACGGCGGCCAAATATTTATTTATGGTCAATATGGAGCTGACGACTTATTTAGCGGGCACTCCCGCGCCGATAGAGGGCATGACACTGGGCTTTTCGATGGCGGTTCTGGGCATTTGGGGACTTGCGGCCGTAATCATTTCATTCGCCGTCTTTACGAAACGGGATATTTTGAATTAGAATGTACAAAGTGAACGAAAACGTTTGTTTGCATTTTTAGAGAGACAGGAAGACAAGTGAAGGAGGAGCATGAATGCTCGAACAGATCGATATGTTTGCAAAAGTCTCTAAGAACGGCGAAGCAGGCCGGACTGGATACGATGCTGACGACATTCAGGTGCTCGAAGGTCTGGTTGCGGTCCGCAAACGGCCCGGCATGTATATTGGCAGTACGAGTTCCTCGGGTCTGCACCATTTAGTATGGGAAATAGTAGATAATGCCGTAGATGAGCATTTGGCCAAGTTTTGCTCGAAGATTGATATTACACTGCGTAAAGACGGATCGGTGACCGTTATTGACAACGGACGCGGAATACCGACCGGAATGCACAAGACAGGAGTCCCAACGCCGCAGGTGGTATTCACTATACTGCATGCAGGCGGCAAATTCGGCGGCTCCGGCTACAAGAAGTCGGGCGGCCTGCACGGGGTCGGGGCTTCAGTAACCAATGCGTTGTCCGAGTGGCTGGAAGTGGAGATTTACCGCGAGGGCAAGATTCACCGTCAGCGCTTTGAATACTGGGTCGACAAAAGCGGAAAAGAACATGTCGGTGAGCCAGTGACCGGTCTTGAGATACTGGGGAATACGAATAAGACCGGTTCGAAGATTACCTTCAAGCCGGATGTTCGCGTCTTCGCTGCGGGCATTTCATTCAACTATGATACGCTTGCAGAACGGGTACAGGAGATCGCCTTCCTGAATTCCGGGCTTAGAATCAATCTGAGCGACGAGCGCAGCGGGCGTCAGGATGAATTCTTCTACGAAGGCGGCGCCAGCCAGTTCGTGCAATTCCTTAACGAAGGCAAGGATGTACTGCACGATGTAATTCATTTCAGCTCCGAGAAGGACGAGATTGAGGTGGAAATCGCGCTGCAGTATAATGCGGGGTATACGGAGACGATCGCTTCTTTTGTCAACTCCATTCCTACCCGCAGCGGGGGAACACACGAGACAGGCTTCAAGACAGCCTATACCCGTGTGCTGAATGATTACGCCCGCCGCACGCAGCTGCTCAAGGAGAAGGATAAGAATCTGGAGGGCAATGATCTGCGCGAAGGCATGATGGCGGTCATCAGCATCAAGATGTCGGATGTGGAGTTTGTCGGACAGACGAAGGATCAGCTCGGAAGCGCATCTGCCCGCAGTGCCGTGGACTTCATCGTCTCTGAGCGGATGGCGCGGTTCCTGGAAGAGAATCCCCAAGTTGCACAGAGTCTGCTCAAAAAATCGATTCAGGCCTCCAAGGCCCGTGAAGCGGCCCGCAAGGCCCGTGATGAGATCCGCAGCGGCAAGAAGCGCAGTGAGAGCTCGAACCTGGGCGGCAAGCTGTCACCTGCACAGTCCAAGGACGTTACACGTACCGAGATCTTCATCGTCGAGGGCGATTCAGCCGGTGGCTCCGCGAAGCAAGGCCGGGATTCCAAGATTCAGGCGATCCTGCCGCTGAAGGGCAAGCCGATGAACCCCGAGAAGGCCAAGCTGCTGGATATCCTGAAGAATGACGAATACAAGGCGATCATTTCAGCAATCGGTGCGGGAATCGGGCCTGATTTTGCCGTGGAGGACAGCAATTATTCCAAAATCATCATTATGACCGATGCCGATACGGACGGCGCACATATCCAGGTGCTGCTGCTGACCTTCTTCTACCGCTACATGAAGCCGCTGATCGATGCCGGCAAGGTCTATATCGCCCAGCCGCCGCTGTATAAGCTGACACGTAAATCGGGCAAGCTGGAGACGGTCCGCTATGCCTGGAGCGATGAGGAATTGCAGAATTATCTGAAGGAATTCGGGAAGAATTTCGAGCTGCAGCGGTACAAGGGACTGGGTGAGATGAACCCGGACCAGCTGTGGGAGACTACGATGAATCCCGATTCGCGTACGCTGCTTCAGGTGCAGATCGAGGATGCCGCCAAGGCGGAGCGCCGCGTCTCCACGCTGATGGGCGATAAGGTCGACCCGCGCAAGCGCTGGATTGTCGAGAACGTCGACTTCACGGAGATCGTGGAGTAACAAAGATCGTAAGTAGTAGTGGGAAGTGACGATACCTTCCGCTGTTTTTAATTTTTTGATGATCTGTTTAAGCGATAGCGGCTGGTTCTTGAATTCAATGGATTGTGAACTATGTTTTGATAAACTGATACAAGGGAAAGTAACGGAGGGGATTTTGGAACTGTAGGAGCGTCAGCGTCCGCCTTTGTATTTAGATTTCATCCGCTAGGCCTATGAATCAGAAATCTAAATACAACAGCGGCCGGAAGTCCAAAATCACCGCAGTTACGATCTTACCTGTTATCAAAATATTGTTTGGTTTTTGAATTCAATAACGCAAGAGCGCAGCGGTCAGATCATCAAGCTTTAAAAACGCGGACAGAATGAGGAACAGAAGGTGAAGAGGATATGAGCAGTTTATCAGAGCAATTTTTGCCGGCTTTTCTGGAAGAGGTCGTGGGTGACCGGTTTGGCCGGTATTCCAAATATATCATTCAGGACCGGGCGATCCCCGATGTGCGCGACGGGCTGAAGCCCGTGCAGCGCCGGATTCTGTATGCCATGTACGATTCCGGCAATACGCCGGATAAGCCATACCGCAAGTCAGCCAAAACCGTCGGTGATGTCATGGGTAACTACCATCCCCACGGGGACTCCTCGATCTATGACGGGATGGTGCGGATGGCACAGCCGTGGAAGATGGGGCATGTGCTGGTAGACGGACACGGCAACTGGGGTTCCATGGATGATGACCCGGCGGCGGCGATGCGTTACACAGAAGCGCGTCTGTCTCCGATTGCCATGGAGATGATGCGCGATATTGAGAAGCGCACCGTACTGTTCAAGGACAACTTCGATAATACTGCCAAGGAGCCGGTGGTTGTTCCCTCCCGTTATCCGAATCTGCTGGTGAACGGAACGAGCGGGATCTCGGCCGGATTCGCCACTGAGATTCCACCGCATAACCTGCGGGAAGTCATCGACGCCTGCATCGCGGTCATGCAGAAGCCGGACATTGCGCTTGAGGATATCATGACCTTCATCAAGGGGCCGGACTTCCCGACAGGCGGAACCATTATGGGCGGAGACGGCATTATGGATGCTTACCGCAGCGGCAAAGGCCGTATCTATCTGCGTTCCAAGACGGAGATTGAGAATCTGCGCGGCGGGAAGCAGCAGATCGTGATCACCGAGGTGCCTTTCCAGATCGTGAAGTCACGCCTGGTGACCTCCATGGAGAACATCCGTCTGGAGAAAAAAATTGAAGGGATCGCCGAGGTCCGCGATGAGAGCGGCCGTGAGGGCCTGCGCATCGTGGTGGAGCTGAAGAAGGAGGCAGATGCACAAGGCGTCTTAGCCTATCTGCTCAAAAAAACCGACCTCCAAGTCACCTACAACTTCAACATGGTAGCCATCGTTAACAAGGCTCCGCAGCAGCTGGGGCTCAAAGCGATCCTTGAAGCCTACATTGCCCATCAGCGGGAAGTGGTCACTCACCGTACCCGGTTCGATCTGGAACGGGCGGAGGACCGTGCCCATGTCTTAGAGGGACTGGTCAAGGCGCTGAACATTCTGGACGAAGTGATCGCTGCCATCAAGGCATCGAAGAACCGCCAGGATGCCCAGAATAACTTGGTATGGATGTTCGGCTTCAGCGAAAGACAGGCTGATTCTATCCTTACCTTGCAGCTCTACCGTCTCACCAATCTGGAGATTCATTCGCTGCAGAAGGAGCTGGATGAGATGCTGGCCCGGATTGCTGTGCTCCAGGGGATTCTGGACAGCGACAAGAAGCTGATTACCGTTATCCGCAAGGAGCTGCTGGAGATCCGTGACAAATACGGAATCGACCGCCGTTCCCTGATTCAGGGAGAGGTAGAGGAGCTTAAGGTTAACATGGAGGTTCTGGTCAATGCGGAGGATGTGCTGGTTGCGCTCTCTGCGGACGGCTATATCAAGCGGACCGGCATGCTGTCCTTCACCCGTTCGGGCGGGGAGCGTCACTCTTCAGGCGTCAAGGATGGCGATCATATCGTCAAGCTGCTGGATCTAAATACCCGGGAGAGCCTGCTCGTCTTCACCCGCAAGGGTCAATACTTCCTGCTTCCTGTGCATCAGATTCCAGAGTTCAAATGGAAAGATCCGGGGACGGCCATCGTCAACGTGATCGGACTGAATAAGGGAGACAGTGTCGTCAGTGTACTGCCGGTCGGCAACCTGGAGGACCCGCTGGCCAGTCTGGTCTTCATCACCCGCAAGGGGCAAGTGAAGCGTACCGAGCTCAAGGAGTACTCTACAAGCCGTTCCGGAGCCGTTGCCGCCTGTAAGGTGGCCGAAGGCGATGAGATCATTACAGTGGCGCACAGCAGGGGTGACAAGGACATCGTGCTGATTACCCGTGAGGGCATGAGCATCCGTTTCCGTGAGAATGAAGTGAATCCTATGGGCCGGGTGGCCACAGGAGTTAGGGGAATTCAGCTCCGTGAAGGAGATGAGGTGGTCTCCTGCTTCTGGGTCAGTGAGGATGAAGGCGAGATCCTGGCTATATCCGACATCGGTTATGCCAAGCGCTCCCTGATGGTGGATTATCCTTCACAGAGCCGCGGAGGCAAAGGGATGCCAACCTTCGAGTTCAAGGAAGGCAAGCGTGTCCGCCCGAACGGCAGCAGGCTGGCAGGCGCATTCTATTGCAAGGAGCCGCTGGAGGTGACCGCCATCACCCAGAGCGGCGCGGTACATTCCTTCTCTTCCGAATCGGCACCGATTGCTGAACGCCGTTCTACAGGCAAGCAGCTGGTTGCTGTCGAGAAGAAGGACGAGATCGCCATTCTTTTTCAGGCAGTCAAGTAAAATATAATACCGCATGGAACGGCGCGGGCAGCTCAGAGTAACGGGCTGCCCGCGTTTTTAATTTTGGGGGGAATAATTGCAGATATGATTTTATTTTTTGGCCTTGAAGGATTTGGAATTTTTCTGGCGAAAAAGTAAATATACCTTATAGAGATCCGCAGGAAAGGAAGGAATAAGTGTGCACTCCACTGAATTCAGTAAAATCTGGCATAAGATATTAAAGGACTATAAGCTACATATGGACAGCAAGCTTGCCCCTACACTGACTGATGCCCAGCTTACCGTACTGGAATTGCTGCAGGAGCGTGATGCGATGAAGCCTTCTGATTTGGCCCCTCATCTGGCAACCAGCCCGGCGGCCGTAACGATGCTGCTTGACCGGATGGAGAAGCATAATCTGATTGTCCGTGAACGCGATGCCTCAGACCGCAGAATTGTCTGGGTGAGCATCACCGAGACAGGCCAGCGGGAGACGCTGCGCGGACTGAAGGTCCGCAGTGATTTTTTTGCAGAAGCGCTGGACCCCATTTCCTCCCATAATCAGCAGCTGCTGCTCTACCTCATGGGCAAGATGGCGGTTGCCCCGGCCGTGGATGACGCAGCTTCGGTACAGTCCGTATAAGCACCTACTGAGAACCTATATGATCATGCAAAAAAGCAGGCTGTCCGTTAAAGGATAGCCTGCTTTTGCATTTGCGGAGTCCAAAGATTCCAGGGATAGGAACGGGGAGGCAGGGAGAGCAGCTCGACTTCTTCCTTGGTCACCGGATGCGGGAACCGGGTGAGTGCAGACCATAAGGCAATCTGCTGTCCCGGTCTGTTCACGGCCGCGCCGTACTTCTGATCTCCATATAGCGGACATCCAACGTCGCTGAGCTGGACGCGGATCTGGTGGGAGCGGCCGGTCAGCAGGTCAATCCTCACCAGCGAATAGCCTTCTGCCGTACCAATCACGGTATAATCAAGGATGGCTTGCTTGCCGCCTGGCGTTCCCTCCCGGACGGCCTGGACGGTATTGCTCTTAGGGTCCTTCAGCAGCGTATGCTCCAGCCGGGCCTCTGCGCCCGGAAGCTGACCATGCACCACTGTCAGATAGACCTTCTGGAAGGCGTGGGTGCGCACACTCTCGGATAGCCGGGAGGCTGCCTTCGAGGTCTTGGCAAAGATCATCGCCCCGCCAACAGGCCGGTCGAGCCGGTGAACCAGGCCCATGAAGACGTTGCCCGGCTTCGCGTAGCGTTCCTTCACATCTTCCTTCAGCAGGGTCAGCAGATCCGGGTCGCCTGTAGCATCCTCTTGAACGGGAATATTCACAGGCTTCACAATGCCGAGCAGATGGTTGTCCTCATATAGAATCTCGAACCGGGAGGGGCTGCTGCCGGATTCTCCTGCTGCGCCGTTATTCGTTCCGGTCATGGCTTACGCCTCCCAGCGGCCCAGAATCCCGCAAGGCAGATTCATGCCGGAGGCAGTAATCGGCAAGCCGATCTCACCGGAATTCAGCTTGCCGCCATAGCGCTTGCCCATCGTCATTGACAGCATATTGCGCAGTACGGTTGGCGAGATGCCGGTCGTATAGGAGTTAATCAGCATGAATAACGGACGGTCGCTCATAATCTCCATGCAGCTCTCCAAGAACGGATAAAGACTGGATTCGAGCTTCCACATTTCTCCGCCCGGCCCTCTTCCGTAGGACGGCGGGTCCATAATAATAGCATCATATTTGCTGCCGCGGCGCTGTTCGCGCTGGACGAACTTGAATACATCATCGGTAATGAAGCGGAGCGGCTTGTCGGCAAGACCGGACAGGGCTATATTCTCCTTGGCCCATTGAACCATCCCCTTGGCTGCATCGACATGCACGACGGAGGCTCCTGCACTTGCTGCCGCAACAGTGGCTCCGCCAGTATAAGCGAACAGGTTGAGGACGGAGATCGGCCGGTTAGCCGCTGCGATCTTGTCCATCATCCAGCGCCAGTTGGCCGCCTGCTCCGGGAACAGCCCGGTGTGCTTGAAGTTCGTCGGGCGGAGGTGGAACTTCAGCTTGCCGTAGCTGATTTTCCAGTCCTCCGGTATCGTCTTCTTCATCTCCCACTGCCCGCCACCGGCGGAGCTGCGGTGATAATGTCCGTGCACATCCCGCCATTTGGCGCTCTCGCTGGCCAGCGGCCAGATGATCTGCGGGTCCGGCCGGCGCAGGATAATATCGCCCCAGCGTTCGAGCTTCTCCCCGCCCCCGGTATCGATCACTTCATAGTCTTTCCAATCACTGGCTATATACATTATTAATCCATCCTTCAAAAAGTCATTTAGCCTTTATTGTACAACATTTAAGCCTGCTGCTACAAACAAAATGGTTGCAAAGCTGCGACTATTCCCAGTGTAGCCAACAAGCAAGAGGCGTATAATATTACCAGGAAAAGCAGGGCAGATCATTTTGCAACATAATCATTCGGTAAGCAGGGGACTTGGCCAATCGAAAAGCAGGTGTTCTGGCGCTTCGTACAGGGATTGTGTATGATCTGAATACAAGGTTACAGCAAAGGAAGGAGGCTGCACTGGGATGTATAATCTTTCGGCGCTGTATCATCCGATAACGGCCAATCCGGCCGGGGGCGGCGAGTATCTGCCGGGCAGGCTGCTTCAGCCGTATATCCGCTGCTACTGGGGATCAGGAGCACAGCCCCGGCTGCCGCAGCAGACGGAGACTATCATACCTGATAGCTGCATGGACATCATATGGGAATGGGATGAGCGGACAGGGGAGTCCGGCGGGATTTTTTGCGGGATTAACGACACTCCGTTTGAGGCAGGACAAGCAGCACAGTCTGTTACGACAGAGCGTTTCGCCATCCGGTTTCACTTCTGGGCCGTTCATTTGTTCGCAGACGAGCCGCTGACGGAGGTATTGAATGTGCATGTTCCGGTAGAGTATTATTTCAGAACCTTCCGTAAGGAGCTGGGAGACAGGCTCCAGCATATCCGTACAATGACTGAGCGCATCGCTGCTGCTGAAGCTTTCCTTTTGCGGAGATTGGAACGGGGAAACCGCAGCAGTGACGGGATGATGAACGCAGTCCACAGGCTGCTTACATCACGCGGGATCATGACGACAGGGGGCCTGGAGAGCAGCTCGGGCTTAAGCAGCCGCCAGCTTGAACGGCTGTTCCGGCAGCATATCGGCCTTCCGCCCAAAAAGGTCGCCGATCTTATCCGTTTCCAGAATGTCTGGCGTGACCTGTACCGTTCCTCCCAGACGAAGGGCGTAATGCAGGATATGGTGTTCACCTACGGGTACAGCCACCAGTCGCATTTGATCAACAATTTCAAGAAGTTCGCAGGCAGAACTCCGCTGGATGCGCTGAGTCATGCCCGGCGCTGATGTCGTTTTTTTGCAATACAAGCCATACAGGCAGAAGTACAATGAGGATAGAACGGCTGACACCAGCCCGATCACAATACAAGCAATGAAGGGAAGGATATCATTATGATTACAGCTTTTGACGGCATTAACCTGTACAGTAAAGACCCCGTAGCTCTGGTAGCATTCTATTCGGAGGTACTGGGCATTCCGGTTCCATTCGAGGGCTATGGAGAAGCTGGCGGGGCTAAAATTGCGATAGACGCCAGCCAGCCCGGCATCATTATATGGAACGCAGACAAGTGGGAGAACCTTACCACCGGCACCGTTAATCTGGTATTCTCCTGCGGCAGTCTGGACGAAACGTATGAGCAGCTGAAGGCGAAAGGACTGGATTGCCAGCCTCCGGCAACCATGGAGTACGGCGGTAAAGAGATGAATTTCCGTGATCCCGACGGCAACGCAATTACCTTGCTGGAAGGCGGATATTAATCGTTCCACACATCATATGATAATAGGATTACTGAGCAGCGTCAGCTCCGGGCAGCAGTTATGTCCTGGACTGGCGCTGTTTGTGTTATACGGCAAGGATGGCCAGGCTAAGAGCAGAATCGCTTTTTTTAATATTGACAATGATAATCATTATCAAATAGAATGAGATTAACACAGTATTAAGGTAAGTAAGATACGGTCTGCTTAAGGGACCGGATTATAGAGAATACATTTCATTTGGACCCTGGGAGGATAAAAGTCATGGCTAAAGTGCTAGTGGCATATGCCAGCTTGACTGGCAATACGGAGGAAATCGCTGAATTGATCGTGGAAGGAATACGCGCGGCAGGTGGAGAGGCTGTACTGAAATCGGTCATGGACTGCAATGCGGATGAGATAAAAGCGTATGAGGCTGTAATGCTGGGTGCGTACACATGGGGAGACGGCGAGCTGCCGGATGAATTCCTGGATTTCTATGAAGAGCTGGATGAGCTGGATCTCAGCGCCTGTAAGGCGGCGGCCTTCGGAAGCGGAGACACCGGGTATGCGATCTACTGCGGAGCAGTGGATCAGATTGAAGAGAAGCTGAAGGAGCGCGGGGCCGAGATTGTGCAGCCCAGCCTGAAGATTGAATACGGTCCGAATGCAGCGGAGAAAGAGGCTTGCCGCACTTACGGGCGCCAGTTCATCGAGATCTGCGCGGCGGTCTCTTAAGGATGGGCGCGGCGGCAGGAGACTTCACAGGAACGAAGCCGGATGCTGAAGCTGGCCGGTACAGACGTCTGAACGATTACCGCATGGAGCACATCATGCTGGGCGGGGCCGAGGCGGCCGGCAGCGGAGCTCCCGCTACCGGACTTCCCCGCTGGAGACAGCAGGTTCAATATGCAGTCGGACATACGCTTAATGACTACTACAGTCTGCGGCCCGAGGTGCGCCGGGAGACGCCTGTCCAGTTTTTGCTGGAGCGCCGCTGGCCGCCTAAGGGCAATGCATTTCCTTCCCTGATGCATTACTGGGATGTCAAGCAGGCAGTGGCTGATGAGCTGATGCGGATTGTCGCAGGCAGTTACACTGGAGAGATTCCGGTGATGCGGTTCGAACAGTGGCATGTTCCTGTCCGGGAGCTTGAGATTGAGCTGGCGGTGATTTTTCAGCTGGCCTGGAATTCGAAGCTTACGGGACGCAGTCTGAATATCCAGAAATTCATGGTACATGCTGACCCGCAGGTGATTACCGGATTTCTGCATATGGCGAATGTATTCTGCCATAAGGCTTACGGGAAGCCGGCGGAGACGATCGCCATCTACTCGCTGCTGGATGGCCGCAGGCAGCTGTATGACGGGGCAGGCATGCCCCTGCAGGAATCGCTGGATTATGTGCGCCTGCTGTCTGTCTTCCTGGAACGGGAGGAACAGGCAGCAGGCTGCGTGAAATGCAGCAACCGCCGCAGCGACCGAGATGAAGCCCAGGTGCGGGGCTACGGACTGATGTAGAAGCAGACGATGAGTTAAGAGACTACGTCAAAAAAGCATCTCCCCCAAGGCAATTGACCATGAGGGGATGCTTTTTGGGTTGTTTAGGAATTGTATGCGAAAAACAGCATACATTGTGCTGGTGCGCAGGCATATGGGCTAAATGTATGCTTCTTGAAATACTCGTTGCCAGGCTAGCCGTTCAAAGGATAGGTGTAATAATCCTGCTGGCTCTGAACGACAAATCCGCAGCTCTCATAGAGCCGCAGTGCATTCGGGTTATCCAGCGCAACCTCCAGATTCACTCCGTTATAATTCCGCTGCTCCCGCTCAATGGTCTGCTGCAGGGCACTCCGGCCGATGCCGAGACCGCGCAGCTTCTTGTCTACCACAAATCCGTAGATCCAGGTTTCGTTGTCCTCGGACCACAGACGCATTTTCCCGGCGGGCTGGCCGCTGAGCTCAATGATGATATGCTCCTGGGAGCCTTCCTGTTCGTGCTGCACATACATTTCTGCGGCATCCTCTTCGGTCATCTGGAACCCGTCGCAGTCGAAGGCGATGAGTAGAGGCGTCTCCTCCGGACGTGCAGGCCGGAGCATGACATTGCCTGAGGCCGAGCTGGCCTCTGAGGCTCTAACCTTGCTGCCCTTACCATCCCATTTCATCTGAAACTCCGAATGGCTGAAGGCAAGCGGCAAGGTCTTCAGATAGGCATTGCCTGAAGCCGAAGCCGCAGGTGTGTTCAGCAGCAGCGTCTTCACTTTTTCCTGCCGGATGATGGTCTCTGCCTGCTTCCAGAGGGCGCTGAAGATCCCCCGGCGGCGGTAGCCCGGCCGGACCATGCCGCATACCTCCAGATCACCACTGATACCGTACAGGCCGATGAATCCGGTCAGCACATCCTTTTCATAGGTCACCAGGTATTGCGCACCGCCTGCTTCTCCTGGATGCCGGAGCATGTCCCAGTTCAGCTTCAAGGCAATGCCCTCATATTGCTCGCAGCGCTGCTGCAGCTCTTCAATCTGTTTCAGTGTATCTGTATTCGTCAAACGTTCTTCCTCCTATTTGAGCACATCCTTGTATTCCGCGTGCTTCTCGAATTGATGGGCCGCATACGGGCACACTGGTACAATCTTGACACTCTGCTCACGGGCCAGCTCAACGACCGCCCGCACGAGCTTCTCTCCAGCCCCCTGGCCGCGCAGATCTTCGGAGACAAAGGTATGGTCAATCACCAGATTCCCTGTGTTCTCTTCGGTTCTGTATGTAATCTCAGCCAGGTCTTTTCCGTCACCAGCGATATAGAAACGTCCTTCTCCCTTTGCAATCTGTTCCATGTATCTTCACTCCATTCGGATATAGTGTTTTTATTTTACTACCCCGCCCGGCAAAAAGCGAGAAAGCGAAAGAAGGATAAGGGAATAATATGATATGATTATGGCATTAACGCTGTAATGACAAGAAGTTGCATCAGGGGGTATAGACATGGATTACAAGGCAGAGGTTCATTTTCACCCGGTATATGAATTAATAAGCAGTATACATACGTACATCTGCAAGAAGGGGAGTAAAAAGATAGATCTCGGCATGTCCTGGGCGGCGGAGGTGTCAGGCCGTTTGAGCCCGGAGCTGCTGGAAGTATTAGAGGAGACGGAGCTGGATAATGATTGGAAGCTGTTTAATCTGCTGATCCATCTGTGTCCTGACAAAAAGAGTGTGAGCAGTGTGCTGGATTGGCTGGAAGGCCTGCCCGTTGGGGAGATGTACGAGACTCTTGGAGGTTATGTAAGTAATTTCCCCGTACAAATGGAGCTATACCGCAGCCGCATGGTCTTCCTGCTGTCGGAGTGGAACCGGCAATACTTCAGCAGCTGCAATCCGGGGATCATGGACAAGCTGCAGCAGCATGCTGAGGATCAGAGGGGGATGCTCACAGGCAGCCCGGTTGCAGAATTTGTGAACAAGACAACGAACGGATTCTTTTTCTTGCCGGGCGGCGGTCTGCGCAGGCTGGTGCTGATTCCGCAGTTCCACTTTCAGCCGATTAATATCCTGTATAACTTCGGTGACCTGACGATCTGTCATTATGCCGCAAGAATCCAGGTGCCGGAAGAAGAGATTTCACCTGTCATGCACCGGACACTACGCAGTCTGGGCGAGAAGAGCCGGCTCCGAATTCTCAAATCGCTGGGCGGTGAGCGCAAATCGTTCACGGAGATTGCCAGGCAGGCAGGTCTGTCCAAAGGAATTGTTCATGATCACATTACAAGTCTGCGGAGTGCTGGTCTGCTGAATGCTTATATCGAGGGCGAGAACGTCATTGCGTACAGTCTGCGGATGGAGGGCATTCAGCAGATGAATGAGCAGCTGTCAGAGTATCTGAAATAACAGCGGACAGCTTATATTCTCAGTTTTGCTTTAGCGTCAAACCAGAAGTCAAAGTCTTCTCAACTAAGGAGAAGATTTTGGCTTTTTTTGCTGTGATTCACTAATTCAATTCTTCTTCTGGAGAATTATTTTTAAGTTCTCTATTTACAGAACAGACTTTACTTTCTATAATGTGAACTATCGGTCTTTATTCATACTTAGTGGGTAGGAATTATTAGAATTTATAAATTGTGAGAAAAGAGATGATGTTATGAGAAAAAGTACGTTTGTGTTGTCCTCCTTATTCCTGACAGCTTCGCTGTTGCTGTCCGCCTGCTCCGATAACAGTAGCCCGGAAGCAGCATCCACAGCCACTCCTGCCAGCTCTGCTCCGGGTGCTTCAACCAACTCAGCAGCCACTTCGTCCCCAGAGGTGGTGCCTGCCGGTGCGCTTAATGAGCCTTTTACTGCAACCGACCTTACGAAGCTGCCGGCAGCCGCGCAGAAACGCACCGATACCATCATCGTAGGCCTTACCGATCCCAGCGGTGCCTTCACGCCTTACTTCCAGGAGAGCGGTTATGACGGTAATGTCTCTTCGCTGCTCTATGCATCGCTGGTGACGGTGGATGACAAAGGGGTGCCAACGCCAGAGCTGGCCGAGAGCTGGGAGGTATCGGACGATCAGCTTACATATACGTTCCACCTGCGCAAAGATCTGAAGTTCAGCGACGGCTCGCCGCTCACGGCGGAGGATGTGGCATTCACCTGGACTCTCCAGTATGACAAAGCCTATGACGGCGGTTCTTCGCTTCCCTCACTGAAGGTGAAGGGCGGGGAGGCTTACAAGGCCGGAACGGCCAAGACGGTGGAAGGCATCCGGATTATTGATCCGCAGACCCTTTCCGTTACGCTGGAGCAGCCCAATGCCACGGCGCTGGTGACTCTGGGCTCCAATGTGCTGTCCAAGGCCTATTATGGCAAGGACTACAAATTCGGCCAGCTTGAATACATCAAGAAGCTTCATGAGAAACCGCTGGGCGACGGCCCTTATACGCTGGAGAAGTTCATTCCCGGACAAGAGGTCCGGCTGATTGCCAACCCGAATTACTTCAAGGGCAAGCCTAAGACAGAACATTTTATCTACAAAACCACCTCAGGGGATGCCTGGCAGTTCCTTGAGACGGGTGAGGTGGACTATGCCTCTTTTCCTGCAACAGAAGAAAATATCACGAAGCTGAAAGAGCTCGGTTATGTCAATATTCTCCCGTATACCCCAAGCACTTATGGCTATATGCAGGTTAACCTGAAGCATGAGCAGCTCAAGGATAAGCGGGTCAGACAGGCGATTGTCTATGGGCTGGACCGGCAGAGCATCTATGTGGACGCAGCCGAAGGCGCGGGGGCAATAGCCAACATTCCTGCTTCGCCGATCTCCTGGTCCTATACTGAGGAAGGCATTAATCCTTACAAATATGATCCTGAGCAGGCGAAGAAGCTGCTGGATGAAGCCGGCTGGACGGTAGGGGCAGGGGGCATCCGCGAGAAGGACGGCAAGCCGCTCAGCATCCATTATCTGGCCAGCAAGAGCAAGAGCTCAGACATCTTCATCGCGGTCGCCAAAGAGAACTTCGCGGCGCTCGGCATCGACTTCCAGCCGGAGATCTTCGCCGACTTCAACTCGCTGGTCTCAAAGACAGAGAGCGGGGACTATGATCTCGTCTCCTTCTCTACCAGCATGCTGACCGATCCGGCGGATGGCTTCATGCAGTTCTTCGACGGTGAGATCACGGACTATGACAACCCGAAGTTTACTGAGCTGTACAACAAAGCGCTGGCTACCACGGATATTGAACAGCGCAAAGCAGTCTATAAAGAGCTGTATCAGCTATTCAACGACGAGCTGCCAGTCATTTTTACCAATTACAAAAAAACGGTATACGCCTATAACGGCCGCATTGAGAATCTCTCGGTCAGCCCGTTCATCGGTCTTGCCGGCAGTCTGCCGAACTGGACTCTGAAATAACGAATGATTCATCTCCTGTCTGCGTCACAAGGCGGGGGCAGGCAGGGGGATGAATCCTAAGGAGCCATACATGAGCACTTATCTGACTAAAAGAATGCTGTATATGCTGATCATCCTTTTTGCCGCCTCGCTGCTGATCTTCTGCCTCTATGCCCTTACACCGGGGGACTTCATTACCGGGAACATCAAGCTGACGGCAGAACGCAAAGCGGAGCTGCGGGAGATCTACGGCCTGAACAAGCCGGTACTGGAACGCTACTGGACCTGGATGAGCAATGCCTTCCACGGGGATTTCGGATATTCACTTGCCCAGCAGAAGCCGGTGCTTCAGCTGTTTGGTGATTATATCTGGAATTCTTTTTTGCTGGCCGCTGTTTCCACGTTCCTCACCTGGCTTATCGCAGTAATAATCGGTGTCATCTCTGCCTATAAGCAATATTCCTGGTTCGACACGCTGGTGATGATTGCGATCTTCGCTGCTATGTCCTTGCCGTCCTTCTTCATCGGCCTGTTCCTGATCAAGATTATGGCTGTGGATCTGAAGTGGCTGCCGCCGGGCGGGATGACGTCTACGGGCAGCACCGCGGCAGGCTTCGCCTACTTCAAGGAAGTCGTGCAGCATATGACGCTGCCGGTCATTGTGATGACGCTGCTTGGACTGGGTTCATTAACCCGCTACTTCCGCAGCAATATGATTGATGTACTCAAGCAGGACTATATCCGGACGGCCCGTGCAAAAGGGTTGAAGGAGCGGAAGGTGCTGTTCTCCCATGCGCTGCGCAATGCGCTTTTACCGGCAATTACGCTGGTTGGCTTCGAGCTGCCTGCCCTGTTCGGAGGCTCGATTATTATCGAGCAGATCTTCAACTGGCCGGGGATCGGCCAATTGTATATGAAGTCCTTCGGGTTAAGGGATTATCCGCTGCTGATGGGCTTCACCATGTTTTTGGCTATTTTGACCGTCATCGGCACCCTGCTATCGGATATTCTGTACCGGGTGGCTGATCCGCGTGTCCGGTTATAGGAGGGGAGTTCTCATGGCAACTGATATCAGAGTAAAAGAAATAGAGGGAATCCGCCCCGGACTGCGCAAATCGTCCCTAATGCGGCAATCCTTGCGGAGGCTTATGCACAATAAGCTGGCCGTTGCCGGGTTCGCGGTGGTTGTCTTTATGTTTGTGTTATGCTTCATCGGTCCGTTCTTCTCGCCCTATACCGATAACAAAATCAACATGGCATTCATGAATAAACCCCCGAGCCTGAAGCACTGGCTGGGCACGGATGCGCTGGGCCGGGATATTCTGACCCGGGTGATGCAGGCCGGACGCATATCCCTCACCGTAGGTCTTGCTTCCATGCTGCTGTCAGTATTTCTCGGGTCGCTGCTGGGTGCCATTGCCGGTTATTACGGGGGGCTGCTGGATCAGATCATTATGCGGATTGCCGATCTGCTGATGACCATTCCCGGTCTGCCGCTGCTCTTCATCTTCGGTGCATTGCTCTCGGAGTGGAAGATTCCGACGGATTACCGGATGTATATCGTTATGCTGATGCTGAGTATTGTGAACTGGCCGGGGCTGGCAAGAATGGTGCGGGGACAAATGCTAAGCCTGCGGGAACGCGAATTCATGCAGGCGGCTGTGGTGCTGGGGCTGCGCGACCGCAGGAAGCTGCTGCACCATCTGCTGCCTAATATTGTTCCGCTGCTGATCGTTATGGCTACGCTGAATATCGGCGGTGCCATTCTCAGTGAATCCGTCCTAAGCTTTTTCGGCTTGGGGGTCATGCCTCCTACTCCGACCTGGGGCAATATGATTGACGCGGCGAACAACATTCTTGATTTCCAGAACCGGCCATGGCTGTGGATTCCGCCGGGACTGTCGATTTTTGCCACGGTGATTGCGATTAATATCTTTGGTGACGGCCTCAGAGACGTCC